>NZ_CM149653.1:7052500-7872998 GCF_056173025.1 Streptomyces sp. 63XJN7_1_ISO-PGPR-S23-121 | reverse complement strand
AGGGCACGCTCTCTCACGAGTCCCTCGATGGTGTGATTCGGGGACGGGTCGGGATGAAACTCGGGTGGGGCAGGGATAAGGGAACGAATCGGAGTTCAGTCACGGTAGTCAGCGCGACCGGTAGGGTTCAAGTCGTTGTCCCCAGCCTGTGGACAAGTGTGCCTCGGTCACCTCTGGTTTGACCGAATGGCGCAGTCTCACGTACCGTAACCAGGTCGAGTTGTCGATGGCTGCTGCCGCCTGCCTCCGATGGGCACAGGTCACGTCCAAGGTGATCGAAAAAGCGGTGCACTCGGGCGTGACGAGAGCTACTCGTGGGCGCACGGTGACAGCCAGGACGGCACCCCGCCAACCCCGAATCTTTCTGGAGCCCCCGAGTGAGCAAGCGCACCTTCCAGCCGAACAACCGTCGTCGCGCGAAGACCCACGGCTTCCGGCTGCGTATGCGCACCCGTGCCGGCCGCGCGATCCTCGCGTCCCGCCGCAGCAAGGGTCGCGCCCGTCTGTCCGCCTGATCCCGGTCAGGTCATGACATCGTGCTGCCCACCGAGAACCGGCTGAGGCGGCGCGAGGACTTCGCGACCGCGGTACGACGGGGCCGCCGGGCCGGGCGCCCGGCTCTCGTCGTCCACCTTCGAAGCGGTGCCACGGACCCGCACGCGCCTGGGGAGAGCGCTCCCCCGACACGTGCGGGTTTCGTCGTGAGCAAAGCCGTGGGTGGCGCGGTGGTGCGCAACAAGGTGAAGCGCAGGCTTCGCCATCTGATGCGCGACCGGGTCGACCTGTTCCCCCCCGGTAGCCTGGTAGTCGTACGAGCGCTGCCCGGTGCGGGTGACGCCGACCATGCACAGCTGGCCCGAGACCTGGACGCCGCCCTGAAGCGGCTACTGGGAGGGGGCGCGCGATGAAGTACCCGCTGCTGGCCCTGATCAAGCTGTACCAGTGGACGATCAGTCCGCTGCTCGGGCCGGTCTGCAAGTACTACCCGTCGTGTTCCCACTACGGCTACACGGCCATCGACCGGCACGGTGCCATCAAGGGAACGGCACTCACCGCCTGGCGCATCCTGCGGTGCAATCCGTGGTCGCTGGGCGGGGTGGACCATGTTCCGCCGCGCAAGCGCCCGCGGTGGCACGAAATGCTGCGTGACGCCTGGCGTGCACGCAGGGGCGGGCCCTCCGCCGCCGAACCGGCCACCGAGGGACAGGCTTCTCCCACGAGTCCGTCCAGTCCCTCGGGCCCGGCCGCAGAGACCCAGTCCCATGCCCAAGGAGCATGATTAGTGGACACGATTGCCAGCCTCTTCAGCTTCATCACGACACCTGTCTCCTGGGTCATCGTCCAGTTCCACAGCGTGTACGGCGCCATCTTCGGCCCTGACACCGGGTGGGCCTGGGGCCTGTCCATCGTGTCTCTGGTGATTCTGATCCGCATCTGCCTGATCCCGCTCTTCGTGAAGCAGATCAAGTCGACGCGCGCGATGCAGACGCTCCAGCCGGAGATGAAGAAGATCCAGGAGCGCTACAAGAACGACAAGCAGCGCCAGTCCGAAGAGATGATGAAGCTGTACAAGGAGACGGGTACCAACCCGCTCTCCTCGTGCCTTCCCATCCTGGCGCAGTCCCCGTTCTTCTTCGCCCTGTACCACGTGCTCAACGGCATCGCGACGGGCGACACCATCGGGGTGATCAACGAACGCCTGCTGGAGAGCGCTCAGAAGGCCCACATCTTCGGTGCCCCGCTCGCGGCGAAGTTCACGGACGGCTCGTCCAAGGTCGAAGCCCTCGGGTCGACCATCACCGACGTCCGCGTCGTCACCGCCATCATGATCGTCCTGATGTCGGCGTCGCAGTTCTTCACCCAGCGCCAGCTGATGACCAAGAACGTCGACACGACGGTGAAGACGCCGTTCATGCAGCAGCAGAAGATGCTGATGTACGTCTTCCCGGTCATGTTCGCCGTCTTCGGTATCAACTTCCCGGTCGGTGTCCTCGTCTACTGGCTGACCACCAACGTGTGGACCATGGGCCAGCAGATGTACGTCATCCGCAACAACCCGACCCCGGGTTCCAAGGCTCAGGCCGCCTACCTGGAGCGCCTGCACAAGCACGTCACCGAGCACGGCAAGACGCGTGGCCGCGGCGAGAAGGCCATCGTGAAGGCGATCGTGGCCAAGGGCCGGGACCGCAACGAGTTCGAGCGCAAGTTCATCAACGGTCTGAACAAGGCGGGTCTCGCGGCCCAGCCCGACGGCACCGTGCTGAAGAGCGACGCCGCCGTCGCCGCACAGACCGAGGACGGTACATCCGTCACCACGGGCACGCCCAAGCGTCAGCAGCCCAAGCGGCAGAGCAAGTCCCAGCGGCAGTCCGCGAAGGCGGCCGGCGAGGCCGAGCCCAAGACCTCGCTCACCAAGTCCGACGAGCCGGAGGACACCAAGCCGGGCACCCAGCCCGCCGCCAAGAAGTCCGCTCAGAAGCCCGGCGGCGGTGGCCGCAGCAAGGCCCAGTCCGGACAGCGCAAGGGCCCGCAGCGGCCCAAGTCCCCGTCGAAGAAGTAAGAAGGAGTCCATCCCGTGACGGAAGGCACCACCTCCGCCGCTGCCGAGGGTGCAGACACCCTGACTCGCCTCGAGCAGGAGGGCGAGATCGCTGCGGACTACCTGGAGGGTCTGCTCGACATCGCCGACCTGGACGGCGACATCGACATGGACGTCGAGGCCGACCGTGCCTCTGTCTCGATCATCAGCGACTCGAACAGCCGCGATCTGCAGAAGCTGGTCGGCCGGGACGGTGAGGTGCTGGAGGCTCTGCAGGAGCTCACGCGCCTGGCCGTGCACCGGGAGACCGGGGACCGCAGCCGGCTGATGCTCGACATCGCGGGTTACCGGGCCAAGAAGCGCACCGAGCTCTCCGAGCTGGGGGCGAAGGCCGCGGCAGAGGCCAAGAGCACCGGCGAGGCCGTGCGGCTGCAGCCGATGACCCCGTTCGAGCGCAAGGTCGTGCACGATGCGGTCAAGGCCGCGGGACAGCGCAGCGAGTCCGAGGGCGAGGAGCCGCAGCGCTTCGTCGTCGTGCTTCCCGCCTGATCGGTCTCCACGGTTTCCGGCCCCGTCTGTTGCGCAGGCGGGGCCGAATTTTGTCAGCCTGATAGTTCTGGTGGTTCTGGCATCGGCGCCCGGCGCGCCGATGCGGTACGGAAGGACGGTCCCCCCGTGACGGAGGCAGCGGAGCTTCCCCCTGTGCCCGAGCAGGCGCGTGAGGTGTTCGGTGATCGCTATGCGGACGCGGTCCGCTACGCCGAGCTGCTCGCCGAGGCGGGAGTGCAGCGGGGCCTGATCGGTCCCCGAGAGGTCCCGCGCCTGTGGGAGCGGCACCTGTTGAACTGCGCGGTGCTCTCGGAGGTCGTACCCGAGGGGGTGACGGTGTGCGACGTCGGCTCGGGTGCCGGCCTGCCCGGGATCCCGCTGGCGCTCGTCCGGGACGACCTCAAGATCACGCTCCTGGAGCCGCTGCTGCGGCGCACCACCTTCCTGACCGAGGTGGTGGAGCTGCTGGGCCTGGACCATGTGACCGTCGTGCGTGGCCGGGCGGAGGAGGTCATGGGCAAGGTCCCACCGGTACACGTCGTGACGGCCCGAGCCGTCGCGCCCCTGGACCGGCTGGCCACCTGGGGTATCCCGCTGTTGCGCCCGTACGGCGAGATGCTCGCCCTCAAGGGCGATACGGCCGAGGAGGAGCTCAAGGCCGCGGCCACGGCGCTGAGCAAGCTGGGGGCGGTGGAGACGTCGATCCTGCACGTGGGGGAAGGCGTCGTGGATCCCCAGTCCACCGTGGTGCGCGTCGAGGTCGGGGAGAGCCCCGGAGGCGTGCGCTTCGCCGCCAAGCGGGCCAAGGCGGCCCGGACGGGACGGGCACGCCGACGGCGCGGCTGATCACGCGGTAACGCCGGGTCGTCCTGACGGTCCGGCGTACTCCACACAAGCCTCCCGCTCTACGTATGCCGGAGTGTCGCGGCAGTTCACCCCCGGGTGCTGTGCATCGTGTTTCACGTGAAACGTCGCTCACTGCTGCACGGCATCATCAGTCGGGGTCGCGCCGCGGCCGAACCCCGCGATCAGAGGCCCCTCGGGTCCCTGGCGGAGGAACCGGACTCTCCCGAGGCTTCGGCCCCCCTGCGGGGTACGGAGTTGTCCACAGAGGTGGATTTCTCCACAGAACGCCAAGCCTCACTGGTTCACGACCCCGAAGGCATGGGAGGCTCTGTTCAATGCGAGCCTGAAGTCGAGGAGAGTGAATCCTTGCGGTCCGACGCCAACATCGCGGGACCGATGACCGATCCGGTCCCCGGTCCCCGCACCGAGTCGACGGGGGCGGATGTTTCACGTGAAACACCGCCTCCGATGGACGACACTCCCATCGGTCGAGCTGCCCAGTTGGCGGTGGAGGCTCTGGGTCGAGCCGGCGAAGGCCTGCCCCGGCCCGAGCAGACCCGCGTGATCGTGGTCGCCAACCAGAAGGGCGGCGTCGGCAAGACGACGACGACCGTCAATCTCGCCGCGTCGCTGGCGCTGCACGGAGCCCGCGTTCTGGTCGTCGACCTCGACCCGCAGGGCAACGCGTCCACTGCGCTGGGGATCGACCACCACGCCGACGTTCCGTCCATCTACGACGTACTGGTCGAGAGCCGGCCGCTCTCCGAAGTCGTCCAGCCGGTTCCCGACGTCGAGGGCCTCTTCTGCGCCCCCGCCACCATCGACCTCGCCGGCGCGGAGATCGAGCTGGTCTCCCTGGTGGCACGGGAGAGCCGGCTGGAGCGCGCGATCCAGGCGTACGAGCAGCCGCTGGACTACATCCTCATCGACTGCCCGCCCTCCCTCGGTCTGCTGACGGTCAACGCACTCGTCGCGGGCCAGGAGGTACTGATCCCGATCCAGTGCGAGTACTACGCGCTGGAAGGACTGGGCCAGCTGCTGCGCAACGTCGATCTGGTGCGGGGGCATCTCAACCCCACCCTGCATGTCTCGACGATCCTGCTCACCATGTACGACGGCCGTACGCGGCTGGCGTCACAGGTCGCGGACGAGGTGCGCAGCCACTTCGGCGAAGAGGTCCTGCGGACGAGCATCCCGCGCTCGGTCCGTATCTCGGAGGCCCCGAGTTATGGGCAGACGGTGCTGACCTACGATCCAGGATCGAGCGGTGCCCTTTCCTACCTGGAGGCGGCACGCGAGATCGCGCTGAGGGGTGTGGGGGTCAACTACGACCCGACTCAGGCACACGCCGGCGCACAGAACGATCCGAGCATGGTGGAGGGGATCCAGTGAGTGAGCGACGAAGGGGGTTGGGCCGTGGTCTCGGTGCACTGATTCCCGCAGCCCCGACCGAGAAGTCGGTGGCCTCGGCAGCCCTGGGGAATGCGACGTCCGCTTCCCCCACGGCGGTGCCCGCGCTGCCCAACGACCGGGGAGTGGCGGCTGCGAAGGTGGCCGCACTGTCCTCTGTTTCACGTGAAACAGAGGACTCGGCGCCGTCGGCCGCAGCGGGCATGCCCGCGCCTCCCCTGGGGGCTCACTTCGCGGAAGTGCCTCTGGACTCGATCACTCCGAACCCGCGGCAGCCTCGCAAGGTTTTCGACGAGGACGCCCTCGCAGAGCTGGTCACCTCCATCAAGGAGGTCGGTCTCCTTCAGCCGGTCGTGGTCCGGCAGACTAGCCCCGGGCGCTACGAGCTCATCATGGGTGAGCGTCGTCTCCGGGCCAGCCGCGAAGCGGGCCTGGAAGCCATCCCGGCGATCGTGCGCGCCACGGAGGACGAGCAGCTCCTGCTGGACGCGCTGCTGGAGAACCTGCACCGCGCCCAGCTGAACCCGCTGGAAGAGGCCTTCGCCTACGACCAGCTGCTCAAGGACTTTAACTGCACGCACGACCAGCTGGCGGACCGCATCGGGCGGTCCCGTCCGCAGGTGTCCAACACCTTGCGTCTGCTGAAGCTGTCCCCGAAGGTGCAGAATCGTGTGGCCGCAGGAGTGCTCTCGGCGGGGCACGCTCGCGCGCTGATCTCCGTCGAGGACTCCGAGGAGCAGGAACGGCTGGCTCACCGGATCGTGGCCGAGGGCCTCTCGGTGCGGGCGGTCGAGGAGATCGTGACCCTGATGGGCTCCCGGCCGCAGAAGCCGCTGCGGGTCAAGGGGCCGCGAGCCGGTGCTCTCGTCTCTCCGGCACTGTCCGACCTGGCGACCCGGCTCTCCGACCGCTTCGAGACGCGGGTGAAGGTCGACCTCGGCCAGAAGAAGGGGAAGATCACCGTGGAGTTCGCCTCCCTGGAAGACCTCGAACGGATTCTGGGCAGCCTCGCTCCCGGCGAGGGACCCGTGCTGCAGAAGGGCCTCGTGGCCGGTGAGGCCGAGGAGTCCGAGTCCTGACTCCGGACAGGTGGATCATCTGACGGTGATCCGGTTGACTAGGGGCGGGCTGTGTCCGGTGCATACCGGAACACGGCCCGCCCTTTGCCTTCTGCCGGTGCTCACTCCCTCGCATCGTGGATACGATGCGTTCGAGACGGCGCAGTCACCCGGCAGTACCTCTGAGAGGCAGGCAGGGGCCATGCGAATGATGAGCCGCATCGGACTGGTGAGCGCGGGACTGGGGCTGGGCGCGGTCGGTGGATTCATCGGCAGCCTCCTCAGGGAACGGAGTGCTCTCACAGCCGCCCGTGACGCGACGGGCGAGGAAAGCGAGGAACAGCCTTCATGGGGCGTCGGCTCGTACCGCTCACGCTGGACAACCTTCAGGACCTTCCCCAGCGCTGTCGCTCGTGCGTCTTCTGGGAGCTGGACCCCGTCAGCGGCGAGGCCGCGGTAACGGCGGGGACGTCCGCCACGGAGAAGGAAGCCTGGATCTCGGCCGTCCTGCTGGACTGGGGGTCCTGCGGTCGGGTGGTCTACGTCGACGACGTACCGGTGGGCTTCATGCTGTACGCCCCTCCTGCCTATGTGCCGCGCTCGACGGCGTTTCCCACCAGTCCCGTCTCTCCGGACGCGGTGCAGCTGATGACGGCCTTCGTGATGCCGGGCTACCAGGGTCAGGGGCTGGGACGAGTGATGGTGCAGACGGTCGCCAAGGACCTGCTGCGGCGGGGCTTCAAGGCGATCGAGGCCTTCGGGGACGCCCGCTGGAAGGAACCAGCCTGTGTGCTGCCGGCGGATCACCTGCTGGCCGTGGGCTTCAAGACGGTCCGGCCGCATCCGTGCCATCCGCGGCTGAGGCTGGAGCTGCGGTCCACGCTCTCGTGGAAGGAAGACGTGGAGATGGCACTGGACCGTCTGCTCGGGGCCGTCCAGAAGGAGCCGGCGCTACGGCCGCTGTGAGGGTGGCCCACCAGAGGGCTCAACACGAATGGGCCGGCCCAGGCGGGCCGGCCCATTCGTGTTTCACGTGAAACATCAGTCGGCGATGAAGTCCTCGAGGTCGCGAACGATCGCGGCCTTGGGCTTGGCGCCGACGATGGTCTTGGCGACCTCGCCACCCTGGTAGACATTCAGCGTCGGGATGGACATGACGCCGTACTTGGCGGCCGTACCCGGGTTCTCGTCGATGTTCAGCTTGACGATCTCGATCTTGTCGCCGTACTCGGCGGCGATCGCCTCGAGGGACGGCGCGATCTGGCGGCACGGTCCGCACCAGGCGGCCCAGAAGTCCACCAGGACGGGCTTGTCGCTCTTGAGGACGTCCTGCTCGAAGGAGTCGTCTGTCACTTGCTTCAGGGTGCCGGCCACGGCGGGCTCCTTAACTGGTTGGTGGGGGAGGCGGATGGGGGTCAGACAGCGGTCTTCTCGGGCTCGGCCTTGTCCTCGTCGGTGAGCGCGGCGAGGAAGCGCTCGGCGTCGAGGGCGGCGGAGCAGCCGGTGCCGGCGGCGGTGATCGCCTGCCGGTAGGTGTGGTCGACCACGTCACCGGCGCCGAAGACGCCAGTCAGGTTGGTGCGGGTCGAGGGGGCTTCGACCTTCAGGTAGCCCTCCGAGTCCAGGTCGAGCTGGCCCTTGAAGAGCTCGGTGCGCGGGTCGTGGCCGATGGCGATGAACAGGCCGGTCACCGCCAGGTCCGAGAGCTCCCCGGTCTTGATGTTGCGCAGCTTCAGTCCCGAGAGCTTCTGGTCGCCCTGGACCTCGGCGACCTCGCTGTCCCAGACGAACGTGATCTTCGGGTCGGCGAAGGCTCGCTCCTGCATCGCCTTGGAGGCACGCAGGGTGTCGCGGCGGTGGACGATCGTCACGGACTTGGCGAACCGGGAGAGGAACGTGGCCTCCTCCATGGCGGTGTCACCGCCGCCGATCACGGCGATGTCCTGGTCCTTGAAGAAGAAGCCGTCGCAGGTCGCGCACCAGGAGACGCCACGGCCGGACAGGGCGTCCTCGTTCGGAAGGCCGAGCTTGCGGTGCTGAGACCCGGTGGTGACGATGACGGCCTTCGCCCGGTGGACCGTGCCCGCGGTGTCGGTGACCGTCTTGATCTCACCGGTGAGGTCCACGGCGACGACATCGTCCGGCACCAGCTCGGCGCCGAAGCGCTCGGCCTGGGCGCGCATGTTGTCCATGAGCTCGGGGCCCATGATGCCGTCCTGGAAGCCCGGGAAGTTCTCCACCTCGGTGGTGTTCATCAGCGCGCCGCCCGCGGTGACGGCGCCCTCGAACACCAGCGGCTTCAGCGACGCGCGCGCGGTGTAGAGCGCCGCCGTGTAGCCGGCGGGCCCGGAGCCGATGATGATCACGTTTCGGACGTCGCTCACGGCTTGATTCCTCGTCTCTGGACTGCGTCTTCGATGCCGGGTAGAGCTTCTGTCGGTGCTCTCACCCCACCCAACGGATCCTAAGGGGCGCGCATTCCCGCTGTGTCCGGGCACACGGCGGGCGAGGGGGGCGGGTGTCTCAGGGACGTGCGTAGGAGTGCTGGAGAAGCACGGTGGCCTTGCCGACGGCGGGCTGGGCCACGCAGGCCGAGTCGACGATGTAGGCGGTGACCCGGCTGTCGTTGAGGGCGTCGGGCAGCACCACGAGCAGGGCTTCCTTGCCCTTGTAGACGCCCTCCTCCGTGGCGAGCGCCGCCTCGCCGCGGCCGATGGCCCTCTGCACGCACTCGGGAACGACAACGGCCGGCTGGGTGAAGACGTGGTTCTCCGTCTCGGACTCCGTGCCGAAGCTGCGCGGCGTGCGCGAGCCGCTCCGCGGGCTCTGTCCGTCGGCGATGAGGCCGGCGACCTGCTTCTGCAGCTTCGCCTCGGCGAAGGTGTCCACGGGGGCGGTCTGCTGCCCCTGGGCCGTGCCCTCGGACGGGCTGCCTCCCGTGACCGACGACACGATCACGGAGCCGATCCCCAGGGCGGCCGCCGCGGCCACGGCCCCCAGGACGGCGATCCTGCGCCGTCCGTATCGCCTGCGGTCCTTGCGGCCCGGGCCGGTGGTGGCGGTGCGGGCGCGTCCGGAGGGGCGGTTCGCCGTCGATGTTTCACGTGAAACCTGCGCGCGGTCCGGGGCGGGGCTCTCGCCTTCATCGGCTGTCGACGTCGCCGGAGCGGCCGGACTCAGCAGTGCCTCGGCGGCGAGGACGGCGTCTATGCGGGCCGCCACGTCCCCGGGCATCCGCTGCGGCCCCGGCAGCGTGCCGAGCAGACCCTGGATCTCCTCCAGGGACGCGTACACGTCCGCGCAGGATTCGCAGGTCTCCAGGTGCCGTCGTACGTCCGTGGTCCGCGAGGGCGGGAGGAGGCCTTCGGCGAGGTCGGAGATCTCCGCGACGTCCGGATGCCCGGCCGTCTCTGTCGTCGACGACGTCACGCTCGTCCACCTCCGCCCTTCACTGCGGCTGAATCGCTCTGGCCTGCTTCCGGTGGGCCCGTCCGGTGCGGTCCCGCTGCGGGTGGGACGGATGCGCCCCGCGTCCGGTTCCGCTCGGAGCCGGGCTTCTCGTCGCCACCGTTGCCCTCCGGGCGCAGGTGGGTGAGCAGCGGCAGAAGTCTGGCTCTGCCACGGGCGCACCGGCTCTTGATGGTGCCGACCGGTACGTCGAGAATGCGTGCGGCCTCGGCCACGGGATAGCCCTGCATGTCGACGAGGACGAGAGCCGCCCGCTGATCGGCCGGCAGAGTGCCCAGGGCTTCGACGAGCTGGCGGTGCAGGTCGTTGCGCTCGGCGGGGGCCGACGCGGACTCGTGCGGCTCCAGCAACTGCTCCAGGCGTTCGGCGTCGTCGACCGGGGCGGTCTTGCGGGAGGCGGCCTTGCGGGCACGGTCCAGGCAGGCGTTCACCGTGATCCTGTGCAGCCACGTAGTGACGGCCGCCTGACCTCGGAAGGTGTGCGCGGCCCGGTAGGCGGAGACGAGCGCGTCCTGGACCGCGTCAGCGGCCTCCTCGCGGTCCCCCAGGGTACGGAGGGCGACTGCCCAGAGCCGGTCCCGGTGCCGGCGGACGAGCTCACCGAAGGCGTCCGGATCACCCTCCACATGCCGGGCGAGGAGGTCCTGATCCGTTACGCCCTCGCCACTCGTGGCGTCGGCCATCAACACCTCTCCTCGCGGCAGATGCCGTCAGCTGGTCACCTTGACGTCCGCCAGTCGGCCGCGCCACTCCCCGGTGTCCGCCTGCCTCGGCAGATCGGTGAGCCACACCAGCAGGTACCGGCTCTGGAAAGCCTTGTCGGGCTTGAGCTCCACCGTCGTTCCGGAGCCCTCGGCGACCTTGTCGTAGGCGTCGAACGACGCCGGTTCCGCGGTGGCGTCCGCGCCCGCGCTGCGCAGTTCGACGGACGTACTGCCGACGAAGGTGACAGTCACCTTTCCGACCTGCTGGACCTTGCCGAGATCCACGATGACGCCCACCCCCGACTTGAGGCGGCCGAAGTCGGAACTGAGGTAGTAGTCCGTCTGCCAGTACGTCGAAGGGCTGCCGTCGTAGACCTTCTCTATCTCGGACGGCTTCTCGGACTGGTCACCGAAGGGGTCGAAGTCCCGGGCACCGCTGATGGCGACCGGCTTGCCGGACACCGGGATCTTCGGGCTCTTGTCGTCGGTGTCCGTGGTCTGGGTCCGGTTCTGGTCGTCGGCCTTGCCACCACGCTCCATGAGCGCGTCCGCCAGCTGCCAGCTGCCGAGGCCCAGTGCGGCGATCAGCAGGGCGGAGACGGTCCACTTCAGCGCCTTGCCGGTGCGGCTCTGCAGCGGGGGCGGCGGGGCCGGCACCGGCTGGGTGATGCCGGGGTGCGGTGCCGGACGGCCGTAGGTGCCCTGCTGGTACGAGGTGTGCTGATACGCGGGCGGCGCGGTGAACGCCGGCTCCGGCGGGCGGATGCGGGGCATCTCGCCGATCGCCTTGACCAGCTCCTCCGGCGTGGTGCACGGGGACTCGTGGCGCGAGGCGGTGGCGCCGTCGTTGACGAGCGCCCGCATGGCGAGCTCGGAGAGGCCGCGGTGGACACCGGCGCGTACCTGGTCCGGCGGGATCAGACCGATGTCCTTGGGCAGGCCCGCCATGCCGTGGGCGTCGCTCTCGTACGGCCAGCGCTGAGTGAGCGTGGCGTACAGCAGGGCGCCGATGGCCTCGGTGTCGGTGCGCTGCGGGGTGTCGGAGCTGATGCCCCGCAGTGCGGCACTGACGGCCAGTCCACGGATCCGCCACTGGCCCGTCGAGGTGCGCAGCACCGCGTTGGGGTTCAGGCGCAGATGGGCGAGGCCCTCGCGGTGGGCGGCTGCCATCGCGGACGCCACCTGACTGACCATCTGGTAGGCGTCGTACGCGTCGAGCGGTCCGGCGGCGAGGAGCGCGGTCAGTTCGGTCGCGTCGGGGAGCCATTCGTGGACGACGTAGACGAGGTCGTTGTCCTCCACGGCGTCCAGTACCTGGACGAAACGCGGATCACCGAGAAGGGCGGCGGAGCGTGCGGCGGCCAGCACGAAACGGGCCCGCGCGTGGTCCGCCGGCAGGACGTGGACCCCGACGGCGCGGCGGAGCTTCTCGTCGACGGCGCGCCAGCTGCTGAAGCCGTCCAGACGGGTGACGCACTCCTCGAGGCGGTAGCGTCTGGCCAGCTTGTGCCCGCTGTGCAGTTCGGGAGGCGAGGCCTTGCCGGACTCCTCACTCTTGGGGCTTCCCTGAGCCTCGTCGCTGTCCGTGTCCCGCTCCCGGTTGTTGGCCACCCCGTCGGCCGTGGACTGGTCCGCCTGTGCGGTCAGCGGCTTCTCACCGCTGTTGTCTGCCACGTCGACGGCAGCTGTGCTCCGTTCCGCCACCGTCGTTCCTGCCTCCCCATTCGATGCACGCCGACCGACTTCCGATGCGCGCAGCCCGACGCCGAACCCAATTGTGCCCACAGTCCGCCGCTATGCACGACACACGGGGACGGACGATGGTTGTGCGCCTACCCCCGGTCTCAGCGTCCCAGGCGTCCGCGCACCATACCGACCAGTGAGTTGACTTCCTCGATCCGCATCCGGCGTGCGGCGACGAAGAAGACACCGAAGAGGACCGCCGCGCCGGCCAGCAGGGCGGCCAGCGATCCGACGACACCCTGGCCGAGCGTGTGGCCGATCCCGTAGCAGGCGGCACCGCTGAGCAGGGCGGCCGGGACGGACGCGATGCACAGCCGGGCGTACGTCCGCAGCACCCGGGTGCCGTCCAGGTCCCCGCCGAGCCGCTTGCGCAGCCTGCGCCAGGCGACGCCGACGCCGATCGCGTACGCCATGCCGTAGGCGGCGGCCATGCCGACCACGGCCCAGCGGGCGGGCATCAGGAAGTAACACAGGGCGGACGCCGCAGCGTTGACCGCGGCCACGATGACCGTGTTGTAGAAGGGCGTCCGGGTGTCCTCGTAGGCGTAGAAGGCACGCAGGACGACGTACTGCACGGAGTAGGGGATGAGGCCGAGACCGAAGGCCATCAGCATGTAGCCCATGTTGGTGGCTTCGCTGGTGCCCGAGGAGCCGAACATGAGCGTGCACATCGGGATGCCGAGCGAGACGAAGCCGAAGGACACCGGCACGATGGCGACGGCCGTCGTGCGCAGACCCTGGGAGATGTCGTCGCGGACCGCGCCGCCGTCGTCCTCGGACGCCGAGCGGGAGATCCGCGGCAGCAAGGCGGCCATCAGGGACACCGTGATGATGGCCTGGGGCAGGCCCCAGATGAGCTGTGCGTTGGCGTAGGCGGCGAAGCCGGTGCCGTCCACGGGGGACGCCGTGCCCGCGGCCGTGGAGAGCTGGATGACGATCATGGCGCCCGCCTGGTTGGCGAGGACGAACAGGACCGTCCACTTGGCGAGGGTGACCGCCTTGCCGAGTCCGTGGCCCCGCCAGTCGAAGCGCAGCCGTAGCCGGAAGCCCGTCTCGCGCAGGTACGGGATCATCGCCAGGGACTGGACGACGAGGCCCAGCAGCACGCCGATGCCGAGCAGACGCTGGCCCTCCGGCGGGATGCTGGTGACCTTCATCCCGGAGGTCTCCGCGGTTCCGTACACCCAGATGAACATCCCCAGGGTGACGATGATGACGATGTTGTTCAGGACCGGGGTCCACATCATCGCGCCGAACCGGCCGCGGGCGTTGAGGATCTGCCCCATCACCACGTGCAGACCCATGAAGAAGATCGAGGGCAGGAAGTAGCGGACGAAGGTGATGCCCACCTCGTTCGCCGCCGGGTTGCTGGCGACGGGGTTGGACAGCACCCGGATCAGGAGGGGCGCGGCGAAGACCGTGATCGCGGTGAGCACGCCGAGCGCCACCATGACCAGCGTCAGCAGGCGGTTGGCGAAGGCCTCGCCGCCGTCGTCGTCGTCCTTCATGGCCCGCACCAGCTGCGGCACGAAGACGGAGTTGAGGCCGCCGCCGACGGTCAGGATGTAGATCATGGTCGGCAGCTGGTAGGCGACCTGGAAGGTGTCGCCGAGCAGGCCCACGCCGAGTGCCGAGACGATCAGGGCGGAGCGGATGAACCCGGTCAGCCGGGACACCATCGTGCCCGCCGCCATCACGGCGCTGGACTTCAGCAGACCGCCCGCACGGCCGCCCTTCTTGGGGGCGGAGGCCGGCGTGGCGGCGGACTCGGTCTCCGGTACGGGCGCCTCGGCCGCTTCCGGAGCGGCAGCCGCCGCGTACTGGCCCGACGCGGGAGCCGCGTACGGCCCGGGGGCCGCGGCTCCGGCCCCGTACTGGCCCGGAGCCGGAGCACCGTACTGGCCGGGGGCCGGGGTGTTCGCGTAGGGGCCGGGGCCCTGGGCGCCGCCGTACTGGCCCGGGCCGGGCGCCGGGGAGGCAACCGGCGCCTGGTCGTCGTAGGACGGGTGGCCGCCCCCCTGCTGCTGGTCCCGGAACAGGTGGGCGAAGGCGTCGGGCTCGTGACGCTGCTCGCCGGCCTGGGTGACCAGGTCGTCCACGCCGACGAACTGGGTCGTGCGCGGGTCGTCGCCGTACGGCAGGTACTGGGTGGGGCCCTCCGGCTCGGGTGCCGGGGTCTGGGCCCAGACGCGTGGGTCGGGGGCGTACGGCGACTGGGCGGGCGGGCCGTACAAGGGCTGCTGCGGAGGGTACGTGCCCGGGGGCGGCGGCGGGTGCGCCGCGCGGTCGTAGAGCGCCTCGGAGACCGGGTCCTGGGCGGCCAGGTCCTGCGCCCGGTAGGGATCCTGGTCGTAGGCGTCCTGGAGGTACATGTCCGCGGGCGGCTGCTGCGGCGTCCGGCCGTGGTCGGGCACGGGGCCCTCGGGGTGGCCCGAGCCGTCCACGGCCCCACCGCGGTCACCGTCGTACGGCGCGTTCATGGTTACCCCACCTCATCGTCCCGGGCCGACCGGCCACGACATCCTCAACGGTCCACTCTCTCACCCGTGCCGGAAGGGTCGGCGTTTTCCGCTGCGGTGTCCGGTGCCGGGTCACTCGGCTGCTCGGAGCCGCCTGTCCGGGAGCGCGCCCCGGACTCCGTGGCACGCGCCTCCGGGTCGCCGGAGTTCTCGGGGGCATCGGGGTCCTCGGGATCGTCCTCGTCGCTCCCGGCTGCCTGGCCCTCGCCGTTGTCGCCCTTGCCGGCCGCACGGGCGGCAGCCCGCTTGCGCTGCGTGTACATCCGGAAACCGGCGAGCACGAGGAGCAGGACACCGCCGCCGATGACCAGCATCACCGTGGCCGTGATCTCGGTGACCTTCACGTCGAAGGTGACGGCTTGGCCGTACGGCCGCCCGTCCGTCGTGTACAGCTGGGCGATCACCGTGGCCCGGCCGTTGGCGTTGGCGGACGTGGTGAACTTCACCGACTGGCTGTGGCCTCCGGAGACGGAGACCGGCCGCTCCTGGTAGGCCGCGCCGTCGATCTCGAGGCGCGTCGGGTTCGTCGAGGTGAGCCGGAGCACCAGGGGGCCGACGTCCTGCACCAGGTTGTTCTGCACCGTCACGGGGATCGTGGCGCTGCGGCCCGACAGCTTCGTCTCCGACTTGTCGATCAGTCTGACCCGCCCGGTCAGCCCGTCGAGGTACGCCCTCACGCCGGCGCGGAACGACCCGGCCTCGGCGGCCCGGCCCCGCCAGGACGCGGACATCTCCCGGTTCAGGGCCCGTCCGAAGGGCGTTACCACCCGGGACGGGTCCGACAGCACGACCTTGAAGTTGTCGAGCTTGTCCTGGGTCTGGGCGATCTGCGTGAACGCCGACCGCGGCAGCTCCCTCTTGCGCAGGGCCGAGGGGTACGAGGAGGTGCCCGGCACCTTGGTGGTGGCGTCGGGGTCGGGCTTGGCCGTGGCGGCCTCCGACAGCTTCTGGGACTGCGACCAGGGGCCGTCCCGGAGCGCTGTCAGCGCCTCGGCCATCGCGCGGGCCTGGTTGCCGGAGGGCGTGCGCTGCGGGGCGACGACGATGCTGCGCTGCTTGCCGGTCTGGAGCCCCAGCGCCAGGCTCTGGGCGAGGAACCGCTGCACCGCGAGGGTGGACGAGGACGCCTTGGTGAGGTCGCCCTCGAACGCCGTGGACAGCCGGGCGTCCGCGACGACGGCGGTGATCCCGCCGCCGATGGGGCGGGCGGCGGAAGGGGTGTACGGCAGGCCGTTGGTCTCCTGGAGGCTGTCGCTGCGGGCGATCACCTTGTCGGCGCCCGCCGAGGTGGCGACCTTGACGATCGACCGGTCGACCGCGCCCTCCACGGGCCAGGCGAAGTCCTTGCTCGGTTTCACGTGGAGGATCGGCGTGACCGTGTTGTCGACGACGTCCGTGGCTTCCTTCAGCTGGCTCAGCGAGCCGGCGATGTTCGTGCCGTTGTGGGCCAGCGAGGCGAGGTCGGGGTCGGCGAAGGGCAGTGCGACGACCTCCTTGTCGGCCACCGCGTCCTGGAGGTCTGCTAGCCACTGCTTGGCGACCGCCTGATGGGTGCCGCGGACGGTGTCGTCCCCGTTGCGGACCCGGTAGCTGCCCGTCATCGCGTCGACAGAGGCGAGCAGGTCGGGGTCGACCACCCAGGTGACGTCGAGGTCCTTGCCCAGCGTGACCATCTGGTTCAGGCGGCCTCCGGGAGAGATCTCCTCGGCCAGGTCGTCGTTCAGGAAGACGGGTGTCTGTTCCTCGTTGGGACCCGTCTCGGCCGCCATGTGGGTGCGCGAGACGAGGGGCCAGAGATACGTCGTCTTCGTCTTCTGGCCGGTCGCGTCGGGCTTCCAGGGCAGGAAGGTGCGCTGGATGCCGAGGAGCTGCTCCCACGGCTGCGCCGAGGTCTGCCCGGAGAGCGAGACGGCGAATTCGTAGACGCCGTCCTCGCCGAGGTCCAGGTCGTCGACCGGGACGGAGATGTTGAAGTGCTCCGCGACGCCGGGGGCGAGCTCGGCGAACTTCGTCGTGTACTTGTCGTCGATCTCCGGAGGGACGGATCCCGAGAGATCGGTGCCGTCCTTGGCGATCGTGTCGACGGACGAGCGGGTGTTGATCTCCGGTCCCACACGCAGTCCGACATGGGCCTTGGTGACCGGCTGCTTGCCGTGGTTGGTCACGGTGCCGGACACGGTCACCGTGTCCCCGTCGGTCGGGGCGGACGGGGTGAGCGAGTCGACGGCGACGGCCACCGATCCGGAGTCCGAATCGGCCCGGGCGGTCTCCTGTCCGTCGGCGTACGCGGAGCCGGCGGGCAGCTGGAGCAGGCCGGACAGCAGGGGCGCCCCGGCGAGCAGTGCCGCGGTGCGCCGGAGCCACCGGCGGGCAGGTGAGGCACTGGTCCCCTGGAAGTCTGCCGCCTCGGCCACGCGCTCGCCCGTCCCTCGTCGTGTCAGTGGTCGTCGGAATGTGCGTCCCCGCATGGTAACGATGTGCGCCGAGGGGAAGTGCCGCGGAGTACGCCACAAGATCGGCCGCGACACGGGCTGCCCCGTATGTACCTCTATAGAGAGGGGCGAGTCGGCAGAGGGGGCGTCCGGGTGCACGGACGAGGGAGGCGACCTCGTCCGCCGAGGCCACGTACCCTGTCCTGTTGTGCCGAACGCCAACGAAGTCAACCCCAGTGCCATGAGTCAGGCGCAGCCTCGCGCGGTGAGCGAACCGTTGCGGGTGGCGCCTGTCGCCGACGACCTCGCCCGCCGCTTCCAGGAGGCCGGGTTCTCTCTCGCCCTGGTCGGCGGCTCGGTCCGGGACGCGTTGCTCGGCCGCCTCGGCAACGACCTGGACTTCACGACCGATGCCAGGCCGCAGGACGTCCTGAAGATCGTGCGGCCGTGGGCGGACGCCGTCTGGGAGGTCGGCATCGCGTTCGGCACGGTCGGAGCGCAGAAGGACGGCTTCCAGATCGAGGTCACCACCTACCGGTCGGAGGCGTACGACCGTACGTCGCGCAAGCCGGAGGTGTCGTACGGCGACTCCATCGAGGAGGATCTCGTCCGGCGGGACTTCACCGTGAACGCCATGGCCGTGGCGCTCCCGGAGAAGAAGTTCATCGACCCGCACGGCGGGCTCGCCGACCTCGCGGCCCGTGTGCTGCGGACTCCCGGCACCCCCGAGGAGTCGTTCTCGGACGATCCGCTCCGGATGATGCGGGCCGCGCGCTTCGCCGCCCAGCTCGACTTCACGGTGGCCCCCGAGGTCGTCACGGCCATGAAGGACATGGCCGGGCGGATCGAGATCGTCTCCGCCGAGCGGGTGCGGGACGAGCTGAACAAGCTCGTCCTCTCCGCTCATCCCCGCCAGGGACTGACCCTGCTCGTGGACACCGGCATCGCCGAGCATGTCCTGCCCGAGCTGCCCGCCCTGCGTCTGGAGAGGGACGAGCACCACCGGCACAAGGACGTCTACGACCACACGCTCATCGTCCTGGAGCAGGCGATGGCCCTGGAGGCCGAGGGCCCCGACCTGGTTCTCCGTCTGGCCGCCCTGCTGCACGACATCGGCAAGCCGCGTACGCGCCGGTTCGAGACGGACGGCCGGGTCTCGTTCCACCACCACGAAGTGGTGGGGGCCAAGATGACGAAGAAGCGTATGACCGCGCTCAAGTACTCCAACGACCTGGTGAGGGACGTCTCACGCCTGGTCGAGCTGCACCTGCGCTTCCACGGTTACGGCACGGGCGAGTGGACGGACTCGGCGGTCCGCCGCTATGTCCGGGACGCCGGCCCCCTGCTCGACCGCCTTCACAAGCTGACCCGCTCGGACTGCACGACCCGCAACAAGCGCAAGGCTGCCGCGCTCTCGCGGGCGTACGACGGGCTGGAGGAGCGGATCGCGAAGCTCCAGGAGCAGGAGGAGTTGGACGCCATCCGTCCGGACCTGGACGGCAACCAGGTCATGGAGATCCTGGGTGTCCGGCCGGGGCCGGTCGTCGGCCAGGCGTACAAGTACCTGCTGGAGCTTCGCCTGGAGAACGGGCCCATGGGGCACGAGGCCGCGGTGGCGGCTCTCAAGAAGTGGTGGGCCGACCAGGAGGGCTGAGCGCGGGCCCGCGTCATGTTTCACGTGAAACGTGACGCGAGCAGACGAAGGGGGCGGTGTTTCACGTGAAACACCGCCCCCTTCGTCACGGACGACGTGGCTGCCCTACTTCTTGTAGTCCTTCAGGCAGAGCAGGAAGTCCTTGCCGTCACCGCTCTCGGTGTAGACGTACTGGAAGTCCTTGGCCGCGGCCTCGCACTTGCTCTGCGCCATCGTGTCGGTGAGGAACGAGCCCTCGATCTTGGCCAGCACCTCGTACTGGGCCTTCGAGTCCGCGCAGTCGACGACCTCGAGGTCCGGGTCGTTGTCGTCGGTGCTGCCGCGGTGCATGCAGTCGCCGACCGATGCTGTGTCGGCGTCGTCGCGGCTGGCGATGTAACCGCCAACGACCGCGCTGATGACGGCCATGACGATGACGATGTTCTTGATCAGCTTGAAGCTGACCTTGCGCTGCGGCTGCTGCGGGGGAACCGGAGCGTACGGGACACCCTGCTGGGGGAAGCCGGGCTGGCCGGGCTGCTGTGGGAAGCCCGGCTGACCCTGTGCGTAGGGGTTCTGCCCCTGGGGGTGCTGCTGCGGGGCCTGCGGCTGGCCCGGTGCGAACGGGTTGCCTTGGGGCGGCGGAGTGGTCACTGGGGGTCCCCCTAAACATGGGTGCATGACGCGAACATGGCGCGAGTAAGACGCACGTAAGTTACCGGGCCCCACCGACATCTCTGTAGGCCGGTGGGGGTCTGTGGCGCTGATGTGACACTTAATGGCTGCCAAAACGGGCCATAGCGACTGCAACCGCTCCGTAGACAGCGGCGACGGTGACGACCAGTTGCACCGATCGCCCGTCAGGCGGCAGCATCAGCGCGGCCACCGCGGCGGCACCGACGAAGGCGACGTTGAACAGCACGTCGTAAACGGAGAAGATCCGGCCACGGAAGGCGTCGTCGACCGATGACTGCACAATCGTGTCGGTCGCGATCTTCGAACTCTGGGTCGTCAGCCCCAGGACGAACGCCGTGGCGAGCAGGGGCGCGGTCGCGAACGGCAGCCCGAGAGCCGGGACCAGCACCGCGGCGGCCCCCGCGCACACGGCCATCCAGCGGCCGGTGCCGAGTCGCCCGGCCGCCCAGGGTGTGATCACCGCCGCGGCGAAGAACCCGGCGCCGGAGACTCCCAGGACCAGTCCCAGCAGCGCGAGGCCCTCGTCCGTGTCCGACGTGAGGGCGTACCGGCACAGCATCAGCAGGAAGACGAGCAGGGCGCCGTAGCAGAACCGCATCAGGGCCATGGCGACGAGCGACCAGGCCGCCCGCCGGCGTGCGGGCGCGAGGAGGTGGTGCACGGCGGCCGCCAGGTCCCGGGCCGTGCCGGCGAGCGCGGACGCCAGCCGAGGGTGCACCAGTGCACGGTCGGGACCCAGCAGCTCCACCGCCATCCGCAGCGACGCGAGCGCGCCGCACAGGTACAGGGCGGCGCCGAGCAGCACCACGGCGGCGTCGGAGTCGGCGACCACGAGGCGCACGACGAAGGCCAGGCCACCACCGGCCGTCGCCGCCAGGGTGCCCGCCGTCGGTGAGACGGAGTTCGCGAGCACCAGGCGCTCCGCGTCGACCACACGCGGCAGCGCCGCGGACAGGCCCGCGAGGACGAAGCGGTTGACGGCGGTGACGCACAGGGCGGAGACGTAGAAGAGCCAGTCCGGGACGGAGGCGACCATCAGTACCGCGGTCACCGAGGCGAGCAGGGCGCGCAGCAGGTTGCCGTACAGAAAGACCTGGCGGCGGCGCCAACGGTCCAGGAGGACCCCGGCGAAGGGGCCCACCAGGGAGTACGGGAGCAGTAGGACGGCCATCGCGGAGGCGATCGCGGCGGCCGAGGTCTGCTTCTCCGGCGAGAAGACGACGTAGGTGGCGAGCGCGACCTGGTAGACGCCGTCGGCGCCCTGGGAGAGCAGACGTACGGCGAGCAGGCGCCGGAACCCCTTCAGACGCAGCAGGACGCGCAGGTCACGGACGACGGCCATGGGGCACAGCCTCACATACGCGAAGGTCCCCGGGTCGTGCGACCCAGGGACCTTCAGCGGACTTCAGTCGGGCGCGTTCAGCGCTCGACCTCGCCCTTGATGAACTTCTCGACGTTCTCGCGGGCCTCGTCGTCGAAGTACTGGACCGGCGGGGACTTCATGAAGTAGCTCGACGCAGAGAGGATCGGGCCGCCGATGCCGCGGTCCTTGGCGATCTTCGCGGCGCGCAGGGCGTCGATGATGACGCCGGCCGAGTTCGGGGAGTCCCAGACCTCAAGCTTGTACTCAAGGTTCAGCGGGACGTCGCCGAACGCACGGCCCTCGAGGCGGACGTAGGCCCACTTGCGGTCGTCCAGCCAGGCCACGTAGTCGGACGGGCCGATGTGGACGTTCTTCTCGCCGAGGTCCCGGTCGGGGATCTGGGAGGTGACGGCCTGCGTCTTGGAGATCTTCTTGGACTCGAGGCGGTCGCGCTCGAGCATGTTCTTGAAGTCCATGTTGCCGCCGACGTTCAGCTGCATCGTGCGGTCCAGGATGACGCCCCGGTCCTCGAACAGCTTCGCCATGACGCGGTGCGTGATGGTGGCGCCGACCTGCGACTTGATGTCGTCACCGACGATCGGCACGCCGGCCTCGGTGAACTTGTCCGCCCACTCCTTGGTGCCGGCGATGAAGACCGGGAGGGCGTTGACGAAGGCGACCTTGGCGTCGATGGCGCACTGGGCGTAGTACTTCGCCGCGTCCTCGGAGCCGACGGGCAGGTAGCAGACGAGGACGTCGACCTGCTTGTCCTTGAGGATCTGGACGATGTCGACCGGGGCCTCGGCGGACTCCTCGATGGTCTCGCGGTAGTACTTGCCGAGACCGTCGAGCGTGTGGCCGCGCTGGACCTGGACGCCGCTGTTCGGGACGTCGCAGATCTTGATGGTGTTGTTCTCGGATGCGCCGATGGCGTCCGCGAGGTCGAGGCCGACCTTCTTGGCGTCCACGTCGAAGGCGGCGACGAACTCGATGTCACGGACGTGGTAGTCGCCGAACTGGACGTGCATCAGGCCCGGGGCCTTGGCCGCCGGGTCGGCGTCCTTGTAGTACTCGACGCCCTGCACCAGCGATGCGGCGCAGTTGCCCACGCCGACGATGGCTACGCGAACCGAACCCATTCCGGTTGCTCCCTGTGTGTACGAGTGAGGCCCTGACTGGGCGCTCACGTGGCGGTGTCGCCGGGCGTATCCGGCCGGGGGTCGTCCCCGGGCCGGGGCAGGCCGCCCGTCGCTCCAGATGTCGTGTCCTGTTGAGCGGTCCCCTCGGCGGCGGGACCCCGCAGGTCCCGCCCCGCCCGCTCGCTCTCGATGAGCTCGTTCAGCCAGCGCACTTCGCGCTCCACGGACTCCATTCCGTGGCGCTGGAGCTCGAGCGTGTAGTCGTCGAGGCGCTCCCGGGTGCGGGCCAGGGAGGCCCGCATCTTCTCCAGGCGCTCCTCCAGCCGACTGCGCCGCCCCTCGAGCACGCGCATGCGCACGTCGCGCGACGTCTGCCCGAAGAACGCGAAGCGAGCGGCGAAGGTCTCGTCCTCGTACGCGTCGGGGCCGGTCTGCGAGAGGAGCTGCTCGAAGTGGTCCTTACCGTCGGCCGTCAGCCGGTAGACGATCTTGGCGCGACGCCCGGTGAGGGAGGCGGCGGCCTCGCCGATGTTCCCCGGTTCCTCGATCAACCAGCCGTTCGCGACCAGCGTCTTGAGGCAGGGGTACAGCGTCCCGTAGCTGAAGGCCCGGAACACACCCAGTGACGTGTTGAGCCGCTTGCGCAGCTCGTAGCCGTGCATCGGGGATTCGCGGAGCAGGCCGAGTACGGCGAACTCGAGGATGCCGGAACGCCGGCTCATCGTCGCCTCCTCTCGTCCTTATGCCGCGCTGATGTATCGGCTCGATACATCACGACGATAGAACGACCTTCCGCATGCGACAAGAGGTGTACTGGTGAACGGGATCACATCGGTGATTCATCGTGAGCAAGTTGCCTGATTTGAGGTGAACTTCGGAGCTCGGGGGTTTTGGCGGTGCGTAGTCTGTGCGCCATGCAGACTGCCGGGAACCGTGTGACGCGTGGGGGCGTCCTCGTCCCCGGTGCAGTACGGGTGAATGCGGTAGGGGCCGCATCCGTACTTCGGGGGGACCGGAAACCAGCCGCCTTTTCCAGGCGCGCAAAGGTGCGCCTGCCCGAGGAGTAGTCGTTCGATGAGCGAGCACCGTCGCAAACCGCCGCAGCCGCAGGGAGGCGGACGTGCCGCGGCCCGACGCGGTCAGTCCGGCTCGTCCTCCGGCCGCAGCGCGGCACCGCGAGGCGCCACAGGGTCTCCGTCCGGCTCGTACGGTCCGGAGGACGAGGAGCGCCCCTACGGGGGCCGTGCCGAGGCCCGGCGCGCGGCACAACGGAACGGAGGCGGTCGCCGCAGGGCGGCCGAGCCGGCCCGCGGCGGCCGGCGGGCCGGTGGCGCCGCGAGTGGTCCCGGACGGGGCCGGGTGACCGCTTCGGGCAAGAAGCGGCCGATCGACTACCCCCGGGGCGACCGGGACGGATGGCAGCGCTGGGTGCCGTCCTGGAAGCTCGTCTCGGGTCTCGGCATCGCGTTCTTCGGCGGCCTGGTGGCCGTCGCGGGCATCGCGTACGCCATGGTCGGCATCCCCGACGTCGCCAAGACGGCGAAGGCGCAGAACAACGTGTACTACTGGGCCAATGGCGAGGTGATGGTCGCCACCGGTGGTGAGCGCAACCGTCAGGTGATCAAGCTCTCCCAGATCCCCAAGGCGATGCAGAACGCCGTCATCTCCCAGGAGAACAAGACGTTCTACTCCGACAGCGGCATCGACCCCAAGGGCATCGCCCGTGCCGTGTTCAACATGGCCCGGGGCGGCGAGACGCAGGGTGGATCGACCATCACCCAGCAGTACGTCAAGAACGCGATGCTGGAGGACCAGTCGCAGACGGTGTCCCGGAAGGTCAGGGAGATCCTGGTCTCGGTCAAGGTGGGTGCCGAGGTCGACAAGGACGAGATCCTCGAGGGCTACCTGAACTCGGCCTACTACGGCCGCGGGGCCTACGGCATCCAGGCCGCGGCGCGGGCGTACTTCAACAAGGACGCCGTCGACCTGAGTCCCGGCGAGTGCGCTCTGCTGTCGGCCGTCCTCAAGGGCGCCACCTATTACGACCCCGCGGGTGCCACGTCGATCGACCCGGCCGCCACCCCCGCGGCCAACAGGAAGCGCGCGTTCACGCAGATGCAGGACACCCTCGACAAGATGGTCGAGTACGGGCACCTGGCACAGGCGGAGCGCGACAAGTACACCGAGCTCCCCACGGTGCAGAACCCGCGGTCGAACACCCAGCTGGGCGGCCAGATCGGCTACCTCGTCGACCTCGCCAGGGCGTCCCTGATCAAGGAAGGCGTCGCGACGCGGGACCAGCTGGACCAGGGCGGCTACGAGATCCACACGACCTTCGACAAGAAGAAGGTCCAGGACCTCGAAGCCGCGGTCACGAAGGTCTACAAGGCGAACATCAAGCCCGAGAAGCGTCCCAAGACCGACACCCACGTGCAGTTCGGCGGGGCGTCCGTGAACCCCGGGACGGGTGCCATCGAAGCCATCTACGGCGGCGCCGACGCGACCAAGCACTTCACCAACAACGCCGACGTGACCGGTGCGCAGGTCGGTTCGACGTTCAAGCCGTTCGTGCTCGCGGCGGCGATGAAGTGGGGCGTACGCGATCCCGACGGCCCCGAGGACCAGCCCCAGGACGAGCGCACGGTCGTCTCCCCGAAGAGCCTTTACAGCGGCCAGAACGACCTCAAGATCAAGAACTACGACGGGACGATCTGGACGAACGAGAAGGGCGAGCAGTGGCGCCAGGAGAACGACGGCAAGGACTCGCTCGGTGATCCGCCGGACTACAAGATCGACCTGCGCGAGGCCATGCGGGAGTCGGTGAACTCCGCCTACGTGCAGCTCGGAATGGACGTCGGCCTGGACAAGGTGAAGGAGGCCGCGGTCAGTGCCGGCCTCCTGGAGGACAGTCTGACGGGCACCAATTACCCGTCGTTCTCCATCGGTGTCTCGGACCCCAGCGCGATCCGCATGGCGGGCTCGTACGCCACCTTCGCGGCCAGCGGGAAGCAGCGTGCTCCCTTCTCCGTCACGAAGGTGGTGCGGGAGGGCGAGCAGATCTACTCGCACGAAGACAAGGCGAAGGTCGAGCAGGCCTTCACCGCGAAGGTCGCGGACAACGTCACCGACGTCCTGAAGACCGTCGTCGAGGACGGCACGGGTTCCAACGCCCAGTTGCCGGGCCGTGAGGTGGCGGGCAAGACCGGTACCACGGACGGCAACAAGTCGGCCTGGTTCGTCGGGTACACCCCGCAGCTGTCGACCGCGATCAGCATGTTCCGCTACCCGGACGACGAGTCCATCAAGAACCGCACGTTCCTGGAGATGTACGGAACGGGTGACCAGGACAAGATCCACGGTGCGTCGTTCCCGTCGGAGATCTGGCACGACTACATGGAGCAGGCCCTGAAGGGCCAGCCGGCGAAGAAGTTCCCGACTCCGGAACCCATCGGTGAGGTCATCAACGACACTCCGCCGCCGAGCCCGTCTCCGACGCCCTCCAAGACGGAGAAGCCGAGCCCGTCGCCGAGCCCGTCGCCGAGCCAGACCCCGACCAGTCCGTCGCCCACACCGACCGACACCTGTGGCGTCTTCGACTGGCAGTGCGAGAACGGGGACAACAACGGCAACAAGAACGGCGGCAATGACACCGCCGGCGGGGACGGAAGTCCGTCGCCCTCGCCCTCGACCAGTGCGACGGAGGGAGACCCCGGTAACAATGGGCCCGGTGGTGGCACCATCTGGGGTTCGAGCGGATAGCCGCCCATATGCCCGGTGTGCGTGTTTCCCGTGAAACACCCGCTTGTTTCACGTGAAACAGGGGCCGCCGCACCCGTCGGGGTGCGGCGGCCCCGCCGTTTTCCCAGGCGCGTACGGCAGGATGTGCCCCATGCCCAGTGCAGAATCGACGCCACCGAGCGTGCACGAACCGGATCGGGTGCCGCCGAGCAGGGAGGACGCGGTCGCCGCGGCAGGCAGTGAGCTGATCGGCGGCCCTCTCGGCCGGCGTGCCCTGCTCGGGACATCCTGGTGGACCCCGGTGCGCGTGATCGCGCTCGTGGCGATCGGCATGTTCGCCCTCGGCCTGGTCCAGAAGGCGCCCTGCTACAACGGGGCCTGGTTCTTCGGTGCCAGCTCCCAGTACACGCATGCCTGCTACTCGGACATTCCGCACCTCTACCAGGGCCGTGGGTTCGTCGACGGGCTCGTGCCCTACTTCGACAAGCTCCCCGGCGACATGGAGTACCTCGAGTACCCGGTGCTGACCGGCTTGTTCATGGAAGTGGCGTCCTGGCTCACCCCGGGCAGCGGCTCCGTCCAGGACCAGGAACAGTGGTACTGGATGGTCAACGCCGGGATGCTCATGGTGTGCGCGGCCGTCATCGCCGTCTGCGTCACCCGCATGCACACCAGGCGCCCCTGGGACGGCCTGCTGGTCGCGCTGGCGCCCGCGCTCGCGCTCACCGCGACCGTCAACTGGGACCTGCTGGCCGTCGCCCTGACGACCGCCGCGATCCTGATGTGGGCGCGGGGGCGTGCCGTGGCCTTCGGTGTGCTGCTGGGGCTGGCCACGGCCGCCAAGCTCTACCCCTTCCTCATCCTCGGCCCGTTGCTGGTGCTCTGCTGGCGTGCGGGCAAGTGGCGGGAGTTCGGCAAGGCTCTGGGGGGAGCGGCCGGCGCCTGGCTCCTGGTGAACCTGCCGGTGATGCTCTTCGCGTTCGACGGCTGGTCGAAGTTCTACCGGTTCAGCCAGGAACGCGGCGTCGACTTCGGGTCCTTCTGGCTGATCATCGTCCAGAACACGGACGACCCGCCCAGCACCGAGACCGTCAACACACTGGCCATGCTCCTGATGCTGCTGTGCTGCGGCGCCATCGCCGCGCTCACGCTAACGGCCCCGCGACGTCCGAGGTTCGTCCAGCTCGCCTTCCTCATCGTCGCGGCGTTCGTCCTCACCAACAAGGTCTACTCGCCGCAGTACGTCCTGTGGCTCGTGCCGCTCGCCGCGCTGGCCCGGCCGAAGTGGCGGGACTTCCTGATCTGGCAGGCCTGCGAGGTGGCCTACTTCCTGGGCATCTGGATGTACCTCGCCTACACCACCAGCGGAGACGCCCACAAGGGCCTGCCGACGGACGGCTACCACTGGACCATCGGCATCCATCTGCTGGGGACGCTGTACCTGTGCGTCATGGTCGTCCGCGACATCCTCCTGCCCGACCGGGACCCGGTCCGGCGGACCGGCGACGACGATCCCTCGGGCGGTGTGCTGGACGGCGCCGAGGACGTCTTCGTCCTCGGTCCCGCGGCTCGTCCGCCACAGCCCACGGATCACCTCGAGGGCTCCCTGGTGGAATGGGGCGCCGGGCGGCAGCCGGGGGGTTCGCTCTGAGCGAACCGGGGCCGGCGGGTGCTCGCCGCCGACGGTTCTCCGGACCGTGAGAAGGGCCGTACACGGGCAACCGTGTACGGCCCTTCCGGGGTTCTCCGGGGCTCCGGCTCCGCGACCGTCAGCGGTCGACGATGCGGTCGAACTGCGTGGTGGTGTGGCGCAGATGTGCCACCAGCTCGTCACCGACCTTCGGCTCCGGTGCGTCCGAGGGCACGAAGAGGATCGACACCTGCATGTGCGGCGGTTCCGCGAACCAGCGCTGCTTGCCGCCCCAGACGAACGGCGACAGGTTCCGGTTGACCGTGGCCAGACCCGCTCGGGCGACGCCCTTGGCACGCGGCATGACACCGTGCAGCGCCTTCGGCGCCTCCAGGCCCACGCCGTGGGAGGTACCGCCCGCCACGACCACCAGGAAGCCGTCGGAGGCCGCCTTCTGCTGCCGGTAGCCGAAGCGCTCCCCCTTGGCCACGCGGGTGACGTCCAGCACGGCGCCGCGGTACTCGGTGGCCTCGTGGTCACCCAGCCACAGCCGCGTCCCGATGCGCGCGCGGAACCTGGTCTGCGGGAACTGCTGCTGGAGGCGGGCGAGTTCGTCGGCCTTGAGGTGGCTGACGAACATCGTGTGCAGCGGCAGACGGGCCGCACGCAGCCGGTCCATCCACCCGATGACCTCCTCGACGGCGTCCGAGCCGTCGGTGCGGTCCAGCGGCAGATGGATGGCGAAGCCCTCCAGCCGGACGTTCTCTATGGCGGCGTGCAGCTGCGGCAGGTCCTGCTCGCTGATGCCGTGCCGCTTCATCGAGGACATCACCTCGATGACCACCCGCGCGCCCACCAGGCCGTACACGCCGTCGATGGAGGAGACGGAGCGCACGACCCGGTCCGGCAGCGGCACCGGCTCCTCGCCACGCCGGTACGGCGTCAGCACCAGCAGATCGCCGCCGAAGAAGTCCTTGATCCGGGCGGCCTCGTAGGTCGTGCCCACGGCGAGGACGTCGGAACCGAGGCGCGTGGCCTCCTCCGCAAGTCGTTCGTGTCCGAAGCCGTAGCCGTTGCCCTTGCAGACCGGGACGAGCCCGGGGAACTGCTCCTGCACGTGCTTGTGGTGCGCCCGCCAGCGCGCGGTGTCGACGTAGAGCGTGAGCGCCATGGCCGGACCTGGAACCTTTCTGGTGGCTGCGGTGTGTCAAAGGGAAGGGAACGCGTCGGAGCTGTGGAGCCGCTCCCGACGCTACTGGAGCGGGGGGTGTGGTTCAGCGGCGCGACATGTAGATGTCGAGCGCCTTGTGCAGCAGCTTGTTCAGCGGGAAGTCCCACTCCCCGAGGTATTCCGCCGCCTGCCCGCCCGTGCCGACCTTGAACTGGATCAGGCCGAAGAGGTGGTCGCTCTCGTCCAGGGAGTCCGAGATGCCTCGCAGGTCGTACACGGTGGCGCCGAGGGCGTAGGCGTCCCGCAGCATCGCCCACTGCATCGCGTTCGAGGGCCGGACCTCGCGGCCGATGTTGTCGGAGGCGCCGTACGAGTACCAGACGTGCCCGCCGACGACCAGCATCGTCGCCGCGGACAGGTTCACGCCGTTGTGCCGGGCGAAGTACAGCCGCATGCGGTTGGGGTCCTCGTTGTTGAGGGCCGCCCACATGCGCTGGAAGTACGACAGCGGACGCGGCCGGAAGTGGTCGCGCACGGCCGTGATCTCGTACAGGCGCTGCCATTCCTCGAGGTCGTGGTAACCGCCCTGGACGACCTCTACGCCGGCCTTCTCGGCCTTCTTGATGTTGCGGCGCCACAGCTGGTTGAAGTTCTTGTGGACCTCTTCGAGGGACCGGTTGGCCAGCGGCACCTGGAAGACGTAGCGGGGCTGTACGTCACCGAAGCCCGCGCCGCCGTCCTCGCCCTGCTGCCAGCCCATGCGGCGCAGCTTGTCGGCCACCTCGAAGGCACGCGGCTCGATGTGGTCGGCCTCTATGTCGCGCAGCCGCTTGACGTCGGGGTCCTGGATGCCCTTCTTGATCGACGCGGCGTCCCAGCGCCGGATGATCACCGGCGGGCCCATCTTCACCGAGAAGGCGCCCTGCTGCTTCAGGTGCGCCAGCATGGGCTCCATCCATTCCTGGAGGTTGGGCGCGTACCAGTTGATGACCGGGCCCTCGGGAAGGTATGCGAGGTACCGCTTGATCTTGGGCAGCTGCCGGTACAGCACCAGGCCCACGCCGACGAGCTGACCCGTCCGGTCGTCGAACCAGCCGAGGTTCTCCGAGCGCCATTCCGCCTTTACGTCCGCCCAGGCCGGGACCTGCATGTGACTCGCCGCCGGCAGGCTCTGGATGTAGGCCAGATGCTGCTCGCGGCTGATGGTCCTCAGGGTCAGGCTCATTCGGGGCGCTCCTCGGGCTGGTGTGTCCCCATGGGTTCAGGGGCTCCGGCTCTCGCGCGAAGCCTACTGCGCCCTGTGAGCGCCCCGTCCGGCGTACTGGGGGACCGCGCCGTCCCGCGCGGGCCGGCGCGGTCCGTGGATCAGCCGCCGACGAACCCCCCGAAGGAGCCGAACAGCCCGCCGTGGGCCATGCCGAAGTAGAGGCCGACCGCGGAAGCGCCGATACCCAGCACCAGGCCGAAGCGCTCTCGGGTCGTCACGGAGATGAACTGGCCGTACCCGCCGGTCAGGACACCGGCCAGTCCGGCCCAGGAGGTCAGGAGGTGCAGTCCCGGGAAGCCCGCGGTGACGAGGGAGATGACGCCGAGCGCCAGGGTCACGGCCATCAGCGTGTCCTGGAGCGGGTGCCGTTTGCCGTCCGTGGCCAGCAGGCCGGTCCTGGGTTTGGCGGGTCGCGTGATCTGTGCCATGGGGAACCTCCAGCCGAAGGCGGTCCGTCTTCGCCCTGCATGTCCGTTGTGTACAGATTGGGTCCCCTCGCGACCGGATTTCAACCGCGAGCCATGGGCCAGGTACTCTGTACCTTCTGCACTGGTGTCTGCTGCCAGACCCCGGCCGGGCCGCCTCCTCGGAGAAGGCCGATTGTCAGTGGGGCCTGGTTTACTCGCTGATGCCGGTGCCAACGCATCGCAACCCTCCTGCCACGGAACGACCGTGGCCGCTGAGTCCAAAGGAGGTGGGTTCCACATGCGTCACTACGAGGTGATGGTCATCCTCGACCCCGATCTCGAGGAGCGTGCTGTCTCCCCGCTGATCGAGAACTTCCTCTCTGTCGTCCGTGACGGCGGCGGAAAGGTCGAGAAGGTCGACACCTGGGGCCGTCGTCGTCTCTCGTACGAGATCAAGAAGAAGCCCGAGGGCATCTACTCGGTCATCGACCTGCAGGCCGAGCCTGCGGTCGTCAAGGAGCTCGACCGCCAGATGAACCTGAACGAGTCGGTCCTCCGGACCAAGGTCCTCCGTCCCGAGATGCACTGAGCCTTCCGCTCAGCTGAATCCGGGATTCGAGTAGCAGCACAAGCAGCCAGCAGCAAACCCGCCGAGAGGTTCCCCCATGGCAGGCGAGACCGTCATCACGGTCATCGGCAATCTTGTCGACGACCCCGAGCTGCGCTTCACCCCGTCCGGTGCGGCCGTCGCGAAGTTCCGTGTCGCGTCGACCCCCCGCACCTTCGACCGCCAGACGAACGAGTGGAAGGACGGCGAGAGCCTCTTCCTGACCTGCTCGGTCTGGCGCCAGGCGGCGGAGAACGTCGCCGAGTCGCTCCAGCGAGGCATGCGCGTCATCGTGCAGGGCCGGCTGAAGCAGCGGTCCTACGAGGACCGTGAGGGCGTCAAGCGCACGGTCTACGAGCTGGACGTCGACGAAGTCGGTGCCAGCCTGCGCAGTGCCACGGCCAAGGTCACCAAGACCTCGGGCCGCGGTGGCCAGGGTGGCTACGGTGGTGGCGGCCAGGGCCAGGGCCAGGGTGGCGGCGGCTGGGGCGGCGGCCCCGGCGGTGGCCAGCAGGGCGGCGGCGCTCCCGCCGACGACCCGTGGGCCACGGGCGCTCCCGCCGGTGGCAACCAGGGCGGCGGCGGTGGCTGGGGCGGTGGCTCCGGCAGCGGTGGCGGCTACTCGGACGAGCCCCCCTTCTAGGGCGGGCTCCACCCACACTTCTTGATCACACAGGAGAAACATCATGGCTAAGCCGCCTGTGCGCAAGCCGAAGAAGAAGGTCTGCGCTTTCTGCAAGGACAAGGTCACGTACGTGGACTACAAGGACACGAACATGCTGCGGAAGTTCATTTCCGACCGCGGCAAGATCCGTGCCCGCCGCGTGACCGGCAACTGCACGCAGCACCAGCGTGACGTCGCCACGGCCGTCAAGAACAGCCGTGAGATGGCGCTGCTGCCCTACACGTCCACCGCGCGATAAGGGAAGGGTGACCGACTCATGAAGATCATCCTCACCCACGAGGTCTCCGGCCTCGGTGCCGCGGGCGACGTCGTGGACGTCAAGGACGGCTACGCTCGCAACTACCTGATCCCGCGGAAGTTCGCCATCCGCTGGACCAAGGGCGGCGAGAAGGACGTCGAGCAGATCCGTCGTGCTCGCAAGATCCACGAGATCCAGACCATCGAGCAGGCCAACCAGGTGAAGGCCCAGCTCGAGGGTGTCAAGGTCCGCCTGGCCGTCCGCTCCGGCGACGCCGGTCGTCTCTTCGGTTCCGTCACCCCGGCCGACGTCGCTTCGGCGATCAAGGCCGCCGGTGGTCCCGAGGTCGACAAGCGCCGCATCGAGCTCGGCTCGCCGATCAAGACCCTGGGCGCTCACGAGACGTCCGTGCGTCTGCACCCCGAGGTTGCCGCCAAGGTCAGCCTCGAGGTTGTTTCCGCCTGAGCCTGGCTCTCGCTGAAGCGATGACATGGGGCCGTACTCCCGGTTGGGAGTACGGCCCCATTGTCATGACAGCCGCTGAGTCGGCGGCCGGGCGCAGTTTCACGTGAAACGACGTGTTCCACGTGAAACGGTCAGCGCGTCGCGCCGGTGACGATCCAGTCGCCCGAGCGCGTACGCCACCACAGCGTCAGCATGCGCATCGTCATCATCAAGGTCATGGCCCCCCACAGCGCAGTGAGCCCGCCACCGAGGACCGGGACGAGGAGGGCGGCGGGGGTGAAGACCGCCAGGGTGAGCAGCATCGCCCAGGCGAGGTACGGGCCGTCCCCCGCGCCCATCAGCACCCCGTCCAGGACGAAGACCACACCGCAGACCGGCTGGGAGAGGGCCACGATCACCAGTGCGGGCAGGGCAGTGTCCTTGACGGAGGAGTCACTGGTGAACAGGGGCAGGAACGCCGGCCGGGCCAGCACCACGAGCAGGCCCAGAAGGAATCCGACCGCGATGCCCCATTCGACCATCCTTCGGCAGGCTTCCCGGGCACCTCGGGTGTCACCGGCTCCCAGGTGGCGCCCGATGATGGCCTGCCCGGCGATGGCGATCGCGTCGAGGGCGAAGGCCAGCAGGCTCCACAGGGACAGGATGATCTGATGGGCCGCGATGTCGGCGTCTCCGAGACGAGCCGCCACGGCTGTGGCGATCATGAGGATCGCCCGCAGCGAGAGGGTGCGGACGAGCAGCGGTACCCCGGCCTGTGCGGAAGCCCGGATGCCGGCGGCGTCCGGGCGCAGCGACGCACCGTGCCGGCGTGCTCCGCGGATGACCACCCCTAGGTACACCGCGGCCATACCGAGCTGGGCGATGACCGTTCCCCAGGCGGAGCCCGCGATGCCGAGGCCGGCGCCGTAGACGAGCGCGACATTGAGAACGGCGTTGGCGACGAAGCCCGCGACGGCCACGTAGAGCGGGGTCCGGGTGTCCTGCAGTCCTCGAAGGACACCGGTCGAGGCGAGCACGACGAGCATGGCCGGGATACCGAGCGAGGAGATCCGCAGATAGGTCACGGCATACGGAGCGGCGGTCTCGGAGGCGCCGAACAGGTCCACCAGGGAAGGGGCCGTGGGCAGGACGACGGCGATGACGGCCGCGCCGAGCAGCAGGGCCAGCCAGATTCCGTCCATTCCCTGCCGGATGGCGGACTGCAGATCACCTGCCCCGACGCGCCGGGCGACGGCCGCAGTGGTGGCGTAGGCGAGGAAGACGAACACGCTGACGGCTGTGGTCAGCAGAGCCGAGGCGATGCCGAGTCCGGCGAGTTGTGCCGTACCGAGATGGCCGACGATGGCACTGTCGGCCATGACGAAGAGCGGCTCGGCGACGAGCGCGCCGAAGGCCGGGACGGCCAGCGCGACGATCTCTCGGTCGTGCCGGCGCCGGGCGGTGCGGGAGCGCACGGGGGCCTGTGTCATGAGCACCAATCTAATCGTCCACAGGTAAGAGATGCAAAGCCCGAGTACCCCTTACTTTCCCGCTCATCCGGTGTGCACTTGTGTGCGGTTGCTGATGATCTTGGTCCGCCGGGGAAAGTTTTTCTTCTGCACAGCCCGTGGATGGGTGAAGTCGCAGGTCAGAGGCATGTCCTAGGTGTTGGGGAGCGCTTGTTCACAGGGCTGTCCACCGAGTCGTGCACAGCTTTGGAGGAGTTGTCCACAGCATCTGGCCAGTCGTCCACATGGCCTGTGGATAACCAGATTGGCTGACGGTGCCCGCGGGCCTACGGTGGTCCGGCGCCTGCTCCGTCCGACGGCTTGTGAACCATCACAAAACCGACGCCTCAGAACCGGAGTTGGGCGTCTTATTTGTCAGTGCCGTGTCGTAGAACTGAGGAGCACGGCGAGGTCCGCGCGGCGGACGGGAGGAGGTGGCTCGGTGAGCATTTCCGAGCCCTTGGACGACCCGTGGGCCGACAGCGGTCCCAGTGATCGTCTGCCCGCTTCCCGCCGTCGGGGTGACAGCGCCAGGAGCCGTGACGACCAGCACGAGCGCGGCCGGGACAACGGTGCGTGGGACGGCGCGGGACCCTCCGCGTTCGAGCGGGTGCCTCCGCAGGACCTCGAGGCGGAGCAGTCCGTTCTCGGCGGCATGCTGCTCTCCAAGGACGCCATCGCGGACGTCGTCGAGATCCTCAAGGGCCACGACTTCTACAAGCCGGCCCACGAGACGATCTACCAGGCGATCCTCGACATCTACGCCAAGGGGGAGCCGGCCGACCCGATCACGATCGCCGCCGAGCTCACGAAGCGCGGCGAGATCAACAAGGTCGGCGGTGCCTCGTACCTGCACACGCTCGTCCAGACCGTGCCCACGGCCGCGAACGCCGCCTACTACGCGGAGATCGTGCACGAGCGTGCCGTGCTGCGCCGCCTGGTGGAGGCCGGCACCCGGATCACCCAGATGGGATACGCGGCCGACGACGACGTGGACGAGATCGTCAACCGCGCCCAGGCCGAGATCTACGCCGTCACCGAGCAGCGCACCAGCGAGGACTACCTGCCGCTGGGCGACATCATGGAGGGCGCGCTCGACGAGATCGAGGCGATCGGTTCCCGCAGCGGTGAGATGACCGGCGTGCCCACGGGATTCACCGACTTCGACTCGCTCACCAACGGCCTGCACCCGGGCCAGATGATCGTCATCGCCGCGCGTCCCGCGATGGGCAAGTCGACGCTCGCGCTGGACTTCGCGCGGGCCGCCTCCATCAAGAACAACCTGCCGAGCGTCATCTTCTCGCTCGAAATGGGACGCAACGAGATCGCGATGCGACTGCTGTCCGCCGAGGCCCGTGTCGCCCTGCACCACATGCGGTCCGGCACCATGACGGACGACGACTGGACGCGTCTGGCCCGCCGGATGCCGGACGTCTCGGCCGCGCCGCTCTACATCGACGACTCCCCCAACCTGTCGATGATGGAGATCCGCGCCAAGTGCCGTCGGCTCAAGCAGCGCAACGATCTCAAACTGGTGGTCATCGACTACCTCCAGCTGATGCAGTCCGGTGGGTCCAAGCGCGCCGAGAGCCGTCAGCAGGAGGTCTCGGACATGTCCCGTAACCTCAAGCTCCTGGCCAAGGAACTGGAAATTCCCGTCATCGCGCTCTCCCAGCTGAACCGTGGCCCCGAGCAGCGCACCGACAAGAAGCCGATGGTGTCCGACCTGCGTGAGTCCGGCTCCATCGAGCAGGACGCCGACATGGTGATCCTGCTGCACCGTGAGGACGCCTACGAGAAGGAGTCCCCGCGCGCGGGCGAGGCCGACCTGATCGTGGCCAAGCACCGAAACGGTCCGACGGCTACCATCACCGTCGCCTTCCAGGGCCACTACTCGCGCTTCGTGGACATGGCGCAGACCTGACCCGCCCGCCAGGGGAAATCGACTCGACGCGGGGTGTGCGGCCCGCTGGACTGGGGGCATGACGACACCTCAGGAAGAACTGCTTCCCGCCACTCGCCGCGCGCTGCTGCACCGGATCGCCGTCGCCCAGATCGAAGGGCGTACGCCCTCGCTCGTCGCTGCCGTGGTGCGGGACGGACGGGCCGTGTGGCACGGGGCGCGGACATCGGTCGACGGGCACGGGCCGGACGAGAACGTGCAGTACCGGATCGGCTCGATCACCAAGACCTTCACCGCCGTGCTCGTCCTGCGGCTGCGCGACGAGGGTCTGCTCGACCTCGGGGACCGGCTGGAGGAGCATCTGCCGGGCACGGGAGCGGGGGAGGCCACGATCGCCGGTCTTCTCGCGCACACCGGAGGACTGGCCGCGGAGTCCCCCGCGCCCTGGTGGGAACGGACCCCCGGCTCCTTGCGCCCCGAGCTGGCCGACGTGCTGGGCAAGCAGCCTCTTCTGCATCCGGTCGGCCGTCGGCACCACTATTCGAACCCCGGCTACACGTTGCTCGGCGCATTGGTCGAGCGACTGCGCGGTGCTCCCTGGGAAGAGGTGCTGCGCCGGGAGGTGCTGGAGCCGCTGGGTCTGAACCGTACGACCACGCGCCCGCAGGCGCCTCACGCCGGCGGCTGGGCCGTGCATCCGTGGGCCGACGTGATGCTGGCGGAGCCCGTCGAGGACCTCGGACGGATGGCTCCCGCCGGTCAGCTCTGGTCCACGACCGGGGACCTGGTCCGGTTCGCCGTCTTCCTGACGAGGGGCGACGACAAGGTGCTGAGCGCCGAGACGGTGCGGGAGATGCGGACGCCCGCGGCGCCGGCCGAGGCCGCTGATGTCGCGGACGGCGTGACGTACGGACTGGGTCTGCAGATCCAGTACCGGGACGGACGGCTGCTCGTGGGCCACTCCGGCTCCCTGCCGGGCTTCCTGGCCAACCTGACCATCGGTGTCGAGGACGACGTGGCGGCGGTCGTGCTGACCAACTGCACATCCGGGCCGCTGACATCCGCAGTGGGGGCGGACCTCGTGCGGATCGTCGCGGAGGCCGAACCGCGGATCCCGGAGCCGTGGCGGCCGCTGCCGGACGTCGACGCCTCCGTGCTCGAGCTGACCGGGCAGTGGTATTGGGGGACCCAGGCCTTCGCGCTGCGGCTGACCCCCGCCGGGGGCGTCTCGCTGGAGCCGCTGTCGGGCCAGGGCCGCCGCTCGCGCTTCCGGGCGAACGGCGACGGCACCTGGACGGGGCTGGAGGGCTACTACGCCGGTGAGCTTCTGCGGGCCGTACGGCGCCAGGACGGGACCGTGAGCCATCTGGACCTCGGCTCGTTCGTCCTCACGCGCCGGCCCTACGACGAAGGAGCCTCCGTACCGGGAGGGGTGGACCCGGAAGGGTGGCGGGGCATCGGCTAGGGGCGCCGGGGCCGCGGTGTGCGCTGTTCCACGTGAAACAGCGCCCCGCCACGCACACGCCGGAATCAGAGTTCGAGCTTGAAGCCCGTGTGCGAGGCCGAGAAGCCGAGGCGTTCGTAGAAGCGGTGGGCGTCCGTACGGGTCTTGTCCGAGGTGAGCTGGACCAGACGGCACCCCAGCCGACGCGATTCGGCGACGGCCCACTCGATGAGCTGGGTGCCCAGTCCGGTGCCCCGCTCGTCGGCGTGGATGCGTACGCCCTCGATGATCGAGCGTGTGGCGCCGCGCCGGGAGAGTCCGGGAACGACGGTTAGCTGGAGCGTGCCGACGACGCGGCCCTCGCGGACGGCGACGACCAGGTGCTGGTGGGGATCGGTACTGAGCCGTTCGAAGGCGGCCAGGTAGGGACTCAGGTCGTCCGGTGACTCGCGCCGGGCGCCCAGCGGGTCGTCGGCGAGCATCGCGACGATCGCGGGAATGTCGTCCTGGACGGTGCGGCGTATTTCAAGATCTCCCATGGCCGCACCTTACGCAGGGAGAGCCGGCGAGGACACGCCCGCGCCGGCTTCGGTCATGCGGCCACCGGTGCCTTGAGCGTCTCCACCGCCCGGACCAGCGGAGCCAGCTCGGGGTTCCTGGCCGCCTCGTCGAGAGCCTCGCGCAGGGCGGCGTCGTTGGTGGGCCGGGCCTCGTTCAGTAGCTTCAGGCCCTCGGCGGTGACGTTGGTGTAGATGCCGCGACGGTCGGTGGGGCACAGGTAGCGTTCGAGCAGGCCGCGGTCCTCGAGGCGGGTGACCAGGCGGGTGGTGGCGCTCTGGCTGAGGACGACGGCGTCGGCGACCTGCTTCATCTGCAGATGACCTCCGTCGCCGTCGTGCTGCCGGCTGAGCACGTCGAGCAGGGAGTACTCACGCACGCTCAGGTCGTGCCCGGACTGCAGGGCGCGCTCGATACGGGCCTCGATCCTCCCGTGCAGCAGGGAAAGGGCGCACCAGCCCTGGGAGAGGGCGGTGAGCGCGGGGTCCGTCGCTGTCATGTGGTTCCTCCGTCCCGGAGCGGCTGAGACAAGGGTAGACCAGGCACACAATTTCTGGCGTTTGCTCGTAACAAGCGCGTGCAACTATTTAGTCCCGGGAGCGAAGGGCCGTCCCCCCGTTCGACGGGAGATCCCTTCCGTACCCGGCCCGCAGCGGTCAGCCCGCCGCCACGGTCAGGGGGGCGAAGCGCCGGGTCCAGTCCCCGGGCAGCTCCGTGATCCCGTACGTCATGACCGCGCTGGGGAAGACCGGGGCGAGGCCGCGCTCGTGCGCCCATGCCAGCAGCTCTTCGTGCCGTACGTCGATGTCGGTGCGCAGCGGCCGGTCGGTGCGGGCGGCGAGCCAGGTGACGAGCGCCTTGGCCGTCTCGGTGTCGCGGGCGATCAGCGGCCCCACGACGTGGGTGTCCATGTTGGGCCAGGCGGCGGCGTACCCGATGAGCCGGCCGCCCTCCTCGGCTACGCACAGCTGGTCGGCGAAGGCGGGCAGGCGCGTGATGATGTGGGTGCGGTCGGCGCCGAAGACCTCCTCGTCGAGCCGGAGGATGGCGGAGAGGTCCTCCGCGGTGGCCGCCCGTGTGGCGATCCGCGGCTCGGGCCCGCCCGGGGTGAAGCGCCCGCGCATCATCTCCACCCGGCCCGTGCACTTGAAGCCGAGCTCCTCGTAGAGCGGGCGGCCGTTGGGGGTCGCGTGCAGCGTCAGGGGAGTGGTGCCCTGCGCCGAGACGATGTGCCGCATCAACCGGCGTCCGATCCCCTGGCGGGCATGCCGCTCGGCGACCAGCACCATGCCGATGGCGGCGAGGGACGGCCGCTCGACGGGGCCGTACTCGGTGACGGTGCAGGCACTGACGAGACCGCCTTCGGGGTCGTCGATGCCGTACCCCTTCCCGGCGGTGAGAAGGAAGCCCCACTTGTGTTCTTCGCGTAGCCACCCCCGGTCCTCGGACAAGTCGGCGCAGGCGGTGAGATCGCGGAGCGTCAGACGGCGGATCGGCAAGGAGGAGAGGGAAGGAGTCACCACGCAGGTCAGGCTGTCCGACGGGAGCCGTCCGCGTCCACCTGTTTGCCATGGGACGTGTGAGCTTTTGGCCATGTCATGGCAGAGCGTGCGACGTCCCGGCAGGCGGTGGATGTTCTGTGTCCGGCGCGCGGCGTCGTGGGCTTCAGCCGAGGTCGGGGGCGTGCATCGCGCGTACGCCCTCGATGTTGCCGTCCAGATAGTGCCGCAACGACAGCGGTACCAGGTGAACGGAGGCGATACCGACCCGGGTGAAGGGAATCCGGACGATCTCGTACTCGCCGGCGGGCTCGTCGACCTCGGGACCGTGCCGCAGGGCCGGATCCATGGACTCCAGGCGGCAGACGAAGAAGTGCTGCACCTTCACGCCGGTCGCCCCGCCGTCCTCGCCGATGTGCTCCACGGTGTCGACGAAGCAGGGAACCACGTCGGTGATCTTGGCGCCCAGTTCCTCGTACACCTCGCGGTGCAGGGCGTCGACGACAGTCGTGTCCTCGGGCTCGACCCCGCCCCCGGGAGTGACCCAGTAGGGATCGACACCGGACTTGGTGCGCTTGATCAGGATCAGATCACCGCCGTCCAGGAGGACGGCGCGGGCGGTGCGCTTGACCACGGGTCGGACGGTCATGGGAGAAATGTGGCCCGGTTGGTTCCACGTGAAACATCGCAGACGTGCGCTTCTGCTCAGTTCCAGTCCCCCGCCGCGCGCAGCAGCCACTCGTGGGCCCGGGCGATGTGCGGCAACGCCAGGGTGCCGGTGCGCACCACCAGGAAGTACGTCCGCAGCGGCGGCACCGCCGGATCGTGCAGGGCGACGACGTCCCCGCGTAACAGGGCGCCGGCGCACAGGTAGCGGGGCAGCACCGCGAGCCCGGCACCCGCGATCACGCAGGTGAGCACCGCACGCAGGTCGGGAACGACGACGGTCCCCGGGGTGGCCGGGCAGGTGTCGAAGACGGACGCCCAGTACCGGGTGACGAAGGGCAGCGACTCGTGCACCTCGACCACGGGCACATGCGCCAGGCCCCGTGCGGAGGCGCGGCGGGGCTCTCCGGCGCCGGTCTGCGCGGCCCAGCGAGGCGCGGCGACCAGGACGTGCTCCTCGTCGCAGAGCGGAGTCGCCGTGAGCAGGGCGCCGCGCGGCCGGGCGGTACCGATGGCCAGATCATGATGTCCGGCGGCCAGGCCCTCCAGTGCCTCCTCGGCGTTCACGAAGACGGCGCGCAGCGCGAAACCCTGTCCGTCCTCCCGGGTGAGCTCCGTGAGCGCGGGCAGTGCCCGCTCGGCGGTGAACTCGGGGGGTCCGGCGAGGTGAAGGGTCCGCACCAGGAACTCGTCGTCGGCGCCGGTCTCGGCGATCTCCACCAGCGCGTCGAGGTGCGGGGCGGCCTTGTGGGCGAGTTCGTCGCCGATGGTCGTCGGGGTCACGCCTCGGGCCTGCCGCAGGAACAGGGGCCGGCCGAGCTGTCGCTCCAGGGTCCGGATCTGTGAGGTCACGGCAGGCTGGGAGAGACCCAGCAGAGCGGCGGCACGGGTGAAGCTGCCGGCCCGGTGGACGGTCACGAACGTGCGCAGCAAGGCCAGATCCACGGACGACCTCCCCCTTCTCCGCCGTTCCCGACGCCCCGGCCGTCCTCAACCATAAATATGTCGATAGGTCGCTGTCGCTACCGTGATTGGACACTGACACAGAGTCAACTAGCCTTGCTCACGCGGTTCTTCGCGCGCGGAACCGAGAGGACGGTCCGAGCCACGAGGGGGGAGGCTCGGACCGTCCGCCGTGTGCGGCCGGACACCGCCCGGCGGCTGGGCGCCGGGGTTCAGCCCGCCGACTTGTCCAGCGCGCGCAGCAGGTCCGCCACCAGGTCCTCGGGGTCCTCCGCGCCGACCGAGAGACGGATGAAGCCCTCCGGCACCGCGTCGCCGCCCCAGCGTCCGCGCCGCTCGGCCGTGGACCGCACCCCGCCGAAGCTCGTCGCGTCGTCCACGAGCCGCAGGGCCTCGAGGAAACGATCGGCACGCGCGCGCGAGGGCAGCGTGAAGGAGACGACGCACCCGTAGCGCCGCATCTGCCGCGCGGCGACCTCGTGCGCGGGGTCGTCGCGCAGTCCCGGATACCGCAGGCCGGTCACCTCGGGCCGCTCCCGCAGGGCCTCGGCCACCTTCAGCGCGGTGGCGTTCTGCCGCTCGACGCGCAACTGGAGGGTGGCGATCGAGCGGTGCGCGAGCCAGGCCTCCATGGGCCCGGGGACGGCGCCGACGATCTTGCGCCAGCGTCGTACCGCGGCCATGGCCTCGGTGTCGCGGCCGGTGACGTACCCCAGCAGGATGTCGCCGTGCCCGGTCAGCTGCTTGGTCCCGCTGGCCACGGAGAAGTCGGCCCCGAGTTCCAGCGGGCGCTGCCCCAGCGGAGTGGCGAGCGTGTTGTCGACGGCCACCAGGGCGCCGCCGACGTGCGCCGCCTCGACGAGCCGCCGGACGTCGCACACGTCGAGCCCCGGGTTCGAGGGCGTCTCGATCCACAGCAGCTTCGCCCCGTCCAGGACGCCGAGCTGGGCGTCACCGCCGGTCGGCGCGGTGCGCACCTCGATGCCGTACGTCTCCAGCTGGGCGCGGACCAGGGGCAGTGCCTGGTAGCCGTCGTCGGGCAGTACGGCCACGTCCCCCGCGCGCAGCTGGGAGAAGAGCACCGAGGAGATCGCGGCCATGCCCGAGGCGAACACGAGCGTCTCGGTGTCGTCCCGCCCGGGGGCCTCCAGCTCGCCGATGGCGCGCTCGAGGTGGGTCCAGGTGGGGTTCTCGTCGCGGCCGTAGGTGTACGGACCGGTGGGGTCGCCCGGGAGGTGGAAATGCGCGGCGAACACGGGCCCGGGCAGGGTCGGCTCGTGCTTGACCGGTTCGGGCAGCCCGGCGCGCACCGCGCGCGTGCCGTCCCCGGCGGACGCGTCCTCGCCCGGTGCTCCCCCGTTGTCGACAGCGGAATCGTTCATGCCGCCCGTCCCTTCATGTGCTCACGTACGGCGGCGAGCAGTCCGTCGCTCGCCGCCTCCACCATCTCAAGGCATTCCTCGAAGCCGTCGGCACCCCCGTAATAGGGATCGGGCACGTCGAGGTCCCCGCTGCCGGCGGCGGGGTCGTACGACCGCAGCAGCCGTACCGCGTCCGCGGCCTGCTCCGTGGGCGCGAGCCGCCGCAGCGCCCCCAGGTGACCCGCGTCGAGGGCGACGACGAGGTCGAGGTGCCCGAACCAGGAGGGCCGGAACCGGCGGGCCGTGTGGTCGAGGCCGTAGCCGTTCTCCTCCAGGACGGCCATGGTGCGCGGGTCGGCGCCCTCGCCCTCGTGCCATCCGTCGGTGCCGGCGCTGTCGACCTCGACGAGGCCCTCGAGCCCGGCCTCCGCCACGCGCGCGCGGAAGACGGCCTCGGCCATCGGGGAGCGGCAGATGTTGCCCGTGCAGACGAAACAGACGCGGTAGGTCATGGGCTCAGTCCTTGTCGGGCAGGAACGCGTTGAGGGCCCAGGACACGACCGAGATGATCAGGCCGCCCAGGACGGCCGTCCAGAAGCCCTCGACGTGGAAGCTGAGGTCGAGAACGTCGGCCAGCCACGACGTGAGCAACAGCATGAGCGCGTTGACCACCAGCGTGAACAGGCCGAGGGTGAGGACGAACAGCGGAAAGGTCAGCACCCGCACGATCGGCTTCACCAGCATGTTGACCACCCCGAACACCAGGGCGACCACGATCAGCGTGGCGGCCTTCTCGCCGGTGCCGCCCCCGGTCAGGGTGATCTTGTCGAGCAGCCACACGGCGACCGCCAGGGCGCCCGCGTTGGCGACCGTCTTGACTAGAAAATTCTTCATGTGTCTGATCGTGGCAGACGCGATCGGAATCGAACGGCGAGGCAGGGGCGGACGAGGCGATGAAGGCATTCCGGCTGGACGAACTGGAGGCGGAGCGTGCCGCCAACGACGGTGCCTATCTGCAGTTCCTGCGCGAGCGGAACATGTCCGTCGGCCTGTACGCGCTCGACGCGGGCACGGCCGATCCGCAGAAGCCGCACGAGCAGGACGAGGTGTACTTCGTGGTCAGCGGCCGCGCCGCGATCACCGTGGGGCTGGAGACCACCGAGGTCGCCCGCGGCAGCGTGGTGTACGTGCCGGCCGGAGTCGCCCACAAGTTCCACCACATCAGCGAGGACCTGAGGGTGCTCGTGGTGTTCTCTCCGCCGGAGAGCTGACCCGCCGCCCCGGGGTTCCCTAGGGGATCGGTCAGGGGGAGACAAGGGCTGCGAGAGTCCTGCCGGGGCCCTCGCGGCCCTAGCATCGAGTGCAGGACTTCAGGAATTCCCCGCGGGGTGCCGGGCCGCCCAAGGGCCCGGCACCCGGACGGGCGGAGAGGTAAGGACGAGGGCGATGCGAGAGATCTTCACGGGACTGCCGTGGTGGGTGAAGTGGATCGCGGTGCCGGTCATCGCCCTGGTCGTGTTCGGCGGGCTGATCGCCAGCGTGGTCGGCTTCGTGATCGGACTGCTGTTCAAGCTGCTCGTCTTCGTCGCGCTCGTCGGCGGACTGATCTACGTAGTCCGCAAGTTCATGTCGAGCTCCTCGTCACGCAGCGACTGGTGAGGGCCGCGGGGCACCGGGGCCGGTAACAGGAATCACCGGTTCCCTCGCGCGGGGGAAGTTTTCCGGACGGGCCGTCGGCACGCGGTGACCGGCGGTTAGAGTCCGGAACTCCACGCGGGGGCGACCCCGCGAGCGGCGTACCCCACCCGTGTCTCCCCGCACGGGCTGCCCCCTCGCGTTCCGGGAGTGACCCTTGGCCACGGCCGACACCGCATTCGTACCGCCGCACGCACTGCCCGTGCAGCCCCGCTCGGCACCCCGGACACCCCCCGCCGCGGCCGCGCCGCCGCCCGCGGTCACCCTCATCGGCTCGGTGCAGCGCGCGATGCGCCTGTTGGAGTGCGTCGCGGAGCACGAGTACGGAGCCCCCGCGAAGCAGCTGGCCCGGGAGACGAGGCTGGCGCTGCCCACGGCGTACCACCTGCTGCGCACCCTCGTGCACGAGGGATATCTGCGCCGCGAGAAGGGCCTGTTCTTCCTCGGGGAGGCGGCCGAGCGGCTGAGCAGCAGCGGGGCCGAGCAGAAACGTCGCAGCACGGTCGTCGACGCACTGGCGCGCTGGCGCGACGCGATCGGCGTGCCCGTCTACTACGCCATGTACCGCGACGGCGAGATCGAGATCCTGTGCGTCTCCGACACCCCGGGCAATCCCGCGGTGGAGGAGTGGGCGGACTTCCGCGAGACCGGGCACGCGCACGCCATCGGGCAATGCCTGCTGTCACAGCTGGACGAGGCCGCCCGCCGTGATCACCTCGACCGCTATCCGGTGAACCCCGTGACGCCGTACACGGTGCGGGACGAGGTCGGTCTGATGAAACGACTGGAACGCACCCGGCGGATGACGCCGGTCACCGAGCGCCAGGAATACGCCCTGGGGACGGTCTGCGCGGCGATTCCGATCACCATGGGCACCACGGCCGCGACGATGGCCCTCTCGCTGCCCGCCCACCAGGCCGACCGGCTGCTGCCCGCGGCGCAGCGACTGCAGGGCGAGATGGGACGGTTCCTGGGGTCGCTCGCGCTCTCTATCAGTATCTGAAAACTCACTCCTTGTGATCTGGTGTGTACGTTGAGCAAGATGCCACCAGTGTTAGAGGTTTGATTCCCGGACAGTCGACGGCGAATGACGGGGTAGGCGATGGGCGAGTCCGTACAGGCAGAGGTCATGATGAGCTTTCTCGTGTCGGAGGAGCTCTCTTTCCGCATCCCGGTGGAGCTGCGCTACCAGACCTGTGATCCCTACGCGGTGCGGCTGACCTTCCATCTGCCCGGCGATGCCCCGGTGACCTGGGCCTTCGGACGGGAGTTGCTGGTCGACGGGGTGGGTACGCCGTGCGGCGACGGCGACGTGCGCATCGCACCCGTCGACCCCGGCCCGCCGGCCGAGGTGCTGATCCGCCTTCAGGTGGGCAGTGACCAGGCGCTGTTCCGTTCTTCGGCGGCGCCGCTGGTGGCCTTCCTCGACCGGACCGACAAGCTGGTGCCGCTGGGGCAGGAGGGCGCCCTCGCCGACTTCGACGCCCACCTCGACGAGGCCCTGGACCGCATCCTCGCGGAAGAGCAGAGCGCGGGCTGAACCGTTCCGGCGGCCCCCGGTCGGTGGCTCGACGCCTCGGTGGGTTGTCCGCCTGTGCAGGAACGCTTCTTCAGGCGCGGGCCGGCTAGGTACGAACAGGTTCACGGACTGCGAGTGGGCCCACCTGCAGAGAGTGGGCCCACGGGCGGTTCAGCGCTTGCGGCGGCGGCCCCGCCCGCCCCGCGCCGGCGCCCGGCCCGTGTCCGCCGCCCCCGCGCTCTGCCCGGCCGTAAGCCCCGCCGGACGGTCGGCCGAGACGACCAGGGCCGCGAGGGCGGTGGTGACCGGCACGGACGCCACCAGGCCGATCGAGCCCACCAGCGTGCGCACGATCTCCTCCGCGACCAGCTCGCTGTTGGCGACCGTCCCCACGCTGCTCTGCGCGATCGAGAAGAGCAGCAGCAGCGGCAGCGCGGCGCCCGCGTACGCGAGGACGAGGGTGTTGACGACGGAGGCGATGTGGTCGCGGCCGATGCGGATGCCCGCGCGGTACAGGCCGCGCCAGCCCATCGTCGGATTGGCCTCGTGCAGCTCCCAGACAGCCGACGTCTGGGTGACCGTCACGTCGTCGAGGACACCGAGCGAACCGATGATGACCCCGGCGAGGAGCAGGCCGCTCATGTCGATCGACGGATACAGGCCGTGGATCAGGCCGGTGTTGTCGTCGGTGTTGCCGGTGAGCGCCGCCCAGCCGATGAACAGCGACCCCAGGACACCGATCAGCAGCAGGGAGACCAGGGTGCCGAGCACCGCCACGGAGGTCCGCGCCGACAGCCCGTGGCACAGATACAGCGCGATCAGCATGATGGCGCTGGACCCGATCACCGCCACCAGCAGGGGATTCGAGCCTTGCAGGATGGCGGGCAGGATGAAGAAGTTCAGCAGCACGAAGCTGATGGCCAGCGAGACCAGGGCCATCAGACCCCGCAGCCGGCCGACGACCACGACGGCCAGCGCGAAGATGCCGGCGAGCAGGGCCATCGGAAAGCCGCGGTCGATGTCGGTCACCGAGTACTGCAGGTCCCTCGGCGCGGAGGGTTCGTAGGCGACGACCACCTTCTGGCCCTCGTGCAACTGGCGTGTCTGGTCCGGCTGCACGATCTCCTGGAAGGTGCGGCCCTTGTCCCCGCCGGTGTCGACGCGGATCGTCGCCCGCTTGCAGTCGCCCTTCGCCTGCTGCGCCGCGGAGGAGCCCTCCGCGGTGGAGGTGTCGCCGGTCGGGACGCCCCCCGACGCGTTGACGGACTGGCAGCTCAGCCTGTCCACCTTGGTGACCGTGGCCTCTTGCGTCTGCCGGTCGAAGCCGACCCCGGTGCGTTCGTGCGGTGGCGCGCCGCCCGGCCAGAGCACGGCGAGCCCGACCAGCACCGCGGCGGCGAAGGGGATGAGGACCGCCGCGATGACCTTCCGCAGATGCCGCGAGACGGGAGCCGCGGGCCCGTGTCCGTGTCCGTGTGCGTGCCCCCCACTGCCGCCGTGCCCGCCGCTGCCGGAGTGCTCCCCACCGGGGGCAGGGTCGTGTACACGCCCGTCGCCCGACGGCGCGCCCGGGCCGCGGCGGGGTTCGTGCGGCGGGTAGGGGGGCTGCTGGGTCGTGGTCACCGACCGATCATCGCAAGAACGAGAGGGGCCCCCTGTTCACCGCGCCCGAATCGACGCTAGCGTGGGGGCACCTTTGTACACGCGGGAGCTCGGAGCACCGGGCTGAGAGGGCGCTGACCTCCGTCCCAGCGATGTTTCACGGGAAACATCACCGAAGTCGAGTGATGTTGACCACGAGGCATCGCCGGACGGAAACGGCTGCGTCGACCGCTGAACCTGTTACCGGGTAATGCCGGCGTAGGGAGTAGGTCTCATGACCATCAAGGACGCACGCACGCCTGTCTCCACCCAGCACTCCGCCGAGGCGGAGTCCGCGGAGACCGGGAAGTCCATCGGCTGGCACAAGGCGTACGTCGAGGGTTCGCGCCCCGACCTGCGGGTGCCGGTCCGCCAGGTGCACCTCACCAACGGGCAGTCGGTCACGCTCTACGACACGTCGGGCCCGTACACCGATCCGCTCGTCGACACCGACGTCCGCCGGGGGTTGCCGGCACTGCGGGAGAACTGGATCGTCGCCCGTGGCGACACGGAGGAATACGCGGGCCGGCCCGTCAGGCCCGAGGACGACGGGATCAAGCACACCTCGCCACGCGGAGGCCTGCGCAATCTGGACGCGGTCTTCCCCGGGCGCCCGCGTCAGCCGCGCCGCGGCCGCGGCACGGCGGTGACGCAGCTCGCGTACGCCCGCCGGGGCGAGATCACGCCCGAGATGGAGTACGTCGCCATCCGGGAGAACGTCGCGCCAGAGGTGGTCCGTGAGGAGATCGCCGCGGGCCGGGCCGTGCTGCCGGCCAACGTCAATCATCCGGAGATCGAGCCGATGATCATCGGCAAGCGGTTCCTGGTGAAGGTGAACGCCAACATCGGCAACTCGGCGGTGACGTCCTCCATCGAGGAGGAGGTCGAGAAGATGACCTGGGCGACCCGCTGGGGCGCCGACACGGTCATGGACCTCTCCACCGGTCGCAACATCCACACCACCCGCGAGTGGGTGCTGCGCAACTCCCCCGTGCCCATCGGCACCGTGCCGCTCTACCAGGCCCTGGAGAAGGTCGACGGCAAGGCCGAGGAACTGACCTGGGAGGTCTACAAGGACACGGTGATCGAGCAGGCCGAGCAGGGTGTGGACTACATGACCGTCCATGCGGGCGTGCGCCTGGCCTACGTGCCGCTGACCGCGAACCGCAAGACCGGCATCGTCTCGCGCGGCGGTTCGATCATGGCCGCCTGGTGCCTGGCGCACCACAAGGAGTCGTTCCTGTACGAGAACTTCGAGGAGCTCTGCGAGATCCTCGCCGCCTACGACGTCACGTACTCCCTCGGCGACGGCCTGCGGCCGGGATCGATCGCGGACGCCAACGACGAGGCGCAGTTCGCCGAGTTGCGCACGCTCGGGGAGCTCAACCGGACCGCCAAACGGTTCGACGTGCAGACCATGATCGAGGGCCCGGGGCACGTCCCGATGCACAAGATCAAGGAGAACATCGAGCTTCAGCAGGAGATCTGCGACGAAGCTCCGTTCTACACACTCGGCCCGCTGACGACGGACGTCGCACCGGCGTACGACCACATCACCTCCGGCATCGGTGCCGCGATGATCGCCTGGTGGGGCACGGCCATGCTCTGCTACGTCACGCCCAAGGAGCACCTGGGCCTGCCCAACCGCGACGACGTCAAGACCGGCGTCATCACCTACAAGATCGCTGCCCACGCCGCCGACCTCGCCAAGGGACATCCGGGCGCACAGGAGTGGGACGACGCCCTGTCGGACGCCCGGTTCGAGTTCCGGTGGGAGGACCAGTTCAACCTGGCTCTCGACCCGGACACGGCGCGGGAGTTTCACGACGAGACACTGCCGGCCGAGCCCGCCAAGACGGCCCACTTCTGCTCCATGTGCGGACCGAAGTTCTGCTCCATGAAGATCAGCCAGAGCATCAACGAGCGGTTCGGCGGGGCGGCCGCCGAAGGCGCCTCTCCCGACGAGATCGCCGAGGGCATGCTGCAGAAGTCGAAGGAGTTCGCCGCCGCCGGGAACCGGGTGTACCTCCCGCTGGCCGACTGAACCTCCGTCACCGGCTCCACGCCGGGCGGTCCCTCGCCGGGGCCGCCCGGCTCAGCGGGGCGCCGGGGCCGCCTCGGGCGCGGTCGCCACTCCGAACGGGTTGTCGATCGCGTAGCGCCAGCAGCCGTCGGGCCCGCGACGGGCCACGTCGGTCGCGGTGCCCTCGATGTGGACGTGGCCGCCGTGGGCGGCGACGCCGTCGATGGCGAAGTCGACGATCAGCAGGGCCAGATCGCCGACGACGTAGGTGTGCCGGGGCGCCACCCGGATCGGGACGCGCAGCCGGAGGAACTCGTCGTTGGCCCGTATCCGGCCCGTCCCGGTGACCAGCCGGCCGGGTTCGGGGACGAAGCCGGCTCCGGGCTCGTAGACCTGGTCCAGGACCTGCGGGTCGAAGGTGTTGAAGGCTCGCGCGAAGACGTGTGGAAGCTCGGCCGCGCTGGTGGCCGGCGGCACACTGGTGGGATGTGTCATGTGACAAGCGAACAGCCCGTCAGCGCAGGTCACCAAACGGAAAGCCACGCCTGGGACGAGGAGTTGGTGCCCGATGCGCGGGGTCGCACCCGCCGCCCCGAGGCCGGCTGCCCCGTGGAGGCCGCCCTCGCGGCGGTCTCGGGCCGCTGGACCACCCTGGTGCTCCGCGAGCTGATGGGCGGCCCCCGCGGCTTCACGGAGCTGCGGACGCTGCTGCCCGAACTGTCGGCGAAGGTGCTCAGCCAACGCCTCACGGCGCTGCGGGAGAGGGCCCTGGTGACCGCGGAACGGCTGCCGGGCTTTCCCGTACGCACCCGCTACGACCTGACGGAGGCGGGCCGGTCCCTGCGGCCGCTGCTGGTCGCCCTGTACACCACCGGTGCCGAGCTGCAGCGTCTGGTACCCGGCGGGGAACCGGGCGAGCGGGAGAAGGGACGGAGCACGGGGCCCGCCCCCTCCCGCCGGGGAGCGCGCCTCGGCAGACTGGGCCCATGACAGCCACATCCCTGAGCAAGGGCGCCAATGTCGCCGTCGACTCCCCCGCGGTGCGGGTCGCACTCAGCTGGTCCGCCGGCGCCGGTGTGCCCGAGGTGGACGCCTCCGCGCTGCTGCTCACCTCGGCCGGACGCGTACGGGACGACGGCGACTTCGTCTTCTACAACCAGCCCCGGCACGCGTCCGGGGCGGTGCGGCACCTGGGCAAGGAGAGCGGGTCCGGTTCCGGTGTCACGACCGACACCGTCGAGGTGGACCTGCGCGCGCTGGAGCCCGCCGTCGAGCGCATCGTCCTGTGCGCCTCCTCCGACGGCGGGACGTTCGGCCAGGTGCCGGGGCTGTCACTGCGGCTGCTGGACGCCGCCACCGGGGCCGGGCTGGCGCACTTCGACATGGCGGCCGGCACCGAGACCGCGCTGGTCGGCGGCGAGCTGTACCTGCGCCAGGGGAAGTGGAAGTTCCGGGCGGTCGGGCAGGGCTACGCCGCCGGTCTCGCGGGGCTGGCCACCGACTTCGGCATCACGGTCGACGACGCCCCGACCGCCGCGGCACCCTCCACCCCCCTGCCTCCCGCACCGCACGCCGGAACCCCGCGTCAGGCTCCACCGGCGGCGGCACCCACGGTGCCGCCCGCACCGGCGGCCCCTCCGGCGGTGCCCGGGCCCCGGCTCACCAAGGGGGAGGAGCGCCTCCCCGTCGACATGCGCAAGCGGCTGTCCCTGCGCAAGGAGCAGGTCGCGGTCAGCCTGAGCAAACACGGCGCCACCGGTGTCACGGCACGCGTCGTCCTGGTCCTCGACGCCTCCGGGTCCATGTCCTTCCTCTACTCCAAGGGCGTGGTGGCGGACGTGGTGGAACGCATGGCCGCCGTCGCCGCACAGCTCGACGACGACGGTGAGATGCAGGCCTGGACCTTCGCCTCGAACCCGGCACGGCTGCCCGACCTGACACTGGGCGACCTCCCCGAGTGGCTGCGGCTGCACGTGCGGGTGGGCGAGGTGGGCCTCTTCCGCCGGGGACGGAAGAAGGGGCTCCACGACGACCAGGTCGACATGCGGGCGGTCGGCATCCAGAACGAGGAGCAGAAGGTGATCGCCGAGGTCCGGGCCTTCGTCCGGGACAACCCGGCACAGGCGCCGACCCTGGTGCTGTTCTTCTCCGACGGCGGTGTCTACCGCAACGACGAGATCGAGCGGGAGCTGCGGGAGGCGGTGGAGGAACCGGTCTTCTGGCAGTTCGTGGGGCTCGGCCGGTCCAACTACGGGGTGCTCGAGCGGTTCGACACCCTGCCCGGCCGCCGCGTGGACAACGTCGGCTTCTTCGCCGTGGACGACATCGGCACCGTCCCCGACCAGGAGCTGTACGACCGCCTGCTGTCCGAGTTCCCGTCCTGGATCGCAGCCGCCGGCCGGGCGGGCATCCTCTGACGTGCCCGCCCCGGCCGGTGGCTACTCCGGTCGGTGTTCCGGGCCGCCGAAGTCCGGGCTGCTGTAGTCCGGGCTCGAGTAGCTCGGGCGCGGGCCCTCCCGGTCGTCGCCGGGACTCGTGAACCCCGGGCGGTCGTAGCCGAGGTGCGGCATCCGGCTCACGGGCGCCGGCCCCGTAGGGTGCAGAGCGACCGCCGCGTCCGGGTCGGTGAGCGCCTCCCGCAGGAACGGCAGGATGCCGCGTTCGAGCAGGGCGTCGTGCCATGCCTCCCTGGCCCGGGCCACCTCCCCGTCGAGTTCGCCGTAGCGGCCGGACTCGGCGGAGGGCCGGTTGCGCAGCGCGGTGAGCAGCAGCCCCACGCCCGCGACGAGGATGGCGACGGCGGCCACACCGCCGAACACCCACCCCGTGGTGAGCATGGTCCGCGCGAACGCCTGCCCCGGGGCGACCATCCTCAGGACGTAGCCGACGAGCAGGAAGATCGCCGCGGCGGTGCCCGCCAGGACGGGCGCCAGGACAGCGACGACCGCGCCGGCGCCCGCGCCGGCGGCCTCCGCGGCCTCCCCCACGGTGGCGGCGAGACCCAGCGCGCCCGTACCCGGCTCGTCGGAGCCGGAGCCGCGCGCGGACGACGGGGCGGCCGGCGCCGGACGGCGCAGTTCCTCGCGGACCTTCACATAGTGCTGGTACTCGGTGCCGGCCGCCGCCGTGATCAGTGCGGTGGCGTCGAGTGCCATGGTGCGCAGTTGTTCGGCGTTGAGCCGCTGACCGACAGCGGCCAGTTCCGGGCGGTGTGGTGCGGAGCGCAGCGCCTCGCCGAGGATCCGCTCGTACTCCTGGCGGTCCTCGTTCGACAGATGCTGCGGAACGCTGTTCATGTGCATCCCCCGATGCTCCGTAGGGCTTGGGGCTCGCATGCCAACGAGCCGTCGGGCAGAAACGGAGGGGAGCCTGCTACGGATAAGCCGATGGTAGAGCGGTGACGGCGCGCGGTGACAGGGGGTTTCCGGAAATTGGGTGCCGAGCCGCGGGCCCGCCGCCGGGACGACGGCGGCCTCGCGAACGGTCAGGCGTCCAGTGGGAGTTGCTGGACCAGCAGCTTTCCGGCCATGGTCACACCGCCGTCCATCGCGATGGCCAGCCCGTCCGCGTAGACGTGGGGACCCTCGACGGCGGTGCGGGTGTCGTCCTCGCCGTCCTCGGAGCCGACCTCGCCCAGGAGGTAGGGGATGGGGCTGTGGCCGTGGACGATGCGGGTGCCGCCGTAGGTGTCCAGCAGTGAGCGCACGGCGTCGGCACCGCCCTCGTCGCGGAAGGAGAAGCGCTTGGTGAACTTGCGGAACAGGTCCCACACCTCTTCCGCGTCGTTGCGCGTGAGCGTCTCGCGGACGGTGTCGTTGACCTCCTCGATCGAGCGGCCGTAGTCGAGGTAGGTGGTGGTGTCCGAGTGGACGAGCAGGTGCCCGTCGACCTCTTCGAGCGCGTCGAGGCGGGACATCCACTGCAGGTGGTGGTCCTGGAGCCGGTCCATGTCGGTCTTCTGGCCGCCGTTCAGCAGCCAGGCCGCCTGGAAGGTGGCGGTTCCCGCGCCGGAGTTGACGGGGGTGTCGCCGAACCGCTTGGCGCCGAGCAGCAGCAGTTCGTGGTTGCCCATCAGCGCCTTGCAGTAGCCGCCGGCCGCGGCGGCCTCGGCGGACAGCCGCATCACCAGGTCGATGACACCGATGCCGTCCGGGCCGCGGTCGGTGAAGTCACCGAGGAACCACAGGCGGGAGGTGCCCGCGCACCACTGGCCGGCGGAGTCGACGAGGCCCTTCTCCTGGAGGGCGGCGATCAGCTGGTCCAGGTAGCCGTGCACGTCGCCGACGACGAACAGCGGTCCCTGGCCCGTGGCGGGCTGCGCCGCGGGGGCCTGCTCGGGGTCGACGGTCACCTGCACCGTGTCACCCCTACGGATGACCGGCAGATCGCGCTGAGTGGGTGTGTATCCCTCGGGATAGCCCTCCTCGTACCCCTTCCCGGAAGGGGGAGCGGCCTCGCCCGCGTGCGGGACGGGGGCGGCGTACGGAGCGGCCTCGTGGACGTACGCGGGCACCCGGAAGTCGCGCACCGTCGCCGTCCGCTCCACCTCGGGTCCCTGACCGGCCCCCTGAGTCATCGACCCCTCCACCATCGCGCCGCATCTGCACCGCTTCGGACTGCCTGGTCGCAGCGGCCCGCGGTGTGTGGGCCCATCATAGGAATGCGGATCGCTCTGTGTGATGACCCAGGGGTGGTGAATCGGAGCAGGAGCCCGGTTCACCGCGTCTTTCGCCCCGATTGGGCCGGGCTTCGCCCGTCCGTGACGTCGGCGTGATCTTCACCGATCGGGTACCGTCCGGCCTGTTTTCCTCCGGTCGGGGCCGCGCTCCGGGCGGCCCGGCCGCTACTCGCGCTCGGGTGACCGCGGCGGGCTGACCGTCGTCCGGGGCGGACGGCGCTGCGAGGACGTCCGCACCATCAGCTCCGTCGGTATCACCTGCTCGACCGTCCGGTCCGAGTCGAGCCCCTCGATCGCGTCGATGAGGAGCTGGACGACAGCCGTGCCGATGCGGCGTGGCTTCAGCGACAGCGTGGTGATGGGTGGCTCGGTGCTGGCGTACACCGTGGACTCGCTGCAGCAGACCAGCAGCAGGTCCTCCGGGACGCGCAGTCCGTAGCGGCGGGCGGCGGCCAGCAGGTCGGTGCCGTTCGGGTCGAACAGGCCGTACACGGCGTCGGGCCGGTCGGGCCGGGCGAGCAGCCGGTCGGCGGCCACCGCCCCGGCGCACGGGTCGTGTGCCGGGTAGGCCTCGTAGACCGGGTCCTGTCCGACGCGCTCGCACCAGTGCAGGTAGGCGGTGGTCGACAGGTGGGTGTACGTGTCGGTCGTGGTGCCGGTGAGCAGGCCGATCCGGCGGGCGCCGGCGGTGGCCAGGTGGTCGAGGATGCCGAGCACGGCGGCCTCGTGGTCGTTGTCGACCCAGGCGGTCACGGGAAGCGCGCCGGCCGGGCGGCCGTCGGAGACGACCGGTAAGCCCTGGCGGACCAGTTCGCTGACGACCGGATCCTGGTCGGAGGGGTCGATGACGACCGTGCCGTCCAGCGCGACGTTGGACCACACGTCGTGGCGGGAGGTCGCCGGGAGGATGACGAGGGCGTAGCCGCGGGCGAGCGCGGCGGAGGTGGCGGCGCGCGCCATCTCGGCGAAGTACGCGAACTCGGTGAAGGTGAAAGGTTCATTCCCGTACGTCGTCACGGTCAGGCCGATGAGCCCCGACTTGCCGGTGCGCAGCGTACGGGCGGCGGCCGACGGCCGGTAGCCCAGCCGGTCGGCCACCTCGCGTACATGGCGCCGGGTGGCATCCGGGAGACGGCCCTTGCCGTTGAGGGCGTCGGAGACGGTCGTGATGGATACTCCGGCGGCGGCGGCCACGTCTCTGATACCCGCCCGGCCCGGCCGGCTGCCTCGACGTGAGGTTTCCGCGCGGCTCACCTGGTGCTTCCCTGCTGCTGTCATGGCGAGCCGATAGTAGGGCTCATGCGGTGGGGTAGGGCGGATGCATATGCACGCGTTGACAGGCACGTTTCTGCATGATCATGGAAACCTAACCGCCTGCGAAAACAAGGAAGTTGGCCGCCCTCAGCCCAATACCTTGCGTGTCGGCGAGCGGGGGCCTGCCGACCGGTCGATGTTGCGAAGAGGTCTCAACTCACCTGCACGAGGGATGCGCGCCACGGAGCGAGCCACCGGCGCGTAGATATATGTGCAGCGCGCCCCCCGAATCGTGCGCCTTCGTGCCCCGATACCACTGATGCCGGTGTGACGGATGAGGTCGGGCCGCACCTATTCGCAGCGGCGCCGAATCCTCTTAAGGTGAGGAGTATTCGATGCCGGTGGTAGGTCACGAGGAGGACTGCGGTGAGCGAGACGAGCCCCAAGCTGCGCGCCGAGCTGGAGGGAGTTCCCACCTACAAGCCGGGCAAGCCCGCCGCGGCGGACGGGCCGGTGGCCTACAAGCTGTCCTCCAACGAGAACCCGTACCCGCCGCTGCCGGGTGTGATGGAGACGGTCGCGGCCGCGGCCTCGTCCTTCAACCGGTACCCGGACATGGCCTGCACGGGTCTGATGAACGAGCTGTCGGAACGGTTCGGCGTCCCTGTCTCCCACCTGGCCACCGGTACGGGGTCGGTCGGTGTGGCGCAGCAGCTGCTCCAGGCGACCTCCGGTCCCGGCGACGAGGTGATCTACGCCTGGCGCTCCTTCGAGGCGTACCCGATCATCACGCAGATCAGCGGTGCGACGTCCGTGAAGGTGCCGCTGACGCCGGGCGACGTGCACGATCTGGACGCCATGGCCGCCGCGATCACCGACCGGACGCGGCTGATCTTCGTCTGCAACCCCAACAACCCGACGGGCACGGTGGTGCGGCGGGCCGAGCTGGAGCGCTTCCTCGACCGTGTGCCGAGTGACGTCCTCGTGGTCCTCGACGAGGCCTACCGCGAGTTCATCCGCGACCCCGAGGTGCCCGACGGCGTCGAGCTCTACCGGGAGCGGCCCAACGTCTGCGTGCTGCGGACCTTCTCCAAGGCGTACGGTCTCGCCGGGCTGCGGGTCGGTTTCGCGATCGCCCACGAGCCGGTGGCGGCGGCGCTGCGCAAGACGGCCGTGCCCTTCGGGGTGAGCCAGATCGCCCAGGAGGCGGCGATCGCCTCGTTGCGGGCCGAGGACGAGCTGATCGGCAGGGTCGGCTCGCTGGTCTGCGAGCGCATCCGTGTGGTCGACGCCCTGCGCGGGCAGGGCTGGAGGGTGCCGGAGACCCAGGCCAACTTCGTGTGGCTGCGTCTGGGGGAGCGCACGGTGGCCTTCGCGGAGGCGTGCGAGCGGGCCGGCGTGGTCGTGCGTCCGTTCCCGGGTGAGGGTGTGCGGGTGACGGTCGGGGAGAGCGAGGCGAACGACATCTTCCTGAAGGTGACGGAAGGGTTCCGCAAGGAGATCTGACGACGCGACGACGTCAGGCGTTCGCCGGAAGGCGGACCGAAGGCGGACGTCGGACTTCCATGGAGGCGGTGGACGCTTGGCGTCCACCGCCTCCGCGCGTACCGGGGCGACCTCGCGCACCGTCGCCGGCCGACGGCGCGCGGGTGGGTCGTGGGCGGGGGGTTGACGTCACACCCGACCCCCCTTCCGGTGTCGAAAAGCTGTAGGTCATAATTGCTTGTGAATGTGAACGCGTTCACAAGCTCGTCTGTTTGGTCCCGGGATCGGTGGCCCAGACACGCACAAACTGCCTGAACCGCGGCGATGCAAGGAGGCCGACGACGTGGACATGGCTTTGGCGCCGGAGACACTGGCGCGATGGCAGTTCGGCATCACGACCGTCTACCACTTCCTCTTCGTACCGCTGACGATCTCCCTGGCCGCTCTCACAGCCGGGCTGCAGACCGCCTGGGTGCGTACGGAGAAGGAGAAGTACCTCAGGGCGACGAAGTTCTGGGGCAAGCTCTTCCTGATCAACATCGCCATGGGTGTCGTCACCGGCATCGTGCAGGAGTTCCAGTTCGGCATGAACTGGTCCGACTACTCCCGCTTCGTCGGTGACATCTTCGGCGCACCGCTCGCGTTCGAGGCGCTGATCGCCTTCTTCTTCGAGTCGACCTTCATCGGCCTGTGGATCTTCGGCTGGGACAAGCTGCCGAAGAAGATCCACCTGGCCTGCATATGGATGGTCTCGATCGGCACGCTGCTGTCGGCGTACTTCATCCTCGCCGCCAACTCCTGGATGCAGCACCCCGTCGGCTACCGGATCAACGAGGAGAAGGGCCGCGCCGAGCTCACCGACTTCTGGCAGGTGCTCACCCAGAACACCACGCTCAACCAGGTCTTCCACAGCTTCTCGGCCGCCTTCCTGACCGGTGGCGCCTTCATGGTGGGCATCGCCGCCTTCCACCTGATGCGCAAGAAGCACATCCCCGTCATGCGGACCTCGCTGCGGCTCGGCCTGGTCACCCTGGCCGTCGGCGGCCTGCTCACCGCCGTCAGCGGCGACACCCTCGGCAAGGTCATGTACGAGCAGCAGCCGATGAAGATGGCCGCCGCCGAGGCCCTGTGGGACGGCGAGAAGCCGGCGCCCTTCTCGGTCTTCGCCTACGGCGACGTCGACAAGGGCCACAACGAGGTCGCCTTGGAGGTCCCCGGCCTGCTGTCCTTCCTCGCCCACAGCGACTTCGACTCGTACGTGCCCGGCATCAACGACACCAACAAGGCCGAGCAGCAGAAGTTCGGGCCCGGCGACTACAAGCCCATCGTCCCAGTCGCCTACTGGGGCTTCCGGTGGATGATCGGCTTCGGTATGGCCTCGTTCTCGCTCGGTCTGCTGGGGCTCTGGCTGACCCGGAAGAGGTTCATGCTGCCGGCGGCCTGGAGGACCGGTGACGACGAGGTGCCCCATCTGGTGCTGCTGAAGAAGCCGCTCGGGTCGAAGTTCTCCCGGCTGTACTGGCTGGCGGCGGTCTGGACGATGGCCTTCCCGCTGATCGCCAACTCCTGGGGCTGGATCTTCACCGAGATGGGCCGGCAGCCGTGGGTCGTCTACGGCCTGTTCCAGACCCGCGACGCGGTCTCCCCCGGCGTCTCCACGACCGAGGTCCTCACATCGATGATCGCCTTCACCCTGCTCTACGCCGTCCTGGCCGTCATCGAGGTCAAGCTGCTGGTGAAGTACGTCAAGGCCGGTCCGCCCGAGCTCACCGAGGCCGACCTCAACCCGCCCACGAAGATCGGCGGCGACTCCCGTGACGCCGACAAGCCGATGGCCTTCTCCTACTAGGCCGAGGGAGCTGCACAGTCATGGAACTTCACGACGTCTGGTTCGTCCTGATCGCCGTCCTGTGGACCGGCTACTTCTTCCTGGAGGGCTTCGACTTCGGGGTCGGCGTGCTCACCAGGCTGCTCGCCCGTGACCGGGCCGAGAAGCGGGTGCTGATCAACACCATCGGCCCTGTCTGGGACGGCAACGAGGTGTGGCTGCTGACGGCCGGCGGTGCGACCTTCGCCGCCTTCCCCGAGTGGTACGCCACCCTCTTCTCCGGCTTCTACCTGCCCCTGCTGGTCATCCTGCTCTGCCTGATCGTCCGGGGTGTCGCCTTCGAGTACCGGGTGAAGCGGCCCGAGGAGCGCTGGCAGCGCAACTGGGAGAACGCGATCTTCTGGACCTCGCTGATCCCGGCGTTCCTGTGGGGCGTCGCCTTCGGCAACATCGTCCACGGGGTGAAGATCGACCGTGACCTGGAGTACGTCGGCAGTGTCTGGGACCTGCTGAATCCGTACGCCCTCCTCGGCGGCCTGGTCACGCTGACCCTGTTCACCTTCCACGGAACGGTGTTCACCGCGCTCAAGACCGTCGGGGAGATCCGCGAACGGGCGCGGGCCCTGGCAATGAGGCTGGGTATCGTCACCGCGGTGCCGACGCTCGCCTTCCTGCTGTGGACGCAGGCCCACAGCGGCGACGGCAAGAGCCTGGTCGCGCTGGTGGTGGCCGTCGCCTCACTGGTCGTCGCGCTGGCGGCGAATCAGGCGGGCCGCGAGGGATGGGCGTTCGCGCTGTCCGGCATCACCATCGTGGCCGCCGTGGCGATGCTCTTCCTGACGCTCTTTCCGAACGTCATGCCGTCCACGCTCGACGCGGACTGGGGCCTCACCGTCACCAACGCCTCGTCCAGCCCCTACACGCTGAAGATCATGACCTGGCTGGCCGTGATCGCCACGCCGGTCGTCCTCCTCTACCAGGGGTGGACGTACTGGGTGTTCCGCAAGCGGATCGGCACCCAGCACATCGCCGAACCCGCGCACTGACTCCGGCAGGGTGTGTTTCACGTGAAACCGATCGATCCACGGCTGCTGCGGTACGCCCGTGCCACCCGGCTCTTCCTGGCGGCGGTCGTCGTCCTGGGGGGCGTCGGGGCCGGGTTGGTCGTCGCCCAGGCGATGCTCATCGCGGAAACGGTGGTGGGCGCCTTCCAGCACGGCATGACGGCCGCCGAACTCCGCACCCCACTGCTGCTCCTGGTGGCCGTCGCCTGCGGCCGGGCTCTGGTCGGCTGGCTCACCGAGCTGGCCGCCCACCGGGCGAGTGCGGCCGTGAAGTCGGAGCTGCGGGGCCGGCTGCTGGAGCGGGCGACCGCGCTCGGACCCGGCTGGCTTGGCGGACAGCGCACCGGATCGCTCGTCACCCTGGCCACCCGGGGTGTCGACGCCCTCGACGACTACTTCTCGCGCTACCTGCCGCAGCTGGGTCTGGCGGTGGTCGTGCCGGTGGCGGTGCTGGCCCGGATCGTCACCGAGGACTGGGTCTCGGCGGCCATCATCGTCGCCACCCTGCCGCTCATCCCGGTCTTCATGATGCTGATCGGCTGGGCCACGCAGGCGCGGATGGACCGGCAGTGGCGGCTGCTGTCCCGGCTCTCCGGGCACTTCCTGGACGTGGTCGCGGGACTGCCGACGCTGAAGGTGTTCGGACGGGCCAAGGCGCAGGCCGAGTCGATCAAACGCATCACCGGTGAGTACCGGCAGGCCACCGTGCGGACCCTGCGGATCGCCTTTCTGTCGTCCTTCGCCCTGGAACTGCTCGCCACGCTCTCGGTGGCGCTCGTCGCCGTGACCATCGGCATGAGGCTCGTCCACGGCGACATGGCCCTGTACGACGGCCTGGTCGTGCTCGTGCTCGCGCCCGAGGCCTACCTGCCCCTGCGGCAGGTGGGGGCGCAGTACCACGCGGCGGCCGAAGGGCTGGCCGCCGCCGAGGAGATCTTCTCGGTGCTGGAGACGCCCGCGCGGGCACCCGGGAGCGGGCCGGTGCCGGCGGCCGGGGCCCTGTCCTTCGAAGGCGTGACCGTGCGCTACCCCGGGCGCGCCGCGGACGCCGTGGCGGACGTGGACCTCGTCGTCCGGTCGGGCGAGACGGTGGCGCTCGTCGGACCGAGCGGAGCGGGCAAGTCGACGCTCCTCCACGCTCTCCTCGGCTTCGTCCGTCCGTCCCGCGGGCGGATCACGATCGGCGGGACCGATCTCGCCGGCCTCGACCCGGAGCAGTGGCACGCCCGCGTCGCCTGGGTCCCGCAGCGTCCGCACCTGTTCGCGGGCACCGTCGCCGAGAACGTACGGCTGGCCCGTCCCGAGGCGGACGACAGGGCCGTGCGGCGGGCGCTGGGCGACGCCGGCGCGCTGGAGTTCGTGGACGCGCTGCCGGAGGGAACGGACACCGTGCTCGGCGAGGACGGCTCCGGGCTGTCCGCCGGGCAGCGGCAGCGGCTCGCACTGGCGCGGGCGTTCCTCGCGGACCGGCCGGTGCTGCTGCTCGACGAGCCGACGGCCGCCCTGGACGGGGCGACGGAGGCCGAGGTCGTGGCCGCCGTGCGCAGGCTGGCGGCCGGACGGACCGTACTGCTGGTGGTGCACCGGCCGGCCCTGCTGGAGGTGGCCGACCGCGTGGTGCGCCTGGACGAACCCGCGTCCGCCCCGACGGTCGCCGGGGTCCCGGGGCCCGTGGCGGAGCGCCCGGCCGAGGCGACGCCGGGTGCCACTGCTCCGGCTCCGGCCGACGGCCCGGGCACGCCGGACGCGGTGCCGGGCTCTCCGGCCGGCGTCCTCGCCAGGGTGCGCGCGATGTCCGCCGCCCGGCGCGGGCGCCTCGGCCTCGCGCTGCTCCTCGGCAGCCTCGCCCTCGGCAGCGCCGTGGGACTCATGGCCACCTCCGGGTGGCTCATCTCGCGGGCTTCGCAGCAGCCGCCGGTGCTGTATCTGATGGTGGCCGTCACGGCGACGCGCGCCTTCGGGATCGGGCGGGCGGTGTTCCGCTACGCCGAGCGGCTCGTCTCGCACGACGCCGTGCTGCGGATGCTGGCCGACACCCGGGTCGCCGTCTACCGGCGGCTGGAGCGGCTGGCGCCCGCGGGCCTGCGCCGCAGCCGGCGGGGCGACCTCCTGTCCCGGCTCGTCGCGGACGTCGACGCGTTGCAGGACTACTGGCTGCGCTGGCTGCTGCCCGCCGCGACCGCCGTGGCCGTCTCCGCCGTGTCGGTCGGCTTCACGGCCTGGCTGCTTCCTGAGGCCGGAGCCGTGCTCGCCGCCGGACTGCTCGCGGCCGGAGCCGGCGTCCCACTGATCACCGGGGCCGTCGCACGGTGGGCCGAATCCAGGCTGGCCCCCGCTCGCGGCGTGCTGGCCACCCGGGTGACCGACCTGCTCACCGGCACCGCCGAACTGACCGTCGCCGGCGCCCTGCCGGGGCGGGCCGCCGAGGCGCGTCGGGCCGACGGCACGCTCACCCGGATCGCCTCGCGCGCGGCCACGGCCACCGCGCTGGGCGACGGCCTCGTCGCCCTGATCTCCGGTCTGACCGTCGCCGGCGCCGCGCTCACCGGCGTGCAGGCCGTGGCCGACGGCCGGCTCGCCGGAGTGGCCGTGGCCGTCGTGGTCCTCACGCCGCCGACCGCGTTCGAGGCGGTCCTCGGGCTGCCGTCGGCCGTGCAGTACCGCCAACGCGTGCGCAGGAGTGCCGAGCGGGTGTACGAAGTCCTCGACGCGCCGGAGCCCGTACGTGAACCGGAGCGGCCGCAGGCAGCGCCCGCGTCACCGTTCCCGGTCGTCCTCGAGGGGCTGACCGCGCGCCACCCGGGGCAGGACCGGGACGCCCTCGCGGGACTCGATCTGACGCTGGCGGAGGGCCGCCGCGTCGCCGTGGTCGGGCCGTCCGGATCCGGCAAGACGACGCTGGCCCAGGTGCTGCTGCGGTTCCTGGATTCCGACGGGGGTTCCTACACACTGGCCGGTGCGGACGCCACCGCCCTGGCCGGCGACGACGTGCGGCGGCTCGTCGGACTGTGTGCGCAGGACGCGCACCTCTTCGACAGCTCGGTGCGCGAGAACTTGCTGCTGGCCAGGAAGGACGCCACGGAGCGGGAGCTGCGCGCCGCGCTGGCGCGGGCCCGCCTGCTGGACTGGGCCGAGGGCCTGCCCGACGGCCTGGACACCTTGGTCGGAGAGCACGGGGCACGGCTGTCCGGCGGTCAGCGGCAGCGGCTGGCCCTGGCCCGGGCGCTGCTCGCCGACTTCCCCGTACTCGTGCTCGACGAGCCGGCCGAGCACCTCGACCTGCCGACCGCCGACGCGCTCACCGCCGATCTGCTGGCCGCCACCGAGGGCCGGACGACCCTGCTCATCACGCACCGGCTGGCGGGTCTGGACGCGGTGGACGAGGTGGTGGTGCTGGACGGCGGCCGGGTCGTACAGCGCGGCACCTACGCGGAGCTGGCGGCCGTGGAGGGGCCGCTGCGGACGATGACCGAGCGGGAGGCGGCGTCGGAGCTGCTGGTCGGAGCGCGGTGACGGCGGGACAGTGCGCAAAAAATGCTGCTATTCCGACTTTCCTGAATAAAACCGTCTGATTAGGCTCGGTTCATGTCCGCAGCCCCGTCCCCCGGCCGTCCGCCTTCCCGCGACGGAGTGTCGGCCGAGCTCCTGGCGCGCGTGCCGAAGCTGCTGGAGGCGATGCGGTCGGTGGGCACCGGGCTGGAGCTGCACTCCACGCTGAACCGGATCTGCGAGACCGCGGCCGAGCTCGCGGACGCCCGGTACGCGGCCATCGGCGTCGTCGCGGAGGACGGCGACGGTCTCGCCGACTTCGTGCACCACGGCATCGACGAGGCGACCGTCCGCCGGATCGGGCACCTGCCCGACGGCCGCAAGGGCCTGCTGGGCGCCCTCGTCCGCGACCCCGAGCCGGTCCGGCTCACGGACCTGACCGGCGATCCGCGCTCCTGCGGCTTCCCCGAGCACCACCCGCCGATGCGCAGCTTCCTCGGGGTGCCCATCCGTGTGCAGGGGGAGATCTTCGGCAACCTCTACGTGACGGACAAGCGGGACGCCGAGTCGTTCGACGACTACGACCTGGCCATGGTCCGCGTCCTCGCCACGGAGGCGGGCATCGCCATCAGCAACGCGCGGCTGTACGAGTCCGCGCAGCAGCGGGAGCGGTGGATCGACGGCTCGGTCGCCGTGACCACCGCGCTGCTGTCCGGCGGCGACACCGACGACGCCCTCCAGGTCGTCGCCGAACAGGCCCGCCGGCTCTCCGGGGCGGCTGCCGGAATCGTGCTGCTGACCGCCGACGGGGGAGGCATGGAGATCGCGGCCGTCGCGGCGCCGCGCCCCACGGACGCGCTGGGCACGGTCGTCCCGCCGGACAACGGGGTGATCGCAGAACTCCGTGCCGGGCGAGCCGTGTTCGTCGACGACGCGGCCACCGACCCGCGACTGGACACCGGGCCGGTGCGGGCCTACGGACCGATCATGCTCCTGCCGCTGTGCAGCCACGGACGGATCCTCGGCAGCCTGGTCATGCCCCGGGCGCGGGGAGGGCACCCGTTCACGCGGACGGAGCGCGCGCTCGGCGGCCAGTTCGCCGCACAGGCCGCGCTGGCACTGATGATGGCCGACGCGCAGCGGGACCGGGAGCGGCTCGCCGTGTACGAGGACCGTGACCGCATCGCCCGTGACCTGCACGACCTCGTCATCCAGCGGCTGTTCGCCACGGGCATGATGCTGGAGAGCGCCCAGCGCGGACCGCTCGTGCCCGAGGTGCGCGACGGAGTGGGCAGGGCCGTCGGCGAACTCGACGTGACCATTCAGGAGATCCGCTCGGCGATCTTCGCGCTGCAGCAGCCCGCCGAGGCTCCCGCGGGGCTGCGCGCCCAGGTGCTGCGGGAGATCACCATGGCGTCCGCGCCGTTGGGCTTCACCCCCTCGTACCGCTTCGTCGGCCCGGTCGACGGCGCGGTCGGCGACCTGACCGGCAAGAACCTCGTCGCCGCCCTGCGCGAGGCGCTGTCCAACGCCTTCCGGCACGCCCGGGCCACGCGGATCGACGTGGTCGTCGACGCGGAGGTGACGCTGCCGGACGGGCGGCCGGGCGTCCGGCTGACCGTCGCGGACGACGGGGTCGGCATCCCCGAGGACGGCAGGCGCAGTGGCCTGCGCAATCTGGAGCGCCGCGCCGAGACGCTCGGTGGCGCGAGCCGCGTCGGACCCGGCCCGGAAGCGGACGGCCACGGGACGACGGTGCTGTGGGAGGCACCGTACTGAGGAGCCGTCAGGCGCGCGCTGACCCGTGTGCAGCAACGGCACTGGGCCGTGTGCAGCAATCGGTCCCCCTCCCGTACGACACGGACGGGATCGCGCGCCCGTGTCCGGGCCACGATCGCTGCCATGCTCTCACCTCGCCGCCGTCCGCTGCTCGTCCCGGTGGTGCTGTGCGCACTCGCCGTACTCGCCACCGGTCCGGCCGGAGCCACCGACGGGAGCGGCGGGTCCGGCACCGCCGCCGCGGCGCGGGTGGCACGGCTGTACGAGGAGGCCGCCAAGGCCACCGAACAGTACGAGCGGGGCCGGCGCGAGGCCGAGGCGCAGCGGTCCAGGGCCCGGCACTACGACGAACTGCTCGACCGGCAACGCCAGGAGGTCGTCGCCGTGCACGAGGACCTGGGCAGCATCGCCCGCGCCCAGTACCGCGGTGGAGGCGGCCTCCCGCTCACCGCGCGGATGGTCCTCGCCGACGACCCGGACGAGCTGATGCGCGGTCGGCACGCGCTGCGACGGGCCGACCTGGCCGTGGACAGGGCCCTCGGCCGGAGCCGGCGGGCCGAGGCCCGGTTCGCCGCCGAAGAGGCCCGGGCGACCGCGGCCCGGCAGGCACTGGAGAGACGGAACGGTGAGCTGGCGGCCCTCAGGAAGACGATCGAGCACAAGCTGCTGGCGGCACGGTCCCGGCCGGCGGGGGAGGCGAACGCGTCGGTGGCGGACGGCTCCTGCCCCGGCGCGGTCCGCCTGGACCAGCCGGAGCCGCGCTCCTCGCGGGCGTGGGTCGCACCGGTGGAGACGTACCGACTGTCGGCGTCCTTCGGCAGCGGCGGTGCGCGGTGGGCGAACCGCCACACCGGGCAGGACTTCGCCGTGCCGGTCGGGTCGCCGGTGCGGTCGGTCGGCGAGGGCCGGGTGGTGAGGGTGACGTGCGGAGGCGCCTTCGGCATGCAGGTCGTCGTGCGGCACCCGGGGGGCTACTGCACGCAGTACGCCCATCTCGCCGCCGTCTCGGTCCGCCGGGGCGAGCGGGTCGGACCGGGGCGGTGGATCGGGCAGTCGGGCAGCACCGGCAACTCCACCGGGCCGCACCTGCACTTCGAGGTGCGGGTCACACCGGAGCCGGGCTCGGCCGTGGACCCGGTGCCGTGGCTGAAAGAGCACGGGGTGCCGCTCTGAAGGGGCCGGCCGGCGGTCCCGTACGGGCCCCGCTCGTCACAGGGTCTGCGCCAGGATGCGCTCCACCACCACCGCGACCCCGTCGTCGTTGTTGGCGACCGTCCGGCCCGAGGCGGCGGCGATCACTTCCGGGTGCGCGTTGCCCATGGCGTACGAGCGCCCCGCCCAGGTGAGCATCTCGACGTCGTTCGGCATGTCGCCGAAGGCGACGACCTCCTCGTGCGAGATGCCGCGCTCGGCGCAGCACAGGGCCAGCGTGCTGGCCTTGGAGACCTCCGGGCCGCTGATCTCCAGCAGGGCACTGGGGCTGGACCGGGTGACGTTGGCGCGGTCGCCGATGGCGAGGCGGGCCAGCGTGAGGAAGGCGTCGGGCTCCAGTTCAGGATGGAAGGCCAGGATCTTGAGGACCGGCTCGGCCCCGTCGACCCCCGGCGCCAGCAGTTCCTCGGCGGGCGCGAGGGTGTCGGGCACCTCGATATGCAGCTTCGGGTACGCCGGCTCCTGATGGAAGCCGTAGGTCTGCTCCACCGCGTACACCGTGCCGGGGGCCGCGTCGCGCAGCAGCCGTACGGCGTCCAGCGCGTTCTCGCGGGCCAGCTCCCGGACCTTCACGAAACGATGGGCACCGGGGCCGCCGTGCAGGTCGACCACGGCCGCGCCGTTGCCGCAGATGGCGAGGCCGTGTCCGTGGACGTGCTCGCTGACGACGTCCATCCAGCGGGCGGGGCGGCCGGTGACGAAGAAGACCTCGATCCCCGCCTTCTCGGCGGCCGCCAGTGCCGCGACCGTGCGCGGGGAGACCGACTTGTCGTCGCGCAGCAGCGTGCCGTCCAGGTCGGTGGCGATCAGTCGCGGGCGCACGGCGGCGGCCGGGGTCTCGGGCTGTCGGGTCGCTGAGGTCACCCGGCCATTGTCACGCATATGCCCGCACGCCCGTGCGGGAGTCCGCACATCTGTGAGCCACGGCTCTCATCCCTGCAACTGCGCCGGGGCCTCCATGGCGATCCGCTCGAAGATCTTCTCGTCCGCCGTGAAGTCCGAGTCCGGGATGGGCCAGTGGACGACGAGCTCGGTGAAGCCCAGGTCGCGGTGGCGGCCGGCGAAGTCGACGAAGGCGTCCACGGACTCCAGCGGACGGCTGCGGTCCGGGGTGAAGCCGCTGAGCAGGACCTTGTCGAGCTCGCTGACCTCACGGCCGATCGCCGCGCAGGCGTCGGCCAGCTTGTCGGCCTGGGCTCGCAGCGCCCGGTCCGACTGCTCGGGGGTGCCGTTCTCGTACAGCTTCGGATCACCGGTGGTCACCCATGCCTGCCCGTACTGCGTGGCGAGCCGCACGCCTCGCGGGCCGGTCGCGGCCACCGCGAACGGCAGCCGGGGCCGCTGGACGCAGCCCGGGATGTTGCGCGCCTCGTGGGCCGAGTAGAAGTCGCCCTCGTACGACACGGCGTCCTCGGTGAGCAGCCGGTCGAGCAGCGGGAGGAACTCGCCGAACCGGTCGGCCCGCTCACGCGGCGTCCACGGCTCCTGGCCGAGCGCGGTGGCGTCGAAGCCGGTGCCGCCCGCTCCTATGCCGAGCGTGATGCGGCCGCCGGAGATGTCGTCGAGGGAGATGAGCTCCTTGGCCAGCGTCACCGGGTGCCGGAAGTTCGGCGAGGTGACCAGGGTGCCCAGACGCAGGCGCTCGGTCACGGCGGCGGCCGCCGTGAGCGTCGGCACGGCACCGAACCACGGCCCGTCACGGAAGCTCCGCCAGGACAGGTGGTCGTAGGTGTACGCGGTGTGGAAACCGAGCTGCTCGGCCCGGGTCCAGGCCGAACGGCCGCCTTCGTGCCAGCGGCGGTACGGAAGGATCACAGTGCTCAAGCGAAGGCTCATGCCTCCGAGCCTATGCGGCCGGTCCCTGTTTCACGTGAAACGGTCGTCGGCGTCACCGTGTGCGACTGGTCCCCCACCTCGCGATCGGATGGTGTCAGTGCGGGCCGGGGAAACGCAGATAGCGCGGAGGCACGGCCTTGGTCAGCCAGACCCCGTTCGCGCTGACGTGGAAGACGTGGCCGTCGTGGTGCATGGCGGCGGCGTCCACCGACAGGACGACCGGCCTGCCGCGTCGGGCGCCGACCCGGGTGGCGGTCTCCCGGTCCGGTGAGAGATGCACGTGGTTCCGGTTCATGGGGCGCAGGCCCTCGGCCCGGATCGCGTCGAGGGCGCGGGCCACGGTCCCGTGGTGGAGATACGCCGGCGGTTCCGCCGCGGGCAGTCCGAGCTCCACGTCGACGCTGTGGCCCTGGCTGGCCCGGATGCGGGTGCCCTCGACGGCGAACCGCCGCTTGTCGTTGGTGGCGACCACGTGGTCCAGCTCCTGCCGGGTGAAGCGGAAGCCGTGCGCGGCCGCCGCGGCGAGCAGCGCCTCGATCTCGACCCAGCCGGCCTCGTCGAGGGTGAGCCCGATGCGGTCCGGCTGGTGCCGTAGATGCTTCGACAGGTACTTGGACACCCGCACGGTGCGTCTGTCGTCCCTTTGTTCTTCGTCCATGCGACCAGCGTGCCGAGAGCGGCACGTGTCGCGCGAACGGTTTTGCCGCCCGAGGTGCGGTCCACGGCCGTACGAGGGTGTCCGCAGGCCCGTGGGGACGCTCCCGCGGCGGTTACAGCGGCGGCGACACCCGGGCGAGCCTGCGCAACGCCCCCGGCAGGTAGCGGGACGCGAGGTGGGCGCCGCGTGCCTCGGGTGTGACCGGGACGACGGCCCGGTCGTGCACCACGGCCTCAAGTATCGCGGCGGCGACCTTCTCCGGCGGGTAGTTGCGCTTCCCGTACCACCGGGCGGTGCGCTGCCGCCGTCGCCTCTCCTCGCTCGCGTCGACCCCGGCGAAGCGCGCCGTCGAGGTGATGTTGGTGTTGACGAGGCCCGGGCAGATCGCCGTGACGCCGATCCCCTGCCCGGCCAGTTCGGCACGCAGACACTCGCTGAGCATCAGCACGGCCGCCTTGGACGTGCTGTAGGCGGGCAGCACCCTGGAGGGCAGGAAGGCGGCCGCCGAGGCGGTGTTCACGATGTGGCCGCCCTGTCCCCGCTCCGCCATCTGCCGGCCGAAGAGGCGGCACCCGTGGATCACGCCCCACAGGTTGACGTCGAGGACCTTCTTCCAGTCCTCCGGCGTGGTGTCGAAGAAGGAGCCCGACAGGCCGATCCCGGCGTTGTTCACGAGGACGTCCACCACGCCGTACTCCGCGGCGACCCTGGCAGCGAGCTTCTCCATGGACTGCTCGTCGGACACGTCGGCGGTTTCCGCCCAGGCCTGCCGGGCGCCGAGCAGCCGTGACTGCTCCGCGGTGCGGGCCGCGGACGCGGCGTCCCGGTCGACGGCCACCACGCGAGCGCCGGCCTCGGCGAACGCGAACGCCGTCGCCCGGCCGATGCCGCTGCCCGCGCCCGTGACCAGGACCAGCTGACCGCCGAAGCGGTCGGCGTGCCTGCCGCCCGCCGTCGCCCCGGTCCGTCCGCCCTCGACCTCGGTGACGAACTCCGTGATCCAGTCCGCGAGCCGGTCGGGCCGGGTGCGCGGCACCCAGTGCTTGGCGGGCAGGGTGCGGCGGGTCAGCCGCGGCGCCCACCGTTCCAGTTCGTCGTAGAGCCGCTCCGAGAGGAACGCGTCGCCGAGGGGCGTGACGAGCTGGACGGGCACGTGCGCGTAGGCGTCCTCGCGCGGGTGCCGCAGCCGCGGCCGGACGTTGTCCCGGTACAGCCAGGCTCCGTGCGCGGCGTCCGACGGCAGGGACGCGGTCGGGTAGTCCCCGCCGGGCACCTTCTCCACGCGCCGCAGGATTCCCGGCCAGCGCTTGCCGAGCGGGCCGCGCCAGGCCAGTTCGGGCAGGACCGGTGTGTGCAGCAGGTAGACGTACCAGGACTTGGCGCCCTGGCCGAGGAGCTGGCCCACGCGGCGCGGGGTGGGCCGCCTGACCCGCCGGCCGATCCAGTGGCCGAAATGGTCGAGGGACGGCCCCGACATCGAGGTGAAGGACGCGATGCGGCCCTCGGTGCGCCTGACCGTGACGAACTCCCACGCCTGCACGGAGCCCCAGTCGTGACCCACCAGGTGCACGGGCCGGCCGGGGCTGACCGCGTCCGCAACGGCCAGGAAGTCGTCCGTCAGCTTCTCCAGCGTGAACCCGCCGCGCAGCGGGCTCGGCGCGCTGGACCGGCCGTGGCCCCGGACGTCGTAGAGCACCACGTGGAACCGGCCGGCGAGGCGGGCGGCCACCTCGGACCAGACCTCCTTGCTGTCCGGGTAACCGTGTACCAGGACGACCGTCGGCTGCCCCGGGTCACCCAGCTCGGCCACGCACAGCTCGACATCGCCCGAGCGCACCCGGCGCTCCCGTGCTCCGTCCGGAACCGTCATCTCTCCTCCGCCCAGCGCCGCACGTGCGGCAGATCGTCGTCCGGACGAACGGCTCTTCTCCCGGGACCCGCGGAGTCGGTGACGACCAGGAGATCCCCGTCCGTGACGCCGCCGAATCTCCCAGTTGTTAGACCCGGCGTCAATAGGGCCGGGGCGCGGCCCCCGGAACCCGGGCCGTGACCCTCAGGTACCGCATCCCCTACGGGCGGGTACTACTCGAGTCTGACCCGAAGACGGCTCTCCGGTCTGACGACCGGCGTGTCGGGCGTCACTACCGTCGTGGATGTGACTGTGATCGCGACCGAAAGCCTGAGCAAGCGGTTCCCCCGGGTGACCGCGCTCGACCGGCTCTCCGTGGACATCGGACCCGGTGTGACCGGACTCGTGGGCGCCAACGGCGCCGGCAAGTCCACCCTGATCAAGATCCTGCTGGGTCTGTCCCCCGCCACCGAGGGCCGGGCCCGGGTGCTCGGACTCGACGTCGCCACGCAGGGCGCCGACATCCGCGAGCGGGTCGGCTACATGCCGGAACACGACTGCCTGCCGCCCGACGTCTCGGCCACCGAGTTCGTCGTCCACATGGCGCGCATGTCCGGCCTGCCCCCGACCGCCGCGCGGGAACGGACCGCCGACACACTGCGCCACGTGGGGCTGTACGAGGAGCGCTACCGCCCCATCGGCGGCTACTCGACCGGCATGAAGCAGCGCGTGAAGCTCGCGCAGGCCCTCGTCCACGACCCGCAACTGGTCTTCCTGGACGAGCCGACCAACGGCCTCGACCCGGTCGGCCGCGACGAGATGCTCGGCCTCATCCGCCGCGTCCACACCGACTTCGGCATCTCGGTCCTCGTCACCTCCCACCTGCTCGGCGAACTGGAACGCACCTGCGACCACGTGGTCGTCGTCGACGGCGGCAAGCTGCTGCGCTCCAGCTCCACCACCGACTTCACCCAGACCACGACGACCCTCGCCATCGAGGTCACCGACACCGACGAGCACCCCGACGGCACCCGCGCGGCGCGCGACGCGCTCCACGCGCGCGGGGTGACCACCGAGGACGGCAGCGGCCTTCCCGGCGCCGGCCACACCCTGCTGCTCAGCGCGTCGGGCGAGGAGACGTACGACCTCGTCCGGGACGTCATCGCGGACCTCGGCCTGGGCCTGGTGCGCATGGAGCAGCGCAGGCACCACATCTCGGAGGTCTTCAAGGACAGCGACGCAGCACGGAAGGAGGAGGTCGGCCATGGCAACTGAACAGCCCCTGCCGGCACCCGCCACGGGGCCGGGCGACCAGACCCGCATCCACAACATCGGCTACCGCAGCTACGACGGCCCCCGCCTCGGCCGCGCCTACGCCCGCCGCTCCCTGTACTCGCAGTCCCTGCGCGGCGCCTACGGCCTCGGCCGCTCGGCCAAGTCCAAGGTCCTGCCGATGCTCCTGTTCGTGGTGATGTGCCTGCCCGCCGGCATCATGGTCGCCGTCGCCGTCGCCACCAAGGCCGACGACCTGCCCCTGGACTACACGCGCTACGCGATCGTCCTCCAGGCCGTCATCAGCCTCTACGTCGCCTCCCAGGCACCCCAGTCGGTCTCGCGCGACCTGCGCTTCAAGACAGTGCCGCTCTACTTCTCACGGCCCATCGAGACCGCCGACTACGTCCGCGCCAAGTACGCGGCCCTGGCCTCGGCGCTCTTCCTCCTCACCGCCGCCCCCCTGCTGGTGCTGTACGTGGGCGCCCTGCTCGCCAAGCTCGACTTCGCCGACCAGACCAAGGGATTCGCACAGGGACTCGTCTCCGTGGCACTGCTCTCGCTGCTCTTCGCCGGCCTCGGCCTGGTCATCGCCTCGGTCACGCCGCGCCGCGGCTTCGGCATCGCCGCCGTCATCGCCGTCCTGACCATCACCTACGGCGCGGTCTCCACCCTCCAGGCCATCGCGGAAGTCCAGGACAGCTCCGGCTCCATCGCCTGGATCGGCCTGTTCTCGCCGATCACCCTCATCGACGGCGTGCAGTCCGCCTTCCTGGGCGCCACGTCCTCCTTCCCCGGCGGGACCGGCCCCGGCACCGCGGAGGGCGCGGTCTACCTCCTCGTCACCCTGGGTCTGATCGCCGGTGCGTACGGGCTCCTGATGCGCCGTTACAAGAAGGTGGGACTGTGACCACGCCCCACCCGTCGGCCGCCACCACCCTCACGAGGAACGGGCTGCGCCCATGAGCACTCTCTCCATCGACCGCGTCTCCCGCTGGTTCGGCAACGTGGTCGCCGTCAACGACATCACGATGACGATCGGCCCCGGCGTCACCGGCCTGCTCGGCCCCAACGGAGCCGGGAAGTCCACCCTCATCAACATGATGGGCGGCTTCCTCGCCCCCTCCACCGGCACCGTCACCCTCGACGGGCAGCAGGTCTGGCGCAACGAGACCATCTACCGGCACATCGGCATCGTCCCCGAACGCGAGGCGATGTACGACTTCCTCACCGGCCGCGAGTTCGTCCTCGCCAACGCCGAACTCCACGGCCTGGGTGCCAAGGCCGCCCAGCAGGCCCTCGCCACGGTCGAGATGGAGTACGCGCAGGACCGCAGGATCGCCACGTACTCCAAGGGCATGCGGCAGCGCGTGAAGATGGCGTCCGCCCTCGTCCACCAGCCCTCCCTGCTCCTGCTCGACGAGCCGTTCAACGGCATGGACCCGCGCCAGCGCATGCAGCTGATGGACCTGCTGCGCCGCATGGGCGACGAGGGCCGCACGGTGCTGTTCTCCTCGCACATCCTCGAAGAGGTCGAACAGCTCGCCCGGCACATCGAGGTGATCGTCGCCGGACGCCACGCGGCCAGCGGCGACTTCCGCAGGATCCGCCGCCTGATGACCGACCGGCCGCACCGCTACCTGGTGCGCTCCAGCGACGACCGGGCCCTCGCGGCGGCGCTGATCGCCGACCCGTCGACGTCCGGCATCGAGGTCGACCTCGCCGAGGGCGCGCTGCGCGTCCAGGCCGTCGACTTCGGCCGGTTCACGGCCCTGCTGCCCCGGGTCGCCCGCGACCACGGCATCCGGCTGCTCACGGTCTCGCCGTCCGACGAGTCCCTCGAGTCCGTCTTCTCGTATCTCGTCGCGGCGTAGGAGGCCGAAGAATGTACGACCCCACAGTCGCCCGGCTCACCTACCGGGCCCTGCTCGGCCGCCGCCGGGCCCTCATCCTCGGGGCCCTCCCCCTGCTGCTGCTCGTCATCGCCGTGGCGGTGCGGGCCCTCGCCGGAGCCGACGACCAGACGGCCTCCGACGTGCTCGGCGGGTTCGCGCTCGCCACCATGGTGCCGATCATCGGCGTCATCGCCGGCACCGGAGCCATCGGCCCCGAGATCGACGACGGCTCGGTCGTGTACCTGCTGTCCAAGCCCGTCAAGCGGCCGACGATCATCTTCACCAAGCTGATCGTCGCCGTCGCCGTGACCATGGTGTTCTCCGCCGTGCCCACGCTGCTCGCCGGCCTGATCCTCAACGGCAACGGCCAGCAGGTCGCCGTCGCCTACACGATCGCCGCGCTGGTCGCCTCCATCGCCTACGCCGCGCTCTTCCTGCTGCTCGGCACGGTGTCCCGGCACGCGGTGGTCTTCGGGCTCGTCTACGCCCTCGTCTGGGAGGCCCTGTTCGGCTCCCTCGTGCCCGGCGCCCGCACCCTGAGCGTCCAGCAGTGGTCGCTGGCCGTGGCGCAGAAGGTCGCCGACGGGAACCTGGTGACCTCCGACGTGGGGCTGCCGACCGCGACGGTGCTGCTGGTCGCGGTCACCGTGCTCGCGACCTGGTACGCGGGCCGGAAGCTGCGGTCGCTGACGCTCGCCGGGGAGGAGTGACCGGGCCCCGGTCCTGACGGTGCGTTCGTCCCGGCCCCGGGTACACCGGGGCCGGGACGCCTTATTCGGTGGCGTCCGGTGTGCCGGGGCGGCAGTGTGATGCGTGCACGAGGCCGGCCGGCGCCGGCGCACGGGCGGCCGCTTCGAGCACGCGAGAGCCTCGCGTGGGCCGGCCGAGGGGACACCGGCGCCGGCCGGACCGTGCCACCGGGCCGTGACGGCATCGAGCCGTCATGGCACCGCGCCGTCATGGCGCAGCCGGCCACCGCACGGGTCCACCGTGGCCCACCGCCCGGGCCGTCAGAGCGCCAGCCGCTCCAGCACCGCGGCGATCCCGTCCTCGTCGTTCGAGTACGTCACCTCGTCGGCCACGGCCTTCAGCTCCGCGTGGGCGTTGGCCATCGCCACGCCCCGGGCGGCCCAGCCGAACATCGGGATGTCGTTGGGCATGTCGCCGAAGGCGATCGTGTCCGCCGCCTTGAGACCGAGCCGGCGCGCCGCCAGCGACAGCCCGGTGGCCTTCGACAGGCCGAGCGGGAGGAGCTCGACGACGCCCGCACCCGCCATGGTGACCGTGACGAAGCCGCCCGCGGTCTGCCGGGCCGCCTCGGCCAGCTCGTCGTCCGACAGGGTCGGGTGCTGGATGTAGATCTTGTTCAACGGTGCCGACCACAGGTCCGAGGCATCGGTGAACGGCACCGCCGGAAGGTCGCCCCCGACCGCGTACCCCGGGCCGACCAGCACGTCGCCGTCCAGCCCGTCGCGGCTCGCCGCCAGGTACAGCGGGCCGGTCTCCGCCTCGATCTTCGCCAGCGCCACCCCGGCCAGCTGCCGGTCCAGCGTCACCGAGGTCAGCAGCCGGTGCTCCCCGGCGTGGTAGACCTGCGCGCCCTGCCCGCAGACGGCCAGCCCGTCGTACCCGAGGTCGTCGAGTATGTGGCGGGTCCACGGCACCGCGCGGCCGGTGACCACGATGTGGGCCGCGCCCGCCGCGGTGGCCGCGGCGAGCGCCTCACGGGTGCGCTGCGAGATCGAGTCGTCGCTGCGCAGCAGCGTGCCGTCGAGGTCGGTCGCGATCAGCCGGTAGGGGAACCCCCCGGCGGAACCGGTGTCGCTCACTTGGCCACCGGCTCCAGGACCTCCCGGCCGCCCAGGTACGGGCGCAGCACCTCGGGCACGCGCACCGAGCCGTCGGCCTGCTGGTGGTTCTCCAGGATCGCCACGATCGTGCGCGGTACGGCGCACAGGGTGCCGTTGAGCGTCGCCAGCGGGCGCACCTTCTTGTCCTCGCGGACGCGGATCGACAGGCGGCGGGACTGGAACTCGGTGCAGTCCGAGGTCGAGGTCAGCTCGCGGTACTTGCCCTGGGTCGGGATCCACGCCTCGCAGTCGAACTTGCGCGAGGCGGAGGCGCCCAGGTCGGCGGAGGCGACGTCGATGACGCGGAAGGGCAGCTCGAGCGACGTCAGCCACTGCTTCTCCCACTCCAGCAGGCGCTGGTGCTCCGCCTGCGAGTCCTCGGGGAGGACGTAGGAGAACATCTCGACCTTGTCGAACTGGTGCACGCGGAAGATGCCCCGGGTGTCCTTGCCGTGCGAGCCCGCCTCGCGGCGGAAGCAGGGCGAGAAGCCGGCGTAGCGCAGCGGAAGCCGGGAGGCGTCGAGGATCTCGTCCATGTGGTACGCGGCGAGCGGCACCTCGGACGTGCCGACCAGGTACAGGTCGTCCTTGTCGAGGTGGTAGACGTCCTGGGCGGCCTGGCCGAGGAAGCCGGTGCCGGCCATGGACTGCGGGCGCACCAGCGCGGGGGTCAGCATCGGCGTGAAGCCGGCCGCCGTCGCCTGGGCGATCGCCGCGTTGACGAGGGCGAGCTCCAGGAGCGCGCCGACGCCGGTCAGGAAGTAGAAGCGCGAGCCGGACACCTTGGCGCCGCGCTCGACGTCGATGGCGCCGAGCAGCTGGCCCAGCTCCAGGTGGTCGCGGGGCTCGAAGCCCTCGGCCGCGAAGTCGCGGTGCGTGCCGTGCGTCTCCAGCGTGACGAAGTCCTCCTCGCCGCCGACGGGTACGTCGGGGTGGACGAGGTTGCCGAGCCGCTGGAGCAGCTCCTGGGTGTCGGCGTCGGCGGCGTCGCGATCGGCGTCGGCGGCCTTGACGTCGGCGGCGAGCCGGCTCGCGCGCTGCAGCAGCTCGGCCTTCTCGTCTCCGGTGGCCTTGCCGATGAGCTTGCCGAGGCCCTTCTGCTCGGCGCGCAGCTCGTCGAAGCGGACGCCGGACGACCTGCGCCGTTCGTCGGCAGACAGGAGGGAGTCGACGAGCGCGACGTCCTCTCCACGGGCGCGCTGCGACGCACGCACACGGTCGGGGTCCTCACGGAGCAGGCGAAGGTCAATCACGCGGTCAAGGCTACCGGTGCGCGGTGACGGCTCACGACTCACTATTGCCGACCGCGTTCCGCGCGCTCGGACAGGGGGGAAATGGTGCCTTGTGCTCCCTCCTGCCGCATCTGTCAATAAAGGGCGTCTCATTCCCTGGAACGATGCAGGCGGCGGGTGCCGGGTTGACCCGACTTCCTTGCGCTGAAGGGCACTTGGGGATTCGTCTGTCCACAGGGGGTGCGGGTCGGGGAAAGTTATCCACAGCCTGTGCGAAAGTTCTGTGGACTCCGGAAGTGATCATTCCTAATCGGGCATGTGTGGGCATGCGGGACGAGAATTTCCCGCGCCAAACTCCCTGCGTGCGCACTTTCGAGTGGAAAGGGGGCACTCCGGAGGGAGGAGGGCAAGAAACAGGTGAACGAGGGGTGACTTGACCCCCTGTGGACGAAGTGGGTGCCCGTAGGGTGATTTGTCGACCGAAGGGTGCTTCGTTGTCGACTTGTCCCCAGGTCGAGAAGTGGGCCTGTGGATAACTTCTGTGGATAACGAAAATCGGCAGGTACGACGGGTCAGAACCGGCCGTCCTGGCACCGCGCCACCCAGTCGGCCGCCGCGGTGAACTCCTCGTCCGAGGTTCCCCGCCGCAGCGGCGCCAGATCCGCCGCATCGACCTCCGCACGCGGATACGAGCCCAGGTAGCGCACCTGGAGGCAGATCCTCTTCAGGCCCATCAGAGCTTCGGCCACCCGTCGGTCGGAGATGTGCCCCTCGGCGTCGACGCAGAAGCAGTAGTTGCCGATGCCGGCGCCGGTGGGGCGGGACTGGAGCAGCATGAGGTTGATGCCCCGGGTGGCGAACTCGCCCAGCAGATCGCGCAGCCCGCCGGGGTGGTCGTCGCGCTGCCAGAGGACGACGGACGTCTTGTCCGCACCGGTGGGCGCCGCGGGCCGGGCGGGGCGGCCCACGAGCACGAACCGCGTCTGGGCGTTCTCCGCGTCGTGGATCTGGGACTCGAGGACCTCGAGGCCGTACCGCTCGGCGGCGAACTCGCCGGCGAAGGCGGCGTCGTACCGGCCCTCCTGCACGAGGCGGGCACCGTCGGCGTTGGAGGCGGCCGACTCCCAGGCCACGTCCGGCAGGTGCGCCTTGAGCCAGTTGCGCACCTGGGGCTGGGCGGCCGGGTGGGCGGTGACCGTCTTGATGTCCGACAGCTTCGTGCCGGGGCGGACCAGCAGCGCGAAGGTGATGGACAGCAGCACCTCGCGGTAGATCATCAGGGGCTGACCGGCGACCAGCTCGTCGAGGGTGGTGGTGATGCCGCCCTCGACGGAGTTCTCGATCGGCACGAACGCGGCCTCGGCCTCGCCGACGCGGACGGCGTCGAGCGCCGACTGGACGGACACGTAGGGGACCAGTTCCCGGGTCGCCGTCTCGGGAAGTGTGCGCAGGGCGACTTCGGTGAACGTGCCTTCGGGACCGAGATACGCGTAACTGGCGGGCATGAGCCTCACCTTAGTGGCCTCGCCGTAAGCCCAGCACGCTTCCCTGGCCCGCCACCCCACGGGATGACCCGTCGGGGCGACGGATCATCCCTCCAGCAGTCGCTGCCCCACGTACTCGCCCTCCGCGGCCCCGCCCGGGACGGCGAACAGGCCACTGGCCTCGTGCCGGACGAACCGCGACAGCGCGTCCCCGCGGTCCAGCTTGCGCTGCACCGGCACGAAGCCGCGCAGGGGGTCGGCCTGCCAGCAGATGAAGAGGAGGCCCGCGTCGGGGACGCCGTCGGTGCCGAAGCCGTCGTGGTACGAGAACGGGCGGCGGAGCAGGGTGGCGCCGCCGTTCTGGTCGGGACGGGTGATGCGGGCGTGCGCGTTGATCGGGACGACCAGCTTGCCGGACCCGTCCGTTTTCTCGAGGTCCATCTCGGTCGTCTCGGTGCCTCCGGACAGGGGGGCGCCGTCGGACTTGCGGCGTCCGATGACGTCCTCCTGGGCCTTGGCGGAGAGTCGCTCCCAGTCGTCGAGGAGCATGCGGATCCGGCGCACGACGACGTAGGAGCCGTTCGCCATCCACGCGGGCTCGCCCTTCTCGGGCACGAAGATCCGCTCCTCGAAGCCGGCGTCGGCCGGCTTGGGGTTGCGGGTGCCGTCGACCTGGCCCATGAGGTTGCGGGTGGTCATGGGGTGGGCGGTGGCGCCGGGTGAGCGGTTGAAGCCGTTCATCTGCCAGCGGATGCGCGCGGCCGCCCCGGCGTCCCGCTGGATCGCGCGCAGCGCGTGGAAGGCGACCAGGGCGTCGTCGGCACCGATCTGCACCCACAGGTCACCGTTGCTGCGGGCCTTGTCGAGGTGGTCCGAGGAGAAGTCGGGCAGGGGGTCGAGGGCGGCCGGGCGCTGACCGTCCAACCCGGTCCGGCCGAAGAAGCTGTGGCCGAAGCCGAAGGTGATGGCCAGGGAGGACGGCCCGGCGTCCAGCGCGACGCCCGTGTCACCGGTTCCGGCCGGTTCGCCGGCCATCAGCCGCCGGGCGGTGTCGGACCAGCGGCGGAGCAGTGCGGCGGCCTCCTTGCGCCCGGCGCCCGGCTTCAGGTCGAAGGCGACGACGTGCCCGCGGGCCTGCATCGGGGTGGTGATGCCGGGCTGATGTTTCCCGTGAAACATCACCTGCGCGCTGCCCACCGTGGTGAGCGGCGTGGCCGCGGAGGAGGGAGCGGCGGCGTACCCCACGGCGCCGCCCGCCGCGCCGAGCGCGAGCCCGGTGGCACCGGCGGTGCCGAGGAGCCGCCGCCGTGAGATGCCCCCACGCGGCTCGGCGTCGCCGGCGTCGTACGGGCCGGGCCCGGCGGATGCCCCGGGCGTCGCCTCTGGGATGCGGGTCTCCGGGGTGGACTGGTCAGCCATGTTGCGGTTCAGCCGATCTGCGCGTTCTTGGAGATGGTCACCTGGTCGATGTCGGACGTGCGGACGGTGACGGCGACCTTCCAGTCGCCGGCCATCGGAAGCTGCACTCCGCTCGCCGACCAGTGTCCGGTGGTGATGTGTTCGGGGACGACGGGCAGGGGGCCGAGGTCCTTGGCCTCCAGCGTGAAGGCGATCTTGACCTCGGGGAGGTCGACGGCACGGCCGTCGGGGTCCTCGACATAGAGGTGCAGGTCGTTGTCGCCGACCCGGGCGGGGGCGAGCTCGACCCGTACGACGCCCTTGCCGTTCGCGCTTCCGGTGTCGAAGGGCATGTCCAGGGTCACGGCGCCCGACGCCGCGGCGGACGAGGCAACGGAGGACCGGCCGGCGGCCTGCGCTTCCTGCTCGGTGCGTCCGGGCTCGGTCTGGGTCAGCACGGTGGTGACGGCGAGCAGGACGACGGCGACGCCCGCCTCGGCGAGCACGGACCGGCGCAGGCCGAGGCGGTGGGGGTCGGCGTCCCGCAGCCGCTTCCGGCGGGCGGTGTCCATGGCGGCCCGCTGCCGGGCGAGCTGGGCGGCGCGCCGGGAGTCCCCGGACTTCTGCGCCGCCCCGGAGACCTTCGGCGCGGCCGTCGCCCCGGAGCCGCCGGAGTCCTTCGACGTCCCCGACGTCTTCGCCCCTCCGGAGGCGTCCGCCGTCTCCTTCCCGCGGCCACCGGCCACGGAGACTCGCTCCTTCTCCCGCCGCGGCGCGTCGGCGGACGTCGTCCCGGCGAGCTGTGCGGTCCATCGCCGAGAGAAGTACGCGACGCCGACCAGCACCGCCACGAGAGCGATCTTGGCGAGGAGCAGCTGTCCGTAGCGGGTGTCGGTGAACGCGGACCAGGAGCCGAGCTGGCGCCAGGACTGGTAGACACCGGTCACCACGAGCGCGACCACGCTGCCGAAGGCGATGCGCGAGAAGCGGCGCACGGCGGACGCGGGGACGGGGGCGTCGGAGGGTGCCCGGTACAGGGCGACGATCAGGGTGGCGAGTCCGCCGAGCCAGCCGGCGACGGCCAGCAGGTGGACGACGTCGACCGGCATGGCGAGGCCCGCCTGGAGGCCGACGGAAGCGTGCTCGGACAGCGCCCAGGTCGCCGCGAGCCCGGCGGCCACGACGGTCCCGCCGGCCGCGAGACCGAAGGTGAGGTCCCGCTTATCCTCGTCCTGGCGCTTGTCGTAGGCGCCGAAGAGCACGGCGATGAACAGGGCCGCCGCCGCGAGCAGCAGCAGCCGGGAGACCAGCGAGGCGCCGCTCTTGGTCTGCAGGACCTCACCGAGCAGGCCCAGGTCGAAGACGTCGCCGAGTTTTCCCGAGCCGGTGTAGGAGCCGCGCAGCAGAAGCAGCAGGAGGGTGGCGGCGGTCAGCGCGAGCCACCCGGAGACGACGAGCCGCTGCAGCGGCCGCACGCCGGACCCGCGCGGCCAGCAGGCGAGGACGAAGGCGGCGCCGCCGGCCAGGACGACGAACCCGGCGTACGACACGTACCGTCCGAGGCCGTAGAGCAGGCCGACGGCGCCGCCGCCCGCTTCCTGTCCGCCGACCTCCACGGTGGTCCGGGAGGGGGCCCCGACGGAGAAGGTGTAGGCGCCGGAGACCGGGTGGCTGTCGGCGGAGACGACCTGGTAGGCGACGGTGTAGGTGCCGTCGGGCAGGCCCGCGTGCAGCTTCACGGCGTACGTCGTGCCGCTCGTGCCGGCGGGGCGGCCCTCGTCGACGCGCCGGCCCTGGGGATCGAGGACGCGCAGCGAGTCGTCGCCGAGCGAGACGGCTTCGGAGAAGGTGAGCGACACCTGGGCCGGGGCCCGGTCGACCACCGCCCCCTGCTGGGGATCGCTGCCGGTCAGCGCGGCGTGCGCGGAGGCCGGGCCGGCGGCGGCGAACAGCGCGCAGACCGCGGCCAGGAGCAGCAGCACCAGGGTCCGCACGCGCGGGGCGGTGGTCTGCGTCAAGGTGGTCCCTCCCTCAGTGTCCGGTGTGTCCGGCGGTGGGCCGGTACGTGGCCGGCTTCACCGGCACCTCGACCGTGACGGGGCCGGAGTGGGCGAAGTGGAGCTCGATGGAGACCGTCTCACCCTGTTCGGGCCGGTGCTTCAGCTTTTCGAACATCAGGTGGTTGCCGCCGCTCTCGAGGACGAGCTCACCGTGGGCGGGGACGGGCAGGCGGTCGACCTCCTTCATCGCGCCGCCGACGGTCTCGTGGACGGTGACCTCGCCCACCGCGCTCGTGACGGACGTGAGCTCGTCGTCGGCGCCGCCCTTGTTGGTGATGGTGAGGAACCCGGCGGCCATGGTGTCGGAGACGGGCTGCGGTATGTAGGCCGCGCCGACGGAGAGTTCGGCGGCCGAGGACGCGTCGGAGCCGTCACCGCAGCCCGTGAGGACCAGGGCGCCGATCATCGCCGCGGCGACCAGGGCGGGACGGCCCGTCACGGGTTCTCCCCCTTGATCAGCTCGGGGAGGTCCTCGGTGTAGTCGTCGACGGTGGCGTCCTCCCCGTACAGGACGTAGCCGGCGTCGGTCTTCGGGGAGAAGGCGATGACCTGGGTGCCGTGCGTCGAGACGACGTTGCCGTCCTTGTCCTTGGTCGGCGGGTCGATGGAGATGCCCAGGGTGCGGGCGCCGGCCTGGACGGTGTCGAAGTCGCCGGTCAGGCCGACGATCTGCGGGTCGATGCCCTGGAGCCACTTGCCGAGCGCGGCGGGGGTGTCCCGCTCGGGGTCGGTGGTGACGAACACGATGCGCAGCTTGTCCTGTTCGGCCTGGGGGAGCTGCTTCTTGGCCACCGCGACGTTGTTCATGGTCAGCGGGCACACGTCGGGGCAGTGGGTGTAGCCGAAGTAGACCAGGGTGGGTTTGCCGGCGGTCTGCTCGCGCAGGTCGTACTGCTTGCCCCGGGTGTCGGTCAGGACCAGGTCCGGCTTGTCGAACGGCCTGTCGAGGACGGTGGCCGCCTGCTTGGCGGTGTCCTCGGAGACCACGGTGACGGGCTTGTCGCCGTCGCCGTCGCTGCCGCAGGCGGAGAGGGTCAGGGTGGCGGCGGCGAGCAGCGCCGCCGCGGCGAAGGTCTTCTTGCGCATAGAGATATGTCCCAGATGTGATGTGCTCCGGTGGCGCCGGGGTCCGCGGACGGAGCCCCGGCGCACACCGGCGGGGGGTGCTGTTACGCCGTCGCGCCGGTGTCCCGGCGGCGGCCGGCGAGGACGCCGTAGGCGACGCCCGCGGCGCCGATCACGATGCCGACGATGCCGAGGACGCGGGCGGTGGTGTCGCTGTCGTCGCCGGAGCCGGTGGAGTCGCCGGCCGCGGTCTTCGGCGCGGCGGACTCGGCGTCGGCGCCGGCCTTCGCGCCCGCCGCGCCGTGGGAGTCGCCCTCGGCGGCGGTCAGTTCGAGCACGGGCGCCGGGTTGTCGGGCTCCTCCTGGCCCTCCTGCGGCACCTCGATCCAGCGCACGACCTCCTTGTTGGAGTACGTCTGGATCGCCTTGAAGACCAGCTGGTCGGTGTCCTCGGGCAGCGCGCCGACGGACAGCGGGAACTTCTGGAAGTAGCCGGGCTCGATGCCCTTGCCCTCGGCGGTCCAGGTCACCTTGGAGACGGCCTCGGTGAGCTTCTCGCCGTGCGACTCCAGCGGCTTGTCCAGCTTGGACCGGGTCACCTCGACCTTCCAGCCGGCGACCGGCTGCGGCATCACGGACGCCAGCGGGTGGTCGGCGGGGACGGTGACCTCCAGCTTGGTGGTGGAGGCGTCGTCACGCTCGTTGGGGACCTTGAAGGCGACGACCGCGTAGCCGCCCTTGGCGGCCGGGCCCTCCGGCTGGACGCTGACGTGCGCGAAGGCGGGGGCGGACAGGGCGAGGACGGCGATGCCGGCCGCGGAAGCGACGGCGGTGATACGGGAAACCTTCATGAACGGAGTACTCCGCTTCGTGTGATGACCGGCGGGAAGCCGGGTCGGGAGTGACGAGAGGGATGCGCGCACGCGCGCGTGCCGCACGACGGCGGCCCCTCCTCGTCACCCGGGCCGTGAGGCGGAAGCGGGTGGCGCGGTCGGTGGTCGCGTCGTGTCAGGCGGCGAGGGCGAAGGCGCTCGGCGGACCCCGTCTGATCACCGTGTGCTGGAGGGCGCTGGTGCGCGGCCGCGCCGGCACGAGCAGCGCGGTGCGCGGCGGACGCGGACCCGTGCGGGGCGCGCCCGCGAGCCCGCGGTGCAGGGCCCGCACCAGTGCGAGCGCCGCACGCAGGGCACGGACGGACGCTCCCTCGGCCATCGACTGGGCCGAGTGCGCCGACAGCGCGACGAGCCGCGCCACGGCCAGGTCCCCGCGCCGCAGCAGCCAGCCGGCGGCGAGTGCCGCGAGGACGTGGCCGAGCAGCATCGGCAGGGACGGCAGCAGTGGGGCGGAGGAGCCGGCGGCGCCGGCCAGGGCGTCCGCCGGGTGATGGGCCGCGCCCGGGTGGGCGCCGGAGGCCGGTGCGAGCCGCGCGTCGGTGAGGATCCGCTGGGCCTGCGCCGGGCTGATCGCCGCGGCGGTGGTCCCGCACACCAGACGGGCGGCCTGCTGGACCAGCGAGGCGTCGGACAGCGGGCCCGGCCCGCCGGGGGACGCCGCCGTGCTGACCGCCGCGGCTCCGTGCTGGCCCAGCCCGAACACGGTGTGCAGGGCGGTCTGGCCGACCGCGAGCAGCACCGCGATGCCGGGCAGTGAACGTTCGCGCCCGGCGAGGGGCACGGCGACCACGACCGCCCCGAGGAATCCCGCGCCCAGCGACCACAGGGGGACGGTGGCGCAGGAGGCCAGCGTGTGCCCCGCCGCGGCCAGCACGACGCAGACCGCGGCGAACACCGCGGCCCGCAGGATCCGGAGATCGATCCCGGAGCGCGCCGAAGGCGGGTGGGGGGCAGTCATGGCGGGCTCATCATCGCACTGGCGGCACCCGCGCCGTACGGCAGGTCCGCAAGATGCCGTACGACCGGATGGTCACTCCTGGTGCGAGCCGCCCCACATACACCGTTCGCCGGGGAGGTCGCGTCCGCCGTACGGGCGGTCCGATGCGCACACTGCGCTTACGTCCGGGCACGAGGGGCAATACGTAACGGTATGTCGAGCCGCGGCCGGGAGGCTGGAGCATGAGCATCTGGTGGTCACTCCATCTGCGGCGCGAGGCTGCGAGCGTGCCCCTGGCCCGGCGCCTGCTGCTCGGCACGATGGAGACCGCGGGCGTCGACCCCGACATCTCCTTCGACCTCTCCGTCGCCCTCAGCGAGGCCTGCGCCAACGCCGTCGAGCACGGCGGCGACGCCGGGCCCGGCAGCGCCTCGGCCGCGTACCGCGTCACGGCCTACCTCGACGGCGAGCGGTGCCGCATCGAGGTCGCGGACACGGGCCCCGGCTTCGACGCGGAAGTGCCCGTCCGGCCGACGGGCGCGGCGCCCGCCGACGCCGAGCACGGGCGCGGCCTGTGCCTCATCCGGGAGCTCGCCGACCACGTGCACTTCGGCGGCACGCCGGGCCGGGCGGGGGCCGTGGTGAGCTTCGACAAGCTCCTCAAGTGGCGCAAGGACGCACCGTTGATCGCGGTGTGACGGGCAGTGGGTGCCCGTGGTCGCCGAACCGGCCGACGGCGAGGCCCCCCGGGCACGTCGATGGCCGGGTACCCGGTGCGGTACCCGGCCAGCTGTCCGAAGGTCAGCCCTTCAGCGAAGCCATCCACGCCTCGACCTCGTCCGACCGGCGCGGCAGGCCGGCGGACAGGTTCCGGTTGCCGTCCTCGGTGACGAGGATGTCGTCCTCGATGCGGACGCCGACGCCCCGGTACTCCTCGGGCACGGTCAGGTCGTCGGCCTGGAAGTACAGGCCGGGCTCGACGGTGAGGACCATGCCGGGCTCCAGGGTGCCGTCCACGTAGGACTCCACGCGCGCCGCGGCGCAGTCGTGGACGTCCAGGCCGAGCATGTGGCCGGTGCCGTGCAGCGTCCAGCGGCGCTGGAGGCCCAGCTCCAGCACCCGCTCGACCGGGCCCTCGACCAGGCCCCACTCGACGAGCCGCTCGGTCAGCACACGCTGGGCGGCGTCGTGGAAGTCGCGGTACTTGGCACCCGGCTTCACCGCCGCGATGCCGGCCTCCTGGGCGTCGTACACGGCGTCGTAGATCTTCTTCTGGAGCTCGCTGTACGTGCCGTTGACCGGCAGCGTGCGCGTGACGTCCGCCGTGTAGTACGTGTGCGTCTCCACGCCCGCGTCGAGCAGCAGCAGGTCGCCGGAGCGGACCGGGCCGTCGTTGCGCACCCAGTGCAGGGTGCAGGCGTGCGGGCCGGCGGCGGCGATGGTGCCGTAGCCGACGTCGTTGCCCTCCACGCGCGCGCGGAGGAAGAAGGTGCCCTCGATGTAGCGCTCGCTGGTCGCCTCGGCCTTGTCGAGGACCTTCACGACGTCCTCGAAGCCGCGGACGGTGGAGTCGACGGCCTTCTGCAGCTCGCCGATCTCGAACTCGTCCTTGACGAGGCGGGCCTCGGAGAGGAAGACGCGCAGCTCCTCGTCGCGCTCGGCGGTGACCTTGTCGGTCAGCGCCGCCTCGATGCCGGCGTCGTGGCCGCGCACGACGCGCACCGGGCCGGTGGCCTCGCGCAGCCGGCCGGCGAGTTCGCGCACGTCGGAGGCGGGGATGCCGTACAGCTTCTCCGCCTCGGTGAGGGAGTGGCGGCGCCCGACCCACAGTTCGCCCTGGCCGTCCAGCCAGAACTCGCCGTTCTCGCGGTCGGAGCGCGGCAGCAGGTAGATCGTCGCGGCGTGGCCGTCGCCCTCGGGCTCCAGGACCAGGACGCCGTCCTCCGTCTGGTTGCCGGTCAGGTAGGCGTACTCGACCGACGCGCGGAAGGAGTACTCGGTGTCGTTCGAGCGGGTCTTCAGGTTGCCCGCGGGAATCACCAGGCGCTCACCCGGGAAGCGGGCGGAGAGCGCGGAGCGCCGGGCGGCGGTCTCGGCGGCCTGGGCGATCGGCCGCAGGTCGCGCAGCTCGGTGTCGGCCCAGCCGGACTTCATGCTCTCGGCCAGCTCGTCGGACACGCCCGGGTACAGGCCGTTCTTGCGCTGCTTGATCGGCTCGTCGGCCTCGTCCGGGGTCTCCGGGGTGAGCTCCTCCGCCACGGTCATCCTCCTTGTTACGGCACTGGACCACTCCCATCGTACGGTCGTACGGAAGGGGGCCCAGGGCCGAAGGACCTGTTACACCGTGCGCCGGCCCTCACTGGTCGAAGCGGACCGCCAGCAGCACCACGTCCTCCTCGGAGTCCGCCTCGTCCGCGCCGTCGGGCAGCACCGTGCACAGCACGTGGTCGGCGACGGCGTCCGGGTCGTGGCGCTTGGCCCGCGGTACGCCGGCCGCCGCGGCGTGCAGGCGGGCGAAGGCGCGGTCGATCGGGTCGCCGGTGCGGTGCAGCAGGCCGTCGGTGTAGAGCAGAACCGTCTCGCCGGGCTCGGCCTGGAGCTCCACGCTCGGCGCCTCCCAGCAGGCGAGCATGCCCAGCGGCGCGGAGACGGAGGTCTCCACGAACTCCGTGCGCCGCTCGCCGATCAGCAGCGGCGGGCTGTGTCCGGCGCCGGCCAGGGTGATCCGGCGCAGCGCCGGCTCGCAGTAGCCGAACAGGGCGGTGGCCGAGCGGGCGGGCTCGGTGAGCCGCAGCAGCAGCTCCAGGTCGGACAGGACAGCGACCGGGTCCTCGCCCTCCATCACGGCGTACGCCCGCAGGGACGCGCGCAGCCGTCCGGTGGCGGCCACCGCGCTGGGGCCGGAACCGGTGACGGAGCCGACGGCCAGGCCGAGCGCGGCGTCCGGCAGCGGCAGGGCGTCGTACCAGTCGCCGCCGCCGTGCGGGCCGGTGCGGCGGCGGGCGGCGAGCCGCACGCCGGGCACCCGGGGCAGGCGGGAGGGCAGCAGCTCCTCCGCCATGGTCGCCATGCACGCGCGGGTGCGCTCGGTCTCCAGGACCCGGGCCAGGTGCTCGGCGGCGTACCGCGCGTACAGCCCGGCGAGGTGGCGCATCCGCTCGCGCGGCTCGGCGGGCTCGTCGTAGAGCCACACGGCGGCCCCGAGGCGGCCGGCGCGCTCGGTGGACAGGGGAAGGGCGTAGCTGGCGGCGTACCCGAGGCGGGCGGCGACCTCGCGGTGGCGCGGGTCGAGGCCCTCCTCGGCGAACAGGTCGGGCTCGGCGATCCCGCCCTCGGCGACGGGCAGGCCCTCCAGGATCCGCCCGTACGCCAGCGAGCTGCGCGGCACCGTCTCGAGGTGGCCGAGGTCGGCGCGGGCCAGTCCGAGGCCGGTGGTGCTGTCCGGGCCGAGCCCGTCGGCCGGCTCCATGACGACGAGACCGCGCCGGGCGCCCACCAGGGCGGCACCGGCGCGGAGCAGTTCCTGGAGCGCCTCGGCGAGGGAGTCCGTGCGGGTGAGACGCTCGGTCAGCTCGTGCAGGGTCGTCAGGTCGGACACCCAGCCGGCGAGCCGGTCCTGCAGGAGGGCGCCCGGCGGATCAGGCGTGCCCGGGTCGTTCGGCGGGGCGGCAGGGGAGGTGCCCGCGGTGGCGGGCGCGACAGTGTGGGCGGGGGACGGCACGGTTGAATCGATTCCGGCCACTTTCGCAGGGTGCGGGGCGTTCATGGCGTCCGGCTTTCCGACCGGTGCTTACTGCTAAAAAGCATCGCAAACCCCCATGTCATTCTGCACCGCCGGCAGTGCCTCCACATGTACACGCACTCGTAAGGAGATGTCCAGCATTGTCCTGCCGGGATTCCTGGTGTCCGTGGGGTGTGAGCGGCCTTCCGCCCGAACCCTTGCGGAAAAGCCAAGTTGGCTTGAAACTGCCCCAGAGGACGTCTTGTTGCGGTCTTCTGGGGGTGCTCCACGGAGCGTCACAGCGGTCGTGATGGGTACGTACTCGGTGAAGGCCAGGGGTGGCTGGCGGCCACCCGGAACCTGGCGGCGGACCCGGGCGTCCTATCCACCGACGACCGTGCCCCATCCTCCCGTGGCGGAGGCGGAGAGAACTACGCGGGACGGCAAACGCCAGACTTCGCCACCCCGCGCCACGCCCATGCTTCCGATGGACGCAGTATGGACGCGAACCGCCGCGGACGCAGTCGAAGACCGTCCCACAGGGGTCCCCCTGCCCGCGGCAGGGGTGTGATGCGCCACCAGCTACGCACAGCGAAGTGATCGACACATGATGTGAGACGACCACGGTGTTGCCAGGCGTGCAACGGAAAGGAACGAGCGCTCATGCGCGAGATCCTCGGAAGGCGACGCAGGCTGCTGTCCCGGCGGGGCGACGGGCGGCCTGAGCTGATCGGCGCGGCCCTGACCTATGCGACACAGTGGCGGTGGCCCGTCCTCCCGGGCGTGGCGCCGGACCCGCAGGCGCGCTCGCGCTGCGGCTGCCCCGACCCCGAGTGCACGGTGCCGGGCGCGCACCCCTTCGACCCCGGCCTCCTCGCCGCCTCCACCGACGAGCGGATGGTGCGCTGGTGGTGGACCAACCGGCCGACGGCGCCGATCGTCCTGGCCACCGGGGGCAGCGCACCGTGCGCCGTCTCCCTGCCCGCCCTGCCGGCCGCCCACGCCCTGGCCGCGATGGACCGCGCGGGCCTGCGGCTCGGCCCGGTCGTCGCCTCACCGGCCCGCTGGGCGCTGCTGGTCCGGCCGTACTCCATGGAGCAGCTGGGCGAGCTGCTCTACGCCAAGGACTTCGTCCCCGGCTCCCTGCGCTTCCACGGCGAGGGCGGCTACCTCGCCCTGCCCCCGTCGGAGACCGGCCGGGGCGCCGTCCGCTGGGAGCGCGCGCCGCTGCCCGGCTCGGCCTCGCCCTGGGTGCCCGACGTGGAGGCCGTGGTGGACGCGGTGGTCGACGCCCTCACCCGTACGGGTGTGAGCGCCCCCGAGTTGTAGGGGTGTCGGGCGCGCGCGCGGGCCGGCGCCCGCCCGGGGTCGTTATCGTCCGCTCCATGCCGCTTCATGCTGGGGAGCACCGTGCCGCGAGGCAGCGCCACGGTGGATCGCACCGCCACCGGACCGGCCGCCGGGTCCGTCTGTACGGTCTGGCCGGCGTCGTGGTGTGCGCGGTCGTGCTGCCGTTCGCCGTGGCGTCCGGGGGGCCCGCGGACGACGGGGGGAAGGACGGGCGGTCCCCGGGCACACGCCTGTCCGCGCGGGGCGGTGACGGCAAGGCGCCCGCACGGGCCGGCGGCGACCCCGTGCCGGCCGCGTCCGATCCCGCCCGCGGCACGCTGCCGCTCGGCCTGGCCACCGCCGTGCGCTGCGGCCCCGGACTCACCTCGCCCGAAGGGGTCGAGGCGCAGACCTGCGTGGTGACGCAGGGGACCGGGACCTGGGCGCGGACCTACTACCGCAACGCGACCGGCGAGGCACTGGAAGCCGTGCTGACTCTCCTGGGACCCGGCGGCCGCAGCCTCGGCACGCGCTGTGCCGTGGGCGCCGAGGACGCGGCGGGCATGTGCGAGACACCCCGTGCGCGGATGCGGGGCGAGCCGGCCGATTACAGCGCGGTCGCGGAGTTCGCGGCCCGGGCCGGTCACGGACCGCCGCTGTTGCGCACCGGGGGCAACGTGCCGACGCGAAGCGCCCGTTGACGGGGCGGCCGTACCGCCCGGCTGTCGCGGCACATGGAAAGACCCGGTTGCTGGCGACGGGGGATGCACCAGCAACCGGGCTATCCGAACGGTAACAAGAGATCGGCTGTTAGCAAATTCGATCTCTTGTTTTCCGGTCACCGACTGGCGTGCCACCACGGGGAGTTGTGACTGGAGTCACCTCTTCCGGGCCCCTGGTCCGGCTGACCGGTCGGTCAGCCGGACGGCAGGCCGGCGCCGTGCGCCGGCCGCGGCCTCAGCTGAGGGTGACCTGCCGGTTGGTCAGGCCGCCGCGCGCCCGGCGCTCGTCGGGCGTGAGCGGGGCGTCCGTGACCAGTGCCTCGGCGAGACGCTCGGCGAACTCGGCCGCGGGCTTCTCCACGTCCTCGGCGGTGACCCCGCTCGGCAGGTCCCAGACCGGCACCGTGAGTCCGTGAGCACGGAAGGAGCCCACCAGCCGGGTGCCCTCGCCGAGGCTCGACCGGCCCGCCGCGTGCAGCCGGGCCAGAGCGTCCAGAAGCCGCTCCTCCTCGTGCGGCATGACCCACCGCAGGTGGTTCTTCTCCGGCGTCTCGCACCAGTAGGCGGCGTCCACGCCCTGGAGCCGGACGGTCGGGATGGCCGCGGCGTTGGCCCGCTCCAGGGAGGCGGTCACCTCCGGCGTGGCGTTCTCCGGGTCCGGGACCCAGAACTCGAAGCCCTCGTGCACGACCGGCTCGAAGGCACCCTCGGGCGCGAGCAGGTCCTGCAGCCGCGGACCGTCGGCCGGCGCGCGACGCCCCTGCACGGGCGTTCCCGGCGCGGCGGTCAGGGCCCGCTGGAGGGTGTCCGCGAGGTCGCGGCTGATGTCGCCCGACGCCGTGTCGTTCTGCAGGCCGAGCAGCACCGAGCCGTCGTCGCGGCGCAGGGCCGGCCAGGCCATCGGCAGCACCGTGGCCAGCGTGACCGACGGGACGCCCTCGGGCAGGCCGTCCTTCAGCGTCAGCCCGGCCGTGGCGGCCGGCACCAGCTCGCGCAGCGCCACCCAGTCGCACTCGCCGGGCAGCCCTTCGAACGGGCGCTGCACCAGCGCGGTCGTGGCCTGCGCGGCGGCGCGGCCGTGGCAGGCCTTGTAGCGGCGGCCGCTGCCGCAGGGGCAGGGCTCGCGGGCGCCGACGACCGGGACCTCTCCGTCGGTGAGCTGGGGCCGCTTGGCCTTCGTCTGGAGTCGCTTCTTGGCCATCGTGGGTGTCTCCCGGTTACGGCTCTACTCGTACGGGCGCGAGCCTAGCCGTTCGCCCCCCGGCCGACGGGACCCTGTGGGCGACGGGCCGCGTGTGGACAACTCCCCCGGCGCGCCGCGCCGGGAGCCTCCCCGCGGGAGGGGGCCGCGCGCACGCCTCCCGCGGCGGCGGCACGCACCTCGCGGCCGTGCACCGCCCGCCGTGCACCGCCCGGCCCGTGTGCCGCCGGGGTCAGCCCACGTCGTCGAACGCGTCCGCGAAGCCCAGTCCGGGAATCCGGGACACCGCCGGTGCCGCGACCCGCGTGGCGAAGTCGTCGCGCCGGTGACCCGCGTCCGGATCGTGCACGTCGTCGTGGACGACGACCCAGACCGTGACCTCTCCGCACGCCCCGTCCCGCACGCCCCAGTCGTCGGCGAGCGCCGTGATGATGTTCAGTCCGCGTCCGCCGTGCGCGGTGACCGACGGTGTCGCCGGGGCCGGCCGCGTCGGACCGCCGCCGTCCGTGACCTCCACGAGGAGCCGGCCGCGCGCGTCCACCTGCCACGCGGCGCGGACGTCACCGTCCCCGGCCAGGGCCTCGCCCAGCGGACGTCCGTGCTTGCACGCATTGCTGAGCAGTTCGGAAAGGACCAGTACTGCGTCGTCGATGACCGATTCCGCCACACCACCGCTGCGCAGCTGCTCGCGCATCCGGTGCCGTGCTTTCCCCACGCCCGCAGGGCCATGGGGAACGGCCATGCTCGACGACGTGGGCACCTCCTGTGCCACCACCAACGCCACCCCCGAGACCTCCTTCGCCCCACGCCACGGTGTGGATGCCCTTCTGGCCTGTACCGGAAACCGGCCGGTCTCCGCCCAGTGACGCATTCGACACGGTCGAACACGCACCGAACGCGCCGGAGCACTCCCCGTAGTCGTGTGGCTTGATTTCGTCGGTGTGGCCGAGACCGGAGAATGGGGCAGAAAGGCCGCCGGGTCAAGGCCTCCGGGCGAATCAGCGGCCGAGATGCTCCAGGACGGCACGTGGCCGGTTCGTGATGACGGCGTCGACTCCCAGTCCGGCGCAGAGATCCACGTCGGCGGTCTCGTTCACGGTCCACACGTGCACCCGGTGCCCGGCCGCCTTCAGCCGCTCGATGTAGGCGGGATGGTTGCGGACGATGCGGATCGAGGGGCCCGCGATCCCGACGCCGGCGGGCAGCCGCCCGTCGCGCAGCCGGGGCGAGACGAACTGCATCAGGTAGACCGTCGGCAGCGTCGGCGACGCGGCCCGTACCCGGTGCAGCGAGCGGGCCGAGAAGCTCATGACGCGCACCGGCGACTCGGCGGCCGAGGCGGGCGCGTCGAGGCCGAACCGCTTCAGGAGCAGCAGCAGCCGCTCCTCCACCTGTCCCGCCCAGCGCGTGGGGTGCTTGGTCTCGATGGCCAGCTCCACCCGCCGCCCCGCGTCCGACACCAGCTCCAGCAGCCGCTCCAGGGTGAGGACGGAGGTCTCCTCCCGGTCCTCGGGCCGGTGCTCCCACTCGGGCTGCTCGTCGCGCGTACGCCAGAACTCCCGGGTCCTGCGGGCACCGAAGTCCAGCGCCGCCAGATCGGCCAGCTCCAGCGCCGAGACCGCGCCGCGGCCGTTGGACGTACGGTTGACGCGCCAGTCGTGGACGCAGACCAGGTGGCCGTCCGCGGTGAGGCGCACGTCGCACTCCAGGGCGTCCGCCCCGTCCTCGATCGCCTTCCGGTACGCGGCCAGGGTGTGTTCGGGGGCCTCCTCCGAGGCCCCGCGGTGGGCGACGACCTGAATCGGGTGCTGTCGTACGTGGGTCACCGCGTCATGGTGCCACCGTGTCCGGGTAGACGTGCCGTCGGAGTCATCGCCTCGTGCCCGTTTAGTCTTGGATGACCTGTATGAGGAACGACCGCGACCCACAGGATCCGCTTATGGTGCTCTGACGGCTCGTGGGAAAAGCTGATGGCCTACACATACACATGCACCATCACATGCGCGGCCGCGTCGCGCCGGGCCGTGGCACGGCCCGCGTGAGCGTGGCCGAGCGCGACCAGTGCGCCCGAGCAGCAGTCGTGGATCGAGGAGAGAAGCTGTGAGCACCGAGAACGAGGGCACCGCGGTACCCCCGGCCCCGCCCGCACCTCCCGTGCCGGCGGCATCTCCCGCAGCCTCCGAACCGACCCCGCCGCCCCACCCGCACCAGCCGCCGGCACCGGCGCCCGCCGGCGCGGAACCGCAGGGCGGTTTCCAGACACCCGCGGCCTCCGCGCACGGGCCGCACCAGGCCGCGCCCCAGAGCCCGTCGGCCCCCGACGCGTCCTGGCCGCCGCCCCCGCCGCCGGGCGGCGCGTCCTACGGCGGCGGAGGCGGGGACGGTTCCGGTGGCGGCTGGGGAGCCTCGTACCAGCCGCCCGCGCCGAAGTCCGGCCGCGGCCGCGGCGGCATGGTCGCCGCGGTCCTGATCGCCGCCCTGGTCGCGGGCGGTCTGGGCGGCGGCCTCGGCTACACGCTGGCCAAGAACAACGACGAGTCCGGCTCCACGACGGTCTCCGCCTCGGACACCGGCGGCTCGGTCAAGCGCGACGTGGGCACGGTCGCGGGCGTGGCCGGCAAGGCGCTGCCCAGCACGGTCACCATCCAGGCCGAGGGCAGCAACGGCGAGGGCGGCACCGGCACGGGCTTCGTCTTCGACAAGCAGGGCCACATCGTCACCAACAACCACGTGGTGGCGGAGGCGGTCGACGGCGGCAAGCTCAGCGCGACCTTCCCCGACGGCAAGAAGTACGACGCCGAGGTGGTCGGCCACGCCCAGGGCTACGACGTGGCGGTCATCAAGCTCCGCAACGCCCCGTCGGACCTGAACCCGCTGCCCCTCGGCAACTCGGACAAGGTGGCCGTGGGCGACTCGACGATCGCCATCGGCGCCCCCTTCGGCCTGTCCAACACGGTGACGACGGGCATCATCAGCGCCAAGAACCGTCCGGTGGCCTCCAGTGACGGCAGCGCGAGCAGCAAGGCGTCCTACATGAGCGCCCTGCAGACCGACGCCTCGATCAACCCGGGCAACTCCGGCGGCCCGCTGCTGGACGCGCAGGGCAACGTCATCGGGATCAACTCCGCGATCCAGTCCACCAGCGGGGGCGGCGGCTTCGGCGGCGCCGGCCAGGCGGGCTCGATCGGTCTGGGCTTCGCCATCCCCATCAACCAGGCGGAGTTCGTCGCCAAGCAGCTCATCAGGACCGGCAAGCCGGTGTACGCCAGGATCGGCGCCTCCGTCTCGCTGGAGGAGACGACGAACGGCGCGAAGATCACCGAGCAGGGCGTCAGCGGCTCCCAGCCCGTCGAGCCGGGCGGCCCCGCCGCCGCCGCGGGCCTCAAGCCCGGTGACGTCATCACCAAGCTCGACGACACGGTGATCGACAGCGGCCCGACCCTGATCGGCGAGATCTGGACCCACAAGCCCGGCGACAAGGTCACGGTCACCTACGAGCGCGGCGGCAAGCAGCAGACGGCCGAACTCACCCTCGGCTCCAAGACCGGCGACGACTGACCCGCCCGCCCCCGCACGGACCCGCTACCCTGGTCCCGCGCGGCCGATCACGGCCGCCGCGGGGTGGGTTGCCCGAGCGGCCTAAGGGAACGGTCTTGAAAACCGTCGTGGCGCGAGTCACCGTGGGTTCAAATCCCACACCCACCGCGGTGATGAACGGCCCCCGACCGGAGACACGGTCGGGGGCCGTCGTCGTGCGCGCCGGCTGCCCGGTGTTCGTACTCGGGTGGGACTGAGTACGGGCACCCTGGTCGGCCGGTGGGCGGGCGGGGACGCTCGGGGCATGGAGAATCGACGACCGAAGAACGCCGCGCGGTGGGTGTGGGGGCTCGGGCTCGCCGCGGTGGCGGCGGGGCTGTGGGCCGCGTGGCTCGGGTGGGACCAGCACCGTGACGTGCACCCCGACGGCTCGACCACCGGGCCGTACGAGGCCTGGCAGGTGATCGGGCTGGTGCTGACGCTGCTGGTGCCGGTGTGCTGGGCGGCGTTCCGGGGGCACGGCGCGGGCGCTGTGGCCGGGGTCACCGCCGGTCTGACCGTCTCCGCCGCCTACGACTGGTCGGACGACGCAAGCAGGCTCTTCGTGGTCGGCGTGGGCATGGTCATGGTGGGGAGCCTCGCGGTGACCGCCGCGCTGGTCGCCCTGATCGCCGCGGTGCGGCGGAGGGGCGGGCTGTGACACGGCTGTGACCGGAGGTGTGGCCTCCGCCACGGTCGGGGCGGTGCGGGGCTGGTGAGGTGGGGCGATGCGTATCTTCCCGCTCCGCAGGCCCCTCGCGGTCTCCGGTGCTCTCGTCGCCGCATTCCTGCTCGGTGCCTGCGGCACCGGGACCGCCGTGTCCGGGGCGGGGGAGGAGAGCGGGCCGGAGGGCCGGTGCGGGGCCGGTGATGACGCCGGTTCCGGTGCCGGGCAGGAGAAGGACGGGGTGCGGATCGCCGGTATGGCCGAGAGGGCCGGCGGGGACGCCGGATCCGGCCCCGGTGTCCGGGTGGACGGGCGGCCGGGGGCGTCCGTCACGTCGGAGGGTCTGCCGGCGGGGAGTTCCCCCGGCGCGGGTGGCAGGTCGCCGTGCGTGGTCGCGTACACCGTGACCAACCGGGAGGCCGAGGCCTTCACGTACACCGTCGGCTTCACCCTCACCGATGACCAGGGCCGGGCGATGTCCGGCGTCGAGGAGACGGTGGCGTCCGTGGGCGCGGGGCGGACCGTGCGGCGCACCCTCGAGGACCACGGGTACCTGCCCGGCGACAGCGCCCTGGCCCCGGAGCGGGTGCGGATCACCGACGTGAAGCGGGTGCCCGCCGACGAGGCGCCGGCGCCCGCGGGGACCTGCCCGGCGTCCGGGCTGCGGATCTTCGCCGACGACGGGGACGCGGCCATGGGGCTGCGCGTGGTGGGCCTGCACCTGGAGAACTGCGGAAGCCGGCCGCACTCCCTGGAGGGCTACCCGGCGCTCCAGTTGCTCGACGACGAGCTGGCGCCCGTCGACGGGATCCGGATCGTGCCGGGCGGCGAGGGCGTGGCCCTGCTGGACGGGTTCGACGCACCGCCCCGGCCGGTGACGCTGCGGCCGGGCGAGTCGGCGAGGGCCGGCCTGATGTGGCGCAACACCACGGAGTTCGGCGAGTCGGTGACCGTGCCGTACGTCCGGGTCCGGGAGCGGGCCGGCGCCGTCCCCGTGGTCGTGGCACCCGGCCTCGACCTCGGCACCACGGGCAAGCTGGGCGTGAGCGCGTGGCGCGAGGACGACACCGCGAGCGCGCCCGAGGCGCCGTAGACGTCCACCGCGCTCCGGTCAGGGGCGGTGGCCGGTCATGCGGGCCGCCGAGGCGATGGTCGCGCGGGCCTCGTGTTCCGTCAGGCCGGTGTCCCGGGCCGCCTCGACCAGGGGATCCACGAGGGCGGCGCCGATGCCGTCCTCGTAGGCGCGGCAGGCCGCCCAGAAGAGGCGGGTGTTGCGCTGGCCCTCGTGCGCGGCGAGGACGAACTGGACGAGACCCCGGCCGTGCGCGTCGGTCGCGGCGGCGGAGTGCCGGTGCGCGCGGGGCGGGGGGAGCAGGAGGCGCAGCAGCGCGGGCGGGCAGGCGGCCGGCGCGAGGTGGGCGGTGCCGGGCGCGGCGGTGTAGGCGCCGTGCCGGGTGCGGGAGCCGGGACCGACGAGGTAGCCGCCGGCGCCGCGGATGTCGATGCCGGGGGCGAGGCGGCCGGCCGAGTTGGGGACGACGGCGTCGGGCGGGCCGGTCAGCCAGAGGTGGCGGCCTCCGCTGGGGGTCACGACGACCACCGTGGGCGGGATCGTGAACAGGTGGCGCAGGGCCAGTTCGCGCAGGGCGGCCGAGGAGTCCGTGTCCCCTTTCGTGTCCAGGTCGACACCGATGAGGTGGTGCGGCGGCAGCCCGCAGGCGATGCCGTAGCCCGCGGCCCAGGGCGCCGCGGCGAAGAGGGCGCGGATGCGGGCGGGGTCGGTGGAGGCGTCGTGGACCCCGTGGCCGAAGCGGCCGCACTCGCCGTGGCAGCGGGAGGGCGCCGGGTCGTCGCGGTGGGGGGAGCGCAGGGCCGGGAGCTTCGTGCGGGACAGGGGGATGACCGCCAGTCCGCGTTCGGCGGCGGACAGGGCGTGGGCGAGGGCCAGCGTCGTGGCCTGCCGGTCGGTGGTGGCCATGACTCTATGTTCGTACGTACGTTCGAAAAAGGGAAGAGTGGCCGCATGCGGCGCGCCGGGGCGGGGCGGCGGACGGAGAAAGTGGCGGAACGCTTCACCTCTTGTGGTGCTTGGTTCGGAGGTGTCCGTGCTGCCCGTGGTGCGCCACAAGTGAGGCCAAAGGGGTTTATCGACTTGTCCTCACGCTTGAGGGCGAATCGGTGCTTCCGGGATGGTTCGCCGGTGATCCGCTGGGCAACTCTGGTCACGCGACGTCGTGCACAGCGTCGGGGTGGTCGGCCAACTGTCCCGGCACACAGGCTGGTTCGTCAGTACAGGCATCTCTCGCGTTGTCGGCAAAAGCCGGTGCGCACCGTGTTCTGGAGGAATTACATGGCAAGCATCCGTACCGCTCGCGTCATCGCCGCCGTCGCCGCGCTCCCGCTGGCCGTCGCCCTCTTCGGCGGCGTCGCGGCCGCGGACAACGGCGCCCTCGCGAACGACGGATCGAGTGCGACCTCCGCGGAGGCCTTCGCGGGCGTCGTCGGCAGCGGCGTCGGCGACGACAACAACGGCAACTCGTCCACCACGCAGCAGCAGGCGGTCGGCTCGGGCGCCTCGAACCAGAGCAACACCGCGCAGGTCGAGGACTCCGCCTTCACGACCGTCAACCAGGGCAACGCGAACGTGGTCGTCACCTTCTCGCCGCTGTGGTGGTGAGCTGAGGGGCCGCGGGCGCTCCGGCGCCGGCCCCCCGGTCTTCGTGCGGGTGTGCTTCATGGGGTCGCAGGGCGTCCGGGCGGCGGTACTCCGGTACCGCCGCCCAGGCGTTCCTCCCCGGCCCGGTACCGCGCCGACCGGGGACCCTCAGGGGCGAACCCCCAGGGCCTCCGTGCGCACCTCCACCCAGAGGAGGTGGGGCGGGCCCCACCCCTACAACCTGAGGCGGACTCCGCTTCGGGACCTGCGGCCGATCCGCCGCGCCTCCCTTCGCTCATAGCGTTGAGCCATGACCGCACTTGTCTGCACCAGCGCTTCGAACGCCGCCACGGCAATGACGCAGACCTTCCCGTACCCGTCGTTCTCGTCGTACGTGGAGGCCCGCCAGCCGGTCCTGCTGCGTACCGCCCGGTCGCTGACCGCGAACCCGAGCGACGCGGAGGACCTGCTGCAGACCGCGCTCACCAAGACGTACGTGGCCTGGGAGCGCATCGAGGACCACCGCGCCCTCGACGGCTACGTGCGCCGGGCGCTGGTGAACACCCGGACGTCGCAGTGGCGCAAGCGCAAGGTCGACGAGTTCGCGTGCGACGAGATGCCCGAGCCGGAGCCCGCGCCCGGCGGGGACGACCCGGCGGAGCGGCAGGCGCTGCGCGACGCGATGTGGCGGGCCGTCATGAAGCTGCCGGACCGGCAGCGGGCGATGGTCGTCCTGAGGTACTACGAGGACCTCAGCGAGGCCCGGACGGCCGAAGTGCTGGGCGTCTCCGTGGGCACGGTGAAGTCGGCGGTCTCCCGGGCGCTCGGCAAGCTCCGTGACGACCCTGAGCTGGGGATTGTTCGGTGATGGGAGGATTTGTGGCGGAGCGGCGGGCGGATCCGTCGGGCACCGGGCACTGATCGATCACCGGAGAGTAGTGACATACCGCGCGGTATGTGCGCAGAATCAGCGCAACCCTTACCGCCGCGTAGGCAATGTCGCCCCGGGAGGACACCGTGCTGAGCACGATGCAGGACGTACCGCTGCTGATATCGAGGATCCTCACCCACGGGTCGACGATCCACGGCAGCTCGCAGGTGACCACCTGGACCGGTGAGGACGAGCCGCACCGCCGCTCCTTCGCCGAGATCGGCGCCCGCGCCGCCCGGCTGGCGCACGCCCTGCGCGAGGACCTCGCCGTCGGCGACGACGAACGCGTGGCGACCCTCATGTGGAACAACGCCGAGCACGTCGAGGCCTACTTCGCGATCCCCTCCATGGGCGCGGTTCTCCACACCCTCAATCTCCGCCTCCCGGCCGAGCAGCTGGCCTGGATCGTGAACCACGCGGCCGACCGGGTGGTGATCGCCAACGGGTCGCTGCTGCCGCTGCTCGCCCCGCTGCTGCCGCACCTGAAGACGGTCGAGCACGTCGTCGTCTCCGGGCCCGGCGACCGCTCCGCGCTGGCCGGGGCCTCCGTCCAGGTGCACGAGTACGAGGACCTGATCGCCGGGAAGCCGGCCGTGTACGACTGGCCCGAGCTGGACGAGCGGGCCGCCGCCGCCATGTGCTACACCTCCGGCACCACCGGCGACCCCAAGGGCGTGGTCTACAGCCACCGCTCGATCTACCTGCACTCCATGCAGGTCAACATGGCCCAGTCGATGGGCCTGACCGACCAGGACACCTCCCTGGTCGTGGTCCCGCAGTTCCACGTCAACGCCTGGGGCCTGCCGCACGCCACCTTCATGACCGGCGTCAACATGCTGATGCCGGACCGCTTCCTGCAGCCCGCGCCGCTCGCCGCGATGATCGAGGGCGAGCGTCCGACGCACGCCGCCGCCGTCCCCACCATCTGGCAGGGCCTGCTCGCCGAGCTGACCGCGCGGCCCCGGGACGTCTCCTCGCTCACCCAGGTCACCATCGGCGGCTCCGCGTGCCCGCCGTCCCTGATGGAGGCGTTCGACCGGCTCGGGATGCGGGTCTGCCACGCCTGGGGCATGACGGAGACCTCGCCGCTCGGCACGATCGCCCGGCCGCCGGCCCACGCGGTCGGCACCCCGGAGGAGTTCGCCTACCGCCTCACCCAGGGGCGGTTCCCGGCCGGCGTCGAGGCCCGCCTCACCGGTCCCGGCGGCGAGCGCCTCCCCTGGGACGGCGAGTCCGCCGGCGAGCTGGAGGTCCGCGGCAACTGGATCGCCGGCGCCTACTACAACGGCCCGGGCGCCGAGCCGTTGCGCCCCGCCGACAAGTTCAGCGAGGACGGCTGGCTGAAGACGGGCGACGTCGGCACCATCTCCCCCGACGGCTTCCTCACCCTCACCGACCGGGCCAAGGACGTCATCAAGTCCGGCGGCGAGTGGATCTCCTCCGTCGAGCTGGAGAACGCCCTGATGTCCCACCCCGACGTCGCCGAGGCCGCGGTCGTCGCCGTCCCCGACGACAAGTGGGGCGAGCGCCCGCTGGCCACCGTCGTCCTCAAGGAGGGCGCGAGCGTCGGATTCGAGGCCCTGCGCACCTTTCTCGCCGAGGACGGCAGGATCGCCAGGTGGCAGCTCCCGGAGCGCTGGACGGTCATCGAGTCGGTGCCGAAGACGAGCGTCGGCAAGTTCGACAAGAAGGTGCTGCGCAGGCAGTACGCCGAGGGCGGCCTGGACGTCACCCGGCTCTGACGCCCGCCGGGGAGACCGGACGGCCCGCCCGGTCTCCCCGCATCCGGACCTTCCGCGCCGCCCGGCGGGGCCGGCCTCGCACGCCGGTCCGGTCCGGTCGTCCCCGCTCACCGCTTCCCTACGGCCGCCGCCGACCACCCCAGGGCCAGCCACGCCCCGGCCACCGCGCAGACCCCGCCCCAGCCCCAGTGGCCGAACGCGGGCCCCGCGAGTGCCGAGGCCAGCGCGCCGCCCGCGAAGCCGGCCACGACGTACGCGGTGTTGGCGGTGGCCGGGGCGGACGTGGTGGTCAGGGCGACGGTCTGGTTGGCGACGTGGGAGGCGACCAGGGCGGCGTGCACCAGGACCGCCGCCGCGCACAGGGCCGCCATCACCTGCCCGCCCAGCCAGAACAGCGGCACCGACAGGGCGGCGAGCAGATACGCGGTCCGGACGACCTTGGCGGCGCCGAACCGGTCGACCAGGCCCCCCGCGAGCGGCGCGACGACGCTCGCCGCCAGCCCGAACAGGCCGAACAGGCCGGCCGCGGCCGTGGTGAGACCGTAGCCGCCGTCCTCGGTGAGGAGCAGCGCCAGCGAGGTCCACAGGGCGCTCCAGGCGCCGTACATCCCCGCCTGGCGCACGCACGCCCGCCACAGGTCCGGGGAGCGGCGCACCACGCCGGGCAGCGAGGTGAGCCCCGAGAACAGCGCGCCCTGCCGCCGGCGCCGCTCGGCGGGCAGGACGTGGGCGGTCGCCAGGCCCAGGACGGCGGTCAGCACGGCCGCCCCCACGAACACGGCACGCCAGCCGAAGGCCTGTCCGGCCAGTCCGCCGAGCACCCGGGCCGCCACGATGCCGGTGAACAGGCCCGCGATGACGGCCGCGACGTGACGCGCCCTGCGGTCGGCGGGCGCGCGCTCGGCGACCAGCGGGACCAGTAGCTGCGGGACGACGGTCGCGGCCGAGGCGACGAGGACGGCGGCCGCGAGCGCACCGGTCCCGGACGCCACCGCGCCGGCGACCAGGGAGGCCGCCGCGACCAGCGCGAGGACGGCGACCAGGCGCCGCCGGTTCACGCTGTCCCCGAGCGGGGCGAAGAAGAGCAGGCCCGCCGCGTACCCGAACTGCGCGACCGAGGCGAGCCAGGCCACCGCCGACGGGGTGGAGCCGAAGTCGCGGGCGATGAGGGGGAGCAGCGGCGCCGCGAGGTAGATGTTGGCGGCCGTCACGGCGGTGCAGACGGCGATCAGCGGGAGGAGGAGGCGGGAGGAGGCGGGTGGCGTCTCCCGCGACGCGACGCGGGTCTCCTCCGGCGCGGTCCGGGCGGTGGCTGACGGTGACGACATGAGCGGAGCGACTCCTTCGAGCACTGGCAACTAACTGGTTGGTTGGAAGGAACTCCCGGAGTCTGCTCGGCATTCCCCGATCCTGTCAACCAAACGGTTGGTTACCGCCACCGTCCCGCTACCCTGTCCCCATGGCAGCAAGAGACCCCGAGGCCACCAAGGCACGGATCTTCGAGGCGGCGGTCGCCGAGTTCGCCCGCCACGGCATCGCCGGCGCCCGCATCGACCGCATCGCGGCCGAGGCCAAGGCCAACAAGCAGCTCATCTACGCCTACTACGGCAGCAAGGGCGAGCTGTTCGCGTCCGTCCTCGAGAAGAAGATGCTCGACCTCGCGATCTCCGTCCCGGTCGACCCGGACGACATCGAGGGCTGGATCGACCGCCTGCTGGACTACCACGCCGCCCACCCCGAGCTGCTGCGCCTGCTCTTCTGGGAGGGCATGGAGTACGGCGCCGCCGAACTGCCCCACGAGGCCGAACGCCAGGCCCACTACGCCCGCAAGGTCGCCGCCGTGCGGGACGGCCAGGAGCGCGGCGTGATCACCGACGCCATCCCGGCCCCCGACCTGCTGTTCCTGCTGGTCGCCCTGGCCAACTGGGCGACCGTCGTGCCCCAGATGAAACGCATCCTGGTGGGCGGCGACGGCACGGACGCCGACCGCCTGCGCGCCTCGATCAAGCAGGCGGCGCGCAGGATCGTCTCCGGCTAGCGCGGCGTCAGTTGGTCCCGATCCGCGCGAGCAGCTCGACGATCCGGGACTGCACCTCGCCGCTGGTGGACCGCTCCGCCAGGAACAGCACGGTCTCCCCGGACGCCAGCCGCGGCAGGTCGGCCTGGTCGACGGCGGCGGTGTAGACGACGAGCGGGGTGCGGTTGAGCTGCCCGTTCGCGCGCAGCCAGTCGATGATCCCGGCGAAGCCCTCCTGGCGCCGGTGCACCCGCATCAGGTCCATCACGACCAGGTTCGGCCGGAACTGGCCCGCCAGCGTCACCGCGTCGGCGTCACTCGCCGCCCGCGCCACCTGCATGCCCCGCCGCTCCAGCGTCGAGGTCAGCGCCAGCGCGATCTCCGCGTGCTCCTCGATCAGCAGGACGCGCGGCGGATGCTGCTCGCTGTCCCGGGGCGCGAGCGCCTTGAGCAGCACGGCGGGGTCGGCGCCGTAGGCGGCGTCGCGCGACGCCTGCCCGAGCCCGGCCGTGACCAGCACCGGCACCTCGGCCGCCACCGCCGCCTGCCGCAGCGACTGGAGCGCCGTACGCGTGATCGGCCCGGTCAGCGGGTCCACGAACAGCGCGGCGGGGAACGCCGCGATCTGCGCGTCGACCTCCTCGCGCGAGTGCACGATCACCGGCCGGTAGCCGCGGTCACTGAGCGCCTGCTGGGTGGAGACGTCCGGCGCGGGCCACACCAGCAGCCGGCGCGGGTTGTCCAGCGGCTCCGGGGGGAGTTCGTCGTCCATCGGCTGCGGACGCGGCGGGTCGGCCACCTCCACGGCTCCGCCGGGCCCGTCCAGCGGTTCGGGCCCCTCGGCGGCGTTCCGGTCCGGCGCCCCTATGGCGTACGACCGTCCGGCGCCCTCGGTCGTCGGGGCGCGCCGGGGCTGTCCGCCGGCCGGCGACGGCTGCTCCTGCGTCTGCGTCTGCGTGTGCGGGGAGGGGGCCTTCGGCTGTGCGGGCACGGCCGGCTGGTCCGCCGCCGGATGCGGGCGGGCCGCCTGCTCCGGGCGGGCCGCGGCCGCCGGGTCGGGCGGGGTGCCCAGCTTGCGGCGCCGGCCGGAGCCGCCCGGCTGGTGCGGCGGTGGCGTGGCCGACGTCTGCTGCACCTGGAGCGCCTGCCGGTTGAACGGCACGCCCTGGCCGAGCGTCCGCACGCTGATGGCCCGTCCCTGGGTGGAGTTCGGGTCGGCCGGGGCGGAGGCCTCCGCGGGCAGCGGCTGGGCCACGCGCGGCGCGTTCTCCGGCGGCAGCGGGGTGCCCCGGCTCGGCGTGGAGACCGGGACGGCCGGCGCGAGCACGGGAGCGGGCACGGGGGCGGGCACGGGGGCGGGCGTGTCGGTGGCGCCCGACGGGGCGGGCGAGGGGGGCGTGCCGCCGGGCGGCACGGGGGCAGCCGGCGGCACGGCGACCGCGGGCCACGGCTGCGGGGCGGGGGCAGGGGCGGACGTGGCGGCCTGTGCACCGGCAGGGGGCCCGGCGGCCTCGGCCGCGATGACCTCGTCGCCTTCGGCGGGGGCGGCGGGCTGGGCGGGTCCGGCGGGCTGGGCCGGTGCGGCGGGGGCGGCCGGCTCACGCGTGGCCTCCGGCGCGGGCGCGCCCCGACCGGTGGCGGCACCCTGCGGGGGCACCACGGCACCCTGCCCGGGCACGGGGGCACCCTGCACGGGCGCACCCTGCACCGGACCGCCCTGGACGGGAATGCCTGGCGCCTGCGCCGTCTGTGCCGGCGGTGCGGCGACCGCCCGGCGGCGGCGTCCCGTCGGTGCCTCGGTCGGGTGCGGCTGCGGCGGAGTGTGGTCGTCGGCCTGGTCGTGCGGCACGGCGTCGTGCCGGCCGGCGTCGATCAGCGCGTCGCCGGACACGGCCGGGCCCGGCACCTGGGCGGCCTGCCCGGCGTTCGCGGCGGCCGCGGGGCCGGTCGCCTCCGGCGCGTCGTCGGACGGCCGGTCGGCCTCGGCGGGCGGCAGGGCGAACACCTGGCGCGGCGCCGCCTCCTGCGCGGCGGCACGCTCGTTCGCGGAGGCCAGCGCGCGCCGCCGGCGTCCGGTCGGCCGCGACGCGTCGTCCGGATCCGGCTCGCCGGCCTGCGCGGGCAGCGCGGGGGGCAGCGCGTGTTGCTCGTCCCCGGCCCGCCGGGCACGCCGTCCGGCGGGCGCGGGCAGGGCCTGCGGACCGCCGGGCACGCCCTGCGGGGACGCGGGCACGCCCTGCGGCGGTACGGTCCCGCCCAGACCGGTGTTGGAGGCCGCGGCGCCCGCGGCATGCTCGGCGGCCATGACGACGGCACCCTCGGACACACCGGCGGACGCCTCGGGCCCGGGGCCGTCCCCGTCGGCGCCCCCGCCCTCCGCGGGCCGTCCCCGCCTTCGTCCGGTACCGCCGGAACCGTCGGCCGGGGCCGCCTGGGCCGGAAGCGCGACGGGAGCCGGCGCCGGTTCCCCGGCCGCCCGCCGCCTGCGCCGCCCGGTGGGCGTGCCGTTCTCCGCCTCGGGGCCGGCGGCGCCGTCGGCACCCTCGGCTGACGGGCCCTCGACCTCGCTCTCCAGGAAGGCGTCGACGGAAGCCCGACGGGCCCGTCGCCGCCCGCCGGCGGCGGGACCCTCCTGAGTGGCCGGCGTGTCCGGTGCCACGTCCGCGGTGGCCGGCGCCTCGGCGGCCGGGGCGACCGCGACGGCACCCGCCCCGCCCCCGATCGGCACCTCCAGGACGTAGGCGCTGCCGCTCATGCCCGGCACCTCGTGCGTCTGCAGCACACCGCCGTGCGCCCGGACGATCCCGCGCACGATCGGCTCGTGCACCGGGTCTCCCCCGGCGTACGGCCCGCGCACCTCGATCCGCACGACCTCGCCGCGCTGCGCCGCCGCCACGACGACGGTGTTGTCCAGGTAACCGCCCGCCGACACCGGCGTGTTGCCGGTCGCGTCGACGCCCGCGACGTCCGCGACGAGATGCGCCAGCGCGGTCGCCAGCAACCGGGGGTCGACCTCGGCCTCGATGGGCGGCGCGTGCACGGCGAACTGCACCCGTCCCGGACCGATCAGCTCGACGGCCCCGTCGACACCGGAGGCGACGACGGCGTCCAGCATCACCTTCGTACGGGAGACGCTCTCGTTCCCGACGTCGAGGCGCTGGTACCCGAGGACGTTGTCGATGAGGGTCGTGATCCGCGTGTAGCCGGCCGACAGGTGGTGGAGCACCTGGTTCGCCTCGGGCCACAGTTGGCCCGCGTCGTCGGCGGCGAGCGCGGCCAGCTCCTGGCGCAGCTCCTCCAGCGGCCCCCGCAGGGAGGTCCCGAGGAGGGTGAGCAGCTGTTCGTGCCGGGCGGCGAGCGCCTCGTACCGGTCCTTCTCCCGCTCGCCGAGCGCGGCGTAGCGGTCCTCGTTCGCGGCGAGTTCCTCCGCGTGCTTCTCGCGCAGTTCCTCCAGCTCGGTCACGTGCTGCTGACGCAGCGCGGTCAGCTCGGAACCGTGCTCCTCGGAGAGCCGCTCCAGCTCCTCGGCGTGCCGCTGCTCCGCCTCCTCGTGCTCCTTGACGAGGGCGTCGTACGGCCGCCGGTCGGTGAAGGTCATCACGGCGCCGACGAGCTGGTCGCCGTCGCGCACGGGCGCGGTCGTCAGGTCGACCGGCAGCTTGTCGCCGCTCTTGGAGTACAGCGCCTGCCCGCGCACCCGGTGCTTGCGCCCGGAGCGCAGGGTGTCGGCGAGCGGGGACTCGTCGTACGGGAAGGGGGAGCCGTCGGCACGCGAGTGCAGGACGAGGGTGTGCAGCTCACGGCCGCCGAGGTCGCTGGCCCGGTAGCCCAGGATCTGGGCGGCGGCCGGATTGACGAGGACGATGCGCCCGTCGGTGTCCGTGCCGACGACGCCCTCGGAGGCGGCCCGCAGGATCATCTCGGTCTGCCGCTGCGAACGCGCCAGCTCGGCCTCGGTGTCGACGGTGCCGGTGAGGTCGCGGACGACGAGCATCAGCAGCTCGTCGCCGGTGTAGCCGTAGCCGTCGTAGGCCTGCTGCCCGTTCTCGAGGTTGGCGCTGGCGACCTCGACGGGGAACTCGGTGCCGTCCGTGCGCCGGGCGACCATCCGCGTCGGCTTGGTGCGCGCGCGCGGGTCGATGTGGTCCGGCCGCCGCATGGACCCGGGGATCAGCCGCGAGTCGAACTGCGGCAGCAGGTCCAGCAGCCCGCGCCCGACCAGGGCGGTGCCCGGCGCCTCGAAGGCCTCCAGCGCGATGGTGTTCGCGTTGACGACGGTGCCGTTGGCGTTGACCAGGACCAACGCGTCGGGCAGGGCGTCCAGTATGGCTGCGAGGCGAGCAGCGCCTCGGGATGGCCTGCTGCTCACGAGACGCTTCCCTCCTGTTACCGCACTTGCCGACCGCCTGGGCCATCTTGCCAATCGGCCCGCAGCGTGTCACGCGAGGGAGTCTATGCGCTGGGCCCGGTCGGCGGGTCGGGATGGCAGGGAGGTCGCACGAGGAAGTGAAGTAGAACGTGTGACCGGGTACCGCCCCGGGCCCGGCTACGCCCCCGCGGGCGCCCGCAGATCGGGCAGCAGGGGCACCATGCGGTCCCAGCGGGAGACCTGGCAGCCGTTGCCGCGGTCGTAGCGCGCGTCGACGGGGCGCCCGGCCCAGGTGCCGGTGACGTGCGCGGTGGCCGGTCCGCCGTACTGCAGGGTGCAGACGCTGCCCTCCGGGACCGCCGCGAAGGTGTCCCGTCCCCAGCGCGTGTCCCGGTCGAGCACGGCGCAGGCGCCGGCCGGGTCGGGGTGGCTGCCGCCGCCGGGGTGGCAGTACAGCTCGTACGTCCCGTCCGCGCCCGCCCCGGCGTCCCGGACGGTGACCGTCAGGTGGTCGCCGGCCCGGTCCTCGTCGCGGACCGGCGGTGGCATCAGCGTGCCGGTGCCGGTGCCGGCGGACGCGGCCGCGGGTGCGGCGGCCAGGGAGACGAAGGCGGCGACGGACACGGCGGCCGCGCCGAGGAGGCGGGCGGCGAGGGGTCGGGTGATCAGCAGCATGACCTGACTAACGCCCCGTCCGGCCGGACGTTGCGCGACCACGCCCAAGGGCTTTGCCCTGCGGCCCGCCTGCCTAGTACCGTGGACGTCGATTGGTGACAGCGCGCTCATCTGTGTCATCATCGGCACGCACCACCCGCGCTCGCACGCGAGAGGTGATGTTGTCTGGAGGCGTCGCCTAGTCCGGTCTATGGCGCCGCACTGCTAATGCGGTTTGGGTCTTAAAGCCCATCGAGGGTTCAAATCCCTCCGCCTCCGCAGTTGACCGACGAAGCCCCGGCCCTGACGGCCGGGGCTTCGTCGTCGTCCGGGTCCGGTCGGCGCTCCGTCGTGCCTGTGGTGGCGTTTCCGCAGGTCACAAGGGGTGTGGCAATCGGATTTCACATGACGGCGGCAGTCATGTAATGTTCTTCCTGTCGCCGCGAGCGGGGCCGAAAGGACCGGGAGCGGCGGGAAAACAGAAAAATACAAGCACTCGTAGCTTAACGGATAGAGCATCTGACTACGGATCAGAAGGTTGCAGGTTCGAATCCTGCCGAGTGCACACAGGACGAAGGCCCCGGAGCGATCCGGGGCCTTCGTCGTTTTCACTTCGGGCAGCGGCGCTGCCGGGTCCGGGCCCCGCGGAGAATTCCCCGGGGCCCGGACCTTCGTGGCTCGGTGAGCGAGTGATCAGACGTCGTCCGCGGCCCTGCGGCGGCGTACGGCGAAGACCGCGCCGGCGCCGAGGGCGGCGGTGAGGGCGCTCGTGAGGGCGAGCGTCGTCGTGGAGGAAGCTCCGGTCTCGGCGAGGCTGCCGCTCGTGCTCGTGCTCGTGCTCGTGTCCGTGGCCACCGACTGCGTGGACGTGCCACCCTGCGCCGAGGTGCCGGTGCCGGTGCCGGTGCCCGTGCCGGGCTTCGCGGTGTCCGTGCCGGGCTTCGCGGTGTCCGGACGCTCGTCGTCGTTCTCGTCGGGCCGGCCGGGTTCGGCCTCGTCGACCGGGCCGGGTTCGCTGCCCGCGGGCAGGACCTCGAAGTCGTAGCGCTTCATCGGGCCCAGGACGCAGGGGTTGTACGCGTCGGAGGCGTCGCCCGCGAACAGGGCGAAGGCGTCGGCGGTCCGGGCCTCGGCGCCGACCTTCATCCGCAGCTTCACGTCGTTCCGCCCGCCCGGCTTCATGACGTCGATGTGCGCGATGTGGACGGACCCGCCGGCGGGAAGGGGCTGCCAGCCCGAGCCGTTGGACCACTCCACCTCCAAGGCGCCCTTCGCGTCGGCCCGTTCGCCCTCCAAGTGGAAGAAGACCAGGGGGTCGACCGTCAGCGTGCGCGCGGTGCCGTTGGTCACGCGGAGGGTGAAGTCGACGGTGGTCCCGGCGACGACCTCGGACGGCAGTCCCACCGCGAGCGAGGTCAGCCCGTTCTCGCGGACGCACTTCTTGGCGGCGGCGAGCGCGGCCTCGGCGGCGTTCTTGGCCTCGAGGGCCTTGTCGAGGGTGTCCTTGAGGGCGCCGTACTCGCGGACGGCCGCCACCCTGGCGTCGTCCAGCGCGGTCTGGGCCGCCTCGGCCGTCGCGTCGGCCTTCCGCTTGGCCTCGACGGCCTTCGACAGGTCGGCCTCGGCGGTTTCGAGGGCTTGCCGCGCCTCGGCCTTCTCGGTGTCGTTCTCGGCCGCTTCGCTTGCGGCCTCGGCGTCCGCGACGGCCTGCTCGGCGGCGGTTCTGGCGTCCGCCGCGTCCTTGGCCGCCTTTTTCGCGGTAATCGCGGCCGCCTTGAGCGGGTGAGTGTCGGAATCCAGGGAGTCCAGGGTGGCCTCGAGCTTCTTCCGTCCCTCCTCCCTGGCGGTGACGGCCTCTTCGTACGCCTTCTGCGTGTCGGTGGCGGCCTTCACCAACTCCGCGTACGTCGGCTGGTTCTGCGTCTGCGCCGTGGGCGTCCCGGCGGCGAGTGCCGGGGTGGCGGCGAGGAGCGCGACGGGCGTGACCACCGCGACGGCGGCGGCCACGACGAGGGAACGGCGAAGCTTCACTGAGGACCTTTCCTGCGGACCTGGCGGGAGAAAGGGGGAATGGCCACCGCGCATCGCGCAGGATGGCCGGAATTCCGACGAGTTTATAGGCCACGTAAAATGGGGGCTTATTTTTTCCGGATTACCCTTTCCCTCCGCCTTCCCTTCCGGAGGATTCCGCCGGGATAAAGTGGACGGACGGGGACGGTTGTTCCAGACGTTCGTTTATTTCTGTGATGCATGTCATCCCGGCGGCGTTGTCAGTGGTGGCTCGTACGCTCGGGGCGATGGCACAGGCATGGAAGTGCGCGGGGCTGCGGTGGGTGGAGGGCAGTCCTGTGCTGACGTGGCTCGGTGGCCGGCGCAGCGCGCTGACCAGGGGAAAACGGGTGGCCTTCGACGTCGCGGCAGGGGGTGTGCGGACGTGTGTCGGGGCGCGGGGGCATGCCTGTCCGGCCGGGGAGGCCGTGCCGGGGCGGAGCACGGGGGCGCGGTGCGAGGAGTGCGCGCGGTTGGACCGGGCGCACTCGGTGGCCGCCGACACGATCGCCGACGACCCCCGGCCGTACCGGGTGTACCTGGCGTGGTTCGGGCCCGGACTCGTCAAGGTGGGGATCACCGGGGCCGAAAGGGGGTCGGCGCGGCTGCTGGAACAGGGGGCGGTGTGCTTCAGCTGGCTGGGGACCGGGCCGCTGATGGCCGCGCGGCGGACCGAGGAACTGCTGCGGGCCGCGCTGCGGGTGCCCGACCGGATCCCGTACGCCCGGAAGCGTGCGGTGCGTTCCGTGCTGCCCGGGACGGAGGGGGAACGGGCGGCCGAGATCGCCGAGCTGCACGGGCGGGCGGTGGCCCTCGTGGGCTGGCCGGAGTCGCTGGCGCCGGAGCCGTTCCGGGCCGTGGACCACGTGCGGGCGTTCGGACTCGAGGAGGGGGGCCGGGGGCCCGGAGCCGTGGGGGAGGTGACCGGGCTGGTGGCGGGAGCCGCGGTGGGGGGTGAGCTGGTGGCGGTCGCCGGGCCGGACCTCCACCTTGCGACGGAGCGGGGGGTCGTCGTGCTCGACACGCGGCTGATGCCGGGGTGGGAGCTGGTGGCCGCCGAGGGGGACCGGTGCACCGTCCCCGTGCGGGACTTCACCGCGGCCGCCGGGGTCCAGGACGGCCTGTTCTGAGCCGGCGTTCCCTTCGGCCGGGAGGTGGACCCGGCCCCGCCTCCGGGGAGATCGTGGTCGGCATGAGTGATCAGCGCATATCGGGGGCCGGTCCGGAGGAGCTCCGGCAGGTCCGTGGCTTCTGGGAAGGTCTCGGGCTGCCCGGCCTCGTCGACGTGCACACGCACTTCATGCCCGAGCGGGTGCTGCGCAAGGTCTGGAGGTACTTCGACGCGCTCGGCCCGCTGACCGGCGGGGTGGAGTGGCCGATCACCTACCGGAGGGAGGGGGAGGAACGGACGGCGCTGCTGCGGGAGTTCGGCGTGCGCGCCTTCACCGCCATGCTGTACCCGCACAAGCCCGGCATGGCGCAGTGGCTGAACGACTGGGCGGTGGACTTCGCCCGCCGGACCCCCGACTGCCTGCACACCTCCACCCTCTTCCCGGAGCCCGGCGCCGAGGCGTACGTCGGCCGGGCCGTCGAGGCGGGGGCCCGGGTCTTCAAGGCGCATGTGCAGGTGGGCGCGTACGACCCGGCCGACGAGCTGCTCGACGGGGCCTGGGGGCTGCTCGCCGAAGCGGGGGTCCCGGTGGTGATCCACTGCGGTTCCGGGCCCGCGCCGGGCAAGCACACCGGGCCCGGGCCGATCGCGCGGGTGCTGGCGAGGCACCCCCGGCTGCGGCTGGTCGTCGCGCACCTCGGGATGCCGGAGTACGAGGACTTCCTGGACCTCGCCGAACGGTACGGCGAGGTGCGGCTGGACACCACCATGGCGTTCACCGACTTCAGCGAGCGGCTCGCCCCCTTCCCCCGGCGGGCCCTGCCCCGGCTGGCCGCCCTCGGCGACCGCGTCCTGCTCGGGTCGGACTTCCCCAACATCCCGTATCCCTACCTGCACCAGCTGCACGCGCTGGAGCGGCTGGGGCTGGGCGACGCGTGGCTGCGGGCGGTGTGCCACGACAACGGGGCGCGGCTGTTCGGGCTGCCCGAAGGCTGACCCGGGCCGGAAGAGCCCGGCCGGGGCCGGTCCCGGGACGTGTCCAGGAGGTTCCTGAGGGGCCCCTGTGGGTTTCTCAGGGAAATCACAGCTCGGGAAAAGGGTGCTCTCAGAGCGCCCCGACATCGTGTCCGGTATGACCACGACCTCGCCCCAGGGGCGCGCCGAACTGCTGAGGCCGGACGGGAGCCCCGTCCGGGTGCTTGTGGTGGACGACGAGCTGTCCATCACCGAACTGCTGTCCATGGCCCTGCGCTACGAGGGCTGGCAGGTCCGCAGTGCGGGCGACGGGCACGGTGCCGTCCAGGCCGCGCGCGAGTTCCGGCCCGACACCGTCGTGCTGGACATGATGCTGCCGGACATGGACGGGCTCAGCGTGCTGGGGCGGCTGCGCCGCGACCTGCCCGACGTGCCGGTGCTGTTCCTGACCGCGAAGGACGCGGTCGAGGACCGCATCGCCGGACTGACCGCGGGCGGGGACGACTACGTCACCAAGCCGTTCAGCCTCGAGGAGGTCGTCGCCCGGCTGCGCGGCCTGATCCGCCGCTCCGGCGCCGCCGACCGGCGTTCCGACTCCGTCCTGGTCGTGGGCGACCTCAGTCTCGACGAGGACAGCCACGAGGTCACCCGCGGCGGCGACGGCATCCACCTCACCGCCACCGAGTTCGAGCTGCTGCGCTTCCTGATGCGCAACCCGCGGCGCGTGCTCAGCAAGGCGCAGATCCTGGACCGCGTGTGGTCCTACGACTTCGGCGGCCAGGCCAACGTCGTCGAGCTGTACATCTCCTACCTGCGCCGGAAGATCGACGCCGGACGCGAGCCGATGATCCACACCCGGCGCGGCGCCGGCTACCTGATCAAGCCCGCGGTGTCATGAGCCGACGGCGACGACCGCGGCCGCGGACCCTGCGGACGCGGCTCGTCGTCGCGTCCGTGGCGCTGATCGCGGTGGTCTGCGCGGTGATCGGCACGGTGACGACGGTGGCGCTGCGGTCGCATCTGTACGAGCAGCTGGACGGGCAGGTGCGCGAGGTCGCGGCCCGGGTGTCCGGCTTCGGGCCGCCCGGCGACCTCAAGGCCGGCGGCGTGGGCCCGCCTCGCATGGACCTCGACGAGTTCGTCACGCACGGGGGCCCGCAACCGCGCGGCACGATCGTCGCCGAGGTCCGCGACGGTGCCGTCGTCGACGCCAAGTACGGCGAGAAGGACGACGAGAGCACCGACTTCAGCAGGACGAAGGCGGTCTCCGTCGAGGCGGCGGGACGTGCCGCGCTGGCCTCCGTGCCCCGGGACGGCGAGGCGCACGGCGTCGAGATCCCCGGTCTGGGCGACTACCGCGTGGAGTACCACGACGGCTACTACGCCGCCCTCCCCACCTCCGACGTCACCGGCACCATCAACACCCTGATCCTCGTCGAGGCCAGCGTCACCGCCGCGGGTCTCGTCGCCGCGTCCCTCGCGGGCACCGTCATCGTCGGCGTCGCCACCCGCCCCCTGCGCAAGGTCGCGGCCACCGCCACCCGCGTCTCCGAACTGCCGCTGCACGCGGGCGAGGTGAACCTCGACGAACGCGTCCCGGAGTCCGAGTGCGACCCGCACACCGAGGTCGGCCGGGTCGGCGCCGCGCTGAACCGCATGCTGAACCATGTGCACGGAGCCCTGCACGCACGGCAGGAGAGCGAGACGCGGGTACGGCGGTTCGTCGCGGACGCCAGCCACGAGCTGCGCACGCCGCTCGCCTCCATCCGCGGGTACGCCGAACTCACCCGCCGGGGGCGGGAGCAGGTCGGTCCCGACACCCGGCACGCGCTGGGCCGCATCGAGTCCGAGGCGGGCCGCATGACCCTGCTGGTCGAGGATCTGCTGCTGCTCGCCCGCCTGGACGCCGGGCGGCCCCTGCGGTTCGAGCGGACCGACCTCGTCCCGCTCGTCGTGGACACCGTCAGCGACGCCCGGGCGGCCGGCCTCGGCCACGTCTGGCGGCTCGACCTGCCCGACGAGCCGGCGCGGGTGTCGGCGGACGCCGCCCGGCTCCAGCAGGTGCTGGTCAACCTGTTGGCCAACGCCCGCAACCACACCCCGCCCGGCACGACCGTCACCGCGCGCGTGCGGCACAGCGGGTCCTGGCTGTGCGTGGACGTGGAGGACGACGGGCCCGGCATCCCGCCCGCGCTGCTGCCGCACGTCTTCGAACGCTTCGCGCGCGGCGACTCGGCACGATCCCGGGCGACCGGCTCGACGGGCCTGGGACTCGCCATCGTGCAGGCCGTGACGGCCGCGCACGGCGGCGGGGTGACCGTCGACAGCGTGCCGGGGCGGACGGTCTTCACCGTGCACCTGCCCGCGGTCCCGGCCCTGCCCGCGGTGCCGGCGCACGGGAGCGCGGGGCCGCACTCACAGGCACGGCACAGCCTCACCACACGGACGCGACAGGGGGATTGAGAAGAGTCGGTGCCATGCGAACCGACTCTTCTCCCGGCTCCCTGCCGGCGCGGGAGCACCTCCCGGCCGCAGGAGCCGGTACGCCTGTCCTGGACGTGGTGATCCCCGTCTACAACGAGGAGAAGGACCTGCGGCCGTGCGTCCTGAGACTGCACGAGCACCTCACCCGCACCTTCCCGTACGCGTTCCGCATCACGGTCGCGGACAACGCCTCCACGGACGCCACCCCGCACGTGGCGGCCCGGCTGGCGGCGGAGCTCTCCGAGGTCAGGTCCGCCCGGCTGGAGCAGAAGGGGCGGGGCCGGGCCCTCACGACGGTCTGGTCGGCCTCCGACGCCCCGGTCCTCGCCTACATGGACGTCGACCTGTCCACCGACCTCAACGCGCTGCTTCCGCTGGTGGCCCCGCTGATCTCCGGTCACTCGGACCTGGCGATCGGCTCCCGGCTCGCCCGCAGCTCACGGGTCGTGCGCGGCGCCAAGCGGGAGTTCATCTCCCGGACCTACAACCTCATCCTGCGCGGCTCCCTCCAGGCCCGCTTCTCCGACGCCCAGTGCGGCTTCAAGGCGATCCGCCGGGACGTGGCCCAGGTGCTGCTGCCGCTGGTGGAGGACACCGGCTGGTTCTTCGACACCGAGCTGCTGGTGCTCGCCGAGCGGGCCGGGCTGCGGATCCACGAGGTGCCGGTCGACTGGATCGACGACCCGGACTCCACCGTGCACATCGTGCGGACGGCGACCGACGACCTCAGGGGCGTGTGGCGGGTCGGCAGGGCCCTGGCCACGGGTTCGCTGCCGCTTGACCGGCTGGCCCGGCCGTTCGGCGACGACCCGCGCGACCGGGACATCAAGGACGTACCGCAGGGGCTCGCCCGCCAGCTCGTCGGTTTCTGCGTCGTCGGCGCCCTGTCCACCCTCTTCTACCTGCTGCTCTACAGCGGCTTCCGCGTCTTCGCCGGCTCGCAGCTCGCCAACGCGCTCGCCCTGCTGGTCTCCGCGGTCGCCAACACCGCCGCCAACCGGCGACTGACCTTCGGGGTGCGCGGCCGGGGCGGTGCGGTGCGCCACCAGGCGCGGGGACTGGTCGTCTTCGGCATCGGTCTGGCCCTGACCAGCGGTTCGCTCGCCGCGCTGAGCGCCGCGACGGCCGACCCGGCCCACTCCACCGAGCTGGCGGTGCTGATCGCCGCCAACCTCGCCGCCACCGTGCTCCGCTTCCTGCTCTTCCGGGCCTGGGTGTTCCCGGACACGCCGCCCGCCCCGGCCCCCCGGGGGACGCGGCAGGCTCCGCGGCCGTACGGGACGACCCCGTACGCCACGCCCCCCTGCCCGACGACCTCGTTCCGCGCCGGTGACGTCGCGGAGCACACCCGGGGCGACGCCACCGTGCGACTGGCGCCGGTACGCCCCGCCGACACCGACCCGAGGGACGGACGATGACGACGCACTACGACCGGACGACGTACGAGGGGGATGCGCGTCCCGCCGACAGCGGCGCGACGCCCCCGGCACAGCCTCCCCGGCCACCCGCACAGGCCCTGCCGCGCAGACTGTGGCGGGGCCGCCCCGAGGACCCGAGCTGGGCGCGCCCGGCCTTCCTCGGCCTGCTGCTGGCCACCGCGCTGCTCTACCTCTGGAACCTGAGCGCGTCCGGCTACGCCAACTCCTTCTACTCGGCGGCCGTGCAGGCGGGCAGCCAGTCCTGGAAGGCGTTCTTCTTCGGCTCGCTCGACGCCGGCAACGCCATCACCGTCGACAAGCCCCCGGCCGCGCTGTGGCCGATGGCGCTGTCGGTGCGGATCTTCGGGCTCGGCTCCTGGGCGATCCTCGTCCCCGAGGTGCTGATGGGCGTCGCGACGGTCGCCGTCGTGTACGCGGCCGTGCGCCGCCGCTTCGGCCCGGCCGCCGGACTGATCGCCGGCGCGGTGCTGGCGCTCACGCCCGTCGCCGCGCTGATGTTCCGGTTCAACAACCCGGACGCGCTGCTGGCGCTGCTGATGTCCGTCGCCTGCTACCTCGTGGTGCGCGCGCTGGAGGACGGCCGGACCAAGTGGCTGGTGTGGGCGGGCGCGGCGATCGGCCTCGCGTTCCTGGCGAAGACCCTCCAGGCCTTCCTGATCCTGCCCGCGCTCGCCCTGGTCTACGGCGTCTGCGCCCCGGTCCGGCTGCGGAGGCGGCTGGGCCAGCTGGCGCTGGCGACCGCAGCGATCGTCGTCTCCGGCGGCTGGTGGGTCGCGGTCGTCGAGCTGTGGCCCGCTTCGTCGCGGCCGTACATCGGCGGCTCGCAGAACAACAGCTTCCTGGAGCTGACCTTCGGCTACAACGGCCTCGGCCGCCTCAACGGCGAGGAGACCGGCAGCGTCGGCGGCGGGGGCGGCCCCGGCGGCGGGGCCGGCGGGCAGTGGGGCGCGACCGGCTGGGACCGGATGTTCGACTCCGAGATCGGCGGCCAGATCTCCTGGCTGCTGCCGGCCGCGCTGATCCTGCTCGTTGCGGGCCTGATCGTGACGCGCGGGCGCGGGCGCACCGACGCGACCCGGGCGTCGTTCCTGGTCTGGGGCGGCTCGCTGCTGACGACGGCGGCGGTCTTCAGCTACATGGCGGGCATCTTCCACCAGTACTACACGGTGGCCCTCGCCCCGTACCTGGCGGCCGTGGTCGGCATGGGCGCGGCGGCCCTGTGGGAGCGGCGCGAGCGGATCCTGGCGTCCCTGGCGCTCGCCGCGGCGGTCACGGCGACGGCCGCCTGGGGATACGTGCTGCTGCACCGCACGCCGGACTACCTGCCGTGGCTGAGGTGGCTGGTCCTCGTCGGAGGCCTGGCCGCCGCGCTCGGGCTCGTCTTCGCCGGACGGCTGGGGCGGCGGACCGCGCTCGCGGTGGCGGGGCTGGGCGTCGTGGCGGCGCTGGCCGGGCCGACCGCGTACACCCTCAGCACCGTGCGGGAGGGGCACAGCGGCTCCATCGTCACGGCCGGCCCGGCCGGCGCGAGCATGATGGGCGGCCCGGGCGGCGGCGGCCGGGGCGGCGGTCCCGGCGGCGGCTTCCCGGGCGGCGGCAACGTGCCGGGGCAGGGTCAGCAGGGGCAGGGCCAGGGGCAGGGCGGTCCGGGCAACGGCACCGGCGGCTTCCCGGGCGGTGCGCCGGGCCAGAACCAGCCGGGCGGCGGCTTCCCCGGCGGCGGCCGGAACGGCGGGACGGCCCCGAACGGTCAGGGCGCCACCGGCGAGGGCGGCCGCACGGACGGCGGCATGGGCGGCCTGCTGAACGGCGCCCAGGTCGACGCCGAGGCCAGGAAACTGCTGGAGACCGACGCCGACCGGTACACCTGGGTCGCGGCGGCGATCGGCTCGCAGAACGCCGCGAGCTACCAGCTCGGCACCGGCGACCCGGTGATGGCGATCGGCGGCTTCAACGGCACGGACCCGTCCCCCACGCCGGCCCAGTTCAAGAAGTACGTGGAGGACGGCAGGATCCACTACTTCGTCTCCGGTGGCGGCACGGGCGGCGGCATGGGCGGTGACTCCGGCAGCTCGTCGCAGATCACCTCCTGGGTCGAGGCCAACTTCAAGGAGGTCACCGCGGGGTCGGCCACGTTCTACGACCTCACGCAGCCGGCCGTCGGAAACTGACCGGCCGGCCCGGGACGACGCCAGGGGCTCCCGCACGGTGCGGTGCGCCGTGCGGGAGCCCCGGTGCGCCGCGCTGCCGCCCCTCGCTCCCTCCAGGGGGCGTCTAGCATGACCGGCGACGGGGAGACCGAGGCAGGTGCGCATGGCGAAGGCAGACCGGCAGGGGCCGAGGGCCAGTGTCTGGCTCGGCGGCGGGACTCGCCGCGGCGGGCGGGGCGGCGGGCAGCCGTCCGGACTCGACCGGGAGCGGATCACCGAGGTCACCGTCCGGCTGCTGGACGCCGAGGGCCTGCCCGGATTCTCCATGCGCCGCCTGGCCGCGGAGCTGAACGTGACGGCGATGTCCGTCTACTGGTACGTCGACACCAAGGACGAACTGCTCGAACTCGCCCTGGACGCGGTCTTCGGCGAGCTGCGGATGCCCGGCCCCGAGTCCGACGGGGACTGGCGCGACCAGCTGCGCACGCTGGCCGGGGAGAACCGCGCGCTGCTGGTGCGCCACCCCTGGCTGTCCCAGCTGATCGGGACCTACCTCAACATCGGCCCCAACGCGCGGGCCTTCTCGCGGTCGGTGCAGCGCGTCATCCGCCGCACCGGCCTGCCCGCGCACCGGGTGACCGGCGCGATCTCGGCCGTCTTCCAGTTCGTCTACGGCTACGGCACGATCGAGGGCCACTTCCTCGGCCGCGCGGCGGACACCGGCCTGAGCCCGGACGAGTACTACCAGCACTCCCTGAGCGCGGTGACCGGGTCGCCGGAGACCGCGGGCGTCGTCGAGGAGTCACGGGACATCGTGGCGGCCCGCGGCGGCGACACCGTGGCGGAGATGCTGGAGCGGGACTTCGACTTCGCCCTGGAACTGCTCGTCGCGGGCATCGAGGCGATGGTGGCGCGCGCCTGACGGCCGCTCAGTCGTCCTCGGACAGCCGGGCCGGGAAGCCGCCCGTCGCCACCGGCCCCCACGTCACGGGCGTCACCCGGATGATCGACTTGCCCTGCTCGACCATGGCCCGCCGGTACTCGTCCCAGTCGGGGTGCTCGCCGGCGATGTTGCGGTAGTACTCCACGAGCGGCTCCACGGAGTCGGGCGCGTCGATGACCTCCGCCGTGCCGTCGACCTGGACCCAGGGGCCGTTCCAGTCGTCGCTGAGCACGACGAGACTGACCCGCTCGTCCCGCCGGGCGTTGCGCGTCTTGGCCCGCTCCGGGTACGTCGAGACCACGATCCGGCCGGAGTCGTCGACCCCGCAGGTCAGCGGTGACCCCTGCGGGCTGCCGTCGGACCGCCGGGTCAGCAGGATCGCGCGGTGCCGCGGGCGTACGAAGTCCAGCAACTCGTCGAGGGTCACGCGGGTGCTGGTCGCGATGTTCGGTGCCATGCCGCCAGCCTAGGCCGGAGACCCGCCGCCGGACCGCAACGCCTCCTCGAGGTTGTCGTGGACCGGCACGTCACGGCGCAGGCCGGTCAGCTCCAGGACCAGGCTCGGCACGCTCGCCGGTGCCGCCACCACCCGCAGCAGGGCCCGGCCGCGCAGCCGGTCGCGCACCTCGTCGAGGAGGCAGGCCCCCTGCGAGTCCATGAAGTGGGTCGAGGTCAGGTCGAGGACGAGGAGACGCAGGGCGCCGGAGTGATGGTCCACCGCCGTCATGATCATGGGCAGCAGCCCCGCGGCGTTGCAGAAGTCGATCTCGGGGGGCAGTGACAGTACGGCGCAGCCAGGCGGCTCGCCCGGCTCGCAGGGGCGGGGAGGGAAGGTCACGTCACTCACCTGACAGACGTCCGTCCGGCTTTCCGGCGAGGCCGCTTCCTGACCCGGGCCCTCATTCCACCACGCGGGAGCGGGCCGTGAAAGGTGCCCACCCGCTCCGTCGGCCGGGCGTCACCGCCCCGCAACCGAACGGCTAAAGTGCTGTTCGTCCTGTGCTCGCAGTCGGGAATGTGCTGCGGAGCTCTCCTGCGCACGGCCGTACGGCCGTGCATGCCGAAGAGGTTCGTGTGACTGCGTCCGAATTTACCGATTTGCCGCGTTTTCCGGCGGGCTTCGAGCTGGCCGAGGCGCTGACCACGGCGGCCCGGCGGCTCCACGGGACGGGCACCGCGGACGACACACTGCGCACCGCCGTCGAGCTGGCCGTGCACCTCATGCCCGGCGCCGAGCACGCGGGCATCTCGGAGATCGAGCGCGGCGGCAGGGGCCGCGCCCTCGCCTGGACCGACGAGGCCGTGCGCTCCGCCGAGTCCCGGCAGCCCGGCCGTGAGCCGCACCCGGACTGGCAGCGGCTGTGGACCGCGCCCGTGGTGCGGATAGACGACACCGAGACCGACGGCGGCGGCAACGCCCTGTCCGGCCTCGGCCTCCGCTCGGCGCTGTCCCTCCGGCTGCGCGCCGACCGGCGTCGCCTGACCGTGCTGACGGCCTACGCGCGCAAGCCGCGCGCCTTCGACGAGGACGCCACCCGCGTCGGCCGCCTGTTCACCGCCCACGTCAGCCTCGCCCTGGACTCGGCGACCGTCCGCCAGCAGCTCACCGAGGCGATGCGCACCCGGGACCTGATCGGCCAGGCCACCGGCATCCTCATGGAGCGCATGACCATCGACGCGGCCGGCGCCTTCGACTCCCTGGTCAAGGCCTCGCAGCGGGAGAACGTCAAACTGCGCGACCTGGCCCGCCGCATCGTCGACGCGAACAACCCGTCCGGGTGACGAGGCGTCTTCGGGCGCCGACGGGATATCCGTAGGGGCATGACCGCTCAGAGCTCCGAAAGCCCCGAGACGCTGGACGGGGCACTGGCACGCAGCCAGGGACTCGACACCCTGCTGCGCGATCTGACCGACCGCGCGGTGCGTGCGGTGCCCGGCGCCGTCGCCTGCTCGGTCACGGTCCGCCGCGCCGACCGGCTGATGACCCTGGCCGGCAGCACCGGCCTCCCCAGCGGCCTGGACCTGCGCCAGTACGAGAACGGCGAGGGCCCCTGCGTGGACGCCGCCGCATCCGGCAGCCCCCGGTACTGCCCCGACCTGGCCGAGGAGACCCGCTGGCCCGCGTACACGGAGTACGCGCTGGCCATCGGGGTGCGCTGCGTGCTGGCGCTGCCGCTGGCCGTCGAGGGCGAGACGGGCGCCGCCCTCAACTTCTACGGCCGCGAACCCGGTTCGCTGGGCGAGGGACGCGAAGCGGCCCGCACCTTCGCGGTGCGGGCCGCGGACGCGGTGAACGAGGCGCTGGGCATCGAGCGGCAGCGGTCCTCGGCGGCCGACGTGCGGACCGCCCTGCTCTCCCGCAGCGTCATCGACCAGGCGGTCGGCATCCTCATGGCCCGGGAGCGGATCGACGCCCAGCGGGCCATGGAACGGCTGCGCCGGGCCTCGCAGCACACGAACGTCAAGCTCCGGGACCTGTGCGACGAGCTGGTGGCCCGGACGTCCGGCGGCGCCTCACACGGCCGGCAGTGACTCCCCCTGGACCGCCTGGATGTCCAGCTCGACCCTGAGCGTCGTGCCGATGGCGGCGATGCCCGCCTGGAGGACCTGGTTGTAGTTCATGGCGAAGTCCTCGCGCCGCAGTTCCGTGGTCGCGCGGAACGCCGCCCGGGTGCCGCCCCACGGGTCGGCGCCGGTGCCGAGGTAGGCCAGGTCCAGGTCGACCGGGCGGACGACGCCGTGCAGGCCCAGCTCGCCGTGGACGGTCCAGCGGTCGGTGCCGGCCTGGGTCACCCCGGTGGACCGGAAGGTGATCTCCGGGTGCCGCTCGACGTCCAGGAAGTCCGCGGAGCGCAGGTGGGTGTCGCGCATGCCGTTGCCGGTGTCGATGGAGGACGCCTTGATCACCGCCTCCACCCGGGACTTGGTGACGTCGTCCGGCGCGATCTCGACGGTGCCGGCGAAGTCGGTGAAGCGGCCGTGCACGCTGGAGATGCCCAGGTGCTGGGCCACCGCGGCCACGCTGGAGTGCGCCGGGTCGATGGTCCACGGCCCGGGCGGCGGCAGCTCGGTGCCGCCCTGGCGGGCCAGCGTCACGGTGCCGACCTCGGCCCGGCCGCTCGCGGTGACGATGGCGCTGGAGGCGGCGGGCGCGTACCCGACGGCCGTGACGATGACGGTGTACGCCCCCGGCGCGAGCTGTGCGGTGTCCCGGACGGCGCCCTCGGCGTCCGCCTCGGCGCGCAGCACCTGCGTGCCGGTCATGTCGGTCACCGTGACGACCGCGTGCGACACGGCCCATCCGTCCCGCGTGCGGATCCTCGCGGTCAGTCCCATCCCGTTGTCCCCTGTTCTCCCCGGAAAGCGGGCCCATAGGTCTGCACAGGCCCGGAAAGCCTTGTATATCGGTCGCAAAGAGACCGGCCCGTGGCGGCGGCGCGCCTCCGCTCGGAGCGCGCGGGCCGCCACGGGCCGGGGTGTCGCTACTCGCCGGGGTGGGCGAGTTCGATGTCGTGGTCGTCGACGCCCTGGCCGGCGACCGTGAGGGCCGTCGCCACCGGGGGGTAGCCGGTCGCGATGACGGTGTACTCACCGGCGTCCAGGTCGGTGAAGGCGTACGCCCCGTCCGAGCCGGTGGTGGCCGTGCCGACCACGTTGCCGGCCGCGTCGACCAGGGTCACGCGGGCGTCGGCCAGCGGACCGTGCGGGGCCCGCACGACGCCCTGGACCTCGGCGCCGGCCTGCAGGTCGACCTCGACGCGGGTGACACCCGTGCCGCCCACCTCGACGGGCAGGGCGCGCGGCCGGTACCCGGCGGCGTTCACCGCGACGGTCACCGTGCCCGGCACCAGCTCGGCGAAGGAGAAGTCGCCCTGCTCCCCGGTGGCGGCGGAGGCCAGCAGGTCCCCGCGCACGTCGGTCACGATCACCATCGCGTCCTTGACCGGCTGCCCGCCCTCCAGGGACCGGACCAGGCCGGTGAGCCCGCTGGTGCCGCTGAGCAGGATGTCGTAGGCGACCGGTTCGTCGTTGACGACGACCGTGGACGCCTGCGGCTGGAAGCCGTCGGCGGAGGCGATCAGGACGTACGACCCGGCGCTCGGCGCGTCGATCGCGTAGGAGCCGTCGGCCTGGGCGACCGAGCGTCCCAGCTGCCGGCCCGCCAGCGAGATCAGCGTGACGGCGGCCTGCCCGACCGGCGCGGACTCGGCGCCGCGCACGAAGCCGCGGACCGGGATGCCGCCGGAGACGGGGGCCTCCGAGCCGGTCGCCGTGGCGACGGCGGCGAGCCGCTGGGTGGCCTCGGGCCGGGCGGCGGTGCCGGCGGCCGGCGCGGTGGCGGCCACGGCCGCCGGGACGGGCTCGTCGGCGACCCGGGCGGCCTCGGCCGGGACCGGGGCCGCCGGGGAGGCGGTCGTGGCGGCGGACTCGGCCGCCTGGGCCAGGGCGCCGGTGGTGCGCAGCGGCACCTCCTTGATGAACAGCGTCACGATGAAGGCCAGGGCGGCGATCGGCGCGACGTACAGGAAGATGTCCGCGATGCCGTGCCCGTAGGCGCTCTCCAGCCAGGTGCGGATGGGCAGAGGCAGCAGGTCCATGTCGGGGATCTGGCCGGAGCTCATGGCCTTGCCGGCCGCCATCCGCTCCTCGGGCTTGAGCTGCCCGATGGAGTCGGTGGCGTAGTGGCTGATCCGGCTCGACATGATCGAGCCGAGCACGGAGACGCCGGCCGCACCGCCGAGGGACCGGAAGAAGGTCACCGTGGAGGATGCGGCACCCAGGTCGCTCGGGGCCACCTGGTTCTGCGTGCACAGCACGAGGTTCTGCATCATCATGCCGACGCCGAGACCCATCAGCGCCATGAAGATGCCGATGTGCCAGTACGGGGTGTCGTAGCGCATGCCGCTCAGCAGGCCCAGGCCCGCCGTCAGCAGCACGCCGCCGGCCAGCAGCCAGCCCTTCCACTTGCCGGTCTTGGTGATGACCTGACCGGAGACCGTGGAGGAGATGAACAGGCCGCTGATCATCGGGATGGTCATGACGCCCGACATCGTCGGGGACTTGTCCCGGGCCAGCTGGAAGTACTGGCTGAAGTAGACGGTGCCCGCGAACATCGCGATACCGACGAACAGCGAGGCCAGCGAGGCCAGGGCGATGGTGCGGTTGCGGAACAGGCGCAGCGGGATGATCGGCTCGCTGGCCCTGGACTCGACGAACAGGAAGATCAGCGTCAGGACGACGGCGCCGCCGACCATCACGCCGGTCTGCCAGGACATCCAGGAGTACTTGTCGTCGGCGAAGGTGACCCAGACGAGCAGCAGGCAGACGGCCGCGGTGACGAAGAAGGCACCGGCCCAGTCGACCTTGACCTTGCGCTGGTTCACCGGCAGGTGCAGCGTCTTCTGCAGCACGATCAGCGCGATGATCGCGAAGGGCACGCCGACGTAGAGGCACCAGCGCCAGCCGAGCCAGCTGGTGTCGGTGATGACGCCGCCGAGCAGCGGGCCGCCGACGGTGGCGACGGCGAAGGTCGCGCCGAGGTAGCCGGAGTACCGGCCGCGCTCACGCGGGGAGATCATCGCGGCCATGATGATCTGCGCCAGGGCGGACAGACCGCCACCGCCGAGACCCTGGATGGCGCGGGCGGTGATGAGCATCCCCGGGTTCTGCGCCAGACCGGCCACGACGGAACCTATGACGAAGACGACGAGGGCCGTCTGGACCAGAGCCTTCTTGCTGATCTGGTCGGCGAGCTTGCCCCACAGCGGGGTGGAGGCGGTCATCGTCAGCAGCGAGGCGGTGACGACCCAGGTGTAGGCGCTCTGGCCGCCACCGAGATCGCCCACGATCTCGGGCAGGGCGTTGGTGACGATGGTCGAGGACAGGATGGCGCAGAACATGCCGAGCAACAGCCCGGACAGCGCCTCCATGATCTGCCGGTGAGACATCGGAGCGTCTCCGGCGGAGCCTCCCCCGTGCTTGGCATGAGCCCGCACACCGGCTGGTGTGGTCGTTGCCATGGACTTCCTTTGCTTACGTGGTGACTGCGGGTGTACGGGTGGTCTGATCGACCGCGGGTGGTACGGCGGGCCGGCCCACGGAGGACCGGCAGTCGTCGAAGCTCGCCCGGAGCCTGGTCATGAGCCGGGTGAGCTGGCCGACCTCCTCGTCGGTCCAGTCGCTCAGGCGGTGGGCCAGCAGCTGGGTCGTCCGTTCGGACAGATCGTCCAGCTGGGCCTGGCCCTCGGGCGTCAGACGCAGGATGCGCGAGCGCTTGTCCGCCGGGTCCGGGGAGCGTTCGATCCAGCCCCGCTCGGCGATGTGGGCGACATGGCGGCTGGTCACCGACATGTCCACGGCGAGCAGCTCCGCGAGCTTGCTCATGCGCATGTCCCCATGGCGGCCCAGCAGCGTCAGTACGGCGGCCGATCCGCCGGGACAGTCGGCCGGCAGGATGCGGCCGAGTTCCCGTTTGACGGCGCCGAAGGCGCTGAACTGGCGGATCAGCTCCTCGTACTGCGCCTTCTCGGCCATGCGCACCTCCCGCATTCGTTGCTTAGGGCAACCATAGGAGCGGTTGGTTGCTACAGGCAAATAAAAACGGGGGTCCCGGAATAAAAAGTTGGCAAAGGCAAGTATTGCGGTAGTAAACGTCCAGGTGAAGGGCGGTGACCTGGAACAACGGGTCTCCGGAGCCCCGCACTTGGGCCCCACTCGCCGATTCGCTAGTGTCTCGGCCCATGGCTAACAACCAGGGCCCCCAGGGCAACCACGACCCCGCAGGCAGCACCCAGATGTTCCGTGCGTTCGTCGACGAGGGCGCCCCCCAGTCCCGGCAGGCGGACCCCGTCGCCTCCTCGGGCCCCCGCATCGGGCTGATCGTCGGCATCGTCGCAGCCGTGGTGGTCGTCGCGGCCGTGGCCTGGCTGGCGCTGAAGTAGACCGGGGACCACGCCCGCGTACGACGCGACCGCCGCGGCCCCCAGGGGGTGCCGCGGCGGTCGCCTTGCCGTCGTGGAGTGCCGCCGGACGGCGGCGGGGCGGGCTCAGTCCGAGATGAGGCCCTCGCGCAGCTGCGCCAGGGTGCGGGTGAGCAGCCGCGAGACGTGCATCTGCGAGATGCCGACCTCCTCGCCGATCTGCGACTGGGTCATGTTGGCGAAGAAGCGCAGCATGATGATCTGCCGCTCCCGCGGCGGCAGCTTGGCCAGCAGCGGCTTGAGGGACTCGCGGTACTCCACGCCCTCCAGTGCCGTGTCCTCGTACCCGAGGCGGTCCGCCAGCGAGCCCTCGCCGCCGTCGTCCTCCGGGGCGGGTGAGTCCAGCGAGGAGGCGGTGTAGGCGTTGCCCACCGCCAGGCCGTCGACGACGTCCTCCTCGGACACGCCCAGCACGGCGGCCAGCTCGCCGACCGTCGGGGAGCGGTCGAGCTTCTGGGAGAGCTCGTCGCTCGCCTTGGTCAGCGCCAGGCGCAGCTCCTGGAGCCGGCGCGGGACGCGCACCGACCACGAGGTGTCCCGGAAGAACCGCTTGATCTCGCCCACGACCGTCGGCATCGCGAAGGTCGGGAACTCCACGCCCCGCTCGCAGTCGAAGCGGTCGATCGCCTTGATCAGGCCGATGGTGCCGACCTGGACGATGTCCTCCATCGGCTCGTTGCGGGAGCGGAAGCGCGCGGCGGCGTAGCGCACCAGCGGGAGGTTGAGCTCGATCAGGGTGTCCCGGACGTACGGGCGCTCGGGGCTGTCCTGGTCGAGTGCGGCGAGCCGCAGGAACAGGGAGCGGGACAGGGTGCGGGTGTCGATGTTCGTCGAGGCCGCCAGGACGGGGGCTTCGGCTGCCGGAAGGGCCTGAGCCGGCACGGCGTCGAGGGTCGGGACGTCATCGATGGAGCCGAGCGCCTGGAGCGCGTCGGGCGCGGTCTCGCTTTCCGCGAGCGCGAGCACCTTCGAGCTGCCCTGGTCTACGGACATGCCACCCCCTTTGGGTCGCGGGACGGTCACGGCGGACGCTCCCACGGTGGGAGCGCAGCCTTCACCTGAATACCGGAGCCGGAGCTCCGGCAAACGCGCTTCCGGCAGAATGTCACATGTCGGCAACGCGCTGTAGTGACATGTCGACATGCAAGACGCGAAAACCCCCTGGAAAGAGGGGGTCTGACGGACTGTCGGACGGATTCCGCCCGCAACGGCCCTGGTGGGCGATTCGCTCGCACCGGTGACCGCTCGGTCATGCTTTCGGTTGTACGCCGGGTTGCGCGTCCGGGTCGCGCGTCCGGTTCACGCGTCGATCCGGTTGGCGGATCTCAACCGCTGGAAACTGCGCGCCAGGAGCCGCGACACGTGCATCTGCGAGACGCCGAGTTCCGCGCTGATCTGCGACTGGGTGAGGTTGCTGTAATAGCGCAGCAGCAGGATGCGCTGCTCCCGCTCGGGGAGCTGCACGAGCAGGTGGCGGACGAGGTCGCGGTGCTCGACGCCGTCCAGCGCCGGGTCCTCGTAGCCGAGCCGGTCGAGCAGCCCGGGCAGTCCGTCGCCCTCCTGCGCCGCCTCCAGCGAGGTGGCGTGGTACGACCGTCCGGCCTCGATGCAGGAGAGCACCTCGTCCTCGCCGATGCGCAGCCGCTCGGCGATCTCGGCGGTGGTCGGGGAGCGCCCGAAGGCGGTCGTCAGGTCCTCGGTCGCGCTGTTGACCTGCACCCACAGCTCGTGCAGCCGGCGCGGTACGTGCACGGTGCGGACGTTGTCGCGGAAGTAGCGCTTGATCTCGCCGACCACCGTGGGCATGGCGAAGGTCGGGAACTGCACGCCGCGGTCCGGGTCGAAGCGGTCGATGGCGTTGATCAGCCCGATGGTGCCGACCTGGACCACGTCCTCCATCGGCTCGTTGCGCGAGCGGAAGCGCCCGGCGGCGTAGCGGACCAGCGGGAGGTTGGCCTCGATGAGCGCCGCGCGCACGCGGTCGTGCTCCGGCGTGCCCGGCTCGAGTCCCTTGAGCTTTCCGAAGAGCACCTGGGTCAGGGCCCGGGTGTCGGCGCCCCGGCTGCGCTGCGGCGCGGTGGGCCCCGAGGGGGGCTCCTGGGCCTGTGCGGGGGGTGCGGGCGGTGCCTGAGGCGCAGTACTGGCCGGCACGGTCAACTCCACCTCGTGATCCGTCAACTCATCCGTCAACTCTCCGTCAAAAGCGGTCATAGCATCACAAGACATCCGCACGGTGTGCAAGCACCCCATAGCCCCGTGTTGAGGGCATAAGGGACGTGCCGTGCGTGGCCGTCCCCGCACGCGGACCAGCCCCCCGACGTTTCCGGCGGGGGGCTGGGGGTGCACGGTGCCTCAGAACTCGTAGTCGGCGATCACCCAGGTGGCGAACTCCCGCCACAGCGCGACGCCCGCCTGGTGCGCCGGGTGGTCCACGTAGCGCCGCAGGGCGTCGGTGTCGTCCACGGCGGAGTTGATGGCGAAGTCGTAGGCGATGGGGCGGTCGCTGATGTTCCAGGCGCACTCCCAGAAGCGCAGCTCCTCGATCTGGCCGCCGAGGGCCCGGAAGGCCTCGACGCCCTCCACGACGCGCGGGTCGTCACGCGCGACGCCCTCGTTCAGCTTGAACAGCACCAGGTGACGGATCATCACTTTCCTCCGTTGGCGGCCCAGGTCATGAAGTCCCCGACGGCTCCCGCGGCGTCGGATATGCCCTGGAACCCGATCTGGACGTAGTCGGCGGCCTTCGCCGGGTCCGTGATGATCACGTACAGCACGAAGACCACGAGCACGTAGACGGCGATCTTCTTCGCGTTCACCGCCACCGCGGCCTCCCCCTGGGACTTCCTCGGACTCTGCGCTACCGGCGGTGAGTGTAACTGTCCGCTCCTGTGTGCGATCAATGCCTCGTTCCGGTGGCGAGCCGCGCCGACGTCCGGACACGACGAAGGGCCCAGTCCGAGGACTGGGCCCTTCTGCTGCGGTAGCGGAGGGATTTGAACCCTCGGTGACTTGCGCCACACTCGCTTTCGAGGCGAGCTCCTTCGGCCGCTCGGACACGCTACCGAGAGAGACCTTACCGCACAGTGCGGCATGGTTCGAAATCGGTATCCGGCAGCTCCATGGACGGGTGTCAGCGGTCGCGGAAGAAGTCCGTGAGCAGCAGGCCGCAGTCCTCGGCGAGCACGCCCTCGATCACCTCGGGCCGGTGGTTGAGCCGCCGGTCGCGGAGGACGTCCCACAGGGAGCCGGCCGCGCCCGCCTTGTCGTCGCGGGCGCCGTAGACGACCCGGTCCACCCGGGACTGCACCACCGCGCCCGCGCACATCGTGCACGGCTCCAGGGTGACGACGAGCGTGCAGCCGGTCAGCCGCCACCGGTCGCCGAGCCGCGCGGCGGCCCGCCGGATCGCCAGCACCTCCGCGTGGGCCGTCGGATCGCCGGTGGCCTCGCGTTCGTTGTGCCCGGACGCCAGCACCGTGCTGCCGTCCGGGGCCAGTACGACGGCGCCGACGGGGACGTCCCCGCCGCGGGCGGCGTGACCGGCCTCGGCCAGCGCCAGCCGCATCGCGGGCCGCCACCGGTCGCGCACCGGGTCGGACCCGGCCGGGTCCCGGTCCGGGCCCGGCGGCATCCGCCCCGGGCCCTCGTCGATCGGTGCGGTCAGCGGACCGTCTCCAGCACCTCGGAGGCGCCCAGCGCCTCGGCGATCTCGCCGACCGCGTCCCCGGACATCGATCGCAGCTCCTTCTCGCTCACGCCGAAGTCGTCGAGGACCTGGGCGTCGCCGACAGGGCCGTGCGGCACGGAGGACTCGCCGGAGCCGGCGTCCGCGTCGTCCTCGACGGCGTCGTCGGGCTCGCCGTCCTCGGTGCCGTCGAGGTCGAGGGCGTCGAGGTCGGGGCCGTCGTCACCGGGGTCCCGGCCGAGCAGCTCGTCGGTGAGCAGGATCTCCCCGTAGCTGCTGCGGGCGGCCGCGGCGGCGTCCGAGACGTAGATGCGGGGATCCTCCTCGCCGTCCACGCGGACGACGCCGAACCAGGCGTCCTCCTGTTCAATCAGCACGAGCACCGTGTCCTCGTCGGGAGAGGCTTCCCGGGCCAGGTCGGTCAGATCCGACAGGGTCTCCACATCGTCCAGCTCCGTGTCGCTCGCTTCCCACCCGTCTTCGGTGCGCGCGAGCAGTGCGGTGAAGTACACCGTGACTCTCCCACTGGTCGTAGGCGTGCCGGTTGGGGTTCCCCCCGGCGGAGGTCGTGGGCGGGGCAAGCGGTGCCGTGAACCCCACCCACTCGGAATCGTGGCAGAAACAAGGCCCTCGGGCGATGTCTTCCGCGCCCTGTGTCCCGCCGTTTTGATCGCGGTCCGTGCGTGCGTGTCCGAGCCCGGTCCGGCGGCGCAGTCCTTGCCGCCACTCGCGGATCGTACGCGGCTTCCGCCCGGGGCCGTGCACAGCCGTTCCCGTGCCGTCGGCGCGGCGCGCGATCTTCCCCCGACGGGCTCTGGGCCCCCGGCGCTACCAGCGGAACGTGCGCATGCGCATCGCGTGGCGCAGCCGGGCGGCCTTCGCGCGGCGCGGCTGGACGCGGTCCCGCAGCTCCCGGGCCTCCGCGAGGTCGCGCAGGAACTGGGCGCGGCGCCGACGGCGCTCGGCCTCCGCGTCCGCGGCCGACCAACGCTCCGCCCCCGACCGGCGCTCCGCCCCCGGCCCGCGCTCCGTGCCGGGGGCGCGGTCCGTGCCGGGCCCTCGTCCCATCCCGGGTCCGCGCTCCGTGCTGGGTCCGCGTCCGGTGCCGGGTCCGCGCTCCGCGCCGGGTCCGCGTCCGCGTGCTGTCCCCGGTCCGCGCTCCGTCCCCGGTCCGCGTTCCGTTCTCGGCCTGTTCTCCGTCCCCGTCCTCTGCCGTGTCCCCGGCTCCTCGCCCGGGGACGACATGTCGTGAATGTCCCGGTCAGGCACAGTCTCACCACCCCGCGTCCGTCCCTCCCGCCTTCCCCCGGACGGGCGTTTCGACGCCCACGAGCCGGGCGAGGGCCCCGGTGCGCGCTCGACCGGCCGCGGGGACGCCGGTGTGACGGGGCCCGGTTACTGTGGGGGACATGCGTCTCCACGTCGTCGACCACCCCCTGGTCGCCCACAAGCTCACCACGCTGCGCGACCAGCGCACCGACTCCGCGACCTTCCGCCGTCTCGCCGACGAACTGGTCACCCTGCTCGCCTACGAGGCCACGCGTGACGTGCGCACCGAACAGGTCGACATCCAGACGCCGGTCACGAAGACCACCGGCGTCAAGCTCTCCCACCCGCGCCCGCTGGTGGTGCCGATCCTGCGCGCCGGTCTCGGCATGCTCGACGGCATGGTCCGGCTGCTGCCGACCGCCGAGGTGGGCTTCCTCGGCATGGTGCGCAACGAGGAGACGCTGCAGGCCTCCACCTACGCCACCCGCATGCCGGACGACCTCTCCGGGCGTCAGGTGTACGTGCTGGACCCGATGCTGGCCACCGGCGGCACGCTGGTCGCCGCCATCCAGGAGCTGATCAAGCGCGGTGCCGACGACGTCACGGCCGTGGTGCTGCTCGCCGCCCCCGAGGGCGTCGAGGTGATGGAGCGCGAGCTGGCCGGCACCCCGGTGACGGTCGTGACGGCCTCGGTCGACGAGCGCCTCAACGACCAGGGCTACATCGTGCCGGGCCTCGGCGACGCGGGCGACCGGATGTACGGAGCCGCCGAGTAGCGGCTCGCGGCGCGTCCGTACGGCTGCTCAGCAGCCCTTCTTCTCCGCGGCGGGCGTCGGCCGCGGCGTGGCCAGCCCGGCCAGCGCCGCGTCGGCGTCCGCCGGCTTCGCCAGGCCCTTGAAGCCATTGCCGATGATCAGGTCCACGGTGGCCCCCTTGCGGGCCGCGTCGGTGCGCCGCTCGGCGGCCGGCAGTTGGGTGCCGAGCACGGGCAGCGCGCCCTTCAGGGCCGCCGCGGGTCCGAGCAGCACCCCCGAGCCGTCGACCTTCTTGTCGAACTGCGCGGGCGCGTTGGTGACGTCGCCGATGCGGAAGCCTCGCTTCTTCAGCTCGTCGGCGGTCTGCTGGGCGAGGCCCTTGCGGGTGGTGGCGTTCAGCACGTTGACGGTGATCTGGGCCGGCTTCGGCACGGCCACGGCCGCGGGCGAGGCGCTCGCGCGGGCCGGGGTGACCCGGCAGCCCGCCGCGGTGCCGGCCGCCGAGGCCTCGTCGCCACCGGTGAAGACGTCGATGAGCTGCAGCGTGCCCCAGCCGAGGACTCCGAGGACGGTGGCGCAGGCGACGCCGGCGAACGCGAGCCGTCCGCGTCGGCGGGCCGGTCGCATCCGTGGGTACTTGTCCCCCGTGATCTTGTACTGGCCGCCCATGCCAGGGGGAGTCAGCATGCTCATGGGCGCAGCGTAGTGCGCCGGAGCGGCGATGCCTATTAGATGATCAGTCGACGTTCCGCGGTTCGGTGCAATGCCACCCGAATGGGTCAAGCCACGGCGTCGCGGGGCCCGGCGAGGGGCGGCGCGGGTCCGGTCAGTCGAGTTCGAGGACGCGCGCGTGCAGCACCTGACGCTGTTGCAGCGCCGCGCGGACCGCGCGGTGGAGGCCGTCCTCCAGGTACAGGTCGCCCTGCCACTTCACGACGTGTGCGAACAGGTCGCCGTAGAACGTGGAGTCCTCGGCGAGGAGGGTCTCCAGGTCCAGCTGGCCCTTGGTCGTCACGAGCTGATCGAGGCGGACCGGGCGCGGCGCGACGTCCGCCCACTGCCGGGTGCTTTCCCGGCCGTGGTCGGGGTACGGCCGGCCGTTTCCGATGCGCTTGAAGATCACACGGAAAGCCTACCGGCCCGGGCGTCGCGGGCGCAGCCATGACGGCGCAGCGCGGCGCCGGAAAAGACGCCGTAAACGAGGGCAAACGGGAAGGGGGCCCCGGTGGGACGGCCGTGCGGGCGTCCCACCGGGCACGGTGACCGCGGTTTCCCGTCAGTCACGCCTCTCTTCCCGTGCGGGCGCCCGCTGTTCGCGCGGGGCGTCCCGCTCGGCTCCGGGCCCGGCCGGGGTGCGGCGGGCGGCCTCGGCGCGCAGGAGGGCGCGCAGGACGGCGTAGGGATCGTCGGGCATGGCTGTGCTCCTGTGGTGCGTTCCGTCGGGGGCTGGGGACCGGAGTGGCCGGTCCGGTCAGCAGCGCAGGACCACGGAGCGCGTGCCGCGCGGGGCGCGCGGCGGAGCGGACGGTGCACGGTGCCCGTCGGCGCGGGGGTGCCCGGCGGTGGCGGGCGGCGGGGTGCGCCGGGGCGGTGCCGGACGCCGGGCGAGCCGGGCCGGTGCCCTCGGGGCGGCGTCGAGGTGGTCGTACTCGGCGGACGTGCCGCCCGGGCCGCCGCTCTCGGCGGCCACCACCGGGGGCGGCACCGCGGGGGCCGCGTGGGCGCACGGCACGAGCAGGGCGAGGAACAGGACCAGGGCCCGCACCCAGGTGCCGCGGCGCCCGGCGAGGACGGCGCGTGGAGCGCGTCCGGCGGGGTTCGTGGCGGTGGTGCGCGATGCGGGCCTCACACAGGTCGTGTCCCCGCCCGGCGTACGCCGTTCAGCACGCCCCGGGCCGGAACCACTCGCCCGGCGCAGGGCCGGGGGCGGGGCGCGCCGTTCACACGGTGTGCGGGACCCGGCGGACCCGGTCCCGGACGCGCAGGGACGTGACGATCTCGACCACCCCCACCACGACGAGCCACCAGCCGCCGACCACCGTGAGGACGGTGACCGACTCGACCGGCGAGTCGATCAGGACGATGCCGGCGAGGACGGTGACGACGCCGAGGAGGACGTGCCAGCCGCGCGCGGGCATGGCCGGGTCGTGCGCGGCGGCCACGGTCTGGGTGATGCCGCGGAAGAGCCAGCCGATGCCGATCCACAGCGCGAGCAGCAGGACCGACTGGAGCGTGCCGCGGAAGCAGAACAGACCCAGCAGGATCGACACGGCACCGCTGACGAACGCGAGGACCCGCAGCGAGGTCCTGCCGTGCGTGCCGAAGGCGGAGGCGAGCTGCAGGACGCCGCTGACCAGGAGGTAGAGGCCGAACAGCACGCCGGCGACGCGCAGGGTCACCCCCGGCCAGACCAGCACCAGCACGCCGAGGACCAGCGAGGCGATCCCGGTGACCAGGACCGTCTGCCAGGCGGTGCGGGCCAGCACGTGGAGGGGGCCTTCGACGGGCGGCTCGGGCTCGTACCCGCCGGCCGCCCGGCCGTGCGTCCCCTGCCGGGCGTGCACTCCGCGGTCGTCGTACTGCGGGCCCCCGGAGGAGCCGAACGGTGGCTCGGTCATGGTCCATGCTGAAAACGGCCGCGCCGTTCCCGCCACCCGGAGCGGTCCACCGGACTGACCCCGCGGGGCGGACCGGGCTCCGCGCCCCGGCTACGCGCCGGCGGTCTTCGCGGCCTTCGCGGCCGCCTTCATCTCCTGTTTGTGCGCGCGGACCTTGGCGAGCGACTCGGGGCCGGTGATGTCGGCGACCGAGCGGAAGGACTTGGGCTCGCCGTAGGCGCCGGCCGCCTCCCGCCAGCCCTCGGGACGGACGCCGAGCTGCTTGCCCAGCAGGGCGAGGAAGATCTGGGCCTTCTGCCGGCCGAAGCCCGGCAGCTCCTGAAGCCGCTTCAGCAGCTCCCTGCCGGTGCCGACGCCCCGCCAGACGGCCTCGGCGTCACCGTCGTAGCTCTCGACGAGGTACCGGCACAGCTGCTGGACGCGGCCCGCCATGGAGCCGGGGTAGCGGTGCACGGCGGGCTTCTCCGAGAGCAGGGCCGCGAAGCCCTCGGGATCGAAGGCGGCGATGTCGTGGGCGTCCAGGTCCTCGGCGTTCATGCGGCGGGCGATGGTCGACGGGCCCTTGAACGCCCACTCCATGGGGACTTGCTGGTCCAGCAGCATGCCGACCAGCGCGGCGAGCGGACTGCGGCCGAGGAGCTCGTCGGCCTCGGGGTCCTGGGCGAGGTGAAGAGTGACGTCCATGCCCCGATGATCGCGCGTGCGGGCTCAGGTCGCGCGCCAGTACCCCAGCGCGTTCACCCGCTGCCTGGGCACGCCCAGGTCCTTGCGGACGTGGGTGGACAGGGCCCGGGTCGTCGCCGTGTCGCAGGCGATCCAGACGTACGGGTGGGGGGTGTCGCGGAGCAGTGCGGGCAGTGCCTCCCGCACCTCGGCGACCAGCCGGGCGCCCCCGTCGTGACGCGGGACCGTGCGGATCTCGTGCCGGGCCGGGTCGGCGCGCAGGGGCAGGCCGGCGGTCTCGCCCTCGAACCAGACGGTCGCCGGGACCGTGTCCAGCGCGTCGAGGAGCGAGTTCAGGGCCGGCAGGGACGCCGGATCGGCGACGGCGAAGAGACGCGAGGGTGCCGGGTCGGGCCGCTGGAAGCCGGTGCCCTGGACCGTCGCCTCGACGGTGTCCCCGGGCTTCGCGGCCCGTGCCCAGTCGCTGGCGCACCCCTCGTGCAGGGCGAACTCCATGCCGAAGGTGCCGGTCGCGGGATCCGGGTCGACCAGCGTGTACGCCCGCTGGTGCGGCCTGCCCGCGTTGTCGAACCACAGCCGCACCCACATCGTGGGGTGGACGCCGGTCGCCGCCAGCAGGCCGCCGTCGGACAGGCGCAGGCGCCGGTACCGCGGGGTGACGTCCTCGGCGTCCGTCACGGTGAGCCGGAAGTCCTTCGCCCGCATCAGCCTGAGGACCGCGCCCTCCCAGCCCCGCCCCTGCCCCATCGGCCCTTCACCCTTCACGTACGATTCCGCCACGACGTATGACTTAGGTGAGCCTAACCTAAAGGAAAGTAGGGGCACAGGGTGAGCGCCGAGATCTACCGCGACGCCTGGGGGATTCCGCACCTGCGCGCGGACAGCGCGGAGGAACTCGCCCGCGCCCAGGGCCGCGTGACCGCCCGTGACCGGGCCTGGCAGCTGGAGGTCGAGCGGCACCGCGCCCAGGGCACCTCGGCGTCCTTCCTCGGCCCCGAGGCCCTGCCCTGGGACCGGTTCGCGCGCCGCGCCCTGCTGGCCGACACCGCCCGCCGCTGCCACGCGGCCCTGGAGGAACGGCACCCGCAGACGGCCGCCTGGGTGCGGGCGTACACCGACGGGGTGAACGAGTCGCTCACGGCGGACGGCCCGGCCCCCGAGTTCGCGCGCGCCGGCCTCGCGCCCGGCCGCTGGGAGCCCTGGACGCCACTCGCCGTCTGGCTCGCCACGCACATCCTCTTCGCGGGCTTCCCCGCCAAGCTCTGGCGCGCGCACGTCGCCGGGCACCTCGGCCCGGACGCCGTCGCCCTCTTCGCCACCGACGGGCCCGGCACCGCCGGCAGCAACGGCTGGCTGGTGAGCGGCGAGCGGACCGTGACCGGGCACGCGGTCATCGCCGGCGACCCGCACCGCTACATCGAGGAACCCGGCGTCTACCAGCAGATCCACCTGTCCTGCCCGGAGTTCGACGTGGTCGGCCTCGCCGTGCCCGGCGTCCCCGGCATTGCCCACTTCGGCCACACCGGCACGGTCGCCTGGGCCATCACCAACGCCATGGCCGACTACCAGGACCTGTACCGCGAACGGCTGCGCCGCACCGGCGCCGGCATCGAGGCGCTGGGCCCGGACGGCGCCTGGCACCGGGCCGCCCGGCACACCGAGCTGATCACGGTCGCGGGGGAGGAGCCCGTCGAGGTCGAGGTCGTCGAGACCGACCGGGGTCCGGTGATCGCCGGCGGACCCGAGGGCCTGGACGACGGCACCCCCCTCGCCCTGAGCCTGCGCCACCCGCCCCGCGTCACCGCCGACCTGGGCTTCTCCGCCCTGCTGCCGCTGCTGCGGGCGCGCCGGGCCGCCGACGTGGACCGGGCCCTGGACGAGTGGACCGAACCGGTCAACGTGGTGCAGGCCGCCGACACCGAGGGCGGGCTGCTGCACCGCGTCGCGGGCCGGGTGCCGGTGCGGGCCGCCGCCAACGGCGCGGGCCCGGTACCCGCGTGGGAACCCGGCCACGAGTGGACCGGCTGGCACACCCCGCCCCGCGCCGGGTTCACCGACGGCGTCGCCGTGATGGCCAACCAGCGGGGCCCGGCCGGCCCCCTCGGCGTCGAGTTCGCCCCGCCGCACCGCGCCGAGCGCATCGCCGCCCTGCTCGCCGCCAAGGACCGCTGGTCGGCCGCCGACATGCCCGCGATCCACACCGACACCCACCTCGCCTCCGCCGGACCCCTCCTCGACCACCTGGCGGCCCTCGGGGACCTGCCCCCCGAGGCCGGCGCCCTGCGCGACCGCCTCCTCGCCTGGGACCGCCGCATGGACGCCGGCAGCACCGGCGCGGCGGCCTACGCGGCCGTGCGGGGCGCGGTCGTCCGGCGTCTGGCGGCCCACCCGGCCCTCGGCGCGGCCGCCGTCCCGCCCGCCTACCCCGAGGTGTTCCAGCCCTGGCTCGCGCTCGTGCCGCGCGTCGCCTACGCCCTCGAACACCTGCTGCGGGCCGAGGACCTGTACGGCATCGACCGCGCCGGAGCGGTCCGCGCGGCGCTGGAGGAGGTGGCCGCGAGCGAGCCCTCGGGCACCTGGGGCGACACCCACCGCCTCGCCCCCTGGCGGGCACTGCCGGACGCCTCCCCGGAGGAGCCCGGCCTCTCCGGCGACCACGACTGCGTGCTGTGCACCTCCGCCGTCCCCGGCCTCACCGACCGGGCCGCGCGCGGCCCCGCCGCCCGCTACGTCTGGGACCTGGCCGACCGGCAGGACAGCCGCTGGGTGGTCCCCCACGGCGCCTCCGGCGTCCCCGGCTCGCCCCACCACCGCGACCAGCTGCCCCTGTGGCTCGACGGGGAACTCGCCCTGGTGGTCACCGACTTCGACCGGCTCGTGAAGGAGACCGATGTCTGACCCGTACCTCTCCCGCAGCGCCGTCCACGAGCAGGCGCTCGACGGTTTCGGCACCGTCCGGGTCCTGCCCCTCGACCCCGCCGCCGACGCCGGGGTGATCCACGGCTGGGTGAGCGAGGAGCGGGCCGCCTTCTGGGGCATGAACGGCCTCACGCGGGATCAGGTGGCCGGGATCTACGCCCACATGGCCGGCCTCGACACGCATCACGCCTTCCTGGTGGTCACGGACGACGTCCCCGTCGCGCTGTTCCAGACCTACGAGCCCGAGGCCGACCGGGTGAGCGAGTGCTACGACGCCGAACCCGGCGACATCGGAGTCCACCTCCTGGTCGCGCCCACCGGGCCGGGCGGCACGCGGCCCGGCTGGACCGCCGCGCTGACCGGCGCCCTCCTCGCGTACGTCCTGCTGGGCCTGGACCGCGAGCGGGTCGTGGTCGACCCGGACGTGCGCAACGACAAGGCCATCGCCCGCTTCGCCAGACAGGGCTTCACCGCGGGCCCGCGGGTCGTGCTGCCGGAGATCGACCTGCCGGACGTCTACCTGCCCGAGAAGAGAGCGCAGCTCGCCTTCCTCCGCCGGGAGGTAGCGTTCCCGGGGTGACCCCGGTGACTCCTGAGGACCTCGTCGCGCACTACGGGCTGGAGCCGATCCCCCGCGAGGGCGGCCTGTTCCGGCAGACCTGGGCCGGCCCGCCGCGTCCGGACGGACGCCCCGCCGGCACCGCGATCGTCGCCCTGCTGACCGCCCGGCCGGGCGACTTCTCCGCCCTGCACCGCCTGCCCACCGACGAGGTCTGGCACTTCTACCTCGGCGATCCGCTGGAGCTGCTGCTCCTCGCCCCGGACGGCAGCGCGCGCACGGCGGTGCTCGGACCGGACGTCCTGGGCGGACAGCACGTGCAGTGCACCGTCCCCGCCGGCACCTGGATGGGCGGCCGGGTGGCGACGGGCGGCGCGTGGACGCTGTTCGGCTGCACGATGGCACCCGGCTTCACCTACGGGGACTACGAGCACGGCGACGCGGCCGCCCTCACGGCACGCTGGCCGGCCGAGGCCGCGCGGATCGCGGCACTGTCCCGGCCGTGACGCCCCCGGCGACCGCACGGCCCCGGGCGAACACGACGCGGTGAGGGCCGCCCCGCTCCCCGGTGAGCGGGACGGCGTCCGCGTCCGTACACATCGACGACGGCGAGTCCCGGCGACGGAGATGTGACGTGAGGCGTGGCGGCACGGGTGGCACGGGTGTCACCGGCGGGACCGGCGGCACGGTCCGAAGTCCCCGGCGGCCCCGTGGCCGCCGGCCGGTGCGGGGGCCGGCGCTGCTGGCGGCCGTGCTGGTCCTGCTCGTCCTCGGCGGCGCGGCGCCGGCGTCCGCCCACGCCGCCCTCCGCTCCACCGACCCCGGGGACGGCACCGTCCTCCGGCGGGCGCCCCGCGCCGTCACCCTGACCTTCACCGAGTCCGTCGGCCTGCGCGACGACTCCTTCCGCGTCCTCGACCCCGGCGGCCACCGCCTGCGCACCGAGGACGCCGGGCACGCGGACGGACGCTCCGACACGGCCCGCGTGACCCTGCCGGACGCGCTCGGCGAGGGCACCTACACCGTGGCCTGGCGGGTGGTCTCGGCCGACAGTCACCCCGTCTCCGGCGCCTTCACCTTCTCCGTCGGCAAGCCCTCCGCGACGACCGCCGCGAACGCCGCCGGCCCCACCGAGGACCCGCTCACCGCCACCCTCCACCGGATCGCCCGCTACCTCGCCCACCTGGCCGCCGCCCTGCTCGTCGGCACGGCCGCCTTCACCGCCCTGTGCCGCCCGCCGGACCCCGCCCCGCTGCGCCGCCTCCTGGTGACCGGCTGGTGGACCCTGCTGGCGGCCACCGTGGCGCTGCTGGTGCTGCGCGCCCCGTACGAGGCGGGCACCGGCCCCGCGACGGCCCTGAACGCGGACGCCCTCGGCCGCACACTCACGAGCCGTCCCGGCGCGCTGCTGCTGACCCGGCTGGCGCTGCTCGCACCGGCCGCCCTGTTCCTCGCCCGCGTCCCCCGCCGCCGCGAGCACGGTCCCCTCACCGTCGCGGCGGGCGCCGCCCTGGCCGTCGGACTGGCCCTGACCTGGGCCGCCGCCGAGCACGCCGTCGCCGGTCCCCTGGTCCCCCTGGCGGTGACGTCGGCCGTGCTCCACCTGCTGGCCACGGCCGTCTGGCTCGGCGGCCTCGTGGCCCTGCTCACCACCCTGCGCGGGTCCCCGGACACCGCCACGGTCGCCCGCTTCTCCCGCGTCGCCCTCGTCTGCGTGACCGTCCTGGCCGTCACCGGCGTCTTCCAGTCCTGGCGCGGCCTCGGTTCCTGGCCGGCGCTCACCGGGACGACGTACGGACGGCTGCTGCTCGTCAAGCTGGCCGGGGTGTCCGTACTGCTGCTGCCGGCGGCGGCGGTGTCACGGCGGTGGACGGCCGCGCTGGTGACGACGGAGGCGGCACGGGCTCACCGGCCGGAGGCGGCACCGACCCGGGCGGTGGAGGCTCCCGTGCCGGTGGGCGCCTCGCCGCGGACCGCCGCGCCCCTGCCACCACCGGCGCCCGCCCCCTCGCCGGCCGGGCCGGGACCGGGGCCCGCCGGTCCGTCCGCCGGGGACGAGGCCGCCGACCCGGTCGCCTCCCACCGCCGGGGCCTGCGCCGGTCCGTCCTGGCCGAGGCCGTCGTCGCGGCCGTCGTTCTGGTGCTCACGACCCTCCTCGCCGGCACCGTGCCGGGCCGGGCGGCGGTCGAGGCGGCTCGGTCCGCACCGGCGGGCGGGGTGCTGCCCGCGTCGGTCACCACGATCCCCTTCGACACGGGCACCGCCGGCGGCCGGGGCACGGTCCAGATCACCCTGGACCCCGGCCGCACCGGCGACAACGCGGTCCAGGCCGTCGTCTTCGGCCCCGACGGGAGCCTCGCCGCCGTTCCCGAACTGCGCCTCTCCTTCACCCTCCCCGACCGGGGCATCGGCCCGATCGCCGCCGAGCTCGTCGACCGGGGCGGCTACTGGAGCGCCAACTCCCTGACCCTTCCCCTCCCGGGCACCTGGACCATGAAGGCGACGGTCCGCGTGACGGAGGTGGACCAGGTGAGCGAGTCGCGAAGGATCAGGATCCTGCCCTGAACCGGTGCGCAGCGGGCGGCAACGTCGAAGGGCCCCACCGCGAACGGTGGGGCCCTTCGACTTCGTGCCCGGTGAGGCACTGGCGGAGGATACGAGATTCGAACTCGTGAGGGGTTGCCCCCAACACGCTTTCCAAGCGTGCGCCCTAGGCCTCTAGGCGAATCCTCCGCGGCAAACATTACATGACGCCGGAGAGTGCTTGCGAACTCGTTCTCTGGGCCCCGGATCGGGTAACGTGTGGGCCAGCCCCTCACGCGGCGCTATCTGACTGAACTCCCCCAGGGCCGGAAGGCAGCAAGGGTAGGTCGGCTCTGGCGGGTGCGTGGGGGGCGCCTGCGTTCGCGGGGCGGTCCGGTTGTCGGTGGGCGCCTATAACCTCGTATGCGTGTCGTCTCTCGCGCTCTACCGCCGTTACCGCCCGGAGTCCTTTGCCGAGGTCATCGGGCAGGGGCATGTCACCGACCCGCTGCAGCAGGCGCTGCGGAACAACCGGGTCAATCACGCGTACCTCTTCAGCGGTCCGCGCGGGTGCGGCAAGACGACCAGCGCGCGCATCCTGGCCCGGTGCCTGAACTGCGAGCAGGGCCCCACGCCGACGCCGTGCGGCGAGTGCCAGTCCTGCCGCGACCTGGCGAGGAACGGGCCGGGCTCGATCGACGTCATCGAGATCGACGCCGCTTCGCACGGTGGTGTGGACGACGCCCGTGACCTGCGGGAGAAGGCCTTCTTCGGGCCCGCCTCCAGCCGGTACAAGATCTACATCATCGACGAGGCCCACATGGTCTCCCCGCAGGGTTTCAACGCCCTGCTGAAGGTCGTCGAGGAGCCTCCGGAGCACCTGAAGTTCATCTTCGCGACCACCGAGCCCGAGAAGGTCATCGGGACCATCCGGTCGCGGACCCACCACTACCCGTTCCGGCTCGTGCCGCCCGGCACCCTGCGCGACTATCTCGCCGAGGTGTGCGGCAAGGAGGACATCCCCGTCGCGGACGGCGTGCTGCCGCTGGTCGTGCGGGCGGGCGCCGGTTCCGTGCGTGACTCCATGTCCGTCATGGACCAGCTGCTCGCGGGCGCCGGTCCCGACGGTGTGACGTACGACATGACGACCGCCCTCCTCGGCTACACGGACGGCTCGCTGCTCGACTCCGTCGTCGAGGCGTTCGCCTCCGGAGAGGGCTCGGCCGCCTTCGAGGTCGTGGACCGGGTGATCGAGGGCGGCAACGACCCGCGGCGCTTCGTCACCGACCTGCTGGAGCGGCTCCGCGACCTCGTCATCCTCGCCGCCGTGCCCGACGCCGCGGAGAAGGGGCTCATCGACGCCCCCGCCGACGTCATCGAACGGATGCTGGCCCAGGCGCGGTCCTTCGGTGCCGCGGAGCTGAGCCGCGCCGCCGACCTCGTCAACGAGGGCCTCACCGAGATGCGCGGCGCCCACTCGCCCCGCCTTCAGTTGGAGCTGATCTGCGCCCGCGTGCTGCTGCCCGCCGCGTACGGCGACGAGCGGTCGGTGATGGCCCGGCTGGACCGGATCGAGCGCGGGGTGCAGTTCTCGGCGGGGGCCGGGGCGCCCGCCACGGGGTACGTGCCCGGGCCCGAGGCCCATGCCGGTCCGGCCGGTGCCGCGAGCCCGGCGGCCGCCGCGCCGGTCCCGCCGGGCGGCGGTCCGGCCGCGGCCCGGGCGGCGGTACGGGGGCCGGGTGCCGGCGGTGGCGCGGCGGCCGGCGAGGGCGCGCCCTCCATGCCGGGCGCCGGTCCCGCTCCCGCCCCTGCCCCGGCGTCCGCACCTGCCCCCGCCCCTGCTCCGACGCCCGCGCCCGCGCCCGCTCCCGCTCCGGCGTCCGCACCCGCCCCCGGCGCCCCGGCTCCCACCGCGCCCGCGCCGCCCCCCGCCTCGGCGCCCGCGCCGGGCGCCTGGCCCACCGCGGCTCCGGCGGGCGGTGGGCGGCGGCCCGGAGGATGGCCCACGGCAGCTCCGGCGGGCGGCGGACAGCCCCCCGCCCCGACCGCTCCGGCCGCCCCGGCCCAGGCTCCGGCCGCGTCCGCCCCGGCACCCGCGCCGGCCGCCGCCGTGCCGCCCGCGGCCCCGGTGGCCCCGCGCGGCGGCCCCGACCCGCGCTCGCTCTGGCCCAACATCCTGGAGGCGGTCAAGAACCGCCGCCGGTTCACCTGGATCCTGCTCAGCCAGAACGCCCAGGTGACCGGGTTCGACGGCACGACCCTCCAGATCGGCTTCGTCAACGCCGGGGCCCGCGACAACTTCCTGAGCAGCGGCAGCGAGGACGTCCTGCGGCAGGCCCTCGCCGAGCAGTTCAACGTGCAGTGGAAGGTCGACGCGGTCGTCGACCCCTCCGGCGGTTCGGCACCCCCGCCCCCCGCCGGCCCGCCCGGCGGTTACGGCGGCGGTGGCTACGGCGGCTCCGGCGGCCACGGCGGGCCGGCCGGCGGTGCGCCCGCTCAGCGTCCGGCGGCACCGGCCCCCGCGAGCCCGCCGTCCCGGGGTCCCGGCTCGTCCGCGGCGCCCTCCGCGCACGGCTCGGCGGCGTCCGCCCCGGCGGCCGACCCCGCTCCCCGGCCCGCCGCGCCCGAACCGCCGCCACCGGTCTCCCCGGAGGACGACATCCCGGAGGACGACGACCCGGACCTCGACGAGTCGGCGCTCTCCGGCAAGGACCTGCTCGTGCGGGAGCTGGGAGCGACGGTGGTCGAGGAGATCGCGCACGAGTAGACGCCGTCCGCCGCCCGCCCCGGGCGCACCGGGCGGGCGGTACAGGAGGACGGCGACTGGAGGAACGCACGAGCGCCCGCCGCCCGCCCCTTCGGAAGCCCGCACAAACCGGCCGGGCCCCTGCGCATTAGGCTGGCCCCCGTGAAGGTCCTTGTCATCGGCGGCGGCGCCCGCGAACACGCCCTGTGCCGTTCCCTGTCCCTCGACCCCGACGTCACCGCGCTGCACTGCGCACCCGGCAACGCCGGTATCGCCGAGGTCGCCGAACTGCACCGGGTCGACGCCCTCGACGGCGCGGCCGTGACCGCGCTGGCCACCGAGCTCGGCGCCGACCTGGTCGTGGTCGGGCCCGAGGCGCCCCTCGTCGCCGGGGTCGCCGACGCCGTGCGCGAGGCGGGCATCCCGGTCTTCGGCCCCTCCGGTCGGGCCGCGCGGCTCGAGGGCTCCAAGGCCTTCGCGAAGGACGTGATGGCCGGCGCCGGAGTCCCCACGGCCCGTTCGTACGTCTGTACGAACCCGGCCGAGGTCGACGCGGCCCTCGGCGCCTTCGGCGCCCCGTACGTCGTCAAGGACGACGGGCTCGCCGCCGGCAAGGGCGTCGTCGTCACCGACGACATCGAGGCGGCCCGGGCGCACGCCAACGCCTGCGAGCGCGTGGTCGTCGAGGAGTACCTCGACGGCCCCGAGGTCTCCCTCTTCGCCGTCACCGACGGCGAGAACGTCCGCCCGCTCCAGCCCGCCCAGGACTTCAAGCGCGCCCTCGACGGCGACGAGGGCCCGAACACCGGCGGCATGGGCGCTTACTCGCCGCTGCCGTGGGCGGACCCCAAGCTGGTCGACGAGGTCGTCGAGAGCGTCCTGCAGCCGACCGTCGACGAGATGCGCCGCCGCGGCACCCCCTTCTCCGGCCTGCTGTACGCCGGACTCGCGATCACTTCGCGCGGCGTCCGGGTGATCGAGTTCAACGCCCGCTTCGGCGACCCCGAGACCCAGGTCGTCCTGGCCCGTCTCAGGACCCCGCTCGCCGGTCTGCTGATGGCCGCCGCCACCGGCAACCTCGCCGACCTCGAGCCCCTGCGCTGGAGCGACGACGCGGCCGTCACCGTGGTCGTCGCCTCCCACAACTACCCCGGCACCCCGCGCACCGGCGACCCGATCACCGGGCTCGACGAGGTGGCCGCCGAGGACGCCCCGCACGCCTACGTCCTGCACGCCGGCACCCGTCGCGAGGGCGACGCCGTCGTCAGCGCCGGCGGTCGCGTCCTGTCCGTCACGGCCATCGGGGCGGACCTCACCGAGGCCCGCGACCGTGCCTACCGGGCCGTCGCCCGCATCGGCCTCGAAGGGTCCCAGCACCGTACGGACATCGCGGCGAAGGCGGCGGCGGAGAGCACGACCGGGGCCTGACCGCCCCGGCGGGCGTCCGCGCCGCACGCCGCCCGACAGGCCCCGGCTCCGACCCAGGAGCCGGGGCCTGATCCTTGCTGTCCGTCATCCACCTTTCCCCAAAGCCATTCCATCGAGTGACCGATCCGCCATACGGCTGACGGGCGTGAAGGCCCCAACTAGGGTGCCGCGCAAGCGTTCCGGCACTTGGCCCACCGGCATTGCGATGTCGGTGTCGGGTGCCACAGTGGGGGAGTGAGCAACAGCGGGAGCGCAGTCCCAGGGCAGCGAGGAGGGGGTGAGGTCCGGTCGTGACCGGTACCGGTGGTGTGGAGATGGGCGCGCGTGCGGCGCGCTCCCGGGCGCTGGCCGTGCTGCGCGTCCGCGGCCGGGCACTGGCCGTCGCCCTGCTGCCCGCCGCCGCCGCGGTGATCCTGCTCGCGGGCGGCGCCACCGGCCACCTCGTGGGCACGGGCTGGGACGCCGCCCGCTGGACCGTGTCCGCGCTCGCGCTCCTCGTCCTGGCGGCCGCCGCGGGGATCGCCCTGGTCGTCGCCCGCGCGCGGCCCGCCATGACCCCGACGGTCCCCGTCGCCGAGGAGTCGGCGCCGGACCTCTACCGGATGGTGCGCGACCTCGCCGACCGGCTCGAGGTGCCCGCCCCGTCCGCGATAGCGCTCACCCCGGACTGCGACAGCTGGCTGGAGGACCGCACCCACCCCGCCCACGGCCCGCCCTCCGGGGAGCGGCACGACGACGTCCCGGGTGGGCCCGGCCGCCGGCGCGCCCCCGCCGCGCCCGTCCTCGTCATCGGCTCGCCCTTCCTGTGGTGGATGCGCGTGGGCGAGCTGCGCGCGGTCCTCGCCCCGGTCGTCGCCGGTACGGGACCGTCGGCGCACCCCGACATAGCCGCCGCCCGGCGCTTCGTACGGGGCCTGGACGCGGCGGTGGCGGTGGCCGCGGCCCGGGACCGCTGTCTGCTGTCCCGCGCGGTGTGCGCCGGCCTCGGCCGGGTCTCCCGGCTGCTGCTGCGCGGCTGCCGGGTCCACGCCGCCGAGATGGAGCGGGGGGTCGCGGCGGCGGCCGCCGAGCGCGCGCAGGCCGTGGACTACGGGCTGCGGATCGTCGCCCAGGAGCAGGTCGGGCTGGCGTACGCGGGCTGGGACCGGCTGCTGACCCGGGTGGCGCTGCCCGCCTGGCGCATGGGCCGCTGGCCCGCCCGGCTGGACGTGGGCGTCGTGGCGGCCCTCACGGAACTCTCCCGCCGCGACCGCCTGGCCGAGGGCTTCACCTCGCGCCTGGGCGAGCGTCCCGCCTGCGACCTGCTGGAGGAACCCGGGCTGATCGACGAGTCGGTCTCCCTGCTCGCCGCGCGCCTCTTCCACGGCGGACCGGCGGAGAGAGGCCCGGACTGGGCGCCGGTGGGGTGGGACGAGTATCCGGAGGAGGTCGTCGACCGGACCTGGCGCACGAACGCGGCCCGTCTCCACCGCGTCCTCGACACCCTGGGCGTCCGCCGCACCGCCGAGGAGACGGCGCCCGGCACCGACGGCCCCACCCTGGCCCGCGTCCTGGACCACCTCACCGGCCGCTCCGCCCAGCTCGCGTCCGGCCCGTCGCCGGACCGTGACGGACCCCCGCGGCCGGAGACACGGCCGGAGACGCGGCCCGGGACGCGGACCGAGCCCGGCACGGAAGCCGCGTCGGACGTCCCCGACCCGCTGCCCCCCGCCGACACCGGCCCGAACCGGGACCCCGAGCCCGGCACCCCCGCCCCCGGCGACGACGACGACCTCGCCGACACCACGCCCCGCGGCGCCGCCCTGGCCGCCGGCCTGAGTGCGCAGCTGGCCCGCGAGGAGGCCGGGACCGCCGGAGCCCCGGCCCCCGCCCCGGGAGCGGCGGCCGCCGGGCAGGCGGGCCCCGACAGCGTCCTCTGGGACGACCGCGCGCTGCCTCTCCTCCCGCTCCAGCCCCCGCGCACCGGCCGGGAGGTCCTCACCGACCACATCACGGCGATGGTGTGCTGCGCGGCGATGGACACCGCCGGCGCCGCTCCCGGCCTCGACTGGCTCGACGGCCCGTCCCTGCTGGTCAACGGCGTCCGCGCCGCGGACCTGGCCCCCCGCGTCCGCAGCCTCGTCGAGACCGGCGACCCGGCCCCCCTGCGCGCCTGGCTGACGGAGCTCGGCGTACGCGCGGAGAAGCCGGTGCGCCTGGTCTGACACCGCGATCCCCTGGAAGCGGATTCATGTACTCCACTTTCGGTCACTTCGCGACGAACAGTGACAGCACACGCGCTGAATGTGATGTGCTGGGACCGATCGCGCACATGGCAAGAGCGTTCGTCATACGCACGACCACGGGGGCACGAGGGAGGGGGCAGTCCCATGGGGCCCGAGCACATCCGCCGCTGGGAGTCGGGAGCACTCGCGCACGCCGTGACGGATCCCTTCGGCCAGGGGCCCGTGCCCTGGCTGCGCGGAGACGAGGCCTACTTCGGCGACACCGGTCAGGTCGTCCCCTGGTACGTGGACCCGGACCCCGACCCGGCCGGAGCCGGGTCGGGCACCCGGACGGGCCGGCGGAGTTCCGAGCGGCGCACCACCGGTGGCGGCCCCCGCGCCGCCGACGACGTCCGCCGCCAGATCAAGGGCTTCACCGCCACCGGAGCCGCCGCCCCCGGCGAGGCCATCGACTTCCACATCACCGTCGACCCGCCGCAGGAGTTCGCCGTCGACGTCTACCGGATCGGTCACTACGGCGGAGACGGCGCGGCCAAGATCACCACCAGTCCCCGGCTGTCCGGCATCGTCCAGCCCGCGCCGCTCACCGCCGACCGCACCGTCTCCTGCCACCACTGGTGGCTGTCCTGGCGGCTGCAGATCCCGTCGTACTGGAACATCGGCGCGTACGTCGCCGTCCTCACCACCGCCGACGGCTACCGCTCCCACGTGCCCTTCACGGTCCGCGACGACCACCCGGCCGACCTCCTGCTGCTCCTGCCGGACATCACCTGGCAGGCGTACAACCTCTACCCGGAGGACGGCCGTACCGGCGCCAGCCTCTACCACGCCTGGGACGAGGAGGGCCGGCTGCTGGGGGAGGCGGACGCCGCGACGACCGTCTCCTTCGACCGCCCCTACGCGGGTGCCGGGCTGCCCCTGCACGTCGGCCACGCCTACGACTTCATCCGCTTCGCCGAGCGCTACGGCTACGACCTCGCCTACGCCGACGCCCGCGATCTGCACTCCGGCCGCGTCGACCCGACCCGTTACCGGGGCCTGGTCTTCCCGGGCCACGACGAGTACTGGTCCGTGCCCATGCGCCGCACCACCGAGCTGGCCCGCGAGCACGGCACGTCCCTGGTCTTCCTCTCCGCCAACACCATGTACTGGCAGGTGGAGCTGGCGCCCTCCCCCTCCGGCGTCCCCGACCGCCTGCTGACCTGCCGCAAGCGCCAGGGCCCCGGCCGGCCGGTGCTGTGGCGGGAGGTCGACCGCGCCGAGCAGCAGCTGCTCGGCATCCAGTACGCCGGACGCGTCCCGGAACCGCACCCGCTGATCGTCCGCAACGCCGGCCACTGGCTCTGGGAGGCGACCGGCGCCCAGGAGGGCGACGAGATCGAGGACCTGGTCGCCGGCGAGGCCGACCGCTACTTCCCGCGCGCCCCGCTCCCCCGGCACGACGAGCGCGTCCTCCTCGCCCACTCCCCGTACACCGACGTCGACGGTGCCCGGCGCCATCAGGAGACGTCCCTGTACCGGGCGCCGTCCGGCGCCTGGGTGTTCGCGTCCGGGACGTTCGCCTGGTCCCCGGCCCTGGACCGCCCCGACCACGTCGACCCGCGTGTCCAGCGGGCCACCGCCAACCTCCTGGACCGCATCTGCAAACGCGACTGACCGCGTCCGCGGCCACCCCGGGCGGAGACCGATCGCCGCATACGGGAGAATCGACGTACTTGGACAGAACCACGGGGAGGAACCGTGTCCGGATTCGTCGAAAAGCCCGAGCCGCTTGAGGTTCCGGGCCTGGTGCATCTGCACACCGGCAAGGTGCGCGACCTGTACCGGAACGAGGCGGGCGACCTCGTGATGGTCGCCAGCGACCGCATCTCCGCCTACGACTGGGTGCTGCCCACCGAGATCCCCGACAAGGGACGGGTGCTCACCCAGCTCTCCCTGTGGTGGTTCGACCAGCTCGCCGACCTGGTGCCCAACCACGTCCTGAGCACCACGCTGCCCGAGGGCGCCCCCGCCGACTGGCGCGGCCGCACCCTGGTCTGCAAGTCGCTGCGGATGGTCCCCGTGGAGTGCGTGGCCCGCGGCTACCTCACCGGCTCGGGCCTGGCCGAGTACAAGGAGACCCGTACCGTCTGCGGCCTCGCCCTCCCCGAGGGTCTCGTCGACGGCTCGGAGCTGCCCGCCCCGATCTTCACCCCGGCCACCAAGGCCGAGGTCGGCGAGCACGACGAGAACGTCTCCTACGAGGAGGTCGCCCGCCAGGTCGGCGCGGACACCGCGGCCGCCCTGCGCCAGGCCACCCTCGCCGTCTACTCCCGCGCCCGGGACATCGCCCGCGAGCGCGGGATCGTCCTGGCCGACACCAAGTTCGAGTTCGGCTTCGAGGGCGAGGAGCTCGTCCTCGCCGACGAGGTCCTCACCCCGGACTCCTCGCGCTTCTGGCCCGCCGACCAGTGGCAGCCGGGCAGCGCGCAGCCGTCCTACGACAAGCAGTTCGTGCGGGACTGGCTGACCTCGGCGGCCTCCGGCTGGGACCGGAAGAGCGAGCAGCCCCCGCCGGCGCTGCCGCAGCAGGTCGTGGAGGCGACCCGCGCCAAGTACGTCGAGGCCTACGAGCGACTGACGGGCGTGCGCTGGTAGACACGGAGACACGAAGGAAGCCCCCGGCCTGGACCGGGGGCTTCCTTCGTGGAGCGAACGACGAGGTTCGAACTCGCGACCTCAACCTTGGCAAGGTTGCGCTCTACCAACTGAGCTACGTTCGCCTGCGCCGCGGGCTGCGCCGTGGTGCGAGAGCAACTATACCCAACCCCGCTCCCGTGCGAGGCGCACCGCCGCGTGCCGGTTCTCCGCGCCGAGTTTCGTGGCGGCCGACGACAGGTAGTTCCGCACGGTCCCCTCGGCGAGCGCGGCCCGCTCGGCGATCTCCGCGACGGGCGCCCCGTCGGCCGCGTGCTCCAGCACCTCGGCCTCCCGCGCGGTCAGCGGCGAGTCCCCGGCGGAGATCGCGTCCGCGGCCAACTCCGGGTCGACGTAGCGGTTTCCGGCGTGCACGGTGCGGATCAGCTCGGCCAGCCGCTGCGCGCTGACGGTCTTGGGGACGAACCCGCGCACACCCGCCGCGAGCGCCCGTTTCAGATGCCCGGGCCGCCCGTGGCTGGTCACGATCAGCACCCGGCAGCCGGGCAGCTCGGTGCGCAGGGATGTGGCGACCTTCACACCGTCGGCGCCGGGCATCTGGAGATCCAGGACCGCGACATCCGGTGCGTGCGCCCGCGCCATCGCCAGGGCCTCCGGACCGGTGGCCGCCTCGGCGACCACCACGAGATCGTCCTCCAGGGACAGCAGGGCGGCCAGCGCGCCGCGGATCAGGTGCTCGTCGTCGGCGAGCAGCACGCGCACCGGGGCCGTCACGACGCGGCCTCCAGCACGACGCCGGCGGCCTGCGGCAGCGGCACCTCGGCCGTGAGCCGGAACACGCCCCTGCCGACGGGCCCGGCCTCCAGCGTGCCGCCGACGGCGGACAGCCGCTCCCGCAGCCCGGCGAGTCCCGAGCCGTCGGAGGCGGCAGCGCCGCCCGGGGCACCGGGCGAATCCGCCCCGGCCGGCTCCGTCACCCCGTCGTTCTCCACCGTCAGCACCACATGCCCCTCCGACAACCGCACCACCACGGCACACTTTCCCGCGTCCCCGTGCCGGAGCACGTTCGTGGTCGCCTCCCGCACCACCCAGCCGAGCGCCGACTGCACCTCGGCGGGCAGCCCGGCCGGGTCGCCGCGGACCTCGCAGGAGATCCCGGCCGCCCCCAGCACGCCCCGGGCACCGGCGAGTTCGACCTCCAAGTCGGCCTCCCGGTAGCCGCGGACGACGTCGCGGACCTCCCGCTGCGACTCCTGCGCGATCCGCTGCACCTCGATCATCTGCTCCACCGCCTCGGGCCGCCCCCGCCGGGACAGCTGCACGGCCAGCTCGCTCTTGAGCGCGATCACGGCCAGGTTCCGCCCCATCACGTCGTGCAGGTCACGGCCGAACCGCAGCCGCTCCTCGGCGACGGCGAGCCGGGCCCGCGTCTCCCTGGCCTCGTCCAGCGTGTAGACCGCGTTGAGCAGCCACACGGAGAAGATCGAGGTGAAGGCGAGGAACCCGCCGCCCAGCAGGACGACGCACGCCACCACGAGCGAGCCGAGCCCCGGCATGCCCAGCGGGAAGGACACGACCCCGGCACCGAACGCGAAGCCGCTGACGACGGCGACCACCCGGCGCCGGTTGTGCACGCCGAGGGTGATCATGCCGGCACCGAAGCACAGCACACCGCCGAAGACCCCGCCCGCCGCGGAGTCCGCACCGGGCCCGGCCGGTCCGCGCTCGGCGACACCGATCGCGCCGACGGCGATCACCGCGGTGAGCGCGGCGAGCGCCCACAGCAGCCGGACCGGCTGCGCCCGCCGCCCGCGCGTCCAGTCCAGTGCCCGCGACGCGACCAGCATGCAGAGCCCGGCGTGCACGACGACCAGCGAGCACAGAACGGTCGCGAGCCGCGGCCCGACCTGGTGGAAGTTCGGCACCCCCAGCGCGAGGACCTCGAGGACGCCGAAGAAGTGGAACGACCACCGGGTGTAGGTCTCCACCTTCGCCGGCGTGCTCTTCCGCCGCCACCAGTGCCGCGTTCCGCGCATGTCCCCGCTCACCCCGTCTCCCCGGCCCGGGCCCGTCCGTGCCTCAGCGTCGCGGTTCCCAGCGGAACCACCGCCGTACAGCAAACACCGCTACCACCGTCCAGGCCACCGCCGTGGCCAGCGCGCCCAGGGCCGCGGACGCCGACAGGTCGCCGGTCCAGGCGCCCCGCACCAGAGTGACGACGGGCGTCAGCGGCAGCAGCTCGCAGACGCCGGCCAGCCGGTCGGGCATCAGTTCCAGCGGGACGGCCACGCCGGAGCCGAGCATCGAGACGATCATCAACGGCATAGGCGTGACCTGCGCGCTCTCGCCGGTCCGGGTGAAGCCGGCGGTGACCGCCGCGAGGCCGGCGCACATCACGAGGCCCAACAGCACGCCGGCGACCGCCAGATGCGGCGCGGGCGGCACGGGCAGGTCCAGCAGGACCGCACAGCCCGCCGTCAGCAGCAGGCACTGCACGAGCCCGATGACGGAGGCCGGGAGCGCCGCGCCCCCCAGGATCTCGGCGTCCCGCAGCTCGCCGGTGCGCAGCCGCTTGAGCACGAGTTCCTCGCGCCGGACGACGAAGACGCCGACGAGGGCCGAGTAGACGGCGAACAGCAGGGAGAAGCCGACCGCGGCGGGCAGGACGACGGTGCCGACCGTCAGTCCGGCCCCGGCGAGGTCCATCTCCTTGGCCGCCGAGCGCACGCTGAGCGGCAGTACCAGCGGCACGAACAGGGCGGCGACGAGCGTGCCCCTGCTCCGTCCCAGCAGGGTCAGTTCGGCCCGGGCCAGCGCGGTCATCCGGCCCAGCGGCGTGGTGGCGCCCGCCCGGCCGGCCCGCGCCGTGCGTCCCTCGGTACCGATGGCGGTGCCGCTCATGCCGCGTACTCCTTCGTCGCCGTGGTCCCCGCGGACGCGTCCTCCGCGATCCGCAGGAACGCCTCCTCCAGGGACGCGGACCGCACGTCCAGTCCGCGGAGTTCGACACCGGCGCCGTCGGCCCACTTGAGCAGCGCGGTGGCCGCCCGCTGCAGCTCCCGGGTGCGCAGCCGGACCGTGCGGCCGTCGACCCGGTGCTCGCCGACGCCGAGCTCGCCGAGCGGCGGCAGGTCGCCCACGAACCAGCCGTCGGGCAGCTCGAAGGAGATCCGGGAGGGCTGGGTGGCGGTCACCTCGGCCGGGGTCCCGGTGGCGGCGATGCGGCCCTCGTGCAGGATCGCGAGCCGGTCGGCGAGGTCCTCGGCCTCCTCCAGGTAGTGCGTGGTCAGCAGCACCGTCGTCCCCCCGTCGCGCAGCGAGCGCACCAACTCCCAGGTGTCGCGGCGGCCTTCGGCGTCCAGCCCGGTGGTGGGCTCGTCGAGGAAGAGCACCTCGGGCTCGCCGAGCAGCGCGAGCGCCAGGTCCAGCCGGCGCCGCTCGCCGCCGGAGAGCTGCTTCACGCGGGTGCCCCGCTTGCCCGACAGCCCGACCAGCGCCAGCACCTCCGCCTCGGGCCGGGCCCCGCTCACACAGCCCGCCCACATCCGCGCGGTCTCGGCGACGGTCAGCTCGGAGGGGAAGCCGCCCTCCTGGAGCATGACCCCGGTGCGGGGGCGTACGGCGGCCCGCTCGGTGTACGGGTCGTGCCCGAGGACGCGTACCCGGCCGCCGGCCGGTGCCGCGAGGCCCTCGAGGAGTTCGACCGTCGAGGTCTTGCCGGCTCCGTTCGTGCCCAGCAGCGCGAAGATCTCCCCGCGGCGCACGGAGAAGTCGATCCCGCGCACCGCCTCGAACCCGCCCCCGTACACACGCCGCAGGTCGGTGACCTCAATCACGTGTTCGTGTCCGTTTGCTTGCATGCTCCGAGCATCCCGGCGCCGCGGACCGCGCGGCAGTGCGGAGTGTCATCGCTCGGCGTGACAAATGTCAGGGGCGGTTCCGGTCCGGGGCACACGAAAAGACCCCGGTCCTCGGAGGACCGGGGTCTGATTCCCGAGCGGACGACGAGGCTCGAACTCGCGACCTCAACCTTGGCAAGGTTGCGCTCTACCAACTGAGCTACGTCCGCATTGCCGCCGACCGGCTTTCACCGATCGGTGCGAGCACCAGCCTACCTGATCCAATCGAGTGGCCGGTACGGCGATGCAGAGCGGGTGACAGGAATTGCACACTGCGCCTTCCCCCTGGAAGGGGGATGTTCTACTACTGAACTACACCCGCATGTTCCGTGAGCTGGGCCTTTCGGCCTCGCCCCTCGGCGTGCTCCAGACTTTAGCTGATCACCCGGGGTGCTGCGCAAGTCGGTTGCCGCGGGGGGCGGCTGAGCGGCCGTCGGTGATCCGCGCGGGACCGCCGGCCGCCGGAGCGCCGGGGCGTCCGGCGGGCGTGCGACCGGCGCGCGCCACGGCTCACCGCGCCACGGGCTCACCGCCCACGGCTCACCGCGCGCCGGCTCACTGCGCCTCGGCGAACGCCTCGTAGACCTTCTTGGGGATCCGGCCCCGCGCGGGCACGTCCATCCTGTTCGCCTGGGCCCAGGCGCGGACGGCCGCCGGGTCGGGGGCGACCTCCGTCTGCCGGTACGCCTTCCCGGATCGCGAGCGCTTCCGGCCCGCCGACACGTAGGGCTCGAGAGCCTTGCGCAGTTCCCGGGCATTGGCTTCGTTCAGGTCGATCTCGTACATCCGGCCGTCGACTCCGAAGGCGATCGTCTCCGCCGCTTCCGAGCCGTCGATGTCGTCAAAGAGAGTGACCACGACACGCTGCGCCACGAATATCGGTCCCTTCGTGCGGCATCTCCGCGATGACGTGCCAGGACACGGCGAGGATGCCGACTGTTCGCCTGTAATTGGGCAAAGTATCGGCTAATGACATTTCATTTGTACAGTGCCCGGCATTGCAATGGGAAGCCCGACTAAATCTCTCCGCGTGTCTGTTGCGCAATAGACATCCGCGGGGGATCGGAGATCTTTCCCGAAGATTTTCGTGCGGACCTCTCCCCGATACCCGATCGTGACAGGGCTCACGTACTTTCCTCCAAGGCTACGCGCGTAGAAATTTTGTACGGGTAGTCTGAAGGAACCTGCTCAGCACCACACACCGGGAGTGCCAGTGGCACGCGTCGTAGTCGACGTCATGCTCAAGCCGGAGATCCTCGACCCCCAGGGCCAGGCGGTGCAGCGCGCACTGCCGCGACTGGGTTTCGAAGGGATCTCGGACGTCCGCCAGGGAAAGCGTTTCGAACTGGAAGTTGACGGGCCGGTCGACGAGGCCGCCCTCGCCCGCATCCATGATCTTGCGGAATCCTTCCTCGCCAACACCGTGATCGAGGACTTCACCGTCAAGGTCGAGTCCGCGGATGCGGCCGCGGAGGCCGTGAAGTGACCGCTCGTATTGGCGTCGTCACTTTCCCCGGCAGTCTGGACGACCGGGACACGCAGCGCGCGATCCGTGTGGCGGGCGCCGAACCCGTCTCCCTGTGGCACAAGGACAAGGACCTCAAGCAGGTCGACGCCGTGGTGCTCTGCGGCGGTTTCTCGTACGGCGACTATCTGCGCGCCGGCGCCATCGCGCGCTTCTCGCCGGTGATGGACACCGTCATCGACCAGGCGAAGGCCGGCCTCCCGGTGCTCGGCATCTGCAACGGCTTCCAGATCCTCACGGAGGCCCACCTGCTGCCCGGTGGCATGCTCGGCAACGACCACCTGCACTTCATCTGCCGTGACCAGAAGCTGCGGGTGGAGAACGCGGACACCTCCTGGACCAGCGACTACAGCGCCGGCCAGGAGATCCGCATCCCGCTGAAGAACATGGACGGCCGCTACGTCGCCGACCGGCGCACGCTGGACGAGCTGGAGGCCGAGGGCCGCGTCGCCTTCCGCTACCTGGACGTCAACCCCAACGGCTCGCTCAACGACATCGCCGGCATCACCAACGCCGCGGGCAACGTGGTCGGCCTGATGCCGCACCCCGAGCACGCCGTCGAGCCGCTGATCGGCACCGGCCGCACCGACGGTCTCCCGTTCTTCACCTCGATCCTCAAGAAGCTGGTCAACGCATGAGCCGGACGCCTCTGGACACGGTCGAGCACGCGGCCGCGACCCCCGACGTCGAGCTGCCCTGGGCCGAACTGGGCCTGAAGAAGGACGAGTACGAGAGGGTCGTGGAGATCCTCGGCCGCCGGCCCACCGGTGCCGAACTCGCCATGTACTCGGTGATGTGGTCGGAGCACTGCTCCTACAAGTCCTCCAAGGTCCACCTCCGCCAGTTCGGCGAGAAGGCCCCCGAGTCCGACGCCCTCCTCGTCGGCATCGGCGAGAACGCCGGTGTCGTCGACGTCGGCCAGGGCTACGCGGTCACCTTCAAGGTCGAGTCGCACAACCACCCGTCGTACGTCGAGCCCTACCAGGGCGCCGCGACCGGTGTGGGCGGCATCGTCCGCGACATCATCGCCATGGGCGCCCGCCCGGTCGCCGTGGTGGACCCCCTGCGCTTCGGCGCCGCGGACCACCCCGACACCAAGCGCGTGCTGCCCGGCGTCGTCGCCGGCATCGGCGGCTACGGCAACTGCCTGGGCCTGCCCAACATCGGCGGCGAGGTCGTCTTCGACGCCTGCTACCAGGGCAACCCGCTGGTCAACGCCGGCGCCATCGGCGTCATGCGGCACGAGGACATCCACCTCGCCAAGGCGTCCGGCGCGGGCAACAAGGTCATCCTCTACGGGGCCCGGACCGGCGGCGACGGCATCGGCGGCGCCTCGATCCTGGCCTCGGAGACCTTCGACGACGCCAAGCCGTCGAAGCGCCCCGCGGTGCAGGTCGGCGACCCCTTCCAGGAGAAGCTCCTCATCGAGTGCACCCTGGAGGCCTTCCGGGAGAAGCTCGTCGTCGGCATCCAGGACCTCGGCGCGGCCGGCCTGTCCTGCGCCACGTCCGAGCTGGCCTCCAACGGTTCCGGCGGCATGCGCGTCACCCTGGACGACGTCCCGCTGCGCGACTCCACGCTCTCGCCCGAGGAGATCCTCATGAGCGAGTCGCAGGAGCGCATGTGCGCGGTGGTCGAGCCGGAGAAGGTCGACCGCTTCCTCGAGATCTGCGACAAGTGGGACGTCATCGCCACCGTCATCGGCGAGGTGACCGACGGCGACCGCCTGGAGATCTTCTGGCACGGCGGCAAGATCGTCGACGTCGATCCGCGCACGGTCGCCCACGACGGCCCGGTCTACGAGCGCCCCTACGCCCGCCCGGAGTGGCAGGACGCCCTCCAGGCCGACGACGCGGGCAAGCTGCCCCGGCCGGGGTCCGGTGAGGAGCTGAAGGACCAGGTCCTGAAGCTGGTGTCCTCGCCGAACCAGGCGTCCAAGCAGTGGATCACCCAGCAGTACGACCACTTCGTGCAGGGCAACACCGTGCTCGCCCAGCCCGAGGACTCCGGCATGATCCGCGTGGACGAGGAGAGCGGCCTCGGCGTCGCGATCGCCACGGACGGCAACGGCCGGTACGCCAAGCTCGACCCGTACACGGGCGCGCAGCTGGCCCTCGCCGAGGCGTACCGCAACGTCGCGACCACCGGTGCGAAGCCCCTCGCGGTCTCCGACTGCCTGAACTTCGGCTCGCCCGAGGACCCGGCCGTCATGTGGCAGTTCGCCGAGGCCGTGCGCGGTCTCGCCGACGGCTGCCGGCAGCTCGGCACCCCGGTGACCGGCGGCAACGTCTCGCTCTACAACCAGACCGGCGAGGCCGCCATCCACCCGACCCCCGTGGTCGCGGTCCTCGGCGTCATCGACGACGTGGCCCGCCGCACGCCGGTCGCCTTCCAGGAGGACGGCCAGCTCCTGTACCTCCTCGGCGACACCCGCGAGGAGTTCGGCGGCTCGGCCTGGTCCCAGGTGATCCACGACCACCTCGGCGGCCTGCCCCCGAAGGTCGACCTGGAGCGCGAGCGGCTGCTCGGGGAGATCCTGATCTCCGCCTCCCGCGACGGCATGATCGACTCCGCGCACGACCTGTCGGACGGCGGTCTGATCCAGGCGGTCGTGGAGTCGGCGCTGCTCGGTGGCAAGGGCGCGCGTCTGGTCGTCCCCGACGGCCTGGACGCCTTCACCTTCCTGTTCTCGGAGTCTGCGGGCCGCGCGGTCGTCGCCGTCCCGCGTTCGGAGGAGCTCCGCTTCAACGACATGTGCGGCGCGCGCGGCCTGCCCGTCACCCGCATCGGTGTCGTGGACGGGGACGCGGTGGAGGTCCAGGACGAGTTCGCCCTGCCGCTGACCGTCCTGCGCGAGGCCCACGAGGGCACCATCCCGGCGCTGCTGGCCTGACCGGCCCCCGTACGGCAGTCGGAGCCCCCGCCCGGACCACCGGACGGGGGCTCCTTCGCGCGGCACCGTCGGGAAATCCCCGCCGGACCGGCGCCGCTCCCGCATAGGCTCGCCCCCATGGCCACTCCCAGGAAGCGCCCCCGCAGTTACGACCCCGCCCGGACCCGCGCCGCCGTGTTCGCCCAGCTCGGGCACGTCCGGGACGCCGTCCGCACCCTCGGCCCCGAGCAGTTCGCGCTGCCGACGCGCCTGGGGGACTGGACCGTACGGGAACTGGTGGCGCACATCGGGATGGCCCTGACCGCCGTGCACCGCGCCGTGGACCGGCCCGCCCCGCCCAAGCGGGACACCCAGGTCGTCGACTGGGTCTTCGCCACCTCGTCGAACGCGGCCGCGATCGACGACTTCACCCGGCGGCTCGCCGCGGACCACCCCGACCTCGGCGCCCACCTCGCCGACATCGAGGAGCGCCTGCGCGCGCTGCTCGCCGAGCACCCCGGCGGCCGCCTCCTGGAGACCAACGCGGGCGCGCTGCCGCTGGACGACTACCTCGTCACCCGCACCGTCGAACTCGTCGTCCACACCGACGACCTCAACGCCGCCGTGCCCGGCCTCGGCATCCCCCACGACCGGCAGGCCCTGGCCGCGGCGACCCGGCTGCTCGCGGACGCGCTCGCCGTGAAGGCACCCGGCGGGTCGACGGAGGTGCGGGTGCCGCCGTACGCCGTCGTGCAGTGCGTCGAGGGACCCAGGCACACCCGCGGCACCCCGCCCAACGTCGTCGAGACCGACCCGCTGACCTGGATCCGGCTCGCGACCGGGCGGCTGGCCTGGGCGGACGCCGTGACGGAGGCCAAGGTCGGCGCGAGCGGCGAGCGGGCCGACCTCGGGGGCCTGCTGCCGCTGCTGAGCTGAGGGGGAACCAGATCCTCCGCACCTCCGTCGAATGGGCATGTACAGGCAGAGGAAGCAGCGCAGCATGACCCTGACCGTGGCCGCCGTCGCCGTGCTCGTCCCGCTCGCCGCGGCCTGCGGCAGTGAGAAGGCGGACGGCGGCAGCGGCTCCGTGGGAGCGGACCGGCCCTTCACCGGCGTCCGGTGGAGCATCGACAGCGTCACCGTCGACGGCACCACCCACAACGCGCCGGACACGGCACGGGTCCGGATCGACGACACCGGCGAGGCGGCGGGCAGCACCGGGTGCAACACCTTCAGCGCCCGCGCCGACGTCGACGGCGAACGCGTCCGGCTCAGCGACGCCGCGTTCACCGAGAAGGCCTGCGAGAAGACGCCCGTGGACTTCGAGAAGTCCCTCGGCCGCGTCCTCTCCGACGGCTCCCTCACCGCCGACACCGGGAGCGACCGCCTGACCCTCACCACCCCCGCCGGCGACACCGTCCGGCTGAGCCGGCCCGGGAACGCGTCCCTCTACGGCACGGAGTGGGTCGTCACGGCCCCCGGCGGGCAGGGCCGCGCCCACCTCACCTTCGACAAGGAGGCGGGCACCGTGTCCGGCCGCCTCCCCTGCAACCACGTCGACGCCAGGGCCACCGTCCGCGACGGACATATCGCCCTGAGCGGCGCGACCACCACCCGAATGATGTGCGAAGGCTCACTCATGAACGCCGAGAAGCGGATGCTCCGCTTCTTCGAAGGCCGGATCGACTACCGGACCGATGCCGAAACCCTGACCCTGACCAGCGAAGACGGCACCGTCGTCCGGGCCGTCGCCGCCGAGTGATCCGCAGGTCGGGCCGGGATCCCCAATTCGGACCAGTGGTCGATCTCGCCTACACTCGGGAGCGTGCCACGTGGTGACGGTCGACTCAATCACGATCTACTCCCCGGCGAGAAGGGCCCCCAGGACGCTTGCGGCGTCTTCGGTGTCTGGGCTCCGGGCGAAGAGGTCGCAAAGCTCACGTACTTCGGGCTCTACGCCCTCCAGCATCGGGGCCAGGAATCCGCGGGAATCGCGGTCAGCAACGGCTCCCAGATCCTCGTCTTCAAGGACATGGGACTGGTGTCCCAGGTCTTCGACGAGACCTCGCTCGGTTCGCTCCAGGGTCACATCGCGGTCGGTCACGCCCGCTACTCGACCACCGGCGCGTCCGTGTGGGAGAACGCCCAGCCAACCTTCCGGGCCACCGCGCAGGGCTCCATCGCGCTCGGCCACAACGGCAACCTCGTCAACACCGCCCAGCTCGCCGGGATGGTCGCCGACCTGCCCAAGCAGGAGGGCCGCTCCACCCGCGTCGCGGCGACCAACGACACCGACCTGCTGACCGCGCTCCTCGCGGCCCAGGTCGACGAGGACGGCAAGCCGCTGACCATCGAAGAGGCCGCTCACCGGGTCCTTCCCCAGGTCATGGGCGCCTTCAGCCTCGTCTTCATGGACGAGCACACCCTGTACGCCGCCCGTGACCCGCAGGGCATCCGCCCGCTGGTCCTCGGCCGGCTGGAGCGCGGCTGGGTGGTCGCCTCCGAGTCCGCCGCCCTCGACATCTGCGGCGCCTCCTACGTCCGCGAGATCGAGCCGGGCGAGTTCGTCGCCATCGACGAGAACGGTCTGCGCACGTCGCGATTCGCGGAAGCGAAGCCCAAGGGCTGCGTCTTCGAGTACGTGTACCTGGCCCGCCCGGACACCGACATCGCCGGCCGCAACGTCTACCTCTCGCGCGTCGAGATGGGCCGCAAGCTCGCCGCGGAGGCCCCCGCCGAGGCCGACCTCGTCATAGCGACCCCGGAGTCCGGCACCCCCGCCGCGATCGGGTACGCCGAGGCCTCCGGCATCCCCTTCGGCAACGGCCTGGTGAAGAACGCCTACGTGGGCCGCACCTTCATCCAGCCCTCGCAGACCATCCGCCAGCTCGGCATCCGCCTGAAGCTGAACCCGCTCAAGGAAGTCATCAAGGGCAAGCGGCTGGTCGTCGTGGACGACTCCATCGTCCGCGGCAACACCCAGCGGGCCCTGGTCCGCATGCTCCGCGAGGCCGGCGCCGCCGAGGTCCACATCCGGATCTCCTCCCCGCCCGTGAAGTGGCCCTGCTTCTTCGGCATCGACTTCGCCACCCGGGCCGAGCTCATCGCCAACGGCATGAGCATCGACGAGATCGGCACCTCGCTCGGGGCCGACTCCCTGGCGTACATCTCCATCGACGGCATGATCGAGGCGACCACCATCGCCAAGCCGAACCTGTGCCGCGCCTGCTTCGACGGCGAGTACCCGATGGAGCTGCCCGACCCCGAGCTGCTCGGCAAGCAGCTCCTGGAGACCGAGCTGGCCGCCGGGCCCGCCGGTACGGCCGCCTCCGACGCCATCCGTCGCCCGTAGCCGTCCGTCCGCAATACCTGCCGTACGACACAAAGGTTCTCATCGTCATGCCTGACACAACTGGTGCCAGCTACGCAGCCGCGGGCGTAGACATCGAGGCGGGCGACCGCGCCGTCGAGCTCATGAAGGAATGGGTCAAGAAGACGCAGCGTCCCGAGGTCCTCGGCGGCCTCGGCGGCTTCGCCGGCCTCTTCGACGCCTCCGCCCTCAAGAACTACGAGCGCCCCCTGCTCGCCTCCGCCACGGACGGCGTCGGCACCAAGGTCGACATCGCCCGGCAGCTGGGCGTCTACGACACCATCGGCCACGACCTGGTCGCCATGGTCATGGACGACATCGTCGTGTGCGGCGCCGAGCCGCTGTTCATGACCGACTACATCTGCGTCGGCAAGGTCCACCCCGAGCGGGTCGCCGCCATCGTCAAGGGCATCGCCGAGGGCTGCGTGCTGGCCGGCTGCGCCCTGGTGGGCGGCGAGACGGCCGAGCACCCCGGCCTGCTCGGCCCGGACGACTTCGACGTCGCCGGCGCCGGTACGGGTGTCGTGGAGGCCGACCGGCTGCTGGGCCCGGACCGCATCCGCGAAGGCGACGCGGTCGTCGCGATGGCCGCCTCCGGCCTTCACTCGAACGGGTACTCCCTCGTCCGCCACATCCTGCTGAACGAGGCCGGCCTGGCCCTGGACGCGCACGTGGACGACCTCGGCCGCACCCTCGGCGAGGAGCTCCTGGAGCCGACGAAGATCTACTCGCTGGACTGCCTGGCCCTGACGCGCACCACCGAGGTGCACGCCTTCAGCCACGTCACCGGCGGCGGTCTCGCGGCCAACCTGGCCCGCGTGATCCCCGACGGCCTGCACGCGACCGTCGACCGCTCCACCTGGACCCCGGCGCCGGTCTTCGACCTCGTCGGACGGACGGGCCGGGTCGAGCGCCTGGAGCTGGAGAAGACCCTCAACATGGGCGTCGGCATGATCGCCGTCGTGCCCCAGGAGTCCGTGGACGTGGCCCTGGCGACCCTCGCCGACCGCGGCGTCGACGCCTGGGTGGCCGGCGGGATCACCGCCCGCGGCGACCAGGCGACGGGTGCCACGATGACCGGCGACTACGCCGGCTGAGCCGAGCCCGGCACGGCGATGCGGGTAGCACAGAACCCGGTCGGTGACGGGAGTCACCGACCGGGTGAGTGTTCAGTGCAGGGTCAAGCGCCGCGACGATGCTGCGGGGACTGGCCGTCCTCGTCCTCGTCGTCCTCGTAGAGGTCGGCGTACTTTGCGTACAGCTCGTCGTCCTGCTCATCGTCCTCGAACCGCTCGCCGTTAGGCGGTGGCGGATTCGACGTCGATGCGCCCAGCTCCTCGGCCAGGCGGGAGAGATCAGTCCCACCGCTGTTGTACTTCAGCTGGCGGGCGACCTTCGTCTGCTTGGCCTTGGCCCGGCCGCGCCCCATGGCTCGACCCCCTCAACGACGGGGCTCGACGGCCCCAGAGTCTTGACACGCGTTCATGGTCCGGAACGGGCTCTCCGTGGAGAGACCGGTCCGTAGGGCTTCCACGGTACCTGAGCCCACGCCCATACGGTACGTCGCCCGCAGGACGTGGCTACGCCCAGGACCTTCGAGGCGCCCCGTCCTCGCTGGTCAGAGGCGATTTTAACCACCTTTCGACGGTCGACCCGCCGGGAGAAGTGAGAGTTCTCTCCAACTGCCCGCCGACGGGTACCGCTCAAACCTTCGAAGACCGCCTCCGGATCACGCCCCGGAGCGTGCGGGGCGCCGCGCGCGATCAGAGCCGCGCGCGTGCCTCCGACATCCGCTGCTCGGCGATCCGGTCGGCCGCGGCGGCCGGCGGAATACCGTCCTCCTTCGCACGTGCGAAGATGGCCAGCGTCGTGTCGTAGATCTTCGCGGCCTTGCCCTTGCAGCGCTCGAAGTCGAAGCCGTGCAGCTCGTCGGCGACCTGGATGACACCGCCGGCGTTCACCACGTAGTCGGGCGCGTAGAGGATCCCGCGGTCGGCGAGGTCCTTCTCGACGCCCGGGTGGGCGAGCTGGTTGTTGGCCGCGCCGCACACCACCTTCGCGGTCAGCACCGGCACCGTGTCGTCGTTCAGGGCGCCGCCGAGCGCGCAGGGGGCGTAGATGTCCAGGTTCTCGATCCGGATCAGCGCGTCCGTGTCGGCGACGGCGATCACCGACGGGTGCCGCTCGGTGAGGTCCCGCACGACGTCCTTGCGCACGTCCGTGACGACCACGTGCGCGCCCTCGGCGAGCAGGTGCTCCACCAGGTGGTGCCCGACCTTGCCGACGCCGGCGATGCCGACCGTGCGGTCCCGCAGCGTCGGGTCGCCCCACAGGTGCTGGGCGGCGGCCCGCATGCCCTGGTAGACGCCGTAGGAGGTGAGCACGGACGAGTCGCCCGCGCCGCCGTTCTCGGGGGAGCGTCCGGTCGTCCAGCGGCACTCGCGCGCCACGACGTCCATGTCGGCCACGTAGGTGCCGACGTCGCAGGCGGTGACGTACCGGCCGCCGAGCGAGGCGACGAACCGGCCGTAGGCGAGGAGCAGTTCCTCGCTCTTGATCTGCTCCGGGTCGCCGATGATCACGGCCTTGCCGCCGCCGTGGTCGAGACCGGCCATGGCGTTCTTGTACGACATCCCGCGCGCGAGGTTCAGCGCGTCGGCGACGGCCTCCGCCTCGTTCGCGTACGGGTAGAAGCGCGTACCGCCGAGCGCGGGGCCCAGGGCGGTGGAGTGGAGGGCGATGACGGCCTTGAGACCGCTGGCACGGTCCTGGCAGAGCACGACTTGCTCATGACCCCCCTGATCCGAGTGGAACAGGGTGTGCAGTACATCAGCAGGTGCGCCGGTTACGTCGGTCACGGTGGTGACTCCTGTGTAGGTGCGGCGGGTGAGACGGGTCCCCGTGCGGGTGGCGGGGACTGTGGCATGAGATTAGAGCCTGGTGGTGCCCGCCCGCCGCACAGTGCTCAGGATCACCTCCGCACGGAGTACAGGCGTGCGACGATTTGCAGAGATTCCCGCGTTTTTGTGATCGGCTCCCGCAGGTTTTCGAGGCGGTGCGCGGGGGAGGGAGCAGGCGTGCCCAAGGTGTCCTCGGTGATCGTCCCCTACGCGGCGTACCTGCGCGTGTACGAGCCGCTGGCCGCCTTCCCCGAGCCCGAGCGCGGCCACTGGGCCCGCTACGCCCGCCGCACCGACCTGCCCTCGTACCAGGACGAACTGCGCCGGTCCCTGACCGACCTGCTGCCCACCCCGCCCGTGCCGGTCCCCGTGCACGAGAGCGGCGACGCCTTCGTGACCGAGGTCGACGGAGTGGTGTGCGTGTGTCCCTGGCGGACCCGGCTGCGCGGCTGGCAGGCCCTCGGGGAGCTGGCCGAGGACTTCCCCGAGCCCGTCCTGAACGCCCTGCTCCCTCCCGTCGTCCGCCGCCAGACCACGCAGGACTACGAACGCTGGCGGGAGGGCAACCCCGACGCCCGCCCCTGGATCCGCACGGCCACCTGGCAGGTGCCGATCAACTGGTTCGTGCTGGTCTCCGACGCGGAGCGGGAGTACGACAAGGGTGGCGACAGCACGGCGACGGCGGCGCCGGTGCTGCGCTACCGGACGCCGATGGTGCAGGCGCGGCGGCGGGTGGCCCGGGGGCTGCGGGCGCTGAAGGAGGCCGTGGACGAGGGGCCGCTGATCGACGGCCTGGTGGACGTGGGGCGCTGGCTCGAGGAGTTCCACCCCCGCTCGCTGGTGGAGCTGGACTACGGCGGTCTGGTGCACGCCCTGCCGGCCGGAGAGCTGGAGGACGACCACTCGGCGGCGGACGTGGCCGAGGGCATCGAGGCCCTGCGGCACGGCGACGGGGCGACCGCGGGTGCCGCGTACGGGCGGCTGGTGGAGCGGTGGCGGTCGGTGCGCGACCGGCGGTCGGCGAACTGACGTTTGACGTACCGCCCGATTTGGGGTTTCGTCTCTCGCTCAGACACCTGTTCGGTGTGACCTGATACTTCGTCACCAGGGGACGTAGGTCCCGATCCGGGCGTATGCGTCAAGCGTGACGGACCGCACGTACGCCACTCTTGCGCCGCTTCCCCCTCCTCATGCCAAAATAGGACAAGGAGTCCGGGGAGGGCTCCATCCGTCCTGCTGTGGTGCACTGTGGGCGGAATCTCAGCATTGCACGCTTTGGGGGGTCTGGTGACTCTTGATCGCCACTGTGACTGATCGTCACAGTGGCGTGACTGTCCGCTATGGCATGGTCCATCGGCATCCGTCGCTGATGAACACCTGGGAGGGCAATTCCATCGGTTTGGCCGACGCGGCTGGACAGATGGTGTAGTTGTAGTGCCGAGGACAAGCCGTTCGTCCTATAACCGACTCGACTCGCGTCCGCCATTTCGGGCAACGCGGGTCAAGGTGCAGAATTTAGAGGAAAGAACCGAGAAGGTTCGGTTCTCCCGAGGAGGCCGCTCATGACCGCTCGCACCCCTGATGCCGAGCCGCTGCTGACCCCGGCTGAGGTCGCCACCATGTTCCGCGTCGACCCGAAGACGGTCACGCGCTGGGCGAAGGCCGGCAAGCTCACGTCGATCCGCACGCTCGGCGGGCATCGCCGCTACCGCGAGGCCGAGGTCCGCGCTCTGCTCGCGGGCATTCCGCAGCAGCGCAGCGAGGCCTGAACAACCGCATAACCGGGCACAACGGCAGGTCCCCCAACCTGCCGAAGCGCCTGGACCTCAGCTCCGACCGACGCGGGTCCTGCCCCAACAGGCCCCACGCCCAAGCCGTTCGACCAGGTCTGAACGACCGGCCGGGTACGTCGTGGATCGCGCTGGACTCCGCCGGGTCCAGCGCGATTTTTTTGTGTCGGCTCACGGTCGGCCGAGAGCGGCCTTGTCGGAGTCTGGGCGAGGCTGTCGGATCCGCTGTGGGCGGGCCGCGGGGGAAGGTGCGGGAGCACCCTCCGAGAGAGTGCAATTGCACATATTAAATCGACCTGTTGTAGGCGGGGTGTAAGTGCCGCAGTTTCAAAAACTCATGCGGTGACACCCGTCACACGTGCTGGCGCTTGTTGGCTCTGGCATATGTGCGCTAGAGGAGCTGATGGTTCCACCGTCCCGCAGCGGCACGGGCGTTGGGGCCGGCGCAGGTTCACGTGGTGGCGGCGCTCCCGCCCTCGACACCCTCTTGACGGCTCGTCAGGGGCGGGGCCGGACGCGAGGGCGGGGCCGGCGGCGCGGCGGAGTCCCACGCGAGCCGCAGCAGCCGGTGGCAGACCGGACAGCGGCTCGTCAGGTGGCCGTACGACGACGCGGCCGACAGATGCGCGCGGAGCAGTGCCCGCGTCTCGTGCCTGACCGATGCCGCCATACGCCACCTCCAGGGGCCGCACGCAGAACGTGCCCTGCCTTTGGAGTACCGAGCGAATGTGACGCCGTCAAGGCCGCGAGAGAGCCGCTGAGAGCCTCCGGGGCCGCACCGCGGGTGGCGGGCCCCGGGTCGGTGCCGGGGAGGCGCGCACGTCGCGGCAGGAGGGGAACGAAAAGACCCGCACCGAACGGTGCGGGTCTTCTCTGCTGCGGTCCTGACGGGATTTGAACCCGCGGCCTCCACCTTGACAGGGTGGCGAGCACTCCAAACTGCTCCACAGGACCAGGTGTTTGCGGCGCTTTCTGCTGCGTTGCGCTGCGAGATGAGACTCTACAGGAGGGTGGGCCCGGGGTCGAACTCACCCTCCGTACGCTCCTCGTCACGGCGTCGTCCCTACGGCGCCAGCGCGTCGATCGCCTTCACGATCCGCTTGTCGGAGACCGGGTACGCCGTCCCCAGCGCGTGGGCGAAGTAGCTGACCCGCAGCTCCTCGATCATCCAGCGGACGTCCAGGACCTGGCGCGGGACCGGCCGCCCGCGGGGCATCTGCTCAAGGAGCCAGGCGTACTCGTCCCGCATCTCGTGGACCTTCTCCATGCGGGTCGTGTCCCGCTGGACGTTGGCCGGCATCTGCTGGAGGCGGCGGTCGGCGGCGACCAGATAGCGCATCAGGTCCGGCAGCCGCCCGATGCCCGTCTCCGTCACGAAGCCGGGCTTCACCAGGCCGTCCAGCTGGGCCCGCACGTCCTGGAGGTTCGGCAGCAGCGCGGGACTCCGCACCGCCTTCAGCCGGCGCTCACAGGCCTGCCAGGCGGCCAGCACCTGCTGCACCTGCCCCACCGTGCGGACCGTCGTGTCGACGATCTCCGCGCGGACCTTGTCGTAGAGCTTCCGGTACGACTCCTCGTCCCACGCCGGGCCGCCGAAGTCCGCGATCAGGCGGTCCGCCGCCGCCGTCGCGCAGTCGTCGAACAGGGCCTGGACGGAACCGTGCGGATTCGCGGACAGGGCCAGCTTCTGCTGGTTGGTCAGCTTCTCGGATGCGAACTTCGCCGGGTTGACCGGGATGTTGCGCAGGATCAGCCGGCGCGTGCCCTTCCACATCGCCTGCTCCTGCTCGGCCTCGGTGTCGAAGAGGCGCACGGACACCGTGTCCCCGTCGTCGACCAGGGCCGGGTAGGCCTTCACCGGCTGGCCGGCCCGGCGTGTCTCGAAGACCCGGGACAGCGTGCCGATCGTCCAGTCCGTCAGGCCGGCGCGCTCCACCGACTCGCCGCCACTGCGTTCGGCGGTGGCCGCCGCGGCCTGCGACAGCGCCTTGCGCGCCCTCGGCTTCAGCCGGAGCTTCAGGGCCTCCAGGTCCTTGTCCTCGGCCAGCTTGCGGCGTCGCTCGTCGACGATCCGGAAGGTGATCCGCAGGTGGTCGGGGACCTTGAACCAGTCGAAGTCCTCCGGCTCGAACGGCACTCCCACCATGCGCTTGAGCTCCCGCGCCATGGTCACCGTCAGCGGCTCCTGAAGGGGCACGGCCCGTTCCAGGAACGCCTGGGCGTAGTTCGGCGCGGGTACGTAGTTGCGGCGGATCGGCTTGGGCAGGGACCGGATCAGCTCCGTGACGACCTGCTCCCTCAGACCCGGGATCTGCCAGTCGAAGCCCTCGTCGGTGACCTGGTTGAGCACCTGCAGCGGAATGTGGACGGTCACGCCGTCCGCGTCCGCCCCCGGCTCGAACTGGTACGTCACACGGAACTTCAGCGGCCCCTGGCGCCAGGAGTCGGGGTAGTCGTCCTTGGTGACCGCACCCGCCTTCTCGTTGATGAGCATCTCGCGCTCGAAGTCGAGGAAGTCGGGCTGCTCGTGCCGCTTGTGCTTCCACCACGAGTCGAAGTGCGCACCGGAGACGACGTGTTCGGGGACCCGCTGGTCGTAGAAGTCGAACAGCGTCTCGTCGTCGACCAGGATGTCCCGGCGCCGCGCGCGGTGCTCCAGTTCCTCGACCTCGGTCAGCAGCCGGCGGTTGTCCGCGAAGAACTTGTGGTGCGTACGCCAGTCGCCCTCCACCAGGGCGTTGCGGATGAACAGCTCGCGGCTGGCCTCCGGGTCGATCCGCCCGTAGTTCACCTTGCGCTGCGCCACGATCGGCACGCCGTACAGCGTCACCTTCTCGTACGCCATGACCGCCGCCTGGTCCTTCTCCCAGTGCGGCTCGCTGTAGGTGCGCTTGAGGAGGTGCCCGGCGAGCGGCTCCACCCACTCGGGCTCGATCTTCGCGTTGACGCGGGCCCAGAGCCGGGAGGTCTCCACCAGCTCCGCGGACATCACGAAACGCGGCGGCTTCTTGAACAGCGCCGAGCCGGGGAAGATCGCGAACTTGGCGTTGCGGGCCCCCAAATACTCGTTCTTCGCTGTGCCCCTCCCGCCCTCGCCCCCGGCGTCCTTCACGTCCTTCATGCCGACGTGGGAGAGCAAGCCCGCCAGCAGCGACACGTGCACGCGGTCGTCGGGCGCGGCGTGGTCGGCGTCGTTGAGGTGGATGCCCATCTGCTTGGCGACCGTGCGCAGCTGCGTGTAGATGTCCTGCCACTCGCGAATGCGCAGGAAGTTGAGGTACTCCTGCTTGCACATCCGGCGGAAGGACGACGAGCCGCGCTCCTTCTGCTGCTCGCGTACGTACCGCCAGAGGTTGAGGAACGCGAGGAAGTCGCTGGTCTCGTCCTTGAACCGGGCGTGCTGCTGGTCGGCCTGTGCCTGCTTCTCGGAGGGGCGTTCCCGCGGGTCCTGGATGGACAGGGCCGCCGCGATGACCATGACCTCGCGGACGCAGCCGTTCTTGTCGGCCTCCAGCACCATCCGGGCCAGCCGGGGGTCGACGGGCAGCTGGGCCAGCTTGCGGCCGGTGTCGGTCAGCCGCTTGCGCGCGTCCTTCTGCGCCGGGTCGAGCGCGCCAAGCTCCTGGAGGAGCTGCACGCCGTCGCGGATGTTGCGGTGGTCCGGCGGGTCGATGAACGGGAACTTCTCGATGTCGCCGAGGCCGGCCGCGGTCATCTGGAGGATGACGGAGGCGAGGTTCGTCCGGAGGATCTCCGCGTCCGTGAACTCCGGCCGCGCCTCGAAGTCGTCCTCGGAGTACAGCCGGATGCAGATGCCGTCGCTGGTGCGTCCGCAGCGGCCCTTGCGCTGGTTGGCGCTGGCCTGCGAGATCGGCTCGATCGGCAGCCGCTGCACCTTGGTGCGGTGGCTGTACCGCGAGATCCGGGCGAAGCCGGGGTCGATGACGTACTTGATGCCCGGCACGGTCAGCGACGTCTCGGCGACGTTCGTGGCGAGCACGATCCTGCGCCCGGTGTGCTGCTGGAACACCCGGTGCTGTTCGGCATGGGACAGGCGGGCGTACAGTGGCAGGATCTCGGTGAACCGGTACTTCTTCTTCTCCAGGGCGTCCGCGGTGTCCCGGATCTCCCGCTCACCGGAGAGGAAGACGAGGATGTCGCCCTTCCCCTCGCCCATCAGCTCCTCGACGGCGTCGGTGATCGCGGTGATCTGGTCCCGGTCGGCGTCGTCGCCGTCCTCCTCCAGCAGCGGGCGGTAACGCACCTCCACCGGGTACGTCCGCCCGCTGACCTCGATGATCGGCGCGTCGCCGAAGTGCCGGGAGAAGCGCTCGGGGTCGATGGTCGCCGACGTGATGACGACCTTCAGGTCCGGCCGTCTCGGCAGCAGCTGGGCCAGATAGCCCAGCAGGAAGTCGATGTTGAGGGACCGTTCGTGGGCCTCGTCGATGATGATCGTGTCGTAGGCGCGCAGCTCGCGGTCGGTCTGGATCTCGGCGAGCAGGATGCCGTCCGTCATCAGCTTGATGAACGTGGCGTCCGGATTCACCTGGTCGGTGAACCGCACCTTCCAGCCGACGGCCTCACCGAGCGGCGTGTCCAGCTCGTCCGCCACCCGCTCGGCGACGGTGCGCGCGGCGATCCGGCGGGGCTGGGTGTGCCCGATCATGCCGCGGACGCCCCGGCCGAGCTCGACGCAGATCTTCGGGATCTGCGTGGTCTTCCCGGACCCGGTCTCACCGGCGACGATGACGACCTGGTGGTCGCGGATGGCCTCCGCGATCACGTCCTTCTTCTGGCTGACCGGAAGCTGCTCGGGATAGCTCACGGCGGGCACGCGGGCCCGGCGCTCACCGATGCGCTGCTCGGCCTTGGCCACGTCCGCCTCGATCTCGGAGAGAACGGCGGCACGGGCTTCCGGTTTGCGGATCTTCCGCGCACCCTCCAGCCTCCGGCCGAGCCGATGCGCGTCACGCAGGGACAGCTCGGTCAGGCGGGGAGCGAGGGCGCCGAGGGCGGGGGCGGGATGCGTAGACATACGGGTTCCAGGATCGCATCCCCGGGAAATTACTGGCGAACGCTTTTGCCCGGGCCCGGCGGGTGTGGGACGCGCGGGACCGGAGCGGGCCGGAACGGCACCGGGCTGGGATCGGGCTGGGACCGGAAACAACAAGGCCCCGATCCGGAGATCGGGGCCTCACTGTGGCTGGGGCCGGGGTCGAACCGGCGACCTATCGCTTTTCAGGCGATCGCTCGTACCAACTGAGCTACCCAGCCGCGAGGTTTCACGTGAAACCTCAGCGGTCCTGACGGGATTTGAACCCGCGGCCTCCACCTTGACAGGGTGGCGAGCACTCCAAACTGCTCCACAGGACCAAGTGGCTGTGTGCGAACCAGCGAACCAAGTGTCGCACACGGTACTGCGTGCCCCCAACGGGATTCGAACCCGTGCTACCGCCTTGAAAGGGCGGCGTCCTAGGCCGCTAGACGATGAGGGCTATCGGCCCGCCTGCGCGCTTCTCAGCGCGTCGGGGACGTGAGAAGCATATGGGATGGCGGGAGCTATCACCAAAACGGTTTACGGAGCGCCGGGGGCCGGGCTGCCCGGGGTGCCGGCGGAGCCCGTCGGTGACGGGGCCGTCCCGCTCGGCGACGGCTCCGCGCCCGGCTGGTTCTCCTTCGGCAGATGGCGGCGGACCTCGGCCGTCGTCAGACCCAGGCCGCCGAGCTCGATCTCGTCCCAGGCCTGGAGGCGCCGGCTGTCCCGGTCGAAGTAGAGGATCGACGCCTGCACCGGGTCGGGGTGCTTGCCCTCCACGGCACGCAGGCCGCTGCCGCCGGTGGAGCCCTCGACGCGGAGCCGCGTGCCGTACTTCATGACCTCCATGTCCTCGTGGTGGACATGGCCCGCCAGGACCAGCGGGACCGTCCCGTCGACCTCGCGGGCCGCCGACGGCTCGTGCGCGATGGCGACGTCCACGGGGGTGCCGGCCCTGGTCTGGTCGCGCAGGGCGGAGGCCAGGCGGGCGCCGGCCAGTTCCTGGGAGGCCTCGGCGCCGGGCTTGCCGGAGCGGTCCGGCGTGTACTGCGGGTCGCCGATGCCGGCGAAGCGCAGGCCGGCGATCGTGCGGGCCCGGCCGTCGTCCAGGACCTGCACGTTCTTCAACCCCTCGAGGTAGTCCTGGGTGACGCGCGAGTCGTGGTTGCCGCGGACCCAGACGTAGGGGGCGCCGAGGTCCTCGATGGGATCCAGGAAGCCGTTCTCCGCCGCCGTGCCGTGGTCCATGGTGTCGCCGGAGTCGACGATCACGTTCACCCGGTACTGCTCGACCAGCGAGCCGATGATCTTCCAGCTCGCGGGGTTGAGGTGGATGTCCGACACGTGCAGGACGCGGATCGTGGTCGGGTCGGGCTGATAGGCGGGGAGCGTGGACGTGACGTCGTAGAGCTTGGTCACGTTCGTCACCAGGCGGGCCAGTTCCTTCTGGTAGACGTCGAACTCGGTGACGATGCTGCGCGCGTTGCCGACCAGGGACGGCGCGGAGGAGAGCAGGCCGGAGAACCGCGGTTCCAGGACCGAGTCGGGGTTCCAGGTCGCGTACGCGGTGCCGCCGGAGGCGACCAGGAGGGTGAGGGCCAGCCCGCCGGCCGCCATGGCGCGGCGCGGGCGGCGGTAGACGGCGAGGCCGAGGGCGGTGGCGCCGGTGACGACGGCGACGCAGGAACGGGCGGCGAGGTCGAGGGTGCCGTGTTCCACGTCCTTCGCGACCTCGTCCTGGAGGCCGGAGAGGCGTTCGGGGTGGTCGACGAGGGCCTGGGCGCGCTCCGGGTCGAGCTGGTCGACGTTGACGTCGAGACGCACGGGCGCGACGTGGCTGTCGAGCTCGAGGGCGCCCAGCGGTGAGACGTTGATCTTCGTGCCGCCGGTCAGGGAGGGACGCAGGGTCATCGTCGTGTTCATGGGGCCGACCGGGACGCGCACATTGCCCACGATCAGCAGGCCGAGCCAGGCCCCGAGCAGGACGACGGCGACGAGGCCGAGGGCGCGGGTCCAGGGGCGTGAGCGGGCGGTGAGCTCCGCCGTCGTGGGGGCCGGGCGGGCGCGGTGGCGGCGGGTGAGGGCGCGCGGGGCGCTGCGGATGCGGTTCATCTCCTCGGCCAGGACGTGCAGGACTGCGGCGGGGACGCGGGCCATTGGTCCCGTATGCCCATGTCCTCGGGCTGATATGCGAGCGGGTGGTGGTGGGCGGCGGCGGTGTCGTACCCGATGTGTCGTACCCGACAATGGGCCTGTGCTGGAGATGACGCGCGAGGAGTTCGAGGAACTGGTCGCCGAGGCGCTGGACCGGATTCCGCCGGAGCTGACGCGGCTGATGGACAACGTCGCGGTGTTCGTCGAGGACGAACCGCCGGCGGACGATCCCGAGCTGCTCGGGTTGTACGAGGGGACGCCGTTGACCGAGCGCGGGGAGTGGTACGCCGGTGTGCTGCCGGACCGGATCACCATCTACCGGGGGCCGACGCTGCGGTTCTGCGACACCCGTGAGGACGTGGTCGCGGAGACCGAGGTGACGGTGGTGCACGAGATCGCGCACCACTTCGGGATCGACGACGCGCGCCTGCACGCCCTCGGGTACGGGTGAGACGCGGTGGTGCGGTGACCGGGTGACGGCCTTCGGCGCGGCGCGCGTGTCCTCTTGCGGGTGACGGGAGTTGGGCACGGCGACTCCTGATCCCCGGAGGTGGCCGCCGTGCGCCCCTTGTACGTACCCGTCCGTCTGGCCGCCGCGGTCGTCGCCGTCGCCGCCGCAGCCGGCTGCATGAGCGTCGGTGACGAGTCCGGCGGGGACGCCAGGCCGTCGCACTCGGCCGGGGAGCGGGGTGGCGGGGCGCCGGGGGACGGTCCCGCGGTGTCGGGCGGCGCGGCCGGGTACGGCCCGGCGGCGGCCGGCGAGGGGCGCGGACACGGCCGGGGGAAGAAGGGCGGGGACGACCGCGGCAAGGGGAAGGGCGACGGTCGCGGCGAGGACGGTGAGGGCGAGGACGCGTCCCCCTCGGGGCCGCCGTCCGCGCACGCCGGCGGATCCGCCCCGGCGAAGGGCGGACCGGACGGGCCGACGCCCCCGCGGACGGCCGACCCGGAGCCCCCGCGCACGGTGGACCCGGAGCCGACCCCGCCCCCGGAGCCGCCCGCCTCTCCGACGCCGGAGCCGACACCGGAGCCGTCGTCCTCGGCGCACGAGCCGCCGGCAACGCAGCTCGCGCACCGGGAGCCGGCACCCGAGGCCGGCGTGCCGGTGTAGGCCGGCTGCCGGGCCCGCGACGGGGTCCCGACGCGGGGCGGCGGACCGGCTGAGCTGGGCATGTGTTACCCGGTTTGCCTTCAGGGGTGGTAGGTGCGTATGGTGGTAGATCGTTTGATCCCATTTGCCCGGCGCCACCGCAGAGCGCGCCGTGTGGCGCGTACTCTCCCTTGCCGTGATGGACCGCATCGAGGCGGTCGTATTGCGAATCGCGATTCACGGAGTTGACGGGCGCGTGCCGACTGAGAGACTCCGGAAGGTTTCGCATTCGCATGTCCATCATCAGTACTGATCACGTCGTCGTGCCCGAGAACGCCGAGGGCGTGACCGAGGGCCAGGAGGCCGTCGAGGCCGTCGAGGCCCCCGAGACGACCTTCGCCGACCTCGGCCTCCCCGAGGGCCTCGTGCGCAAGCTCGCGCAAAACGGCGTGACCACCCCCTTCCCGATCCAGGCCGCGACCATCCCGGACGCGCTGGAGGGCAAGGACATCCTCGGCCGGGGCCGCACCGGTTCCGGCAAGACCCTCTCCTTCGGTCTGCCGGCCCTGGCCACGCTGGCCGGCGGCCGCACCGAGAAGCACAAGCCGCGCGCCGTCATCCTGACGCCGACCCGCGAGCTGGCCATGCAGGTCGCCGACGCGCTCCAGCCCTACGGCGACGTCGTCGGGCTGCGGATGAAGGTCGTCTGCGGCGGTACGTCCATGGGCAACCAGATCTACGCCCTGGAGAAGGGCGTCGACATCCTGGTCGCCACGCCGGGCCGGCTGCGCGACATCATCAACCGCGGTGCCTGCTCGCTGGAGAACGTGCAGATCGCCGTTCTCGACGAGGCCGACCAGATGTCCGACCTCGGCTTCATGCCCGAGGTCACCGAGCTGCTCGACCAGGTGCCGCCGGGCGGTCAGCGGATGCTGTTCTCCGCGACCATGGAGAACGAGATCAAGACCCTCGTCGACCGGTACCTGAACAACCCGGTCAGCCACGAGGTCGACGCGGCCCAGGGCGCGGTGACGACCATGTCGCACCACATCCTGGTCGTGAAGCCGAAGGACAAGGCGCCGGTCACCGCGGCCATCGCCTCCCGCAAGGGCCGCACCATCATCTTCGTCCGCACCCAGCTCGGCGCCGACCGTGTCGCCGACCAGCTGCGCGAGTCGGGCGTGAAGGCGGACGCGCTGCACGGCGGCATGACCCAGGGCGCGCGCACCCGCACGCTGGCCGACTTCAAGGACGGTTACGTCAACGTCCTGGTCGCCACCGACGTCGCCGCCCGCGGCATCCACGTCGACGGCATCGACCTGGTGCTGAACGTGGACCCGGCCGGCGACCACAAGGACTACCTGCACCGCGCCGGCCGTACGGCCCGTGCGGGCCGCACCGGCACGGTCGTCTCCCTGTCCCTGCCGCACCAGCGCCGCCAGATCTTCCGGCTGATGGAGGACGCGGGCGTCGACGCCACGCGCCACATCATCCAGGGCGGCGCGGCCTTCGAGCCGGAGGTCGCCGAGATCACCGGTGCCCGGTCGATGACCGACGTCCAGGCCGAGTCCGCGGGCAACGCGGCGCAGCAGGCCGAGCGCGAGGTCGCCCAGCTCACCAAGGAGCTGGAGCGGGCCCAGCGGCGTGCCACGGAGCTGCGCGAGGAGGCGGACCGGCTGGTCGCCAGGGTCGCGCGGGAGCGGGGCGAGGACCCGGAGGCGGTGCAGGCCGAGGTGGCCACGGCCACTGCCGCGGCCGCCGAGGCCGAGGCCGAGGTCACGGTGCCGGCGCAGTCGGGCCCGCGTGAGGTGGAGCAGACCGAGCGGACCGAGCGGGCCGGGAACGGCCGTTTCGCCGACCGGGACCGCTCCTACGACCGCGACCGCGGCGGGCGCTCCTTCGACCGCCGTGACGACCGCGGTGACCGTGGCGGCCGTTCGTTCGAGCGTCGTGACGACCGTGGTGACCGTGGCGGGTTCCGCCGTGACGACCGTCGTGACGACCGTGGCGGCCGTTCGTTCGAGCGTCGTGACGACCGTGGCGGCTTCCGCCGTGACGACCGCGGCGACCGTGGCGACCGTGGCGACCGCGGTGGGTTCCGCCGTGACGACCGTCGTGACGACCGCGGTGGCCGTTCGTTCGAGCGTCGTGACGACCGTGGCGGCTTCCGCCGTGACGACCGCGGCGACCGCGGCGACCGCGGCGGGTTCCGCCGTGACGACCGCCGTGACGACCGTGGCGGCTTCCGTCGCGACGACCGTCCGGGCCACCGCGGCAGCGACCGTCCGTTCAACCGCGACCGCCAGGGCGACCGCCCCGGCAGCGACCGTCCGTTCAACCGCGACCGCCAGGGCGACCGCCCCGGCAGCGACCGTCCGTTCAACCGCGACCGCCAGGGCGACCGCCCCGGCAGCGACCGTCCGTTCAACCGCGACCGCCAGGGCGACCGTCCGGGCTTCCGCACCGGTGGCCACGACCGCCCGTACGGCCGCCGTGACGACCACCGCGGTTCCTCCTTCGGCCGCCGCGACGACAAGCCGCGCTGGAAGCGCAACGGCTGACGCCGACCGGCTCACCGGAAGGGCCCGCACGACTCCCGTCGTGCGGGCCCTTCCGCGTTCCCTCACGGGTACGGTCGCCTGCCGACCCGCGACAGGGCCGGGACGCTGTGGCGCGTCCGGCCGGCAGGGCTACAAGGGCCTGTTCCAGCCGACCCGGCCGCGCTGTGACGCATGTCACGCCCGCGGCATGGGAATTGCTGGGGGCATGACAGATGACGCCAAGGCGAGCGGGTTCTCGGACGAGGAACGGCTGGCCCAGCTCGGCTACACCCAGGTCCTGGCCCGCCGCATGTCGGCGTTCTCCAACTACGCGGTCTCCTTCACGATCATCTCCGTCCTCTCCGGCTGCCTGACCCTCTACCTGTTCGGCATGAACACGGGCGGTCCCGCCGTCATCACGTGGGGCTGGGTCGCCGTCGGCCTGATGACCCTCTTCGTCGGCCTGGCGATGGCCGAGATCTGCTCGGCGTACCCGACGTCGGCGGGCCTGTACTTCTGGGCGCACCGCCTCGCGCCGCCCCGTACGGCGGCGGCCTGGGCGTGGTTCACGGGCTGGTTCAACGTGCTGGGCCAGGTGGCGGTGACCGCCGGCATCGACTTCGGCGCGGCGTCCTTCCTCGGCGCCTACCTGAACCTCCAGTTCGGCTTCGAGGTCACGCCGGGCCGCACGATCCTCCTCTTCGCCGCGATCCTGGTCCTCCACGGCCTGCTGAACACCTTCGGCGTCCGCATCGTCGGCCTGCTGAACAGCGTCAGCGTCTGGTGGCACGTCGTCGGCGTGGCGGTCATCGTCGGCGCGCTGACCTTCGCCCCAGACGACCACCGGCCGGCGTCCTTCGTGTTCGGCGAGTTCGTCAACAACACCGGCTGGGGCAGCGGCGTCTACGTCGTCCTGATCGGCCTGCTGATGGCCCAGTACACCTTCACCGGCTACGACGCCTCCGCCCACATGACGGAGGAGACCCGCGACGCCTCCACCGCCGGCCCCAAGGGCATCGTCCGCTCCATCTGGACCTCCTGGATCGCCGGCTTCGTCCTGCTGCTCGGCTTCACCTTCGCCATCCAGTCCTACGAGGGCGCCCTCGCCTCCCCGACCGGCGCCCCGCCCGCCCAGATCCTGCTCGACGCGCTCGGCGCGACCGCGGGCAAGCTGCTGCTGCTCGTCGTCATCGGGGCGCAGCTGTTCTGCGGGATGGCCTCGGTGACCGCCAACAGCCGCATGATCTACGCCTTCTCGCGCGACGGCGCACTGCCCTGCTCGCACGTCTGGCACTCCGTCAACCCGCGCACCCGCACGCCGGTCGCGGCGGTCTGGCTGGCCGCGCTGGGCGCCCTGGCCCTCGGCCTGCCGTACCTGATCAACGTGACGGCGTACGCGGCGGTGACGTCGATCGCCGTCATCGGCCTCTACATCGCCTACGTCGTGCCGACCTTCCTGCGGCTGCGCAAGGGCGACGCCTTCGAGCGCGGGCCCTGGCACCTGGGGCGCTGGTCGCGGGCGGTGGGAGTGGTCGCGGTGACGTGGGTCGGCGTCATCACGGTCCTGTTCATGCTGCCGCAGGTGTCCCCGGTCACCTGGGAGACCTTCAACTACGCGCCGATCGCCGTCCTGGCCGTCCTGGGCTTCGCGGCGGCCTGGTGGCTGGCCTCGGCCCGGCACTGGTTCCTCAACCCCGACCACGAACGCACCCGGGCCCGGGCGGCGACCCGCGCGAACGCCCCCGAGCCGGTGGACCCGTAGCGGAGTTCCCCCCCCCCGGTGCCCGCCGACGCGGCCGAGTCCCCGATACCCGATCGGCGTCCCGGCCGCATCGGGCTATGCTCGGTGTGGCAACATCACGCACCACGCCGCGGGCCCTTAGCTCAATTGGCAGAGCAGTGGACTTTTAATCCATTGGTTGTGGGTTCGAGTCCCACAGGGCCTACCGCGAAACAGCGCCCGGGCCGGCTTCCGCCGGCCCGGGCGCTGTGCCGTTGTCCGGCCCCTACTTGATGTAGACGAGACCGTCGGTGGTGATGGTGGGACGGCCGCTGGTGCCGACCACGACGACCTTCACGGTGTGCTTGGCGCTGCCGGACCAGGTCTTCGTCCAGATCGCCTGCCGGTAGAGGGTGGCGGAGGACTTCAGGTCGACCGTGGCGGCCTTGACGCCGTCGACGTAGACGTACGCCTGACCCGAGCTGGACGCCCGGGAGACCACCCAGGAGACGGAACGGCCGGTGAAGGTCCAGGTGAGCGCCGCGCCCTTGCTCCCGCTGGAGTACGACTTGCCGCCCAGGTAGCTGGTGGAGGAACGGGCCGTCCAGCTGCCGGACCGCACCGCCGACGTCTCCTGGAGGATGACCGGGGTGTAGGAGGCGGACGCGTTGCGCCAGTTGCCGGCGTAGTCGTACGCCTGCATCGACCAGGTGGTGGCCGTACCCGACTTGGCGGTCCGGCTGGAGGCGGTCGTGATCGGCGTGAAGACGGCGGCCGTCGGGGACAGCAGCTTCACCCCGCGCAGCGCCTTGTCGTCGGTCGCCTTCCAGCCGAGGGTGACCGGGACGGCGGTGGTGTTGACCGTGCCGGTGCGCAGGGAAAGCCTCGGCGTGGAGGTGAACACTGGTGCGGTCGTCTCCGCGAGGACCTTCAGCGCTGCCGTCGTCACGGTTCTGCCGGACTGGTGCACCGCCCGCACCGCGACGGTGTGGCTGCCGAGGGGCACGGTTGCGTTCGCGGAGGTGGCCGTACCGGACGCGGTGACGACGACCTTGCCGTCGACCAGCAGCTGGAAGCTCTTGATGAGCGACGCGGGCGTGGCGGCCTGCCACTTCACGCTGAGGGCGCCCCTCGTGTAGTACGTCGTGCCGGACAGGTTCGCGCCGCCGACCGAGGCCACCTTCAGCCCCTGCACCGGACCGGCCGCCCAGGCGCGGACGGTGGCGAGCTGGGAGTAGAGGGTGTTGCCGGGGCACTGCGTGTTGTAGCCGTCGCGGTGGGCGGAGATCCGGTTGAAGGTGTACTTGGTGCCCGCGGTGAAGCTGGTACCGAAGTAGTTCTTCTGGCTCGCCCCGGCGGTGAGCTGCACCGTGCCGGCCGGATCGGCGCCGTACTGGCCGAGCTTCCAGGAGGCGACGCGGGCGACGGAGGCCAGCGCGGCGTTGGTGGTACCGGTGGAGCTGAACTCACCGAGCACGGCGATGCCGGCGGACTCACGGTTCCAGCCGTAGGTGTGAGCACCGAGCACCGGCAGGTCTACGCCGCCCTTGCGGCCCTCGAAGACGGTGCCGCACTTGTCGACCAGGAAGTTGTAGCCGACGTCGTTCCAGCCGTTGACCTGCGTGTGGTACGCGTAGATGCCCCGCACGATCGACGCGGAGTCGGCGCAGGAGTAGTCGTTGGCCCCGTCGGTGTGGTGGACGAAGACGGCCTTCACGTCGGTGTTGTACTCGGACGGGTCGGGGCTGAGCGACTCGTCTGCGCCCCAGCCGGCACGCGAGGTGACCGGCGGCTTGGGCACGGTCGACGGCGGGGCCGACGGCGTGGTGGCCGTCGGGCTCGGCGACACGGAGCCGGACGGCGAGCCGGTGGGCGTCGGCGCGGCGGTGGTGCCGGTGGCCGCCGGGGACGTGCTCTCGGCCGGCGCGGGGGCCGTGCCGGTCTGCCCGTCCGTCGGCGTCACGGTCGTACCGTCGGAGGGCGACGTGGAATCGGTGGGCGTGGCCGCCGGGCTGCTCTCCTCGGCGACGAACGCCGCCGGGCCGGTCGCCTGGGTCTCGGCCTTGGTCACCACGCCCGGGTCGACGAGGTTGACCTCGAGCCCCTTGGGCAGCGTGCCGGTGGTGCCGTCCTCGTGGAGGACCTGGACCTGGACGCCGTCGGAGGGACCGACCCACAGCGGCTCGGACGCGCCGCGCATCCCGGCCTCCGGGTCCTCCGGCGGGTCGATGTTCACCTCCAGGTCGTGCCAGGTGCTCCACTCGCCGCTCACCAGATCGCGGGTGCGCACCTGCGCCCTGCCGTCGAGCCCCTCGACGGGCCCCGCCCAGGACACGCCGACCAGGGAGAACTGCCTGGTCTCCGTGCGCGGCAGCTCCCGCTTGCCGCGCGCGGACCCCTTCAGCGCGAGGTCGTAGACCTTCACGGGCCGCTTGGCCCGGCCCGCCGTTGCGGGATCGTCGGACGGACTGGCGACCGCGTACGTCACCACACCCCCGCCCCCCAGCACCACGGCACCGAGCGTCAGCCACGCCCGTTTCTTCAAACTCAGCGGTCTGTACGCGTGTGACGTACGACGACGACTCATGACAAACCCACCCCAGAGAAAGCCGGCAAAGGCCTCGGAAAAATGTGAGGGCACACCCGTCACACGGATGGCTCATTCCTACAGCGTGTTGCGCACGACGAACATCACGGGGATGCACACAGAGGTGACGTAGAACACTGAAACGTGATCCCGTCCTTGTGGGCAGCGATGTCGTCTACAACCCCGACCGCGACCCTACGCCTCGTAGCCCCGGCCCATGACGACAACCGCGACGGGCTGTGGCCCGCCGCCTGTTCCGTACCGCGGAGAAGGCGCCCCGGCCACTATGCCTGCCACGGTCGGGCTGACCGTCGGGAACAATGAGGAGGCCGCAGTCAGTCCCGCCGAGGCGGCGGAACCGGGCTTCCTCCTGTACGCAGCGGGCCTGCGGCGCGTTTACCGTCGGATCCCTGCTCGACGGTGAGGGCACCCCACTGTGTGGCAATGGACGACGGCGGAGGAGCCGTTGATGCTGCGCTGATGTGGGATGAGAACGGCTACTTGGCTCGATAGCAGGCTGACTGGACCGTTACCTCAATAAGTGAGGGGTCGTCGCCGTACTTTCGTTCATCGAGCAGTCGCACATCCACTGCGTACTCCTGTCCTTTGGACTCGGCGACGATCTGCGGGCTCTTGGCGGGGCTGTCGTCCACGCCGTCCTTCACGATCTTCCAGCCCTTCTCCGGCAGTCCGTCACGGAGGCGGGCCATGGCCTTTTCCATGTCGGATACGGGGACCTGGTACACACTCCATGGATGGCGGGCACGGTAGACATTCTCATCCGATTCGTAATCCGAACACCGAATGGTCATGGCACCGGTGTCCGTCACCTTTCCGTTGAGTGCCATTATTTCCAGAATACTGCTGGATGCTTGCTCAACCTGTGTCTTGACGGCTTCTTCGTTGCGCACTTCCATGTTGGCCGAGTCACTTCCCTGTGAACAGGCGGCCAGAAGAATGCTGGCCACGAAAATATACAGAAGTTCCGGAGATCGCCTATTCAAGTTCAACCCTATGGTACTTGCCCGAGATTACGGCGGCCTGATTTCGTAGACTCTGAGAACTGTCGTCCCAGAATCCACTGTGTCCATCTGAGTCGCTTTTCATGATGTTCCCGCCGAACGATTCGTCGGTGGGAATAGTCAGGTTGTCGCCAAGCCCCATCAGGCGACCCCCCTGGCGGACGACCTGATCGTCCCCTGGCCCACCCATCGCCCAAACGTGATCCGCCCCTGCCCCCAGGTCGGCTGCATGGTCCGCTTGGACGCCAGGGCTTCCTGCGAAGATGTAATCGTCGACGGCCTCAGGATCCTTCCAGCTTCCGGTCTGTGCCGATACGCCGACAACCGTGCTTCCATAACTGTGACCGATAACCGTGGTGTGGGCGGTGCTTCCTGACGCGTTCTCGTGGGCTTCCCTGTTTCCTTGGAGGAAGTCGTACAGGCGCGGACCACCTTCTTCGGCAAACTTCCCGCTGGTCGCTTGCGGGACGATATTATCTGGGGCGTTGTAGTCGAGCCAGGTGATCGTGGAAACGTTCTGGCCCGGTGAGAGTGCACTGGTCTCTGTCCACAATTTCTCCCCGCGGCCGATGTCCCCGTGATCTCCGCCTTCCCCGATCTTTTCGAGACCGGCGTACGTTCCAGGCACATAGACAGCCACATGGTCAGCCGTGTCGGGATTTCCATTGGCGATGATGACCTTGCCGTCGCCAAGCCCGTTGGGATCGAATCCGAGCAGGTATGCCTCGGGCAGGCCCCTTACGCCGGTCCTGTCAAAGCGGTCTTGGATGTAGCCCATGCCTTTCAGCGTCTGGTTCAGTTGCTTGGAGCGATCCCCGTACTCTCTGTGCCAGTCCATCCATTCGTTGGTGTGCACCTTGGCCGGGTAAGGGCCTGAGGTGATCCAAGTCCATTCGTTGGCTGGAGGCTTTGGTATTGAGTTCAACTCCATGCGAAGTTGTGCACGCGTCTCATCGAAAACGATCCGGTTGGCCTCGTCTCGGATTGCGGACGGAAGCCCGTTCAGCTCTCCCACAGTTTTGGGATTGGCGGAAATCCATGCGCTCTGCTCTTCGGGGCTGAGTGATTTCCACCATTCGGCGTTGTCCTCGGCGCTGCCCTCCTTCGGGGGCTGCGGCAGGGTGTCGAGGTACTTCTTGCCGGCCTCGCGTACACCGGCCATGTCCGAGTGGGCGTCGGACCAGTCCGCGTCGGAGACGGTGAGGTCGTCGTCCGCCTTGAGTGCCCGGAGCTTGGGTGCCCATTTCCCGTCCGCCTCGGTCGCCTCCTTGAGGGCGGTGGCGATCAGGTCGGCGCAGTCCTGGGCGAGGCGGTGGTGGGGGTTGGGGTCGAAGTTGGCCGCCTGCCGACCGACGGCGGAGGCGGTGCTGTCCGTCAGGCCGTTCACCGTGCCGCCGTCGGGGGTCTTGCCGTCCTCGCCTTTCTCGCCACCAGGCGGGTAGGTGACCGATCCGTCGGAGTTCACGGTGAGGTTGGCGGCCTTGGCGTTCTCCAGGGCTGTATCGAGTTTTCGCTTGGCCGCTTCCATCTCGTAGGAGAACGCTTCGAGAGCGGTGCTGATGAGGCCGCACTGCGTCTGTACGTAGTGGAAGTTCTGGCTCAGTCCACCCAGCTGCGTGCCTGCCGCGGTGGCGGCCTTGCCCTTCAGCTGGTTCCTCATGGCCACTGCTATCTGGTTGTCGATGCGGTCCTTGACCGCGCTCGCCATGTCGGAGGTGCTGCGGTAACCGTCTGCCGCTTCGGAGTACTCGGTCGGTTTGAGCGCCTTGAGCGTCGCGAGGTCCATGACGTCCGGTCACCGCCCCTTGTCCTGGCCACCGACAGCCGACGTGTCCGAGTACGCCACCACGAGCTTGGCGATCTCGGCTTCGACCGACTGGTCCGTCTTCAGTTGGTCGTTGCCCGCCTTCACCAGCAGACCCGAGAGCTTCCCGCAGCGCCCGCCGACCTTTGCGACATAGGTATCCCAGGAGTCGTAGACGTCCTTCTGGGCGGCAGCGGTCAGGCAGCCGGCGTCGCTGCCGAGACCGGCTTGGCCGTCCTTGAGTTTTGCTGTGGCCTTGCTGATGTCCTCACGCAGCGAGCCGATGTCCGTGCCGCTCTTGGTCCAGGCCGGTTTGTTCGAGATGAGGTCGCCCGTGCCGCCGCTCTGCTCAGCAGGTAGCTGGTTCAGCTGCATCTGTGCGCTGTTGCGTTCGGCCGCTGCCGCCTTCAACTGCTCCCATTCGTCCCATGCCATGAGTGGCCCCCCTGTTGTGCGCTGTCGAGTGGACGTGTACGTCGATACGAGCGCGTAATGGTGGTGGTCGGGTCCGTACAGTAATGACCTGTCATCTCACCGGTCATCAGTGTCGGCCACCAGCGCGTCTGAGTACGGGTACTCAGGCGAATCACACCCAGAAAAGAGGCGGGACGGACGCGAGAAGGCTGCGGAGTAGCCATACGGCAAGGAGGGGCCTGGGCGTGCCGTTCCGCCCGGCGGCTGCTCGATGACGCGCTGACGCCGAACGCCGAGGTCCGCTACACCGCGATTCGCCTGACCGAGTGCCTTGCCGACGCCCTCCGGGTCGCGGCGTCCCGAGGCCGGCGCCTGCCCGAGCCCGACGACGATCCGGTCGGTGAGTCCGCTGAGCCGTAGCGGAACCAGGCCCGCGCTCGAGGGCAGCTATCGTCGAAGAAGGCCTCCCACCCGGCAGATGGGCCGGACGCTCAAGGCCCAAGCCGTATCAGCCGCCCGTACCGGTGCCCCAGGCGGGCACGCGGCCACGCTCTCTTCAGCCCGTCCGCCCGCCCTCACCGGAGTACGCCCATGTCCCTCCCGTACGTCCTCCTCTCCGCCGCCGTGTCACTCGACGGCTACCTGGACGACACCGGTCCCGAGCGGCTCCTGCTGTCCTCCCCGGCCGACTTCGACCGGGTCGACGAGGTGCGGGCGTCCGTCGACGCGATCCTGGTCGGCGCCGGCACGATCCGGGCCGACAACCCGCGGCTGCTGGTCAACGCGTCCGGGCGACGGGCCGCCCGGGTCGCCGCGGGGAAGCCGGAGTACCCGCTGAAGGTCACGGTCAGCGGATCGGGCGAGCTGGACCCGGCGGCGGCCTTCTGGCACACCGGCGGGGACAAGGTCCTGCTGACCACCGACGAGGGCGCCCGGCGGGCCCACGCGCTCGGCATCGCCGCCGACGTCGTGCCGCTCGGGGACACGCTCGAATGGCGCGCGGCGCTGGAGTACCTGCACGACCGGCGGGATGTGCGGCGGCTGATGGTGGAGGGCGGGGGAACCGTCCACAGCAGCCTGATGCGGCAGGGGCTCGCCGACGAGCTGCAGCTCGTCCTCGCCCCGGTGTTCGTCGGTGACCCGGAGGCCCCCCGGCTGTTCGGGCCCGGCGACTACCAGCGCGGGCGGCTCAGGCTGGTGGAGACGCGGCGGATCGAGGACGTGGTGCTCATGCGGTACCGGCCGACCGCCCCGGGCTCCGCCGGCCGGGTGTCCGCCGCCGACCGGCACTGGCTGGCGCTCGCCTGCGAGCTGGCCGAGCTGTGCCCGCCGTCCGGCACGGCGTTCAGCGTGGGCGCCGTGGTCGTCGCCGCCGACGGCACGGAGCTCGCGCGCGGCCATTCCCGGGAGGGCGGGGACCCGGTCGTGCACGCCGAGGAGGCCGCCCTCGCCAAGGTCGACCCGTCCGATCCGCGGCTCGCGACCGCCACGGTGTACAGCAGCCTGGAACCGTGCGCCCGCCGTGCCTCCCGGCCCGCCCCCTGCGCCCGGCTGATCCTCGACGCCGGGGTGCGCCGCGTGGTCACGGCCTGGAGCGAGCCGGACACCTTCGTGCCGGGCGCCGACGGCAGCGGGGTGCTCACCGACGGGGGCGCCGTCGTCGTCCTGCTGCCGGAGTTCGAGGCGGCGGCGAAGGGCCCGAACCGTCACCTGGCGGGCCACTGAGATACGCGTGTGCGTTCCACCCCCGACATGACGTACACTGGTGACACAACGACGCGGGGTGGAGCAGCTCGGTAGCTCGCTGGGCTCATAACCCAGAGGTCGCAGGTTCAAATCCTGTCCCCGCTACTCAAGGCCGAAGGCCGGAATCCTCAAGGATTCCGGCCTTCGGTGTGTCCGCCCCCGTCACCCGGCCGGCCCGCACGGCTCGCTCCCCGCCCCTCCTCCGGGAAACCTGGAGGACGGGACGGCAAGCGGCGTGGACGTGCAGGGGCGGCGGGAGACGAGTGGTGCGGCCAGGTGAGGTGGACGGCGAGGGCCCGTATGCCAGGTCCGGGGGTCGGCTGCCCGGCGACCCCGTGCCCGATCCCGGCCTCGGCGCCGGCCCGGTGCCCGTGCCCACCCTCGCGCGGGAGCGGCGGCGGACCCCGTACGGCCGGGCCCTCGTGCGGCTGCTCCCCGTCCTGCTCATCGTCGTGGCCATCCTGTACGACCTCTTCACCCCCCGGTACTTCACCGCCGGTCCCCTCTACACGGCCGCGCCCCTGGTCGCGGCACCCGTCTACTCGCGGCGCGGCACCGCCCTCACCGGCCTCGCCGTGGTCGCCTCCGTCGTCGGGCTCCAGCTGAGCAAGGGCGTCATCCACTACGTGGACTCGCTCACCGAGCTGATCACCATCGCGACGGTCGCCGGCCTCGCCGTCTTCGTGAACGCCTTCGTCCGCCGCACCGACGAACGGCTCGCCTCCGCCCGCGAGATCGCCGAGGCCGCCCAGCGCGCCGTGCTGCCGGAGCCCGCCGGGCGGATCGGCGGCTTCGAGATCGCCGCCCGCTACGAGGCGGCGCAGGCCGGCGCCTTCATCGGCGGCGACCTGTACGCGGTGCAGGACAGCGCGCGCGGCGTGCGGCTCATCGTCGGCGACGTGCGCGGCAAGGGCATGGGCGCGGTGGCCGCCGTCGCCGTGGTGATCGGCGCCTTCCGGGAGGCCGCCGAGCAGGAGGCGACGCTGGAGGCGGTCGCGCAGCGGCTGGAGCGGGCGCTGGCGCGCGAGGGGACCCGGCGCGACGGGCTGGACGCCTTCGAGGGGTTCACCACTGCCGTCCTCGCCGAACTCCCGCACGGCGAGGGGATCGTCCGCGTCGTCAACCGCGGCCACCCGCCGCCCCTGCTGCTGCACCCCGACGGCACCGTGCACCCGGTGCAGGCCACGGAGTCCGCACTGCCGCTCGGGATGGGCGAGCTGGGGGTGTGGCCCGACCGGGCGGTGCCGACCGGCTTCCCCGGCGGTGCCACGCTGCTGCTGTACACCGACGGGCTGTCGGAGGCCCGCGACGCCCACGGCCGCTTCTACGATCCCCACGCCCGGCTGACCGGCCGGGTCTTCCGGCACCCGGCGCACCTGCTCGACACCCTCGCCGACGAGGTGCGACGGCACTCCGGGGGCGGCATGGCGGACGACATGGCCCTGCTCGCCGTACACCGGCACTGAGCCGGACGACCGCCTCGAACAGAGTCACGGGAGGTGACGAAGTGAGCGCCCTCCGCATAACAACTGACACACCGTCAGAAATGTGTGTTGTGACCTTTCGGCCTGAGGGGCGGTCGACTGGACCGCATTTGGCCCTTCACGAGGTGTACGTCCGGGCCCGATTCCTTAACGATCAAGAGGAACGGCTTGGAATCGGCGCCTCGCGTCTATTAACGTTCGATAACGCAGCGCGGTCGTCCCAGCCGTCACAGAAGGCGGCTCCGTGCGCACGCGCCGAATCCCGTGAGGGAACCGGGGAACCACCACTTGGGGTGAATCGGGCGTATGCCGCCGTGGAGACACGGCACGTATACGCGCGTAGGAGACCTTCCTGCTCCGAACCCGTCAGCTAACCCGGTAGGCGGAAGGAAGGAAAGGAGTACGCCCACGTGGCGTCCAACCGGCCTGCCCCCGAGGCCCCGTTCGTGCCGAGCACGCACGACACCGCATCCTTCGGCTACGACGGCCATCGCGCCGAAGAGGGCCCCTGGGAGGAGTGGAACCCCACCGCGGAGTCCATCCGTCCCGTGCGCGGCCGGCACCGCGTCGCCAAGCAGCGCGGCGGACTCGCCCGCAGCTCCACCGTCCTCGGCGTCGGCGTCATCGCGGCCGTCGGAGCGGGCGGCATGGCCAGCGCCCAGACCGGCAAGCCGCCGGTGTCGATCTCGATGCCCGATCTGCCGAACGTCGGCTCGCTGATCTCCGACGACGAGCCGGAGCCCGAGGGCTCCGCCACCCCGCTCAGCGGCATCGGCGTGACGGCCGGCGACACCGCCGAGGGCACCACCGACGCCGGTGAGGTCCTGCGGGCGCGCATCATGCAGCAGGCTGAGCAGCAGCAGGTCCAGGTGGAGGACAAGGCCGCCGCCGAGGCCGCGGCCGCCGCCGAGAAGCAGGCCGCCGAGGCCGCCGCCAAGGCGGAGAAGGAGGCCGAGGCCAAGGCCGCCGCCGCCAAGAAGAAGGCGGAGGAGGAGGCCGCGAAGAAGGCCGAGGCCGAGCGGCTCGCCGAGCTGGCCAAGCAGTTCACCCTGCCGACCTCCTCGTACACGATCACCTCCACCTTCGGTCAGGCCGGTTCCATGTGGTCCTCCGGCCACCACACCGGCCTCGACTTCGCCGCGCCCACGGGTACCCTCGTCAAGGCCGTCCACTCGGGCACGATCACCGAGGCGGGCTGGGCCGGTTCCTACGGCTACCGCACCATCCTGACCCTGGACGACGGCACCGAGCTGTGGTTCTGCCACCAGTCGTCGATCAGCGTCGGAGTCGGACAGAAGGTCAGCACCGGGGACGTCATCGGCCGCGTGGGCGCCACCGGCAACGTCACCGGACCGCACCTCCACTTCGAGGTCCACGTCGGCGGTGCCGAGGGCGGCGTCGACCCGGCGGCCTGGCTGCAGGGCAAGGGCCTCAGCCTCTGAGACCGGGGCGTCCGGCAGCGGCGCACACCTTCGGATCCCGGCAGCCCTGACGGCGCCCCCCGACGTCAGGGCTGCCGGTTTGCGCGAACTTTGCGTCGCCCTGGAATGACCGGTTCCGGAGCGCTTGTTGTCGTCGTACATGACTTCTCTGCGCAAGCTCGGCTCCTCCGACCTCGAGGTCTTCCCGCTCTCCCTGGGCGGCAACGTCTTCGGCTGGACCGCCGACCAGGACACCTCCTTCGCCGTCCTCGACGCCTACACCGCCGCCGGCGGCAACTTCGTCGACACCGCCGACTCCTACTCCGCGTGGGTCGACGGCAACAGCGGCGGCGAGTCCGAGACCCTCATCGGCAAGTGGCTCGCGGCGCGCGGCAACCGCGCCGACGTCGTCATCGCCACCAAGGTCAGCCAGCACCCGGAGTACCCCGGCCTGTCCGCCGCCAACATCAAGGCCGCGGCTGACGCCTCGCTGCGCCGCCTGGGCACCGACCACATCGACCTCTACTACACCCACTTCGACAAGCCCGAGGTGCCGGTCGAGGAGATCATCGGCGCGCTCGACGAACTGGTGCGCGCGGGCAAGGTCCGGTACATCGCCGCCTCCAACATCACCGCCGAGCGGCTCTCGGCGTCCCTGGAGTTCTCCGACCGCGAGGGCCTCGCCCGGTACGTGGCCCTCCAGCCCCACTACAACCTGGTCTCGCGCGACACGTACGAGGGCGGGCTGCGCGACGTCGCCGAGCGGGCCGGTCTCGCCGCCGTGCCGTACTACGCCCTCGCGGCCGGCTTCCTCACGGGCAAGTACCGGCCCGGGACGACCGTCGACAGCCCCCGGGCGGGCGGTGCCGCCAAGCACCTGGAGAGCGAGCGCGGCCGGCGGGTGCTCACCGCCCTGGACGAGATCGCCGAGGCCCACGGCGTGCCGGTCGCCACGGTGGCCCTGGCCTGGCTGGCGGCCCGGCCGACGGTGGCCGCGCCGATCGCCTCCGCGCGGACGGTCGAGCAGCTTCCGGCGCTGCTGGGCGTGGCGGACCTGGAGCTGACGGAGGCCGAGGTGCGCAGGCTGACGGAGGCGTCCGCCTGAGGCACCCGCCGGGGGACCGCTCCGCCGCCGCTACGACCGGTACGGGTTCTGGAACGGGTACGCGGTGCCGGGGGCATGGGCGTACGCGGCGTACGGGGCCGGTGTGGCGTAGGGGGCGGGTGCCGTGTGCGCCACACCGGCCCCGTACGCGCCGTACGTCCCGTACGCCGGCCACGGGGGCACGGCCACCGGGAGCGGCGGCGCCGTGGCACGGGCCGCGTGGTCCAGTGCCGGGCGCGCCACCTCCCGCCGGCGCCACAGCTCGGTCAGCAACTCCCGTTCCCGTACGACGTAGTCGGCGCCCGCCCGGCCCCGGCGCCCCCGGTGCCGCAGGGACGCCAGCGAGGTCGCGTACGCCGCGTACTCCGCCACCGTCCGCGCGGCCGGCTTCCCGGCGTGACGGCGGGCGTACTGCCGGGCGACGCGGCGCGCCCGCATCGAGCCGAGCGCGAACGGCTCGGCCGGCGTCAGCCAGCCGGCCACCGCGTAGACGGGCAGCTCGGCCCGCACGGCGCCCAGTTCGCGCTGCCGGGTCCACACCGCGAGCCAGGTCAGCAGGCCGAAAACCGGCACCATGAAAGCGGCGTACACGGCGAAGAAGCCGTACTCGCCGAGCGAGGCCGAGCCGTTCCACAGCGCGTGCGTGCCCATCGCGAGCAGCAGCCCGGACAGGGGGAGCAGCACGCGCCGCAGGCGCCGGCGGCCGGGGGAGAGCGCGGCGGCGCCGAAGCCGACACCGGTGAGCACGGTGAACAGCGGGTGGGCGAACGGCGACATGACGACCCGGACGAAGAAGGTCGCCGCGGTCACCGAGGCGAGGCCCCGGTCGCCGGTGAGCTGGTCGGTGCCGAAGGCGGTGCCCAGGTAGAGGATGTTCTCGGTGAAGGCGAAGCCCGTGGCGGTGACACCGGCTATGACGAAGCCGTCGACGATGCCGGTGAAGTGCCGTCTGCGGTAGAGGAAGACCAGCAGCACCGCCGCGGCCTTGGCGGACTCCTCCACGACCGGCGCTATCACCGTGGCGCCCAGGGTGTCCGCGCCGCCGGGGTCGGCGGTGGCCGTCGCTATCCACCTGGTCGCGAAGCTGTTGGCGACGATCGCTATCAGTGCCGCCGCGCAGGCGCCCCAGGCGAAGGAGAACAGCAGGTTCCGCCAGGGGCCGGGATCGACCCGGTCCAGCCAGCGGAAGGCGGCCACGAGCAGCGGTACCGGAAAGACCGCCAGCCCCAGCCCCACCAGGAGCCCCTGCGTACCGGTCTGTTCGCGCACCAGGGCCAGGATCACCGCGCCGGCGAGCGCGAGCAGGACGGCCGGGGCGCCGTAACGCACCCAGGTGCGCTGCCACCAGTGCGGACGCGTACGGGGCTGCGTGGGCGGACGCGTCGGATACGGGGGACTGGTGGCCACGGCATGGACCCTAACCGGTGGGAGGCTGCTCCTCGTGCTGTTCGCCGTGCTGCTCGCGGTCGGGCACGGGGGGCTGGACGCGGCTGAAGAGCAAGTCGTTCACCACATGTCCCTTCTCCAGTCCCTGGCCCTCGAAACGGGTCTGCGGCCGGTGGCCGGGACGCGGCGCGAAGCCGCCGCCGGGCACGGTGTTCTCGAAGTCGGGGTGCGCGGTGAGGACCTCGAGCATCTGCTCCGCGTACGGCTCCCAGTCGGTGGCGCAGTGCACGACGCCGCCGGGCGCGAGGCGGGACGCGGCCAGGGTCAGGAACTCCGGCTGGATCAGGCGGCGCTTGTGGTGCCGCTTCTTCGGCCAGGGGTCGGGGAAGTAGACGCGCAGTCCGGCGAGGGAGCCGGGGGCGAGCATCTCGCGCAGCAGGATGATCGCGTCGCCGTTGCCCACGCGGATGTTGGACAGCCCGTTCCGGTCGGCGAGAGCGAGCAGATTGCCCTGGCCGGGGGTGTGGACGTCCACGGCGAGGATGTTGGTGTCCGGGTCGGCGGCGGCCATCCGGGCGGTGGCCTCGCCCATGCCGAAGCCGATCTCCAGGACGACGGGGCCGGTGTTCCCGAACAGTTCGGTGAGGTCGATGACCCGCTGCCCGTCGATGTCCAGGCCCCACTTCGGCCACAACCGCTGCAGCGCGTCCGCCTGCCCGGTGGTCACCCGGCTGCGGCGCGGCTGGAAGCTCCGGATACGGCGCTCGAAGTGCGACCCGGCGGGATCGGCCTTCGGCCCGTCGGGGAACCGGGGCTCGCCCTTGGCACGGGCATGCCGGTCGGGGGTGCCGAGGGGCGGCTGCGGGCTTTCGGGGGCATGGCGTGAATCAGACACAGTGAGTCGATTTTACGGCCGGGCCGCTTCATCCCGCGCCCAGTGCCGTCAGCGCCCGCCGCGCCACCTCCCGGCCGATCGGCAGCGCCGCGGTCGCGGCGGGGGACGGTGCGTTCAGGACGTGCACCGCACGCGCCCCCTCCTTGATCAGGAAGTCGTCCACCAGCGTCCCGTCCGCCAGCACCGCCTGCGCCCGCACCCCCGCCGGCGCCTTCACCAGGTCGCCCTCCGTCACCGCCGGCAGCAGCCTGCGCACAGCCGACGTGAACGCCGCCCTGGACACCGACCGGCGCAGCTCCCCGGCGCCGTACCTCCAGTGGCGCCGGGCGATGCGCCACGAGCCCGGCCAGGCGAGCGTGGCACCCAGCTCGCGGGGCCGGACCACGCCCCAGCCGTAGCCCTCGCGGGCCAGCGCCGGCACCGCGTTCGGGCCGAGGTGCACGCTGCCGTCGATGCCGCGGGTCAGGTGCACGCCGAGGAACGGGAACGCCGGGTCGGGCACCGGATACACCAGGCCCCGCACCAGCTCCGGCCGCGCGAGCTCGTAGTACTCCCCCCGGAACGGGACGATCCGCATTCCCGGGTCGTCACCCGTCATCCGCGCGACCTCGTCGCAGTGCAGACCGGCGCAGTTGACCAGGACCCGGGCCCGGACCACGTCACCGGTACGGGTGCGGACGGCGACCCCGAGGTCCGGGCGCCGGTCGACGCGCAGGACCTCCGCGCCGTAGCGGATCTCCGCGCCCGAGGCCCGGGCCAGCTGCCGTGCCACCCCGGTGTAGTCGCAGACGCCGGTCGTCCCGACGTGTATGGCCGCCAGGCCCCGGACCTCCGGTTCGTACGCGTGGATCTGGGCCGCGCCCAGCTCCCGCACGGGAATGCCGTTCTCCCGGCCGCGCTGGACGAGCGCGTGCAGCCGGGGCAGCTCCGCCCGGTCGGTGGCGACGATCAGCTTGCCGGTGACCGCGTGGTCGATGCCGTACTCCGCGCAGAACTTGACCATCTCGGCGGCGCCCCGCACCGCGTAGCGGGCCTTCAGCGAGCCCGGGCGGTAGTAGACGCCGCTGTGGATCACGCCGCTGTTGCGGCCGGTCTGGTGCCGGGCCGGTCCCGGTTCCTTCTCCAGCACCATGACGCGGGTGCCGGGCGCGGTGCGGGTGATCGCGTACGCCGTCGACAGGCCGACGATCCCGCCGCCGATCACCAGCACGTCGCAGTCGTACGCGATCCCGGTCCGCACGTGTTCCACCTCCCGGTCCCTTCCCGGCTCGTCGCCCGGCTTCGATAGTGCACTGCGCCACTGACAATGCCCTCAAACCCGCGCGGCACCGGACTCAGGCCGGGGTCACCAGCAGCGGCCGGGCCCGCTCGCGGAGCTCGACCACCCGGGGCTCGTCGCCGTACGGCTCCAGACGGTGCAGGAGATCCTTGACGTACTCGGTGGTGCGGGCCGAGGAGATGCGCCCGGCGACCTCGACCGCCCGCACGCCCTGCTCGCAGGCCGCGTCCAGGTTGCCGGACTCCAGCTCGGCCACCGCCGAGACGACGAGCCGCAGTCCGTGCGAGCGTACGAACTCCTCCGTCGGTTGCGACAGGGCCTGCTCGGTGAAGCGGCGCACCTGGCGTGGTGCCTTCAGGTCGCGGTAGCACTCGGCCGCGTCGGCGGCGAACCGGTCGTAGGAGTAGAAACCCAGCCACGTCGGATCGTTGTCACCCGGACGGGCGCGCTCCAGCCAGCTCTCGGCGGCCTTCAGGGCGGCCCCCGCGGCCGGCGCGTCGCCCGCGCGCGCGTGTGCACGGGCCTCGACCAGGCGGAAGAAGCTCATGGTGCGGGCCGTCGCCAGGCCGCGGTTGCGTTCCAGCGCGGCCTGGGCGAGGTCCACGCCCTCGTCGCCGAAGCCGCGGTAGGTGGCCTGGAGGGACATGGAGGCGAGGACGTAGCCGCCCAGGGGGACGTCGGCCGCCGCGCGGGCCAGGCGCAGGGCCTGGATGTAGTAGCGCTGGGCCGCCTCCTGCTGGCCGGTGTCGAAGGCCATCCAGCCGGCCAGCCGGGTCAGCTCGGCCGAGGCGCCGAAGAGGGCACGGCCGACCTCGTCGGAGTAGGAGCCGAGGAGCAGGGGTGCCGCCTCGACGCGTAAGCACTCGGGCACCATGGACGAGCGCCAGTCGCCGCCGCCGTACTTGGAGTCCCAGCGGCGGGCGTCCTCGGCGGCCTCCCGCAGTTTGCGCACATCGCTGTGGCCGACTTTGAGCGGTGCGCCGGAGCCCTCGGCCGGGCCCGCTTCGCGCGCCACCGAGCTGTCGGCCGGGGTTATCAGCCACCGCGAGGCGGGCGTTGCGTATGCGCTCACTGCGAACGATCCGGCCAGCGACTGCCAGATGCCGCCGGCGCCGGCCCGGCGTCCGGCGAGGTCGAGGCGGTACAGCTCGGTGGCGGACCTGACCGCCTGGCCGACGTCCCGAGGGAAGGCGAGACCCACTTCGGGGGCGGGATCCGCGTCCGCCAGGCCGATCTCGTGCAGCGGCACCGGACGGCCGAGCTTCTGGCCGATGGCGGCGGCGATCAGGTGCGGGGCCGCACCCTGCGGCACCATGCCCTTCGACACCCAGCGCGCCACCGACGTCTTGTCGTAGCGAAGCGTCAACCCGCGCTGGGCGCCGAGGTCGTTGACGCGCCGGGCGAGTCCTGCGTTGCTGATTCCCGCGAGGGCGAGAACGGCGCCGAGCTTCTCGTTCGGCCCGCGTAGCTCCCTGGACATGCGCCACCCCTCGACACAGACGGCTGCCGCACTGGCATAACCACGCGGCATTCGTAAACCCAGCGTAGTTCGCCGCATCCCATGCGTTAAGAGGCATTGTTCCGGATGGCGGGATTGTGGTCCGTACAGAAGCGCGGCGCCTGTACGGAACGTCGCCGCGTGCTCCCGGTGTGTGGCCGTGCGCCCGTCCGTGCGCTCTTCTCCGGCCACCCGGGGAGCGGTTCCATGGCGGTGCGTGGGTCGGCCCGCTGTACTGGATCCGGTGGGCTGGGGGACGCCGCCGCCTACATCCCCGCGGGCGGCGGACCGGTCCGGGAGGCGTGGCCCGTCTCCCGGACCGTGCACCGCCGGGCGGTGCGCAGAACCTGTACGGAGCGTGTTCAAGACCGTCCGTGTGACGCCGATTTGGCCAAAAGAAGCCCCCCGCGTTTAGGGGGTGCCGACGCCCTCACCACGGGACTTGAGGGCGCATCGGGGAGCCAAAGGGCGCGTTCCGGGGGCGCATTCGCGTCGCCGGTGCGAGCCCCCCGGGAGGCACCGCGCCGTGGCCGGTGTACGGCCACCGGGAGTTGACGTCCTCGCGTGGGTATCCGCGGGGGCGCATTCATGGGAGCACACGCGGCTCCGCCGACGCTCTGCGGCGCGCCCTTCATGGCAGCATGGGGAACCAGTTCGTACGGTGCACTGGTTCCCCGGCCTGTGGAGGCGTCGATGCGGTGGTTGGTGGGGTGGAGCAGCACCGCCGTGGGAGCCGCGGGAAGCGTGAGTGGCGTCGGCTCCGCCGGGGCCACCGGGTACGACGGTGAGACGGTGCAGCCCGTGGGGTCCCAGCTCCTGTGGGGCGACCCCGACCCCCTGTGGGCGGTCGGCGACTGGCGCCCCGACGAGGTGCGCGTCGTCACCGCCGACCCCCAGACGCGGATCGCCGTCCTCGGCATCTGCGGTGCGACCGACGAGCAGCTGCGCGTCGGGCTCTTCGCCGCGCGCGGCGGGGCCCTGCGGCACCTGACCGCCTGGCCCGGCAGCTACACGGCGGTCGTCCAGGTCGGCCGGCGGATCACCGTCTGCGGCGACCTCGCGGGCGCGCGGCCGGTGTTCCACACCCCCTGGGCGGGCGGCACGGCCTACGCGACCGCCGCGCTGCCCCTGGCCGACCTCGTCGAGGCCAACCTCGACTTCGGGCACCTCGCCGCGCTGCTCGCCGCCCCGGACGTACCGGCCGCGCTGGACGACTCCACCCCGTACGACGGCGTGAGGCGCATCCCGCCGGGGCACGCCCTGATCCTGCGCGCCGGGGCACGCGAGATCGCCGGGTACGAACCGGTGGCCTCGCTGGCGGTGGCGGCACCCGCCGCCGACCCGGACCGGGCCGTGGACGGCGTGCGGGACGCGCTCGTGGAAGCCGTACGGACCCGCCTCGCCGCGCCCCGGCACGTCCCCGGTGACGGCATCGACCCCGGGCCGGTGCCGGGCATGGGTCCGGCCGAGCGCCGGGCCGCGCGCGGGATGCCGGTGCCCGGGATCGGCGCCGACCTGTCCGGCGGACTGGCCTCGGGGACGCTGGCGCTGCTGGCCGCCGGGCTGCCGGGGATGCCGGGCACCGTGCTCGGGCACGGCACGGGCGCCGGGGAGCGGCTGCTCGCCGTCACCTTCAACGACCTGGCCGTCGGCGGACGGGAGTCCGAGCTGGAGCGGGCGGGGGCGCTGGCCGCCAACCCGCGGCTGCACCACGTGGTCGTCACCGGCGGCGAGGAGGTCCTGCCGTACGCCGCGCTCGACGGGCCCCTGACCGACGAGCCCGGCTCCTGCCTGGTGTCGGCGGCACGGCACCGGGCGCGGCTGGCCGCCGGCAGCGCGGACCACTTCACCGGCTACGGGGCGCGGCAGGTGCTGGACGCCCATCCGGCACGGCTGGCCGACCTGCTGATGGACCGCAAACGGCGCCATCTGGTTCGCCCGGTCGCCGCGCTCGCCAAGGCCGACGGCTCGGTACTGGTGCCCGCGCGGGTGTACGCCGCCGCCCGGCGCCTGTCGCGCATGCCCTACCGCGCGGGCGTCGAGGGCCTCGCCGAACGGCTGCTGCGCCGGCGCTTCGACGAGTCGGCCGGCGGGGGCGGTGGCGCGATGGAGGCGTCGCTCGCCGTGCTCACCTGGGCCGGGCCCGGGCCGGCCGCGCGGTGGCTGACCGGAGAGGCACTCGCTGAAGTATCGGTTCGCCTTCAGGCGTCCACCCAGCGGTCCGGGGTCGGGCCGGGGCAGCGGCCCGGTGACTTCCGCGCGCGTGCGGCACTGGCCCGGCAGGCGGCCGACGTGCGGGTGCTGGAGCAGGCCGCCGAGATCCGCTTCCAGCGGCTGCACGCGCCCTTCCTCGACAACCAGGTGGTCCGCGCCTGCCGCGCGCTGCCGGAGGCGCTGCGCGTCCAGCCGGGGGCGCGGGCCGCGATCCTGCGGACGGTGCTGGAGGGCGCCGGGGTGAGCGAGCTGCCGAGCGGGTGGGGGGCGCCGACGCAGGCACTGGCCGCCTCCGCCGCGCGGACGGGGCTGCGGGTCGCCACCGACTCCCTGCTGGCCCTGTTCGACACGCCGCTTCTCGCGGAGGCGGGGCTGGTCGAGGCGCGGGTCGTGCGCAAGGCGGTGCGCGGGGCGGCCGCGGGCGAACCGCTGCCGCTGGACGGGCTGGCCGACCTGATCTCCCTGGAGCTCTGGCTCCGCCGCCTCCTCGCCCGCCGCGGCACCTGCTGGACCGGCACCCCGGCACGGCAACGCGCGGTTCCCGCGGGCATCGCGCCGCAACGGGGTGCGCTGGGCGGCGCGGGGGCCGTGGTGCGGCGGGCCCCTACGCGCAGGTGAAGCGCGACCCCGCCCAGTCCGCGAGCGCCGCCGGGTCGAAGGGTCCGTACAGCTCCTCGTAGGCCGAGCCGTCGCCCGAGCGCATCAGCCCGATCAGCTCGGCGTCGGACGGCGGCACGCCGCGCGGGGGCGGCAGCACGCCGTCCTCGTGCAGCTCCCGCTGTGCCGGGACGCCGCCCCGCGGGACGGACGCGGGGCCGCCCTGGCCCGGTACCCGCGGCGGGTCGCCCGGTCCGGTGCCGCCGTCACCGAGTGCGCCGTCGCGCCCGTCAACGCTCATCGCGGAAAGCCCCCGACACCTGCCCACCCAGACCCGAACACCGGGTCGGGCTGCCATGGGGGCCCATCGCCGGGGACCCGTACCGCGGACGGTCACTCGCCCGTGGCCCCGTGCGGCAACGCGGTACTGGAGGCCACCCGTTCGGGGAAGGGGTACTCCCTTGCCTCGGGCGCCCCGACGGCCCGGACATGCGCACCCCGGCCCGACGGCCGGGCCACGTCGCCCGCCCCTGAGGCCGGCATCACGCCCCGGACCCGACGGGCACCGGGCGAGACGCGTGGAGACTCCCCCGCGGCCCGCCCGACGCCGGCACCGGCCTCACGCGGGCCGCGAGCGCAGCCCTTCCAGCAGGATGTCCAGCAGCCGTGCCGAGGCCGCCGCCTGCTGCGCCGCGTCGGGCAGCGAGGGCGCCGCCGTGGCTATCACCAGCAGCACGTCCGAGACCGACACGTCCGGCCGCAGCTCGCCCGCCTCACGTGCACGGTCCACGAGCCGGCCCACGACCTCCAGCAGCGCCGCCGCCCCGTGATCCACCCCCGGGCCGAGGGACGTCGCGACGGCGGTGGACGCACCCGCCCCCAGCGACACCGCCTCCTCGGGCATCGGCCGCAGCTCACCGGAGCCCGGCTGCACCCGCTGCTGCGGCACCCGCGGCTCACCGGCCGCGCCACCACCGGCAGCGCCGTCACCGTCGTCGGCCACCCCCACCCGCAGCACCTGCGGCGGCAGCAGCCGGCCGGCGCCCGAGGCCACCGACGTGCGGAGGAAGCGCGACAGCGCCGACCACGGCTCGTCCTCCTGCCCGAGCGCCGCCCGGGCCTGATCGGTCAGCCGGGCCGTCTCCTCCTCGGCGATCCGCCGCACCAGGACGTCCTTGCTCGGGAAGCGCCGGTACACCGTGCCGACACCGACCCGCGCGCGCCGCGCCACGTCCTCCATCGGCGCGCCGTACCCCAGCTCGCCGAACACCTCGCGCGCGGCGCGCAGTACGTGCTCCAGATTGCGCTGGGCGTCCACGCGCAGGGGCGCCGTACGCCCACCGTCACCGCGTCCGCCGCCCGCCACCGCACCCATCGCGCCGCCGGGCGCGACAGCGGACGCGGACGACCAATGAGAGTCCTGAACATGCATAGACAATCCCCCGGTAATGACGTCTCCCCCCGGAGACTCTCCCCGCCATCGAAAGCGGAGCGTGTGTGACGGACCCGGTCCGCGGCCCGCCCGTCGCGGACCCCGTGAGCACATCCCCCTACACTCCGTGGGGACGAACATAGTTGAGCGGGAGTCAATTCAGAAGAGGCGTGTTCCGCACGGAGCGTCCCCCGATCGGACCACGGGCGGTATCCGTCCGGAATATGCCCCCGCCCGTTCGCCGCCCCACCCGCGCTGACCTGGGTCGGCGACCCGCACCACGGCGATCCGGCCAACCCCGCGCCCGAGTGGTCTCCGGTCACACAAATTGCCGAGCCTGTGGACAAACGCAAGCGCCGGGTGCGTCATGGGATGGTGAAGGAACGTGCGCGCATTCTCGTTGTCGGCGGCGGCTACGTCGGGATGTACACGGCCCTGCGCCTCCAGCGGAACCTGAGAGGCGAACTCCGGCGGGGCGAGGCGGAGATCACGGTGGTCACCCCCGACCCCTACATGACGTACCAGCCCTTCCTCCCCGAGGCGGCGGCCGGCTCCATCTCCCCGCGCCACGTCGTCGTGCCGCTGCGCCGCGTCCTCGGCGACTGCGACGTCGTCGTCGGCGAGGCGCACAGCATCGACCACACCCGCCGCGCGGCCACCGTCACCACCCTCGCCACCGCGGAGGAGGGCACCGGAGCCCGCCGGCTGACGTACGACGAACTGGTCCTCGCGCCCGGCTCGGTCTCGCGCACCCTCCCCGTCCCCGGCCTCGCCGACCACGGCATCGGCTTCAAGACCGTCGAGGAGGCCATCGGCCTGCGCAACCACGTCCTCGAGCAGCTGGACATCGCCTCCTCCACCCGTGACCCCGAGATCCGCGACGCCGCCCTCACCTTCGTCTTCGTCGGCGGCGGCTTCGCCGGGGTCGAGGCGCTCGGCGAGCTGGAGGACATGGCCCGCTACGCCGCCCGCTACTACCACAACGTCACGCCCGAGGACATGAAGTGGATCCTCGTGGAGGCCTCGGGCCGCATCCTGCCCGAGGTCGGCGAGGACATGGGCCGCTACACGGTCACCGAACTGCGCCGCCGCAACATCGACGTACGCCTCCACACCCGCCTGGAGTCCTGCGCGGACCGCGTCGCCGTCCTCAGCGACGGCGCCCGCTTCCCCACCCGCACGGTCGTCTGGACGGCCGGCGTCAAACCCCACCCCGTCCTCGCCGCCACCGACCTGCCCCTCGACGACCGCGGCCGGCTCGTGTGCACCCCCCAGCTGGCCGTCGACGGCGCTCCGCACGCGTGGGCCGCGGGCGACGCCGCCGCCGTCCCCGACGTCACCGCCCCCGGACCCGGAGGGCAGTGCGCCCCCAACGCCCAGCACGCCGTCCGCCAGGCCAGGGTCCTCGGCGACAACATCGCGCACGCCCTGCGCGGCGAACCCCTCGACACGTACGCGCACAAGTACGTCGGCTCCGTCGCCTCCCTCGGCTTCCACCAGGGCGTCGCCCACGTCTACGGACGCAGGCTGAAGGGCTACCCGGCGTGGTTCATGCACCGCGCCTACCACCTCAGCCGCGTCCCCACCGTCAACCGCAAGGCACGCGTGCTGGCCGAATGGGCGCTCGCCGGACTCTTCAAACGGGAGATCGTCTCCCTGGGATCACTCGAACATCCTCGCGCGGAGTTCGAACTCGCGGCCGGTGGAAAGCCTTCTCAGGAACCTCCGCGCAACCCGAAGGGGTAGTCCTGGCCCGGAGTCAGGAACTCCCCGGGCCGGCCCGGCGTCTGACGGATGTCGGCCCGGCCGGCACCCTGCCAGACTGGTCCACCACCGCGGGCGGGCCGCCGCTCACCCCGCGCGGCTCCCGGGCCCTGCCGGTTCCGGTACCGGCCGCCGACGACTACCCGAGGCAAGGATTCGTGAACTTCACGCGCTGGAGCGCCCGACTCCCCGGAACGCAGCGCCGCGCCGCAGCGCGGACCGCCCCCGCCCTCTCCCCGGACGGACGGGGAGACGGCTCCGTACCCGCCGCCCGCGCCGAACAGCTGACCGACGAGGCCCCGCCCGTACCGGCCGTCGACGACCTGCCGACGCGCGACGTCCTCGACCGCGTCCCGGCCCTCGTCGCCCTCGTCCACGGCCCCGACCACCGCGTCGCCTACGTCAACGACGCCTACGCCACGGCCTTCGGCACACGCCCCCTCGGCAGACGGGCCCGCGAGGCCCTCCCCGAACTCGACGCACTCGGGCTCTTCCCGCTCCTCGACCAGGTCCAGCGCAGCGGCAGACCCCGCACCCTCAAGTCCCGCAAGGCCCCCGACGGCCGCTCCTACACCTTCACCTGCACCCCGGTCACCGAGGGCGACCGCGGCGACCACGGTGTCCTCGTGTTCGCCACCGACGTCACCGACCACGCCGAGGCCGCCGCACGCCTGCGCGCGAGCGAACGCCGGCAGCGCGAGACCGCCGTCACCCTCCAGCGCTCGCTGCTCCCGCAGGAGCTCGAGGAGCCCGACGACCTGCGCGTCGCCGCCACCTACCACCCCGGCGGCACCGAGGCCGCCGTCGGCGGCGACTGGTACGACGTGATCACCCTCGGCGGCGGCCGCACCGCCCTCGTCATCGGCGACGTCATGGGCAGAGGCGTGCGCGCGGCCGCGGTCATGGGCCAGCTCCGCACGGCCGTGCGTGCCTACGCCCGCCTCGACCTGCCCCCGCACGAGGTCCTCCAGCTCCTCGACGGCCTCGCCACCGAGATCGACGCCAACCAGATCGCCACCTGCGTCTACGCCATCCACGACCCGAACGAGGGCCGCCTGGTGTACGCCTCCGCCGGGCACCTGCCCATCCTGGTCCGCGACGAGACGGGCACCGTCCAGCGCGCCGACGAACCCACCGGACCCCCGCTCGGCACGGGCGGCTGGATCCACGCGTCGGGCTCCATCGCCCTCACCCCCGGCTCGACCGCGGTCCTCTACACCGACGGCCTGGTGGAACGCCGCAACCAGGACCTGGACGAGGGCATCGCCGCCTTGGAACGCGCCCTGTCGGGGGCGACCGGCAGCCCTCAGGTGATCTGCGACCGTCTGGTCCGCTCGGCCGGCGTCACCCCCGACCACGACGACGACGTGGCCGTCCTGGTCCTCCAGCACCCCGCCCGCAAGGGCCCGGAGGCCGAGCTCTTCCGCAACGCCGGCCTCGAACTGCTGGGCGGCGTCGAAGCGGCCCCCCGCGCGCGTGCCTTCGCCTCCGGCGTCCTCGCCAGCTGGCGTTTCCCCGCCGACCTGCACGACCTGGGCGTCCTGGCCACCAGCGAACTCGTCGCCAACTCCCTCCAGCACGGCACGCCCCCCATGCGCCTGCGCCTGCGCCGCACGGACCGCCGCCTGATCATCGAGGTCACCGACGGCGACGACCACCTGCCCCGGCGCCGTCGCGCGGAACCGGGGGACGAGTCCGGCCGGGGCATCGCCATCGTCGCGACGATCGCCTCCAACTGGGGTTCCAGACGCACGCCCGGCGGCGGCAAGTCGGTCTGGTGCGAGTTCGTCCTGCCGAAGCCGTGAGCCGTGACGGGTGCGGCACCCGTCACGGCCTCGCTCACGCCTCCGCGGCCGCCACGGCGCCCGCCGGCGTCCCGCCCTGCGTGACCACCCGGCTCCGCGCGAGCGCCGGCTGGTTCTGCACGTCCGTGAGCTGCCGTCCCAGCCGCACCGCCAGCACCGTGATGCCCAGCGAGAACAGCAGGAACGCCACGATGTACGGCCCGTGCAGCGAGGCCCCCAGCGGACCGCCCACCGCCGGCCCGATCGCCAGCGCGAGCTGCTTCACCAGGGCGAAGGCGGAGTTGTACTGGCCCGCCATCCCGGTCGGAGCGAGGTCGGCCACCAGCGGGGCCAGCGTCGGCGACAGCATCGCCTCACCCAGCCCGAACAGCGCGTACGTCGAGACGAACGCGGCCGTCGCCATCGTCTGGCTGCCGTGCCCGAGGCCGGCGTACCCGGCCACCGCCCACGCCACGGCCCAGATCAGACCCACGGCGGCGATCACGCGCGACCGCTTCCGCCGCTCCACGAACTTCAGCACCGCGAACTGCGCGACCACGATCATCAGCGTGTTCGCCGCCAGCGCCGTACCCAGCGCGGACGTGGAGATCCCGGCGGCCTCGACGCCGTAGGCGCTCAGCCCCGACTCGAACTGCCCGTAGCAGGCGAAGAACAGCACGAACCCCAGCACGCAGAGCTGCACCATGGCCCGGTTGCCCAGCAGCTGCTTCCAGCCGCTGCCGGAGGCCTGCCCCGGCGTGCCCCCCACTCGCGGCGCACGCGGCATCCGCACCGTCGCCATCACCACGACCAGCAGCAGGAACATCGCCGCCTCGATCGCGAACAGCAGTGTGAACGACGCGGCGCTCGTGGTGTCCACCAGGTGACCACCGATGAGGCCGCCGACACCGAGCCCCAGGTTCTGGAGGAAGAACTGCATCGCGAACGCCCGCGACCGCGACTCCGACGGGGAGCAGTCCACGATCATCGTGGCGAGCGCCGGCTGCATCACCGCCTGCCCGGCCCCCAGCGCGGCGGCGGACAGCAGCACGGCGGCGGCCGTGGTCGCGAGCCCGAGGCTCAGCGCGCCGACCGCGGCGGTGACCAGGGCGACCAGCAGCACCGGCAGCGGGCCCCGCCGGACGATGGCCCGCCCGGCGAACGGCAGCACGATCAGCGCGGCCACGGCGAAGACGGCGAGTACGAGACCCGCCGTCACAGACCCCAGTCCTCGCACCTGCGCCACATAGACGTACAGGTACGGAACGGTGAAGCCCAGCCCGAACGCGCTGAGTGCGTTGCCCACGTGGATCCGGCGCATCGCCGCGCCCATTGCCCTGGTCACGTTCACCCTCTCTTGGGTAGTCGGCTTCAACCCGTTAGGGCTGAAGACTTAGAAGCTAAAGTTCGAAGGTAAAGAGTACATACCGAAGGACTTCAAGGCAAAGGAGCGGCGTGCCATACTGCGGCCATGGGCGACACCTCCGGCGCCGGCGAGCCGCCACTCGAAGAACAGATCGCCGCCTACCAGCGCGAGTTCCAGGACCTGGACCCGCAGGTGGAGAAGATCGTTTCTGCTCTCTCCCGGCTCAACCGCCGCATGAACGTCGCGTACGGCCGGCAGACGGCCGAGCTGGGCATCAGCAACACCGACTGGGAGGTGCTCAAGGCGCTCGTCCTGTCCGGTGCCCCCTATCAGCTGGGCCCCGGTGACCTCGCGAAGCGCCTCGGCCTGACCCCGGCCGCCATGACCCACCGCATCGACCGCATGGTGACGGAGGGGCTGGTCACCCGGGAGCGGGACGAGTCGAACCGGGTCCGCGTGATCGTCGAGCTGACGAGCGACGGGCGCGAGAAGTGGCTGGAGGCCATGCGCCTCGCCACGGTCTTCGAGGGAGACCTCCTCCAGGACCTCTCTGCCGACGAGCGGTCGGCTCTCGGCGAGGTCCTCACCCGCCTCCTGCGCAGGGTCGAACACGCGCAGCCCGACGCCGGCGGTCGGCTCAGCGACCTGGATTAAAGATCTTGACAGGGACGCTTGACACCCCCCTGACAGATCCGTAAGGTTCTTCGGGTTGCCACCGGGCCGTAACGGTTCTGCGGCAGCAACTCCCGCCGCGACAGCGGCACACCAAACCACCAGCACGACCTCCCCATGGGAACTGTTTCGGCGTGTCCGAATTCAATTCCGATGGGTCTCGTCGCCCCGGTCGACACCGATTGGGAAACGCCGAGAGAGTCCGCTAAGGTTTGAGACGTCGGAACGGCCCAACAGCCGGGAAGGCAACCCCCTCTGACTGGGAATCAGGCCCGAAAGGATCTGATAGAGTCGGAACCGCCGGAAAGGGAAACGCGAAAGCGGGAACCTGGAAAGCACCGAGGAAATCGGATCGGAAAAGGATCTGATAGAGTCGGAAACGCAAGACCGAAGGGAAGCGCCCGGAGGAAAGCCCGAGAGGGTGAGTACAAAGGAAGCGTCCGTTCCTTGAGAACTCAACAGCGTGCCAAAAGTCAACGCCAGATATGTTGATACCCCGTCTCCGGCCGTCAGGCTGGGACGAGGTTCCTTTGAAAAAACACAGCGAGGACGCTGTGAACGGTCGGATCATTCCTCCGACTGTTCCGCTCCCGTGTGTGTCGCACCGGCGGTGTTAATTCACTGGCCGAGTAAACATTCACGGAGAGTTTGATCCTGGCTCAGGACGAACGCTGGCGGCGTGCTTAACACATGCAAGTCGAACGATGAACCACTTCGGTGGGGATTAGTGGCGAACGGGTGAGTAACACGTGGGCAATCTGCCCTGCACTCTGGGACAAGCCCTGGAAACGGGGTCTAATACCGGATACTGACCGTCACAGGCATCTGTGACGTTCGAAAGCTCCGGCGGTGCAGGATGAGCCCGCGGCCTATCAGCTTGTTGGTGAGGTAATGGCTCACCAAGGCGACGACGGGTAGCCGGCCTGAGAGGGCGACCGGCCACACTGGGACTGAGACACGGCCCAGACTCCTACGGGAGGCAGCAGTGGGGAATATTGCACAATGGGCGAAAGCCTGATGCAGCGACGCCGCGTGAGGGATGACGGCCTTCGGGTTGTAAACCTCTTTCAGCAGGGAAGAAGCGAAAGTGACGGTACCTGCAGAAGAAGCGCCGGCTAACTACGTGCCAGCAGCCGCGGTAATACGTAGGGCGCAAGCGTTGTCCGGAATTATTGGGCGTAAAGAGCTCGTAGGCGGCTTGTCACGTCGGTTGTGAAAGCCCGGGGCTTAACCCCGGGTCTGCAGTCGATACGGGCAGGCTAGAGTTCGGTAGGGGAGATCGGAATTCCTGGTGTAGCGGTGAAATGCGCAGATATCAGGAGGAACACCGGTGGCGAAGGCGGATCTCTGGGCCGATACTGACGCTGAGGAGCGAAAGCGTGGGGAGCGAACAGGATTAGATACCCTGGTAGTCCACGCCGTAAACGGTGGGCACTAGGTGTGGGCAACATTCCACGTTGTCCGTGCCGCAGCTAACGCATTAAGTGCCCCGCCTGGGGAGTACGGCCGCAAGGCTAAAACTCAAAGGAATTGACGGGGGCCCGCACAAGCGGCGGAGCATGTGGCTTAATTCGACGCAACGCGAAGAACCTTACCAAGGCTTGACATACACCGGAAAGCATTAGAGATAGTGCCCCCCTTGTGGTCGGTGTACAGGTGGTGCATGGCTGTCGTCAGCTCGTGTCGTGAGATGTTGGGTTAAGTCCCGCAACGAGCGCAACCCTTGTCCCGTGTTGCCAGCAGGCCCTTGTGGTGCTGGGGACTCACGGGAGACCGCCGGGGTCAACTCGGAGGAAGGTGGGGACGACGTCAAGTCATCATGCCCCTTATGTCTTGGGCTGCACACGTGCTACAATGGCCGGTACAATGAGCTGCGATACCGCGAGGTGGAGCGAATCTCAAAAAGCCGGTCTCAGTTCGGATTGGGGTCTGCAACTCGACCCCATGAAGTCGGAGTCGCTAGTAATCGCAGATCAGCATTGCTGCGGTGAATACGTTCCCGGGCCTTGTACACACCGCCCGTCACGTCACGAAAGTCGGTAACACCCGAAGCCGGTGGCCCAACCCCTTGTGGGAGGGAGCTGTCGAAGGTGGGACTGGCGATTGGGACGAAGTCGTAACAAGGTAGCCGTACCGGAAGGTGCGGCTGGATCACCTCCTTTCTAAGGAGCACTTCTTACCGAGTCCTTCGGGGTGAGGTCAGAGGCCAGTACATCAGCGAATGTCTGATGCTGGTTGCTCATGGGTGGAACGTTGACTACTCGGCACACTTGACCAGCTCGGTCTCCTAGTACTGCTTCGGCGTGGAACGGGATCGGGTGGCGAGGGTGTCGGGCACGCTGTTGGGTGTCTGAGGGCACGGCCGTATGGCTGGGTCTTCGGTGCCGGCCCCAGTGCACTCGGGATGTTGTCCCGGGGTGATGGGTGGTTGGTCGTTGTTTGAGAACTGCACAGTGGACGCGAGCATCTGTGGCCAAGTTTTTAAGGGCGCACGGTGGATGCCTTGGCACCAGGAACCGATGAAGGACGTGGGAGGCCACGATAGTCCCCGGGGAGTCGTCAACCAGACTTTGATCCGGGGGTTTCCGAATGGGGAAACCCGGCAGTCGTCATGGGCTGTCACCCGCTGCTGAACACATAGGCAGTGTGGAGGGAACGCGGGGAAGTGAAACATCTCAGTACCCGCAGGAAGAGAAAACAACCGTGATTCCGGGAGTAGTGGCGAGCGAAACCGGATGAGGCCAAACCTACGACGTGTGAGACCCGGCAGGGGTTGCGTCGTGGGGGTTGTGGGATCTCTCTTCTGTCGTCTGCCGGCGACAGGACGAGTCAGAAACCGTTGATGTAGGCGAAGGACATGCGAAAGGTCCGGCGTAGAGGGTAAGACCCCCGTAGTCGAAACATCAGCGGCTCGTTTGAGAGACACCCAAGTAGCACGGGGCCCGAGAAATCCCGTGTGAATCTGGCGGGACCACCCGCTAAGCCTAAATATTCCCTGGTGACCGATAGCGGATAGTACCGTGAGGGAATGGTGAAAAGTACCGCGGGAGCGGAGTGAAATAGTACCTGAAACCGTGTGCCTACAAGCCGTGGGAGCGTCGGACATCAGCTTGCTGATGTCTCGTGACTGCGTGCCTTTTGAAGAATGAGCCTGCGAGTTTGCGGTGTGTTGCGAGGTTAACCCGAGTGGGGAAGCCGTAGCGAAAGCGAGTCCGAACAGGGCGTTTCAGTAGCACGCTCAAGACCCGAAGCGGAGTGATCTAGCCATGGGCAGGTTGAAGCGGAGGTAAGACTTCGTGGAGGACCGAACCCACCAGGGTTGAAAACCTGGGGGATGACCTGTGGTTAGGGGTGAAAGGCCAATCAAACTCCGTGATAGCTGGTTCTCCCCGAAATGCATTTAGGTGCAGCGTCGTGTGTTTCTTGCCGGAGGTAGAGCACTGGATAGGCGATGGGCCCTACCGGGTTACTGACCTTAGCCAAACTCCGAATGCCGGTAAGTGAGAGCACGGCAGTGAGACTGTGGGGGATAAGCTCCATGGTCGAGAGGGAAACAGCCCAGAGCATCGACTAAGGCCCCTAAGCGTACGCTAAGTGGGAAAGGATGTGGAGTCGCACAGACAACCAGGAGGTTGGCTTAGAAGCAGCCACCCTTGAAAGAGTGCGTAATAGCTCACTGGTCTAGTGATTCCGCGCCGACAATGTAGCGGGGCTCAAGCGTACCGCCGAAGTCGTGTCATTGCAGCATGTAGCCCCAACGGGCGCTGTGATGGGTAGGGGAGCGTCGTCTGCCGGGTGAAGCAGCACCGGAAGGTAGTTGTGGACGGTTGACGAGTGAGAATGCAGGCATGAGTAGCGATACAAACGTGAGAAACGTTTGCGCCGATTGACTAAGGGTTCCTGGGTCAAGCTGATCTGCCCAGGGTAAGTCGGGACCTAAGGCGAGGCCGACAGGCGTAGTCGATGGATAACCGGTTGATATTCCGGTACCCGCTGTGAAGCGTCAAACATCGAGCATCGTGATGCTAAGGCCGTGAAGCCGTTCCGGACCCTTCGGGGAAAGGAAAGTGGTGGAGCCGCTGAACCAAGCGGTTAGTAGGTGAGTGATGGGGTGACGCAGGAAGGTAGTCCATCCCGGGCGGTGGTTGTCCCGGGGTAAGGGTGTAGGCCGTGCGATAGGCAAATCCGTCGCACTTGTGGCTGAGACCTGATGCCGAGCCGATTGTGGTGAAGTGGATGATCCTATGCTGTCGAGAAAAGCCTCTAGCGAGTTTCATGGCGGCCCGTACCCTAAACCGACTCAGGTGGTCAGGTAGAGAATACCGAGGCGTTCGGGTGAACTATGGTTAAGGAACTCGGCAAAATGCCCCCGTAACTTCGGGAGAAGGGGGGCCACGTCTGGTGACGAGTCTTGCACTCTGAGCTGGGTGTGGCCGCAGAGACCAGCGAGAAGCGACTGTTTACTAAAAACACAGGTCCGTGCGAAGCCGTAAGGCGATGTATACGGACTGACGCCTGCCCGGTGCTGGAACGTTAAGGGGACCGGTTAGCTCCATTTCGGTGGGGCGAAGCTGAGAACTTAAGCGCCAGTAAACGGCGGTGGTAACTATAACCATCCTAAGGTAGCGAAATTCCTTGTCGGGTAAGTTCCGACCTGCACGAATGGCGTAACGACTTCTCGACTGTCTCAACCATAGGCCCGGTGAAATTGCACTACGAGTAAAGATGCTCGTTTCGCGCAGCAGGACGGAAAGACCCCGGGACCTTTACTACAGTTTGATATTGGTGTTCGGTTCGGCTTGTGTAGGATAGCTGGGAGACTTTGAAGTCCATACGCCAGTATGGGTGGAGTCGTCGTTGAAATACCAGTCTGGTCGTGCTGGATGTCTAACCTGGGTCCGTGATCCGGATCAGGGACAGTGTCTGATGGGTAGTTTAACTGGGGCGGTTGCCTCCTAAAGAGTAACGGAGGCGCCCAAAGGTTCCCTCAGCCTGGTTGGCAATCAGGTGTTGAGTGTAAGTGCACAAGGGAGCTTGACTGTGAGACCGACGGGTCGAGCAGGGACGAAAGTCGGGACTAGTGATCCGGCGGTGGCTTGTGGAAGCGCCGTCGCTCAACGGATAAAAGGTACCCCGGGGATAACAGGCTGATCTTCCCCAAGAGTCCATATCGACGGGATGGTTTGGCACCTCGATGTCGGCTCGTCGCATCCTGGGGCTGGAGTCGGTCCCAAGGGTTGGGCTGTTCGCCCATTAAAGCGGTACGCGAGCTGGGTTTAGAACGTCGTGAGACAGTTCGGTCCCTATCCGCTGTGCGCGTAGGAGTCTTGAGAAGGGCTGTCCCTAGTACGAGAGGACCGGGACGGACGAACCTCTGGTGTGCCAGTTGTCCTGCCAAGGGCATGGCTGGTTGGCTACGTTCGGGAGGGATAACCGCTGAAAGCATCTAAGCGGGAAGCCTGCTTCGAGATGAGGACTCCCACCCACTTGATGGGGTAAGGCTCCCAGTAGACGACTGGGTTGATAGGCCGGATCTGGAAGCACCGTGAGGTGTGGAGGTGACCGGTACTAATAGGCCGAGGGCTTGTCCTCAGTTGCTCGCGTCCACTGTGTTGGTTCTGAAACCACGAACAACCCGTCCCCGGTCACAGGGGCGGCTGGTTGTCTGTTTCATAGTGTTTCGGTGGTCATAGCGTTAGGGAAACGCCCGGTTACATTCCGAACCCGGAAGCTAAGCCTTTCAGCGCCGATGGTACTGCAGGGGGGACCCTGTGGGAGAGTAGGACGCCGCCGAACAAATATTGGGAAAACCCCGCACCTCACGGTGCGGGGTTTTCTGCGTTTCAGGGCCCTTTCAGGACGGCTGCACCAGCTTCGTGTCGTACGCCAGGATCACCGCCTGGACGCGGTCCCTGGAGCCCGTCTTGGCCAGGATGCGGCCCACATGCGTCTTCACCGTCGACTCGGCCAGATGAAAGCGCTCCGCTATCTCCGTGTTGGTCCAGCCCTGGCCCATGACCATGAGGATCTCGCGCTCGCGGTCCGTGAGCGAGGCCAGCCTCGGGTGGGAGGCGTCGTCGGACGGGGCATCGGCCGCGGTCCCGGCCGGCAGATGGTGCACGTACGCGTCGAGGAGACGGCGGGTCAGACTCGGGGCCACCACGGCGTCGCCCGTGGCCACCGCGCGGATGCCGGAGAGGAGTTCCTCCGGCTGGGCGTCCTTCACCAGGAAACCGGAGGCACCGGCCCGCAGGCCGGCATAGGCGTACTCGTCGAGATCGAAGGTGGTGAGGATGAGCACCCGGGTGCGGTGGCCGGCGGCCATGATGCGGCGGGTCGCCTCGATGCCGTCGAGACCCGGCATGCGGACGTCCATGAGGACGACGTCGGGGTGGAGTTCGGCCGTCAGACGGACGGCCTCCGCGCCGCCCGTGGCCTCGCCCACCACCGTCATGTCGTCCTGGCTCTCCAGGAGCATCCGGAAACCGAAGCGCTGAAGGGGCTGGTCGTCGGCGATGAGGACGGTGGTCACTGCGGGGGTTCCTCCGGTAGGTACAGGTGAACACGCCAGCCCCGGTCGGGGCGCGGACGCGGGCCGGCCTCAAGTGTGCCGCCGTACAGGGATGTTCGCTCCCGCATCCCCGTCAGTCCACGGCCGTCGGAGAGCGCGGGGGCCGGGCCGCCCCGGCCGGTGTCGGTGACGGTGAGGGTGACGGCGCCACCGGCCTCGTAGGCGAGGTCGATCCGGGCGGTCGCGTCGGGGCCGGCGTGCTTGAGGGTGTTGGTGAGGGCTTCCTGGATGACGCGGTACAGGGCGAGTTGGCGGCCCGGTGGCAGGGCGGCGTCGCCCTTGACGGAGGTGCGGACGGGCAGGCCGGCCTTGCGGACACCGTCGAAGAGCCGGTCGAGGTCGGTGAGGGCGGGCTGCGGGGCCAGCTCGGCCTGCTTCTTCTCCTCGTCGCGCAGGACGTCGAGGAGGCGGCGCAGTTCGCCCAGGGCCTGGCGGCTGGTGGTGCCGATGGCGTCGAGGGCCTGGGCGGCGCGTTCCGGGGACTTGGCGGCGGCGTACCGGCCGCCGTCGGCGAGGCCCGTGATGACGGAGAGGTTGTGGCCGATGATGTCGTGCATCTCCCGGGCTATGCGGGCCCGTTCGGCGGCGGCCGCGAGCTGTGCCTGCTGGTCGCGCTCGATCTCCAGGCGGCGGGCACGGTCCTCGAGGACCTCGGTGTAGTTGCGCCGGGTGCGGACCGTGACGGCGATGAGGGCCACCACGCCCATGGACAGCAACTGCGAGCCGACCTGCTGGTTCCAGGGGCCCACCTCCTCTCCGTACCGGACCAGCGTGACGCACGTCGGGACGGTCATCAGGACCGTGGCCCACCACAGGTTGCGCAGCGGCAGGCGCAGGGTGATGTGGAAGAGCAGGGCCAGCTGGAGCATGGAGACCTGGAGGGCGGCGCCCGTCCAGGCGTTCACCACGGCGACCGGGGCCACGGCGAGGAGCGCGGCGCGGGGGTGACCGCGACGCCAGAGCAGGGGGACGGAGAGGCCGAGACTCAGGGCGAGGACGAGACCCCCGGGGACGCCGGGGTCCTGGGCGACGCTGCGCCAGCCGCCGCCGGCGTAGTCGATCAGGGCGGCCGTCACCCAGAAGCCGGTGACATGGAGGTCCCACACGAGCGGTCTGCGTCGGTCGAACGCACGCACCCGCCGGTTCACGCGCTGCACGTACTCGGTGAGCGGCTCGGCCGCTCGCTCTTCCCCCACGGGCTCCATCCGACCATGGTCGGGCCCGCCGGCGCGGCGGGCGTCCGTCCGGGACCGTATATGAGATGAGGGGCGTGGTACCGGGGTATTACGGTGGCCCGCATGAGTGCCTCGGTTCCCGGTGACTACGTGATCCGGTCCATACGTGCCGACGAATGGCCCGCCGTGAAGGAGTTGCGGCTGCGCGCGCTGCGGGACCCGGTCGCGCACCTGGCCTTCCTTGAGACCTACGACGACGCCGTGGGCCGGTCGGACGCCTACTGGCAGGAAAGGGCGGCAGGTGCCGCCGAGGGGGCGTCCGGGGCGCAGCAGATCGTCGCGGAGGGGCCGGGCGGGCAGTGGCTCGGCACGCTGACCGTGCTGATGGAGGAGGCCGGGACGACGGACTGGGCCGGTCTCCCCGTGGACCGCAGGCAGGGGCACGTCGTCGGCGTGTTCGTGCGGCCCGAGTGGCGGGGGAGCGGACTGACCAAGGCCCTGTTCGACGCCGGTCTCGAGTGGGCGTGGGCCGCCGGGGCCGAGCGGGTGCGGCTGATCGTGCACGAGGACAACGGACGGGCCCAGGGCTTCTATCTCAAGGCGGGCTTCGCGCCGAGCGGCCGGACCGTGCCGCTGGCGGGCCGGCCGGAGGAGATGGAGCTGGAGTTCGCCGTCGAACGCTGATCACCGCTCCCGCGGCCCTCGCCCCGGGTCCTCGGCGCTTCCGGCGCCGCTACACCGGCAGTTCGTCGTGCGGCCAGCGGGCGCGGCCCTGTTCCCGGGAGCGGAGCAGGGCCAGGGCCGGCATGCCCCGGTCCGCGCCGGTGGCCAGCAGCTCGGGGAGCTGGGGCAGCGGGGCCACGGCGGCGACGTCGTCCAGGACGAGCAGGAGTGGTGGGTCGAGCCGACCGGAGGATGACCGTTCGGCCATGCGCCGGCCGCGCTCGACCACGCTGGAGACGAGCGCCGTCAGCAGCGGCATGGCGCCCGGGCTCGTCCGGGGGTCCTCGATGGATTCCCCCACCACGTAGAGCGTGCCCTGTTCGTGGACGAAGGAATCCAAGGCGAGGGCATCAGTTCGGTTGGGAGTGCACGCCTCGCGGATGTTGACCACGGAGAGGGCGGCCAGAGCGCGCGTGGTCAGCTGCTGAGCCATGTCCCGGCGTTCGGGATGGGCGGTGAGGGCCGCCTCCAGTTCGCCCGCGGCGCCGGGGGCGGCCTTGGGGTTGGTGCGGAGGATGCGTACGGCGTCCTGGATCTGGCCGCCCTGGGACCAGCGGTGGACGTGGCGGATGGTGCGGCCGTCGACGGCGGCCGCGTGCAGGTAGCTGCGCAGGAGCGTGGTGGCGGTGTCGCTGACGGCCTGGTCGAGCCGTGCGGTGGGCCGGACCGGGGTGAGGAGCGCGGTCGCCCTGGCCACCGCCGTCGGCTTGTCCTCACAGCCCGCGGTGGGGGACCAGTGGAGGCGGGCCGGGGTGTCGCAGAGGTGCGTGGGGTCGTAGAGGAGGACTGGACCCAGTTTGGCGCGCGCGTCCTTGGTGTCCTGCCACAGGGCGGGGTTCGACGTGACGACGAGGGCGGGACCGTCCGCGTCGCTCACGGCCTGCGCGGCGGTGGATCGGCGGCTCTCCCGCGTGCCCAGCAGGATCTTCTCCCGTCCGCCGTGCCCGCCGTCGAGGGGTGAGGCCGTGGGCGTCCGCTCCGTCGCCGGCCGGGCCTGCGGAGCGTCGGCCGGTGCGGGCTCCGGGGCGGTCCTCGGAGGCGGCACCTCGTGGCGGGGCGGCTCCGCGGGTGCCTGCGCCGACGGGGCAGGGGTCCAGGCCGGGGCGGTCGGCGCGGGCCCCGCGGCCTGCGGCGGTCCGGACGGCGTCCGGGGAACGGGCGGCGGTGGCACCTGGCCCGCCGGTGACTGCGCGGCCCGTCGCCGCTGCCGAACGGCCCTCCAGCGGGCCACCGTGCCCATCACGAACACGGCCAGGACCACGAGGATCATCAGCTGGCCGATGAACAGCCCCCAGAACAGCCCGTATCCCGAGAGGCCCTCCGCGGGGGCGTCCGGCCAGGCGCCGGTGATGTCGTGGGGCTCGGCGATCAGGTGGCGCATGGCCAGGGGCGTACCGGCGAAGGTGATGCCGGCGGGCCAGGAACCGTGGGCGAACAGGCCGGCGAGGCCCGTCGCCGACCACACCAGCAGGGTCATGCCGAGGAGGAAGGCGAGTATGCCGACCAGCAGGCCGTCGGGAACGCCCCCCTGCTGCCCGGGCCGCTGGTCGCGGCGGTCGTCCGGTCTCATGGGTCCCTCCCGCCGCGCCTACGCCACCGTCGATTCGGACGAGTCGCCGATGTGCTGCTCCATGAAGGCCGCCGCGCGCTCCTCCGCCTCCAGCTCGGCGGCGCGCAGGGCGTCGTCCGCGAGGTCGGCCGAGGACTCGGTCATCGCCCGGTCCGTGAAGACCAGGGGGCGTTCGGTCTCGGTGATCAGGTGTTTGACCACCTGGACATTGCCGTTGACGTCCCACACCGCGATGCCGGGGGTGAGCGAGGGGATGATCTCCACCGCCCACCTGGGCAGGCCGAGCACCCGGCCGGTCGCCCGGGCCTCGTCGGCCTTCTGGGCGTAGATCGTCCGTGTCGACGCCATCTTGAGAATGGCCGCGGCCTCCCGGGCCGCCGCGCCGTCCACGACGTCCGACAGGTGGTGCACCACCGCCACGAACGACAGACCCAGCCGGCGCCCGAACTTCAGCAGCCGCTGGAACAGCTGCGCCACGAAGGGGCTGTTGATGATGTGCCAGGCCTCCTCGACCAGGAAGATGCGCTTCTTCCGGTCGGGGCGGATCCAGGTGTGCTCCAGCCACACGCCGACGATGGCCATGAGGATCGGCATGGCGATGGAGTTGCGGTCGATGTGCGACAGGTCGAAGACGATGAGCGGCGCGTCGAGGTCGATGCCGACGGTCGTCGGGCCGTCGAACATGCCGCGCAGGTCGCCGTCGACGAGCCGGTCCAGTACCAGCGCCACGTCCAGGCCCCAGGCCCGTACGTCGTCTATGTCGACGTTCATCGCCTCGGCCGACTCCGGCTCGGGGTGGCGGAGCTGCTCGACGATGTCGGTAAGGACGGGCTGGCGCTCGACGATGGTCTCGTTGACGTAGGCGTGCGCGACCTTGAGCGCGAAGCCGGAGCGCTCGTCGAGGCCGTGCCCCATGGCGACCTCGATGATCGTGCGGAGCAGGGCGAGCTGCCCCGTCGTGGTGATCGCCGGGTCCAGGGGGTTGAGCCGGATGCCGTGGTCCAGGGCGGCCATCGGGTCCAGCCGGATGGGAGTTATCCCCAGCTCCTCGGCGATCAGGTTCCACTCGCCCACGCCGTCCTCGCCCTGGGCGTCCAGGACGACGACCTGGCGGTCGCGGAAGCGGAGCTGGCGCAGCACGTAGGTCTTCTCCAGCGCCGACTTGCCGTTGCCGGACTCGCCGAGGACGAGCCAGTGCGGAGCGGGGAGCTGCTGGCCGTAGAGCTGGAAGGGGTCGTAGATGTAGCCCTTGCCGGAGTAGACCTCGCGGCCGATGATCACGCCGGAGTCGCCGAGGCCGGGTGCGGCGGTGGGCAGGTAGACGGCCTGTGCCTGGCCCGTGGAGGTGCGGACCGGGAGGCGGGTCGTCTCGACCTTCCCGAACAGGAAGGACGTGAAGGCGTCGGTGAGGACGGACAGCGGGTCCCGCATCAGGCTCAGCCCCTACCTTCGGATGCCGGTGGCGAACGGAAGTGTGTTCACGAAGGCGCGGTGGTGCTCACGGTCGCACCATTCCAGTTTCAGGTACGACTTTCCGGCGGAGGCCCTTATCGTCCGCTTGTCGCGGGCGAGCGCCTCGGGGGAACGGGAGGAGACGGTGATGTAGCCGACCAGGTTGACGCCGGCCGCGCCGCTGGCGAGGTCCTCGCCGCGCTGGTCGAGGCGGCTGTGGGCGGCGATGTCGCGCGGGTCGACGGTCCGGTTCATCTTGGCGGCGCGGGAGGCCTCGGCCTCGTCGTTCGTCTTCTCGGTCAGCATGCGTTCGATGGCCACCTCGGTGGGTTCGAGGTCCATCGTCACGGCGACCGTCCGGATGACGTCCGGGGTGTGCACGAGCAGCGGGGCGAGGAAGTTCACGCCCACCGGGGTCATCGGCCACTCCTTGACCCACGCCGTGGCGTGGCACCAGGGGGCGCGGGTGGAGGACTCGCGCGTCTTGGCCTGGAGGTAGGTGGGCTCCATGGCGTCCAGCTCGGCCGGCCAGGCGTTGCGCTTGGTCATCGCCTGGATGTGGTCGATCGGGTGGTCCGGGTCGTACATGGAGTGGATGAGGGAGGCGAGCCGGCCCTGGCCGAGCGGCTGGCGCACGCGGATGTCGGCCTCCTGGAGGCGCGAGCAGATGTCGGTCAGCTCGCGCGCCATCACCACCGCGAGACCCGCGTCCCGGTCCACCTTGCGCCCGTTCTGCGCGCGGGCCGCCCGGGCCATGGTGTGGGCCTCGGCGGCCAGTTCACGCGTGTAGTGCATGCAGGCGATGAGGTAGGCGCGGTGCTGCTCGCTGCTGGTGGACACCATGGACTGGAGCTGGTCGTACGACTGCTGCAGCCACGGCAGCGCCTTGTCGTCGCCGCGCTGGGCGACGTCCTTGGCGTGCGCGTCCGGGTCGGCCGGGAGGGTGCGGGCGAGCATCTGGATGCGGGTGACGAAGCCGTCGCCGTTGGCCACGTGCTTCAGCAGCGTGCCGAAGCGGTCGACGAGGGCCTCCTGGTCCTCGGAGTCGCGCAGGCCGACGCCGGGGCCCTCGATCTCGATCGCGGCCGTGACGGTCTTGCGGTCGGCGTGCAGCAGCACGGCGATCTCGTCCGGCCCGAAGGGCGCGGCCAGCCAGGCGATGCGGCCGATGCCGGGCGGCGGGCCGACCTCGATCTCCCGGCCGTCGAGCCGGGTGCCGGCCTCGACGGCACCGGAACGGTAGGTGGTGCCGTTGCGCAGGGTCCGCTTGAAGCTGCGGTTGATCTCGAACCACTTGTAGAACGTGCGGTGCTTGTACGGCACGTAGACCGCCGCCAGCGCGATCGTCGGGAAGCCCATGAGCAGCACGATGCGCAGGGTCAGGACGGGGACGAGGAGACCGCACATCATGCCGAGGAACGCGCCCGCGATGATCAGCGCGATCTCGCCGGTCTCGCGGTTGCGGCCGACGATCGCGTTCGGCCGGGCGCGGCCGATCAGATACGTACGGCGGGGCGTGACCGGATGGGACATGTGGGACTCGGTCGTCAACGCCCGTCACCTCCTGAGCTGTTGCTGGTGCCGCTGTTGCGGGTGTTACTGGCATGGGGCGTGTTCACCGGGCTGCCGGAGCGCGGTGCGGGTGCGGCGGAGGGGACACTTCCGCCGCCGTTCGAGGGGCGCGAGCTGTGCGCGGCGACCCCGCCGGACGCGGGGTTGGAGGGGCGGGACCCGGAGGAGGAGCTGGACTGGCTCCCGCCTCCGCCGCTGCCGTTGTTCCGGGTGCTGTGGGTTCTGATGCCCTGGGCGACGAGGTTGGCCGGCGAGCTGATGACGGCGGCGGCCTTGCCCTCGGCGCCCTGCATGATGCGGTTGTTGCGGGAGCCGGCGAGCTCGTCGCCGAAGCCGGGCACGAAGCGGTAGATCATCGCGGAGGCGAAGATGGCCAGCAGGATGATCGCGAGGCCGGAGACGACGGCCGAGAAGGCGTCGGGGCCGTCGTCGGCGGACAGGGCCCCGGCGAGTCCCAGCACGATGACGATGACGGGCTTGACCAGGATCACGGCGATCATGATCCCGGCCCAGCGGCGGACGTGGCCCCACAGGTTCTTGTCGACCAGCCCGGCGTAGACGACGGTGCCGAGCAGGGCGCCGACGTAGAGCAGGGCGGCGCGGATGACGAGCTCCAGCCACAGGATGCCGGCGGCGAGGATGGAGACCAGGGAGACGACGATCAGCATGATCGGGCCGCCGCCGATGTCCTCGCCCTTCTTCAGGGCGCCGGAGAAGGTGCCGAAGAAGGTGTCCGTCTGGTCGCCGGTGGCCTTGGCGAGGACTTCGGTGACGCCGTCGGTGGCGGAGACGACCGTGTAGAGGATGAGCGGCGTGAAGGCCGACGCCAGGACGGTGAGCCAGAGGAACCCGATGGCCTCGGAGAGCGCGGTGGTGAGGGGGGCGCCGCGCACGGCCCGCTTCGCCACCGCGAGGAGCCAGAGGAGCAGCGTGAGGATCGTCGACGCGGCGAAGACGACGGCGTACTGCTGGAGGAACTTCGGGTTCGTGAAGTCGACCTTCGCGGTGTCCTGTACGGCGGCACTGAGCTTGTCGATCGTCCAGGACGCGGCGTCGGCGCAGCCCTTGGCGAGGGAGGAGAGGGGGTCGAGGGTGGAGGTGAGGCTGGGGGCGTCCCCACCGGTACCTCCGGTGGAGCCGCCACCGGATTCCCCGCGCTCGCAGTACTTCTTGGCGGGGCCGGCGATGAGCGAGCAGGGATCCTCGGACTTCGTCGGTGTCGGAGTGGGATCGGCGAAGGCGTGCGTCGCCCCCAGAACAGCAGCTGTCTGTGTGGCGAGCACCAAGCCGGTGAGCTTGAGCGTGCGGTATCGGCTACCGGGCATAGCTGAAGCCTCCGAATTCCTGGACCGCCTTGCTCATCTCATCGGCCCCGGACACTGGACTGTCTCCAGGAACGGGGGTCGGGCCGGTTTTCTGACTGGTCTTGAGAACTTTCCAGTCGTTGCCGCTCCACTTCAGTTTCATGACGACGGTGAACCAACTGCTCGTCACCGGGTTGGTCGTCTTCTCACCCGCCAGCCCGAAAAGGCCGTTGCACCACACCTCGACTGTGGCTGCACTGTCGCTGATGGCGGTGACCTTGGTGCCGGCAGGTAGCGTGCGATTGACGAACGTGCTGCCCGAAGGTGCTCTACCGTCCTCACCGAGGCCGATCTTCTTCAGGAAGCTCGCCGAGTAGTCAGCGTCGAAACCAGTCTGGAGTTGATTGACGGACCCGGGATCGGAGATGGCTTGCACGATCTCGTGACGGCGGGCCGTGTTGAACATCCCGTCGGAGCCCAGTGCTACCGCGTAGTTCGCGGCCGCGCTTTGGGCTCCCTGTTGGTCGTGGGGGAAGCCCGAGGGGATGCCGGCCGTCTTCGTGGTCGTCGGCTGCCGGCCGGAGGGCGCCGTCGCCGAGGTCTTCGGCTTGTCGCCGGTCGTCGCCTCGTCGGAGCCCGCGGAATCGTCTCCTCCACGGTTCGCGAAGGCGATCGCGGCGATCAGCAGGATGACCACCCCGACCACGGTGACCAGGCTCCGCGAGGACGTGCGTCCACCGCGGCGGGCGCCTCCGTAGGCGTCGCCGCCGTTGTCGGGCAGCCGCGTCCGCGTCTGGCCCGTGCCGCCGTAACCGCCGGAGGACTGGTGGTCGTCTCCGAGACTCATGCCGCGTACGCCCCCTCGACGTCGTGCGGGAACACCTCGTACCCCATGCCGTAGAAGTATGACGGTAGCGGTGCTGGCTCCCGTTCGGGCGCGGTGTGGTGACTGGACATCAGGGAGACGCAACCTCAGGCGGTGGGCACGACGGGCGGGTGGGATGGAGGGGGAGCCGGGCGCGCCCGGCGGGGCCGGTGGACCGCGCGCCCGCCTACACGGCCATGCCGTACACGATGGTGAAGAGCGTGCCGAGCGAGCCGATGATGAACACGCCCGTCAGGCCCGCGATGATGAGGCCCTTGCCCTGTTCGGCGCTGAAGGTGTCCCGGAGGGCCGTGGCACCGATGCGCTGCTTGGCGGCGCCCCAGATGGCGATGCCCAGGCAGAGCAGGATGGCGACGGCCATCACCACCTCGATCATCACCTTCGCCTCGTTGCCCAGGCTGCCGAAGGGGCCCCAGTCCGGAGCGATCCCCCCGATGATGGTGTTGATGTCTCCCTCGTCGGCCGCAAAGAGCATGTAAGTCACCGCCCCTGTTGGGTAGTTCCGCGCCCTCTGCCTTCGTGCAGAGGTCAGGCCTCATTGTCGCCGACAACGGCGCCGTCGTATGTCGACTTGGCGTCATTGATTGGCGGGTTTCGTAGGAATAGCTTGCCACCGGACCGCGCCGGACCCTCGTAGGGTGGCGCGGACCGGTATGCAAAGATTCGTATCGTCACTCTGTGTATCACGCTGGGTCACGGTGGGCAACGAGGTGGGTCCGCATGGTGCCGTGCGGTCCGTCACCGGCCACTCCTGCGGCTCCGCCGCTCCGGTGGGGGCGCGCCCGCGTCGAGTCGGGTGTCCTGCGGGCCAGGTGAAATAGCGTCACACTCGGATGACGTGGCCTGGGGACCGGTCGGATGGGGAAGGGTTGGGCCGTGCGCAAAGTGTGGTTCATCGGCGGCGCCGCAGTCGGGCTGGGCGTCAGTTTCGTGCTGCTGCTGGTCGTCGGGGTCTACATCGTCGCCGGGAACCTCGCGGGCGGCGTGGGCGGCGGGGTCAAGAACCTGGCCAAGGGGTCCGTGCCGGCGGCGTATCAAGGGCTCGTGCAGAAGTGGGGCAATCTGTGCCCCGCCATCAACCCCGCGCTGCTGGCCGCACAGCTCTACCAGGAGAGTGGGTTCAACCCGCAGGCCCGGAGCGCGGCGGCCGCGCAGGGCATAGCGCAGTTCATCCCCGGGACGTGGGCCACGCACGGCATCGACGGGGACGGGGACGGTGACCGGGACGTGTGGGACCCCGCGGACGCGATCCCGTCCGCGGCGTCGTACGACTGCTCCCTCGCGTCCTACGTGAAGGACGTTCCCGGGAACGCGACCGAAAACATGCTGGCGTCCTACAACGCGGGCGCCTACGCGGTCATCAAGTACCAGGGTGTGCCGCCGTACAAGGAGACCCAGAACTACGTCAGGGTGATCACGACGCTGGAGAAGAGCTTCACCGCGCCCACCACGCGGGTCGATCCCTCCGAGCAGGCCGCCGGGGCCATCGCGTACGCGCAGAAGAAGCTGGGGACGCCCTATCTGTGGGGTGGGAACGGGACCGCCGACCAGGGCGGGCGGTTCGACTGCTCGGGGCTGACCAAGGCCGCGTACGAGAGTGTCGGGATCAAGCTGCCCCGGGTCGCCAACGACCAGTACAACGCGGGGGCGCATCCCGCGCGGGACGAGCTGCTGCCGGGGGACCTGGTCTTCTTCTCCGACGACCTGACCAATTCCCGGGCCATCCGGCACGTGGGGATCTACGTCGGCGGCGGCTACATGATCGACGCGCCTCGGTCGGGGGCCGTGATCCGGTTCGACCCGGTCGACACGCCCGACTACTTCGGCGCGACCCGGGTGACCGAAGATGGCGCGAAAGCGTTGCCCACGACGGTGTGAACCGAGCGTGAACCCATCCCCTGAGCTGCGATGACGTATCTCTCTTCGATAACGTCTGCGTGATCATTCGGTGGAGCGTGGAACGTATCAACGGGGACCGTGCGTTCCTGTTGTCGTGTAGGTGTGCGGCGCACGAGGAGAGCGGGCGGATCTACGACCACGGGGGTGGCAGGAGAGGCGTGCGCAAGGTGCGCCGGAGGACATGACGAAGGGGCCGCAGCACCATGGCTGGACTCGCCGAATCCGGGTCGAACCCCGACGTCGAGCTGCTCTACGACATCAACGGACTGGCCAAGGACGCGCCGCACTGGTTCGACCGGGTCATGGAGTTCGTCGGTGAGTACGGACTGCTGTTCGCGATCGTGCTGCTGGTGCTGTGGTGCTGGTGGGGTGTGCGGCGGCGGGGCGGCGCGGACGCGGCATCGTCCGTGGCCGCGCTGGTGTGGGCGCCGCTGGCGGCCGGCATCGCCGTACTCGTCAACGTGCCGATACGGGGCTTCGTGGAGCGGCCCCGGCCCTTCAAGGACCACGACGGGCTCGAGGTGCTCGTCTCCGGCAAGGACGACTTCTCCTTCGTCAGCGACCACGCCACGCTCGTGATGGCGCTGGCCGTCGCGCTGTTCGTCGCCAACCGGAAGTTCGGGATCGGCGCGATCGTGCTGGCCCTGTTCGGCGGCTTCGCCCGGGTCTACATGGGCGTGCACTACCCGACGGACGTCATCGGCGGCTTCGCCCTCGGCACGGCCGTCGCGCTGCTGCTGTCGCCGGTCGCCATGGCCCTGCTGACGCCGCTCGTCAAGGCCGTGGAGCGGTCGCCGCGGGCGGGATGGCTGGTCAGTGCGCGGGGGCGAGGCGAAGCGGGGCGCTCCGTGATCCCGGGTGCCCGGCAGGAGAACGCCGGGGCGGAGGAGCGGGACCTCGCCGCCTAGGACTACAGAGCCTGGGGGTAGGTGAAGACGCGGTCCGGGTCGTACTGGCGCTTGAGTTTCGCCAGGCGCGGGGCCGCGTCTCCGTAGTAGGCCCGCCGCCAGTCCTTGAGGGCCGGGTCCGCGTAGTTCTGGTACGCGGCGCCCGAGGCGTACGGGCGCATGGCACCGTGCGCGGACGCCGGCCAGGACTGGGCCGCCGTGCCGTTCGTGCCCTGCCGCCAGGAGGCGAGGTACTGGGCCAGCATCCGGGACCGGCGGTGCACGAACGCCGTGGCCGTCGGTGCGACCCGGTTCACCGCCCCGCCGAGCGCCGTGAACGCGATGCTGGTGGTGCCGCCGCTCACCGGGCGGACCTGGGACAGCAGGGCCCGGATGCCGGCGGGCGGCAGGGAACGGTCGTAGAAGTCGGAGCGGGCCGCGTACGTCTCGCGGTGCAGCGCGCCCTGCGGCGACCGGCCGGGAGTGGCGCCGGGGAGATGGCAGCGGGCGTCCGTCGCGAAGGACGAGCAGCCGGCGTACATCTCCATCGACGCCTCGTACGAACGGCGTTTCAGGAAGACGTTGCTCGCCGAGGCGCCGATACGGGCGGCGAGGCGGTCGACCGCGTTCTGCAGCTCGCCGTAGGTGCCGAGGGAGAAGGCGGAGACCGACACGGTCGGGGTGCCGCGGGGCCCGGCCTCCAGGTGGAGCGACGACCAGATCTCGTCGGGCTGGCCCGGGCCCCATTCCTGCCAGGCGCGGACGACCGCGGCGGCCTTCGCCCAGGGCCAGGTCAGGTACGCCGACACGGCCTGGGGCGCGGGGTGGGTGCGGAAGCGGAGCTCCGTGACGACGCCGAAGTTGCCGTTGCCGGCGCCGCGCAGGGCCCAGAACAGGTCCTTGTTGGCGGTGGCGTCGGCGGTGAGTTGCTTGCCGTCCGCCGTGATCAGGGTGGCCTGAATGAGGCTGTCGCAGGTGAGGCCGTAGGCGCGGGAGACGACGCCGTGACCGCCGCCCAGGGTGAGGCCGGAGATGCCGACGGTGGGGCAGGAGCCGGCCGGGACGGTCACGCCCTTGGCGGTCAGGGCCCGGTAGACGTCGATCAGCTTGGCGCCGGCGCCGACGGTGGCCTGGTTGCCGCTGGTGCGGACGCGGTCGAGCCGCGAGACGTCGATGATCAGGCGGCCGTCGCCGGAGGACCAACCGGCGTAGGAGTGCCCGCCGTTGCGGATCGCGACGGGGACGTGGTGGGCGCGGGCCCAGGAGAGGGCGGTGCGGATGTCGCCGGGGTGGGAGATGTAGGCGACGGCGGTGGGGCGGAGGGTGTCGAAGCGGGTGTTGTAGAGCTGACGGGCCGTCTGCCAGGGCTGGTCGCCGGGGCGGACGAGGAGGCCGTCCAGGGATGCGGCCAGCGCGGTCCACGTGGCGGGGGTGGGGGTCGATGCCGGCCTGGTGGAGGTGGCCGTGCGGGTGAGGCGGGGGGTGTGGGTGGGGGCTGGGTTCTTGTCTCCGCCCGGGGGTGCGTCGAGGGGGGTGCCCGAGCAGGCGGTCGTGGCGGTGGTGAGGGCGAGGGCGGCGGTGGTGGTGCCGCCGAGGAAGGTGCGCCGGTTCATCTGCGTCTCCGCGTCCCGTGGGGCCCGTGGGGGGTCTTGGGGGGAGACGAGGCGGCGGGGATGCGGGTTCCACGGGCGGGGCCGACCGGGTGGCGGGCGGAGGGTGTGCGCGGGGTCGGGTGCGCGGCCCGGCGTTGGCGGGGTGCCGCCGCGCCCACCCGTGCCGCCCTTGGCGGCACGATGCCCGCGGTCGACGGCACGCTTGCCCGCGGCTGACGGGGCGCGGGGGTTGTCAGGGTGGGGTCGGGTGGGTTTGGGCGTCTGTGCGGGCCTGGCTTCTGGCTCTGCGGGCCGGGCCTCGCCAGCCGCAGGTGCAGCGGGCCGTGCAGAAGGCGCCCTGTTCGACCGTGCTGGTGCGGTGTTCCGGGATGTCCTGGGGAGCTTCACTAGCGTCCGGCTGAGCCACGGGACCACGTTACCGGGGTCGCCCGCCCGTCGTTAACCGGGACGACAGGGGGCCCGGGACGGGCCGTGCCGGCTGGGGCAGGTGGCGATGGGCGGGCGGGAGAGGGCGCGACGGGGCAGGAGGGCGGGGGCGACCCGCGTCGCCGGGGCCGTGGTCGGCGCGGGACTGGCCGCGGCCGGGTGCTCCGGGCAGGGGGCCGCCGTGCAGGACGCCCGGCCCGGTGATCCGGTCCGCGTGCTGCACGGGGCCGCGGACCGTCTGGTGGCCGCCGGCAGTTCGAAGGCCCGCACGGCCATGGAGATGGCCAGCGGCGGGACCCGGGTGACCATCCGCGGCGAGGGGGTGTACGACTTCCGCGAGCGGCTCGGCAGGCTGAAGGTGAAGCTGCCGCAGGACCCCGCGGGCACGAGCGGGCACCGGCCGATCACCGAGCTGCTGACGCCCGGCGCCCTGTTCATGAAGAACCGGGGTGCCGGCGTGCCCGACGACAAGTGGGTGCGGGTGGCGACCGCCACACTCTCCGACGGGAACCTGGTGACCGGCGGGGCGACGGACCCGTTCGCCGCCGCCGAGGTGCTGCGGGGCACGCGGACCGCGACGTACGTGGGTCGCACCGAGGTGGCCGGGACCGCGGTGCGGCACTACCGGGGGACCGCCGACCTCGCCCGGGCGGCGCGGGACGCCTCGGAGGGGAACAGGGCGGCGCTGGCCGCGGCGGCCGAGGGGTTCGCCACCGCCGAGGTGCCGTTCGACGCCTATCTCGACGACGCGGGCCGCGTCCGCAAGGTCCGTCACCGGTTCAGCTTCGCGAACGGGCAGGGCGCGGGCACCGTGGCCGTCGCCTCCACGACACTGCTCTACGACTTCGGCACCGCCGTGCGCGTACGACTGCCCGAGGAGGACGACATCTACGCCGGGAGGATCGCCGAGGAGGCCGGTGGGACGCCGGGCGACGGCGCGGAGGAAGGCACGGACGGCAAGAACTAGCCCTTCCGTGCCATGCGCGGTACGTAGGCCGCTCCCTACTCTAGGAAGCCGGTGACGGCAGAGACGAGGTGACGCGCGTGGCTCCGGTCGGCGGTACGGCAGTTCAGGACCACGTGGCGCTCGCCGAGATAGAACTCTGCGGAGAGCTGATCATCGCGGCCTCGGCAGCCCGGGGACGGCTCAGCCTGGAGAGCATCGACGAGGTGCTCAGGGTCGCCGAGGAGCGCGGCGCCGGCGCCGGCCAGTAGGCCGGCCCCGGACTCAGGTGCGCAGCAGGCGGGCGATCGCCTTCGTCGCCTCCTCGACCTTCGCGTCGATCTCCGCACCGCCCTTGACGGCCGCGTCGGCGACGCAGTGGCGCAGGTGCTCCTCGAGGAGCTGCAGGGCGAAGGACTGCAGGCCCTTCGTCGAGGCCGAGACCTGGGTCAGTATGTCGATGCAGTAGACGTCCTCGTCGACCATGCGCTGCAGGCCGCGGATCTGGCCCTCGATGCGGCGCAGCCGCTTGAGGTGCTCGCTCTTCTGCTTGTGGTAGCCGTGCACGCCGCGGTCGTGGTCCGTGACGACGTCCGTGCCGTCCGTCTCCACCGTGTCCACGGCGGCGGAGGGCGCGTCCGCGCCGGCCTCGGTGGTCGTCATCGCGTCCTCCTGTTGGGCAGTGTGCCGACGTATACCCCTACTGGGTATATGATACCGAATTTTCCGGGGTAGGGGAGTCCTGGGCGCAGCGTCGGGCACGGCCCCGGGTCGCCCCCCTGCTCATCAGCCTGCCTCATGCGCGACACTGGGGGACGGCCCGTTAGCCGTGGCCGGATGATGCGCCTAGCATCAGCCTGACCGAAACCGATGCACCCCGAGGACCCCACGTGCGCTTTCGTCTGACCCCCAGGGAGACGAGCTTCTACGACATGTTCGCCGCGTCCGCGGACAACATTGTCACGGGCTCCAAGCTCCTGATGGAACTGCTCGGGGCGGACGCTTCCGCCCGGGCCGAGATCGCAGAGCGTATGCGGGCCGCCGAACACGCGGGTGACGACGCCACGCACGCGATCTTCCACCAGCTGAACTCCTCGTTCATCACGCCCTTCGACCGCGAGGACATCTACAACCTCGCCTCCTCCCTCGACGACATCATGGACTTCATGGAGGAGGCCGTCGACCTGGTCGTCCTCTACAACGTCGAGGAACTGCCCAAGGGCGTCGACCAGCAGATCGAGGTGCTGGCGCGGGCCGCCGAGCTGACCGCCGAAGCCATGCCGAACCTGCGCACCATGGACAACCTCACCGAGTACTGGATCGAGGTCAACCGGCTGGAGAACCAGGCCGACCAGGTTCACCGCAAGCTGCTCGCCCACCTCTTCAACGGCTCGTACGAAGCCATCGAGGTGCTTAAGCTCAAGCAGATCGTGGACGTGCTGGAGGAAGCGGCCGACGCGTTCGAGCACGTGGCGAACACGGTGGAGACCATCGCCGTCAAGGAGTCCTGAGCCGTTCATGGACACCTTCGCTCTGATCGTGACCATCGGGGTCGCGCTCTTCTTCACGTACACCAACGGTTTCCACGACTCGGCGAACGCGATCGCGACGTCCGTGTCGACGCGGGCGCTGACCCCCCGGGCGGCGCTCGCGATGGCAGCCGTGATGAATCTCGCAGGCGCCTTCCTCGGTTCCGGGGTCGCCAAGACCGTCAGCGAGGGGCTGATCGAGACGCCCGAGGGCTCGAAGGGGATGGGGATCCTCTTCGCGGCGCTGATCGGCGCCATCGTGTGGAACCTCATCACCTGGTACTTCGGCCTGCCCTCGTCGTCGTCGCACGCGCTGTTCGGCGGCATGGTCGGCGCGGCGCTCGCGGGCAGCACGACCGTGTACTGGAACGGCGTGGTCGACAAGGTCGTCATCCCGATGTTCGTGTCGCCGGTGATCGGCCTGGTCGTCGGTTACCTCGTCATGACGGCGATCATGTGGATGTTCCGCCGGGCCAACCCGCACAAGGCCAAGCGCGGCTTCCGAATCGCGCAGACGGTGTCGGCGGCGGGCATGGCGCTGGGCCACGGTCTGCAGGACGCGCAGAAGACCATGGGCATCGTGGTGATGGCGCTGGTCATCGCCGACGTCGAGGACTACGGCGACCCGATCCCGGTGTGGGTGAAGATCGCCTGCGCGCTGATGCTGTCGCTGGGGACGTACGCGGGTGGCTGGCGGATCATGCGGACGCTGGGACGGAAGATCATCGAGCTCGACCCGCCGCAGGGCTTCGCCGCGGAGACGACGGGCGCGTCGATCATGTTCGGCTCGGCGTTCCTGTTCCACGCGCCGATCTCCACGACGCACGTGATCACGTCGGCGATCATGGGCGTGGGGGCCACGAAGCGGGTCAACGCGGTGCGCTGGGGCGTCGCGAAGAACATCATCCTTGGGTGGTTCATCACGATGCCGGCGGCCGCGCTGGTGGCGGCGTGTTCGTACTGGCTGGTGGATCTGGCGTTCCTGTAGGCGCCGCTGTGCAAGGCAATGGGCCCGCCCCCGTCCTCGGGGGCGGGCCCTTGTGCGCCTCGCGGTGGCACCGCCATGCAGCACCGCGAGGGGATCGGATCCGGCCTAGCCGAAGCGGCCGGAGATGTAGTCCTCCGTGGCCTGGACCGACGGGTTGGAGAAGATGCGCTCCGTCTCGTCGATCTCGATCAGCTTGCCGGGCTGGCCGACCGCGGCCAGGTTGAAGAAGGCCGTGCGGTCCGAGACGCGCGCCGCCTGCTGCATGTTGTGCGTCACGATGACGATCGTGAAGCGCTCCTTCAGCTCGCCGATCAGGTCCTCGATCGCGAGGGTGGAGATCGGGTCGAGGGCGGAGCAGGGCTCGTCCATGAGCAGGACGTTCGGCTCCACCGCGATCGCGCGCGCGATGCACAGACGCTGCTGCTGGCCGCCGGAGAGACCGGAGCCCGGCTTGTTCAGGCGGTCCTTCACCTCGTTCCAGAGGTTGGCGCCGCGCAGCGACTTCTCCACGATGTCGTCGAGCTGGGACTTCTTGTACTTGCCGTTCAGCCGGAGGCCCGCCGCGACGTTGTCGTAGACCGACATGGTCGGGAACGGGTTCGGCCGCTGGAAGACCATGCCGACCTCGCGCCGCACGGCCACCGGGTCGATGCCGGCGCCGTACAGGTTCTCGTCGTCCAGCATGACCTTGCCGTCGACCCGGCCGCCGGGGGTGACCTCGTGCATGCGGTTGAGGGTGCGCAGGAAGGTGGACTTGCCGCAGCCGGAGGGGCCGATGAAGGCCGTCACGGAGCGGGGTTCGACGGTCATCGAGATGTCCTCGATGGCCAGGAAGGAGCCGTAGTAGGCGTTGAGGCCGCTGACATCGATGCGCTTGGCCATGTGAATCACTGCTTCTTTCGGTCCGGGGCCTTAGCGACCGGTCTTCGGGGCCTTCCAGCGGGCTATGCCGCGGGCCACCGCATTGAGGATCATGATGAACGCGATGAGCGTCAGGGCCGCGGCCCAGGCACGGTCGTACGCCGCGTCGGAGCCCGCGCCGTACTGCAGGTAGATGTACATCGGCAGCGACTCCTGCGGATCCTGGAAGGGATTCGCGTTGATGAAGTCGGTGCCCCAGACCAGCAGCAGCACGGGGGCCGTCTCGCCGGTGATGCGGGCGACGGCCAGCATGACGCCGGTGATGATGCCGCCGAGCGACGTCGGCAGGACCACCTTCAGGATCGTGCGCCACTTCGGCACGCCGAGCGCCAGTGATGCCTCGCGCAGCTCGTTCGGGACGAGCTTGAGCATCTCCTCGGTGGAGCGGACGACCACGGGGATCATCAGGATGCACAGGGCGAACGAGCCGGCGACGCCGGAGGGGCCCATGTCCAGGATGAGCACCCACAGGCTGAGGACGAACAGGCCCGCGACGATGGACGGGATGCCCGTCATGACGTCGACGAAGAAGGTGACGGCCTTGGCGAGCCGGCCGCGACCGTACTCGACCAGGTAGATCGCGGTGAGCACACCGATCGGCACGGAGAACAGTGTGGCGAGGCCGACCTGCTCCAGGGTGCCGAGGATGGCGTGGTAGATGCCGCCGCCCGGCTCGCTGTCGGCGACCACGCCCATCGAGTGGGTGAGGAAGTAGCCGTCGAGGATCCGCACGCCCCGCTTGAGCGTCTCCCAGATCAGGGAGAGCAGCGGGATCAGGGCCAGGAGGAACGCGACCCAGACCATGCTGGTCGCCACCCGGTCCTTGGCCTGCCGGCCACCCTCGACGCGCGCCGAGATGGCGTAGGTACCGCCGACGAAGAGGACCACGGCGATCAGGGCCCACTGGATGCTGCTGTTCAGCCCGGCCACGGTGCTGATGCCGAGGCCGGCGACGACCGAGCCGGCCGCGACCGCCCAGGGGAACCACGTGGGCAGGGTGGCGCCGCGCAGGGAGCCGCTGCTCTTGGGGATGAGGGTTGCGTTGCTCATGCGTTGGCCCCCGAGTACTCCTTGCGGCGAGCGATGATCATGCGGGCCGCGCCGTTGACCAGCAGCGTGATGACGAAGAGCACCAGACCGGAGGCGATCAGCGCGTCCTGGCCCATCACGGTCGCCTCGTTGAACTTGCTGGCGATGTTCTGGGCGAAGGTGCCGCCGCCCGGGTCGAGCAGGCTGGCGTCGATGTCGAAGGTCGGCGAGAGCACCATGGCCACGGCCATGGTCTCGCCGAGCGCGCGGCCGAGGCCGAGCATCGAGGCGGAGATGACGCCGGAGCGGCCGAAGGGGATCACCGACATCCGGATGACCTCCCAGCGCGTGGCGCCGAGGGCCAGGGCGGCCTCCTCGTGCATGCGCGGGACCTGCCGGAACACCTCGCGGCTGACGTTGGTGATGATCGGCAGGATCATGATCGCGAGCAGGACGCCCACGGTGAGCAGCGAGCGCGGCGCTCCGCCGTTCCACTCGAAGATGCCGGTCCAGCCGAGGTACGCGTCCAGCCAGCCGAACAGCCCGTCCATGTGCGGCACGAGGAAGAGCGCGCCCCACAGGCCGTAGACGATCGAGGGCACGGCGGCGAGCAGGTCGATCACGTACGCGATGGCGCCGCCCAGCCTGCGGGGCGCGTAGTGCGTGATGAACAGGGCGATGCCGACCGAGACCGGGACGGCGATGGCCATGGCGACGATCGACGACACGACGGTGCCGAAGGCCAGGACCGCGATGCCGAACCGCGGCGGGACGCCGCTGGGGTTCCAGTCGAAGCTGGTGAAGAAGTTGGCCTCGTCCTTGCTGATCGCGAGGGTGGCGCGGTACGTGAGGAAGGCCGCGATGGCGGCCATGATGACCAGCACCAGGATGCCGGAACCGCGGGAGAGCCCGACGAAGATCCGGTCGCCGGGGCGGACGGCGCCGCGCCCGGGGCGCCTGTCGTCCTCGGCCGGGGGCTGGTGAAGTACGGGGGCTGCTGCTGGCTTCTGGGGGTCAGTGGATATGTCCATCGGGTTCTCCGGTCTGCGGAGCCGTCGTACGCGGCGGCTCGGGCGGAGCCGTCCCGTGCGGGGGCTCCTGGCGGCGGTGCACCGGACGGTGCGGTCCGGCCCCCGTGCGGAGTCCGGACCGCACTCGGGTCAGCTCAGGCCCGAGATGGTCTCGCGGACCTTGGTGATGATCTCGGTGGGCATCGGGGCGTAGCCGGCCTCCGCCAGCAGGCCCTGGCCGTCCTCCGAGGCGACGTAGTTCAGGAAGGACTTGGTGGCGGGCAGGGTCTCCGCCTTGTTGCCCTTGTCACAGGCGATCTCGTACGTCACCAGGACGATCGGGTAGGCCTTGTCGGCGGTCGGCGTGTAGTTCAGCTTCAGCGCGAGGTCCTTGCCGGTGCCGACGACCTCGGCCGCGCCGATGGCGGCGGTGGCGTTGTCGACGGTGGCCTTGACCGGCTCCGCGGCCCCGGTCTTCACGTCGACCGTCTTGATGCCGTCCTTGGCGTACGACAGCTCGAAGTACGAGATGGCGCCGGACGTCTGCTTCACCTGCGCGGCCAGACCGGAGGAGCCCTGCGCGGACTGGCCGCCCTTGGCCTCCCAGGACTTGCCCGGCTCGTACGTCCAGTCCTTCGGCGCGGCGGCCTTCAGGTACTTGGTGAAGTTGTCCGTGGTGCCGGACTCGTCGGAGCGGTGGAACGCCTGGATCTTGAGGTCGGGAAGCTTGGCCCCGGGGTTCAGCTTGGCGATCGCCGGGTCGTTCCAGTTGGAGATCTTGCTGTCGAAGATCTGCGCCAGGGTCGGGGCGTCCAGGACGAGCGTGTCCACGCCCGGAACGTTGAAGCCGACGGCGATCGGGCCGCCGACCATCGGCAGGTCGATGGCCTGCCCGTCCTTGCAGACCTTCTTCGACGCCGCGACCTCCTCCGGCTTCAGCGCCGAGTCCGAACCGGCGAACGCGGTCTGGCCCTGCGTGAACGCGGTGATGCCCGCGCCGGAACCCGTGGGGTTGTAGTTGATCTGCACGCTCTTGCAGGCCGCGACGTACTGCTTGACCCAGGCGTCGATCGCGTTCTTCTGGGCCGAGGAGCCGGAGGCCTGGAGCTGGCCCTTGGCGTCGTCGCACTTGATGTTGCTGTTGGCCGTGGTGGCGCCGGAGCCCCCGCCGTTGCCGGCGTCGCCGGTGTCGTCGGAACCGCACGCCGTGAGGGCCAGGGCGCCGGAGACGGCGAGAGCACCGAGAGCGAGGGCCCGCCGGTTCACGCGCTGAAGCTTCACTTGAGGGAATTCCTTCCAGGAGCCGCCGTCCTGAATCCGGCGGCGTGCGAGGACTGTCTACGGCCGAAATTAGGCAGATCAGGTGAAGCCGCCGATGGGCGTGAATGAACGAGGGGTGAACCCCTGTGGACGGTGCGGTGAGGTCACGGAATGCTTACGTCGATGACACGACGCGGTCCCGGGGCATCCGTCGTAGGGGTCGTTCCAGCCCCGGGGCACCGGTGGGGCGGGCCGTTTCCGGCCCGGGTCGTCCGTCGTGCGGGCCTTTCCGTCCCGGGTTGCGGGCCGTAGCCGTCCCGGTCACCCGTCGTGCGGGCCGTCCTCGTCCCGGCGCAGCGCGAGCGGCAGCGCGTCGACCAGGTCGCGGTCCCTGGGCTGGGTGAGGCGGGTGCGGGCGGCAGCGGCCGGCAGCCAGACGATGCGGTCGACCTCGTCGTTCGGCGCGAAGCCGCCCGACACGGCCTCCGCCGCCCAGTACCGGACCTCCTTGGGGCGGCCGTCCACCAGGTAGCGCACGGTGGGCAGCCCGGGGCCGGGCACCGCGGTGTACCCCGTCTCCTCCGCCACCTCGCGCAGGGCGCCGGCGAGCGGGTCCTCGCCGCGCTTGAGCTTGCCCTTGGGGTGCGACCAGTCGTCGTACTTGGGCCGGTGGACCAGGCAGAGCCGCGGCTCGCCGGTGCCCTGGGCGCGGCGCCACAGGACGCAGCCGGCGGCGTGGACGGTGGTGTCCTCGGGAGTGCTCATGCGGGGCTCGCCGTCCCTTCGCGGGTCACTGTGCCGGTGCCGGTCGGACGGTCCTGTGCCGCCAGTCGTGCTGGAACGCGTACCGCGCCGCCTCCACCTCGTGGCGCTGGTCGGCGTGGAGCACGCCGAGCGCGTACGCCGTGGCCGGGGCGATGCGGGGCGTGCGGGCGGCCTGGGCCGCCGCGGCGGCGGCCTCCGACGCGTCGCGGTGGCGGTCGAGGGACTGGCCCGCGGTGAGCAGGCGCGCGTCCTCACCGCTCGGGCCGTCCTCGCCGGCCAGGACCTCGCGGGCGTACCGGTGCAGGCGCAGCAGCAGGCGGACCTGGTGCCAGGGGGCGTCCTGCGGGTGGGGTGCCGGGTCCGGGGACAGGCCGTGGATCAGCGCCTCCGCGTTGTACGGGTGGCCCGCGCTGACCAGGGGCAGCGCGGCCACCGCGTCGGCGAGGCGGCCCTCCGCCGCTCCGGCCAGCGGGCGAAGGTCGGCGCCGGCGCCGGCGGCCGCCCGCAGGGGCACCTCGCTGGCCAGTAGGGCGACCTTGTCGGCGACCGCGTGGAAGCGGCTGCTGCCGAGGGCCTGGAGGGCGGTGGAGTGGGCCCGGGTGCGGGCCAGGGTCAGCTGGCGGTCGAGCAGGGCGCCCGCCTTGGCCGCGCCCACGGTGAGATTGCCGCGGTCCGGGAGCACGGGGGCCGGCGGGGGCGCCGGGGCGGCGGGGACGCTCGCGGACACGGCCGCGGCCGCCACCTGCCGGCGGGCCGGCGACGCCGAGGAGCCGGACAGGCGGTGCAGGGCCTGGAGCAGGCGTTCCAGGCGCGAGGCGTAGGCGTGCTCCAGTGCCAGCGTGCCGGACAGCCAGGCCAGTTCGGGGCGCATGCCCTCCGCCCAGTCGGCGTCGAGCAGGGGCTGGTAGGTGTGCAGGGTGCCGCTGAGGCGGCGGGCCGCGCGGCGCAGGGCGCGGGCCGCGTCCACGGGGCCCGCGGAGCCGTTGGCGGTGGCTCCGGCGGCGGCATGGTTCGCGCCCGCGCCCGACTCGCGGTGCAGGCGCAGGGCGCGGAGGAACTCCGTGGCCTGGGCGCGGAGGTAGCGCGCGAGGGCCTCCGCGGGCACCGGCTCGGGCGGGCCCGCCGGCCGGGTCGGGCTCGCCGGCCGGGTCGGGCTCGCCGGGCGGGCCGGGCTCGCCGGGCGGGCCGCGGGTTCGGTGGCGGTCGCGCGGGCCGGTTCGGCCAGGGGGTTCGTCGGGTCAAGGTGTCGCTGTGCCACGCCGGCGCCTCCGGGCGTCTATGAGCATCTCCTGGACGTTGCGCAGGGGCTGGCCGTCCGCGTCGGTCGCGTGCCGGGTCCACTCGCCGTCCGGCCCGAGGTGCCAGGACGCGGTGCCGTCGGACATGCCGGTCTCGAGCAGCCGGTTGAGGGCCGCCCGGTGGGCCGGGTCGGTGACCCGGACGAGTGCCTCGATACGGCGGTCGAGGTTGCGGTGCATCATGTCGGCGCTGCCGATCCACACCTCGGGCTCACCGCCGTTGCCGAAGGCGAAGACGCGCGAGTGCTCGAGGAAGCGGCCGAGGACCGAACGGACCCGGATGTTCTCCGACAGGCCCGCGACGCCCGGGCGCAGCGCGCAGATGCCGCGCACCCACACGTCGACCGGGACGCCCGCCTGGGACGCGCGGTAGCACGCGTCGACCACGGCCTCGTCGACCATCGAGTTGACCTTGATGCGGATGTGGGCCGGGCGGCCGGCGCGGTGGTGCTGGATCTCCTTGTGGATACGCGAGACCAGGCCGTCGCGCAGGGACTTGGGCGCGACGAGGAGGCGGCGGTACGTCTCGCGGCGCGAGTAGCCGGAGAGGCGGTTGAACAGGTCGGACAGGTCCGCGCCGACCTGCGGGTCCGCGGTGAGCAGACCGAGGTCCTCGTAGAGACGGGCCGTCTTCGGGTGGTAGTTGCCCGTGCCCACGTGGCTGTAGCGGCGGAGGGTCTCGCCCTCCTGGCGGACGACCAGGGACAGCTTGCAGTGGGTCTTCAGACCGACCAGGCCGTAGACGACGTGGCAGCCGGACTCCTCCAGCTTGCGGGCCCACTTGATGTTGGCGTGCTCGTCGAAGCGGGCCTTGATCTCGACCAGGACGAGGACCTGCTTGCCGGACTCGGCCGCGTCGATGAGCGCGTCGACTATCGGGGAGTCGCCGGAGGTGCGGTACAGCGTCTGCTTGATCGCGAGGACGTCCGGGTCGCCCGCCGCCTGCTCCAGGAAGGCCTGCACGGAGGTGGAGAAGGAGTCGTACGGGTGGTGGAGCAGGACGTCGCGGCTGCGCAGGGCGGCGAAGATGTCCGGCGCGGACGCCGACTCGACCTCGGCGAGGTCGCGGTGGGTGCCGGCGACGAACTTGCGGTACTTCAGCTCCGGGTGGTCGAGGCTGTGGATGCGGAAGAGGCCGGTGAGGTCGAGGGGGCCGGGGAGGGGGTGGACCTCCGACTCGCCGATCTTCAGCTCGCGGACGAGCAGGTCCAGGACCTCGCGGTCGATGGACTCCTCGACCTCCAGGCGGACGGGCGGCCCGAAGCGGCGCCGCATCAGCTCCTTCTCGAGGGCCTTGAGGAGGTTCTCCGCGTCGTCCTCCTCGACCTCCAGGTCCTCGTTGCGGGTGACGCGGAAGGCGTGGCTCTCCAGGACCTCCATGCCCGGGAACAGCTCCTCCAGGTGCGCGGCGATGACGTCCTCGACGGGGACGAAACGGCCGGGGGACGCCTCGAGGAAACGGGAGAGCAGCGGGGGGACCTTGACGCGGGCGAAGTGGCGGTGGCCCGTGACGGGGTTGCGGACGACGACCGCGAGGTTCAGGGAGAGGCCCGAGATGTACGGGAAGGGGTGCGCGGGGTCGACGGCGAGGGGGGTGAGGACCGGGAAGATCTGGTGCCGGAAGAGGGTGAAGAGGCGGGCCTGCTCCTTCTCGGCGAGCTCGCTCCAGCGGACCAGGTGGATGCCCTCCTCGGCGAGGGCCGGGGCGACGTCCTCCTGGAAGCAGGCGGCGTGCCGGGCCATGAGCTCGCGCGAGCGCGCCCAGATCATGTCCAGGACCTCGCGGGGCTGCAGGCCCGAGGCGGAGCGGGTGGCCACGCCGGCGGCGATGCGGCGCTTGAGGCCGGCGACGCGGACCATGAAGAACTCGTCGAGGTTGCTGGCGAAGATCGCGAGGAAGTTGGCCCGCTCCAGGAGGGGAGTGGTCGGGTCCTCGGCGAGTTCCAGGACGCGTTCGTTGAACGCGAGCCAACTGCGTTCGCGGTCCAGGAAGCGGCCCTGCGGGAGCGCGGCGCCCATGCCGTCGGATCCGGGCTCCGGGGCGTCCTCGTACGCGTCGAGGTCGGCGTCGAGGTCGGGCTCCAGGTCGGAGACGGCCGCGGCCACGGTGTGCGGGCGGTGCGCGGCGATGGAGCCCACGGAGGGCTGGGGGTGCTGGACCTCTGCCTGGGTGTTCGGCTGCCTCATGAACCCATTCTTCCGCGCCGAGCGCAGGACAGGCGCGTCGGACGGCGCGGAATGCTCTGCTCCTGGCCGCGCGGTCGGTTTCATTCGGCGAGGGTCGCAAGGCTGTCTGAATCGATGGTTACGGGGACATGACGTGTGGGATAGCGGGATGCCTCCGGCGGTGGCTACGCCGGGCGGTGGGGGCCCCCGCTCGAGCGAAGCCGAGAGTGGGGGAGGCACCCCGGCAGCGCCGGGCCGCGCGGGTCCACCCCCGCCACGCACCCGCGCCGGGACCCCGTGAGGGCCGGGCGGCGTTCCACCCCCACCCCGTCGGGAAATCGCTACGTGATCTCGTGAACCGGTCGCACCCGCTCGTCCGATGAGGAGATGTGAGCGAAACGAGAACCGACGGCGAGCTGCTGCGGGCCGTCGCGGCGGACGCCGACCGGGGCGCCTTCGAGGAGCTGTACCGCAGGTACGCCCCCTGGCTGGCCGCCCGGATGCGTGGCCGCTGCGCCGACCCCGGTGTCGTCGACGACGTCGTGCAGGAGACGTTCCTCGCGGTGTGGCGCGGCAGCGCGCGGTATCGGGAGGACGGGGACGTGGCCGGCTGGCTGTGGCGGATCGGCTCCCGGCGGCTGGTCGACGCGCTGCGCGGCGACGGCGCCCGGGGGCGGCTGCGGCAGGCGCTGGCCCGCCTCCGGCACCGGGACGAGGCGTCCGCCGAGGAGCGGGTGCTCGCCGGGGTGGAGCACGGGGACCTCGCCGGCGCACTCGTCCGGCTCTCGCCGGAGCTGCGCGCGGTGCTCCAGGCGACGGTCATCGACGGGCTGACCACCCGCGAGGCGGCCGTCCTGCTCGGCATCCCGCCGGGCACCGTCAAGACGCGGGCGATGCGGGCCCGCCGGCAGCTGAGGGAGGCGCTGGCATGAGAACCGACAACGGCTGGCACGTGGACGAGGACGACCTGCGGGCGTACGCCCTCGGCGAGCTCGCGGCGCCCGTGCTGTGGTCCGCCGACGCCCATCTGGCCGCCTGTGCGCGGTGCCGGGGCGTCCTCGCCGAGGTGAGCGATGCCGCCGCCCTGGAGGCGGGGTGGGAGCGGCTCGACGCCGAGCTGGACGCACCCCGGCCGGGATGGCTCGAGGGTCTGCTGGTGCGGTTCGGGGTCGCCGACCACACCGCGCGGCTGCTCGCGGCCACGCCCGTGCTGCGCCGGTCCTGGCTGGGCGCGGTCGTCGCCGTGCTCGTGATGACCTTCGCCGTCGCCTTCACGTCCGGCGTCACCGACCGGCCGACGGTCTTCCTCGCCTTCGCGCCGCTGCTGCCGCTGGCCGGGGTGGCGCTCGCTTACGGGCCCACGCTGGATCCGACGTACGAGATGGCGGTCGTCTCGCCGCTGCACGGCTTCCGCCTGCTGATGATCCGTACGGTCGCCGTCCTGACCGTCGGGCTCGGTGTCAACGGCCTCGCGACGCTCGCCCTGCCGGGGTACGGGCTGCGTGCCCTGGCCTGGCTGCTGCCCGCGCTCGCCCTCACCGCGTCGGGGCTGGCGCTGACGCCCCGGCTGGGTCCGGTGGCCGCGCCCTCGGTCGTCGCCGGGGCGTGGGGCGCGGTGCTGCTCGCCGCGGACGCGGCGCAGGCCCCCGGGGGAGGCCCGCTGGCGCCGTTCACCGCGGCGGGGCAGGGCGTGTCCGCGGCCGTGGCCGTGCTGGGGGCAGGGCTGTTGGTCCTGTTCCGCGACCGGTTCGACGTGTTTCCGCGGGGTGCCGCGTGAGTCCTTCTTCCTTCTTCCTCCGATCTCTGTACGGGAGTGGCGCATGACCCCCACCGTTTCCGCCGCCGGGCTCAGCCTGCACTTCGGGCGCACCCGGGCCCTGGACGAGGTGTCGCTGCGGCTGACGCCGGGCGTCACCGGGCTCCTCGGGCCGAACGGGGCCGGGAAGACCACCCTGCTGCGCGTGCTGGCGACCGCCGTGCCCGCCGACCGCGGCTCCTTCACCGTGCTCGGACACGATCCCGGCACCGCGCGGGGACGGCAGGAGGTGCGGCGGCGGCTCGGGTACTTGCCGCAGGCCCCCGGCTTCCACCCGGACTTCACCGCCTTCGAGTTCGTCGACTACGTCGCGATCCTGAAGGAGCTCACCGACCGGGCCGGACGGCACCGCGAGGTGCGGCGCGTCCTGGACGAGGTCGCACTGGGCGACGTGCGCGGCAAGCGGATCAGGAAGCTGTCCGGCGGCATGCGGCAGCGGGTCGCGCTCGCGGCCGCGCTCGTCGGCGACCCCGGGTTCCTGGTCCTCGACGAACCGACGGTCGGGCTCGATCCCGAACAGCGAATGCGCTTCAGAGAGTTGATTGCCGGGGCGGGGGAGGGGCGGACCGTGCTGCTGTCCACCCACCAGACCGAGGACGTGGCGATGCTCTGCCACCGGGTGATCGTCCTGGCCGCCGGGGCCGTGCGGTTCGACGGGACCCCGGACGAGCTGACCGCCCGGGCCGACGGACGCGTGTGGAGCAGTACGGAACGCGACCCGCACGCGAAGGCCGGGTGGCGCACCGGCACCGGCTCCTTCCGGAACGTGGGCGACCCGCCCGCCGGCGCCCACCTGCTCGCCCCCACGCTGGAGGACGGGTACCTGCTGACCCTCGATGGCGCCGGTGCGGAGGTGGCGGCATGAGTGCCCTGACGACGGCGGCCCGGCCCGCCGAGGACACCGGGCCGCGCGGCGGCGGAGCCCGGGCGGTTCTCGCCCTCGCCCGGTTCGAGGCCCGCCAACTGCTGCTGAGCATCCCCGTCGTCATCGCCTTCGTCGCGTACATCGCCTGGATCGTCTGGCGTACGCGGGACTCCTGGGACGGTTATCCGGCCCTCCAGGACGCCGACCGCGCCACCCAGGGCGGGCCCCTGCTCGTCGGCCTCGCCGTCCTGCTCCACGCCAACGCCGCCGTGCTGCGCTCCGGGCGGCACGGTACGGAGGGCCAGTTCGCGGTCCTGGCCGTGGCGCCCTGGCGCCGTACGGCGGCCCACGCGCTGTCCGTGCTGCCGGCCGTCCTGCTCACCGCGGTCTGCGTGGGCGGGCAGTTCGCCTGGGAGGCGGCCAAGGCGGGCGCGGTCGGGGACGGTTCGCCGGCCGAGCTGCTCGTCGGTCCGCTGACGGTCCTGCTGTTCGGCGTCCTCGGGGTGCTGCTGGCCCGGGTGCTGCGGTCGCCGGCGGGCGCGCCGCTGCTGGTGGCCTGCCTGCTGTTCACGCTCGTCCTCGGCACCGGTCCGGACAGCACGGACGGGCTGTCGTGGCTGTCCCCGGTGGTCGTCGAGGGAGGGGGCGCCGAGTCCCTGCCCTCCGACCTGCTGGGGCGGCCCGCCGCCTGGCACGCCCTGTACCTGGCGGGCGTCGCGTCGTGCGTGGGCTTCGTCGCGGTGCTGGCCGCCGGCGGACGCGGAGCCGCCGTCCGGGCGGGCGTCGCCCTGACCCTCGCGGTGGCGGTCGCCGGCGGGATACTGCAGGCCCGGGGCGCGGCACCGTCTCCGGAGCTGACCGCGGCCCGGGACCGGGCCTCGGTGAGCCCGGAGAAGGAGCAGACCTGCGTCGAGCGGGGCCGGTCGACGTACTGCGCGTTCCCCGAGTGGGTGGCCCGGACCGGCACCTGGGCGGACGTGGTGGACCGCGTCCAGTCCCTGGCGGGCGGCGCCGCGCACGATCAGCGGCTCGTCGTACGGCAGCGGATAGACGCCCGGTACGGGCTGGGGGGCGACACCGCGATCCCCGCGCTGATCGCGCCGCACCAGGTGACCGTCGGCACCGCCTGGGGCGGCAACCGGGTCCCGGAGTTCTCCACCGCCGTCGCCGCCGTGCTGGTCGCGGGCAGCGAGGAGGCGGGGAGCACGCTGTGCGACGGGCGCATGGTCACCATCATGTGGCTCTCCCTCAGCTGGCAGGACGACCCGATGAGCGCCCTGCGCCGAGTCCGTCTCGACGACAGCGTCGAGGGGTCCGCGGTCGTCCTGTCGCCGACCGACCCGCTCACCATGGAGGAGGGCCAGACCGATGTCGTGCGGCAGTTGCTCGAGAAGCCGGACCCCGGTGTCGCCGAGCGGGTGAAGGCGCACTGGGCCGAGCTGACCTCCCCGGGCGTCACGACGGCCGAGGCCGCCCGGCTGCTGGGCGTGACCGTGCCGGAGAAGGCGGACTCGTGCGAGGACTGACGCGCGCGCTGGCCGGCCCCGTGTGGCGCACGCTGCCGTGGCGGGCCCTGGGTTCAGCGGGCGCCCTCGGGCTGCTGCTCGCCGGGACGCCGAGGCTGACGGGCGCCGAGCCGAGCCCCTGGCAGACGCTCACCCTGCTGCGGGGCGTCGCCCTGGTCGGCGCGCTCGGCCTGGTCTTCCTGCTGGACGACCGGGCCCGGCACCTCACCGCGCCGGTCCCGACCCGGCGTCCCCTCCGGCAGGCCCTGCGAGCGGCCCTCGTGGCACCGGCCGCCGTGCTGTGGTGGACGGCGGTGCTGCTGCTCACGCCCACCGGCATCAGGCCCCCGGCCGGCGACATCACGCTGGAGGCCGCGGCGATCTGCGGGCTGGCGCTCGCCGGTGCCGCGGCGGCGGTACGCCTGACGGACGAACCGCGCCCCGGTCCGGGCGTCGCGGCGGCGCTGCTGGTCACGGCCGTCCTCGCGCCCTTCCTGATACCCGCGGACTGGGCGCTGCTCGTGGTGCCGGACGACCCGCGGTGGCCGGCGGCGCACGACCGGTGGGCGGTGCTGCTGGCGGCGGTCGTGGTGGTGTGGGCGGTGTCCGGGCCGGAGCCGTTGGGCCGGCGGGGGCGGCGGCGACGGCCGGGTGCCGTCACCGTGCCCGGCCCGCCCTGAGCTTCCCGGCGGACACGGCTAGGGCACGGCTCGGGCACGGCCAGGGCGCGGCTGGGGTGCCGAGGGCGCCTCAGGTCTCCGTGCGGTACATCAGGTCCGTCTCGTGCGTGACGAAGCCGAGGCGCTCGTAGACGGACACCGCCGCCTTGTTGTCGGCATCGACGTACAGCATCGCCGTGGGCAGGCCCTGCTCCGCCAGGTGCCGCAGGCCGATGGTGGTCAGGGCCTTGCCCAGGCCGCCGCCCTGGGTGTCGGGGCGGATGCCGAGGACGTACACCTCACCGAGCCGTTCCTCGGCGTGCACCTTGGTCCAGTGGAAGCCGATGAGTTCGTCCCCGCGTTCGGCGAGGAAGAACCCGGCCGGGTCGAACCACGCCTCGGCCTTGCGGTCGTCGAGGTCCCGCTGCGTGAGGGAGCCCTGCTCGGGGTGGTGGGCGAAGGCGGCGGCGTTCACGGCGAGCCATGCCGCGTCGTCCTGACCGGGCACGAAGGTGCGTACGCCCACACCGTCGGGCAGGCGCGGGTCCGGCAGGTCCAGGTCGGCCAAGGGGCGGCGCATCTGCCGCAGTTCGCGGAAGAGGGTCAGCCCGAGGACCTGCGCGAGATGCCGGGCGGCGGAGTGGCCGCCGTGGGCCCAGATCCGCAGCCGCTTCCCGGAGGCCGCGAGCAGCGCGGAGCCCAGCGCCCGCCCGTGCCCCTGCCCGCGGTAGGAGGGGTGGACGACCAGTTCGGCGGCCGGCGGCTCCACCGGGTCGGTGTCCTCCAGCTGGGCGTACCCGACGAGTTGGCCGTCCACGGTGAGCAGCAGGTGTGCGATGCCCTCCCGTGCTTCACCCCGCAGTTGCAGTCGTCCCTGCTCGGACACGGCGTGCTGCCCGTCGTTCCGGGCGGCCTCGCCGAGCAGGGCGAGCACGGCTTCGGTCTGTTCCGGGGTGAGTGCGGCGAGGGTCTCGATCGAGCGGGGGCGGCCGGGTCGCACGGTGTCGTCGCTGGTCATGCGTACGAGGGTAAGGGGCGGGCCCGGCAAAGTGGCGGCACGGGACGGGGAAGGTAAACCAGGATGTAACCCGGAAACCCCTGTTGCGCTACGCGCGTTGACCCTAGGCTGCGCCGACGGGCCGTTCCTCTCCCGACGACCCGTATCCAGGCAGATCCGCAGGCAGACCCACAGGGGGGCGCATGCCAGCCACAGCACAGTCGTACGAACCGCGCCGCAGACGCCGCGCCGCCCGCCGCCTCCTCGCGGTGGCCGCCGGTGTGGCCACCGCCGGGGCACTCGCCGCCGCCGCACTGCCGGGAACGGCGAGCGCGGGCGAGAGCGACCGCGGTCACCACCAGCCGGGCCGCTACCAGGACGTCCAGCTCCTGTCCTTCAACGACCTGCACGGCAACCTGGAGCCCCCGGCCGGCTCCTCCGGCCGGGTCACCGAGCTCCAGCCGGACGGCACCACGAAGACGATCGACGCGGGTGGCGCCGAGTACCTCGCCACCCACCTGCGCCAGGCCCGCAAGGGCCACCCGTACTCCATCACCGCCGCCGGCGGCGACATGGTCGGCGCCTCCCCGCTGATGTCGGGTCTCTTCCACGACGAGCCGACCATCGAGGCGCTGAACAAGCTCGACCTCGACGTGACGTCGGTGGGCAACCACGAGTTCGACGAGGGCGCCAAGGAGCTGGCCCGCCTGCAGAACGGCGGCTGCCACCCCACCGACGGCTGCTACACGGACAAGGAGTTCCAGGGCGCCGACTTCCCCTACCTCGCGGCGAACGTCCTCGACGAGAAGACCGGCAAGCCCATCCTCAAGCCGTACTGGGTGTGGAAGCGGAACGGCGTCAAGGTCGGCTTCATCGGCGTGACCCTGGAGGGCACCCCGAACATCGTCTCGGCGGACGGCGTGAAGGGCCTGCGCTTCAAGGACGAGGTCGACACGATCAACAAGTACGCCAAGGAGCTGGAGCGCCAGGGCGTGAAGTCGATCGTGGCCCTCGTCCACGAGGGCGGCTTCCCGGCGTCGTCGTCCTACAACTACGGCTGCGACTCCCCGGGCGCCGGCGACGGCATCTCCGGACCGATCGTCGACATCGCCAAGAACGTCTCGCCCCAGGTGGACGCGCTGGTCACCGGCCACACCCACAACGCGTACGTCTGCACGATCCCCGACCCCGCGGGCAAGCCCCGCATGGTCACGTCGGCCGCCTCCTTCGGCCGCCTCTACACGGACACCACGCTGACGTACGACCGCGCGACGGGCGACATCGCCCGTACGGCCGTGAAGTCGGCGAACCAGGTGGTCACGCGGGACGTCCGGAAGGCGTGCGACATCACGCGCCTGATCGACCGGTGGAACGCCCTGGCCGCCCCCATCGGCAACCGCCCCATCGGCTACATCTCCGGCGACATCAACCGCGACGGCACCGAGTCCCCCCTCGGCGACCTCATCGCCGACGCGCAACTGGCCTACGGCAGGACCCTGGACCCGGAGACCGACCTGGCCCTGATGAACCCGGGCGGCATCCGGGCGTCGCTCACGTACGCGGCGAAGGACGGTGAGGGCGACGGCGTGGTGACGTACGCCGAGGGCTTCACGGTCCAGCCCTTCGCCAACACGGTGAACCTGCGCAGCTACACGGGCGCCCAGCTGGTCCAGGCGCTCAAGGAGCAGGTGAGCGGCGGCAACGAGGCGGCGCCGAAGATCCTCCAGATCTCGTCCGGTCTCACCTACACCCTGGACCTGACGAAGACGGGCGCGGACCGGGTCGTCACCGGCTCCATCCGCCTGAACGGCGCCCCGATCGACCCGGCGGCCACCTACCGCGTCGCGATGAACGGCTTCCTCGCGGGCGGCGGCGACGGCTTCACCACGCTGGGCCAGGGCACGAACGAGGTGGTCGGCACCGACGACCTGTCGGCCCTCGAGCAGTACCTGACGGCCAACTCGTCGGCGTCCGCGCCGATCGCGCCGCCGGCGGCGGACCGGATCACGATCGTGCAGTAGGGATCTCCCGGCTCCTCCGCTCCGAGGCCCGGGCCGCGTACACGGTACGCGTCCCGGGCCTCGTGCCGTCTTCGCCCACGAGGGCGCCGGACCCGACCGCCGGTCCCGACCGCCGGTCCCGGCCGCCGGCTCCCGGGCGCGGCGGGTCAGCCGTCGCCGTCCGCCGCGTCCGGGCCGGGCGGCGGCACGGGCGCCCCCGGCAGCCGCACCGTGGCCGTCGTGCCACCGTCCTCCGCCGGAGTCAGTGTCACCTCGCCGCCCGCCTGCTGGACCGTGCGCGCCACGATCGACAGGCCGAGGCCCGAGCCGGGCAGCGCGCGTGCCGACGGTGAGCGCCAGAAGCGGTCGAAGACGTGCGGGAGTTCCTCGGCGGGGATGCCCGGGCCGTGGTCGCGGACGGTGAGGACGCCGTCCTGGAGGTGTACGTCGACGGTGCCGCGCTCGGGGCTGAACTTCACCGCGTTGTCCAGGATGTTGACCATCGCGCGTTCCAGCGCGGAGGGTTCCGCCCGGACGTACCAGGGCCGGACGTCGGCGGTGATCGTCAGCTCCGGGCCGCGCAGGCGGGCCCGGCGCAGCGCCGCCTCGACGACGTCCTGCCAGGCGAGGATCTGCGTCTTGCCCGCGTGCTGGCCGGTGTCCGGCCGGGACAGCTCCTGGAGGTCGCCGATCAGCGCGGCGAGTTCCGTCATCTGCGCCTTCACGGAGGCGAGGAGGGCCCGGCGGTCGGCCTCGGGGATCGGGCGGCCGGTCTCCTCGCTGCGGGACAGCAGCTCGATGTTGGTGCGCAGGGAGGTGAGGGGGGTGCGCAGTTCGTGGCCGGCGTCGGCGATGAGCTGCTGTTGCAGGTCGCGGGAGCTGGCCAGGGAGGAGGTCATGGAGTTGAAGGAGCGGGAGAGGCGGGCGATCTCGTCCTCGCTGTCGTCCTCCACCGGGATGCGGACGTTCAGGTCCTCGGTGCGGGCCACGTGTTCGACGGCCTGAGCGAGGTCGTCCACCGGGCGCAGCCCGGCACGGGCGACGGCGAGCCCGGCGGCCCCGGCGCCCACGACGCCGATGCCGGAGACGAGCAGGAGGACCCAGACCAGCGAGGACAGCGGCTCGGTGACCTCCTTCACCGGCTTGGCGACGGACACGGCGATGCCGGGCTGCACCTGCTTGGTGAGCCGGTCGACGACCGGCCGGGTGTAGACGCGGACCGTGGTGCCGTCCGTGGTCCTGCCGGTGTGCAGGGTGCTCTCGGCCAGTCCGTCGGCGACGGCCACGTCCGCGTCCTGCACGCGCATCTGCTCGCTGCCCGGGTCGACGCACGTGGAGCCGTCCGAGTAGAGGATCGTGACGATGGGCGCGTTCGGTGCCTGGGGCAGCGCCTGCGGGTCGGCCGACCGGCAGTTCGCCAGCATGCTCTGCAGAAGCTGGCTGGAGACCTGTTCCCCGCGCAGCTGGTCGTCGAGCTGGTGGTAGAGCTGGTTGCGCACCACGAACCAGCAGGTCACCGAGGCCGCCGCCACCGCGAACGCCACCGCCGCCGCCACCAGCAGGGCCAGGCGGGAGCGCAGGGGCAGGCTGCGGAACCGTCGGATCACTCCGCGCCGCCCTGCCGCAGGACGTAGCCGACGCCGCGGACCGTGTGGACGAGGCGCGGTTCGCCGCCCGCCTCGGTCTTGCGGCGCAGGTACATGACGTACACGTCGAGGGAGTTGGACGACGGCTCGAAGTCGAAGCCCCAGACGGCCTTGAGGATCTGCTCCCGGGTGAGGACCTGGCGCGGGTGGGCCATGAACATCTCGAGGAGGGTGAACTCCGTGCGGGTCAGCTCCACCGGGCGCCCCGCCCGGGTGACCTCCCGTGTCGCCAGGTCCATGGTCAGGTCGGCGAAGCGGAGGGTGTCGTCGTCGCCGGCGGTGGCCTCGACCGCCGCCGCGTAGGAGCTGCGGCGCAGCAGCGCCCGGATGCGGGCGAAGAGTTCGTCCAGCTCGAAGGGCTTGACCAGGTAGTCGTCGGCGCCGGCGTCGAGGCCGGTCACCCGGTCGCCGACGGTGTCGCGGGCCGTGAGCATCAGGATCGGGGTCGTGTCGCCCGCGCCGCGGATCCGGCGGGCGGCGGTCAGGCCGTCCATGCGGGGCATCTGGATGTCGAGGACGACCAGGTCGGGCCGGTACGCCGCCGCCTTCTCCAGGGCGTCGGCGCCGTCGACGGCGACCTCGGTGCCGTACCCCTCGAAGGCGAGGCTGCGCTGGAGGGCTTCGCGGACCGCCGGCTCGTCGTCGACGATCAGGATGCGCTGGGGGTCACGGTCGCCTTCTGCGGGGCTCATGGTCTCGGGTTCCTCGGGTGCGGTGGGTACGGGCTGCCGACGCCTTCAGCGTCGCACGTCGGGGCGGGCCCCGGGGCGCGGCGCCGGGCGGTGCGGCGTCGTGCGTCCGGGTCAGCCCCGGGCGGCGCGACGGCGGTGCGTGGAGCGGCGCGCCACCCGGCGGGCGGGGGCACGGGTGGCCGCGCGGGCCGAGACCTCCGGCGGCCGGGGCGCCGGCGGGTGCAGCGCGGCGGCGACCTCGAGGGCGAGGGCGAGTGCGGCCGGGCCGCCGCCGGTGGACGTCGCCGCGTGGGCGATCCGCTGGATCATGGACTGTGCTCCTTCGCTCAGTTCTGGGCGCCCGCCCGCAGCGTGGCCAGGTCCGCCTTGACGGTGTTGACCGGGATGGCGAAGCCGAGGCCGACGCTGCCGGCGTCCGCCGAGGAGGAGGAACCGGCCGCCGAGTACATCGCCGAGTTGATGCCGATGATGTTGCCGTTCATGTCGATCAGCGCGCCGCCGGAGTTGCCCGGGTTGAGGGAGGCGTCCGTTTGGATCGCCTTGTACGTCGTCGTGGACGAGCCGGTGTCTCCGTTGAACTGCCGGCCGCCGAACTCGAACGGCCACTGGCCGCCCTGCTGCTGCTGTTGCTGCTGGCCCTCGTCGGTCGACACGGTCACGTCGCGGTTCAGGGCCGAGACGATGCCGCTGGTCACGGTGCCGGTCAGGCCCTCGGGCGAGCCGATCGCCACGACCTGGGCGCCGACCTGGACGCCGTCGGAGTCGCCGAGGGTGGCGGTCGTCAGGCCGGACGCGTTCTCCAGCTTGATCAGCGCCAGGTCCTTCCTGCTGTCGGTGCCGACGACCTGCGCGCCGTACTGCTTGCCGTCGCTGGTCGTCACCTTGACCGAGGAGGCGCCGGACACCACGTGGTTGTTGGTGATGATCTCGCCGTCGCCGGTGATGATCACACCGGAACCGGTGGAGGAGCCGGCGTTCGAGGTCGCGCTGATCTCGACGATGCTCGGGCTGACCGCCCGGGCCACGCCGGCGACTGTGCCCTTCTGGCTGGAGGGCACCACGGTGGTGCTGGTGGAGCTGGAGGCGACGGTGTCGCCGCCGGTCAGCTCCTGGATGCCGAAGGCGGTGCCGCCGCCGACGGCCGCCGCGACGATCGCCACGGCCGCGAGCAGGGCGACCGGGCCGCGCCGGCTCCTGCGGCGGGGCGGCCGGCGGGGCTCCTGCGGTGCCGCGGCCGCCGGAAGGTGGGGCGGCAGGGCCGGCGGGGGCGGCCACTCCGGGTTCACCGGGCTCGTGCGGCTCTCCGGCTCCGGAGAGGAGGCGTGCTGCCCGGCGCCCTCGTAGGGGGTGACGTACGGATTCGCGTTCTCGTACTCGCCGCTGCGGCGGAAGCTCTCGGTCATGTTCATGAGCTTCCCGCTCGCGGATGAGAGCTTTCTGAGTCCCGCCTGAGAAGCCCGGCAGAACCTCGTATGCCCGATATGAAGAGGCCCGCCCCGCAGTCGCCGAGCCGCCGTGAAGAGGCCCGTCCCGCAGCCGAGAGGCCGCCGGAGGGCGCCCGTGGCCGTACAGCCGCCGGAGGCTACTCGCAGCCGCAGGACCGCCGTACCACCAGCCGCGACGGGAACACCTTCAGCCGCTCCCGCCGCGAGCCCGCGACCCGCAGCCCGTCGTCCAGGACCAGGTCCACGGCGGACCGTGCCATCGCCGACCGGTCGGAGGCGACCGTGGTCAGCGGCGGGTCGGCCAGGTCCGCCTCCTTGATGTCGTCGAAGCCGGCCACCGCCAGCTCGCCGGGGACGTCGAGGCGCAGCTCGCGGGCCGCGCGCAGCAGGCCGATCGCCTGGTCGTCGGTGGAGCAGAAGATCGCGGGCGGGCGGTGCGGCCCGGCGAGGAGTTCCAGGGCCACCTCGTACGCGTCGTAGCGGTTGTACGGCGCCTCGAAGAGCCGGCCCTCGGTGGAGAGCCCGGCCTCCTTCATCGCCCGCCTCCAGCCCTCGACGTGGTCGGAGACCGGGTCGCCGACGGACGGGGTGTCGGCGGTGCCGCCCATGCAGGCGACGTACTCGTACCCGTGCTCCAGCAGGTGGCGCACGGCGAGCTGGGCGCCGCCCAGGTCGTCGGTGACGACGGCGACGTCGTCGATGGCCTCGGGGCGCTCGTGCAGCAGGACGATCCGGGCGTCCCACGCGTCGATCTCGGCCGCGGCGAGGTCGTTCAGGGCGTGGCTGACCAGGATCAGGCCGGAGACCCGCATGCCGAGGAAGGCCCGCAGGTAGTGGACCTCGCGCTCCGCGACGTAGTCGGTGTTGCCGACGAGGACCATCTTGCCGCGCTCGGACGCGGCCTGTTCGACGGCGTGCGCCATCTCCCCGAAGAAGGGCTGGCGGGCGTCCGGGATGATCAGGCCTATGAGGTCCGTGCGCCGCGACGCCATGGCCTGGGCGACCCGGTCGGGCCGGTACCCCAGCTCCTTGATCGCGGCGAGGACACGCTCGCGCGTGGCCGGGGCGACCGGCCGGGGTCCGTTGTTGATGACATAGCTGACGACGGCGGTCGAAGTCCCCGCCAGCCGCGCCACATCATCCCGAGTCACCTTGGCCACGCGCGGAGTCTACGCGGATGGACCCGCTCCGGGCAGGGCGTATCAGCCCTCGGTCCGCCCGGTCACGTTCGTGCCTCGGCCGTGGCGGGTGCCGCCTCCACGGCGTCCGCCTTCGCCCCGGACCCGGCCTTCGCCGTCGTCTCCTCCGCGGGCCGCTCCTTCTTCTCCGGCTTCTCGGGCGTGACGAAGCGGTAGCCGACGTTGCGGACGGTGCCGATCAGCGACTCGTGCTCGGGGCCGAGCTTGGCGCGCAGCCGCCGTACGTGGACGTCGACGGTGCGGGTGCCGCCGAAGTAGTCGTAGCCCCACACCTCCTGGAGCAGCTGGGCGCGCGTGAAGACCCGGCCCGGGTGCTGGGCGAGGTACTTCAGCAGCTCGAACTCCTTGAAGGTCAGGTCCAGGACCCGGCCCTTGAGCTTGGCGGAGTACGTCGCCTCGTCGACCGACAGGTCGCCGTTGCGGATCTCCATGGGGGAGTCGTCGCCGACGATCTGCCGGCGGCCCGTGGCCAGCCGCAGCCGGGCCTCGACCTCCGCCGGGCCGGCGGTGTCCAGCAGGACGTCGTCGATGCCCCAGTCGGCGGTGACGGCGGCGAGGCCACCCTCGGTGACGACGAGGATCAGCGGGCAGCTGAGGCCCGTGGAGCGCAGCAGCTGGCACAGGCTGCGGACCTGGGGGAGGTCGCGGCGCCCGTCGACGAGGATCGCGTCGGCGCCGGGGGTGTCGACGAGAGCGGGCCCCTCCGCCGGGGCCACGCGGACGTTGTGCAGCAGCAGGCCGAGGGCGGGGAGCACCTCCGTCGACGGCTGGAGGGCGTTGGTCAGGAGCAGCAGAGAACTCATCGCGCCCCACCTGCCTGGGTCGTCCTGCGGTCGTGCACGTTTCGCTCGCCCATAACGTCTGGTTCCTCCTCGGTCCCTGCGAGGACGTTTACGGCACTGCTTCGAACGGTGCGGATCCCACGCCCGCGGGGTCCGCTGCGGGTCCGGGAGGTGAACGCTGGTGAACGCTCCCGAAAGCACAAAAGGACCCGGGGGCTACGTTGCCCGAGTCCTCTGCCCAGCAGAATAGCCGACATGAGCGACGGTCGGGCAGGTCATGTGGCGCGTTCCACCATTCGTCCGCATCCCGGGACGCCCCGGGAGACGGCGGGACGGAGACCCCGCCGCACGCCCGCGCGGACGTTCCTGCGCACGTCCGACGAGGTGCGGATCGACGCGGTGTACGAGCCCGGCCCGGCCCGGCGGGACGCCGCCGACCTGGTGTTCGTCGTCGCGCACGGGTTCACCGGCGACGCCGGGCGCCCGCACGTGCGCCGGATCGCGCGGGCGTTCGCGCACCACGGGGCCGTCGTCACGTTCTCCTTCCGCGGCCACGGTGCCTCCGGCGGGCGCTCGACCGTCGGCGACCGCGAGGTGCTGGACCTGGCGGCGGCGGTGGCCTGGGCGCGCGGCTTCGGGCACGCGCGCGTGGTGACCGTCGGCTTCTCCATGGGCGGCTCGGTGGTGCTGCGGCACGCCGCGCTGTACGGCGGCGACAGCGCGGCCCGTACGGACGCCGTCGTCTCGGTGAGCGCCCCCGCCCGCTGGTACTACCGGGGCACGGCGCCCATGCGCCGGCTGCACTGGCTGGTGATGCGCCCCGCCGGGCGCCTGGTGGGCCGCTACGGACTGCGCACCCGTATCCACCACCGCGACTGGGACCCGGTGCCGCTGTCGCCGGTGGAGGCGGTGCCGCGGATCGCGCCGACGCCGCTGCTCGTCGTGCACGGCGACCGGGACGGCTACTTCCCGCTGGACCACCCCCGGATGCTGGCCGAGGCGGCCGGTGACCACGGCGAACTCTGGGTGGAGCCCGGCATGGGCCACGCCGAGCACGCCTCCGGCGAGGAGCTGCTGCGCAGGATCGGCGACTGGGCCGTGTCGCGGGCGGGCTAGCCTGACGGTGTTCACCGCCGGTCGGCACCGACGCCGACCGGCACCGGCGACGAAGGATCCAGATGGCAAAGGTCACGGTGCGCTACTGGGCCGCCGCGAAGGCCGCGGCGGGAGTGGCCGAGGAGCCGTACGAGGCGGCCACCCTCGCCGACGCGCTCGACGCGGTGCGCGAGAGCCACCCCGGCGAACTCACGCGCGTGCTGTCGCGCTGCTCGTTCCTCGTCGACGGCGACCCGGTGGGCACGCGCGCGCACGAGACGGTGCGGCTGGCCGAGGGCGGCACGGTCGAGGTGCTCCCGCCGTTCGCGGGAGGGTGACGATGACCGACCAGCCGTATCAGGGACAGCAGCCGCAGCAGCCGCATCAGCCGTACGCAGGACACGAGGGGTACGACGCTCAGGTGTGGCCCGGACAGCACCAGCAGGGCCACCGGGCGTACGACGCCCCGGACAGCGGCGAGCACACGCAGCAGTGGCAGGGACAGACCTGGGAGACCCAGCTGCAACCGCCCGTGCCGGCGGAGGAGACGGCCTACCTGCCGCCGCAGGGGGACAGCTCGTACGGCGGCGGGTACGGCGGGCAGACCCACGGATCGCAGCAGTACCAGCCGCAGCCGCAGCAGCAGTACCAGGCGCAACCACAGCAGTACCAGCAGCAGCCGCAGCAGCAGTACCAGCCGCAGCAGCCACAGGCACCGCAGCACGCGCAGCAGCAGGCACAGCCCCAGCAGCAGTACCAGGGGCAGCCGCAGCCATACCAGGCGCAGCCCCGGCCGCAGCCGTACCAGCCCCAGGCGTACACCCCGCAGCCGCAGCCGCAGCCCTACGCCCCCGAGCCTCCCGCGGCCTCCGCCGCCCCCGAGCCCCAGGCCGCCCCGGCTTCCCCGGCGGCTGCCGGTTCCGCCGGTTCCGCCGGCGGGCCCGAGTACGGGCCGGCCACCCTCGCGGGCAACGCCCGGATCACCGACGCGCAGCGGGCCCGCGCCGAGGGGCGTTCGCCGATCATCGACCCCGGGATGCAGCCGGCCGCGCTCACCGCGCTGCTCGGGCTGCTGCTGGCCGGCGCGGCCGCGGTCGGCACATACGCGCTGCTCGTCCCGCTGGTCGTCCTCCAGGCGGTCACCGCGGCGGGCTGGTTCCGGCTGAACGGCATGTGGCCCGCCCGGCAGGGCATCGCGCTGGGCTTCGCGGGCGCGCTGGCCGCGGACGCGGCGATGCTGGCGTCGGACCGTTCCCCGGCGGCGCTCCTCGGCACGCTCGGCGTGTGGGTGCTGCTGTCCCTCGTCCTGCAGCTGCGGTCGCACGCCGACCCGGACGAGCGGATGTACGGCCTGATGGCGACCGTCGCCGCGACGGCCCTGGCCGTCGTCGCGGGCGGGTACCTCGCGGCCGACGCGGACGCGGTGACGGCCGGCGCGGTCGCCGTGGCGGTGGCCGTCGTGGCCCGCGCGCTGCCGCTGCCGACGCCCGCGTCCGTGCTCGTCGCACTGCTCGCGGCGGCGGGCGCCGGGTTCGCGGCCGGCGCGGTGACGGACCTCGGCACGGCGGGGGCGCTGCTCGGAGCGGGCGCGGCCGTGTGCGCGCTGATCGGGCACCGGGTCGCGGCCTACGACTACCCGTCCCGGTTCGTGCACTTCACGGCGGGTGTGGCGCTGCCGCTGGCGGCCTCGGCACCGGCCGTGTACGTGCTCGGACGGGCGCTCGGCTGAGCCGGCCCCCGAGGCACTCGCGTTCCTCCTGTCACAGGTGATCGACAAAATCCGGCGGCCGTCATCCACCGCGTTAGGCTCGCGCTGGACGGCCGCCGGTCGTCGGGAAACCGCTGCCGTTGACGCCTACTGGTGGGGAACACTCGCATGCGCGCACTGCGAATACTGTTGGTCGTCGTCGTGATCCTGGGCGGCCTCTTCGTGATCGCCGACCGGATCGCGGTCAACTTCGCGGAGGACCGGGCGGCGGACAAGCTGCGCACCACGGAGAACCTGGCCTCGACGCCGGACGTGTCCATCAACGGCTTCCCCTTCCTCACGCAGCTCGCCGGCGGTGAACTCGACGAGGTCGAGGTCGGCATCCACGACTACGAGGCCGCCACCGGCGACGGCACCGAGAAGATCCGCATCGACGACCTGCGCGCGGACATGAAGGGCGTCGAGTTCTCCGGCGACTTCAGTTCCGCCACCGCGGCCACGGCCACCGGCACCGCGACGATCGGCTACGACGAGCTGATGAAGGCCGCCAAGTCCGAGCCCACGGACATCGGGCCCGGCATCACCGCCAAGGTCGTCGGCCTCTCCGACGGCGGCAACGGCAAGATCAAGGTCGCCCTCCAGGCCACGGTCCTGGGCGTCGAACTGCCCGAGCCGGTCGACGTCCTCAGCTCGGTCAAGGTCAAGGACGACAACGTCGAGGTGGTCGCCGACGGCCTGCCGACCATAGGCGGCAAGCAGTTCGCCGAGTCCCGGATCCGGGCCATCACCGACTTCCAGCAGACCATCGACGAGCTGCCCGGCGGGATCAAGCTGGACAAGGTCGAGGCGGCGAAGAACGGCGTCGAGATCTCGGTGAGGGGTTCGGGCGTCAAGCTGGCCGGGTAGGACGACGGTCGGCCCTCCGGGGAGGCCCACGGAGCGCCTCGCCGGCCGACGGCGGCGAGCCGGCGTCCGACAGGCGAGACGCCGATGTCCGTACCGCAGATGTGACGGCGGACGCGGCGGGCCGCGGGGCCGCCGGGCGACGCTCGGGCAGGGTTCGAATCCCACAGTGCGGACGATCGTGTCTCATCATGCGACACGCCGGTGACATGGCCCGGTATCCGTCCCTACGATCGGGGCTATGAAGCGACAGGCGGATCTCACGAAGCGGCGGGCAGTGGACCTGTGCCGCGTTGCCGCCATGCTCTGTCGCACCTTCTGAGCGGACGGCGACACCGCCGTCCGGTTCCCCTCACCGCCCTGCTCAGGGCACCCGCGCGCCGCTCCGGCATGAGCGCGCACACCCTCTCACTCGCACGCCCCGCCGCAACTGCCCCGGAGGAGAAAGCATGAGCCGCAGCGACGTCCTGGTCGACGCCGACTGGCTGCAGGACCACCTGGACGACCCGACCATCGCGATCGTCGAGGTGGACGAGGACACGTCCGCGTACGACAAGAACCACATCAAGAACGCGATCCGGATCGACTGGACCCAGGACCTCCAGGACCCGGTCCGCCGTGACTTCGTCGACCAGGAGGGCTTCGAGAAGCTCCTGTCGAAGAAGGGCATCTCCAACGACCACACCGTGGTCCTCTACGGCGGCAACAACAACTGGTTCGCGTCCTACGCCTACTGGTACTTCAAGCTGTACGGCCACGAGAACGTCAAGCTCCTCGACGGCGGCCGCAAGAAGTGGGAGCTGGACGCCCGCGAGCTGGTCGACGGCACCGAGGTGCCCGAGCGCGCGGCGACCGACTACAAGGCCAAGCCGCAGGACACGTCGATCCGCGCCTTCCGCGACGACGTCGTCGAGGCGATCGGCGCGCAGAACCTGGTCGACGTCCGCTCCCCCGACGAGTTCTCGGGCAAGCTGCTCGCCCCGGCCCATCTCCCGCAGGAGCAGTCGCAGCGTCCGGGCCACGTCCCGTCCGCCCGCAACATCCCGTGGTCCAAGAACGCCAACGACGACGGCACCTTCAAGTCGGACGAGGAGCTCAAGCAGCTCTACACCGACGAGCAGGTCGACCTGGCGAAGGACACCATCGCCTACTGCCGCATCGGTGAGCGCTCGGCCCTGACCTGGTTCGTGCTGCACGAGCTGCTGGGCGTGGAGAACGTCAAGAACTACGACGGCTCCTGGACCGAGTACGGCTCCCTCGTCGGCGTGCCGATCGAGCTCGGCGCCGCGAAGTAACCACCCCGACCGACCAACCCCCTCAGGAGTACGACATGTGCGGAGCGAAGGCCGGCGGCCCCGACGCCTCGACGATCAAGCCCGGTGAGACCACCATCCAGGGTCAGGTGACCCGCGACGGCGAGCCGGTGACGGGCTACGTCCGTCTGCTGGACTCCACCGGCGAGTTCACGGCGGAGGTCCCGACCTCCGCGACGGGCCAGTTCCGCTTCTACGCGGCCGAGGGCACCTGGACCGTACGGGCGCTCGTGCCGGGCGGCACCGCCGACCGCACCGTCGTCGCCCAGCAGGGCGGGCTGGCGGAGGTCGCGATCGCCGTCTGACGGCGGACGCGGCACACCACGGCCGAGGGGCCGCACCCACCGGGTTGGACACCTGGGGTGCGGCCCCTTCGGCGTGCACGGACCTACGCTGGACGTATGTACGCACGGCGGCGGCACGTCTACTTCGTGATGATGGGCACCTGCATCGCGCTGTTCGTGCTGGCCTGGGGAGTCGTCCGCCTCTGGTCCGTCCCGGCGGCCGTCGGCATGTGCGTGGTGGCCATGGTCATCCCCCCGCTGGCGGCGATGGTCGCCAACCGCCGTGGCCCCGACGACCGCTGGTGGGACGACCCCTCGGGCGACGCGAAGTCCGACGAGTGGTGGGACGAGCTGGACGGCAAGCGCCGCGGCCGCTGACGGGGGCGCCCCGGCGGGCCCGGTGGACGCGGGCTCAGTAGACGAGCGCCTGCGTGCCGTCGGCCAGGGACTCCTGTACGAAGACCTGGGCCCCCGCGATCCGCACGCCCTCCAGGACGTCCTTCTCGGTGATGTCGCGGCGGGCGGCGCACTGCGTGCACAGGGTCACCCGGCCCCCCGCCAGCAGCGCGTCGAGCAGGTCGGGCAGCGGCGCGGCGTGCGGCAGCTCGAACTCGGCCGCGCGGCCCGGCAGGGCGAACCAGGCGGACTCGCCGGTCAGCCACAGCGAGACGTCGACCCCGCTGGCCACGGCCACCGCCGCCACCGTGAACGCCTGAGAGCACCGCTCGGGCGCATCGGCCCCCGCCGTCACCTTGATCACGAGCTTCTTCGCCATGGCCGCATCGTACGGCCGCCGCGAGGGCACACCTCGTCCGGTGCCCTCCGGCCCGGCCGCGTAAGCTGGGCCCCGGCCCTGTGCACACAGCGCACGCACCGCACCCCGCTCAATCGAGGAGCACCCGTGGAGATCTTCTTCGAAACCCTGCTGGTCCTGGTCTGCGTCGGCGTCCTCGCCTTCGCCGGACTGACCGTGAAGAAGCTGTACCAGGGCCAGCGCTGACCCCTCACGCCAGGAAGTTCTGCTCATGATCGAGATCCCGTCCGACCTCCACAAGGACCTCGTCCCGCTCGCCTTCCTGCTCGGCGACTGGGCGGGCGCCGGCGTGCACGACTTCCCCGGTGCCGAGAAGTGCAACTTCGGCCAGGAGGTCACCTTCGGCCACGACGGCCGGGACTTCCTCGAGTACCAGTCCCACACCTGGGTGCTGGACCAGGACGGCAACAAGGTCCGCCCGCTGGAGTCCGAGCACGGCTACTGGCGCATCGACGCCCACCGCAAGGTCGAGGTCACGATGACCCGCGACGACGGCGTCATCGAGATCTGGTACGGCGAGATGGCCGACCAGAAGCCGCAGATCGACCTGGTGACCGACGCCGTGGCCCGCACGGCCGCCTCGCAGCCCTACACCGGCGGCAAGCGGCTGTACGGCTACGTCAAGAGCGACCTGATGTGGGTCGGCGAGAAGCAGACCCCCGAGGTCGAGCTGCGCCCCTACATGTCGGCGCACCTGAAGAAGGTCGTCACCCCGGAGGACGTCGAGCGCTGGGCCAAGGCCCTCCCCGACGACATGCCGGACGACGGGATCGCTTTCTTCAAGTAGTCCTAGACTCTTGGGTGTGGTGAGCACCGACTGGAAGAGCGACCTCAGGCAGCGCGGCTACCGGCTGACCCCGCAGCGGCAGCTGGTGCTCGAAGCCGTCGACACTTTGGAACACGCGACCCCCGACGACATCCTCGGCGAAGTGAGGAAGACGGCGTCGGGGGTCAACATCTCCACCGTGTACCGCACGCTGGAACTCCTGGAGGAGCTCGGGCTGGTCAGCCACGCCCACCTCGGGCACGGGGCGCCCACCTATCACCTCGCCGACCGGCACCACCACATCCACCTGGTCTGCCGGGACTGCACCAACGTCATCGAGGCCGACCTGTCGGTGGCCGCCGAGTTCACTGCCAAGCTGCGCGAACAGTTCGGCTTCGACACGGACATGAAGCACTTCGCGATCTTCGGCCGGTGCCGGGACTGCGCTCCGGAGGGCCCCGCCGCCGAGTCGTAGGCTAGGCATATGAAGAGCCCCCTGCTGTCCCTGCCCGGCGCCGTCCCCGCCGAGGGCGTGGACGAAGGCGTCGCCGCCCACTACGGCGACCTGTTCCGCGAGCAGCGTGCCCTCGCCGCCGGCACCGGCTTCGTCGACCTCTCCCACCGCGGGGTCGTGACGGTCACCGGCGACGACCGGCTGGCCTGGCTGCACCTGCTGCTCACCCAGCACGTCAGCGAGCTGCCGGCCGGCCGGGCCACCGAGGCGCTGATCCTCTCGGCCAACGGTCACATCGAGCACGCGCTGTACCTCGTGGACGACGGCGGGACCGTCTGGGCCCACGTGGAGCCCGGCAGCCAGGAGGCGCTGATCGCCTACCTGGAGTCGATGAAGTTCTTCTACCGGGTCGAGGTCGCCGACCGCACCGCGGACACCGCGGTCGTGCACCTGCCGGCCGGGTCCATCGCCACGGCCCCCGAGGGCGCCGTCGTACGCGAGACGCCGTACGGCCGTGATCTCTTCCTGCCGCGCGAGGACCTGGAGGCCTTCGCCGCCGAGGCCGGTCCGCCGGCCGGGATCCTCGCCCACGAGGCACTGCGCGTCGAGCAGCACCGGCCCCGCCTCGGCTTCGAGACCGACCACCGCACCATTCCCCACGAGCTGGGCTGGATCGGCACGGCCGTGCACCTCCAGAAGGGCTGCTACCGGGGGCAGGAGACCGTCGCCCGGGTGCAGAACCTGGGCAAGCCGCCGCGCCGGCTGGTCTTCCTGCACCTGGACGGCAGCGAGGTCCACCTGCCCCCCGCCGGCGCCGAGCTGCGCCTCGCCGACGACGGGCCCGACGGCCGCAGGATCGGTTTCGTCACCACGTCCGTACGCCACCACGAGCTCGGCCCGGTCGCCCTCGCCCTGGTCAAGCGGAACGTGCCCGTGGACGCCCCGCTGCTCGCCGAGACCACGGCCGCGGCCCAGGAGACGGTCGTGGAGCCGTAGGAGGCTCCTGGGGCCCGTCGTCCGGACCGGGCCCTAGACCTCGATCAGCACCGTGAACGGGCCGTCGTTCGTCAGGGACACCCGCATCCGCGCCCCGAAGCGGCCCGTCGCCACGGTCGCGCCCAGCGCGCGCAGCCGCGCGACGACCTCGTCGACGAGTGGTTCGGCGACGTCACCGGGGGCGGCGGCGTTCCAGGTGGGGCGGCGGCCCTTGCGGGCGTCGCCGTACAGGGTGAACTGGCTGATCACCAGGAGCGGGGCGCCGACGTCGCTGCACGACCTCTCCTCGTGCAGCATCCGCACCGACCACAGCTTGCGGGCGAGCTGCGCCGCCTTCTCCGCGGTGTCCTCGTGGGTCACGCCGACCAGGACGCACAGGCCCTCGCCCTCGATCGCGCCCACCGTCTCGCCGTCCACGACGACGCTCGCGCCGTCCACCCTCTGCACCACCGCACGCATGCCGCCATGATGCCGTGCCGCCCGGGGAGCCCGGCGGGCGGGCCGTACGGGGGCTTCTTTTCGCTCCGTAACCCCCCATCTGGGGCCGATCGGGGGCACTCGGTCACATAGTGGCCACTTGGGGTGGCACGATGCTTGCCGGACGCCGGTCGAGGGGACGGTTGAGGGATATGAGCACACCGAGTACGGGGCAGCCGACCGGGACTGTCGCGTGGACCTGCCCGGGGGGCCTGGAGCCACCCCGGCCGCCCGTGCAGCGCACGGACAGCCCGGAGTTGCCCGTGGGCCCGCCGGAGCCCGGCCTGCCCGTGCTGAGCCTGCCCGAGCTGCGCGCCCTGCGCCGGGACGCCCGGCACGAGGAGGCCGACCTCAGTTACGTACGGCGGCTGCTGCAGGGGCGGATCGACATCCTGCGGGCGGAGCTGGCCCGGCGCGGGCCGGCGTCCGCGGTGGATCCGGACGTGACGGCCGCGGAGTCCGTGGCGTCCGTCGTGGAGCGGCTGTCGGAGATCCTGACCGACGCGCCGGCCCGGCAGCGGTCCTCCGCACGCCATGTGACGCTGGGCACGCCGCGCAGCGAGGAGGGCCGGCGGCTGGCCGCGGAGATGCTCGGCGAGGTCGAGCTGTCCGACCTGACGGCCCGCACCGACCCGGAGCTGGCCGCCGCGATGGGCCGCCTCGTGCGCTACGAGCAGCGGGTCTCCCTGCGGCGCCAGCACCTGCAGCGGACGGCCGACGACTGCAGCGCGGAGATCGCACGCCGGTACCGTGAGGGGGAAGCACAAGTCGACGACCTGCTCGTGTGACGCGGGAGCGGCTTCCTCCAGCCGCCCCGCAGAGCCCGGTGAACCCGGGCCGTCACGGCGGCGGGTCACCCGTTCGGAAGGCCACCGCCGATGCCCGCGTCCCCGTCCGCGCCCACGTCCGCCCTCTCGCCCGCCGCACCGCCCGTCCTCGCCGAGGTCGTCCGGTCCGGCTTCGTCGAGGGGCGGCACCGGGGCAGTCTGGTCGTCCTGGCCGCCGACGGAGCCGTGGAGCTGGCGCTCGGGGACGTGACGGCGCCGGTCTTCCCGCGCTCCTCCAACAAGCCGATGCAGGCGGCGGGCGTGCTGCGGGCCGGCCTGGACCTGTCGGGGGAGCGGCTCGCGCTGGCCGCCGCCAGCCACTCCGGGGAGCCCTTCCACCGCGACCTGGTCCGCAAGATGCTCGACGAGCACGGTCTCGACCCGGCCCTGCTCCAGTGCCCGCCCGACCTGCCGCTGGACCCGGAGGAGCGCGACACGTACCTGGCCTCGGGCGCCGGGCCCGACCGGATCACCATGAACTGCTCCGGCAAGCACACCGCGATGCTGGCCGTCTGCGCCCAGCGCGGCTGGCCCCTGGAGACCTACCTGGACGCGGACCACCCGCTCCAGCGCCTCATCCACCGGGTGGTGGAGGACGCGGCGGGCGAGCCGGTCGCCGCGGTCGGCACGGACGGGTGCGGGGCGCCGCTGATGGCGATCAGCCTGGTGGGGCTGGCCCGCGCCTTCCGCGCCTTCGTGGGTGCCGAGCCCGGCACCGCCGAGCGCCGGGTCGCCGACGCGATGCGCGCCCACCCCGAGTACGTCGCCGGTACCCGCCGCGCCGACACCTGGCTGATGCACGAGGTGCCCGGCACGCTCTCCAAGATGGGCGCGGAGGCCGTCCAGGCGGTGGCCCTGCCGGACGGCCGCGCGCTGGCCTTCAAGGTCGAGGACGGGGCGAGCCGGGCGCTGGGCCCGGTGCTGGCCCGCGCGCTGACGCTGCTGGGCGTGGACGCCCCGGTGGTGGACCGCATCGGCCGCGCCCCGCTGCTGGGCGGCGGCCACGAGGTGGGGGAGATCCGCGCGGCCTTCTGAGACCCGCGGGCGCACGAGACCCGCGGGCGCACGAGGCCGGCGGGCGCACGAGGCCGGCGGGCGCACGAGGCCGGCGGGCGCACGAGGCCGGCGGGCCGCCGGGAGACGCCGGACGCCCGGCCGGCTTCCCGGGGGCCGTCCGGGGCGCCGGCCCGTGCGGGGCGCGGCAAATACCCGCGACGCCGGTGCGGTCGCCGACCTACCGTGAGCGCATGACCCGCCGCACCGACATCGACGTACGCCCCATATCCGAGGCCGAGCTCTCCGACTGGAGCCGGGCCATGAGCACCGGGTTCCTCCAGCCGCCCGCCGTCTCCGCGGAGCAGTTGGAGGCCCGCCGCCACGAGTTCGTCCCCGGACGGCTCCTCGGCGCCTTCGACGGCGACCGCTGCGTGGCGACCTTCCGGTCCTTCGACCAGGAGATCACCGCCGTCGGCGGGGCGCCCGTCCGCGCCGACGCCGTCTCCAACGTCACCGTCAGCCCGACCCACCGCCGGCGCGGCCTGCTCACCCGCATGATGGCGCAGGACCTGGCGGCGGCGAAGCAACGCGGAGACGTCGTCGCGACGCTGATCGCGGCGGAGTACCGGATCTACGGCCGCTACGGCTTCGGCCCCGCCACCACCATGACCGAGTGGACGGTCGACGTGCCCCGGGCCGGTCTCGACCCGCGCTGGGCCGCCCCGGAGGACGGCGGCCGGATCGACCTCGTGGACGGCGAGGACGTCCGCAAGCTGGGCCCCGAGCTGCACGAGCGGCTGCGCCGGACGCAGCCGGGCGCGGTGAGCCGGACCGACCTGTGGTGGCAGCTGCGCACCGGTGTGGTGAACATGCGGGGCACCCCGTGGACCGAGCCCTTCTACGCCGTGTACCGATCGGCGGGCGGCGAGGTCGAGGGCATGGTCTGCTACCGGGCGGACGACACGTGGGGCGACGCCAAGCAGCCGCTGAACACGGCGACCGTCGACTGGCTGCTCGGCGTGACGCCGGCCGCCGAGCGGGCGCTGTGGCGGTACCTGTGCTCGATCGACTGGATCACGACCGTGAAGAGCGGCTGGCGGGCCCCCGACGACCTGCTCCCGCACCTCCTGCCGGACCCGCGCGCGGCCAGGATCCTCACGCAGGCGGACTGGCTGTGGGTGCGGATCCTGGACGTCGTACGGGCGCTGGAGGCGCGTACGTACGGCGCCGAGGGGTCGCTGGTGCTGGAGGTCGTGGACCGGGACGGGCTGACCGGCGGGCGGTGGCGGCTGGAGGCCTCCGGGAACGGGGCGTCCTGCACGCCGACCACGGAGAGCGCCGCGCTGGTGCTCGACGTCGCCGAGCTGGCGGCGCTGTGGCTGGGTGACGAGTCGACCGTGCGGCTGGCGGCGCTCGGCCGGGTCCGGGAAGAGCGAGCGGGCGCCGCCCGGCTGGCCGACGCCCTGCTGCGTACGTCCAGGCGGCCTTGGTGCCCGGACCTGTTCTGACCCCGCTCCCTTCTGCCGGCGTCGGGTGGGCGCGCGCCGTCCGTAGCGGGCGCACGCTGTTCGGTTGTGGTTGTCGTGCGGTGGTACGGACCGCTGTCCGGGCTCCTGGCTCCCCTCCGGAACGGGAGCCCGGCCGGCGGTACGCCTGCTCAGCCGGACTGGGCGAGCAGCATCACGAGGATCACCGCGCCCACACCGCCGACGGCGGTGTTCTTCGCCTTGATGCCGATGGACAGGGCGACGAACGCGATGATTCCCATCGGCCCGTACCTCCACTGCACCAGCTGCTCGAACCCGATGGCCAGAGCGGCGACGACGATGGCGACGAACGGCATGGCGATCCCCCTTCGGGCCGTCCCGGGCGGGACGGGTCCCTTCTGCTGTCAGCGTGGTGACCAACCCTTGGAAGGGGAGGACCACGTTGCCCAAGTTGGCAGCCAACTTCTCTGAAGTTATCTCCGCTTGGGGGCGATGCATAACCACCTTCCCGTGAACTGCCCAAAGATGGCGGGAAGTTGTACTGTTTGGTCGTGGAACGGGATCACGTCGTCGTCAACGGTCGGAAGAAGCCGCAGGGGCCTGCGCGTACGCACCGCGAGGTGGCCGACGAACTGCGCGCCCGGATCAGGTCGGGGACGTTGCAGTCGGGGCAGCGCATGCCCACCCAGGCGCAGTTGGCGGACGAGTTCGGTGTGGAGCGCGGCACCGTTCGTCAGGCCCTGCGCATCCTGCAGTCGGAGCAGCTGCTCACCAATGTGTCCAAGGGGAGCCCGGCGACCGTCGCGCCCGACCCCGGAGCGGCCCTGACCGGCCCTCATGCGCTTCCCATGCCCACCACGGTGGCCCTCGCCCCGCGGATCGCGGACGCCTTCGCAGCCCCGCACGTCAGGATCGACGCGCTGTGCCTGACCGCGGTCTCCCTCACGCTCGCCATCGGCGAGGCCCTGCGCCAGATCCACACCGGACGACGGAAACCGGCCAAGGTCGACGTCCGGGTCCTGCTGCCCGGCCGCGGTATCGACCTGGCCTTCCCGGTACCGGTGACGGGCGGCGGTGACGAGGGCGCGGTGCACGAGCGGTGGCTGTCCATGCGCAACGCCCAGGGGCAGGTGCTCCAGCACAACCTGCGGTCGCTGCGCGCCACGCACGGCATCGACGTGAGCGTCTCGTTCCGCGCGCTGCCCTTCACCCCGCCGATGAAGCTGTACCTGCTCAACGGCGAGGAGGCGCTCTTCGCCTACTACACGCTCGACCGGCACGAACGACAGGTCGGTGACGAGCGGGTGCAGATGTACGACGCCGAGGGCACCCGCTCCACCCTGTTCGCCTTCGAGCAGGGGGCCGGCCGCCGTGACACGGCGTTCGTGCGGCAGTCGCAGCTGTGGTTCGACGCACTGTGGGAGACGATCAGTTCGGAGCTGGTGCTCACGGACTGACCGCCTCCCATGTCGGGTGTCCCCCGTGCGGATCCGGGGGCCGGCCCCTCACAGGGCGGGCCCCGCGACCAGCAGGGCCAGCACCACCGCGCCGGCGGAGCTGAGGGACGGGCTCTTTGCCTTGATGCCTATGGTGAGCAGGAGAAGGCCGACGACACCGGTGGCGCCGTACTTCCATTGGACGATCTGCTCGAAGGCGACGACGAAGACCGCGGAGACGAGAGCGAGGACGGGCATGGTCGTTTTCCCCCTTCGGAAGCTTCGGGACCTAAACCTCCGCCAACTTGGGTAAGTTGGCAACCAACTCTGCCTATGTTGTCCCCACTTGGCTACTAGTTATAAACAAGTTTCAAACAACTCCCGTTAGGTAGGTCGGAGTTGTAGCGTCTGGTCGTGACTCAGGAGAACGTGTCCGTGAACGGCAGCAGAAGGCTCTCGTCCCAGGAGATCGCCGACATCCTGCGGGAACGGATCCGCGGGGGTGAGCTCAGGGCGGGCGAGCGCCTGCCCACCCAGGCCGAGCTGGCCGACGAGTTCAAGGTCGAGCGCGGCACCGTCCGCCAGGCACTGCGGGCCCTCCAGGAGGACGGCCTGCTCACCAACGTCAGCAAGGGCAGCCCGCCCCGCATCGCCGAGCCCCCTCCCGCCCGGGGCGAGCCGCTGCCCACGATGGTGGCGCTCGGCCCCCGGCTGGCGGAGGCGTTCTCGGCGCCCCACGTGCGGGTGGACGTCGTCTGCCACACGTCGGAGACACTGATGCTGGCGCTCAGCGAGCCGCTGCGGCTGATCCACGAGGGCCGTATCCGCCCGGAGTCGATCGCCTTCCGCGTGCTGATGCCGTCGCGGCACATCGAACTGGCCTTCCCCGTCCTGGTCGCGGACGAGGAGGACGACCCGGTGCACACGCGCTGGCTGCAGATGCGCAACGCCCAGGCCCGCGTCCTCCAGCACAACCTGTACGCCGTGCGCTCCACCCACCGGGTCGACGTGCGCATCGACTTCCGCGCGCTGCCTTTCACCCCGCCGATGAAGCTGTACCTGCTCAACGGGGAGGAGGCGCTCCTCGGCTACTACATGCTCACCCGGCGCGAGGAGGAGTACGAGAGCCGGACGCTGGAGATGTACGACGCCCTCGGCTCCCAGTCGCTGCTGTTCTCCTTCCTGAAGCGCACGGGACAGCGGGACGAGGTGTTCGTGAAGGAATCACAGAAGTGGTTCGACGCCCTCTGGGAAACCATCACCACGGACATGACACTCTCCTAGTGACCTCTGATACGAAGCAGACGGAGCGGGTGGCGGCGGACACGGAGAACCTCGGACGGGTGGTGCGCGGCGCCCGCTTCGTCCTCTGGGACTTCGACGGGCCGATCTGCCGGCTGTTCGCCGGGCACACGGCGGAGCGGGTGGCGGCCGGCCTCGTCGACTGGCTCGAACGGCGCGGGCTGCGCGGCCTGCTGACCGAGGAGGAGAGGGAGTCGGCGGATCCGCACGCCGTCCTGCGCGCGGTCGACCGCCGGCACCCCGACAGCGACCTGGTGGCGGAACTGGAGGAACGCCTCACCCAGGAGGAGCTGCGGGCCACGGCCTCCGCCATGCCGACCGCCTACGCCGATCCGCTGATCCGGACCTGGACGGCCGTCGGCGTCGGGCTGGCCGTCGCCACCAACAACGCCCCCGGCGTGGTGCGCGCCTATCTGACCGGCCGGAGCCTGCTGCCGTGCTTCGCGCCGCACATCTACGGCCGCACCCAGGAGCTGAGGCTCCTCAAGCCCGACCCGCACACCCTCGTCCGGGCGCTCGGCGCGATGGGGGCCGCTCCGTCCGCCTCCCTGTTCATCGGCGACTCGCCCTCGGACTGCGAGGCGGCCCAGCGGGCCCGGGTCCCGTTCCTCGGCTACGCCCGCGACGAACGCAAGGAGAAGTCCCTGCGGGACGCCGGCGCGGGCACCGTCGTCGGCTCCTTCGAACCGCTGCTGGCACTGCTTCGCACCGGCGGGACGTCCGACGGCTGACTCCGGCGTTCGGCGGACACCGTTCGGACGCGTCCGCCGGTGACGGGCCGCAGGCGTTACTCTCCGGCCATGCACCGTCTGCCCCACCGAGCGCGCAAGGCGCTCGTGCGCCATTTCGTGGAGTCCCGGAGGCTCCGCGGCAGGGGCGAGGTGCTGCGGGGACACCACAACACCAACTACGTGCTGCGCGCCGGGCCGGTGCTGGCGCTGCTGCTGGGCGCGGTGCCGTTCACCAGGTTCAAGTACCGCGTCCCGCTGACGACCGTCGAGGTCGTGCCGCGCATCTGGCCGCGGGAGTCGGAGGTGCTCCGCGTCGTGTGCCGGCACCTGCGCGAGGTGCCGGCCTGCCTCGCCGACCTCGGCGACCGCTCCGTGCACCGGTACCGGACGGGCCGGGCCCTCAGCGAGATCCGGCCCGACGGGACCGGGGGCGCGGACGAGACGCTCATGCGTGAGTTCGCCGCGTTCTTCGTCAGGACCGCGCGGGTTCCCGTCGCGGAACTGCCGCCCCGCCCCGGCGACTGGCCCGGGGACGGCGACACCCAGGGCTTCCTGGAGTGGCTCGTCCGCTTCACCGAGGAGCGGGTGCACCTCCCCAACCGGGACCGCTTCGGGGCGCTCTTCGACGCGGTCGGCGTCCCCCGGGACGCGATGGCCCGGTTCGCCGCGCACCACCGCTGCCGGGCGGCCAGGCCGTTCCGGCTGCTGCACACGGACGTCCACCGCGCCAACACGGTGCTGTGGGGCAAGCGGCTGACGGTGATCGACTGGGAACTGGCGATATTCGGTGACCCCCTGCACGACCTCGCGACGCACCTCGTCCGCATGGGGTACGAGAAGCACGACCAGGTCCGCATGACGGAGCTGTGGACCGGGGCGATGGAGGAGGCGGGGCTCGCGGAGCTGACCGCCGGGCTGGACGACGACCTTCCCGTCTACCTGGCGTTCGAGCACGCGCAGTCCGTCTTCCCGGACGTCATGCGCGCGGCGATCGGCCTGCCCGCCGACGCGTCCGCGGAGCACTTCGGCGCGGCCGCCGACCGTGTCCGGCGTGCGACACGGCTGGCCCGTGAGCCGCTCCGGCTGGTCGACGTACCGGGCCGGGAACAGGTCCTGGACGCGCTGTGGGCGTGGCACGGCGCGCACGGCCGGCCGGACGGCGCCCCCTCGCGCCCGGCCCGGCGGCCCGCGTAGCCCGCGCCCCCCTCTTCCTCCCGGTACCGGCACCGGACACCGGGCACTACGGGTGGGCCGGAGCCGCTTGCCGCGGCCGGTGGGAGCGGTGCGTAGGCTCGCGCCATGAGCGAGATCGGCCTGCGTGAGCGCAAGCGGCAGCGGATGTTCCAGCGGCTGTCGGACATCGCCGTCGGGCTCTTCCTGGAGAAGGGATTCGACGCGGTGTCCGTCGCGGAGGTGGCCGCCGCGGCCGAGATCTCCAAGCCGACGCTCTTCCGGTACTTCTCGGCGAAGGAGGACCTCGTCCTGCACCGGATCGCCGATCACGAGGGCGAGGCGGCCCGGGTGGCGGGGGAGGGGCCCGCGCCGCTCACCGCGCTGCGGCGGCACTTCCTGGCGGGGCTGGAGCGGTCGGACCCGGTGACCGGCCTCGACGACCGCCCCGAGGTGCTCGCCTTCCACCGGCTGCTCTACGGCACCCCCGCCCTGGTGGCCCGGCTCCACGGCCACCTGGAACGGTCGGAGGCCGCGCTCGCCGGGGCCCTCGGCGGCGACCTGGACGCCAGGCTGGCCGCCGGGCAGATCATCGCCGTGCAGCGGGTCCTCGCCCAGGAGAACTGGCGGCGGATCGAGGCCGGGGAGCGGGTGGCGGACGTGCGGGCGGACGCCGTGGCGGCGGCGGAGCGCGCGTTCGGGCGGCTGGCGGCGGGTCTGCCGCACCTCGCCTGATCAGGACTGGGTAATTAATTTAACCGAGTAACGCTTTCTCGGTTACGCTCGCCGCCATGACCTCACCCGACCCCGCCCTCCGGCATGCCCTCGCCCGCGAACGCGCCCACCACGAGCACTGCCGGACGGCCCTGGCCGCCATGGTTGACGGAGCCCGGGAGCACGTCGTCACCGGCGAGGACGTCTCCGCCTCCGGCGCGGACGCCGAGGTCCTCGGCCACCGGCTGCGCAGCCGGGCGAAGGCCCTGGGCGAACTGCCCGAGGGGCCGCTGTTCTTCGGGCGGCTCGATCTCGCCGGCGGAGCGGGCGCCGAGGGCGGCGAAGGTGATGAGGACGGCGAAGGTGACGAGGGCCGGACCCTGCACATCGGCCGGCTGCGGATCACCGAGGACGTCGCCGCGCCGCCGCTCGTCGTCGACTGGCGCGCCCCCGTCGCCCGCGCCTTCTACCAGGCCACCGCCCGCGAACCGCGGGGCGTCGCCGTCCGCCGCCGCTTCGGCTGGGCACCCGGCAGCCGCGGGGACTCGGCCGACCTCACTGGGCTGGAGGACGAGCACCTCGGCCGCGGGGAGTCCGGCCCGAGCGGCATCGTCGCCCGCGAGATCGAACGGCCCCGCGTCGGGCCCATGCGGGACATCGCCGCCACCATCCAGCCCGAGCAGGACGACCTGGTCCGCGCCGGACTGACCGCCTCGATCTGCGTGCAGGGCGCCCCCGGCACCGGCAAGACCGCCGTCGGCCTGCACCGGGCCGCCTACCTGCTCTACACGCACCCGCGGCGCATCCGGCGCGACGGCCTGCTGATCCTCGGCCCCAACCCCACCTTCCTCTCCTACATCGCCGAGGTGCTGCCCGCGCTCGGCGAGACCGGCGTGCGGCAGTCCACGCTCCCCCGGGAGATCGCCCGGCACCCGGTCACCTCCCGTGACGGCGAGCGCGCCGCCGCCGTCAAGCACGACGTCCGCATGGCCGAGGTGCTGCGCCGCGCCCTGTACGCGCGCGTGGCCGCCGATGCCGCCGAGTCCCTCATCGTGCCGGACGGTTCGTACCGCTGGCGGGTGCCGGGCGACGTGCTCGCGCGGATCGTGACGGACGTACGCCAGGAGCAGCCGCCGTACGCCGTCGGGCGCGAGCGGGTGCGGTCCCGGATCGTGCGGTACGTCCAGGACCTGGCCGAACGGCGCAGCGGGCCGCGCGGCGGCGCCTGGGTGCGCCGGGCGGAACGGGCCCGGCCGGTCGGTGCGTGCCTCGACGCCGTCTGGCCGAGGGTGCGGCCGGAGGAGGTCGTCGTCCGGCTGCTCGGCGACCCGGCGGAACTGGCGCGGGCCGCCGAGGGGCTGCTGGACGCCGACGAGCAGCGGGCGCTGTGCCGCACGGCGGGGGCGGCCCGGTCGTGGCGGTCGGCGCGCTGGTCGGCCGCCGACCTGGTCCTCCTGGACGAGGTCGCCGGGCTCCTCGAACACCCCGAGGGCTACGGCCACATCGTCGTCGACGAGGCCCAGGACCTGTCCCCGATGGAGTGCCGGGCCATCGCGCGGCGTGCGGCCTTCGGCTCGCTCACCGTCCTCGGCGACCTGGCCCAGGGCACCACCCCGTGGGCGGCGCGGTCGTGGCCGGAGCTCCTCGCCCACCTGGGCCGGCCGGACGCGGCCGTGGTGCCGCTGACCACCGGATTCCGGGTGCCGCGGGCGGTCGTCGGCCTCACCAACCGGCTGCTCTCCCGGCTCGACGTGGACGTGCCCGAGGCCCGCTCCCTGCGCGAGGACGGCGAACTGACGCTGCGTCCGGCCGCGCCCGACGGCGTGCCGGACGAGGTCGCCGACGCCGTCCGGCAGGCCCTGGCCCGGGAGGGGTCCGTCGGGGTCGTCGCCGCCGACGCCGACGTGGACCGGGTGCGGGCCGCCCTCGACGCGGCCGGCATCGTCGCGGCGGGCCCGGACGAACTCGGCGCCCCGGTGTCCGTGGTCCCGGCGAGCCTCGTCAAGGGCCTGGAGTACGACCACGTCGTCGCCGTCGAACCGGCGGCGATCGCCGAGGCCGAGGAGCGCGGCGCGCACCGGCTGTACGTCGTGCTGACCCGGGCGGTGTCCCGGCTGGACGTGGTGCACTCGCGGCCCCTGCCGTTCTGAGCACGGCCGGAAGCCGTCGACGTACCCCACATCCGATTCGCTAGCATGTCCGAACTTACGATGACCGCCCATCACTCGTTCGAGTGGTGTTAACCGTCTTATACCTCACACATCGGCCCAAAATTGATACCTGCAGCGTCGCGCCTGTTGTCGCGAATAAGCGTCAGAAGAACGTTCGCCGCGTGGCGCGGGCCACGGGTGATGCTGTGGACCGCGGCGGCGGTGGCGGTCCTCGGGTTCATGGTCGCGCTGGAGATCGCCGCCCGCCACTACGGTGTGCCGGGGCCGATCACCAACCAGGCTCGTGAGGTGGTCTTCGCGCCCGCCTCCGGACCGCTGCTGTACGCCAGCATGGCGCTGATGATGGTGGTGCTCACCTGGCGCCAGCGGTTCGTCGCGGCCGGCGTCGCGATCGGCATCGACGTCGTCCTCGTCCTGGTGCGGTGGGCGGCCGGCGCCGAGGTGAACTACGGCAACGGCGCGCTGTGGGTGATCCTGGGCCACGCGGTCCTCGCCCTCACCCGCCGCACCGGGCGGGAACGCGTCCTGCTGCTGAAGGGCGTCGGGCTGGGGCTGCTGCTGGTGGCCGGCCGCAAGACCGGCGACACCTGGCTGCTCATCACGTCGAAGACCCGCCCCATGGTGCTCGACCAGTACCTGGCGAGCGCCGACCACGCGCTGGGCAACCCGTCGTGGGTGGCCGGCCGGATCGTCGAGGCCACCGGGCCGGTCGGCCACCACGTCCTCGACTTCGTCTACGTCATGCTCCCCGTGGCCGCGGTCGTCATCGCCGTCTGGCAACTGCGCGGGGTGGCGGCCGAGCGCCGCTTCCCGCGCCACCACCTGGTGCGCACCTTCCTGGCCGTCGGCCTGCTGGGACCGGCCGTCTACATGGTCTTCCCGGTGGTCGGGCCGATCTTCGCCTACGGCGACGGCGCCTGGGGCACCGGCGGCGGACAATGGGCGCTGGCCCACCTGTGGCCGCACACGCTGCCGTCGGCCGGCGCCCCGCGGCACATGCCGTACGACGAGTTCACCCCGCGCAACTGCATGCCCAGCCTGCACACGGCCTGGTCCGTCGTGATCTTCATCCACTCCCGAACGGCCCCGCGCGCCCTGCGGTGGGCGGGCACGGCCTGGCTGGTCGCCACGCTCTCCGCGACCCTCGGCTTCGGCTACCACTACGGCGTGGACCTGGTGGCCGGCGTGGTGTTCGCGTATACGGTCGAGGCGGCGCTGCGCACGTTCGACCGCGGTCTCGACTGGCCGGGAGTCCGGCTGGTCGCCCACGGCACGGCGGTCTTCGCCGCCCTGCTGCTCGCGTACCGGTACCTGCCCGTGGAGATGGCCGCGCGTCCGTGGGTGGCCGGGCCGCTGCTGCTGCTCGCGATGGCGTCGGTGGTCCACGGGTACCTGCGGACCACCAGACCGTGGGACACCGGCGCCGCGCCGGTACCGGCACCGCCGGCGCGACCCCAGCCCGAGCTGGTGTGAGCCGGCCGACGGCAGGAACACTCTTGCAAGCACCCGCTTGCAATAGTTAGCACGCTGGTGCATGGTGGAGTCATGGCTTCGCTCAACGTCGGCAATCTCGGTGAGTACCTGCGCGAGCAGCGGCGCAACGCGCAGCTGTCGCTGCGGCAGCTCGCCGAGGCCGCGGGGGTGTCGAATCCGTACCTGAGCCAGATCGAGCGCGGGCTGCGCAAGCCGAGCGCGGAGGTGCTCCAGCAGGTCGCCAAGGCGCTGCGCATCTCCGCCGAGACGCTGTACGTGCGCGCCGGGATCCTGGACGCGGAACGGGACGGGGAGGAGCGCCGACGGGAGGGCGCGACGCGTGCGGTCGTCCTCGCCGATCCCACGCTGAACGAGCGGCAGAAGCAGGTGCTGCTCCAGATCTACGAGTCCTTCCGCAAGGAGAACGGGTTCGGGACCGACGACACCCCGGGCGAAGCCGCCGGCGACGCCGCCGAGGGCGGCCCCGGCGGTGGCGGCTCCATACCCGGCCGCCACCCCCGTACGAGCGGCAGCGACGCCGCCCCGCGGCAGACGGCAGGCTGAGCAGGAGCGAGCAGCCGGCCGGGCGCGGGACCACCACCCAACCCTCAGCCACGCATTCCGGGAGGACCAGCACCATGGCCATCACCGACGACCTGCGCAAGACCTTCAGCGACCCCACCCCCCTCTACTTCGCCGCCGGCACCGCCGACCTGGCCTTCCAGCAGGCCAAGAAGGTGCCGGTGCTGGTCGAGCAGCTGCGCACCGAGGCGCCGGCGCGCATCGAGGCCGTGCGCAACACCGACCCGAAGGCCGTCCAGGAGAAGGCGACGGCCCGCGTCAAGGAGACGCAGGGCACCCTCCAGACCAAGGTCAACGAGCTCCTCGGGTCCCTCGACGCCGACTTCAAGAAGCTCGGCGAGACCGCCCAGGACCTCGCGCTGCGCGGTGTCGGCGTCGCCGCCGAGTACGCCGTCAAGGCCCGGGAGACCTACGAGAAGGTCGCCGAGCACGGTGAGCAGGCCGTGCGCACCTGGCGGGGCCAGGCCGCCGACGGCATCGAGGACATCGCCGAGGGCGTGGAGGAGGTGGCCGTGGCCGTCGAGCCGAAGCGCGAGCCCGTCACGGTCACGGAGGACAAGCCGGCCGCGGCGAAGAAGGCCGCCCCGGCCGCCCGCAAGGCTCCGGCGAAGAAGCCCACCCCCACCACCGTCACCCCCGTCACCGCCAAGAAGACGACGCCGCCCGCCAAGTAGGAGAGCGGAAGCACACGCGGGCCGGGCACCCTTGGGGTGTCCGGCCCGTTCTCCGGGTACGGTGACCGCGTAGAGACGACCCGAGTCTGGTGGTGGACGTTGTGCTGATGCAGGGGTTCGCAGGCTTCATGTGGCTGCTGAGCACCGCCCTGATCGTTTTCAGCGGCTTCGCGTTGATCGACGCCGCCACGCGCCGGGAGGACGCCTACCGCGCGGCCGACAAGAAGACCAAGCCGTTCTGGCTGATCGTCCTCGGGCTGGCGTTCGTGGTGAACCTGCTTTTCCCGATCCTGTCGTTCCTCCCGGTCATCGGCCTCATCGCGACGATCGTGTACATGGTCGACGTACGGCCCGTGCTGCGTGGCCTGCCGGGCGGCGGCCGCAACAGCCGCCGCGGCTCCAGCAGCGACGGCCCGTACGGACCGTGGAACGGCGGGCGCTGACCCCCGTGCCGCCCCGCGGGGCGGTCAGGGAATCCGGTCCAGCAGCAGGACGGCCACGTCGTCCGTCAGCTCGCCGCCGTTGAGGTCGCGGACCTCGTTCACCGCCGTCTGCAGCAGTTCCTCGCCGCGCAGCCCGTCCGCGAAGCGGCGGCGGACCATCTCCACCATGCCGTCCTGGCCGAGCCGTTCGCGCCCCTCGCCGATGTGGCCCTCGATCAGGCCGTCGGTGTAGAGCATCAGGCTCCACTCGGCGCCCAGTTCCACCTGCATGCGCGGCCAGCGGGCGCCCGGCAGCAGTCCGAGCGCCGGGCCGTTGTTGTCGTACGGCAGCAGACGCGCGGGCAGGCCGGGGCCGGCGACCAGGGGCGCCGGGTGCCCGGCCAGGCACAGGCCGGCGCGGCGGCCGTCCGGCGCGATGTCCACGGTGCACAGGGTCGCGAAGATCTCGTCGTCCGAGCGCTCGTGCTCCAGCACCTGCTGGAGCGTGCCGAGCAGCTGGTCACCGCACAGTCCCGCCAGCGTCAGCGCGCGCCAGGCGATCCGCAGCTCCACGCCGAGCGCCGCCTCGTCCGGGCCGTGCCCGCAGACGTCCCCGATCATGGCGTGCACGGTGCCGTCCGGGGTGCGGACCACGTCGTAGAAGTCGCCGCCCAGCAGGGCGCGCGAACGGCCCGGCCGGTAACGGGCGGCGAAGCGCAGCGGGGAGCCCTCGAGCAGGGGCGTCGGCAGCAGGCCGCGCTCCAGGCGCGCGTTCTCCTGCGCGCGCAGCCGGCCCTCGGCCAGGCGCCGCTCCGCCGAGTCGGACCGCTTGCGCTCGACGGCGTAGCGGATGGCCCGGCTCAGCAGCCGGCCGTCCAGCTCGTCGCGGAACAGGTAGTCCTGCGCGCCGACCGCCACCGCCTCCGCGCCGCGCTCGGCGTCGCTGGAGGAGGTGAGCGCGAGCACCGCGTGCCGGGGCGCCAGCTCCAGCACGTGCTTGAGCACCACCAGCTCGTCGTCGTCCTCGCCGTCACCCGTCCGTGCCGGGGCGGGCAGCGCGAGGTCCAGCAGGATGCAGTGGACGTCGTCGGTCAGCAGCCGCTCGGCCTCGGTGAGGTTGCGGGCCGTGCGGACGCGGATCGGCTTGCCGGACTGGTCGAGCAGGTCCGGCACGATCGGCGAGCCGCCCGGATCGTCCTCGATCAGCAGCAGCGTCAGGTTCGTCGGAGTGGTGCTCTCTCGCTGGTCCGTGGTCTTCTCGCGCTTCTCCGTCGGGTTCTCGCGCCGGTCGGTGGGGTTCTCGGCCGGGTTCGTCCCGGGCGGGGCCTGCTCCTGGGAGCGGCCGCTCCGCGGGGACGCGGCGGGCGCCTGACCGCACTCCGCGGCCGGGATCGCCCTCTGCCGCGGTACGGGTACGGGCATCGTCTGGGTTCCTTCCCTCCCCCCGAGGGCATGGTGGGGCGAGGGACCTCGACCCAACGACGGGGACCATAGCGGGTGACGGCGCCGCTGCGGAATGGTCCACCACACGTCGGACGGCCATCGGCCATTGTCATATGCCGCGTTCCGTGGCGCAGTTGGACACGTCGACCGCGGTGCGGGGATGACGAACGTCACGCGGGGCGGGCGTCCGGCGTGGACTGGGTCACGTGGGCGGTGTCACGCCCCGGGCGCGGGCCGCGTGGTCCGCGTCACCGCGCGGGCGCGGCCGCCGTGTCCGGCCGCACCACGCCGAGGATCGGCATCGTGCCCGCGCCCGTGATGGTCACCGTGCGGCCGGGGCGCGGGGCGTGGACGACCTTGCCGTCGCCGACGTACATCCCGACGTGGCTGGCGTCGTCGAAGTAGATGATCAGGTCGCCGGGGCGCATGTCCTTGATGTCGACGTGCCCGAGCTGCTGCCACTGCTGCTGCGAGGTGCGCGGGATCGCCTGCCCGGCGGCCACCCACGCCTGCGAGGTCAGGCCGGAGCAGTCGTACGCCTTCGGGCCCTCGGCGCCCCACTGGTACGGCTTGCCGATCTGGGCGGTGGCGTACTCCACGGCCTTCCTGCCCTGCTCGGTCGTGCCGGCGTCGAGGTCCTGGACGGCGCCGGAGCCGAGCCAGGCGGCCTGGGCCTTCTCCTGGGCCAGCCGTTCGAGCCGGGCGAGGCGCTCCTTCTCCTCCTGCTCCAGCTCGGACTCGAGCTTCTCGGCCTCCGCGATCTGCTTCTCGATCTTCTTCTGGGCGGCGGCCTTCGCCTTGCGGTTGGCCTCCAGCCGCTTCCACTGGGCGGAGGCGTCCGCCTGGTAGGCCTTCAGGTCCTCCTGGGCGCGGGCCAGCTCGCCGAGCAGGCCCTTGGTGGCGCGCTGGCCCTGCATCACCCGGCCGGTGCCGTCGAGGAACTCCTCGGGGTCCTCGCTCAGTACCAGCCTGGCCTCGTCGGACAGCCCGCCGGTGCGGTACTGGGCGCGGGCCGCGGCACCCGCGCGGTCCTTGAGGCGGTCCAGCTCGGCCTGGCCCTCGACGATCTTCTTCGCCAGTTCGACGAGCTCGGCGGACTGCTGCCGCGCCTTCTCCTCGGCGGCGTTGTACTCGTCCGTGGCCGAGGCCGCCGAGCGGTAGAGCGAGTCGAGCTTCTTGCGTACGGCCTCCAGGTCCTTGCCGGGGGCCGGCGCGGGCGGGGCCGTCGAGGAGGCGGTCGGTGACGGGGTGGGGTCCGGGGCCGCGAAGGCCGTGCCCGGGGCGGCCAGCACGGTGACCGCGCAGACCACGGTCACGGCGGCGGTCGTCAAGCCACGCTTCCCCGTACGCATACCTCGCCCCCACATCTGATTTACCGTCAGTAACTTACGGTCGCTCGAGGGATCGTGCCATGCCGGCGCGGAAAGCGACAGAGGGGATACTTCCGGGGGTTGTGGAGGGCTTCCCCCCGCTTGCTCCGGCCGCCTCCCCCCGCCGTCTCCCGCGCGGGCGCCCTTCCCGCTGTGTGACGAACGCCGCACGAAGATCGTTCCCGCGGTACGGCTCACCTCTCAGCCGCGAGGGGCCAGCGCCTCCCAGCGCACCGTCACTTCGCCCTGCCGCCACCGCGCCGGACCGTCCGTCACCGGCCAGTCGGCGCCCAGGTCCCGCACCGCCCGCATCCAGCGCTGGCGGACGCCGTAGGAGGCGTAGGGTGCCGCGGCGGCCCAGGCGCGGTCGAAGTCGCGCAGGAAGGCGTGCACCGGCTCGCCGGGGACGTTGCGGTGGATGAGTGCCTTGGGCAGCCGTTCGGCCAGGTCGGAGGGGCGGTCGAGCGAGCCGAGCCGGGTCGCGAAGGTGACCGTGCGCGGCCCTTCGGGGCCGAGCGCGACCCATACGTGCCGTCGGCCGATCTCGTCGCAGGTGCCCTCGACCAGGAGCCCGCCGCGGGAGTGCGCCGACGCCGGCGCGAGCCGCGCGCACAGCCGCTGCCAGACGGCGGCGACCTCGCTCTCGTCGTACTGGCGCAGCACGTTCGCCGCGCGGATCAGCAGCGGCGGCCGGGGCACCGGGACCTCGAAGCCGCCGTGCCGGAAGACGAGTCCCTCGCGCGCGTACGGCTCGGCCGCCGCCACCCGCGCCGGATCGATCTCCACGCCCACCACGCGCGTGTGCGGCGCGACCGTGCGCAGGCGGTGCAGCAGCTCGACGGCGGTCCAGGGGGCCGCGCCGTAGCCGAGGTCGACGGCGACGGGATCGGCGGCCCGGCGCAGTTCGGCCCCGTGCGCGGCGGCGATCCAGCGGTCCATGCGGCGCAGCCGGTTCGGATTCGTCGTGCCGCGCGTGACCGTGCCCACGGGGCGGGAGGTGGCGCGGGCTGTCATGCGTACGAGGGTATGCGGCCGGGCGGAGCGTGCCGTCCCCGAGCCGGGGGCGTGGGCCGCCACTTGACGGCTAACGGCGTTAGCCTTACGGTGCGGTCAATGGACCGCGTACCAAGGAGGGCCCCCGCGTGACCGACCGCCTGTCCCCACGGGCCCGTGAGATCGTCGCGGCCGCACGCGCCCTGCTGGAGGAGGCCGGCCCCGCCGCGCTCACCCTGCGGGCGCTCGCCGACCGGCTCGGCATCAAGGCGCCCTCCCTCTACAAGCACTTCCCGGACAAGAAGGCCGTCGAGGTCGAGCTGGTCGTCCAGTTTCTCACCGAGGCCGCCGAGGCGTTCGAGGCCGCCGAGGAGCGGGAGCCCGGCTCGCCGGAGGAGCTGGCACGGGCGTACCGGGCCTACGCGCTCGCGCACCCCTACCTGTACTGCCTGGCCAACGAACGCCCCCTGCCCCGCGCGTCCCTCCCGGCCGGCCTGGAGGACCGGACCGCCGCCCCGGTGCTGCGGGTCTGCGCCGGGGACGGGGATCTCGCGCGCGCGTTCTGGGCGTTCGCCCACGGGATGGTGGTCCTCGAGATCCACGGCCGGTTTCCCCCCGGGGCGGACCTGACACCGGCGTGGGAGAAGGGCGTACGGGCGCTGCGCCCCTAGGGGGCTTCCGTGCGCGCGAGCCCGTACGCGCACAGTCCTCGAACGGTTGAGCGAAAGCCGGTAATGATTCGGCAAAGGGCGCGAAACCGGAAATGGAGCGCAGGCATCCGGTGTTCCCCCACGGTGGAGGGCGGCGCGTGTCCTCCGACCGGCATGCCCGCAGCGAGGAGGATCGGCTCGTGAGCCAGTACGTCAGCAGGCTCGGGCGTCGCTCACCGGCGGCACCCCCGCGGCTGCGGCTGCACCGCAGGCCCCGCCGCGTCGCCATGCTCTCCGTGCACACCTCACCGCTCCACCAGCCCGGCACCGGCGACGCCGGCGGCATGAACGTCTACATCGTGGAGCTCGCCCAGCGCCTCGCCGCGATCAACATCGAGGTCGAGATCTTCACGCGCGCGACGACCGCCGCCCTCCCGCCCGCCGTCGAACTGGCCCCCGGCGTCCTCGTCCGGCACGTCGACGCCGGCCCCTACGAGGGGCTCGCCAAGGAGGAGCTGCCGGCCCAGCTGTGCGCCTTCACCCACGGCGTGATGCAGGCCTGGGCCGGGCACCGCCCCGGCTACTACGACCTCGTGCACTCGCACTACTGGCTCTCCGGCCACGTCGGCTGGCTCGCCGCCCAGCGCTGGGGCGCCCCCCTGGTGCACGCCATGCACACCATGGCCAAGGTCAAGAACGCCAGCCTGGCCGACGGCGACACCCCGGAACCGGCCGCCCGCGTCATCGGCGAGACCCAGGTCGTCGCCGCCTCCGACCGGCTGATCGCCAACACGGCCGAGGAGGCGGACGAACTCGTCCGGCACTACTCCGCCGACCGCGCGAAGGTCGCCGTCGTCCACCCCGGCGTCAACCTCGAGCGGTTCCGCCCGGCCGACGGCCGCGCCGCCGCCCGCGCCCGCCTCGGCCTGCCGCAGGACGCGCTGATCCCGCTCTTCGCCGGCCGCATACAGCCGCTGAAGGCCCCCGACATCCTGCTGCGCGCCGTCGCCGTCCTCCTGGACGAACGCCCCGAGCTGCGCTCCCGCATCGTCGTCCCCGTCGTCGGCGGCCCCAGCGGCAGCGGCCTCGCCAAGCCGGAGGGCCTGCAGAAGCTCGCCGCGCGGCTCGGCATCGCCGACGTCGTGCTCTTCCGCCCGCCGGTCGGGCAGGAGCAGCTCGCCGACTGGTTCCGGGCCGCGTCCGTGCTGGTCATGCCGTCCTACAGCGAGTCCTTCGGCCTGGTCGCCATCGAGGCCCAGGCGGCCGGTACGCCCGTGCTCGCCGCGGCGGTCGGCGGCCTCCCGGTCGCCGTGCGCGACGGGCGCACCGGCCGGCTCGTCCAGGGCCACGACCCCGCCGCCTACGCGCGCGTGCTGCGCGACTTCGCCGACCGGCCGGACCTTGTCCCCCGCATGGGCGACGCCGCCGCCCGGCACGCCCAGTCCTTCGGCTGGGACAGCGCCGCCGCGGCCACGGCCGACGTGTACACGGCCGCGGTCCAGTCCCACCGCCGTCGCGTACGCTCCCACCATGGCTGAGGCACAGAAGGCAGCGCGGATCCTCGAAGGCGCCCTGAAGGACGCCGAGCTGGAGTGGGAGAGCCCCGAGTCCGGCAACTACGTCGTGAAGCTCCCCGGCACCCGCAAACTGTCGACCACGGTCTCCTTCCTGGTCGGCCGGCACTCCCTCTCCCTCAACGCCTTCGTCGTACGCCACCCCGACGAGAACGAACCCGCCGTGCACCGCTGGCTGCTGGAGCGCAACCTCAAGCTGTACGGGGTGAGTTACGCCGTCGACCGCCTCGGCGACGTCTACGTCACCGCCAAGCTCCCGCTGGCCGCCGTCACCGCCGACGAGGTCGACCGCCTCCTCGGACAGGTCCTGGAGGCCGCCGACGGCGCCTTCAACTCCCTGCTGGAGCTGGGCTTCGCGTCCGCGATCCGCAAGGAGTACGCGTGGCGGACCTCGCGCGGGGAGTCGACGCGGAACCTGGAGGCGTTCCAGCACCTGATCGAGCGCTCCGGGGACTGACGCCCGGTCAGCGCCCCCGTGCTCCGGTGCGGTAGCGCCCCGGCGTGACCCCCACCAGCCTCTTGAAGTGCCGGGTCAGATGGGCCTGGTCGTAGAACCCGGTCGCGCCCGCCACGTCGGCCGGCGCGCGTCCCTCGAGGAGCAGCCGCCGGGCCAGGTCCACCCGACGGGACATCAGGTACTGGTGCGGGGCGATGCCGTACGCCGCGCCGAACGCCCGCACCAGGTGCGCGGGATGGGCGGACACGAGCCCGCCGGCCTCCTCCAGCCCGACGCCCTCGACGACCCGCTCGTCCAGCAGCTCGCGCAGCCGGCGGGCGAGGACCGGGTCGGGCCGCGGGGCGAGGGGTGCGCCCCGGGGCCGCAGGTGGGCGTGCAGCCGCTCCCCGATCAGCGTCAGCCTGCTCTCGGCCTCCAGTTCGTCACCGGGCCGGGCCAGCGCCGCGTGCACCTGCCCGACCCGCCGCCGCAGCACCGGGTCTCGCAGGTCGGGGGCGTCGACCGCGCGCCCGATCAGCTCCTCGCCGAGCCGGGAGGCGTCCAGGTACAGGACGCGCTTGCGGAAGCCGTCCGCGGTGGCGGGGGAGCCGTTGTGCGGCACGTGCGGCGGCAGCAGCGACACCGTGTCGTGCGGCGTGCCGTGCTCGTGCCGGTCCAGGTCGTAGCGCACGGCCCCGTCGTCCACGATGAGCAGCGTCCAGGCGTCGTGGACGTGCATCGGGTAGCTGTACTCGGTGTAGTGGGCGTGGAAGACCTCGACGACGCCCGGCACCCGGGGACGCCAGGCGGAGACTCTCCGCTGGTCGGCCATGCAAAGAACGTACAAGACCGGGCCGGGCGGCGACCGGCAGTCTCACGGTATGAGCACGCACGCCACCGAGAGCCCCGTCCGCTTCGACACCAGGATCGCCGTCCTGCTCCGCGAGGACCTGGAGACCTGGCAGCGCCTCAACGTCACCGCCTTCCTGGTCAGCGGCCTGGGCACCCAGGTCCCCGAGGTGATCGGCGAGCCCTACGAGGACGCCGACGCGACCGCCTACCTGCCGATGTTCCGGCAGCCGGTGCTGGTCTTCGAGGGCACCAAGGAGACGCTGACCCATGCCCACACGCGGGCGCTGTCCCGTGCCCTGCCCCGGGCGGTGTTCACCTCCGACCTCTTCGGCACCGGCAACGACCGTGACAACCGGGCGGCGGTCCGGGCCGTGGCGACCGCCGGGCTGGACCTCGTCGGACTGGCGGTGTACGGCCCGAGGAACGCGGTGGACAAGGTGCTGAAGGGGGCGCGGATGCACCCGTGACGGACGGCGGGCGCCGGGCGCCGGCTGCCGGGCGGGTGGCCGTCAGGCCGCGCTGACCTCGGGTTCCGCGGGCTTCCCGGCGACCGGCGACCCGACGGGCGCCGCCTCCTCGTCCGGCAGCCGCCGCATCAGCGCCCCGTACCCGACGGCGGCCGCCGTGCCGACGACCGAGCACATGCCCCACAGCCACTCCGCGCCCCAGTGGTCGATGACGAAGCCCGACATCAGCGGGGCGACGAGCGAGGCGACGGCCCAGGACATGGTGTACATGCCCTGGTAGCGCCCGCGCCCGTGCACGGGGGACAGGCGCACGACCAGCCCCGTCTGCGTCGGCGCGTTGACGATCTCGGCCAGCGTCCACACGCACACGGTGAGGGCGAACACCCCGACCGACCCGGCGAACGCGGTGAGGCCGAAGCCGTACCCGGCGAGCAGCGACGAGACGACGAGCAGCCGCCGGGGGTCCCGGTGCTCGATGAACCGGGTGACCGGAAGCTGCAGGACGACGATCAGCAGTCCGTTGACGGCGATGGCCAGGCCGAAGTCCGCCGGCGTGAACCCGGCCTCGCCCATGGCGACCGGCAGGCCCAGGTAGCCCTGCTGGAAGATCAGGGCGACGAGGAAGGACAGCCCGACGACGCTCATGTAGCGCCCGTCGCGCAGGACGGTCATCAGGGAGACGGGCGGTTCGGGCGCCGAGGCTTCGTGCACGGCGGTCTTCGCGGGCCGCGACTCGGGCAGCTTCAGGAAGACGAGGACCGCGCAGACCAGGGTCATGCCGGCCTCGATGAGGAAGCCGGCGAGGTAGCTGAACTCTGCGATGAAGCCGGCGGCCATGGAGGAGACCGCGAAGCCGAGGTTGATCGCCCAGTAGTTCAGCGAGAAGGCCCGGATGCGGTCCTCGGGCCGCACGATGTCCGCCATCATCGCCTGCACGGCCGGTCGCGAGGCGTTGCTCGCCATGCCGACCAGGAAGGCGACGGCGGCGATGGCGGCCGGGTCGCGCACGAAGCCGAGCAGCGCGACGGACGCCGCGGTGGAGATCTGCGCGACGAGCAGCGTGGGCCGCCGCCCGAGCCGGTCCGTCATCACCCCGGCCGCCAGCGAGGACACGACCCCGCCGAGCCCGTGCAGGGCGGCGACCAGACCGGCGAACGAGGCGGAGTAGCCGCGGTCGAGGGTCAGGTACAGCGCCATGAAGGTGGCGACGAAGGCGCCCAGCCGGTTGACCAGGGTGCTGGTCCACAGCCACCAGAACTCGCGCGGGAGCCCGGAGACGGACTCGCGCGCGGCATGTCTCAGCCCGGCGACGGACATGGGGACCCCCGATGGCGTGTAAGTGGCTCAAGTGGTGAGCACAACTTACGAGTGGAGGGTTGCCGCAGGCCACTCGATTAACACTTCCCGTCAACCGTCCGCCCACCGGGCGCGGCGCGCGGTCGGCCGAAGGGGTCGATTACGCTCGGAGCCATGGCCGACGCACCGTACAAGCTGATCCTCCTCCGCCACGGCGAGAGCGAGTGGAACGAGAAGAACCTGTTCACCGGCTGGGTGGACGTCAACCTCACCCCCAAGGGCGAGAAGGAGGCGACGCGCGGCGGCGAGCTGCTCAAGGACGCCGGCCTGCTGCCCGACGTGGTCCACACCTCCGTGCAGAAGCGCGCCATCCGCACGGCCCAGCTCGCGCTGGAGGCCGCGGACCGCCACTGGATCCCCGTCCACCGCCACTGGCGCCTGAACGAGCGCCACTACGGCGCCCTCCAGGGCAAGGACAAGGCCCAGACCCTCGCCGAGTTCGGCGAGGAGCAGTTCATGCTGTGGCGCCGCTCCTACGACACCCCGCCGCCGCCGCTGGACCGCGACGCCGAGTACTCCCAGTTCTCCGACGCGCGCTACGCCACGCTCCCGCCGGAGCTGCGCCCGCAGACGGAGTGCCTCAAGGACGTCGTCGTCCGCATGCTGCCGTACTGGTTCGACAGCATCGTCCCCGACCTCCTCACCGGCCGCACGGTCCTGGTCGCCGCCCACGGCAACAGCCTGCGCGCCCTGGTCAAGCACCTCGACGGCGTCTCCGACGCCGACATCGCGGGCCTGAACATCCCGACGGGCATCCCGCTCTCCTACGAGCTCGACGCCGACTTCAAGCCGCTGAACCCGGGCGGCACGTACCTCGACCCGGACGCGGCAGCGGCGGCGATCGAGGCCGTGAAGAACCAGGGCAAGAAGAAGTAGCCCGAACGCTTCGAGCCCCTGCTCGCGAACTCCTCGCGAGCAGGGGGCTCGTGGCTGGCGGCGGTCACGTCGGCACTCGTACGACCTTCAGGAACCGGATTCGGCCGGTGGCCCGTCGTCGTGCAACATCGGGGCACTGCGCACCAGACGCAGTCCCGTCGTCAGCAGGAGGCCGCCGACGACGTTGCCCAGGACCGCCCAGGCCAGCCACACCAGCCAGTCCGCGTAACCGTACGGCGTCCGGCCGGTGTGCAGGCCGGCGAACGCGATCAGTGAGTCCAGGATCGAGTGCCACAGCCCGAGTCCGGCCAGGACGAACGCGGCGATGACCGATGCGGTGATCTTCCCGGTCATGGAATCCGTGCCGTGGTGCATACGGGTCATGAGCGTGATGACGCTGCCGCCCAGCACGGCCAGGCAGAAGGTGCTCAGTGTGTACCCGCCGTCGACGAAGTGCGCGCCCGCCGTGGCCGCGGTGCGGTGAAGGCTGGGGAATGCCTGCATGACGATCCAGGTGAAGACCCATCCGCCGATCAGGTTCATCATCAGGACCGTCGCCCACATCCGCGCCAGGTCGAGCCAGGTGGCCGCGCCGGCGATCACGGTGGTGACGGGTACCAGGAAGCCCTCCGTGAAGAGCTCGCTGTGGCCGAGCAGCAGGGCGATGAGCCCCACGGAGAAGGCCAGTCCGGCCAGCAGTTCACTGCCGCTCTCGTGCCGCACGAACAGCAGCACCATGATGCCGACACCCACGTCGATGCCGCCGAGCAGCGAGGTGGCTGCCAGCGACGTCCAGGTGCGGTGCAGCCGCGGCCGGCCCTCGGCCACGATTCGTTCCGCGGCCTCGGCGACTCGTCGTTCCCCGGGGCCCTGCATGATCTGGTCGTCCGACTGCATGGTGGGTCCTCCGGTCCCGCGTGACCGCGGAAGCGTGTCGTCGGCCGCGTCGTGGAAACGTTCCGGATGAATCTTCGGCGAGGCCGTCCCCGGATTCCGTCACCCACGCCGTCCCACCCGGCTCAGTTTGTGGAGGATCCGGAAGGGTGTGCCATGGCCGGTGAAGCACTGCCCCGCTCGGGGTGGCACGCGGCAGCCGGAAGGCCTCGGACCGATCACGCGATCACGGTCCGAGGCCTCCGGTCGCGGTCCTCGGGCTGGTTACTTGGTGATGGTCACCGTCGCCTGGGCCGTCGCGGGCAGGTGCCCGCCGTCGCCCGCGTACGTGGCGGTGTAGGTGATGTCACCCGTCTCGCGCGGGCTTTCCGTGAACGTGAACTCGCCCGTCGCCGTGGCGACGGGGAAGGTGCCGACCGGAGTGCCGGTCGGGTGTTCCGCGTCCGTCCGGGTCACTTCCACCGTCGTGCCCGCCGGAAGGGGCTCCGCTGCCGACAGCCGGCCGGTGACGGTCAGGTCCTTGCCCTTGCGGGAGGTCGCGGGGGCCTCGAGGCTGAGGGTGGTGTCCAGCTTGCCGGCGTCCGGGAGGACGTGGAGCGTGGGGGCGCTGCCGTAGGACAGGCCCGTGATCGCGAAGAGCCGGTTCTCGTCCGGGGCCCAGGCGAGGCCGTCGCGCTGGAGGTCGTTCACGGCGTATTCGCGGAACGCCGGCCAGGTGGAACCCGGGCGGTAGGTCTTCACGAAGTCGTCGGTCGCGCCCGTCGCCACCGTCCCGTCGGCCGCCACGGCCACCGCGTTCGGGAACTGCCAGCTCGAGTAGGAGCCGTTCGAGGACAGGTCCGACAGGCGGACGATCTGGTGGTCGTACGGGTTGTTCGCCGCCACGACGATGTTCTGGCCGTCCGCCGTCACCGCGAAGTCGTTGAGGTACGAGATCGACGGCGACGAGGTGAAGAGGCGCTCGGTGCGCTTCTGCAGGCCGCCGTCCGCCGTGCCGTAGACCGCCAGGGTGGCCGGGCTGACGCCCTCCTCGCCCGCCACCAGGACGTCCGGGTCGGCGGGGGAGGACGCCAGAGCCGGGGCGTAGTACCAGTAACGGCCGCTCGGGACGAGCGTCGCCACCGGGGCCGGGGAGGCCACGTCGAGCGAGCCGATGCCACCGCTGCTGCCGACCGCGTAGCCGAACCACAGCTTGCCGCCCGCCATCGCCAGTGTCTGGGGCGAGGTGTCCGCGCCGGTCGGGTAGCGGTCGGTCTCGGTGAGGGTGGCGGTGTCGATCTCGGCGATCGCGTCGGCCGTCGACAGGGCCACGTACAGCCTGCTGGAATCCGCCGAGAGCACGAGGCCCGCGGCCCCTTCCTCGGCGGTGATCCGCTGGACGACCGTGCCTTCGTAGTCGGTGACGACGACGCTGCCGCCGTCCGGGTCGCTGACGAACACCCGGTCGTGCACTCCGTCGACGACGATGTCCCGGAACGAGGCGCTGGGCAGCGCCACGCTCGTCTCTTCGGCCACGGCGGTCGCTGTCCCGGTCCCGAGCAGGGTCAGCGAGCCGAGCAGTGCCGCTGCCACTGCGACGGACGTGCCTTTGTGCATGCGCAACTTGAAGCAGCCTCCTAGAAGTTGGGGCGGTCGTTGTCGACTCCCCGTCCGACGAGCGCAGGGCGGTGGGCATGTGTCACTCGGAGGCGGTACGGGGTCCGAAGGCGGCGGGCGTCGCCGCGTGCCGGCCGGCCGGTGCCCCCTGGGGGTTCGCAGCGGTGGCGGGCCGCTGCTGCGGCCCGGCGGGGCTACTCCGTGGGCAGGGTCTCTCGCAGGGCCTTCGCGGTGGCGGTCGCGTCGTAGCCGGCCGGGACGCCTTCGACCAGGATGATGTCGCCCTGGATGTGCCGCGAGCGCAGCGGTGCGATCTCCTGGTAGGCGGGCGAGTCCCACCAGGCCCGTGCCTCGGCGATACCGGGGAAGCCGATCATCACCACGTGCCCGGGCCAGTCGCCCTCCTTCACCTCGTGCGGCGTGACGTGCACGAGGAAGCGTCCGCCGTAGGGCTCGAAGGTGGCCGGGATGCGCTCGATGTACTCGACGATCTCCGGGTGCGGAGCGGCTTCTCGCAGGTGAGCTATGACGTAGGCGGGCATGGCGTCCTTCCGGTCGGTCGAGCTCCGTACGCCGGGAGGATGGCATGCCCCGAGCAGGGGAGTCGATGACCTGACAGGTAAGGGGACCGCTGCGCACCGGTGGTCCGCGATGATCTGTACATGATGATCACCACCTGCGATCACGCTCACCCAGGCACAAGGCCATGAGTCCGGGGGCGGGACGTTGCGCAGCTTGATCGTGAATCTTCTACTGGTCATCGTCGTGTTCGCCCTGGTGCTGCTGGCAGTCGGCAGCGGCATGGGAGCGGTGGAGATCAGCATCTGGTTCGTCGCACAGCTCGCCGCGATCGTCTTCGTGATCCTCCGGTACATGCGGCAGAGGCGCGTCAGCCAGTAGGCCGGAAGCCGGTGTGAGCAACGGCGTTGGGCGCCGCGGTCGTTGTAGGGTTGTTCCGTCTCGTGTGAGCAGGGTCGAGGATCAGGGAGGTGAGGTTGATGGCCGCGTTCAGTGACGCCGTGCGCAGCGTCCGGGTCTCCCTCATGTCCCGGGCCGTGGCCTGACCCTCGGGCCCTCCCCCGCCGAGCGCGTGAACTCGCGGGGCGACCACACGAAACTCTCCTGGAACGGATCATCCGTCGTCATGGGCAACACCTGGATCACGCGCGCCGAAACCGGCTCCGACATCCCCGCCGTCCGCGACATCAACCTCGCCGCCTTCCCCACCGCCATGGAGGCCGACCTTGTCGACGCCCTGCGCGCCGACCCGGACGCCTGGATCGAGGGCCTCTCCCTCATCGCGGTGGACGGGACCGGCCGCCCGGTGGGCTTCGCCCTCCTGACCCGCTGCCACATCGGCACCACGCCGGCCCTGTGCCTGGCGCCGTGCGCCGTCCACCCGGAACGGCAGCGGACCGGCGCGGGCGGCGCGGCCGTCCGCGCGGCCCTGGCCGCGGCGAGGGCACAGGGCGAACGCCACGTGGTCGTCCTCGGACACCCGTCGTACTACCCCCGGTTCGGGTTCTCCCGGGCCTCGCGGTACGGCATCGGCGTGACCATCGACGTCCCGGACGAGGCCCTCATGGCACTCAGCCTCGACGCCCGCCACCCGCTCCCCGCAGGAACCGTCCGCTACGCCCCGGCGTTCGGCATCTGACCTGCGGGACGCGGGGACATCGCCCGCCGGCGCGGGCAGCGAAAGACCGTAGGGCGGCCGGGTGCACCCCGGCCGTCCTACGGTCACCGCGTCATCGTCCCGTCAGCCGCACTGGCACGGGTTGCCCGACTGGCAGCCGCAGCCGCAGCCCGAACCGCAGCCGCAGGCGGCGATCAGGGGCAGGCTGCGCAGGTCGGTGGGCTGCTCGGTCCGGCGTTCCTGCGCGGGGTCGGGCGTCGTACTGGGGGAATCGGCCATGGGTCCCTCCTCGAGGCTGGTGCCTGAGCCCATTGGACGCCCGAAGCCCCGGTCGCATCAACGGCGCACTGGGGCGCTCCCGCGCGCCCCGGCACCCGGCGGGGACGGCACCGGGCGCCGGTCGAGCCCCTCGTCAGGCCCCCTCCACCCCCGTCACCGGCTGGATGTCCGCCTGGAGCTCGTCCGCGTGCTCGCCCGTGACCAGGTAGACCACCCGCTTGGCTACCGCGACCGCGTGGTCGGCGTAGCGCTCGTAGTAGCGGCCGAGCAGGGTCACGTCCACCGCCGTCTCGATGCCGTGCTTCCAGCGGTCGTCCATCAGGTGCTGGAAGAGGGTGCGGTGCAGGAGGTCCATCTCGTCGTCGTCCTGCTCCAGCTGGAGCGCCAGGTCCACGTCCTTGGTGATGATCACCTCGGCCGCCTTCGCCATCAGGCGCTGCGCGAGCTGGCCCATCTCCAGGATCGTGGCGTGCAGGTCGTGCGGGACCGCACGCGCCGGGTAGCGCAGCCGGGCGAGCTTGGCCACGTGCTGGGCCAGGTCGCCCGAGCGCTCCAGATCCGCCGACATCCGCAGCGAGGTGACGACGATGCGCAGGTCCGTCGCCACCGGCTGCTGCCGGGCCAGCAGGGCTATCGCCTTCGCCTCCAGCTCGTGCTGGAGCTCGTCGACCTTCTGGTCGGCCTCGATCACGTGCTCGGCCAGCTTCAGGTCGGAGTCGAGGATGGCGGTCGTGGCGCGCCCGATCGCCGACCCGACCAGCCGGGCCATCTCCACCAGACCGTCGCCGATCGAGTCCAGTTCCTCGTGGTACGCGTCCCGCATCAGGTTCCCTCTCGTGCGTCCTGGGAGGGGGCTCGGGTCCCTCTCCGCACCCCCACGCTTACACGTTCCGGCCCGTACGCGTCCGATTCCGGCACCCCGAGTGAACCGACCCTGGCTCCAAGGTGAACTCTGGGCGACGAGTGTCCGAGGTCGCACCCCGATGGCTGATGCGGGGCGGTTCGCCATGCCTAACCTTGACGCATGGACGTGAACGCGGCGGTCGCCGCAGCGGCAGCGATCGCCGGAGTACTCACCGGCGTCATCGCCATGCTGGCGTTCCGCTGGAGCGAGCGCGACCAGAAGCGCCCCACCCGTACCTCCCTGCACACCGACCCGGTGCTCCCGCCCGGCGTGGACACCGTCCTGTCGGTGCTGCGGTCCTCCGCCGTCGTCCTCGACGAGGCCGACGGCGTCGTCAAGGCCAGCTCGGCGGCGTACGCCCTCGGCCTGGTCCGGGGCGGCAAGCTCGCCGTCGAACCGATGCTGCAGATGGCGCGGGACACGCGGCGGGACGGGGAGATACGGCAGGTCGAGCTGGACCTGCCGAGGCGGGGCAACGGGCGCGGCGAGGCACTCGCCGTCTCCGCGCGCGTCGCGCCCCTGGGGTCGCGGCTGGTGCTGCTGCTGGTCGAGGACCTGACCGAGGCCCGCCGCATCGAGGCGGTGCGGCGCGACTTCGTCGCCAACGTGAGCCACGAGCTGAAGACGCCGGTCGGCGCGCTCTCCCTGCTCTCCGAGGCCGTCATGGACGCCTCCGACGACCCGGAGGCCGTGGAGCGGTTCGCCGGGCGCATGCAGATCGAGGCGACCCGGCTCACCAACCTGGTGCAGGAGCTGATCGACCTGTCCCGGGTCCAGAACGACGATCCGCTGGACGACGCCGAGCCCGTCCGCGTGGACGAACTGGTCGCCGAGGCCATTGACCGCTGCCGGCAGGCGGCCGGTACGAAGCAGATCACCATGGCCGCCGGCGGCTCCGCCGACCTGCACGTCCGCGGCAACCGCGGCCAGCTCGCCGCCGCGCTCGGCAACCTCGTCGAGAACGCCGTCAACTACTCGCCCGCCCGCACCCGCGTCGGCATCGCGGCCCGGCGCGTCGGCGCTCCCGGCGGCGACCTGATCGAGATCGCCGTGACCGACCAGGGCATCGGCATCTCCGAGAAGGACAAGGAGCGCGTCTTCGAGCGCTTCTACCGCGTCGACCCCGCCCGCTCCCGGGCCACCGGAGGCACCGGTCTGGGTCTCGCGATCGTCAAGCACGTGGTCGCCTCGCACGGCGGGGAGGTCACGGTGTGGAGCGCCGAAGGACAGGGCTCCACGTTCACCCTGCGGCTGCCGGAGTCGGGCACCGCCCGCGACCGCGCGGCACGGCGGGCCCCCCACGACGCCGACCACGTGGACCAGGTGGAACAGCTCGACCTGGGCCATGTGGAGCACGGCGAGATCGCCGGCGGCGGACGGTCCTCCGCCACCCCCTCCACATCCCCGTACGAAACGCTTCCCTCCCCGGAGGTCCTTCCGTGACCCGTGTGCTCGTCGTCGAGGACGAGGAGTCCTTCTCCGACGCCCTGTCCTACATGCTCCGCAAGGAGGGCTTCGAGGTCGCTGTCGCGACCACCGGGCCCGACGGACTCGACGAGTTCGAGCGCAACGGCGCCGACCTCGTCCTCCTCGACCTGATGCTGCCCGGACTGCCGGGCACCGAGGTGTGCCGTCAGCTGCGCGGCCGCTCGAACGTCCCCGTGATCATGGTGACCGCCAAGGACAGCGAGATCGACAAGGTCGTCGGGCTGGAGATAGGGGCCGACGACTACGTCACCAAGCCCTTCTCCTCCCGCGAGCTGGTCGCCCGCATCCGCGCCGTCCTGCGCCGCCGCGGCGAGCCGGAGGAGGTCACGCCCGCCGCGCTGGAGGCCGGCCCCGTCCGTATGGACGTCGACCGGCACGTCGTGACCGTCGGCGGCACCAAGGTCGACCTGCCGCTGAAGGAGTTCGACCTGCTGGAGATGCTGCTGCGCAACGCCGGCCGCGTGCTGACCCGCATGCAGCTGATCGACCGGGTGTGGGGCGCCGACTACGTGGGCGACACCAAGACCCTCGACGTCCACGTCAAGCGGCTGCGCGCCAAGATCGAACCCGACCCGGGCGCGCCCCGCTACCTGGTGACGGTGCGCGGCCTCGGCTACAAGTTCGAGCCGTAACCGGACCGGCTCCGGCCCCCGGGACGCAGCGCGAAGGGCGGGACCCCCGTGAGGGAGGTCCCGCCCTTCGCCGTGCTGCGAGCCGAGGGGTACGGGGCTCAGTGGCCGGCCGACTCCTGCGTGCCGGCGTCGGCCTCCGCGCCGGTCGCGTCCGCGGACGCGCCGTCGGCCGGGGCGCCCGAGCCCTCACCGGCGGCCGGCTCCCCGGAGGTCTCCGCGGACGGCGTCTCCGCGGCCGGCGCCGACGGGACCTCGCTCGGGCCCCACGAGGAGAAGTAGCTCCCGGCCGGGACGACGAAGGCGTTGAGGCTCACGTCGCCGGTCTCGCTGAAGGCGAAGGTGACCTTCTGCACGTCGCCGTCCTGGATGGCCTCGCGGCTGCTGGGCAGCACCGCGGAGGCGTTGTCCTTGCCCCCCAGGATCAGGGAACCGCCGGCCGGGACGGTCAGGCCCTTGCCGCCCTTGGCGGGCTTCAGCTCGGCGGACTTGCCGGCCACGGTGATGGAGTCGAGCGTCTGGTCGGTCGAGCTGCTGTTGAACACGGTGCCGGAGACCACGGCCGGGCCGGTCGACTCCAGGTCGGGCTGCGTGATGACGACCGCGTTCTGGATCTTGATGTCGCCGACGGAGGTCGCGGCGTTGTCCGGCTTGATATTCAGGGTCTGGGCGTTGTGACCGGCACCGCACGCGGCGAGCGAGGCGATCGAGAACGCGATGGCGGCGGCGGCGAGGGCACCGCGTCGAAGGCTGCTGCTCACGGCGGCGGCAACTCCTTGGACTCGAGCGAGGCGGCGGCACGGATAAAGCCGCCCTAAGTGACTGTCAGCGGCCTCAGGTTACCGAGCCGTTCCCGGGCCGCCGCACCCGACCCTCCCCGGAGGGGCTCGGCTTAGCCCGGCAGGCGGTAGATCCGGGGCCCGGCCGGCCGCTTCGGGAGGGCGTCGGGCGCACTGGCATCAGGAGTCGCATTGGTGTGCGGAGTCGACACACCCCGATCCGCCATTCGGATAAGAAGCACCGCCATACCGGTGCCCGCCCGCACGCGAATTCCGTGTGAAGGAATGCGCGGACCGAGCCGAAATTGATCAACGACGGGGGCGCGTCGGGAGGACCAGTGATCAATTCCGGAATCGTCCGGAAGCCCGCGCCGGGGACCGAACGGAGTAGCGGAAGTCGCACGCATGGAACCAGACATATGGGGATATTCAGGCGTCTGGAGACCCCTGTCGGCGTGTGTGACGTGTCTGTTTCGTCCGGCCTGAAGAGCCGCTCCGACCTGCGAATACCTTCTTCCGCTCACCCGGCGCAGCACGTTCCTGTTGCTGTTGTCAAGCCCCGAGATATGCCCTGACCTGCGAAAACGCCATTCAGAAGACGCCGTATCCGTGTTACCCTGGATAGCCACGGAAGGGGTACCTGTCACATGACGTTCAAGGTTGGCGACACCGTGGTCTATCCCCATCACGGGGCCGCGCTGATCGAGGCTATCGAAACTCGCCAGATCAAAGGCGTGGACAAGACCTACTTGGTGCTGAAGGTCGCCCAGGGTGACCTGACGGTACGTGTGCCAGCGGACAATGCGGAGTTCGTCGGCGTGCGTGATGTGGTCGGTCAGGACGGGCTGGACCGGGTCTTCGAGGTGCTGCGCGCGCCGTACGCCGAGGAGCCCACGAACTGGTCGCGTCGTTACAAGGCAAACCTGGAGAAGCTCGCCTCCGGCGACGTCATCAAGGTCGCGGAAGTCGTGCGTGACCTGTGGCGCCGTGAGCGCGAGCGCGGACTCTCCGCAGGTGAGAAGCGCATGCTCGCCAAGGCCCGCCAGATCCTGGTGAGCGAGCTGGCCCTCGCGGAGAACACCAACGAGGACAAGGCGGAGGCCCTGCTCGACGAGGTGCTCGCCTCCTGAGGCGAGACCCGCGCGGGACCTGACACGCACGGCCGCCCACCGGCCGCTCGGCTCAGGCCCACTCGGTACAGCGCACGAAATGCCGCGGTGCCCGATGACATCTTTGCTGTCGCCGGGCGCTGCGGCATCTTCATACCCCGACGCCGAACGCCTTCGTACGCTCCTCCCGGGGGCTTCCCCCCGGTCCTGGCGTGCCGGGCCCGGGCTGCAGGCTCGACCAGGGTCACGGAAGGGTCCGGTCAAGGCGTCGCGCCCGGCACGGTGAGGCCATACCCAACTAGGTCGAGCACACAAACCTGACAGGAACCGATGTCTGACGAATCGCGCCCCACGCCCGCGCAGCCGCCCGCCGGAACCCGTACGAACGCCCGGACCGCGGCCGTGATCCCGGCCGCCGGCCGCGGTGTACGCCTCGGCCCGGGGGCCCCGAAGGCCCTCCGCGCCCTGGGCGGCACGCCCATGCTCATCCACGCGGTCCGCGCGATGGCCGCGTCCCGCGCGGTCTCCCTGGTCGTCGTCGTGGCCCCGCCCGACGGCGCCGCGGAGGTCAAGAACCTCCTCGACGTGCACGCGCTGCCCGAGCGGACCGACTTCCTCGTCGTCCCCGGCGGCGAGTCGCGGCAGGAGTCCGTCCGGCTCGGCCTGGACGCGCTGCCGCCCGAGTACGACATCGTCCTCGTGCACGACGCGGCCCGGCCGCTGGTGCCGGTGGACACGGTGGACGGCGTGATCGAGGCCGTACGGGACGGCGCGCCCGCCGTGGTGCCCGCGCTGCCGCTCACCGACACCGTCAAGCAGGTCGAGCCCGCCGCGGTGCCGGGCGAGCCGGAGCCGGTGGTGGCGACACCGGAGCGGGCGCGACTGCGGGCGGTGCAGACCCCGCAGGGCTTCGACCGGGCCACGCTGGTGCGGGCCCACGAGACGGTGACCGGTGACGTCACCGACGACGCGAGCATGGTCGAGCGGCTGGGCCGGACGGTGGTGGTCGTGCCGGGGCACGAGGAGGCGTTCAAGGTGACCCGCCCCCTCGACCTGGTGCTCGCTGAGGCGGTACTGGCACGCAGGAGGCTGAACGATGGCTTCTGAGACGGACGTCCCCCCGGTGCTGCCCCAGGTCGGCATTGGTACCGACATCCACGCCTTCGAGGACGGGCGCGAGCTGTGGTGCGCCGGGCTGAAGTGGGAGGGCGAGGGGACCGGGCTGGCCGGGCACTCCGACGCGGACGTCGTGGCGCACGCGGCGTGCAACGCGCTGTTCTCCGCGGCGGGGCTCGGAGACCTGGGACAGCACTTCGGCACCGGGCGGCCGGAGTGGTCCGGCGCGTCGGGGGTGACCCTGCTGACGGAGGCCGCGCGGATCGTGCGCGCGGCCGGTTTCCGGATCGGGAACGTCGCGGTGCAGGTGGTCGGGCCGCGGCCGAAGATCGGCAAGCGGCGCGCGGAGGCGGAGAAGGTGCTGTCCGAGGCGGCGGGGGCGCCGGTGTCCGTGTCGGGGGCGACGACGGACGGGCTCGGGTTCCCCGGCCGGGGGGAAGGGCTGATGGCGGTGGCCACGGCGCTCGTGGCGCGGGTGGGCTGACGGGCGTGGCGCGCGTCCGGCCGCCGGGGGTTCCGCCCCCGGGCCCCGGGCCGCGCCCACCCACCGGGCCGAGCGGTGGCTCCCGCCGGACGGGCGGCGGCGCGAATCGGAACCGGTGCGGCGACAGGCGGGCCGTGCGCCCGTGGCACTGCCCGGGGCCCACTACCCTGGACTCGTGACTATTCGCCTGTACGACACCAGCGCCCGGCAGATCCGTGACTTCGCCCCCCTCACGCCCGGGTGTGTCTCGATCTACCTGTGCGGTGCCACCGTGCAGGCCGCCCCGCACATCGGGCACATCCGCTCCGGCCTGAACTTCGACATCATGCGCCGCTGGTTCGCGTACCGCGGCTACGACGTCACGTTCATCCGCAACGTCACCGACATCGACGACAAGATCATCCGGAAGGCGGCGGAGCAGAACCGCCCCTGGTGGTCCATCGGCTACGAGAACGAGCGGGCGTTCAACGACGCCTACACCGCGCTCGGTTGCCTGCCACCGACCTACGAGCCGCGCGCCACCGGGCACATCACCGAGATGGTCGAGATGATGCGCGGCCTCATCGAGCGCGGGCACGCCTACGAGGCCGAGGGCAACGTCTACTTCGACGTGCGCTCCCTGCCCGGGTACCTGTCGCTGTCCAACCAGGACATCGACGAGCTGCGCCAGCCCGCGGGCGAGGGCGAGACCGGCAAGCGGGACCCGCGGGACTTCGCCATGTGGAAGGCGGCCAAGCCCGGGGAGCCGAGCTGGGAGACGCCGTGGGGCAGGGGGCGGCCGGGGTGGCACCTGGAGTGCTCCGCCATGGCGCACAAGTACCTGGGCACCGAGTTCGACATCCACGGCGGCGGGATCGACCTGATCTTCCCGCACCACGAGAACGAGATCGCCCAGGCCAGGGGCTTCGGCGACGCCTTCGCCCGGTACTGGGTGCACAACGCCTGGGTCACCATGAGCGGCGAGAAGATGTCGAAGTCGCTCGGCAACAGCGTCCTCGTCGGCGAGATGGTCAAGCAGTGGCGCCCGGTCGTGCTCCGGTACTACCTCGGCACGCCGCACTACCGCTCGACCATCGAGTACAGCGAGGAGTCCCTGAGCGAGGCCGAGTCGGCGTTCGCGCGGATCGAGGGCTTCGCGCAGCGTGTCACCGAGCTGGCCGGGACCGTCGAGCCCGCCGCCGAGGTGCCGCCGGCCTTCGCCGAGGCGATGGACGACGACCTGGGCGTCCCGCAGGCGCTCGCCGTCGTGCACACCACCGTCCGGCAGGGCAACAGCGCGCTGGCCGCCGACGACAAGGAGGCCGCCGTCGCCCGCCTCGCCGAGGTCCGGGCGATGCTCGGCGTGCTCGGTCTCGACCCGCAGGCGCCGCACTGGGCCGGCGAGGGCGAGAAGGGCGAGGACCTGCACGACGTCGTCGACAGCCTCGTACGCCTCGTCCTCGACCAGCGGGAGGCCGCCCGGGCGCGGAAGGACTGGGCCACCGCGGACGCCATCCGCGACCAGCTCAAGGAGTCGGGCCTGGCCATCGAGGACGGCCCGCAGGGACCCCGCTGGAGCCTCGGCTCCCGCTGAGCCCCCGCGGTCCCGGGAAGATCGAGTGTGCCGCCCGGCCTCCCGGGCGGCACACTGCATACGACGCAAGCACCACGCACACCCCGTGCAGACGCAGAGAGCGGAGACAGGTAACTCATGGCCGCGAACAACCGCCGCATGTCCGGCAAGAAGGGCGCGCAGGTCGGCAGCGGCGGCAAGCGACGCCGGGGCCTGGAAGGCAAGGGGCCGACGCCTCCCGCCGAGATGCGCAAGGGGCACGCCAAGCAGCGCGCCGCCAACGCGAAGGCCCGCCGTGCCACGGGGGGGCGCCCCCAGCAGCGACGCGGGGGCGGCCGGTCGACGTCCGAACTCGTCGTCGGCCGCAACCCCGTCTACGAGGCGCTGCGCGAGGGCGTGCCCGCCACGACGCTCTACGTCCAGCAGTTCATCGACAACGACGAGCGGGTGCGTGAGACGCTCCAGCTCGCGGCCGAGCGCGGCGGCATCAACCTCATGGAGGCGCCGCGCCCGGAACTGGACCGGATGACCAACGGGCTCAACCACCAGGGGCTCGTCCTCCAGGTCCCGCCGTACGAGTACGCCCACCCCGAGGACCTGGTCGCCGCCGCCCACGACGAGGGCGCGGACCCGCTGATCGTCGCCCTCGACGGCGTGACCGACCCGCGCAACCTCGGTGCGGTCGTCCGCTCCGTCTCCGCCTTCGCCGGCCACGGCGTCGTCGTGCCCGAGCGGCGCGCGGCCGGCATGACGGCGGGCGCCTGGAAGACGTCGGCCGGCACGGCCGCCCGGACGCCGGTGGCCCGCGCCACCAACCTCACGCGCGCGCTGGAGGCGTACCAGAAGGCCGGGATCGTCGTCGTGGGTCTCGCCGCCGACGGCGAGGTCGAGCTCGGCGAGCTGGAGGCCCTGGGTGGGCCCGTGGTCGTCGTGGTCGGCAGCGAGGGCAAGGGCCTGTCCCGCCTGGTCGGCGAGACCTGCGACTTCCGGGTCCGGATCCCGATGCCCGGCGGCGCCGAGTCGCTGAACGCCGGTGTGGCGGCGGGCATCGTGCTCTACGAGGCCGCGCGCCGGCGCGCCTGAGCGGGTGACCGCCGCGGGGGATCGTACGTTCGGTGCGGTCCCCCGAACGGGGCGTTCCGGGTGGTCCGGACAAGCTTGACGCGGTCCGGACACATCCGGCGGGCGGAGGCAGTGTCCTAACGACACATCACTCGGTTAGTTGAGCGTGGACACCAGAACACCCCGCACACCCACGGGGGACCGCTCGTCTGGATACGACGACGCTCCCGCGCTGAGCATGGTGAAGGTGCCGAGCGATCCGGCCCAGGTCATCGTCAATCACGCGAGCTTCCGCGTGCAGCTCGGTGCCTCCGCGCGGCGGACCCGGTCCCCGCGGATCGCGCGGCACTTGAGCGCCACCCAGGACGCCGCCCGCATGCCCGTCGCCGGCACCGGGGTCCCCACGCCCGCCCGGCGCCGCCCCGTCGTCTGGAGCGGCCGGTCCGACCCGGACGACACCGGCGCCCACCGGCTGCTCCAGGCGGTGCGGGCCGGAGCGGGCCGGCACGCCGAGGACCCGCTCGCCGGCACCTCCGCCGACGCCGGCGCCACCCAGGTCATCCCCCGCGTCGGCGGGGGCGGCCGCCCCGGCCACGACCCGTACGACGACTTCGACACCCAGCCCCTCCAGGCCCCTCTCGTCGGCGCCCAGCGCGGCCTCGCCCGCGACGGGGGCCGGCTGCTGCCCGCGATGCGCACCGTCGGCAGCGCCTACGACGAACCGGCCTACGGCGACGACGACTTCGACCCGTCCCCCGAGTACGGCGACGGCACGGACCCCGAGCCGCGCTCGAGGCGCCACGCCGACGACCCGGCACGGCACGCCTACTACCCCGGCCGCCGCATCAACCTCGGTGTCGTGCTGCTGCCCCTGCGCGTCTTCCTCGGCTTCATCTCCGTCTACGCCGGCATGGGCAAGCTCTGCGATCCCGTCTACTTCGACGGCGGCGAGCGCGGGTCCATGGTGAAGTGGCTCAACACCCTGCACCCCTGGGACGTGGCCGAACCGCTGCGCCAGTTCGCCCTCGCGCACCCCGTCGGCTCCGGCCTGGTCATCGCCTTCCTGCAGGTCGTCGTCGGCGTCCTGACCGTCCTGGGCTGCTGGCAGCGCGTCGCCGCCGTCATCGGCGCGATCCTGTCCGCCGCGCTGCTGGTCACCGTCAGCTGGAAGAGCACGCCCGTCTACGACGCCCCCGACATCATCTACCTGGCCGCCTGGTCCCCGCTGATCATCGCCGGGGCACCCGTCTACTCCGTCGACGGCCGCCTCGCCGGGGGTGCGTGGCGCCGTCTCGGCCCCCGCGCCGACATCTGGGACCTGCGCCGGTACGTGCTGCGCCGCGGCGCCCTGGTCACCTTCCTCGTCGCCGGCGTCACCCTCCTCGTCGGCTCGCTGCTCGGCGGTGCCGTGCGCGACGCCGACCGCGTGGTCGTCCCGGGGCCCGGCGAGGGCCCGCGCAACGAACTCCCCGGCACCCCGCTGCCCCGGAAGTCCGGGGAGCGGGAACAGGAGACGCCGGAGGTCTCCTCCTCCGCGTCCACCGAGGGCGCCACCTCCGGCGCGACCGCCCCCGCCGAGAAGGACGGGACCACCCCCGGCGCCACCGACGAGGGCGGCACCACGCCCGGCGACGCCCCCAGCCAGCCCCAGGGCACCACGGGCCAGGCACCGCCCGAGCGGACCTCCCCGGCCGGGCAGGCCCCGAGCACCACCGCCGGCCCGACCTCCGGCGGCACCGCCACCGGCGGCAGCGGCGACGGCTCCGCCGGCTCCACCGGAAGCGACGACGACGGCGACGGCGGCAGCTCCTCCTCCGGGGGACAGCCGGGCAGCCGCCTGGTGGGCGGCCTCCTGGGCTAGGCCCCGCCCCGGGCCGGGCCGGACCGCCGGCCCGGGCACCTACGACGACGGGTCCCGCACGTCATCCGTGCGGGACCCGTCCACGTGTACGCCCGGTGGCCCGGCGGCCGTGGCTCAGCGGCTGAGCGCGGCCAGCTCCCGGGCCGCTTCCGTCAGGTCCTTGGCGGTGTCGATCGCCCGCCAGTAGGAGCCCTGCGGGATCGGGAAACCGGCCAGCCGGTGCTCACGGGCCAGCCGGGGGAACGTCGTCCGCTCGTGGTCGCCGCGCTCCGGGAGCATCTCCGCGAAGGCGGGCGAGAAGACGTAGACACCCGCGTTGATCTCGAAGGTCGACGGGGGTGCCTCGATGAAGTCGGTGATGTGCCCGAAGCCGTCCGTCTGCACGGCGCCCCACGGCAGCCGGGGGCGGGCCAGGGCGAGGGTCGCGACGGCGTCCCGCTCGGCGTGGAAGTCGGCCATGTCGCGCAGGGAGAAGCGCGTCCAGATGTCGCCGTTCGTGGCGTACCAGGGCCGGTCCGGGTGGGGGAGACGCGCGGCGGCGTACTTCAGGCCGCCGCCGCGGCCGAGGGGCTCGGGCTCCACCACGGTCGTGACGGAGAGCGGGAGGTCGGCGGTCTCCAGCCACTTCTGGAGCACCTCGGCGAGGTGGCCGCAGGAGACCACCACGTCGGTCACGCCCTCCTCGGCGAGCCAGGCGAGCTGATGGCCGATGATCGGGGTTCCGGTACCCGGGATCTCGACCATCGGCTTGGGCCGGTCGTCGGTGTAGGGGCGCAGGCGGGAACCCTGCCCGCCGGCCAGGACGACGGCTTGAACGGGGCGGCGGGACGCGGCGTTCGGATCGGTCATGCCCCGAACTGTACGTGGCGTCCCGTCGGCCCCGTGGGGGTGCTCGGCCGGGGGTGCTCAGCGGTGCGCGGCCAGCACGCCCGAGGCGAAGGTGGTGTCGCAGACGGGGCGCGCGTACGACTGGGCACGCGTCGGGCCGTAGACCTTCACCGCGGCCCGGCCGAGGGCTCGGGCGATGGACGCGCAGTGCCGGGCGAGCGAGGGGCGGTCGTCGACCGCCTGCTGGAGGTGGGTGAGGGCGACGCCCGGGTCCTCCTCCTGAAGCTCGGTCAGCAGCCGGTCGCGCAGCACCTCGTGCGGGGCGCGGGGCGCGGCGTGCGTGGAGGCCCCGGCGGCGGAGGCGTCCGACGCGGTGAGCACCGAGTTGGAGGGGTCCCCCGACCAGTTGACCCGGGTGACCGCGAGGGTCCCGGAGAGCACCAGGACGACGGGCAGGACGAAGGCGAGCGAACGGCCGATCCGGCGGGCGGGGCCCCGGCCGCTGCGCGTCTGCTGGGAGGCGGAGTGCTTCACGGAGTGCTTCACGCGAGTGAGGGTAGCGCCCGGTGATGATTTGGCGACATTTAGTCACCGGTTCGGGGGATGGGAAAGGGCCGGAAAATGGGTAACGGGTTGACGCACACTGCTCGAAACGTCCGTTGTGGCGGGGTATTTGTCGACATCGAAAAGGGCCCCGCAGCAGGTTGCGGGGCCCTTCTGGTCGACGCGGGGCGAATTCACCCGTGCCGGGGACGCGAGTCCCCGGTGCGCACGGGTCCTCAGTCGGAGAGGCGCTCACCGGAGGAGGACGAGAACACGTGCATCTCGCCCGGCCGCGGCACGACGTGGACGGTCGCGCCCTTCTCCGGCACCGCGCGGCTGCTGACGCGGACCACGAGGTCCTTCGTCTCGCCGCCGACCTCGACCGTGCCGTAGATGTAGCCGTCGGCGCCGGTCTCCTCGACGACGTTGACCGTGACGGCGAGGCCGGCCGGGGCGTTCGCGGAGTCCTTGGTCAGCGACGCGGCCGCGCCGCCGTTCAGCTCCACCACGTCGAAGTGCTCGGGGCGGACGCCGACGGTGACCGTGCGGTCGCCCTTGTCGGCGGCGGCCTGCAGGGCGTCCCGGCTGACCGGGACGACGCTGTTGCCGAACTTCACACCGCCGTCGGTGATCGGGACCTCGATCAGGTTCATGGCCGGGGAGCCGATGAAGCCGGCGACGAAGAGGTTGGCGGGCTTGTCGTACATGTTGCGCGGCGAGTCGACCTGCTGGAGCAGACCGTCCTTCAGCACCGCCACCCGGTCGCCCATGGTCATGGCCTCGACCTGGTCGTGGGTGACGTAGACGGTGGTGATGCCCAGGCGGCGCTGGAGCGAGGCGATCTGCGTACGCGTGGAGACGCGGAGCTTGGCGTCCAGGTTGGACAGCGGCTCGTCCATGAGGAACACCTGCGGCTCACGCACGATCGCGCGGCCCATCGCGACACGCTGGCGCTGACCGCCGGAGAGCGCCTTCGGCTTGCGGTCCAGGTACTCGGAGAGGTCGAGGATCTTCGCGGCCTCCTCGACCTTCTGCCGGATCTCCGCCTTGTTGACGCCGGCGATCTTGAGCGCGAAGCCCATGTTGTCGGCGACGGTCATGTGCGGGTACAGCGCGTAGTTCTGGAACACCATGGCGATGTCCCGGTCCTTCGGCGGCAGGTGGGTGACGTCGCGGTCGCCGATGCGGATGGCGCCGCCGTTGACGTCCTCGAGCCCCGCGAGCATGCGGAGCGAGGTGGACTTGCCGCAGCCGGACGGGCCGACCAGGACGAGGAACTCGCCGTCCGCGATGTCGATGTCGAGACCGTCGACGGCGGGCTTGTCGGAACCCGGGTACACGCGGGTCGCCTTGTCGAACTGGACTGTGGCCATGATGAATGGGCCCCCTTCTACCGGCAGGAACGTGCCGGACGATCCGTTGTAGGAAGGTGGTTGGTGTAGTCCACACGAGTGAACTGGCTCAGGACGGTACCCGGCGTTCACCTGATCTGTCAGTACCTGCGGGCCTGTGAACTTCGCCGATCTTTTCGAATCCCATCGTTCACCGGCTCTGTGTACAGTGGAGCAGCCTCCGCGCGCGCCGCCGCGCGATGCCTGCCTCCTTAGCTCAGCTGGTCAGAGCGCCGCTCTTGTAAAGCGAAGGTCGTCGGTTCGAATCCGACAGGGGGCTCTGTCGCTGAACAGCGAGAACGCCCCGGCCGATGATCGGTCCGGGGCGTTCGACATCCACGACGTGACGTCCGATGCGCGAAGGCCGGCAGTGTCGGTGATGCGGAAGAACGACCGGTTGATGTTCTGCGGGTCGATCGGGCGGCCGGTGCGGGTGGTGAAGACGTACGCGGACGGGGACAGCTCGACCCCCTTGAGCCGCGCGGCTTGGTACGAGCACTGGTTCGGATACGGCGTGACGGCCACCGCCGATGGCCCGCGCCGCGTCGTGATCCTCGCCCGGCGCGCGTTCACCCGCCCGCCCGGGGTCGGGTGGGTGGCGTTGCTGCGGGAGGCCACCGGGCGGACGGAGCCCGATCGGTGCGGCGTCGACTGGGCCGCGACGGAGGCAGCGCTGGGCGCCGCGCTGCCCGGTGACTACAAGGACATCGTCGACGCCTTCGGTGCGGGCAGCTTCGACGAGTACCTGGACCTGCTGGTACCGGGTGCGCTGGGCACGGATCTAGTCGCCTGGGGCCAGGACATGGCGCGGTACGCCGACCTGTACCGGCCATACCCGGTCCACCCCGCGCCCGGCGGCGTGCTCATATGGGGGACCACCGAGCAGGAGCTGACCTTCCACTGGCTGACCGGACCGGCCGATCCCGACGACTGGCCGGTTCTGGTGCGGTACGACGGTGAGTGGCAGCGCTTCGACTGCGGCACCGGTGAGTTCGTGCTGCGCCAGCTCACCGACCGCACCCCGCCGTTCGCCTTCCGCCGGACCGTTCCCCCACTGGTTCGCCTCACGGGAGCTGCCGGAGGGCTAGGCCCCTGCTAACCCGGCTGTCAGCGCCGCTGACCATAGGTCGATGAGCAGTACAGGGATCAGGTTGGAAACGGCTCAGTGCCGACGGTCGTGTGGTTATGGTGTCTAGCATCCTTGCAATAGATTCAGCAGAGCGCCGGAGATGCGGAGACCCAAGCGCCGATCGTATCCGTCGTAACCGGGCATCGGGTTGGCTTCCAGGACCGTGTGGCGGCCATCCTCACCAACCATGAAGTCGAACCCGATGAAGGTCAAATCGCTCATCGCCTGGTATGCCAGGCACTTTTCGACGACGTCCGGCGGCACACGTGCCGGGGTGAAGGTCTTGACGCCCTCACAGTACTGGTAGTTGACGCCTTCGCTGTCGATCCGTTCAGAGAAGTGCTGCTTGCCGACCAGATGCGTGCGCACGTCGGCACCTCGCACACGCTCCTGAAACAGGACTGGGCTGTGGGGCAGCAGTCGCAATTCGCTCACCTGATCGTGTTCGAGCGCCGACGCGATCGTCTTCTCGCCGCTGGCCCCCTTGAAGACAGTGCTCGGTGTCGCGGCTAGGAATGCGCGTGCTTCGTTCTCGTTGTTGGTGAGCAGCGACTCGGGCACGGTGAAGCCGCAGCGGCTGAGCAGGCTGAGGTGATAAACCTTCGACCAGTTACTCATGTCGGAGCCAGGGCGGTTGACTACGAAAGTGTCGACGGTGGCGAGAATTTCCGTGAGCGCGGTAAGTCGCGCCGATGCTGCGGCGCGTTCCCGGCTGTCGAGATTGTCGATGATGTCGACCATGCGAACGTAGATGCCGGTGATACCGGTGTCGGGAAGGTCAACCCTCAGGGTGCCGTCGCTCAATCGACCGCATCTGCTCTGAAAGTCCCAGCAGTAGGTGCCGAACCGCAGAAATCTTACGATGTCGAAAAAGATGTGGGGCACGCGGCTCTGTCGTGCGGCGCGCACAGTGTGGACCGTTGTGCGGTCATGTGGGGACCCTACGATAAGAACGCTCACCGAGCGGCCTCCAAGACCACCGGGAATGGGCGGGCAAGCTCCACACACAGCTGCTCATGCACCGCGTCGGCGTGCGCGCGGTACCAGGAGAATGGAGGGTCGGTCAGGATGCGGCTCACCATGGGCCTCTGCTGGTGGTCGGTGACCAGAGCGACCGCGAAGAAGCGAATGCCACGTTGGCTCAGGGTGTCGGCGAGGTCACGCAGGAGCGTCCTGTGCCGCTCCTCGTCGACATCGACATCGGGCTCGTTGAGGACGGTGAACGACTTCTGCCCGACACATACGTGGACTACGTATCGGCTCGATGGTGCGAATACCGCTCGCAGGTGAGAGGCGCCCGGGTTCAGCCGCCCGCCGAGATTGCCGGGGTCTTCGATGATCCGGCACTCATGGGTGAGCAGGTCCTCGACATGCACCTCGGGTGACGTGCAGGCATCCCGCCGATCGAGCAGTTGCCCCGGGTCGGTAGTCCAGTACTCCGGCAGCAGTGACGACCGCTCAAGGCTGCGGCGCACTTCGCGATCGTATTGCCATGCCTGCGGACCGGGCCGGTTGATCACCTTGGGGAGCAAGGCGCACACAGCCCACAACGCCGCGTAGTACTCGTTGGCGGCGAAGCGGGCATCAGCGCTGACCTCCTCGGCCAGCGCGAACATCCACGGATTACGGACGAACACCGCCACCTCGTCGCCACGTAGGGTCCCGTGTCCTGGCACGTGCAGCCGGACACCCGTCCGGCCGCAGGCATCCAGATACACACCGAATCCGAGCTGACCGAGATCACTGCAAACCAGATGCGGGATCGAATGACTCGCCAGGTAGTCGGCGAATCCTGCCATTGCCGCATCCCCTGGATCGGCGCCCAGCAGCAGGATCACGTCGTCTCGCTAGATGATCGGACGGATGAAGTCGTGCACGGCCTCGATCTCGCCGTAGACGACGACGCGCAACTGATCGCAGGCCTCCTTGCCGGTGTCGCAGGTCTCCTTGCCTGTGCCGCCGGCGAGGAACACCTTGCCGGAGCCGCGGGTCTCCGTGCCGCCGTCCTCCAGGAAGCGCCGGTCTACACCGTCCTTCTTGTCGTCCAGACGTTCTCCGCGCGCCACTGCGTCGCGGATCGCGTCTTCGATACCGACCGGCTCAATGCCGTATGTGCCAGCCAATTCGGGACGCAGCTCTGGACGAATGAATATCATGGGTGTGGACATCACTGTGCCCCTTCCCGCGAGGCGATCAAATCCTCAACTTTCACGCCGTTGATGGTCAGACCCCGGAGGTCGCAGTCCTCCATGACGACATCGCGCATCGAGCAGCCCACCAGACGACTGCCGTCCATATTGAGACCGGCGAATGTTGATCGTCGGGTGTTGACCCAGAGGAACTGGGAGTCGTCCATGAGGGACTCGGCGAACAACGAACCGCGGAACGCGGACTTGTACCACGTGGACTGTCGAACGTCAGCGTTGGAGACGCACATGTTGGGCATCAGGGCGTTGCCGTCACCCGCTTGTTGGGACGTCATCTCGCCCTCCTTCCAAGCTTCTTACTCCTATCGTCACACCCGGTTGAGAGCGGTGCCACTTGGGGAAAGGATGGTGAATCGGCAACAAGACGTGGGACCCCTGATCAGGGCGCGCCCTCAGTTACGGAGAAGTCGGCCGGGTACCGGCTGAGGCGTGACCGGATTCCCCTGGGGGGATGCTCCAGGGAACCTGTGACGGCGCCGAGCTCGACTCGGAGCCGTCACGGCGTCTGAGTTGCGTGAGGATTTTCCTTGCGGTGTCACTTTCCCGTCAACAGGGCCAGCAGGTGCCGTTGTCGTAGGCCCAGCAGCCGCAGCCCGTCTTCGTGCACACGACTTGGATGTTGCGCATCCGCTTTCCGCCGTCCGGTGACGGTTCGAACTTCACGGTCCTGGGCTCCGACGCATCGAAGCCGAGGTAGCGACTCACGATCAGAGCCATCTCCTCCAGTCGCCCGGTGACCTCTTCTTGGAGTCGACGCAGCCGTGCCACATCTTCAGGCTCCAGCTGCACCTTTTCTTTGGTCTGTGTCGTTACCACTGCCACTCCTTCCGTCAGGGAACATCCACTAGAACTTCGCAGTCCCGACCGGCCACAGCATGCAGGCAGAAGAGTGACCCACAGGGATTGAAAGGCGTAACCCGACGTCCAGGACCGCCAGGCGCAGGCGTGTCGTCCGGAATTCCCTGCCGTCCGCGCAACACGCAGCCGGTCGGTGTTCCCATGACGAGGCCCCGCCGTCCGCTGGACGGCGGGGCCCTCGGTCGTTCTGGGTCAGGTGCGGTTCGCGCTGGAGGGGCCGAAGAACTCGATCTCCGCGATGGCGACCTGCTTGTTGGCGGAGGCCGCGTGGGCCGACTCGATGGTGAAGCGGACCTTGGTGACCTCACCGACCCGGAAGGGGCGGCGCTGGCCGCCCGCGCCCTGGTCCAGGGTGAGGTCGCGGGTCGTGGTGCTGCCGTCCTTCCTGGTGATCGTCGCCTTGATGCGGTGCGGCAGGGCCGACTCGCTGAGCTTGTCGGCCCGGGTGGAGACGCCCGGCGTGATGATCAGGTCCAGCAGCCGGGTCGGCTCGCTGAAGCCGACCTCGATCCACTCGCCGCGGCCGGACTGCGCGACGCCCGGTCCCCACCAGGTGTTGCTGCGCTGGTCGAAGGCGAGCTTCGGCGAGTGCCCGCTGTAGGAGCGGGAGGCCGTGATCCGGTCCGGGGCGACCGGGGCGCGCTTGGCGAAGTGGTCGCGGGTGGCCTGGATGCCGTCGGGGATGTAGACGAAGCCGAGGATCGCCAGGGCGACGACGACGGCGAGGGTGACCCAGGTGCCGATGCGGTCGAACACGCGGCGCAGGCGGGGCCGGTCGCCCGCCCAGGGGGTCTCGCGGCGCCGGCCGCCGAAGAGGCGGCGCCACCAGGGGGCCGGTGCCTGGGTGGTCTCGTCGGTGGCGGTCAGGGGCATCGCGCAGCGGGCGCAGTAGTGGCGGTCGGGCCGGTTGGGGGTGGAGCACCACGGGCAGGGCGGACCGCCCACGAAGTCCGGCCGGTGGCCCGGGGCGCGTACCTGGGGCCGGTCGGCGTCGGGACGGCCGGGCAGGACCGGGGCGACGGCGGGCGGCGGGGCGGGAGCGGGGTCCTCGGGGTCGTCGACGGGGACGAGCAGGGACCGCGCGCGGTGGTTCATGGTGTCGCTGAGGGCGTTCGGCGCGGGGGGCTCCGCCGGAACGGGGGCTATCGGGGCGGTGGGCGCCGTCTCGTCCACGTCGCGGGTGCGGGGGGCCGAGGCGTCGGGGGCGGAGTACGGGTTGGTCGGGCCGCCGTCCGCGCGGGCGGGCGTCGCGGGGTGGGCGGGGCCGGTGGCGGGTGCGGACGGTTCGGGGGCCGGGGGGTGTGCGGCGCCGGCGGACCAGGAGGGGGCGTTCGGTCCGGTGGGCGGCGCCGGTGTTGTGGTGCCGGGGGCTCCGGGGGCCGGGGGGTGTGCGGCGCCGGCCGGCCAGGAGGGGGCGGGGGTGGTGGGCCGGGTGTCGGCCCGCGGGGGTGCGGTGGTGCCCGCGGCCCCGCCGGTGGATGCCGCGGCGCCTGCCGTGATCCTGGCGGTTCTGGCGGCCCTCGCCGCCCTGGCGGCTCGCGCGGCGCTCACGGTGTCGGCGGTGCCCGCGGGCGCCGGGGCACTCGCCGGCTCTCCCGCGGCTCCTGCGGTCGCACCGGTGCCGGGGGCCTCCGGGGTCCCCGGGGCGCCCGCGGTGGCCTCTGGGTGGCCCGTGTCGGGCGTCGGAGTGCCCGCGGTGGTCGCCGGGTGACTCGTGCCGGGCGTGCCTTCGCCAACACCCGGGGTGCCCGTGCCGGTCCCCGCGGCGTGCGTGGCGGCCCCCGGGGTGCCGATGCCGGCCCCCGCGGCGCCCGTGCCGGCCCCCGGGGTGCTCGTGCCGGGTGCCGTGGTCGTGGGCCGGGGGGTTTCCGGGTGTGGGGCAGGGGCGGCGGTGCCGGCGGTGGGCGGGGGTGCCCAGTCGCCGTCGGCTCCGGGGGCGGGCCGGCCGTCGTCGTCGGCCGGTGCGGTCGTGGCGGGCGTGTCCGTGGCGCCGGAGGCGTCCCCGGCGGCGGGCCGGGCGGCGCGGGCCGCGCCGGCCTGCTCCCAGCGGAGCACGGCGCCGCACGCGTCGCAGAAGGACTGGCCCGGTTCCGCGCGCGTTCCGCACTCGGCGCAGTTCTGCGTGGTCATCTCTCCGGGGTCCTTTCGGAGGCGGTCACTTCGACGGTGTAGGGCATGTGGGCGGGGCGGGCCGCCGCGACGAGGGCGTCCAGGCGGTGGGTGTCGGCCGGGGACGGGTCGGGCAGCCGCAGGGCGACGTGGAGGCGGGGGCGGGGCGCGCCGGGGAACGGGCCGAGGGGGCGGGCGTTCCAGTCGGCGCCGCCGCTCTCGGTGATGTCCGGCTCGACGCCGAACGCCAGCCGTACGGCCTCGGACAGGCCCTGCCGGGTGCCGCGTACGCGGTGCAGGCGGGCTGCCGCGGCGACGGCGGCGCGCAGCCGGGGCTCCGGTTCGGTGCCGTCGGTCTCGGCGCCGACCCAGGTGCCGAGCCACTGGGCGAAGTCGGCCGGCGTGAGGGCCGGGTCGAAGTAGGTGTCCAGGCAGTCGAGGACGTTGAGGATGGGGGCGAGGACGTCGTCGAGGCCGCCGACGAAGCGCTGGGCGAGGTCGTCGTCGGCGAAGACGGCGGGGAGCATCGTGCCCAGCGGGAGGGAGGAGCCGAGCCCGTCGACGGAGCCCCGGTACGGCGTGGTGGTCACGTGCCGTCTCCGATCACGCGGACGCGGTGGTCGAAGGAGAAGACCAGCGAGGGCGGTTGGAGGTCGATGCGGTCGGTGGGGTCGCCGCGCTTGCCGGTGAGGGGGTCGGCGGGGTGCAGGACGACCTCGTCCACGAGCTCCACGCCGGGGACGCGCTGCAGCACGGCGAAGACCTCCCCGGCCTGCACCGGGCGGCCGAAGGGCCAGCCCCGGCCGTCGGCGCCGCCGGTGAGCGGGTCGAGGTGGCGGTAGAGGGCGTCGTGGGCCTGGCGGCGCACCCGGTCGGTGTCGACGCCGCGGAAGGCGTGGACGGTGGCGACGACGGTGACGCCCTGGTAGTAGGGCGGGCCGACGGCGAGGCGGGTGCCGATGAGGCGGCGTTCGTCGAGGTGGCGGGTGATGCGGGCCAGGAGGGCGTCGCCGGGGACGAGTTGCTCGAAGCGGAGCCGTCCGCCCGGGTCGGGTACGGCCTGCGGGACGACCAGGACGCGGACCGCGTAGGCCCCGTGGTCGCCCTCCTTGCCCTCCAGGCAGGTGATGCGGGCGGTCTCGGGGGCGGCGCGGCGGGCGAGTTCCTCGTAGTCCCGCAGGGTGACGGCGCGTTCCTGGGCGCGCAGCGTGATGGGGGCCCGGAGCTTCGCCTCCTCCACGGTCTCGCCGTCCACGCCGCCGCGGGCGGCCTCGCGGTTGACGACCTCGGAGACGTACGGGATGGAGGTGCGCAGGACCTGTACGGCGCCGCGCGCCACGTTGCCGGCCCGGCCGCCGCCTGTGCGGTAGCGGCGGGCGCGGATGACGGCGCCCTTGGGGGCGACGGTGCCGTACTGGCGCAGGGTGCCGTCGGGTTCGCGGACGGCGGGGCCGAAGGCGATCTCACCGGTGGCGGCGTCCAGGGTGATGTGGTGGTCGTCGGGGCGGGACGCCGCGAAGTGCGGGACGACCTGCCAGTCCTGCCAGCCGGCGTCGGCGGCGGTCTGGAGGAGGAGGGGCGGGTCGTCGGCGACGACGGGCGCGTGGGCGAGCCGCAGCCGCTGGCCGGGCAGGCCGGTGGACTCGCCGAGGGCCTCGTCGTGGACGGTCTCCGCGTGGACGGCGCGGGTGGTGCCGCCGATGGTGTACGCCTCGGCGGAGCGGATGGTGGGCGAGGTGGTGTAGAAGGGCTGGCCGGGCAGCGGGTCGGTGACCCGGCAGCGTATCCAGCCCGCCTCCTGGCCGCCGTTGCGGGAGAGCACGTGGCCGCCGGGGACGTGGAGGACGACGTCGCCGGGGCGGTTGAGACCGCCGGTGCCGTCGCGGTCGACCTCGCAGGGCTGCCAGCCGTCCTCGGTCCAGGCCTCCCAGACGAGGGGCGGCTGGCGGGGGTCGACGCCGACGCCGTCGACGCGGCTGTCGAGTTCCAGGGCGAGGGCGCAGTCGGGGGTGGCGGCGGTGAGGCCGATGAGCATGCAGTCACCGGGGCTGGGGGCCTCGGCGAAGCACAGCAGGTCCTTGCCCTCGGCGAGGTCCGTGGTGCGGTCCGTGACGGGTTCGCCGCGGCGCTGCGTCACCAGGTGGCCGAGCGCGCACGGCACGACGGTCAGGTCGCGCTCGGTCGCGAAGACGACGGCGTCGTCGCGCTCGGTCCGCAGGGTGGCGACCTCGGCGCCGGCCGGTATCAGGATCGCGTCCTCCTGCGGCGCGGACAGCCAGAAGGTGACGTCCGTGCGGGCGGCGGAGGGCGGGAAGAGGGTGATGCCGACCAGGTCGAGGAAGGCGAGGTGGTTCTTCTCGGGGACCCGGTTGAGGCGGTAGACGATCTGGTCGGCCATGTGGGCGACCGTCTCGACGAGGGTGACGCCGGGGTCGGAGACGTTGTGGTCGGTCCACTCCGGGGCGCGCTGCTGGATGTAGCGCTTGGCGTCGTCGACGAACTGCTGGAAGCGGCGGTCGTCGAGGTTGGGGGAGGGCAGGGACATCAGTGGTCGCTTTCGGGAGAGCCCGGGAGGCCGGCGGGGCCGTCGGTGAGGTCCGGCTCGTCGTGGGAGGGGATGACGTAGAACGGGAAGACGAGGCTGCGCGGGTTGTTGGTGCCGCGGATCGAGTAGCGGACGTCGATGAAGAGGACGCTCTGGTCGGTACCGGTACTGACGTCGACGTCGTGGACCTCGATGCGGGGCTCCCAGCGGTCCAGGCTGACGTACACCTCGTGCTGGATGCGGCCGGCGGTCTGCTCGTTGACCGGTGCGAAGACCAGGTCGTGGATGGCGCAGCCGAAGTCGGGGCGCATCGGCCGTTCGCCGGGCGCGGTGGCGAGGACGAGGCGGATGGCCTCCTCGACCTCGCGCTCGCCGCTGACCAGGGCGATGCCGCCGGTGGGTCCGATGCGCATGGGGAACGCCCAGCCGGAGCCGACGAACTGTTCGGCCATCAGGGAGCCACCTGCCTTCTTCTTCCTGTTCCTGCTGTTCCTGCTGTTCCTGCGGTCCGGGCGGGCCGGCGCGGTCGTCCGGTCATGCCGGGAGGGGGTACTTCACGGTGTTGACGAACACGGCGCCGAAGAGATCGACCTTGATGCCCTTGATGTTCACGTTGGCCACCGCGTTGACCGAGACCATGCCGGTGGCGTTGATCGACGTCATGCCGCTCGACGACAGGTTCATGGCGCCGCCCATCGCGTTGACGTTCACCGCCCCGCCCAGGGACGTCATGCTGACCAGGCCCTTGCCCTTCAGGGTGAGCGGTCCGCCGCTGTCGATCATGACGGACTGGCGGCCGTGCAGCCGGAGGCTGGTGCCCGCCTCCACGGACACCGAACGGCTGCCGGTGATGCTGACCGTGCCCTTGCTGTCGACGGTGATCTCCGTCTTGGTGCGGTCGAGGTTGATGATCAGCTTCTCGTTGCCGGAGGCGATCCGGACGCCCTGCTTGCGCCCGCCGGTCTGCTGGCTGAGCAGGTCGACGCGGTTGCCCTGGCGGTCGGACAGCGTGTGCCGGGCGGCCTTCTTCCTCAGGCCGTCGTGCAGGGGCACGTCGGAGACCTTGGTGGGCAGGTCCCGGCCGTTGTAGAGCCCGCCGATGACGAACGGGTGGTCCAGCGCCCCCCGGTCGAAGGCGACGAGCACCTCGTCGCCGACGTCCATGGGGAAGACGCCGCCGCCCCCGACGCCCCCGAGCTGCACGCTGCGTGCCCAGTCGCTGACGTACATGTCGTCGAGCCAGGGGAACTGGAGCTTGACCCTGCCCTGTTTGAGCGGGTCCTGCACGTCGGTGACGACGGCGTTGGCGACACTGGGCAGCCGGGCGGCGCTCGCGGCGTCCACGCCGCCGCCCCCGCCGCCCGAGGCCAGCCCGTACAGCGAACGCCACTGGCGGCCGCTGACCGTGATCCAGGACTCGTAGTGCTTGCCGTCGCCGAAGACGTGACGCACCGAGGTGACGGTGTACTTGCCCTCGAAGGGCTTGCCGACGTCGGAGAGGGCCACCGGGACGCCGGGACGCAGGTCCGGATGGCCGTAGACGGCGACCTCCAGCTCGGCGAAGGAGGAGGTGACGTCGGCGGCCAGGGCCTTCGCGGCGTGCTGGACCTCGTCCTGCCGGTCGTACGGGTTGGCGGTCTCGACGAGCTTGGCCGACTTGAACTTCCCCGCGGCCTCGCCGGGGGTCGAGCCGATGCTGATGCCCGGGTCGGTGGTGGCGGGCGCGATCTCGGTGATCTTCTTCTTGGTGGTGACGTTCCAGCCGCGCGACTCGACCTTGCCGACCTGGTCGGCGGCGGTGACGGCGGCCCGCAGCCGCAGGATGTCGTGGCCGGCCTGGAGCACGAAGGTGCTCTTGTCGCCGTCGGTCCGCGGGGAGGGCGCTCCGGCCGACGGCTTCGGCGTGACGAACCGGAACTTCCCCTTGGCGTCCAGGGACATGACCATGTTGTTCTCGTCGGCGAGCCGGGAGAGGAAGTCCCAGTCGGTGACGTTGGACTGGCTGATGAACGCGTACATGCCCTTGGTCGGCTGGATGCGGCCGATGGACACGCCGTCCATGGCGGCGAGCTTGCGGGCGATGTCGGAGGCCTTCTGGTTGCGGTAGGCGGCGACGCGCCGCTGGCGCATCATGCGGTGCCCGTAGTCGTAGCCGCGGATGACGGTGAAGCTGCCGGTGCCGTCGTAGTCGGCCTCCAGGCCGGTGACCTCGCCGGTGAGCAGGGGATTGCCGATGCCCTGGCCGTCGGCCACCGGGGTGATGACGACCGGCGTGCCGAACTGCACGTTCAGCTTGCCGAGGACCAGGCGGTAGGGGTCGCGAAAGGTGAGGCGGAAGGCCGCGGGTACGCCGACGCCCTGGTCGACCCAGCCCTCCACGAGCATGGGGGCGATGTCGGCGGGCAGTTTGGCGCCGCCGATCCTCACCTCGACGATGCTGGAGAAAGCGTGCCGCACCATCAGTGAGGCACCTCCTCGGCGGCGGGCAGCATGAGCTCGGTGCCGGTCGGCAGGTGGGAGGGGTCGTCGATGCCGTTGGCCTCGGCGATCGCCCGCCAGGCGTTCGCCCGGCCGTACTCGCTCCAGGCCAGCGACTGGAGCGAGTCCCCCGCGACGACCCGGTGCACCCGCTGGGCGGTGAGGGCGCCGGAGGTCGGGTTCTGTCCCTCGGTCGGGCCGGGGATCTCCACCAGCGACACCTGGCAGGTGGCGCGGATCGGCACACCGGTGGTGCCGAAGAGGGTGTACTGCGCCTCGACGGACGAGACGTACGCGGTGAACCGCGCCGTGGAGAACGAACCCCACTCGAAGACCACCCAGGGCGGTGACGGCTGCTTGGCGGCGATGCTCTTGGCGGTCACGTCGCAGCAGCGCAGCAGGGACTCGACCTTCTTCATCACGGTGTTGCCGTTGGGCTTCATCGAGGAGTCCAGGAAGATCTCCAGGGTCATCTCCCGCGGGTCGGCACCCATGAACTCCGGTTTGGAGCCGTCCCGTACGGCCATGGTCGGCGTCGCCTTCCACTGGGCGCGCTGGGTGAGGGACAGGTGGGCCGGGTTGAACTCGAAGCCGAACGTCCGCATCAGCGCGCCGGGCGTGGTGGTCGTCCCGGTGGGCGGCTCGTGGATGGCGAGGTTGGCGCGCACGAGGCTCTTGCCGGCGCCGTTGCTGCTCTTGGCCATGGGTCTTCCTCTCTGCTCCGCGGCGCCGTCAGTCCGTGAACCCGTGGTGGGCGATCTCCAGGACCTCCGTGGCCACGGCGGGGCTCGCCGGGTCGAGACTGGGGCCCTGCCAGCTGACGGGCAGCACCTCGATCAGCCCCCAGCGGGCGACCAGCGAACCGTCCGCGCGCAGCGCCGAGATCTGCGCGGTGGGCCGCTTGATGCCGGTCTGCACGGAGGAGATCCACTTGGCGACCTTGGCCGTGTCGGGGGTGAGCGGGCGGGTCAGCCGGATGGTGGAGAAGGTGACGCGGGTCGGCAGCTGCCAGACGAACCCGTTGTTGCCGCCCTCCTGGCGCTGTTCGACCTCCACCTGGGACGCCAGGCCTTCGCACCCGTTGAAGTAACCGAGGCTCTCGCCGTCGATGGTGAGGGTGAACCAGATCGTGGAGCCCGGATCCTGGCGGGGCATCGGGGTGGCCTTTCTGTCGGGTGAGCCGTGGGACGCGAGGGGTGGCCGGGGTCAGGCCCGGGGGTCGCGGAGTCTGCCGATCCGCTCGCGGTCCATGCGCAGTTCGGTGCGGACCAGGCGGGTGACGCGGCCGATGATCCGGTGCACCAGCTCGTCGAGCTGGAAGTCGGTGAGCTCGCGCGGGTCGAACCCGCCCCGGGGGACCGCCGTGTACGCGGGCGGCGGGCCCGCCTGGGGACCCGGCGCCACGGAGGGCGGACGGCCACCGGGCGGGGCCGTGGCCGCGCCGTACGACGGGGGCGGCTCGTAGGGCGGCGGCGGGCCGCTCGGCCGCGACTGCGGGGACGAGGGCGTCCGGAAGTGCTCCAGGGTGGAGGCGACGGTGGCCGACGCCGCCGCGGCGAGAGCGCCGATGGTCCGGCCGGGAAGGCGCTGGACCGTGTGCGCCGGTGCGCTGTCCGCGGCCGGCCTCGCCGGCGCCGTGCGCTGGAGCGGGGGGTGCGGGGTCGCCGGGGGAGGGGTCAGGGGTGCCACGGGCAGCGCACCGCGGGCGGCGGTGGCGTCGAGCGGGGCGGGCCTGCGCAGCGGTACGGCCCTGGCGGGCGCGCGCTGGACGGTGGGCGCGGCGGCGCCCGGGGCGGCGGGCAGCGGCGCGACGGGCATCGGCAGGGGCGGCGGGCCGGCCGGGGTGGCGGGCGTCGCGGATGCGGGCGATGGCGGGAGGCCCGGGGTGGCGGCCTGCCGGTTCGGCAGGGGCGCGGGGGCGGTGGCGCGCTGGACCGGGGGTGCGGGGTGGCCCGTGAAGGGGGTGCCGGGTCCGGGGGCGGCCGGGTGGACCGGCGGGAGTGTGGGGGCGGTGGCGCGCTGGACCGGGGGTGCGGGGTGGCCCGTGAAGGGGGTGCCGGGTCCGGGGGTGGCCGGGTGGACCGGCGGGAGTGTGGGGGCGGTGGCGCGCTGGGCCGGGGGTGCGGGGTGGCCCGTGAAGGGGGTGCCGGTGCCGGGGGTGGCCGGCGGGGGCGTGGAGGCGGTGGGGTGGGAGACGTTGCTGTTCGGCACCGGGGCCGGAAGGCCGGGCATGACGGGTGCGGTGGCTCTCTGGACCGGCGGGGGCGTGCGAGGGCCCGGGGCCGGTGTGGTGAGCGGCGTGCTGCCGGACGGCGTGGTGGTGAGGGGGGCGCCGAGCGGGGAGCGACGCCGGTCGCCGGGCAGGGGCGCCGTGCCGGGGGCCGGGCGCGCGGGCTCGGGTGCCGGGGCCGGTGCCGCTGCCGGGCGTACGGGGGCCGGTGCGGAGGTGGGGGCGCCCAGTCCCGGACGGCGTGCCGCGGTGCCGCGCTGGACCGGGGGCGTGGTGCCGGGGGCGACCGGGCCGGGGCGTACGGCCGCGGGGCCGGTGGAGGGCGAGGCGATGGCCGCTTCGGTCGTCGGACGGGCCGGGCGGTCGGAGGCCCCCGGGGCGGCGGCCGACGGCGACCGCCGGACGGGGGCCGGTGCCGTGGCGGGCGCCGGAGTCGTCGCGGACGCGGGTGCTCCGTCCGTGGAGCGCTGCACCGGGGGTGCCACCGTGCCCGGGCGCACGGCTGAGGTGCCGGTGGGCGGGGCCGGCGTCGTACTGGGCGTCGCCGGGGCGGGGGTGCCCTGGGCTCGGTGCGACGGCGAGGTCGTCGATGCGGGCGGGCCGCCGGGCGTCGTCGTCCGCCGTTGGACGGGAGCCGTGGCGGCGCCCGTGTCGGCCGGGCTGTTCGCCGGGGCGGGCCGTGCTCCGGTCGCTCCGTCGGCGGTGCGCGGTGACGTGGGCGTGGCGAGGGGGGCGGTGGCGCCGGGGTGGCGTCCCGCGCCGTCCGCCGGTGGCCGGCCGGTGGCGGCCGGCCGGGGCCCGCTCGCTGCGGGGATGTTCCGCGACACGGCCCGCTGCACGGGCGGGGCCGAGGCGTCGGGTGCCGTGCCGGTCGCTCCGCCGCCGTGGCTGCCGGCGGGCGTGCCGGGTGCCGCGGCCGGGCGCACGGTGCTGGGCGCGGAGCGCTGTACCGGGGTGCTCGTCGGGGTGCCGCCGGTGGCGGGCGTCGCCGGACCGGCGGCCGCGGAGGGCCGGCCCTGCGGGCGCGCCGCCGGTGCGGACGTGCCGCTGCCGGGCGCGGTGCTGCCCGGGGTGACGGCCCGCTGTACCGGGAGTCCGGTTGCCGGGTCGTGGGGGGCAGGCGTCCGCCGGTCGCCCGCGGACGGGGCGGTCCGCGGGGAGCCGGGCACGGCCCGCTGGACCGGCGTGGTGGGTCGCGTGCCGTCGGAAGTGGTGCCGGAGGCAGGGGTGGCGTTCGGCGCGGAGCCGGGCGGGGGCACGGGTGCGGCGGGCGGCGTGCCGCCGGAGGCGGACGGGGACCGGTTGCCCGCGGGGGCGGAACCCGTACTCGTGCGGGCGGTCCGCGGGCCCTGCGGGGACACCGCCCGCTGCACCGGGAGGCCGGTCGCCTGACCGCCGACGGAGCCTTCGCGCACGGGGGCGCCGGCCGTCGGGGTGTCGCCGTTGCCGGTCGGGTTCGTGCGGGGGGCGGCCGTCGCCCGCTGGACGGGAGTTCCGGGTGCCGGGGTGTTCGTGGTCGGGTTGCCGGTCGGCTTCGCGAGCGGGGCGGGCGTCGCCCGCTGGACCGGGGCGTCGGCCGCCGGGGTGTCGCCGTTGCCGGTCGGGTTCGTGCGCGGGGCGGGCGTCGCCCCCTGGACCGGAGTTCCGGGTGCCGGGGCGTTCGCGGCCGGGTTCGTGCGTGGCGTCGACGACGCTCGCTGTACCGGTGTGCCGGGTGCCGGAGGGTTGCCCGCCGACGTGTTGCCGTTGCCGGTCGGGTTGGTGCGGGGGGCGGGCGTCGCCCGCTGGACCGGAGTTCCGGGTGCCGGGGCGTTCGCGGCCGGGTTCGTGCGTGGCGCCGACGACGGGCGCTGGACCGGTGTGCCGGTCTGACCCGTGCGCGGGGCGGGTGTCGCCCGCCGGACCGGGGCGCCGGGCGCCGGCGTGTCCCCGGCCGGGGCGTTCGCGGGGCGTGCGGCGGTGCGCGGGGCCGGGGTGCCGCGGGGCGTGGGCCGCGCGTCGTGGGTCGCCCGCTGGACCGGGGTGCCGGATGCAGGGGCGCCGGTGGTGGGGCCGGGCAGGCGGACGGCGCCCGGAGACGCGTCGGCGGCCATCGGGCCGTCCGGGGACGCGGCCGTCGCCCGGGGACCGGAGGTGTGCGTCCGCGCCGCGGGCGCGGGGCCCTGCGGGTGTGCCGCGCGCTGGACGGGCGCCGTGGCAGACGCGGGTGCCGGGTCGGGGGGCCCGGCGGGAGACGTGCCGGGGCCTCCTCGGTCGCCGTCCGCCGACGACGGCGCGGTGCCCGAGGAGGCCGGAGCGGCGTCGGGCGTCCGACGGGTCGCGGGCAGGGCCCGTCGCTGCACGGCCGCCGGCGCGGACGGCGCCCTGGTGAGCAGGTCCCGCGTGCGCGGCGCGGCGGGCGGCACGGGAGTCGCGCGGACGCCGTGCGCGCCCCGGGCCGGGGGCCCCGCCGGAGCCGCGGGCGACGCAGGCGCCGTGGACCGCGACCGCTGGACCGGTGCCCGGGACGCGGCCGGCGCCGCGGCGGGCTGCGGAGCGTTCGGACGCGCCATCGGCGACGCGGCCGGGGACGACGCGGGTGTCCCCGGTATCGCCCGCAGCGGCGCCACCGGCATGCGCTGCACGGCGGGAGCGCCCGCCGGGGACGCCGAAGGCAGCCCCCGCGTACGGGGGCCGGACTCCGCGCCCGGCCGGGCCGGCTCGGCGAACGCCCCCGAGAGCAGGCCGTGGCCGGCCGCCGGGTCGAGGACCGCGGGGGACGGCGCCCCGCTGAACGACGGGTTCTGCCAGGTCGGCAGCCGTCCGCCGAACCCGGCGTCCGCGACGCCGGGACGCCGGCCGCCCGTCGACCGCTGGATCGGCGGCAGGGCCGTCCACGCGGCGACGGCCACGGGCGGCGCCGGGACCTCAGCCGTGGCCGTCGCGTCCACCGTGCTCGCCGTACTCGGCGCGTCCCCGCCAGGGGCCGGGCTCTGCGCGGAGCCCGCCCCACCGGTACCGCCCTGCCGTCCCCGCAACCGGTCCAGGATTCCCACCGCTCAGCCCTCCGCCGCGCGCGTCACGAGGGACGCGATCTGCTCCGTGTACCGGCGTCGGTCCTGGTGCTCCAGATCCAGGATCGCGTCCAGGCCCCAGTGGAAGTGGTAGGCGACGTACGCGATCTCCTCGTGCAGCCGGTCGGTCGCGTACGTCACGATTCCCCCAGGCGGCTCCCGCCGAGTTCCACCTCGAAGGGCTCCGAGCAGTGCGGGCACTGCACGGCCGCGCGGGTGTGTCCCTCCGCGTTGATCTGGCGGTAGAAGTCCTGGAGGAACGCCAGATCGGACGCGAACATGTTCTCCACGACCCCGTCGTGCACCATCGTCAGCGTGCCCAGCCGGGTGATGACCCGGCCGAGCAGCACCACCGACAGGTACGCGGGGTTCTCCTGCACGCGCACGTCGCGCAGCGGGACCAGTTCGTCCCGGGCCGTCGACAGGCGCATCACACCGTCCCGGTGCACCGTGCCCGACTCGTCGACGTAACCGCGCGGCAGCTCGAAGGGGAACTCCGTGACGAGCTGCTGCCGGGGCCCCGGGTCCGCCGGGGCGTCGGCAGCCGCGGCGGCGGGAGCCGAACGGATGGAGTCCGCTCCCGCCGCCGCGGACCGGGGTGCCGCGGCGGGTGCCTGGGCGGCCGTACGCCGCATTACTCGATGACCAGTTCTTCGAACACGATGGTGACGGTCTCGGTCAGGGCCGCGGCCTCGCCCGCCTTCACCGTGCTCGTGTCGATCTTGCTGCACCAGGCGTTGCGCAGGTTGTACCGCTTCACCGGGTTGTCCTGGTAGTCCATCATGATGATGGAGGCGTTCTTGCGGGCCGTGCTCATCTGGCCGCGGATCGAGTCGTTGATCCACTGGGTGAACGACGCCGACTGGGTCATGCCGCGCACGACGGTGCACTGGCCGTTCTTCTGCACGCCCGGCAGCAGTGCGACCTCGGCGCGGCCCTGCGAGCTGTTCTGCTGGTAGGTGATGACGTCCTGTTCGAGGGTGAGGCCGCTGACCTCGGCGAGGTACTCGACCATCACACCGTCGATCTGGAGACCGAAGTTGTGTGAAGTGAGGGCGTCACCCGGCTGGAGACTCATGTGTTCGCTGTCCTTCTGGGAATGGGAGGGGGACTACGGGGAGAGGGCGGGTGTGCCTACTCCTCCAGCTCCCCGCTGCCGCTGGAGAACTGGGCCAGCCGGAAGATCACGAACTCGGCGGGCTTGACCGGCGCGATGCCGATCTCGCAGATGACCCGGCCGAGGTCGACGGACTCCGGCGGGTTGGTCTCCTCGTCGCACTTGACGTAGTACGCCTGCTCGGGGCTCTGGCCGAACAGGGCGCCGTTGCGCCACTCGTTGACCAGGAACGCGGAGACGTTGCGGCGGATGCGGGCCCAGAGGTTGTGGTCGTTCGGCTCGAAGACCACCCACTGGGTGCCGATCAGGATCGACTCCTCCAGGTAGTTGAAGTACCGGCGGATGTTCAGGTAGCGCCACGCCGGGTCGGAGGAGAGGGTGCGGGCGCCCCAGACGCGGATGCCGCGGCCCGGGAAGGCGCGGATGCAGTTGACGCCGATCGGGTTGAGCAGGTCCTGCTCGCCGCGGGTGATCTGGAGCTCGAGGTCGACGGCGCCGCGGACGACCTCGTTGGCGGGGGCCTTGTGCACACCGCGCTCGGAGTCGTTGCGGGCCCAGATGCCGGACACGTGACCGCTCGGCGGGATCAGGCGGGACTGGCCGGACGCCGGGTCGAAGGTCTTGATCCAGGGGTAGTAGAGGGCCGCGTACTTGGAGTCGTAGCCGGCCGTCTCCTGGCGCCAGACGCGGATCTGACGGGCGTTCAGGCCGGGCGGCGGGTCGATGACCGCGACGCGGTCGCCCATCAGCTCGCAGTGGGCGATGAGGCCGAGCTGGACGGCCTTGACGGCCTCCAGGTCGATCGCGCCGCGCTGGTAGGCGGCCATCAGGTCGGGCACGGCGACCATGGAGACCTCGTCGACGGCCTCCAGGCCGCCGAAGCCGGTGCGGTCCGCGGAGTCGCCGAGGTACTGCGCCGGGCCGGGGTGCGCGACGTCGCCACGGGAGACCGGCGCGGCCTTGCCCGCCGGGGCGGCGGGCGGCGCGGGCAGGGTCACGGTCTGGTTCTCCGGACGGGCCAGCTGCGCGGACGGCGCGGCCTCCGTCACGGTGATGAGCTTGGAGCGCTCCTTGACCTGGGTGACGACGTAGGCGCGGTTGCCCTTCTTGGCGCTCACGTCGAAGGTCTCGACCGGCTTGTCGCCGTCCTTGACGATCAGCTTGAAGCGCTCGGCGGGGCCCTCGCCCTCGGGGTCGGCGACCTCGACGGACAGCGGGCCGCTCTCGCCGGCGGCGGTGGCCGTCACGGCGAACGTCCCGAGCTGCCGGGGCTCGGCGGCGGGCAGCGCGGCGGGAGCGGTGCCGCCCGTGACCGAGGGAGCGGCGGCGGCCGTCCCCGGTCCCTCGCCGGCGGCGTCCTCGGCGGAACCGCCGACACGGACGACGTACGCGGCGCTGCCGCCGTTGTTGAAGAACCCGTAGACGGAGTGCGCGAGGTAGTACCCGTCGGTGAAGTCACCGAACGCCGCGACGTACTGGGTCCAGTTGGTGACCAGCGTGGGCTCGTTCAGCGGGCCGGTCGGCGCGAGTCCGACGAAGGCCGCCACCGAGGTGCCCACCCCCTCGATCGGGCGCGAGCCGCTGGCCACCTCCTCGACGTAGACGCCGGGCGACAGGTAGGACGGCATGCTCTGCTCTCCTCGGGGTACGAGACAGGACGCCCCTCAGCCTCGCGCGCGCGTTGCCCCCGCCGAAACGGCCCGGGGGGCCGGAGCGGGGGCACCGACACTGCCCCCGGCTGTGCCCGTAGGGGCAGGTCGGACGGCTCAGCCGCTGGTCGGAAGCCCCGGCATCCGGCCGACACGCCCCCGCGGGGGCCCCGTTCCCCCGTACGTCACCCTGTGGCCGTACTCCGTTCATGGGTTAGCCTCCCCGCCTGGCCGGGCTCCGCACCACGCCGAGCCGGCGACGAGGACGGGGACGGGGCCGGCGCCTCGTCGGGCGGGGGCGTGCGATGCGGGGACGGCGGGACGAGTCCGGCACGAACGGCGCCGCGGCGGACCGGACGGGCCCGGCGGCGGTGCCCCCGCGGACCGTGCCCGGCGCCGCCGGCGCCGCGCACCTCCCGGCCGGCCTCCCGTCCGCCGCCGCGTCCGCACTCGGCCCGAGGGAGCTGTGGGCCGTGCAGGGTGCCGCCGGCAACCGCGCGGCCGCCCGCCTCCTCGGCAACCGCACCGCACCGCCCCCGGCGAGCACGCCCGGACCGCCCGTGGTGGCGCGGGCGCCCCTGGCCCCGATCGCCGAGGAGGAGGCGCCGCCGGGACGGCAGGGCGACACCGGCCCCCCGCGGCCCCGGCGCCCCGCCCGGCAGGGCCGGCGCACTCCGCCGGCGGCCGGCCCGGGCGGGGGACCGTCCGGGGCGGGCCGGAGCGACGGCGCGCCGCCGCCCCTCCTGGTGCTGCCGCCGTACCTGCGGGACATGACGTCGGCGGGGCTCTCCACCGCCACCGGGCTGACCGGCCACGAGTTCGTCGGGCACGTCCTCACCCGGGTCACCGGCCGGACGGACGGCGACGTCGCCGCCGTGCGGCGGGAGCTGGCCGGCCGCCCGGAGTCGTTCTACGGCCGGGGCCGCGCGTTCTCCGTGCGGGGCGCCGACGCCGACTACGACGTCACGGTCTCCCTCGGCCCCGGCTCCGGTGCCGACCCGGGGCCGTCCGTGTTCCCGAACCCGGCGGCCACCACGCCCCGGCTGTCGGCGACGCGGGCGGCGGACGCGGAGGCCGCCACGGACCCGGCCACCAAGGTGGACCAGCAGCACAACTCGGCGGCCACCGTGGCGACCGACGCCGTCCGCTCCCGGCAGTTCGGCCTCAGCGGCTCCGGCACGGTGCTGGCCCCCACGCCCGCCCCCGGGGTGTGGGCCGGTGCCGAACTGGCGGCGGGCGCCGCCCTGCGCACCGACCGCGACGTGCACACCACGAGGACGGTGTCCGAACCCCGGACGGTGCGCAGCGCGGGCGGCACGGTGCGCAGTACGCGTCGGGTGACCTACACCGTCCGGATCGACCGGCAGGGCCCCGGCACGGCACCCCAGGAGTTCCACGGCGCCGGCACCCTGACGATGCGGGTGCCGAGCGAGCACCTGGTGCCGATGGGCACCGTCCCGCCCGCCCACGGGCCCGAGCTCGGCGCGCGGCAGCGGAAGGCGGTGCGGCAGGCCACCTCCATGGCCGCGATCTCCGTGGAGGACGGCGCCGCCCCGCACGCGGGGGGCGGCGGGCTGTTCGACACGGTCGCCTCCGTGCTGCATCCCGCGGCGGTCGCCCCCGGCTCGGCCGGACGCGCCCGGCTCTACGAGGCCACCAGCACCACGACCGTCCTCCAGGACCTGCCCCGCATGCTCGCGGGCTGGGTGGCGAGCGAGGACCTGGACGCCGGTGCCGCCGGGGCGGCGAGCGCCTACCGGATGCGGGCCGACATCGTCTCGCTGGTTCCCGGCTGGGGAGCCGGGCAGACCCAGTTGCGCACCCACCAGCAGGTGTCGCACGGAGCGGGCGCCACCGTGGGCAAGGGCTCGAACGGCACCGCCGGCGCCGGCCCCGCCGTGGGCCTCGGCGCACCGGGCGCGGGGCCCGCCGTGCGCTTCTCGGGCATGGGCGTCGCCGGGTACCGGCGCATGCGGTTCACCGCCGCCGACCAGACCGCCGCCACCCGGCAGGGCGCCGAGGTCCGCGGCGGCAAGGTGCTCTACCGCGCCCGGGTCCGCCTCACCGTGCAGGGCACCGGGCCGGCCGCCCCGCGGCACACCGCACGGCCCGCGCGCCGCGGCGCGGAGCACGTCCTCGACGCCTGGGTCACCCTGCGCGCCGAGGAGGCCCACCACCTCGGGCTGCCGCTGCCGGCCGGTACCGAGCCGGGCGAGCTGTACACGAAGCCCGACCGGACCGGGCCCGACGGAAAGCCCGTGACCGGGCCGGACGGCCTGCCCGAGAAGACCGAACGACGGCTGCCGTTCGACGCGGCGGGATCCAGCGTGGCCCTCACGCACCTGGACACCCGGCCCCTGATCGCGGCGGTGACCCGGCTGTTCGCCACCGAGCCGCGGCTGGCCGGCTATCTGCCCCCGTTCGGCGCGCAGGCGACGGGCCGGGACGCGGGCCGCGCCGACGCCGAGGCCCAGCGGCGCAACTACCGGGAACTGGTCACCGTCCTGTCGGAGACCAACCTGCGCGCCAACAAGGACCAGTTGCTGTCCACCGGCGTCCCGGTGCGGCTGCGCCGCAAGACGGCCCTGACCTCCCACGACGTACAGGTCCGGGTGCGCGGGCAGATCGGCGCCCTCACCTACCTCGGCGACACCGCCGACTGGCTGGTGCGCAGCAGCGCGGGCGTCGGGTCGGGCGGTCAGAGCGGCGCCGCCACCTCCCGCCGGGCCGGCGCGCAGGGAGGCGTCCGGGCCTCCCTGGTGCCGGGCGCGCTGAGCGTGGGCGCCGTGGCCGACGCGGCGGTGGAGTCCAGCCGCCGCACCCAGGGCGGCCCCGTCACCCGCACCGACTCGCTGAACAGCGGCGACGTGTCGACCAGCACCTTCGGCACCAAGCTGTGGCTCGGCGTCGACGTCACCATGACCAGCCGGGAACGCACCGCCAAGCGCGCCGTCACGCCGGGCCGCCCCGGACGGCACCGGCCCGAGGCCGAACGCATCGCCTCGTCCGACGACCGCGGCCTGCGGGACAACCCCCTGCGCTTCGACGAGGAGGGCCAGGACGTGCGCCTGAGCACGCCCACCGCCTTCACCGTCGACGAGGAGACGCACGCCCGGCTGGACCGGCACCGCACGGCGGGCCGCACGCGGACCGGGCCCCTGGACGCCTCCGGCATCGGCGACCTGACCACCCGGGCACCCGGCCGCGGCCTGCGCGACTGGGACTTCGTGGAGACCGTCGGCGACGCCAAGCCGGTGCGTGACCTGGCGTTCCAGCTCCTGGCGCAGGCCGCCCGCCGGGGACGCGGCGACGCACCCGGGGACACCGCCTTCGAGACGGAGGGGCTCGCCCCGCGGCTCGCGGTCGAGGACCGCTTCGCCCCGCAGGCGGTCACCGCGGCCCTGCGGCAGGGCGTCACCTCCGGCTGGGTCGTCGCCGACCTGCGCCACCCCCGGCGGCTCACCGCGCTGGACGGCGCGGTCGGCACCCGCTTCGCCCTCACCCGCCCCCGGGTACGGCACCGCTCCACCGGCGCCGGCATGGAGAACATGGCGCTGGGCGGGCACCAGGGCTCGGGACAGCGCGCCCGGACGAAGAGCACCGGCCTCACGGTCTCGGGCCGGGGCGCCGAGGGCGCCGACGGCTGGGGCCTGGCCGAGTCGGCCTCCTACCGCAGCGCGACGGCGACCACCGACGCGACGGCCGGGACGCTCGGCGGCACCGTGGAGCGCAACGCCGTCAACCCGCGCTCCCGCCCCCTCTACCTCGTCCAGTGCGACCTGGACGTCAGCATGGTCGCCGAGGTCACCGTCAACGGCTCGGGCCCCTACGCGGCCGCCGGGCACCGCACCGTCCCCGGCGCCGTCGGCCTGTGGCTCACCGCCGCCCAGCTCGCGGCGGCGGGCCTGCGCGACCCGGAGGAACGGGCGCGGGAACAGCGGGACGCGCTCGCCCTGCTGGGCCCGGACGGCCTCTTCGGGCCGACGGCACCGGAGCCCGACGGAAAGGGGAAGCGGCCGGACCGCGCGGACGGCCGGGAGCCCGCTTCCGCGTCCGGCTCCGGCGACACCGGCACGACACGGGACGCGGCACCGGGCACCGCCCTGCCCGGGCACGCCGGCACGCTGCCCGTCGGCTTCGGCCTGATCGACGAACTCCCCGACTTCGTCCCGCTGCTGAACCGGCTTCGCGCGGCCGTCGACGACCGGAGCCTCGCCGACGACCTGCTGCCGCGCCGCCGCCTCGACGACACCTTCGACAACGTCCAGCGCCTGCTGCGCGTCCTGGACCGGGACGGCGCCACCGGCCTGCTCGCCGGTGCCATGGACGGCGGCGTGCCCGTGGAACTGCTGCGCAACAGCAGCACGCCCGGCCGCCGGGCGACGCCCTACTGGGCCGTCTTCCACGTCCGGCGCACCGGCCCCGGCACGGTCGTCGGGCCGTCCGCCGGCGACCGGGAGATGGAGTACGCGACGGTCGCCGCGGCGCAGAGCGCGCAGGGCCACCAGGAGAGCCGGACCGACGGCCTCGCCGGCGGGCTGACGGGCGGCGCGCGGTCCGAGGACGGTGCCGTCGGGCAGGCCGACGGCACCGCGGGCCCCCTCGCCGGCCGGACGGAGTCCACCGGACGGTCCCGGACCTCCCGGACCCAGACCGGCCTCCGCGCCATCGTCGGCGACGCCCCGTCCGCTCAGGTGCGCATCCCGGTCCGGGCCGAACTCGAACTGCGCTCCGCCGGCGGGCGGCTGGCCACCGTGGGCTTCGACGCGAGCCTGGTCCACCGCACCCTGGAGAAGGACCTCGCGGCCCTCGCCCGGATGACGCCGGTGCCGCAGGAGCGCGCCCCCGGGCAGTACCCGGCGGTCGCGGCCGGCGCACACGAGGCCTCCCCGGGGGGCCTGAGCGCCTGGCGGGCCGCCGGGGCGACGCTCCCGCTGGAGGCGCAGGCCGACGGGTTCCGGGGCGCACCGCAGGTCAGGGCGCTGATCGGCGGGGCGATGGCCGACGCGCACGCCGACACCGGCTTCCGCGGGCCGGGGAACGCCGCGTACTACGCGCACCGCGAGGCCGTCTCCACGGAGTGGCTCCAGGCCGCGCTGCCCCTGCTGGTCGCGGGCGGAGCCGAACTGCCGCCGGTGCACGCCTCCGGGGTCGAGGGGCAGGACATCGACTGCTCGCTGCACGCGCGGCTGCTGGACGGCCGGCTGCTGGGCGAGAGCGAGGAGATGACCTTCGAGACCGTGGCCCAGAGCACGCCGGAGGACGGCCGCCCGGCGGGCGTCGACCACCGGCAGGCGGGCCGGCGCGGGCGCGCGGGCGGCCTCGGCGGAGGCGCCGGTCCGGTCAGGGTCGACCAGTCCGGCATGACCAACACGCCCGGCGCCTTCGGAGCCGAGGGCGGCCCCACCAGCACGGCGGGCCACGCGGCCGGCACGGTGCCGCTGCAGAAGCCGAAGGAGACCTCGGCGCTCGTCCAGTTCACCCTGGAGTTCCGCGCCGTGGCCCGGGTCCGGCACCGGCACACGCAGCGGCTGCGCGGCCCGGCGGCCGTGGGGGTGCGGGACGGCGTACTGGTGACGCCGGTGGTGATCCGGATGCCGGCGTCGCGGGCGCGGCCGTTCGCGGACGGCTAGGCCGGGCCGGACCGGCTGCCCCCAGGGCTGCCCTCGCGGACCTGCCGGTGAAGGGGGTGGACCGGTCAGGCTGGGGGGTCAACCGTCCGTGTCGAAGGGAGCATCGTGCGCGCGCACGGAACGCGGAGACGACCGTCCGACGAGCGGGACACCCACCGCCCCGTGGTCCCGCCGAGCGCGCCGGTCCAGCGGATGCTGGACCTCCAGCACAGGGCGGGGAACGCGGCCGTGGCCCGGGCCGTCGAGGCGGAGCGGCACGAGCACGGTCCCGGGTGCGGGCACGGGCAGGCGGCGGACACGGGCCCGACGGCCCAGCGCGGTCTCCTCGACGCCGCGATGGCGACCCCGAGCAGTCCCCTGCCCGGCCCCTTCCTCGCCAAGGCGAAGTCCTTCTACCAGAACGACAACCTCTCCGCGGGCCGCGTGCACGACAACCCGACGGCGCAGCGGGCGACCGCGGCGATGGGCGCGCAGGCCATGACGGTCGGCAGCCACATCTTCCTGGGGCCCTCGGCCGTCGGGAACACGGAGATCCTCGCCCACGAGGCCAGTCACCTGGACAAGAACCTCAGGGGCGTCCGCGAGACGGGCAACGACAACGGCGCGGGCGTCACCGTCACCGACCCCGGGCAGGGTTCCGAACGCGCGGCGGTCGCCGACGGCGCCGCCTTCGCCTCGGGCGCCGCCACCGCCCCCTCGGTCGTCGCGCAGCGCGCGGTCGACGCACGGGCGGGCGACCGGGAGGACGCCGTCCAGCGCGCCACGGGCGGCCTTACGACCGCTCCCGTGCAGCGGGCCCTGGACCCGGCGCTGGTCGAGTCGGCGACGACGGCGCTGGGCATCACCCGCGCCGTGAAGATCGTGGAGGTGCCGCCCGGCGTCCGGGCCGACCTGCCCTTCGAGAAGTACCCCTCGGGCAACGTGGTCGGCCTGACCCCCGCGGACGGCAAGCTGACCGTCCAGGAGGTCAACGGCTGGCACGACGGCAGCACGCCGGCCAGCGACGTCGTGGCCCAGGCCGGCGGCGGCGGTTACCTGGCCCAGTACGGGCTGATCCTGGTGAACAGCACCGCCGAGGGCGGCTTCACCGTCGCCCAGACCATCCAGCACGAGATGGGACACCTCAAGCAGCACCAGGACGGCTTCGACGTCGACATGTCGGGCGGGCGCCGGGCCCTGGTCGAGTACCACAACGTCCTGGTGAACGAGAACGCCCTGACGGGTCAGCTGCGCATGGAGTACACCAGCTCCGACAACACGATCTCCAGCGCCGTCCGGGAACGCGCCCGGGAAGAGGGCCTCAACCTGGGCAACCCCTGGCAGGCCCTCGTCAACTACGTCCAGGCGAGCGGCGACGCCGGGCAGCAGCGGCTGCTGGCCGCGATCGTGGCCGAGCTCGCGAACGCCAAGTACGACGAGGAGGAGGGGCGCGGCTTCGCGAAGAAGACGAGGCGGGCGAAGATCCAGGACCGCGTCGGGCGGATGTACTTCAACGCGCTCTTCGCGGCCCCGCGGTCCTGAGCCCGGCGGGCGGGCCGCTGCCCGTCCGCCCGCGGATCGCGGGACCGATGGTGCACCGAACTCTGCCCCGGAAGCCCGTGACGGCTTCGGGGCGGACCCGTAGCGTCGCGGCGTGAGCCTTTGGACTTCCCTGGAGCCCGCGTCCGTCACGGTGGATCCCGGCAGCAGCACACGGGTGCGGCTACGGCTGCGCAACACCGGTGACGTCGTCGACGAGTACCGGTTCGAACCCGTCGGGGAGGTGGCGCCCTGGACGACCGTCGAGCCGCATACGCTGCGGCTGTACCCCGGAACGACCGGCACCGTCGAGCTGACGTTCGCGCCACCGCGGACCCCCGACGCCACCGCGGGCCCGAATCCGTACGCGGTGCGGATCACGCCGACCGAGCATCCGGAAGCGGTGACGGTCCCCGAGGGCAACCTGACGATCACGCCGTTCACCCAGGTGCGGGCGGAACTGGTGCCGCCCACGGTGAAGGGCAGGTTCCGGGGGCGGCCGCGGCTCGCGGTGGACAACCTCGGCAACACCAAGGTGACGGCATCGGTCGCCGGCAGTGACACCGGGGACCACCTGACGTACGAGATCCGCCCGGGGAACGTGCAGATCGAGCCGGGGCGCGCGGCGTTCGTGGACACGACGCTGAAGCCGCGCCGGATCATCTGGTTCGGGTCGAAGGAGGAGCGGCCGTACAAGCTGGCGGTGCGCCGGTCGGGCGTCGATCCGACCGAGGTCGAGGGGACCTACGTGCAGCGGGGGTTCCTGCCCCGCTGGCTCGCCACCTTCTTCGGCATCGCCCTGGCCCTGACCATCGCCTTCGTCATGATCTGGATCGCCTACAAGCCCCAGGTCCGCACCAGCGCCACCGAGCAGACGGAGCAGGCGGGCGCCGCGCTCGCGCCCAGCCCCAGTGCCAAACCGGAGACGCTGCCGTCCCTGGAGGCGCCGGAGCCCGTCCAGACCGCCGAGCAGCCGGCCTCCGAGGAACCGAAGAACGACGGCGGCGGCGGTGGCGGTGGCGGGGGCGGCGACGCGCAGCCGACGCAGAAGCCCAAGGGCGAGCCGCCCGTGGTGCCCGCCCGGAACATCCTGCTGCGCAACACCGCCAGCGACATGTGCGCCGAACTGCCCGGCCGTGAGAAGGGGGAGATCAACGGCCCCGTGCAGCAGGCCGTCTGCGACGACACCGACGGGGACAACCAGATCTGGGACCTGGAGGTGACGGACGAGAAGGGCGGTCCCGGCGGGGCGGCTCTCTTCCAGATCCGGAACGTCAAGGACAAGTACTGCATGGACCTGGGCGAGTACGGTGCCCGGCCCTTCGGGACGCCCGTCGCCGAGTTCCACTGCGACGGCACGACCGCTGACAACCAGCTCTGGTGGCTCGACGAGCAGCAGAGCGGTGTCTACTGGATCCGCAACTTCGCCAGCAACAACGCGTGTCTGGACTTGGACGGCGCCGACGGGGGCAACCTCTTCGCCCGGTTGATGATCTACGACTGCGCCGCCTCCGACGACGCGGAGTGGAAGATCGTCCGGCCGGACGAGGACTGACGGTCACCAGCCGCCCTCGCCCGGCACCAGCCGCCCCGCCTTGCGGTACTCGCGGCGGGCGCCCTCCAGCAGGTCGCCCGCCGTCACATGGTCCCCGCGCCCGGCGGCCAGGTAGGCGGCGGTGACCACCGCGCTGCGGATCGAACCCCCGGCCAGCTCGAACTCCCGGGCCAGGGGCTCCGGGTCGATGCCGACGGCGGACGGGACGTGCACCAGACCGTGCCGCCACAGCGCGAGGCGCTGCCCGGCGTCCGGGAACGGGAAGTCGACCACCAGGTCCAGCCGCCGCGTGAACGCCTCGTCGATGTTGGCCCGCAGGTTGGTGGTGAGCAGGGCGATGCCGTCGAAGGACTCCAGCCGCTGGAGCAGGTAGGCGCTCTCCATGTTGGCGTACCGGTCGTGCGAGTCCTTGACCTCGGAGCGCTTGCCGAACACGGCGTCGGCCTCGTCGAAGAGGAGCACGGCGTCGGTGCGGTCGGCCTCCGTGAAGATCCGTTCCAGGTTCTTCTCGGTCTCGCCGACGTACTTGTCCACGATCGACGACAACTGGACGACGTACAGGTCCAGGCCCAGGTCGGCCGCGACCACCTCCGCCGACAGGGTCTTGCCGGTGCCGGACTCGCCCGCGAACAGCCCGAGGACGCCCCGGCCGCGCCCGCCGCCGGCGCTGAGCCGCCAGTCGCCGAGCACCTGGTCGCGATGGCGGGCGCGCAGGGCGAGTTCCCGCAGCTGGGTGAGGGGCTGATCGGGCAGGACCAGGTCCCCCCAGTCCACCGCGGGGCGGATGCGCCGGGCATGGCTCTCCAGGCCGGAGGCCGACTGGCGGCGGGCGGCGAGGCGGACGTGGCCCGCGGTGACCGGGCCGGCGTCGAAGGCGGCCAGGGCGCGGGCGGCCTGCGCGGCCCGCCGGATGCGGTCGCCGCCCAGGCGGTACGGGGCGACGGTGGCGGCCAGGTCGAAGCCGTCGGCGTCCGCGCCGAGCGCGGCCCGCCAGGCGGGCGTCCCGCCGGCCCGGCGGCCCGGTGCCTCCAGGACCAGCGGATCGTCGGGGGACCAGTGCGGGTCGTAGGGGCGGGTGTCCGTCAGCAGGACGGTCACGTCCCTCGCCGCCGTCAGCGTCCGCACCAGCGGGCCCGGCTGCTCGGGCAGGCCCGTGACGACGACGGCCCGGCCGTCCAGGCGGGCCTCGCGCAGCAGCTCGGGGACGTGGTCCCCGGGGTCCGGGCAGTGCAGCGCGTCGACACCGGCGAGGCGCAGCGCGGAGGCGATCGCGGCCAGGCCGTCCCCCTCGTGCTGCTCCCGCAGGTGGACGGTGAGCGGTCCGGCGAGGAGGCGGGCGGCGAGCCGGTGCGCGAAGTCCTCGGCGGCCGGGTCGGCGGGCAGCGGCTCCGGCACCGGGTGCAGCCGGCCGAGCAGCGCGGCGTCCGGGGTGTCGTCGCCGAGCAGGTGGCCGGTCAGCCGGTCGGGAACCCGCAGCGACCGGGTCAGGAACGGGCGTTCCGGCTCCTCGACCTCCAGCAGGCCGAGGGCGCGCAGCGGTGCGGAGGCGTGCAGGCGGGCGCGGGCCGCGGCCGCGTGTGCGGGCACGGCGCACAGTTCGAGGGCGAGGCCCACGGTGGCCCGGCGGCGGCTGACGTCGTCGTTGAGGTAGCCGTAGAGCGGCTCGAAGGTGCGGTCGACGTCGGGGGCGAGGGCCACGAGCAGGACGGCGACGTCCAGTTCGGTCAGCGCCGCCCGTGCGGCCAGCCGTGCCAGCCGGTCGGCCGTCTCCCCGCCGTGACCGTCGCCGTGGACGGCGTCGGGGGCGGCACCGGGGTCCGCCCCGAGGCCGTCGTCACCGCTGTCCGCGGGCCAGGTGCGCAGCAGGTGCCGTACCGCCTCCTCGGACAGGTACAGGCCCCGCAACGGGTCGTCGGCGGTCGGGTCGGTGGCGGCCCGCTGCTCGGCGAGGACGGTCACCCGCTCCCGCAGCACCGCGAGCCGGGCGAGCAGCGCGTGGGCGGGATCGCCGTGGGTGCCCGTGTCCGGCGCGGGGCCGTCGGCGGTGGTGTACGGGGCGCTCACCGCGGGTCCGTGGGCCGGCCGGACCGGGACCTGCGGGCGGCCCGCGCCGCGGCGACCTGGTGGGGACGGTGGGCGCGTCCGGCGGGCTCCGCCGTGTCGTCGGCCAGGTCGCGCACCCGGACCACGGCTCCCTCGGTGACCGGGGGACCGGCGTCGTACTCCGGGAAGGCGGGGAAGGGCGCGGTGACCACCAGGTCCAGGGACGGCTTCAGTTCGCCGCCCAGCGCGGACCAGATCTCGGCGAGGGACCGGGACTCCGTCTGGATGCCGGCCACCGTCAGCGGCACCGACAGGCCCAGCGCGCCCAGTGAGCCGGGGAGTTCGGAGGGCGGCATGATCTCGCGGGGCAGCAGGGTCGCGAGCACGGCGGACAGCAGCCGGTGCTCGTCCTGCGGGGTCTTCGTCCAGGCCGTCACCAGGTACGACAGCCGGAACCAGCGCGGCGGCTGGCGGCGCCGCACCACGATGTCGTCCTCGTCGCGCACCGCCATCTGGCCGCGCTGACGCCGGGCCACGTCCTCCCGGATGTCGTACAGGTAGGCGTTGACCACGGGGGCGTTGCGCCGGGCCGCCCAGTCACGCGTGGGTGCCTCGAAGGACACGTCGATGCCCGAGCCCGTCAACGCCCCGCCGCCGAGGAGGGTCTTGAGGACCTCGTCCACCTCGTGGATCACTCTTGCGCTCCCGCCCTGCCCGCACTGCCGTTCCGCCCGGCCTGCCGTCCGCCGTCGATCGTGCCCCGGGGGCCGTCCGGCCCGCAGGCGCGCCGGGGACGGCGCCCGGGCAGGACGGCCTGCCCGCGCGGTCCCGCCGCGCCGCCTTCGATTGCCCGTTCGGTCAGATGTAGCCTTCCCGCAGGGCAAAGGCCACGGCGTGCGCGCGGTTGCGCAGATGGAGCCGTGTGGTGAGTCCGTGCATGACGTTCTTGACGGTCCGTTCGGAGTAGGACAGCTTGCCGGCGATCTCCCCGGTGTCGAGGCCGTCGGCGACCAGTCGCAGGACGTCCACCTCACGGGGTGCGAGGCCCAGCGAGGGGGCGCCGGGGCGGCCCGCCGCCCCCCGATGCAGGGTCCCCACCTGGCTGATGAGCCGTCCGATCAGGTCAGCGGGCAGGTCGCCGTCGCCGCGGGAGGCCGCCAGCACCGCCTGCACCAGCCGGTGCGCGGTGGCCTCGTGGCGCCACACGATGGCGCCGACCCCGCACTCGACGACGTCCAGCAGTTCGGTCTCGCGGATCGCGCCGACCACGAGGACGGCGCGCGCGCCCTCGCTGCGCACGATCCTCCGCAGCCGGGTGAGCGCCGCCTCGTCCAGCGCGTCCTCGATGAGCAGTGCCACCGTGCCGGGGCCGGACTCCTCGCGAAGGTCGACCTCCGGGTGCCGGCGCAGCTGGCTGATCGCGCCCTCGCGGCTGATCGGGTCCGGAGCGGACACCGCCACCGGAACACGCCCGTCGACGGCCTGGGTGACCCGGCCGGCGCCGAGGGTGGCCGTGGTGGTGGTCCGGGGTGAGCTGAGCAACCGTTTCCCCCCTGTTCACGAGCCCGCCGTCCGGCAGGGGCCGGTAGCGGATGAGCGTGTTCCACACTTCTTCGGCTGCCGGGGCCGCGCAATCGTGGAGCACCACGAGTCACACCACGAGACCAGGGCGAGCACCGTGAGGGACACGCCTAGGGTGGGCGTTCCCGCAGGTCAGGAGGGTTATGAGCGCGGGTGTGCGGGTCCGTGGCCGGGGCCGCGCACCACCGTGAGCCTCGCCACAGCCGCCGCCCGCCGCACGGAACAGCGTTTCCGCGCGTGGGCCACCTCACACCCACCCGAGCCCGCGTTCGCCCGTCTCACAGGCCGGGGGAGCACCATCCACCAAGGAGGCACCCGATGACCGGACCGCTCCGTGAACGCGACGAGGCCCGGGCGCTGCTGGCGGCCGAGACCGAGCGTGCCCGGGCCGGCACCGGGGGTTTCGTCCTGGTGCGCGGTGCCACCGGCACCGGCCGCACCGCCGTGCTGGAGAGCGCCGTGCGGTACGCGGCGGACCGCGGCATGCGGGTGCTGCGGGCGCGCTGCTCGCCCGAGGACACCGCGGTGCCCTTCGGGACGGTCCTGCAACTCCTCGCGTCGGTGCCGGACTTCACCGACCTGTCGCCCGACGGCGACGACCGCGGCAGCGCGGCCCGGCTGTGGCGGCTGCTGCGCTCGTACGCGGCCGAGGGACCGCTGCTGGTGGCGGCCGACGACGTCCACCTGGCCGACGAGCCGTCGCGCCGCTGGCTGCTGGAGGCGGCACGGCGCCTGGACCGATTACCGGTACTGCTGGTGGCCACCGAGCGCAGCCAGTACGACATCGACCCGCGGCCGGCCGGGCTGAGCCAGGCCCTGTCGCCCTCTCTCGTGCGCACCCACACCCTCGCCCCGCTCGGCGACGCGGCGGCGGCCGCCGTGGTGCGGGAGGCCTTCCCGGCGGCGGGACCGGACTGGACGGCTCAGTGTGTGCGGGCCGGTGCCGGCAGCCCGCTGCTGCTGCACGCCCTGCTGGACGACCTCGGCGGCGCCCCGCGCCCGGACGGTGCCGCGCCCGGCGGCGTCCCGGTCCTGCCCGACACCAGCGCCGAGCTGTACCCCGGTTCGTACCCGGCGGCCGTCTCCTGGTGGCTGAACAGCGCCGGCGCCGCGACGGCCGACGTGGCCCGGTGCCTCGCGGCGCTGGAGCAGGCGTGGCCGCCGGGCGGGGACGACGACCCGGCGGGGCCCCCGGCCGGGGCGGACGCCGGCGAGCCGGTCGACCTGCTCGCCGAGGCCGCCGGAGCGGACCCCGCCCGGGTCGCCGGGTGGCTCGCCGCCTCCACGCGGCTCGGGCTGCTGCGGCGGGACGGCGGCGGCCGGCCCCGCTACGCGCATCCGCTGCTGCGCGACGCCGTGCTCACCGGCTGGCCGCGACAGCGCCGGGAGGCCGCCCACCGGGCCGCGGCCGAGGTGCTGCTGCGCCGCGGCGGCCGGGTCGAGGCGATCGCCCGGCACCTGCTGCGGACGCCGGCCGTCGGGCTGCCCTGGGCCCCGCGCGTGCTGCGGGACGCGGTGACCGTCGCCGTGCACGACGCCCGGCCCGGCGACGCCGTCGGCTATCTGCGCCGTGCGCTGGACGAGCCGCTCGACGACGGCCGGCGCCGGCGGCTGCTGACCGAGCTCGGGTCCCTGGAGTACGCGTCGGCCGACGGCCCCGCGGCCATCGCGCGCCTCGCCGAGGCCCAGCACCTACCGGCCGACCCGCGCAACCGGGTGCGCACGGCCGTCGCCCTCGGCACCGCCCTCGCGGGCCGCGGCGAGATCCGCACGGCCATGGAGGTGCTGCGCCGCACCGCCGGCCGGCTGTCCGGCCACCCGGGCCTCACCCACACCGTGCAGGCCGCGGGCGCGCTGCTGTCCGACGAGGACCTGGCGACCCGTCAGGAGGTGTACCGGTGGCTGTGCGAGACCGGTCAGGACTCCCCGGAGCTGGTGGGCACCGCCGGGCAGGCCCTGCTGGTGCGGTACGCGGCGACGGCCGGGCTGATCTCGGCCGGGGAGGCGATGACGCGCGTCCGGGGTCTCCTCGCCCAGCCCACCGACCCGCTCGCCGAGCCCTTCCTGCTGGGCACGGCCGCCGCGGTGGCCCAGTGGGCCGACGAACTGGACGAGGCGGAACGGCTCGTGGAGCGCGGGCTGGCCGGGCAGCACCCCGCCCTGCTGCATCCGATGCACCAGGCGCTCCTCAACACCCGCGCCGACATCAGCGCGGCCCGCGGCGACCACGCCGGCCTGCTCGCCGGCGAACCGCGCGCCGGCACGGCGGGTTCCCGCACCGGGCCCACCAACCGGGACGCCCACGCCCTGCTGGCGCTCGTCCACACCGGCCGCGTGGACGAGGCCGGCCGTCTCGCGGCCGCGTTCGACCTGAGCCGGGCGCCGGAGTCCTGGGAGCTGAACCGCTTCCTGTACGCGCGGGGCGTGCAGCGGGCCGCCGCCGGCGACACGGCGGGGGCGCTGCACGACTTCCTGGAGTGCGGACGCCGGCAGACCGCCCGCGACGTGGTCAGCCCCGTCGTCACCCCGTGGCGGACGGCGGTCGCGCAGTGCCGGCTGGCGCTGGGCGGCGGCCAGGAGGCACTGGACCTGGCGGCGGAGGAACTGCGGCTGGCCCGGGTGTGGAACACCCCGCGCACGGTGGGCCGGGCGCTGCGCGTACTGGGCACCGCCACCGGGGGGCGGCGCGGTGCGCGGCTGGCCGAGGAGGCGGTGGGCATCCTGCGGGGCGCGCCCGCCGGCGCTACGACGGAGCTGGTCGAGGCCCTGCTGGCCCAGGGCCGCCAGCTCCTCGCCGCCGGTGAACGGGGCCGTGCCCGCGACCGCCTGCGCGAGGCGGCGGACCTGGCCGAGCGCACGGGCGCGGCGCGGCTGCTCGCCGTGGCCGGACAGGCCCTGCGCGACAGCGGCGCCCGCGGCCCGGCGAACGCCCGGACCGGCTCCGGGGCGCTGACCGACAGCGAGCGCCGGATCGCCGAACTGGCCGCCGCGGGCCGGACCAACACCGAGATCGCCGAGCTGCTGCACCTGGCCCGGCGCACCGTGGAGACCCACCTGACCAGCACCTACCGCAAGCTGCGCATACGCCGCCGGACCGAGCTGCCCGCCGCGCTGGACCGCGACCGTCCCCTGGCCCCCCGCCCGTGAGCCGCCCGCCCCGGGCGTCCGGTGCTCAGGGCTGCTCAGGGCTGCGGGTCGGCGACGGCCGGACGCCCGGCGTCCGCGCGGAGCCTGGTGTCGTCCGCCGTCTCGGCGAGCAGGCGGCGGACGACCGGTTCGGGCATCCGCACCACCACCGGCGCCGGCAGCGTCAGGTCGCGCACGGCCGTGCCGGTGCGGTGGGTGCCCCGTGCGGTGACCCGCGCGACGACCCGGATGTCCAGGGTGAACTGGACGAGGACCGACCGCTGTTTGGGCTTGTGCACCGGCATCGAGCCGGAGCCGCTCGCCGTCGGGCCGCCCGCGCCGCCCGAGCCGTCCGCGTTGACCAGGGCCTGGTTGAGGCGGAACTCGGTGGCGTTGAGGACCCCCGCGCCGAACAGCCCGCGCCCCGTCCGCGCGTGGTCCGTCGCGTACTGGCCGTCTTCCTGGGTGGGCCGGGGCCCCTCCGGGCCGCTCGGCGCGATCGCCTCGAAGGACATCTTCGCGCCGGTGCCCAGCACCTTCCCGGCCCGTAGCCGTGCGTGCACCGACGCCCGCAGGTCCTGGCCCTGCGCCCCGCTCGCGTGCACCGGTGGCAGCTCCGCCCCCGCGTTGGTCAGCAGCGGCAGCGCCGAGATCAGCCACTCGGTGGAGACCGCCTCCCGCAGGGTGTACGCGGCCGTCTGCCCGTTGTCGCGGTAGCGGTGGCCGCCGCCGGCCTCCGCCACCGCCGCGTCGACCAGCTGCCGTACGCGGGGCGCCCCCTGGAAGCCGTTGACCTGGGCCTCCGTCGGCAGCCGCACCCCGCCGTCCCGCCAGGCACCGAGCCGGCCGGGATCCGCGTCCGCCGCGGTGGGCGGCTCCTGGGCGGCCGGTCCCGCGGTGACGGGCTCGAGCCGGGCCAGGGCCGTCAGGTCGTCCTCGGGGACGCGGTGGACCATGGTCCTGCGGCCCAGCCCGACGACGGCCGCCCGGCCCTTCGGGGAGTGCAGTTCCAGCGAGGCGTCGATCGGAAGCCGCATCCTCGCCGGCTTCGTCGCGGCGTCGGCGACCAGCTTCATGCCGACCTGGCCGCGGGAGGCGGAGCCCTTGCGCTCGGAGTCCGCCGCGGCGGCTCCGGCGCCCGCGACACCGCCCGCGCTCTTCAGCGTCCCTGCGCCCCCGTCCGGTTTCCCCGACCCCGCGAGGACCGCCTCCGCACCGAGCGAGCGGCTCTGGTCCCGGGCGGCCGCCCGGGAGGCGGAGGCCGAGGTGATGTACTCCATGTCCCGCTTGTCGCCGGCCATCCCGTCGAACCGGCCGGGCCCCTTGCGGTCCACCCGGAACACCGCCCAGTACGGCGTCCTGCGGCCGTCGAACAGCTCCACGGTGACCCCGCCGTCCATGGCGCTCGACAGCAGCCCCGCGGAGCCGTCCCGGTCCAGGACGCGCAGCAGCCGCTGCACGTTGTCGTGGGGGTCGTCGAGCTGCCGGTGCGGCAGCAGGTCCGCGGCCAGGCGCCGGTCGCGCCGGCCGAGGGCGTCGCGCAGCCTGCCCAGCAGCGGAACGAAGTCCGGCAGCTCCTCCACCATGCCCATGCCGAGCGGCAGGCGGGCGTCGAGGGCGGGGACGGGCCGTGCGGGGGTGCGGGCCGGGTCGGCGGGCGGCACCAGGGGCGTCGCGGCCGCGCGGGGACCCTCCCGCCGGGCGCCCTCGGCCGGTGTCCGCGCCCGGTCCTGCCGGGGCACGGCCGCGCCGTCGGCGGCGGGTTCCCCGGACGTCCGCCCCGGCGGCCTGAGCCCCTGGGCCGAGAGCTGCTCCGCCGTCAGCCACACGCCCACCTGCCCCGGCAGCGTCCGCGCCGCCCTGGTCACGTACGGGCCGCCGCCGGTGACCTTGACCTCGGCGACCATGGTGACCAGCAGATCGCACCGGACCAGGTACAGCGGGGCCTTGCGCGGGGTGTGGGCGTTGCGCTCGACCGTGCCGGACACGGTGAGGCCCTCGGCGCTGCTCTCCCCCTTGCCGCGGGTCACCGCGAATCCCTCCCCGGTGCGCCACTCGGGGCCGTTCTGCAGGCCCGTCAGCCCGCCCTGGTACGTCGTGCTGCTGCCGCGCGCCTGCTGGCCGCCGGCCTGGTGCCCGCCGAGCAGGAAGGTCTCCGTGCCGGGTCCCGAACCCTCGTGCACCACCCGCGGGTCCGTGAGCGCCAGCCGCATGCCCACGGCGCCGTCGAGCGCGGCCAGCCGCCGCGGGTACGTCAGGTTCTTCACCACCCACCCCGAGGACACCGCCTGGCGCAGCGCGCCCGTGAGCGCTCCGGGGCCGAGCCGTTCCTCGATCGCCTGCCGGGGGGCGAGCCCCTCGGTCTGCAGGGCGCGGTCCTCGCGCACGCCCTTGTCCCTCGCCGCGGCCCGGGCCAGCAGGTCGAAGGCGAGGCCGCGGATCTCCGCACCGGAGCCGACGGTCTCCACCAGCGTCCAGTGCCGCAGGGCCCGGCCGCGGGCCGGGCGGGGCGTCAGCGTGGCCAGGTCCCCGATGCCCCGGGCGTCCACCTGCCACTCCGGTCCCCGGGTCCGGGCGCCGCGCGCCGCGGTCTCCGCGTCGAGCCGGCGCCGGCCCTCGCCGTCCAGGGTGAACGCGGTCGGCGTGAGCAGCCGCACGTCCTGCTGTTCCAGGTCCGCCCGGACGAGGCGCTCGGGTTGGGGCACGTCGCGCCCCGGGGAGCCGGGGAGGACGGCGCGGCGGGCCTTGCGCTGCCGGTGCGTCATGGTGACCTGCACCTGGAGGTTCAGCGGCGCCGAGAACACGCTCGCGTCCTCGGAGCCGTTGGTGAGGACGTCGCTGCGGGTGGTGGGCCCGGCCTGGTTGCGGCGGGCGCTGTTGACACGGTTGCGGTCCCGGCGGGCCGAGCCCGTCAGCACGCCGGGGACGATCCGCACCTGGCCGACCGCCGACCAGCCGGCCGACCGCGAACTGCCGCGTCCGCTCTGCAGGTTGCTGGTGACGCCGGAGTGGCTGCGCACCAGCCAGTCCCCGATGTCGCCGGCGTACTCCGGGTCACCGAGCGTGCCCGTGACCCGGACCTGCACGTCGTGGGCGTGCATACGGCTCTTGCGGCGCAGGCGCACCGGCACGCCCGAGGACAGCAACTGGTCCTTGTTGGCCTTCAGGTTGGTCTCCGAGAGCCGGGTGACCAGCTCCCGGTAGTTGTGCCGCTGGGCCTCGGCCTCCTCCGGGGACGGGACGGATCCCCTCCGCTCGCCGAAGGAGGGCAGGAAGCCCTCCAGCCGGGGATCCGTGGCGAAGACCTTCTCGATGTACGCGATCACGCCGGTGGTGTCCAGCCGGTCGAGCGCGACGCTGCCCCCGAGGGCGCCGAACGGGAGGTGACGCTCGACGTCTTCCGTCCCCCCGTCGGCCGCGGCACCCTCCCGGCGCCGCTTCGGCCGGGTGACGAAGGCCTCCGCCGCCACGCCGGGCGGCAGCTCCAGGCCCAGGTCCCGGGCCTCGTCCGCCCGCAGGGTCATCCACATCCGCATCGGGTGGTGGGCCACCCGGGACGCCCGGCCCAGCAGCATGTCCGCGGAGGCGGTCCCCGTGCCCTCGACCGTGAGGTCCACGGTGGCCAGGTAGAGCACCTTGTCGCCGCGGACCTCGGCGCCCAGCCGGCGCGCCGTCGTCTGGTCGTACTGGGTGAAGCGGGCCTTGCGGGCGGCGGCGGTGGGCATCACCCCGGCCCGGACGACGGCGGCGTTCCCGACGAGGCCGGCGCCGGCGGCCGGCCCCGCCCCGATCGCGCCGGCGCGGCCCTTGCCGGCGGCGTCGGCGGCCGTGTGCTGGGAGTGGGCGTGGGTGCGCAACTGCGTCTTCCCGGCGGGCCATCCGGGCGCCAGTCCGGTGATGCGGGCGCGCATGCGGTAGGTGCCGGCCGTACGGGAGTCCGGCCCGGTCAGGTCCTCGCCGACGACGCCGTTGCCCAGCAGCCGGGGCATGTCCTCCAGGACGGCCGCGGTGGAGGTCGCCGCGTACAGCCGGGCCCGTCCGGGGGTGCCGGGGGCGGTGAGCGAGGGGTGCAGCACGGCGGCGACCGCGTCGAACAGCCCGCCGCCGCCCGCCTGCGGTCCGGTGCCGCCGGCGGCGGTGACCGCGACCGGCGCCAGCGACCCGGCATGCCGTAGGCGCCCGGCCAGGGCGGCGTCGACGGTCCGCGCCGGCGGCGGGGCGGGGGTGTCGTAAGGGACCAGGCTCTCGGTCGGCACCCGTTGGGTCAGCGTGCCGTCGCCGTACACGGTGGGTGCTGGGGCCGTGTCCTGCCGTTGGACGCGCACGCCGTACCGCACCCTGCGCGGTACCTCGACCGATCCCGAGTCGCTGCGCAGCACCCGTGGCTCGGCGACGCCCTTCTGGCCGCGGCTCTCCCGCGAGGACTGCCAGGGCTGGGCCTGGGCCATGCCCACGCCGCCCAGGTGGAGTCCGGGCACGACGGGCGCGAGCGCGAAGAAGGTGCCGCCCGCGCCGTAGCTCGACGAGCTGCCGGACCCGGAGGTCACGGCGGTGGCCGAGGTGTGGTGGACGTCGACCTTGGTGGCCTCGTCCTTGGCCCGGGCGAGGGCGGACGGGTCGATCTCCGGGGGCCGTTCGTCGGGGGCGCGGGAGACGGTGACCGTCACGTCGTACCAGCCCCGGCCGTCGGTCCCCTCGACGGCGAAGGCCCGGCCCTGTCCGTAGAAGGACTCCGGTCTGCCGGCCAGCTCCCGGGCGATCTCGGCGACCGTGCCGTCGGTGCGCCCGACGGCGGCGGCGACCGTGGTGCGGACGAACTCGTGTCCCGTCGGCCCGTGGGCGGAGGAGAGCCCCGGGGCCTCGAGGCCGAGGAGGTACGGGGGGAGGGTCAGGCCGTGCTCCGCGGCCTCCGTCAGGGTGCCGAGGCCCGGCGCGGGCCCGCCCGCCGGCCGGGCCGCCCGGGTGGCGGCCAGGTTCCCCGCCGTCTGCTGGAGGGCGAGCATGGAGCGCGGCCCGGCCCCACCGGGCCGGCCGGGGCCCGGTACGCGCTCCGGGACGGGCGTCGAGGGAGCCCGCCCACGGGCGGTGTCCCGGCCTTCGTCCGGCTGCCGTCGTCCCTGTCGCTGTCCTCGCACCCGCGTCAGCGTAGGGACGCGGACGCGTCCGAACGGGGCCTGCGGACGGGGTCGGGAAGATCGTCGGCGAAAGGTTTTCCGCTGTTCAACTACGGTGCATCGGCGGATTGTTGACAGGCCGGCGAGTGCTCGGGAACGGTCCGGTCCGAAGCCGCCGGACGGCGGTCCGGGAGGCCGGCCGCCGCTCCGCGCGGCCCGATGCAACGGCCCTCGAGGGGCCCCTCAGCCCACCGGTTCCGGTACCGGGTGGTCGGCCGGGGTGCCGTGCTTCGGGGCCTTGGCCGTCACCATCAGGCCCGCGATCAGGCCCGCCAGGAGCATGATCGCGGCGGCCACCCAGATGGCGACCGTGTAGCCGTGGACGATGCCCTCCCGGATGATCTCCTGCCGCCGGGTGGGGTCGGTGAGGTGGGCCGTGATCCAGGTCGCGCTGGTGCTGGTGGCGATGGTGTTGAGCAGCGCCGTGCCGATCGAGCCGCCCACCTGCTGCGACGTGTTGACCGTCGCCGAGGTGACGCCGGAGTCCTGCGGGGCGACGCCGGCGGTGGCGGTGGAGAAGACCGGCATGAAGGTCAGGCCCATGCCGAGGCCCATCAGGAGCAGGGCGGGCAGGATCTCGGAGGTGTACTGCGAGTGCACGGTCAGCCGCGTGAGGATCACCATGCCGCCGGAGGCGAGGAGCATGCCGGGGACCATCAGCATCCGCGGGCCCACGCGGGGCAGCAGCCGGGCGGAGATCTGGGTCGAGCCGATGACGATCGCGGCGGTCATCGGCAGGAACGCCAGGCCGGTCTGCACGGGGGAGTAGACGAGGATGACCTGGAGGTAGTAGGTCATGAACAGGAACAGCCCGAACATGCCGATGACGGCCAGCATCATCGTCAGGAAGCAGCCGGCCCGGTTGCGGTCGCGGATGATGTGCAGCGGCAGCAGGGGCACCGGCGCCCGGGTCTGCCACCACACGAAGGTCCCCAGGAGGGCGGCGGCCGCGGCGAACAGCGCCAGCACGAGCGGGTCGGTCCAACCGCGCGGCTGTGCCTCGCTGAAGCCGTAGACGAGGGCGACCAGGCCGCCGCAGCCGAGGACCACGCCCGGGACGTCGAGGCGGACGTCGGCGTGGCCGGGCCGGTCGTACAGGAGCACCAGGGCGCCGATCACGGCGACGACGGCGATGGGGATGTTGACGTACAGGCACCAGCGCCAGTTCAGGTACTCGGTGAGCACGCCGCCGACGATGAAGCCGACGGCGGCGCCGCTGCCGGCCAGCGCGCCGTAGATGCCGAAGGCCTTTCCGCGCTCCTTGGGGTCGGTGAAGGTGGTCGTCAGCAGGGACAGCGCGGACGGTGCGAGGACGGCCGCGAAGACGCCCTGGAGCGCGCGGGCGCCGAAGAGCATCGCCGGGCCGACGGCGGCGCCGCCGAGCGCGGAGGCCGCGGCGAAGCCGATCAGCCCGATGACGAAGGTGCGTTTGCGTCCCACGAGGTCGGCGACGCGCCCGCCGAGCAGCAGCAGACCGCCGAAGGCGAGGGTGTAGGCGGTGATCACCCATTGGCGGTTGGCGTCGGACATGCCCAGGTCCCGCTGCGCCGAGGGCAGCGCGATGTTCACGATCGTCGCGTCGAGGACGACCATCAGCTGGGCCAGGGCGATCACCACCAGCCCCCACCAGCGGCGGGGGTCGGCGTCCGCGGGGGCGGTCCCCTCACCTGTCCGGGTGTCACTCATCTGGCCAGAAGACCATGAATCGGGACGTATCGCATCCCTTTCCGGTCGTCCGTCGGCGGTTGTGGCTCCAGAACCACCTTCCCGGCCGTCCCCCCGGTCCCGGAGCGCGCGGCCCCGCGGGTGGGGGCGGTTGTCGGTGGCGGGGTGCAGCATGGGCGGCATGGCGAGGAGAACGACGGGCGGCGGCGGTAGGGCGGCGGTGCGGGAGGTGCGGCGCCCCCAGGTGCGGCTGCCGGCGCTGGAGCCCCACGGCGGCGGGGAGCTGGAGCCGGACGGCGACTACGACGGGCTGGAGTTCACCGAGGCGGACTTCGCCGGACAGGACGGCGCGGGCGCCCGGTTCATGGACTGCGCGCTGACGGCGTGCGCGCTGGACGAGACGTCCCTGCCGCGCGCCCGGCTGCTCGACTCGGTCCTCACCGGCGTACGGGGCGTCGGCACGGACCTCGCCGAGGCGACCCTGCGCGACGTGGAGATGACCGACGCCCGCCTCGGCGGCACACAGCTCCACGGAGCCTCGCTGGAGCGGGTGCTGATCCGCGGAGGCAAGATCGACTACCTGAACCTCCGCCGGGCGCGGCTCAAGGACGTCGTCTTCGAGGGCTGTGTCCTGGTCGAGCCGGACTTCGGGGGCGCGCGCCTGGAGCGGGTGGCGTTCGTGGACTGCGCCCTGAGGGACGCCGACCTCGGCGCGGCGACCCTGACGGACGTCGACCTGCGCGGTGCCGTCCCGCTGGAGCTGGCCCGGGGCGTCGACCGGCTGGCCGGGGCGGTGATCAGCCCGGCCCAGCTGCTCGACCTGGCGCCGGTGCTGGCGGCGGAGCTGGGGCTGCGGGTGCTGGCGGAGGAGTAGGGGCCGGCGGAGGGCCGGAGCCGGTCAGGAGACGCGGGGGAAGCGGGCCTGGAGGGTCCAGACCGCCGGGTTCTCCGCCAGGTCCTCGTGCAGGTCCGTGAGGTCGGCGATCAGGTCGTGGAGGAAGTCCCGGGCCTCCCGCCGCAGCTCGCCGTGCGAGAAGGACAGCGGCGGCTCGGTCGCCGGGAGCCACTCCGCCTCGATGTCGACCCAGCCGAAGCGGCGCTCGACCAGCAGCCGGTCGGTGGACTCGGTGAAGTCCAGCTCGGCGCGCTGCGGCCGGGCGGCCCGGGAGCCCGCCGGGTCCCGGTCGACCTGCTCCACGATGTCGCACAGCGCCCACGCGAAGTCCAGCACCGGCACCCATCCCCAGGCCGTGGAGATCTCCCGGTCCTCCTTGGTGTCCGCGAGGTACACGTCCCCGCAGAACAGGTCGTGCCGCAGGGCGTGGACGTCCGCGCGGCGGTAGTCCGTCTGCGGAGGGTCGGGGAAACGGGTGGAGAGGGCGTAGCCGATGTCGAGCACGCAGGTGATGGTGTCATGCCGCCGCTCCGGGCCGGGCCGGCCCCGGGCCGGGTAGGTTGCCGGGCGTGATCCTCACCCCGCTCACGCTCGCCCCCGACCACGACATCCCGGGCCCGCTCCTGACCGAGCTCACCGCCCTCTACGCCTCCCACCGCGCCTTCCACGCCCTGAGCGGCGACTTCCCCGACCCCGACGACATCCGTCCGGAGCAGGTGGCGGCGGCGCTGGCCGACGAACTGGCGCGGCCGGACGCGGAGGTTCTGCTCGCCCGGGACGCGGGCCGGCTGGTCGGCATCGCGGTCACCCTCGCCCGGCACCCCGACCCGGCCGACCCGGACCCGTGGATCGGCCTGCTGATGGTGGACGCGCGCCTGCGCCGGAAGGGCCACGGCAGGCGGCTCGCGTCCCTCGTCGAGGACCGCTTCCGGGCCGCGGGCCACGCCGGTCTGCGGCTCGCCGTCCTCGACGGCAACAGCGACGGCCTCGCCTTCTGGACCGCCCTCGGCTACGAGACCGTCGACCACCGCCGGGACCTCGGTGCCGGCCGCCCCTGCACGGTGCTGCGCAAGCCGCTGCGCATCCCGCGCCGCGCGGCCCGCGTCGCCGTGCTCGACCCCGAGGGCGCGGTCTTCCTGCTGCGCTACGACAACGTCGAGGTCGGCGTGCACTGGGCGATGCCCGGCGGCGGCCTGGAGGCGGACGAGAGCCCCCGCGAGGGCGCCCGGCGCGAACTGCGCGAGGAGACCGGCTGGACGGACCTGGAGCCCGGCCCGCTGCTGTGCACCTGGGAACACGACTTCACCCACCTGAGCGTGGGCCCGGTCCGCCAGCACGAGCACATCTACGTGGCCCACGGCCCCCGGCGCGAGCCGACCGGCGCCCACCTCGCCGCCGCGCACGCCGCGGACGGCATCCTCACCTGGCGCTGGTGGAGCCGCGCGGAACTCGCCGAGGCGCCCGAGGCCCTGTGGCCGCCGGACCTGCCCCGGCTGCTCGACGCGTTCGGGGAATGACACGGCGCCCCGCGCTCAGGGGCGCTCCGGCTTCCCGTCCCCGAACAGCCAGTCCTCCCAGATCTCCGTGAAGTCCTCGCCGGGGGCCGACTTCTCCACGAACGCCGTGAAGTCGTCGGTGTCCGCGTTGCCGTGGCGGTGGGCGGCGGCCCAGTCGCGCAGCAGGGCGCGGAAGGCGTCGTCGCCGACCGTCTGCCGGATACGGTGCAGCACCATCGCGCCGCGCTGGTAGACCGGGATGTCGGAGATGTGGGCGGCGTCGGACGGCTTGCCGGGCGGGAACGCCCAGACGGCCTCGTTCGCCGCCGCGTCGTCGAAGTAGTCGCCGTCGTAGAGCGCGTCGAAGGTCTCCTGCGCGGTGTCGCCGACGTGGTCCTCCGACCACAGCCACTCCGCGTAGGTGGCGAAGCCCTCGTTGAGCCACATGTCGCGCCAGGTCTTCGGGGTGACGGAGTCGCCGTACCACTGGTGGGCCAGCTCGTGGACGAGGGTCTCGGTGTCGGGGGCGCCGGGGAAGTAGGGGCGGGTCTGGGTCTCCAGCGCGTAGCCGGCGTCGTCCGGGCGGTCGACGATCGCGCCGGTGGAGGAGAAGGGGTACGGGCCGAAGGTGGCCTGCTCCCACTTCATGATCGCGGGGATCCGCGCGAGGACCGCCCGGCTCGCGCCGGCCTGCTCCGGGTCGACGGCCGTGTACACCGGCAGGCCGTCCTCGGTGGCCGAGCGGCTGATCCGCCAGTCGCCGACGGCGACCGTGACGGCATGGCTCGCCATCGGCTCGCCGGTGTGCCAGCGGAACGTCGTACGGCCGCCGCCGGTCGTCTCACCGGCCGGCTGACCGTTGGAGACCACCCCGTAGCCCTCGGGGACGGTCATCGCCAGGTCGTAGGTCGCCTTGTCGGAGGGGTGGTGGTTGCCCGGGAACCAGGCCATGGAGCCGGTCGGCTCGCCGAGTCCGACCGCGCCGTCGTCCGTGGGCAGCCAGCCCTCCTCGGAGTCGTCCGGGTCGGTCACGGTCTCGGGCTCGCCGGAGTAGCGGACCCGCACGCGGAACGTCTCGCCCTCGTTCAGCTCGTCCGGCGGGCGGACGGTCAGCTCCTGTCCCGCCCGGTTGAAGCGGGCGTCCCGGCCCTCGACGGTGACCTTCTGGACGTCCAGGCCCTTGAGGTCCAGGTTGAAGGCGGACAGGTCCCGCGTGGCACGCGCGGTGATCGTCGCCGTGCCGGTGAGCCGCTCGGCGTCGGGGTCGTAGTCGAGCACCAGGTCGTAGTGGCCGACGTCGTAGCCGCCGTTGCCCGCCTTCGGGAAGTACGGGTCGCGCACGCCCGAACCGCCGGGGACGCCGTCGACACCACCACCGCCACTGCTGCACGCCGTGAGGGCGACGAGGGTGGCGGCGGCTACGAGCAGACGGGTGGGGCGCACGCCGTGATCCTAAGGGGCGTTTCACGTGAAACACCCACCGGAACCGGCCGTTGGGGCCTAGCGCAGCGCCTCCGCGCCCGCCCGGGCGAACTTCTCGTCCAGGGCGCCGGACGGGGCGCCCGCGACGCCGATACCGGCGATCGGAGCCTTGTCGGCGGTCACCGGGACGCCGCCGCCCAGGAACAGCGTGCCCGGGATGTCCTTCAGGTTCGGGGCGTTCTCCAGGCGGCCCTCCAGCCCGGTGGTCGTGGCGTTCCAGGAGACGGCGGTGTACGCCTTCTTCACGGCCGACTCGTACGACTGGGGGCCGGCGCCGTCCCCGCGCATGGTGAGGATCGTGTTGCCGTTGCGGTCGACGACGGCGACCGTGATCCGCTGGCCGTCCTTCGCCGCCGCCTTCAGCGCGGCCCGGGCGGCCTCGTTCGCGGCATTGATCGTCAGGTGCGTGGAGGTGGTGGTGCCGCGCTCCCCGGCCGCGGCGGGGGCGGCGGCCGGGGCGGCCTCCGGTGCCGAGGCATTGGCCGCCACCGTGCCGAAGGTGCCCGCGGCGAGGACGGCGCCGCCGGTGGCGATACGGGCGCGCCGGGAAAATCCTCGGGGTCGGGGCGGACGGTCCGCGTCCGGCCCCTGCGGGCCGCTTCCGTCCGTCTGCCTTCCACCCTCCGGCCCGCGCCCGGTGGGAGCGGTCGCCGTTCCGGCTGCCCTCCGGCGACGGAACGGGCGACGGCGGGGTCGTCCGATCGGCTGACCCGGTGGCCGTCCGGACAGGTCACCATGGGAGGGAACGCGCGGCTCGCGGCGCATCTACGACAAGCTCGGCGTCGACACCCGCGCGGGCGCGGTGGCGGTGGCCAAGGAGCGGCGCCTGCTGCCGTGACGCCGAAGGCCCCCCGGCAAGGACCGGGAGGCCTTCGTCGTGTCCCGACGGACGGGCGGACGTCAGACGTTGACGCCGAAGTCCTGGGCGATGCCCACCAGGCCCGAGGCGTAGCCCTGGCCGACGGCGCGGAACTTCCACTCGGCGCCGTTGCGGTACAGCTCGCCGAAGACCATGGCGGTCTCCGTGGCCGCGTCCTCGGACAGGTCGTAGCGGGCGATCTCGGCGCCGCCGGCCTGGTTGACGATGCGGATGTAGGCGTTGCGCACCTGGCCGAAGTTCTGCGACCGGTTCTCGGCGTCGTAGATCGAGACCGGGAAGACGATCTTGTCGATGTCGGCCGGCAGGGCGGCCAGGTTGACGTTGATCGCCTCGTCGTCGCCGGCGCCCTCACCGGTGCGGTTGTCACCGGTGTGGACGATGGTGTTGTCCGGGGTCTGCTTGTTGTTGAAGAACACGAAGTGGGCGTCGGAGTAGACCTTGCCCTGCGTGTTGACCGCGATCGCGGAGGCGTCGAGGTCGAAGTCGGTGCCGGTGGTGGTGCGGACGTCCCAGCCGAGGCCCACGGTGACGTCGGTCAGGCCCGGAGCCTCCTTGGTGAGCGAGACGTTGCCACCCTTGGACAGGCTTACAGCCATTGTTGGGAGTCCCTTCCCTCGTGTACGTACGGCAAGAAAGCTACAGCTACCCCCATGAACGACGAGAGGGGTACGCAAGGTTCCAGGTCTCTTTACTTTCTTTACCGAGTCCGGGCCCGGGCCCCGCCCCCGGCGCGGGGGGCGTGACCGGGGATATTGGGGTGACGGGGGCCGCCCCGGGGCGGGAACATGGACGGCATGTCCGGTCCCCATGTCATCCGCGGCTCCGTCTCGCTCCCCGAGTCCGAGCTCGTCTGGCGTTTCTCGCGCTCCTCGGGGCCCGGCGGACAGCACGTCAACACCACGGACACACAGGTGGAGCTCCGCTTCGACCTGGCGCGCACCGAGGCCCTGCCCGAGGTGTGGAAGCGTCGGGCGCTGGAGCGGCTGGCCGGGCGGCTGACCGACGGGGTCGTCACCGTGCGCGCCTCCGAGCACCGCTCCCAGTGGCGCAACCGCGAGGCCGCCGCCGTGCGCCTCGCCGCCCTGCTCGCCGAGGCCACCGCGCCTCCACCCAGGCCCCGCAGGCCGACCCGCATACCGCGCGGCATCAACGAGCGCCGGCTGCGGGAGAAGAAGCAGCGCTCCGACACGAAGCGGGGCCGGTCCCCGAAGAACTGGGACTGACGGCCCGCGCCGTCCGCGCCGGCGCCGCTACCGGTCCAGCGCCAGCACGCCCACCGTCTCCTCCTCGGCCTTCTCCCCGTTCGGGCGGAAGCCGAGGTTCAGGTAGAAGTTCTCGGGGCCGTTGTCCCCGGGGTGCCAGGTGACGAAGCACTCGGTGCCGCCGCGGCGGCGGATCTCCGCGGCCACCGACTCCACGGCGAAGCGGCCGTAGCCCCGGCCCTGTTCCCCGGCGGCGATGTTCAGGCGCCACAGGCCGGAACGCAGCGCGCTGCCGTCGTCGTACCAGTCGATGTCGAAGAAGCCCATGAGGAAGCCCACGGGACGGTCGCCGTCGAGGATCAGGCGCGGCCATGCCTTGCCGGGGTGCACGTAGGCCTCGGCGAGGGACTTCACCACCGGGGAGACGGCGAATTCCTGCTCGGGGCGTACGCGTATGGCGAGGGCGGCCTCGACGTTCGCGGGGGTGATCCGCTCCAGGCGGAGCGCGGTACCGGTCGTCATGCGCGCACCCTAGGCGGGGGCCCTTCCGGCGGACGAGCGAATTACCGCTCAGCCCAATTGCCGGTAGCGGCCCCGGAAGTACGTCAGCGGCCCCCCGTCCGCGCTCGGCGCGGACGCGGTCAGGACGCGGCCGATCACCAGGGTGTGGTCCCCGGCCGGCACGCGCCGCTCGGTGCGGCACTCCAGGGTCGCCAGGGCGCCGCCCACCAGCGGGGCGCCGGACACCTCGCCCCGTGCGCAGTCGAGGTCCGCGAAGAGCAGCCGGTCGCTGACGCGGCCCTTCATCGCGAAGCGCCCGGCGACGTGCCGCTGGCTCCCGGACAGCACGGAGACCGCCCACACGGGCTGTTCGCCGAGCAGGTCGTCCATGCGGGAGCCCTCACGCAGGCTGACCAGCACCAGCGGCGGGTCCAGGGACACCGACATGAACGCCGTGGCCGTCATCCCGACGTCCTCGCCGAGCGGCGCCCCCGGGTCGTCGGGGTCGAGCGGCGGCTCCTGCGCGGTCACCAGGACCACGCCCGAGGCCAGCCGGGACATGGCGGCGCGGAACTCGTCGTTGCTCACCCCCTCAGCATGCCCGGAGGCCGGCGACGGCGAGGGGATCGCGAGAGGTGCGGGGGACGCGAGTGGGGGAGTGTTCGGCACGCCGCCACGCTAACCGCCGTCCCGCCGGCCCTGCATCGGCCCCCGGTCCCAACCGGGTCCTAGGACCGGCCTAGGACCCCGGGACCAGCCGTCCCGGAGGAGCCGTGCGCATACCTACAAATTCTGCTTTCGGTAAACGCACGTGGAAAACACAGAATCACCACTCAATTGTTCATCTTTGGCTGTGACTTGAGTCACAAGGGGCATTTATTGTTGACCCTGTGTACCGAGTGAGCAGCGCGCTGTGATTCAGTGACGGAAGTTGATAGGACGATACGCCGAAGAGAACCCTTCATTCGCTGCGAGGTCTCGGGGGGAGGGCGAGCATGGAGACCGAGTCGGAGCCCTACGTCCGCCTTGCGTCCCTGCGGCAACTGCACCAGGTCATGGCCGACATGAACACGGCCCGCAGCCTGGCGGACACCCTGCAGACCGTCGCCGACGGCGTCGTCGAGGCCCTCGGGTACGAGCTGGCGTGCGTCAACCTGGTCCGCCCCGACGGCGACCTCGTGGTCGCGGCCTTCTCCGGCAACCAGGCCGCCGAGGCCCTGATCACCGGCCGGGCCGGGTCCCGCGAGTCCTGGGACCGCCGGCTGGCCATGGGCGAGCGGTGGGGCGACCTGGTCTTCATACCCCACACCGAGGGCTGGGTCCTCGACGACGACGACGTCCCGCAGTGGTACACCGACGGGCCCGCGCCCCGCTTCGAGGACGAGTGGCACCCCTCGGACCGCCTCTTCGCCCCCATGTACGCGCCCGGCCCGCGGCGCGGCGACGCCAGCGGCGAACTGATCGGCGTCCTGTCCGTGGACCGCCCGCGCAACGGCCGCCGGCCCGGCGCCTGGGGCCGCGAGGCCCTGCAGATGTACGCCTTCCAGGCCGCCATCGCCATCAGCAACGCCCGCCTCCGCTCCAACATGCAGCGAGCCCTGGTCCGCCTCGAACGCGACCAGCAGGCCCTCAGGGCGAGCGAGGAGAGCTTCCGGCAGGCCTTCGAGTACGCCCCCTCCGGCATGGCCATCGCCGAGATGGGCGGCGACCAGCACGGCCGCATCCTGCGCACCAACGACGCCCTGTGCCGGCTGCTCGGCCGCCCCGCCTCCGCGATGCGCCGCTACGCCTTCTCCGACCTCGTCCACCCCGAGGACCTCGGCACGCTGCTGCGCACCTCCGCCGAGGGCGGCCGGGCCGAGCTGCGCCTGGGCCGCCGCGACGGCACGTACGTCTGGGTCTCGCTGCGCAACAGCGTCGTCGCCGACGCCGCCGACGGGCCCCGCTTCCTGCTCACCCACGTCGAGGACATAGAGGAGCGCAAGCGCCGCGAGCTCCAGCTCGCCCACCGCGCCTCCCACGACTCCCTCACCGGCCTGCCGAACTCCGCGGAGCTGCGCTCCCGGCTCGCCGCCCGGCTGTGCCGGCGCCCGCAGTCCGTGCACGGGGCGGTGGCCGACGCGATGGACGCGGCCTACGGGCACCCCGTCACCGACTCCGGCGGCCACACCTTCGACTTCGGCTCCGGCGCCGATCCCTACGGGGCCTACGACCACCACGTGCACACCGTCGCCCCCGGCGACGGCCGCGACGACGGCACCAAGGGGCTCGCGGTCCTCTTCTGCGACCTGGACGGTTTCAAGTCGATCAACGACCGGTTCGGGCACAACGCGGGCGACGCCGTCCTCATCGAGGTCGCCCGACGGCTCGGCGGCGGGGTGCGCGACGGCGACACGGTGGCCCGGCTCGGCGGCGACGAGTTCGTGATCCTCGCCGACGGACTCGGCCGGGCCGACGCCGAGGACCTCGCCGTACGGCTGCGCAACGAGATCATCCAGCCCATCCGGGCCGAGGGCCGGGCCGTCCGCGTCGGCGCCAGTTTCGGCATCGGCTGGGCCCACTGCGGCATGACGGCGGACGAAGTGCTGAAGTCCGCCGACGAGCGGATGTACGTAGAGAAACGATCTCGTCCCAAACAGCACCGGCGTGCCGGGTGATCCCCAGGTCAGCGAGCTGAAGCGGTCCGAGTCACCCGTTCGGGTCAGCCGGAGCAGGTAGGCTCGCCCTCTCACCACCCGTACCGCAAACGCACCGCACCTGGTTAGGAGACCTAGGGATGACGCCCGGCAACAACGGCGCGAGCACGCCCGAGGACGACGACCCGTTCGGCTATCTGTACGCCGACGGGCAGGCCAACGGAGCCCAGCCGCCGTCCGGTGGCTACGGCTACCCGAACTCCGTCAACCGGGTGCGTCCCGTCGGCACACGGCAGTACGGGGCGCCGCAGGGCCAGGCCGCCCCGACCGCCGCGTACGGCCAGGCGGCCCCGCAGCAGCAGGGTGCCTACGGCCCGCAGCAGGGCGCCTACGGCAGGCCGAACGCGCACTACGCCGCGCCGGAGACGCTCCCCGGCGGCGGCGCGCCCACCGCCCCGCAGCAGCCGTCCCGCGGTGGCGGCGGCGGACGCCGCGGCCCCAACACCAAGGGCCTGCTGATCGGCGCGGTCGCGGTGGTCGCCGCGGTCGTCATCGGCATCGCCGTGGCCATGACGAGCAGCGGCGCGGACGACGACAAGGGCGGCGACGAGGCGGGCGGCGACACCGCCCCGACCCAGTCCCAGACCACCGACCCGAGCCCGGCGGCGAGCAGCAGCGCCGAGGACGAGGTCGAACTGCCGTCGGCCCAGGCCGGGCAGCTCCAGCTCTCGCCCGGCGTGGCGACGGCCTCGGACGTCGAGGGCGCCGAGTCGGACGGCGGCACCTACGTGACGAACCTCAACCAGCCCGGCGCCTCGGTCACCTGGACCGTCGACGGCATCCCCGAGGACGGCGCCTACACCCTCTTCGCCCGGTACAGCGCGGCCGGCGAGGACCAGTCGATGACGCTCACGGTCAACGGCAAGCCGTTCGGCAGCAAGATGAACCTGAGCAACTTCGCGCACGCCCAGGACGGCGACTTCGCCAAGGGCTGGACCAAGACCTTCGCCTGGCCCACCCTGAACAAGGGCACCAACACGATCTCGCTGTCCTGCGGGGACGGCGACAAGTGCAACGTCCTGCTGGACCAGCTGTCCCTGAAGAAGGGCAACGTGAAGGACTAGGGCGCTCAGGTCGGCCGGGACGCGCCGTCCGTCCCAGCCGGCCTGATCCGAACGACACACCCTAGGGCCCGGCCCGGACGACGGGCCCCGGCGCCTCACGCCGCGCCGGCCTCCGTCGTCACCGCGACCCCCCGGCCGAGCAGCTCCTCGTACGCCGCCCGGTCGAACTCGCCCGCCACCGGCGCCAGCACCGTCGCCGCGGACAGGGCGACCGCGCGGGCCAGGCGGTCCGGCCAGGGCAGGTGCTCCACCAGCCCCGACAGCAGGCCCGCGACCGCGGAGTCGCCCGCGCCGGTCGGGTTGCCGCGGACGTGCGCGGGCGGGGCCGCCCGCCAGCGGCCCTCCGGCGTCACCGCGAGCAGCCCCTCGGCGCCCAGGGAGGCCACCACGGACCTGGCGCCGCGGCGCCGGGCGGCCTGGGTGGCCCGCAGCGGCTCGTGCGAGCCGGTCAGCTCGGCCAGTTCGTCGGCATTCGGCTTGATCATGTCCGGACGGGCGGCGACGCCCCGGCGCAGCGGCTCCCCGCTGGTGTCCAGCAGCACCGGCACGCCCGCCGCGCGCGCGGTGCGCACCAGGCCGGCGTAGGCGCCCACCGGCACGCCCGGCGGCAGGCTGCCGCACAGGGCGACCGCCGAGGCGCCGGGGAGCAGGTCGCCGTAGGACTCCAGGAAGGCGTTCCACTCGGCGGGTGCGACGGCCGGGCCCGGCTCGTTGAGCTGGGTGGTGTCGCCGGTGCGCTCGTCGACGACGGCGATGGTGCGCCGGGTCGTCCCGGCGCACGGCACGAGCGCGTCGGACACCCCGTGCAGCCCCGTCAGGCCCTCCCGTACGACGTGTCCGGTGGTGCCGCCCGCGAAGCCGGTCACCGTCACCCGGTGTCCGAGGGCCGCGAGCACGCGGGCCACGTTCAGCCCCTTGCCGCCCGGGCGTTCCGTCACGTCGGTGACCCGGTGGGAGGCGTGGGGGCGCAGGGACCGGACGCGGTACGTGATGTCGAGCGCGGTGTTCAGCGTGACCGTGAGAATCACCCGTGCCGACCTCCCCCGACGATCTGTCCGCCACGTGTTCCGAAGACGTTGTCCGACGTCACGATCATGCCAAACGGAGGGCTGTCGGCCCAGCCCCCGGACCGGCCACCACCGGCCGGACCGGAGCGGACCCGGGGACGGATCAGCCCAGTCGGGGATCGACCACCCATTCGCCCCGGCGCATCACGCCGACCAGGTCGAATCCGGCGTCGAGGACCACCAGGTCGGCGTCCCTGCCGGGTTCCAGCGAGCCGACGCGGTCCGCGAGGCCGAGCAGCCGGGCCGGGTTGGCCGAGATCGCGGCGACGACGTCCTCGACGGGCAGCCCGTCCACCGTCACCGCCCGCTTGAAGGCGCGGTCCAGGGTGAGCGTGGAGCCGGCGATCGAGCCGCCCTCCACCAGCCGGGCCACGCCGTCGGCGACCTCGACCTCCATGGGGCCGAGCATGTAGCGGCCGTCGCCGAAGCCGGCCGCGTCCATCGCGTCGGTGATGAAGGCGACCCGGGACGCACCCGCGTGGTGGAAGGCCAGCTGGAGCGCGGCCGGGTGCAGATGGGTGCCGTCGTTGATCAGCTCGACGGTGATCCGCTCGTCCTCCAGCAGCGCCGTGATCGGGCCGGGGGAGCGGTGGCCGAGCGGCGGCATGGCGTTGAACAGGTGGGTGGCGACGGTCGCGCCGGCGTCGATGGCCCGGAGCGTCTGCTCGTACGTCGCGTCGGTGTGCCCGACGGCCGCGATCACACCGTGCTCGGTGAGCAGCCGCACCGAGTCCAGGCCGCCCGGCAGCTCGGTGGCCAGCGTCATCATCCTCGCGTGGCCGTGCGCCGCGTCGATCAGTTTGCGTACCTCGGCCGGGTCGGGGTCGCGCAGCAGCTCCTCGTCGTGCGCGCCCTTGCGGCACGGGGAGATGAACGGCCCCTCGAAGTGGATGCCGGCGATGTCGCCCTGCTGGGCCAGCTCGGCGAGCACCCCGGCGCGCCGGGCGAGGAAGTCCAGGTCGCCGGTGACGGTGGAGGCGACCACCGTGGTCGTGCCGTGCAGGCGGTGGGTGTGGACGCCCTTGAGGATGTCCTCGGCGGTGCCGCCGGTGAAGGAGGCGCCGCCGCCGCCGTGGTTGTGGATGTCGACGAAGCCGGGGACCACCCAGTGGCCGGCGAGGTCGACGGTCTCCGCGTCCGGGGGCGCCGTGTCCGCGATCCGCGTGCCGTCGACGATCACGCGGCCGTCGTCCACGGTGCCGGTGGGCAGAACCACCCGGGCACCGGCGAGAACCTTGCTTGGGGCCATCAGGTGGTTACCTCCGGGGGAGTCGCGGTCGTGGCAGTGGTGTCGAGCAGGTCCCAGGCCATGAGCCCGGCACCGAGGCAGCCGGCGGTGTCCCCCAGGGCCGCGGGGACGAGCTCCGGCAGCTTCTGGAAGGTGACGCGCCGCCGGACGGCGTCCCGCAGTGGTGTGAACAAGGTTTCCCCGGCCTCCGCGAGGCCGCCACCGATGATCAGGACGCGCGGGTCCAGCAGGGTGAGCGCGGTGACCAGCCCGTCGGCGAGCGCGTCGACGGCGTCCTGCCACACCCGGGCGGCGCGGGCGTCGCCCGACTCGACGGCCTTGGCGCAGTCGGCGGCGTCCGCCTCCGGGTCGCCGCAGGCCTCCGCCCAGGCCTGGCTGACGGCCGACGCGGACGCGAACCGCTCCAGGCAGCCGCGCTGCCCGCACGGGCACGGGATGCCGCCGGGGCGCACCACGACGTGGCCGATCTCGCCCGCGAAGCCGTGGGCGCCCGCCTCCACCCGGCCGTCGATGCCGATGGCCCCCGCGATGCCGGTGCCCAGCGGCACGAACAGGAACCGGTCGGCGCCCCGCCCGGCCCCGATCCGCCCCTCGGCGAGGCCGCCGGTGCGCACGTCGTGGCCGAGGGCGACCGGGATGCCGCCGAGCCGCTCGCTGAGCAGCGCGCGCAGCGGGACGTCGCGCCAGCCGAGGTTGGCGGCGTACACGGCGGTGCCGTGCTCCTCGTCGATGATGCCGGGGACGGCGACACCGGCGGCGACGGCGCCCTCGCCGAACCGGTCGGCGCCCAGGGCGCGCAGTTCGGCGGCGAAGTCCAGGATGCCCGCGACGACGGCCTCGGGGCCGCGGTCGCGTCCGGTGGCGCGGCGTGCCTGGTGCAGCAGCTCGCCTCCCGGCCCCGCCAGGGCGGCCTTCATCCCGGTTCCGCCCACATCGAGCGCGATGACGTGTCTCACGGGAACAGTGTGGCCCGTACACCCGGGAGAGGTCTAGTCCACTCGCGTGGTGTAGACCTTAATCCGGTAAACGGACAGTGACATGAGCAGGGCGGGGCGGGAACGGTGCAGCGGCGCAGGACTGGAACGATCGCGGCGGTGTCCGCCCTGGGGTTGACGGTGCTCCTCGGCGGCTGCGGGCTCACCGGCGGCTCCGACGAGGTGACGCTGAAGCTGGTCGCCGCCGACTACGGCGACAGCAAGGCCAACAGCTCCCAGGAGTACTGGGACGAGCTGGCCAAGTCCTTCGAGGCCCAGCACCCCGACGTGCACGTGGACGTCACCGTCTACTCCTGGAACGACGTCGACCGCAAGGTCCGTGAGATGGTCGAGGCCGGCGAGGCCCCCGACCTCGCGCAGATCGGCGCCTACTCCGACTACGCGGCCCAGGACCTGCTCTACCGGGCCGACGACGTGCTCTCCATCCCGGTCCAGGCCGACTTCGTCTCCCAGCTCGCCGCCGCCGGCCAGGTCCGGGGCGTCCAGTACGGCCTGCCGTTCGCCGCCTCCACGCGCGTGCTCTTCTACAACAGGACCCTCTTCGACAAGGCCGGCGCCACCCCGCCCAAGACCTGGGACGATCTCGCCGAGGCGGCCGGGAAGCTCGAGGCGGAGGGCGTGAAGTACCCGTACGCCCTCCCGCTGGGCCCCGAGGAGGCGCAGGCCGAGACGATGCAGTGGATGCTCAGCGGCGGCGGCGGCTACACCGACAACGTCGGCACCTACTCCGTCGACTCGCCGCAGAACGTCACCACCTTCGACTGGCTCAAGGACGAACTGGTCGGCAAGGGCCTCACCGGCCCCGTCGCCCCAGGCAGGCTCAACCGCGCCGACGCCTTCGCCGCCTTCGCCAAGGGCGAGGTCGGCATGCTCAACGGCCACCCCTCGCTGATGAAGGCGGCGTCCGCCAAGGGCGTGAAGTACGGCATGGTGCCCACCCCCGGTGCCGACGGGGCAAGCAGGACCACGCTCGGCGTCACCGACTGGATGACGGCCTTCAAAAAGAACGGCCACCGGGAGGAGATCGGCGACTTCCTCGACTTCGTCTACAGCGACGAGAACGTCCTCGACTTCTCCCGCGAGTACGACCTGCTGCCGGTCACCACCTCCGCGTCCCAGGTGATGAGTACGGCGGCCGAGGACAAGGACCTCAAGCCCTTCCTGGACGAACTGCTGCTCTCCGAGCTCTACCCGGTCGGCAAGACCTCCTGGGCCTCGGTCAGCGCGGACGTGAAGAAGCGCATCGGCCAGGCGGTCCTCCCCGGCGGCAGCCCCTCGGAGGTCCTCGGCCAGATCCAGGCGACGGCCATGCGGGCGGGCAGCGGCGAGTAGTGCCGCTGTCGGCGTCGGGCGTTACGGTGCCCTGCATGGACCTCGGAGCAAGGGAACGCGGCATCCTCGCGCTGGAGCGCCGCGGCTTCGCGGGCCCCGGCGCCAAGGAACGCGCGATCCGTGAGGAACTGGGCCTGGCCCCGGTCCGCTACTACCAGCTCCTCAACGCCCTCCTGGACGACCCGCGCGCGCTGGCCCTCGACCCGGTGACGGTCAACCGGCTGCGCCGGGTGCGGGAGTCGCGGCGCGGCGAGCGCTGAGGTTGATTTCCGCGCGGCGGGATAGGTTCGCCTCATGGGCAGCCACCAGGACCTCACCCCCGACTCCCAGGGCGCCGACCACGTGCCGACGCCCGTGACCGAGGCCGGCCGCGAAGGGCTCGACGCCCTCCTCGCCCGCCCGGGCCGCGCGGTGATCGCGCTCGACTTCGACGGCACGCTCGCCCCGATCGTGCCGGACCCCGACCAGGCCCGCGCCCACCCGGACGCGGTGCCCGCGCTCGAGGCCCTCGCCCCGAAGGTCGCCTCCGTCGCGGTGATCACCGGCCGTCCGGCCGAGGTCGCCGTCCACCACGGGGGCTTCGCGGACGTCCCAGGCCTGGACCACCTCGTCGTCCTCGGCCACTACGGCGCCGAGCGCTGGGACGCCGCCACCGGCACCGTCACCGCCCCGCCGCCCCACCCGGGCGTGGCCGCCGTCCGGGCCGAGCTGCCGGGACTGCTGGAGCGGTCCGGAGTGGGAGAGGGCACCTGGATCGAGGAGAAGGGCCGGGCGGTCGCCGTGCACACCCGCCGCGCAGCCGATCCGCAGGCCGCCTTCGAGGCCCTGCGCGCGCCGCTGGCCGGCCTCGCCGCACGTCACGGGCTCGTCGTCGAGCCGGGCCGCATGGTGCTGGAGCTTCGGCCGCCCGGCATGGACAAGGGGGTCGCGCTGCGCGAGTACGCGCGGGAGACGGGTGCCGGGGCCGTCCTGTTCGCCGGTGACGACCTCGGTGACCTGCCGGCCTTCGCGGCGGTCGGAGACCTTCGCGCCGAGGGCGTACCGGGGCTGCTCGTGTGCAGCGGCAGCGACGAGGTGGCCGAGCTGCGGGAACAGGCCGACCTGGAGGTGGACGGGCCCGGGGGCGTGGTGGCGCTGCTGCGGGGGCTGGCGGCGCGGTTGCGGTAGGGCGGTGCGGGAGGCGCGACTGCCCGCGGCCGTGCTCGCGGCGGCGGGCAGTCGGGCGGGGTCAGGACCTCAGGGCCTCTAGCTGGTCCAGGAACCAGCGGGCCGGGGGCAGGGCCGTTCCCGCCGCGGCCAGCCGCTTCGAGCGCTCCGCCCGTTCCCCCGGGCCCACGGACAGCGCCTCGTGCAGCGCGTCCGCCGTTCCGGCGACGTCGTACGGGTTCACCACCACCGCGTCGTCGCCCAGCTCCTCGTACGCCCCGGCCTCGCGCGACAGCACCAGCACGCACCCCTCGTCGGAGACGACCGGCACCTCCTTCGCCACCAGGTTCATCCCGTCCCGGATCGGGTTGACCAGCGCCACGTCCGCCAGCCGGTACGCCGCCAGCGACCGCGCGAAGTCGTCCCTCACGTGCAGCACGACCGGCTTCCACCCGGCCGTCCCGAACTCCGCGTTGATCTCCTCCGCGACCCGCTGCACCTCGGCCGTGTAGTCCCGGTACACGGCGAGGTCCTGCCGCGACGGGTAGGCGAAGGCGACGTGCACGACCCGCTCCCGCCACTCGGGCCGGTCGGTGAGCAGCTGCCGGTACGCCAGCAGGCCGCGCACGATGTTCTTGGACAGCTCGGTCCGGTCCACCCGGACGATCGTCCGGCGCCCCTCGCCGATCTCCTCGCGCAGCTTCGCCATCCGCTCGTCCACGTCGGCCTCGTGCGACCGCTTCCGCAGGAAGTCCGCGTCCGCCCCCAGCCCGTGCACGCCGATCTCCGTGCCGCCGAGCCCGCCCACCAGCGCCTCGCAGCAGGCGGTGAACGCGTCGGCCCACCGCCGGGTGAGGAAGCCGAGCCGGTCGGCGCCCAGCATCCCGCGCAGCACCTGCTCGGCGATGTCGTCCGGCAGCATCCGGAAGTAGTCGACCGGCGCCCACGGCGTGTGCGAGAAGTGGCCGATCCGCAGGTCGGGCCGCAGCTCGCGCAGCATGCCCGGCACCAGCGTCAGGTGGTAGTCCTGCACGATCGCGACCGCCCCCTCGGCGGCCTCCTCGGCCAGCGCCTCGGCGAAGGCCCGGTTGTACGCCTCGTAGGACGCCCACTGCCGCCGGAACTCCGCGTCGAAGACGGGCTCGACGGGGGTCTGGTACAGCATGTGGTGGACGAACCACAGCACCGAGTTGGCGATCCCGTTGTACGCGTCCGCGTGCACGTCGGCCGGCACGTCCAGCATCCGCACGCCGTCCTCGCCCACCCCGCGCCGCACGGCCTCGCGGTCGCCGTCGCTCAGCGCCGAGCAGACCCACAACGCGCCCGCGTCCGGCCCGATGGCCGACAGACCGGAGACCAGCCCGCCACCGCCGCGTCTGGCGTGCAGCGAACCGTCCTCCCGCACCTCGTACGAGACGGGCCCCCGATTGGAGGCGACGAGCACCTGAGCAGCACCGAAGCTTGAAGCCATACGCCTCAACCTAGCCCGGCCCCCAAATCCTCAAACGTGCCCGTGCGTCACCTCGGTCGCGATTTGGTCACGTGACTTGTGTGGATGCTGTGAACACATCAAGTATGCGAGGTGCACATTTCAGAGATCAGGGGGTGGGCGCCGTGCTCGTACGAAGGCGCATGAACAGACTCGCCGGTGCCGCGGCGACGGTCGCGGTCTCCGCGCTGGCACTCGCCGGCTGCGGCGACGGGACCGCGGACGCGGCGGCGGACGAACGGTCGGCGGCGGCCACCGCGACACCGGGCGACGCGAGCCCCACGGCCGAGGCGTCCCCCACCGGGGCGACGACCTCCGCGCCCGCCCCGACACCGACACCGACGCCGACACCGACCCCCGTGACGCTGCCCGACTTCACCGGGCGGAGTGCCGGGTCGGCCGTCCTCGCGGCGAAGCGGGCGGGACTCGGCTACACCGTCCGGCTCCAGGGCACCGGTCGGCAGGCCTCCTCCTGGGGCACGGGGGAGAAGGTCTGCGAGCAGACCGACGGCCCCGGTGGCGTGACCTTCAGCGTCCCCCGCGACGGCCGCGACTGCGCCGGGCGCCTGCTGCACACCCCGAAGCCGACGCCGACCCCCGAACCGGCCAGGACACCGGACACGGGCGGCTCGGACACGGGCACCGGGGCCGGCACGGGCACCGGCGCCTGCGAACTCACCAGCCCCGCGGGCAACTGCTACGCCGACGGCCAGTTCTGCGCCAAGAAGCACCGCGGTCTGAGCACCCACGGCCGCGGCGGCGAGTACCTGACCTGCGAGCCGGACTCCGCCGGCCGCTGGCGCTGGTCGGACGGCGTCTCCGGCTGACGCTTGCGGGCCCCCGGCGGGAACAACCCCGGGGGCTCAGGCCACTCTTCTGGCCGCGTACTCCGCGATCTGTGTCATCGGCGGGCGTTCCTCGGTGTCCACCGAGTAGGTGCGCGGCTCGAAGCCGGTGCTGCCGCGTTCGAACTGGGTCAGCGACGGCCGGACCAGATGGCCGCGGGCCAGCCGGAGCTGGGCGGTGCGGTAGATCGCGGCGGACATCCGGCCCAGGGCCTGCCCGTCCTGGTGCCGGTGCCTGCGGACGCCGACGTCGACCTGCGCGAGGGCGTCCAGGCCCACCAGGTGCAGGGAGTCGACCAGCATGCCCAGCTCCACCCCGTAGCCGACGGGGAAGGGGAGCCGTTCGAGGAGCGAGCGGCGGGCCGCGTACTCACCGCTGAGCGGCTGGACGAAGCCGGCCAGCAGCGGCCAGTGCAGGTTGAGCAGCGGGCGGGCCATGAGTTCCGTGACCCGCCCGCCCTGGCCGGCGGACTCGGGGCCGCCGGCGTGCCCGTCGGGCATCGTGAGCGGGCGGTCGTACATGGCCTTGACCAGGTGGACCTCCGGGTCGGTGAGCAGCGGGCCCACGATGCCGGAGACGAAGTCGGCGGAGAACTCGCGCAGGTCGGCGTCGACGAAGCAGACGATGTCGCCGCCGGTGACCAGCAGCGAGCGCCACAGCACCTCGCCCTTGCCGGGCACGGCGGGGATGCGGGGGAGTATCTCGTCGCGATGGACGACGCGCGCCCCCGCCGCCGCGGCCACCGCCGACGTGCGGTCGGTCGACCCGGAGTCCACGACCACGAGCTCGTCGACGAGCGGGATCCGCCGCATCAGCTCACGGCGGATCACCGTGACGATGTCGCCGACGGTCGCCTCCTCGTCGAGCGCGGGCAGCACCACGCTGACCGACTGGCCCGTGGCACGTTTGGCGGCCATGATCTGGGCGATCGTGCGGTCTGCCACGGACCAGGAACGCGCGCCAAGCCAGCGCTCGACTTCTTCCAGCACGGTCGGTGGGCTCCTTCGTGATCCATCTCGCGGTACGGACGACTATCTCAACAGTCGTGGCCGTCGGTTACAGTCTTGAACAACGCGGAGGACCGGCGCATGCCGGGTCACCGTGTGCACCAGCGCAAAACAACCACATACCGCTCATCCAGAGGGGCAGAGGGAAACGGCCCGATGAAGCCCCGGCAACCCTCCAGTCGGTTCTCGTAGATCACTGTCGATCGCAGCGCGAGGCTCCCGGCTAGGGAAGGTGCCAAATCCGTCTCACGGCGAGATGCGTCGTGAGGAAGATGAGGAGAAAGGGCCTCGCCTCACATGGCTGTGCAGACTGTCGCAAGCAGCACCGACACCACCGCTTCCCCCGCTTCCCCCGCCTCCCCCGTGGACCTGGGCCCCGCCGCGGCGCTCTCCTGCCGCGAGTGCGGCCACCGCGTGCCCCTCGGCCCGGTCTTCGCCTGCGAGGAGTGTTTCGGCCCGCTGGAGATCGCCTACGACTTCTCGGCCTACGACACCGAGGAGCTGCGGAAGCGGATCGAAGCGGGCCCCGCGAACATCTGGCGCTACGCGCCCCTGCTGCCCGTCCCGGCCGACGTCGCGACCAAGCCGAACATCAATCCGGGCTGGACCAAGCTGGTCGAGGCCGGGAACCTGGCCCGCGAGCTCGGCGTCACCGGCGGCCTGTACGTCAAGGACGACTCCGGCAACCCGACGCACTCCTTCAAGGACCGCGTCGTCGCCCAGGCCCTGGAGGCCGCCCGTGCCTTCGGCTTCACCACCCTGTCCTGCTCCTCCACCGGCAACCTCGCCGGCGCCGTCGGCGCCGCCGCCGCGCGGGCCGGCTTCCGCTCCTGCGTGTTCATCCCGCACGACCTGGAGCAGGGCAAGGTCGTCATGGCCGCGGTCTACGGCGGTGAACTCGTCGGCATCGAGGGCAACTACGACGACGTGAACCGCTTCTGCTCCGAGCTGATCGGCGACCCGGCCGGCGAGGGCTGGGGCTTCGTCAACGTCAACCTGCGGCCGTACTACGCCGAGGGCTCCAAGACCCTCGCGTACGAGATCTGCGAGCAGCTCGGCTGGCGGCTGCCCGACCAGCTCGTCGTCCCGATCGCGTCCGGCTCCCAGCTCACGAAGATCGACAAGGGCCTGCAGGAGCTGATCGGGCTCGGCCTGGTCGAGGACAAGCCGTACAAGATCTTCGGCGCGCAGGCCGAGGGCTGCTCGCCGGTGTCCACCGCCTACAAGGCGGGACACGACGTCGTGCGCCCCCAGAAGCCGAACACCATCGCCAAGTCCCTCGCGATCGGCAACCCGGCCGACGGCCCCTACGTGCTCGACATCGCCCGTCGCACCGGTGGCGCGGTGGAGGACGTGACCGACGAGCAGGTCGTCGACGCGATCAAGCTGCTGGCCCGCACGGAGGGCATCTTCGCGGAGACCGCCGGCGGTGTGACGGTGGGCGTCACGAAGAAGCTGATCGAGAACGGCGTGCTGGACCCGTCGCTCACCACGGTCGTCCTCAACACCGGCGACGGCCTCAAGACCCTCGACGCGGTGGCCGGCACCGGCCTGACCGCGACGATCCGCCCCAACCTGGACTCCTTCCGAGAGGCTGGCCTCGCATGAGCGTGACCGTTCGCATCCCCACCATCCTGCGCACCTACACCGGCGGGAAGGCCGAGGTCGCCGCCGACGGCGCGACCCTCGCCGAGGTCATCTCGGACCTGGAGAAGAACCACACCGGGATCGCCGCCCGCGTCCTGGACGACCAGGGCAGGCTGCGCCGCTTCGTCAACGTCTACGTCAACGACGACGACGTCCGCTTCGAGCAGGGCCTGGAGACGGAGACCCCGGACGGCGCCGGCGTCTCGATCATCCCGGCGGTCGCGGGCGGCTGAAACGCCCCCTTCGTTACCTTCGGTAAACGGCGTCACTCCGCGTTCAGCGAATTGCCCCCTCCCGGGAGAGAAGTGGAGGGGGCAATTCCATGTGATTGAGCGCGGTAGAGTTGGGGAACGCGCTCCCGATCACCGGGACGGCGCCCCGGAATTCCTGCCCCCGGCCCGACAAGATGTAGCCAAAGTGTGGGCGTATTTCGCGGCTTTTGTTCTCTTTGTGTAGCCCGACTTGACCCGAATTCAGGCGCATTGTCGCCACATTCCGGACCGGCTACGTCCAGATTTCTCGTCCGATTGCCCTGTTGCAGACGGCAGTTGGACAGATACATTCGGCCGCGGTCGACGCGTTCCGGCGCACGCCCCCACCCATTGGGGGGTGAGGTCTGACCCGGATCCGCGAAGTGCGGATCTGTGCAAGGGCCAGTAATAGGGGAGTTAGGCATGGCTCAGGGCACCGTCAAGTGGTTCAACGCGGAGAAGGGGTACGGCTTCATCGCGGTCGACGGTGGTGCGGATGTTTTCGTCCACTACAGCGCGATTCAGATGGACGGCTACCGCACCCTCGAAGAAGGCCAGCGGGTCGAGTTCGAGATCTCGCAGGGTCAGAAGGGCCCGCAGGCCGACATGGTTCGCCTCAGCGCCTGAGACGTGCGGCCACCGCAAGCCAACGGTCTTCTCCGAAGGGCCCGTACCCCCTGGGGTGCGGGCCCTTCGGCCTGCCCGGGCCCAGGCCCGGACCCCGGGGGTCCGCGCGGGCCGGTGTTCGCGGGCGGCTGAGCGACCGGCTCGATCCCCGGGGGGCGCTTGCACTCGGCAGGGGCGAGTGCTAATCATTGCGTTAGCACTCTGAAGGTGAGAGTGACAACGAGGACCGGGTCGGTGAGGCCCGCGGGCCGGGTGGGGAAGGAACCCACGAGGCCGGCGAGCCGTCCGTCGCGGGCGCGGGCGCGGTCCGAAGGAATCACCCCCAGTCCTGGAGGGACCACTTCACATGGCCAAGATCATCGCGTTCGACGAGGAGGCGCGGCGCGGCCTCGAGCGCGGCATGAACCAGCTCGCGGACGCCGTCAAGGTGACGCTCGGCCCCAAGGGCCGCAACGTCGTCCTCGAGAAGAAGTGGGGCGCGCCCACGATCACCAACGACGGTGTCTCCATCGCCAAGGAGATCGAGCTCGAGGACCCGTACGAGAAGATCGGCGCCGAGCTGGTCAAGGAAGTCGCCAAGAAGACGGACGACGTCGCCGGTGACGGTACGACCACCGCGACCGTCCTCGCCCAGGCCCTGGTGCGCGAGGGTCTGCGCAACGTGGCCGCCGGCGCCAACCCGATGGCCCTGAAGCGCGGTATCGAGAAGGCCGTCGAGGCCGTCTCCGCCGCCCTGCTCGAGCAGGCCAAGGATGTCGAGACCAAGGAGCAGATCGCCTCCACGGCCTCCATCTCCGCCGCCGACACCCAGATCGGCGAGCTCATCGCCGAGGCCATGGACAAGGTCGGCAAGGAAGGCGTCATCACCGTCGAGGAGTCCCAGACCTTCGGTCTGGAGCTGGAGCTCACCGAGGGTATGCGCTTCGACAAGGGCTACATCTCGGCGTACTTCGCCACCGACATGGAGCGGATGGAGGCGTCGCTCGACGACCCGTACATCCTCATCGCCAACTCCAAGATCGGCAACGTCAAGGACCTGCTGCCGCTCCTGGAGAAGGTCATGCAGTCGGGCAAGCCGCTGCTGATCATCGCCGAGGACGTCGAGGGCGAGGCCCTGTCGACCCTGGTCGTCAACAAGATCCGCGGCACCTTCAAGTCCGTCGCCGTCAAGGCCCCGGGCTTCGGCGACCGCCGCAAGGCCATGCTCGGCGACATCGCCATCCTCACGGGCGGCGAGGTCATCTCCGAGGAGGTCGGCCTCAAGCTGGAGAACGCCTCCCTCGACCTGCTGGGCAAGGCGCGCAAGGTCGTCATCACCAAGGACGAGACCACGATCGTGGACGGCGCCGGCTCCGCCGAGCAGGTCCAGGGCCGGGTCAACCAGATCCGCGCCGAGATCGAGAACAGCGACTCGGACTACGACCGCGAGAAGCTCCAGGAGCGTCTGGCGAAGCTGGCCGGCGGCGTGGCCGTCATCAAGGCCGGTGCCGCCACCGAAGTCGAGCTCAAGGAGCGCAAGCACCGCATCGAGGACGCCGTTCGCAACGCGAAGGCGGCCGTCGAGGAGGGCATCGTCGCCGGTGGTGGCGTGGCCCTGCTCCAGGCCTCCCAGGTCTTCGAGAAGCTGGAGCTCACGGGTGACGAGGCGACCGGCGCCAACGCCGTGAAGCTCGCCCTGGAGGCCCCGCTGAAGCAGATCGCCGTCAACGGTGGTCTCGAGGGCGGCGTCGTCGTGGAGAAGGTCCGCAACCTGACCGTCGGCCACGGCCTGAACGCCGCGACCGGTGAGTACGTCGACATGATCGCCGAGGGCATCATCGACCCGGCGAAGGTGACCCGTTCCGCGCTGCAGAACGCCGCCTCCATCGCCGCGCTGTTCCTCACCACCGAGGCCGTCATCGCCGACAAGCCGGAGAAGGCCGCCGCGGCCGCCCCGGGCGGCATGCCGGGCGGTGACATGGACTTCTGATCGACCGGTTCCGGTTGATCGACCGTCCTTCACGTACCGAGGGCGGCACCCCTGGCCACGGCCGGGGGTGCCGCCCTCGGGCGCGTCGTGCCCCGTGGCGCCGCGGGCGTGTGTGAGCCGGGTCACGGATGACGGGCCACCGGAATGGCGGTGGCGGGTGTGCCGGTTGCACGGATGCAGGCATGCATGCGTATGCACATACCGACTGGTACCCCTGAGGAGCCCCCATGACCGTCACCGCCCCCGACGCCGCCTCGCGCGCCGCGCGGATCCTCGCCCGCCCCACCGTCATCAACGGCCTGACCGTGCCGAACCGGATCGCGATGGCGCCGATGACCCGCATGTTCTCCCCGGGCGGCATCCCCGGCGAGGACGTGGTCTCGTACTACTCGCGCCGCGCCGCCGCCGGTGTCGGCCTGATCGTCACCGAGGGCACGTACGTCGGCCACGACTCCGCCGGGCAGAGCGACCGCGTGCCGCGCTTCCACGGCGAGGAGCAGCTGGCCGGCTGGGCGAAGGTCGCCGACGCCGTCCACGCGGCGGGCGGCACGATCGTGCCGCAGCTCTGGCACATCGGGATGGTGCGCAAGCAGGGCGACCAGCCGTTCCCCGACGCCCCCGCCGTCGGTCCCTCGGGCCTGCGCATCGGCGAGGACGAGGTCACCGGCAAGGCCATGACCAAGCGCGACCTGGACGACGTCGTCGGCGCCTTCGCGGAGGCCGCCGCCGCCGCCGAGCGCATCGGCTTCGACGGCGTGGAGATCCACGGCGCCCACGGCTACCTGGTCGACCAGTTCCTGTGGGCCGGCACCAACCGCCGCACCGACGCCTACGGCGGCGACCCGGTGGCCCGGACGAAGTTCGCCGCGGAGATCGTGGCCGCCGTGCGGGAGAGGGTCTCGGCCGAGTTCCCGGTGATCTTCCGCTACTCCCAGTGGAAGCAGGACGCCTACGACGCCCGCCTCGCCGAGACCCCCGAGGAGCTGGACGCGATCCTCGCCCCGCTCGCCTCGGCCGGCGTCGACGCCTTCCACGCCTCCACCCGCCGTTACTGGCGCCCCGAGTTCGACGGCTCCGACCTCAACCTGGCCGGCTGGACCAGGAAGCTGACCGGGAAGACCGCCATCTCGGTCGGCTCGGTCGGGCTCGACGGCGAGTTCGGCAAGGCGTTCCAGGGCGAGGGCGCCGCGCTCGGCAGCCTCGACGACCTCCTGGACCGCATGGAGCGCGACGAGTTCGACCTCGTCGCCGTCGGCCGCGCCCTCCTCCAGGACCCGCAGTGGGCCCGGAAGGTCCTCGACGGCCGCTTCGACGAGCTGACCCCCTTCGACGCGGCGGCGCTGAAGACCCTGAGCTGACCCGCGGCCCGCTCCGGACACGTCGACCGGCCGGGGGAGCGACACGGCGACCGATGAGTTCTCACGGGCGCCGCGGTCGTACAGGGTGAGGGCAGCAGGGGACACCCGGAGCCACGGGAGCCCCGGAACCACGAGACACCCAGGAGAACCCCAGATGCGCACGCTGATCAGCACCGCCTTCGTCTCGCTCGACGGTGTCGTGGAGGCGCCCGGCGGCGAGGCCGGTTACCGGAACGCGGGCTGGACCTTCAAGGACCTGGAGTTCCTCCCCGAGGCGTACGAGATCAAGGGCCGGGAGCAGAAGGAGGCCGGCGCGATGCTGCTCGGCCGGGTCAGCTACGAGGCGTTCAGCGCGGTCTGGCCGGACATGGCGGACTTCGCCGACTACAAGGTGATGCCGAAGTACGTCGTCTCCACCACCCTCACCGACGGCGACCTGGTGGCGAACTGGGGCGAGACCACGATCCTGCGCTCGCTCGACGACGTCGCCGCGCTGAAGGAGACGGAGGGCGGCCCGATCATCGTGCACGGCAGCGCCACCCTCAACCGGGCCCTCTCGGACGCCGACCTCGTCGACCGCTACCACCTGCTGGTCTTCCCGCTGCTCCTCGGCGCCGGGAAGCGGCTGTTCAGCGACACGGACAAGGACACCCAGCGGCTGCGGCTCGTCGAGCACGAGGCCTACGCCAACGGCATCCAGAAGAACGTCTTCGACGTCGTCCGCTGACACCGGTGACGCCGGCATCGCCCACCGGTGCCGGCGTCAGCCGATTGGGCCGCCTCCGCCCATCGGCTCGACGTCCACCCGCACCGGCGTCCCCCACACGCGCAGCACCTCGTAGTCCGTGAACTCGTGCACCAGCCGGTACGCCATGGCCGCGCGCGGGGCGCGCAACTGTGCGGCGATGTACAGCTCGGCCTCGCGGCGGTCGCGGCGCGGGGTGCCGCACAGCTGCCACGCCTGGCCGTTCCACAGCTCCGGCAGCCAGCGCTGCTGGGGCTGCGGACGGTCGCCGCGCACCCCGTAGCGGGACGGGACCGGCTCGGTGGGCCGGGTCGGGAGGGGGCCGCCGTTGTACTCGGCGCGGCGGGCGGCACGGCGGCGGGTCTCGCACAGCAGGCACAGGTCGGGGGCGGCCTTGTCGACCGGCCCGTTCGGGTGCTCGGGGCAGCGCGTGCTGGGGGCCGCCGTGGTGACGCTCTCCTCCAGCTGGTCCAGCGCGCGCTTCAGGTCGGCGCGGATCTCGTGGAGCTTGGCGTCCGGCGTGTCGGCGGTCAGGGCCTCGCCGTGCTCACCGAGGAGACGCAGGGCGCGGCCCAGAGCGGTCAGCTGGGCGTGGTTCATGCTCCTCAGGGTCGCACACGGCGCCGGCGAACCCGCCCGCTGCGCCGCCCGGGGGGCCGGCGCCCGGCGTGCGGTCAGCCGTTCGCCGCCGCCAGCGCGGCGCGCAGATGACCGTCGGAGTCCGCCAGGAGGCGGGCGGCCGTCGGGCCGTCCACATCGGCCAGCAGGGTCAGGATGGCGTCCTTGACCTCGCCGTCGGTGGCGGCCAGGGCCCGCTCGATCTCCGCGTGCCCGGCACCGGTGGCGAGCGCGACGATCCGGCGGGAGCGGGCGCGCAGCTTCTCGTTGGAGGCACGGACGTCGACCATCAGGTTCCCGTACGTCTTGCCGAGCCGGATCATCGTGATCGTCGACAGCATGTTGAGGACCAGCTTCTGCGCCGTACCGGCCTTCAGCCGGGTGGAGCCGGTGATCAGCTCGGGGCCGGTGACGACCTCGATGCCGTGCTCGGCGGCGGCGGCCAGCGCACTGCCCGCGTTGCAGGCCAGGCCGACGGTCAGCGCACCGAGCGCGCGGGCGTGCTCGACGGCGCCGACGGCGTACGGCGTGCGCCCGGAGGCGGACACGCCGACCACCGCGTCGTCGGCGGTGAGGCCGAGGGCGTCGAGGTCGGCACGGGCCAGCCCGGCCGAGTCCTCGGCGCCCTCGACGGAGGTGACCATGGCCTCCGGGCCGCCCGCGATCAGGCCGACGACCTGCCCCGGCCGGGTGTTGAAGGTGGGCGGGCACTCCGAGGCGTCCAGCACGCCGAGCCGGCCGGCGGTGCCGGCGCCCGCGTAGACCAGCCGGCCGCCCCGGCTCATCCGGGCGGCGATGGCGTCGACGGCGGCGGAGATCTCGGGCAGCCGCGCCGCGACGGCGGCGGGCACGGTGCTGTCCTCGCCGTTCATCGCCCGCGCGATGTCGAGGGTGGACATCCGGTCGATCTCGGCCAGCTCGGGCCGGAACGCCTCGGTGGTCATCGTCTCCAACTGGGAACGGAGATCGGGGTGATGGGGGGTGGAGGTCATGTGGCAGCGGCTCTCTTCGACTTCGGTGTCTGTACGTGCCCGCCGGGCGCGGGGCGTTCCGGTGCGCGGCTCCGCCGCGTGGGCGCGGACGGCCGGACCCGGCCGCGGCCGCCCGCGGTGATCGGGTCCTTACGGTCTGCCGCGCGACCCGTGCCGGTGGGCCAACGCCTCGTAGGAGGCCGCCAGCGCCGGCGCGGCCGACTCGTACGTGTGCTGCGCCACTCCCACGAACAGGCAGTCCACCACCAGCAGTTGACTGGTCCGCGAGGACATCGCCGCCGGCCGCAGCTCGCTCTCCCGCGCCGTGGACGTGGTCAGTACGTGGTCGGCGTACTGCGTGACGGGGCTGTCGGGGCGGCCGGTGATCGCGACGGTCGTCGCACCGCGTTCGAAGGCGACCCGCAGCGGCTCGATGACGTCCCCGGTCGACCCGGAGTGCGTGATGGCGAGGGCGACGTCCCCGGCCCGCAGCTGCACCGCGTTGGTCACGGCGAGGTGGGGGTCGCTCGGGGCGTGGGCTATCAGCCCTATGCGCAGGAGCTTCTGGGTGAGGTCCTGGGCGACCAGCCCGGAGGCGCCGATGCCGTACACGTCGGTTCGGCGGGCGGCGGCGAGGGCGGCGACGGCCGCGCCGAGCTGGACGGTGTCCAGTCCGGCGGCGGTGTCGGCGAGGGTCTGCTGCTCGTCGTAGGCCAGCTTGGCGACGACGTCGCCGATCGGGTCGTCGACCGCGATGTCGGTCGTGATGGCGGGTGCGCGCCCCGACTGCTGCTGCGCGGCGAGCCCGGCGAGCGCGAGGCGCAGATCCCGGTAACCGGGGTATCCGAGCAGGCGGGCGGTGCGCACGACGGTGGCCTCGCTGGTGCCGGTCAGCTCGGCGAGGCCGGTGACCGTGAGGGCCGCGCAGCCGGCCGGGTCGCCCGCGACGGCCTCGGCGACCCGCTGCATGGAGCGGGTCATCGACGGTGCCAGCGTGCGCACCTTGGCCGCGAGGGCGGCGGGCGCGGGCGGTGCGCCGCCGCCTCCGGTGGCGCGGCGGCCGCCGGACGCGTTCGCGAAAGTTTCCTTCACGTCATCGGTCACTCATGAAAGATATTTTCGTTTCGGTCTGCGGGTCAAGAGTGCGCACAATGGGGGCATGGACCCCATCAGCCCCCTGGAGCAGGCCCTGCACGCCGCACGCGCCCTCGTGCTCGCCGACCTGGTGGCGGGCCAGGTGGCCGAGGCGGACGTCGTGTCGCTCGTCGAGGAGTCCGTCGTGCAGCGGCGCTGGTGGGTCGAGCAGTGGCCCGAGGGCGCGGAGTTCGTGGCCGGACTCGTCGCGCAGGACGTCCAGGACGCCCTGCTGGAGCGGTACGGCCGCTGGCCGCTGTGCCCGGTGTGCGGCTCCGGCGACCCGCACGCGCTGGACGTCGAACCCGAACTGGGCCCGGACCCGCACTGGGTGTGCGGCAAGGCCGGGGTGAAGGTCGCGGCGGTCGGCTCGCTGGGTGCCGCCACGGGCGGCGCGCAGTCGTCGTGAGGGCGCCCCGGTGACCGTCTACATCGATCCGCCGCAGTGGCCGGGCCACGGCCGCCTGTGGTCGCACCTCGTCAGTGACGTCTCCTTCGCCGAACTGCACGCCTTCGCCGAGGCGTTGGGCGTGCCGCGCCGTGCCTTCGAACGCGACCACTACGACATCCCCGCCCACCGGTACGCGGACGCCGTGTCCGCCGGCGCCCAGGAGGTCAGCAGCCGCGAGGTCGTACGGCTGCTGCACGGGGCGGGGCTGCGCCGGCGCAAGGGCGCGGGTCAGCCGCGCGAGCCGCGCAGCTCGTAGGCGAACTCCTCCTCGCCCTCGCCCGCGACCCGCGTGAAGCCGGCGCGCGCGATGACGGCCTGGGACGGCAGGTTGCCGGGCTCGGTCCGGGCGAACACGGACGTCACCTCCTCGCGCTCCAGCGCCCACGCGGACAGCGCGCGCAGGCCCTCGGTGGCGTACCCGTGGCCCCGGGCGGCCTCGGCGAGGTCGTAGCCGATCTCCACCCGGCCGTCCTCGTCGGGCGGGCCGTGGAAGCCGATGCCGCCGACCGCGCGCCCGTCCTCCGTGCGCACGAGCGTGAACACCCCCCACTCCGGCCGGTGCACGCCCGCCTCGTACGCCTTCAGCAGCATCCCGGCGGCGTCCCGCGTGCCCTGGTACGGCCCGCCGTCGACCCACGCGAACCCGCCGTCGCCCTCCGCGGCGAGGTCGGCGGCGGCGGCGGGGGTGACGCCCTGGAGGGTGAGGCGCCCGGTGGGGATCACGAGGTTGTTGCTCCAGCGCCACTCGGTGAGCGGGGCGCGTCCGGGCAGGTCGCCGCGGCCGGTGGCCCACAGCAGGGTGCGCCAGGGGTCGGAGCCCGGCTGGACCTGCGGGAAGATCCGGGTCAACACGTCCTCGCACAGCCCGGCGGGCGGCTCGTAGGCGAGGCCGAGGCCCTCGGCGATGTCGTGCGTGTGCACCAGGACCTCGGTGACGCCCATCGCGGCGAAGCCCTCGCGGCTCGCGCTGCGGAACGGGTACGGATGGAAGGCGCGGACCTCGCGCGGGGTGGTGCGGACGGTGGCGGCCAGCAGCGCGCCGGTCGTCCCGATCACCTGGAGGACGTCCTCGTTGCCGGTGCCGTCGTCGAGGGTGATCTCGAACGGCACGTAGGCGCCGGTGGCGCGTCCGGCGAGCTGGCCCGCGTACGCGATCAGGTCGCCCGCGACGTGCTCCGCCGTGTACCGGCAGGTCCACTCCAGCCGCCCGGCCCGCACTCCCTCCCAGTCCCGGTCCGCCGCCGTGCGGAGCAGCGCCACCGCGCCCGCCACCGCCTCTTCCACCTGATCCCCGCCCATGGTCCGCATGCGGGGCACGTTACGGGGCCGGGTCACCGTCGGGCGACAGCATTTCCAGCTCTCCGACGAGGTTGTGCCGGGCGGTCGCCTCCCACTCCCGCCGGCCGTGCGGCGTACGGAACAGCCGGGGGAGGGAGAGGAGTTGGCGGAGAATCGCCGCGCGTCCCCCGCGGAAGGCGTCGTTCGGCACGAAGTGGTACTCCGCGCGGACGGCGGCCGTGTAGGCGGCGTACGCCGACGGGGGCGAGGCGAGGACCGCCAGGTCGGCGTCGCACAGCACCTGGCCGTCGCGGTCGTCGTCGGCGGGGTCGTGGGAGACGGTGAGCCGCACCAGCCGGGCCACCTCGGCGGTCTTCCCCGCCGGCACGCCGGCCTCGGGCAGCGCGCGCTCGGCCAGCCGCGCCGACCGCTCCTCGTTCTCGGAGCGCTCGGGCAGGTAGACCGCGTCGTGGAACCAGGCGGCGAGCCGTACGACGTCGGGGTCGTCCGCGTACCCCTCCAGTTCGTCGACGCGGTCGAGGACGGCGGTGAGGTGATCCAGCGTGTGATAGCGGCGCTGGGGCTCCTGCCAGCGGGCGAGCAGGTTGCCGGCGTAGGGCGCCGGGTCCGGTCCGGTGCCGGAGCCCCGGGCTCCGTTCAGGGCACGGGCGAAGCGGGCGCGCAGGGCGTCGGGATCGGGCATGCCCTCATTCTCCCGCGATCGGCCCGCTGCCCCCTAGCGTGGAGCCCATGACGACTCCTGCTGACGTGCACGACGTACGCGACCCCGAACTGCCCGGGCGGCTGCTGGCCGTCGAACGGGACGAACTGGTGCCGCTGCTGCGGGCCCGGTCCGACGACGACTTCGCGCTGCCGGTGGCGGCGTGTCCGGGCTGGACCGTGCGGGACGTGCTGGCGCACTGCTCGGCCGCGCTGATGCGGGTGGTGGAGCGCCGCTTCGAGAAGGGCGTCTTCTCGCCCGCGTCCAACGACCGGGACATCGCCGAGCGCGCCGACTGGGCGAACGCCCGGATCGTCGACGAGCTGGAACGCGGCATGACCGAGGCCGGGCCGGTGATCGGCCGGGCGGGCGGTGTGCTGGACCGGGTCGCGCTGGGCGAGTGGGTGCACGCCGGTGATGTGCGGGTGGCCTTCGGCGAGCCGGGGGCGTACGCGGGGCGCGGGCTGCCGGACGCGCTCACGCTGCTGACCACGGTCACCCGGGACCTCGGCCACGTCCCGCTGCACGCCGACCTCGACGACGTGGACGAGCCGCTGAAACTGGGCGAGGTGAGCGGCGCGCGGCCGCCGGGGCGGTTCATCGGCGACGCGGCGACGCTGGTGCGGCTGTACGCGGGGCGGCCGGTGGACGCCGGGGCCGGGTACGAGCTCGCCGGGGTCGAGGCGGGGGAGCTGAACATCTTCGGCGACTGAGCGGCGGCCGGTCCCGAGGGGAAGGGAAGGTATCCCCTGGCGGGCGGCCGGGGCGTAGGCTTGGATTGGACTAGACCTGTAGCGGTCCGGACAGCCGAGCAAGCCGACGAAGCCCGACGAATGGGGTCCCATGAGCAAGCGTGCAGTCCTGGAGGTGATCGCCCTCGACGTCGAGGACGCGGTCGCCGCCCAGGCCGGAGGCGCGGATCGCCTCGAACTGGTCACCGACATGGCGGCCGACGGCCTCACCCCGTCGGCCGGGACCGTCGCCGCGATCCGCGCCGCCGTCGACATCGACCTGCGGGTGATGCTGCGGCTCGCGGACGGGTTCGACGCCGGGGACGTCGAGCGGCTGACACGGGTCGCCGTCGAGATGCGGGAGGCGGGGGCGGACCAGTTCGTGCTCGGGTTCCTCGACGCGGACGGCGACGTGGACGTGCGGGCGGTGGAGCGGATCGCCGGGGCGCTGCGGGGGTGCCGGTGGACCTTCCACCGGGCCATCGACCGGGCCGCGGACCGGGACGCGGTGCGCAAGCGGCTCGCGGACTTCCCGGGGCTGGACACCTATCTGACCGCCGGGGCGGCCGGCGGCGTGGACGAGGGCATGGGCGTGCTGCTCGCGGAGGCGCGGCGGCGGGGTGAGCCGGGGTACGAGCAGCAGCTGCTGGTCGGGGGCGGCCTGCGCCTGGAGCACGTGCCGGGGCTGCTGGACGCGGGGATCGACGGCTTCCACATCGGCGGCGCGGCACGGCCCGCGGGGTGGGACGGCCCGGTGTCGGAGCAGGCCGTCGCCCAGTGGCGGCGGGTGCTGGGGGGCTGAGCACCCCCGGCCGGTCCGGCGCGGGCGCCGGTGCCCCCGGCCGCGCGGCCACTCGGGCGCCCGCGCTCACACCGACGCCTCGGCGACGGCGCCGCGCCGCGTCCGCCGCCCGGCACCGTGCCGGCTCAGGCGGTCAGCTGCGGGGGCAGGTCCGTGCCGTGCGTCACGATCAGCCCCGAGACCGCTCGGGTCAGGCACACGTACAGGCGGCGCAGGCCCGTGCGCTCGTCCGGCTCGCCGTCGACCACGGCCCGCGGCTCGTCCAGGACCACGTAGTCGTACTCCAGGCCCTTGGCCAGCGAGGCCGGGACCAGAGTCAGGCGGGTGGCGTGGGTGGTCTCCTCGCCGGGGCCGAGGTGGCCGATCCCGGCGGCGGCGAGCGCGTCCGCCAGCTCCGGCACGCGCGCGTCGGCGGCGATCAGGCCGACCGAGCCCTCCCGGGACAGCAGCTCGCGGCACGCCGCCACCACACCGGCCGTCCCCTCCGCCGCGCGGATCTCGAAGAAGCCCGGGTTCTCACGGATCGACGCCACCGGCGTCAGCCCGGGCGCGATGGACGGCAGCAGCCGCGAGGCGTACGTGATGACGTCCGTCGGCACGCGGAAACCGGCCGTCAGCTCCTCGATCACCGCCTCGCCCTTGCCCAGGTGGGCCAGCGCCTCCTCCCAGCTCCGCGTCGCCCAGGGCGTGGTGCCCTGCGCCAGGTCGCCGAGGACCGTCGCCGAGCCGGTGGTGCAGCGCCGGCCCACCGCGCGGTACTGCATGGGGGAGAGGTCCTGCGCCTCGTCGAGCACCACGTGCCCCAGGGAGTGGGTGCGCTCGATCAGGTCGGTCGCCTCGTCGATCAGCACGGCGTCGGCGGGCGCCCACCGGGCGGACTTCACCGAGCGGGCCGGCCTCACCCACAGGATCGCCTTCTGCTCGTCCTCGGTGAGGACGCCCCCGGCGTGCTCGGCGAGGAAGTTCGCGTCGGTCAGCAGGCGCAGCACCAGCTTCGCCGGGTCGACCTGCGGCCAGACGGCCTTGACCGCAACCTTCACCGCGGCGTCGCGCGCCACCGCGTTCTGCACCCGGTCGTCCGGGGCCTCGCCCGCCCGCTCCATCTGCACCAGCACGGCGTGCGCGACGCGCTGCGGAAGGGCCTCGCGGGCGGCGCCGTAGCGGATGTCGCGGGCCAGCAGCTCGCGGACGATCTCCTCCAGCTCGTACGCCGCCACCCGCCAGCGGCGCGAGCCGCGCACGACCACGATCCCCTCGGCGGGCGGCGTGACGTGCGAGTACAGGGCCCGGCGCAGCACCTCCGCCATCCGCGCGTCGCCCTTGATCACCGCCGCCGCGGCGTCGTCCGTGCCGCGCACCTCGACGTGCGCGACCAGGTCGTCGACGGTGGCCTGGCGGACCGTCAGCTCGCCGAGGGCGGGCAGGACCTGCTCGATGTAGTGCAGGAAGGACTTGTTCGGCCCGATGACCAGGGTGCCGGCGCGGGCGAGCCGCTCGCGGTGGGCGTACAGCAGGTAGGCGACCCGGTGCAGGCCGACGGCGGTCTTGCCGGTGCCGGGGCCGCCCTGCACGCAGACCGACCCGGCGAGCCCGGCGCGCACGATCTCGTCCTGCTCGGGCTGGATGGTCGCCACGATGTCGCGCATCGGGCCGACGCGGGGCCGCTCGATCTCCTGCTGGAGCAGCTTGCTGGTGGCCGCCGCCTCGGCCGGGTCGGACAGGTGCTCGTCCTCGTACGCCGTCAGGTCCCCGCCGGTGTACCCGAAGCGGCGGCGCAGCCCGACGTCCAGCGGGTCCTTCTTCGACGCCCGGTAGAAGGGCTGGGAGACCGGCGCACGCCAGTCGATCACCATCGGGTCGCCGTCCGCGTCATGGACGTGCCGGCGCCCGATGTAGAAACGCTCCCCTTCCCCACCCTCCGCCAGCTCCGCCCCCGGGGCGTGCAGGTAGTCGAGCCGGCCGAAGAACAGCGGGGTGTCGCTGAGGTCGGCGAGCGCCTTGATGCGGTCCTCGATCTGGGCTTCCAGCACCGCGGCGTTGACCCAGTTCGCGGTGACGTCGCTGATGTCGAGGGACTCGACGTCCTCCCGCATGGCCCGCAGCGCGGAACGGGACGCGGCCAGGTGGGCGCGCTCGCGGGACAGGGGGTCGTCGTGGACGGGCGTGGACAAGGGGGTGCCTCCGGATGACCTGCGGTTCGTCGGGCGCGGGCTGCGCGAGGGGCCGGCCGGTTTCCGTCCGGCCGGCGGCGCTCCGTGAGGGAGGCGGGCAAGAGCGGAGATTCTAGGGGAACGGACGCGGCGCGGGCCAACGGTTTCCGCACCCCCTAGGGGACCGGGCCCCCGGTGGTCGGGGACGCGCTCCCTCCACGGTCGTAGCGGACGGTGGCGCGGGGTCGGTCCGGAGACCGATGACAGCCGTATGTCCGGAATCGCACTATGGAGACATGAGCGCAGCAACCATCTCCCCCGCCCCGGCACCGGTCCGCCCGCCCGGCGCCACGCCCGTGGCCGGCAGCCACCGGCACCGGCTCGGTGACGCCGTGCGTGCCGTCAAGGTGTTCGCGGGCGCCGCCTTCGACGTGGTCGTCCTCGGCGAGTACGGCGAGGAGGCCGGCGTCCGCCGCCGGTGACGCCTCAGCCCTCCGCCAGCAGCTCGTCCGCGTCCATGATCCGGTACGCGTAGCCCTGTTCCGCCAGGAAGCGCTGGCGGTGGGCGGCGAAGTCCTGGTCGAGGGTGTCGCGGGCGACCACCGAGTAGAAGTGCGCCTGGTGGCCGTCGGCCTTGGGGCGCAGCACCCGGCCCAGGCGCTGGGCCTCCTCCTGCCGCGAACCGAAGGTGCCCGACACCTGCACGGCGACCGTCGCCTCCGGCAGGTCGATGGAGAAGTTCGCGACCTTCGACACCACGAGGACACTGATTTCGCCCTGCCGGAAGGACTCGAAGAGCTTCTCCCGCTGGGCGTTGGACGTCTCGCCCTTGATGACCGGCGCGCCCAGGTGCTCGCCCAGTTCGTCGAGCTGGTCGATGTACTGGCCGATGACGAGGATCTGCTGCCCGGCGAAGCGGCGCACGATCGCCTCCGTCACCTTCCGCTTGGTCGCGGTCGTCGCGCAGAAGCGGTACTTCTCCTCCGTCTCGGCGGTGGCGTACGCGAGCCGCTCGGAGTCGGTGAGGTTGACCCGGACCTCGACGCAGTCGGCGGGTGCGATGTAGCCCTGCGCCTCGATCTCCTTCCACGGCGCGTCGAAGCGCTTGGGGCCGATGAGCGAGAACACGTCCGACTCGCGGCCGTCCTCGCGGACCAGCGTCGCGGTCAGGCCGAGCCGCCGGCGCGCCTGGAGGTCGGCGGTGAACTTGAAGACCGGCGCCGGCAGCAGGTGCACCTCGTCGTAGACGATCAGCCCCCAGTCCCGGGAGTCGAACAGCTCCAGGTGCGGGTAGACGCCCTTCCGCCTCGTCGTCAGCACCTGGTAGGTGGCGATCGTGACGGGCCGGATCTCCTTCCTCGTCCCGCTGTACTCGCCGATCTCGTCCTCGGTCAGCGAGGTCCGCTTCACCAGCTCGTGCTTCCACTGCCGGGCCGAGACGGTGTTGGTGACGAGGATCAGCGTCGTCGACTTGGCCTGCGCCATCGACCCGGCCCCGACCAGCGTCTTGCCCGCGCCGCACGGCAGGACGACGACACCGCTGCCGCCGTGCCAGAAGTTCTCCACGGCCTGCTTCTGGTACGGGCGCAGCGCCCAGCCGTCCTCGGCCAGCTCGATCGGGTGCGCCTCGCCGTCGACGTACCCGGCGAGGTCCTCGGCCGGCCAGCCCAGCTTGAGCAGCGTCTGCTTGATCTGCCCGCGCTCGGAAGGGTGCACGGCCACCGTGTCGGGATCGATGCGGGCGCCGACCAGCGGCGCGATCCGCTTCGACTTCAGGACCTCCTCCAGCACCGGCCGGTCGGTGGTCGTCAGGACCAGTCCGTGCGCGGGGTGCTTGGAGAGGGTGAGGCGGCCGTAGCGGTCCATCGTCTCGGCGATGTCGACGAGCAGCGCGTGCGGCACCGGGTAGCGGCTGTACTGCACGAGCGCGTCCACGACCTGCTCCGCGTCGTGACCCGCCGCCCGCGCGTTCCACAGGCCCAGCGGGGTCACCCGGTAGGTGTGGATGTGCTCGGGTGCCCGCTCCAGTTCGGCGAAGGGCGCGATGGCCCGGCGGCAGTCGTCGGCCTGCTCGTGGTCGACTTCCAGGAGCAGGGTCTTGTCGGACTGGACGATGAGCGGACCATTCACGGGCGGCACCCTTTCGCGTGCGTACGGCCGGACGACGGCACGGCCAATCGTCCAGTGTGCCTGATCGCGGCGCGAAGGGGCGGCTACCGCCGCGTGAGGTGCCCGGCCAGCGGGCCCTCCCCGGTGATCCCCGCGGTGACCGGCGGATCGACGCCCGCCGTCGGCAGCGGCAGCGGCGGCCCGGTGACCTCGGGGGCGAGCGAGCCGAAGAGGGCGGCCGCGGTGATCAGGGCGGCGACGGAGACGGCGACGGCGGGGCGGGCGGTTTCGGGAAGCTTCGTGTGCACGGGACGGTCCGGCCTTTCGCGGGACGGGCCGGCTCCAGGGAGAGGGCTGGGGCCGGCCCGTGGACGGCGGGATGCGGGACGGACGGGTCAGAGGGCGAGCCCCCGCCCGGGTCGATGCCGGCCGCGGTGGCCTCGGCGGCCTCGGCGGTGACGACATGACGCGCGGCACGCATCCGGAGGGTTCCTTTCGGTTCGGCACCAGGACACCCGGTGGCTGCCCCCGTCCCGGCAGGCCGATGCGGGACACGGGGAAAGCTCCCCCGCGCGTGCGAAAAGTCCGGCGTGGCGTGCATGAACCGTCCCGTACGCCCGAAAGTGCGCACCGCGGCGGCACCAGGTGTGCGCGGCCGCGGGGCGGAAGACCTCAGGTCGGGTCGTCGGCGAGCTCCGCCACGCCCGTGATCCGGTGCAGCGGATACGTGCGCACCTCGTCCGCCGTGTGGTCGTACGCCGTCACGAATCCGCCCTCGACCCGGATCGGGGCGATGACGCGCTGACTGGCCGCGCCCTCGGCGTTCACGTAGCCGATCCACAGGGCCTCGCCCGTCATCACGGCCGCCTGCACGGTGGCCAGGGTCTCGGCCGCGCCCGTGCGGGGCAGCTCGCCGTCCGCGGCCGGCGAGCCCCCGCCGGTGGCCGGGCCCGGCTTGCGCGGGGCGGTGGACGCCAGGTCACCCGCCCGGACGGCGCGGATCGCGGCCGCCAGCAGGGTGTCGTCGGGCACCGGCGGACCGTCCGGGACCGGCTCGGGTGCCGCCCGCGGCGGCGTCCGGTGGGCGTCGGCACGGGCGATCAGCACGTCGCCCCCGGCGGACTCGGCGGCCGGCGCGAACCCCATCGCGCGCAGCCCCTCCAGCAGCGCGCCCGGGCCGGTCTGCGCGGCCAGCACGGTGGGGGCGAGGCGGCGCAGGCCGAGGCCGGCGGCCCGCTTGTCGGCCAGGATCTCGTCCAGCGTCGCGTCGTCGTCGCACCGCACGTACGCCGAGGCGGCCCCTACCCGCAGCTGCCCGTGCCGCCGGGCCACGTCGTCGATCAGGTACGTGAGCGGCTGCGGCACCGGCGTTCGGGAGTGCCGGGCGAGGAAGGCGTGCAGGTCGGCGGCGGTCCGGCCGGCGTCCAGCGCACGGCGCACCGAGCCCGGCGTGAACCGGTAGACGGTCGCCCCGCCCCTGGACTCCACGTCCGCGAGCACCCCCAGCATGTCCGCGAGCGGACGCTCCAGCGGCCCCGGCGCCACCGCCGTCAGGTCGGCCTGCAGCAGCACGTGGTCCAGCGGCTCGGGCAGCAGCGGCGCCAGCAGCCGGGCGGCCCGCTCGGTGGCGGCCGCCCGCTCGGCGGGGCTCGGCGACGGGAGCGCGGCGGGCGTGCGGTGGTGGTGGACCGGGAGCTTGGCGCCGGGTCCGTCGGAGTCCTCCGGCGCGTCCGCCGCGCGGGGCGGTTCCGGCGCCCCGATCAGCGCCCGCCCCGGCGCCGCCAGCGCACCGCGCCCGGTGACGCCCAGCAACTCCGCCTCGGACAGCGTCCACCGGGCGAGGCGGGTGCGCAGGTCGTCCTCCTGGCCGTCCCGCCCGTCCCGCCGCGGCCCCCGCAGCGGACGCTCCCAGCGGAGCCTGGCCAGCACCGACTCCGCGCCCGGCGCGGACCCCTCCGGCAGCCCGGCCAGCAGGGCCAGCACCCGGTGCCGCACCTCGGGCGCGGCCGACCGGTCCAGGTTCGGGCCGAGCGCCGAGAGCGTACGGTCCTTGGCGTCCCGCCCGCCGACCAGTCCCGGCGTCCGGGTGGCCGTCAGCCACGCCTCGGCGAGCCGCGCCCAGCGCTCGGCGGGGGGCAGTTCGCGCCAGTCGTCGTACGCCGGGGTCGCCGCGTACCGCTCGTCCGCCTCCCCGTCGGAGGCCAGCAGCCCGGCCGCGTAGGCCAGCTCGGCCCAGAACGCGGCGACCGGTTCGGGCACGTCCAGCGCGACGGCCGTCCGCTTCAGGTCGCGCACGCTCAGCCCGCCGGCCCGCAGCACCGCCGGGCCACCCTCGTGCCAGTCCTTCAGCAACTCCTCGACGGTGGCCAGCGCCGCGAGGGCCTGGCCGGCCGCGGTGGCGTCCACCACCTGTGGACGGTGCGCGGCGGCGGCCTCCACCGGCGGCGGCACCGGTTCGACCGCGCGGTGCGCCCGGCCGGCGCGCAGGTGCAGGGCGGCCTCGCGGGGCAGGACGACGGTGCCGGGCGCGGTCGGCAGCAGCAGACCGCGGTCCAGCAGCCGGCGCAGGTGGGGCGCCGGGTCGTGGGTGACCTGGCCGTAGGGCGGGCCCCAGACCAGGCGGTCCAGCACCTCGAGGGAGCCCGCGGGCAGCTCGGCCAGCAGGTCCGCCATCCGCTCCCGGTCGGTGAACAGGTCGCCGAGCGCGGCCAGGGCGGTGACGGAGTCGTGGGTCGAGGGCAGGCCGACGGTGGTCAGGATCTCCTGGACGCGGCCGGGCGACATCCCCGCCGCGGCCTCCCGCACGGTGGGCCCGAGACCGGTCGGGGACGGATGCTGCGGGGAGGGCGCGAGCAGCTCCCGGGCCGTGCGCACCAGCCGCAGCCGGTCGTCGCCGCCCCACACCAGCGCCTGTTCGCGCAGGAGGGCGACGGCCCGCGGCAGGGCACCGGCGACGGCCGGGTCCCCGTCGTCACCGGCCATGAGACCGAGCAGCTCGCCGTACGTCGCCGGGTCCGCCGCCACGGCCAGCGCCTCCGCCGTCTGCAGCGTGAACCGGTCCAGCCGCTCCAGCGCCCGCACCACCGAGGCCCGGGTGCCGGCCCGGGTGGCGAGCTGGGTGAGGTCCGTGGGCACGGGAGTGATGAGGTCGGGCCGGCTGCGCAGGAGGGCCGCCAGCGAGACGTCGTCCCGCGCGCGGAGCGCTTCCGCGAGGGACCGGGGGGCCGCGGACTTCTCCTCGGTGCTCATCCGGCCAACGTTAGCGGGTGGGCACGACGGCGGGGCGGCTCGTGCGCGGTGCGGTCCGGTCCGCGGGGCGTCAGCCGCATCCGGGAACTTTCGGTACCTTCGTCCGACGGGACGTCACCACTCACCCGTCCCGGAGGGGTTGTTCGTGGGGATCGAGAGCGACCAGGTCGTCTACGAGTATCTGAGCCGCGTCGGCGACGTGGCCCAGCAACGGCAGCTGCCGTCGGCCACCCGCATGCGGCTGGTGTCCGAGCTGCGCAACGAGATCGACCGGCACCGGGCGAAGACCACGGTCGACAGCCCGGCCGCCGTCCGCCGGATCCTGGACCGGCTCGGCAGCCCCGACGACGTCGTCGACGCGGCGGGCGGCACCGGCGGGTCCGGCGGGTCCGGAGGGGCGGTCCGGGAGCCGTCCGCCGCCGTGCCCGTGCAGCGGGACGGCGAGCCGGAGAGCCGTCGGAAGCGCAAGGGCCCGCGGCGCGCCGTACCGCGGCCTCGCCCCGCCGAGGCCGCGCCCGAGCCCGCCGCCTCCCCACCGCATCTGGCGAGCGCGCGGGAGCTGGGGGACAGCACCGTGCAGCCGGACTGGTGGCGGGTGGACGACGGGCCCTTCGGGGGCGGCGGCGACAGCGTGCCGGGGTTCGTCGGCGGCGTGGAGATCCCGGACCTGCTCAGGCCCCCGCCCGGGGAGCCGGGCGAGAAGGACGGCAAGGGCGGCGCCGGGCGGAAGGCACCGGCGGAGGACGAGGCGGCGGAGGCGGTGGACCCGCCCGCCGGGAAGCCGGGCCGGTCCCGCCCCGCGCGCGCCGCGCGCCGCCGCCTGTGGCCCCAGGGCGGCTGGAACAACCCGCTCCTGCTGCTCGCCGCCGCCCTGCTGCTCGCCGGCGCCGTGCTCGGCAGTCTCGTCCCGCTCGGCCTGGGCTGGCTGATCGCCTACCTCTCCCGGCGGCTGACCCCGGTCCAGGCGAAGTGGGCGGTGCTGGGGCTGCCGGGCACGGTGCTGGCGGCGGGTGTGGTGTGGCTCTGGGGCCGGACGGAGGGGCGCTGGGGCGAACCGATCGCCGAGGGACACATGAACGACGCGGTCGCCGAGACGTGGCCGTGGGTGCTGCGGTGTGCGGCCGTCGCCACGGCGCTGTACCTCCTCTGGCGCGCGCGCCGGTCCCGGGCCTGAGCGGGGCCCGCCCCGGGCGGGTTCCTGAGGGAAGGCGCCCGGCACCGGGCCGGGCCGGCGGTCGGGTGCGCGGCCCGGCGTTACGGGGTGCCGCTGCGCCCACCCCCCCCCCCACTCTCGGCTTCGCTCGAGCGGGGGGGGGGGGGACCCCCATCGCCCCAGCGGCACGACTGCCCGCAGCTAGGCGGCGGCGGGGCTGTGCCCGCGGCCGGGCGGGGCGGGCGGCCCGGCACAATGGCGGTATGGCCTCCGCGATCCACCCCGTGCCCGCGCCCACCGTCGGGTTCGACCTCGACATGACGCTGATCGACTCCCGTCCCGGCATCCGCGCCTGCTATCTGGCGTTGTCGGAGCGGACGGGTACGTACGTCGACGCCGACCTGGCCGTCACCCGGCTCGGGCCGCCGCTCGTGGAGGAGCTGGCGCACTGGTTCCCCGCCGAGGAGGTCGAGGCCACCGCCGCCCTGTACCGGGAGATGTACCCGGCGTACGCCGTCACCGCCACGACCGCGCTGCCCGGCGCCCGTGAGGCGATCGAGGCGGTGCGGGCGGCCGGCGGACGGGCGATCGTCGTCACCGCCAAGTACGAACCCAACGCCAAGCTGCACCTGGAGCACCTCGGCATGGCGCCGGACGCGGTGATCGGCGACCTGTGGGCCGAGCAGAAGGCCGTGGCGCTGCGCGAGCACGCCGCCGACGTGTACGTCGGCGACCACGTCGGCGACGTCCGCGGCGCCCGCACGGCCGGCGCCCTCTCCGTCGCCGTGGCAAGCGGACCGTGCGACGCCGAGGAACTGCGCGCCGCGGGCGCCGACGTCGTCCTCGCCGCCCTGACGGACTTCCCCGCGTGGCTCGCGGGCTACCGCGGCGCCGACGGGCTCGGCACGGCGCGCGCCTGACGCCGCCCCGCCGCGATCGACCGGAGCACGCCCGCGCCGGCGACCAGGAAGCCCACCCCCATGAGCATGCTCAGGCCGAACATGTAGGTCGGGAAGGGCGTCGTCCCCAGCAGCAGCGGGGCCACCGTGACCAGTGTGGCCACGGCGCCGACGAAGAAGACGATCACACCGGCGCGGATCAGCCGGTCACCGGGCTCCGCGGAATTCGTTCGGGTTTTGTCACGCACCCGACCAGGGTAGTTCCCTGCCCGAGGAACGACCGGGAGACGTCTTGTCACCGGCGTGAAGACCATCAGCCTGGGTACCGGCGGGTCCTCGACCCGCCCGAGTGCCATCAAGAGCACTTTTCCGACGAGTACGAGGACGAGGACAGACGTGCCTACCGGCAAGGTCGAGCCGGTTACCTAGGCACACAGGCTCCGCTAGCCTCCCCTCATGCAACCCAGCCTGCGCTACCTCGCCTGCCTCCGCCTGTCTGCCGACTCGGACGGCTCGACGTCCATCGAGTGGCAGCGTGGCGTGATCCGACACCACGTCAGCTCTCCGCACCTGTCCGGCGTCCTGGTGGGGGAGGCAGAGGACACGGACGTCTCAGGCTCGATGAGCCCCTTCAAGCGTCCCAAGCTCGGACGCTGGCTCACGGACAGAGCCGATGAGTTCGACGTGATCATTGCAGCCAAGATGGACAGGCTTACGCGTCGCTCGATGCACTTCAATGAACTCTTGGAGTGGGCGCAGGAAAACGGGAAGTTCATCGTCTGCGTGGAAGAGGGGTTCGACCTCTCGACTCCTCAGGGAAAGATGATGGCTCGCATGACAGCCGTGTTCGCTGAGGCTGAGTGGGACACAATCCAGGCACGCATCCTCAACGGCGTACAGAACCGCCTGGAGAACCGTTCATGGCTCACGGGTGCTCCGCCTACCGGCTACCGCATCAAAGCCGTAGAGGGAGGCAAGAGGAAGGTTCTGGAGATTGACCAGGACTTCCACCCCTACGTGACAGAGATCTTCTCCCGCATCGGAGAGGGACAGTCCACACACCGAATCGCACGTGACTTCAACAGCCGTGGCGTACTCACGTGGTCGGATCACCTCAGGAAATCGAAGGGGGAGGACACAAAGGGAACTCAGTGGCAATCGACCATCATCAATAAATTCATCCGCTCTCCCTGGATCCCCGGTATCTACACGTACAAAGGTGAGGCTGTCTTGGACAACGAGGGGGAACCGGTAATTCTCCCTGAAAAGCCTTTGGCTTCAATTCAGCAGTGGGAATACCTGGTGGACCAAATCAAACCCGCCCCCAAGGCAGAGAATAAGGAAAGGCGTACGGGAGCAAGGAGCTTGCTTGCTGGCATTGCTCGCTGCGGGGAATGCGGTGCTCCTTTCTCTTCTCTTCTGAATTCCGGCCATAAGAGGAAAGACGGTACGAGGGTTCCCGGACACAGGTATTACCGCTGCACCAACAAGTTCAAGGGAGGGGCGTGCACGAGTGGCCCCTACGTCCGTGCGGACATCCTTGACGAGTGGGTTGACCAGGCAATCCGTGACTCTATCGGCCAGTGGGACATGTACGAGCGAGCCGGTACCGGCCCCTCTCAGGCAAGGGAACTCCAGTCAGCAAGGGCGCGCCTGGAAAAGCTGGAAGCTGACTTCCTGGCAGGCGACTACGACGGAGAGGGACAGGAAGAGTCGTACAAGCGCATGCACAAGGGTCTGTCGGCAAAGGTCGCTCTCCTTGCTAAGCAGGAGGAGCAGCGAGCGAATCCCGTACTGCGGGCGACGGGTAAGAAATACGGGGAAGTCTGGGGAGCCAAAGACCAGGAAGACCGCAGGGAATTCTTGAGGAAGTACCAAGTAAAGCTCTGGGCTTGGAGTGACGCTATTCCAGACGCGGGTACGGGGATGGTTATGGATATGGGCGATATCCAGACCATGGCGCAGGAACTCGACCTGAGCAAGGAAGACGGAATGGACAGGCTTCTGGTCGGTCGCAATGTACCGGCACAATGGACTGACCCCGAACTGCGGGAATCCGCTGAGGATGATGTACCTGCATTCCTGAAGGAACTGAGGGAGACACTCTCCGTGTCTGGAAGCTTGACCGGTTGGGCCGCTCAACTAAGGACGTACTGACGATCGCTGAGGATCTGCACTCCCGTGGAATCGCGCTCCGCGTCCTTACTGGAACTCTCGCCGGTAACTACTCGCCCAAGGGAGAGGGAAAATTCTTCTTCACCATGATGGTTGCCTCTGCCGAGCTTGAGCGAGACATGATCGTAGAGCGCACCCGCGCTGGTCTCGACGCTGCCAAGGCTCAGGGGCGTACCGGTGGACGTCCTACCGTCATCACTGAGGACGTGCTCACGGTGGCCAAGGCTCGTAAGGCCAAGGGGGAGAGCAGCACTGCCATTGCCAAGGCTCCTGGAGTCTCCCGCGCGACTCTCTACCGGCACATCGGGTAGCCCCTCACGCTTCCTGCACCACTTTGAGCCTCTGCCTTCACTGGTAGGGGCTCAGTCTCGTTTTAAGGCGTGTTCGGCTGGAGAGACCCCCGGTAGGCTGTCTCAACGGCAGATCAAGGGTGTCCGGCCAGTCCGGGAGCGATCGAGGGAGTGTGTGCTTTGCCGACTGGCAAGGTCAAGTGGTTCAACAGTGAGAAAGGCTTCGGCTTTCTCTCCCGTGACGACGGCGGTGACGTCTTCGTCCATTCCTCGGTCCTCCCCGCCGGAGTCGAGGCCCTGAAGCCGGGCCAGCGCGTGGAGTTCGGCGTCGTCGCCGGCCAGCGCGGCGACCAGGCCCTGTCCCTGACCCTGCTGGAGCCGGCCCCGTCGGTCGCCGCCGCGCAGCGCAGGAAGCCGGACGAACTGGCCTCCATCGTGCAGGACCTGACGACCCTCCTCGAGAACATCACGCCGATGCTGGAGAAGGGCCGTTACCCCGAGAAGGCCTCCGGAAAGAAAATCGCGGGCCTGCTCCGCGCGGTCGCCGACCAGCTCGACGTATAGCCGTACCGGCCGGCCCTTTTCAGGGGAATTCCAACGCGTCCGGGCCGAGGGCCGGCACCAGTCCCTCGGCCGCCGCGCGGGTCAGCAGCCCGCGCACGGCCGCGTAGCCGGCCTCGCCCAGGCCGGCGGTGAATTCGTTGACGTACAGCCCGATGTGCTGGTCGGCGACGGCCGGGTCCATCTCCTGGGCGTGCTCCATCACGTACGGGCGGGACGCCTCGGGGTCGTCCCACGCCGCGCGCACGGACGCGCGGACGGAGTCGGCGAGCCGCGTCAGCGCCTCGGCGCCCAGCGACCGCTTGGCGATGATCGCGCCGAGCGGGATCGGCAGCCCGGTGGTGTGCTCCCAGTGCTCGCCCATGTCGGCGAGCTTGTGCAGCCCGTAGTTCTGGTACGTGAAGCGCGCCTCGTGGATCACGAGGCCCGCGTCGACCTTCCCGTCCCGCACGGCCGGCATGATCTCGTGGAAGGGCATGACGACGATCTCGCCGACCCCGCCGGGCACGGTGTCCGCCGCCCACAGCCGGAACAGCAGGTACGCCGTCGACTTCTCGCTCGGCACGGCGACGGTACGGCCCCGCAGGTCGGTTCCCGCCTCCCGGGTCAGCACGAGCGGCCCGCAGCCCCGGCCCAGCGCTCCGCCGCAGGGCAGCAGGGCGTACTCGCCGAGGACGTACGGCAGCACCGCGTACGACACCTTCAGCACGTCGAACTCGCCGCGCTCGGCCATGCCGTTGGTGATGTCGATGTCGGCGAACGTCACGTCGAGGGCGGGCGCGCCGGGGACGCGGCCGTGGGCCAGGGCGTCGAAGACGAAGGTGTCGTTCGGGCAGGGGGAGTACGCGATGCGCAAGGTGTCACTGCTCATGGGGGTTCCAACTTCCGAGGACGGGTGCGAGCTTCCCGAAGGCGTCCGTCAGGGCCGCGAGCGCGTCGCCGATGCGCCACGCGGCGCGGTCGCGCGGGCCGACCGGGTTGGAGACCGCGCGCAGTTCCAGCACGGGCACCCCGTGCGCGGCGGCGGCCTCGGCGACGCCGAAGCCCTCCATGGCCTCGGCGAGGGCGCGGGGGTGGCGGGCGCGCAGCAGGGCGGCGCGTTCGGCGGTCCCGGTGACGGTGGATCCGGTCAGGACGGTGCCGGGGCGGGCCCCGGTCGCGGCGGCCACCCGGCCGACGAGCCCGGCGGGCGGGCGGTGGGTGACGGCGCCGAAGCCGAGGTCGGTCACCGGCAGGAAGCCGTCGGCGGTCTCGGCGCCCAGGTCGGCGGCGGTGATCTCGTCGGCGACGACGAGGGAGCCGACGGGCGCGCCGGGCGCGAAGCCGCCGCCGATGCCGGCCGAGACGACGAGGCCGTACGGGGCGCCGTCCAGGGCCGCCGCGGTCAGGGCGGCGGCGGTGGAGGCGGCGGCGAGGGCGGGGCCGACACCGGCCGCCAGCAGGTCAGGCCCCTCCGGGAGCCGGTGGAGGACCGTACCGGGCCGGGGCGTCTCCACCGCCGGCCCGGGGAACGCCCGAGCCACCGCGTCCCGTTCGGCAGGGACCGCGGTGGCCACGAGGACGCGCACGGAGGACGTGGTCAGTCGTCCTTCTTCAGCTTGAAGACCCACACGCCGGTGATCTTCTGGCTGCCGTCCTTGCCGTCGCGGGCCGCGACGGCGACGTTCGTCGAGTTGCCCTGGGCGCCGTACTGGGCGTTGAAGAAGACGCTGCCGGGGATGGTGCGGTAGGTCTTCTTGCTGTCCTCGACCAGCTGCTGCCCGTTCATCAGGATCGTCCAGTGGTCGTCGGCGATCTCCGGGTCGACACCGAAGCGGACGGTCTCGTCCTGGTCGACGCTGATGGACTTGGCGTCCGGGTCCTTCAGGCACTTGTTGATCTCGTCGTCGGAGAGGGCCTTGTCCTCTCCTCCGCAGGTGGCCTCGGAGCTGACCGAGTCACTGCCGACCGTGATCGTGGAGATGGCGGTCGGCTCGTCACAGGCGGACAGCAGGAGCAGTCCGGCGGATACGGCACCGGCGGCGGCGACGGCACGGCGGCGTCGCACAACGCGGTGTCCGATGGCGGCTGCGCCGCGGGGCAACGTGGTCATGGACGAAGGCTATATTGCGGCTCCGGCGGTCCCCCCACCTGGGTACGGCGTGGCGTGGTCACGCCACCCTGGCCCGCGCGGTGCCGCCGTGCCGGGCCGAACCGATCAACCCCCGTACGGTGGTCAGCCATCCGGCGGCGACGATCGCGGCGGCCACCGACAGGCCCAGCGTGCCGTTCAGCGGCATCGCGATGCCCACCGCCCCGCCGAGCACCCAGGCGACCTGGAGCAGCGTCTCGGAGCGGGCGAACGCCGACGTGCGGACCTGCTCGGGCACGTCCCGCTGGATCAGCGCGTCCAGGGACAGCTTGGCCAGCGCCTGGGCGAAACCGGCCACCGCGGCCAGGCACGCCACCAGCACCGCGCCGAAGAACACCGCGGCCGTCACCGCCGCGCCCAGCACGATCGCGACGACCGTCACGATGATGATCTCCGGTGCCCGGGACCGCAGCCACGCCCCGACCGCCGTGCCCAGCGCGTTGCCCGCCCCGGCCGCGACGCCGACGATCCCGAGCGACACCGCCGCGCTCTGTCCCGTCATCGGATGGACGCGCAGCAGGAACGCCAGGAAGAAGATCAGGAAGCCGGTCAGGCAGCGGATGGCGGCGTTGGCGGCCAGTGCGTGGGTGACCGCCGGGCCCACCGTGCGCAGCCCGGGGCGCTTGCCGCGGCGCGGCCCGTGCAGGTGCCGCTCGTCCGCGGCGAGCAGGGCCCGGTCCTCTCCGCGCGCCGAGTCCACCTTCCGCGGCAGGGTGAAGGACAGGAAGGTCCCCGCGACGAAGATCACGAACGCGCCGTACAGCGGCCAGCGCGGTCCCAGGTGCTGGAGTCCCGCCGCGATCGGCGCGGCCACGCCGGTGGCGAGCAGCCCGCACAGCGTCACCCGGGAGTTGGCCTTCACCAGGGAGAACCGGGGTGGCAGCAGCCGGGGCACCACCGCGCTTCTGACCACGCCGTACGCCTTGGAGGCGACCAGCACGCAGAGCGCCGCCGGGTACATCTCGATGCTGCCGGTGATCACCGCTCCGGACAGCACCAGCGCGAGCAGCGCGCGGGCGCCCATCGCCGTCGCCATGGCCGCGCGCCGGCCGTGCGGGACGCGGTCCAGGAGCGGGCCGATGACGGGGGCGAGGAGGGTGAACGGGGCCATGGTGATGGCGAGGTAGAGCGCGACCCGGCCCCGCGCCTCGTCCGTCGGCACGGAGAAGAACACGGTGGAGGCGAGGGCCACGGTGATCATGACGTCGCCCGCGCCGTTCACCCCGTGCAGCTCGATCAGCTTGCCGAGGCCGGACTCGCCGGCGCCGTGCGCGTGCGTCGCCCGGCGGATGCCGCGCACCGTCCCGGTCACCGGCCGGCGCAGGGCACGGCCGACCGCGCGGAGCCAGCCGGGACCTCGTCCCCGGCTTCCGCCCTTGAACTCCGTCCGTGCGGCTGCCACCCCGTCATAGTGCCCCGTGAGCCCGGGGTCTAGCGCCGTTACGGCACGCATGGCGCTGATCGGGTCGGGTGACGCACCCGGTCCGGGACCGGGTGCGGCGCCGTTCCGGCACCGGGTTCGCCGTCGCCCGCACGGGGGCGGGAGCGCGCCGGAGCGGGATCGCGCCCCGGTCGAAACTCCCGTCGGTGTAGGCCCAGCGCACGTGAGCAGGTAGCGTGCCTAGCGCGCCGTGGCGACGTTCTCGGCCGCGCGCCTTACGTGCATACCGCAGAATGGATGACGTAGGTGTGCCCGAGCGCGATCGGGCGCGGACGTCGACGCGGTCCACAGGTCCGCTCCGTCCGCCCCTCGCAGGCAGCGGCGCACTCGTGAGACGGCGTATGGAGAGAAGCGATACCTGTGAGCGCAGCGACAACGCGAAGCCGCACCCCTGACCGCCTGTGCGCCGAGGCCGTCGACCTCGCCCGCGCCGCAGCCGAGGAGGCCGCCGCCCCCGGCGTCGTCGGCGAGCACGAGGGGCTCGTGTCCGAGGGTGACCGGGTCGTCACCCACTACTTCGCCGCCAAGGAGCTCGGCTACCGCGGCTGGCGCTGGGCCGTCACCGTGGCCCGCGCCTCCCGGGCGAAGATCGTGACCGTGGACGAGGCGGTGCTGCTGCCCGGCCCGGACGCCCTCCTCGCCCCCGAGTGGGTGCCGTGGAGCGAGCGGCTGCGACCCGGCGACATGGGCCCCGGCGACCTGCTGCCCACCGACGCGGAGGACCTGCGGCTGGAGCAGGGCTGGACCGGCGAGGACGAGCCGCCGCCCAACTCGGTGGTCTCCCACGAGATGGCCGACCTGGTCGAGGCGGAGGACGCCGAGGTCACGGCCGGGCCCCCCGCGGAGCTGACGACCATCCCGGCCCGCGGCACGATCGCGGCCGTCGCCGAGGAACTGGGCCTGCGCCGGGCGCGGGTGCTCTCCCGCTACGGCCTGCACGTCGCCGCCGACCGGTGGGAGGACGCCTTCGGGCCCAAGACCGCGATGGCCCAGGCCGCGCCCGCCTCCTGCGCCTCCTGCGGCTTCCTCGCCCGCATCGGCGGCTCGCTGGGCCAGGCCTTCGGCGTGTGCGCCAACGAGTTCTCCCCGGCGGACGGCCGGGTCGTGTCCCTGGCCTACGGCTGCGGCGGCCACTCCGAGGCCGCGGTGATGCCGAAGACCCCGCAGCCGGCTCCGCCGGTGATCGACGAGACGCGGATCGACCCGTTCCCGCTGCGCCCCGCGCCGGACTCCGGCTCGGTGCCGGTGACCGGGGACGAGGCGTCGGCGGACCTCGGGCACTCCTAGGACTAGGGGGTGTCTGACAAATGCCCGCGGCGTCGCGACGCCCGGTACGCACGCTCGCCGCGTTGCCGAACCGCCCACGTGGCTCCGCCACGAGGGCGCTCCGGCGCCTTGCGATCGCACGCACCGGACGCCGCTCCTTCTCCCGCGCTCATGTGGCAGACGCCCCCTAGCACCGCCGTCGCGCCGGGTGCGTGCGCGGCGCGGGCCACCGTCCTCGTAGTCCTCGCACACAGGTCGGACCGGTTGATCGTGCCCGGAATCGGGTGAGGGCGCCGTCCCTCACCGGGCGGCGGACGCCGGAGGGGTTGGAAGGCGGCGACCGCCGGTACTCGGTCGCCGGGCGTCGGGACCGGGTGGGACGGTACCGGTGGTCCGGCCGCTGAACGTCCGGCCGGAGGGCGGGCGTGCTCGCGGTACCTTCGTGGTCCGTCGAAGAGGAGAGTGACCGTGAGCATGTTCGTGCGGCCCGCCGAAGAGGGTGCGGACCCCTTCGCTACGGCACGCCTGCGGCGCGGGGTGCTGGACGCCTGGGCGACGAGCCCCGCCCGGTTCCGTGAGGACGCCAACGCCGAGGAGGACCTCGTCCTCGGCGGCTACCGAGACCGGCTGGTCGTCGAGCTCGCCCAGAACGCCGCCGACGCCGCCGCCCGCGCGGGCGTGCCCGGCCGGCTGCGGCTGACCCTGCGCGACGGCGTCCTCGTCGCCGCCAACACCGGCGCCCCGCTGGACGCGGCCGGCGCCGAGTCGCTGTCCACGCTGCGCGCCTCCGCCAAGCGGGAGGGCGGGGAGGGCGCGGTCGGCCGGTTCGGGGTCGGCTTCGCCGCCGTCCTCGCCGTCACCGACGAACCCGCCGTCGTCGGCCGGCACGGCGGCGTGCGCTGGTCCCTGGCCGAGGCGCGGGGACTGGCCGCCGACACCGCGCGGCACAGCCCCGGCCTGGGCGACGAGATCCGGCGCCGCGACGGTCACGTGCCGCTGCTGCGGCTGCCGTTCCCCGCCGAGGGCAGCGCCCCCGACCCGTACGACACGGCCGTCATCCTGCCGCTGCGCGACGCCGCCGCCGCCGACCTCGCCGAACGGCTCCTGCACGCCGTGGACGACGCGCTGCTCCTCGCCCTGCCGGGCCTGGAGGAGGTCGTGATCGAGGCCGGGGACGACGTCCGCACGCTGCGCCGCGGTGCCGACGGCGCCCTCACGGTCGTGGAGGACTCCCGGGAGGGCGTCACCCGCTGGCGCACGGCCGCCGCGCACGGTCCGCTCACGCCCGACCTGCTCGCCGACCGGCCGGTCGAGGAGCGCCTGCGCCCCCACTGGTCCGTGACGTGGGCCGTCCCCGTGGACGCCGACGGCGCACCCGCCCGCCCCCGCACCAGCCCCGTCGTGCACGCCCCCACCCCCAGCGACGAACCCCTCGGTGTGCCCGCCCTGCTCATCGCGTCCTTCCCGCTGGACTCGACCCGCCGGCACGCGGCGCCCGGACCGCTGACCGACTTCCTGACGCAGCGGGCGGCGGACGCCTACGCCGCCCTCCTCGCCGGCTGGCGCCCGGTCACCGCCGGCATCCTCGACCTGGTGCCCGGCCCGCTGGGCAAGGGCGAACTGGACGGCGCCCTGCGCCAGGCGATCCTCGGCCGGCTGCCGCGCACCTCCTTCCTGCCGCCCGCCGCCGGACCGCACGCCGGGAACACCGGCGACCTGTCCGCGCCCCTCCACCTCGGTGACGCCGAAGCGCTGCCCGCCCCGGCGCCCGGTGACCCGGCGCACGACGGCGGCCTCGGTGATCTCGCCGAGTCCCTGCGCCCCCGCGACGCCGAGGTGGTCGAGGGCGCGGGCGCGGAGACGGTGCGCGTGCTCGCCGAGGTGCTGCCCACCCTGCTGCCCGGCGGCCTGGAGCGCCGGCCGGAGCTGCGCACGCTGGGCGTGGCCCGGGTGCCGCTGACCGACGCGGTCGACCGGCTGGCCGGACTGGAGAAGGACCCCGCCTGGTGGCGGCGGCTCTACGACAGCCTCGCCGGGGTCGACCCGGAGCGGCTGTCCGGGCTGCCGGTGCCACTGGCCGACGGGCGGACCACCATCGGCCCCCGCCAGGTGCTGCTGCCCTCCCCGGACGCCGCCTCCGTCGACCCCGGGGTCCTCACCCGCCTCGGCCTCAAGGTCGCCCACCCGGACGCCGCCCACCCGCTCCTGGAGAAGCTCGGCGCCCTCCCCGCCACCCCGCGGGCCGTACTGACCACCCCGCAGGTCCGGGCCGCCGTCGCCGCCTCCCTGGACGACGAGGGCGGCATGAACTGGGAGGACGACGTCCTCGACGCCGAGGAACTCGCCGACACGGTGCTCGGCCTGGTCCGCGACGCCGCCCTCGACCCCGGCGACGAGCCGTGGCTCGGCGCGCTCGCGCTGCCCGACGAGGACGGCGAACTCTCCCCGGCCGGTGAACTCGTCTTCCCCGGCGGCCCCTTCGCCCAGGTCATGCGCGAGGACGAACTCGCCGCCGTGGACGCGGAACTGGCCCGGAAGTGGGGCCCGGAGCCGCTCGCCGCCTGCGGCGTCCTCGTCACCTTCGCCCTCGTCCGCGCCACCGACGTCGTCCTCGACCCGGACGAACTGGAGCCCCGCGAGGGAGACTTCGCCGAGCCCGACGACGCGGGTCTGCTGGACGCCGTGGACGTGTGGAGCGAGGACGTCCTCGACCGCTTCCCGGACAGCCCCGTCCCGCCGGTCGCCACCGAGATCGTCGCCGTGCGCGACCTGGACCTGGTGGACGACGACCAGTGGCCCCGGGCCCTCGCCCTGCTGTCGCGGCCGCCGCTGCGGGACGCCCTGGTCGAGCCGGTGCGCGTCCTGCTGCCCGACGGCACCCACGAGGTCGTCCGGCCGTACACCGCGTGGTGGCTGCGCGGGCACCCGGTGCTCGGCGGCCGGCGCCCGGCCGGACTGCGCGCGGCCGGCGGCGACCCCCTCCTGCGGGGGCTGTACGACGAGGCGGACGCGACCGGCTTCGAGGACGAGCAGGTGCTGCGGGCGCTGGGTGTGCGCACCTCGGTGGCCGCCCTGCTCGACGAGCCCGGTGGCGCGGCCGAGCTGCTGGACCGCCTCGCCGACCCCGGCCGCCCGGTCACGGCGGCCCAGCTGCACGCCCTGTACGGGGCGCTGGCCGGGCTGGACCCGGAGCAGGTCACCCTGCCGGACGACCTGCGCGCCGTCCGCGACGGCCGCGTCGAGGTGGTCGACGCCGCCGACGCCGTCGTGGTCGACTCGCCCGACCTGCTGCCCTTCACGTCGGGCGTGCCCCTGCTGCCGGTACGGCCGGTGCTGGCCGCCGAGCTGGCGGAGCTGTTCCAGGTGCGGCGGCTGAGCGAGTCCGTCACCGGCGAGGTGCACTCCGAGGGCACCGAGCACGACGTGCCGGAGCCGGTGCGGATGCTGCTCGGGGCGCGGACCCCGGCGTCGTACGTGGAGCACGAGGAGCTCGTGGTCGACGGCGTGGAGATCGACTGGCGCCTCACGCCCGCCGGCGTGCTGCACGCCGCGACCCTGGAGGGCGTCGCCGCCGGCCTCGCCTGGGCGGCCGGCCAGTGGCCCCGCCGCTTCGAGGTCGCGGCCCTGCTGGAGGACCCGTCCCGCACGGAGGAGCTGGCCCGGGACCGCTGGTTCGACTGACCCGCGGTGCCGTGTGACGGGCGACGGGACCGCGCCCCGCAAGGGGCGCGGGGAACGGCGCGCCCGGCCACGACGGTGCCGCGGTGAACGACGGACCGGCCGCCCCCGGCACGGACGCGCCGTCACCCGGGGACACGCCGGTCCACCCACCTCCACACCACTTCCAGCAGGCCCGCTCCGACGACCGCCACGCCGACGGCGGTCCACGGCATCGTCACGCCCACCAGCTTCAGCGCGAAGAAGTCCTGCAGCCACGGCACCACCAGCACCACCAGGAAGGCCAGCCCCATCGCCGCGACCAGCAGCACCCGCCACCAGGTGTAGGGCCGCGCGACGATCGCCAGCACCCACATCGAGACCAGGAACAGCGTCAGCGTCGCCGCGCTGGTCTCCGCGTCCAGCGACCCCGGCCCGCTGTAGTGGTGCCGGGCGACGAGGTACGTCACGAAGGTCGCCGCCCCGGCCACCACCCCGCCCGGGACGGCGTACCGCATCACCCGCCGTACGAAGTGCGGCCTGGCCCGCTCCGTGTTCGGGGCGAGGGCCAGGAAGAAGGCCGGGACGCCGATGGTGAGGGTGGACAGCAGGGTCAGGTGCCGGGGCAGGAACGGGTACTCGACGCGTGAGCACACCACCAGCACCGCCAGCAGCACCGAGTAGACCGTCTTCACCAGGAACAGGGTGGCGACCCGCGTGACGTTGCCGATGACCCGGCGGCCCTCGGCGACCACCGAGGGCAGGGTGGCGAAGCTGTTGTTCAGCAGCACGATCTGCGCGACCGCCCGGGTGGCCTCCGAGCCCGAGCCCATCGCCACGCCGATGTCGGCGTCCTTCAGGGCCAGGACGTCGTTCACCCCGTCGCCGGTCATCGCGACCGTGTGCCCGCGCGACTGGAGGGCGCCCACCATGTCCCGCTTCCGCTGCGGGGTGACCCGGCCGAACACCGTGCCCGCGTCGAGCTCGCCGGCCATGGCCTCCCGGTCTGCGGGCAGCCGGCGCGCGTCGACGGCGCTGCCGGACAGCCCGACCTTGGCGGCCACCGCGCCGACGGAGACGGCGTTGTCCCCGGAGATGACCTTGGCCCGCACGTCCTGGTCGGCGAAGTAGCGCAGGGTGTCGGCGGCGTCCGGCCGCAGCCGCTGCTCCAGCACGACCAGCGCGGTCGGCACGGCGCCCTCGGCCGGTTCGGCGTCCTCGAGGTCCCGGGTGGCGCGGGCGAGCAGCAGCACCCGCATGCCCTGCTCGTTGAGCCGCCCGGTCTCGGCGAGGGCGGGGTCGTCCTCGGTCAGCAGCACGTCGGGTGCCCCCAGCAGCCAGGTGCCGGAGGCGCCGTCGGCCGCCTCGAAGGTGGCGCCGGCGTACTTGCGGGCGGAGGAGAAGGGCAGGGAGTCGGTGCACCGCCAGCCCTCGGCGGACCCGGTGGCCGCGGAGGCGTCGATGATCGCCTGGAGGGAGGCGTTCGGTCGCGGGTCGGACGCGCCGAGGGCGCCGAGCACCGTACGGACGTACTCCTCGTCGGCGCCGCCGAGCACGCGCACCTCGGTGACGTCCATGCCGCCCTCGGTGAGTGTGCCGGTCTTGTCCAGGCAGACCGTGTCGACGCGGGCGAGGCCCTCGATGGCGGGCAGCTCCTGGACGAGGCACTGCTTGCGGCCGAGCCGGACGACGCCGATCGCGAAGGCCACGGAGGTGAGCAGCACCAGCCCCTCCGGGACCATGGGCACGATGCCGCCGACGGTCCGCGCGACGGAGTCCTTGAAGGCGTCGTCCTTGGTGAGCAGCTGGCTGATGATCAGGCCGATCGCGGTCGGGACCATCATCCACGTGATGTATTTCAGGATCGTGGAGATGCCGGAGCGCAGCTCGGACTGGACGAGGGTGAAGCGGGACGCCTCCTCGGCGAGCTGTGCGGCGTAGGCCTCGCGCCCCACCCTGGTCGCCCGGAAGGCACCCCCGCCCGCGACCACGAAGCTGCCGGACAGGACCTGGTCCCCGGGCCGTTTGACGACCGGGTCGGCCTCGCCGGTCAGCAGCGACTCGTCGATCTCCAGTCCGTCGGCCTCGACGCACACCCCGTCGACCACGGCCTTGTCCCCGGGGCCGATCTCGATGACGTCGTCCAGCACGATCAGCGAGGTGCTGATCGAGGTGGTCCGCCCGTCCCGGCGCACGTCCGGTCTGACCTCGCCGATCAGCGCCAGGGAGTCGAGGGTCTTCTTCGCCCGCCACTCCTGGACGATGCCGATGCCGGTGTTGGCGAGGATCACGAAGCCGAACAGGCTGTCCTGGATCGGCGCCACGATCAGCATGATCACCCACAGGACGCCGATGATCGCGTTGAAGCGGGTGAGGACGTTGGCGCGGACGATCTCGCCGAGTGAGCGGCTGCTGCGCACCGGTACGTCGTTGACCTGCCCGCGCGCGACCCGCTCGGCGACCTCGGCGGCGGTCAGCCCCGTCTCCGGCGAGGACAGGGGAGCGGGGCGCGCGGGATCGAGTGCGGCGCCCGCGTCGATATGCGTCATGCATTCGACGGTACGTGCGGTTTTGGGGCTTCACCCGCTGGATGGGTGGAAGATCCGACCTGGGTACGAGAAGCCCGGCCGCCGCGTGCTGCCGTGGTACTACGGGGTGGGCCGGGCCGCGCGGGCCGCGGTGTCCCGCTTGATCGCGGCGTCGCGCCGGCGGACGTACCAGATGCCGATCAGGCCGAGCCCGCCGCCCGCCAGGCAGGTCCACACCCACCAGGTGTGCCCGTGGTCGTCGAACCAGCCGTAGAACGGCAGCTGGGCCAGGAAGAGGACGAACCAGAGGATGGTGCCGCCGGTGATGGTCGCGACCACGGGGCCCTCAAGGGGCTCCGGCGCCTCATGCGTAGGTGTCCACTTCGCCATGCGTACAGCTTACGAGGATGCCGGCGCGCCCTCGCGGGGCGGCGGCCGGTCGGCCGGGCGGGTGCCGCCGCACGGGTCTACGCGCGGAGATAGCGATCTCGGGCTCATACGTTCATACTGAATCCGTTTGTCTCTGACCGCTTTCATTCGTAGGAAACGCCAACAAGGCCGTGGGGGAACCTGTTGGTGATGAGGTCTCGCATGTCCGCCTCGGCCGCCGCCAAGGTCCCCCCGTCCCCCGAGTCGCCCGAAGACCGGCGACCCCCGCAGCACGCCCTCGACCGCTACTTCCGGATCTCCGAGCGCGGCAGCACGCTGTCCCGCGAGATCCGCGGCGGTCTGGCCACCTTCTTCGCGATGGCCTACATCATCGTGCTGAACCCGATCATCCTGGGCAGCGCGAAGGACATGTACGGGCACCAGCTCGACAACGGCCAGCTGGTGACCGCGACCGCCCTGACGGCGGCGTTCACCACGCTCCTCATGGGCGTCATCGGCAACGTCCCGATCGCGCTCGCCGCCGGTCTCGGCGTGAACTCGGTCGTCGCCCTCCAGCTCGCCCCGCGGATGTCCTGGCCGGACGCCATGGGCATGGTGGTGCTGGCCGGTTTCGTCGTCATGCTGCTGGTCGCCACCGGTCTGCGCGAGCGCGTGATGAACGCCGTGCCGTTCGGTCTGCGCAAGGCCATCGCGATCGGTATCGGCCTGTTCATCATGCTCATCGGCCTCGTCGACTCCGGGTTCGTCACCCGGATGCCGGACGCCGCCCAGACCACCGTCCCGCTCCAGCTGGGCACGGGCGGTCACCTGCTCGGCTGGCCCGTCCTGGTCTTCGTCCTCGGCGTGCTGCTCACGCTGGCGCTGATCGTCCGCAGGACCCCCGGCGCCATCCTGATCTCCATCGTCGTGATGACCGTCATCGCGATGATCATCAACGCCGTCGCGGACATCCCGTCCTGGGGCCTGACCACCCCGGAGTGGCCCGGCAACCCGGTCTCCACGCCCGACTTCGGCCTGGTCGGCCAGGTCAGCCTGTTCGGCGGGTTCGGGAAGGTCGGCGTCCTGACCGGCGTCCTGTTCGTCTTCACCGTCCTGCTGTCCTGCTTCTTCGACGCCATGGGCACGATCATGGCCGTCAGTGACGAGGCCAAGCTGACCGACGGCGAGGGCCAGATGCCGGGCATCAGCAAGGTCCTGTTCGTGGACGGTGTCGCGGTCGCCGCGGGCGGTGCCGCCTCGGCGTCGGCCACGACCTGCTTCGTGGAGTCCACGGCCGGCGTCGGCGAGGGCGCCCGGACCGGTTTCGCCAACATCGTCAGCGGCGGGCTGTTCGCCGTGGCCCTGTTCCTCACGCCGGTCGCCACGATGGTCCCGTCGCAGGCGGCCACCCCGGCGCTGGTCGCGGTCGGCTTCCTGATCCTGGCCGGCTCGGTCAAGGAGATCGACTGGGCCGACTTCACGATCGCCGTCCCGGCCTTCGTGACGATGCTGATGATGCCGTTCACGTACTCGATCACCAACGGCATCGGCATGGGCTTCATCACCTTCACGGTGCTGCGCCTGGCGGTCGGCCGCGGCCGGGACGTGCCGGTGGCGATGTACGCGGTGTCGGCGGTCTTCGCCTTCTACTACCTGATGCCGGCCCTGGGCCTGACCTGATCCCGCGGGGTCACGGCACCCCGTAGAACCGTTCCGTCTCCTCGACGGCGGACTGGAACCGCTCGTCGAAGTCATCCCGAATGAGCGTCCGGACGACATAGTCCTGGACGCTCATTCCTCTTTTCGCCGCGTGGTGCCGGAGCCGTTCGAGCAGCTCCCCGTCCATCCGCAGGCTGAGCACACTGGTCCCCATGCGCACGAGGGTCGCCCCCGCCCGCCGGGTGATGCCACGGTTTCCGGAAATAGCTCACTCGTACGGGTGACCCTCGGGTTTCAGTGGCGGGGGTGGGGTCACGGGCAGCCGGCGGGGTGAGCGTTGGTATTTCGCGAACCTAATGAGTTAGGCTAAGGAACATGCCGGACCTCAAGCATGGCGACGATGCCGCCGCCGTGAACTCCCTGCGCTCCGCCGTGATGCGGCTCTCCCGTCGGCTCAAGCACCAGCGGGTCGACGAGTCGCTCAGCCCCACCGAGATGTCGGTGCTCGGCACCCTGTCCAACTGCGGCAGCGCGACCCCGGGCGAGCTCGCCCGCAAGGAACACGTCCAGCCGCCGTCGATGACCCGCATCGTGGCGCTCCTGGAGGCCAAGGGGCTGGTCCGGCTGGAGCCGCACCCCGAGGACCGGCGCCAGAAGGTCGTGACGCAGACCGAGCAGGCCGTGGTGATGCTCGAGGAGAGCCGCCGCAAGCGCAACGCGTTCCTGGCCGCGCTGGTCGAGGGGCTCGACGAGGACGAGTGGGCGAAGCTGCGCGCAGCGGCCCCCGTGCTGGAGAAGCTCGCACACCTGTAGAAAGCGATCGCGAGGAGGCGACCCTTTGAGTACGGGACCCGGAGCAGCTTCCGTCCCCGCACCTGACCACGACGACTCCCTGTCCAAGGCCCCCGGGGCCCCGCACAAGACGTCCATGTTCGCCTCCCTGAGGGTCCGCAACTACCGCCTGTTCTTCCTGGGCCAGGTCGTCTCCAACATCGGCACCTGGATGCAGCGCATCGCCCAGGACTGGCTGGTGCTCAGCCTCACCGGGTCCTCCGCGGCCGTCGGCATCACGACGGCCCTGCAGTTCCTGCCGATGCTGCTCTTCGGTCTCTACGGCGGCGTCCTCGTCGACCGCCTGCGCAAGCGGCCCACGCTGCTGGTCACCCAGTCCGCCATGGGCCTGACCGCGCTCGCCCTCGCCGCGCTCACCCTGACCGGGTACGTCGAGGTCTGGCACGTCTACGTCGCGGCCTTCGCGATGGGCCTGGCCACCGTCATGGACAACCCGGCCCGCCAGTCCTTCGTCTCCGAGCTGGTCGGCCGCGACCAGCTCCAGAACGCGGTCAGCCTGAATTCGGCCAACTTCCAGTCCGCCCGCCTGGTCGGCCCCGCCGTCGCGGGCCTGATGATCACGGGCGTGGGCACCGGCTGGGCGTTCCTCGCCAACGGGCTGTCCTTCGTGGCGCCGCTGGGCTGCCTGCTGCTGATGCGGGCCCGCGAGCTGCACGTCGCACAGCGCGCCCCGCGCGGCAAGGGACAGCTCCGCGAGGGCCTGCGCTACGTCGCCGGGCGCCCCGAGCTGATCTGGACCATCGTCCTGGTGGGCTTCATCGGCACCTTCGGCTTCAACTTCCCGGTGTTCCTGTCCGCCTTCGCGGACGACGTCTTCCACGCGGGCGCCGGCGAGTACAGCCTCTTCAACACCCTCATGGCCGTCGGCTCCCTGGCCGGCGCGCTGCTCGCCGCCCGGCGCGGCACGGCCCGGCTGCGGGTGCTGATCGCGGCGGCCCTCGGCTTCGGCGTCCTGGAGATCGTCGCCGCGTCGGCGCCGTCGCTGTGGCTGTTCGCCCTGCTGATGGTCCCGATCGGCGTCTTCAGCATGACGGTCAACGTCACCGCCAACACCAGCATCCAGATGTCCACCGACCCGGCCATGCGGGGCCGCGTCATGGCCCTCTACATGATGGTCTTCCTCGGCGGTTCCCCGGTCGGCGCCCCGATCGTCGGCTGGGTCACCGACACCTACGGCGCCCGGGTCGGCTTCGCCGCGGGCGGGGCCGTGGCGGCCACCGCGGCGGCCGTGGTCGGCCTGGTCCTGGCCCGCGTCGGGAACCTGCGCCTGTCCGTCGGCTGGCACCGGGGACACCCGCAGGTGCGGTTCGTGCCGCGCGAGCACCGGGAGCGACTGGCACCGGCGGCGTAGGAGGTCTGGGAAGGTGGCGGCATGAGACTCTTCGCCGCCGTGCTGCCGCCCGAGGACGTCGTCGCCGCTCTCGCCGCCGAGGTGGCCGCGCTCAGGAAGCTGCCCGGCGCGGACGGGCTGCGCTGGACCGGCCGCCCGGGGTGGCACGTCACGCTCGCCTTCTACGGCGAGGTCGGCGAGGACGTCGTACCGGAGCTTTCCGCGCGCCTGGAGCGGGCCGCGCGCCGCACCGCGCCGTTCGAGCTGGCGCTGCGCGGCGGCGGCCACTTCGGGCACGGCCGGGCCCTGTGGGCCGGGGGCGCGGGCGATCTGGGCGCCCTGCGTCTGCTCGCGGAGCGTGCCGAGTCGGCGGGGCGCCGGGCGGGCGTGCCGATGGGGGAGCACCGGCGCTACACGGCCCACCTCACACTGGCCCGCGGCCGGGCGGCGTTCGACGTGGCTCCGTACGTCGACGCGCTGGCCGGTTTCACGAGCCGCACCTGGACCGTGACGGACCTGGCGCTGGTGCGCAGCGACCTGCCGAGGTCCGGGGTGCCCGGCGAGCAGCCCCGCTACGAGACGGTCGCCCGCACTCCGCTCGGCGCGGCCGGTTAGGCTCGGGGGCGTGGACCCGAAGACCCGTAACCGGATCATGGCCGGTGTGCTCGTGCTGATGTTCGTCGTCGTGGCGGTGGCGGCGGCGCTCGGTTAGCCGAGGCCGCCGCCGGTGTGCCCCGCGCGGCCTACCAGGCGAAGGCCTCCGGGGAGGGGCCCGGCCCCGGGAAGATCTCGTCCAGCCCGCTCAGCAGCTCATCGGAGAGCTCCAGCTCCACGGCGCGCAGCGCCGACGCCAGCTGCTCGCCGGTCCGCGGACCCACGATGGGGCCGGTCACGCCGGGCCGGGTCAGCAGCCAGGCCAGCGCCGCCTCGCCGGGTGCGACGCCGTGCTTGTCGAGCAGGTCCTCGTACGCCTGGATCTGCGCGCGCGAGGCCGGGTCGGCCAGGGTGTCGGCAGCTCGCCCGGAGGCGCGCCGTCCGCCCTCCGCCTGCTTCTTGATGACCCCGCCCAGCAGCCCGCCGTGCAGCGGCGACCACGGGATGACCCCCAGACCGTAGTCCTGCGCGGCCGGGATGACCTCCATCTCGGCGCGGCGCTCGGCCAGGTTGTAGAGGCACTGCTCGCTGACCAGGCCGATGGTGCCGCCGCGCCGGGCGGCGGTCTCGTTGGCCTGGGCGATCTTGTAACCGGGGAAGTTCGAGGAGCCGGCGTAGAGGACCTTGCCCTGCTGGACCAGCGTGTCGACGGCCTGCCAGATCTCGTCGAATCCGGTGGCGCGGTCGATGTGGTGGAACTGGTACAGGTCGATGTGGTCGGTCCGGAGCCGCTTGAGGCTGGCGTCGACGGCCCGGCGGATGTTCACGGCGGACAGCTTGTCGTGGTTGGGCCACGCCTCGCCGTCGGCGCCCATGTTGCCGTACACCTTGGTGGCGATGACGACCTTGTCGCGCCGGTCGCCCCCCTGGGCGAACCAGTTGCCGATGATCTCCTCGGTGCGGCCCTTGTTCTCGCCCCAGCCGTACACGTTGGCGGTGTCGAAGAAGTTGATGCCCGCGTCCAGCGCCGCGTCCATGATCGCGTGACTGTCGGCCTCGTCGGTCTGCGGACCGAAGTTCATGGTGCCGAGGACGAGCCGGCTGACCTTGAGTCCTGTGCGTCCGAGCTGCGTGTACTCCATGGCCCCCAGCCAACGGCTTGGAGTGCGCTCCAGGCAAGCGGATCCGCTCAGTCGCGGGGGAACCCGGCGGTGGGCAGCGTGAGGCCGAGGACGGTGTCGGTGAGGTCCAGGTCCTGCCCGAAGGCGACCCGGGTCTCGGTCGTGTAGTCGCCGTCCTTGGGGCGGGTGTAGATGTGGCACCTGCCCTGGTACGGGTCGGCGATGAGGTAAAGGGGGACCTCGGCGGCGGCGTACGCGAGCTTCTTGGGGCCGTAGTCGTTGGCGGCGGTGCCCTGGGAGATGACTTCGGCCACGAACTCGACGTCCTGGTGGCGCCAGTGGCCAGTGTCGTCCCGCTCCGCTCCGTCGCGGAGTTTGGCGACGTCCGGGCAGAAGCCGTTCTCGTGACCGGGGAAGTCGATGCGGACGTCGGAGAAGACCGCGACGTCCATGCCGAATCGGTCCTCGACGGGCCGTACGATCCGACGGATGATGCCCCAGTGCGTGTCCCGCTGCGGTGTCATGTGGACGTTGCCCCCGACGATCTCGACCCTGAATCCTTCGGGGACGGGCATCCGCTCCAGCCGCTCGAACCACTCGTCCAGGCGCTGGGTGTTGGCGTCGGCCATGGCGATCCTGTCTTCAAGGACGGTCATCGTGGCGCTCCTCCCCGGCCGTCCCACGGGCGGGAGTAACCGCGCGGTACAACGATACGCACGGCGGCCGGGTCACGGGAGGACGCGCATATGTCAGGTGACTAGGACTCGCCCGCGTACGGCCCGCCCAGCCCCCACTCCTCGTGCAGTGCCTCCGCGAACGCCCCCGCGATCCTGTGTTCGCCGTCGGCGTTGGGGTGGGTGCCGTCGTAGGTGTCCGTGTGGAAGTCGTACGACGCCGGCGGGGGGACGAGGAGGAGGGCGGAGTCCGGTGCGTCGAGGTCGGCGACCGTCTTGGCCAGGAGCTCGTTGAAGCGGTGGACCTGGTCGGCGAAGGCCGCGTCGGCCTCCACCCGGATGTTCGTGAGCACCGGCATGACGGCCACGCGGACGCGCGGGTTCGCCGACCGGGCCCCGGCCACGAAGGCGCGGACGTTGTCCGCGGTCTGCTCGGGGTTGGTGTAGAAGCCGAGGTCTATCAGGCCCAGGGAGACCAGGAGCACGTCCGCGCGGTGGGCGCGCACCGCCTCGCCGATCAGCGGCGTCATGTGGTGCCAGCCCTCGCCCCAGCCGGCCAGGTGGGCGCGGGGGAAGCCGGGGTCGGCGTAGGCGTACGAGGTGGGGGCGTCCGTCGACGGGTCGTGCAGCGCCTCGCGGGGGCCGACGAAGGTGAAGGGGCGGCCGTACGTGTCACGCAGGTGCTGCCACATCCGGTGGCGCCACGTGTGTTCGCCGGCGCTCCCTATCGTCGTGGAGTCACCGACGAACATGAACCTGAGCATCCGCTCATCATGGACGATCCGCCTGGCGGGCGCGATGTGAGCCCGGCCACCCGGGACGGCCGTCACGGTGAACACCCGCGCGGGATGGCAGGCTTGGCGCATGCGCCGATCTCTCGCCCTCCTCGCCTCGGCCCTCCTCGTGGGCGCGTTCGCCGTGCCGGCCGCCGCCGACGGGGACGACGGGAGCGACGGGTTCACCATCAAGGACCCGCGCATCACCGAGTCCAGCGGCCTCGCCGCCTCCCGCCTGCACCCCGGCGTCTACTGGACGCACAACGACCAGGACAACGGGCCCTACCTCTACGCCGTGGACGGCGCCACCGGCGAGACCGTCGCGCGCGTCGCGCTGTCCGGCGTGGGCACGCCCCGGGACGTCGAGGCGATCGCCGTCGGGCCCGGGAACAGGATCTTCGTCGGCGACATCGGGGACAACCTCGGCGGCACCTGGCCGTACGTGTGGATCTACGAGCTGCCCGAGCCGAAGGAGCTCAGGGACCAGACGGTCGAGGCCACGCAGTACGTCGTGAAGTACGCGGACGGCGCCCGCGACGCCGAGTCGATGGTCGTCCACCCGAAGACCGGGCGCGTCTACATCGTCGACAAGAACGAGGACGGCGGGCACCTGTACGAGGGCCCGGCGAAGCTGTCCTCCTCCGGCACCAACGTCTTCCGGCCCACCGTTCCCGTCGACCTCTGGGCCACCGACGCCGCGTTCTCCCCGGACGGCGAGCAGCTCGCGGTGCGCGGCTATCTCGGGGGCATCTGGTACGCCTGGAACGGGGGGAGGATCCAGCGCAAGGGGCGGATCAGCGTGCCCCTGGGGCAGGGCGAGTCGGTCACCTACACCGCCGACGGCAAGAAGCTGCTGCTCGGCATGGAGGGCGAGAACAGCCCGGTGCGGGCCCAGGACGCGCCCGGGGGCGGCTCGTCGGGCGGGGACGGCGCCTCGTCCGGCGACGGCGGGTCCGGCGCCTCCGGTGCGGACGGCACCGGCGGGGACACGCTCAAGGTCGGCGCGGTCGGCCTGCTCGTGGCGTGCGCCGCGCTGTTCGGCCTACGCCGGCTGTTCCGGCGCCGCTGAGCCGTCCGCCGCCCGCCGTGCGGCCACCAGCACCTCCAGCCCGTCCAGGATGCGCCGGAGCCCGAACTCGAAGTGGTCGAAGCCGGCGCCGAAGGCGTCCTCGGACAGGGAGGCCAGCACGGGGTAGCGCCCGCTGGCCATGGCCTTCACCAGTACCGGCTCCTGGGCCGCCCAGAACTGCGCGTCCGTCAGCCCGGACCTGCGCTCCGCCTCCCGCTCGTACACCTGCGTTCGGGCGGCCCCGACGACGTACCCGTCGATCATGACGATCACCGAGACCAGCTCGGGGTCGGTCAGCCCCATCGGCTTGATCCGGGCGAGCACCTTCTCCATGCCGTCCAGGGCGGACGGACCGAGGATCGGGCGGGACTGGTTGACCTCCAGCAGCCACGAGTGGCGGCGGTAGAGGGCGAGTGTGGCGTGGCCGAGGGCCTCCAGTGCCGAGCGCCAGCCGCCGTCGCCGAGGTCGGCCGGGTCCTCGGACGGGCGCTGCACGCGGTCCAGCATCAGGTCGATCAGCTCGCCCTTGCCGGGGACGTAGCGGTACAGGGACATCGTGCCGGTGCCCAGCTCGGTGGCGATCCGCCGCATCGAGACCGCGCCGAGTCCGTCCCGGTCGGCGACCTCGACGGCGGCCTCCACGATCCGCTCCAGCGTCAGGCCCGGCCTGGGGCCTCGGCTGGGGCGCCGGCCGGTGTCCCACAACAGTTCGAGGGTGCGGCCGATGTCGCCGCTGCCGCTGGTCTCCGTACCGCTCGCCATGGGGTCAGTTTAAATCCGCGCCAAGAAACTGAGTACGGTGTACGCGTAATCGAGTACGGTGTACTCAATTGGTGAGCGAGAGGGGGACCCATGGGTGACGGACACGCGGTACGGGCCGAGGGGCTCGAGAAGCGGTACGGCGAGAAGCGCGCGCTCGACGGCTTCGACCTGGCCGTCCGCGAGGGCACCGTGCACGGCCTGCTCGGGCCGAACGGCGCCGGGAAGACCACCGCCGTGCGCATCCTGTCCACGCTGGTCCGGCTGGACGCGGGGCGTGTCGAGGTGGCCGGCCTGGACGTCGCCCGGCAGGCGCGTGAGGTGCGGGCCCGGATCGGCCTCACCGGGCAGTACGCGGCCGTGGACGAGGTGCTCACCGGCCGGCAGAACCTGGAGATGTTCGGGCGCCTGTTCCACCTGGGCGGCCGGCGGGCCCGGGCCCGCGCGGTCGAGCTGCTGGAGCAGTTCGACCTGACCGACGCCGCCGACCGGGGCGTCGGCAAGTACAGCGGCGGCATGCGGCGCCGCCTCGACCTCGCCGCCTCGATGATCCTCGCCCCCTCCGTCCTGTTCCTGGACGAGCCGACGACGGGCCTCGATCCCCGCAGCCGCGGCGAGGTCTGGGACTCGGTCCGGGCCCTGGTGGCGAACGGCACGACCGTGCTGCTGACCACGCAGTACCTGGAGGAGGCCGACAAGCTGGCCTCCCGCATCACCGTCATCGACCAGGGCCGGTCCATCGCCGACGACACCCCGGACGGGCTGAAGAACCTGGTCGGCGGCGACCGCGTCGAGGTCGTGGTGGCCGAGCGGACCGACATCCCGAGGGTGGTGAAGGTGGTCGCCCGGGTCTGCGAGGGCGAACCGGAGGCCGACGAGGAGGCGCTGCGCGTGCACGCCCCGGTCACCGACCGGGTCTCCGCGCTGACCGAGGTGGCACGGACCCTTCAGGACGAGGGGGTCGGCGTGGAGGACATCGGGCTGCGCAGGCCGAGCCTCGACGACGTGTTCCTGCGCCTGACCGGGCACCGCACGGACCGTGCCGCCCGTACCGAGAAGGAGGCGGCGGCATGAGCGCCCTCGACCCGACGACGGCCCCGCGCGAACGCGGTCGGCTGTACTGGCTGTTGGCCGACTGCGGCAACATCGTGCGCCGCGGCCTGACGCACTACCAGCGCCAGCCCGTCAACATCGCCTGGCAGCTGGGCTTCCCGATCCTGTCCGTCCTCCTCTACGGCTATGTCTTCGGCAGCGCGATGACCGTGCCGGGCGGCGGGGACTACAAGGACTTCCTGATGCCGGGCATGTTCGTGATGACCATGGCGTTCGGCTTCATCAACACCGCCACCGTCGTCGTCTACGACTCCACCAAGGGCGTCATCGACCGGTTCCGGTCCATGCCGATGTCCTCCTCCGCCGTGGTCGCGGGGCGCGGCGTGACCGACCTCGTGATCGCCTGCGCCGAGCTGGCGATCATGATGCTGACGGCGCTGGCCATGGGCTGGCGGCCGGACGGCGGCTGGGGCTTCCTGGCGGCGTTCGCGCTGCTGCTGTGGCTGCGGTTCGCGCTGATCTGGATCGGTGTGTGGCTGGGTCTGCTGGTCCCGAACCCGGAGGCGGCCGGCGGTCTGTTCGCGGTGGCGTTCCCGCTGACGATGATCTCCAGCATCTTCGTCGCCCCGCAGCTCATGCCGGACTGGCTGGGCTGGGTGGCCGCCTGGAACCCGATCTCCTCCACGGCGGCGGCCGCCCGCGAGCTGTTCGGCACGCCGGTCGGCGGCGGCGACTCGTGGGTCGAGCAGCACGCGGTGCTGATGGCGTGCGTGTGGCCGGTGGTGCTGACGGCGATCTTCCTGCCCCTGGCGGTACGGAGGTTCCGGCGGCTGAGCCGCTGAACCGCGTGGGGAGTTGCCGACATTCCGCCGAACATGTGGGAGGGCGCCCGGCGGGTGGTCCGCCGGGCGCCCTCCTCGTCGTTGCCGGTGACGGCTACAGCTTCTCGATCACGTAGTCGATGCACTTGGTCAGCGCCTCGACGTCGGCCGGGTCGATCGCCGGGAACATCGCGACGCGCAGCTGGTTGCGGCCGAGCTTGCGGTACGGCTCGGTGTCGACGATGCCGTTGGCGCGCAGCACCTTGGCGACGGCGGCGGCGTCGATGTCGTCGGAGAAGTCGACGGTGCCGATGACCTGCGACCGCTTGGCCGGGTCGGTGACGAACGGCGTCGCGAACTTCACGTCCTCCGCCCAGCCGTACAGCGTGCGCGCGGAGGTCGCGGTGCGGCGGACGGTGAAGTCCAGGCCGCCCTGGCCGTTCATCCACTCCAGCTGCTCGTTCAGCAGGAACAGGGTGGCCAGCGCCGGGGTGTTGTACGTCTGGTTCTTGCGGGAGTTGTCGATCGCCGTCGGCAGCGAGAAGAACTCCGGGACGTGCCGGCCGGACGCGTGGACCCGCTCGGCGCGCTCGATCGCGGCCGGGGAGAACACGCCGATCCACAGGCCGCCGTCGGAGGCGAAGGACTTCTGCGGGGCGAAGTAGTAGACGTCGGTCTCGGCGATGTCGACGGGCAGGCCGCCGGCGCCGGAGGTGGCGTCGACCAGCACGAGGGAGCCCTCGTCGGCACCGGCGACCCGCTCGATCGGCATGGCGACGCCGGTCGAGGTCTCGTTGTGGGTGAACGCGTACACGTCCACGCCGGCCTCGGCCCGCGCCTCGGGGTGGGTGCCCGGGTCGGCGGAGACGACCGTCGGCTCGGCCAGCCAGGGGGCGAGCTTCGCCGCCTTGGCGAACTTGGAGGAGAACTCGCCGAAGGTCAGGTGCTGCGACTTGTTCTCGATCAGGCCGTGGGTCGCGACGTCCCAGAACGCGGTGGAGCCGCCGTTGCCGAGGACCACCTCGTAGCCGTCGGGGAGCTGGAACAGCTCGCGGATGCCCTCACGGACCTTGCCGACCAGGTTCTTGACCGGGGCCTGGCGGTGTGAGGTGCCGAGGAGGGACGTACCGGTGGCGGCCAGGGCGTCCAGCGCCTCCACCCGCACCTTGGAGGGACCCGCGCCGAATCGACCGTCCGCGGGCTTGATGTCAGCAGGAATCTGGATCTCAGCCACGAGCCGGAGGCTACCCCCTGGACGAAACCGGACGACGACATGTCCGTCCGATGAGACGAGATCTCCGCCGTGCGGACCTGTACGGAGCTACGAGAGCCCATCCTGGACGCATGACCGGTCTTGAGGCAGCACTGCGCGGGGCCGTCCGGGGCGAGGTCGGATTCGACGTCACCTCCCGGGCGCTGACCACCATGGACGCGTCCAACTACCGGCGGGTCCCGCTCGGTGTGGTGGCGCCGTGGGACGCCGACGACGTGGCGGCCGTGCTGGAGGTGTGCCGGGAGCGGGGCGTGCCGGTCGTGGCGCGCGGCGGGGGCACGTCGATCGCGGGCCAGGCCACCGGCACGGGCGTCGTCCTGGACTTCACCCGGCACATGAACCGGCTGCTGTCCCTGGACCCGGAGAGCCGCACGGCCGTCGTCCAGCCGGGCCTGGTCCTCGACCGGCTCCAGGAGGCCGCCGCACCGCACGGCCTGCGCTTCGGCCCCGACCCCTCCACCCACAGCCGCTGCACGCTCGGCGGGATGATCGGCAACAACGCGTGCGGGTCCCACTCGGTGGCCTGGGGCACCACGGCGGACAGCGTGCGCGAGCTGACGGTGCTCACCGCGCGGGGGCGGCGGCTGCGGCTCGGGCGGGAGTGGGCCGGGGCACCGGAGGGCCTGCGCGAGCTGGTGGACGGCGACCTGGCGCGGTTGCGCACCGGCTTCCCCGACCTGCCCCGCCGCATCTCCGGCTACGCGCTGGACGCGCTGCTCCCGGAGCACGGTGCGGACGTGGCCCGTTCCTTCTGCGGTTCGGAGGGCACGCTGGGCGTGCTGACCGAGGCGGTGGTCCGGCTGGTCGAGGCGCCGCGCGCGCGGGCGCTGGCGGTGCTGGGCTACGCCGACGAGGCCGACGCGGCCCAGGCGGCGGCGGGCCTGCTGCCGCTCGGTCCGCTGACGGTGGAGGGCATGGCGGTGGACCTGGTGCCGTCCACAAAGGGCCTGCCGCGGGGCGGGGCCTGGCTGTTCGTGGAGACCGGCGGCGCGTCGCGTGCGGAGGCGCGGGCGCGTGCGGAGGCGGTCGTGCGGGCGGCCGACGTGGTGGACTCGCTGGTGGTGACCGACCCGGCCGGGCAGCGGGCGCTGTGGCGGATCCGGGAGGACGCCGGCGGTACGGCGACGCGCATGGGCGACGGCACGGAGGCCTGGCCGGGCTGGGAGGACTGCGCGGTGCCGCCGGCGCGGCTGGGCGACTACCTGCGGGACTTCCGCGCCCTGCTGTCGGCCCACGGCCTGCGGGGCACGCCGTACGGGCACTTCGGGGACGGCTGCGTCCACGTGCGCGTCGACTTCGACCTGCTGACGGACGCCGGGATCTCCCGTTTCCGCCGGTTCTCCGAGGAGCTGGCCGACCTGGTCGTGGCGCACGGCGGCTCACTGTCCGGGGAGCACGGGGACGGGCAGGCGCGGGCGGAGCTGCTGCCGCGGATGTACGGCGAACGGACGGTGGCCCTCTTCGAGCGGGCCAAGGGCGTCTGGGACCCCGACGACCTGCTCAACCCGGGAATGCTGGTCCGCCCGGCGCCGCTGGACGCGAACCTGCGCTTCGCCGTCCTGCCGCGCGGGCCGGTGGACGTGGAGTTCGGCTACCCCGCCGACGGGGGCGACTTCCCGGCGGCGGTGCGGCGCTGCGTCGGCGTCGCCAAGTGCCGTACCGCGCAGGTCTCCGGCTCCGGGGTGATGTGCCCGTCGTTCCGGGCGACGGGGGAGGAGGAGCACTCCACGCGGGGCAGGGCGCGGCTGCTGCACGAGATGCTCGCCGGCGAGCTGGTGACCGACGGCTGGCGGTCGACGGAGGTCCGGGACGCCCTGGACCTGTGCCTGTCCTGCAAGGGCTGCCGCTCCGACTGCCCCGTCGGGGTCGACATGGCCACGTACAAGGCGGAGTTCCTGCACCACCACTACGCGGGCCGGCGCCGCCCGGCCGCGCACTACGCGATGGGGTGGCTGCCGGTGTGGCTGCGCTGGGTGGCGCGTACGCGTACCGCGCCCCTCGTCAACCGGCTCGCCGCCGTACGGCCGTTAGCCGCGGTGGTGAAGCGGCTGGGCGGGATCGCGGCCGAGCGGGAGGTGCCGCGGCTGGCGGGGGAGACGTTAAGCGGGTGGTGGCGCGGGCGGCGCCCGGTCGCCGGGGGGTCCGGCGACCTGGTGGTGCTCTGGCCCGACACCTTCACCGAGCACCTGTCACCGTCCGTGGGCCGGGCGGCCGTACGGGTGCTGGAGGCGGCTGGGCTGCGGGTGGCGCTGCCGCCGACGCTGCGGGGGCGGGCCGCCGTCGGGGACGGTGTCTCCAGGTCGCCGGCCGCCCTGCTGACCGCCCGCCGGGGCCGGGTCTGCTGCGGCCTGACGTACGTCTCCACGGGCCAGCTGGACCGCGCGCGGGCGGTCATGCGCCGCACGCTGGACCTGATGGCCCCGGTGCTTCAGGCGCGGGCCCCGGTCGTGGTGCTGGAACCGAGCTGCGCGGCGGCCCTGCGCACCGACCTGCCGGAGCTGCTGCACGACGACCCGCGGGCGGCCCGGCTCGCCGCCCGGGTGGTGACCTTCGCGGAGGCCCTGGAGCGCCACGCCCCCGGCTGGGTGCCGCCCGCCGTGGACCGTCCGGTCACCGGGCAGACCCACTGCCACCAGCACGCGGTCCTCGGCGACGCGGCCGACCGCCGCCTGCGCGAGGCGGCGGGCCTGACCGGCGAGCTGAGCGGCGGCTGCTGCGGCCTCGCGGGCGACTTCGGCTTCGAGGACGGCCACTACGAGGTCTCGGCCGCGTGCGCGGAGGACCGGCTGCTGCCGGCGGTGCGGGAGGCACCGGACGGGGCGGTGGTCCTGGCGGACGGCTTCTCGTGCCGGACGCAGCTGGAGCAGCTGGCGGGGGTACGGGGGCGGCATCTGGCGGAGGTGCTGGCGGACGGGCTGGCGGAGGAGTGACGGTCGGCCGTGCGCCGGGGAGCCTACGGCCGGTGGAACGCGGCCAGGAACGGGCCGCCCGCCGAGCCCGGCCCCGGGGGCCCGGACGAAGAAGTCACCGTCGAGGAGCCGCCCACCGGACCGTCCTCGGGTTCTCCACTCTCCGCGCCGCTCTAGGACAGGATCTGACCTCGATCGCTCCTAGTGTGGTCCTCGACCGACGCAGCAGTGACACCGGAAGACGGAGACCGATCATGACCTTCGACGAGACGACCACGCGAGACCTGGCCACCGGCGACCCGACCACCCGTGACGCGGCCGGATCCCCGGCCGTCACCGGCGAACGTGCCGACCTGCTGGAGATGCTGGCCAAGCACCGGCACTTCCTGCGCTTCACCACCCGTGACCTCACCGACGAGCAGGCCGGACTGCGGACCACGGTCAGCGAGCTCTGTCTGGGCGGCCTGATCAAGCACATGACCTCGGGCGAGCGGAGCTGGGGGGACTTCATCCTGAACGGCCCGTCGGCGATAGGGGACTTCACGGCCATGACCGAGGCCGACTGGGCCCGGCGGGCCGACGAGTTCCGGATGCTGCCCGGTGAGACGCTGGCCGGCGTGCTGGCCGACTACGCCGAGGCGGCCCGCCGGACCGACGAGCTGGTCGCCACCGTGCCCGACCTGGGGGCCACGCAGCCGTTGCCGAAGGCCCCCTGGTTCCAGGACACGCACTGGTCGGCGCGCCGGGTGCTGATGCACGTCATCGCCGAGACCGCCCAGCACGCCGGCCACGCCGACATCATCCGCGAGTCCCTGGACGGCGCCAAGAGCATGGGCTGACCGGCGACGCGGTCAGGACGCCGCGCGGCGGGCCGCGCGGCGGGCCGGCTCACGGGGCCGTCTCGCCGCGCGCCAGCGGACCGCACACCGGCTGGACGCCCTCGGGCAGGTCGTCCGGCTCGCACCAGCGGGCCTCCAGGATCTCGAACGGGTCGAGGCGCAGCTCGCCGCCCAGCAGACGGGCCTCGTACGCCACCTCCAGGCGGGTGCGCAGGCCGCTGTTCAGCATGACCAGCCGGCCCACCTCCACCTCCAGGCCGGTCTCCTCCCCGACCTCGCGCACCACGGTCGCCCGGAAGTCCTCGCCCCGGTGCGCGAAACCGCTCGGCAGACCCCACTGGCGGCCCGGCGGCCACATCCGGTGCCGCAGCATCAGGACCCGCCCCTCGTCGTCGCGCACGACGCCGGTCACGCCGACCACGAACTTGGCGTTCAGGAACCACATGACGCGGCTCTGCAGCGGGCGCAGCAGGCGCCAGAGGCGGGCAAGGAGTCGTCTCACTCCGCGGACGCTACCTCCTGGGCGTACGGGCCCGCCGGGCGAGGTCCCGTCCGCCGGGCGGACGTCCGTTGACAGCCGCGCACCCGCCCGCGACAGTTGCATGGCAGGGCTACGCGCCTGTCTCAGTCCACTACCCTGGACTGTGCCGTACAGCACGATGAACGAAACCGATCCACGTACCGCCCCGGAGCCCTCGTGAGCACGTCCAGCGCCGCCCCCGGCACCCCCGCCCCGGCCGCCTCCACGGCCGGTCCCCACGCAGCGCGGGCCCCGGGGCAGGCGCCCGCGCCGGGTGGTGCCCCGGCCGGCCGGTGGGGTGCCCTCGGCCCGGTCGGACTGGTCCTCGCCGGGGGCGTCTCCGTGCAGTTCGGCGCCGCCCTGGCGGTGAGCCTCATGCCCCGGGCCGGTGCCCTCGGCGTGGTGACCCTGCGGCTGGTCGTGGCCGCCGTCGTCCTGCTCCTGGTCTGCCGTCCCCGGCTGCGCGGCCACTCCCGGGCCGACTGGGGCACGGTCGTCGTCTTCGGCATCGCCATGGCCGGCATGAACGGCCTCTTCTACCAGGCCGTCGACCGCATCCCGCTCGGCCCCGCCGTCACCCTGGAGGTGCTCGGCCCGCTCGCCCTGTCCGTCTTCGCCTCCCGCCGGGCCGTCAACCTGGTCTGGGCCGCGCTCGCCCTGGCCGGCGTCTTCCTGCTCGGCGGCGGCGGCTTCGACGACCTCGACCCGGCCGGTGCCGCCTTCGCGCTGTCGGCGGGCGCGATGTGGGCCGCGTACATCGTCTTCAGCGCGCGCACCGGCCGCCGCTTCCCGCAGGCCGACGGGCTGGCCCTCGCCATGGCGGTCGGCGCGGTGCTGTTCCTGCCGCTCGGCATCGCCGAGTCGGGGGCCGAGCTGATCGACCCCGTGACGCTCGCCCTGGGCGCCGGGGTGGCCCTGCTCTCCTCCGTCCTGCCGTACACCCTCGAGCTGCTCGCGCTGCGGCGCCTGCCCGCGCCGACCTTCGCCATCCTCATGAGCCTGGAGCCCGCCATCGCCGCGGCGGCCGGCTTCCTCATCCTCGACCAGGCCCTGTCCGCCCCGCAGTCCGCCGCCATCGCCCTGGTGGTCGTGGCCAGCATGGGCGCGGTACGGACCCAGGTGGGGCGGCGCGGCCGCGCGCGGCGGCAGCTCCCGGGGGCGGGAGCCGACGGGAAGTAGACGGCGACGGCCGCCCCGACGCCCCCGGCGCCCACGGCGCCCCCGTCCCCGGGCCCGGCCCCCGTCGTCCCCCGGCCCCCGCCCCGGTTCCGACCGGAGCGGGGGCCCGGGGCCTTTCCCGCCCCGTTCTCCGGCGTTCTCCGGCCTCCGGCGCAGCGGCCCGTCCGTCCCGGCAATTCATGCAAGCATGCTTGATTGTTTCCGGCCCTGCTGCCATGCTCCTCCCCACATCGCGCCGCACGCCGCCGTGCCCGAGGGGAGCGCCCGTGTCCGACCCGACGCCCGTGATCGACGACCTGCGCGAGGAGAGCGAGGAACTCGACGCGCTGGTCGCCCGGCTGAGCCCGGCGCAGTGGGCGCTCGCCACACCCGCCCCCGGCTGGACGGTCGCCCACCAGATCGCCCACCTGGCCTGGACCGACCGGTCAGCCCTGCTCGCCGTCACCGACGAGGACGGCTTCCGGGTACTGGTGGAGAAGGCCCTCGCCGCGCCCGGCACCTTCGTCGACGAGGGCGCGGAGGAAGGCGCCCGACGGACCCCCGCCGAGCTGCTGGAGGACTGGCGGGAGGGCCGCCGGCGGCTCGAGGCCGCGCTGCGCGCGTCGGCCCCCGGCGCCCGCTTCCCCTGGTACGGCCCGCCCATGGCGGCCGCCTCCATGGCCACCGCCCGGCTCATGGAGACCTGGGCCCACGGCCTCGACATCGCCGCCGCGACCGGTGTCACGCGCCCGCCCACCGCCCGGCTCCGGCACGTGGCCCGCCTCGGGGTGCGGACCCGGGACTTCGCCTACGCGGCCCACGGCCTCACCCCGCCCCCCGAACCGTTCCGCGTCGAGCTCACCGGCCCGGACGGCGACCGGTGGACGTACGGCCCCGAGGACGCGGGACAGCGCGTCACCGGACCCGCCCTCGACTTCTGCCTCCTGGTCACCCAGCGCGCCCACCGCGCCGACCTCGCCCTCACCACCGACGGCCCGGACGCCGACCGCTGGCTGGACATCGCCCAGGCCTTCGCCGGACCGCCGGGTGCGGGCCGGGAGCCGAAAGGCGCCCGGGAGTGACGGGGCCGCTGAGGATCGGCAACGCCTCCGGCTTCTACGGCGACCGCTTCGACGCGATGCGCGAGATGCTCACCGGCGGCCCGCTGGACGTCCTCACCGGCGACTACCTCGCCGAGCTGACCACGCTCATCCTCGGCCGCGACCGGCTCAGGAACCCCGACGCCGGGTACGCGCGCACCTTCCTGAGCCAGCTCGAGGAGTGCCTCGGCCTCGCCCACGAGCGGGGCGTCGGGATCGTCAGCAACGCCGGCGGACTCAACCCCGCCGGACTCGCCGACGCCGTACGCACCCTCGCCGCCCGGCTCGGCATCCCCGTAAGGGTCGCGCACGTCGAGGGCGACGACCTCACCGCCGCCCACCCGGGAGCGCTGGCCGCGCACGCCTACCTCGGCGGCTTCGGCATCGCGGAGTGCCTGCGCGCGGGCGCCGACGTCGTCGTCACCGGGCGGGTCACCGACGCCGCCCTGGTCACCGGGCCCGCCGCCGCGCACTTCGGCTGGGCGCCGGCGGAGTACGACCGGCTCGCGGGCGCGGTCGTCGCCGGGCACGTGCTGGAGTGCGGCACGCAGGCCACCGGCGGCAACTACGCCTTCTTCCGGGACGGCGACGTCCGCCACCCCGGCTTCCCGCTCGCCGAGCTGCACGCCGACGGCACCTGCGTCATCACCAAGCACGACGGCACCGGCGGCTTCGTCGACGTCGGCACGGTGACGGCCCAGCTGCTGTACGAGACGGGCGGCGCCCGGTACGCGGGACCGGACGTCACGGCCCGGCTGGACACCGTACGGCTCACCCAGGACGGCCCCGACCGGGTGCGGATCGACGGCGTCCGGGGCGAGGCCCCGCCGCCCACGCTCAAGGTCGGCCGCAACCGCCTCGGCGGCTTCCGGGGCGAGGTCGTCTTCGTGCTCACCGGCCTCGACGTCGAGGCCAAGGCCGCGCTCGTGCGGGAGCAGATGGGACCCGCCCTGGCGAAGGCCGCCGACGTCCGCTGGGACCTGTCCCGCACCGACCGGCCCGACGCCCCGACCGAGGAGACGGCCAGCGCCCTGCTCAGGCTCGTCGTCCGCGACGCCGATCAGCGGAACGTCGGACGGGCGCTGAGCGGCGCCGCCGTCGAGCTGGCCCTCGCGAGCTACCCCGGCTTCCACGTTCTCGCACCCCCCGGAAAGGGCGCCCCCTACGGCGTCTTCGAGGCCGTCCACGTCCCCCGGGACACCGTCGGCCACACCGCCGTACTGCCCGACGGCAGCCGGCTCCCGGTGCCGCCGGCCGCGGACACCGCCGCCCTGGACGCCGTACCGGAGCCGCCCCTGCCCGAGCCGCTGCCGGAGGGGCCCCGCCGGCGCGCCCCCCTCGGGCTCGTGGCCGGGGCCCGCAGCGGCGACAAGGGCGGCAGCGCCAACGTCGGCGTGTGGGCCCGCAACCACGAGGCCTGGCGCTGGCTCGCGCACGAACTGACCGCCGACCGGTTCCGCGAGCTGCTCCCCGAGACCCGCGACCTGCCCGTCACCCGGCACGTGCTGCCGAACCTGCGCGCCCTGAACTTCGTGGTCGAGTCGATCCTCGGCGAGGGCGTCGCCGCCCAGCACCGCTTCGACCCGCAGGCCAAGGCGCTCGGCGAATGGCTGCGCGCCCGCCACCTGGACATTCCGGAGGTACTCCTGTGACGGTCCTGCCCTCCGCCGTCGACCCGGCCGGCCCCGACCACCGGGCGAACCGCGAGGCCGTCCTCGCCCGGCTCGCCGAGCTGGACGCCGAGCACGCCAAGGCGCTCGCGGGCGGCGGCGAGAAGTACGTCGCCCGGCACCGGAAACGGGGCAAGCTGCTCGCCCGCGAACGCGTCGAGCTGCTCCTCGACCCCGACACGCCCTTCCTGGAGCTGTCGCCCCTCGCGGCCTGGGGCAGCGAGGCCCCCGGATACACAGTCGGTGCCTCCCTCGTCACCGGCATCGGCGTGGTCGAGGGCGTGGAGTGCCTGATCACCGCCAACGACCCGACCGTCCGCGGCGGCGCCAGCAACCCCTGGTCACTGAAGAAGGCCCTGCGCGCCAACGACATCGCCCTCGCCAACCGGCTGCCCTGCATCAGCCTGGTCGAGTCGGGCGGCGCCGACCTGCCGTCGCAGAAGGAGATCTTCATCCCCGGCGGCGCGATCTTCCGGGACCTCACCCGGCTGTCGGCGGCCGGCATCCCCACCGTCGCCGTCGTGTTCGGCAACTCGACGGCCGGGGGCGCGTACATCCCCGGCATGTCCGACCACACGATCATGGTCAAGGAGCGCGCCAAGGTGTTCCTCGGCGGGCCGCCGCTGGTGAAGATGGCCACCGGCGAGGAGAGCGACGACGAGTCGCTCGGCGGCGCCGAGATGCACGCGCGCACCTCGGGACTCGCCGACCACTTCGCCGTGGACGAGGCGGACGCCCTGCGCCAGGCCCGCCGCGTCGTCGCCCGCCTCAACCACCGCAAGGCGTACGCGGACCCGCCGGCCGCCGAGCCGCCCAGGTACGACCCGGAGGAACTCCTCGGCATCGTCCCCGGCGACCTGCGGACCCCCTTCGACCCGCGCGAGGTGATCGCCCGGATCGTCGACGCCTCCGACTTCGACGAGTTCAAGCCGCTGTACGGGACCAGCCTCACCACCGGCTGGGCGAGCCTGCACGGCTACCCGGTCGGCATCCTCGCCAACGCGCGGGGCGTGCTGTTCAGCGAGGAGTCGCAGAAGGCCGCCCAGTTCATCCAGCTCGCCAACCAGCGGGACATCCCGCTCCTCTTCCTGCACAACACCACCGGCTACATGGTCGGCAGGGAGTACGAGCAGGGCGGCATCATCAAGCACGGCGCCATGATGATCAACGCCGTCTCCAACTCGCGCGTGCCGCACCTGTCCGTCCTCATGGGCGCCTCGTACGGCGCCGGGCACTACGGCATGTGTGGCAGGGCCTACGACCCGCGCTTCCTGTTCGCCTGGCCCACCGCCAAGTCGGCCGTCATGGGCCCCCAGCAGCTCGCCGGGGTGCTCTCCATCGTCGCCCGCCAGTCGGCCGCCGCGAAGGGACGGCCGTACGACGACGAGGCGGACGCGGCGCTGCGCGCCATGGTGGAGCAGCAGATCGAGTCCGAGTCGCTGCCCATGTTCCTGTCCGGGCGGCTCTACGACGACGGCGTCATCGACCCGCGCGACACCCGCACCGTCCTCGGCCTGTGCCTGTCGGCCGTCCACACCGCGCCCTACGAAGGGGCGCGCGGTGGCTTCGGCGTCTTCCGAATGTGATCCCCGACGTGAGGGTGAGGGACCAGTGATCACTTCCGTGCTCGTCGCCAACCGGGGCGAGATCGCCTGCCGCGTCTTCCGCACCTGCCGCACGGCGGGCATCCGGACCGTCGCGGTGTACTCGGACGCGGACGAGAACGCCCTCCACACGCGCACGGCCGACGCGGCCGTCCGCCTGCCGGGAACGGCGTCCGCCGACACCTACCTGCGCGGCGACCTGATCGTGAAGGCCGCGATCGCGGCCGGCGCCGACGCCGTGCACCCCGGCTACGGCTTCCTCTCCGAGAACGCCGGCTTCGCGCGCGCCGTGACCGACGCGGGCCTGACCTGGATCGGACCGCCGCCGGAGGCCATCGAGGCGATGGCGTCCAAGACGCGCGCCAAGGAGCTGATGGGCATCGCGCCCCTGGGCGAGGTCACCGAGGCCGACCTGCCGGTGCTGGTCAAGGCCGCGGCGGGCGGCGGCGGACGCGGCATGCGCGTCGTACGGCGCCTGGCGGACCTCGACGCCGGGCTGACCGCCGCGCGCGCGGAGGCGGCGAGCGCGTTCGGCGACGGCGAGGTGTTCGTCGAGCCCTACGTGGAGAACGGCCGCCACATCGAGGTGCAGATCCTCGCCGACACGCACGGCACGGTGTGGGTGCTCGGCACCCGGGACTGCTCCCTCCAGCGCCGCCACCAGAAGGTGATCGAGGAGGCCCCGGCGCCGGGACTGACCGCACCGCTCACCCGGGACCTGCACGAGCAGGCCGTCCGCGCCGCCCGCGCCGTCGACTACACCGGCGCCGGCACCGTCGAGTTCCTCGTCGCGGACGGCAGGGCCCACTTCCTGGAGATGAACACCCGCCTCCAGGTGGAACACCCCGTCACGGAGGCGGTCTTCGGCGTCGACCTGGTCGCCCTCCAGCTCCGCGTCGCCGAGGGCCACGCCCTCGAAGGCGATCCGCCGCCCGCACGCGGCCACGCGGTGGAGGCCCGCCTGTACGCCGAGGACCCGGCCCACGACTGGGCCCCGCAGACCGGCCGCCTGCACCGCCTCGCCGTGTCCGACGGCATCCGCCTGGACACCGGCTACGCCGACGGCGACGACATCGGCGTCCACTACGACCCGATGCTCGCCAAGGCCGTCGCCCACGCACCCACCCGCGCGGAGGCCGTCCGCCGCCTCGCCGGCGCCCTGGAACGGGCCGTGATCCACGGCCCGGTCACCAACCGGGACCTGCTCGTCCGCTCCTTGCGCCACGAGGAGTTCACCTCCGCCCGCATGGACACCGGCTTCTACGACCGCCACCTCGCCCGGCTCACCGAGCCCGCCCCCGACCCCCTCGCCCCGCTGGCCGCCGCCCTCGCCGACGCCCACGGCCGCTCCCGGTTCGGCGGCTGGCGGAACGTCCCGTCACAGCCCCAGGTCAAGCGGTACGCCATGGCGGGCGAGGAGCACGAGGTTCGCTACCACCACACCCGCGACGGCATCACCGCCGACGGCGTCCGCGTCCTCCACGCCGACGCCGCCCGCGTCGTCCTCGAGACGGACGGCGTCCGGCGCACGTACGAGGTCGCCCGCCACGGCGACCGCGTCCACGTGAACGCCACCACCCTCACCGCACTGCCCCGCTTCGCCGACCCCACCGCCCAGCACGCCCCCGGCTCCCTCCTCGCCCCCATGCCGGGCACGGTCGTCCGCATCGCGGAGGGCGTCACCGAAGGAGCGACCGTGGAGGCGGGCCGGCCCCTGCTGTGGCTGGAGGCGATGAAGATGGAACACAAAATCACCGCCCCGGTCACGGGAACACTGAGCGCCCTGAACGCCGTCACGGGACAACAGGTCACGGTGGGTTCTCTACTGGCGGTGGTCCAGGCCACCTAGGGGCGCGGGGCCGCATGGAACATGCGGCCCCGCCGCGTGAGCGCGACCAGCCACAACGAACCCGCACCCGAAGGAGCACAGTGACCACCCTCATCGAATCCGACGAGCACAAGTCCCTCCGCGAAGCGGTCGCGGCCTTCGCGAAGAACCACCCCGCCACCGACAACCGGCAGTTCTGGCGCGACGCCGCCAAGCTCGGCTACATCGGCGTCAACCTGCCGGAGGCGTACGGCGGGGGCGGCGGCGGCATCACCGAACTCTCCCTCGTCCTGGAGGAGATGGGCGCCGCCGGCAACCCCCTGCTCATGATGATCGTCTCCCCGGCGATCTGCGGCACCGTCATCGCCCGCTTCGGCACCGAGGCCCAGAAGCGGGAGTGGCTCCCCGCCCTGGCCGACGGCAGCCGCCTGATGGCCTTCGGCATCACCGAACCCGACGCCGGGTCCAACAGCCACCGCATCACCACCACCGCCCGCCGCGACGGCGCCGACTGGCTGCTCACCGGCCGCAAGGTCTTCGTCTCCGGCGTCGACATCGCCGACGCCACCCTCGTCGTCGGCCGCACCGAGGACGCGTCCACCGGCCGCCTCAAGCCCTGCCTGTTCATCGTCCCGCGCGACGCGCCGGGCTTCACGCGGCGCCCCATCGACATGGAACTCAACGCCGCCGAGAAGCAGTTCGAGCTCGTCCTGGACGACGTGCGGCTGCCCGCCGACGCCCTCGTCGGCGATGAGGACGCCGGCCTCCTCCAGCTCTTCGCCGGCCTCAACCCCGAGCGCGTCATGACCGCCGCCTTCGCGATCGGCATGGGCCGCTTCGCCCTCGCCCGCGCCGTCGAGTACGCCCGCGAACGCACCGTCTGGAAGGCCCCCATCGGCGCCCACCAGGCCATCGCCCACCCCCTCGCCCAGGCCCACATCGACCTCGAACTGGCCCGGCTGATGATGCAGAGGGCGGCCCACCTCTACGACGCCGGCGACGACATGGGCGCCGGCGAGGCCGCCAACATGGCCAAGTACGCGGCCGGGGAGGCCTGTGTGAAGGCCGTCGACCAGGCGGTGCACACCCTCGGCGGCAACGGCCTCACCCGCGAGTACGGGATCGCCCGGCTGATAACGGCCGCGCGCGTGTCCCGTATCGCCCCGGTGAGCCGGGAGATGATCCTCAACTACGTCTCCCACCAGACCCTCGGTCTGCCCAAGTCGTACTAGCCCGCCCTGGAGGAACCGTGTTCCGCAGCGAGTACGCAGACGTCCCGCCCGTCGAACAGCCCATCCACGACGCCGTGCTCGGCCGGGCCGCCGTGTTCGGCAACGCCCCGGCCCTGATCGACGGCACCGACGGCACCACCCTCACGTACGAGCAGGTGGACCGCTTCCACCGGCGCGTCGCCGCCGCCCTCGCCGAGACCGGCGTGCGCAAGGGCGACGTCCTCGCCCTGCACAGCCCGAACACGGTCGCCTTCCCGATCGCCTTCTACGCCGCCACCCGCGCCGGCGCCTCGGTGACCACCGTGCACCCGCTCGCCACGGCGGAGGAGTTCGCCAAGCAGCTCGGCGACGCGCGGGCCCGCTGGATCGTCACCGTCTCGCCCCTGCTGGACACCGCCCGCCGGGCCGCCGCGCTCGCGGGCGGGATCCGGGAGATCCTCGTGTGCGACAGCGCGCCCGGCCACCGCTCCCTCCTCGACATGCTGGCCTCGACCGCGCCCGAACCCGAGGTCGCCATCGACCCCGCCGAGGACGTCGCCGCCCTGCCCTACTCCTCGGGCACCACCGGCACCCCCAAGGGCGTCATGCTCACCCACCGGCAGATCGCCACCAACCTCGCCCAGCTCCAGCCCGCCGCCCCGGCCGGGCCCGGCGACCGCATCCTCGCGGTGCTTCCGCTGTTCCACATCTACGGGCTGACGGCCCTCATGAACGCCCCGCTGCGGCTCGGCGCCACGGTCGTCGTCCTGCCCCGCTTCGACCTGGAGCAGTTCCTCGCCGCCATCCAGAACCACCGCATCACCGGCCTGTACGTCGCCCCGCCGATCGTCCTGGCCCTCGCCAAGCACCCCGTGGTCGCCGACTACGACCTGTCCTCCCTGAAGTACGTCGTCAGCGCGGCCGCACCCCTGGACGCCGGCCTCGCCGCCGCCTGCTCCCGGCGGCTCGGCCTGCCACCCGTCGGCCAGGCCTACGGCATGACCGAACTGTCCCCGGGCACCCACGTCGTCCCCCTGGACGGCATGGCCGCAGCACCGCCCGGCACCGTCGGCAAGCTCATCGCCGGCACCGAGATGCGCATCGTCGCCCTCGACGACCCCGGCAGGGACCTCGCGCCCGGCGAGTCCGGCGAGATCCTCATCCGCGGCCCCCAGGTCATGAAGGGCTACCTGGGCCGCCCCGACGCCACCGCCGCCATGATCGACCCGGACGGCTGGCTGCACACCGGGGACGTCGGACACGTCGACGCCGACGGATGGCTGTTCGTCGTCGACCGGGTCAAGGAACTGATCAAGTACAAGGGCTTCCAGGTGGCCCCCGCCGAACTCGAGGCCCTCCTCCTCACCCACCCCGGCATCGCCGACGCCGCCGTCGTCGGCGCCCACGACGACGACGGCAACGAGGTGCCGCACGCCCACGTGGTGCGCCGGACGCCCGCCGGCGGGCCGACCGAAGGAGAGGTCATGATGTACGTCGCCGAACGCGTAGCCCCCTACAAACGCGTCCGCCGGGTCACCTTCGTCGACGCCGTGCCCCGGGCGGCCAGCGGCAAGATCCTCCGCCGGGAACTGCGAGGCCGCCCGTGACCCCGATCGTCCGCAACCGCACGCGGGGCGTCGAGACCCTCACCCTCGACGCCCCGCACAACCGCAACGCCCTCTCCGCCGCCCTCGTCGCCGGCCTGGCCGGCGCGCTCGCGGAGGCCGACGAGGACACCGGCGTCCGCGCCATCGTCCTCACCCACACCGGCAGCACCTTCAGCGCCGGCGCCGACCTGCGGGACCCGCCCGGCCCGGACGACCTCGTGGCCCTGCTCCGGCAGATCGTGGAGCTGCCGAAACCGGTGATCGCCCGCGTCATCGGACACGTCCGCGCCGGCGGCCTCGGCCTGCTCGCCGCCTGCGACGTCGCCGTCGCGTCCACCACCTCGACCTACGCCTTCACCGAGGTCCGCATCGGCGTGGCACCCGCCGTCATCAGCCTCACCGTGCTGCCCCGGGCCGACCCCCGCGCCCTCGCCCGCCACTACCTCACCGGCGAGCGCTTCGACGCCGCCGAGGCCGTCCGCACCGGCCTGGTGACCGCGGCGGGCGACGACGTGGACGCCGTACTCGCGCCCGTCCTCGACGGTGTGCGCCGTGCCTCACCCCAGGGCCTGGCGGAGACGAAACGGCTGCTCACGGCTAGGGTGCTGGAGGCCTTCGACCGCGACGCGGCGCACCTCACCGCGCTCTCGGCCCGGCTGTTCTCCTCCTCGCAGGCCCGCGAGGGGATGACGGCCTTCCTCGAACGACGGGATCCGGAATGGGTGGTGTGAGCACGGCCGACCGTGCCGAACGAGTACCCAAGCAGGACCGCAGCCGGGCCACCCGGCAGCGGCTCCTCGAAGCCGCCGTGGCCTGCCTCGCCGAACACGGCTGGGCGGGCTCCACCGTCTCCGTCGTCGCCGAGCGCGCCGGCGTCTCCCGCGGCGCCGCCCAGCACCACTTCCCGACCCGCGAGGACCTGTTCACGGCGGCCGTCGAGTACGTCGCCGAGGAACGCTCCGGCGCGCTGCGCGCCCTGTTCCCGGAGGGCGCGGCGGCCGACGGGCGCCGCGCCGTGGTCGCCGCCCTGGTCGACCTCTACACGGGCCCGCTGTTCCGCGCCGCGCTCCACCTGTGGGTCGCCGCCTCCAACGAGGAGCAGCTGCGCGGCCGCGTGACCGAACTCGAGGCCCGCGTCGGACGCGAGACCCACCGCATCGCCGTCGACCTGCTCGGCGCCGACGAGAGCCGCCCCGGCGCCCGCGAGACCGTCCAGGGCCTGCTGGACATGGCCCGCGGCCTCGGCCTCGCCAACCTCCTCACCGACGACGCCGGCCGGCGGGAGCGGGTCGTGGCCCAGTGGGCGGACCTGCTGGACGAGGCGCTGGACTGACCCGTCCCCGCCCCGCCTCGGCCCCCGGCCCGCCCGGCCGGCCGGTCACGGAGCGAGCCGCTCCACCCGCCAGCCGCCGCCGGCCTCCGCCAGGTACCGCAGCCGGTCGTGCAGCCGGTTCTCCCGGCCCTGCCAGAACTCCACGGTGTGCGGCGCCACCCGGAACCCGCCCCAGTGCGGCGGCACCGGCACCCGCTCGCCCTCCGGATAGCGCGCCGCCAGCTCGGCGTAGGCGGAGTCCAGGGCGCCCCGGCCGGCCACCACCGAGGACTGGATACTGGCCCACGCCCCGAGCTGCGAGCCGTGCGGCCGGGTCCGGAAGTACGCGGCGGTCTCGTCCCGCCCGGTGCGTCGCGCCACGCCCGTCACGATGACCTGGCGGGCCACCGCGTGCCAGGGGAAGAGCAGCGAGACGTGCGGGTTCTCGCCCAGCTCGCGCGCCTTGCGGGAGTCGTAGTTGGTGTAGAAGACGAAGCCCTGCTCGTCGAAGTGCTTCAGCAGCACCGTGCGGGAGCTGGGGCGCCCCTCGGCATCCGCCGTGGAGACGACCATGGCGTTCGGCTCGAACAGGCCGCCCTCCGTCGCGGCCTGCCCGAACCAGCGCGCGAACTGCTCGACGGGAGTGGCGGCGAGCTCGCTCTCGGAGAGCCCGTCGGCGCGGTACTGCTTGCGCATCGAGGGAAGATCGAAGGGGACGGCATCGCGGTCGGTCACGACGGCCATCCTGCCGCATCCGCGCGGCTCCGCCCCGCGGTGTCCTTCGTCACGGAGTGGCACTGAGTGCCGCGACCCCTCCCCAAGGGTGGCACCCGGGGATATCGTGCTGGTTCCGTCCCGGTTGGATGACCGCCGGCCGGACGGGGCATCACACGGATGACCGCAGGGACCGCGAGCCGGCGCACGACCGTGGATCCCGGGGACGACCGCACCGCCCCCGCGCGGGTCGCCACACATCACGATCACGAGGAGCCGCCTGATGTCCGATTTCATACCCGGGCTAGAGGGAGTCGTCGCGTTCGAGACGGAGATCGCCGAACCCGACAAGGAGGGCGGCGCCCTGCGCTACCGCGGGGTCGACATCGAGGACCTGGTCGGACACGTCTCCTTCGGCAACGTGTGGGGCCTGCTCGTCGACGGCGCGTTCAACCCCGGCCTGCCGCCCGCCGAGCCCTTCCCCATCCCCGTGCACTCCGGCGACATCCGCGTCGACGTCCAGTCGGCGCTCGCCATGCTGGCACCGGTCTGGGGCCTCAAGCCGCTGCTGGACATCGACGCCGAGCAGGCCCGCGCCGACCTCGCCCGCGCCGCCGTCATGGCCCTGTCCTACGTCGCCCAGTCGGCGCGCGGCCAGGGGCTGCCCATGGTCCCGCAGCGCGAGATCGACAAGGCCCAGTCGGTGGTCGAACGCTTCATGATCCGCTGGCGCGGCGAGCCCGACCCCAAGCACGTGGCCGCGGTGGACGCCTACTGGACCTCGGCCGCCGAGCACGGCATGAACGCCTCCACCTTCACCGCCCGCGTCATCGCCTCCACCGGCGCGGACGTCGCGGCGGCCCTCTCCGGCGCCGTCGGCGCCATGTCCGGTCCGCTGCACGGCGGCGCGCCCTCCCGCGTCCTGCACATGATCGAGGAGATCGAGCGCACCGGGGACGCCGAGGCCTACGTCAAGAAGACCCTGGACGCCGGCGAGCGCCTCATGGGCTTCGGGCACCGCGTCTACCGGGCCGAGGACCCGCGTGCCCGCGTCCTGCGCCGCACCGCCCGCGAGCTGGGCGCGCCGCGCTACGAGGTCGCCGAGGCCCTGGAGAAGGCGGCCCTGACGGAGCTGCACAACCGCCGTCCCGACCGTGTCCTGGCCACCAACGTCGAGTTCTGGGCGGCCATCATGCTGGACTTCGCCGAGGTCCCGGCCCCCATGTTCACGTCCATGTTCACCTGCGCCCGCACGGCCGGCTGGTCGGCGCACATCCTGGAGCAGAAGCGCACGGGCCGCCTGGTCCGCCCCTCCGCCCGCTACACCGGACCGGGCCCCCGCGACCCGCGCGAGGTCGAGGGCTACGGGGACATCGCGGTCTGATCCCGGAAGGGGCCGCGGAACGCAGACGACCCGCGAGTCTGGTTCCTCCGTGGAGGAGCCGGCCGGACGTACCGGCGACTCGCGGGTCGGGTGACTGCGATGGATTGGCCGGCTGCGCGCAAGGCACACACGCTGGTCCGGCACCGCACAGGATGTGGTGACGGGCTGCTAGCCCGCAGCCACCTCTTCCGTCCGGTATTCATACATTTGCCGAACCACCTCCTTTCCGAAGTGACAACCACACTAGAAAGCCGTCCCCGGCGGATCAACCCATTTTCGGAGAACCTGCCGCGCCGAGGGTGTCCAGGAACGGTTCGACGGCCGCCCGCCAGGCCTCCGGCTGGTCGTAGTGGACGAGGTGACCGGCGTCGGCGACCTCCGCGTACCGGCCGCGCGGCAGGACCCGCACCATCTCCTGCGCCTCCGCGCGGCCGAGTTCGCCGTCCAGGCCGCGCACGACCAGGGTGGGGCAGCGGACCTGGGCCAGCTCCTCCCAGTGGGCGTCGTGGACCCAGGTCTCGCGGGTCCGCAGCATCTGCTCGGGTTCGAAGACGGGGCGCCAGCCGTCCGGGGACTCGGCCATCACCTCGGCGTAGAACTCGCCGCGGGCCGGGTTCGGCCGCTCCACCCACGGGTCGTCCTCGCCGAACCACTTGCGCACGTCGGCGAGCGTCGCGAAGGGCACCGGCCAGGCCCGGAACCACTCGGCCCACACCTGCTGCGAGGCGGCGCCCAGCGCGGAGGCCCGCATGTCGCAGACGACCAGGCCGCGGACCAGATCGGGCCGTCTGGCGGCGAGCTGCCAGGCGGTGAGCGCCCCCATGGCGTGACCGACGAGGACGGCCGGGCCGAGGCCGAGCTGCTCCAGGGCCGCCTCGACGTCCTCGACGTAGGCATCCCGGGAGCAGACGCCCTCCGGGGGCTTCTCGCTGCGGCCGTGGCCGCGCTGGTCGAGGGCGACGGCCCGGTGGCGCGCGGAGAGCCAGCGCGCCGTGGTCGCCCAGTGCGACGCCCGGCCCATCAGGCCGTGCAGCAGCAGTACGCCGGGCGGGCCGCCGCCGTCCGCCGGGCCCGCGCCGGGCGTCCCGTCGGTCTTGGGAGGGTCGCCGAACTCCCAGGCGGCGAGGCGTACCCCGCCCGCCCCGGTCACGTCGATGCGCCGCGCCATAGGTCCTGGCACCCCCAAGTGTCGCGCCCTGTCGTGCCTGCGCCCTGTCGTGCCCGCCGCGTCCGGTGTCCGCGCCCGTCCTGCCGGGCGCCCGTTGTGCGGGCCGTTCGTGTCCGACCACCGCAGAGTATCGAATGGGTATTCGAAAATACTGTCCCGCCAGGCAACACCCCTCGTTCGAGTGACACCCCTCAGGGATTGATCGCCGTCGCCGAGGGGAGATCTTCAACGGGAGGCGGACCGCTCGGGGAAAACGGTCCGAGGGGATTGACCCTGAGAGCTCGGGGCTCCGGGTCAGCACAGGGGAGGACAGGCCCCGGCGCCGCAAGGCGCCGGGGCCCTCCGCGTCTCTCCGGCATGTCCCTCCCCCTCTCCGGCCGGGCCCGGCACCGCCGGACCCGCCGTACGCCTCGGGCGACAGCCTCGCACGCGCGGCGCGCGACCGCTGCCGTTCGGCGCACCCCGTCCCGGAACCGACGGGATCGGCACGGCGGCTCGGAACCCGGCGCGAACCTCCGCGCCGTCCGCGCCACCGGCCGGCCGAGGGCCCCGTGAGCGCCCGTGCGGACGTCTCAGCGCTTGGCGACGAACACGTGCGACGCGACGTCCGCCTCGAGCTCGGCCGCCTCGCCGCCGCTGCCGACCAGCACTCCTCCCGCCGACTCCGTCACGCTCACCACCGAGCCCGGCTGCACGCCCGCCCGGCGCAGCGTGTACATGAGCTGCGCGTCCGTCTGGATCGGCTCGCCGATGCGGCGCACGACGACCGTCTTGCCCTCGGGGCCCGGACCCAGGTCGGCGAGCGACACCATGCCCTCGTCCAGGAACGGGTCCGCGCCGTCCGTCTCGCCCAGCTCCTCCAGGCCCGGGATCGGGTTGCCGTACGGCGACTCGGTCGGGTGCCGCAGCAGCTCCAGCACGCGGCGCTCGACGGCCTCGCTCATCACGTGCTCCCAGCGGCAGGCCTCGGCGTGCACCTGCTCCCACTCCAGGCCGATCACGTCGACGAGCAGGCACTCCGCGAGCCGGTGCTTGCGCATCACGCGCGTGGCCAGCCGGCGCCCCTCGTCGGTCAGCTCCAGGTGCCGGTCGGCCGCCACGGACACCAGGCCGTCGCGCTCCATCCGCGCCACCGTCTGGCTGACCGTCGGGCCGCTCTGGTCGAGCCGCTCGGCGATCCGGGCGCGCATGGGGACCACACCTTCCTCCTCCAGCTCGAGGATGGTGCGGAGATACATCTCCGTGGTGTCGATCAGTCCGGACATACGTGCCCCTTGGTGAGATCTGCCGGAGGAGGAGGCCCACCGGCGCGTGCGCTGGCCCTGCTCCAATTCTGACGCATACCACCGACAAGCGTCCCTCGCCGCGATGAGCCGGCCCGGCCGGCCCCGCCGGTCACCGCCGCACGGCCCGCCCGGCCGTATTGACACCGCACCGCTGGGGACCGCACCGTGATCCGCGACGCAGCCACACCGAAGGGGCCCCGCATGAGCGACCGCAAGCCGGCCGGCCAGTTCCTCGACGCGGCGATCGACCTGCTGCGCCGCGTCCGGGACGAGGAGGCCGACGCCATCGAGGCGGCCGGCACCCTGCTCGCCGACACCGTCCGCGACGGGGGCCGCCTCTTCGCCTTCGGCGCCGGTCACTCCTCCCTCGCCGCGCAGGACGTCGTCTACCGCGCCGGCGGACTCGCCCTGATGAACCTGCTCGCCGTGCCCGGCGTCGTCGGCGTCGACGTCATGCCGGCCACGCTCGGCTCCGCCCTGGAGCGCGTCGACGGCCTCGCGAGCGCCGTGCTCGACTCGTCGCCCCTGCGCGCGGGCGACGCCCTGGTGATCATCTCCCTGTCCGGGCGCAACGCGCTCCCCGTGGAGATGGCCATGAACGCCCGCGCACTCGGCGTGAAGGTCATCGGCGTGACCTCGGTGGCGTACGCGTCCGAGACCAGGTCCCGGCACGGCTCCGGCACCTTCCTGAAGGACCACTGCGACCTCGTCCTGGACTCGAAGATCGCCGTCGGCGACGCGGAACTCACCCTCGACACCGTCCCGGCGCCCTTCGCGCCCGCGTCCACGGTCGTCACCACGGCGCTGATGCAGGCCGTGATGGCCACGGCGGCCGGCGCCCTCGCCGACCACGGCATCGAGCCGCCCCTGCTGCGCTCCGGCAACGTGGACGGCGGCCACGAGTGGAACGGCCGCGTGCTGGCGGAGTACGGCGACCGGATCTTCTACCGGCACTGACCGCGCAGACCGGCACCGACCGCGACACCGGCACCGACCGCGCACGCCCGCGGCCCGGTTACTCCTCGACCGCCCCGGCCAGGTCCAGCGTCGTCGCGATGCGCACCGCCACGTCCTCGGCGTACATCGCGTCGGGCCGCTCGAAGGCGTTGCGGCCCGCGCCGCGGAGGAACGTCAGGACGCCCAGCGTCCGCCCCCGGCTGCGCAGCACCGTGCACAGCGCGTGCACCGTGTCCGAAGGCCACTGCCGGGTCTCGGCCCACCGGCGCGCCCGCTCGGGCGGCACGGTGCCGGTGCCCGCGCTGGCCCGCACCGAGCCGGCGCGCTCCACGCACTGCAGTGCCGGATGGCCCTCGCCGTACCGCGCCGGCAGCCCGGCCGCACCGGACGGCAGACCGGTGCCCGGCGCCCCGGAGGGCGTGGTCGCGACCCGCACCAGGCGGACGGGGTCCGCCGTCCCGGAGTCCGCGAGCGACCCGCCCGCCACCCGGTCGATCAGCGCGTGGTCCGCGAACCCGGCCAGCGCGAAGTCGAGGTGCACGGTCGCCGCCTCCGCCGGGTCCTCGCACTCCGCCGCCGCCCGCGCCGCCCGGTGCAGCTGGTTGGCGCGGAAGCGCAGCAGCGACGCCTCCTGCTCGCCCTGCTTGACCTCGGTGACGTCCAGGAACAGCCAGCCGACCCCCAGCGGCACCGGCTCCTCCGCGAGCGGCGACGACAGTCGCACGAACCCGCTGCGCCAGCACCGCCGCCGCTCCCCGTCGGTGGTACGCACACTCACCCAGATCTCGGCGGGCGCCGGCGGCGCGCCCTCCGCCAGGACGTGGGTCAGCGCGCTCTCCAGTTCCTCCACGCCCTGGGACAGCAGATCGCCGAGCGGCCGGCCCAGGACCGAGCCGCGGGCGGTGCCCAGGGCGCGCGCCGCGTGCGCGTTGACCACGGCGGGCCGCAGGTCCACGTCCATGAGGACGACACCCCAGCTCGCCTCCTCCAGCAGCGCCTCGCTCAGCGCGATCGACCGCTCCAGGTCGATCTGCGTGTGGACCTCGCTGAACGCGCAGTACACCCCGGCCGGCCTGCCGTCCGGGCCGCGCACCGCCGCCGACTGGGTGCGCACCAGCACCCGCCCGCCGTCCTTCGTCAGGAGCGCGAACTCGTTCACCTGACGCCCGGGCGAGCGCATCGCGGACAGCAGCCGCTCCTCGACCTCGCCCGCGTCCGCGCTGCGCACCGCCCAGCCGGCGAACCCCTGGCGCCCCACGGCCTCGGCCGCGGTCCAGCCCAGGATGCGCTCGGCCTCACGGTTCCAGTGGGTGACGACGCCCTCCGCGTCGAAGGCGCACAGGGCCGCGTCCATCCCGTCGAGGAGGGCGGCCAACAGGTCCGCGCCGTCCCGCTCGGGCTGCTCCGGTTCGTCCGGCCCCAGCTCGTCCGTGGTCCCACTACGCCGGGATGCACTCACCTGAACCCCCTGCAGGCTGCGTCCGCCGCACCGTACGCCGGTTCCTTCACTGGTCTTCATTCAACTCGAACGTGATGCAGCACACACCGGGTTCCCGCAAGATTGCGGAAATCGTTGCGCAGCGGAAACTCGGCATACGCCCCTGTCATCAAGGGTCCCGCCGTCACACTCCGGCCGCCAGCCGCAGATCGACCCACTCGTCGGTTTCGCCGTCCAGCACGTACCGCTCCAGCTCGGTGAACCCCCGCGCCGCGGCGAACCGCAGCCCTTCCTCGTTGGCCGCCAGCACCACCGTCTCCACCGCCGCGGCACCGAGCCCGCGCGCGTGCGCCAGCCCCCGCTCGTACAGCGCCGCGCCGATCCCGCGCCCCCGGAACGCCGGCAGCACCCGGGCGATCACGGTCGCCACCCGTGCGTCCCCCTGCGGCGGACGCACGGTGGAGCACCCGACGAGGACGTCCCCCAGGTAGGCGTTCTCCAGCCGGTAGCGGACGCCGCGCTCGCGCACGTCCGCCGGGGACATCGCGGCGGGCGGGACGATCACGTTGTGGACGTGCCGCCACTCCTCCGCCATGGCCTCGCCGTCCACGACCTCGATCCGCAGGCCCGAGCCGGGCCCTACGGGTCCCCGGCGCGCGTCCACCTCGATCTCGATCCGCATCCGCTCGTCGGCGAGCCCGCACACCGCCATCGTGGCCGCCGGCCGCACCTCGCCGAACACCCGCCGCAGCACGGGCCAGCACGGCTCGAAGTCCTCCCGCTCCGGCAGCAGGTACCGGACCCGCACCACGTCCGCGAACGTGCAGCCCGCCTCGGCGAGCGCGGCCCCTATGGTGCGCAGGCACTGCTCGGCCTGCTCCACCACGTCGTCGGCGATGGTCATCGCCGCGTAGTCGAACCCGGTCGTCCCCGACACGTGCACCCGGTCCCCGTCGACGACGGCCCGGGCGTACCCGATCCGCTCCTCGAACAGGGAACCGCTCAGAATCGCCCGCCGCTGCGTCATGCGCGGCACGGTAGGTGACCGACGCGCACGTGTTCAAACAGGTAACCGGCGCGAGTGTCCTCACCGGCGACCAGGGCACGGGGCCCGGTCGCGTCCGCGGTCACCCCCTGCTCACCGCCGCGAGGATCTCCGGCAGCCTCCGGGCCGTGTGCGGGGCGGCCAGACGCAGGCCGAGCAGGGTGATCACCGCGCCGTACACCGCGCCCACCGGCAGCAGGACCGCGCTCCACGCGTCGCCGCCCTCGCGCACGTTCAGCCAGACCGTCAGCGCGATGACCGGGGCGCACAGCAGGGCCGCGCCCATCATCCCGCCGACGATGGAGATCCAGGCCAGGCCCACCTGGCCGGGGGCCACGTTCTTGTGGCCCTCCTGCGGGATGGAGTAGGGGAAGCGCGCGGAGGTCCAGGCGCCGGTCGCGAGCATCGCGCCGAGCAGGGCGAAGGACAGGCCGAGCGCCTCGGGCAGCCGCTGCCAGTCGTCGAGCATCGCGGTGGTCAGGACGGTGACCAGGGTGGCGTACGGCAGCGTGATCAGGAGCAGGGCCAGCGCGCGGGCGCGCAGCTCGACGTACGCGTCGCGCGTCGAGGAGATCGTCATGGCGACGATCCAGAAGGCGGACGTGTCCTGGCCGAACTGGTTGTACATCTGGACGCCGAGCATTCCGGCGGCGAAGCAGGCGAAGTAGACCGAGCCGGTGCCCTGCCAGGCGTTGAACACCGGCACGATCAGGCCGATGGCGAGCGAGGTCACCCAGGCCGCCTTGGTCTTGGGGTCGCGCCACACGTACCGCAGGGTGCGCTCCATGGTGGTGCCGGTGCGGCCCGCGGGGAGCAGCCGGGCCGGGCCCGCCGAGCCCGGCTCGCGGGCGGGCCCGCCCCCGGCCGCCTGGAGCGTGGAGCCGTCGGGCGAGGTCATCAGCCGGGTCAGGTGCCGCGCCCAGACCCACAGCAGCAGCACCAGGGCCGCCGCGGTCAGCGCGAGCTGGGCGAGGGCGGTGCCGTACGCCCCGTCGCTCGCCGCGTCCATGGCGCCGATCGCCGAGGCGGGCGGTACCCAGCGCAGTACGTCGGCCACCGGGTCGAGCTGTCCCAGACCGGACGTGCCCAGCCGCTGCGCGCCGAGGTTGACGAGCTGCGCCCCGACCGCGACGACCAGTCCGCTCAGCACCGCGAGGTCGCGGCCCTTGCGGCTGGTCAGCAGCCGGACGTTGGCGGCGGCGACGGCCCGCGCGAGGGTCACGCACACCAGCAGCGCGAGGACGGCGCCGACGGCGCCGACCGCGATCGCCGCCCCGCCGTGCGCGACCGCGACCACGGAACCGGCGAACATGCAGAGGGTGAACAGCGGCCCGATGCCCACCAGCGAGGCGGCGAGCAGGGCCCGCACCAGCGGGCGGGGCCGCAGCGGCAGCATCACCAGCCGCGTCGGGTCCAGGGTCTCGTCGCCGCTCGGGAAGAACAGCGGCATCACCGCCCAGCCCAGGCCGAGGACCGCCGCGGACAGGACGGTCAGCGCGTCCACGTGCGCGTGTCCGCGCAGGGCGACCAGGCCGATGAGTTGGAGCGCGGTGAAGAGCAGGACGACGACGGCCGAGGCGACGTAGGCGGCCCGCCGGCCGCCGGACTGCCGCAGCCCGTTGCGCAGCAGGGAGAGCTTCAGCCGCACGAAGACGGCCGTGACGGGCGTGGGCTGGGTGGTCGCGGTGGTGGCGGGGGCGGTGCGGGCGCTCATCGTGCCCCGCCGCCCAGCCAGTCGAGGTCGCCTCCGGTGTCCCGGGCGCCCGCGCCGACGAGTTCGAGAAAGGCCTGCTGCAACGAGGGGGCGTCACCGCGTACTTCGGCGAGCGTGCCCGTGGCGCGGATGCGCCCGGCGGCCATGACGGCCACCCAGTCGCACAGCGACTCCACCAGCTCCATCACGTGCGAGGAGAAGACGACGGTGGCGCCGGAGGCGGTGTAGCGCTCCAGGACGCCCCGGATCGTCTGCGCGGACACCGGGTCGACGCCCTCGAACGGCTCGTCCAGGAAGAGGACTTCGGGGTTGTGCAGCAGGGCGGCCGCGAGGCCGATCTTCTTGCGCATGCCGGTCGAGTAGTCGACGACCAGCTTGTGCTGGGCGCCGGCCAGGTCGAGCACGTCCAGCAACTGTGCGGCCCGCTTGTCCACCTCGGCGCCGGGCAGTCCGCGCAGCCGGCCCGAGTAGGCGAGCAACTCCCGCCCCGACAGCCGCTCGAACAGCCGCAGCCCCTCCGGCAGCACCCCGATCCTGGCCTTCACCTCGACCGGGTCCCGCCAGACGTCGTGCCCGACCACCTCGACCGACCCCTGGTCGGGCCGGAGCAGCCCGGTGACCATGGAGAGCGTGGTGGTCTTCCCGGCCCCGTTCGGGCCGACGAGTCCGATGAACTTGCCCGCGGGCAGCTCCAGATCGATCCCGCTCACGGCGACCTGCTGCCCGAACCGCTTCCAGAGCCCCTGTACACGCACGGCGCTTGTGCCCACCACGTCTCCCTCCGTCACCTCGAACCCTACGGGGGAGGCGCGCCCCGCCAGGGGCGCGGGGACGCGCGGAACCGGAACGAACCCGCAGCCGCCGTCAGGCACGAGCCACGGGACGACGGCGCCGTCCTAACGATCCCTGCCGCACGCGTACGCCAACGGAGAGATCAGCTCCTCCACGTCCGGCAGCCACCGGTTCGCCGGTGTCGGCCGGCGGACCCACTGCACGGCGCCCCGCGTCCCGTACCGCGTGGGCGGCGCGGCCACGTACGCGCCCTCGCCCAACGCGGCCAGGTCCAGGGCCCGCGGCGACCACCCCAGCCGGCGCACCAGATCGGGCACCTTCGCCGTGGCCCCCGGCAGCACGAAGAACCGCATCCGCCGGTCCGGCGCCAGCGTCACCGGGCCCAGCGTCAGCTCCATCCGCTCCATCCGGGCGAGCGCGAGGAAGCCCGCGGACTCGGGCACGTCGATCGCGTCGAACGTCCGTCCCGTGGGCAGCAGGACCGACGCGGCCGGCTGCTGCTGCCACAGCCGGCGGACGACGGTCGCGCTGCCCGTCGCCTGCGCCGCCCAGTCCTCGCGCGCGGGGTGTGCGCCCGGGGCGGCGCACGCCGCGTCTCCGCAGGAACAGCGCTGCACCCCGTCGGCGGCCTCCAGCCAGGTCCCGGGCGACACGTCCCAGTGGCGCTCCTCGGCGTAGCGGACGGCGGTCTCCAGCAGCGACGTTCCGCGCTGCTGCGGGATCTGAGCGGTTTCGGCACCCGGGATGGTCTCTTCCACGTGGAGCACAACTCCCGCACCCACCCCGGGTTACGGCCCCCGCGCGCGCGGGGGAGGAGCACCGATCCCACATCCGGGGCGCATGGGTGCATGTACGGGGGCGCGCGGGAGGATCCGTGGCCGGGGGTGGGTAGCCACGTCTGGGGCCGGTGCCGGCCGTAACCCCGGCAAACCGCGCAAGCCTCGCATTGTCGGCACGTCGGCGGGGCATTGATCCTCACGGCCGGACATCTCGCGTTCGCCGGGACAGCATCGAGACCGCATGGGGGTACGCCATGGCCGCAAGGCCTCTCGTCGCGCGACAGCCGAACGAACGGCTGCAGGCGCTCATTCAGGAAGCGGGCTGCTCGAACGCGGGCCTCGCCCGCAGGGTGAACATGTGCGGTGTCGAGCACGGCCTCGACCTGCGGTACGACAAGACGTCGGTGGCCCGCTGGCTGCGCGGACAGCAGCCGCGGGGCCGGGCACCGGCGATCATCGCGGAGGCGCTGGGGCGCAAGCTCGGCCGTACGGTCACGATCGACGAGATCGGCATGGCCAACGGCAAGAACCTGGCGTCTGGCGTCGGCCTCCAGTTCTCGCCGACGGTGCTGGGGGCCATCGAGCAGGTCTGCGAGCTGTGGCGCAGCGACGTGGGGCGGCGGGACTTCCTGTCCGGCTCCTCCGTCGCCGCGTCCGCGCTGGTCGAGCCGAGCCGCGACTGGCTGATCTCCGCGCCCGACCCCCAGGTGTCGCGCTCGGCCGGGCCGCGGGTGGGCCAGTCGGACGTGGCGGCGGTGCGGGCGATGACGCAGGCGCTGGTGGACCTGGACCACCAGTACGGCAGCGGGCACGTGCGCCCGGTCGTGGTGCACTACCTCAACAGCGTCGTCTCCGGGCTGCTCGCGGGGTCCTACCGCGAGGCGGTCGGGCGGGAGTTGTTCGCCACGGTGGCCCGGCTGACCGAGCTCGCCGGGTACATGGCCGTCGACACCGGGCAACCGGGCCTGGCCCAGCGGTACTACATCCAGTCGCTGCGGCTCGCGCAGGCGGCCGGCGACCGCGGCTACGGCGGCTACGTCCTCGCCGCGTCGATGAGCCACCTGGCCGCGCAGCTCGGGAACCCGCGCGAGATCGCGCAGTTGGCGCGCGCGGCGCAGGAGGGCGCGCGCGGACGGGTCACCCCGCGCGCGGAGTCGATGTTCCACGCCGCCGAGGCGCGCGGCCACGCCCTGCTCGGCGACGTCCGGTCGGCCCAGGCGGCCGCCGGACGCGCGGTCGGGGCGATGGAGGCGGCCGACCCGGCCTCGGGGGACGACCCGGCGTGGATCGCGCACTTCGACCGGGCCTACCTGGCCGACGAGTTGGCGCACTGCCACCGGGACCTCGGGCAGGCCGACGCGGCGGCGCGGTGCGCCCGGGAGTCCCTGGCGGGACATCCCGAGTCGAGGGCCCGCAGGCGGGCCATCGGCCATGTGCTGCTCGCCACGGCGCAGGTGCAGCAGCGGGAGATCGAACAGGCCTGCCACACCGCGCTGAAGGCCGTGGACCTGCTGGAGACGCTGCGCTCCAACCGGGGCGCCGAGTACCTCGAGGACTTCCAGCAGCGCCTGGAGCCCTACCGGGACGAGGCGGTGGTGCGGGAGTTCGGCGCACGGCTCGAGCTGCCCGCCGCCGCGTGAACGTCCGGTGAAACGCGGTGCGGAGAGTGGAAAGGAACGTAAACAGCGTGCCGGGGCACGGTTTTGTTACTGCGGTCACAGGGAAGAGGGTCACGCCCCGGGCGGCGTGGCAGGGGGCTCGGGGTACCCGGTAGCGTGAGCCGACGATTCCGAAGGTCCCCCATTCACAGGAGTCCCGGTGACGCAGAGTGGACAGGGCGAGGAGCCCTCGCCGCGGCAAGCGCGCGAAGGCATCGTGCTGCCCTCGGACGGCGGCGCGCCCTTGCTGCCGGGCTCGGCGGGCGGACCCGCCGGGCCGGAGGCCGCTCGGCCCGCACCCGCCTCGGCGCCGCCCGGCGCCCAGGCCTGGGACCAGCCGTGGGGACCCGAGCAGCAGTACGGACCGTCCCAGGGGCAGAGCTGGCCCACTCCGCCCGACGCCCAGCCCTGGGGGTCCCCGGAGGCCGGCCCGCCCGCCGGGCAGCACGCCTGGCCCGGGCAGGGCCCCGGCGGCCTGCCGCCCGAGGCGGGCCCCGGCCCGCTGCCCCCGGAGAACGCCCAGCCGCCCGCGTACGGCGGTCCGGCCGCCGCCGGGCACGCCCAGGGCGCGCAGCCGCCGTACGGGCAGCCGGAGTACGGCCGGCAGGACTACGGGCAGCCCGCGTACGGGCAGCCGGCGTACGGCCAGCACGGCCAGCACGGCCAGCACGGGCAGCCGTCCGCGCCGCTCCCGTCGGCCGACGAGGGTGCCACCCAGTACCTGCCGCCAGTCGGCATGCCCGCCGACGAAGGGGCGACGCAGTACATACCGCCCGTGAGCCCGGGGGCGCTGCCTCCCGAGAGACCCGCGGGCACCCTCCCCGACGCGACCCAGTTCCTCGGGCACGCGCCGCATCCCGGGGCCGGCCACCAGCCCGCCCCGGCGGTCTCCCACCCCGACGCCGAGGCCACGCAGTACATCGCGCCCGTGCCCGCCGGGCCCCCCGCGGGACCCCAGGGCGGCGTTCCCGGCCCCGACGACGCCCGGCAGCCGCCCGCCGAGTTCGACAGCCTCTTCCGCAGCGCCCCGGGCGCCGACGGCCCGGCCTCCTCCACCCAGCAGATGCCCCGCTTCGACGAGCCGGGCTCCGCGTACCCCGCCGACCAGGCCGCGTACGTCCCGCAGAGCCCGGGAGGCGGCGGCAGGCGCCGCGGCGGCGACGACGCGGGCCGGGGCGGCGGCCGGGGCGGCCGGACCGGTTCGCGGCTGCCGCTCTTCGCGGCCGTGGGCGTCGGCATCGCCGTCGTCGGGGTCGGCGCCGGCGCGATGATGGCCGGCGGGGACGGCGGCGACGACAAGGGCGGCAACCAGACGGTGTCGGCCACGGCCCCCGCGGACACCGCGTCGGCCTCGGCGTCACCGTCCGCCGACCCGGTCCGGCAGCAGGCGGTCGAGCTGGACAAGCTGCTGGCCGACAGCGGCAGCAGCCGGACCAGCGTGATCAACGCGGTGGCCGACGTGAGGTCCTGCGACAACCTGCCCCAGGCGGCCAAGGACCTGCGTGAGGCCGCCAAGCAGCGCACCGGGCTGGTCACCAGCCTCTCCCAGCTCTCCGTGGACAAGCTGCCCGGCCACGCCGAGCTGACCGCCGCGCTCACCAAGGCGTGGCAGGCCTCGGCGTCGGCCGACAACCACTACGCGGCCTGGGCCGACCAGACGGCCGGGAAGAAGGGCTGCAAGAAGGGCAAGGCCCGCACCACCGGCGAGACGCAGGCCGGCAACCGGGCGAGCGGCACGGCGAGCACGGAGAAGGCCAAGGCCGCCGCGCTCTGGAACACCATCGCCAAGCAGTACGGCCTCACCGAACGCCAGCCGACCCAGCTGTGACCGTCCCGGGGCGGGCTCCCGAGCCCGCCCCGGCGTGCGGCCCGGTCCGGCTCAGGCGAGGTCGGCGGTGCGCAGGGTCCGTGTGGTGTCGACGGCGCCCTCGCGGGCCGACACCAGCCTGCCCCGCCGGACGACCTGCAGCGTGACCTCGGTGTTCACCAGCCGCGGGAAGCCGACCGCGGCCAGCTTGTCCTGGAACTCCCACCGGAGCGCCGGGGTGAGGCCGCCCGTGCCGACCTCCAGCCCGCCGTCCAGGGCCCGGGTGACGCGGTCGGCGCTCACCGCGCCGCCCCCGAGCGACTCGACGACCTGCCTCAGCACGGTGTACGCGATCCAGGTGGTCTGCACCCCCGCGTCCGTGGCGTCGACGGTGTTGTCGCCGAACGCCTCCTCCTGGATCACCTTCTTCATCCCGGCCCAGCCCGGATCGTCCGCCTCCGGGTACCAGCCGGTGACGTACGCGCCCTCGTAGGGGCCCGAGGCGCCGCCGGACGCGTTGACCGTCGACTGGTCGACGCTGCCGAGCACGGTCGCCGTCCGGACCTCCGGGTACTCGCCGCGGGCCCGCCGGAAGGAGTCCATGAAGGTGCCGGTGCGGTCGCCGAGGACCGGCACCACGCACCCCTCCCGCGACGGCTCGGCGGTCGCCTGCCGCAGCGCACGGCCGGAGTCGCCGTCGTACTCCGTGGCGTCCTCCCGCGCCCGCTGGTCGTGGGTCGGGGCGTGCCCGCCCCCGGTCAGTCCCGAGTCGAGCAGCGCGGGCAGCTGGTCGCCCGCGATGGTGTCGGGCCGGACGAGCGTGACGGGCCCGCAGTCCTCGGCGAGCGCACTGCCCAGACCGGCGAGCAGCGCGGGCTGGCCGCCGTTGACGGGGTAGGACAGGGGGCTGGTGAACTCGGTGTTGGTGATGCCGTAGCCGCCGATGTAGGGGATGCCGGCGCCCTCCAGGACGGGGAAGAAGGAGTCGGCGTGCTGGCTGTAGGAGCCGACCACCGCGACCGCGCCCTCCTTGACGGCACGGCGGGCGCACTTCGCGGCGGCCACGCTCTCGTTGCGGTCGTTGCAGGTCAGGACGTTCAGCTTGCGGCCGTCGAGGCCGCCGTGCGCGTTGACCCAGCGGGCGTAGGCACGGGCGAAGGCGGGCATGCCGGGCTTGTTGGTCGCGTCCGTGTCCGAGGGCGCCCAGGTCATGACGGTGATCGGGTCGTCCCCGGAGCCCCCCGTGACCCCGGGGACGATCCCGCAGCCGGCGACGAGCGAGACACACGCCGCCAGCGCACCCGCGGTCAGCGCGCCGGTTCGGGTGGGCCGGAAGCGGCCGGTGAGGCCGCTGGGGAACGAGCTGCGGTTGCGTCGCCTGCCGGTCATGGTTCCGCACGATTCCGCCACACGGATAACCTGGAAGTGACCTCCGGTCAACGCATGGTGACGCCGGGGTGAATTGCGGGGGCCGGTACGGCCCGGGTGGAGGGGAACGTACGATCGATGACCGTGCAAGGTTCGGAGAACACTTCCCGTCGCGGCCGCCGCTCCTCCACCATGGGCGGCATGCCACTCAACGACATGCCGTGGTGGCGCTGGCGCAGCCAGGTGCGCTCCGCGCTGCACATGCTCTCCGCGCCCGCCTTCCAGCGGGACGTCTGGCTGGCCGGCACACCCGGCTACGGCGACGTCACCGACGCGGTGTACCGGCTGGTGGAGGACACCTGGCTGGACCACTGGTCCGCGGAGAAGTACGTCGGCACGATCTTCCGCGACTCCCAGGAGGCGGCGCTCGTCGACTCCGCCGTGCTGCGGGTCCTGCGGATCATGCACCAGGTGGGGCCGGACGCGCCGGTGGCCGCCTACCTCGACCACCCGGACTGGCCGGAGGCGGTGCGGGCGGCGCGGGACGCGCACGTGCGGCTGGCCACCAGCGACGGCGAGGAGCCGGACTCGGAGCCCCGCAGCCTCGAGGTGCTGCGGATCATGACCCGGTCCGCCTGACGGGACGGACGTCGGCCCGCGAGGGCCGGATATGGGACCCTGTCCCCCATGAACGAGCAGTCCAGCCCCGCCGCCGCACCGGCCGACCAGTACGTCCTCACCCTGTCCTGCCCCGACAAGCAGGGCATCGTGCACGCCGTGTCGAGCTATCTGTTCATGACCGGCTGCAACATCGAGGACAGCCAGCAGTTCGGCGACCACGACACGGGCCTGTTCTTCATGCGCGTCCACTTCTCGGCCGACGCCCCGGTGACCGTGGACAAGCTGCGCGCCAGCTTCGCGGCGATCGGTGACTCCTTCCACATGGACTGGCAGATCAACCGGGCCGACGAGAAGACGCGCATCGTGCTCATGGTCAGCAAGTTCGGGCACTGCCTGAACGACCTGCTGTTCCGGGCCCGGATCGGGGCGCTGCCCGTCGAGATCGCCGCCGTGGTGTCCAATCACACCGACTTCGCGGAGCTGGTGGGGTCGTACGACATCCCCTTCCACCACATTCCCGTGACCAGGGACACCAAGGCGGACGCCGAGGCGCGGCTGCTGGAGATCGTGCGCGAGGAGAACGTCGAACTCGTCGTGCTGGCCCGCTACATGCAGGTCCTCTCGGACGACCTGTGCAAGCAGCTCAGCGGCCGGATCATCAACATCCACCACTCCTTCCTCCCGAGCTTCAAGGGCGCGAAGCCGTACCACCAGGCGCACGCCCGGGGCGTGAAACTGATCGGCGCGACCGCGCACTACGTGACGGCCGACCTGGACGAGGGACCGATCATCGAGCAGGAGGTCGAGCGGGTCGGTCACGACGTCACGCCGGACCAGCTGGTCGCCATCGGGCGGGACGTGGAGTGCCAGGCGCTGGCGCGGGCCGTGAAGTGGCACGCCGAGCGGAGGATCCTGCTCAACGGGCGCCGCACGGTCGTCTTCGCCTAGCGGCTCGGGGGCCCTGTTCCGTCGGCGCGTGCGAGCGGCCACCGACGGACCGCACGCGCCGGCGAAACCGCGACCCGCCCCTACATCCGGCTCAGGCTCGCCGCCGCGAACAGCACGTCCCGGATCGCCTCCCGGTCGCCCACCTGACCCGCGGCCGCCTCCGCCGGAGGCACGTGGCCCGCGGCCAGGCGGCAGAACTCGACGCCGTCCAGGGCGACATGGGCGACCTCGTGGTCAGCCGAGCCCACCGCGGCCGGTGAGTCCAGCGGGATGAGCCACTCGCCGCCGCCCGACCCCTCGATCTCCAGCCGCAGACTGCGTCCGGGTCCCCCGGCCGCGACCAGGTGCCGGCCGTCGGCGGGCGCGGCCAGCCCGGCCCTGCGGCGCGCGGCCAGGACACCGGGCAGCAGCCGGGCGGCGAGGTCGATCATGCGGTTGAGGTGGCGCGGCGAGGGCGGGGCGTAGGGGTAGTCCACCGCCCGGGCGATGTCCTCCGCGTGCACCCAGCACTCGAAGGCCCGGTCCAGCATGGCGTCGTGCAGCGGCAGCTCGAAGTCGCCGTAGGAGACCGGCATCCGGCCCGCGCCGCCGCCCGTACCGCCGGTGAACGCCACGGTCCGCACGATGGCGTGGCTCTGCTCGCGCCACGGCGCCCGCACCGCGCGCGTCGGCGGACGGTGCGAGGCGCGCCAGTAGGCCTCGGTGCGGCTCGCCGGGGCCGGGGTCCGGGCGGTGATGTCGCCGAGCGGGTCGGGCAGGCCCAGCGCGACCCCGACCAGCCCGTCGACCGTCAGCAGGTGCGCCATGACCCCGGCGACGGTGGTGCGCCGGCTCGCCTGGCCGTCCTCCCCGAACCAGCGCAGCCGCACCGGCGCGTGCCACTCGGAGTCCCCGATGTCCTGCAGCAGCGCGTCCAGGCGCGCGGTCTCGGCGTCGTACGCCGTGGCCCACCCGGGCACCGGGATGCGCGGCGGGCGGCGCTCCAGGCAGCCGTCCAGGACGCGGGTGCGCAGGGCGGGGTCCAGGTCCAGGCTCTCCGGGCGCTGGAGCAGCGCGACGGCGTCGCGCAGCCGCAGCGCCTCCTCGGCGCAGGCCCCGCAGTCGTCCAGGTGCTCGTCGACGGCCGCCGCCTCCTCCGGTGAACAGGCGGCCAGCGCCCAGGCACCGAGGAGGGAGGTCAGCACGTGATGCTCCAGTACGAGGGGTGCGGCCGGTACCGCCGCGGGCAGCGGGCGCCCGCCGTCCTCGACGGAGGCACGCGGCAGCGGAATGCGCGGCGCGGACTCCGGCCCGCCGGCGTCGGCGAACGCCCCGTTCCCGTCGTGCGTCTCCTTCTCGCGCTTCTCGCGCCTCTCGTCCCTTTCGTCGGGTCCCTCGGGTTCGTCGCGCCGGCCGTACGTCCCGCTCATGCCGCGCCCCCGTATCCGGGCGGCGCCCCCGGTGATCCGGCGTCGCGGGCCGTGGCCAGCAGTTGCAGGCCCAGGCGGAGCCGGCGGCGGGCCTCGTCCTCCGTGACGCCGAGGTCGGCGGCGGTCTGGCGGTAGTCGCGGCGCTGGAAGTAGGCCAGCTCCAGCGCGGCCCGCAGCGGGGCCGGCATGGACTGGACGATGTAGTCGGCGCGGGCGGCGACCGAGGCGTGGCGCACCCTGCGCTCCAGTTCCTCGGTGGTGCCGGGGCCGCCGCGGGCGAGGGCGGCCGCCTCGGTGGCCCGCAGGCGCTGCACGGCCAGGCGGTGGGTCAGCGTCGCGACCCAGGTGCGCAGCGGGCCCTGCCTGGGGTCGTAGGTGTCCGGGTGCTCCCAGACGTGGGCGAACACGTCCCGGGTGATGCGGTCGGCGGCCCGCTCGTCGTCGAGCACGCGGTGCGCCAGGCCGTGCACGAGCGAGGCGAACCGGTCGTAGAGCTCACCGAGGGCCGCGGCCTCGCCCCGGGCGAGCCGCTGCTGCATCTTCCGGTCCCAGCGCAGCGGCAGGTCCTTGTTCGCCATACGGCTCCTCCACCCCCCTGCTCGGGCCGACGGCCGGACCGGTTCCCTGCCGGCATCCAGCCTGCGGCCACCGTCTCCTCGAATGTAGTCGGCACGTCCGGTGACGCACGCCCCTTTGTGTCAATGTGCGCCCCCGTGCGGGCCGCAGGTGGTAGGGCGCTCATCGGTCTCTCAGATCGACCCCCTACGCTCCATAGTGCGACCGAATTCGATCGAACAGGATCGAAACCGTTTGAAACAAGCCTCTTTTGATCGAAGCCCGTTTCCGGCCGGGTGTTTGCGGGAACGGCCGGTGGGCAGGCGCGCCGCCAAGAAACGTAAGGATGGCTTCCGTATCGAGCGAGTCCGGGCGTACCGACGAATGAAGGGCATGGTGGTGACGTTCAATGTGACCGGCGACGAGCGGGGCGACTGGGCCGTGCTCCAGGTGTCGGGTGAACTGGACCTGGTGACGTCCCCGGTGCTGCGGCAGCGGGTGCACGACGAGGTGGCCGAGGGGCGGCACAGCCTCGTCCTGGACCTCTCCGAGGTCCTGTTCTGCGATTCCAGCGGGGTCGGGGTGCTCATCGCCTCCCGGCGTCTCATCCGCTCCTGCCAGGGCCGGCTGCGCCTCATACTGCCCGCCCAGGGCGCCGTCGACGGCTCCCACGTCAACCGGGTCCTCGGTGCGCTGGGTGTGCGCCGGCTCTTCGACGTCCACCCCGACCTCACCTCGGCGACCGGCGACGGACCACACTCCCTCTCCGCCTAGGCCCTGTCGTCGAACTCCCGTCTGCCTGACGCCGCCAGGCCCGCCCTTCGGGCGTACGACGGGAGTTCGACGACAGGACCCAGGGACATGCCCCGGAGCGTGCCCCGGGGGAGGGACGGGCAGTCGTTCCCCCGACGGGCGGGTCCCGGGCGTCGTACCCTCCGTGCGAGACGCACCCACCGACGTGATGTGAAGGCGGTCGGAGAACACATGGTCAGCAGCGAGTACGAGCGCCGGATCGCGGCGCGGTTCGCCACCTTCGACCAGGACGGCAACGGCTACATCGACCGGCAGGACTTCAGCGAGGCGGCCAAGGCGCTGCTCGCCGAGTTCGCCGTCGCGGCCCGGTCCGACCGGGGTCAGGCCCTGTACGCCGGAGCGGAGGCACTCTGGCAGGGCATGGCCGGCATCGCCGACCGCGACGGCGACCAGCGCATCACGCGTGAGGAGTTCGTCACCGCGGCGGTCAAGCGGCTGCGGGACAACCCGGACCGGTTCGCCGAGATCGCCCGCCCGTTCCTGCACGCGGCCCTCGCCGTCGCCGGCACGGACGGCGCCGTCACCGTCGCCGACACCGCGCGGATGCTCACCGCGCTCGGCGTCCCCGGGGACACCGCCCGTGGCGTCGCCGGCGCCCTCGACACGGACGGCGACGGCAGGGTGGGGGAGGCCGAGGCCGTCCCGGCCTTCGCCCGCTGGTTCACCGTGCCCGAATGACACGCGCGGCGCCGCGGGCGTCCTCGCCGTCGCTGTCGCGGATCGTGGCAGCGCGTCGTCACTGAGCGTCGGCATCACGCCGGGTCCGGCGGACGCGCCGTCACGGTCCGGAGTCGGCGCCGTGCTCGGGTACCTTGGGTGGGATGCGAGTGCTCCCGAGCGCGGACCGCGCCGGTGCCGTCCGTCGGGCGGCCCCGGAACCGGGCGTGTGCGCCTTGCCCCGCAGGGCGGAACGGCCGTCGGCCACCGCCTGTTCGACCCCCCGGACCGGGCGTCGCACAGTATGCCGCACAGGTACTCCTTCGCGCTGGAATATGCCCGAAGCGCTTGTTGAGGTGACTGTACGTCAACCATGCTGTCCTTTACGGGGATCACGTTCCGTGATCTCTGGCCCGGCCGTTGTTCTGGTCATGCAGAAAATGGCTACGATCGTGGCCCTCATGAGGCGCGAGCCTTTGTGTCCGCCGGTTCGGATGGTGTGAGCGGTGCAGGTGCTTCAAGTGCAGCTGGAGATCCGGCCCGACCCCGCAGAGGTCGGGCGAGCCCGTCGGTGGGCCCGCTCACGGCTCGCCGGGTGCGGGATACAGGCCGACGAACCACTCGCCGAGACGCTGGCCCTGCTCGTCTCCGAGCTCGTCACCAACGCCGTCATGCACACCGGCCGCCCCGCCGTGCTGCGGCTCGTGCTGCCGGGCACGGTGAGCGGTGAGGCCACGGTCCGCCTCGAGGTGGAGGACACCAGCGGCCGTGCCCCGGTGCCCCGGTGCGTGGACGGCGACGCGACGGGCGGCCGGGGCCTCGCCCTCGTCGACTGCCTCGCCGACCGCTGGGGCTGGAGCCGTGAGGACGCCGGCAAGCGCATCTGGTGCGAACTGGACCGCTGCCCCGATGCCCTGGCGGCCCCGCCGGCCCGCGCGGGCGGCGCGGCCCCCCGGGAAGGGCTCGCCTACGAGGCGGTGTAGGCACCCCGGCGCGAGGCGTGCCGGGCGCACCGGCCCCCTCCTCCCGCGGCGTCGGTGCGGCGGTGCGCCCGGGCGTGCTTCCGTGCGCTTCCCGCGTGAACGCGGAGCAACTGCCCGTAATTGGTTGAAGGTTGACGGATCGTCACCGGATCCTCACGCTTGGAGGCAACGATTCGCCGCGAGGGGACGGCGAGGGCTCGGTGGCGGAGTCCTCGGCGAGTGCGGGTCGTGTTTCGGCGGCGGTTCCTCCCGGGGGCGGCGGGAACCGTGCGGGAGCGCCGGAGTCGGGTGGCGGCGTGCGGTGCCATGCGCGGGGCGGACGGTGCCGCGCCGCCGGCCGACGACTTCCGGCGGTGCCGTCATTCTCCACAGGCTGTGGAAAACTCCGCCCGGAACGTCCGCCGGTACGCGGTCGGTGTGACCCCCAGCGCCGCCTGCAGGTGCTGCCGCATCGACTGTGCCGTCCCGAAGCCCGCCGCACGGGCCACCTGGTCGACGGAGAGAGCGGTGGACTCCAGGAGGTGCCGGGCCCGCTCGACCCGCTGCCGGGTCAGCCACTGGCCGGGACTGATGCCGGCCTCCTCGCGGAACCGGCGGGTGAAGGTGCGCACCGACATGGCCTCCTGCTCGGCCATGTCCCGGAGCTGGATCGGCTCCTGGAGCCGCCCGAGCGCCCAGGCGCGGGCTCCGGCCGTGGACGACTGCTGCGGATCGGGCACCGGCCGCTCGATGTACTGCGCCTGCCCGCCGTCGCGGTGGGGCGGGACGACGGTCCGGCGGGCCACCTCGTTGGCGACGGCGGTGCCGTGGTCCCGGCGCACGATGTGCACGCAGAGGTCGATCCCGGCCGCGACCCCGGCCGAGGTGAGCACGTCGCCGTCGTCGACGAACAGCACGTCGGCATCGACCCGGACCTTGGGGAAGAGCCGCTGGAAGTGCGTGGCGGAGGCCCAGTGCGTGGTCGCCGGGCGGCCGTCGAGGTGACCGGCGGCGGCCAGCACGTACCCCCCGGTACAGATGGCGACCAGCCGGGTGCCGGGCCGGATCCCGGCCAGGGCGGCGGCCAGCTCCCCGGTCAGCCTGCCCTCCTCGTACACCGGGCCGAGCTCGTACGACGCCGGCACGACGACCGTGTCCGCGCCGGCCAGCGCCTCGGGCCCGTTCTCGACGAGGATCGCGAAGTCGGCGTCCGTCCGCACCGGCCCCGGCGGCCGGACCGAGCAGGTGACCACCTCGTACAGGCGGCGCCGCCGTTCGTCGCGGGCGAGCCCGAAGATCCGCTGCGGGATGCCCAGTTCGAAGGGGAGCAGGCCGTCGAGGGCGAGGACGACGACGCGGTGCGGGCGGTGCGTAGGGCCGGACGTCATGGCCCGATCCTAGCGAACCCTGTCTTCCGGGCCACTCGATCCGGTGGCCGTCGGGCCCGAAGCTCGATGACGTGACCCAGACAACCGACACCACGGCGGCCGTGCGCCGCGCCGAGCCCGCCGGGCCGCGCCGCGGCCCCCGGGTGCACCGTGCCTGGTGGGTGGCCGCCGTCACCTTCGTGACGATCATCGGCGCCGCCGCCTTCCGGTCCCTGCCCGGCATCCTCGTCGACCCGCTCCAGGACGAGTTCGGCTGGTCGCGCGGCACGATCAGCGCCGCCGTCTCCGTCAACCTCGCGCTCTACGGCCTGACCGCCCCCTTCGCCGCCGCGCTCATGGACCGCTTCGGCATCCGGCGGGTGGTCGCCGTCGCGCTCACCGTCATCGCGCTCGGCTCGGGCCTGACCGTGTGGATGGACTCCGCCTGGCAGCTCATCGTGTGCTGGGGCCTGCTGGTCGGCCTCGGCTCCGGCTCGATGGCGCTGGCCTTCGCCGCCACCGTCACCAACCGCTGGTTCACCGAGCGGCGCGGACTGGTCACCGGCGTCCTCACCGCCGCCTCCGCCTCCGGGCAGCTGATCTTCCTGCCGCTGCTGTCCTGGATCGTGGAGACGTACAAGTGGCGCCCCGCGGCCGTCACGGTCGCCCTGGCCGCCCTCGCCGTCGTCCCCTTCGTCTGGCTGCTGCTGCACGACCACCCGGCCGACGTCGGCCAGAAGCCCTACGGCGCGAAGGAGTTCGTGCCCAAGCCCGCACCCGTCCCCGGCGCCGCCCGCCGCGCCCTGACGGTCCTGTTCTCCGCGGTGCGCACCGGCCCGTTCTGGCTGCTGGCCGGCACCTTCGCGATCTGCGGCGCCTCCACCAACGGCCTGATCCAGACCCACTTCGTGCCCGCGGCCCACGACCACGGCATGCCGCTGACCGCCGCCGCCTCGCTGCTCGCCGTCATCGGCGTGTTCGACGTGATCGGCACGATCGCCTCCGGCTGGTTCACGGACCGCTTCGAACCGCGCCGCCTGCTCGCCGTCTACTACGCCCTGCGCGGCGTCTCCCTCCTGTTCCTCCCCTTCCTGCTGGCGCCCGGCGTCCACCCGCCGATGATCTTCTTCATCGTCTTCTACGGCCTCGACTGGGTCGCCACCGTGCCGCCCACCCTCGCCCTGTGCCGCGAGCGGTACGGCGAGGACAGCGCGATCGTCTTCGGCTGGGTCCTCGCCTCCCACCAGGTCGGCGCGGCCCTCGTCGCCTTCCTCGGCGGCGTCGCCCGCGACACCTTCGGCACGTACGACGTCGTCTGGTACGCCTCCGGCGCCCTGTGCGCGGTGGCCGCCCTGATGGCGCTGGTGATCCGCCGGACGGGAACCCCGGAGCTCGCGGCGCCCTGAGCGGGCCCGGGGCCGGCGGGGGACTCAGCGCGGCAGCCGTGTGACCCGGCGGTCCCCGTCCCGGCCGACCGCCGCGGCGATCCGCGTCGCGTCCCGCGCCAGCTCACGGAGCATGCCGCTGATCGGGTTGGTGAAGCCGGTGAAGTACAGGCCGGGGGCGCCCGGCGGCGTGCGGCCGCCGTGCGCGACCGGCTTCCCCGCCGCGTCGAGGACGCCCAGGTGGCCCACCAGGCCCTCCAGGCCCCGCCGGTACCCGGTCGCGGCGATCACCGCGTCGGGGGCGACGCGGGAGCCGTCCGCGAGGAGCACCTTGCCGGCCTCGAACCCGTTCACCGCGGCCACGACCTCCACCCGGCCCGAGCGCACCGCGTCGATCAGGCCGACGTCCTGCACCGGAATCGCGCCCTGCCGTGCCCGGGTGTAGAGCCCGGCCTCGGGGCGCGGCAGGCCCTGTGCCGACAGGTCGGGCACGCTGAGCCGGGCCAGCGGCCGGGCCAGCCGGTCGACCAGGCCGGCCGGGAGGCGCCGGCAGAGGACGCCGGTGTACTGGGCGGGCCAGCCGGCGGTGGAGCGGCGCACGATGTGCGGCGGGGTGCGGACGGACAGGCGCACCCGTGCGGCGCCGCCCTCCACCAGGTCCACGGCGATCTCCGCACCCGTGTTGCCGACGCCGGCGACCAGGACGTCCCGGCCCGCGTAGGGAGCCGGGTTCCGGTACTCGGCGGCGTGCCGCAGCTCCCCGGTGTACGTGTCCCGGCCGGGCCAGTCCGGCAGCCGCGGGGTGTGGTTGTACCCGGTGGCGACCACGACCGCGGCGCCGGCCAGTTCGCGGCCCCCGGACGCGTGCAGCACCCAGCCGGTGCCGTCGGACGCCCGCTCGACGCGGGAGACCTCGACACCGGTCACGATCTCCAGCTGGTGGTGGGCGGCGTACTTCTCCAGGTACCGCACCACGTCGTCGCGGGCCACCCACCGCCCGAAGCGGCGCGGCATCGGCAGACCGGGCAGCGCCGACAGCCGGCGGGTGGTGTGCAGCCGGAGCCGGTCGTAGTGGCGCCGCCAGGACGCGCCGACCCGGTCGGCCCGCTCCAGGACGACGGCCCGCAGCCCCCGTGCGCGCAGCGCGTGGGCGACGGCCAGGCCGCCGGGCCCGCCGCCGATGACGTACACGGGCAGGTCCGCGGGGTGGGCGGACCGTGATGCAGCGGACGCTGTGGAGTCGGCCATGCGGCGAGGGTAATCCGGGTCTCGCTTGATGGGTCTCGGTCAAGACCGGAATCGGTTGCGGATCGGTCACGGAAACTCTCGGGCCTCCACCGGCCCCGGTCGGTTTGAATGGGCGGATGGCCCACACACGTACACGCACCCTCGCCCCCTCCGTCACCGAACCGCGTGGGCACGGCCTCCACCTCCGTGCCTGGGACGCCGGCAGCGAAGCCGACGTGCGGACGTGGCTGAGCGGCTACCAGGACCCCGACTTCCAGCGCTGGAACACGCCGCTCCGGCCGATGTCCGACCTGAGGGCGGCCCGCGAGTCGCTGCGGGCGCGGGCGCGGGACGCCGACGAGGGCAGGTCCGCGTCGTTCCGGATCACGGACGGGGCGGACGGCACGACGCTCGGGCACGTCGGCGTCAACGAGATCAACCTCCCCCTGAAGCTGGCCCGCGTCGGCTACTGGGTGCTGCCCGGGGCCCGCGGCCGGGGCGTCGCCACCCGCGCCCTGCTCCTGGCGTCGCGCTGGGCCTTCGCGGAACTCGGCGTCCACCGCCTGGAACTGGGCCATGCCGTGGGCCACGACGCCTCCTGCCGGGTCGCCGAACGGTCCGGGTACCGCTACGAGGGCACGATGCGCGAGGCCCTGTTCGAGGCCGGCCGGCACGACGCGTTCCGGGACGCCCACCTGCACGCCCGGCTGGCGACCGACGCGGAGCCGGCGGCTCCCGGCACGCGGTGACCGGCGCTCACGGCCACAGCAGCTGGGTGCGCCAGCCCGCCCCGGTCCGCCGGTAGGCGAGGCGTACGTGGCGGCGCCGGGCGTCGCCCTGGAAGAACTCCACCTCCTGGGGTCGCAGCCGGTAGAGCGTCCAGGACGGGACGGACGCTTCCGGCTCCCGCTCGGCCTGCTCCCAGGCCGTGCCGGAGGCGCGCGCCAGCTCCTCCGGCGAGCTCAGGGGCGCGCTCTGCCGGCCGGTGAGGGCGGCGGCCAGCGCGCCGGTCGACCGGGCGTGCAGGTCGGCCCGTGCCTCCTCGGCCGGGGCGACGGCGACCGGGCCGCGCACCCGCACCTGGCGGCCCAGCACCGGCCAGTAGAAGACGAGCGCGGCGTACGGCCGGGCGGCGAGGTGGCGGCCCTTGCGGCTGTCGGCGTGCGTGGCGAAGGACCAGCCGTCCCCGTCCGCGCCGTGCAGCATCACGATCCGCACGTCCGGCCATCCCTCGGCATCGGCCGTCGCCAGCGACACGGTGTGCGGCTCGTCCTGGCCGGCCGCCACCGCCTCGGCGAACCACCGGGTGAACAGGGGCAGCGGGTCGCCGGGCGCGGTGGCGGGGTCGAACGGCCGCAGTTCGGTGACCGCCGGGTCCCACACCCGCAGTGACCTCAGCAGCTCGTGAAGATCGGGTTCCATGTGCCGATTGTCACGTGGCGGCGGTCCGGGCGGGGGACGTTCGTCCTACGGCTCACACCTGGCCGAGGTCGGAGGAGACCCAGCGCTCGGGCCGCATCCGGACGACGACCTGTTCGCCGTGGTTCTTCCAGGCGAAGTCGACGTAGCCGTCGACCTTCTCGGCCGGGAGATACCGGGCCGACATCTCCCGCAGCAGCTCGACGGTCGCGGGGGCCGTCTCGACGACCGGGCCCTCCACCGAGACGTACCGGATGGTGGGCTCCAGCCGGTCGACCATCAGGGAAAACCGGCCGGCCGCCTTGATCAGCTCGTTCTTGCGGCTGTCGAGCCCGGTCAGGATCCAGACGTCGCCACCGGTCTCGTACTGGTACCAGATCGGCACGGTCAGCGGGGCCCGTCCGGCTCCCGCGTCCACCGCCAGCGCGGCGACGTGGGGTTCGGCCAGGAACTGTTCACGCTCTTCGCGGCTCAGAGCCATCGCGGTCTCCTCCAACGGCGTTCGGGTGTCCGGCTGTCGGGCTGTCCGGGTGTCTGCACCGTTCGCAACAGCGGGCGTCCGGGCGGTTGTTCCCCTGCGGGCCGGGCGGCGGCCGGGCGGCGGGCGGCTCGGCACCACGGAGGGGTGCGGCGGCGGGCGTCCAGGGCCAGGAAGGAGGCGCGGGGAGGAGGCGGGGGAAGAGCGGGGGAGCCGGGGGGGGGGCGGTGCGCGGAGCGGGCACCGGCGTGGCAGGGCGTGCGGGGGACCGGGGCGTGGCGGATCGGGCAGGGATGACAGGCTGCCGCGTGACCGGTCGGGCGCGCTACTTCGTGGGCTTCCTGCCGGTCATGCCCAGGTACGTCAACAGGGCGAGGTTCGGCCGGAGATCGGCCTGCTTCACGCCCCAGGAGGTGAAGCCCTTCTGGTGCGAGGCGACGGCCGAGAGCATCGTGACCAGCGCGCCGGCGATCGCCGCCGGGTTCACGTCCTTGTCGACCTTGCCCTTGGCCTGCAGCTCGGCGACGGAGTCCGCGAGGGCCGTGTTCACCGAGTTGAGGATCTTCATCCGCAGCTTGTAGAACCGCTTGTCGCCCTCCGCGGCGCCCAGGTCGACGACCCGGAGGATCGCGTCGTTCTTCCGCCAGAACTCGAGGAACCCGTCGACCAGTTCCTGCGCCGTCTGCCATCCGGACTTGCCGACCCAGGAACGGTTCGCCGCCAGCTCGGCCAGGCCGGAGCTCTCGGCGACCGTCTGCTCGGCGATCTCCAGGACGGCTCCCTCGACGTCCGGAAAGTACTGGTAGAAGGTCGCGGGCGAAGTGCCCGCCTTCCGGGCGACATCGATGACCTTGACGTCCCGGTAGGGCGAGGAGCTGAGCATGTCGCCCAGGCAGTCGAGCAGTTTCTGCCGGGTCGCCTGCCCGCGTCGACCGGCCACGCGGCCGTCCACGGTGCGCACTTGTCCTGTCATGCAGTCAGCTTACCGACGGGCGATCCCAGCGCGATTCGGCCGACTGCAAATGGGGTGCGCGGGCGTGGAGTGGCTGCTGTGCCTGGTCTGCGGCGTGCGCGGGACGCGGTTACGTTGGCGGCATGGCCGAAAACGGTGCATCCGCCCAGAGGGCGTCCGCGTACGCAGAAGGCGTCCCCTGCTGGGTGGACGCACAGCTCCCCGACGTCCCCGCGGGCCGGCGCTTCTACGGCGAGCTCTTCGGATGGTCCTTCGAGGACGCGGGGCCCGGCGCCGCCGCGTGGGCGCGGCTGGACGGCGAGCCCGTCGCCGCGCTGGTGCCCAAGACGGACGGCCGGATGCCCACGGTGTGGACGGTGTACTTCGCCGCCCGCGACGCCGGGGCGCTGGCCGGACGGGTCCGGGAGGCCGGCGGGCAGATCGTCGTGCCGCCGCGGCCGGTCGACGGCCTGGGCACGACCGCCCTCGTGGCCGACCCGCAGGGCGCGGTCTTCGCCCTGTGGCAAGGGGCCCCCGGCGCCGGCGGGACCGCCTTCGCCGGCTTCGGCAGGCGGCACCGGCCGGGCACCTTCGCCTGGGCCGAGCTGTACACCCGCGACACCGAGGCCGCCAACGCCTTCTACGGCGACCTCTTCCACGAGGCCCTCTTCGGCCCGGGCGCCGCCCCCGACGTGGGCCGCGCGGCGGTGACCGACGTCTTCCCCGCCGAGATGCCGCCGCACTTCCTCGTGCACTTCCGGGTCGAGGACTGCGAGGCGGCGCTCGGCACGGTGGCCCGGCTCGGCGGACGGGTGCGGGTGCCGCCGTTCGGGACGTCGTACGGGAGGGTGGCCGTCGTCTCGGACGGCCAGGGCGCCTCGTTCGCGCTGCTCCAGCGCTGAGGACCGCCGCGGCGCCGGGTCCGGGTGGGTGTTCGCCCGGGATTGGGACGTGACACCCGGATTGTCCCAGGGTTCGCCACCACGGCTCCGGACAGGAAGAATCGGGGTGTGTGCCGCCGCGGCGGTGCGGTGGTGAGACGCTGCACGTCGGTCGCGTACATATGTGGGTGGCGCGGCTCGTACGGGGAGGTGGCAGGCAAGTGGTGGATCAGCTGACGCAGCACGATCCGCGGCGGATCGGGCCGTTCGAGGTGCTGGGGCGGCTCGGCGCCGGCGGCATGGGGCTGGTCTATCTGGCGCGTTCGGCGTCCGGCCGGCGCGTGGCGATCAAGACGGTGCGGACGGAGCTCGCCGAGGACCAGCTGTTCCGCGTCCGCTTCACGCGTGAGGTGGAGGCCGCCCGCGCGGTCTCCGGCTTCTACACGGCGGCCGTGGTCGACGCCGATCCCCGGGCCGCCGTGCCGTGGCTGGCCACGGCGTACGTCCCCGCGCCCTCCCTCGAGGAGATAGTGAACGAGTGCGGGCCGCTGCCCGCCCAGGCCGTGCGCTGGCTGGCGGCGGGCGTCGCGGAGGCGCTCCAGTCGATCCACGGCGCCGGGCTCGTCCACCGCGACCTCAAGCCGTCGAACGTCCTCGTCGTCGAGGACGGCCCCCGGGTGATCGACTTCGGTATCGCCTCCGGCGTCTCGAACACCCGCCTGACCATGACGAACGTCGCCGTCGGCACCCCCGCGTACATGTCCCCGGAGCAGGCCAAGGACTCGCGCAGCGTCACCGGCGCCAGCGACGTCTTCTCGCTCGGCTCCATGCTGGTCTTCGCCGCCACCGGGCACCCGCCGTTCCACGGGGCCAACCCGGTGGAGACGGTCTTCATGCTGCTGCGCGAGGGCCCCGACCTGGAGGGCCTCCCCGACGAGCTGCGTCCGCTCATCGAGTCCTGCATGCAGATGGAGGCGACGGCCCGCCCCAACCCCGCCGACCTCCAGTCCCAGCTCGCCCCGCACCTGTTCGGCTCCGGCTCCGACGACAGCGGTACGGCGTCGGCGTGGCTGCCCGAACGGGCGGTGGGGCTGATCGAGGGACGGCGGGGCGGCCGCACCTCGATCCGGCCCGCGGCGACGGCGGGCGGGCGCGGCGGAGGCGCGGGCGGTGCCCGGCCGGCCGTACCGGCGCCCTCGCTGCCGCCGCCGCCCTCGCACGACCCCGTCGTCCCGGCGCCGTCCGTGCACGGCCCCCCGGTGCCCGCGCCCGTCGGTGCCCCGGACACCGGGCCCGTCCAGCTGGCCGGCGCCCCGGTGCCCATCGGCCCCGGCCCGCGCGTCGCGGACATGCGGGCGGCCGCCGTGGCCGCGCCCCCGCCGGAGTCCGCCCTCGCCGCCTCCTGGTCCCGGCCGCACCCCGGCGTCAACGGCGCCGACCCGGCCGTACCGGCACCCGCCGTGCCCCCGGCGCCCCCCGAGGCGGCCGCGAGCGGCTGGCGGCCCTGGCGGTTCCGCATGTCCAACGACGTCTGGGGCACGCCGTCCGTCGACGGGGACCTGGTCTACGTCACCTCCTTCGAGGTGCACGCCCTGGACGTGGCCACCGGACGCCGCCGCTTCAAGACCCGGGACGTGGCCTGGTCGATGGCGGTCGCGGACGGCCGCATCCACGCCTCCGACGGCCCGACCCTCTTCGCCCTGGACGCGCGGGAGGGCGCCGACCTGTGGCGTGTCCAGACGGACGCCTGGGTCTACTCACTCCGGGCCGACCGCGGCACGGTCGTGACCGCCACCCGCGGCGGCGGCGTCCAGGCGTGGGAGGCCTCGGGCGGCCAGAAGCTGTGGGAGATCACCGGCGCCCAGACCGACTTCGAGTCCCCGGAGGCGGGCGCGGCCGTCCATGACGGCACGGTGTACGTCTGGCAGGACGCCAGGCTGCGCGCCCTGGACGCCCGGACCGGCGACGAGCGCTGGTCGTACCCGATCGGCGACGCGGCGTCCTGCGGCGGCGTGCCGGTCCGCCTGTCCCAGGCACCCGACGGCTACGTGTACGTCGCGGCCGGCACCCGCGTCCTCGCCCTGGAGGTCGCCTCCGGACACGTCCGCTGGCACTTCGAGGCCCCGGCGGTCTTCCTGTCCCCGCCGGTCTTCGTGCCGGGCCCCGCGGTCACCGGTGGCGGCGTCTACCTGGCCGACTACCTCGGCACGGTGTACGCCCTCGACGCCACCGACGGCCGCGACCGCTGGCGCATCGCGACGGAGGGCCGTTCCTCCACCGACCCGGTCCTGGTGGCCGCGGGTCACGTCCACGTGGGCAGCGGCAAGGGCCTGTACACCCTGGACGCCGTCACCGGCACGCCCAAGTGGCGTTTCCAGGCGGGCGGCGAGATCGTCGGCGCGCCCGTGGTGGCCGAGGGCCGGATCCACTTCGGCTCCACCGACCACCTCCTCTACACGCTGAAGGCCGACGACGGCCGCCTGCGCTGGAAGCTGGCGACGGGCGGCGAGATCACCGGCTCCCCGGTCGTGCGGGACGGCATCGTGTACGCGTGCAGCAAGGACCGCTGCGTGTACGCGCTGGACGCGGAGAAGGGCACGGGGACGGCGCGCACGGCCTGACGCGCCCCGCCCCGGCACGGCCGCACGGCGTGCCCGGCCGTGGCGCGGCGGTGACATGCCCGTGACAGCCGCTGGTTAGCGTGGCGTCATGACGACACGGGGACGAGCATGCAGGTTCGCGGCCATCTCGGCACTGGTGGTCCTCAGCCTGACCGGGTTCTCGACGGGGCGCGGGCACGGCCACGGCGGCGGTGACGGTGGGAGCGGGTGCAGCAGCAGCGGCCAGGACCACGACGGTTCGTCGTCCACGTCGGACGGCGACGTGTACAAGGACGACGGCGACGACTCGTACGGCAGTGGCACGAGCGGCGGTTACGGTTACGGCCGCTCCGACACCGACGACACCGACACCGACGGCGGGGGTGGTGACGGCGGCCGCGCCGCCCCGGAGGCCGCCACGGTAGAACTCGTGAGCTGCGCGACCGAGGACGATCCGTACGCCACGGTCGAGGTGACCAACCCCAACGACCGCGAGTTCACCTTCGCCGTCACCGTGTTCTTCAAGGACGGGAGCGACGTCACGATCGACGACGCCCGCCAGGAGACCACCGTCCCCGCCGGCAGCGCGAGCCGCGTACGCCTCGCGCTCGACGCCCCGGGCCGGACCGCCGACCACTGCGAGCTGGACGACGAGGAGATCCTCCCGCTGACCTGACCGCGGCGCCCGGGCGGTCAGTTGCGGGCCGCCCGGCGTTCCGCCTCGCTGATCGGCGGGCCCTGGAGGTGCGGCCTCCGCGGGCCGAACAGCATGGGGACCAGCATGTCCCGCGAGAAGAGCCGGGTCGGGGGCCGCTCCATGCTCATCACGTCGAGCAGGGCACCCAGGGCGCGGGGACTGCGGGCGCCGGTGGCGACGGCCCGGTCGACGTAGCGGGCCAGGAGCCTCTCCGCCACGGCCGGCGGGGTGTCCGCTGCGCCCGGGTAGAACGCGTCCTGGCCGACCGCCAGGCCCCAGGCGCCCGCGACCGGGCGGGCCGCGGCGCGCTGGACGGCACCGGCCGTCCCGGGCGCGGTGAGGCCGGTGCGGCGCAGCACGTCACGGACGGCGAGGGCGCCCTGCGCGGCGACGGTCAGGCCGTGCCCGTAGACGGGGTTGTAGCCGGCGACGGCGTCACCGAGGACGACGAAGCCCTCGGGGCGGCGCCTGAGCTTCTCGTAGTAGCGGCGCCGGTTGGCGGTGCTGCGGGTGACGGTGACGTCTCCGAGCGGTTCGGCGTCCCGCAGCAGCTCGCCGATGACCGGGTCCGCGAGGGAGAGCGCGAACGGCACGAAGGCGTCCGGGTCGGGGCCGGGCTCGCCGCCCCGGGTACCGCCCAGGGTGACGATCCACCGGTCGCCCTCGACGGGCAGGATGACGCCGCCCCGCCCGGGCGGATCGGCCGGGTTGGCCTGCACGTTGATCAGCGGGAAGGCGCCGTCGGCCGTGCTGCCGGGAGCGCGGTACACGCGGGTGGCGTAGGTGAGGCCGGCGTCGACCTCCCGCTCGGTGACCCGGGGCAGACCCAGGTCGACGAGCCACTGCGGGGCACGGGAGCCGCGTCCGGTCGCGTCCACGACGAGGTCGGCGTCCAGCAGATGCTCGTCGCCGTCGCGGGCCAGGACGCGCACCCCGCTCACGCGGCGGGCGTCGCCCTCCAGCGACAGGGCGGCGGTGTCCTGGCGCAGGGTGATCCGCTCGCCCTTGAGGACGTGGTCGCGGACGACGGAGTCGAGCAGGTCGCGCGAGCAGACCAGGTTCCGGTGGTGGGTGGCGAGGAACCTGCGGAACCACACCTCGTTGGGGGCCCGGGACACCATGTCGCCCATGATGCGGACCAGGCGCCCGCCCCGGCACACGACGTCGTCGACGAGCCCGGGCAGCAGCTCCTCCAGGGCCCGGACCCCGCCGCTCCACACCAGGTGCGCGTGCCGGGCCTGCGGAACCCCCCGGCGCGGCTCGGGCCCCTCGGGCAGGACGTCGCGCTCGACGACCGTGACGTCCGCGAACTCGGTGAGCACGGCGGCGGCGAAGAGGCCCGCCGCGCTGGCGCCCAGGACGACGGCGCGCGGCCGGTGGGCGACGGGTTTGTCAGGCATGTGCGTTGAGGCCGCTTCCTGTGCTGGTCACCCGGCGGCCGAGGGCGGCGATGGCACGCCGTCGGTACAGGGCGAGGGAGATGGTGCCGATGTGGTCGCTGATGTCGGTGCCGATGCCCGGCGGCCGGTCGGACGCGGGCGCCGGGACACCGGCCGCGCAGGCGTCGATGGCGTCGCGCAGCGCGACGGCACCGGCGAGGTCGCGGGCCCTCGCCTCGCCGTGGACGGCGCGTGCCGCGGCCAGGGCCCGCCGGTGGACGTCGTGGCGGAAGTGCGGGGCCAGCAGCAGCAGCGCGTCGTGGATGCGCTGCTGCCGCTGCATGACCCGCAGGTCCAACGGCACCCAGAACCCGAAGCGGGCCGGTGCCGCCGCCGGCGCGAGCACCCGAAGCGCCCGCCACAGGGGCCGCAGCCGCAGGTACTCCCGCTGGTCGCGGACCGCGTTGCGCAACGCCGGACCGGCCTGCGGGACGATGAACCCGACGGCGACCAGCGACGCCTGGAGCAGGGCGAACGGCGGCGCCACCCGCGTGCTGAGGACGTCCCAGTCCGTCCCGCACCACCGGGCCGCCACCGCGGCCAGTTTCGCCCCGTCGAAGACCAGGCCGGCGGCGAAGCCGGCCAGCAGGAGGACGACCCCCGACCGCACCCAGCGGTCGGTCACCGTCGGCGACCACTGCCGCAGCATCCGGGTGGCGACGATGCCGGTCACCGCGTGCGCGCCGAGGTAGAGCAGGATGTGCTCGCGCATCCACGGCGTGCCGGCGTAGTAGGTGTCGAGGTCGTACACCCGCGGCTCCGGCACGCTGGCCAGGAAGAAGGTCACCCACAGGCCCGCCACCACCCCGCCGTACGCCCAGTGGATGCGGCGGATGCCGCGCCTGCGCCGCTCCGACGGCGGCTCCCGCCATCGGGTGATCATGGTCAGCCCGGTGGCGCCGGACGCGGTCAGGAACGAGTACGCCCACGGCGAGGCGAAGTTGGGGATGCCCGTCCACGCGTTGAGGCGCTCGATGTTGACGGGGGTGACGACGACGAGCACGCACGTCGCGCACACCAGCAGCACGGTCGTCGCCCGCACCTCGGGGTTGCGCCAGGCCCGTACGAACGTCGGCAGCTTGAGCAGGACGGCGACGGCGAGCAGGACGGTGGGCAGCGCGTAGGGGACGTGGAGATGCGCGGCCATCAGAGCAGGCGCCCGCCGCGGTTGGTCAGCGACAGGTTCATGCGGCCCTCCACGGTCGCGGGGGAGACCGGGCCCTCGGCGTACCGGCCGCGCATCCAGGTGCGCACCTCCCGCCCGAACAGCAGCCCGAAGGTCTCGGCGGCCACTTCGTGCCCGTCCGGCGACCCGGCCCGGGCCGCGACGGCCAGCAGCGCGTCGCGCGGCACCTCGGCCTCGGTGAGGATCTGCTCCGCCGCCCGCCGCACCGCGTCGGACGTCTGCTGCGGCGGGGCGCCGGCCCGCGCGGAGGCCTCGGCGAGCCCGGCGACGTGGTGCCCGCAGTCGCCCTGCTCCTCGTGCCACAGCTCGTGCCCGAGGATCACCAGCTGGGCCTCGGGCACGGTGCGTTCCTCGACCACGACGAGGGACCGGTCCCCGAGGTCCAGCCGCAGCCCCGACACCGGGATGTCCGCCGGGAACGCCCGGAACACCAGCTCCACCGGCCGCCCCGCGCGCACGCTCATGGCCCGGCAGAAGGCCCGCATGACGGCCTCCGGCTCCGCCGGTCTCTCGACGTCCTGGGCCGCCTCCCCGCCGAGCGCACGGAGCAGCGCCTTCATCGCTCGCGGACCCACCGGCCGGGGCCTCCCTCCCGGGGACATCACCGACGTACACCGACATGACGGGGAGACCCTAGTGACACCCGAGGATCCGTTCGACCCTTCCGAACGACTCAGGCCACGGCTTGGCCGGAACTGAACCATTTGGGACACACATCGGCCGCGGCGGCTCCCCCTCCGCGCCGCCGCGGCCGATCCCCGTGCGGAAAGGTCTACTTGCCGTCCCGGCCCAGGGCGGGCGGGGCCGGCATCGCGTTGTCCATCGTGGTGATGGTGTCCTTCGCGGGCGGCGTGGGCATGGCGTTGTCCATCGTGGTGATGGTCTCGTCCTTCGCCGGCGGCGTGGGCATCGCGTTGTCCTGCGTGGTGGCTTCCGCGTCCTTCTTGACGTCGCTCATGTGCTGTCTTCCTTCGCTGCGGTGACGGCTGGTGAGGAACGCCCGTCCAGTGGCTCCCCCGTGGGCCGCCGGACGGGCGTTCGGAGCCGCACGATAACTGGCCCGGCTCCCGGTCAGACCGCCTGCCCCCCGACGCGACGGTGTGACAGGAAGAAGACTGCACGGGGGAGATAAACGAACGCTGAACGCCCTCAGGCGGCCGCGGCCGGGGAGAGCAGCGCCCGGACCTCGTCGGCCTCCGGCGCCCCGCACTGCTGGAAGAGGCCGAGCGCGTCCTGCCAGCAGGCACCGGCCCGGTCCGCCTGGCCGAGCCCGGCGAGAGCGCGTCCCAGGAGCGTCAGGACGTTGCCCCGCATCCGGTCCCCGCCGATGCACCCCAGCGCCAGCGCCTGCTCGGCGTGCTGCGCCGCCTGCGCCGGACGCAGGGCCGACAGGTGCACCTGGGCGATACGGAAGTTGGTCGTACCCTGCCACAGACGCTGCCGGTGGTCCTCGAAGATGCGCAGCGCGCTGGCGAACTGCGCGAGGGCGTCCGTGTGCCGGCCGGCCCCGGTGAGCGCGATGCCCAGGGTGAAGTGCCCGTTGGCCAGGCGCATGGTCCGGCCGATCTCGAGCTGGGCGGTCAGCCCCCGGTGCGCGATGGCCACCGCCTTCTCGGTGTTGCCCATGCCCAGGTGGGCCCGGGAGAGGTTGCAGAGGCTGAGCGCCTCGCCGGCCCGGTTGCCGGCCGCCCGGTAGCCGTCGATGGCCTGCTCCAGGAAGGACTGCCCGTCCGCGTACCGGCCCTGGTGCAGCGAGATGAGACCCCGGTCGTTCGCGACCCAGCTCACGGCGGTCGTGTCCCGCGCGGACTGCGCGCGCGCCATGGCCAGTTCCGCCTGTTCGGCGGCCTGCCGGATACGGCCGGAGACCAGCAGGACGTTGGTGAGCGTCGTACGCGCCCTGCCCTCGGCGCGCGGATCCCCGCCCGCCCCGGTGGCGTCGCACATCGCCCTGGCCGTCGTCTCGTACTGGTGGGAGTTCGCCCCGGACTCCGTCAGGTCCTTGGCCGCCCACAGCAGGTCCACCGCCCGCCGCAGCCGGTCGGTCCCGGCGGACTGCCGCACGCACGCGAGCAACGGCGCTGCCTCGCTGTACAGCCAGTCCAGCGCCGCCGAGCCCTCGGTGAACGTCAGCCCCGGGTACTCGGTCGGCTCCAGGCCGTCCACGAGCCGGTCGCCCGGCCGCTCGATCGCGTACACCCCGGCCGCCGTCGCCAGGTAGAAGTCCAGCAGCCGCGACAGCGCCGCCCCCCGCTCGCTCGGCGGCTGCTCGTCGCGTTCCGCGCACGCGCGGGCGTAGAGCCGGACCAGGTCGTGGAACCGGTAGCGGCCCGGCGCCGCCGACTCCAGCAGGGACGTGTCCACCAGGGACTCCATCAGGTCCTCGGTGTCCTCCGCCGGGAGGTCCAGCAACGCCGCCGCGGCCGCGAGGGAGATGTCCGGGCCGTCCGCCAGGCCCAGCAGGCGGAAGGCACGGGCCTGGGCCGGCTCCAGTTGCCCGTAGCCCAGCTCGAACGTGGCCTTGACCGCCAGGTCGCCGGCCTGGAGCTCGTCCAGCCGGCGCCGCTCGTCCGCCAGCTTCGCGGCGAGGACGGACACCGTCCACGTGCGGCGGGCCGCGAGGCGCGACGCCGCGATGCGGATGGCCAGCGGCAGGAAACCGCACGCCGCGACCACGTCCAGGGCCGCCTTCCGCTCCGCGGCGACCCGCTCCTCGCCCACGATCCTGGTGAAGAGCCCCAGCGCCTCGTCCGGGGACATCACGTCCAGGTCCACCAGGTGCGCCCCGGCGAGGTCCACCATCCGCACACGCGACGTCACCAGCGCCGCGCAGCCGTCCGTGCCGGGCAGCAGCGGGCGCACCTGCGCCGCGTCCCGGGCGTTGTCCAGCAGGACCAGGACGCGGCGGCCGTCCAGGACGGAGCGGTAGAGGGCCGCCCGCTCCTCCAGGGAGTCCGGCACGGCCGAGTCGGCCGTGCCCAGGGCGCGCAGGAACGAGCCCAGCACCGTCTCCGGTTCCGCCGCCCGCGCCCCCGTGCCCTGGAGGTCGACGTAGAGCTGCCCGTCCGGGAAGGCGGCCCGCGCCCGGTGGGCCACGTGCACCGCGAGGGTCGTCTTGCCGACACCGCCGATGCCCGCCAGCGCGGAGACGGCCATCACCCGGCCCTCGGCACCCGACGCCGAGCCCAGCACCTCGCTCAGCTCCCGCACGAAGGACGCGCGTCCCGTGAAGTCCGGCACCGTGGCCGGCAGCTGGGCCGGCCGGACCGGGGCGGCGGCCGGTTCCGCGGCCGGCGCGGACGGTTCCGCCAGGGCCGGGTCCGCCTGGAGGATGCGCTGTTGCAGCTCCCGCAGACCGGGACGCGGGTCGACGCCCAGCTCGTCGGCGAGCAGGCGGCGCGTGTCCGCGTACACGGCCAGGGCCTCGGCCTGGCGCCCGCTGCGGTACAGGGCGAGCATGAGGAGCTCCCGCAGCCGCTCGCGCAGCGGATGCGCGGCGGTCAGCGCGGTCAGCTCCGAGACGGCCTCCGCGTGGCAGCCCTGCTCCAGGTCCATGTCCAGCCGCGTCTCGAGGAGCTGGAGCCGCCACTCCTCCAGCCGGACCCGCTGCGCCTGCGCGTACGGGCCCGGGACGGCGGCCAGCGCCTCGCCGTCCCACAGCGCCAGCGCGCGCCGCAGCACCTCACGGGCGCCGCGCAGGTCCCCGGCGGCCCGCGCCTTCTCCGCCTCGACGGCCAGGTCCCGGGCGACCGACAGGTCCAGGGCCCCGGCGTCCAGGCCGCGCACGGCGTAGCCGCCCGACTCGCTCACCAGCACCCCGGGGTCCAGGACCTTCCGCAGCCGGGAAGCGTACGTCCGCACCGCCGCCAGCGCCTGCGACGGCGGTTCCTCGCCCCACAGGGCGTCGATCAGCTCGCCGGCCGTCGCCGTACGGCCCTCGCGGAGCACCAGCGCGGCCAGCAGCGCGCGTTGCTGCGGGGAGCCGGTGGCCAGCGGCTCGTCGCCGCGCCAGGCGCGCACCGGTCCGAGCACGCCGAAGCGCAGCGCGGCCGACTGCTCCGGTTCCGCCGGGGATCCGGGCAGCCGCTGCTGCGGGACCCGCGGTCCACCGTCCATGCCGTCCCCCTAGGACATCCTGAGCAACCACGTCAGTTTGCCTTGTTCATGCCGACCTCGTCAGCCGTGGGAGACGCCGATCACAGGTTCCTCACCTGCTTCCGCCCCCGTCCAGGTCCACCCGCACCGTCGGCAGCCCGGTCCCGACCCCCATCGCCCGCACGGCCAGGCTGCTGAACCGGGGCAGGCGGCGCAGGCGCGCGACCGGGTCGTCGCCCGGGAGCGGCAGGGCCGTCCCCGTGTGCCGGCGGCCCCGGATCCGCACCCGGACCCGCGGATCGGCGCGGATGTCGCGGATGTACTGCGCCCGCTCGCCGAACTCCGACACCGGCCGGAAGGAGTCGCCGACCCGGCGTCCGCGGACCGGTGTGCGGCGGGGGAGGCCGGAGACGCGGCCGGTGGTCTCCAGCAGGGTCTGGCCCGGAAGGCGGCGCGCGACCGCGTTCAGCCGGCGCTGCAGGGCCGTCACGGCCCGGTACTTGGTCTCGGCACAGGACGACATCGTTCGTTCACTCTCCCGTCTCGTGTGCCTCCATGTTCTCCGGACAACCTCATGGGGAGGGTGCGGACGGGCGGGAAGACGGGCGGTGCGGGCGTGCGGGTCGTGACGTGGAACCTCTGGTGGAGGTTCGGCCCGTGGGCCGAGCGGCGCAAGGCGATCCTCGCCGTGCTGCGCGACCTCGATCCCGACGTCATCGGACTCCAGGAGGTGTGGTCCACCGCGGACGAGAACCTCGCCGGCTGGCTGGCCGGCGAACTCGGTTTGCACTGGGCCTGGGCGCCCTCTCCCGCGCCGGAGCCCTGGCAGCGCCGGATCGGCGACGCCACGGTCGGCATCGGCACCGCGGTGCTCAGCCGCTGGCCCGTCGTCGAACGCGCCGTGCTGCGGCTGCCCGTCCCCGGCGACCTCGACGACGGCCGGCTCGCGCTCTACGCCGGCCTCGGCGCGCCCGCTCACCGGGTCCCGTTCTTCACCACCCACCTGACCTCCGCGTCCCACGCCTCGGCGGTGCGCCGCGCACAGGTGGCCGCCCTCGCCGGTTTCGTCGCCCGGCACCGGACCGGCACCGGCTTCCCGCCCGTCGTCACCGGCGACTTCAACGCCCGCCCGGACACCGAGGAGGTGCGGCTCCTGCGCACCGTGCCCCTCCTCGACGCCTGGGACCACGCCGATCCCGCCGCGCCCCACGGCACCTGGGACACGGCCAACCCGTACGTGTCCCGTGCCGACGGCGAGCCGAGCATCCGCATCGACTACGTCCACGTCGGGCCGCCCGGCCCCGGCGGGCTGGGCGCCGTCCGGGCGGTGCGGCGCGCGGGCGCCGGACCCGTGGCCGGCGTCTGGCCCTCCGACCACGCGGCCGTCGTCGCGGACCTCGCCGACGGCCGGCCCGCTACCGCCGCCCCAGGAACACCGGGTTGGTGAACGCCGCCAGTGCCCCCGGCAGGGGGCCGGCGGCCGCCTCGTGGCGCAGTTCCGCCCGGACGTACGCCGCGTACGAGGCCGTCGTCCGCCACTCCACGGTGCCCGAGCCGGACACCGGCAGCGGTGCGCCGGTGAACAGCACCCCCTGGTCCGTGACGAAGCGGACCGTGCAGCGCGGGGCGCCCGTCACCTCAAGGCGGACGGTGACCGGGGTGTCCGGGTCCACGGGGAGCCGTTCGCCGATGCCGGCGTGCTCGCCGCGCCCGCCGGACGCCGTGAGGGCGAGCGACAGCCTCGACGACTCGGCGACGTACGAGCGCCCCGCCCGGATGCCCTCCTGGACCGCCTCCCGGGTCAGGTCGTCGGCGAGGACGACGGTCTGCGGGTGCCCGACGACGTCCGGGTCGCGGTGGGAGTCGCTGCTGCCCATGGCCGGGATCCAGTCGCGGCCGTCGCGCACCGAGGCGACCAGCATGCCGTCCCAGTCGGCCAGCGCCACCTCGTCGTCGGGCGTCCAGGGCCCGTTCCACACCTCGACCGCGTCGGCCTCCCCGAAGCCGAACTTCCAGTTGCAGCCGATGCAGGTGGCGTGCGGGTGGGCCGGGACGACCAGGCCGCCGGCGCGGCGGATCTGCCGAGCGAACCGGCCGAAGCGGTTGTCGCGGGCCCGGTAGCGCCAGTCGACGAAGGTGCCGGGGTCGGTGCCGAGGGCGACCACGTGCCCGTTGCGCGTCGTCACCTCCTCGCCCAGCATGATCAGCAGGTCGTCGCCGGCCAGGTCCGCCCAGTGCGCGTGCGCGGAGTGCGTGTTGTGCTCGGAGGAGTTGACGAAGTCCAGCCCCGCCGCCCGCGCGAGCGCCGCGATCTCGGCGGGCGTGCGGCGGCCGTCGGAGTGCACGGAGTGCAGGTGGCAGTCGCCCCGGTACCAGGCGCGGCCCCGCCCCCGGGCCCGCGACGGCGGGTACACGGGCCGGGCGGTCTCGCCGGGCTCCCCGTACGTCAGCGTGATCGTGAGCTCGTACGGCAGTCCCTGCGGCGCGACCGTGTACGGGCCGAGCGCGATGTGCCAGGTGCCCGCCCGCACCGGCCCCGGCACATAGCCCGGCGTGGCGTCGTCCGCGCGGACGAAGAACTCCGTGCGCGCCCCGCCCGACCAGCCCCGGAAGCCCCGGCCGCCCAGCCCGGTGCCGCGCTCGTCGAAGACGCCGATGTCGAGGGCGTTGCCCGGCGTCCCGGCGGGAACCGCGGGCCGGTCGTAGGTGTAGGAGACCCTGATCTCCCGCACGCCCGGCGGGACTTCGACCGGGACGTACACGAAGTCGGGGGAGCCCGGGGGAAGGGTGCCGCGTACGGTCCTCGTGCGCGGCCCCGGGCCGCCCGCTGCCGAAGCGAAGCTCACGGTTCCCAAGGTAAGCGCGGCGGCGGCTCCCGTCACGAACACCGCGCGTCTGCCGATTCCGGCGTGGTCGTCCTCGCACATGCTGCTCTCCCCAGGTGTCGTGGGTGACATGGCACGGGTGGTGCGGGGGTGGTGCGTGCGCCCAACCCTGGTATTGAGCCGTGAACTCCCGGGCAAGGAAAGGGGGTCGGCGGATGGAGGGCCGGAAACCGCCCGGTGGGCGGGCGGCGCGTGCTCCGCGGCCCGATCATGGCGCTCGTATGCTCGAAGGATGACGACTTCCGCGACCTCCGGAACCGGACCCGCCGACGCCACCGGCCCCACCGAGAACTCCCTGCGTCGCGCCCTCAAACGCGCCCGGGACGGTGTCGCCCTCGACGTCTCCGAGGCCGCGGTGCTGCTCCAGGCCCGCGGCGAGCACCTCGACGCCCTCACCGCGTCCGCCGCCCGGGTGCGGGACGCGGGCCTGGAGGCCGCCGGGCGCCCCGGCGTCATCACGTACTCGAAGAGCGTCTTCATCCCCCTGACCCGGCTGTGCCGGGACAAGTGCCACTACTGCACCTTCGTCACCGTGCCCGGCAAGCTGCGCCGGGCGGGCCACGGGATGTTCATGTCGCCGGACGAGGTGCTGGACATCGCCCGCAAGGGCGCCGCCCTCGGCTGCAAGGAGGCGCTGATCACCCTCGGCGACAAGCCCGAGGACCGCTGGCCCGAGGCCCGCGAGTGGCTCGACGCGCACGGCTACGACGACACGATCGCCTACGTCCGCGCCGTCTCGATCCGCGTCCTGGAGGAGACGGGCCTGCTGCCCCACCTCAACCCGGGCGTCCTGACCTGGACGGACTTCCAGCGCCTCAAGCCCGTCGCGCCGTCCATGGGCATGATGCTGGAGACCACCGCGACCCGCCTGTGGTCCGAGCCCGGCGGCCCGCACCACGGCTCCCCGGACAAGGAGCCCGCCGTGCGGCTGCGCGTCCTGGAGGACGCCGGCCGCTCCTCCGTGCCCTTCACCTCCGGCATCCTCATCGGCATCGGCGAGACGTACGAGGAGCGCGCGGAGTCCCTCTTCGCGCTGCGCAAGGTCTCCCGCGCCTACCACGGCGTCCAGGAACTGATCATCCAGAACTTCCGCGCCAAGCCGGACACCGCGATGCGCGGCATGCCGGACGCGGAGCTGGACGAGCTGGTCGCCACGGTGGCCGTGGCGCGGCACATCATGGGCCCCTCGGCCTGCCTCCAGGCCCCGCCCAACCTGGTGGACGCGGAGTACGAGCGGCTGATCGGGGCGGGCATCGACGACTGGGGCGGGGTCTCCCCGCTGACCATCGACCACGTCAACCCCGAGCGTCCCTGGCCGCAGATCGAGGAGCTGGCGGAGAAGTCCCGCACGGCCGGCTTCGAGCTCCGGGAGCGGCTCTGCGTCTACCCGGAGTTCGTCCGGCGCGGCGAACCGTGGCTGGATCCGCGCCTGCGCCCGCACGTGGCGGCGCTCGCCGACCCGGACACCGGTCTGGCGGTCGAGGACGCGGCGGTGGAGGGACGGCCGTGGCAGGAGCCCGACGAGGTCTTCGAGGCGTCCGGCCGCACCGACCTGCACCGCACCATCGACACCGACGGCCGCACGTCCGACCGCCGCGACGACTTCGACGAGGTGTACGGCGACTGGGGCGCCCTGCGCGAGGCGGCCGCGCCCGGCATGGCACCCGAGCGCATCGACACCGACGTGCGCCAGGCGCTGGCGACGGCGGCCGACGACCCGACGAGGCTGACGGACGCCGAGGCGCTGGCGCTGCTCCACGCCGACGGTCCGGCGCTGGACGCCCTGTGCGGGGTGGCCGACGACGTCCGCAGGTCGGTGGTGGGCGACGACGTGACGTACATCGTCACGCGGAACATCAACTTCACCAACGTCTGCTACACGGGCTGCCGTTTCTGCGCGTTCGCGCAGCGCCGCACGGACGCCGACGCCTACACGCTCTCCCTCGGCCAGGTGGCGGACCGCGCCCAGCAGGCGTGGGAGGTCGGCGCGGTCGAGGTCTGCATGCAGGGCGGCATCCACCCGGACCTGCCGGGCACGGCGTACTTCGACATCGCGAAGGCGGTGAAGGCCCGCGTGCCGGGCATGCACGTGCACGCCTTCTCGCCGATGGAGGTCGTCAACGGCGCGACCCGCACCGGCATGTCGATCCGCGAGTGGCTCGGCGCGGCCAAGGAGGCGGGCCTCGACTCCATCCCGGGCACGGCGGCGGAGATCCTCGACGACGAGGTTCGCTGGATCCTGACCAAGGGCAAGCTGCCCACGGCCACCTGGATCGAGGTCGTCGAGACGGCCCACGAACTGGGCATCCGGTCGAGCTCCACGATGATGTACGGCCACGTCGACCAGCCCCGCCACTGGCTCGGCCACCTGCGCACCCTCGCCGGCATCCAGCAGCGCACGGGCGGTTTCACGGAGTTCGTGACGCTGCCCTTCATCCACACGAACGCGCCGGTGTACCTGGCGGGCATCGCCCGGCCGGGGCCGACGATGCGCGACAACCGGGCGGTCACCGCGATGGCCCGTCTGCTCCTCCACCCGCACATCCCCAACATCCAGACGAGCTGGGTGAAACTGGGCACGGAGGGGGCGGCGGAGATGCTCCGTTCCGGTGCGAACGACCTCGGCGGCACGCTCATGGAGGAGACGATCTCCCGCATGGCGGGCTCGTCGTACGGCTCCTACAAGTCGGTCAAGGACCTGATCGCGGTCGCCGACGCGGCGGGCCGCCCGGCCAGGCCCCGCACCACGCTGTACGGCGAGGTCCCCGAGGAACGGCAGCGGGCGGCGGCGGCCTCGGACGGGCACCTGCCGGAGCTGCTGCCGGTGCTGGACTGACCGCCGCCGGACCGAGGCACGGGCCGCTCACAGTACGATGATCGGACCCCCGGTGTGTCGGGGTTCTCGTAGCTGAGGAGATGCGTGCCCGTGCCTGCCCGACTTCCCTCGTGGGCCTGGGTCTCCGGTCTGACCGTGGGAGCGATGGCGGCGGTAGCCGTCCTGACCGTGCAGGCGGACCGGGGCCCGCACCCCACCGCCACGGTGGCCGATCCGAAGCCGTCGGCCACGGCGGAGGCGTCGCCCAGGCCGAAGGAGACGGCACCGGCCCCCGTCCCGGACGGCTCCGGCACCGGGCGGCGCATCGTCTACTCCCTCGGTCAGAAGCGGGTCTGGCTGGTCGACGCGAGCGACGCCGCGCGCCGGACGTTCACCGTGTGGCCCGGCTCGGTAAGCCCCGATCCGGGCTCCTACACGGTCGGCACCCGCACCGAGGGCGCCACGACCGGCTCCGACGGCGTGCGGATCGAGCGGATCGTGTACTTCGCCCTGGAGGACGGGGTCTCGGTCGCCTTCTCCAACGCGGTCGACGGCTCCTCGCCCCCGCCGCCCGTTCCGGGGACGAAGACCGGTGGCATCCGGCTCCACACGGCGGACGGCGAGGCCGTCTGGGCGTTCGCGACGGCCGGCACGAAGGTCACGGTCGTCCCGTAGGACCGCCCCGCTCCAGCGGCAGGTGGGTGACGATCAGCACGACGCCGCTGAGCAGGAAGATCCGCGTCGCCGCGTCCAGTCCGTTCCAGGTGTCCGACTGCCACATCGCGAACCACTCACCGCCGATGCCGATGAAGCCGACGCCGAAGAGCAGCATCACCATCAGCAGGCCGAGGGTGGAGACCAGGCGCGCCCTCGCGCCGTCCCGCCGGAACCACAACCAGGTCCCGGCGACGAGCACGAGCGCGGCGGCCGTCTCCCAGACGATGATCGCCACGTACGCCGCGTTCTGTAAGCCCTCGCTGGTGACGGCCCGCCACATGAGGTCGTCGTCCTTGAAGGTGGTGTCCATGGCGAGCACGTGCTGGACGAACGCCTGGTTCGTCCCGAAGTCGGTGATGTTCCCGAAGGCGACCAGCGCCATGTAGAGGGCGACGGTGCCGGTGAGCAGGGCCGCGGCCAGGGGCAGGGCCCGCGAGGCGGAAGTGGTGGTCATGCCCACCTCATTACCCACGGGCCCGAAGCTCATCCGGCCGCCGTGACGGCCTGCACGAACGCGGCCCACGAGGCGTCGGCGAAGGTCAGACGAGCGGCGTCGGGGGCCTTGGAGTCGCGCACGTGGACGGTGGTGTCGGCGGGGGGTATGGCGACCTCGACGCATTCGGGGCCGTCATTGCTGCTGTAGCTGCTTCTGAACCACTCGAGGGCGGAGGTCATGTCTCTTCTCCCATGACTTTCTCGATGAAGGCCAATGACTCGCGGGGCGTGAGCGCCTGCGCCCGGATGATCCCATAGCGCAAGTCCAGGGTCTGGACCTCGTGGGGGTCGGTGATGACTCGGTTGTGCAGTTGGGCTTCCGAGTGGCCGAACGCCGTCCCGCCCCGAAGCTTCAACAGTTGCAGCGATCCGGCCATCCCCGCGTGGTCTTCACGGTCCGTGGGCATGACCTGGATCTCGACATGCCTCAAATTCCCGATCTCCAACAGGTGTTCAAGTTGCTGCCGGAGCACGCTCCTGCCCCCGAGCGGGCGTCGTAGGGTCACCTCTTCCTGAACGAAGGAGAGCTGTGGCCGGGGGACGCGCTCGAAGACAGCCTTCCGCGCCATACGGGCGGAGACGTAGCGGTCGGTTTCCTCCTCCGTGTACGCCGGGCGCCGCATCGCGTACAGGGCGCGCGCGTACTCGGGAGTCTGGAGCAGCCCGTGGACGTGGTGGCCCGCGTAGGCCCCCAGCTCGACCGCCTCCTCCTCCAGCCTCGCCAAGTCCCTTACCTTCTTCGGGTAGCGGGCCTTCTCCACGTCCTCCTTCATGGTCGAGAGCTTCCCGCCCGCGCCGAGTACCTCGTCGGCCCTGTCCAGGAAGTCGGGCTTGGGCACCCGCCGCCCGCGTTCCACGGACGAGACCATGTCCTCGCCGTACCCGATGGCGGACCCCAGTTCGGCCTGGCGCAGCCCGGCCGCCTCCCGCCACAGCTTGATCTGCCGCCCGACCGCCTTGAGCACGGCCGCGGCCTCCTCGTCCTCCACGTCTTCCCCTCCTGGCGTACGACCCGTACGACCACGGCAGGCACCCGGACAGTCACTCTCGGTACCGAGGTCGGTGCTGTTCAGGGTAGGGACGGGCGGCCACGCTGGGTGACGTGAACCAGAAATTGGACCTGTCCGTCACCGCGAACGCGTGCCACTTCACGATCCAGTTGTCCGCGACGCGCAGGGGTGCCCGGCTCGCGCGGCTGCTCACGGAACGCCAGCTCGACGACTGGGACGTGCCGTCCGGGGCGGCGGTGCAGGTCGTCGCCGAACTCGCCGCGAACGCGGTGCTGCACGGCCGGGTGCCGGGACGTGACTTCCGGCTGGCCCTGCGGCTGACTCCCGGCGGTACCCTCCGCGTCGAGGTCACGGACGCCCGGGGCGACCGGGTCCCGCGTCCCCACGACCCGGCCGCCGACGACGCGGAGGGCGGACGTGGCCTGCACATCGTGGCGGCGTACGCGGACCGTTGGGGCGTCGACCAGGGGCCGGCGCCCGCCAAGACCGTCTGGGCCGAACTCTCACCGGGTCGCGGCCGGACGTGACCCGGTCGGGCACGACGCCAAAGACCAAAGAACCGGGGAAAGAACCGACCCACCCCCGCCGCCCCCGTCGATCACTCTCCGGAGTGAACATCGGCAACTCGGCTGGCGTGGCGCGGCGTTCATGGTGCAGCGTCTGCCGCAACAACCCCAGACATGATTCGGCCCCCGCCGGGACTGCCATCCCACTGCGAGGGCCTGATCACCGAGGAAGATCGGACCTCTTCCTGATGACTGAGCAGAACCCTAGCGCGCACGCCCGCCCCGTGTCCGGCCGTCACCCCGGTGGTGTCGAGCACGACAACCACCCGCACCACGACCACTTCACCGTGGTCGGAAATCACCTCCTCCAGCACCCCGAGCTGTCCCTGACGGCGATCGGCCTGGCCGTCCACATCCAGTCGCTGCCCGCCGGAGCACCGGTCGGGATCAAGACGCTGGCGGGCAAGTTCCCCGAGGGCGAGATCCGCATCGCCGCCGCCCTGCGGGAGCTGGAGGAGCACGGCTACCTCGCACGCACCAAGGAGCGTCTTCAATCCGGCCGAGTCGTGACCCGGACGGTCTCCCGCAACAGGCCCGGCGCGGCCCTGGCGGGGGCAGTCGCACCGCCGCCCGCCGAGCCGGCCGGCGCCGGGGCCACCGCACCGGCACCGGACACGGAGCGTGCCCCGGCTCCCGGGGCCGGCCGGTCCCCGGCGTCCGACCTCCTCACCCGGCTGCGCCTCCACGACTCCCGTCTGCTCCTCACCGAACGGGACGTACGCCGCCTCGTCCCGTCCGTCACCGTCTGGCTGGAGCGCGGCGTACCCGCGTCCGCGGTGGAGCGGACCCTGACGACCGGCCTGCCCCAGGAGCTGATCCGCCACCCGGTGGCCTTCCTGGAGCGCCGCCTCACCGCCGATCTGCCCCCCGCCCTGCCCGCGTCCCCTCCACCGGCCCCCGGCCCGCACGCTCCTGCCCCCCTCCAGACCTGCGACGGCTGCGAACGCGCCTTCCGCGCACCGCGCCCGGGCCGCTGCCGCGACTGCCGGGCAGGCAGCCCGGCGGAGCGGGTGGCCGCGTAACCAACCGCTCCCGCACCCGCCCCGGAACCCACGCGTCGTCACGTGAACGTTTCCTCACCGTTCCAGCCCTGACCGACCATTCCCGTTCGAATACAGTGCTGGGCGTCGCACGTACGGACAGTGGCGTGGACAGTACCGAGGGGAGGGCCGGGTGGGCGCGACAGCCGGCACCGTGTGGGGTCGTGCCGAGCAGCAGGACTTCCGGAGCCGGGTGCGCGGGACGTTGCTGGGGGTCGCCGTCGGGGACGCCTTCGGGACGCCCCTCGACGGGATGGACCCCGACGCCGTCCACGAGGCCCACGGGCCCGAAGGGCCGGCCGACCTCGCCCCCGCCCACGGGCGGCGCGGTGCCGTCACCCACCTCACCCAGCTCACCCTGTTCTCCGTCGACGGACTGATCCGCGCCCAGGTGCGGCGCGACACCGGGGCCTGGCATCCGCCGACCGATCTGCACCGCGCGTACCGGCGCTGGTACGCGACCCAGCACGACTGGGGGCCCGACGAGCGGCGCAAGGACGACGGCTGGCTGGCCCGCGAGGAGTGGCTGTACACCCGGCGCGACCCCACACGGGCGCTGCTGCTCGGGCTCGGTGACGACACGATGGGCACTCCCGAGGCGCCCAAGAACCCCGGTGAGCGCGGGCCCGAGGCCGCCGCCCGGTCGGCACCGTTCGGGCTGCTGGTCGGCTGGGAGCCGCAACTCGTCGCCCAGCTCGCCGTGGAGTGCGCGGCGCAGACCCACGGCCACCCCACCGGGACCCTCGCGGCGGGCGCGTACGCCGTGGTCGTCCACGCGCTGGCGCGGGGGGAGGGCCCGGACCCGGCGGTGCAGCGGGCGCTCGCGCTGCTCGCCGTCCGGCCCGGGCACGAGCCGGTGTCGGAGGCGTTGCAGCAGGCGCTGGGCGCGGTCCGGCAGGGGCTCCCGACACCGGCGCGGGTCGCCGAGCTGGCCGGCGAGGGCACGGCGGAGGGCCTGGTCGCCGCCGCCGTGTACTGCGCCCTCGTCGCCGAGGACGTACGGCACGGGCTGCGGCTGGCCGTCGGCCACGGCGGGCCCTCCGCCGCGGCCGGCGCGCTGACGGGCGGGCTGCTCGGTGCCCTGCACGGCGAGACGGCCCTCCCGCCGGCCTGGGTGGCCGAGCTGGAGGGCCGTCCGACGATCCTGGAACTGGCCGACGACTTCGCCATGGAGATGACCCAGGGCCCGGCCCTGCACGGTCCCGCGGGCTCGTCCCCGGGCTGGCTGGCGAGGTACCCCCGGGCGTGAGCGGGCCCGACGGCGGACCTCAGTCCTTCACCCGGGTCCGCCCCACCGCGTCGCCCCTCTCTCCCGCGGGCGCCGGGACGGCCGCCGCCGCTCCGGAGGCGTCGTCGTCCCCGTCCGTGTTGACCCGCTCGATGACGGCGAGCCGCTCCGGGGTGTCCTCCGGCTTCAGGTAGCCGATGACGACGTAGAGCACCAGGGACACCGCCAGCGGCACGGACACCTGGTACTCCAGCGGCACCCCGCCCTCGACGCTCCAGTTGATCGGGTAGTTGACCAGCCAGAACGCGAGCAGGCCGGCCGCCCAGCTGGTGAGTGCGGCCGTCGGGCCGGAGCGGCGGAAGGGCCGCAGCAGGCCGAGCATCATCGGGATGGCGATCGGGCCCATCAGACCGGCGACCCACTTGATGACAACGGTGATGATGTCCTTGAACGCCGGCGAGTTGACCTGCGTGGCCACCGCCATGGACAGGGCGAGGAAGACGACCGTCGTCACGCGCGCCGCGACCAGCCCGGACCGCTCGCCCCAGGCCCGTGCCCGCGCCGACACGACCGGTGCCACGTCCCGGGTGAACACGGCCGCGATGGCGTTGGCGTCCGACGAGCACATGGCCATGGTGTGCGAGAAGAAGCCGACGATGACCAGGCCCAGCAGGCCGTGCGGGAGGAGCTGTTCGGTCATCAGGCCGTAGGAGTCGGAGCCGTCCGGCTTCTGCGACTCCACCAGCAGCGGCGACATCCACATCGGGAAGAACAGCACCACCGGCCAGACCAGCCACAGCACCGCCGACAGCCGCGCCGACCGGGCGGCCTCGCGGGCGTTGCGCGTGGCCATGTAGCGCTGGGCCTGGTTGAGCATGCCGCCGTTGTACTCGAAGAGCTTGATGAAGAGGAAGGCGAGCAGGAACACCGTCCCGTACGGGCCGACCAGCGGCTTGCCGTGGCCCTGGAGGGCGGGCTCGTCCCAGACGCCGAAGAAGCCGCCGTGGTCGCCGAGTTTCATGACGACGGCGACGAACATCGCGACGCCGGCCAGCAGCTGGATGACGAACTGGCCGAGCTCGGTCAGCGCGTCGGCCCACAGGCCGCCGATCGTGCAGTAGATGCCCGTGATGACACCGGTGATCAGGATGCCCTGGTTGAGGGAGATGCCGGTGAAGACCGACAGCAGCGTGGCGATGGCCGCCCACTTCGCGGCCACGTCCACGATCTTCAGGAGCATGCCGGACCAGGCCAGCGCCTGCTGGGTCGGCAGGTTGTAGCGGTTCTTCAGGTACTCCAGCGGGGAGGCCACGTGGAGCCGTGAGCGCAGCCGGTTGATGCGCGGCGCGAACAGCTTCGACCCGACGGCGATGCCCAGGGCGATGGGGAACGACCAGGTGACGAAGGACGTGACGCCGTAGGTGTAGGCGATGCCCGCGTACCCGGTGAACATCACCGCGCTGTAGCCCGACATGTGGTGCGAGATGCCGGACAGCCACCAGGGCATCTTGCCGCCGGCCGTGAAGAAGTCGCTGACGTTGTCCACGCGTTTGTGCGACCAGACGCCGATCGCCACCATCACGGCGAAGTAGCCGATGAGCACGGACCAGTCGAGACCGTTCATGTGCCCCCTTCCGGGGTCCGCCTTGTGAACTCCGCTCAGCTGGCTGGCACTTCGCAAGAGCGGGGTGTGGGCGTGGCGCGCGGCGAAGTGCCCGCTCATCGTGGTTGCGTCGGCAAGGGCACGACAAGAAAGCGGAGGGTCAAGAGCGGGTAAAAAGGTTCTACTTGCTGACCTTCGTTCATGGACATGAACGCCGACATGACGTGACGGCCGGCACCCGTGCACGGGGTGTCCGGCCGTCTCCCCAGCTCGGGGCGGTCCGCGCTACTCCTGCGGCGCGAACTTCAGCTTGTCGCCGAGCCGGTCCACGAGCTGCTCCTGGAGCCCTTCCCTCATCTCGTCCGGGCAGGGCGTGCCGCGCGAGAACCCGTACGGTGCCGCCAGCCGGTACGTGCCCGCCTCCGGGGCGATCAGCACCGTCCACGTGTCGCCGTCGACGGTCTCGTCCGTCTCCGTCAGGCAGCCGTTGACGTTCTCGAACGTCTTCGGCGTGCCCTCGGGACGGTCCTCGGAGTCCTCCGTCTCCCGGGGCGGCTTCAGCTTCTTGCCCTCGGAGTCGACGAGGCTCAGCCACGGCGAGTACGGCATCCGGACCAGGACGGGGCCCGCCCTGTTCACGTCGATCGTCCACTCGCCCTGTTCGGCGCGCTGGACGAACGCGTTCGGCTCGGCCAGCGGGGCCGGGTCGGTCACCTGGAACAGCTGCCAGTTGGCGTCGCCCCAGATCTGCTTCAGGTAGGGCAGCCCCCGCTGCACCAGCTCGCGCTCCCGCTCGCCGCCGTCACCGTCCGGCTCGTCCTTGGGCAGCACCACGAAGTGCACCGCCCAGCGCTGGAGCCACTCGTGGTAGTTCGCCGAGTTGAGCGTGTCGTCGTAGAAGAGGGGGTTGCGCTCCATGTCGGCCTGGCGGTTCCAGCCGCGGGCCAGGTTCACGTACGGGGCGAGCGCCGAGGCCTCGCGGTGGGAACGGGCGGGGATGACCTCCACCCGGCCCTTCCCCGCGCCGACCTCCTGGAGCTCGTTCACGAGCGGCGCCAGCTCGCGCGCCCAGGAGGCGGCCGGCGTGGTGTGGACGGCGTCGTCGGCCGACTTGAAACCGATCCAGCCCGCGAAGCCGGCGAGCGCGACGACCACCGCGTACCACTTGCGCGAGCGCGGCACCGTGAAGGGCAGCGCGGCCACCAGCACCGCCCCGGCGAAGAGCATCGACAGGCGCGTGATGTTGGAGCCGATCTGGGAGCTGATCACCCAGACCAGGAGCACGGCCAGCCCGTAGACCGCCGACGTGATCCGCACGGTGGTCCAGGCGCGCGGCACCAGCGCGAACACGAAGCCCGCGTAGAGCAGCGGCAGGACGGTCGAGCCGAAGCCCATGGGCTGGGTGCCGGAGAACGGGAACAGCCAGGCCGACAGCGCGACCACCGCGGCCGGCGCCAGGCCCAGCGCCCAGGCGCCCGGCCGGCGCTTCTGGAGGAAGAGGGCCACCGCCACCAGGCCCACGAACAGGCCCGAGACGGGCGAGGCCATCGTGGACAGCGCGGCCAGCGGCGCCGCGCACAGCGCCTTCGCCCAGCGCTCGTGGCGCCAGCGGTGCGGCCAGCAGAACACCGTGGCCACCGCGCCCAGCGCGAACATCGTGCCGAGCCCGAACGTCACCCGCCCGGAGATGGCGTTGGCCAGCAGCCCGAACAGACCGGCGAGCGACGCCCACAGGGGATTGCGGACCACGCGGCTGCGGATCAGGATCAGCGTCAGCAGCCCGGCCGACACCGTCCCCGCGATCATCATCGTGGTCCGCACGCCGAGCACCGACATCAGATACGGCGACACCACGCTGTACGACACCGGGTGCATGCCGCCGTACCAGGCGAGGTTGTACGCCGAGGCCGGGTGCCGGCCGACGAACTCCGCCCACGCGTCCTGCGCCGCGAGGTCGCCGCCACTGTTCGCGAAGGTGAAGAACCAGGCGATGTGGAGGATTCCGGCGAGGGCGGTGACGGACAGGACGGGGTGACGCAGCATGCGCTCGCGCACGGCCAGGAGGGCGGCGTTCACCGCGGACGGCGCTTCCGGCTCGGCAGGCTCCGGCCCCGCGGGCTCCGGCCCGGCAGGGTCCGGCCCGGCACGGTCGGGCTCACGATCGCCGTCCGCCGGTCCGGCGCCGGTCCTCCCGCCGTCCCCGGCGTCCTTGCGGGGTGCGGGTACGCGTGGTCGCGGGCCCGTCCCCGAGCCCGGATCGGCGTCGTCGGCGCGTGTCGGCTCCGCAGTGGCCACCTGAAGGCACTCCCCGTGTCCCGTCTTCTGCTTGCGGCCGCGTCGGTTCCGTACTCTGCACGGCCGCGTTCCCGCGACCCGGCGACCTGCCCCGTTTCGTGACGCTAGCACGCGCTCACGCGCCCTGGCCTCTCCGCCCGCGCGGGTGCCCCGCGCCCCTGCGGCTCATGCTCGCCGCAGGGGACACGGGGCACCGTGTCGCGGTCCGGCCCGGCGGGCCGGCGGGTCAGCCGATCCGGGTCAGCTTGTCCGTGAAGGCCGGTTCGACCAGGTCCTGCTGGAGGGCGACGGGCACCTTCACCGCGCCGCTCACCCCGCCGTCGCCCACGGTGAGCGTGCCCACCTTGGTGCCGGCCTTCGCCGTGTGCGGCACCTCGTCCGCCTCGAAGGTCAGCTTGACGGTCAGGCCCGGCCAGCCGACGGCCTTGACGTCCTGCGTGGCGACGACGGGCGTCCGGCCGCCGAGGCCGTCGTCGACGTACCCGACGACGGAGCCCTTCTTCAGGATCGTCGACGACTCCAGGGTGTCCTGCGCGGCCCGGATCAGCTCGTCGCCGGCGCTCAGCGCGGCGGCGAGGATCCCCTGGTCCGCGGTCGCCGGCTGGCGCACCACGGCCCCGATGATGGTCCGGGTCTCGCCCCCGACCTCCTTCTTCGCCGCGAAGACCAGGTTGCCGAGCGCGGAGGTGGTGGTGCCGGTCTTGATGCCGACCACGTTGTTGTGACCGACCAGCTGGTTCCAGTTGCCGTGGTTCGCGCCCTTGTAGTCGTCGTACGACATCATCGCGGCGACCTCGCGGAACGCGGGCTGCTTCATCGCCTCCTTGGCCAGCTTCACCTGGTCCACGGCCGTGCTCACCGTCGTGTTGTTCAGACCCGACGGGTCGGTGTACGTGGTGTTGGTCATGCCGAGGTCCTTCGCGGCGGCGTTCATCTTCTCGACGAACGCCTTCTCCGACCCCGCGTCCCAGCGGGCCAGCAGCCGCGCCACGTTGTTCGCGGACGCGATCAGGATGCTCTGCAGGGCCTCGCGCTCGGAGATCTTGTCGCCCGCGTAGACCTTGACGGTCGACTCCTGGCCCGCCTCCGACTGGTCCTCGGCGGTCTGGTCGATCGCGATCTCCGGGCCGGCGGCGCCGCTCTTGAGCGGGTGGTCGCGCAGGATGACGTACGCGGTCATGACCTTGGCGACACTGGCGATCGGCACGGGCTTCTGCTCGCCGGAGGAGCCGAACGAACCGATGCCCTGCACGTCGAGCGCGGCCTGTCCCGCGGACGGCCACGGGATCTCGGGCTTGCCGCCCTCGAAGGTGAAGCTCTCCTGCGCCGTGAGGTCGAGCGTCGGCTCGGGCAGCGGGCGCATCGACTGCACCACACCGAAGACGATCACCAGCAGGACGACCAGCGGGGTCCAGATCTTGACCCGGCGCACGGTCGTCCGCAGCGGGGTCTCCGGGGGCGGCGGGGTGTTCGTCAGCTCCGCCAGCAGGTCCAGCGGCGGCTTCGGCGGCAGCGGCTGCTGCGTGGTCCGGTCGGGACCGACCTGCGGCACGGCCGCGGTGGCCGCGGCGGCGGACGCGCGGGGCGCCCCGGTGCCGGGCTGCGCGGGCCGCGGGGGCTTGCGGGTCGCCGGATCGTCCGGCTGCCGCAGCGCGACGAACTTGCTGGTGCGCTCGGCCTCGGCCTCGGCCTCCGTCTCGGGCTTGCCGGCCTCGTCGGGATTGTCCGGCTTGCCGGTCTTGCCGCTCTTGCCGGCCTTCCCGCCCTTCTTCCCGGCGTCGCCCAGCTTCAGCATGGTCGTCGGCTGGTCCACGGAGGGCTTGGCGGGCGGCCGTACGGCCTTGAAGACGGCGGTGGGCTGATCGACGGGGCTCGGGTCGGCCCCGGTCTCGCCGTCCGCCTCGTCCTTCACCGCGTCGTCCGTCCCGTCCGCGTCGGGGCGCGGCTCGGCGGCGGCGCGCTCGTCCGCGCGCTCCTCGGAGGCGTCGGGGCCGTCGGAGGCGTCCTCGGGCCCGTCCGGGGCCGCGTCGGCGTCCTGGGCCGGCTTGCCGGGGGACGCGGCGTTCTCCGGCTCGCCCTCGGCCTCGGGCCGGGCGTTCGCGGCGGCCCGCTCGTCCGCGGTGGCGACCCACGCCGCCACGACATCGCGCAGCCGGCCGTCACCGGAGGTCTCCGACGCGCTCTTCCCGCCGGCCTCCTCCGGATTGTCGCCGTCCTCGCCGTCCACCTGAGCACCGGACCCGGGCTCGGCGTCGGCGTCGGGCTTGGTGCCGGCCTCGGCCTCGGGCTCGGGTTCCGCGTCGGTTCCGGCCTTGGACTCGGACTCAGACTCGGCCTCGGCCTTCGCCTCGTCGTCCGCCGCGGCCTCGGCCTCGCCGCCACCCTCAGGCGTCTCGGACTCCGCCGTGTCCGCCTCCGCCGTGTCCGGCTCCGGCGTCCCGGCCTTCGTGCTGCCGGCTTCAGGCGTCTCCGCCTCGGTGTCCGTGTCGCGGACCGAAAGCACCCGGGTGGCCGTATCCACGCCCCCGCGGGGCTTTTGGGACCCGGCGGACGCCGACGGCTCCGCGGAGTCCCGCGCCACCGCCAGCCGCGGATCACGCGGCTCGCTCGCCTCTGTCCTGGCTTCGGGAACCGGACCCGCGCTCCCCGACGTCGGTTCTTCCGACGACTCGCGCTGCTTCGACCTGTCGGGGGACTCGCCCGCCACCGATGCCTCCTCCATGCGCCGCACGTCCTGTGTGCGCTACCGAACATGTACCAGTGTCCTGTGTACGGGTAGGACCCACGCGGTAGACGAGAACGACATACCTACTGGTTCCACTACGAAGCGGTCACGCACCCTCGACAGACCAATGTGAGAGGGGTCACCCTGTCTGTCATCCACGCGGGGAGGCATGGATGGGCAGGAGCCGCAGAACACTTCCGGAGGAGCTTCTGCTGCTGGCGCTGGACCCGACCACGGGTACCACCGCACAGCCGCAGTCGCTCGACCTCGGTCTGGCCGGAGCACAGCTGGTGGAGCTGGCGCTGGCCGGACGGATAGCCCCAGACGGGGATCGTATCGCCGTGGTGGCCCCACGGCCGACTGGAGATCCGACACTCGACTGCGCGTTGGAGTTGCTGCGAAGGCGTGGCGCTCCCGTACGGGCGGTCAACTGGATTGGCGGGCCCCGCCTGGGGCTGCGTCAGACCTACCTCTCGCATCTGGAGCGCTGCGGCATGGTGCATGCCGTGGAGGGCCAGATGTGCGGGGTGCTGCCGACGACTCGCTACCAGGCGACGGACACGGCGATCAGCCGGGAGATCAAGGCCCGGCTGGACTCGGCGATCCGCACCGGCGTACCGCCGGACCCGCGGACCGCGGCGCTCGCCGCGCTGGCCCACGCGGTCGGACTCGGCAAGCACCTCTACCCGGGCAACGAAGGACGCTCGTCGCGGTCCCGGCTGCGTGACCTCATCCGGCACGACCCCATGGGCGGCCTGGTGGCGCACGCGGTGATGGACGTCCAGAACGGTGCGGCGGCGCAGCCGCGCCGCAGCCCGGCACCGGCCGGCCGGCAGGCCGCCGGACCGGGGGCGAGGCCCGCCCCGGAACCCGCCCGCGGTGTTCCGGCGCAACCGCGCCACGGATCCATGGCCCGTGCCGTGGTCCACTGAGCCGCACCACGGGCGTCACCGACGCACCACGCACGACCGCACCACGCACGACCACGCACCGCCGCACCGACAGTCCCCTGGACCCGGTAACGGGAGCCGCAGGTCCGCGCGGGGCCGCGGGACCGACCGTACGTCCGGCACACCCGGACGGGGCCGGACCCGCCGCCCCGCGCGGCCATGTGTGCGCAAGCGGTCCGGAACCGGCGTACGGGCAGCGCATGTCGGCCGTTTGCCAGCGCCGGAAAGCACCTTGGTGGCAGTCTGCTCAACAGCAGATACGCAAAGTGGCAGGCATGAGTCACGCAGCCGGAGGTGCACGTCCCGTGGCGTCCAATGTCAATCCCACCGTCAGGCGGCGCCGGCTGGGCCAGGAGCTGCGCCGGCTCCGCGAGCTCAAGGGCATGACGGCCGAGGAGGTGGCGGAGCGGCTGCTGGTCTCGCAGTCGAAGATCAGCCGCCTGGAGAACGGCCGGCGCAGCATCAGCCAGCGCGACGTCCGCGACCTGTGCGGGGTGTACGAGGTCGAGGACCAGCGGGTCGTCGACTCGCTGATGCAGATGGCGAAGGACTCGCGCCAGCAGGGCTGGTGGCACGCCTTCGGGGACATCCCCTACAGCGTCTACATCGGCCTGGAGACCGACGCGGAGTCGCTGCGCACGTACGAACCACAGATCATCACCGGCCTGTTGCAGACCCGTCAGTACGCCGAGGCGCTCATCCAGGGCGCGTTGCCCGAGACGTCGGTCGCCGACATCGAGAAGCGGGTCCAGGTCCGCATACGGCGTCAGGAGCGCATCTCCGCCGCCGGCAACCCGCTGCGGCTGTGGGTGGTCCTCGACGAGGCGTCGCTGCGCCGGGTGGTGGGCGGCAAGCAGGTGATGCGCGAACAGCTCGAGCACGTCGCCGAGATGTCGCACCTGCCACACATCACCGTGCAGGTGCTGCCGTACGACGTCGGGGCGCACCCCGGCATCAACGGGCAGTACTCGATCCTGGAGTTCGCCGACGCGGCCGACTCCAGCGTCGTGTACATCGAGGGCGTCACCAGCGACCTGTACCTGGAGAAGGCGCAGGACGTGCAGAAGTACACGGTGATGTACGAGCACCTGAGGGCCCAGGCGCTGAACGTGGAGCAGTCCCGTCAGCTCATCGAGGACGTGGCGAAGGAGTACGCACGCTGAGGGCGGCGGGGATGCTACACCCCCGCCGCGCTGTTCAGGAAGAGTCACCTGGAATATGCCATCCGGTCGGGTGAACGGCGGCTCCGATCGGCGAGGTCAGCGAGTAGCGTCGATCACGCCAAAGATCACGTGTCATTGGCGTAAACCCCCTCACTCGCCATCGGAGCAGACATGGCAATTCTTCAGGGCGCCACGGATTCTTGGACCAAGTCCTCCTACTCCGGAGGAAACGGCGCGTGCGTCGAGGTCAAGTCCCCGGTCGTGGCGGCGCTCGCGGTCCGCGACTCCAAGGTTCCCGCGGGTCCGGTGCTGGCCTTCCCGGCCGATGCCTGGAACGCCTTCGTGGCCTCGGTCAAGGGGTAACGACCCGGCGCACGACCCCACCGGCCCCAGCGGCCCCGCCGGCAGAGCCCTCTCGACCAGTTCGCCGACCTTGCCGAGAGGGCCCTGTTCACTCCGGCGGCACGGTCACCTCACCGGGAACGCCACGTCGCACACCGGGTCCTCCGGTCCGGCCGCGTCCCAGTCGGCGAAGTACACCTCACGGCACGGCCCGTCCACGGTCAGACCCCGGTCGGTGATCCACGCCTCCACCGCCTCGAAGGCCGCCAGGATCTGCGGATGGGCCACCTGGGCCTTGGTGATCCGGGTGCAGGCCAGCCGCCGGGCCGGCTCCACCCGAACCCGCGCCCGAACCGCACGCCCCTGCCGCTCCACCCACGCCCGTGCCGCCGCCTCGTCGGCGACCGGCACGCACGACTCGGCCGGGCCGTCGCTCTCCGCCGACACCTCGGAGTGGTAGACGACGAACGGCGCCGCCGTCACACCCCCGCAGCCGCGGGCCGCCTCCTCCAGCCGACCCAGCGAGGCACCGATCCACGCCGGCAGCTCGTGCGCCAGCGTGTGCCGGGTCTCGGTGATCAGCACCTGACCGGGCACGTCCACCGTCTCGACCGCGAACTTCTCGTACACCTCGGAGCTCCTTCCCGAAAACCGTGCACGGAGGTACGCGGCGAGCGTGCGCTGCCCGGCGAACCGCGCTTCCACGTCCGCCCAGTACGCGCCGAGCAGACCGGCCGCACCGGGCCCGTCGGCACGGACCACCTCGGCGACCCCCGCCAACGGCATGTCGAGCTGGCGCAACAGGGCCACGAGCCGGGCGCGTTCGACCTGGCCGGTGCGGTAGTAGCGGTAGCCGGTGGTCTCGTCCACATGGGCCGGCACCAGCAGGCCCAGGCGGTCGTACAACCGCAGGGCCTTGGGCGACAGCCGGGCCCGCGCGGCGAACGCCCCGATGGTCAGCAACTCGTCGTCGCGCGCATCGTCCACGTCGTCATCCTCCGTCGCCGGGCGGCCTGTCCGCCCGGCGGCCACGAGGCTCGGGCCTGCCCCAGGGGCAAGGTCAACCGGCGAGGCGCTCCTCCACGGCCGCGACGACCTCGGCCGACTCCGGCTCGGTCTGCGGCGAGAAGCGGGCCGCCACCTTGCCGTCCCGTCCGATCAGGAACTTCTCGAAGTTCCAGCGGATGTCCCCGCTGTGCCCCTCGGCGTCGGCGAAGCCGGTCAGGCGGTCGTACAGCGGGTGCCGGTCCGCCCCGTTGACGTCCACCTTCTCGGTCATCGGGAACGTCACCCCGTACGTCGCCGAGCAGAACTCGGCGATCTCGTCGGCGTTGCCGGGCTCCTGGCCCATGAACTGGTTGCACGGCACGCCGAGCACGGTGAAGCCCCGCTCCGCGTACCGCTCGTGCAGCCGCTCCAGACCGGCGTACTGCGGGGTCAGCCCGCACTTGGAGGCCACGTTGACCACCAGCACCACCTGGCCGGCGTACTGGGAGAGGCCGGCGGCCCCGCCCTGGAGGGCACCGATTTCGACGTCGAGGGGAAGGCTGTCGTTGCTGTTCTCTGCGGTCGTCATGCCCGGATGCTAGCCCCGCCCCCGCTCCCGCCGCCCGCCCGCGTCAGCCCTGTCGCCGCATCCCCGTGACGAGCAGGGCGACCAGCCGGCGCGCGTCGTAGGCCGGGTCGTTCTCGGCGCCGATGCACAGGTTGCCGACCCCGCGCATGAGCTCCAGGGCCCCGAGACCGGGACGCACCTCGCCGGAGGCGACGGCGGCGTCGAGGAGTTCGGCGCACACCGGCACGAGCCGGTCGAGGAAGTAGGCGTGCAGCGTCTCGAAACCGGCCTCGTCGGACCGCAGCGCGGCGGCCAGCCCGTGCTTGGTGACCAGGAAGTCCACGAAGAGGTCGATCCACCGTCCCAGGGCGGCGTGGGGGCTGGTGGCGCTCGCCAGCAGCGCCGGGCCCGCCTCCGCCAGGGCCTCGACCTGGTGCCGGTAGACGGCGACGACGAGATCGGCCCGCGTCGGGAAGTGGCGGTAGATGGTGCCCGTCCCCACGCCGGCCGCGGCGGCGATGTCGCGCACCGGCGCCTCCACCCCCGACGCGACGAATACGGCGGCGGCCGCGTCCAGCAGCGCCTGCTGATTGCGCCGGGCGTCCTTGCGCTTCGGTCCGGCGGCGCTTCCCGTGCTCTGACCGCTGTCGTTCACGCGACGCGTCCTCTCCTGCCCTTGCGAAACGGAACAGTGCTCCGTATTGTTTTCGGAACGACGTTCCGTTTCCTGCATCATGGCAGACCGCGGAGCCGTCGGCCAGGCCACCCGTCTGTCGTGGCCCCTCATCTCCCCCTCTGCCGGGCCCGGCGCACCGCCGGGTCCCGCCCCGCGCACACCGTACGGAAGGCATCGCCATGTCCGCACCGAACCCCGCGACCGCACACGAGAGCGCGAGCACGCCCACCGTGCTCTCCGCCAAGCCCGTGATCCTGCCCGCCCCCGGCCGCGGCGAGGACCTCCAGGTCCGGGTCTCCGCACCCGCGACCGGCGACGGCCTGCCCGTCGTCGTCTTCTCGCACGGCTTCGGCTCGTCCATGGACGGCTACGCCCCGCTCGCCGACCACTGGGCCGCCCGGGGCTTCGTCGTCCTGCAGCCGACCCACCTGGACTCCAGGACGCTCGGCATCCCCGCCGAGGACCCCCGCACCCCGCGGATGTGGCGCTTCCGCGTCGAGGACCTCAAGCGGGTCCTCGACGGACTCGACGTCCTCGCGGCCGCCGTACCGGGACTCGGCGGCCGTCCCGACCGCGACCGCGTCGCCGTGGCCGGACACTCGTGGGGGGCCCAGACGGCGAGCACGCTGCTGGGCGCCCGCGTCCTCGACGCCGACGGGGTACCCGGCGAGGACCTGTCCGACCCGCGGGTCGCGGCGGGCGTCCTGCTCGCCCTGCCCGGCCTCGGCGACGACCTGACCCCGTTCGCCGCCGAGCACCTGCCCTTCATGCGGCCGTCCTTCGACCGCATGACGACCCCGGCCCTGGTCGTCGCCGGCGACCACGACCGGTCCGCCCTGTCCACCCGCGGACCGGACTGGTTCACCGACCCGTACACGTACAGCCCCGGCAGCAAGAGCCTGCTCACCCTCTACGGTGCCGAGCACTCCCTCGGCGGCATACCGGGCCACGAGGTCGCCGAGACCACGGACGAGAACCCGGCCCGGGTGGCCCTGCTCCAGCGCCTCACCACGGCCTACCTGCGCAGCGCCCTGGACCCGGCGGACAACGCCTGGAAGGAGGCGACCGCCGCACTGGCGGAGGACACCGCCCCGCTGGGCGGGGTGGAGAGCAAGTAGGGGCGGACCCCCCCGGCCGGACGGGTGTCCGCCCGGCCGGGGGCGCCGCGCGCCGCGGTGCGTGACGTTCAGTGGGCGTGGCCCCGGAGCCAGTGGGGCCGGCGCCCGGCCGGACGGCGGGTTTCCGTCGTCGCGCCCGCGCCGCCGGGAGCGGTCCGCCCGACCGGCTGGTCGGCCGATTCGTCGTACTCCGGGGCGGACCGGGCCGCCGACGCCCGGTCCATGCGGCGCCGCTGGCCGCGCCGGCGCGCCATCACCGTGTCGGCCAGCAGCATCCACATGCCCAGACCGAAGATCAGCGTCAGGGCGACGCCTCCGAGGAACGCCCCGAGGGTGTTGATCGTGAACGGCTGGCTCCCCAGGAGGGTCACCGTGTAGTCCGGGCCGCCGGACAGGTTGTAAGCGATCAGCAGCCCCGCGAAGGCGGCGGCGCACGCCATGAGCAGAAGACCCAGCAGCACCATGGTTCTCACCTCGTCGTGTGGTGGGTTCGCTCTGAACGGGTTTCCAGGAGGCGAGGGGAGTAAAACGCCCTCGGCCGACCGGACCGGACCGGACTCGGGCGAAGGTGCCGGGGTGGGGGCGGTTTCATTCGACGCCACCCATGGCGCCAGTTGGTGCCATCCGGTGCCACCAGAAGGGCCCCGATCGGACGGAGTCCTGGTCGCTAGAACTACTTCTCGGACTGTTTCCGCAGGTCATAGCTGGGCTGAACCGTCGCGGGTCATGCGCGATGCCATCAATGCTTGCGGGTGGCGCCATGATGGTGCCATGATGGCGTCATGGACCTCACCCCGTATGTCGACACCATCCGCCGCGAACTCGTGGTGGCTGCCGAGGCCGGCGGCGACGAAGCCCGCGAGCTGGCCGAGCGGCTGACGGCTCCCCTGGAGTCGGCGACCCGCCTGACCATGCTCAACGTGCTCTCCGCCGCGATGGACGAGATCACCCGTGAACTCGCCCCCGGCTCGGTCGACGTGCGGCTGCGCGGGCTGGACCCCGACTTCGTCGTGACACCCCCGCCCACCGACGGCGCCGCCACCGTCGAGCCGGCCGGGACCGCCGGGCCGCTCCCCACCCCGGCCCCGGCCGACGGTGACGAGGGAGGGACCGCCCGCGTCAACCTGCGCCTGCCCGCCCATCTGAAGGCGCGCGCCGAGGAGGCCGCGAACCGTGAGGGCCTGTCGGTCAACGCGTGGCTCGTGCGGGCCGTGTCGGCCGCGGTCGACGGCGGCGGCACACCGCGCACGACTGAGCGGGCCCGCAGCACCGGACAGAGCTTCACGGGCTGGGTGCGCTAGCCGCGCCGGCCCCTGACCCCGAGCAAGAAGCACCGAAGCGGCAGCACCCGAAGAAGAAGCACAGCACCCACAGCACGTCCCACCAGCGGGGACACCCCCAGGACTCACGAGGACGGTACAGCCATGCCTTCTTTCGACACTCCCGAACCGATCACGGTGACCGCCCACGTGGGCGCCGGATCCGTCCGGTTCACCGCGAGCGACCGCCCCGACACCGTCGTCGAGGTCCGGCCCGGCGACCCGAAGCGCGACAAGGACGTACGGGCCGCCGAGCAGACCGAGGTCTCCTTCGCGGGCGGCGTCCTGACGATCAGCACCAAGGAGCGGCGGTTCATCGGGCCGGCCGGCGCCGTCGACGTGACGGTGGAGCTGCCCACGGGCTCGCGCGTCGACACGACCGGCTCCTGGACCCAGGTGCTCGGCGAGGGACGGCTGGGCGAGGTCCGGGTGAAGACCTCGGGCGGTGACGTCCGCCTGGACACGACCGGTCCGCTCCGGCTGACCGCCTCCCACGGCTCCGTCACCGTGGACCGGGTCGAGGGCGGGGCCGAGATCACCACCAGCTCCGGCAGCGTGCGCGTCGGCCTCCTCGAAGGCTCCGCCGTGCTGAAGAACTCGCACGGCTCCACGACCGTCGGCGCCGCGCTCGGCGACCTGCGGGTCAGCCACGCCAACGGTGACATCGGCATCACCCGAGCCGAGGGCTCGCTCACCGCCACCACCGCCCACGGCACGCTGCGGGTGGACGAGGTGGCCCGCGGCGAGGTGCAGTTGGAGACCTCCTACGGCGCCATCGAGATCGGCATCCGGGAGGGCACGGCCGCCTGGCTCGACGCGTACTCCGGCGCCGGGCAGGTGCGCAACACGCTCACCGCGTCCGACGCCCCCGGGCAGGCCGAGGACACCGTCAAGGTCCGCGCCCGCACCCGGTACGGCAACATCGACGTCCGCCGCGCCAAGGGCTGAGCACCTCCCGACGGCACCGCCCGACCACGCCGTCACGTTCCACCCCGTCACCCCACACCGGTCATCCGACCCCTCGAACGGGAGGGCTCCATGCCTTCATCTGTCATGCCCACGCCCAGGCAGGGCGACCCGGCGCCGACCGCCGTCACCGCCGCCGGCCTGCGCAAGGCGTACGGCGACAAGACGGTCCTCGACGGCATCGACCTGCACATCCCCACCGGGTCCGTCTTCGCGCTGCTCGGTCCCAACGGCGCCGGCAAGACCACCGCCGTGAAGATCCTCTCCACGCTCGTCTCCGCCGACGGCGGGCAGGCCCGGGTCGCGGGCCACGACATCGCCACGTCACCGGACGGCGTACGGGCGGCGATCGGCGTCACCGGGCAGTTCTCCGCCGTCGACGGCCTGATCACCGGCGAGGAGAACATGCTCCTGATGGCGGACCTGCACCACCTCTCCCGTGCCGAGGGGCGGCGGGTGACCGCCGAGCTGCTCGAGCGCTTCGACCTGGCCGACGCGGCGAAGAAGCCCGCCTCCGCCTACTCCGGTGGCATGAAGCGCCGCCTGGACATCGCGATGACCCTGGTGGGCAGCCCGCGGATCATCTTCCTCGACGAGCCGACCACCGGCCTCGACCCGCGCTCGCGGCACACCATGTGGGGCATCATCCGCGAACTCGTCACGGGCGGGGTGACCGTCTTCCTCACCACCCAGTACCTCGAGGAGGCCGACGAACTCGCCGACCGCATCGCCGTGCTGAACGGCGGGAGGATCGTCGCCGAGGGGAGCGCCGAGGAGCTGAAGCGGCTCGTCCCCGGCGGACACGTGCGCCTGCGCTTCTCCGACCCGGCCGCCCACCGGTCCGCCGCCACCGCGCTGCGGGAGGTCACCCGGGACGACGAGGCGCTCACGCTGCAGATCCCCTCGGGCGGCAGCCAGCGCGAACTGCGCTCCGTCCTCGACCGGCTGGACGCCGCCGGCATCGAGGCGGACGAGCTGACCGTGCACACCCCCGACCTCGACGACGTGTTCTTCGCCCTGACCGGCGGCACCGACCAGCCCAAGGAGACCGCCCGATGAGCACCCCCGTGGCGCCCGCCCGTCCGTCCCGCCTCTCCCTCGCCGTGCGCGACTCCGCCACGATGCTGCGCCGCAACCTCCTGCACGCCCGGCGCTACCCGTCCCTGACGCTGAACCTGCTGCTCACGCCGGTCATGCTCCTGCTGCTCTTCGTCTACGTCTTCGGCGACGTGATGAGCGCCGGCATCGGGGACGGCGGAGCCGACCGCTCCGAGTACATCGCCTACCTGGTGCCGGGCCTGCTGCTGATGACCATCGGCAGCACCACGATCGGCACCGCGGTGTCCGTATCCATGGACATGACCGAGGGCATCATCGCCCGCTTCCGCACCATGGCCATCCATCGCGGCTCCGTCCTCGTCGGGCACGTCGTCGGCAGCGTGGTGCAGTCGGTCGTGAGCGTGCTCCTCGTCGGCGCCGTCGGCGTGGCCATCGGCTTCCGGTCCACGGACGCCACGGCTTTGGAGTGGCTGGCGGCGTTCGGACTGCTGGTGCTCTTCACCCTGGCGCTCACCTGGATCGCGGTCGGCATGGGGCTGGTCAGCCCGAACGCCGAGGCGGCCAGCAACAACGCGATGCCGCTGATCTTCCTCCCGCTCATCTCCAGCGCCTTCGTGCCGGTGGACGCGATGCCGGGCTGGTTCCAGCCGGTCGCCGAGTACCAGCCGTTCACCCCGGCCATCGAGACCCTGCGCGGCCTGCTCCTCGGCACCGGGATCGGCCACAACGGCTGGCTCGCACTCGCCTGGTGCCTGGGCCTCACCGCGCTCGGCTACGTCTGGTCGAAGGCGGTCTTCCAGCGCGACCCGAAGTGAACCGGGGCCGACGGCACCTCCCGTGCGCGGCGCACTCCGACACCCCGTCGGCGTGCGCCGCCGCCGGTTCCGGCCGGTCCGCGGCACCACGGCACCACGCGGGGCCGGCCGAGGCGGCCCCAAGCCGGAGCGGGGCTCCCCACTGGGGAGCCCCGCTCCGGCACGGTCAAGGACGCGACGTCAGTGCTTGAACGCGTCCTTCGTCTTCTCCTTGGCCTCACGGGCGTCGCCGGTGCTCTTCTTCGCCTGCCCCTCGGCGGCCATACGCTCATTCCCGACGGCGCTTCCGAGGGCCTCCTTGGCCTTGCCCTCAGCCTGCTCGGTCTTCGCCTTGGCCTTTTCGCCCGCAGTCATGGAAAACGCCTCCTCGTAGTTGCTTTCCCGCTGTCGCGGTAATCCGCTCGTGCCCCGCCTTTCCCTGCGTAAACAAGGCACCGGCCGGTGTATGAGAGGCGAAACGCAGGGCACAAGGGCGGTCAGGAGGTTGATGACTATGGTTCCCCTGCTTCTTGTACTGCTTCTCGCCCTGATTCTCTTCGGTGCCGGCTTCGCCCTCAAGATCCTCTGGTGGGTCGCCCTCGCCGTCCTGGTGGTGTGGCTCCTCGGTTTCCTCATGCGTTCCACGAACGCGGGCGGCGGACGCGGGCGCTGGTACCGATGGTGACCTGACCCGCAGGCACGACCCCGCGCGCACAGGGGCCCGGCCCATCCGGCCGGGCCCCTGCGCACGCCCGAAGCGCAGGCGATCACCCTCTGCCGTTCGGACCGCTCGAATGCGTCCGCACCGGGAAAACGGGTACGTGTGTTGCTGCGGTCGAGGCCAGGAGGAGTGCGCCCGAAGGAAACCCGCGCGACCTCCCGCCGCACCGCCCCCGGATCGCAGCCCCGAGGAGACCGCGCAGGCGATCGCCGTGTTCGCAAGGAGACCGCGATGATGTGCCGGACCGACGGCGGCCAGGACTCCGCCCCGGATCCCGAGGAGCCCTCGGACGACGACCGGGCCCGGTCCGCCCCGCTGGAGGACAGCACCGAGGACCTGTACGAGAACGCCCCGTGCGGATACCTCTCCACCCTGCTGGACGGGCGGATCGTCAAGGTCAACGGCACCCTGCTGAACTGGCTGGGCCGCGAGCGCGAGGAACTGGTGGGCCGCAGGACGTTCTCCGACCTCCTCACCGTCGGCGGGCGGCTGTACCACGAGACGCACTTCGCGCCGCTGCTGCGCATGCAGGGCGCGATCAGTGGCATAGCGCTGGAGCTGAAAGCGGCCGACGGCAGCCGGCTGCCGGTCCTGGTGGCCTCCACCGTCAAGGCCGGCACCGGCGGACAGCCGCCGTTGATCCGCACCACTCTCTTCGAGGCCAGCGACCGCCGCGCCTACGAGCACGAGCTGCTGCGCACCCGCCGGGCGGCCGAGCGCGAACACGAACGCCTCCAGCAGCTCGCCACCACCCTGCAGAGAACGCTGCTGCCACCGGCACTGGAGAACGTGCCCGGTCTGGACGTGGCGGCGTACTACCACGTCGCCTCCGTCGACGAGGTCGGCGGCGACTTCTACGACCTGTTCCCCCTCGGAGCCGGGACCTGGGGACTCTTCCTCGGGGACGTGTGCGGCAAGGGCGTCGAGGCGGCGGCCGTCACCTCCCTGGCCCGCTACACCCTGCGCGCCGCCGCCGTCTACGACCGCGACCCGGCCGTGGTCCTCGGCAACCTCAACACCGTGCTCAACCACGAGTACAACGGCACCGACCCCCGGTTCTGCACCGTCATCTTCGGTCTGCTCACCCCCGACGACGACCAGAAAGGCTTCCGCATCACCCTGGCCAGCGGCGGCCACCCCCCGGCCATGCTGCTTCGCGCGGACGGCACCGCCGACTACCTGCCGACCCCGGGCGGTCAGCTCATCGGTGTCCTGCCCGGGGCCCACATCGCCACCACCACGTTGCGCCTCGAACCCGGCGACACGCTCCTCCTGTACACCGACGGCCTCACCGAGGCCCACACCACCGTCCACGGCCACCGCTACGGCGACGAAGCACTCCTCGACTTCGGCCGCGCCCTGGCCCCCACCACGGCCCAGGACGGCATCGCCGCCCTCCGCGACCTCCTCGCCGCCCTCGGCAGCGGGGTGGACGACGACACCGCCGTCATGGCCGTCCACGTGCCCCGCACCGACCGTGAAGAGCAACCGTGAGCCAGACGATCACCCGCACGCGGAGCACCCCCTCCGGCCCCGTCATCGAGGTGACCGGAGACCTCGACCACTACAGCGCGCCCGAGGTCCGCCGCCTGCTGCCCGGGCTGGTCATCGGCCGGGGCCGGCAACTCGTCGTCGACCTCGGCGGTCTCACCTTCTGCGACTCCAGCGGCATCACCGTCCTGCTCGCCGCCCGCAACCACGCCCTCGCCTCGGGCGGCACCATCGTCCTGGCCGCCGTCCCCGCCATGACCAGCAGAATCCTGAGCATCGCCGGCCTGGACGCCGTCCTCCCGGCCCACCGCACCGCCGAGGCAGCCGAAGCGGCCTGGAGCCGCCCGACGGACTGACGGTGCGTACCGGCCTGTGACGGCCACGGCGGGTCGGACCGCCTTCGCGCCGGGGCGGAGCTCAGGCCGCCGGCCACGGGGCGGCGGCCACCAGTGGCCTCCGGGCGCGCCGTCCGGCGACGAACCCGCCGACACCGAGCACAGTCGCGGCGATTCCGAGGCCTCCGACGATCGAAGGCACCGTCAGCGCGGCGGATTTCCCGCTCACCCGCCCCCGCACCCCGGACGCCGCGAAGCTGCCCGACTGCTCGTCCAGGTGGTAATGCGAGTCGTTGGAATTGGCCCGGTGATCGCCGAGCAGGAACAACCGCCCTTCCGGGACCGTCACGTCGTACGGCTCGACCGCCGGGTCGTCGTAGGAATCCGTCACGTACGGCTCGTCGAGCGGCTTTCCGTTCACGGAAACCCGATTTCCCTACACCGTGACCCGCACGAACATCGCGGCGCCGAACGCGCTCACCGTCACGGACTCCACGTACCGGACCGGCCTCTACCCGCACCTCGGCGTCCGCGACACCAGGACCCGCTGGGCCAACCTGGCGATCACCCCCTGACCCCACCACCCACGGCCCCCGGCCTTCCGGCCGGGGGCTCCTCGGACAGAGCTGCCTCCGCCCGACGTTGTCGATGTCAGTGGCTCACCTTTACGGTCTCCGACGTCGCCGCACGGAACGACTCGGTCGCCTCGAAGTGCGCGCGGAAATAGCCGTTCCTCGTATGGGGGACGTCGGCCGAGAAGGCGTGGCCGTTACCGGACCAGATGGCTTCCGTCGTGAGCAGGTCCGACCACTGCTTGCCGTTGCGTGAGTACTGAATGTGCACCGGGATGGTGCCGGGCGTCCAGCCGTCGGGGAAGTCCATCGCACCCTCGACGTGCACGCTGCGGTCCTGCTGACGGGTGGCTGAGAACGAGGTGAAGACCGAGGCACGCAGAACGGTGATCCGGGCACTGTTCGTGGAGGCGGAGGCGATGAACGGGTCATCACTGTGCGATGCCACGTGGAAGCTGCCGGTCTGCCATGGGGCGTGGGTGAAGGTGACCTTGCCGTCCGCACCCGTCGTGAACTGACCGACGGTCTCGAACTGCTGGCCGACGGAGGAGGGCTCGAAGATGACCCCACCGCCCTGGTCCCCGAAGGGTGCCCAGCCCTGCGGGGTTTCGCGCTCCAACGTCGCGGTGAAGGTGACTTCCTTCCCGAGATCGATCGTCCGCGCCTCCGCCGGGGCCTGAACCGTCCAGCGCGTGGCCACCTGCCGGACGCCGATCTGAATCGACGGGGCCTCGCCGTACAGGACGTAGGGTTTGTCGTGCCGGTAGATGGCCTGGACAGGCACCGCGCCGTTCACGGTGACCACGCCGGAGAAGCGTCCCTCTGCGTCAGTGCGGACGGTGGCCTCCGGCCAGTAGTCCACATCGAGGTCCACCTTGTGGTCCGCCAGGGGCTTCAACTCGCGGGTCCCCGGCCAGCGTCCCTTCAGAACGCCGTCGACACGGACCTGACGGTGGTCGATGTCGACTTCCGTGCGGTCGGTGCGCATGTCCTCGAATACCGGCGTGATGTAGTAGACGAGACGGCCCGCGGAGTCGTCGGTGGTGCGGTCGCCGTCACTGTCCGTGGCCTCGATGCGGACGGTGTAGGTACCCAGGTCGGCAAGGTCCAGCGGCCGCTTCGTGTGCCACACGCCGTCTTCGGGTGAGCCGGAGGCGAGGGCGAACGCGTCGTTCTCCACGACGGCCACCTCCTGGTCCGTGGCCTCGGAGACGATGTGGGCCCTGATCTCCGTGACGGCGCTGTCGGAGCTGATGCTGACGGCCAGGGTTCCGAGGTCGTCCGAGACGCTGTTCGCCCATCGGACGTCAGGGGCCTGTCCCTCCACGGCGCTCGCCGCCGGGGTGCCGGCGAGGAGCAGTGCAACGGTGCCAATGGCAGCCCAGGCCGCCCGTCTTCTGAACATGGATCCCCCAGAGCATGTCGGAAACCGCGGCGTGATCCCCCCCCCGCATCTGTTGTGGATACCGCGGCTGACGGCTTAGTTTTCGCCATCGGAGGCCGGCCGCCTCACGGGCCCCCGGCTGCTGTCGGCCTCGGGCGCAGACGCTCGCCCGACCACACGGACGTCCGGTGGCAACTCGACCTCACGAATACTCCGTTGACGAAGCTTCTCAGTCCGCCGGCATCAGGTGCGCCCAGACGGCGCCGAGCCTCTCGAGGAGGGCACGCTGCTCGTCGATCCAGCCGGGGGCCACGGTGAGGGAGAGGGCCAGCCTGGTGGTCTGCTGGTCCGCGATGGTGACCGTGATCCCGTCCTGGTCCTCCTCCCGCCAATCCAGACGGATGCCGATCTCGGCGACCCGCGCGGCCTCGCGCCAGACGGCGTCGCGCCCCGCGGCGACCTCGTCCAGTACGTGCGCCCAGCCGGCCAGGTCTCTCGGATCCACGTAGGTGTCGAGGACGCCGGCCACGAAATCGTTGTTGACCAGGAGTTGCGCCTTCACGTCCGGGATCCCCGGGGCGTAGGACTCGTCCAGTTCGACCACGACGCTGCCGCCGTACTGACCGGTGATCCGCAGCAGTGCGAACCGCTCGGGCTCCGTCATGTCCCACCCCTGGGTGTTCGATCCAGCGCTGACGCCGCGCACTCTAGGCGGCCCCACTGACGCCGCCCGCTGCGCGCACCGTCTCGATGGGTGACGCCTGGGGCGGGGAGGCGGACGTGATGGCAGGCGTGTGGTACGGCACCCGAAACGGCGAAGGACCAGCTCATGAGGGGCCCCCCTCCCGAGCAGGCACTTTGTCGGCGCAAGCCCTCGGCCGGGCGTGTGTGTCGCCCTGCCGGCAAGGCGCCGCCTCGTCCATGTCAGATGATCGTGGACGCGTCCTACTGCTGCGAGGGGATTCGACGGAGCGGTCCAACGGGACGGTGGCACCTTCTGCGTCAGATCGATCCGTATCTGATCATCTCCGTCAACAACGCGCAGTCGCCTGCTGGGTGATGACGGTGCGACCGACCGCCCACTGTCCTCGACGAGGCCGGTGACGGCTGGTTCCGGGCCGGTGCCCTCCTGTCCCCCGCGAGCGCCGACGTGACGATCGGGATGTCGAGCCGCGGAGCCGTCTTGATCAGCGCGGCCATCTCCCGATCGCCGTGAACCGCCTTGGAGAGGGCCTCGGAGTCGAACACGAAAACGCGCTGTCGCGGCCGGTGCAGTTTCGCTCGGACGGTGCGGCTCACGCGGCCTCGTCCGAATGTGAGTGCTGCTCGTCGTGCCAGCCGTCAATCGCGGCGATACGGTCCAATGCTGCTTGCTGCTCGTCGTCCGTCACGGCACCGTGCTCTTCTACGCGCTGCAGGCTGCTGAGCAGCGCGTGGTCAGACCTGGACGAGGTCGATCTCCACCGGGAAGGGGGCCGCTACCTTGAGGACGCCGGTGAACAGGTCTCCGTCCCGGTAGGTCTTCGTCGCGGGGTCGAGAACGTAGGTGTACACGAGAGGAACGCCTGTCGCGGCCTGCTCGATCCGCCAGTAGAAGCCGATGCCTGCCTTGGCGTACTGGTCGACCTTCACGATCCGGTCGGTGGTCTCCGAGCCCGGCGACACCACCTCCGCGACCAGCAGCACGTGCTCAGGGCGGGTGGGGGTGATGTCGATCGTGTCTGCGCGGTACACGACGACGTCCGGGCGGCGATTGGTGAGCGGGACGTCCTGAAGCCGGACGTCGAAGGCAGTGTCGGCGTTCCAGTCCGGGCCCGCGGCGGTGTCCAGGGCGTTGGCCAGAATCCGGGCGAGCCGGTTGTGCCGCTTGGACGCACTCGGGCTCACGACGACCATCCCGTCGACGATCTCGATGCCGGCGCACTGCTCCTCGGACCAGGAGTCGTAGTCCTCCGCCGCGATCTGCTCATGCATCCATGCCGGGGCCACCATCTCGGCCGTCATGAAGCACCTCCCGGACGTTGTGCCACTGGACTCAGCGTACTGTCTGCCATCCGTCCGGCACGCTGGTGTTGCCGTAGGCGTAGCCGACTGGATGTCCTGCTGCGTACGCGAGGACGGCCGTGAAGCCTCGCTCCCGTGCCGGTCCAGGCGCTCGCCGAACGCGGTGACGGCGTAGTTCGGCAGGTGGAGGAGTGGGGCGCGTACGTCGGCGTACACGTCGAGGAGGTCGCCGCGGGCGGTGTCGAGGGTGGTGCAGGTGCGCAGTTCGACGGCGGGCGCCGTGGTCATGCGGCCATCCTCCGGGTGGCGGTGTGCTCGGTCCAGGTGTGTGCACGGTGGAGCTGCCGGGCGCGGTGGCGCGCGATGCGGCCCCGAACCCCTGCAGCATGCGCGTGACCCGGGCGTGCTGGGTGGCGGCTTCGGCGGAGACCTTCATGGCGGTGGCCGTGGCGGCGTCGGGGGCGCCCTGGGCGAGCTGAGCGTGTGCGGGCCGGGCGGTGGTGACGGCGCGGGAGCGGATCACGTGGGGTCGGAGGGCGGAGGGCGGGCAGGACCGGCAGCAGTTCCATGACGCCACTTGATCCCACCGTTCCTCGTGGACGGACTGCCCCCATGGGATCAGTGGGCATGGCCACCGCCGAGCAGAGCAAAAAGCTGCGGTGAGTGGCGACCTGCCCTTCTTCCGATATCACCCGGACCCCCTGGCAAGCGGGTCCATCCGCGCGTCCGCCGAGTCGTGCGCCTGCTGCGGCCGCAGCACGGGCTGGATCTACACGGCAACCTTCTACTCCGCGCAAGAGGTCAGCGGACGCTTCTGCCCCTGGTGCATCGCAGACGGGAGCGCGGCTGATCGCTTCGCAGGTGAATTCACCGACTCCTACGGGCTCGACGGCGTGAGCGACGAGGTGCTGCACGAGGTCACCCGCCGCACACCCGGCTTCCACGCTTGGCAGGATCCGCACTGGCTCGTCCACTGCCACGGCGCGGGTGCCTTCGTTGGCGAAGTCGGGTACACCGAGTTGGCGGAGCACCCCGAAGCCCTCGACCAGTTGCGGGCCGACATGCGCCTCGATGGCCACCACGACGAAAGCCGGCTCGAGCGCCTCTTGACCCACCTCGGCGAGGGGGCGCAAGGAGAGTTGATGAATCACAGCACGTGGAAGACGCGCCGGGCCCGGCAGCTTGCGGGTGAGACGGTGGAGTACGACCAGGAGTACGTCGACGCGCGGCTGGCTGGCGATCTCGGGCAGGCGGTCTACGACCGTCGGATCGAGCTCGGCCTGTCCCAGGCCGAACTGGCCGAGCGGGCCGGGATGACGCAGCCTCAGGTGTCCCGTATGGAGGGCGGCGACACTGTGCCCACTCTCCCGCTGCTGCGACGCCTGGCCAAGGCCCTCGACGGCACCCTGAACGTGGCCATCGACGAGGGTGACTCCCACGTCACCTTCACCCCACACGCCGCCTGAAACCGAGCCGCGCTCGGTCCGTCGAGGATGTCGCCGACCTGAGTCGGTGCGCGTCGCGGATGCCTTGAGGATGAGACGAATCGGGCGAGCCTGCCGCACGCCGGCGGCTCGGCCGAGAACGCGCCGGAAAGGTAGCCAGGCGTGGGTCTGGTCCGCCCTGGCGCTGTGCCGCGCGTACGAAGGCCCTCCCGTCCGTCGGAAGGGCCTCTGACCAGGTGTTTCTCTGTGCCCCCGGCAGGATTCGAACCTGCGACACCCGCTTTAGGAGTGGGATCGAATCCGTGCCGGACGGTTCCAGACCGTGCCGCGCGGTGCCGTTCTGCCTGATCAGCGTCTTGCAGGACGAGTAGAGGTCCACCCTGTGGCGACTCGTCTTGCGCCGTCCGCTCACGCAGCGCTCACGCACGTGAGCAGATGCCGACCTGGCCGAATGGGCACCGGATCCCGGTCGGGGCCGCGAAGCGTGTAGGTAGGAATCTGGGGGCCTCGTTCTGCGATGCGGCTGGCTGTCCAATAATGTCGTCAGCCCATCGGTGTCGGGAGCAGCTTTCGATAGCCACCACTGCAGAATTCTGCATTTCTGGATAGGGCACGATAAAGTGCCGCCTTCCAGTGGTTTATGCCCTTCCTCTCGGCTCCTCGAGTCAAAGCGTCAAGAGTCGATCGCAACCCCGAATCACCAAAAGAATCGTATGTTTCATCGTATAGATCAACCTGATCCGTTAGCTCGGCCACGGCCTCCATCTGGTAGAAATCGAAAAGGCCAAGCGTCTCGAATTGCTTCTCGACTCTCTGAAAGGTGAAATCGTCAATTTCATCGGAGCGACGCAAGGAGTACCTGATCGAGACGGTGCTATCGACGCTTATTTCCGCGACTACTATTTCTTTGTTCGGGAATTCGTCGAAGTACGCGTGAAACATGAGCAGGCCGTCTGACCTGTCGCACTCATCACCCTTTAGACGATTGCATCTTTCGCAAACGGGGATAAGGTTGTTGGCTAGGATTGAATATTCTGGGAAGTGTTTTTTTGGAAGGAAGTGATCGAGGGCACAGACCTGGGCTCTTTCGCACAGCGGGCACCGATAGTTGTGGGACAGTGCTGTCCGGAAGATTGAGTTCCTGAGTTCCTCTAGGGGGCGACCCCTGTCCAGAAGCGCGTAATTTCCCAGAAGCACCTTGGTGAGTGCATCGGAACCGTTGGCAAGCGACGTGAATCGGCGAATATCCCGCAGCACGTCCTCGTAGTCGCCGTAAGCGTCGATGATTCCCGTGCGCACGCCCATGAGGACCCTTCGAGAGGACGGACGCCTCCGACTCACAGCGAGGTCAAGATCGGCCAGGTGGTCCCTGTCCGGGCGGGGAAGTCGAATCATCTCCCAGGCCGATCGCGACGGATGCTCGTCAGGTAAGAAATGGACTGCGCACTCATCTCGCCATCGAACAGTTCCATGATCTCATCCAGGGGGAAAATCTCCTGCATGGACCGGAGAGTTGAGTGATAGTCGGTCGCGCTGCTGTCCAAGTTGAATACGTGGCGTGTGAGCAGTCCTACATTTTCAGCGAAGGTTTCGATCTCCGGGGTGGCAACGAGTGTGAGATCTCCGAATCGCTGCAGAACTCTGACGTAACGTCTGGGGACTTCCTGGAGAAGGACCGGGGAGTGCGTCGCCATCACGGCGTAGGAGTCGAACTGTTCCAAAGATATGTTGATGCTCTTGATTAGGGCGGCCAAGAGCGGGGGGTGCAGGTGGGATTCGGGCTCGTCGATGAGAACCAGTGATCCGGGCTCCAGGTGGGCCGCAAGCTGCACGACAATGTTGAGTACGAGTTTGTGCCCGGTGCTGAGGCCCGAAAAGGAACCCTGCCACGAATCGCTGTCGAGAGCGAAGGTGTCGGAGAGCTCGACCCGTTTGAACGAGGGCTCTCGGCTCAGTGGAGAGAGGGCGGCCACGAGTCTCTGTTTACGCTCGGGGGTACTGGCCCTGGCGAGGGCAGACATGATGTCACCCTGGATCTCCTCGGCGCCCTTGAGTGATCCGGTTCGGCGCACGTCCGAACCGCCACTGCGATCGTATCTCCGAAGGCCGCAGTAAGTGTATCCGGAAACCTCGCCGCTGGCTTCCAGCCGGTCCTCTTCCTGTCGGTTCTTCCCCGGCAGGTCGAACGTGTCGAAAGCGCTGTAAGAGATGGCTATGACCGAGGAGAATCGCGGCGCATCGGCCCCTTCGGGGAATTCCCCATACCGCCGAACGAAGCTCTCGTCGGCTCGGTCGGTGAGGTCTGCATGCGCAGTGTTGGCTAGGTTGGCGAGGAGCTGCGTTTTTCCGCATCCGTTATAACCCACGACGACGTTGATGCGGCCGGGCAGGGGGTGGCGGTCCGCGAAACCAAAGTGAATGGAGAAGGCTTCCCCTCCGACACTCGTTCTGAACGTGAACGCGAGCGCGCTGTCTCGCGGGGCTGTTGCGCCTCCAAGCAGGGCTGTGGCGTCTCTCAGTGCGAGTTCGGCGTTCCCGTAGCGCAGGAGTGAGGCGGCCATCGCCGGCTCGTTGGCGAACGATTCCCTGAGTGAGGGGTCGATGGCGATGTCGCGGAGCCCGAACAGGATACTGTCGCGCAATTCACCGGGAAGTCCGTGCAGTGTTTCGTAGTAGGAAAATGCCTGCCCGAGTGAGCAGTAATTTTCATCGAGCTGGGCGAAACTGCCGGGCATCTCCGTGGCGCCGCCGCGTTGCCCTCTCTTGATGATCTTGACGGATCCCAGGTCGATGGATGCTTCCGTCTGAGAGGGGTAGAGATATGCATCGAACATAGTTTCGAATCCAAAGTCATCCCAGAGCTCGCGCCGAAGAACGAGTGCCGGAAGGTTGGACGGCACGGTGAAGCCCTCGCTGCGAGGCACTACAAGAAAATGCATCAGCGTATTCCAGTCGTATGTTTCTGTGCCCGGCCGTGGACCCGCTGGCAGTGGGCAGGGGCAGAGAAGATGGCCCTGCCCACTGCTCGGCTAGTCAGTCGAAGAGGCTCTGCAGTCTCGACTCGATCCAGCCGGGCCGCCGAAGCAGCTCGAACGTATCGACCGCGACGACTGCGCGCTGCGGCGGTTCGCTGCCCAGGACCGGGTTTCCGAAGGACTCGAACACCTCGTAGCCCTCTGCCTCCAGCGAGGCCAGCGCTCCGGTCACCCGCTTGGAGCGGGCGGGACCGGTCCAGGACTCGAGAGGATGGGTGATGAGGACAGCGAGATCCTCGTGCTGAGTGTCTTTCAGGACTGGCAAGCCATGGGAGGAATCGGCCTTCCAGTGCGAGAAGCTTCTGGCGAACTGCTCGGCTCGCTGGAACGCATAGACCTCCTCAGCGGCGAAGTCCAGGTTCCCTCCATCGAGGAGTTCGACCATCTGTGTGGCAAGGCGCCAATCGAGCAGCGGGTGGTAGGCGCTGTTGCTGTAGTCCCGCAGGCAGTCGTAGCAGGACGAGTCGCACGGCGCGGCCATCAAGCCGCCGGAGCGGTGGCGGGTGAGATCGGCCGCGACCTCACGCGCGGCGAGCAGGAATTCGGCAGGGCGCTTCCCCAGCCAGGTCGAATACCCGGCACCGTTCTCCAGCGTGTCCGAGAGGAAGACTTGTGCCTGGACACTGCCTTCCTCTTCCCCTCGGACGGGGTACAGGCCCGCCGAGAGTTCTCTTCCGTCGATGTCCAGTAGCCTGACGGCAGCGAGTTTGAAAACCGTACCGAGTGAGAGCCAAGCGGCCCTTGCGGCCATGCGTCTCGGGTCAAGAGCCAGATCGGCGGGTTGCTCGCGGAGGCCGACCAAGAGGACGTCGGTCAGTTTCGCCGAGGCCAGTGCCAGCTTCTCCTCGTTGCTGACCGAAGGCCGAGTGGGCAGGCCCAGATCTCTCGCCCGGTCGGCATCAGCCAGGAGTTTCGTTTCTAGCAGACCGTCGTGTCCCTTGACCTTGCCGAACTGGTATCCCTCACCAGTTCCCGCGTTGACCACCACGATGCGTCCCTCGCCACTCCTGAATTCAGCGGCCTTAGTCCAGCGTGGGACGAGCGCTGATGTGGTGTCGAGGGTGAGGCGCGCGGAGAACGCGCGTGGTGTGAACTCGAAGGTGCCGTCGTAATCCTGAGCCTTGTAGCTGGTGCGAAATCCGAGCGGCTGACACGACGGGAGCATCCGGTAGTCACCGGCTTCTCCTGCGGTGGCCCCACACACCGGACACGAATGCTCGGATTCGCGGAGATCGACGGAGAGGCACTTGGCACAGATGCCCACCATGAGACGGTCACTGTCCGGAGCCTTGCCTGGCAGCCACTGCCCGCCCGCGGGCTCGTACGTCACGAGGCCGACTGCTGTGTGCAACGCCTTGTCCTTGACCACTTCACCGCCAGGTGCCCATTCCGAGATGGCGATGTCGATGTCCCGGTCGATGACGTCGGTGAGTTCCGGCCCGTGCGGCCTTTGATGGTGCAGGTTGCGGACCCGGGTGGGGAACCCAAACATGGGGAGCACCCCGTGCTCCGCGAGCGACTGGCTGAGCGGACCCGCGTCCGGCGCGTTCGTCGCCACCTCCTCGATCTCGGAGTAGAGGCTGGAAGTGGCCCAAGACACCAGAGCATCCACCGAAGGCGCGCCAGGAGACGCCCCTTGTAGGAGGACCTGGCCGGCGTGTCTTTTGGCGATGTCGTTCCCGGCCAGCCAGGTACGGACGTTATCCCGTACCTGAGACCATCCACTGACGGTCCCGAAGGGCCCGTGGACATTGCGTCCCGGATCCCAGTCGGACGTTCCCTCGACCGACCGGAAGGCGAGAGTCAGCAGACTTGCGGCGTAGCAGCGGCGCAGGATCTCCAGGCGATCGAGATCCACGTATGGGCTCGGCGAGGGGTCGCCAGTGATGCGATAGGGGTGCTGGAAGTAGTGGTCGTCATGGGTCCTGGTGCCACGGCAGAGGGTCAGGGCGATGGACAGGTGGTCGAGTCGGCGGCCGGCCCGGCCCACACGCTGCTGGTAGTTGAAGCGCTGTGGTGGCATGTTCGCCATTACCACCGCGCGGAGCGCGCCGATGTCGACGCCGGCCTCCATCGTGGTGGTGACGCTGAGTAGGTCGACCTCATCAACCAACTCGATGTCCTGACCGCTCAGAAAGACCGACTGGAAGAGGGCTTGCCGGGCCTGCGCGTCATCGTTGTCGGTCTGGCCTGTCAGCTCTTCGCAGTGGAGCCTGAAGGGGACCCCGGCTTCGCGGGCCAGGAAGGTGTAGTAGTCGTCCAGAGTGACGGAACCCGGGTCGAGGGGTTCGGCGACGAGATGTGAGCTGCGGCAGAAGGCACAGACGCCTGCGGAGCCGTGCAGGTGCCTTCTGGTACAGCGTTCACAGCGCCATTCTGTCCCGCCGGCCAGGACGATCCTGATTTTCTGCCCTTCGATCCGGGGCTCCGCGTCGCTCAGACCCAGTGCGTTCTTCACTTCTTGGACCAGCGCGTCTGGGAACACATCGTGATGCTGTGCGACGGCGCTGATGTATTTCCTCGCTGCCGTGTGCAGATTTGCCGGCGGCTCAGGCCTCTGTTCCTGGAACTGGCGGCGCACTCCCAGCAGCCTCAGCGCGGACAGGCATACCTGGCGGAAGACCTCGTCATCCAGCAACCGGCTCTTGAAGGTGAGGTCCTGAACTGCATGGCCGATGCCGAGCGACTCCAGATCGCGGCCGCCTCCCGCGAAGACCGCCTGCTGGACCTGCGCCTGCACTGTCCGGTGGATTTCGGAGTTCAGGACGCGCAGATCGTTGGTGAGGGAAGCATCGGGCCGCTGGACCGGGACGCCACTGGTCCAGTCGTAGAGATCGGTCCAGCTTCGTGACTCGGTGCTTTTGCTCAGCGTAAACGAGGGTCCACCGGGATGCACGCCGTATGCGACCGCTTGCGCGCTGACTCCGTTGCCGAGTTCGACAAGCGTCGGGCCCCTCTGCTGGGCCCGGTAGTCCGCCAGCACGCGTTCGTGCTGGGGAGTGAGGCTGTTATGGGCCAAGGCGACCACCGCTGGAACCAGATCGGGTGAACCAGTCGCAGCGAGCTGGGTTAGCGCGGCCTGGCCTGCCTGATTCCCCTTGAAGAACTCTGCTGCCAGGGCCACGAGATCCATCGGACGGTCGAGGGTAGCGATCACGAGCTGTCTGACCAGGTCCTGATAGTGCGATCGCTCCAGGCCCGCCGAGATGCGGGCTGCGTCCTGCCGACTATCCGAGAAGACGACGATCTTCGTCTGCAGCTGCCTCTTGAGGGCATCGGTCAGGACCTGGTTGGACTTCTCAAAACCTGTACCCATTGTGCGGATGGGGGACCTGGACCGCGATGGGTCCTCGAACTGGCGGACGTTCTTGAAGATCTCCTTGTCTTCCCCGCAGCAGGGACAGACCGTGGGAAAGGCACGGACCTTCCCGAGGTGGCCCTGGGGTTGGCTTTGTGCCACCAGCAGGTATCCGTTGTTCTCCTCGTCCGGGCAGCTGCCGACCTTGCCGCTCGCGGGATCCAGCACAGCCGGAACAAAGGTGAACGTGTATTCCGGCCGATTCCTCGCTCCCGGTCGGCCACCCTTGTGTTTGTGTGGCGATACGTCGAGATCGGAGCGTTCTCCCGCAGTGGGAAGGAAGACGCTGTACACGTCGGCGGTGCGATCGAAGCGCGCTTTGTCCGGGAGGGATTCGAGATCGGTTGCGGTGGAGACCAGGTAGCGCCTGGTGGGATCGTGGCCGATGATCGGAGAATTGAATCCGCCGAGGAAGACCTCTCCGCACGTATCGCAGTACAGCAACTCCAGGACACGAGCACCGCATTCGCAGGCATACCTGGGCCGACTGTAGAGCTTTCCGACCAGCCGGTCCGCCGGTGGCTCCACAGCGCGCGGTTGGACCTCCGAGCAGTTGCGATCCGCGCACGCCCACATGCCGGTGACGTTCCGGAAGAACAGGTGGAGCCGGAATCGCGAGCCGACATCCGCCTCCCCATCGAGGCGCGAGATGAGTGCGTCGGTGGCGTACAGCGCCTTATCGGGTGCGAGGCCAGGGAAGAGCCTGGCGGACACGTCGGTCAGCGGCTTCGCTCGGGGGGAGTCGTCCTCGTCGCTCGCTCTGAACGCGGCCTGGAGTGCCGCGTGCCGGTCAGGAAGTGGCGGCAGGGCCACTGTTCCTTGGCCACCGGTGTCCGCCCAGGGCATGAGATCGGTCCTGCCCTTGGTCCGGACGCGTTCACCTGCCAGCACGGAGAAGCGGTCGGCTGACCGTCCGAAGAAGTCGCTCAGAAACTTCCGGTCCACCGGGTTCTCCGGATCCATGGAGGCGGAGGTAGCGATCACGGACAGCTGGTCGGAGTCGGTGGACAGCCCGAGCCGGTCGATGAGCTTGCGCAGGAGGTAGGAAACCTCGGTGCCCTGAGTCCCCCTGTACATGTGGAGTTCGTCCACGACCAGGCTGAAGACGTGGTCCTTCGAACTGTTCAGCCAGGCGCGGGTCTGATCGAAGATGGGATCCTCATCTCGGCGCATGAGCATGATGTTGAGCATGCTGTAGTTGGTGATGAGGATGTCCGGCGGAGCGACCTGCATGTCCCAGCGAGAACGCATCTCGGCCCCGAATGGACGCGGGAGGAAGTAGCGGGCTTCCTCGTCCTTCACGAGGCCGTCCGCGATGCGCTGCTCCAGCTGGCGGCTTCGGTCCTCCATCGAGGCCAGAGTCCTGCGCAATTCCTTCATTTTGGATGAGTTCGGCTTGGCGGCTAGTTCCAGCGGGCCGGCGACCGGGGTGCGGCCGGTGTAGCGTCCGAAGTGGAAGCGGTTGCCGTTACGGTGCCTGTCGAACCAGCTGCGTACGTCCGGTGCGTCCAAGCTGCGTCGCAACCTGATCAGCTGGTCCTCCACCAGCGCGTTCATCGGATAGAGGAGCATGGCTCGCATGGCCGCGGGCCGACCGCTGCTGTTGCGTTGGGCCTGCCAGTTCCGTGACGTGCGCCACCAGGGCCGCTGGGCGTCCTGGGGCTCTGCTGCTGCCCACCGACGCGATTCATTGGTCAGCCTGGCTAGCACCGGGATGAGGAAGGCCTCGGTCTTTCCGGAACCGGTTCCAGACGTCACCACGATGTCTCGGCCCTGTTGGTTTGACCTCAGCGCGTCCGCTTGGTGGGTGTAGAGCCTGGGGATTCCCCGGAGCAGACCGGCTCCCAGAAGTCCCGAAATCTCCGGCAGACCTATCTCCGCCGTCAGCTCTTCCAGGGTCTGGGATGACTGCACGTACTGGGGCAACAGCTCCAGGTACGGCTCCTGAAAGAGGACCCCGGGAGTGCGGAGCAGTGCTCTGAGTTCCTCGCCCACCGATGAGTCGCGCAGGGAGTAGGCGGTGTCGTAGTACCGCTGGAAGTAGTCGGCGAGTTGGCCGTGGACAGCCGTCGGAGAGATGCCAGACATGGAGATCCTCACGAGGTTCGGATTCAAGGGACGAGTCGAAGTTCCTGGTATAGGGATTCGGCCACTTGCCTGGCGAATGACTCGTCGATGTTGACGTATTTGACGTAGCTCTTGTGCTCAGGATTCGACTGCTCGGCGGGCGCTGTCTGAGGGTTGAGCGCGGTGAGTTGCGGCAGCAGCCCGCTGCGCAGCACGGCAGCGCGGGCGTGGAGATGTGGTAGCTGCATGCGTTTCGGGGCATACAGTTCCCGCCGCAGCGGGTTGTAGCGCAGCACCCAGCGTTTTGCGCGAGCGAGTTCGGCGTACACCACCGTGCGCTTGTCGGCGATGAAGCCGCTCATGCCGATCCAGTAGATATAGCGGTGGGTGTTGTAACGCTGGTATCGGTAAGCTCCGTGGAGAGGCGGCTCGCCGTGGCCTTCGATATCTGTCCAGAGGTCACTTCCTCCCTCGGACATTTTCTGCGGCTCGATGCCGCCAGGCCCCCGCTGTACGCCACGCTCGGCAAGCATTTCTTGGAAGCGGGGAAGACGCCGGGCGAGTTGATCCGCAGCACGGTCCTCGAAGGCGATGCCGAGTGCCTGGCAGAGAGCGCGGCAGTCCTCAGGATCCGCCAGTGTCACCATCCGCACCGACGGGCCGCCAGCCTGCCGAAATGGCGGAAGCGGCATCACGGACTGCGCGAGGGCGGCGATGTCGGAGCCAGGGTCCTCGTGCAGCCGTTCCAGCCGCTGCATGAGCCAGAGCGGCCTTTGCCCCACCAGGAGGGCGTGCCCTCCGGAATTGGGCATGGTGGTGAGGACCGGTGGTGTCACGCTCCAGGTCCGGGCCTCCCAGTCCACTTCGGCGTGACCGAGAACCTGCAGGTTGTACAGCGCGATGCGCCAATCCGGCGCGGAACTCTTCGGCTCGCCCTTCTCCAGCCACGCGTACGTGTCGCGGAAGGCATCGAGGCTCCCGGCACCGCGTTCGGAGCACCACAGGAGCAGCTCGTCATGCACGATTCATTTCCCTGACGTGTAGTCGGCCCAGTCTTGTGCACTGGCCACCGGGGCGGTGATGCCTCCCGAGGTCAGCCTGCGCCAGTCGGCTTGGCTGAGAAGATTCCAGCTCCCTGAAGGCGCGCCATGCGTGCCAGCTTGGATGACCGGGGCTCGCCGGACCCTGGCGTTCCGGGAACTGGTCACCTGAAGCACCCATAGAGCTTGGAAAGGCAGAGCATCGAGCAGCGGTTCGACGTCGATCGCGTGAGGTACGTGGTCCATGGTTGCGATCCAGGCCGGCACTTCGGGGACGAGCTGGGCAGCGAGGCGATTCCCGCCTAGGGCGTAGATTGAGCCGCCGATGCGCAGAAGACTCATCGAAGGAAGCGGGTCGCGATGGTAGCTCCCGAAGAACGAGCCGGATAAATGGCCGGGCGGCAGCCAAGGGGCACGCGCCGACGGACTTACCGTGTTCTGCATCCTGCTGGGGATGGTGGCCAGCTTGTCGCTCCTTGGAGGGAGCGCTAGCAGTGGCAGGGCAACGCTCTCCCGGTAGCGCTCGACCAGGGTGAAGACGAGCTTGCGGTTCCCGACCTCGATCTGGTGCTCGCCGACGGAGTGCACCAGATCCGCCAGCCGGATCGTGATCGTGTCCGTCGCGGCCGGGTCAACCGGCGGCAAAGGAACCCCGTTGATGGTGACAGTGCGAGGATGGTCACCGGGAGTCGCTGGCAGAACCAGGTCGGGTGCGTACCCGAGGAGGAAGGTCTGTCTGCGGCCATCGATGCGGAGGCCGCCGGACAGGCGAGCCAACTGCTGGTGCAGCGGGGCCAACGGGCCGACGACGCCGGGGACCGTCGCGGATCGGGTCGGTGTGTAGCCGCTGAACAATGTCCAGCCGGGCGGCACCTGAACCCTGCGGGGCTGGCGCACGGCGTCTGATCCACAGGCTTGCATCACCGCCTCGGCCTGTGCTGCGTAGGCATTCTTCACCAATACCCGATGCGGTACGCCGACTTCCGCTGTATTGACGGACGTCCACTTCCCGACCAGGTCGTTGGCCTGGAGGACGTAGAGGTCGCGAGCGGGGAGTATCAAGGTGGCGTCGTCGGCGGCCAGTTCAAGCGCCGCCCCCGGGGTGACCTTCTGGTCCGGAGGTGCGAGAGGTAGCCATTCTGCGCCTGAGGGAACCCTGATGACGTCGCCGTTCAGGCTGAGCGATTCGAGACGGAGGTGGGAGGGAACGCGGGCTGCGATGCCGTACGGGGAACCACCGGCTTCGGTTGTGAGAGAAAGAGGCACACACGGCAGGCCGGCAGCGTTTCTCGGGAGCCCGTCATAGTGGGTGAGTTCCTGCTGCAGGATGCTCGCCAAGATTGGTCGCAGCTGCGGCGATGCCAGAGCGCGCTGGATTCGCGGGCTCGGGCGATTGAGCCGCACCCACTCCTGAAACCGGGCGAGGAGTTCCGCTTCGGGGACGGAATCTCCCGGCTGCGCTCCGATCGTTGACAGGAACAGCCCGACCTGTACGCGGTCGGATCCGACCAGAACAGCTTGGGACAGGGACCAGCCGATGTTGACCTGGGTCGGATGGGGAATGGCGGAGGGCAGGCCGCGATGGCCCCGCTCATGCTCGATCAGCCACCACTTCAGGTGATCCCACAGGGTTGGGACGATCACGTCGTAGCCGTCCGGCATGCCTGAGCCTTCGTACAGGCCGAGCAGATCGCGGAGCGGGCCGTAGTAGGAGAACCTGCCGAGCATGGTGTCCTCGGAGCGGTTCATCCGGGAGGCGGCGAGCACCGTCGCCGCGAGCAGAGCGATGAACGGAGGAGTGCCAACGGCCCCTTTCCGTCGCCACTGGCGAGCGCGGGAGGCGACGCCGTCGAAGGGGTTGCGGCCGAAGACTACGCTCCTGATGGCGGCCCGGAAGTCGTCAGCGGCAGCCGGGGGAGCTACGGCGACCTTGGTCCGACTGGCCAGTAGGTCGGCCAGCAGGGCATCATCCACTGACAGGTACACAGGGGTTGCCGCTTCGCGGGTGGCGAAGAAGTGTTCCGCGAGCGTTCTGTTCCAACCGTCATAGTCCATGGGCAACCCCCTCATTTGCGTAGGAAGAAGTTAGCCCATCGGTGGGACATTGGTCGCTTTTCGAACACCCATTCGGATATTCTCCGCCGCTGGCGTCCGTGCAGCTGCCGGACTGCCTTGACAATCGAGGTTTTCTCCGGTGAGCTCCCTGTGTCAAGACTCTGAGCAGATCAACTTCGGGGAGTGCCTCCGTTGACCGCCGCACGATCGTCAGCCCGAACTCGGCCTATGGGGAAGGTGCTTTCCCTCTTCACCGGAGCGGGTGGCCTTGACGTAGGTCTGGAGCGGGCAGGGCTGGACACCGTCGCGTGCGTCGAACTCGACGCCGACGCCAGGTCTGTACTCGCGGCCAATCGGCCGGGATGGGCCCTGCCCGGCGATGGAGACGTCCATACGGCTGCCCAGCAACTCGTACCCCGGGCGCTGGGCATGAAGCCCGGCGAACTCGAACTCATCGCGGGGGGACCGCCGTGTCAGCCTTTCTCCAAGGCCGCGCAGTGGGCTTCGACGGCCCGTAGCGGCATGCAAGACGACCGGGCTAAATGTGTGCACGGGATGCTCGACCTGGTTGAGAGTTTTCTCCCGAAGGCATTGCTCATCGAGAACGTCGAAGGGTTCCTGCGAGGCAACGACAATGCCTCCGAGGTCATCGACGAGGGACTCGCGGGCATCAATGACCGGCATGGCACTTCCTACCGGCTGGTGGCCGAGGTTGTTGACGCGGCCGACTTCGGGGTGCCACAGCACCGGCGCCGGGCCATCGGCATCGCCTACCGGGACGGTGCGGAGGTCCACCTGCCGGAGGCCACCCACGCGGACAACCCGATGCGGGCCTGGGATGTGCTCTGGGATCTCGAAGAGAACGAGAAGCCGTCCGCCACAGGTCAGTGGGCGGCGTTGTTGCCTTCCATCCCCGAAGGCGGCAACTACCTGCATCTCACGGCCCGTGGTGACGGGGAGGAACTTTTCGGCTGGCGAACCCGGTATTGGTCGTTTCTGCTGAAGCTAGCCAAGGACCGGCCGTCCTGGACCTTGCCGGCGTCTCCCGGACCGAGCACTGGGCCGTTCCACTGGGACAATCGGCCCCTGTCCGTGCGGGAGCAGATGCGCTTGCAGACCTTCCCCGACGAATGGCGCATCGACCACCCGTTCCGCGCCGGCCGACGGATGGTGGGTAACGCGACCCCCCCGCTCCTTGCAGAGGTGTTGGGGCGGGCAATCGTGGGAGACCTTGAACTGGGCGAAGCTTCAGCCAGGACTCGCCTCTTGGAAGGAACGCCTTCTTTGTTGCCGGTGCGTCAACTGAGGGTCCCGCGCGCCGTCGCGCCCGTTCCAATACCTGAGGCGTACCAACCGCAGGTGGGCGCCAAGGAGGCCCATCCAGGCGAGGGGGTTGGACCTTCTCCAAGAAGGGTGGCGGCGAGGGGGTGATCTGCCCCCAATCTGTTGGTGGGTGAACCCGAGGTGGAGGTACCAGGGCTGCTGGTGGGGAGGGGCGCGAGGGCGGTCTCGATGAGTCTCACGCGAGCGGCGGTGTCGCCAGCGTTGGAGACGTGGATGTCCATCTTGGCGAGGACGAAGGCGCCGAAGCCGTTGTCCTGGACGTTGTGGGCGCTGCGGAGGGTTCCGACGTAGAAGCGCCGGCCGAGGGAGCGAAGGCCCTTGTCGTAGGCCATCCGGCGAGGTAAGACCCGCGGGCGGCTTTGGCGTAGAGCCGGTGTTCGACGGCGTTGGTGTCGCGGCGTGGTCGAGGAGGTCGGCGCTCAGGGTGAGGCAGCTGGTGGCCTGGTCCAGGAGCCTGGCTTCGCCCAGCTGATCGTCGAGTGCACGGACGAACGGCCCCTGGCTGCCATCGAGTGTTCCTCAGCCGAGATGTTTCTTCGGATGCTAGGTGCTCGCGCGAATCGGTGAGGGAGGCTTTGCCCGGCCACGTGGTTGATGCGCGGTAGCGTCGTCGGGAGAACCCATCAGGGAAGGAACGATCACCGGATGCCGCACAGGACTGATGTCGCCGACAGGCGCGGCCTGATCCTCGACTTCGCCGGGGTGCTTACCGCCAGCCCGATCGATATCCACCGCGCCTGGTGCGTGTCGGAAGGGCTGGCTCCGGGCGCATGGCGCAGCACTCTCAACGATCACCCTGAGGGCCGGCGTCTGTACGAGGCTCTGGAGATCGGGGAGATCGGGCAGGCCGAGTGGAACGAGGGCACGGCCGCGCTGTTGGGTGCGCACGTGGATCCGGTGAACCTGATGGGGCGGGCCTGGGCCCGGGTGCCTGTGGCCCGTCGGATGGTCGCGCTCGCGCGTGCCGCGCGTGCCTCCGGCCACCGGCTTGCGCTGCTGTCCAACAGCTTCGGCCTCGACCCGTTCAACCCGTACGAACACGTCGGCATCTGGGACCTGTTCGACGTGCACGTCGTCTCCGAGCTGGTCGGCATGGCGAAGCCCGATCCGGCGATCTACGAACTCGCCCTGGAGCGGATCGGACTGCCTGCCGAGCGGTGCGTATTCGTCGACGATCACGCGGTGAACCTTCCGCCGGCCGCCGATCTGGGCATCGCCACGGTCCACGTCACGGACGAGGATGAGGCCGTGACAGAGCTGGAGGCCCTCCTTGGTGTCACGGCGGTGCTCGCCGCGTGAACCCAACTGCGCTCTGATCAAAGGCTGTCGGCTCCACCGCTCCAGTCAGTACTGTCCGTGTGGGGTCCATCACGCGGAGGTTCTGGAGCATGCAGTGGTCGGAGTACACCACCTCTGAGCGCTTGAAGGCGCTGCGCGGTGGCATGACACAGGAGCAATTGGCGGAGGCGGCCGGCGTGTCCGTCGGCGTGGTGCGCAAGCTCGAACGCGGCGGGACGGCTTCCCTGCCGTCCTTGCTGTCGATCGCCGACGCGCTCGGTACGGACATCGCCGTGCTCCTCGGGCAGCAGGCGCCACGGCGGTCCATGGACCGCGACGAGCGGGCTGCGTTGCGCCTGGTCTCCGCAGCCACTCATGACGCGGCCATCGGCATCCCCGCCGAGGTCGAGCCGGGCACCGTCGAAGAGCTCCGCGCCGTCGTCCGTCGTGCGGACGCCGCGTACTGGGGAGGGCGGTACACCGAGCTCGGCACTCTTCTCGGGCGGCTCCTACCCGAGGCGCGGGCCAGGTTCGACATGGCCGGCCTCGATGAGCGGGAGGCCGCGGCCGGCGTCTTGATCGACACCTTCCAGACAGCGGGCATGGCCGCCAACGTGCTCGGATCACGAGATCTGGCGTATGCGGCGCTGACGTACGGACGGCAGATTGCCGTGCAGGGCGGAGACGATCTCCGTGACGCGCACCTTGCCGCCACCACCGCCTGGGTCAACCTCCGCGACGGCCGGACCAAGCAGGGCTTCCTCCTTGCCGCAGCACAAGCCGACCGGATCGAGCCCAAGATGAGCGAGCACGACCCGGACCGGCTGAGTGTGTACGGGCAGCTCGTCACGAACGCCGCCGTCGCCGCGTCCCGGGGCGGTACGAACTCGGACAACGCCCGTGAATACCTCTCGCAGGCGCATGCCGTCGCTGCCCTAATCGGGGACGAGCATGCCCGTGGTGCGCACGCCCAGCCGTACGGACCGATGTACGCCGCAACGCAGGCCATGAGTATCGCCGTGGCCCTCGGCGATACGGCTGGAGCGCTGCGGCTCATGGACACCGTTCGCCTGGACGACACGGTGCCCCTGGCCACTCGGGCCCGCTACGGCCTGGACGTAGCGCTCACCCAGGTCGAATGCCGACGGTGGGAGGCCGCAGCCGACACCCTCCAGGCCGTCTGCGCGATGGCCCCGGGATGGGTGCGTCACCAGATGCTTCCCGGCGTCATCATCAGTCGACTCGCTGGGGTGTCCGTCAACCGACTGCGAGGACTGGCGAACTCCGCGGGCGTACCCCTCGGAGTGCGTTGACCTACGAGGGGTACCACGGCCCGTAGTAGGTACGGGCGCGCCATCAGCGCGACTGCTACGGGGCGTGGCACACCTTCGGGCGCCCCTGCCTCCGCTGCCACGCGGCGTGGCGGTCCGACCGGATACGGAGTCTCTCCATTGCGACGGGCCGTGCCTGGGCCCCAACTCCGCAGCCCAGCAGCCTTGTGGGCATGCCGACCAACCCGCCCGGCGGCCTCGGGCACGTACCCGTCGCCGTCTATTCCTGCGCCACCACTTCCACCGCCCTCGGTGAGAGCGAGGAGCGTGGCCGCTACTACGCCGACGCCCGGCACTGGCACGTCGCCGGCGTCTGGTCCGACCCCGCCCCGTCGCTGCCGCTCATGGAGCGGCCGGGCTGGCAGGCCGTCACGGCCACCCTGTCCGCCGGAGTGATCCGAGGTGTCGTCGTCAGCGGCCTGACGCATGTCGCCGCCGACGCCGCCCAGTTCGCGACTCTCGGCGTTCTCCTCCGCGACCGGGGAGGGTTCCTCGCGGACGCGTCGAGCGGTACCCCCACCTGTCGAACCCCCGGCCAGGCCCGTCGTCGGCGCGACATCGCGGACGCGGCCTCCGGCTGGTTCACGCAGACAGGCACGTACGAGGCGGACGGTTCGTGAGCGCCCACCGCGCCTGGGTCGGCGACCTCGTCCGGGACAGTGGCGGACGGCGGGCGATCGTCACCGACGTCCGCGCCGGCGGCACCGTGTGGGTGCTGCGGCCTCCGACCGGCGGTGGCCCCCACTGGGAGACCGACGACCCCGACACCATCGAAATCCTCGCCCGCTCCGAAGCCAGGGATACGCCGTGAGCGACCGCGCTCGCTGCCGACCCTTCCGTCACGCCCGTGCACCACGCCCGAAAGGCGAAGTCGCCGTGTACGCGTTCGGCCTCTGTATCGACCAGCAGTACCTCGTCCCCGGCCTCGCCGCCCTCGCCGGCCTGGCCGACAGCCTCACCCCGGCGGCCCGCCGCGAAGCTGCCGTACGGGTGCTCACCCTCGACCTGGCTCCGTCACAGGCCCTCCTCCTCGCAGACCTCTCCAAGCGGGCCGGCTTCGGCTCCTTCGACCTCCATCGATGCGCTCCTCTGCGCTCCTCGCGCATGGCAGACGCCTCGTACATCACCGTCACCACCTATCTGAGGTTCGAGTTCACGCCGAGCTTCGTCCGCCGTCCCTACCTGATCTACGTGGACGCCGACGTGCTCGTACGCGGAGACGTGAGCGAGCCGCTCGGCTCCCTTGCGCCGGACGAGACCGGCGCCGTGCGGGACGAGTTCAACCCGGCCGTCGGCGAGTGTCCGGCACTGCCCGGAGCCGCCGACCGCTGGCCCCATCTGCGCGGACGCCCGTACTTCAACGCGGGCGTGCTCTGGACCCACACCGACCACATGCCCCGCATCCGCCGAGGCGTCGAGCAGTCCCTGATCCACGCCCGGCACCACATCCTCCACAACGACCAGGACGCCCTGAACCTGTGGCTTCTGCGATCCGGCCGAGTGCGCCCGGTGGCCGGTGGTTTCAACCGGTTCGAGGTCGGCCGATTCCTGGAACGCGGGAACTGGGTGCGCCGGGTCGTCACGCGGTCGCCGAAGCCCGATCCGACCGCCGCCCTCGTGCACTTCGTCGGTCCTGAGAAGCCGTGGCAGGCCGACTGCCCCGTCACGGAGGAAGTCGTCGAATACCGGCGGCACCTGGAAGGGGTCATGCGTCACGTTTGGCGTCTGGGTGCCGTCGGTGTGGAACTGGCAGGTGTGCGGTGAGTGCGGGGGTACCGCCCGCTGTCTCGCGCGCCGCCCTCGCCCTGACCGGGGTACCGGCCGGCACCGCCCGCCGACTGTCTGCACGTACGCGCACCGTCGTGTACCGGGCGGGCCTGGCCGACGGACGCGGTGTCGTGATCAAGCTGTACGCGGCGACCGCACGCCGCAACGCGATCACGGAGAGCGCTGCCATCCGGGCCGTGGCCGATCACGTCCCCGTACCGGCCCTCATCGGATACGGGCACGTTCCAGGCCACGAGGCGACCGCCCTCGTCACCGCCGACCTCGGCCCGCTCACCCTCGGCAGCGCCATGCGCTCCGGCCGGATCTCCGACGAGCGAGCTCTGAAAGACCTGGCCGGCCTGCTTGGCCGCCTGCACCGGGCCCCCGTCCGGCCGTCGGCCCCGCGCCGGCCGCTCCACGAGCAGGTCACCTCACTGGGCCGCCGCTGCCCGCCCAGCAGCCTCGACCGCATCGCGCCCGCGCTGGCCGCCATCGCCGACGCCGTCCACACGGCGCCCGTGTGGTGCCACGGCGACCTACACGGCGACAACGTCGTGATCGCCGGCCCCCGAGCCATCCGCCACCTGGTCGACTTCACCGACGCCGCGGCCGGTCCCCGCGAATCCGACGTCGCCCAGACCCTCGTCATGACCGGCGCCCTCTCGACTCTCCGGGCCCGCACGGTCACGGACGCCTACCCCCTTGCCCTCGATCACCACCTGTTGGGCGCCTGGGTCATCCTCCACACCCTGCGCTCCTGGGCGCATTCCTCCCCAGGCGACGACCGCGCCTTGTGGGCCCGCCGCCTGGACGACCTCAGCCGACGGACCCCGCACTTCTTCCGTACGCGCCGCCCGGAAAGGACGCGCTGATGAGCACCCCCGCCCTGTCGGTAGTGATCCCGGCCTTTAACGAGGCCGCCTACCTGCCCCGCTACCTGCCCTCCGTCCTCGCCTCACTCACCCGCTGGGAGGACATCACCGGCCGTACGGGAGAGGTGATCGTCGTCGACAACGCCAGCACCGACGCCACCGCCGACATGGCCTCCTCCTTCGGTGTCCGAGTCGTCACCGAGTCCGTCCGCAACATCGGCCGGGTCCGCAACACAGGAGCGGCAGCCGCCCGCGGTGGCCGGCTCATCTTCACCGACGCGGACGTGGCCCTGCCCCTGGAGGCGGTCACCGCTGCTGCTGCCGCCATGGACGCCGGGGGCGTCGGCGGCGCCATCCCGCCGCTCTACACCCCGGAACGGCTCGGCGCCCGCCTGCTGTGCGCCTACTGGGACCACTACCGCACCCGGCGCGGCGGGGCCCAGGGCGTCAACCAGTTCTGCACCGCCGACGCCTTCCACCACATCGGCGGGTACCGGGACGACCTGTTCATGAGCGAGGACATGGAGTTCTTCGCCCGCCTCACCGCCCACGGCCAGGCCACCGACCGGCCCGTGACCATCCTCGACGGACTGCGCGTGCGCCCGTCGACCCGCCGCTACGACCAGTGGTCGAGCCTACGGATGCTCTGGTGGCAGAACCCCGTGACCGCCCGCCTGCGCCTCCGGTCGCCCCGCATGTGGCGCCACTGGTACGAGACGACCGTGCGATGACGAAGGAGACTCCTGTGCAGCCCCAGCCCCTGGTCGAACTGCCGGTGCCGGACGGGCCCGGCATCTACACGTTCCCCGACGACCTCCACCGCGCCCACCAGACGCACACCCAGCAGCTCGTCGCCCGCCACCGGAACGACGACCACCGCGTCCTGGAGGTGACCGCCCCCCACACCCGCGTCCCGTACTACATCGAGGCACGCACCCCCGCCGGCCGCCCGGTCCTTGCCATCGAACCCCATCACGACGACTTCGCCCTATCGGCCTCGGGCACCTTCCTCGCCCGCCCCCGACCGCTGACCGTGGCCACCGTTTTCACCCGGTCCCGGAGCGTGCACCCCGCCCTGGAGGACACGTACGCCGACGTCGACACCGTGTCCGAGCTGCGCGACCGGGAGGGTGCCGCCGCGCTCGCACCGTTCGCCGCCCGCCGACACCTCCTCGGCCACAAGGACGCCGAGCCCCCGTACCGTCCCTACAACCCCCAGGTGCTCGACCAGATCACCGAGGAAGTCCGCCGGATCACCGCAGCCCGCCCCGGCGCCGAACTCCTCGCGCCCGCCGCCGTCACCCGCCACCCCGACCACCTCCTCGTCCACGAGGCGGCCGTCCGCCTCGGCTGCACCTGGTTCTGGGAGGACCTCGCCTTCTGGCCCACGTACGCGCTCGCCGGCTGCGACCAGCACCTCTTCCGTACGCGCACGGAGGCGACGATGCGGCCCGAGCTGGTCGACATCACCGACGTCGTCATGGACAAGGTCACCGTCCTGCGGATACACGGCTCGCAGATGAACCCGGCCCGGAAGATGTACCGGCCGATCCGGCACGCCTTCACCACGGCGGCCGACCTCGTCGACGCGCCTGGCCTCTATGCCGAACGCTTCTACCGGATGGAGGAGCCGACGTGCTGATCATCGCCCTGGAAGGTCCCTCCTACGCAGGCAAGTCCACGGCGATACGCCACCTCCGCCAGACCGCTCTCGGCTCGCGGGCGTTCATCTCGGACTGCTACGTCAGGCACATCGCCCACCGCGACGACATCCCTCCGGCCCGGACCGACTCGGCGGCTGCCCAACTCGCCGCCTTCGAGAGGTTCATGGAGATTGAGGCGGCCCGCGTCGCCGAGGCCGCCGCGAGCGGCAGGCAGTTCGTCATCCTTGACCGGTCCGTGGACACCCTCCTCGCCCACGCGTACGCCCTGGACGCCCTGCTCGGGTACGGCGTCCACCACCAGCTCCGCGACCGGCTCAGGACGCTTTCCTTCCTGCGCCCCGACCACACTCTCTACCTCGACGTACCGGCGGAGACGCTCCACCTCCGCCGCAAGACCGCCGGCCACACCGCCGCCGAGTCCGAGTACTTCCTCCACGAGCCGGGCTTCCTCCGCCACGCCCGCGACTATTTCGTCCACGCGCCCCGTCGGCCCGCGACGCGAGAGCTCACGGTCCTGGCCGCCGACGCGGGGCCGGACGATGTGGTCCAGGCCGTGGAAGCCCTCGTCACCTTCTGGACGAGGTGAAGGGAGATGCCCACCGCCCTGTTCGCCTGGCGCCGCACCCCGCCCCCGTTCCTCATCGGCGGCGCCGAGGTCACCCAGCAGCTCCTCGCCGAGGAACTCGCCGCCGCCGGGTGGCACGTCACTTACCTCGGCTCACACGAGCCACCCTGGGACGGAGCCACCCAGCTCCCCGACATGCGCGCCCACTTCGACAGGCATCGCGTCGCGTACGACGAGGCGGACGGCAGCCTGCGCTACCGGTGGAACGGCGTCGAGTGCGCGGCGTTCATGCAGAACAACGTGGAGCACGCGCTAGGCAGCCTCCTGGGAGATCTCCGCCCTGATGTCGTGTTCACCTCGCAGGAGGGCTCGGCGCAGCTCGCCGTCCAGGCCAGACCGACCGCGCTCGTGGCCGGCCTCCTGCACTCCGTTTCGGCCACCGGACTGGGGGTCCTCGCCGGCCGACCCCACTACGGCCTCGCCGTGTCGGATTTCGTCCGGGCACGCGCACCCCGCACGCCTGGCACCCGCCTCGCCGTGATGTACCCGCCGTTCGCGCTGCCCGGGAAGGGCTCGGGCGAGTCCCGCACCGGGTCCGTACTCATGATCAACCCCATCCCCGCCAAGGGATCCGAGCTACTGCACCAGCTCATCCGGATCATGCCGGAACAGCACTTCACCTTGGTCGAAGGCTGGTGGGACACGGCCGCCGAATTCGCCGCTTACCCGAACGTGACGTACGTGCCCCGCGTGTACGACATGGGGCCTCTGTACCGCAGCCATCTCCTGCTGCTGGTCCCGTCCACCGTGGAAGATGCCTTCCCCCGCGTGATCGTCGAGGCCGCGCTCCACGGCGTCCCGAGCATCGGGGTCGACCGGGGCGGCATCCCCGAAGCCATCGGCGACGCCGGAATCGTCCTGCCGAGCACAGCCGGCCCCGAGACGTGGGCACGCGCGATCCGGGAGGCGGACCACGAGGCGCTGGGCATGAGGGCCCGGCGTCAGGCGGTCACGTTCACGCGACCGTGCCTGCCCGAGCTCCGGGAGCTGGGGATCTAGGCAGATCCGGTGAATGCCCGCTCCACCGCGTCGAGCCGCTCCGTCCACCAGTGAAGAAGCGCCTCGTCGGCGATGAACAGCTCGTCGCAGGAGTGGTCGCCCCGGTCGTAGTGGAACTCGAGCTGCCAAAAGTCCGTCATCCGCTTCCACCACAGTTGTCGCGCGGCGTCGAGCAACGCGGCCGGTTCCAACGGGATCACCGACCGGTAGCCGGCCACGAACGCCGCCACCCGCTCCAGGTCGAACACGCCCTCCACCCCGAACTGCACCTGCGCCGTACGAACGACTTCTTCCGCGTACGGGCGGACTCCGAGCCGATCCCAGTCCAGGACGGCGACCAGTCCGCCGTCCGCCCAGAGGAGGTTCCGGTACTGGAAGTCACCGTGCGTCCAGCCATGCGGGCCCGCAGGGATGTCTCCCTCGGGGCGCAGGTGGGCGTGCTTGTCGAGGAGGATCTTGCGCTCTTCGAGGGCCGTCCCCGCGGCCCTGTCGAAAACGTCGCCTGCACCCCGGGCTGACACGGCTCCGGCAAGCCGGTCAGCCTTCTGGACGGCTCGGCCGGCCTCGGTCACCTCAGCGGTGACCGAGGCCGGCACTGCGGGCATCCCGGCCTCATCGACAGCTCGGCCGAGTGCCGTATGGAGTCCCGCGAGGTGTGTGCCGAGGTTGGACGTCTGTGTCAGCGACAGGTCAGTTCCGCGAACGTGTTCCCCGGCCGACCAGGGAAAGAGGCAGTAGACGCCACTGCGGACCTCGGCGATCACATCGCCGTGGACGGTGGGGAGCGGGGTACATGCGGGGACGCCGTACGAAGCCAGGACAGGAAGGACTGCGAGGTTGCGACGCAGTCGATCGAGCGGCACGTCCGTGACCCGCTTGAGGGCGAACCTCCCGGCCCGGGTGTCCAGCCGCCAGTTCACGTTCATGAGGCCATCGGCCAGGTGCTGTCGGTCCAGTACTTCGCCGATGTCGTATGCCCGGATCAGCTCGGCAAGATCGTCTGTGGGGAGGTGCGTCCTGTCCGCCACGTTCGCGTCGGTCACCCTGGCGACGATACGGGAGTCGGCCGTGCAGACGCACAAGGATCACTGGTCTGTCTCGGTGGGACGCGCCCGTTCCCCGAGGGAACGAATCGGGTGTTCCCCGAGGGAACGCTTTCCCTGCTCCCTCGGGGAACACGAGGGTCGGTCAACGCCGCCGCACCTGCGGCTGCTGTACGGCGGTCGGTGTGGCCGCCGGCGGGTGGAACGGGGTGGCAGGGAGCCGTGTGGTGCTGCGGGCTGTGGCTGCCTGGGCGAGGGGGCTGGGTGTGTGGCGTTGCCCGAGGCGGTGGATGCGCCAGGTCAGGGCGCGGGCGGGGCTGCGGGCGTTGTCGAGGGTGCGTTGGCCGAGGGCCTGATCAAGGATGGTGGCCGGGTTGTGGCCGGCCTTTTCCGCGTCTATGAGGACGGTGGCGAGGGCGTCCCAGGCCCAGTCTTGCAGGATGCGGTCGGCGTGCTCGGGGACGGCCTGCTGGAGGTGGCGGGCGTAGCGCTGCTTGGTCTGGATGCCGGGGGTGCGGCGGGCGAGGCCGTCCAGGACGGGAACGGCGACCTGGGTGTACGCGGTCTGGAGGTGGACGAGGGCCTGCTGGGCTGCCGCCTCCTGCTGGGCGTGCTGGTGGGTGCGGTGCCAGTGCTTGGCGAAGGCCACGGCGATGAGGGCGGCGTCCAGCAGCATCGCCAGCCCGGCCCCGTCGTGCGTTGCGGCAGGGGTGCGCAGGATCGTCTGGACGCTGCGGCGCAGGACGCGGGCGCTGTCGGGGCCGACGGTGATGCGGGAGCGGGTGGCGCGCTCGAAGAGGGCGGCGGCCCGTTCGAGCTCGCTCCTCGCGGCGGCTGGTGCGGCGAGGGGCAGCAGGTCGAGGGCTCCGCCGAGGGCGACGAGCTGGCCTTGAGCGATCTGGTCGTCTCCGTGGGTGAGGTGGTCGGGGATGCGTTCGGTGGCGGCAGTGGCCTGGTGCCAGGGGTCGGCCGGCCGGGCGGTGACCGATTCAGGACTGGTGGCGGTGAGGCGGTGGCGGATCTTGGGCAGGGAGAGATCGCCGGCGAGGGTGGAGCCGGAGAACCACACCGGTTCGCCGTGCTTGTTGAGGTCGCCAGGCAGGGCGACGCTGTAGCCGAGGATGTCGCCGGACGGTCCGACCTTGGGCCGCACGTCTACGCCGGTCGCCTCCAGCACGGCGAAGAACTCGGCCTCGCTGGAAGCGGCGGCCACCGCTCGCCGTACGCGCATGCGCAGGATCTCGCGCGTGGTGGTGTCCTGGCCCTGGCGCTTGGCTTTGAAGTGCTCCTTACTGGTGGGGCGTTTGGCGGCGGTGCCGTCGCCCGGGTTGAGGCGGCGCAGGCCGAGGTCGACTTCGATCTTGCGGGCCTCACGCTGGACGGCACGGATGTCGTGGTCGCGACGGGGGCGGCGGCCGTCCTGGCGTACGAGGGTCGCGGCGATGTGGATGTGGTCGTCGGCGTGGCGGACGGCCACCCAGCGGCAGGCTTCCTCGTCACCTTCGGGGGCGATGCCGGCGGCGGCCACGATCCGGCGGGCGATGTCCGCCCAGTCGGCGTCGGACAGGATCGGGTCCTCGGGCGCGGCCCGGACCGGGCAGTGCCACACCGTGGTCGTCGGGGCCTTGTCGCCCAGCATCTTCACGGGCTGGTCGAGCTGCGCGGCGAGCTGGTCCTCGACCTGCTTCGGGTTGCGGCGGGGGCTGCGACCGGGGTCGGGTGCGAAGCCGTTCCAGGACGCGACCAGGTGCGGGTCGGCGTGCTCGTTGGCCCGTCCCTTGCCGAAGAGGTAGGCGATGGTGCGTTGCGTGGCTTTCGGGCCCGCGCCGAGAATGATCTTGGGTATCACCGGATCACCGGGCCTCAGTGACCTGGGCGATGGCGGTGTCCAGTTCGTCGATGGACGCCTCGACGCGGGCCAGGAGCTCTTGGACGGTGGCGGGGTGGGGCCAGGCGCCGTCCTTGTTGAGGTGATGAGTGAGCTGGTTGAGGTTGCTGCCGATCTTGCCGAGCTGTCCGTTGGCGGCCATGAGTGTCTTCACCATGGCGCGATAGTCGGCGACAGCTGCGGTGGGATCGCTGGCGCGGGAGGCGGCGAGCGAGCACTCGGCCACGTAGCCACCGGTCGCCATGCCGCTCAGCGCAGCGGCGTTCTCGACGAGGACGAACTCGTAGTCGTTGTAGCGGGGGTGGACGCGGCGGTCGCGCAACTGCTTGTCACGCAGACGGCGACGCGGCGCTGGAGGCTGCGGCACGCTCGACGATGGCTTGGCGCCCCCTGACCCGGCCGGCTCCCTCGGGCCGGCCGACTCCGGAGCCGCCTCGGCGCCGGATACCTCCGGCTCCCCTGGGGCGGAGGACGGGTAAGGACTCCTTACCCGACAACTTGCTCCGTCTGAAGCAGCCCGTCCGAATGCCTGCCGTACACGTTCCGTCAGCACAGGCGACTTCGTCAGCGGTATCTGTTCCTTGGAGTGGGGCGGCTCGTGCATCATGAACGGTTCTCCAGACGAGGATGAGGCGGGCTCTCGGTAGGGCCCGCGAGCTGCGAACGGTCACATGGACCCGCCCATGGGTGTGATGAGCCAGTAGCGACAGACTTGGCCGGGTGACCGGAACGGGTTCCGGTCACCCGGCAGGTCCCTGGTCAGCCGCTGCCTGGGCCGCCTTCGCGGGAGGCTGTGAGTTCGTTCCGGAGGACGTTCGTCACCTCGGTCAGCCGCTCACTGGAAATCGGAAGACCTTTTTCCTCAACTGCCTTCCGGACAATGGCCCGGGTGAGTTTTCCCTGCTCAGCACAGGCAGCCCTGCCGATCTCCACGAGATCCCCGAGCGGAGCGCCGGGCGGACGGCCACCCCGGGCCTTGGTCTCCGCAACCTCCACAGGAGGTTCCGAAGACCCACCGGGCACGGCGACCGGTGGCTCGATGAGCTCGCTGGGTTCTGCCGGCTCCGCTGGCATTCCGGCGGACCGGAGAGGTGTGGTGACCGATGCCCTCAACACCTGCCCGGAACCTGCGGTCGGGTGCTGGTCCACGAGCTGGTGGATCTGCCGCATCAGTACGGCGAAGGCCACCATCGCGGCTGCTGGGGGAACCGCGGCCACCACGTAGTCGAGGAACGGGGCGTCACCGGTTTCGCGTGTGCCGCTGACCCCGGCAACGTTCAGGGCGATGGAGCCGGCCGAGCCGATGGCGGTCACGGCGATGGCCCATCGGTCGGTGACCCGGCGCAGCCCTGCGCGGAGCATGAGCAGCTCGCCCGCGACGATGAAGGCGTCCAGGGTGGCGGGCCATGCCCAGCGGCGGACCGGTGATCCTCCCAGCCCGTGCTGCCCGGCGACGTCGGCCAGGTGCGCGTAGGAGAGACAGAACGCTCCGGCGGTCAGGGCGACGATGACGATGCCGGCCGCGATGAGCGCGTATCGCTCGGCAGCCCCCTGGGACGCTGCCGGCTGTTTTTCGGCCGTTCGGTTCTCCGGCTGGTGGTGGTGCGGGGGTGAGAGGGGCGGGGTGGGCAAGCGGGTGCTCCTGGGGGTGCTGTGGTGCGTCTTTGGCGTCTTGGCCGTTGCAAGTGCAGGTCAGGGCGGTACGGCAGCGGCTCCGGCTCTCCGTCTCGGTGGTGCCGCCGGCGTCTTCAGCTCTGTGTCGCAATACGGCGGAGGCGGTTCGCCGCGCCAGTGCCCGGCCTGGGTGCCCGTGTCCCGAGTAGGGACGGCGGCATTGCGTCTTCCGTCTCACCGCCCATGGCTGTGACCTGCTCTGATACGGCAAGGACGGGTAAGACGGTGAAAGACGGATCCGGGCAGCGTCTTGGGCGGCCACGTCGGTGGTCGTGTTCGCGTTGCCGTCTTGGCCCCGGTCGCCGTCTCGCTAGCAGGCTGTTTGACCTGCGAGATCACGGCAGGGACGGCAGGGACGGCAACCAGGGCGGCGGGCCTCAGCCCTTGTCGGGGGCGGGGCGGGTGCCGACGGGGTGGACGGTGGGGCAGTACCGCCGCCAGCTGTCGAGGAACTTGTTGCGCGTGTAGCCCTTGCGCTGCGTTCCGTCGGCCATCCGGACGTTGCCCGGCCCCACGCCGAAGCTCCGCAGCAGCCTGCCCAGCTCACGGGCGTTCAGCCCGCCGCGTCCCCACTCCGCCCATGGGCCCTCGGGGTCCTGGCGCAGGTGGTGCAGGAGTTCCTCGGTGGACAGGCTGTCCACCTCCCGCTGGGCAGCGAAGATCCGACGGATGTCGGCGAGGATCCGTGCGCCGCCGGGGTTGTCCTCCTCGGCTGTCACTTCGGCGGCGACCATGCGTGCGCACGCCATTCGAGACCGGCGCGGCCAGGACCCACCGGCCAGCTCGGCGACGATCACCAAGGGTTCCCAGGTGTCGGCGGCGCGGTCCTCGACCGGCATGTCCGGCTCAAGGATTGCTGCCTCCTCCAGAAGCGGCCTGGCCCACGCGTTGACGCGGTCGCGCAGTTCGTGCAGGGCAGGGATGTCACGGCGGGAGCGGAAGGGCTTCACCTTCTCCCCTTCGGCCCGTCGACGCATCCGGATCACGACCGACCGGTCCATGATCGTGTCGGGCAGGTCGCCGATCCCCGCGATGGCCGCCATGGCGAAGGTGGCGAACTTGTGCGGCGTGTGGTCGTTACCGACGACTCGAGTCACGTAACGCCCACGCTGATGACCGGCGTTGAGTAGGCCGCGCGTCTCCTCGTTCCGCTCCGCCTGCTTCGGCGTACCGAAGATGGTGTCCGCCTCGTCCACCAGAAGTGTCGGTGGCTCTTCCTCGGTGATCGAGCGGAAGATCGCCGCAGGGGTGGTGTTGATCGTCAGCATCGGCTCGTGGACCGTCTCGGTCAGCACGTCCAGGAGCCGCGACTTGCCGCACCGCTTCGCCGGCCCCACCACCGCCAGACGAGGCGCGTGCTGCCACGCGGGCTGCAGGTGCGTGGCCACCACCCACAAGGTGATCGCATCGAGCGCCTCCGCTGACGGCAGGATCACGAACTGGGCTATCCGGGCATGCAGTTCATCCAGCAGCTCGGAGCCCTGCGTCGGCTCAGCATCGGGCATATCCTCCAGCCCGCTCGGAGCCTGCGTCTCAGCGGTGCTGTCTGCGGCCGAACCGCCGGTCAGGCCCGGATCGGCGACCGCGGGCTGGGAGGCGCCCAGGTAGGCACCCGGCCGGCCTGGGATGGCGGTCGCGGGCCAGCTCGCCTTGGCGGGCTCGGAATAGTCCTTGGGGTTGTCGGGTTCCACTGGGCAGCTCCTCGTCTGGCGGTGGCGGGCTCGCCCGCCCTTTCCGCCGGGTCGGTTCTCATCGGATCGCTGGGGAGCTATGGGGCCTCCGGCGTTGCACCGCCGGGGGCTCTCCCCCTTCCCGCAGTGGGGCATCGCGAGGGACCACGGACAGTACGGTCACGCCCGGCCACAGTCCAGCGTTTCTGTGTCAGCTCAGCGCAGAACCGTTTGCTACGCTCCCTCCCTCTCACGCGGCCAGACCCAACAGGATCAGTAGATCTGCGGTCACGACCCGGTAGGCGTTGCCCAGTCGCAGGACCTTGCACGGGTAGGCGCCGCGCTTCGCCAGCTCATACCCTTTGCTCCGCCCGAGCCCCAGGGCGCGGTTGCTGGTTTCGAGGTCAACGGCCACCGGCAGGGCCAGCAGGTCCTCACGACTCATCCCCTTTGGCGATCCCTCTGCGGTGTTTTCTCGCATGCGCCATCCCTTTCGGTACAGCCGTCGGCGAACGCGGGCATCACGTCCGGCTCCAGGCAGCCACCAATAAGAATCCACAAGCTAATGTGTCTTCATGACACAACGCGGTGTGGATGATGAAGCGGACGACTTCCCGGAGTGGGTGGACCGGGTCCAGGCGAACGTGGCCGGCGAAGTCCGCCGCAGACGAAAGGAGATGGGGTGGAGCGCGCAGGAACTCGCCGACCGGTGCGAGCAGCTCGGGCACCCGATCCCGCGCAACGTGATCGCCAACATGGAGTCCGGCCGCCGGGCCGGCCTGCCATTGGTGGATGTCCTGGTCCTGGCCGCTGCCCTGCAGACGTACCCCGCCTGCCTGATCTTCCCGGTCGGCTACGTCGAGGAGACCCAGGAGCTCCCCTTCGAGCACCTCGTGCCGACCTGGGACGCCCTGCGACGCTTCACCGGCGAGCAGGAAGTACCGGGGCACGATGCCGGCCTCGTGCCCGACTTCGAGATTCACGCCAGCCTCGTGAGCACCGCCCTGGCCGCGCTCGACGAAGAAGAGCGGGCACGGTTCGCCGCCAAGACGGCCACCAGCCGCGCCCAGCAGGAAGAAGCCGAACGCAAACGGACCGAGTACGCCGACCGGGCCGCCTCCGCGAAGTACAACCTCCGCTACCTCCGCCGAGACCTCCTCGGCGACGGAGCGACCCCACCCGACCTCCCACCCGCACTCCACGACGTCGACCCGCCCGAATGGGCCCCCGAAACCACCACGGAGAAACGCCCTTGAAGGGATCCACCCACCGCCGCTGCTACTGCCGCGACGTCGAGACCGGCAAGCCGCTCGGCAAGAAGTGCCCCAAGCTCACCAGCCGCAAGCACGGCTCCTACTCCATACGCCAGGAGCTCCCACCCCGAGCCGATGGAATCCGCCGATCCTTCAGCCGTGCCGGCTACGAGAGCATCAAGGCCGCCCAAGCCGACCTCGACCACATACGCGCGCTTCTCGGCCTCGCCGACTCCGATGACTCCGAAGGTCTGGATCAGATCGCCGGGTTGCTAGAGAAGGTGGCAGACGAGAAGGCTCCGCTTCCGGACATCGAGGCGACCCGTCGGCGCCTGAGCCACGGCCTGGACCTCACCAGCCGCCTCACGGTCGGCCAGTGGCTAGACATCTGGCTGGCGGGCAAGAAGGGGCGGCAGAGTGCAATCAGCCGCGACGAGAGCAATATTCGCGTCCACCTTCAACCGCGCATCGGGCACGTTCGGCTCGACCGCCTTCGGGTCACTCACCTCTCGGAGATGTTCGAGGCCATCGCCGAGGCCAACGTCGAGATCGCCGAGGGGAACGCCGCACGACGCAAGGCGGTCGAGGATCTCGCACAGATTGCCTGGAAGGGGCGCGAGCCCCGCGCCCGCCGTAAGGCGATGAAAGCGGCCATCGCCGAGATGGACCCCTACCGCCGCATTGTCGGTCCGGCGACGCGGCAACGTGTTCGCTCCACACTGCGGGCAGCGCTGAACGCGGCGATCGCCCAGCAGCTGATCACCTTCAACCCGGCCGCCCACGTCGAGCTGGAGGCCGGCAGGCGCCCCAAGGCGCTTGTGTGGACTGAGGAGCGCATCCTCCATTGGAAGCGCACCGGCGAGAAGCCCTCGCCGGTGATGGTCTGGACGCCGGAACACACCGGGCTCTTCCTCGACCATGTAGCCGAGGACCGGCTGTACGCGCTGTTTCACCTGGTCGCCTTCCGCGGACTTCGGCGAGGCGAGGCGTGCGGTCAGAGGTGGACCGACACGAACCTGGACGCCGGGCTCCTCACGGTCGCCAAGCAACTCGTGGTGAACGGCTGGGAGGTGTACGAGGACGATCCGAAGACGGACGCCGGAGCGCGCACCATCGCCCTCGACTCCGACACGGTCCAGGCCCTGACACGGCACCGGGCCCAGCAGGACAAGGACCGCAAGGAGTGGGAGAGCGCCTGGGTGGAGACCGGAAGGGTCTTCACCCGTGAGAACGGAGAACTGCTCCACCCTGCCAACGTCACGCGGCGGTTCATCGAACTGCACGAGGAACTCGGTCTACCACCGATCCGGCTCCACGACCTCCGTCACGGTGCCGCCACCCTGGCTCACGCGGCCGGTGCCGGCCTGAAGGACATCCAGGAGATGCTCGGCCACTCCTCGATCACCATCACGTCGGACACTTACACGAGCCTGCTCCCCGAAGCGGATCTGGCAATCGCAGAGGCTGCGGCCCGGCTTGTGCCGCGAGCGCGCGCAACCCCCGAGAACACCGTTCCCGAAGCGGAGGCCGAGCCCGACGACGCGGAGTCTGCCGACGCGGAATCCGTGCCGGATGGTGCTGATCCGTTGGGGAAAGTCCGGGAGATCAACTCCCCGTCCGCTCACGCACCGCTCACGCAAACGGCCCCGGACGAGAAGTCCGAGGCCGAGTAAGACCCCTCCCTGGGGGAGAAACCCCAGGTCAGCGGCTTAACGCGTTGTGCCCCCGGCAGGATTCGAACCTGCGACACCCGCTTTAGGAGGTCCTTATGACCTGGGCCTTGACCTGCGGGAATGCTGGCAACACGCGCCCTGGTCAGGGAATCATGACGCCATAGTTCTCACATCTTCGCGGGGCTTCCCGCGTTCATATGTGCTGAACATGTGCTGTTCGGGACACCGAGAGAGGTCCCGTCGTGTGGGCGGGAGACGTGCGGGGCGGGCAAGGTCGCTGCTCCGTAAAATCGATGGAACCGCTGGTCAGGGCATGGCGTCGCCCCGAGTGACGACAGGGATGCGGCTCGATGCCGGCCTCCGGGTTGGGCACCGATCGTGGTCCGGCGTGGCAAACGGTGCAGGCCGGGGTGCGCCGACACGTCCGCGGAGGCAATCTTTGGTCACCTGCGATCGCGGGCGACCGACGAGAAGGGTCCAGTCATGCGGGTGGTTCTCCTGGCGGATCCCGATGCACCGACGGAGATCGCTCAGCGTGTGGCGCGGAGACTTCCTGATCGACTCGCCGGCAAGTCGGGCCGGGGGAGACGGTTCGACGTAGAGGTGGTCAGTGAGCCGTTCACTTCGGGGACGGAGGATCCGCCCACCTTGATGCGCCGGATCAGGGACCGCGGGCGTGAGGAGAACTGGGACATCGTCGTGGCCCTCACCGATCTCCCGCTGCACTCTCATGGGCGCAAACTCGTGGTCGATCTGAGTCATGAAGACGGTTTGGCGCTGCTGTCCCTTCCCTCGCTGGGGGGCCTGCGGCTGCAGACAAGGGTTCGACGGGCCGTGGAGGAAGCCGTACTCAGCTTGGCCGGCGCGCGTGCCAGGGAGGGTGAAGAGGCTGGAACGAGTCGGCTGTCGCTGGAGCCTTCCGTCGGCCGTCACGCGCCTGTCCAACCAGACCCGGTCGCAGAGGAGGAATCTGCCGATCTGAGGTACGTCACCAGTGGGCCGCGCGGATACCTCAGGGTCCTGGTCGGCATGGTTCGCGCCAACCGGCCCTGGCGGTTGGTGCCGGGTCTGTCGAAGGCCCTGGCAGCCGCACTCGCCACGGGAGCCATCGCCACGGTGAACTCCACCGTCTGGAGCCTCGCCGCGTCTCTGAGCACGCCACGTCTCGTGATCGCCACGGTCGGGTCTGTCGCGCTCATGATCGGCTGGCTGATCGTGGATGCGAAACTGTGGCATCGAACGGCGGAGGAGTCACCGGAGGCGAGGAAGCAGGCAGCCCTCTACAACATCTCGACCGTCTTGACTGTGGGCATCGGGGTAGTCGTCTGCTACGTGGGTCTGCTGGTCATCAACTTCGTGTGGGCGTTGTTCATCCTCAACGACAGGGTGTTCGCCTCCTTCACTCGAAACCCGCTGGACGCCACGGCGTACTGGACGCTGTCCTGGTTCGTCGCTTCGATCGCCACGGTGGGCGGCGCCCTTGGATCGGGCTTGGAGACTGACGAGGCGATCCGGGCAGCCGCCTACTCCAAGCGTGAGCAAGAGCGTCGCCGCATGCTGGAGGGCGACCAGGACCGTTAACAGCAGATGCGTCGACGCGCCGTCGACCGGGTCCGGAAAAAATGCGCTGATCGGGCAGTGCGTGTCTGTTGGTGGTTGGCGGCCTTGGCCGCCGTTACACCCAGGAGGAAGCCATGGTGGATCCGCGGGCGGTCGTCCTTCCTTGCGGGGTTGCGGTCACGGCGCTTGGTCAAGGCACCTGGGGGATGGGGGAGAATCCCGGGCGCCGCGCGGCCGAGGTGTCGGCCCTGCGCGCCGGGTTGGACCTGGGGATGACCCTCGTCGACACCGCGGAGATGTACGGAGACGGCGCGGCGGAGGAAGTGGTGGCCGAGGCGGTGGCCGGCCGGCGGGACGAGGTCTTCTTGGTCAGCAAGGTGCTCCCCTCCCACGCGGACGCCCGTGGAGTCGCCGAGGCGTGCCGGGGGAGCCTGCGCCGGCTGCGTACGGACCGGATCGATCTGTACCTGCTGCACTGGCGTGGTGCCGTGCCGCTGGAGGAAACGGTGGAGGCGTTCGAGTCCCTGATGCGGGAGGGTGCCATCCGCTCCTGGGGGGTGAGCAACCTGGACGTGGATGATCTCGCGGACCTGCCGCCCGGAGCCTCGCCGCAGACCGACCAGGTGCTGTACAACCTCAGCCGTCGGGGTCCTGAGTACAGCCTGCTGCCCAGGTGCCGTGAACTGTCAATCCCCGTCATGGCGTACTCGCCGGTCGAGCAGGGCCGACTGCTCGGCCACCCGGCGCTGCGGGACGTGGCAGCCGCCCACGGTGCGACGCCCGCGCAGATCGCCCTGGCCTGGGTCCTGCGGCACGAGGACGTCATCGCGATCCCGAAGGCATCCTCCCGCGCGCACGTCGAGGAGAACAGAGCAGCTCTGGACGTGGACCTGACCGCCGAGGACCTCGCGATGCTGGATCGGGCGTTCCCGCCGCCGGCGAGTGAACGGCCGCTGGAGATGCTGTGACATCCCTGCAGCGTGCCTGACTGGGCTCTGCCCTGAGCCTGGTAGCCCGACTGCGTTTGCGCGTGATGCGGTCCCAGGTGACGGTGGATGGATCAAACGGTTCCACGGAGGCGATGGATGCCTTCACCGCGCGTGTCTTCGACAGTCCGCTGAGGAGCCTCTACGACGGCCGAAGTCTCGGTCGTAGCGGCGTTCCCGGTCACGGACCACGCGAACCGCGTAGAGGCAGAGGAGACCCAAGATGGCAACGCATGTCAGCAAAGCGCTTCTGGTACGCCTCGAGGCACTGCCCGGCAGGGAGGACGACGTCCGCGACTTCTTGAACCAAGGGCTGTCGATCGTCGAGGGGGAGCCCAAGACCGTCAGGTGGTTCGGGATTCAGTTCGGACCCTCGTCGTTCGGAATCTTCGATGCCTTTCCCGACGACGACGGGCGCCAGGCGCATCTGTCGGGTGCGGTCGCGAAAGCGCTCGGTGAGAACACGGGCAAGCTCTTCGAGGAGCCCACGATCGAGCAGCTCGACGTCGTCGTGGAGAAGCAGCCCGCGTAGAGCAGGTCCTGCCCGCGGGGCGGCGGGGATCAGCCAGTGGCCGTAAGCCAGCCCTAAACCCGGCGGCGGTGCGCGGACCCAACTGGTAGGCACGCACGGCGGCCGTGTACCCGCCGGACTCGAACCCGGCATGCCTCAGCGCATGCCGGGTTTTCTGCGCAAAACCGGCCATGCGCAACGATTCATCCCCTTTGATATGCCTTGCGAGGGTGGGGCAGTGGAAGTGGTGAGGCCTTTTTTCGTGCGGCACTTCGTCCACGGTGATGTGCACACCAGACCGTGGGGACGGGCCAGGCCGACGTCAAGGCGTACAACCGGCAGTCGTCCCAGCAACCTTCGGCCACCGAGAGGACGGCTGGTCCAGGTCCTCCTCCACCTCGACGGCAGCTGAGCGGCGACCAGCACGGGCCCGAACCGGCCGCCCGCCGACCACCGGAAGGAATGACGCACCATGACCAACGAACTGCACGGCAGGAAGGTCGCAATCCTGGCCACGGACGGCGTTGAGCGCGTCGAGCTCGAAGAGCCTCTCGGCGCACTGCTGGGCGCTGGAGCGCAGGCTGAACTCCTGTCCCTCCACACCGGCGAGATCAACGCACGCCAGATGGACATCGACCCGGCCGGAACCTTTTCCGTGGACAAGAAGGTCGCCGACGCCCGTGTGGGGGACTACGACGCGCTCCTGCTGCCCGGCGGCACCATGAACCCCGACCAGCTGCGCACCGACCCCGACGCCGTCGCCTTCGTAGGGGAGTTCGTGGAGACCGGGAAGCCCGTTGCCACCATCTGCCACGGACCCTGGACCCTGGCGGAGGCTGACGTGCTGCACGGTCGCCGCCTCACCTCTTGGCCCAGCATTCGGACTGACCTGCGCAACGCCGGCGCCGAGGTGGTCGACGAAGAGGTCGTGATCGACCGCCAGCTGATTTCGAGCCGCGGCCCGCAGGACCTCCCCGCCTTCTGCAAGGCGATCGTCGAACGCTTCGCCAGCGCACCCCAGCCCGCCTGATCGGAAGGAGTCGCAAGCCACCGAATTGACATCCGGCAGTCCCACGGACAGGCCCCGTGGATCGGCAGAGGAGATCGTCATGGCAAGCAGCAACCGCGCCGTCACCTTCCAGAACCCGAAAGACATGCGCGTTGAGTCCCTGGACTTCCCGAAGCTCCAGATGCCGAACGGGAAGAAGGCTCCGCACGGAGTCATCCTCAGGATCGTCGCCACCAACATCTGCGGGAGCGACCTGCACATATACCGCGGGTCCTTCCCGGTCCCCCAGGGCATGGTGATGGGGCATGAGATGACCGGTGAGGTCGTCGAAATCGGCCCCGACGTCGAGTTCCTCAGTGAGGGCGACCTCGTCTCCGTCCCGTTCAACGTCGCCTGCGGCCGATGCCGCAACTGCAGGGCGCGCCGGACCGACGTCTGCGAGACCACGAACCCCGAGGTGTCCTGCGGAGCGTACGGCTTCAACCTGGGCGACTGGGCCGGCGGACAAGCCGAGTACCTGTTCGTCCCGTACGCCGACTTCCAGCTCCTGCGCTTCCCGGACCGGGACCAGGCCATGGCGAAGATCCGTGACCTGGCGCTGCTCTCGGACATCCTGCCCACCGCCTTCCACGGTCTCATGGAGGCCGGTGCCAAGCCGGGCTCGACCGTGTACCTCGCCGGCGCCGGCCCGGTCGGCCGCTGCGGCGCGGCGGCGGCGCGCCTCCTCGGGGCGTCCTGCATCATCGTCGGCGACTACCACAAGGACCGCCTGGAGCTGGTGAAGAAGAACGGCTGCGAGACGATCGACCTGAGCCAGGACGCAGCGCTCACCGACCAGATCGAGGCCATCCTGGGCGAACCCATGGTCGACTGCGCAGTCGACTACGTCGGCACCGAGGCACACGGCATCGGCCGCGAGGCCGAGGACATGGACCCGGCCTACGCCCTCAACCAGGTGATCGACGCCACTCGCGCCGGCGGAGCCACCGGAGTCATCGGCGTCTACGGCGCCGACCCGCTCGCCAAGTCGAAGGCCGAGCAAGAGGGAACGTACCCGATCGACTTCGGCAAGGCCTGGATCAAGTCGCCGCGGATCGCCGCCGGGCAGGCACCGATCATGCACTACAACCGCGAGCTGATGATGGCGATCCTGTGGGACCGCATGCCCTACCTGAGCGCGATGCTCAACACGAAGGTGATCAGCCTCGACGACGCCCCCGACGCCTACGCGACCTTCGACACGGGAGTGGCCGAGAAGTTCATCATCGATCCCCACGGCCTCATTCCCGCCTGAGGCCCGCGACCCAACCCGTACGCGCGGCTCCGTGATTCTGGGACTCGCGTACGGGTTTCCCGTCCCTTGACGCCCAGGATGCCTGAAAGCCGCAGGCTTCGCCTGCGGCTTCTGCAATCAGTGCAAGTCGGGCCGGGGGTGGGCGGTTCTTCTTATCACCACACGGGGGGAGCACCCGTCACACGCCTGCCGCAGGGCCGCTCACCGACTGCCCCTCACCGGCCGACGCCCCTCCGGGCCCGCGGCACGGACCAGGTTGCCCGTCTGCTCGCGGTGCTCGTGCACCAGGTGGATCGACATCGCACCCTCACCGGCCGCCGCCGCCACCCGCTTGACCGAACCGCTTCTGACGTCGCCGGCGGCGAAGACGCCGGGAAGGGTGGTCTCCAATGGCAACGGACCACGGCCGAGAACAGCCCACCGGGCCGGGTCGGCCAACGGCTGGGCGTCGGCGCCGGTGAGGACGAAGCCCTTCTCGTCCAGGGCCAGCACATCCCTGAGCCAGTCCGTGCGCGGCCGGGCTCCGATGAACACGAACAGCGCCGCGGCTTGCAGTTCTCGCCGTCGGCCGCTCGTGTTGTCCTCCACCAGCAGAGCTTCCAGCTTTTCCGACCCGAAGACGCGTCGGACCTCGGTGTGCAGCAGTACCTCGATCTTCGGGTGCCGTTCCACTTGGTCGACGAGGTAGCGCGACATGTCCGCGTTGAGGTCGTCGCCCCGGACGAGGAGCTGGACCCTGGACGCGTGGTTCGCGAGGAACAGCGCCGCCTGTCCGGCGGAGTTCCCGCCGCCGACCACCGCGACCGGATCGGCCCGGCAGAGGCCGGCCTCGTGGACGGTCGCCGCGTAGTAGACGCTGATGCCCTCCAGACGGTCGATGCCGGGCACCTCGAGTCTGCGGTACCAGACGCCCGAAGCGAGCACCACGGCGTTCGCACGAGCCCTCGACCCGTCGGCGAAGGTGACGACGTACTCGTCGTTCTGAGGAGTGAGCCCGGTGACCTTGGCGGGCACCATGAGGCGGGCGTCGAACTTGCGGGCCTGGAGCACCGCGCGTTCGATGAGTTCGCCCCCGGAGATGCCCGACGGGAAGCCGAGGTAGTTCTCGATGCGGGACGAGGTACCGGCCTGGCCACCGGTGGCCACAGCATCGACGACGGCGGTGGTGAGGCCGTCGGAGGCGCCGTACACGGCGGCGGCGAGTCCCGCGGGACCTGCACCGACCACCATCACGTCGTACCGCCCTGTCTCCGGCGAGGGGGCGGGCAGCCCGATGATCCGGGCGAGTTCTGCGTTGCTCGGGTTGCGCAGCACCTGGTCGCCCTTCCAGAGGACCACCGGAGTCTCCTCGGGTCGGATCGCGAACCGACGCAGCAGCGCCTCCGCTTCCCTGTCCTTCTCCAGATCCACCCAGCGGTGGGGCAGCCTGTTGCGGGCGGCGAACTCACGCAGCCGCAACGTGTCCGGTGAATAGCACGATCCCAGGATCCGGAAGCCTGCGCCGAGGCCGATGAGCAGATGTCTGCGGCCCAGGTATGCGCGGAGAATCAGGTCACCGAGGACGGGATCGCGGCCGACCAGGGCGCGTTGCCGGTCCACCGGTACGGCGAGGATCTCGCCCGGCTCACGCACCACGGCGGTGTCGAAGGCCGCCTGGCCCTCCAGCAATCCGAGTTCGCCCAGGAAGCGGCCGGGTCCGTGGACCGCCACCGTGCGCTCCTCGGGTCCGCCGTGGTCGTGGACGATCTCGACGGTCCCGCTGAGGATCGCGAGGAACTCCCGGAACGGCTCACCCTCGCGGTACAGCACCTCGTTCTCGGCCGTCCTGCGGCGCTCCCCGTGCGGGGTCAGGACCTGGAGCTGCTCCGGTGAGAGGCGCGGGAAAGCCCCGTACTGGTCCGGTGTCTCGCGGGGTCCACCCTGCCCGTGCTCGGCGCTGCTCATCAGACCATCGCCTCGTGGACGTAGCACCAGCGCCAATTCTCCCCGGGCTCGAAGGACTGCACGACGGGGTGACCGACGCCGGCCGCGTGGCGGCTGGCGTGCTTGAGGGGCGAGGAGTCGCAGCAGCCGACGTGCCCGCAGGTGAGGCAGAGCCGCAGGTGCACCCACGGGGAGTGGACCCTGAGGCACTCCTCGCATCCTTCCGGGGTACGCGGACTCACGGGACGCACCATCGCCAGGTGCGGGTCGGGGATCGTAACCATGAGGGGGTGCTCCTTCCTGGACAGGGGCCGCTTCGCAGCTGTGCGCGGCAGCGCGCCGAGCGTCTACGGCAGCACGGAGGCCAGTGACTTCGGCAGTCCGGACTTGAGGTGGTTCCACTCGCCTTCGCTCACGTGGCGTTCCAGAACCTCCAGCACGGTGTGCACGACTCGTTCGACGCCACCGTCGACCGCGTAGGGAAACTCGTCCCGCACGCGCTGGAGGAACTCCTCGCCGCTGAGTTTCACCGGTGTCTCGGACGGCTTCCAGCCGTCGTAGTAGACGCCTCGGATCAAAGTGGGCAGCTGTGCCCCGAAGTGCGCGGCCCCGTCGACGGAGAGGCGGTCCCGTAGCCGGTGCAGGACGGCGCGCAGTGCGGCGTACGACTGCTTACGGCGCTCTTTGGGCCAGCCGTTGGCTTCCTCGATCTCCCTGAGGAGCCGGTTCGCCTTGTCCACCATGGTGTCGAAAGAGGAAAATCCTGTCTCGGTCATGACCGGGCTCCCTTCGCTCCCGGCGGGCCGGCGGTGCCGGACCGCGGTCCCGCACCGCCGGGCTCCCGGGTCAGCGATCGCCGCTCTCGCCGCTCTCGCCGCTCTCGGTGATCTGGATGTGACGGGGCTTGGCGACCTCCGCCTTGGGGACGGTGACCGTGAGTACACCGGCCGACATCTCCGCTGTGACCTTTTCGGTGTCCACCTCGCCCGGCAGCCGCAGCCGGTACTCGAAGGCACCGGTTCGGCGGGCGCGGCGGCGCAGGACGCCGCTGCGCTCCTTTTCCTTGATCTCTCCGGTGACCACCAGTTCCTGTCCGTTGGCCTCGACGTGGATGTCCTTGCTCTTGACGCCAGGAAGTTCGATCTCGACCTCGAAGGCGTCATCGGTCTCCGTGACGTCCGCGAGGGGGGTCCAGGCGGCTGCGGGCGCGGCCGCCCCGCCCACCGTCGATTCGAGCAGTCCGCTCATCTGGTTGAGCAGTTCGTCGAATTCCGTCAGTGGATTACGGGCCCACCCGAGAGGCCGCTCTGCTGTCGCGCCACCGCGGTGGCTGCGGACGGGCATGTTCATCACCGATCACCTCTGCTTTCTCGTCGGTCCGGCCGGCCTGCCATGGCCTGTTCGACCCAATCCCGGAGGACGTGCGCGGGTGCCGCGCCGGCCTGTCGGGCGACCGTCTCGCCCCGGTCCAGGACAAGCAGTGTGGGCACCGCCTGCACCTCGAACCGTTGGCTGAGCAGTGGGTTCTTGTCGACGTCGACCTTGACGAGCTTGATCCGTCCGGCAAGGTCGCGAGCCACTTGTTCGAGGGCGGGGCTGACCATGCGGCAGGGGCCGCACCAGGTCGCCCAGAGATCGACGACGACGGGCACCGTGGCCTGCTCGACGACCTCGCGGAAGTCGCCGTCGCCCGCGTCGACGATCCAGGGCAGGTACTGCTTGCAGTGACCGCACCTGGGGCGTCCCTCGGCGGTCACGGGAATCCGGTTCTCGCGCTCGCAGTGCGGGCAGGTCACCGTCGTAGTCCGGCTGGTGTTCACGCGGCCCTCGCTTCCCGGGCGGCGGCCTCCCGCTGGTCGTAGGTGACCACCAGCTCTCCGTTCTCGGTGTCCACGCGGACCGTCGCGCCGTCCTGGACGTCGCCGCGCAGAAGGGCGCGCCCGACCAGTGTCTCCACCTCGTGGGAGATGTAACGTCGCAGCGGGCGCGCCCCGTACACCGGGTCGTAGCCCTGATGGGCGATCGCCTCACGGGCCTGATCGGTGAGTTCGACCTCGATGCGGCGCTCGGCGAGCCGCTGTCGCAGTTCGTCGAACTGCAGCTCCACGATCCGCTCGATCTGGTGCTCGCCGAGCGGCTTGAACAGCACGATGTCGTCCACGCGGTTGAGGAACTCCGGGCGGAAGTGCCCGCGCAGTTCGCCCATGACCAGGGCGCGGGCGTCCGGCTTGATCTCACCCTCGGCGGTGACGCCGTCCAGGAGGTGCTCGGAGCCGATGTTGGACGTCATGATGATCACGGTGTTGCGGAAGTCGACGGTACGGCCCTGGGCGTCGGTGATGCGGCCGTCGTCGAGGACCTGCAGCAGCGTGTTGAAGACATCGGTGTGCGCCTTCTCGATCTCGTCGAACAGCACAACGGAGTACGGCTTGCGGCGTACGGCCTCGGTGAGCTGGCCGCCCTCCTCGTATCCGACGTATCCGGGCGGTGCGCCCATGAGCCGGCTGACGGTGTGCCGTTCCTGGTACTCGCTCATGTCGAGGCGGACCATGTTCTCCTCGGAGTCGAACAGGGCCCGGGCGAGGGTCTTGGCCAGCTCGGTCTTCCCCACGCCGGTGGGGCCGAGGAAGACGAACGACCCGATGGGGCGGCGCGGGTCGCGGATGCCGGAGCGGGCGCGGATGATGGCGTCGGCGACGAGCTTGACGGCCTCGTCCTGGCCGATGACGCGCTCGCGCAGGATCTCGTCGAGACGCAGCAGTTTCTCCCGTTCCCCCTCCTGGAGACGGGCGACGGGGATGCCGGTCCAGGCGGCGACGATCTCGGCGATCTCCTCCTCGGTGACGACCTCGCGCAGCAGCCGGTTCTCCCCTTGCTTGGAGGCCAGCTGCTCCTCCTCGGCGGCGAGCCGGCGCTCCAGGTCCTGGAGGCGTCCGTAGCGGAGTTCGGCGGCGCGGTTGAGGTCGTAGGCGCGTTCGGCCTCCTCCGCCTCGTGGCGGACCTGCTCCAGCTCCTGGCGCAGTTCCTGCACGCGGCGGATCGCCTGCCGTTCGGCCTCCCACTGGGCGTGTTTGGCGTCGGCCTCGCCGCGCAGGTCGGCCAGCTCCCTGCGCAGTTCCTCCAGGCGGGCTTCGCTGGCGGGGTCGGTCTCCTTGGACAGGGCCGCCTCCTCGATCTCCAGACGGGTGACCCGGCGGGTGATCTCGTCGAGTTCGGCGGGCATCGAGTCGATCTCGGTACGCAGCCGGGCGCATGCCTCGTCGACGAGGTCGATGGCCTTGTCGGGCAGGAACCGGTCGGTGATGTAGCGGTGGCTCAGGGTGGCCGCGGAGACCAGCGCGGTGTCCTGGATCTTGACGCCGTGGAAGACCTCCAGGCGTTCCCGCAGTCCACGCAGGATGGAGATGGTGTCCTCGACGCTGGGTTCGTCCACCAGGACCTGTTGGAAGCGGCGTTCGAGGGCGGCGTCCTTCTCGATGTGCCGACGGTACTCGTCGAGAGTGGTCGCGCCGATCATGTGCAGTTCGCCGCGGGCGAGCATCGGCTTGAGCATGTTGCCCGCGTCCATGGCCCCTTCGGCGGCGCCGGCGCCGACGACGGTGTGCAGTTCGTCGACGAAGAGCAGGATGTTTCCCTCGGCGGCCTTGACCTCGCTGAGCACGGCCTTCAGGCGTTCCTCGAACTCACCGCGGTACTTGGCGCCCGCGACCAGGGAGCCCATGTCGAGGGCGAAGACGATCTTGTCGCGGAGTCCTTCGGGTACGTCACCGCGGACGATGCGCTGGGCGAGGCCCTCGACGATGGCGGTCTTGCCGACGCCGGGGTCGCCGATCAGGACGGGGTTGTTCTTGGACTTGCGGCTGAGTATCTGGGTGACGCGGCGGATCTCGGAGTCCCGGCCGATGACCGGGTCGAGCCTGCCGTCCCTGGCCTCGGCCACGAGATCCCGGCCGTACTTCTCCAGGGCCTCGTAGGCCACTTCCGGGTTGGCGGAGGTGACGCGCTGGTTGCCGCGCACCTGGGAGAGCGCGCCCAGGAACGAGTCCGTCGTGATGCCGGCCCGGCCGAGCAGTCGTCCGGCGGCGGTCGAGGAGCCCTCCCCGGCCAGGGCGAGCAGGAGGTGTTCCACGGACACGTACTCGTCCTTGAGGCGCTTGGCCTCCTGTTCTGCGGTGTCGAGCAGGCCGGCGAGGCGCTGAGTGACGAAGACCTGGCCGGGCGCCGCGCCGGGACCGGTGACCCGCGGGCGGCGGGAGAGTTCGTCGCGCACGGCCTCGCGCAGTTCCTTCGGCTCGGCTCCCGCCTGCTGCAGCAACCGCGGGATCAGACCGTCCTCCTGGTCGAGAAGCGCGAGCAGCAGGTGTTCCCCGTCGACCTCGGTCTGTCCCATACGGGCGGCCGCGGTCTGGGCCTCCTGGAGGGCTTCCTGGGATTTCTGGGTGAGACGGTTCATGTCCATGGGGGTGTTTCACTCCTCGTGCCGCGGACGCGCAGGGCGGACTCGAGCAGACTGATGCGGTCGAGCAGGTCGAGCACCAGGCCGATGGCCGCGTAGTTGAGGCAGAGTCCGGCGCGCAGCCGCTGGATGCGGGCGAGTACCGCTGGGGCGGTGGGATCGAACACCAGCTGTCCCGCGGCGTCGCGTTCGGCGTCGACCAGTCCCAGGGCGACGAACCGGCGGACGAGATCGGGGTGGAGGCCCGAGCGGCGGGCCACGGCGTCCAAGGAGAGCCTCGGTGCGGGCACGAGTGCGAACCGGACGGCCGTGGAGGCGGTCACCTCGGCGGGCGTCCGGGCCGGGCGGTCGCCCAGCCCGGTCCGGACGGGGCCTGCCGCTCTCTCGGGTCGGTCTTTCATCGTGTCCTCCTGGGGTCGAAGGAAGAGGTGGCGGCGAGCTCCTCGAACAGTTCGCGCTCCCGGTCGCCGAGGGTGGACGGCACCATGACACGGACTTCGGCGTACAGGTCGCCGTCGGCACCGCGGGGATTGGGCATGCCCTCGCCGCGCAGTCGCAGCCGCCGGCCGCTGGACGAGCCCGCGGGCACCGTGACCTTGGCCGTGCCACCGCCAGGGGTGGGCACCGGCACGGACGCGCCCAGCGCCGCCTCCCAGGGGGCCACCGGGAGCTGCACGTGCACGTCGCGGCCTTCCAGCCGGAACCGGGGATGGGGCTGGAGACGCACCCTCAGGTACAGGTCGCCTCCCGGGGCGTCGCCGCTGCCCCGGCCGCCCTCGCCGGCCAGCCGGATGCGCTGCCCGTCGGTGACGCCCGGCGGCACGTCGACGTCGTACCGCCGCGGCTGCCCGCCGGGGCCGGCGAGCGTGACGGTGCGGCGGCCGCCCCTGTACGCCTCCTCGACGGTGAGCGGCAGCTCGGCCTCCTGGTCGGCTCCCGGTACGCCGCCGGGGGCCGCGCCCGCTCCGAAGAGCGAACCGAGCAGGTCCTCGATGTCGACACCCTCCCCCGCGAAGTCGTCGCCGAAGCCGGTGGCGTACCGGGCGCGGGGGCCACCCGTGCCCGCGGTCCTGCGAGCGCGGAACCCGCCGCCCGCTCCGGCCGCGACCCGTTCGTCGAAGTCCTCGGGGATCTTGCGGAAGTCCTCGCCGAAGCGGTCGTAACGGCCGCGCGTCTTCGGATCCGAGAGGACGCTGTACGCCTCGTTGAGGTCCTTGAAGCGTTCCTCCGCCCCCGGATCCTTGTTGACAATGCCGTTGCTTTTGGTGGTTACTGCCATCTTTGGTTCACGGTGATGACGGCTGGTGGGCGGCGGTGGCTGGCAGGTTCGTCGGGGGCCTTGCTGCTGAACGGGGTGATCGACGACTTCAGTTTGCGGGGGCAGTCGCGTGAGCGTCGTCGTGGCAGGAGAGACCAGCGGATCTCGGCGAGGCCGAGAAGGCGGTCATGATTTCGGGCTGAGGGGGGAAAAGCCGCACGGCGCGATCACCGAACGGCGGACAACATGCAGAGCCCGGGTAAACGATGTCCGCTCGGCGGAAGTCTGCGCGATCCGGGCCACCTCGTTGAGCAGGTCGCGGGTCGCGTGGTGGACGATCAGGTGAGCATAGATCTCCTGCCTGACCCCGTCCGGAGTCTGCGAGCGCAGGACCGGTCTGCCCCGCTGATGAGTCTTGATCTCATCGAAGATGATCTCGATCTCCCAGCGCCGGGCATACAGGGCGGCGAGTTCGGCGGCCGGATACTCCTCATGGTCCGTCAGGCTGGTGACAAGCCGGATTACGTCCGCCTGACCGTCCACGCGGTACTCAATCACCCTCACCAGGACTGGTGGAGCTTTGACGGTTCCGGCGGCCTTGGCGTGCTTGTTCGCCTGGATCAGGGCCAGGTAACTCCCGTCCGGCAGGACGTCCTGGACCCTGCGGGCTGCCCGGCGCTCGATCCTCCACAGCAGGTGGGCGCCCCGGTCGCGAAAGCGGTGCCAGCGGGCCAGGCCCCATAGTCCGCGGTCGGCCAAGACCAGCGTCCCGGCCCCGATATGGGCTTCCAGTTCGTCGGACACGATCCGCTCGGAGTCTTTCCAGCCGCCGATCACCGCGTCCAGTACCGCGTGCGACGAGCACTCCGTCACCGCGACCACCCGGGCCTGCGGATAGCCCATCGGATTGCGTTGCGAGCCGGACTTGCCGAAGGTTTCCCGGTTGTGGGCCGAGTCGGGGACGGCCAGCAGCATCCCGTCCAGGGCCAGGACCCGCAGCCCGTGGAAGAGTTCCGTGCTCCGGCCCAGCGGCCGGGCCACGGCCCGGAACAGCTCTCGCATCACCGGCCAGCCCAGCCGCTGCCTCGCCCGTGTCAGAGATGACTTGTTCACCCCGGCCCACGGCCGAAGCGTCGGCTCGCCGGCCTTCACCAACCGCAAGACCTCCAGGTAGTCGGCCTGCGGAAACAGGCACAGTGCCAGCACGAAGTACACCGTGAACCGGGCCGACAGCACACGCCGGCGTTTCTCCGCGCACCCGGCCTCGGCAACGACCCGGTCCACCAGCTCAGCAGGACACGACCGAGTCAGGATGCCCAACCCCAACCGCTCCAGACGCGACACCAACACGCATGGCTCAACACCACGCACACCCCAAAAGCAACGGCATTGTCCTTGTTGACGTCGGGGTGGTACCTGCGGGCGAGCTTGCGGTACGCCTGCTGGATCTCGTCCTGGCTCGCGGTCCGCGACACGCCCAGCACCTCGTAGAAGTCCCGTGCCATGACCCGTCACTCCCGCTTCGCGACCGTCACGGCGGCGGGCCTGAGCTGCGTCTCACCGTCGCCGTAGCCGGGGCGCAGCACCTCGACGACGGTGCCCGGTGGGGCGTCGGGGTCCTGGACGACGCCGACCACCTCGTGCCGGGCCGGGTCGAAGGCGACGCCGGTCTCCGCGTGTCGTGGGTAGCCCAGCAGTTCGAGGACGTTCACCGCCTGGTCGCGGACCGCCCGGATGCCCTCCACGATCGCGCCGGGGGCGGCACCGGCGTGGTTCAGGGCGAGTTCGAGGTTGTCGATGACGGGGAGGAAGGCGGCTGCGGTGCGGGACCGTTCCGCCGCCCGTTCCCGCTCCAGCTCCCTGGCATGACGCTTGCGGAGGTTGTCGAGGTCGGCGAGCGCGCGCCGCCAGCGGTCTTCGAGTTCCTGGACCGCGGTCGTGTACTCGTCGTCGGCGGGCTCGGGGTGGACGGCGTCGGGTTCCGATTCGTCGTGCGCTGCTTCCGGTCCAGGCGGTGGCGGGTCCGGTCGCGGCACATCCCCGTGAGGCGGACGTTGGGCTTCCGGCGCCGGCTCGGCCGGGTCCGACGCCGCGCGGTCGGGTTCGTTCGGGTGGATGGGCATGGCGTGCCTCAGTCCTTGTCGAACTCGGCGTCGATGACGTCGTCGTCACCGCCACCGGCAGCGCCACCGTCCGCGGTGTCCTGGCCGGGCCCGCCCGCGGCGGTGGAGCTCTGCTGGGCAGCCGTCAGCCCGGCGAGCACCTGCTGGAGTTCGGAGGTCAGCGGCCGTACGCGCTCCACGCCCGCCTCTTCCTTGACCGCCGCCCGAGCGTCGGACACGAGCATCTCGGCGCGTGCCTTCTCGTGCGCCGGGGCGGTGTCGCCCAGTTCGGCGAGGCGCTTCTCGACCTGGTAGGCGACGGCGTCCAGCTCGTTGCGGGCGTCGACGGCCTCGCGGAGTGCCTGGTCCTCGCCCTGGTTGCGCTCGGCTTCCTGGACCATCCGTTCGACCTCACTGCGGTCCAGGTTCGAACTCTCGCTGATGGTGATGCCCTGTTCCTTGCCGGTGTCCCGGTCGCGGGCCTTGACCTCGAGGATGCCGTTGGCGTCGATGTCGAAGGTGACCTCGATCTGCGGTTCGCCCCGCGGCGCCTGCCGGATGTCGGTGAGCTGGAACCGGCCCAGCACCCGGTTGTCGGCGGCCCGCTCGCGCTCGCCCTGGAGGACCACCACGTCGACGGCCGGCTGGTTGTCCTCGGCGGTGGAGAAGGTCTCGCTGCGGCGTACCGGGATGGTGGTGTTCCGTTCGATGATCTTCGTCATCACGCCGCCACGTGTCTCCACCCCGAGCGACAGGGGCGTGACGTCGAGCAGCAGGACGTCCTTGACCTCGCCCTTGAGCACCCCGGCCTGGATCGCGGCGCCCAGGGCCACGACCTCGTCGGGGTTGACGCTCATGTTGGGATCCTTGCCGCCGGTCAGCCGGCGCACGAGCGACTGGACGGCGGGGATACGGGTGGAACCGCCGACGAGGATGACCTCGTCGATGTCGCTCTCGCCGACCTTGGCATCGGCCATGGCCTGCTGGACGGGCCCCAGGCACCGCTCCACCAGGTCGCTGGTGATCTGCTCGAACGTGGAGCGCATCACCGAGTCGGTGAGGTGCTTGGGACCCGAGGCGTCGGCGGTGATGAACGGCAGGCTGACCTGCGTCTGCGTCACCGAACTCAGCTCGGTCTTGGCCTTCTCCGCCGCCTCGAAAAGCCGCTGCAGCGCCTGCGGGTCCTTGCGCAGATCGACGCCGTTCTCCTTCTGGAAGTCGTCCGCGAGGTGATCCACCAGACGCCGGTCGAAGTCGTCACCGCCCAGGTGGCTGTCGCCGGCGGTGGACCGTACCTCCACCACGCCGTCGCCGACGTCGAGGATGCTCACGTCGAAGGTGCCGCCGCCCAGGTCGAAGACCAGCACCGTCTCGTGCTGTTTCTTGTCCATGCCGTACGCGAGGGCGGCCGCCGTCGGCTCGTTGATGATCCGCAGCACCTCCAGTCCGGCGATCCGTCCGGCGTCCTTGGTGGCGGTGCGCTGCGCGTCGTTGAAGTAGGCCGGCACCGTGATGACCGCCTCGGTCACCCGCTCGCCCAGCTGCTTGGAAGCGTCGTCGGCGAGTTTGCGCAGCACCTGCGCGCTGATCTCCTCGGGCGCGTACAGCTTGTCGCCCACCTTGAAGCGGGCCGCCCCGCCGTCGCCCTCGACGACGTCGTACGCCACCGCTCTGGCCTCGTCCGAGATCTCGTCGAAGTGCCGGCCGATGAACCTCTTGGCCGAGTAGATGGTGCCTTTGGGGTTGAGAATCGCCTGGCGACGGGCCAGCTGGCCCACCAGGCGCTCACCGCTGTCCGTGAAGGCCACCACGGATGGTGTGGTGCGGTTGCCCTCGTTGTTGGGTACGACGGACGGCTCGCCGCCCTCCCACACGGCGATCACCGAGTTGGTGGTGCCCAGATCGATGCCCACTGCCTTGGCCATGAGGATCTCCTCCTGCTGTGGCGGCCTGCGCCGACTCTCCGGATCGCGTGGGTTCACTTACGACCGGAACCTCCTGGCCTGCAGGGCGGGCTTCTCGGGCATCGCCCAGCTCTTGCCGCCGGTGTGGGCGGAGGTTCCCGGACACACCCCAGGGTGGTGAGAGGAGAAGGAGCACGCCTGCTCCTGGCGAGTCGAGATTGCCCGCGGCCGTTCGCACCGTCGGCACAAGACGGTGCAAGTCGTGTATCTCGAATGAGTCGGCTTGTGGACGGGTACCCGTCAGCTCGTCCACCGACGGCTCGGGCGGATGGAGCATCCCATGGCCGGCAGCCGGGTGCAGGATCCGTACGCCAGCGGCTCCGACGGGGAGAACGATGTCCCACGGGGCGGAGCCGGGCTGGCCTCCGCGGCCGCCCCGTCGGCGGGCCGGCCACCATCGGCCGGTCAGTTCGACCGTGCCCTCAACGACCTGGCGGCGCTCTCCTACGCTCTGCTCGACACCCTGGACGAAGCTGAGATCCTCGGGCTGGCCATGGCCCACGTGGAGGCCGTAGGGGCCTACAGAGCCGAGGCCGGATTCGTCGAAAGGGGTGGTGATCTGTTTCCGGCTCCGGCCAACGGACGGAATCACGCCTCGGCGGTGGACCAGAGAGTGCGGGAGCTGGCCGGCCAGGACGGGCCGGTGACCGTACCCGACAGGCCCTGGGGCCGCGCCCTCGGGCTGCACGGGCTGGAGCGACTCCACGGTTACCTTGTGGTGACGTCCGATTCCGAGCCCACCGAGGCAGAACGATTCCTGCTGGCCACGCTCGTCCGGCACACCGCCGCCGCTCTCTCGCTCGCTTTTGCACACCGCCGCCTGCGTGACCAGGCGGTGGAGCTCCACCGGGTGAGGGAGGAACGCACCGCCCTTCAGCGACAGCTCATCTCGGTCGTGGCCGAGCAGCGGTACCAGCGGGCCGTTCACACGCTCATCACCGACGTCGCCGCCGCGGGCGGCGGAGAGGAAGCCGTCACGCGGGCACTCCACGGTCTCACCGGACTCCCCGCGCTGGTCGAGGACCGTTTCGGCCGGTTGAGGTCCTGGAGCGGCCCCAGCCGGCCCGACCCCTATCCGGAACCGGACCCCGTGCGTCAGGACGAGATGCTGCACGCCGTGGCACGGGAGGCCGGGCCGGTACGGATAGAGGACCGGCTGGTCACCCTGGTCCGCCCGCACGGCGAGATCCTGGGTGTGCTCGCCCTGATCGATGCCGGAGGCGAGGCGGACGAGCACACCGTGCTGGCGCTGGAACATGCCGCCACGTCACTCGCCCTTGAGCTGGCGCACCTGCGCAACCTTGCCGAAGTCGAGCTGGGACTGCGCCGCGAGCTGGCCGACGACCTCCTGGCCGGGACGGACACGGTGAGCGCCTACGCCCGGTCCGAGGCCATCGGTCACGACCTGCACCGCAGCCACTACATCGTCGTGGTGCAGTGGTCGAACCGCACGGCGGATGACTCCTTCGCGGAGACCGTGGGCCGGGTGGCCACAGCCCAGGGCATGCGCTCGCTGCTGACCCGGCGCTCCGATCACGTGGTCCTGGTCACCGACGCCAGGCCGCGCGCCCAGGCGCTGTACGACGCGCTCGCCGTGGAGACGGGGACACATTCAGGGGTCATCGGGGTGAGCGCCCCGTGCGACTCCCCGAACGGCATTCCCCGGGGTTATCAGGAGGCGCAGCGTGCCCTGGAGGTGCGCCGTCACTCCCGTGAGGGCCACGGCACGACGTTCTTCGACGAGCTCGGCCTCTACCGCATCCTCGGCCCCGGCAACGACTACCAGCAGTTGGAGGCATTCGTCCACGAGTGGATCGGGCAGCTCATCGAGTACGACTCCCGGCACCACGCGACCATGGTGGACACCCTGACCCGGTACTTCGACTGCGGCGGCAACTACGACGAGACCGCCGCGTCCCTCGCGATCCACCGAAGCACGCTGCGCTATCGGCTGCAGCGAATCCGTGACATCAGCGGCAACGACCTCGCGAACGTCGAGGACCGGCTCAACCTCCAGGTGGCGACCCGCGTATGGAAGATCGTGCTGGGCGGATCCGGCTGACTCGGGAGACGCCGCGCTCCTCGACGCCGAAACCCTCACCCACCCCCGCGGGCGGGCGTCGATCCGTCACCCTCCGAAGCCAGAGCCGCCCGCACCCGTTGCTCCTCGCGAGCAGAGCCGACGTCCCGCTCCAAGGGTGTGCGGCTCACGGCTGTCGCGAGGTTGTCCAGGGCCTTCTTCTGCAGTTCCGCACCGCGTCGCAGGACCGGGCTGCGGTCCCCGGCGGCACCCTCCCAGGTGTCGAGCACCTCCGCCACGCGCCCCCAGTCCGGGTTCCTGTGCTCGCGCATGTCTTCTGCCGCCTGGGCGGTATTCGCTTCCAGAGCCTCGGCGAACCTCTCCACCTCGGGGGCAGGACGACTGTCGGCCCCCAGGAGGTGGCTCTCCATGAGCATCGTCGCTCGGTCGAACCCCTTGAGCGCCTCCTGCGCCTCCTCCGCCTCGCGGGACGTCAGGCCCCTGGGACGGACGGGTTCTTGCCTCGCCTGGTCATAGGCTTCCTGCCAGGCGGCACGTGCCTCCCGGCTCGCCAGCAGGGCCCCGCGCATGTCGGCGCGATGCTCCCGGGTCGGTTCGGCGTAGCCGCGGAGCACCGCCGCCGCGTAGCGGCCGTTTGCGGCGAACCAGTCCGCAAGCCGACTCGTGAGCCGGGGAGTCTCCCACGCGGGGAACACCACGTACGCCAGCATTGCCAGGGCCCCGCCCAGCAAGGTGAGCACCACCCGCTCCGGGACCGTCTGCTCCCACGCGTGGCCCCCCATGCCGAGCAGGAAGACGACGTACGCGGCGGTGAAGCACTGGGAATACGCGTAGCCGGTACGGAGCAGCGTGTACGACAGGGCTGCCGACACCACCGCGAGCGCGCCGAACACCTGGGCGTCCGGGCCAAGGGCCCGCACCATCCCGGTGGCGAGGGCCACGCCCGCCAGGGTCCCTGCGAGGCGGCCCACCGCACGCGCGTACGTCCGGTGGAAGTCCGGCCGCATGACCATGACCGAGGCGATGGGCGCCCAATACCCGTGGCCCACGGGCAGCGGGGAAGCGATGAGATAACCGAGCGGGGCCACCGCCGCCAGGCGGACGGCGTGCCGGAACACGGGTGAGTCGCGGCGCAGCTCACGGCGGACCGCCCGGACGACAACAGGGAGCAGCCGGAACAAGGTCGGGCGCACCAGGAACTGAGCGCTCGCGGGGCGGGACGACGCAGGCGCCTTCTCGTGCGCGCCAACGCCCCCGGCGACCTCCAACGTCTCGGCGAGCAGCTTCACGAGCTCTTCGGCGGCCTGCCGGGCATGGCCCTCCAGCACCTCGCCCTGCCCGGCCTGCCGGGCAGGGCCCTCCCGTATCTCACCCTGCCCGTTGAGGCTCAGCACGTCCGCGCTGCGGGGCGGAACCTCGGTGGAAGTGCCGCGGCGGATCGAACGCGCGGCCGCGTCTAGCACGTCGGCGGCCGCATTGAGCAGCTCCCGTACGCGGTCCCGCCCGGGCCCCTCCGCCGGGGCGCCGACGTCCGGGTCGGCGAGCGCGGCGACGACCGGCACGATGCGCTCGGCGAGGCCCCGGGGGCCGTGGAGGACGGGAGGCCGGGTGCGGGCCTGCGACGGCGTCACGGCGGCCGCGTCCCGGGCCGTCATCAGGGGCTCCGGGTCGAACGGGGCAGCCGGGTCGTCTTGCAGCCGACGGGCGTAGTCGGCCACGGCGGCCAGCGCGTCGGCGAGCGCGTCGCGATGCGCCCCCCACCGCCGGATCGGGAACAGCAGGATCAGCACGGCCTGCGCCACGCCTCCGAGCGCGATGACGCCGGCGTGTTCCAGGGCCAGCCCGACGCTCGTGGGCAGAGTGACGGTCACCAGCATGCTGCCGACCGTCGTCGCCGCGACGATCCCAGCGGTCGATCCGAGGGCCCACGCCATCCCTGCGGCAAAGGCCCATACGGCCAGCAGCGGGAGGAAAGTCGCGAGCCGCCCCGCCGCCAGGTAGCCCACGAAGGTACTCAGCGCCAGGCCCGCCCCCGCGCCGAGCGCGATCACCTTGCGCGGACGCCAGGTGCGCTGGAAGGTGGCCGTACCCGCGGAGAAGGCCCCGAGGGCGGCGGACGCGGCGAACGCGGGCGAGACCAGCCACAGCGCGGGTCCGACGACCAGCGCCACCCCCGCAGCCGTGCGCAGCGCGAGCAGAGGCTCCAGCCGGGTCTCCTCGATCGTGAGCCCGGATCGCACGACCTCCCCGAAGGTCCGAAGCCACCTCACGGCGTGAGCCCGGCCGGAACGCCCTGCCGGGGCTCGACGGCTTGGTCGAGGTGGACCACCCGGGTGGGCGAGACTGCCGCAGGGCCCAAGAACGACCACCGGTCGGCGACGTATGTCCGACTCGGACCCCGGCTAGTCATCGTGGGCGCCCTGGAGCCTGTGGCGACGTTCCTGTTCGCGCTTGGAGTAGGCGGCTGCCCGGATGGCCTCGTCGCTCTCCAAGCCCGATCCCAGCGCGCCCCCCACGGTGGCGACCGACGCGACGAACCAGGACAGCGTCAGGTACTCCGTGGCGTGCAGCGGGGATCGCGTCATGGAAGCGAACACCTGGTCGTTGAGGATGAACAGGGCCCACACCAAGTTGATGACCATCAGACCCACGTAGCAGACCAGGGCCCCGATACCCACGGTCACGACCGTCGAGGCGTTGTAGAGCCTGGCCCTCTGCCTCGCCTCCGGTGAGCCTTCTGTCGATCGATGCCACAGTTCTCCGTCCACGATCAGCCAGCCGATCATGAGCCCGACGGACCCGACCATGGCGATCACGAGGCGCGGCGCGCTCAGGGCCTCGGCAAGGCTCCAGGTGGTGGAGTCGAGGGTGGCGATGGCCCCGGTGGCGAGTGCGGCGGCCAGGGCTTTCGACAAGCCCGTCACCAACCGCCACGGCCGGTTGGCGCGGACCATACCGACGAGTACCCGCAGGTAACCACGCGGGCCGCTGACGACGTACCGGAGATCGTCGGCTTCCGTCTCACCGATCGGGCCCGGATGAACAGGCTCGAGACGATCGTCTGGAGGCGGGGACGGCTGACCTCGCGGAAGTCCTTCGACCGCCGTGGTCTGGGGACCCGCCAGGCCGAGCACGGCTTCTTCGACGGCCCGCCGGGCCCTCGAATGCAGCCGCAGGCCCCCCAGCGAAGGAAGAGAGAGCAGCGCCAAGCCGTGCTCGTGATTCAGATCCACGGCGAGCCTGCGACCGTGGGCGTGCAGCGGAAGGTCGGTGAGGGCCACGACGATGTCCCAGTCCTCCGTACTCCCGCGGTCCATGATCCGGCGCATCAAGGTGGGCGGGTCCTCCGTCCCCGAGGTGAACGGCTCACTGACCACCTCTACGACGAAACGCCGCCCCTGGCCCGCCTTGTCGGCGAGCCGAGTGGAAAGTGTCCGGGCCATGCGCTGCGCGATCTCCGTCGGCGTGTACGGATCCGCCAGGAGAGCCACGACCGTAACGCCGTGAGACGACACCCGCATGACAGGAACCTCCTCGTCGGCCGCCCCGCGACCCCAAGTTCCCGCAGACGCGTCCGGGGTAACGCCGACGCCGCCTGCTCCTGCCGGCCGTACCGCCGGCCTGCGCAGGCGACAGCGCTGGGCCCCGCCCGGTGTCGTAACGGCTGGTGGGCGGGATGAACCGCGTCAGCCGGCCCCGGCTGCTGCCCACCCGGCTCTCCCGCCCCGCACATCCGTCCGACAACCCCGGCGATCGGGAGGCATGGACCTGGCAGGGCGAGACAACGAGCCTGATTCGGCCCGGCATGCGCATGCGTTCACGCGCTCCCGTCGGCCAGGCTGGCTGGACAGCCCACGGGCCGGGAATCAGCCGTCCCCCGCAGCCGGAGGTTGCGCCATGACAGTGATGTCCATCGCCAGATTCGAGAGGTTCTTTCGCGCGGCCGCAGGGCTGAACGTCGACAAGAACGATCTCAAGCGCTACAGCGACTTCGTCGACGCCAAGCTCTACGATCTGCTGACCGTCGCCCAGGCCACGGCCAAGGCCAACGGGCGCGACATCATCCGTACCTGTGACCTGCCGATCACGAAGGGCTTGCAGGAGAGCATTCACCGCTTCCGGAAGATCGATCAGGAGGTGGAGATCAAACCGATCCTGGAGCAGCTCGCCACCCATCCCGCTCTGGACCGCACGCCCGATGAGGAGACCGAGGCGGCCTATCCCGACATCGTGGGCGGCCTCAGCCTCGCCCTTGGCCAGAGCTTCAAGATCCTCCACCCCGACCTGAAGAACCCCCAGACCCAGCACTGGGACGAGGCCCGAGCCGTCTTCGACCTCCTGCTGTGAGTGGGGACCGGAACAGGCGGCGCGGGCCACGGCCGGGACTGCCCGTGGTCCTTGACCGGTACCGCCGAGGCGACGGCCTGGCGGAGCACGTTGTCCGGCTGGCGCCGTGTTGCCGTACGTGAACTCCGCCCAGGCCGGGCCTCGCCGGCCAGGGAGCGATGGGGCCGACCGCTACCGCGGGGAGTAAGCGCTGGCGGTGCTTGCCTCGGGCTGTTGCCGCCGTATCTAGGGCAGGGCCCGCCCAGCCAGGGGAAACCCCAGCTCAGGGCCACACGCGCAGTACGGCCCGTGTGCCGCCTCGTGCGGCCGATATGAGACGTCCTGCCACTTGTGCAGCGATTGGGGGCGGGAGGGCGCGGACCTGGGATTTCGCACAAGAATGTGCGTTGACCTGGGAAAACTCCTCTCGGTAGTTCTCACGGGTCAACGCCGTTTCCCAGGCTCATGTGCCCTGGATGTGCCCTCCCGGCCTCTCACCAGAGGGCGCCTTGCTCGGCTGTCGGACGGGTAGTGGGCGGCGTCGTCGCCAGGCTCACTCGCGTCTTGGCGTTGATGGCACGAGGTTCCGTCGTCACGGCGCCCGCCTCACGCAGCTGCCGGACGGTCTCGATCACCTGGGCGGGCCGGTAGACGGTTTCCAAGAGGGCGTATCGCTTGAGCTCTGGGATAGTTCGCCCGTCGGGCGTTTCAGAGATGAAGTCGTGCAGGATCCGTCGCAGCGGAGCCGTGTCCGGCTCGAAGACGAGATCAAGCATCTGCTGTTGAGTGTCTCTGGGGTCGCGGTAGCGGACGCCATAGGAAGGGTCCACCTTCCACATCGCGTCCTTCATCTTCTCCAGCCCCAGCTCGTGCTGGGTGCCGAAGATCAGGTAGAGCATCCTGCCGCCCTCATCGACCATCTCGAAGTACAGCGTGTGCGTGAAGCCGGCCTGGCGCAGCGTGTTCCGGTACTGCTCGCGCAGGAACGTGAACTTGCCCGAGGGGGACTGCTGGAAGACCCCTTGCCACTCCGGGCTCCCGAATGCTTCGTCGCCGAGCTGGCGGTGACCGTCGTGCTTCTCGGCGAACCGGGTGAGGAAGCTGGGCTCGAAGGTCACCATCACTTCGGTGCTGGGATGACGCCCCAGCTCTTGGAGCAGCGAGAAGGGGATGTCGGGCCCGCCGAAGCTGTCCAGCAGGACGAAGAGGGGCTTCCCCAACGCTCCAATGCCGCGCAGCTTCTCCAGGAGGGCCGGGTGGAAATCTCCGTGATGTACGTCGACCGCTAATCGTTTGGTGATGTCGTCCGTTTGCCGGGAGCGGACGAACTCCATCTGGCGCTGTAACTCTTTGACGCGCCGGGCGTCCTCCTCCATGAGGATCACGCGCATACGTTTCGGGAACCTGTGCAGAGCGTCGGCGAAGACTTCGTAGGCGATGACCGGGGAGCCTGGCTCGCCCTCTTTGTAGATGCCGGCACCCGCGAAGCCTTCGGCATAAGTGATCACGTCGAGTCGTGACAGCAGAATCGGCGCCCATGCGGCCAAGTACTGCTTGAGTAAGTCATGTTTGGCCGCCGTGTGCGGATCGCGTTCCCACACGGCATCCTTCGGTACGGCCACCTTCGGTCCCCCTACTCCCGTCGGCCTCGCTGGGGAGAGGGTCACACATCGTTGCCATACGCCACCAGAGTGCGTACGGCGTCTGCTGGACTTTGGCCGTTAATGGGCTGCGACTGGCAGTCGAGGTGGCATCTCGTCCCAGGTCGCTCCGTCGAGTTCGCGTCCCCCTGACTTCGGGCTGCGGCCACCCCATTGCTTGAAGAAGAAGGGCACTCCGGCGTGGTTGCAGGCGTCGCGGATGTCCACCAGCCACTCCTCCTCTACGGGGCGATGGTGGGGCCCGGACTCGCCTCCGGCGATAACCCAGCCGATGCCGTCCAGTTGCAGACCGGTAAGCGGACCGAGAAGAGGCTCACAGGACAGGAAGCGCACAGCAGCAGGCACTTGTCGAAGGTCGTCGACACGATCCAGGTGCTCTGCGTCTTCGACGGAGACGCCCATCCACAGGTTTGAGGGCCAGTCGAGTTCGTCGGCAACGCGCCGCAGCCTGCGGGCCCTCTTGGTCAGTAGTTGGTAGGTGTGCTGGGGGGTCTCGGCAATCACCTGGAAGACCTGCCGGACGAAGTCCAGAGGGACCTTGGCGTGGAAGAGGTCGCTCATGGAATTGACGAAGACCATTCGTGGGGCCTTCCACTGGTGGGGAATGGCCAATGCGTCTGGGTGAGGGCTGAGGCCGAAGCCCGGGCCGGACGTCCTGGGATCCCCGTCAGTCTGGTACTTGGCGACACCCATGGCCTTGAGGCGCCTGGATAACGTCAAGGCGTAGCAGTTGTCACACCCGGGGGAGATCCGGTCGCATCCTGTGGTGGGATTCCAGGTCGCCTCGGTCCACTCGATTGTGCTGCGATCGCCCATGGGTCCCCTCCCGTAGCGGGTGGACGCTGGTCATCAGCGTCTTTCCCACCCGGCGCTTCGACTGCGCTGCCTAACGAGCGACGTGCCGAACTGACACGCGATCGATCACGCCATCCTTCCCGTCGAACGTACGTTCTGTGAAGGGGGTGTTGGGGCCGAACCTGAGCTGCCGGGGTAGTAGTCAGCAAAGCGGGACTCGGGGATGGCCACTCCCTTGGCGTGACCGGGCCGGAGGAGGAGGTACTGGCCCAGGAACGGACTCGCGATCAGTTGGTGCACGTTGCCTCCAAGTCGTCTGGCAGAAGGTGGGGCGGGTCCGTGCAGAGGTGGAGTCGGGGGAACTCCTCGGACCCGCCCCGCTCACCGGCCCCCTGTCCTTCGGTTGGCCGGCCGGTGAGGCTGGAGGGCCCCGACGCGGGGATCTATGAGGCAGTGGCCAGATCGTCGAGCAGCTCGTCGAGGCCGACGACACGGAACGACGTGAGGCGGCGAACCAACTGCGAGGCGAGGAACGTCCCGATGTTCGGATGGCCGTACGGCAAGGGAGCATCCGGCTGTGCGATGACCTTCACACCGCCCTCGTCCAGGCCGTACAGAGTGCCGTGCACGCCGTACAGGGGCGCGCTCCTGACCAGGAACACCGTCGGGTCGTCCTCCAGGTGCGGACAAAGCCTCGCGGCAGCACGGGTGTGCCTGGGGCACACCGGAGGTTGATTGGTGAGGATGCTCGGCCGACTTGGATCGTGATCCCGGGGGCCGGCGAGAAAGATGAAGCCGAGGGGCGTGCGGGCGGGGCCTGTGCAGACCTGGCAGGTGAGCGTCTGCATGCACACCATCTGCCGGTGGGGGTGCATCAGCTTCCACTGCGGCACACCGGAGATCCGGCCTTCGGCATCGACGGGGTTCCACCCGCACCGGGCCCAGAGCACGCCTCGCGGGTCTCGGTCCCGGGGGTCCTCGTCCGCGTAGTACAGCCGCGGGCCGGAGGAGTGGCGCGTGATGAGGAGGTTGTCCGGTGCCGCGTCCTCCCCTTCTCGCTGGGTGATGTACGGGACCAAGGAGAGGTTCTTGCCGCGCGGCTCGACGGCCCGCGGGTTGTACGTGAGGCGAAGGGACGGGAAGGTCACGGCGCCTCCGTCAGGCACTGGTGGGCCACCAGGCGTTCAATGAGTGCGTCGAGCGTCCACGCCATACGTCGGATGTGTCCGACGGCACGTCGGTGATCCGTTGGCACTTCCTCGGACCGGATGGTGCGCCCGCGCTCGACGAGGTCGGCTGTTTGCTCGTCCCTCTCAGCCGCCTTGGAGACCACGGCGAGGTGGACGAGTCGCATCAGGTGGCCGCCAAGGCGCTGCGCGTGCTCGTCGACCTCGTGCTCGGTGGGCGTGTAGTCGTCCAGGACGGCTGCCACGTCATCGAGCAGCAAGCCGTCGACATACGGGGCCCAGCACTGCACCTTCTCCAGGACCCTTCTCAAACCGGCCTCGGTGAAGGGCGGTACGGCGGCTCGCACGGGATGGGACCAACCGGGGCGGAGGGTGGTGGCCGTCATCGCCCCGACTCCTCTGGCACAGCGAGGCGTAGCCGGTAGGTAGCTCGTACGGGGGCGGGCACGGTGATCTCCTCTACGCGAAGTCGGCGATCCGGACGGCTCTGGAGAGGGCCGGCCATCGGCTTCGAGGCTCCCGTCGCGGTAGGGGCGTTTCCACGCCGCCGATACGCCGTCTCCCCGCCGTCCGGGCGGCGGAGAAGCGTCGGGGGGACGGCGTGGAGACGCGCTGCGGACAAGCGGACCCTGTGGGGCACGCCCATTCGTACGACCGGAAGAGCGACCGCGATGCTGAACGACTCAAGCCCGGCAGTGCACAGTCCGCACATGCACTGGATGCCCCTGACCGGTCGGTGCGAGCCGCTCTCCCTGGCCCGTGACCGGGTTCGTACCGTCCTGGCCGGCGTCGTCCTCAGCGTGGACGACGCTGTGCTGGTCGTATCCGAGCTGGTGGGCAACGCAGTGCGACACACGACTGCCGGCCCTGACCGTCTGACCATCGAGATCGACGGGGATCAGGTCGTCGTCGCGGTCCACGACCCGGAGCCTGACGACGGTCGGGTGCACCTGTCGGAGACGGCTGCGGATCCGCTTGCCGAGTCCGGCCGTGGACTGTGGCTGGTGCAGACGCTGGCACGTCGGTGGTATGTGGAGACCACTGCCGTCGCCAAGGCGGTCGTTGCCGTCCTGCCGCGCGGGAAAGCAGCGATCAGCCGAGCGGCAGGCTCTTGACGACGTTCCACCGGTAGGTGCGTTCCTCGCGTCGCAGTTGCACCAACTGCACTTCCTGGACGTGCAGATCGACTGGTGCAAGGCCGCGGAGGGGGGTGACGGCCTCGATGACCGGGGCAGCGGGGCGTGGCCGGTTGTTGTAGGCCAGGCTCAGGTGGGGGCGGAACAGCGCGGTCGGCTTCCGGGGAGTCAGCTCCAGGGAAGCCATGGACTCGCTGAGGGCCGCGTGCAGCGCCAGTACCGGGCCCCAGGGCGCGACCGTCAGGCGTACGGCTCCCCGAGAACCCGCGAGCGGGACCGCCCGCAGGCCGAAGGCCGCCGGGAGAAGCGGTGCCGCCGCGCTGATGACGTCATCGAGACGGCTCAGCGGCAGCGCTGCGGCGGAACCGACGCGTGTGAGCGTGATGTGCAACCCGTCGTCGGGGACCGGATCCAGGCCAAGCGGCGCGAGGTGCTGCTGACAGCGAAGAGCGAGGTCGGCCAGCGCTGGGCTGTCCGGGAAGGTGAGCATCCAGTAGTACGCCCGGGTCTGTGCCGTCCAGCCGGGCCGGTCCCAGTGATCGACCATGGTCTCCACGGCGTCGAAGGCGCCCTGGTCGTGCGCCGCAATCACCGCCGGGTCACTCAGGTCGGCCGGCGGGTGGGCAGGGAAGGCTGCGGGATCGGCGCTGAGCTGGACGTGCGGCCAAGACACCCGGCGAACTCCTCCGTGATCACCCTGCCTCAGCAGGCGGGAACTGACAGCCCCAGGCGCGGAGCTGTTCGCCATACTCGCGCACTGCCGGCCGGGACCGCCAAGGGGCTGCTCGCTCGTACAGGTCCCGGGAGCGTTGTCGCACCGAGCTGATCGGCAGCGGGCTGGCCAGAGTGATCGCCTGTTGCCCGAGGGACATGGCGTGCTCCACGTCCGGTGCTCGCTGTTGAAGCATCGCGGTGGCCACGTCGAGGCGGACCAGCGAGCGGCTCCACGCGGAGTCGGACTTCTCGACCAGGTCGTCGAGGTTCTCGGCGTCTCGCAGCACGTGCCCGGTGTCCTGCAGAGCGACACGGGCGGTCAGCGCATTGGCCAAGGTGCGGGCCCGCCCATACGGCGAGAAGGAGATGCAGGAGGTCAGGCCAGGAGCCACGTCATGCTGATCGGAGAGCTCCAGAGCCCGCCCGATGGCCCGCTCGGCCTGGGCCCGGTCATCGAGCTTGCCGAGCGCCCGGGCCCGGCCGTTGACCAGCAGCCGGATGGCCTGCGGGTGGTTCGGCGCCCGGTCCACCGCAGCGGCGGCCCGCGCGTCGGCCTCGTCGTAGCGGCCTGCGTAGTACGCCGCGAAGGACTGGGTGCCGCAGGCCCACAGCTCGGTGTCGAGATCGCCGATCGCCCGACTCAGTTCCAGCGCTTCGGCGCAGTACGCCTCAGCCAGGGTGAACGCGCCGGTGTTCACCGCCATGTAGCCGAGCAGTCCGCCGACGCGTGCGGCGATCCGGAACAGTTCCCTGCGCGCGGCCGGAGGTTGCTGACCGGCGAGCAGGGTGTGCCCCATGCTGTGCAGGCTCTTCGTCTGCCCCCACAGGCCGTCCGGCCCGCCCTTCTCGTACCGCTCGGTGATCGCCTCAATCCGGGAGGAGAGAAAGGACAGAGTGGTCTGGTCGACGTTGCCGCAGGCCAGCTGGCGGGCTCGGGCGACAATGTCCGTCGGATCGTCGGAGGGGGCGGTCGGGCCGGGCTGGGGAGAAGGTGGAACGTCCGCAGGTGGGGGTTCTGGGGCGGACGGCGGATAGGCCGAGGGCGACGCGAACAGGTCGCGGGCAGTCCTGCCCAGCAGCTCCTCCAAAATGCGGCACGTGTCGGGGCGGGGAAGCTGCTTCAGTTCCCCACTCATCCACCGGTCGAACTGCCGCGATGAGACCGCGACCGAGGCCAGCCGAGGGTCATCCGCCTGCTTGGCCAGGTTCTTGGCCGCGCGGGAGAATTGCACCTCGAATGCCGTGTAAGTCGTGAGGTGGCGCTCTTCGAGTAACTGCCGAAGCAGCGTGTTCCGGGGCATGGAAGACCTCCCAACACGTCGGCGGAACCAGGGGCTCCTCGGCAAACGGCACGCACGCCGGACCGTGCGGCGTACGGGATGTCCTACGCAAGAGTGCCGACGCAAAGCGCAACTGGGCAATATGTCTGGCTAAGTTGGCCCGTTCGGGTTGTCCGCCGATGGGTGGATGGACAGACTGCCTTCATGGCACTGAAGAGGAAGCTGGCCCCTCAGTCGGTCTACCGACGCCAGCTCGCCACACGGCTGCGCGAGTTGAGGGAGGCGTCCGGCCTGACCCTCACCGAGGTGTCGAAACAGATCGAGGTCAACCAGGGGTCTCTCAGCCGGATCGAGACCGGCGAGCGCGGCACCACCCCGATACTGGTCCGGGCTCTCCTCGACTGCTACGCCGTCGCCGACACCGAACTGCGTGACGACATCCTCGACCTGGTGCGTGCCGACAAGGAGCAGCAGAAGCCCTGGTGGCGGAAGTACTCCACGGTTCTTACCCCGACCCGCTACGACGGTTACCTCGCCCTGGAGGCAGGTGCCATCGGGCTGGCCAACTACCAGCCCCTGCTCGTTCCCGGCCTGCTTCAGACGGAGGACTACGCTCGCGCAGTCATCGCCCAGATGCGTCCCGAACTCACTTCTGTCCAGGTGGACGCCCTGGTCAAGGTACGGATGGAACGCCAGGAAAGCCGCCTGTCCGGCGAGCATTCCACCGACCTGTGGGCCGTCCTGGACGAAGCCGTCCTCCACCGGTTTATCGGCTCTCCCGCCGTGATGCGCCAGCAGTTCGCCCACCTTGTCCAGGCCGGCGAGCAGCCCAACGTCATCATCCAACTTCTCCCGTTCTCCGCCGGCGCCCACCCCGGCCTCTACGGGCCCTTCGTCATCCTCACCTTCCCCCAGCCCACGGCACCGCTGGTCTGGCTGGAGAACCCCAACAACTCCGTGTACCTGGAGTCCGAGAGCGACATCCAGAACTACACGGACATCTTCGACCAGCTCAGGGTCTCGGCCCTCAGCCCCGCCGAGACCCGTACCCATCTCACCCGCACCGCCGAGGAGCTTGAACCGTGAGCACGCCCCCGCCCCGCCGCCTCCACGCCGAGGAACTTCATAAGGCGCGCTGGCGCAAGAGCTCCTACAGCGGCGGCGCCAACGATTGCGTCGAGATCGCCGACCTCGGTGCGTACGCAGCGGTACGCGACTCAAAAGACCTTGAACTGTCACCGGTGATTCTCAGCCGCTCCGCCCTGAATGATCTGCTGGGCCATTACACGGACGGCGAAACTTGCGTCGGCTGAAACCCTGGCCAATCCGCACGTGCACCGTGTCGGCAGCCACCTGGGAGTGCCCGCGTGAGTGACCAGCACGACAAGCCGTTCCTCCAGATCGTCGTCTGCGCGGCCGGGGTCGCCGCCGACGTCGGCCGACTGATCACGGCAGCCCAGGAGCGGCACTGGGACGTCGGCGTCGTAGCCACCCCGCAAGGGCTCGGCTTCCTTGACGCGGCGGCGGTGGAGGCCCAGACCGGCCGCCCCATCCGCTCGGCCTGGCGGACACCGGGGGAGCCGCGCCCGAGCCGTACTGCAGATGCCATCGCGGTCGCCCCGGCCACGTTCAACACGGTCAACAAGTGGGCCGCCGGGATCTCCGACAACCTCGCGCTGGCGATCCTGTGCGAGGCACCCGCCACGGGTGTTCCCGTCACCGTGCTGCCGTACCTGAACTCCGCCCAGGCTGCCCATCCGGCATACCGCCGCAGCCTGGACGTGTTGCGCGAGATGGGTGTCCTGATCGGCTCCTACGAGCCTCACCGGCCGAAGGCCGGCGGCGGGGCCGACCGCTACCGCTGGGAGGAAGTGCTGGAACTGCTCGCTCCCAGGCTGTCCACGCGGTCGTGATCAGCGCCTTCGTGCCTGCGGCGGTCGCGGGGGCGCGACCGCAGATGCTTCGTGGCCCGACGGGTTGGGTCGTGGTGACCTTTCGGCCTGCACAGTGCTGCGGTCCTGTTCTGCGCGGTCGCTGGGCGCGGGTCGTGCGATAAGGCGCTGCGTTCTCCAGGTCAAGGTCCTGGCGGGGGAGCGGGCGTCGTCCAGGGCTCGTTGGTCGACCGCCTGCTTGAGGAGTCGCTCCGGGTCGTGGCCGAGTGCTTCCGCTTCGGCGAGCGCGGCGGTGAGGGCGTCGACAGCGGGATCTGACAGGACCTGTTCCGCGTGCTCGGGCAGGGCCCGGCGGATGTGGCGCATGTACCGGTTCACCGCTTGTTGGGGCGGTCGATGCTGGACAAGAGCGGTCAGGGGCGCGCCTGCTGCCTCGTCGTAGGCGGCTTGGAGGTGGAGCAGGGCCTGCTGCGCGGCGGTGACCTGCTGGTCGTGGTGGCGGAGCTGGTGCCAGCGCGTGGCCGCGACGGTGACGAGGATCGCGGCGTCGAGGAGCATCGCCAGAGCCGTGCCGTCCCCGGGGGCGGGCTCGCGGAGCATCGCCCGTGCGGCGCTTCGCAGGGCGCGGGCGTGATGGTGTTCGGCCTGGACGCGGGATCGGGTGGCGCGCTCGAAAGCGGAAGCTGCCCCGCGGAGCTGGGCGCGGAGGGGTGCGGGAGCGAGGAGGGGCAGGGCGTCGAGAGCTTCACCGAAGGCGGCGAGGTGGGCCTGGGAGGCTCGGTCGTCGTATCCGCTGAGGTGGTGGGGGATGCGTTCGGCGGCTGCGGTTGCCCGGTGCCAAGGGTTGGGCCTGCGCCTCCCCGGCCCGTCGGCGGGCTGCGGGTCAGTGGCCTCCAGGCGTGCTCGGATCTTGGGGAAGGACAGGTCCGGCGCGAGTTCGGAGCCGGAGAACCAGATCGGTTGCCTGCCTGCCGTGGTGGTGTCTTCGCTGGCGACCTTGTAGCCACGCACATCGCCAGAAGGGAAGTACACGACTTCGACCAGCACGCCCTCGGTGTGGCTGAGCAGGCCGATGAACTCGTCGGTGCTGGTGGTGGCGGCCACGGCGGTGCGGACGATGGTGCGCAGGCGTTCGCGAGCCGGCTTCTCCTGGCCCTGGCGGTGTGCCTTTTCCTGTTCGGCGCGGGTGGGGCGCTTGGCGGCGGTGCGGTCGCCGCGGGTGACTTGGAAGAGGCCGTATTCCGCTTCGATGGCGGCGAGTTCGCGGTCGGCGGTCAGGTAGTCGTTCCAGTGGCGTGCGGTGCTCAGGTCGCCACGAACCTTGGTGGCGGCGATGTGGATGTGGTCGGGGGCGTGGCGGACGGCGACCCAGCGGCAGCCGTCCGGGTCGTCTTGTGGCGCGAGGCCGGTGGCGGCCACGACGCGGTGGGCTATGTCGGCCCACTCCTCGTCGCTGAGGTGGCGGTCGGTTGTGGCGGCACGGATAGAGCAGTGCCAGACGTGTCGCTCGGGAGCCCGGCCAAGTCGGCGGGCTTGCTTGACGCGCAGGTCGAGGTCGGCCACCAGGAGCTTCTTTGTGGCGGTGAAGTCGTCGGTGCGGCCGGGGTCGGGAGCGAAGCCGTCCCAGGAGGCGACGAGGTGGGGGTCGATGTGGTCTTCGGCCTTCTTGGTGTCGAACAGGTAGCGGATCAGACCGGCCGTGTCCTTACCGCTGCTGATCTTGGCGATCACCGGGCTGCCTTGTTGGTGACGGCCTGGTTCGCCGCTGCCGCGATCTCGCTGATGGCAGTACGGACCGCGACCAGGGTGCGTTCGGTCTGGGCGAGGGCGGCGGTATCCCCAGGGTGTGGATGGCCGCCGGAGTTGAGTTTCCGGGCGATTTGGTTGGCGTTGTTGCCGATCTTGGCGATCTGCTCGCGCAGGGCGGTCAGCTCGTCGATGTAGTCGTCCAGCGGAGTGCGCTGGCCGGGTAGGGCGAGATCGCCGTGGATGTGGGCCATGACGACGGCCCCGACGTAATGGGCGCCGGCGATGTTGAGCGACCGGGCTCTGGTGAGGATGGCGGCCTTCTCTTCGACGCTGTAGCGCACGTCGACGCGCTCCTTGCGCTGGGTGTCTTTGCGCTTGCGGCGACGGGCGATGCGGTGCAGGGCGGCGGCTTCGGCGGCGCGCGGCAGCGCGACAGCGGCGGCGTTGGCGCGGTGTTCCCCCTCGGGTGCCCCCTGGCGTCCGAGGGTCTCCGCCACCCCCGGGGCGGAACTCCCGTTGGACCGACCCTTGGACGGTCCAACGGCATACCTTGCTGGCTGGGTGACGCTTGTGGTCATCTCCCGCTGTCCGGCGGGCAGCTCACGTCGGGCTTCGCGCATCGGGGCAGTCCTTACTAGGAGTCGGCGGACGGGATGTGCCTGGGGTGGTCGGCTCCGCCCTTTGTCCACTCGCTGAGCAGCGCGATGACGGGAGGTACCGACCGGTCAGCGCGCTAGGAGACGCGCTCGGGCGCACGGTCGAGTTCGGCCTGCAGGCGGCGGGTGATCTCGGCGAGGCGGTCTTTGCCGACGGGGTAGCCCTGAGCCCGGATCGCCGCTTCGACGTGGCGGCGGGAGATACGTCCTTGGCGGCCCAGGGGCGCGGCGCGGCCGAGAGCCAGGAGCGTTTCCGTGGAAGCGCTGGGCTGCCGACCCTTGATCGGGCTGTGGGGCTGACGCGCATCCGCCACTTCGGCCGGGGGGTCCGCCACGTCTGCGATGTCCTCCGCCACAACTTCGGGCCGTGCTTGTGCCGCGTTCTTCGAGGCCTCGGCCGTGTCGGTGTTCAGAGCGGGCCGCCGCACGTTCTCGACGTGAGTGTGGCGCTGATCACTGACCGGTTCAGTCGAGGGCCGTCCGGTGGGGTGGCGGCGTATGACAAGATCCAGGTGGACGGCTCCGGCGAGCGCGAGCGGGGCGATGGCCGACAGGGCGCCGACGGTGACGTCGTCCAGGTGGAGCCCGGCTGCGTCGCCCTCCTGGTTGAGACGGACGGCGTGCAGGGCGTTCGCCCAGATGCTCGTGATGGTGGCAATGCCGACGAGGGCCCAGACGTAGAGGCGAGATCGCCAGGGGGCGGCGCGCAGGATGAGCAGGGCCGCAACGCCGATGGCGATGAACCCGTCGATCACGAGGGGGAAGGCGTACGTCAGCATTCCGCGGATGTGGATGGCCACTGCCATCTGCCGCAGGGCGTCGTACGAGAGGGCGAAGCCGATCGTGCCGACCAGAGCGACTCCCAGGCGGATCGCGGCGGTCATGGTCGATACTGGGGTCGCGGTGGTGCGTACGGGCAAGCGGGTTCTCCAAGCGGGGAGGGCTGGTGGGCAGCGAGGTGGCGGACCCGTCGCACCCGTCGCACGGCTGGTCAGAGCAGGTACGGGTGACCGTCGAGGTACGAGACGACTCGTCGCAGCGACGACACCCGTCACGGGGTTGACCTGCGATGCGACGGGTGCGACGAGTCTTTACGGGTGCGGGCCCGGCTCCATCGGCGTGCTCTCGTCACCGCTCTTGGAGGCGGACTCCTCCGGGCAGTACCGCGCCCAGGCGTCGGTGAAGCGGAGGCGTGCGAAGCCCTTGGCCTGCCTGCCACCCTCGAAACGGAGGGTGGCGGCCTTGATGTCGAAGTCCTTCAAGAGGAGCCCAAGATGGCGTGGGCTGAGGCCGGTGGTGCCGTACTCGGCCCACGGAGCCTCCTGGTCCTTGAGAAGCTCCTCCAGCAGGTCCCGGGTACGCATGATGTCCGGGTCGCCGCAGCGGGCGAAGGCGCGCCGGATGTCCTGCAGCAGGCGGGTCTTGAGATTGGACTCGTCGTCCTTGTCCGCCTCGGCGGCGCACATGGCCGCGCACGCCGCGCGCGCGTCCTCGGGCCAGGTACCGCCGGCCAGCTCCGCAACGATCACGAGCGGTTCCCAGGTGTCCGCCGCGCGGTCCTGCACCGGCATCCGCGGTACCAGGCCCTCGGCGCTGTCCAGGAGCGGACGGAGCCACGCCTCCAAGCGGTCCCGCACAGCGTGCAAGGCTGGGATGTCGCGGCGGGAGCGGAACTGTTCGACGCGCTCGCCGTCCTTGCGGCGCTGCATGCGGATCACCACCGCCCGGTCCATGACCGTGTCCGGCAGGGCGCCGATGCCGGCAAGCGCGGCCATGGCGAAGGTGGGGAACTTCCGCGTCTTGTGCTCGGGGCCGGAGATCCGCAGGGCGGGCCGGTTGCGCTGGTGGCCGGCGTTGAGCAGGCCGCGCAGTTCCTCGTTCTTCTCGGCGGCCTTGATGCTGCCAAAGATGGTGTCGGCCTCGTCCACCAGCAGAGTGGGCGGGTCCTCACCGATGGCGCGAAAGACGACAGCCGGGCTGGTGTTCACCGTGATCAGCGGGTCGTGCGCCGTCTCCGTGATCACATCCAGCAGTCGGGATTTCCCGCACCGCTTCGCGGGCCCGACCACCGCCAGGCGCGGTGCGTGCTGCAGTGCGGGCTGGATGTGCGTGGCCGCCACCCACAGCGTGACGGCGGTCAGCGCGTCACCGTTGGGCAGGATCACGTATCGGGCGATCGCCGCCCGGAGCTCGTCCAGCAGTGCTGCGCCCTCGTTGGCGCTGTATGGCTGGTTACCCCCGGAGGACGGGGGCTCGGTCGCATCGCCCTGGCCGGGGACGGCCACGGGTGGCCAAGGCAGAAGGCTGGCGGGTGCGGTGGGGGTCGGAGAGGTCGTAGATTCATCCACAGGCGTTCCTCCCTGGTGGGCCGGACGGGCAAGGTCCGGATTCACCGAGACAGATCGTTTTCTGGCAAGGGGCGATGAGGGCAGGGACCGCGCGGCTCCCGGCGGTGGCTCGCCGGGAGCCGCTTCGCTTTCCCTGTGGGGCGGTCTCAGACGGCGAGGTCGTACGCGGCCTGGGCGTTGAGCCAGGCGTCCACCTCGGCCCAGCGGTAGCGCAGGTGGCGGCCGACCTTGTGCACGTTCGGGCCGATGCCCCGGTACTTCCACTGGTAGAGCGTCTTCACCGGCACCCCGAGGTACTCGGCAACTTCCGCCGGGGCGGCCAGGGGGCCGCGTCGGTTGGGGTCGGCAGAGGTGTGGGCAGGGCGGGGGGAAAGGCTCGGCATAGGGCTCCCTTTCGGTTTCGGACAACTGCGTGGACAACACAGCCACACCCTGGGCGGAGAAGTCCAGAGTTGGTTCTAGAAGACTCCAGAAGTTCCCGTTGGTGAGCACGGGAGGCAATACCGTAAGGGCGAATTGGCGGTTGACCAAAAAATCGGCGCCAGGGTGACAGGCTGTTCGTAAGCCCAGGTGATGGTCCATCGTCGATGGATGCAGTCAGCTACACTGCGCTCGCTTTCCGGCGAGCGTAATCTGCAGCGGAGCCCTCTGGGTGTCGCGTGTGAGGCATTAGTCGGGGCGGTCGTTGATTCGGCGGTGCGCGACTTCTGTAGGGTTTAAGAACCAACTATTGCCAAAAAGGTCGGCCGCACGTTACAGCTACGTGTTATGGCAACTCGACCCATAGAAATCGGCCCTGCCGGTCTCCATACCGCCCAGGCGATAGAGCACGTGCGCCTCAACCGCGGCCTCACTCAGCAGCAACTCGCGGCTGGCTGTGCGGCTCTGGGGCGCCCGATGACCAACACCGCTCTCAGCCGTACGGAACGCGCCCGCCGCCGTTGTGACGTCGACGACCTCGTGGTGATCGCTGCCGTGCTCGGGGTTCCTCCGACGGCCCTGCTTCTTCCGTTCGCCTCTTCACCCGGTACCGATCGGGAGGGACGCTAGTTGGCCCGCGTCTGGATCGAGGACCGCATCGGTCACGCGGCTTACGCGCGTGCGGTGACCGAAGCCAAGCGAGTGGGGCGCACCCCACCTGGGCGCTACCGGGTTCGCTGGTATGGCCCGGACGGCAAGCCGAAGATGAAGACCTTGGCCCGCAAGGTCGATGCCGACGCCGAGCGATTGAAGGTGGAGTCGCGTCTCAACGACGGCTCCTACCGCGACCCGGCTGCCGCGCGCGCCAAGTTCGCTGAGGTCGCGGACTCATGGCTTGCCGCCCAGATTCACCTGAAGCGTTCCACGCGCAACCGGTACCGGGGCGTGCTGGACGTCCACGTGGTCCCCAGGTGGGGCACCACCTCCCTCGACCGTATCCATTTCGAGGACATCGCCGAGTGGCTGGCGGACCTGCTTTCCGGCCAGGCGACGGGAGGCCGGAAGCTCAGCCCGCGATCGGTCCGCAAGGCGTATGTGGTGCTGAGCCGTGTCCTCGGTTACGCGGTCAAGGCCCGACGCCTGGCCGTGAATCCCGCCCTCGGGGTACCCCTGCCGAAGCCGGCTCCGACCGACCACGTGTACCTCGACGACATGCAGGTCGAGGCACTGGCGAACGCGGCAGGTGCCTACCGGGTGTTCGTCCAGCTCTTGGCCTACACCGGTCTGCGGTGGGGTGAAGCGTCGGCGTTGAAGGTGGGCCGTGTGGACCTGGCTGCCTGCAGAGCCCACATCGTCGAGGCGTACGTCGAGGACAACGGCAAGCTCTACCTGGACACCCCCAAGAACCACGAGCGCCGGTCCGTGCCGATCCCGCGCTTCCTTGCCGAGGAGCTGAAGCCCCATGTCGAGAAACGGGACGATGAGGAGTTGCTCTTCACGGCCCCTCAGGGCGGTCCCCTGCGGGCACGCAACTTCCGTCAGCGGTTCTTCGCGCCGGCGGTCACTCGGGCGGGGCTGGGGCATCTCAAGGTCACGCCGCACAAGCTGCGGCACACGGCAGCCTCGCTGGCCATCGCCAGTGGCGCGGACGTCAACGTCGTTCAGACGATGCTGGGTCACAAGTCGGCGACTCTGACCCTGGACACGTACGGACACCTCTTCCCGGACCGCCTGGACGAGGTGTCGAAGAAGATGCACAAGCGGCGCTCCAAGCAGTTGGCCATGGCGAAGGCCAAGCTGGAGAAGGCGGAGCGGAAGGCCCGAGAGGCCGCAGTAGCGGTGGCCGTTCTGGAGGAGGGCTCCGCGTGACGTGTGTCTGATCCGTGCTGGGAAACCGCGGTCAAGTGCGTCGTTCGTCGCTCCGCGCGGTGGCGCGGCGCACTCCGGACTGTCTTCGAGTCAGGTCAGCCGCGGCCGGAAGGCCCTTTCCCGTGCGCGGTCGACGGCCTCTGCGGTCGCATCGCCGGCCAGCCGCTCGATCTCCTCGGGTACCTCCCGTTGGTCAAGCACGAAGAGCCTGCCGTCGACGAGTCGAGTGGCCACCTTCCAGCCGAGACGTCCTCCGGCCTCCCGAGCGGCTCGTCGAAGGTCTTTGAGTTCACCCATCTCGGTAAGGTCCTCGCGGCCGAGAACCAGCTGGCCGTAGTAGCCCTCGTACATGGGGTTCAGGCCGGCGCGCATCAACGTCTCCAGCCGGTCGACCAGCTTCTCGTACCGGCGTCGGGCCAGCTCGTCCTCTGAGGGCATCTCGCACAGCTCCCCACCTCTGCCCGCAGCCGCGTGTGTGCCATATGTGTGCCGCGAGTACGAAGGCCCTCCCGTCCGGTGGACGGAAGGGCCTCTGACCAGGTGTTTCTCTGTGCCCCCGGCAGGATTCGAACCTGCGACACCCGCTTTAGGAGAGCGGTGCTCTATCCCCTGAGCTACGAAGGCCTGGGCGGTGGCTCGGCTGTGCCACCGCCGACAGTGTAGCGGGTGGTCAGGTCGGCGGGACGGGGGTGAAGCGGCCCGCCGTGCGCAGGTCCGCCTCGATGCGGGTGGCCGTCCGGTGGAGGTCGGGGAGGATCTCCGTCACGCAGGCCTGAGCCGTCCGGCGGGCCGCGTGCATCGCCACGTCGAGGGCCGCCACGACGCGGCCCGTGCGGTCGCGTACCGGGACCGCGATGGAGCGCAGGCCGGCTTCCAGTTCCTCGTCGACCAGGGCGTAGCCCCGCGCCCGGACCTCTTCGAGGGCGGGGGGCGTTGCCGGGAGGCCGGCGAGGAGGACGCGGCCCGGGGCGGTCGCGTGGGCCGGGAGGCGGGAGCCCACGGTGACGCGGGCGCTCATCACGCGGCTCGTGGAGGCCCCCGCCGTGTACTGGATCTCCTCGCCCGAGTCCGACAGGACGGCGAGGGACGCGGACTCGTGGATCCGGGCCGCCAGTGCGGTCAGGTGGGGCTGGGCGATCCGGGGGAGCGAGAGCAGGGAGAGCGGCGGGAAGCCCAGGGACAGGACGCGGGGGGTGAGGGTGAAGGCGCGGTCGGGGGACTGCGCCACCAGGCCCGCGTGTTCGTGGGTGATCAGGGCCCGGCGGGCCGTCGCCCGGGACAGTCCCGTCGCCTTCGCGATCTCCGTGAGGGTCATGGCGGGCCTGCCCTCGCCGAAGGCCGTCAGGACGGTCAGGCCGCGGGCCAGGGACTCCACGAACTCCCGGCCCAGTTCCTGCTTCGACGCGCCCGTCCAGGTCGCCAGACCCGCGGGCGGCGGCCCCGGGGCCGGGGGCGGGGCGTGGCGCAGGTCGTCCTCCATCGACGTCACGGCCGAGCGCAGGCGGGGGAGCAGGGCGGCGCGCAGATCCGGTGCCGTGTGGCGGCTGGTGTGGCTCACCACGCTGGCCACGCACGCCACCCGGCCGGTGCCGGGGTCCCGTACGGGGACGGAGACCGCGACCAGGCCCGGTTCGATCAGCTGGTCGTCGAGGGCCCAGCCGTCGGCCGCCGCCCGCGCCGTACGGTGCTCGAAGTCGGCTCCGGCGGTGGCGTGTTCGCGTGGCGGTACGGACGGGAAGGTGCGGTCGTCCGGGTCCGCCGCCCGGCGGGCGTGCCAGCGGCGCCAGTCGGGCTCCGTCCACTCCGTGGCGAACAGCGGGCCCGGGGCGGTGCGTTCGGCGGGCAGCAGGTCGCCGATGCGGAAGCTCAGGGACATCGCCCGGCGGCGCGTGGCCTGGTGGATGAAGCGGACGCCGTCCCGGTCGCCGACCGCCAGGGACACCGACTCGTCCAGCTCGTCGGCGAGGGCGTCGGCCCGGTGGGACAGCAGGGCGGGCAGGCGCAGGGCGGCGAGATAGGCGTTGCCCAGTTCCATCAGGCGAGGGGCGAGGGTCACGTCGCGGCCGTCCAGGCGGACGTATCCCATGCGGGACAGGGTGGCGGTGACGCGGTCGACGGTGGAGCGGGCGAGGCCGGTGGCCTTCTCCAGCCCGCTGAGGCTGAGGGTGCCGCCGTCCGCCTCGGTCAGCCGCCGCAGTACGGCGATGCCGCGCAGCAGCGGCGCGACCGCCTCGGCCGGTGCGACGGCACCCCCGGCCTCCAGGGCACCCCCGGCCTCCACGGCGGCCCCGGTGCCCCCGGCGTCGCTGTCGGCGGTGTCGTTCGTGGTGTTGGCGGGCATCGGCTCTCCGGTACGGCGGTCGCGGCAGGCCTACCGTAATGCGGCGACCGGTGGGCCCTTTCCCTTGGCGGCCCGCCCCGGTGGCCCGCGGCTCAGCTCCGCGTGACCCGCACCTGGTGGTCGCCCTTCAGGTCCGCCCCCGACACCGTGATCGTGAGGCCCCGGCGCGGGTCCTTGAAGGTCTCGCCGGGGACGAAGGCGGCGTCCGAGAGTTCGGCGTGGACGTTGGGGCTGCGGGTGCAGCCGCCGCTGTCCCTGCGGGCGTCGAACACCGTCACCGGGCCCATGCCGGTGTCCACGTCCGCGTCGACCTTGTAGATCAGGACGCCCTCGCGGCAGACGGCCGCGTCGTTGCCCTCGCGGGTGCGCAGCTCGACCGCGTACCCGGACGTTCCGTCGAGCGGTACGACGACGAGCTTGTCGCCGCCCTTGCGGGCCAGCGGCGTCAGTGTGTACTCCGTCGTGCCCGGCTGCGAGGCGCAGTGCACCTGGGACGGTTCCAGCCAGCCCAGCTTCCACTTGTGCCAGCCGAGCAGGTCGTTGTCGGCGCCCCAGTCCTCGCTCATGATGTCCCAGTGGCCGACCGCGCCCCCGCCCTCCTGGGTGTAGAGGTCGGGGAGGCCGAAGACGTGGCCGTTCTCGTGGGGGAGCACGCGGTAGCCGGTCCTGTCGTAGGAGCCGGAGCCGTCGTCCTGGCGGGAGTAGACGAAGGACGCGTTCGCCACCGGGACGCCGTCGGCGACCGGGGCCTCGGCGTTGCCGGCGAAGGTGACGGACAGGACCGTGTCCAGGGCGGAGGGGCCCGCGTTCGGCGTCACCAGCACGTTGAGCAGGTCGTACGCGCGGAAGTCCACCTCCGCGTCGGCCACCGACACCAGGTCCTGCACCAGGTCCCGGTAGCCGGGGTCGAAGGGGGCGCCGCGCTCTATGCCGTACTCGGCGAACGACTTGGGCATGCGCAGCCAGTCGTCGACCGGGCTCTCGGGGCGGTAGTCGAGACGGCCGTAGGAGCTGGTGCGGAACCACTCCCGGGTCTGCGGGAAGAACTCCTCGTAGCGGTCGAGGGCGCTGCCCTCGCCGGGCGCGTCGGAGAAGTCGATCATCAGGTTCAGGGCGCGGACGGTGCCGGTGGAGCGGGCGTACGCGGACGAGGTGGGGACGCCCTCGGACATCTGGATCTCGGAGCCGCCGCTGATCATGCAGGGGCCGTGCGCGGAGGTGCGGGAGAGGCCGGCCGGGCCGGGGCCGGCCGTCGAGGCGCCGGGGGCGAGCCGGCCGGTGCCCGCCGAGGTGCTGACGGCGAGCGTCAGGACGGCGACGGTCGCTATCGCGGCCGGCCGGCGCAGGCGTATCCGACGGCTCGGTGGCCGCACCTGCGGCTGCGGCTGCATGCAGACCTCCCGGACCACGGCAGCCGCCGGTCACCGACTGCACCCTTGTGTTCACCCTGGGTCGACGGGTGGGCGGGCGCGCGCTGGGGCGGACCGATCGTGGGTTTCTCGCCGGTAGCCGCCGAGTGCCGTGCGCGGCAGGGGTGTTCGCGCCCCCGGCGGCCGGACGGCGGGCCGGTGCGGGCGGCTCGGCGAGACCCCGCGCAGGCATGTGACGCAGGTCACTGTGAATTGCCGCGCGGGCGGGAAATAACCGGGGACCGTCTCCCCGTTTAGCCCTGTGTCCGAGCGAAACGGGGAAACGATCCCCGGATCGCGACCCAGGCTTCACGCCACCCCAGTCCGAGGAGTGCACCGTGCAGACCGCCACCCCCGTGCAGCGCAAGGCGACCCGGCCGCGCGCCGACGCCCTGCGCAACCGGGAGCGGATCGTCACCGCCGCCCGGGAGATGTTCGTCGAGCACGGCCCCGACGTGCCGCTCGACGAGGTCGCCCGCCGGGCCGGCGTCGGCAATGCCACGGTGTACCGCAACTTCCCCGACCGCGACGCCCTCGTCCGCGAGGTCGTCTGCTCGGTCATGGACCGCACGGCACGGGCGGCCGAGCTGGCCCTCGCGGAGACCGGCGACGCGTTCGAGGCGCTGGAGCGCTTCGTGCACGTCGCCGCCGACGAGCGGATCAGCGCGCTGTGCCCGATGGTGTCCAGCACGTTCGACCAGCACCACCCCGACCTGGAGGCGGCGCGCGACCGGGTCGAGCGGCTCGTCGCCGAGGTCATGGAACGGGCCACGGCGGCCGGGCAGCTCCGTCCCGACGTGGGCGTGGGCGACCTGATGATCGCCGTGGCCCAGCTCAGCCGGCCCCCGGCCGGTACCGAGTGCCTGCGCGCCGACCGGTTCGTCCACCGCCATCTTCAGCTGTTCCTGGACGGGTTGCGGGCTCCGGCCCCCTCCGCCCTGCCGGGGAACGCCGTGACCCTGGAGGACCTGCGCCGGCCCTGCGACCAGTAGTACCGCCACCAACAGCTCCGCTGCTCACGACCGTCCGACCAGGACGGCGGCCCGCGTGGTCGCCGCCCCGGTCCGGTCGTCCCTTTTGAAGACCTTTTTCCGTCACGAAGTCCCGAAGTGGGTATCTCCATGTCTCAAGCAGCCGTCGAGGCTCCCGGCGTCCCCGACGCCGGCCGCTGGAAGGCGCTCGTCTTCATCGCGCTCGCCCAGCTGATGGTCGTCCTCGACTCGACCATCGTGAACATCGCCCTGCCCTCCGCCCAGCAGGACCTCGGCATCTCCGACGGCAACCGGCAGTGGGTCGTCACGGCCTACGCCCTGGCCTTCGGCGGCCTGCTGCTGTTCGGCGGCCGGATCGCCGACCTGTGGGGCCGCAAGCGCACCTTCGTCCTCGGCCTGGCCGGTTTCGCCGCCGCCTCCGCGCTCGGCGGTGCGGCCACCAACGAGGCGATGATGTTCGGCTCCCGTGCCCTCCAGGGCGCCTTCGGCGCACTGCTCGCGCCGGCCGCGCTCTCCCTGCTCGCCGTGATGTTCACGGACGCCAAGGAGCGGGCCAAGGCGTTCGGCATCTACGGCGCGATCGCCGGTGGCGGTGCCGCCGTCGGCCTGATCCTCGGCGGCTTCCTCACCGAGTACCTGAACTGGCGCTGGACGTTCTTCGTCAACGTCCCGTTCGCCGTCGTCGCCGCGGCCGGTGCGTACCTGGTCATCCGTGAGCCGCAGGACGGCCGCAACCGCTCCCCGCTCGACGTCCCCGGCGTGATCCTGTCCACCCTCGGGCTGGTCGCGCTCGTCTACGGCTTCACCCGCGCCGAGTCGGCCGGCTGGAGCGACAGCCTGACGATCGGCATGTTCGTCGGGTCCGCCGTGCTGCTGCTCGCCTTCGTGCTGGTCGAGAGCCGGGTCAAGGCCCCGCTGCTGCCGCTGCGCGTGGTCACCGACCGCAGCCGCGGCGGTATCTACCTCTCGCTGGGCCTCGCCATCATCGGCATGTTCGGCCTGTTCCTCTTCCTGACCTACTACCTGCAGATCGTGAAGGGCTACTCGCCGGTGAAGACCGGCTTCGCCTTCCTGCCCATGGTCGCGGGCATGATCACGGGCTCCACCCAGATCGGCGCCCGTCTGATGACCCGCGTCCCGGCCCGTCTCCTGATGGGACCCGGCTTCCTGGTCGCCGCCGTCGGCATGCTGCTGCTGACCCAGCTGGGGGTCGACACCTCCTACGCCGCCGTGCTGCTGCCCGGCATGCTGCTCCTCGGTCTCGGCATGGGTACGGCGTTCATGCCGGCCATGTCCCTGGCCACCCAGGGCGTCGAGCCCCGGGACGCCGGTGTGGCCTCCGCGATGGTCAACACCTCGCAGCAGGTGGGCGGTGCGATCGGTACGGCCCTGCTGAACACGATCGCCGCGTCGGCCACCACGACCTACGTCGCCGACCACATCGGCGGCGCGGCCGGCCGGTCCCAGCAGCAGCTGGTCCAGCTGGAGGGCATGGTGCACGGCTACACCAGCGCGATCTGGTTCGCCGTCGGCATCCTGGCCCTGGCCGGTGTGATCGCCCTGACCTTCGTCAACGCCGGCCGTCCGGGCGGCGCGTCCGTCACGGGGGCCCGCTCCGGCGACGGTGTCGAGGACGAGCTGCCGGTGCCGGTCGTCGCCCACTGACACCGGCCGGAGACACCCCTCGGGTTCCGAGCACCACCCGTGCGCAGGGGGAGGGGACGCCCCGTGCGCACGGCTTCCCGCGGACCCCGCCCCGGCTGCCCGAGCCGTCCGCTCAGCGCAGCCAGGGCAGGTCCGCGCCCGCCTCGGCGGGCTGAAGTCCCTCGGCGACGATCCGCATGATCTCGCCGAGGGACTTCTGCTGTTCCGGGGTGAGCCGGTCGAACACGGCCTGGCGTACGGCGTCCACATGGCCCGGCGCGGTCCGCCTCAGCACCGCGTACCCCTCGTCCGTGAGCACCGCGAACTGGCCGCGCTTGTCGGACGGGCAGTCCTCGCGGCGGACCCAGCCGCTCTTCTCCAGGCGGGCGATCGCGTGCGAGAGGCGGGAGCGGGTGATCTTCGCGTACTTGGCCAGTTCCGTCATGCGCAGGCGCCGCCTCGGTGACTCGGCGAGCTTGACCAGCAGGCCGTAGTAGACGTGCGGCATGCCCGCGTCGCGCTGGAGCTGCCGGTCGAGGTGGTCCTCCAGGAGGGTGGCGGCCTCGATGTAGGAGCGCCACACGAGCTGCTCCTCGTCGGTGAGCCAGCGGGGCTCGTCGGCGGGGGCCGGGATGGGTGCCGTGTTCATGCATCCCACTCTACGAGACCACTTCTTGAATCTTAAACAAAAGGGGCGTACATTCGGGGGCGTAAGAGATTGAGACTTCAAGCAACTAGTTCATGTAACTGCCACTGATGGGGAGCCGCCGCCATGTCGACCGACGTCCGGGACCGCATGCCCGCCCTCTACCTCAGCCACGGCGCCCCGCCCCTCGCCGACGACCCCGTCTGGCCCGGCGAGCTGGCCGCCTGGGCTGCCGGTCTGCCGCGCCCGAAGGCGATCCTCGTCGTCTCCGCCCACTGGGAGGAGGCCCCGCTCGCGCTCGGCGCCACCCGCACCGTGCCGCTCGTCTACGACTTCTGGGGCTTCCCCGAGCACTACTACCAGGTGCGTTACGAGGCGCCCGGCGCCCCCGAGCTCGCCGACTCCGTCCGCAAGCTGCTGCGCGCCCCCGGCATGCCCGTGCAGGACGTCCCCGACCGCGGCCTCGACCACGGCGCGTACGTCCCGCTCGTGGAGATGTACCCGGGCGCCGACATCCCGGTGCTCCAGGTGTCCATGCCGACCCTCGACCCGGTCCGGCTGATGGGCATCGGCCGCAAGCTGGCGCCCCTGCGCGACGAGGGCGTGCTGATCATCGGCTCCGGCTTCTTCACTCACAACCTGGCCGCCCTGCGCCAGGGCGGCGTGCCCGCCTGGTCCGCGGAGTTCGACGACTGGGGGCGGCGCGCGCTGGACGCCGGTGACGTGGACGCGCTGCTCGACTTCGGCCGCAAGTCCCCGGCGGGTCTGCTCGCCCACCCGCGCACCGAGCACTTCGCCCCGCTGTTCGTGACGATGGGCGCGGCCGACGCGGCCGGCGAGCTGGACCTGCGCAAGTCGGTGATCGACGGGTTCTGGATGGGGCTGGCGAAGCGTTCGGTGCAGTTCGGCTGAGCCGAACCGGTCCGGCCGGGGGCTCGCCCGGCCGCCGGGCGGGCCCCCGGCCGGACCTAGAGTGGCTTCTCGTACCAGGCCACGTCCCAGTACCGGCCGAACTTGCGGCCCACCTCGCGGAACGTGCCCACGTGCCGGAAGCCGAGGCGCTCGTGCAGACGGGTGGAGGCCGCGTTGGGCTGTGCGATGCCCGCGTAGGCGCGGTGCACGTCCTCACCCGCCAGGGCCTCGAACAGCGAGGCGTAGAGCAGGGTGCCGATGCCCCGGCCGTCGGCGTGCGGGGCGACGTAGACGGTGGTCTCCACCGAGGTCGTGTACGCGGGCTTGGCGCGATAAGGGCTGGATGTGACGTAGCCCAGAATCTCCTGTGAGTCCGCGTCCGCGGCAACCCTCAGCCGGTACGGGCCGTCTTCAGGGTGGGAGAGCAGCCACGGACGGCGCTCCTCCGGGGTGAAGGGGCCGGTGTCGAACGTGATGGGCGTCTCACGTACGTAGTGGTTGTAGAGCTCGGTGAGCCTCTCGAGGTCGCCCTCGACCCCGGGCCTGACCTGGACATCCGTGCGTTCCGACGGCATCCGTCCTCCTCATGCGGCGGCACAGGGTACTGCATGATCAGAAAAATCGGGTGGTGGGTTGGGAATTCTGTCCGGATTCCAGTCGTTGTTTCCATCGGATGCAGGGCACCCGAGGAGAGTCCGGAGACGGATTCCGTGACACGAGAAGCAGAGACCGGAGACGACCCGACAGTGCCCGACATCTGCAGGACCGCCCGCTGAACCACTCATCGCAAGGGAGCACGCATGGCAACCCGTGCCGTCGCCCGTCGTAAGTCCGCCACCGGCGAGACGGCCGACGCGGCAACCAGCGTCCGCGCCAGCGGCGGCGAGCTCGCCGACCGCGATCTGGTCGGCATGTACCTCGACGAGATCGCCCGGACCCCGCTGCTCGACGCCGCCAAGGAAGTCGAGCTGTCCCAGACCATCGAGGCGGGCGTGTTCGCGCGGCAGGTACTCGAAGGCTACGAGGAGACCGGCGCGGACGCCACCCGGGAGGAGCTCCGGGCCCTGATCGCCGAGGGCGAGAGGGCGAAGGACGTCTTCATCCGCTCCAACCTCCGCCTGGTCGTCGCGGTGGCCCGCCGCTACCCGCGCAGCGGTCTGCCGCTCCTCGACCTCATCCAGGAGGGCAACGCCGGCCTGGTCCGCGCGGTCGAGAAGTTCGACTACCGCAAGGGCTTCAAGTTCTCGACGTACGCGACCTGGTGGATCCGGCAGGCCATCACCCGTTCGATCGCCGACCAGTCGCGCACCATCCGCCTGCCCGTCCACCTCGTGGAGGAGCTCGGCCGGATCCGGCGCGTGCAGCGCGAGTTCAACCGTGAGCACGGCCGCGAGCCGGAGCCCGCGGAGATCGCCGCCGAGCTCGGTTCGACGCCGGAACGCGTCACCGACGTGCTCGACTGGGCCCGCGACCCGGTCTCGCTGAACATGTCGGTGGACGACGAGGGCGAGACCCAGTTCGGCGACCTGCTGGAGGACACCTCCGCCGTGTCGCCCGAGCAGTCCGTGATGACGCTGCTGCGCAGCGAGGAGCTCGACGACCTGATCGGCCGCCTCGACCCGCGCACGGCCTCCATCATCAAGATGCGCTACGGCATCGACGACGGGCGCGAGCGCACGCTGACCGAGGTCGGCAAGGAGCACGGGCTCACCCGTGAGCGGATCCGGCAGATAGAGAAGCACGCGCTGCTGGAGCTGAAGAAGCTGGCGCGTGACACCGGCTTCGAGGCAGCGGCGTAAGGACCGTCGAGGGGCCGTCGCGAGGCGGCCAAGTGGCGCGGGGGGCGTGGCGTGACGCGTGGGGCGTACGCCGGTGGCCGAAGCCCGCGCGAACATGGCCGTACAACGCTGCTTCAACCGGCGGGGGCCCGGGAACAAAATCTCCGGGCCCGGCGGTTCGGGCCCGGATCCGCTCCGGTTCCGACGCACACTTGGACCACGTCCCGACGCACTCCCCCCGGCGCCGGGACCTTCCAGAGCCGGGCTCGGCACCCCTCCCCCCCCCGGGTGCCGCAGCCCGGCTCTTCCCTTGCGCGGGCACGGGCGGGACAGGGCGAGGACGCGCGGAAGCAGGGCAGGAAGAAGCGGGCCACCCCGAACCTGAACCCCGGGGTGACCCGCCGAATGGCAGATTCTGCCACAGCGGCATAGCCTGCCGAAGTGAGCAGCACCACCAGCCCCACCCCTACTCCCGCCGCCGGACGGCCACCGCTCTCGCTGACCGAGCGGCGCAAGGCCGAGACCCGCATGGACATCGCCCGTGCGGCGGCCCGCCTCTTCGTGCGGCAGGGCCTGCGGGCCACCCGGGCCGAGGACATCGCGCGCGCCGCCGGCGTCGCCCCGCGGACCTTCTACCGCTACTTCGCCACCAAGGAGGAGGCCGTCGCGCCCCTCTACGCCCTGGGTGCCGAGCGCTGGATCGAGGCGGTGCGGGAGGCCCCGGCCGCGCTGTCCCCGCCACAGGCGCTGGAGCACGCGGTGCGGCACACGCCGGCGCCGGGTGCCGGGGTGTCCGCCGCGTCGTGGGAGACGGCCCGGGCACTGATCCGCCTGGCCGAGACCAGCCCGGCGCTGCGGAAGGTGTGGGCCGACGTGTGCCACCGGAGCGAGCGGGCGCTCGGGGACGCCCTGGCCGAGCGGGCGCCGAGCGGACGGCGAGCGGACGCGAGTACGGGTGCCGACAACGTTGCCGAGGCGCCGGTGGCCGGGCCCCGGCTCCGGTTCGCCGCCGCCACGGCGGGGGCGGCGGTGCGGGTGGCGGTGGAGCACTGGGCCGCGTCCGCGGACGACCCGGCGAGGGCCCTGGACCTGGCGCTGGCCAACCTGGAGGTGCTGAGGCGGTTCACATGGGACGAGGCGCCGGGGGAGGGGGAGTAGGCGCGGTGCCGCCACCGGGGCCGCCGCGCCCCGCCGTCAGGACTCCGCGGCCGCCCGGGTCAGACGGGCGCCCAGGGTGCCGACGGCCGCCACCAGCTCCGCGGGTTCCCGCACCGTGAAGTCCACCCCGAGCATCGCGAGCCGTACCGCCATCCACTCCACCGCGTCGGAGACCGTGGCCCGCAGGACGCACGACGCCCCGTCGTCCGCCGGCTCCGGCGGGCCGAGCCAGGCCGGCAGCCGGGCGGCGACCTCCCGCACCGGCGCGGCGAAGGCGACCACGACGTCGTAGGAGCCGCCGCGCCGCTGCATGGACCGGCGCAGGTACTCCGCCGCGTCCCCCGTCGGCAGTTCCCGCGGAGCGAACCGCACCCCCGTCGCGAAGGGCTCGCCGACCCGGTCCACCCGGAAGGTCCGCCAGTCGTCGCGGTCGAGGTCGTACGCGACGAGGTACCAGCGGCGCCCCGTCGAGACCAGCCGGTACGGCTCCGTCAGGCGCCGCGACGCGGTGCCGTCCCCGGCGCGGTAGGCGAACCGCAGCCGCTCCCGTCCGGCCACCGTGGACGCCATGACGGTCAGCGTCTCGGGGGCGATGCTCGGCCCGTCCCCACTGGTCAGCGGCGTCGTCGCGGCCTGGAGCGTGGCGACGCGGTGCCGCAGCCGCGACGGCAGCACCTGCTCCAGCTTCGCCAGCGCCCGTACCGACGCCTCGTCCACGCCCTCCACCGCGTGCCCCGCCCCGGCGCGCAGCCCGACCGCGATCGCCACCGCCTCCTCGTCGTCCAGCACGAGCGGCGGCATCGCCTTGCCGGCGACCAGCCGGTACCCACCGTCGGAGCCCATGGTCGCCTGTACGGGATAACCCAGCTCGCGCAGCCGGTCGATGTCCCGCCGGACCGTGCGGCGGGACACCCCGAGCCGGTCGGCGAGCTCGCCGCCGGGCCATTCGCGGGGCGTCTGGAGGAGGGAGAGCAGCGTCAGGAGCCGGGCCGGAGTGTCCGTCGTCATGACCCGAGCATGCCGCAGAAATAGGACGTGATCTGGCCTACTGGTCCCATAGCGTGCTCGCATGACCTTCACGCACACCCCGGACACACCGCCGGCCCGGCCCGCGGGCGGCGACCGCCGGCGCTGGTTCGCCCTCGCCATCGTGATGACGGCGGCGTTCATGGACCTCGTCGACGTCACGATCGTCAACATCGCGATCCCGTCGATCCAGCGGGACGAGGGCGCCACCTTCAGCCAGATCCAGTGGATCACCGCCGGGTACGCCCTCGCCTTCGCCGCCGGACTGATCACCGGCGGGCGGCTCGGCGACATCCATGGCCGCAAGCGGCTGTTCCTCGTGGGCATCGGCGGTTTCACGCTCGCCTCGGCGCTGTGCGGATTCGCGGTGAACCCGGAGATGCTGGTCGCCTCCCGCATCCTCCAGGGCGGCATGGCCGCGCTGATGGTGCCGCAGGTGCTGTCGATCGTGCACGCCACCTTCCCGGCGCACGAGCGCGGCAAGGTCTTCGGGCTGTTCGGCGCGATCGTCGGGCTGGGGGCCGTCTCCGGTCCGCTGCTCGGCGCCCTGCTCACCGAGTGGAACCTCTTCGGGCTGGAATGGCGGCCCATCTTCCTCATCAACCTGCCGGTCGGCATCGCCGGCCTGGTACTCGGCAGCCGCTTCATCACCGAGTCCAGGGCCCCGCGCGCCCTCAAGCTCGACCTCGTCGGCGTCGCCCTGGTCACCCTCGGCCTGCTGATGCTGGTCTACCCGCTGACCCGGGGCCGCGAGCTGGGCTGGCCGGTGTGGGGGTACGTGTCGATGGGCGGCGCGTTCGCCGTCCTGGCGGTGCTGGTGGCCTACGAGCGACGCAAGACCGCGCGGGACGGGTCCCCGCTGATCGAGCTGTCGCTGTTCAGGGTGAAGAGCTTCGCGGCGGGCATCGCCGTGCAGACCGTCTTCGGGGTCGGCCTCGGCATCTTCTTCCTGGTGTGGACGCTCTACATGCAGGTGGGGCTGGGCTGGAGCCCGCTGCGGTCCGGCCTGACGGGCGTGCCGTTCTCCCTCGCGGTGTCGACGGCGGCGGGCATGTCCGTGCAGAAGCTGGTCCCGCGCTTCGGGCGCAAGGTGCTCCAGGCCGGCGCGCTGGTCATGGCGGCCGGAGTGCTGCTCTACATCTGGGAGGCCGAGCGGTACGGACTCGGCATCACGTCCTGGCAGATGGCGTTGCCCCTGGTCGTCATGGGACTCGGCATGGGCCTGATCGTCGCCCCGCTGACGGACGCGGTGCTGTCCGAGGTGCCGCGCGAGCACGCCGGCGCGGCGTCCGGGCTGATCAACACCGTGCAGCAGATGGGCAACGCCCTCGGACTCGGCCTGGTGTCCGTGGTCTTCTTCGGCACGATGGACGACCACCTGACCCGGGCCGGCATCGGCCCGGCCTACGCGGACGCCTTCCAGAACGCGCTGGGCTGGGTGGCCGCGGTGATGGGCGCCATCTTCCTGCTGATGTTCGCCCTGCCCCGGCGGCCGGCCCAGCACGCCGAGGGGGCCGAGGCGCAGGAGGAGACCGCGGGGGAGGAGACCGCCGGGGAGGAGAAGGCACCCGCGCTGGTCTGACGACGGAGCGACGCACGGCGTACACGGCGGGGACGCGGGTGGGCCCGGCACTTCGGTGCCGGGCCCACCCGCGTCCCGCTGCGGCGTCCTCGGCCCGTGAAACCGGACACCGGCACGGACACGGACGGACGCGGACGGAGACCGACATGAAGGCGGCCGCGGACACGGACACGGAGACGCCCGTTCATGCCCGGTTGTGTCCGAGCGATTCCACTTGCCTGTTTACATTGCGGAAAACCGCACGTAGCCTCCGGTGAAACCACACGTTCGGGCACAAGGTGAAGGTGAACAGGCATGTACGCACCGGAGCGGCAGCAGGAGATCCTCCGGCTCGCCCGGGACGGCGGCCGGGTGGACGTCGTGTCGTTGGCCGAGGAGTTCCAGGTGACGGCGGAAACCATCCGCCGCGACCTCAAGGCCCTCGACCGCGCCGGCCTGCTCCGCCGGGTGCACGGCGGCGCGATCCCCGCCGGACGCCTCGACTTCGAGCCGGACCTCGCCGAGCGCGAGTCCACCGCGGCCGGCGAGAAGGAGCGGATCGCCAGGGCCGCCCTCGCGGAACTGCCCGCCGAGGGCACCGTCATCCTCGACGCCGGCTCGACGGTGGCCGGCCTCGCCGCCGCCGTCCCGCCCGAGGCGCGGCTCACCGTCGTCACCCACAGCCTGCCCATCGCTGCCCGCCTCGCCGACCACCCCGGCATCCAGCTCCACCTGGTCGGCGGGCGTGTGCGGCACCGTACGCGGGCCGCCGTGGACGCCTGGGCGCTGCGCGCCTACGGCGAGATCCGCGCCGACGTGCTGATGGTCGCGGCCAACGGCTTCTCCGCCGAGCACGGCCTGACCACCCCCGACCTCGCCGAGGCCGCGGTCAAGCGGGCCGCCGTCGCCGCGGCCCGGCGCGTGGTGCTGCTCGCCGACTCCGCCAAGCACGGCCAGGAGCACTTCGCCCGCTTCGGCGCCCTGAGCGACGTGGACCTGCTGATCACCGACAGCGGGCTGAGCCCCGAGGACGCCGCCGCCATCGAGCGCGACGGCACGGAAGTAGTACGCGCATGATCCTCACCGTCACCCCCAACCCGTCGCTGGACCGGACCTACGAGGTCCCCGCCCTGGACCGCGGCGAGGTCGTCCGCGCCACCGGCGAGCGGGTCGACCCGGGCGGCAAGGGCGTGAACGTCTCGCGCGCGGTCACGGCGGCCGGGCGACGCACCGTCGCGGTGCTGCCCCTCGGCGGGGCACCCGGCGCCCTCGTCGCCGACCTGCTGGACGCCCAGGGCATCGAGGTCGCGCCGGTGCCCGTCGCCGGCGCCACCCGCTCCAACATCGCGCTCGCCGAGGCCGACGGGGTCCTGACGAAGATCAACGCACCGGGCCCCGACCTGTCGGCGGCCGAACGGGAACTCCTCCTGGAGACCGTACGGCGGCAGTCGCGCGACGCCGACTGGATCGCCTGCTGCGGCAGCCTGCCCCGCGGACTCGCCCCGTCCTGGTACGCCGCCCTCGTCGCCCGGGCGCACGCCGCCGGAGTCCGCGTCGCCGTGGACACCTCCGGCCCCGCCCTGCGCGAGGCGCTGCGCGAACGGCCGGACGTCGTCAAACCCAACGCCGAGGAGCTCGCGGAGGTCGTCGGGCGCCCCCTCGCCACCGTCGGCGACGCCCTGAAGGCCGCCGGGGAGCTGCGGGAACTGGGCGCGCGTGCCGTGCTCGCGAGTCTGGGCGCCGACGGGCAGCTCCTCGTGGACGACGCGGGCACCTGGTTCGGCAGCGCCCGCGTGGACGCCGTACGCAGCAACGTCGGCGCCGGTGACTCCTCGCTCGCCGGTTTCCTCCTCGCCGGCGGCGGCGGACCGGAGGCCCTGGCCTCCGCCGTCGCGCACGGCGCCGCCGCCGTCCGGCTGCCCGGCAGCGTCATGCCGACTCCGGCCGACCTGGACCCGGCCGCGGTCACGGTCACGGACCAGGTGCCGGTGGACCGCCCGCTGCGGGAGCCGGTCCCATGACCGGCCCGCGCGGCCCCGGCCCGCACGGAGGCACCCCGGTGCCCGTTCCTCCCCGACGCGTCACCCCTCCCCGCAGCACCCCCGTCCCCGCCCTCGCCCGTCACCCCGCGTACCGGGCGATACGCGAGCTAAGGAGCCCGCGATGACCGACATGATCACCGCGGACCTGGTCGACCTCGACCTGTCCGCAGACACCAAGGAAGCGGCGGCCCGCGCCCTCGCCGAACGGATGGTGGCCCAGGGCCGGGTGACCGACCTGGAGGGCTTCCTCGCCGACGTGGCAGCCCGCGAGGCGCAGATGCCGACCGGCCTGGACGGCGGCATCGGCATCCCGCACTGCCGCAGCGCGCACGTCACCGAGCCGACCCTCGCCTTCGGCCGGAGCGCGCTCGGCATCGACTTCGGCGCGGCGGACGGCCCCGCCGACCTGGTCTTCCTGATCGCCGCTCCGGCGGGCGCCGACGACGCCCACCTGACGATCCTCTCCTCGCTGGCCCGGCAGCTGATGAACGCCGAGTTCACGGCCGCGCTCCGCTCGGTGGGCGACGCCCCGGCCGCCGCGGCGCTGATCCGCGGGGAGGAACCGGCCGCCCCCGACGGCGACGAGGACTCCGTGGCGGTCCCGGCGGCGGCCTCCGCCGGGACCGCCACGGGCAGCGCCGCGGACACCACCGGGGACGGCACCGCGGACGGTACAGCGGGCGGTGGCGAGGCGGCGGCGGAGGCCGAGCGGCCCTTCCGCATCGTCGCCGTCACCTCCTGCCCCACCGGCATCGCGCACACCTACATGGCGGCCGAGTCGCTGGAGAACGCGGGCCGCGAGGCGGGCGTGGACCTCGTCGTCGAGACCCAGGGCTCGGCCGGCTTCACCCGGCTCGACCCGGCGGTGATCGAGGCGGCGGACGGCGTGATCCTCGCCCACGACGTGCCCGTGCGGGACAAGGACCGCTTCGCCGGCAAGGCGACCGTCGACACCGGCGTCAAGGCTGCCATCAACCGCCCCGGCGAGCTGATCACCGAGGTCCGCGGCAAGGCGGCCCGCGGCGAGGTCACCTCCGCGGCGCCGGGTGCGACGCCCGTCGAACGCGGCGGCGAACCCGGCGAGGGCTACGGCACCAAGCTGCGCACGTGGCTGATGTCCGGCGTCAGTTACATGGTGCCCTTCGTCGCGGCGGGCGGTCTGCTCATCGCCCTGGGCTTCGCCATCGGCGGCTACGAGATCAACAAGGCGCCGTCGGTGATGGACCACTTCGTGTGGACGCAGGCCGACAGCTGGGCGGCGCTGCTGTTCCAGATCGGCGGCGTGGCGTTCGGCTTCCTCGTCCCGGTCCTGGCCGGGTACATCGCCTACGGCATGGCCGACCGGCCGGGCCTCGTCCCCGGCTTCGTCGGCGGCTCGATCGCGCTGACCATCAACGCGGGCTTCCTCGGCGGTCTGGCGGCCGGTCTGATCTCCGGTGCCGTGGTAATGGCGATCCAGCGGGTGCCGATCCCGGCGGCGCTGCGCGGCATCATGCCGGTGGTGGTGATCCCGCTGATCTCCTCGGCGGTCGTCGGCTTCCTGATGTTCGTGGTGATCGGCAAGCCCATCGCGTCCGCGCAGAAGGCGATGACCGACTGGCTGAGCGGACTCTCCGGCACCAACGCCGTCCTGCTCGGCGCGCTGCTCGGCCTGATGATGTGCTTCGACCTCGGCGGCCCGGTCAACAAGGTCGCCTACGCCTTCGCCACGGCCGGCATCGCGGTCGCCGACCCCAGCGACTCGGCGATGAGGATCATGGCGGCGGTCATGGCGGCCGGCATGGTCCCGCCGCTGGCCATGGCCCTGGCCACGACCGTGCGCGGCCGGCTCTTCAACGCCGCCGAACGCGAGAACGGCAAGGCCGCCTGGGTGCTGGGCGCCTCCTTCATCTCCGAGGGCGCGATCCCGTTCGCCGCGGCCGACCCGCTGCGGGTCATCCCCGCCTCGATGGCGGGCGGCGCGCTCACCGGCGCCCTGTCGATGGCCTTCGGTGCGACGCTGCGGGCTCCGCACGGCGGCATCTTCGTGGTCCCGCTGATCGGCAACCCGCTGCTCTACCTGGTCGCCGTCGCGGCCGGCGTCTGCGTCACCACCGCCCTGGTCGTCGTCCTCAAGGGCCTGCGCGGGCAGACGCCCGCGGCCGCGGCACCGGGAAGCGCCGACGCGGGCCCGTCGGCCTCCACGGCCGGGACGGAGCAGCCGGTGGCGGCGTGAGACGGCGGCCGACGGCGGCCCGGGGCGGCGCCCCGTGGCACCGTGCGATGCGCCGGGCCGGGTCCGAGAAGGATCCGGCCCGGCGCATCGCGCCGTTCCACGGCCGGTCCGTGACGGCGGTTCAGGAGGGCTGCGCCGCCCGCCGCTCCATGGCCCGGCGGGCCGCCTCCTCGCTCACGTACACCTCGCACATGTGCCGCCCGTCGGGCGTGGCCGTGTGCTCGACCTCCCACAGGGAGATCTCGACGCCGTCCCGCAGGAGGAAGGCGTGCTCGTAGAGCGAGAAGCCGATCGCGGCGCGGCCCGTGCGGCCGGGGGCGCCGAAGGCCTGCGTGATCTGGTGCGCGGACGCCGTGGCCAGCAGGGCGGCGGTGTCCGCGCCGGGCCGGTCCGCGTTCTCCGCCCGGCGCAGCAGCCGGCGCGCGTGGTCCGCGGAGCCGCCCTGGACGTAGACGTGCCGCGGGGTGGGGATCGGCGACAGCTGCACCGGCACCGGCAGTTCGAAGTCGGGTGTGTCCGGCGGCAGCGCCAGCCTCGCGGTGGCGGCGCGCAGCTCCTCCTCGTCGACGTACACCTCGTGCTGCGCCTCGCCGCCCGGGGCGGTGTTGTGGACGAGCTCCCAGAGGGTGAGGGCCGAGCCGTCGGCGAGCAGCCACGTGTGCCTGTAGGTCTCGCGGTGCAGTCCGGCGCTGTGGTGCGCGGAGTGCAGCGAACCGTCGTGCGCCAGGGCGCAGTCCAGCCGCCCTATCGTCTCGTCGGGCAGCTCGAACGAGTTCAGGGCGCGGCCGAGCAGTCGCATGAGGTGCTCCTCCGGAGACTCGGGCGACTCGGCTGGTTCGTACGCTGCCGTCTCGTACGGAACGCTCAAGGTTTCTCCCGGCGTTGCTGCATGTCACCTGGTGGGTGCATACCGTAGCCCCTCGGTCGGACATCATGTTTGGGAACCGGGAAAACGTACGCACGAAAAACGCCCGGGCCGCGCGAGATGTTCCCGCGCGACCCGGCGATCCGTCAGAACCCGCTGCTCAGCGAGCCGGTGGGCCGGTCAGGCGGCGCTGCCGGCGACCCACTCGCTCCAGCCCATGTTCCAGCCGTTGAGGCCGTTGTCGGGCGCGATCGTGTCGTCCGGGGAGTTCTTGACCACGACGACGTCACCGATGAGCGAGTGGTCGTAGAACCACTTGCTCGGCGTGTCGCCCTGGCCGCCCCGCACGTCGCGCAGTCCCACGCAGCCGTGGCTGGTGCCCTGGTTGCCGAAGGGCGGATTGCCCCGCACGTACCAGTAGTTGCCGTGGATGAACGTGCCGCTGCTGCTCAGCCGCATCGCGTGCGGCACGTCCGGGATGTCGTACTCGCCGCCGAAGCCGACCGTCGAGCCGTCCATGTGCGTCTGGAGGGACTTCTCGGAGATCACCATCTGCCCGTTGTACGTCGGGTTCTCGGCGCTGCCCGCCGAGATCGGAATCGACTTGACCGTCTCGCCGTCGCGCACGACCGTCATGGTCTGCGTGTTCACGTCCACCGTGGAGACCTGCGAGCGGCCCACGGTGAAGGTGACGGTCTTCTTCTGCACGCCGAAGACGCCGTTCGCGCCCTCCACCCCGTCCAGGTCGATCTTCATCGTGACCTTGGAGCCGGCCTTCCAGTAGTCGTCGGGCCGGAAGTCGAGCCGCTGCGCGCCGAACCAGTGCCCGACCACCTCCTGCCCGCTGCTGGAGGTGACCGTGATGTGCGACTGCACGGCCTTCTTGTCGCCGATCTCCTTGTCGAACGTGAACGACACCGGCATGCCGACACCCACCGTGGCGCCCCCGTCGGGGGTGTACGTGCCGATGAAGCTGTTGTCCGAGGAGACGGTGGTGAAGGTCGAGTCGGCCGAGGACGGCAGGCCGTCCGCGTCCTTCGCCGTCGCGCTGATCCGGTACTTGGTGCCGCGCTCCAGCTGTTCCTTCGGCTTCCAGCTCGCGCCGTCGGCGGACACCGAGCCCGGTACGGCCGTCCCCGTCCCCGCCACCGTCATCCTGACCTCGGTCAGCCGGCCGTCGCTGACCTTCACGCCGGTCGCGTTGATCGACGCGCCGGTCGAACCGTCCTTCGCGGAGATCACGACCTTCGCCACCGAGGTCTTCACCGAGCCCGTGCCGCCCTTGCCGTCTTTGCCGCTCTTGTCGTCGGCGCTGGCGCTGCCGCCGCAGGCGGTGAGGGTCAGGGCGCCGACCACGAGGGCGGCGCAGGCCACCAGTGCACGACGCGCTGATATGTCCTGCGTTGTCACGGGCTGCTCCATGTTTTCGGGTGATGTGCGTTTCCGCTTCAGCCCTGAAGAGCGGCCCGGCGCCGGGCGGGGTTCCCGCCGGCCGCCGGAAAAGGCGATCAGTGACAGAACCGCGACAATCGCCCCTCGACGCCGTGCACTTGACCCCGCCGGACCCCCGCTCCGCCACGACGCCCCGCGCGTCTACGCGTCCGAGGGGCCCCCGTACAACGCGCCGTACGAGGGCCAGGATCCGCCCGGCCCGTCCACCGGCCCGGCGGCGCGCACCGCGCGCACGATCGCCCGGGTGACCATGTCCGCGCCCGCCGCGAGTACCTCGTTCAGAGCGAGCGGCAGCGTCGCGTCGAGCGGGCGCTCACCGGTCGCCAGGGCGAACACCGTGTCCCCGTCGTTGAGCAGGTGCACCGGACGCACGGCACGTGCGATGCCGTCGTGCGCCGTGCCGGCCAGCTTCTGCGCCTGCGCCTTGGACAGCCCGGCGTCGGTGGCGACCACGGCGAGCGTCGTGTTGAGCGGAGGCGGGACGTTGCACGCCGCCACCTCGGCGAGGCGCCGCCGCGCGGCCTCGTGCACGTCCGCCGCCGGATACGCCACGCGCCGTCCCCCGAACAACTCCCCGTACAGCACCCCCGTCTCCGGATCCACCGCCGCCCCCGCCGCGTTGGCCACCACCAGCGCGGCCACCGTGACGCCCGACTCCAGCACGGTGCTCGCGGTGCCGACCCCGCCCTTCAGGAGCCCCACCACGGCTCCCGTGCCGGCCCCGACCCCTCCCTCGGCCACCCGCGCACCCGGTGCGCTCGCGTGCGCCGCCTCGACGGCCGCCCGACCGGTCGCCGCGTCCGGCCTGGCCCGGAAGTCGCCGCCCCGCCCCAGGTCGAAGACGCAGGCGGCGGGCACCACCGGCACGACGTGCGCCGGGTCGGGCCCGACCCGCACCCCGCGCCCGCGCTCCTCCAGCCAGGCCATCACCCCGGACGCCGCGTCGAGCCCGTAGGCGCTGCCGCCGGTCAGCACGACCGCCTCGACCCTCTGCACCAGATTGCGCGGATCGAGCGCGTCGGTCTCCTTGGTGCCGGGGCCGCCGCCGCGCACGGACACGGCGGCGACCGCCCCGCCCTCCGGCGCGAGCACCACCGTCGTGCCGGTGAGCCACCCGTCACCGGCCCGCGTCGCGTGCCCGACCCTGACCCCGGCGACGTCCGTCAATGCGTCAACTGTCATGCCCCCAGTGTCGGCCGGTCCCCGGCACCCCGAGCGGCGGCGCGCGCTCAGGCGGCCGGTGTCGTCGTCCCCCGGTCCGGCACGCCCGCGCGGGCCGTCAGGACCACCCCCGTCGCGACCGCCAGCGCCAGGACGATGCCCGCCACCAGCACGGCCGCCTCCCCGAGGAACGTGCAGCCGACCACCAGCAGCGCGGCGGCCGGCAGGACCAGTTGCTGCGCGACGCCCACCTTGAAGTGGCGCGCGTGCAGCACCCAGACCGTGAGCAGGAACGTCGCCGTCGGCAGGGTCACCGCGGCGGACGCCGCGAGCGTCGAGATGTGCGCCTGGCCGACGGCCTGCTCCACCGCCACCTCAAGCCCCGCGCCGATCGCCGCCGCCGAGGCGAAGACCAGGTAGTGGCCGTAGCCCCACACGAACGCCTGCCTGCTCGTGCGCAGGTGGCCGTGGATGGGCACCACGAAGTAGATCCACCAGGCGGCGAAGACGATCAGCAGCCCGCCCACCGCGATCGGCAGCAGTTCGCCCAAGGCGTCGTTCTCGTCGATGCCCGACTTCACCGCGACCGTGGCGGCGGCGATGGTCTCGCCGAGCACGATGATCGTGAACAGCCCGTACCGCTCGGAGATGTGGTGCGCGTGCCAGGACGACTGGTGGTCCTTCTCCGCGAGCGTCGGCACGCACATCTCCAGCAGCGCCATCACCAGGAACAGCCACGCCCGCCCGGCGGCCGGCACGAACAGCAGCCCCACCCAGCCGATCTGGCAGAGCAGCACGCCACGGGCGTATCTCAGGGTCATCGCGCGTTCCGCCGGTCCGGCACCGCGCGCGGCCCGCAACCACTGCGCCGACATGGCGAGCCGCATGATCACGTAGCCCAGCACGATGACCGTGAAGTCGTGGTCCTCGAAGGCCCGGGAGATCCCGGCGGCGAGGACCAGGACACCGGCGATCTGCACCAGGGTGACGATCCGGTAGAGCACGTCGTCGTTGTCGTACGCCGAGGCGAACCACGTGAAGTTCATCCACGCCCACCAGATGGCGAAGAAGACCATCGCGTAGTACAGGACCCCCTCGCCCGCATGCCCCTCGGCGACGGCGTGCACCAGCTGCACGCCCGCCTGGGCGACGGCCACGACGAAGCACAGGTCGAAGAAGAGCTCCAGCGACGAGGCGACGCGGTGGGACTCGTGACGGGGCCGGGCCGTGAGCCTGCGCAGCGGCCGGTGACCGGCGGCCGGGGCGGAGGACTCGGGCGGGGGAACGGGACTGGACATCATGGGTCACAGCACACCAGAGACGGGACGCGAGAGCGTGCGCGGGGGCGGGTCGTACCCTGGATTCCATGAGCACCGCCCCCGAACCCGAGCCGCGCGCGTCGAAGCCCGCGCTGGTCTTCGACGACCCGCTCGACCAGCAGTCCTCGGACGACACCGACCGGGGGTGGGGCGAGCGGCCCGACGCCGACAGCGCGGCCGACCTGAAGCGCTTCCTCGACGAGAAGCCGCCCCACCACCTGTGACCCCCGCGGGCAGCCGCCCGCCGGCCTAGGCGCGGTCGTGGTCCGGGCCCCGCTGCGCGATCAGCGCGTCGCGGATCTCCTTGAGCACCTCCAGCTCGGACACCTCGACGACCTCCTGCGTGTTCTCCCGCGCCTTGCGGCGGGCCTCCACGCGGGCCAGGTACTTCGACATGGGCAGGACCATCATGAAGTAGACGACGGCCGCCGTGATCAGGAAGGTCAGGGTGGCGCCGAGCACCGAACCCCACAGGATCCGGACGCCGGTCGCGCTGTCGCCCGTCCCGGTGCACGGGCCCTTGAGACAGGAGCTGTAGCTGTCGAGGTTCTGCGTGCCGAACGCACCGACCAGCGGATTGATGATGCCCTTCACCAACGAGTTGACGATGTTGGTGAAGGCGGCACCGATGACCACCGCGACCGCCAGGTCGACGACGTTCCCGCGCATCAGGAAGGCCTTGAAGCCCTGCCAGACGCTCGGATCCTTCTTCGCGCTCACCTCGGGGGCACTCCTCACATGAACAGGTTGTGGAACAAACCGCTCCGCAACCTACGCCGACGCCCGGCGGTGCTGTCCAGTCCGGCCCTTCGGTGGAGGGGCCCGGCAGGGTCAGCACAGCGTCACCGCCAGGCGCGCCCGGGCCCCCGCGCCGACCAGCCGGTGCGCGGTGGCGGCCGGCACCGACAGCACGACGAGCGCCCCGGCGTCCGGCACCCCGTCCCCCGCCACCCCGGCGGCGGGTTCCGGCACCTCCACCACCCGCGCCCGCCGCGCGATCACGGACGCACCGCCGTCCGCGCCCTCCCCGGACGCGACGACGTCGACATGGTCCCCCGGCGCCAGCAGCCGCACCGTCGCGGCGTCGGCGATCCGCACGGGCGCCGCCACCGGGCCGGCCGCCCGCTCGCGCGCCCGGTCGGACACCGGATGCCCCCGCGCCCGGCCGCCGTCCTGTGCCCCGGAGCCCGGATGCGGGCCCGCCGCCACCAGCGCCGCCGCGGTGACCGCGAGACCGGCGGCCACGGCACGCCGCCGGTCCCGGACGAGCCGGTGCAGCTGATGGCGTCCGCCGCGCACCCGCACGGGAGCGAAGTGCGGCACCTCGCAGGTGGGCGGGGCGTCGGCGCCGAGCGGCTGCGGGAAGGGAACGGCGGAACGGGACACGGCAGGCACCACCTGTGACGAGGGATCGGCTGGCGGACACCACGATGAGCCGTCCCGCCGATTCCCGCCGGGGCCCGTGGACCACCGGCCGCTTGTGGAGAACTCCGTCACCCGATCGGGGCGTTCCGCACGCCCTACGGCAGCGTGAAGCCCGGGTCCATCCCGCCCAGCGCATGCCCGCACCGGCAGTCCCGCTCCCCGGCCGCCGGCAGCGCCGCCACCGCGTCGAACAGCACGCTCCGCAGCCGGTCCACATTGGCGGAGAACACCCGCAGCACCTCCTCGTGCGAGACGCCCTCACCGCTCTCGGCCCCGGCGTCCAGGTCGGTGACCAGGTTCATCGAGGTGTAGCAGAGCTCCAGCTCACGGGCGAGCGCGGCCTCCGGATGGCCGGTCATGCCGACCACCGACCAGCCCTGCGCCCGGTGCCAGGACGACTCCGCACGGGTCCCGAAGCGCGGCCCCTCGACCACGACCAGGGTGCCGCCGTCCACCGGTTCCCAGTCCCGCCCCCGCGCCGCCTTGAGCGCGGCCGCCCGCCCGGCGGGGCAGTACGGGTCGGCCAGCGACACGTGCACCACGTTGGGCACCGTGCCGTCGGCCAGCGGCAGCCCGTCGAAGTACGTCGACGCGCGGGACAGCGTCCGGTCGACGAACTGGTCCGGCACCAGCAGCGTGCCCGGCCCGTACTCGGGGCGCAGCCCGCCCACCGCGCACGGGCCGAGGACCTGGCGCACGCCGACGGAGCGCAGCGCCCACAGGTTGGCCCGGTAGTTGATCCGGTGCGGCGGCAGATGGTGGCCGCGCCCGTGCCGGGGGAGGAACGCGACCCGCCGGCCGGCGATCTCGCCGAGGAAGAGGGAGTCGCTGGGCGGCCCGTACGGGGTCTCCACCTCTATCTCGGTCACGTCGTCGAGGAACGAGTAGAAACCGGAGCCGCCGATCACGCCGATCTCGGCATTCACCATGTTCGCCATGCCCGCACCCTAACCGCCCCCCGTTCGGGGGACGCGGGAACGCCGAAGACCCTGTCGTCGCACGACGACAGGGTGCCCGGTGGAACGTGCTACGCGGCGGTGGTGCTCGAGGAGGAGCTGCCGGAGTTCGACGAGCCCGTGCCGGCCGACGAACCCGAGTCCGAGGAGGACGAGGACGTCGAGGCGGGCTTCGACGACGCCGCCGACGACGCCGGCGAGCTGCTGGACGAGCTGCCGCGGCTGTCGTTGCGGTAGAAGCCGGAGCCCTTGAAGACGATGCCGACCGCGGAGAAGACCTTCTTCAGGCGTCCCTTGCAGTTCGGGCACTCGGTCAGGGCGTCGTCGGTGAACTTCTGCACCGCCTCGAGGCCCTCGCCGCACTCGGTGCACTGGTACTGGTACGTCGGCACTGTCTTCCTCCTGGCACTCTCACTCGATGAGTGCTAACGACGGTCCATAGTGACGTATTCCTGGGGCTCAGTCCACTGTGGCGGGCGTGCGGTGACCCACGCCACGTGCGACCGTCCGGTCGCGGGACGGTGTCGCCAGCCGGGAGCGCAGGGCCACCAGCACCGCCAGCGCGAGCACCGTGCCGCCCATCGGGACCAGGAATCCGGCGCCGTCCCGGAACCGGTCCTCCAACTGCCCGGCGATCGTGACGGCCGCCGCCTGGCCCAGCGCCACGGCGCCGGTCAGCCAGGTGAAGGCCTCGGTGCGGGCGCCCGCCGGGACCAGGTCCTCGACCAGCGTGTACCCGGTGACCAGGGCGGGCGCGATGCACATGCCGACCAGCAGGCCGAGGCCCGCCAGCACGGGCACCGAGTGCGCGGCCCACAGACCCGAGGCGGTCAGGGCGAGGGCGGTGTAGCCGACGAGGAGGCGCCGCTGCGGGGCCACCTTCCAGGCGACGGCGCCGCAGACCAGGCCGGAGAGCATGTTGCCCGCGGCGAAGACGCCGTACAGGACGCCGTTCATGCCGGGCTCGCCGATCGACTCGGTGAACGCGGCCAGTGAGACCTGCATGCCGCCGAACACGGAACCGATGCCCAGGAAGATCACGGCCAGCACCCGCACACCGGGCACCCGCAGCGCCGGGACGTGCGCCACGCGCGCGTGGCCGCCGTCGCCACCGCCGACCCGCGGCTGGGTGCTCTTCTGCGCGGCGAACAGCAGACCGCCCACCAGCGTCAGCGCGGCCTCGGTGACCAGGCCGGCGGCCGGGTCCACGGCCGTGCACAGGGCGGTCGCCAGCAGCGGGCCGAGGACGAAGGTCAGCTCGTCCGTGACCGACTCGAAGGCCGCGGCCGTGCTCATCAGCGGGGAGCCCCCCAGCTTCACGCCCCAGCGGGCGCGCACCATCGGCCCGATCTGCGGCACCGAGGCACCGGTGGGCACGGCCGCCGCGAACAGCGCCCACAACGGGGCGTCCGAGAGGGCGAGGACGGTCAGGGTCAGGCCGGACAGGGCGTGCACGAGCACGCCGGGCAGCAGAACGGCGCGCTGGCCGAGACGGTCGGCGAGCCGGCCGCTGTAGGGGGCGAACAGGGCCATGGAGACGCCGGTGACGGCCGCGGCGGCGCCCGCGACGCCGTACGAGCCGGTGGTGTGCTGCACCAGCAGCACGATGGAGATCGTCAGCATGGCGAACGGCTGGCGGGCCGCGAAGCCGGGAAGCAGGAACGTCCAGGCGCCGCGGGTGCGCAGCAGCGGTCCGTATCCGGGGCGGGAGGACGCGGTGTGCGGCGTCCCCTCCGGCGACTTCTTCGACGGGGTGACCGTGGATGCCACGGCCGTGCCTTTCTGCCGCCTGGTAGCGCCGGTCCGCCTCGTGGCTGTCGCCGTGCGGGAGCGCCGAGAGCTGTCCTCTTGCGCGGACTGCGGTAGATACCGGAGCCCGGCTCGCGGGACGTTCCGGCCGCCATACGGTCGCGCCAGCTCTGCTTCAGGCAGAGTTGGTTCGATCAGGTGCCGCCTTCATCGTACAGGGGACGACCAGGTCGCCACCTGTGAAAGCGAGCACCCCGACCCCGCTCACCCGCCCTTCGTACCGGTGCCCGCGGTGCCGAGCCAGCCGGCGAGCTTGCCGCCGTGTCCGACCGCGCGCAGCCGGGCCTCGGCCGCGTCCCGGACGGGGTCGGTGGCGACCACGAGGAGCTCGTCGCCGCGCCGCAGTCCGGTCGTCGGCAGCGGCACGAACGACGTGCCGTCCCGCACGACCAGCGTGACGGCGGACCCGGCGGGCAGCCGCAGTTCGCTGATCTCGACACCGTGCATCCGGGAGCCCTCGGGGATGGTGACGGACAGCAGGTGTCCGCGCAGCCGCTCCAGGGGTGCCGACTCGATGCCGAGGTCGGCGGCCTCGTCCCCCTTGCCCAGGTGCAGCTTGCGGGCCAGCCAGGGCAGGGTCGGGCCCTGGATCAGGGTGTAGACGACGACCAGGACGAAGACGATGTTGAAGATCCGGTGGCTGCCCGCGACGCCCTCCACCATGGGGATCGTCGCGAGGATGATGGGCACGGCGCCGCGCAGCCCGGCCCAGGACATCAGGGCCTGCTCCTGCCAGGGCACCCGGAAGGGCAGCTGGCACAGCACGACGCTCAGCGGACGCGCCACCATCGTCAGCACCAGCCCGATGACCAGGGCGGGGACGATGTCGTCGCCGAGTTCGTGCGGGGTGACCAGCAGGCCGAGCAGCACGAACATGCCGATCTGGGCGAGCCAGCCGAGCCCGTCCGCGAAGCCGCGGGTGGCGGGCCAGTGCGGCAGCCGCGAGTTGCCCATCACCATCGAGGCCAGGTACACGGCGAGGAAGCCGCTGCCGTGCGCCATGGCACCGGCCGCGTAGGCGGTGACGGCGATGGCCATGACGGCGATGGGGTAGAGGCCGGAGGCGGGCAGTGCCACGTGCCGCAGTCCCCACGAGCCCAGCCAGCCCACCGCGAGTCCGATGGCCGCGCCGATGGCCAGCTCCAGGGCGATCTCGCCGAGCAGCAGGTACCAGTGCTCGATCGGTCCGGCCGCGGAGAAGGCGACGACGAGGATGACCACCGGGGCGTCGTTGAAGCCCGACTCCGCCTCCAGCGTGCCCGTTATGCGCGCGGGCAGCGGGATCCTGCGCAGCACCGAGAAGACCGCCGCCGCGTCCGTGGAGGACACCACCGCCCCGACGATCAGCGCCTGCCGCCACTCCAGCCCGGTCAGGTAGTGCGCGCCCGCGGCGGTCACGCCGACGCTCACCGCGACGCCGACCAGCGCCAGCGCGGAGGCGGACGGCAGGATCGGCCTGATCTCCTTCCACTTCGTGCCCAGACCGCCCTCGGCCAGGATCACGACCAGGGCCGCGTACCCGATGACCTGCACCAGTTCGGCGCTGTCGAACTGGATGTGGCCGATGCCGTCCTGGCCCATGGCGACGCCGATGGCCAGATAGACGAGCAGGCTGGGGAGCCCGCTGCGCGAGGAGATGCGGACCGCCGCGACGGCGATGAGCAGGACGAGCGAGCAGACGAGCAGGAGCTGGTTGAGGTGGTGGACAGTCAGCGGCCGTTCCCTTCCCTGGCGCACGGGCACCCACGCGCGTCGCGGTGCACCGAGGGCCCGCGCGCGGGTGCGCGGTCGCCGGTGCGCACGCCACGAGGCGCGGGTCGGTGTGCGGACACAGCGCGCGCGAGCGCACATACATGGCACACGAAGCCGCGGGAGTCCGCGGCCAACTACTTCGTTACCTTACCTAACTCTTGACGCTTTCTTGACGCTCGGCTTGGCAAGATCGAACGCCCGTGCCCGCCCGTACCCGACTCCGCGTCAAGGGGGAGCGGGCCCTGCGCCTACAGTTGCTCCAGCGCTCAGTACGCAGCACAGCCCGCCCCTGCCGCTCGTGTTAGGACAGCAAGGACAGCGATGCCCCCCACCAACACCGCCTCTTCGGGTCAGCAGCCCGGCAAGTCCGGCAGGAAGAAGGGGCGCAAAGCACGCCTTCTCGTCCTCGTGCTGGTGCTGGCCATCATCGGCGGCCTCGCCTACGGGGCGTACTGGTCCATCAGCACCGTCCGCGCCTCCTTCCCGCAGACCAAGGGCTCCCTCACGCTGAAGGGCCTGTCCGGTCCGGTCGACGTCAAGCGCGACGGCTACGGGATCCCGCAGGTCTACGCCTCCTCGGAGGAGGACCTGTTCATGGCGCAGGGCTACGTCCAGGCGCAGGACCGGTTCTACGAGATGGACGTGCGCCGTCACATGACGTCCGGGCGCCTGTCGGAGATGTTCGGCAAGGGCCAGGTCGACAACGACGAGTTCCTGCGCACCCTGGGCTGGGACCGGGTGGCGAAGAAGGAGTACGACGAGAAGCTGTCGGCCTCCACGAAGAAGTACCTCGAGGCGTACTCCAAGGGAGTCAACGCCTACCTGGAGGGCAAGGACGGCGCGGACATCTCGCTGGAGTACGCGGCCCTCGGCTTCACCAACGACTACGCGCCGCAGGCCTGGACCCCGGTCGACTCCGTCGCGTGGCTGAAGGCGATGGCCTGGGATCTGCGCGGCAACATGCAGGACGAGGTCGACCGCGCCCTGATGACCAGCCGTCTCGGCCCCAAGCAGATCGCCGACCTGTACCCGGCGTACCCGTACAGCCGGAACAAGGCCATCGTCCAGGAGGGCCAGTACGACGAGCTCACCGAGACGTTCGAGGGCGGCGGGGCCGACTCCTCGGACGGCACCGGCACGGGCACCGGGACCGGTACGGGCACAGGCACCGGCAGCGGCAGCGCGCTGGAGAGTCAACTCGCGAGTCTGCAGAACGTCCTGGACGACCTGCCCACCGCCGTCGGCGTCAACGGCAACGGCATCGGCTCCAACTCCTGGGTCGTCTCCGGCGAGCACACCATCACCGGCAAGCCGCTGCTGGCCAACGACCCGCACCTGTCGCCCTCGCTGCCCTCCGTCTGGTACCAGATGGGCCTGCACTGCCGCACCGTCTCGGCCAAGTGCCAGTACGACGTCACCGGCTACACCTTCGCGGGCATGCCCGGCGTCGTCATCGGCCACAACCAGGACGTCGCCTGGGGCCTGACCAACTCCGGCGCCGACGTGACCGACCTGTACCTGGAGAAGATCACCGGCGAGGGCTACCAGTACGACGGCAAGGTCGTGCCCTTCACGACCCGCGAGGAGACCATCAAGGTCGCCGGCGGCGAGCCGAAGAAGATCGTCGTCCGCGAGACGAACAACGGCCCCCTCCTGTCCGACCGCGACGACGAACTCGTCAAGGTCGGCAAGAAGGCCACCGTGAACACCGCGGCGCCCGACCGCGCCGACGGCTACGGCGTCTCCCTGCGCTGGACGGCGCTGGAGGCGGGCACCACGATGGACGCCGTCTTCGCGATCGACCGCGCCAAGGACTGGGACACCTTCCGCGAGGCCGCGGCCCTGTTCGACGTGCCGTCCCAGAACCTGGTCTACGCCGACACCGAGGGCCACATCGGCTACACGCTGCCGGGCCGGATCCCGATCCGCGCCAAGGGCCACGACGGCTCCGTGCCGGCGCCGGGCTGGGACTCCGGGTACCACTGGACCGGCAAGTACATAAAGCCGGACGAACTGCCCTACGAGTACGAGCCCGACCGCGGTTACATCGTCACCGCCAACCAGGCCGTGATCGACGAGGACAAGTACCCGTACACCCTGACCACGGACTGGGGCTACGGCACCCGCAGTCAGCGGATCACCGCCCTGATCGAGCAGAAGATCAAGGACGGCGGCAAGATCTCCACGGACGACATGCGGCAGATGCAGCTGGACAACAGCAGCGAGATGGCCAAACTGCTCGTGCCCCAGCTGCTGAAGATCGACATCGCCGACAAGGACGTGCGCGAGGCCCAGAAGCTGCTCGAGGGCTGGGACTACACCCAGGACGCCGACTCGGCCGCCGCCGCCTACTTCAACGCGGTGTGGCGCAACGTCCTCAAGCTCGCCTTCGGCAACAAGCTGCCCAAGGAGCTGCGGGTCGAGGGCCAGTGCCTGTGGGTCGACCCGGTCAACAGCACCGGACCCGCGGACGAGATCAGCAAGGTCTACGAGTGCGGTCAGCGCGACGCCGGCCAGGCGCAGCCGGACGGCGGCGACCGCTGGTTCGAGGTCGTGCGCACCCTGATGGAGAAGCCGAAGAGCGACTGGTGGACGACCCCGGCGAACGGCACCCGCAAGGGCGCCGACCACAACCGCGACGACCTGTTCAAGCGCGCCATGGTCGACGCCCGCTGGGAGCTCACCGCCAAGCTCGGCAAGGACATCGACAGCTGGAACTGGGGCCGGCTGCACCGCCTGTTCCTGAAGAACCAGACCCTCGGCACCGAGGGCCCCGGCTTCGTGAAGTACGTCCTGAACCGCGGCCCGTGGAAGCTCAGCGGCGGCGAGGCGGCGGTCAACGCCACCGGCTGGAACGCGGCCGGCGGCTACGGGGTGGTGTGGGTGCCGTCCATGCGGATGGTGGTCAACCTCGGCGACCTCGACAAGTCCCGGTGGATCAACCTCACCGGCGCCTCCGGACACGCCTACAGCGCCCACTACACCGACCAGACGGACAAGTGGGCCGCGGGTGAGCTGCTGCCGTGGTCCTTCTCCGCGAAGGCGGTCGAGGGCAGCACGAGCGACACCCTGGTGCTCAAGCCGTAGCGCGGCGCACCGGAACGACCGGAACGAGGAACGGCCCCCACGCGTGCGTGGGGGCCGTTTCCGTCGTCGGGAGCGGTCTCAGCGGAACCTGCGCACCCCCGACGGCGTCACCACCGCGTCCACCGGCCGGTCGTGCGGCTCCTCGGGGACGTGCGCGACGACCTCCCGGTCGTACAGCAGGACCAGCAGCGCGGGCCGCGCGCCCGCCCGCTCCAGCCGGGCGAGGACCCGGTCGTAGGACCCGCCGCCGCGGCCCAGCCGCATGCCGCGCGCGTCGACCGCCAGGCCCGGCAGCAGCACGACGCCGGCCGCGGTCACCGCGTCCGGGCCGAGACGCTCGCCGGCGGGTTCGTACAGGGCCATCCGCCCGCCGTGCCGCACGCGCGCGAGGGAGTCCTCCCCGGCGTAGACGCCCCAGTCGAGGTCGTTGTCGGGCAGGAGCACCGGCAGCAGCACGCGCGTGCCCCGCGCGCGCAGCGCGTCCAGCAGCGCGAGGGTGCCCGGCTCGGTGCCGACGGAGACGTACGCCGCCACGACGCCCGCCTCCGCGACCTCGGGCAGCGCCAGCGCCCGGCCGGCCAGCGCGTCGGCCGCGCTCCGCACGTCGTCCGCCGTCAGAGCGGCCCTCGCCCCGAGGAACTCCCGCCGCAGGGCCCGCTTGCCGGACTCGTCGCAACGTCCGCTGAACGTCAAAGGTGACTCCTGTACCGTACTCGTGTGCTCATGTGAGCAAGGGTGATCCCGAGTTGCGGACCCTCCCAAAGTCACCGGATATGGTGGCGGGCATGACTCAGTCCCACCCCAGGATCAGCAAGGCTGTCATCCCCGCAGCCGGACTTGGTACCCGGTTCCTGCCGGCCACCAAAGCCACTCCCAAGGAGATGCTGCCGGTCGTCGACAAGCCGGCGATCCAGTACGTGGTCGAAGAGGCCGTCTCCGCGGGTCTCGGCGACGTCCTCATGGTCACGGGCCGCAACAAGCGCCCGCTGGAGGACCACTTCGACCGCAACTACGAGCTGGAGTCCGCCCTCCAGAAGAAGGGCGACGCCGGCCGGCTGGCCAAGGTCCAGGAGTCCAGCGACCTCGCCATGATCCACTACGTCCGCCAGGGCGACCCCAAGGGCCTCGGCCACGCGGTGCTGTGCGCCGCCCCGCACGTCGGGGACGAGCCCTTCGCGGTCCTGCTCGGCGACGACCTGATCGACCCGCGCGACCCGCTGCTGCAGCGCATGATCGACGTGCAGGAGCGGCACGGCGGCAGCGTCATCGCCCTCATGGAGGTCGCGCCCGAGCAGATCCACCTCTACGGCTGCGCCGCCGTCGAGGCCACCGAGGACGGCGACGTCGTCAAGGTGAGCGGACTGGTCGAGAAGCCCGACCCGGCCGACGCCCCCTCCAACTACGCCATCATCGGCCGTTACGTCCTCGACCCGCACATCTTCGACATACTGCGCAAGACCGAGCCCGGCCGCGGCGGCGAGATCCAGCTCACCGACGCCCTCCAGCAGCTCGCCGAGACGCACACGACAGCGGCCACCGCCGCGGGGAAGGCCGGCGGCCCCGTGCACGGCGTCGTCTTCAAGGGCCGCCGCTACGACACCGGCGACCGCGGCGACTATCTGCGTGCCATTGTCAGACTGGCGTGCGAACGTGAGGACCTGGGCCCCGACTTCCGGTCCTGGCTCCGCAGTTACGTAGCCGAGGAGATGTAACGACGTTGAGCAGCGCCGCGCCCCGTGACACCGGCCACGACGCCGCCGGGGACTTCGGTCCGGACCGGCTGTGGTCGGTGCAGGACCACCTGGACGACATCCTCGCCACCGTCCGCCCCCTGGAACCGATCGAGTTGAACCTGCTCGACGCCCAGGGATGCGTCCTGGTCGACGACATCACGGTGCCGGTCTCGCTGCCGCCGTTCGACAACAGCTCCATGGACGGGTACGCGGTGCGGGTCGCCGACGTGGCCGGCGCGAGCGAGGAGTTCCCCGCCGCCCTGGAGGTCGTCGGCGACGTGGCCGCCGGCCAGGCCGACCCGCCGTCCGTGGGCCCCGGCCAGGCCGCCCGCATCATGACCGGCGCCCCGCTGCCGCCCGGCGCCGAGACCGTCGTCCCCGTCGAGTGGACGGACGGCGGCCTCGGCGAGGGCCCGGTCACCGGGATGCGCGCCCGCAGCCTCGCCCCCGAGGGAGCCGAGGGGCAGGTCCGGGTGTACCGGCCGGCCGGGGCGCGCGCCCACGTGCGCGCCGCGGGCAGCGACGTGAAGTCCGGCGACCGCGCCCTGGAGGCCGGCACGGTCCTCGGGCCGCCGCAGATCGCCCTGCTCGCCGCGATCGGGCGCGGCAGGGTCCGGGTGCACCCCCGCCCGCGCGTGGTGGTGCTGTCCACCGGCAGCGAACTCGTCCAGCCCGACGAGGAACTGGCCCACGGCCAGATCTACGACTCCAACAGCTTCGCCCTCACCGCCGCCGCCCGCGACGCCGGCGCCATCGCCTACCGCGTGGGCGCGGTCGACGACGACGCCGAGACGCTGCGCAACACCATCGAGGACCAGCTCGTCCGCGCCGACCTGATGGTCACCACCGGCGGGGTCAGCGTCGGGGCGTACGACGTGGTCAAGGAGGCGCTGGCGCACGTCGCCGACGAGGACGAGCCGGGCAGCGGCGTGGAGTTCCGCAAGCTCGCCATGCAGCCCGGCAAGCCCCAGGGCTTCGGCTCCATCGGCCCCGACCACACCCCGCTGCTCGCCCTGCCCGGCAACCCGGTGTCGTCGTACGTCTCCTTCGAGCTGTTCGTCCGCCCCGCCATCCGCACCCTCATGGGGCTCACCGACGTCCACCGCCCGACCGTCACCGCGACCCTCACCGCCGACAAGGCGCTGAGCTCGCCCAGGGGCCGCCGGCAGTTCCTGCGCGGCACCTGCGCCGACGGGTCGGTCACCCCGGTCGGCGGCGCCGGGTCCCACCTGGTGGCGGCCCTCGCGCAGGCCGACGCGCTGATCGTCGTCCCCGAGGACGTCGAATCGGTCGAGCCCGGCACCGAGGTCGAGGTGGTCCTGCTCCGCTGACCCCGCCCGGTTGGCGGTACCGTGTCGCGCACAGCAGGCCCACGCGCCGCACCGCGCCGGGCCGGGACCGGGAGCGCCACACAGCATGAGCACGCAGGACCGACCCCCGCAGGACGGCCAGGACACGCAGGGCCGGCTGACGCACATCGACGAGGCGGGCGCCGCCCGCATGGTCGACGTGTCCGCCAAGGACGTGACCGCGCGCACCGCGCGCGCCAGCGGACGCGTCCTGGTCGCGCCCCGCGTGGTCGAGCTGCTGCGCGGCGAGGGCGTCCCCAAGGGCGACGCCCTGGCCACCGCCCGGATCGCGGGCATCATGGGCGCCAAGCGCACCCCGGATCTGATCCCGCTGTGTCACCCCCTGGCGCTCTCCGGTGTGAAACTGGACCTGTCGGTCGCGGACGACGCCGTGGAGATCACCGCCACGGTGCGGACGACGGATCGCACGGGTGTCGAGATGGAGGCGCTCACTGCGGTCTCCGTCGCCGCGCTCACCGTGATCGACATGGTCAAGGCGGTCGACAAGGGAGCGGTCATCACGGACGTGCGCGTGGAGGAGAAGACGGGCGGCAAGTCGGGCGACTGGAGCCGGTCGTGACACCGGACGCGCCGGTGGGCGGCGCCCTGTCCGCGCCCTACAGCGCCCTGGTCGTCACCGCCTCCAACCGGGCCGCCGCCGGCGTCTACGAGGACCGGGGCGGCCCCCTGATCGCCGAGGGCCTCGGCCGCCTCGGCTTCGCCGTCGACGGTCCCCGGGTCCGCCCCGACGGAGACCCCGTCGAGGCCGCCCTGCGCGAGGGCGTCGCCGCGGGCTACGACGTGATCGTCACCACCGGCGGCACCGGCATCTCGCCCACCGACCGCACCCCCGAGGCGACCCGGGCGGTGATCGACCGCGAGGTCCCGGGCATCGCGGAGGCCGTCCGGGCGTACGGACGCGACAAGGTGCCCACCGCGGCGCTCTCCCGCGGCCTGGCCGGGGTGGCGGGCGGGACGCTGATCGTCAACCTGCCGGGCTCCACCGGCGGCGTGAAGGACGGCCTCGCGGTCCTGGAGCCGCTGCTGAAGCACGCCGTGGACCAGCTGCGCGGCGGTGACCACCCCACGGCGTCCGGAGACGGGGGTGCGAGCTGAACAGCCCATCCTGGCCCGTCGAGCTGGTGGACGGCGACATCGTCCTGAGGCCCATAAAGCTGCGCGACCAGCGGGCGTGGCGCGAGGTCAACCGGCGCAACCGCGACTGGCTGCGCCCCTGGGAGGCGACCATTCCGCCGCCCGCGCCCGGCGGGCCGCTCGCGCAGCGGCCGACGTACCGCCAGATGGTCCGCCACCTGAGGGCCGAGGCGAACGCGGGCCGGATGCTCCCCTTCGTCATCGAGTACCAGGGGCGGCTGGCCGGACAGCTGACGGTGGCCGGGATCACCTGGGGGTCCATGTGCTCCGGCCACGTCGGCTACTGGGTGGACGCGGCGGTGGCCGGGCGCGGGGTGATGCCCACGGCCGTCGCGATGGTCGTGGACCACTGTTTCCGCACGGTCGGCCTGCACCGCGTCGAGGTCTGTATTCGCCCGGAGAACGGGCCCAGCCGCCGGGTGGTGGAGAAACTCGGATTCCGCGAGGAGGGGCTCAGGCCGCGTTATCTCCACATCGACGGCGGCTGGCGCGACCATCTCGTGTTCGCCCTCACCGCCGAGGAGGTCCCGGAGGGGCTGCTGCGGCGCTGGCACCGGTCACGGGACCGGAGCGCGCGGAACACCTCGGGGAATCCAGCCCGGCCCGGCACCGGAATTGAATAAATGTTCGAAATTGATCGGGTCGCGACCACGCGGTAGCGGGTATTTCGCGTCCCTGACAGTCGGCTGGTCGCATCGGTCGCAAAAAAAGTTCGAAATATCAGCCGGATCGTGCGACACACCGGCCCAATTGGCGGATGGCCCCGCGCAAACCCCTCTACCGTGTGAGGCGTGAGCAGCAGCGGCCTCATCTACGCAGTCATCGTCGGGGCCTGGGCCGCCTACTTGGTGCCGATGTGGCTCCGTAGGCAGGACGAGCTGAACGAGGCACGTCCGACGGAACGCTTCAGCACCGCCATCCGGCTGCTTTCCGGCCGGGCGGGCATGGAGCGCCGGTACGCCAAGGACCTCCGGTCGCGCTCCGCCGACGAGGCGGAGCCCGACGCCGACGCCCCGGACGCCGTCACCGACTCGGTGGACGTCCGGGCCTTCGCCGTGTCCCAGACCCGCCGGCACACCCGGCCCGTCCCGCAGGACGCCGCGGAGCGGCCCGCGCCGGACCGCGGCGACACGGACCCGCGCACCGACCGCGCCGGATCCGCGCGGGCCTCCGAGTCCGGCGCCGCACCGGCCCGCAGGCGGGTGCCCGCCGCCCGGCCCGCCCCGGGCTCACCGGCGGCGGCCCGCGCCCGGCGCACCAAGGTGCTCGCCCGCCGCCGGCGCACCACCGTGATGCTCTTCCTGGCCTTCACCCTCGGCTCGGTCGTCGCCGCGGTCGGCGGACTGGCCTTCCTGTGGGCGCCCGGCGTACCCGCGATACTGCTGAGCGCCTACATCGTCCACCTGCGCACCCAGGAACGCCGCCGGTTCGCCTTCCACATGGACCGCCGCCAGGCCGAGGTCGCCGCCCAGCGGCTGCGCGACCGCCGGCCGCGCCGGCACGCCCCCGCCGACCTCACCGGCGACTCCGACGCCGAGGAGCCGGACGAGACGTCCGGCGCCGCACCCGACCCCGGACTCTCCGCGCTCGCCGCGGACCGCCGGGCGCTGGTGGAGCAGACCGACCACGCCGAGTGGGTCGACCAGCAGCGCGAACGGCAGCGCCGGCCCGGCCAGGGCGACAGCTGGGACCCCGTGCCGGTCCCCCTGCCCACCTACGTCACCGCGCCGGTCGCTCCCCGCGCCACCCCCGACGTGGACCTCGCGGCGCCGGACGCGTGGAGCTCGGCCCGCTCCAGCGCCGTCGCCCCGGACCGGACGGACCGGAGGGACGCGGCGGAACGGCCCGCACCGGACCCCCCGGCCGACCGCGCCGAGGACCGGCCCGAGGGCACCGGCCGCGGCGGCGTCCGTCGCGGCGCGTCCGCCCGCCGCGCCCGGGGGCGGGGCCGTACCCCGCTGTTCGACCAGTACGAGGACGGCGACCGACCCCGCGCGGCCAACGAGTAGCGCACCCGGACCGCGCCCCCGCCCGGCCTCCGGGAAGGGATTTTTGAGCAGGCCGATCGGGGTGCTAAAGTTTCACTCGTTGCAAGGGCCTGTGGCGCAGTCCGGTAGCGCACCTCGTTCGCATCGAGGGGGCCAGGGGTTCAAATCCCCTCAGGTCCACGCAGCATGAAGCCCCTGTCAGATCACTGACAGGGGCTTCATCGTGTTCCGGCACCCCCGCGACCGCCCCCGGGTCTCAGCCCGCCGCGCGGACTGACAGCCCCTCACCCGTGCCGCGCCGCAGCGCCACCGCCGCCGGAACCGTCGCCGCGAGCACGGCGGCCACCGCGCACGCACCCGCCACCGCGCCCAGCGCCGGCCAGGGCAGCGCGAGCGGGGCGGACGGGGCCGACGACAGGGCCAGCGCGCCCCGCATCCCGCCCAGGTTCAGGGCAGCCACCACCACACCCAGCACGGTGCCGACCGCCACCACCGCCACCGACTCCGCCGCCACCAGCCGCAGCACCTGCCCCCGGGTGGCACCCGCCAGCCGGAGGGTGCCCAGCTCGCGCAGCCGGTCGGAGGTCGCCATGACCAGGGTGGCCGCCAGCGAGATCACCGCGTACAGCAGGGCGATCCCCAGCACCAGCAGCAGCCCCGTGCGGGCCGTCCCGTCCGCCCCGGGTGCCGACGCCTCCAGCCACGCCCGCCCGGTCAGCACCTGCCCGCCCGGCTGCCCCACCGCCTCCCGCAGCCCCGCCGCCACGGCCCCCGGGTCCGCGCCCCGCGCCACCGTCACCTCCACCCGGTCGACGACCGCGCCCCGCGCGTTCGCCGGGGTGACGTACGCCCCGTTGTCGCCGGTGCCGACCGGCATCACCGCGGCGATCCGCAGCGAGCGCCGGGTCCCGTCGCCGAGCCGGACCGTCACGCGCTGCCCCACGGCGTGCCGCTCCCACTCCTCGTTGACGACGATCGAGTCGTCGTCCAGGTCACCGATCCGGCCGCCCGTCAACGGGATCCGCGCGGTCGCCGCCAGCGCCCCCGGGTCGGCCGCCCGGGCCTCGGAGCGGATCAGGGCCACGCCCTCCTCCACGACGTACACGGCGGTCGGCGCGGTCGCCGAGACGGCCGCCGTACCGGGCACCGCGCGCAGCCGCCGCACCGCGTCCCGGTCGAGGCCGCCGTCCGCCGTCACCACCAGATCGGCCCGCGTCCGCTCCCGGGCCTCGGCCGCCCGCGCCCCGTCCAGCGTGGCCGTCGCCCCGAGCAGCGACCCGGTCAGCGCCACCGTCACCAGCACCGGCGCCGCGACGGACGCCGTGCGCCGGACGGCCGCGGCGGCGTTCTCCCGCACCAGCGTCCCGCCCGCGCCCGGCAGCCGCGACGGCCCCCAGGCCAGCAGCCGGACCAGCGGGCGCACCGACAGCGGCGCCAGCAACGCCACCGCCGTGATCAGCAGCATCGGCCGGACGATGTAGGTCTTGCGGTGCAGCAGGTCCCCCGGGTCGGTCAACAGCGCCCAGGCCAGTGTCACGGCCGCCGTCAGCAGCAGCGCCGCACCGCACACCAGACGGCCCCGGGTCAGCGTCCCGGTGTCCACGGCCGCCTCGCGCAGCGCCTCGGCCGGCCCGGTCCGCCCCGCTCGCCAGGACGCCGCCACCACCCCGCACAGGGCCACCAGCAGACCCGTCCAGAAGGCCAGGTGGTACGGCCACACATGGTCGCCGATCGCGAACCAGCCGGGCGCCAGACCCCGCCCGACCACCCACGCGGCCACCCGCGGGGCCCCGTACGCGCCCAGCGCACAGCCCGTCGCCGACGCGAGGACCCCCAGCAGCAGCGCCTCGGCGGCCACCAGCCGGCGCACCTGGCCCGGTGTCGCACCCGCCGTGCGCAGCAGACCGAACTCCCGGCGCCGCTGCGCCACCGTGAAGGAGAACGTCGACGCCACCACGAACACCGACACGAAGGCGGCCACCCCGCCAGCCGTCCCGAACAGGGCGTTCAGCGCCGTCACCGCCTCCCGGTCCCGGTCCGGCCGGGCGTCCGCCAGCCGGCGCGCCGTACCGGTCAGGACCTGGGCGTCGTCCCCCACCACGCGCCGCACGTCCGCCGCGTCCGCGTCCACCACCAGCTGCGCACTCGGCGGCGACAGCCGTGCCGCGCGGGCGTCCGTCCAGAAGACGGCCCGCTCGAAACCGAGGTCCACCGTCGTGCCGACGACGCGCACGGTCCCGTGGGAGGTGCGCAGCCGCTCGCCCACGGCCGCCCAGCCGCCCGTGACCACCACCTCGCCGGCGGCCTCCGGCGCGCGCCCCCCGCTCAGCTCGTACGGGGCGAAGGCCGCCGTCGACCACGGGTGGCCCACCAGTGCGCCGGGCCCGCCCTCCACCCGCACGGGGAAGGCACGGTCCTCGGTCACCGGACCCAGCGCGTGCAGCGCCGCCACCGTGCCGGCCGGCACCGGGCGGGGGTGCGCCAGCGGCTGCGTCCCGACACCGTGCGCCGTCGGTACGCGCAGCGTGTCGTGCCCCCGCACGACCACGGGCGCCGCCGCGAACCGCTCCGGGGGGCGCTCGGGGGCGTTCTGCGAGGAGGCCAGGGCCGAGCCGGTCACCGCGAGCAGGGCGACCCCGAGGGCCAGGGCGACGAAGCCGCCGGCGAAGGCGGTCCAACGGACGCGCAGGGTGCGCAGGGCGACGGTCAGCACGGCACGGCCTCCTGCTCCGCGGCCTCCAGTACGGCCATCCGCGCGGCGATCTCCCCGGGCGCGGCGGCCGCCAGCTCCCCGTGCACCCGTCCGTCGACCAGGAACACGACCCGGTCCGCGTACGACGCGGCCAGCGGGTCGTGGGTCACCATCACCACCGTGCGGCCGTCGTCGTCGACCATCCCCCGCAGCAGCGCCAGCACCTCGCGGGCCGTCCGCGAGTCGAGCGCGCCGGTCGGCTCGTCGCCGAACAGCACCTCGGGCCGCGTGATCAGCGCCCGGGCCAGCGCCACGCGCTGCTGCTGGCCGCCCGACAGCTCGGACGGGCGGTGCCGGGCACGCTCACCGAGTCCGACCCGCCGCAGCACCTCCCGCACCTCGGACCCGCGCGGGCGGCGCCCGGCCAGGCGCAGCGGCAGGGCGACGTTCTGCTCGGCCGTCAGGGACGGCAGCAGGTTGAACGCCTGGAAGACGAACCCGATCCGCTTCCGGCGCAGCAGCGTCAGCCGCCGCTCGCTCAGCGCGGTCAGCTCCGTCTCCCCGAGCCGTACCGAGCCCGAGGTGGGCCGGTCGAGGCCCGCCGCGCACTGCAGCAGTGTCGACTTGCCCGAGCCGGACGGGCCCATGACGGCGGTGAAGCTGCCGGCCGGGAAGGCGAGCGTCACCCCGTCCAGGGCGGCCACCCGGCCGCCGCCCGAGCCGTACCGCCTGCGCACGTCCCGCAGTTCGACCGCACTGGTCCTGGCACTCGTGATGCCCATGTCCTTCGCCGCCCCCACTCGTCCGGTGTGCTCGTGGGGTCCACGAAACCGCGCCGGCACCCTCCGGGTCGGTGCGGCAGGGGCGAGACTTGGGGTGGGGCCAGGCATACCTCGCCGGGTAGTCCTGCGGGCCTACGGGACCTGGAGGGCCTTCGCGTAGCAGAGGCTGTCCCGGTGGAAGCGGTAGTAGCCGAACTTCTCGCAGGGCTCGTAGCCGCTGGAGAGGTAGAGGGCGACGGCCTCCGGCTGCTTGGTGCCGGTCTCCAGGACCATGCGGGTCCGGCCGGCCGCGCGGGCGTCCTCCTCCAGGGCGGCCAGGATGCGGCGGGCCAGTCCCCGGCCGCGCACCTGCTCGATCACGAACATCCGCTTGAGCTCGGCGTCCCCGTCGCGGTTGCCCTCGTCGTTGGCGTCCTGACTGCGCCAGCCGCCGGAGGCGACCGGGACGTCGTTCTCGTCGTACGCGATCAGGTAGAGGCCGTTCGGCGGCGCGAAGTCCGCTGCGTCGAGGTGCGTGGCGTCGCCGCCGTCGCCGTAGCGGACGTCGTACTCCGCCTGGACCTCGTCGTTCAGCTTCACGGCGTCGGGGTGGTCGAAGGCGACCCGGCGTATGTTCATGCTTCCTACCGTATATTGATACATCGTGCGAAGGGGGGCGTCACCCAGTGTGCAGGTCGCATCATCCGTGCGGAGGATGGCGTGCGCATCGTGGCGGCCCCTAGGATCTCAGGGAGTGCCTGCTCCGTCAGAGGTCACTCGCACCGCTCCCTTCACCGGGGGCGAGTGCCGCGCAGGGGGTTCATCCATCGGGTGAGCTCCACCCCTGTGCGGCATTCGCCGCACTTCCCGATGAATGGAGAGAAAATGAATATCAGAGAGACTGTTGCGCGGCTGTTCGGTCGTGCCGGCAGTGGCATCGAGGAAAACTCAACAGCGAACATGGATTCCTCGACCCGGCCAAGTCCACATCGTTCGGACGGCAACCGAGTCAGGAGGAGGATCGGGATCGGCAAGGTCTTCGGTGGCGTCGTCATGGTCGTCGCCTTGGTCCGAGGTGTCGCCGGTCTGTTGATCGCCGTCGAAGACATTCACGACCGTGGTGGCCTGTGTGCCTTCGACACGATCACCGAGAATGATTTTTTCAACAGTATTCTGTGTGAGTCGCGCGGCGACAATTCAGCCGCCGGGTAAAGTGTAGATATTTTACTTTAAACATATGGTTGCGCCTTTTCTGATCAACTAGGCTGAACCGTCACTCCGGACCGGATCACCCGGGGTGACGGAATTTTATGGCCCAGCCCTCTCGGCTGGGCCTTTTTTCGTGCGCTGCGGGCCTCGCCGCGGTCCTCGACCAGTGCGGCGCCGGCCCAAGGGCCCCTCCCAGGGGTGAACTGCGGCTCGCGTAACGTACGTCTCCGCACACCTGGGAGAGTTTCTTGTACACCGTGACCTCCGTGAACGTGAACGGTCTGCGCGCCGCCGCGAAGAAGGGCTTCGTGGAATGGCTCGCGGGCACCTCCGCCGACGTGCTGTGCCTCCAGGAGGTGCGCGCCGAGCCGCACCAGCTCCCCGAGCCCGTCCGCGCGCCCGACGGCTGGCACGTCACGCACGCCCCCGCCGCCGCCAAGGGACGCGCCGGCGTCTCCCTCTGCACGCGCCGCGAACCCGACCGCGTACAGGTCGGTTTCGGGTCGCCGGAGTTCGACACCGCCGGCCGGTACGTCGAGGCGGACCTGCCGGGTGTGACCGTCGCCTCGCTCTACCTGCCCTCCGGCGAGGTCGGCACCGAGCGCCAGGAGGAGAAGGTCCGCTTCATGGGCGAGTTCCTCCCCTACCTGAAGGGACTGCGCGAGCGCGCCGCCGCCGAGGGCCGCGAGGTCCTGGTCTGCGGCGACTGGAACATCGCCCACCGCGAGGCCGACCTGAAGAACTGGCGCGCCAACAAGAAGAGCTCCGGCTTCCTCCCGGAGGAGCGCGAGTGGCTGGGCCGCGTGCTCGACCCGGCGGACGGCGGCTACGTGGACGTGGTGCGCGCGCTGCACCCGGACGCCGAGGGGCCGTACTCGTGGTGGTCGTACCGGGGCCGGGCCTTCGACAATGATTCAGGATGGAGGATCGACCTCCACGTGGCCACCCCGGGACTGGCCGCCCGGGCCGTCAAGGGATACGTCGAGCGGGCCGCAACGCACGCCGAGCGCTGGTCGGACCACGCGCCGGTGACCGTCGTCTACGGACGCTGACCCTCCTCGGGCCCCGGCCGCAGCCGTCGGTCCAGGGCGAGGGAGAGTTCCGCCTCCACCACGCTGCGGGCCAGCGGACGCAGGCGCTGGAGGTCCTGTTCGGGGGCGTGGCGCGAGATCAGGTCGGCGAAGAGCGCGGCCAGGGCGTCGGCGTGTTCGCGGACGCGCTTGCCGGCGTCGAGGACCGCGGCGAGGGGTATGCCCTCGCGGACCAGGGCGGAGGAGACGTCCAGCAGACGGTGGCTGATGTGGACGAGTTCGTCGCCGTCGGTGCCGAGGTAGCCCAGCTCCATCGCGGCGGCGAGGTTCTCCGGGGTGACCTCGCCCTCGAAGCGGGCGGCGAGTTCCTCGGGCGTGAGGCGGACCGGGGTCTCCTCGGTGGGCTCACCGATGCCGAGCAGGTCACCGACGTCCCGGCCGTGGTCGAAGGCGTCGGCGAGCTCGGCGATGCCGTTGAGGGTGTGGCCGCGTTCCAGCAGGGCCGCGATGGTGCGCAGGCGGGCCAGATGGTGGTCGTCGTACCAGGCGATACGGCCCTCGCGGCGGGGCGGCGGGATCAGCTTGCGCTCGCGGTAGAAGCGCAGGGTGCGCACCGTGATGCCGGCCAGCCGGGCCAGTTCCTCCATGCGGTACTCGCGGGGGCCAACGTGTCGTCCAGCGTCTCCTGCGTCTTCTGCCACGCCGGAAGCCTATGTCGTACCGCCGGTAACTTTCCTTGCCGTGCCCCCTACCCATCAGTACGGAGCTGCTCTACTCTCCCCATTGCGCCAGTGTTCACTGGCAGAGTTCTAGGCGACGCGTGGAGGCTTCGGGATGGCCGAGCACGAGCAGGTTCAAGAACACGTGCGGGTGGCGGTGATCGGGTCCGGCTTCGGCGGGCTGGGGGCCGCCGTGCGGCTGCGCCGCGAGGGGATCACCGACTTCGTCGTCCTCGAGAGGGCCGACAGCGTCGGCGGCACCTGGCGCGACAACAGCTACCCGGGGTGCGCCTGCGACGTGCCGTCCCACCTGTACTCGTTCTCCTTCGCGCCCAACCCCGAGTGGCCGCGCACCTTCTCCGGTCAGCGGCACATCCGGGCGTATCTGGAGCACGTGGCCGACACCTTCGGGCTGCGCCCCCACCTGCGCTTCGGCTCGGAGGTGAAGCGGATGGCGTGGGACACCGAGCGGTTGCGCTGGGAGATCGAGACGGCGAGCGGGAACCTGACCGCCGACGTCGTCGTCTCCGCGACCGGCCCGCTGTCCGACCCCAAGGTCCCGGACGTCCCCGGCCTCGACACCTTCCCCGGCAAGGTCTTCCACTCGGCCCGCTGGGACCACGACTACGACCTCACCGGCAAGCGGGTCGCCGTGATCGGCACCGGCGCCTCGGCCATCCAGATCGTGCCGGCCGTGCAGCCCGAGGCCGGCCGGCTCACCCTCTTCCAGCGCACCCCGGCCTGGGTGATGCCCCGCATGGACCGGCCGATCAGCGCCGCCGAGCGCGCCCTGCACCGGGCGCTGCCCGTCACCACCAAGCTGCGCCGCGGCCTGCTGTGGGGCATCCGGGAGCTCCAGGTGCAGGCCTTCACCAAGCACCCCGACGAGCTGGGCTTCGTCGAGGCGATCGCCCGGCGCAACATCGCCTCCGCGATCAAGGACCCGGCCCTGCGCGCCAAGCTCACCCCCGACTACCGCATCGGCTGCAAGCGGATCCTGCTGTCGAGCGCGTACTACCCGGCGCTCGCGCGGCCGAACGTGGACGTGGTCGCCAGCGGTCTGAGCGAGGTCCGCGGCAGCACCCTCGTCGCCGCGGACGGCACCGAGGCCGAGGCCGACGCGATCATCTTCGGCACCGGCTTCCACGTCACCGACATGCCCATCGCCGAGCGGGTCGTGGGCGCGGACGGGCGGACCCTCGCCGAGACCTGGAAGGGCGGCATGGAGGCCCTGCGCGGCGCCTCGGCGGCCGGCTTCCCCAACTTCATGACGGTCATCGGGCCCAACACCGGCCTCGGGAACTCCTCCATGATCCTCATGATCGAGTCCCAGCTGAACTACATGGCCGACTACCTGCGCCAGTTGGACGTGCTCGGCGGCAGGGTCGCCCTCGACGCCCGCCCCACCGCCGTGCGGGGCTGGAACCACCGGGTGCAGGAGCGCATGAAGCGCACCGTGTGGAACACCGGCGGCTGCACCAGCTGGTACCTGGACCCGAGCGGCCGCAACACCACCATCTGGCCCGGCACGACCGCCGAGTTCCGGCGGGCGACCCGGCGTGTGGACCTCGCCGAGTACGAGGTGCTGCGCGCCCCGGCCGCCCGGAAGGCCCCCGCTTCCGAGAGCGCGGAGGTGGGCGCGTGAGCCGCCTCGCGCACGTCGCCTCCGGCCCCTACGCCCCGCCCGTGCCGGCCCGCGAGCTGACCGTCGTCTCCGCGGACGGCGCCCGGCTGCACGTCGAGGTGCACGGCCCCGAGGACGCGCCCGCGGTCGTCCTCTCCCACGGCTGGACCTGCTCGACCGCCTTCTGGGCGGCGCAGATCCGCGCCCTGTCCGCCGACCACCGGGTCATCGCCTACGACCAGCGCGGTCACGGCCGCAGCCCGGCGAGCCGGGTGTGCGGGACCGACGCCCTCGCCGACGACCTCGAGGCCGTCCTCGCGGCCACGCTCGCGCCGGGCGAACGCGCGGTGATCGCCGGGCACTCCATGGGCGGGATGACGGTCCTGGCCGCCGCCGCACGGCCCGCGCTGCGCGAGCACGCCGCCGCCGTCCTGCTGTGCAGCACGGGCAGTTCGCGGCTGGTGGCGTCCGCGACCGTGCTGCCGCTGCGGGAGGGCCGGGTGCGCACCTGGCTGACCCGGCGCCTGCTCGGCTCGCGGGCGCCCCTCGGGCCGGTCACGCCCCTGGCGCTCAGGATCCTCAAGTACGGCACGATGGGCCCCGGTTCGGCACCCCACATGGTCGAGGCCTGCGCCCGCATCGTGCACGCCTGCCCGCGCCGGGCGCGTCACGCCTGGTCGCGGGTGCTCGACCTGCTCGACCTCGACCACGGCGTACGGGAGTTGCGGATGCCGGTCGAGGTGGTCGTCGGGACCGCGGACCGGCTGACCCCGCCCGTGCACGCCCGCGCGCTGGCGGCGGCGCTGCCCGTCTGCGTGGGCCTGACGGAGCTTCCGGGCGCCGGCCACATGACGCCGGTGGAGGCGCCGGAGGTGGTCACCGGGAAGATCCGCGCGCTGGCCGCCGCCCACATTTCCGACGCGTCCGCGAAGACGGACGCCGTACACGCCGAGGAGAGCGCATGAGCAGGGTGAGCCTGGAAGGACGCGTCGCCGTCGTCACCGGGGCGGCGCGGGGCGTCGGGGAGCTGCTGGCCCGCAAGCTCTCCGCGCGCGGGGTGAAGGTGGCCCTGGTCGGGCTGGAGCCGGAGGGGCTCAAGCAGGTCGCGGCGCGGCTGCACACCGAGAGCGAGGTCTGGCACGCGGACGTCACCGACCACGAGGTGATGGCCCGGGTGGCCGGCGAGGTGAAGGAGCGGTTCGGCAGGATCGACGTCGTCGTCGCCAACGCCGGTGTCGCCACCGGCGGTCCGTTCGTCGACTCCGACCCGGAGTCCTGGCGGCGGGTCATCGAGGTCAACCTCATCGGCTCGGCGGTGACGGCCCGCGCATTCCTGCCGGCACTGACGGAGAGCCGCGGCTACCTGCTCCAGATCGCGTCCCTGGCCGCCATCACGCCCGCGCCGATGATGACCGCCTACTGCGCCTCCAAGTCCGGTGTGGAGGCGTACGCGCACAGCCTGCGCGCCGAGGTCGGTCACCGGGGCGTGAAGGTCGGCGTCGGCTACCTGTCCTGGACCGACACCGACATGGTGCGCGGCGCGGACCAGGACGACGTCATGCGGGAGTTGCGGCAGCGGCTGCCGTGGCCGTCGAACAAGACCTATCCGCTGGGCCCGGCGGTGGACCGGCTGGTGGAGGGCATCGAGCGGCGCTCGAGCCACGTGTACGGGCAGTGGTGGCTGCGCGGGATGCAGGGTGTGCGCGGCTACCTGCCGGCCGTCATCGGCACCGTCGGTCAGCGCGAGATGCGGCGCTTCGCGGACCGGCTGAACGGCATGCGCACGGGGCTGGTGGGCGCCGGCGGAACGGCCGACGAGGAGCACCGGACGACCTCCGCTACGGTCCGTAACTGATCGACATGCGCGGGGTCACCGCCCGTGTGAATCTGATCGGGCCGGCCGAACCGGCCGGCCCGAAAGACCACAGGAGTGAGCCCACATGGGTATCAAGGACCAGTTCCAGGACAAGGCCGAGCGCATGCAGCAGCAGGGCAAGCAGCGTGCCGAGCAGGGCAAGCAGCGTGCCGAGCAGGGCAAGCAGCGCGCGGAGCAGGGCAAGGACCAGATGCACAACCGCGACCGCCGCCGCGACCAGGACGAGATGGACCCGTCCTCGCGCCGGGACGCGGACGAGCGGTTCGAGGAGAGCCACGACGCCTGACGCGCCGCGGCTGATCCGGGAAGGCGCCCTCCGCCGCACGGAGGGCGCCTTCTGGGCGTCCGCGCACCGCCCGGGCGGCGGGCGTCACCGCCGCGGCGGCAGCGGCGGCCGGGACCGGTCCGGCGCGTCGCCGTAACCGGGAGGCGTGGCGGGCGGGTTGGTCTCCAGCAGCTCCAGCGCGAGCCGCACCGCCTCGTCCAGCACCGGGTAGCGGCCCTCCGCCCAGTCCAGCGGGGTGCGCAGCGCCTCCACGTCGGGGGCGACGCCGTAGTTCTCCACGGACCAGCCGTACGCGTCGAACCAGGCCGCGTTCATCGGCACCGTGATCACGGTGCCGTCGCCCAGCCGGTGCCGGCCGGTCATGCCGACCACTCCGCCCCAGGTGCGCTGCCCGACCACCGGGCCGAGCCGCAGCAGCTTGAAGGCGGCCGTGATCATGTCGCCGTCGGAGGACGTCGCCTCGTCCGCGAGCGCCACCACCGGCCCGCGCGGGGCGTTGGACGTGTACGACACCGGCTGCGCGTCGCGCGTCAGGTCCCAGCCGAGGATCGTGCGGGTCAGCTTCTCGATGACCAGCTCGCTGATGTGCCCGCCCGCGTTGCCGCGCACGTCCACGATCAGCGCGGGCATGGACACCTCCATGCGCAGGTCGCGGTTGAACTGCGCCCAGCCCGAGCCGCCCATGTCGGGGATGTGCAGGTAGCCGCAATGTCCGCCGCTCAACCGCCGTACCACCTCGCGGCGTTTGGTCACCCAGTCCTGGTAGCGCAGCGGCCGCTCGTCGATCAGCGGGACGACGGCGACCCGGCGGGCGGGGCCCGGGCCGTCCCCGGCCGGTACGAAGGTGAGCTCCACGGTCGTGGCGCCGGCGCCGGCGAGCAGCGGGGACGGCCCGGCGACCGGGTCGACCGGGCGGCCGTCCACGTGGGTGAGGACGGCGCCCTCGCGGATGCCCGTGCCGGCCAGCGGCGAGCGGGCCTTGGAGTCGGAGGAGTCGCCGGGCAGGATCCGCTTGACGGTCCAGCGGCCGTCCCGGCACACGAAGTTGGCGCCGAGCAGCCCCTGCCAGCGCTGGTAGTGCGCGGGGCCCTCGTTGCGCCGGGCGGCGGCGACGTAGGCGTGCGAGGTGCCGAGTTCGCCGAGGACCTCACGCAGCAGGTCGGCGAACTCGTCCGGGGTGGCGACCCGTTCGACCAGCGGGCGGTACTGGTCGAGCACCGCGTCCCAGTCGATGCCGCACATGCCGGGGTCCCAGAAGTAGGCGCGGATCAGGCGGCCGGCCTCGGCGTACGCCTGGCGCCACTCGGCGGCCGGGTCGGCCTCGTGCAGGATGCGGCGCAGGTCGATCCAGGTGGTGGAGTCCCCGTCGCCAGCCTCGGTCGCCGGTACGGCGCGCAGGTCGCCCTCGTCGAGCACGACCAGCCGGGTGCCGTCGCCGCTGACCCGGAACCAGTCGAGGTGGGTGACGAGTTCGGACTTCTTCGCCTTGGCGAGGCTGAAGTGCTCCAGGGTGGGGCGTTCGCTCGGGTCGTCGGGGTTGGCGAAGGTCTCGCCGAGCGCGCCCGAGATCGGCCAGCGCAGCCAGACCAGGCCGCCGCCCGCGACCGGGTGCAGCGCCGAGTACTTCGAGGCGGTCACCGGGAACGGCGTCACGCGCGCCTCCAGGCCCTCCGCCTCCACGGTCACCGGGCCGCCCTCGCCGGCCTCGTCCTCCAGCGGGTCCAGACCGCCGGCGGCCGGGCGGCCCTCCGGGTTGAGGGCGAAGGGGGAGGGGGTCGCCGACGACAGGGGCACCAGGTAGGGCCGGCAGCCCAGCGGGAAGGACAGGTCCCCGGTGTGCACGTCGTACACCGGGTCGAAGCCGCGCCAGGACAGGAACGCGAGATAGCGGCCGTCGCTGGTGAACACCGGGTTCTCGTCCTCGAAGCGGCCGTTGGTCACGTCGACGACGACCGGCCCGTCCGCTCCGTCGATGCGGGCCATCTTGATCTGCCGCAACGACCGCCCGATGCCCGGGTGGGACCAGGTCAGCCAGGCCCCGTCGGGGGAGAAGGCGAGGTCGCGGACGGGGCCGTTGTCCGACCGGATCAGCTCGGTGACGTCGCCGGGGGCGCGGTCGTCCGGGACCTCCCCACCGACGGCGTCCGCGTCCTCGCCCGCATCCCCACCGACGGCGTCCGCGTCCTCGCCCGCGTCCTCGCCCGCGTCCTCGCCGCCGTCCTCGGGCGGCTCCGGCGTCTCGGCGGTCCGCGTCCCCTCCGGGACGTCGATCAGCAACAGCCGCCCGTCGTGCGAGGCGACGGCGAGGCGCTCGCCCGCCGGGTCCGAGACCAGCTCCAGCACCCGGCCGAGCCTGCCGGAGGCCAGCCGCCGGGGCGCCCGGCTCCCCGTCGCCCGCGGCAGGAAGGAGAGCTCGACGGCGTCCTCGCCGTCCGCGTCCGTCACGTAGGCGACCCGGCCGCTCGCCCCCAGCATCTCGGGGAGCCTGACCCGTACGCCCGGGGTGTCGGCGAGGGTGCGCGCCGGGCCGTCGCGATGGGTGAGCCAGTACAGGCTGCCGCGGACGACGACGGCACTCGCGCGGCCCGTCTCGTCGACGGAGACGCCGCCCACGTTCTGGGCGGCGGGCACCTGGTACGTACGCCGTCCCGCGCGCGGTCCGCTCAGCCGGACGTCGAGCCGGCGCGGCACCGAGCCGGGCGAGAGGTCGTCGACGATCCAGAGGTCGCCCGCGCACTGGTAGACGACGCGGGTGCCGTCGCCGGCGGCGTGGCGGGCGTAGAAGGCGTCGTGGTCGGTGTGGCGGCGCAGGTCGGAGCCGTCGTGGGCGCACGAGTAGAGGTTGCCGACGCCCTCGTGGTCGGAGAGGAACGCGATCCGGCCGCCGGTGAACATGGGGCAGGAGAGGTGCCCGTCCAGGTCCGCGAGCAGCCGCTGCCCGTGCAGCCACAGCCGTCCCGTGGCACCGCCCCGGTAGCGCTTCCAGGAGGCCGGCTCGTGCGGCGGGGTGCCGGTGAGCAGGAGCGTCCTGCGCTCGCCGGCCAGATCGGCGGCCTGGATGTCGGTGACCGGCCCCCAGGGCAGCTTGCGGCCCGGGTCGCCGTCGAGGGCGATCTTGTAGGCCCAGGTCAGGTGCGAGAAGGGCTCGCCGTGGGAGGCGACGGCGAGGACGGCGCTGCTGCCGTCGGGGTCGGGGGGCGTCCACCCGCAGACGCGGGTGTCGAAGCCGCCCCAGTGGGTGAGCCGGCGCGCGGGCCCGCCACCGACCGGCACGAGGTGGACCTCCGGGACCAGGGTGCGCCAGGTGGTGTAGGCGATGTGGCGGCCGTCGGGCGAGAAGCGCGGGTGGCCCGCCTTGGTGCGGTCGACGGTGAGCCGCCAGGCGGGGTGGGGGTCGTCGAGACCGGCGATCCAGAGGTCGTCCTCGGCCACGAAGCAGATCCGGTCGCCGCTGAGGTGGGGAAGGCGCAGATAACTCACCCCTCCCATGCTTTGCCGCGGGCAGGGCACCGGCAACTTATGGGGAGCTGACAACCGTGACCCACGACACGAACGAAACCGTTTCGTTTCGATAGAGGCTGGGGTACATTCACCATGTACGAAACGGTGTCGTTCTGATCGGAGAGGGGAGAGCGAGATGACCGAGGTCGCGACCGCGCGCCGCAGTCGGATCACTCCCGAGCGCGAGGCCGAGCTGTACGGCGCCGTGCTCGACCTGCTCCGGGAAGTCGGCTACGACGCCCTCACCATGGACGCCGTGGCCGCCCGCACCCGGTCCAGCAAGGCGACGCTCTACCGTCAGTGGGGCGGCAAGCCCGAGCTGGTCGTCAAGGCCATCCGGCACAACAAGCCCGGAGAGACGGGCGAGGTCGACACCGGTTCCCTCCGGGGCGACCTGCACGCCCTGATGGCCCGCGAGGACGACTGCACCATGGAGCAGAACTCCGCGCTGATGCGGGGCGTCGCCATGGCGCTCCACCAGAATCCGGACCTGCGCCAGGCGTTCCGGGAACAGCTCATCGAACCGGAGATGGCGGAGTTCCGCCGACTGCTCCAGCGAGCGGTCGACCGGGGCGAGATCAGACCGGACTGTCCCGCCCTGGACTTCCTCGTGCCCATGCTGGTCGGCGCCTTCGCCACCCGCACGCTGCTCGAGGACCAGCCGCCCACCCGGGCCTTCCTCACCTCGTACATCGACGCCGTGATCCTCCCCGCCCTCGGCGTCCGAGTCTCCTGACACGTCCCTCGGCCAGGCCCCACCTGCGCCCCCGTTCGAGCCCCAGCTGACGTCACCGCTCACGTCGTCGGGCTGATCACCCCTGCCCTGAAGACCCCACGACCTGACCGGGAGTACGCCCTCGTGGCCACATTCCTCTACAAACTCGGCCGGCTCGCCTTCCGGCGGCGGCACTTCGTCGCCCTGATCTGGGTGGCGCTGCTGACGCTCGCCGGTGTCGGCGCGGCCAGCGCCCCGCCCGCCGGCAACTCCTCCTTCTCCATCCCCGGTACCGAGGCCCAGAAGGCCTTCGACCTGCTCGAACAGCGCTTCCCGGGCCAGAGCGCCGACGGGGCGACCGCACGCGTCGTCTTCAAGGCACCGTCCGGCGAGAAGATGACGGACGCCGGCCACAAGGCGACCGTCGAGAAGACCGTCCACGAACTGTCGGACGGATCCGAGGTCGCCTCCGTCGCCGACCCCTACCAGGGGAACGCCGTCAGCAAGGACGGCACGGTCGCCTACGCCTCGGTGCGGTACGACGTCTCCGGCATGGAGCTGGAGGAGTCCACCAAGGAGGCCCTGGAGGACGCGGCGCAGCAGGCCCGCGACGCCGGGCTGACCGTCGAGATCGGCGGCGACGCGCTCCAGGCCGTGCCCGAGACCGGCGCCACGGAGGTCATCGGCATCACGGTCGCGGCCGTCGTCCTCGTCATCACCTTCGGCTCGCTGGTCGCGGCCGGGCTGCCGCTGCTCACCGCGCTGATCGGCGTCGGCATCGGCGTCTCGACGATCACCGCGCTGGCGAGCGCGCTGGAGCTGGGCTCCACGACGTCCATCCTGGCCATGATGATCGGCCTCGCGGTCGGCATCGACTACGCCCTGTTCATCGTCTCCCGCTACCGCGCGGAACTCGCCGAGGGCCGCGAGCGCGAGGAGGCGGCCGGCCGGGCCGTCGGCACCGCCGGCTCCGCCGTGGTCTTCGCCGGCCTCACCGTGGTCATCGCCCTGGTGGGCCTGGCGGTCGTCAACATCCCGATGCTGACCAAGATGGGCGTCGCGGCGGCCGGCACGGTCGCCATCGCGGTCCTGATCGCCCTCACGATGATCCCCGCGCTGCTCGGCTACGCGGGCCGCAGGGTCAAGCCGGCCGGCGCCAAGAGCAAGCTGCTGGGCGGCGGCCGCGCCGCGAAGAACCAGGACGGCAGGCCCGCCAAGGCCAACATGGGCACCCGCTGGGCGAGCTTCGTCGTCCGCCGTCCCGTCGCCGTCCTGCTGCTCGGCGTCCTCGGCCTCGGTGCCGCCGCGATCCCCGCGGCCTCCCTCGAACTGGGCCTGCCCGACGACGGCTCCCAGCCGACGTCCACGACCCAGCGCCGGGCGTACGACCTGCTGTCGGAGGGCTTCGGCGCCGGCTTCAACGGTCCGCTGATGGTCGTGGTGGACGCGAAGGGCAGCGACGCCCCGAAGGACGTGTTCACCGACGTCTCCGACGTGATCGAGGGCCTCGACGGCGTCGTGGCGGTGACCCCGCCCGCGCCCAACAAGGCCGGCGACACCGCGACGATCACCGTGATCCCGGACTCCAAGCCGTCCTCCGTGCAGACCGAGGACCTGGTGCACGCCATCCGCGACGCGGGCGGCGACATCAAGGCGGACACCGGCGCGGAGACCCTGGTCACCGGCTCGACGGCGATGAACATCGACGTCAGCCAGAAGCTCAACGACGCGCTGCTGCCCTACCTGGTCCTGGTCGTCGGCCTCGCCTTCCTCCTCCTGATCGTGGTCTTCCGCTCGATCCTGGTCCCGCTGAAGGCGGCCCTGGGCTTCCTGCTGTCGGTCATGGCGGCGCTCGGCGCGGTCGTCGCGGTCTTCCAGTGGGGCTGGCTGTCCGGCCTGATGGGCGTCGAGGAGACCGGCCCGGTCATGTCGATGATGCCGATCTTCATGGTGGGCGTCGTCTTCGGCCTGGCCATGGACTACGAGGTCTTCCTGGTCACCCGCATGCGGGAGGCGTACGTCCACGGCGAGAAGCCGAACCAGGCGATCGTCACCGGCTTCAAGCACGGCGCCCGCGTCGTCACCGCGGCCGCGGTGATCATGATGGCGGTCTTCGCGGGCTTCATCGGCTCCAGCGAGTCCATGGTCAAGATGATCGGCTTCGGCCTGGCGATCGCCGTCTTCTTCGACGCGTTCGTGGTCCGCATGGCCATCGTCCCGGCCGTCCTCGCCCTGCTGGGCAAGCGGGCCTGGTGGCTGCCGAAGTGGCTGGACCGCGCCCTGCCCAACGTGGACGTCGAGGGCGAGGGCCTGCGCACGGCCGGCGACGCCGGACGCGGCTCGGACCCCGACGAGGACCGGGTGCCGGCCCGCACCTGACACACCGCACCCGGCAGCAGACCAGCCGGTGAGGGCCCCGTGGGGACGGGACGGCCCTCACCGGCTCCGCCGTGCGCGGGGCACGCGAACCCGGTCGCGTGCACGCTGCACGTACCGCTACGGTGCCCACCATGACGACGACCGACGACGCCTCCGGCGCCCACCCCCGTTTCGCCGCCGCCCTGCGAGAACTCGGCCTCGACGACCTGGTCGGGCAGGTGCGGCGGTTTCCGGAGGCCACGCGGACCGCGGCCGAGGCCGCCGCCGCGATCGGGTGCGGGCTGAGCCAGATCTGCAAGTCGCTGATCTTCGCCGCGGACGGGGTCCCCGTGCTGGTCCTCATGGACGGCGCCTCCCGCGTCGACGTGGAGCGGGTCCGCGCGGAGCTCGACGCCGGGAAGGTCACCCGGGCCAAGGCCGACGTCGTACGGGAGACCACCGGGTACGCCATCGGCGGCGTGCCGCCCTTCGGGCACCGCAGCCGGACCCGCGTCCTCGCCGACCGGTCCCTGCTCGCGCACGAGGTCGTCTGGGCCGCCGCCGGCACGCCGTACAGCGTGTTCCCCATGGAGCCCAAGGAGCTCGTCGCCACCGCCGGCGCCACCCTCGTGGACGTCCGCGAGTCCGCCGCGTGACCCCGCTGGTGACGGCCGCGGTCCTGCTCGCGGCCGTCACGCACGCCGGCTGGAACGCCATCGCCCACCGGATCACCGACAAGCTCACCGGCTTCGCCCTGATCTCGGGCGGCGGACTGCTCATCGGGCTGGCGCTGCTGCCGTTCACGGCGCTCCCCGCGGCCGGGGCGTGGCCCTACCTGCTCGTCTCCGCCGCCGTCCACGTCGCCTACTACGCCCTGCTGATGCGGTCCTTCCGGCTCGGCGACTTCGGGCAGGCCTACCCGATCGCCCGGGGCAGCGCGCCCCTGCTGGTCACCGTCCTGGCCGCCGTCTTCGCGCACGAGGTGCCCGACGGCTGGGCGACCGCGGGCATCGCGCTGTCCTGCGCCGGACTGACCGGCGTCGCCCTGTGGGGGCTGCGCGGACGCCGGCCCGACTGGGCGGCGATCGGCGCGGCCCTGGCGACCGGGGCGACCATCGCGGTGTACACCGTCGTGGACGGGCTGGGCGTCCGCGCCTCCGGGTCCTCCCTCGGGTACATCGCCTGGCTGATGGCGGTGCAGGGCACGGCCCTCCCGGCGTACTTCCTGTACCGCCACCGTGCCGGCGCCTGGGCGCTGCTGCGCCCGCGGGCCGGGCTCGGTCTGTTCGGCGCGGCCCTGTCCGTCGCCGCCTACGCCCTGGTGCTGTGGGCGCAGACCCGCGCCGCACTCGCGCCGGTCGCCGCGCTGCGTGAGTCCTCCATCCTGGTCGGCGCCGCGATCGGGGCCCTGTTCTTCAAGGAGCGGTTCGGCGCTCCCAGGATCGCCGCGGCGGGACTCCTGGTCGTGGGGATCGGGCTGATGCTGCACGCGGGATAGTGCGTGCGGCGGCGACGAGGCGCACCCTGGAAGCAGGTGTTCCGGAGGTGATCGTCATGATGCACACCGCTGTGGGATGGCACGTCGAGATGGAGTTCATGGAGGACGACCAGCACACCCGCGCCGTCGCGATGGTGCGGCTGCCCGACGGCACGGAGGTGCGGGCGAACGGCCACGCCAGCCGTCACCAGGTGGACTCCCAGCAGCCCCGCGTCGGGGAGGAGGTCGCCGGAGCGCGGGCGCTGAACGAGCTCGCCATGCAGTTGCTCACCAAGGCGCACGGCGAGATCGACGACGCGTCGGGGAGGGTGTCCCACCCGATCCACGTGTGAGCGGGATCCCGGCGGTCCGGCCGCGTCCGCCGGGTCTCAGGCCGCCTCGAGCGACGTCCGCACCGCCCGCACCAGGGCCTGGGCCCGCGGGTCGGCGGTCACGGACCGGCGGAAGCCGTTGGTGACGTAGCCGAACGCGATCCCCGCCTCGGGGTCGGCGAACCCGAGGGCGCCGCCGCGGCCGGGATGGCCGAAGGAGCCGGGGGACAGGAACGGGGACGCGCTGCCGTGGAGCATGTAGCCGAGCCCGAAACGGGTGTTCACGACCAGCACGCGGTCCGGTCCCGCCGACTCCTCCGCGCGGGCCCGCTCCGTCGTCGCCGCGTCGAACAGCCGCACGCGCCGCGTCACCCCGTCGACGTCGCCGGTCAGCGCCGCGTAGAAGCGCGCCAGCGCGTCGGCCGTCGCGATGCCGTTGGTCGCCGGGAGGGCGGACGCCCGGTACGCCGGGTCGTTCTGGTCGGGGAACGGCGTGATCGCGGCGAAGGCGCGGCGGGTGAGGGAGTCCGGGTCCTCGTAGGCCTCGGTGACCGAGCGCTTGGGGCGCAGGCGCGGCCCGCCGGAGGACTCGGGCTCCTCGAGGCGGCCGACCCGGCCGGCGCGGCCCGCGCTCTCCTCCTCGGCGGGCAGGCCGAGCCACAGGTCCAGGCCCAGCGGACCGGCGATCTCGTCGGCGATCCACTCGCCCGTGCTCCGCCCGCCCGTCACCCTGCGCACCAGTTCGTCGAGCAGCCAGCCGTAGGTCAGCGCGTGGTAGCCGTGGCCGGTGCCCGGCTCCCAGACGGGTTCCTGGGCGGCGACGGCCTCGGGGCCCCGCAGCGGGTCGAGGGCCTCCTCGGGTGTGAGCGGACGGTCCAGGACCGGCAGTCCGGCCCGGTGGTTCAGCACGTGCCGGACCAGCACCCGCTCCTTGCCGTGCGCCTTGAACTCCGGCCAGTACTCGGCCACCGGCGCGTCCAGGTCCAGTGCCCCGCGCTGGTGCAGCAGCAGCGGTACGGCGGCGGCGACGCCCTTCGTCGCGGAGCGCACGACCTGGGCGGTGCCCCGGCGCCACGGTGCCGTGCCGTCGACGTCGCGCGTGCCGCCCCACAGGTCGACGACCTTGCGCCCGTCCCGGTAGACGGCGACCGCCGCGCCCCGGTCCCCGAGCCCCGTGAAGTTCCGTGCGAACGCGTCCCTGACCGGTTCGAAGCCCCCGGCCACTGTGCCGTGCACGTCCACGCTCGCGTCCACTTCCCTGCGTCCCTTCCCGATGCCCCGGCCTGTCCCGGCCCGTCGCCTGCGGCAGTGGGTGCAACAGCCACCGACCGCCGGCGATTCCTCATGTACCCGTCGACACCGAGCGCGGGTCGAAGCCGAAGGGGAGTTCCAGGCGGTGGGCGCGCATCAGCGTGTCGTCGGAGAGCAGGTCGCCGGTGGGGCCGTCCGCCGCGATCACGCCGTCGCTGAGGACCAGGGCGCGGGGGCACAGCTCCAGGGCGTAGGGCAGGTCGTGGGTGACCATCAGGACCGTGACGTCGAGCGAGCGCAGGATGTCGGCGAGTTCGCGGCGGGAGGCGGGGTCCAGGTTGGAGGAGGGTTCGTCCAGGACCAGGATCTCCGGCTCCATGGCGAGCACGGTCGCGACCGCCACCCGGCGCCGCTGGCCGAAGGAGAGGTGGTGCGGGGGCCGGTCCTTGTACGCGGCCATGCCGACCAGGCCGAGCGCCCGGTCCACGCGCGCCTCCAGCTCGGCCCCCTTCAGCCCGGCCGCCGCCGGCCCGAAGGCCACGTCCTCGCGCACGGTCGGCATGAAGAGCTGGTCGTCGGGGTCCTGGAAGACGATGCCGACCCGGCGCCGGATCTCCGCCATGTTCCGCTTGTCCACGGGCAGCCCGGCCACGGCGACCGTCCCGGTGCCGCCGGACAGGATGCCGTTGAGGTGGAGCACCAGGGTCGTCTTGCCGGCGCCGTTCGGGCCGAGCAGCGCGACCCGCTCGCCGCGGGCGACGGAGAAGTCCACGCCGAAGAGGGCCTGGTGCCCGTCGGGGTAGGCGAAGGCGAGGCCGGAGACCTCCAGAGAAGCTGTCACAGCACCCATCCCAGCAGACAGACGACCAGCGCCGCACACGGGAGGGTCAGTGCGTACGACCACTGCGCCCGGGACGCGGTCACCTCGTCGATCACCGGCATCGAACCGGCGTACCCGCGGCTGACCATGGCCAGGTGGACGCGCTCGCCGCGTTCGTAGGAGCGGATGAACAGGGCCCCGGCGGACTTGGCGAGCACGCCCCAGTGGCGGACGCCCTTCGCCTCGAAGCCGCGCGACTCCCGGGCGATCCGCATCCGGCGCATCTCGTCGGTGATCACGTCCCCGTACCGGATCATGAAGGAGGCGATCTGCACCAGCAGCGGCGGCAGCCTCAGCCGTTGCAGGCCGAGCAGCAGCTCGCGCAGCTCGGTGGTGGAGGCGAGGAGCACGGAGGCGGCGACGCCCAGGGTGCCCTTGGCGAGCACGTTCCAGGCACCCCACAGGCCGTTCACGCTCAGCGACATCCCGAGGACGCCGACCCGCTCGCCCTCGGCCACGAACGGCATCAGCACCGCGAACGCGACGAACGGCACCTCGATCAGCAGACGCTTGAGCAGGTACCCGGCCGGGACGCGGGCCGCGTACGCCACCGTCGCCAGCAGGAGGGCGTACAGGCCGAAGGCCCACATCGCCTCGCGGGGCGTCGACACCACGACGACCACGAAGGCGAAGGCCGCGGCGAGCTTGGTGTGCGGCGGCAGGCCGTGCACGGGGGAGTGCCCGTGCCGGTACAGCCTGTGCGCGTGCCCGGCGCCCATCTCAGACGCTCGTGCCGCTGGTGGTGCCGGTCGTGCTGCTCGGCGAGGTGTCGCCGCCGCGCCGCCTGCGCACGGCCCAGAACACCGCGCTGCCCGCGACGACGGTGACGCCGACGCCGATGACGCCCGCGAGACCGCCGGAGACGCGGGTGTCCGAGATGTCCTTGACGCCGTAGTCGGCGAGCGGGGAGTCGGCGCTGGCGTGCTCCTCGGCCTTCTTGTCGATGCCCTCGTCGGCTGCGACCTTCTCCAGGCCGTCCGGGTCGGCGGAGGCGTAGAAGCTGACGAACCCGGCGAGGACCAGGGAGGCGACCAGGCCGGTGATCCACACCTTGCGCGGCGATCGGGCGGCGGCGGGCGCGGGGGCCGGCTCGGTGCCGGGGGCGTCGACCAGTTCGCCGTTCACCCGCAGCTTCAGCCGCTGCTGGAGCCCGCGCGCGCCGTACACGAGGTCGGGGCGCACGGCGATGACGGCGCCGACGGTCAGCGCGGTGATCGCGGCCTCGCCGATGCCGATCAGGACGTGCACGCCGATCATCGCGGTGGCGACCTTGCCGATGGAGACGTCGGTGGTGCCGCCGATCCCGTACAGGAACGTGAAGGCGAGGGCGGCGGCCGGGACGGAGACCAGCGCGGCGACGAAGGAGGCGACGGTGACCGACCGGCGGGTGCGCGGCAGGACCTTCACCAGGCCCCGGAAGAGGGCGTAGGCGACGACCGTCGTGACGATCGCCATGTCGGTGATGTTCACGCCGAGCGCGGTCAGGCCGCCGTCCGCGAAGAGGATGCCCTGCATGAGCAGGACGACGGAGACGCACAGGATCCCGGTGTAGGGACCCACGAGTATCGCGGCGAGCGCGCCGCCGAGCAGATGCCCGCTGGTCCCCGCGGCGACCGGAAAGTTCAGCATCTGCACCGCGAAGATGAACGCCGCGACCAGGCCCGCCAGGGGCGCCGTCCGCTCGTCCAGCTCGCGCCGCGCACCGCGCAGGCTCACCGCGACGGCGCCGGCGGCGACGACTCCGGTCACGGCGGAGGTCGGGGCGTTGATGAATCCGTCAGGTACATGCACGAGACGATGATAGAGGCTTGTTGCGAACCTCTTGCAAGAGCGACGTCCTCGTCACCCCGTCCGTGAGGCAGGCGACCCCGCGGGGGCGGAGGTGATACGCCATCAAAAGGTGTTATTCGGAAAATATGGGACATTGAACAGGAGTGGACACACAGCTTCCGTGCCGGTCGCAGAGCGTGAGGGGCGATCCCATGTCCGTTGTCGAGCAGTACGCGCGAGCCCACATCCTCACGGACGCGGACCTCCCCGGCGAGGACGACGGCGGCGCCATACCGGTCGTGCTGCGCTACGACCCCGACCGCGATCCGGACACGGTGTCCGTGGGGCTGCCCGGCCGGGGCCGGAACACGGCCGCGCGCGAGTGGAGGTTCTCCCGGGACCTGCTCGAACGGGGCCTGCGGGTGCCCACCGGGAGCGGAGAGGTGCGGGTGTGGCCCTGCGGCCGGGTGCAGGCCGTCGTCGAGTTCCACTCCCCGCAGGGCTGCTCCGTCGTCCAGTTCGAGACCAGGACGCTCATCCGGTTCCTGCAGCGCACCTACGCGGCGGCGGCCGAGCCGGTGCCGCACTGAGCCGGCACCCGTCCGGCCGCCCGGCCGGGCCGCCCGCTCAGCCGCCCGCCTTCAGCAGCGCCGCCACGATGGGTCCCGCGGTGTCGCCGCCGTGGCCGCCCTGCTGGACCACGCCCGCCGCGGCCAGGTCGCCCCGGTACGCGGTGAACCAGCCGTTGGGCTTGTCCTGGCCGTCGACCTCGGCGGATCCCGTCTTCGCGCCCGACTGGCCGCCCAGGCCGGCCATCGCCCCGGCCGCGGTGCCGTTCGTGGCGGTGTAGGACATCAGCTCGCGCAGCTGGCCCAGCGTGGACGCGGACAGCGTGCGGGAGGCCGTGGCCACCTTGCGTCCGTCGACCGACGGGGCGACCAGGTACGGCTGGCGGAAGGCGCCCGTCCGCACGGTCGCCGACACCGACGCCATGTTCAGCGGGTTCATCCGCACCCCGCCCTGCCCGATGAGGGAGGCGGCCATCGGCGCCGCGCTCTGCACCGGCACCGAGCCGTCGAAGCTGGGCACGCCGATCGCCCAGTCGTTCCGCGACAGGCCGAAGACCTCCTGGGCCTGCCTGCTCAGGTCGTCGTTCTCCAGCTTCGGGGCCTGGCTGATGAAGGCGGTGTTGCAGGAGCGGGCGAAGCTGGCCTTGAACGTGCCGTTCTTGATCTCGAACTCGTCGTCGTTCTGGAACTTCCAGCCGCCGTAGCTGAAGTACTTCGGGCACGGGTGCTGCTTGTCGGCCGAGGCCAGGCCCTTCTCGATGAGCAGCGAGGCGGTGACGACCTTCATCGTGGAGCCGGGGGCCAGGGAGCCCTGGAACGCGGTGTTGAAGCCGTGGCCGCCGTTGGCGACCGCGAGGATCTCCCCCGTCGAGGCGCGCAGCAGCACGACCGACGCCCGGGCCTTGCCCGCCACCTGCTGCTCGGCCGCGGCCTGGAGGCCGGGGTCCAGGGTGGTCCGCACGGTGCCCGGCGTGCCCTCGCTCAGCTCCAGCAGCGTCTTGTCGGACGCCTTCGCCGCCTTGGACTCCTTGCCGCGGACCACGCGCAGTTCGACGCCCGCGGTGCCGCCGGCCTTCTTCCCGTACTTCTCGCGCAGCCCGTCCAGGACGGTGCCGAGCGACGGGTACTTCGCGGCGGTGATCTCCCCGCCGTCGCGGTCCAGGGCCTTGACCGGGGGCGTGCCGGCCTCGCCGGTGACCAGCGTGTCGCCGTCCTTCAGCTCCGGGTGGACGACGGCGGCGTGCCAGTCGACGCGCGGCTCGCCGTCGCCGGCCCGGCGGACGACGGTAAGCGCGCTGTCGTAGGCGAGCGGCACGCTGATCCCCCCGGCCCGGGAGGTGCCGTCCCGCGCCCCGGCCTCGTAGGCCACGCTCGCCTTGACGGAGAACGGCACCCGGGCGCCGGCCGGGGTGCCCGGGGTGAACGTCGCGCCCGTGATCCGGGCGTCCTTCGTCCAGCCGGTCAGCAGGGCCGCGGCCGCCTCGGCGTCGTCGGTCGCGGCGGCGGCACCGGCGACGTCGCCGCGCTGCCAGGCGGTGAGGAAGCGCTGGGTGGCCGTGGTGACCTCGGCCGCCGTCAGGGGGCCGGCCGGCGCCTTGTTCTCGGCCGCCGCGGACGTCGTCCGCCCGGTCTCCTCGGCCGCGGCCCCGCCGCCGTACAGCGCCCACGCGCCGACTCCCGCGCCGCCCACGACCACGGCGGCCACCCCGCCGACCAGGGCCGGTCTCGTCTTCCGTCGCCCGGCGACGGCCCTTCTGCTGCCCACTCGCGTCCCGTTTCCTCCGTGTCGCCCGGACATCCCCGGGACCCTGCTGCCGCACGCTTGCCACGACGGCGACCACCCTAGGGGGTGTCCGGCACATGCCCGCGGCGTCGCGGCGTCCCCCAGGGCGTCCCACCCCGGGGAACCCCGCTCAGCCGCCGGCCCGCAGGACGTCCGCCACGATCGGGCCGGCCGCGTCACCGCCGTGGCCGCCCTGCTCGGTCATGGCCGCCGCCGCGACGTCGTCACGGAAGCCGGTGAACCAGCTGTCGGACGTGGCCTTCCCGTCGACCTCGGCCGAGCCGGTCTTGGCGCCGATGTCGCCGCCGAGCCCGGACATGGCGTTCACGGCGGTGCCCTGGGTCGCCGTGAGCCGCATCATCTGCTTGAGCTGGGAGGCGGTGCCCTGCGGCAGCCCCTTGGCCGTGGCCAGCTGCCGGCCGTCCAGCTCCGGCGACACCAGGTACGGCTGGCGGAACTCGCCGGTGATGGCGGTCGCCGTCACCGACGCCATGTTCAGCGGATTCATCTGGACCTGGCCCTGGCCGATGGCACCCGCCGCGCGGTCCGGGCCGCTGACGGCGGGAACACTGCCGTCGAAGGAGACGATGCCGGTCTGCCAGTCGTCCCGACCCAGCCCGAACCGCTCCTGGGCCTCCTGCGTCAGCGAAGAGTCGGTGAGCGGGTCCTCGTCGATGAGCTTGATGAAGCCCGTGTTGCAGGACCGCATGAAGTCGCCCGCGAGCGTGGCGCCCATGTCGGGCTCCATGCCGGTGAGGTTCTTGAAGGTCTGGCTCTGCCAGGTCGCCGTGTCCGGGCAGGGCGCCGGGCCGTTCATCGAGGCCACGCCGTTGTCGATGAGCATGGCGGCCGTGATGATCTTCATGGTGGAACCGGGGGCGACCCTGCCCTGGAAGGCGGCGTTGAAGCCGTCCGCGCGGTTGTTCGCCACGGCCAGCACCTCGCCGGTGCTGGGCCGGACGGCGACCACCGAGGACTCGCCGTACCGCTGCACGGCCTTCTCGGCCGCCGCCTGCACGCCCGCGCTGAGCGTCGTACGCAGCTTGCCGGGCCTGCCCTCGGTCAGCGTCAGCAGCGGGGTGTCCGGGGCCTGGGTGGCCTCGTGCCGGATCACCAGCTCGACGCCGGGCGTGCCGCCCGCCTTGTCGCCGTACTTCTCGCGCAGGGTGGCGAGGACGGGGGCGAGCGAGGGGTACTTCTGCGGCGTCAGCACGGTGTCGTCACGGTCGACGGCCTGGATCTGCGGGGTCGCCGACTCCTCGGTGACCAGCGTGTCGCCGGCCTTCAGCCGCGGGTGGACGACGGCCGGGTCCCAGTCGACCAGTGCCCGCCCGGAGGTCTGCCCGCGCACCACGGTCAGTTGGCTGCGGTACGTCAGCGGCTTGGTGGTGCCGTCGTAGGAGACCTTCGCCTTCACCGCGAACGGCACGGTCATGCCGCTCACGGTCGGCTCGCCGGGCGTGATCTCGACGCCGGTGATGTGCGCGGCCCGGCCGTAGGCCGCCAGCAGCGTCCCGGCGACCGAGGCGTTGTTCGTGTACGAGGCCGCCGTCGTCGCGTCGCCCTTCTCCCAGGCGGCGAAGAACTCGCCGGTGGTCTCCTCGACCTCGTCCGCGCTCGGCGGCCCGCTCTTCGTGGCCGCCCCGGCCGCGCCGGAGCCCCCGCCCTCGTCGAGCGCCGACACGACGTTGTAGGCCCCGTACGCGGCCCCGCCCACCATCACCGCGAACACACCGCCTATGACGGCGGCCTTCACCCCCCTGCCCATCGGCAGTCCCCTCCCCGTTCGACCCCGCACGCGCTTTCTTGAACGCGTTCAGAAGTAGTTGTGGGTGGCACTCTATGCGCAGAGGGTGGCCGATGGTACGGATGTTTCCGGATGTTGGCCGAACGGAGACCGGCCCGGGCGGGCGGGATCCGGACGTTCCGGGTCAGACCCAGGTGTCCAGCCACATCCGCCACTCCTCGCGACCGCCGCGTCGATTGCGTTACATGCGGGCGAGGATCTCCGCCTTCTTGGTCGTGAACTCTTCCTCCGAGAGGATGCCGGCATCTCGCAGCTCCGCCAGCTGTCGCAGCTGCTCGACGGGTGTACTCGCCTGCGACGAGGGGGCCGCCGCCGGAACGGGGCGAGCGACGGCAAAGGAAGCCTGGTCAGGGGCAGGGATCTTTCCGAGCACCAAGTCGGTGAGTAGCGCCTTGATGCCGGGAGCCGAGTCATGCGGGACCCGGAACTCGATCGTGTTGCCCGAAGCCACCACCACCACCTTGGTGTACATCAGACCGTCCCGCTTGGTCACCACGCTGGAGATGCTCTTGATCGGAACCATCTCGGTGCCTGCGTCGGAGCTGCGGACCCCCGTGGCCAGGAGTGATGCGCCACCGGTCAGGAAGCCGGCCGTGAGCTTCTTGGCGCTCATACCGCGGCTCCGGGCCCACTCGACCCGGTCGTTGTAGATGGCCACGTCGGCGTTCTTGCCTTCGATGTGGCTCTTGAAGGTCATCAGCGCATCGCTGGACATAGGAGTGCTCCTGAGTTCAGTACGGCGTGGTACATGCCGTGTACAACTAGACACGCGCCAGTGGGTGAAGGTTGTACGAACTTCAGCGGCGGATCCTCGGCTAGACCCAGGTGTCCAGCCACATCCGTGACCGCCACTCCTCCATCGGGATCGCCGTCCCCGTGTAGAGGGGCCAGAAGTAGATGAAGTTCCAGGCGATCAGCAGCACCAGCACGCCCGCGCCCGTCGCCCCCGCCACGCGCCGGGTGTCCCCGCAGCCCGGCCGGCCCACGATCGCCCCCAGCAGCATCGCCACCGCCAGGCACAGGAAGGGCAGGAAGACGACGGCGTAGAAGAGGAAGATCGTGCGCTCCTGGTACAGGAACCAGGGCAGGTAGCCGGCCGCCAGCCCGCAGGCGATGGCACCCGCGCGCCAGTCGCGGCGGAAGGCCCAGCGCCACAGGACGTACAGCAGGGCGAAGCAGCCGATCCACCACAGCAGCGGCGTGCCGATCGCCAGGACCTCGCGGGCGCACTTCTCGCCCGCGTCGGCCGGGCAGCCGTCCGTGCCGGGCCCCGGCGACTCGTAGAAGTAGGAGACCGGGCGGCCCAGGACGAGCCAGCTCCACGGGTTGGACTGGTACGTGTGCGGAGACGTCAGGTGGGTGTGGAACTCGTACACCTGCGTCTCGTAGTGCCACAGGCTGCGCCACCAGTCCGGGAAGAGCCACGACCAGGAGCTGGTCCGCCCGCCGGCCGTCGCCCAGTCGCGGTAGTAGCCGCCGGAGCCGTCGGCGGGGGAGAGGATCCAGCCGGTCCAGGTCGCGATGTAGGTGACGACGGCGACCGGCACGGTCGACAGGAACGCCCAGCCCAGGTCGTGCCTCAGCACCGCCAGGTACGGCCGGTCGGCGCCCGCGACCCGGCGGGAGCCGACGTCCCACAGCACGGCCATCACGCAGAACGCCGCCATGATGTACAGGCCGTTCCACTTGGTGGCCGCGGCCAGGCCCAGCATCACCCCGGCCGCCAGCCGCCAGGGCCGCCACCCGAGCCTCAGCGACCCGGCGACGTGCGTGTCCGGGCGGACCCGGCCGTCGGAGTCCACCGGCAGCGCGGCGGCGAGTCTGCCGCGGGCCCGGTCGCGGTCCACGACCAGGCACCCGAACGCGGCCAGCACGAAGAACATCAGCACGCTGTCCAGCAGTGCCGTGCGGCTCATCACGAAGTGCAGCCCGTCCACCGCCATCAGCGCGCCCGCCAGGCACCCGAGGAACGTGGAGCGGAACAGCCGGCGCCCGATCCGGCACAGCATCAGTACCGACAGCGTGCCGAGCAGCGCCGTCATGAACCGCCAGCCGAACGGGTCGAACCCGAACAGCAGCTCGCCCAGCCCGATCATGTACTTGCCGACCGGCGGATGGACGACGTACGCCGCGTCCGTCGGGATCGGGACGTGCCCGCCCGAGTTCAGGATCAGGTCGTTGGCGTTCTTGTCCCAGTTGACCTCGAAACCGCGGTGGATCAGTGCCCAGGCGTCCTTGGCGTAGTACGTCTCGTCGAATATCACCGCCTTCGGGCTGCCCAGGTTCCAGAACCGCAGCACACCCGCCAGCAGCGCGACCAGCAGCGGACCGCCCCAGCCGGACCAGCGCCCGATCCGGTCGGCCGCCGCCTTCGACAGGCCGAGGAAGACCCACAGCCGCGGGCCGGGCCGCGTGTACGGCGGCACCAGCCGGTCGCGGACGTCGCCCGCGGGCTGCCCCGCCGTGTAGCCGAAGCGGCGCAGCCGCTGCTGCCAGGTGGGCCCCTCGCCGGGCGGGGCCTGGTCCTGCCGGAGGTCCGTGGAGGACGCGGTACTGGTCACCGCGCCATCGTAGGGAACCGTTCTGTGCGCGTCCCGCGCACGGCCCTCACGGGTCCGGATGCGTCCCCGTCCGCACACCCCTGGGAGGATGGGGGACGTGACTGGAACCCTTGTACTGGCGGGCACCCCCATCGGCGACGTCCAGGACGCCCCGCCCCGGCTCGCCGAGGAACTCGCGGGCGCCGACCTCGTCGCCGCCGAGGACACCCGGCGGCTGCGCCGGCTCACCCAGGCGCTCGGGGTGACGCCCAGGGGGCGTGTCGTGTCGTACTTCGAGGGCAACGAGTCCGCCCGTACGCCCGAACTGGTCGAGGAACTGGTGGGCGGCGCGCGCGTGCTGCTGGTGACCGACGCCGGCATGCCGTCGGTGTCCGACCCGGGCTACCGGCTGGTCGCCGCGGCCGTCGAGCGGGACGTCAGGGTGACCGCCGTGCCCGGCCCGTCCGCCGTGCTCACCGCGCTCGCGCTGTCCGGGCTGCCGGTCGACCGGTTCTGCTTCGAGGGCTTCCTGCCGCGCAAGGCCGGCGAACGGCTCGGCCGGCTGCGCGAGGTCGCCGGGGAGCGCCGGACCCTCGTCTACTTCGAGGCCCCGCACCGCCTCGACGACACCCTCGCCGCGATGGCCGAGGTGTTCGGCGCCGACCGGCGGGCCGCCGTCTGCCGGGAGCTGACCAAGACGTACGAGGAGGTCAGGCGCGGCGGCCTCGGCGAACTCGCCGCGTGGGCCGCCGAAGGGGTGCGCGGCGAGATCACCGTCGTGGTCGAGGGGGCGCCGGACACCGGGCCCGAGGAGGTCGGCGCCGAGGAACTGGTGCGCCGGGTGCGGGTGCGCGAGGAGGCCGGCGAGCGGCGCAAGGAGGCGATCGCCGCGGTGGCCGCCGAGGCGGGCGTGCCCAAGCGGGAGGTCTTCGACGCGGTGGTGGCGGCCAAGCACGCCGGCGCGTGACGGCGGGACGCGAGGGCGCCCGCGCGGGGGAGCGCCGCCCGGGCGCGCCCGCGCCCCATGGCCGGGCAAACAACCTGCCCGCAAGGCAAAGCCCCGGCCCGCCCGCCGGGGGTGAACGGGCAAGGAACGCCCAAAAAGGCTCCAATACTCAACAGGGTTGATGCATTCCGGTCGGACGAGGCGTCCACTGGACGAAGGGGGACGTACCTGTCCCCGGCGTCCAGCGGACAGCAGGAGCTGGCATGAGTGACATCACCCGGCGGACCGGCCTGCGGGCCGGGGTCACCGCCGTCGTCCACGAGTCGTACTCCTTCGCGTGCATGCGCTGCGGGCACGGCTGGGAGCAGTCGTTCGAGATAGAGCACCACCGGGACGCCGACGGCCACGAGTTCGTGCTCTACCGGGCGGACGGCCGCCCGGTGCCCTCCCCGCTGAGCCGGCCCACGTGCGCCATCTGCGACAACCACGTCGTACGGATCATGCGGCCGGGGCGTGTCGCCTCGGTGCGCGGCACCGCGGCCGGCGTGCACCGGGTGCCGCCGGCCGGGCCGCTGCAGGTCCCCCGGGTGCCCGAGCAGCCGGGACCGGGGGCGCCGGGGCTCTCGCCCGGGCACCGGCACTGGCACCTGTCCGACCTGCTGCGGGCCCTCCACCTCCAGCGCAGGGCCGGCTGACCGCCCCGGGACCTCGGGCGAACCGTACGGGCACGCTCCTTCCGTAGGATCGGGGCATGCCTTCGAACGCCTCGGACCGGACCGACAAGAACGACGCCCCGCCGCTCCCCGAACCGCTGCGGATACCGGTCGCCGACTCGCACACCCACCTCGACATGCAGTCGGGCACGGTGGCGGAGGGCCTCGCGAAAGCGGCGTCGGTGGGGGTCACCACGGTCGTCCAGGTCGGCTGCGACCTCGCCGGCTCCCGCTGGGCGGCCGAGACGGCGGCGGAGCACGAGGCCGTCCACGCCACCGTCGCCCTGCACCCCAACGAGGCACCGCGCATCGTGCACGGCGACCCCGACGGCTGGTCCCGGCAGGGCGCGCGGCAGCCCGGCGGGGACACGGCACTGGACGAGGCCCTCGCGGAGATCGACCGGCTGGCCGCGCTGCCGCAGGTCAAGGGGGTCGGCGAGACGGGCCTGGACTACTTCCGCACCGGGCCCGAAGGCAAGGAGGCCCAGGAAAGGTCCTTCCGCGCCCATATCGAGATCGCCAAGCGGCACGGCAAGGCCCTGGTCATCCACGACCGCGACGCCCACGCCGACGTCCTGCGCGTCCTCGAGGAGGAGGGCGCCCCCGAGCGCACCGTCTTCCACTGCTACTCCGGCGACGCGGAGATGGCCGGGATCTGCGCCGAGGCCGGGTACTACATGTCCTTCGCCGGCAACGTCACCTTCAAGAACGCGCAGAACCTGCGCGACGCCCTCGCGGTCGCCCCGCTGGAGCTGGTCCTGGTGGAGACCGACGCGCCGTTCCTGACGCCGGCCCCCTACCGGGGCCGCCCCAACGCCCCCTACCTGGTGCCGGTCACGGTGCGGGCGATGGCCGCCGTGCGCGGCATCGACGAGGACGCCCTGGCCACGGCACTCGCGGCGAACACGGCCCGCGCCTTCGGCTACTGAGCGGCCCTGCCCGGCCGCCCCGGACGGCCGGGGAGCGCCCCCGGCTACCCTTGCCGGGTGAGCAGCCCCACCCCCGACGCCCTCCTGGGCCCCGCCGACGTCCGTGAACTCGCGGCCGCCCTCGGCGTGCGCCCCACCAAGCAGCGCGGCCAGAACTTCGTCATCGACGCGAACACGGTCCGCCGTATCGTCCGCACCGCCGAGGTACGCCCCGACGACGTGGTGGTCGAGGTGGGACCGGGTCTCGGCTCGCTCACCCTGGCCCTCCTCGAGGCGGCCGACCGGGTCACCGCCGTCGAGATCGACGACGTCCTCGCCGCCGCCCTGCCCGCCACCGTCGCCGCCCGGATGCCCGGGCGCGCCGACCGGTTCGCGCTCGTCCACTCCGACGCCATGCAGGTGACCGAGCTGCCGGGCCCCGCCCCGACCGCGCTGGTCGCCAACCTGCCCTACAACGTGGCCGTGCCCGTCCTCCTCCACATGCTCGAGACCTTCCCGAGCATCGAGCGCACCCTCGTCATGGTCCAGTCCGAGGTCGCCGACCGGCTCGCCGCCGGACCCGGCTCGAAGGTGTACGGCGTGCCGTCCGTGAAGGCCAACTGGTACGCCGAGGTGAAGCGGGCCGGCGCCATCGGCCGCAACGTCTTCTGGCCCGCGCCGAACGTCGACAGCGGACTGGTGTCACTCGTCCGGCGGACCGAGCCGCTGAAGACCACCGCGTCCCGGCGCGAGGTGTTCGCCGTCGTCGACGCCGCCTTCGCCCAGCGCCGCAAGACCCTGCGGGCCGCCCTGTCCGGCTGGGCCGGGTCGGCCGCCGCCGCGGAGGCCGCCCTCGTCGCCGCGGGCGTGTCGCCGCAGGCGCGCGGAGAGGCGCTGACCGTGGAAGAGTTCGCGCGTATCGCCGAACACAAGGAGTGACGAGCAAGTGAGCGTGACGGTCCGCGTCCCCGCCAAGGTCAACGTCCAGCTCGCGGTCGGCGCCGCCCGCGCCGACGGCTACCACGACCTGGCCAACGTCTTCCTCGCGGTCTCCCTGTACGACGAGGTCACCGCGACCCCGGCCGGCGCCCTGCGCGTCACCTGCGAGGGCCCGGACGCCGACCAGGTCCCGCTCGACCGCACCAACCTCGCGGCGCGCGCCGCCCTCGCCCTCGCCGAGCGGTACGGCCGCGAACCCGACGTGCACCTGCACATCGCCAAGGACATCCCCGTGGCCGGCGGCATGGCGGGCGGCAGCGCGGACTGCGCCGGCGCCCTGGTCGCCTGCGACGCCCTGTGGGGCACCGGCGCCTCCCGCTCCGAGCTGCTGGAGATCTGCGCCGAGCTCGGCAGCGACGTCCCGTTCAGCCTGGTCGGCGGGGCGGCACTCGGCACCGGGCGCGGGGAGCGGCTGACGGCACTGGAGACCGGCGGCGACTTCCACTGGGTCTTCGCCCTGGCCGCGCGGGGCCTGTCCACGCCGGCCGTCTTCCGCGAGTTCGACCGCCTGGGAGAGGGCCGGGACATCCCCGAGCCGGCCGCCGCGCAGCCGGTCCTCGACGCCCTCGCCAAGGGCGACCCCGCCGCGCTCGCCGTCGCCGTCACCAACGACCTCCAGCCCGCGGCCCTGTCCCTCTTCCCCGAGCTGTCCGACACCCTCGCGGCGGGGCGCGCGGCGGGTGCGCTGGCGGCCCTGGTCTCGGGCTCGGGCCCGACCACGGCCTTCCTCGCCACGGACGCCGGGTCCGCGTCCGACATCGCCGGGGTGCTCCGGGCGTCCGGCACCTGCCGCGACGTGCGCACGGCGTCGGGTCCCGCGGCGGGGGCGACGGTGCTCGGCTCCTAGGCCCTGTCGTCGAACTCCCGTCTGCCTGGCGACGCCATGCACGCAATCTCGCCGCACGGGGCCCTGAACCGAGTACATCCAGTACGAGGCTCAGAGCCCCGCGCGCCGAGAGCACGCACCTGACGCCGCCAGGCCCGCCCTTCGGGCGAACGACGGGAGTTCGACGACAGGACCTGGGGCCCGCCGTTCGGACCACGCCGGCCCGGGACGCACCGTCCCCCTCGGCCGGCCCGATCCGACGGCAGATCCCGGGCACCCGCGGCCGGGACTACCCTGGAGGGTCGATCGTCCCCCAGGCAGGAGAGAAATGGCCGTCAACCTGGTCAATGTCGAGAACGTCAGCAAGGTGTACGGCACCCGTGCACTTCTCGACGGCGTGTCCCTCGGCGTGTCCGAAGGGGACCGCATCGGTGTCGTCGGCCGCAACGGCGACGGCAAGACGACCATGATCCGGATGCTCGCCAAGCTGGAGGAGCCCGACACCGGCCGGGTCACCCACTCCGGCGGGCTGCGGCTGGGCGTGCTCACCCAGCACGACTCCCTCGACCCGGAGGCCACCGTCCGCCACGAGGTCATCGGCGACATGGCCGACCACGAGTGGGCGGGCAACGCCAAGGTCCGCGACGTGCTGACCGGCCTCTTCGGCGGGCTGGACCTGCCCGGGTTCCCGCAGGGGCTGGACACCGTCATCGGGCCGCTCTCCGGCGGCGAGCGGCGCCGGATCGCGCTCGCCAAGCTGCTGATCGACGAGCAGGACCTGATCGTCCTCGACGAGCCCACCAACCACCTCGACGTCGAGGGCATCGCCTGGCTCGCCGCGCACCTGCGCGAACGCCGCTCCGCGCTCGTCTGCGTCACCCACGACCGCTGGTTCCTCGACCAGGTCTGCACCCGCATGTGGGACGTCCAGCGCGGCGACGTGTTCGAGTACGAGGGCGGCTACTCCGACTACGTCTTCGCCCGCGCCGAGCGCGAGCGCATCGCCGCCACCGAGGAGACCAAGCGGCAGAACCTCGTCCGCAAGGAGCTGGCCTGGCTCCGGCGCGGCGCCCCCGCCCGCACCTCCAAGCCCCGCTTCCGCGTCGAGGCCGCCAACGAGCTGATCGCCGACGTCCCGCCGCCCCGCGACAGCAGCGAGCTGATGAAGTTCGCCTCGTCCCGGCTCGGCAAGACCGTGTTCGACCTGGAGGACGTGACCGTCCAGGCCGGCCCCAAGGTGCTGCTCGAGCACGTCACCTGGCAGCTCGGCCCCGGCGACCGCATCGGCCTGGTCGGCGTCAACGGCGCCGGCAAGACCTCCCTGCTGCGCGCCCTCGCCGAGGCCGCCCGCAGCGAGGGCGAACGGCAGCCGGCCGGCGGGCAGGTGCGCGTCGGCAGGACCGTCAAGCTGGCCTACCTGTCCCAGGAGGTCGCCGAACTCGACCCCACCTGGCGGGTGCTGGAGGCCGTGCAGCGGGTCCGCGAGCGCGTCGACCTCGGCAAGGGCCGTGAGATGACCGCGGGCCAGCTCTGCGAGACGTTCGGCTTCGGCAAGGAGAAGCAGTGGACGCCGGTCGGCGACCTGTCCGGCGGTGAGCGGCGGCGGCTCCAACTGCTGCGTCTGCTCATGGACGAGCCCAACGTCCTCTTCCTCGACGAGCCCACCAACGACCTCGACATCGAGACCCTGACCCAGCTGGAGGACGTCCTCGACGGCTGGCCCGGTTCGATGATCGTCATCTCCCACGACCGGTTCTTCGTCGAGCGCACCACCGACCGGGTCTTCGCCCTGCTCGGCGACGGCGCGCTGCGCATGCTGCCGCGCGGCATCGACGAGTACCTGGAGCGGCGCCGGCGCATGGAGGAGGCCGCGGCGGCCAACTCGCCCGCGCCGGCGGCGAAAGCGGCCGCGGAGGTGCCCGAGAAGAGCGCCGCCGACGTGCGCGCCGCCAAGAAGGAGCTCCAGAAGATCGAGCGGCAGCTCGACAAGGTCTCCGAGAAGGAGACCAAACTGCACGCCCGGATCGCCGAGAACGCCACGGACTTCGCGAAGGTGGCCGAACTGGACGCCGAGCTGCGCACCCTGGCCGGGCAGCGCGACGAGCTGGAGCTGCGCTGGCTGGAATTGGCGGAGGACGCCTGACACCTCGCGGGCCGGGGGCGCGCGAGGCGTGAAGAGGGCGTGAAGGCGCGTAACAGAGGCATCACGGGCCGGTCCTCCCTTGGGAACAGGGGCGGACGCGGCCCGGTGTGCTGTCGGCACCGGGTGATAGAAAGAGCCGTCTGACGACTGTCTGACCAATCGCCCGACGACGCTTCCGGGGCCAGCGCGTACCTCGGGACGTGGCGAGAAATCAGTGAGCAATAAGGGGGAACGCGCTGATGAGCCAGCCGCCCAACCAGCCGCCGCAGCCGGGTGGCTTCGGAGCACCGCAGGACCCGCCGCCGGGTGGTGGCTTCGGGGCGCCGCAGCCCCCGCAGGGCCCGCCCCAGATGCCCCAGCCTCCGCAGGGCCCCCCGCAGCCGGGGTACGGATACCCCCAGCAGCCCGGCCCGTACGCGCAGCCCGGCCCGTACAACTCCGGCCCGTACGCCCAGCCGCAGCAGCCGGGCCCGTACGGTCAGCAGCCCGGCTACGGCTACCCGCAGCCGCAGTTCCCCGGCGGCCCCGGCACCCCGCCGCCCGGCGGCTCCGGATCCCGCAATCCCTTCAAGGGCAAGCCCGCCCTCGCGATCGGCGCCGCGGTCGCGGCCCTGCTCGTCATCGGCGGCACCGTGTGGGCGGTCACCGGCACCGGGGACGACGGCCCGGACAAGAAGCCGGTCGCCGGGAAGAGCGACGACCCCAAGCCCTCGGCCTCCGGCGGCGCCCCGGTCGACCCGGGGGACGGCAGCGGCGACGGCGCCGAGGACACCCAGGACCTCAACGAGGGCCGCAAAGCCGGCGAGTCGAAGGTGCTCTGGTACAAGGAGGCGCCCGACGCCCCCGGTTCCGGCGCCGACGCCGACGGCATGTGGATCACCGACAAGGCCGCGGTGAAGGCTGCGTACAAGCAGGTCCTCGCCTACGACATCGGTGACGGCAAGCCCACCTGGGACCCCATCACCTTCCCGCAGAAGATCTGCGCGGTCACCCCGGAGGCGACGGCGCAGAACACGATCGTCGTCGCCTACATGAGCGGTTCCAGCGACCGCGCCGAGTGCAACCAGCTCCAGCAGATCGACCTCGCCACCGGCAAGCAGGGCTGGAAGGAAGAGGTCGCGGACGGCGAGCTGTTCGACTCGACGCTCTCCCTCGAACTCAACGTCAGCGGCAGCACCCTGATGGTCGGCCGCTCCCAGTCCGGCACCGCCTACGACGTGACCAGCGGCAAGAAGCTGTACGACAAGAAGCGGTACGGCGACGCCTGCTTCCCCGCCGGTTTCGCGGGCAGCGCGACGAAGCTCGTCCAGGTCGCCTCCTGCGGCGCCGGCGGCGACAACGCGCACGACGAGATGCAGGGCCTCGACCCGAGGACCGGCAAGGTCCTGTGGACCTACAAGTACGAGAAGGGCTGGCAGGTCGCCCGGACCTACTCCGTCGACCCGCTCGTCGTCTACGCCACCAACGAGGACAAGAAGGTCTGGAACATCTCCAGCTTCACCTCCGCCGGACGGGTCCAGGCGCAGGTCGGTGTCGACGAGGACTTCGCCCCCGAGTGCGGCTGGGCCATCCTCGAGCGCGACCTCCAGGGCTGCACGGGTGTCGTCGTCGCCGACAACACCCTCTACCTGCCGACCAAGGCGACCACCGGCGCCAACGAGATCGTCGCGATCGGCCTCGCCGACGGCAAGGAGAAGTGGCGCACCAAGTCCCCCGCGGACGAGTCGATGCTGCCGGTGAAGGCCGAGGGCGGCGCCCTCGTCGCCTACGTGGAGCCGTCGTACGACGCGGGCGGTCAGGTCGTGTCGATCCCGACGGGCGGCGCCGCCCACACGCCGGCCAAGCTGCTGCAGAACCCGGAGGGCACCGCGGACATCGAGGGCAGCTTCTACTCGCGGGACATCGACTGGGCCGACGGGCGCTTCTACATCTCCAGCACCCGCCTGACCGGGAACGACGACGCGAAGGAGAAGTTGATGCTCGCCTACGGCAAGTGACCTTCTCCGCCCCGGCCGCCCGCCCCGTCCGCCGCCGCGCCGGATCCGTCCGGCCGGCCCGGCCGGTCCCGTCGTCCCCGCTCACCGAGGTACTCACGCCATGACCCAGCCGCCGCCCCCGCCGCCGAACCAGCCCCCGCAGTCAGGGGGCTTCGGACCGCCGCAGGACCAGCCGTCGCAGCCGTCCCAGCCCCCCACCCCGCCGTCGGGCGGCGGACCGGACCTCGGCAAGGCCCCCGAGCCCGGGTACGGCTACCCGCAGGCCCCGGGGACGCCTCCGGCGTCCCCGCAGCCGCCCGTGGCACCGCCGGCTCCGCCGGCGGGCGGACCGCAGCCGGGGTACGGGTATCCGCAGCCCCCGCAGACGCCCCAGCCCGGATACGGCTACCCCGGCGGGCCCGGCCCGTACGGGCAGCCGCAGCAGCCCGGGCCCTACGGGCAGCCGACGCCGCCCGGACCCTACGCGCAGCCGACGCCGCCGTACGCGCAGCCGACGCCGCCGTACGGGCAGCCGGGGCAGCCCGGTCAGCCGGGCTACGGCTATCCCCAGGCGACCGTGCCCATGCAGGCCCAGGCCGGCGGGCAGGGCGGCGGGCGGAGGATCAGTGCGTCGATGGCCATCATCGTGGCCGCCGTCGTCGCCATCGCCCTCATCATCGGCGGCGGGGTCTGGTACGCGAGCTCCTCCGGCAAGGACGACGACAAGAACAACACGGCGGGCTCCAGCGGCGGCACCAGCGGCAAGGGCGGCACGAACGGCAAGGGCGGCTCCGGCGGCACCTCCTCCGGCGGCAAGGAGAAGGTGCCCGCGGACCCGGCCGCCAAGGTCCTCTTCCAGGTCCCGGCCCCCGCGGTGAGCAAGGACGACAGCAGCGTCGTCGTCGCCGGCTCCTGGCTCACCGACTCGGTGTACGCCAAGAGCGGCATCGCCCAGATCGTCGGCTACGACCCCGACAAGGGCAGCAAGCTGTGGACCATCCCGCTGGCGGGCCCGGTCTGCACCACCAGCCGGCACCTCACCGCGGACGACAAGGCGGTCGTCGTCCACGAGCCCGCCATGCCGACCAAGGCCGAGCCCTCGCACGGCTGCAGCCAGGTCGCGCTGATCGACCTGGGTACCGGAAAGACCGTGTGGACGAAGTCCGCCAAGTCCGGTGACCAGCCGATCTCCTTCGACAACGTCACGATCAGCGGCGGCACCGTCGCCGCCGGCAGCACCAGCGGCGGCGTCGCCTGGGACCTCGCCAGCGGCGACGTCCTGTGGTCCCCGAAGACGACCGACTCCTGCTACGACGCGGGCTACGGCGGTGGCGAGAAGCTGGTCGCGGTCCGCAAGTGCGGCTCGTACGACGCACGGCAGCTCAACATCCAGACCCTCGACCCGAAGACCGGCAAGGTGCTCTCGGAGTACAAGATGGCCAAGGGCATCGAGTACGCGGGCATCGTCTCGACCAACCCCCTGGTCGTGGCCGCCGACGTCGGTGACTCCGCCGGTGACGGCAGCGGTATCTCGGACTTCTTCTCCATCGACAACAAGACCGGCAAGCTGCGCACCCGCATCTCGGCGCCGGGCGAGCAGTACGCCGCCCGCTGCGACACCATCAGCAAGATCGAGCAGTGCTCCGGGCTCGTGGTCGGCAACGACCGCATCTACATCCCGACCGAGGAGCACGAGGGCGGCGGCGAGAGCTACTCCCAGACCAACGAGATCGTCGCCCTCGACCTGGCCACCGGAAAGCAGACCGGGCAGCGCGCCGACGCCGGCGACGGCTACACGATCACCCCGCTGCGCATGGACGGCGGCAACGTGATCGCGTACAAGCGCCCGCCGTACGACAAGGGCGGCCAGATCGTCAGCATCGACGGCGGGTCGTTCAAGCCGACCACGCTGCTGGAGAACCCGGCGACCGAGGCGGTGCGGGACGTGGAGACCAGCATGCTGCCGGAGTACTCCGAGTACCTGTACTCCCAGGGGCACCTGTACATGTCGCAGGTGTACGCCAGTGAGGTGACCAGCGCGGACGAGAAGGAGTACCTGGCCATCGGGTTCGCCACCGCCGGCTGAGCCGGTCCGTCCCCGCACCGCGTCCCGCGCGCCACGGCCCCGCCCCCGTTCCCGGGGGCGGGGCCGTGGCGCGCGGGACGCGGTGCGGGGTTTCGGCGTCGGGGGGCGGTTCTTGCCGGTAGGGGCAGCGCGACGTCGCTCTTGCGTGTAGCTTCCGGGGGCAGTACCGGGGGGAACTGGGGGGTTGCTCTATGGGAGTGCGGCTCATGGTGGTCGACGACCACCGATTGCTCGCCGAGGCGCTGGCCTCGGCGCTGAAGCTGCGGGGGCACCGGGTGCTCGCCGCGACGGCGCCCGCCGCGGGGGCGGCGGAGCTGGTGATCGGCCGGGCGCCGGAGGTGTGTCTGCTGGGCACGGCGACACCGGCCGAGCCGGGGATCTTCGATCCGGTGGTCCGGATCAAGCGGGAGCGGCCGCAGGTGGCGGTGCTGGTGCTGGGGCCGGTGCCGAGTCCGCGCGGGATCGCGGCGGCGTTCGCGGCGGGGGCGTCGGGGTACGTCCGGCACGACGAGCGCATCGAGGGGGTCGAGCGGGCGATCATGAAGGCGCGGGCGGGCGAGGCGGCGGTGGCGCCGGCGCTGCTCCAGGGGGCGTTCGGGGAGCTGCTGAATCCGGCGGCGCAGCCGGACGACGAGGGGCAGCGGCTGCTGTCGATGCTCACGCCGCGGGAGGTCGAGGTCCTGGTCCGGGTCGCCGACGGCGAGGACACGCGGCTGATCGCGGCCGGCATGGGCATCGCACCGTCCACGGCGCGTACGCATGTGCAGCGGGTGCTGATGAAACTGGGCGTGGGCTCCCGCCTGGAGGCCGCCGCCCTGGCCGCCCGCACGGGCCTGCTGGACCGCGCGGGCGCCGCGGGCGGCTGAACGCCGTGCCGGTGGCGGCGAGCCGTCAGCCGCCTCGCCGGGCGGGCCGTCGGCTCGCCTCGCCTCGGGCAGCCGGGCCGCGTGACCCACCCCCCGCGCCCACGCCGGGCGCCCGGGGACGGCGTTCACCGAGCGGCCGTCACTCCGGCGGAGGCTCCTCCGCCGAGGCCGGCGGAGTCGTGGGGCGGAGCTTCAGCCAGGCCAGGAAGAAGAGCCCCAGCACCAGCATCCCCAGCCCGGTCCACAAGTTGATGTTCACCCCCTGCGCCTTGTCGATGTCGTCGTCGGACGCCGCGAAGCCCGCGATGGTCACGATGACGCCGTAGACCACGAACAGCCCGCCGATGATCCGCCGGATGTCGAACAGCCGCGCTGCTGTGGCGGACTTGCCCTCCAGCTCGGAGACCTCGTCCTGGACGTTCTTGTCGGAGTAGGAATCGGACATGCTCTCTCAATCCTCCCGCGGTCAGAACGAGAACGGGATGTAGCAGGCGGCGGCCAGCACGACCGCGCCCCAGCCCAGCAGGGCCGGCTTGCGGTACCACGCGTCGTCGCCCTCGGCGGGCGGCTCGGACATGCCCGGGGAGCGGGTCCCGTAGACCAGGCCCTGGAGCTCGGCGACCGGCTTGGGCTTGGTGAACAGGGACACGGCGACCATGACGACCGCTCCGGCGACGAAGCCCGCGATCGCCGAGACGAAGTTGGCGCCCTGGTCGGAGGGGATGTCGACGATGCCCTGCTTGTAGATGACGAAGTAGTTGACCATCGCGGCGGTGGTGCCCGCGATCAGCCCCCAGAAGCCGGACTTCATCGACGCCCGCTTCCAGAACATGCCGATGATGAAGACCACGAACATCGGGACGTTGAAGAAGGAGAACAGCGTCTGGAGGTAGCTCATGATGTTCGAGAACGACGACGCGAGGAACGCCGTCCCGATCGACGCCAGCACACCGATCACCGTGATCAGCCGGCCGAAGCGCACGTAGTACGCGTCGTCGCGGTCCTTCACGACGTACTTCGCCCAGATGTCGGTGGTGAACACCGTGTTGAACGAGGACACGTTCGCCGCCATGCCCGCCATGAAGGCCGCCAGGAGGCCGGTCACGGCGATGCCGAGGACACCGTTGGGCAGCAACTGCTGCATCAGGTACGGGATCGCGTCGTTGTACTGGAGGTCCGAGCCCGGCGTGCCGATCTTCGGCACGAGCACCGCGGCGACCAGGCCGGGGATCATCACCAGGAAGACGATGAAGATCTTCGGGAACGCGGCGATCAGCGGCGTGCGCTGGGCCGCCGAGAGGTTCTTCGCCGACAGGGCGCGCTGCACCTCGGCGAAGTTCGTCGTCCAGTAGCCGAAGGAGAGCACGAAGCCGAGGCCGAGGACGATGGTCAGCCAGTTGGCGCCCAGCGGGTTCGCGCTGCCGATGCCCGTGCCGCCCCACGAGGTCATGAAGTCGGCGCCGTGGGACTGCGTGAGGGAGTCGGACAGGCCGTCCCAGCCGCCGACCTTCTTCAGGCCCAGGATGGTGATCGGGATGAGCGCCGCCATGATCACGAAGAACTGGAGGACCTCGTTGTAGATGGCCGAGGAGAGTCCGCCGAGGGTGATGTACGCCAGGACGAAGAAGCCGGCGACCACGATGGCCACCCACTCCGGCCAGCCGAGCAGCGCCTCGACGACGATCGCGAGGGCGTAGAGGTTCACTCCGGCGATCAGGATGGCCGCAAAGGCGAACAGGATCGAACTCAGCAGGTGTGCCGCCTTGTCGAAGCGCAGCAGCAGGAACTCGGGGACCGAGCGGACCTTCGAGCCGTAGTAGAACGGCATCATCACCAGACCGAGGAAGACCATCGCCGGAATGGCGCCGATCCAGTACCAGTGCGTCGTGTAGACGCCGTACTGCGCGCTGTTGGCGGCCATGCCCAGGATCTCGGTGGCGCCGAGGTTGGCCGAGATGAAGGCGAGGCCGGTGATCCAGGCGGCCAGCGACCGGCCGGACAGGAAGAAGTCCAGGCTGGTCCGCACCGAGCGGCGGGCGGCGAACCCGATGCCGAGCACGACGACGAAGTAGATCCCGAGGATCGTGTAGTCGAGCCAGTTGGTGGGGAGTCGAAGCTCCGCGGCTAGATATGTGGGGGTATGCATACGAACTCGCTTCGTTGCGCGAACTGATCCGCAGCGGAACCTACGCCTCCGCGTTCAGTAAATGAACACTTGTGGTGATGTTCTTTGTTTGATTGTGATGATCGGGGCGCTGGTAGGTTGTGAAGTGTTATGTTTGATTGTGTTGGATGACTGAGTGTGGGTGCAGAGGAGTGCGGCAGTGAAGAAGACCTCGACCCGGCTGGCCGACGGTCGCGAGCTCATCCACTACGACCTGCGCGACGACACCGTGCGGGACGCCGTGGACCGCCGCCCGCTGGAGCGGACCGTCACCACCTCGGAGATCCGCCGCGACCCGCTGCTCGGCGACTCGGTCGCCGTCGCCTCGCACCGCCAGGGCCGCACCTACCACCCGCCCGCCGACGAATGCCCCCTGTGCCCGTCCGTGGGCGAGCGGCTGAGCGAGATCCCCGACTCGTCGTACGACGTGGTCGTCTTCGAGAACCGCTTCCCCTCGCTGGCCGGCGACTCCGGCCGCTGCGAGGTCGTCTGCTTCACCTCCGACCACAACGCCTCGTTCGCCGACCTGAGCGAGGAGCAGGCCCGGCTCGTCCTCGACGCCTGGACCGACCGCACCTCGGAGCTGTCGCATCTGCCCTCCGTCGAACAGGTCTTCTGCTTCGAGAACCGCGGCGCCGAGATCGGTGTGACGCTCGGTCACCCGCACGGGCAGATCTACGCCTACCCGTTCACCACCCCCCGCACCGCCCTGATGCTCCGTTCGCTCGCCGCGCACAAGGAGGCGACAGGCGGGGAGAACCTGTTCGACGCGGTGGTCGCGGAGGAACTGGCGGGCGAGCGGGTCGTCCTGGAGAGCGAGCACTGGGCCGCCTTCGTGCCGTACGCGGCCCACTGGCCGTACGAGGTGCACCTCTACTCCAAGCGGCGCGTGCCCGACCTGCTCGGCCTCGACGAGGCGGCGCGCACAGAGTTCCCCCAGGTCTATCTGGAACTGTTGAGGCGCTTCGACCGGATCTTCGGCGAGGGCGAGGCCCCGACGCCGTACATCGCGGCCTGGCACCAGGCCCCGTTCGGGCAGCTGGAGGACTTCGAGGGCGTGACGCGGGACGACTTCGCGCTGCACCTGGAGCTTTTCACTATTCGCCGGACGTCCGGCAAGCTGAAGTTCCTCGCGGGCTCCGAGTCCGGCATGAACGTGTTCATCAACGACGTGCCCCCGGAGCGCGCGGCCGAGCGACTGCGAGAGGTAGCGAGTTCATGAGTGGGAAGTACCTGGTGACAGGTGGCGCGGGCTATGTCGGCAGCGTCGTCGCCCAGCACCTGCTGGAGGCGGGGCACGAGGTCACCGTCCTCGACAACCTGTCCACCGGCTTCCGGGAGGGCGTCCCGGCGGGCGCCGCGTTCGTCGAGGGCGACATCCGCGACGCCGCCAAATGGCTGGACTCCTCCTACGACGGCGTCCTGCACTTCGCCGCGTTCTCCCAGGTCGGCGAGTCCGTCGTGAAGCCCGAGAAGTACTGGGACAACAACGTCGGCGGCACCATGGCCCTGCTGGAGGCCATGCGCACGGCGGGCGTGCGCCGGCTCGTCTTCTCCTCCACGGCCGCCACCTACGGCGAGCCCGACGAGGTGCCGATCGTCGAGTCCGCGCCGACGAGGCCCACCAACCCGTACGGCGCCTCCAAGCTCGCCGTCGACCACATGATCACCGGCGAGGCCGCGGCCCACGGGCTCGGCGCGGTCTCGCTGCGCTACTTCAACGTCGCCGGCGCGTACGGCGCGTACGGCGAGCGGCACGACCCCGAGTCGCACCTGATCCCGCTGGTGCTCCAGGTCGCGCAGGGCAGGCGCGAGGCGATCTCCGTCTACGGCGACGACTACCCGACGCCGGACGGCACCTGCGTGCGCGACTACATCCACGTCGCCGACCTGGCCGAGGCCCACCTGCTCGCCCTGGACGCGGCCGTCCCCGGCGAGCACCTCATCTGCAACCTGGGCAACGGCAACGGCTTCTCGGTCCGCGAGGTCGTCGAGACCGTCCGCCGGGTGACGGGCCACCCGATCCCCGAGGTGGTGGCCCCGCGCCGGGGCGGCGACCCGGCCACCCTGGTGGCGTCGGCCGGCACCGCCCGCGAGAAGCTGGGCTGGAACCCGTCCCGCGCGGACCTCGCGGGGATCGTCGCCGACGCGTGGGAGTTCGCGCAGCGGCACGCGAAGTAGACCTGCGGTACGTGGAGAAGTGCGGAAAGGGCGAGGGGTCAGGACATGAGCGAGGCTGTCGCGCGGACGGTCGGTGAGCGGTTCCGCGAGCTGTACGGGGAGCGGCCGCAGGGGGTGTGGGCGGCGCCGGGCCGGGTCAACCTCATCGGCGAGCACACCGACTACAACGACGGCTTCGTCATGCCGTTCGCCCTGCCGCACACCGCGGTCGCCGCGGTCTCCCGGCGCGACGACGGCGTCCTGCGCCTGCACTCGGCGGACATCGGCGCCGACCCCGTCGAGCTGCGCGTCGCCGACCTGACCCCCGAGGCGGACAGGTCCTGGACGGCGTACCCGTCGGGCGTCGTCTGGGCGCTGCGCGAGGCCGGGCACGAGATCACCGGCGCCGACGTCCACCTGGCCTCGACCGTCCCGTCGGGCGCGGGCCTGTCCTCGTCGGCGGCCCTGGAGGTCGTCGTCGCCCTGGCCATGAACGACCTGTACTCCCTCGGCCTGCGCGGCTGGCAGCTCGCCCGCCTGTGCCAGCGCGCCGAGAACGTCTACGTCGGCGCGCCGGTCGGCATCATGGACCAGACGGCGTCCGCCTGCTGCGAGGCCGGCCACGCGCTGTTCCTGGACACCCGCGACCTCTCCCAGCGCCAGATCCCCTTCGACCTGGCCGCCGAGGGCATGCGTCTGCTGGTCGTCGACACGCAGGTCAAGCACTCCCACAGCGAGGGCGAGTACGGCAAGCGCCGTGCCGGCTGCGAGAAGGGCGCCGCCCTGCTGGGCGTCGACGCGCTGCGGGACGTGCCCTACGGGGAGCTGGACGCGGCGCTCGAGCGGCTGGGCGACGAGGAGGAGGTCCGCCGCCTGGTCCGGCACGTCGTCACGGAGGACGAGCGCGTGGAGCGGGTGGTGGCGCTGCTGGAGTCCGGCGACACCCGCGCCATCGGCCCGGTCCTCGTCGAGGGCCACGCCTCCCTGCGGGACGACTTCCGCATCTCCTGCCCGGAGCTGGACCTGGTCGTCGACACCGCGCTGGAGGCCGGTGCCCTGGGCGCGCGGATGACCGGCGGCGGCTTCGGCGGCTCGGCCATCGTGCTGGTGGAGGCGGCGGACGTCGACGGCGTCACCAAGGCGGTCGAGGAGGCGTTCGCCGCGGCCGGCTTCACCACCCCCCGGGTGTTCGAGGCGGTGCCCGCGGCGGGCGCGCGGCGGCTCAGCCCAGCCGCTTGACCAGGGTGTACTCGGTGATCCCCGGCGGATAGTCGGGGATCACGCACACCACCTCGTAGCCCCGCCCGCGGTAGAAGTCCGGCGCCTGGAAGTCCCAGGTCTCCACGCGCGCCGCCGCGCAGCCGCGTTCGTCGCGGGCCGCGCGCTCCGCCTCGGCCAGCAGTGCGGCGCCCAGCCCCGCCCCCCGGCACCGGTCGTCCACCCACAGGTAGGTCACGTGGAGCCAGGTCGCCCAGGTGTGCCCGACGAGACCGCCCGCGAGGCCGCCGTCGGCGTCCAGCACCCAGACGTGCAGGGGGAATTCGCGTTCGTGAGGGGTGCCGCGCAGCGTACGCAGGATCGGGGAGGCGGCCGTGTTCGTCTCCCGCAGGCGGGTGCGCAGCAGATCGCGCCGTGCTTTGTCTACTTCTGTCACAAGACGAAACATGCGGCTCACCATAAACGCGCGGGCCTGTCAGTTCTGCAAATAACCTTCCGCTCCCGGCGCCCGCCCGTACTCTGATGCACAGCGCCGGTGGGGGCCGGTGCCGATCAGGGGGCGGGACGGCCGGGTACGGAACCCGGGACGGGGGCATCGGTCACCGCACGGCGGCGGTCGTGCGGCCGCGGCGACCCGTCCCCGGTACCGAACGCGAAGGCGGGCACTGGGGCTTCGGGCTCCGTGCCCGCGCAGGTGTCGCCTCATGCGACGTATCCCCTGCTCCGCGGGAGCGTGGGGAAGGGGGTTCCGTGGTTCGTATCCGAGTCCTGGTCGTCGACGACCACCGCATCTTCGCCGAGTCGCTCGCCGCCGCCCTGGCCGCCGAGCCGGACGTCGACGTCTCCGCGGCCGGCAGCGGTCCGGCCGCGCTGCGCTGCCTGGAGCGCGCCGCGGCCGAGGGGCGGCGGTTCGACGTGCTGCTCGTCGACGCCGACCTGGGGGGCCGGGTGCCCGGCGCCCGGCCGGCCGTGCCGGTGCGGGAGGGCAACGAAGAGGGGCTGGTGGACGGCATCTCGCTGGTCGCCGGGGTGCGGTCGGCGCAGTCCGGCGTGCGGATCGTCGTCCTCGCCGGGAAGGACGACCCCCGCCGCGCGGCCCTGGCGCTGGCGGCCGGTGCCTGCGGGTGGGTGGCCAAGGACTGTTCCCTGTCGCGGCTGCTCAGCGTGATCCGGGGGGTGCTGCGCGACGAGACGCATCTGCCGCCCGCGCTGCTCACCGGCGTCCTGCGCGAGCTGACCGCCGCACGCAAGCACCGCACCGAGAGCGAACGGCTGGTGGAGTCGCTGACCCCGCGCGAGCGGGAGGTGCTGCGCTGCATGGTCGCCGGACTCGGCCGCAAGGCGGTCGCCGAGCGGCTCTACCTCTCCCCGCACACGGTGCGGACCCACATGCAGAACGTGCTGGGCAAGCTGGGCGTCCACTCCACCCTCGCCGCCGTCGCGCTGGCGCGCCGGGCCGGGGTGGGCCCGGTGGACCTGGGGCCTCCCGGGCGGATCGGGTCGGAGGAGAGCAACAGTGCCTGATCGACGCAGGTGAGCCCTCGCGTCTGCGGCCCGATCCGCCCGGGAAACCCTTAACCGGGAATGTTGTCGAACGGGGCGGTCAACTGGCGTAGCAGTGAGGCCAGTTCACTGCGCTGGGCCCGGGAGAGCTCGCCCAGGATCGCGCGCTCCTGCTCCAGGAGCCCGGCGAGCGCCTGGTCGGCGCGGTCCCGGCCCTCGTCCGTGAGCCGGACCAGCACGCCGCGCCGGTCGCTGGGGTCGGGCAGGCGTTCCACCAGGTCCTTCTTGGCGAGGCGGTCGATGCGGTTGGTCATCGTGCCGGAGGTGACCAGGGTCTGGGTGAGCAGCTGGCCCGGCGAGAGCTGGTACGGGGTGCCCGCCCGGCGCAGCGCCGTCAGGACGTCGAACTCCCACGGCTCCAGCTGGTGTTCCGAGAAGGCCAGCCGGCGTGCGCGGTCCAGGTGCCGGGCGAGCCTGCTCACCCGGCTCAGCACCTCGAGCGGTTCCACGTCGAGGTCCGGACGCTCCCGGCGCCATGCTGCGACCAGCCGATCGACCTCGTCCTCCATGACGATCAGTGTAGTGGTTGTGTCGATGTGAAGTCTCTTGAGGTCAACCATCTTGACATCGAGATAAATATCCGGTGACGCTGGGTACCCGACCCGCACGGCCGCCACCCGGAGGCACCATGTCCGCCACCACCCCCGCCTGGGACCCCGCCCAGTACCTGCGCCACGCCGGTCACCGCGCCCGGCCGTTCGCCGACCTCCTCGCACGCGTCCCCGGCCTCCCCACCGCGCCGCCCCGCGTCGCCGACCTCGGCTGCGGCCCCGGCAACGTCACCACCCTGCTCGCGGACCGCTGGCCCACCGCCCGCATCACCGGCTACGACAACTCCGCCGAGATGCTCGCGCGGGCCGGCGAGCACGCCGGTCCCACCCCGGGCGGCGGCCGCCTCGACTTCGCCCGCGCCGACGTCCGCACCTGGACCCCGGCCGGACCGCACGACCTGATCATCAGCAACGCCACCCTCCAGTGGGTCCCCGGCCACGCCGAGCGCTTCGCCGACTGGATCGGCGCCCTGCGCCCCGGCGGCACCTTCGCCTTCCAGGTCCCCGGCAACTTCGACGCCCCCAGCCACCGGCTGATGCGCGACATCGCCGGCTCCCCGCGCTGGCGGGACCGCCTCGCCGGCACCCTGCGGCACGGCGACGCCGTCCACACCCCCGAGGCCTACCTCGAGCGGCTGACCGCCCTCGGCTGCACGGCGGACGTCTGGGAGACGACGTACCTGCACCTGCTGACCGGGGACGACCCCGTCCTCGACTGGGTCAGGGGCACCGGACTGCGCCCCGTCCTCACCGCGCTCGACGACGACCCGGAGGCCCGGGACGCGTTCACCGAGGAGTACCGCACGGCCCTGCGCGAGGCCTACCCGCCGGGCCCGCACGGCACCCCGTTCCCCTTCCGCCGCGTCTTCGCCGTCGCCCGGAAGGAAGGGTGACTCAGGGGGTGCGGCCCAGGTGGGTCACGAGAATGCGGACCACGTCGTCGTCGATGACGTAGAGCACGCGGTAGTCGCCGACATGCAGACGACGGATGTCTGGCGATCCGTAGGGGATCGATCCTGTCGGACGAGGGCTTTCCGCGAGCTTGTCGATAGCGTCCAGGACGGTGGCGAGGCCGTCGGGATCCTCCTTCAGGAACCGGGCGGCGGAGTCGAGGGCCTGCGGTTCGAAGATGATCTCGTAAGTCACTTCTTTTCGAGCCCCAGCCGCTTGCGCACCTCTGCCATGGGGATGCCCGGACCAAGCGTGCCCTCGGCCTTGCGCCGCTGGTAGTCGGCAACGGCCAGAGCGTCCTCGAGATCCTCTATGACGTGCGGCGACACGAGCAGCGCGGCCACGTGCCCGTGGTCGGTGAGGGCGATGGTCTCGCGGCTGTGGGCGGCGCGGCGGACCAGGTCGCCGAGCTGGGAACGGGCAGCGCTGATCGCGATCTCAGTCATACCGACAGGATGCCACAAGATGCACCTAGTGAGTCACTGGTTGCACTATTTCGTGTACATCAGCTCTTCCGGTGACCGATCAGCCGCGGCTTCGGCTCCAGGCCGTCCAGGCCGTGCCACGCCAGGTTCACCAGGTGCGCCGCCACCTCGGCCTTCTTCGGACGGCGCACGTCCAGCCACCACTGGCCGGTCAGCGCCACCATCCCGACCAGCGCCTGCGCGTACAGCGGGGCCAGCTTGGCGTCGAAGCCGCGGTTCTTGAACTCGCGGCCCAGGATGTCCTCCACCTGGGTGGCGATGTCGGAGATCAGCGAGGCGAAGGTGCCCGTCGACTGCGGGATGGGGGAGTCGCGCACCAGGATACGGAAGCCGTCCGTGTACTCCTCGATGTAGTCCAGGAGCGCGAACGCCGCCTGCTCGCACAGCTCACGCGGGTGGCCGGCGGTCAGGGAACTGGTCACCATGTCCAGCAGCCGCCGCATCTCGCGGTCCACCACCACCGCGTACAGGCCCTCCTTGCCGCCGAAGTGCTCGTACACCACCGGCTTGGACACCCCGGCCTTCGCCGCGATCTCCTCCACCGACGTGCCCTCGAAACCCTTCTCGGCGAAGAGGGTGCGACCGATCTCCAGCAGCTGCTGGCGACGCTCGACACCGGTCATCCGGGTACGGCGCGCACGCCGCGGCTTGTCATTGCTGGGAGTGCTGGAGTCGGTCGCCACGCCGACCATCATGCCGCCTCGACGGTTTCCTTCCGGCGGCGGGAGCCGCCATGGTCCGCGTCGCGGCGCGAATCGATACGCGAGCGTGACGGCCACCGCACGTCGTACGCCCACCCCAGCTGCTCGAACCAGCGGATCAGGCGGGCACTCGAGTCGAGCTGGCCCCGCATCACACCGTGCCGCGCGGACGTCGGGTCGGCGTGGTGCAGGTTGTGCCAGGACTCACCGCAGGACAGGACCGCCAGCCACCACACGTTGCCCGACCGGTCCCGGGACTTGAACGGACGCTTGCCGACCGCGTGGCAGATCGAGTTGATCGACCACGTGACGTGATGCAGCAGCGCCACCCGGACGAGTGACCCCCAGAAGAACCCGGTGAACGCACCCCACCACGACATCGTGACCAGCCCGCCGATCACCGCCGGCAGGGCCAGCGACACCACCGTCCACAGCACGAACTGGCGGGAGACCGCCCGCAGCACCGGGTCCTTGATCAGATCCGGCGCGTACTTGTCCTGCGGGGTCTGCTCCTCGTCGAACATCCACGCGATGTGCGCCCACCACAGGCCCTTGATCAGGGCCGGGACCGTCTCGCCGTACCGCCACGGCGAGTGCGGGTCGCCCTCGGCGTCGGAGAACCTGTGGTGCTTGCGATGGTCCGCGACCCAGCGGACCAGCGGGCCCTCCACCGCCATCGAGCCCGCGATCGCCAGCGCGATCTTCAGCGGCCGCTTCGCCTTGAAGGAGCCGTGGGTGAAGTGACGGTGGAACCCGATCGTGATGCCGTGGCAGCCCAGGTAGTAGAAGAAGACCAGCAGGCCCAGGTCCAGCCAGCTCACCCCCCACCCCCACGCCAGCGGCACCGCCGCCACCAGCGCGAGGAAGGGGACGGCGATGAACAGCAGCAGGGTGATCTGCTCGATCGACCGCTTCTGCTCACCGCCCAGGGTGGCGGAGTCCGCGGACTCGTCGTCGGGGGCCTTCGGAGCGTCCGGGATCACATCGGAACTCGTGGTCATGCGCGTCCTTGGGGGGTCGAGGGTCGTGGCCGTGCCGCGGGCTGCGGAAACACACCGCGGAAACCACGCACAGTTTCCTACGGTTCCGTAACCTACGGCGACGTAAGTATGGCAGTGCGTCATCCCGCGGCAAGAGCCCGAGAGCCTGCGCGTCCCGGTCGACACCTATCCTGGAGAGCGGTCGGACAGCGCGGTCCGCTCAGATTTCTTCCCGGACGTCCAGCCCCGTAAGCGGCGCCCGCCGCGCGAGACGCCGTCCGGGTTCCCTCCCAGACGAGCTTCAACACTGCAAGGAGCCGCACCTGTGAGCAGTGCCGACGACCAGACTGTGTCCCAGGCGACCACCAGCACCGAACTGCGGGCCGACATCCGCCGACTGGGCGACCTCCTCGGGGAGACCCTCGTCCGGCAGGAGGGCCCCGAGCTGCTGGACCTCGTCGAGAAGGTACGCCGACTCACCCGAGAGGACGGCGAGGCCGCCGCGGAACTGCTGCGCGGCACCGAACTGCAGACCGCGGCCAAGCTGGTCCGCGCCTTCTCCACCTACTTCCACCTCGCCAACGTCACCGAGCAGGTCCACCGCGGCCGCGAACTGCGCGCCCGGCGCTCCGCCGAGGGCGGACTGCTCGCCCGCACGGCCGACCGCCTCAAGGACGCCGACCCCGAGCACCTGCGCGAGACGGTCCGCAACCTCAACGTGCGCCCCGTCTTCACCGCGCACCCCACCGAGGCCGCCCGCCGCTCGGTCCTCAACAAGCTGCGCCGCATCGCCGCCCTCCTCGACACCCCCGTCATCGAGTCCGACCGGCGCCGCCTCGACACCCGCCTCGCCGAGAACATCGACCTCGTCTGGCAGACCGACGAACTCCGCGTCGTGCGCCCCGAACCCGCCGACGAGGCCCGCAACGCCATCTACTACCTCGACGAACTCCACGCCGGCGCCGTCGGCGACGTCCTCGAGGACCTGACGGCCGAACTCGAACGCGCCGGCGTCAAGCTCCCCGACGACACCCGCCCCCTCACCTTCGGCACCTGGATCGGCGGCGACCGCGACGGCAACCCCAACGTCACCCCCCAGGTCACCTGGGACGTCCTCATCCTCCAGCACGAGCACGGCATCAACGACGCCCTGGAGATGATCGACGAGCTGCGCGGCTTCCTGTCCAACTCCATCCGCTACACCGGCGCGACGGAGGAACTCCTCACCTCGCTCCAGGCCGACCTCGACCGGCTCCCCGAGATCAGCCCCCGCTACAAGCGCCTCAACGCCGAGGAGCCCTACCGGCTCAAGGCCACCTGCATCCGGCAGAAGCTGGAGAACACCAAGCAGCGCCTCGCCAAGGGCACCCCCCACGAGGACGGCCACGACTACCTCGGCACCGCCGAACTCATCGCCGACCTGCGGATCCTCCAGACCTCCCTGCGCGAGCACCGCGGCGGCCTCTTCGCCGACGGCCGGCTCGCCCGCACCATCCGCACCCTCGCCGCCTTCGGCCTCCAGCTCGCCACCATGGACGTCCGCGAACACGCCGACGCCCACCACCACGCCCTCGGCCAGCTCTTCGACCGCCTCGGCGAGGAGTCCTGGCGCTACGCCGACATGCCCCGCGAGTACCGCACCAAGCTCCTCGCCAAGGAGCTGCGCTCCCGCAGGCCGCTGGCCCCGACGCCCGCCCCGGTGGACGCGGCCGGCGAGAAGACCCTCGGCGTCTTCCAGACCGTCCGGCGCGCCCTGGAGGTCTTCGGCCCCGAGGTCGTCGAGTCCTACATCATCTCCATGTGCCAGGGCGCCGACGACGTCTTCGCCGCGGCGGTGCTGGCCCGGGAGGCCGGCCTCGTCGACCTGCACGCCGGCTGGGCCAAGATCGGCATCGTGCCGCTCCTGGAGACCACCGACGAGCTCAAGGCCGCCGACACCATCCTCGAGGACCTCCTCGCCGACCCCTCCTACCGGCGCCTCGTCGCCCTGCGCGGCGACGTCCAGGAGGTCATGCTCGGCTACTCCGACTCCTCCAAGTTCGGCGGCATCACCACCTCGCAGTGGGAGATCCACCGCGCCCAGCGCCGCCTGCGCGACGTCGCCCACCGGTACGGAGTGCGGCTCCGGCTGTTCCACGGCCGCGGCGGCACCGTCGGCCGCGGCGGCGGTCCCACCCACGACGCCATCCTCGCCCAGCCCTGGGGCACCCTGGAGGGCGAGATCAAGGTGACCGAGCAGGGCGAGGTCATCTCCGACAAGTACCTGATCCCGGCGCTGGCCCGCGAGAACCTGGAACTGACGGTCGCCGCCACCCTCCAGGCCTCGGCCCTGCACACCGCCCCCCGCCAGTCCGACGAGGCCCTCGCCCGCTGGGACGCCGCCATGGACGTCGTCTCCGAGGCCGCCCACCAGGCCTACCGCAAGCTGGTCGAGGACCCCGACCTGCCGACGTACTTCCTGGCCTCCACTCCGGTAGACCAGCTCGCCGACCTGCACCTGGGCTCCCGGCCCTCCCGCCGCCCCGGATCGGGCGTCTCGCTCGACGGACTGCGCGCCATCCCCTGGGTGTTCGGCTGGACCCAGTCCCGGCAGATCGTCCCCGGCTGGTACGGAGTCGGCTCCGGTCTCAAGGCCCTGCGCGAGGCCGGCCTGGACAGCGTCCTGGCGGAGATGCACCAGCAGTGGCACTTCTTCCGGAACTTCATCTCCAACGTCGAGATGACCCTCGCCAAGACCGACCTGCGCATCGCCCAGCACTACGTCGACACCCTCGTCCCCGACGAGCTCAAGCACGTCTTCGACGCCATCAAGGCCGAACACGAGCTGACCGTCGCCGAGGTCCTCAACGTCACCGGTGAGGACGAACTGCTCGACGCCGACCCCGTCCTCAAGCAGACGTTCGCCATCCGCGACGCCTACCTGGACCCGATCTCCTACCTCCAGGTGGCCCTCCTCGGCCGCCAGCGCGAAGCGGCCGCCGCCGGCGAGGAAGCCGACCCGCTGCTGGCCCGCGCCCTGCTGCTCACCGTCAACGGCGTCGCCGCCGGCCTGCGCAACACCGGCTGACGCCCCGCCACCCCGGACACGGCGGTGCCCCCGCGCTCACCACGAGCGCGGGGGCACCGCCGTATCCACGTCACACCGCGAGGAACGCCGCGGTCAGCAACCCCACCCCCGACCCGGCCAGCACCCACGCCGCCCGGGTCCGCCGCAGCCCGCCCGCCACGACGACCGACGCAAGCAGCAGCGCACCGCCCAGCGGCACCCACGCGTACAGCACCCCGGCCGGACCCGAGCGCACCGCGTCGTCACTGCCCGGCTTCACCACCACCGAGTACGTACGCCCCTCCGACACGGCCACCGAGTCCTCGAGCACGACGCTCACCCGCGCCCGCGACCCCGCCGACACCGGCGCGTAGGGCCCGCTGCACGCACCGTCCCCGCACCGCGTCACCTCGACCGTGCCCTGCTCGCGTCCCTTGGTCAGCATCACGTGCTGCGCCGTCCCCCACGACGCCCACACCCCGGCGATCAGGATCAACGCCGCGACCGTGCCCATCGCCGCGACCCGGCCGAACCGCAGCGCGGCCCGCGAGGCGCGCGAGGCCCGTCGGGGACGGGCGGCGGCGACGGCTGAGACAGGCATGGCCGGGATCATTGGCCATACCTATGCGGTGGGTCAACTCACCCGGGCGGCAAGCACGGACAAGTCAGGAGTTGTACGTGCCCTGCGCACGCTCCAGCCCCTCGATCACCAGACACTCCACCGCGTCCGCCGCACGGTCCACGAAGTAGTCCAGCTCCTTGCGCTCCGCCGACGAGAAGTCCTTCAGCACGAAGTCCGCCACCGGCATCCGCCCCGGCGGCCGGCCGATCCCGAACCGCACCCGGTGGTAGTCCGCCCCCAGCGACTTCGTGATCGACTTCAGCCCGTTGTGCCCGTTGTCGCCGCCCCCCAGCTTCAGCCGCAGCACGCCGTAGTCGATGTCCAGCTCGTCGTGCACCGCCACGATGTTGCCGACCGGCACCTTGTAGAAGTCCCGCAGCACCGTCACCGGCCCGCCCGACACGTTCATGAACGACATCGGCTTCGCCAGGATCACCCGCCGGTTGCCCGGCCCCGGAGGCCCGATCCGCCCCTCCACCACCTGCGCCTGCGCCTTGCCGTGCCGCTTGAACCGCGCCCCGATGCGCTCCGCCAGCAGATCCACCACCATGAAACCGACGTTGTGCCGGTTCGCGGCGTACTCGGGGCCCGGATTGCCGAGACCGGCCACCAGCCAGGGCGCACTCGCGTCCGTCGTCACGTCCATGTCTCCCTACCTGCCCGTCCGTCCACACATGCACGTCGGCCGCTGCCCCGCACGGGAACAGCGGCCGACCAAACGATGACCGGGAGAGGATCAGGCCTCGGCGGCCGCCTCGCCCTCACCCTCGCCGGCGGGCTCCTCGGCCTGCGCGGCCAGAACCTGCAGGACCACCGTGTCACCCTCGACGGCCAGCTTGGTGCCGGCCGGCAGCGGGATGTCCTTCGCCAGGACGGAGGCGCCGGCCTCCAGACCCTCCACGGAGACGGTGACCGACTCCGGGATGTGCGTCGCCTCGGCCTCGACCGGCAGCGGGTTCAGCACGTACTCCAGCAGGTTGCCGCCCGCGGCCAACTCACCCTCGGTCTGGACGTAGATCTCGACGCCCACCGTCTCGCCACGCTGCACAAGCTGCAGGTCGACGTGCTCCAGGAAGCCCTTGATCGGGTCGCGCTGCACCGACTTCGGGATCGCCAGCTCGCTGGTCTCGCCGTCGATGTCCAGCGCGATCAGCACGTTCGGCGTACGCAGCGCCAGCAGCAGCTCGTGGCCCGGAAGGGTCAGGTGGATCGGGTCGGAACCGTGGCCGTACAGAACACCCGGGACCTTGTTGTCACGGCGGATGCGACGCGCGGCACCCTTGCCGAACTCGCTGCGGGTCTCGGCGGTGAGCTTCACCTCGGACATGATCACTCCTCGTACAGGTAGAGACGGACGTGGTCACCCGGCCACGAACGGCCTGCTACGAAGAGCGCGTCGATAACGGACAGCCACACCCGCGAACACGAGTACGGCCTCCCTCGCCGAGCAACTTCAGCAGTCTACTCGGAGAGGAAGGCCGTACCCAAAACGATCTACAACGGTCCCGGGAGCGGAGGCCGGAGGGACCAGGCGAACCCCTACTGCTCGTCGAACAGGCTCGTCACCGAACCGTCCTCGAACACCTCGCGCACCGCACGCGCGATCGTCGGCGCGATCGACAGCACCGTGATCTTGTCCAGCTCCAGCTCGTTCGGCGTCGGCAGCGTGTTCGTGAACACGAACTCGCTCACCTTCGAGTTCTTCAGCCGGTCCGCCGCCGGACCCGACAGCACACCGTGCGTCGCCGTCACGATGACGTCCTCCGCACCGTGCGCGAACAGCGCGTCCGCCGCAGCGCAGATCGTGCCACCCGTGTCGATCATGTCGTCGACCAGGACGCAGATACGGCCCTTCACGTCACCGACGACCTCGTGCACCGTGACCTGGTTCGCCACGTCCTTGTCGCGCCGCTTGTGCACGATCGCCAGCGGCGCGCCCAGACGGTCGCACCAACGGTCCGCCACCCGCACCCGGCCCGCGTCCGGAGACACCACCGTCAGCTTCGAACGGTCCACCTTCGCGCCCACGTAGTCCGCCAGCAGCGGCAGCGCGAACAGGTGGTCCACCGGGCCGTCGAAGAAGCCCTGGATCTGGTCCGTGTGCAGGTCCACCGCCAGGATCCGGTCCGCGCCCGCGGTCTTCATCAGGTCCGCGATCAGACGCGCCGAGATCGGTTCACGTCCCCGGTGCTTCTTGTCCTGCCGCGCGTAACCGTAGAACGGCACGATGACGGTGATGGAGCGGGCCGACGCGCGCTTCAACGCGTCGATCATGATCAGCTGCTCCATGACCCACTTGTTGATCGGAGCCGTGTGGCTCTGGATCAGAAAGCAGTCCGCACCACGCGCCGACTCCTGGTAACGGACGTAGATCTCACCGTTCGCGAAGTCGAAGGCCTTCGTCGGGACGACCCCGACACCCAGCTCGTGGGCGATCTCCTCGGCAAGCTCGGGGTGGGCGCGGCCGGAGAAGAACATCATCTTCTTCACGCCGGTCGTCTTGATCCCGGTCACAGCACTTTCTCCTCAGAGGTTTCGCAGCTGAGCCTCATGGGCTCGTCCGGCTGGGTGCCGGAGGCGTCTCAGCTGGTGGGGTGCGGATGTGCACTTATCACGGTACGCCGTGTTCGACGCGCCGGTTTCCGGTCAGCCTTCGCCACCGGTCTCCCGGGACACCGCCTCGGCCGCCTTCGCCGCCGCGCTCCCCGGACGCTTACGGGCCACCCAACCCTCGATATTCCGCTGCTGGCCGCGGGCCACGGCCAGCGAACCGGGCGGCACATCCTTCGTGATCACCGAGCCGGCGGCGGTGTAGGCACCGTCCCCGACCGTGACGGGAGCCACAAACATGTTGTCCGAACCCGTCTTGCAGTGCGAACCCACCGTCGTGTGGTGCTTGCTCTCCCCGTCGTAGTTCACGAACACGCTCGCGGCACCGATGTTGGTGTACTCGCCGATCGTCGCGTCACCCACGTAGGACAGGTGCGGGACCTTCGTCCCCTCGCCGATCGACGCGTTCTTCGTCTCGACGTAGGTGCCGACCTTCGCCTTCGGCCCGAGCCGGGTACCGGGCCGCAGGTACGCGTACGGGCCCACCGTCGCCTCCGGGCCCACCACGGCGCCCAGGGACACCGTGTTGTCCACCCGCGCGCCCGCGCCCACGCGCGTGTCCGTGAGCCGGGAGTGCGGCCCGACCTCGGACCCCTCGGCCAGGTGCGTGGACCCCTGGAGCTGCGTACCCGGGTGCACGATCACGTCCTGCTCGAACGTCACCGTCACGTCCACCCACGTCGTGGCCGGATCGACCACCGTCACACCGGCCAGCATGGCGCGCGTCAGCAGCCGGTCGTTGAGGATCCGGCGGGCCTCGGCGAGCTGCACGCGGTTGTTGATCCCCGCGATCTCCCGGTGGTCCCCGGCCACCGAGGCACCGACGCGGTGCCCGGCCTCGCGCAGGATGCCGAGGACGTCGGTCAGGTACTCCTCGCCCTGGCTGTTGTCCGTCCGCACCTTCCCGAGCGCGTCCGCGAGCAGCTGCCCGTCGAAGGCGAAGACACCCGAGTTGATCTCGCGGATCGCCCGCTGCGACTCGGAGGCGTCCTTGTGCTCCACGATCGCGGTGACGGCACCCGAGACCCCGTCCCGCACGATCCGGCCGTACCCCGTCGCGTCCGGCACCTCGGCCGTCAGCACGGTGACCGCGTTGCCGTCGGCGGAGTGGGTGGCGGCGAGGGCCCGCAGCGTCTCACCGGTCAGCAGGGGAGTGTCACCGCAGACCACCACGACGGTGCCGTCCACGGCGCCGCCCAGGGCCTCCAGACCCATGCGGACGGCGTGCCCGGTGCCGTTCTGCTGCTCCTGCACGGCGGTGCGCACGTCGGGGGCGACCTCGGCGAGGTGCGCGGTGACCTTCTCGCGGGCGTGGCCCACGACGACGACCAGGTTCTCGGGCTCCAGCTCACCGGCGGAGGCGAGCACGTGGCCGACGAGGGAACGTCCGCACAGCTCGTGCAGGACCTTGGGCGTGGCCGACTTCATACGGGTGCCCTCACCCGCTGCGAGAACGACGACGGCTGCCGGGCGAATGGCGCTCACGGGATGCCCTTCGGCTTTGAGGGGGTGGGGGTGGACATCCGCAGGATACCGGGGTGGTTTGCAGCCGACATGAGTGCGGGCCCTGACGCCGGCTTTCGCCGGTCAGGACCCGTACGGGGCAGCAGCTCCCCCATCAGGATTTGAACCTGAACTTAAGGGACCAAAACCCTCAGTGCTGCCTGATTACACCATGGGGGATCAAGCTCGGCTAAACCGGACATTCGGTTAGGTCGCCGAGTCAGCACCCAACACTATGCCGTACCAAGAGCCTTCGATGCGACGGTAAAGATCGGCGCTCTTGAGGACTTTGATCACGAGGCACCCATGGTAGGCGTCTCCTACGTTCTTGCGTACGGTCTTGGGGTTGTGCCGCTTGAGCGTCGTCTTGTTGAAGGCGCTGCGATCGGCGTGGGCGAGTTCGGCCCAGAACCGCTCCGCGCCCGCCACGTCGGCGTTCTCGTGGATCATCACCGTGAACCGGAGGCGCTCGCGTTCGACCCCGAGCAGCCTGAGCCAGGCCAGGAAGACTTTGATCACGTTGGGGTCGCTGTTGACGAAGGCGACGTTCTCGCGGCGGTCGTACGGCTTGTCCTTGCCGCCTTCCGCCCAGTACAGGCTGACGCCCACCAGGAAGAGTTCGCGAGCGGACAGGTCGCCGACGGCCAACTTGGCCGCATCCTTGGTGCGCTGTCGCTCCTCGTCCTGAGCGGCGCGAAAGCGTGCGAGTCCTTCCTGCATCAACGCATGCTGCTCTTGTGGCGTGTATCGCGGCTCGGGCTTCGGCAAATCCCGTACCCAGAGCGACACCGAACTCCTTGAGCAGCCCAGTTCGGCCTCGATCTGGTCGTACGTACAGCCCTGGCGGCGGAGGTCCCGTGCTCGCCCCCTCAAGTCGTCCTTGGCGTTCGGTCGCTTTGTCCACTCAGGCGGCGGCTCGCCTTTGACCAGTTGGCTGAGGATGTCGTTGTTGAAGATTTTCAGCTCGTCCCGGATCTGCCGAAGGCTGTAACCGGCCCGTCGCAGGGCGACCGCTCGTTCCTGTAGCCCTTCGAAGTCCGCGTACTTGTTCCGTGAAAGTGCCATGGGCATACCGTCCGGCCGGAATGGATGGCTCCGGTGCTGGGCGGTGGAGGGTTCACCAGTTCGAGGGATATCGCGTCGTATCGCCCGGGGAAAGTCACCGGAAAGCGGTCGGTCCGCGCCCGTAGGGTGGAGGGCATGACCACGACGGGGGAAGACCATGTACCGGCCCGGGGTGGGCCTTGGTGGTGGGACAGGCGGCGCGGTGCGGTACTCGATGTGAGTCTCGGTGCCGTGTCCGCGCTGGAGTGCGCGGCGGAGGGGGTTCCGTTCGCGCGGGACGCCGGGATTCCGTGGGCGGCGGGGGTCGTCTTCGGGGTGCTGGCGGGTTCGATGCTGGTGGTGCGGCGGAAGTGGCCCATCGCGGTGGTGCTGGTGGCGATCGCCATCACGCCGGCGCAGATGGGTTTCCTGATGGCCGTCGTCGGCCTGTACACGCTGGCCGCGTCCGAGATGCCGCGGCGGATCATCGGGTCGCTGGCCGGGATGTCGCTGCTCGGTACGTTGATCGTCACGTTCGTGCGGGTGCGGCAGGACATGGCGCACGAGGACCTGGACATCGGCGACTGGTTCATTCCGTTCGCGTCGATCGCCACGTCCCTGGGGGTGACCGCCCCTCCGGTGCTGCTGGGCCTGTACGTGGGGGCGCGGCGGCGGCTGATGGAGAGTCTGCGGGAGCGGGCGGACAGCCTGGAGCGGGAGTTGCAGCTGCTCGCGGAGCGGGCGGAGGAGCGTGCGCAGTGGGCGCGGGGCGAGGAGCGGACGCGGATCGCGCGGGAGATGCACGACGTGGTCGCGCACCGGGTGAGTCTGATGGTGGTGCACGCCGCCGCGCTGCAGGCCGTCGCGCGGAAGGACCCGGAGAAGGCGGTGAGGAACGCCGCGCTGGTGGGGGACATGGGGCGGCAGGCGCTGACCGAGCTGCGGGAGATGCTCGGGGTGCTGCGTACCGGTGTGGACGGGGGGCGTGCCGAGCGGGCGGCGGTGCCGCTGGCGGCGGTGGGGGTGGCCGCTGCGGCGGCCGCGTCGCGGGCGGCGGAGGACGGCGGGCGTCTCGCGGAGGGTCCGTGTCTGGCGGAGCTGGAGGAGCTGATCGGGCAGTCGACGGCGGCGGGGATGGTCGTGGCGCTGTCGGTGGAGGGGGAGGAGCGGCCGTACGCGGCGGAGGTGGAGTCGACGGCGTTCCGGGTGGTGCAGGAGGCGCTGACGAACGTCCACAAGCACGCGGCGGGCGCGAAGACGTATGTGCGGCTGGCGCACCGGGTGTCGGAGATCGCGATGCAGGTGGAGAACGAGCCGCCGCCGGAGGTGTCGTCGGCGTCGTCGGCGCGGCTGCCGTCGGGGGGCAACGGTCTGGTGGGGATGAAGGAGCGGGTGTCCGCTCTGGGGGGCGTGTTCGTGTCGGGGCCGACGGACGCGGGGGGTTTCCGGGTGTCGGCGGTGATTCCGGCGTCGTAGCGGCGGGTCAGCCGCCGGTGGTGAGGCGGGTGGGCCGGGTGCCGGTGACGAGGGCGGCGAGGGCCTGGTCCATGTCGGGGCCGAGGTACCAGTCGCCGGTGTGGTCGAGGGCGTAGACGCGGCCTTCGCTGTCCATGGCGATGAGGGCCTGGGTGTCGGTCTCGGTGCCGAGGGGGCAGACCTGGGTGTCGAGGGCGCGGCCGAGGTCGCCGAGGGTGCGGGCCATGTGGAGGCCGTGCAGGGGGTCGAGGTGGAGGGCGGCGGGGGCGATCTGGCGTCCCGTGCCGGTGGGGGTGATGTGGAGGCCGCCGAACTCGGCCCAGGCCTCGACGGCGGCGGGGAGGACGTGGTGGCGGTGTCCCGCGGGCGAGGTGTGGTCGCGCAGGGTGTCGGCCCAGATCTCGGCCTGCTTTATGTCCCAGCGTCCCGGTTGCCAGCCGGCGTCGCGCAGGGCGGCGTCGACGGGGACGGGGAATCGGGTGGTGGAGGTGCGGTCGGCGTGCATCTGCCCTTGGTCCGTGTCGGTGGTGTCGTTCGGCGTGCGGGGCCGGTCAGTCGTCGGCGGTGGGGTCGACGACGCGGACGCCGAAGTGGGCGCTGAGGGCGGTGCAGGCGCGGCAGGGGGTGGCGAAGCTGCCGTGGAGGGGGTCGCCGTCCTCGCGGATGCGGCGGGTGGTCAGTTTGGCGTGTTTGAGGGCCTTGCGGGCCTCGCCGTTGCTCATGGGCCTGCGCGCGGCGCGCTTGCTGCGTGCGGAGTCGGCGGTGGTGAGGTGCCGGGAGATGAGGATGGTTTCGGCGCAGCGGCCGGTGAAGCGGTCGCGCTGTCCGCTGGTGAGGGTGTCGAGGAAGTCCTGGACGAGGTGGTGCAGGGTGGGCGGGGCGTCGGCGCGGGTGGCGGTGCCGGTGAGGGTGGTGCCGCGGACGGAGAGGGCGGCGGCGACGGTGGGGAGTATGCCGTCGCGGCGGTGGCGCAGGGTGGGGGCCTGGGGGGTTTCGGGGGCGCTCCAGCCGATGCGGGGGTCGCCGGTCCCGGGGTCGCCGGAGCTGCCGGTGTGTGGTTCCGTCTGCGTCGCACTCATGGTCATGTTCCCCTCCTGGGCATCCCCCCGGAGGACACAGGGTGCCAAATCCCGTGGCGTGTGCGGTAGCTGGGGCGGGGTGACACGCCCACGTATGGGCGGTCCGTCACGAGGGGGTGACGGCTGGTCACGGGTGGGGGCGGGGGTGGGTGTGCGGGGCCGGTGACCGGTGTCGGCGTACCGCATAGGCTGTCGGCACCGCGTTCGCGTGCGGTGATGGAAGACAGTGCTGACAGACAGACGCCGCAGGGGGCTACCGCCATGACGACAGGTCGGCTCGGGCAGATCGCGCCGCCGAACGCGGCCTACGCCGGGCAGGTCGTGCATTTCCCGGATCCGGTGAGGGCGGCCCGTCACCCGAGAGGGGTACGGGTGGACGAGGGGGGTTACCCCGTCTTCTCGCCGTACGCCCGTGCGGTCGCGGAGATCGCGGAGCCGCCGGTGGGGTTCGGGGTCGACGAGCTGCGGCTGACGGACTACGTGTCGGCGAACGCGGCGTTGTCGGCGTCGGGGCACGAGCTGTGGGACACGGTGCCGGCGGTGGCGACGCCGCACGGCTGGACGTGGCACCACGCGGTCGGTTCGCGGCGCATGGAGCTGGTGCCGGTCGAGGTGAAGGCGTTGCTGCGGCACCACGGCGGCATCGCGACGGCGGCGGTGGACCAGGACAAGCGGGGGACGCGGCCGTTGCAGGAGACGCGTCCGGCGCATTTCGGGCTGCCGAAGTCGGGTGTGGCGGTGACGGAGCAGCAGGTGCAGGGGGTCGAGGAGGACCTGGGGTACCGGCTGCCGGGCGCGTACCGGTCGTTCCTGAAGGCGGCGGGTGGTTGTGCGCCGGTGGGTACGGCGCTGGACGCGGAGCTGGGGCTGCTGGTGGACCAGCCGTTCTTCACGGTGCGTGAGGAGGCGGCGGTCAACGACCTGGTCTACGTCAACAAGTGCCTGCGGGACCATCTGACGAAGGACTACCTGGGAGTCGCCTTCGTCCAGGGCGGCCTGCTGGCGGTGAAGGTGAAGGGCGACCGGATCGGTTCGGTGTGGTTCTGCTCGTACGACGACGCGCGGGACGTGGATCCGTCGTGGACGCCGGCGGAGCGGGTGGAGCGGTTGCTGCTGCCGTGCGGTGAGGACTTCGACGCGTTCCTGTCGCGGCTGGCGGGGTCGCCGCCGGAGTTGGAGACGGTGGCGAACCTGATGGTGGACGGTGGTTTCGCGCGTGCGGTGCCCGTGGCGTCGGCGTCCTCGGCGCCGGTAGGGGAGTGAGCTGGCGATGGTGACGTTCGCGCAGGCGCAGGAGCGCGCGGAAGAGTGGATCAACGGTGAGCTGCCGGCGTACCAGCATCGTGAGGTGCGGGTGCGGGAGTTCGGTCTCGGGTTCGTGGTGTGGGCCGAGGACCGTGCGGAGGGCCCGCGTTCGGACGGGGGCGCGCAGCGGCTGGTGATCGCGCGGGACAGTGGTGAGGCCACGCTGTGGCCGGCGCTGGCGGTGGGGGAGGTGATCCGCCGCTACGAGGAGGAGTACGGCCGGTCGGACGTGGTGGAGGAGCCGGTGCCCGCTCCCGCGGCGCGGGTGGACCTGAATCAGACGTCGTTCCTGCTGAGCCCGCCGGAGTGGTTGCAGGAGGCGGCGGACAAGCTGGGCATCCCGGACCGGCGGGGCGAGCGGGACGCCGGTGACGGTGCCGCGGAGGGCGGCACCGGGGGAGGTGCGGCGCTTCCCGGGACGCGGGGCGGGGTGCCGTCGGCCGCGCCCGCCGCGCCCGCTGGTCCTTCCGCTCCTGCCGCGGCTTCCTCCGCCGCCGGGGATGCCGCGGAGGCGCGGGGCAGTGGTGCGGCCTGGCCCGCCGCCGGGGCGGGCGGCGGTGACGCCTCCGGTACCGGCGCCGGCCGGTCCGGTGCGCCGGCCGCGCCCGCCGGGGCGACTCCCTGGGCCGGGACGGACACCAACGCGGACGCCGGTGACGACCGTTCGGTGCCGTTGCCCGAGACGGTGTTCGCATCGCCGCTGAGCGGTGCCGAGGACACTCCGCCGCCCTCGGCGGCGCCGGACGCCAAGACGGCGCTGATGTCGGGCGGCAGCGGTCTGCCCCGGACGGCGTTCGCACCGGCGGTCGACACCCCGGGCACGCCCGCGACGCCCGCGGGTGCGGGCACGCCGCCGCCGGCCGCGCCCCCGGTGCCGGGTACGCCGCCGCCGGGTGCGCCTCCCGTGCCGGGTGCGCCGCCGCCGGGTGCGCCTCCCGTGCCGGGTACGCCGCCGCCGGGTGCGCCTCTGCCGCAGGCCGGTCCGAGTACGCCGGCCCGGCCGCTCGCGCCGAACGCCGGGGACATCGCCGACGCCGCGACCAGCAAGGCGGCGCCTCCGCGACGCGGCGGGGGTTCGGTCACGCCGCCTCCGCCGGGCGCTCCGGGCGTGCCGGGTGCGCGGCCGGGCAGTACGCCTCCGCCGGGTGCGCCGGCGGGCGGTTACGTGCCGACGCAGATGGTGTCGTCCCTCGGCCCCGAGGGCCCCGGTGCTCCGGGAGGTCCGGGAAGTCAGGGAGGTCCGGGCGGAGCGGCGGGTGGTCCGGCCGGTCCGGGTACGCCGCCCCCGCCGAGCACCCCCGGCGGGACGCCCCCGGGCGGGGTGCACCACGCCGCCACGATGCTGGCCGACCCGGGCCGGACGGGCGGCGGGGCACCCCAGCCTCCGGGCGCGCCGGGTGCTCCCGCTGCTCCGGGCGTCCCGGGTGCTCCGGGTGTCCCGGCCGCGGGTGGGGCGCCCGGTACGCCGCCGCCTCCCGCCGCTCCCGGTGCGCCCGCGTCGGCCGGGGCGTCCGGCACGCAGGGTCCGTCCGGCGGTGGACGTGGTGCCGTGCACCACGCGGAGACGGTGCTGGCCGCGCCCCCGGTGGGCGGTCCCGGCGTGCCTCCGCCTCCGTCGGCGCCGGGTGTGCCCGGCCCGCCGCAGCCTCCGGGCGCTCCGGGCGTCCCCGGTGCCGGGCATCCCGTGCCGCCGGGCGCGGTGCCGCCCGGTGCGGTGCCGCCGCCGGCGTACGGCCGTCCGCAGCCGCCGACCGGTCTGCCGACCGTCGGCCCCGGCTACCAGGCCGTGCTGCGCTATCGCGCGCAGGACGGCTCCGAGCAGCAGCTGATCCGGCGTTCGGCGCCGGGCACGCCGCACCCGGAGTGGCAGATCTTCCACGAGCTGCGGGCCATGAACGTGCCCCCGGACCAGGTGCTCGAGCTGCACACCGAGCTGGAGTCGTGCGAGCTGCCGGGCGCCTACTGCGCGCGGATGATCCGGGAGCAGTGGCCGCAGGCGCGGATCACGTCCATCGCGCCGTACGGCACCGACCACGCGAGCCGGCAGCAGGGCATGCGGCAACTGCTCGCGCACCAGGGCGAGCTGCACCAGGTGGCCGACGGGCCGGCGCGTCCGGCGCCGGTGCGGGCTCCGCTGCCGCAGGTGCAGCCGGCGCCGCCGGTCCCGCCGGAGGCCATCGGGCAGGAGCTCGCGGCGGCGTTCGGGCCGGCCGTCTTCCGGTTCGAGCAGGCCGCCGTGTCCCGGCAGGGTGTGCCGCCCGTCGTGGCGCACACGCTGGTGGCGGCGGGGCTGCCGATGGACATGGGCCCGTTCTTCTGGGCGCAGGCCCAGCCGGGCCGTCCGGTGCCGACGCTGGCGGAACTGGCCGCCGAGCGGGGGGTGCAGCCGGCCTCGGACGCGGGCTCGTACCTCGTCGTGGGCAGCGACTTCGGCCGGGCGGTCTGCGTGCAGTACGGCACGGCGCACATCGTGGCGGTGCCGGTGGAGGCGGGGCCGGGCGGTGCGCCCGTGCCGCCGCAGTTCGTGAACACCGGGCTGCCGGAGTTCGCCCGCTGCCTGGCGCTGCTGGGCCGGATGTGGCGGCTCAGGTTCGGTCTGAACCAGGAGCAGGCGGGGCGCTGGACGGTGGACTTCCAGGCGCAGCTGGCCTCGATCGACCCGGCGGCGCTCGGTTCGGCCGAGAGCTGGTGGTCGGTGCTGCTGGAGCAGATGTGGGACGGGCTGCTGTGAGGCGGCGCCGCTGACGCGGAACGACGGGCCGGGCCGGTCACCCTCTCGGGGGCCGGCCCGGCCCGTCGGCGTTTCCGGGACCGGGCCGGGCGGCCGTAGTCGCGCGGTATGCACGGAGTGTCGCGTTATGCGTGTTTACGTCTGATCCGTAAAGATGTCCGGACATCGCGGAAGTCTGTCAGTGGATCGGGCGAAACAGGGGTTCCGGCATGAGCAGCGCATCGGTGTCGCCGCACGGCTTCGTGACCGTACGGGGGCGTGGTTACCGTCCCGAACAGGTCGACGCGGGTGCCGCGGCCCTCTCGCGGGAGCGCGACGCGGCCTGGGAGCGGGCCGCCCGGCTCACGGTGCTGGCCCGCGAGATGGGGACGGAACTGGACCGGCTGCGGGAGACGGTGGCCGGGCTCGAGCCGCAGGGCTACGAGGCGCTCGGCGAACGGGCGCGCTGCCTCTTCCGGCTCGCCCAGGAGGAGGCCGAGGCCGTACGGGAGCGGGAGCGGCGCGCGGCGGAGGAACTGGTGAGCGGGGCACGGGCGCGTGCGGCCGAGGTGCGGGACGCCGCGCGGGCGTATGCCGACGCCGTGCGTGCCGAGGCCGACGAGTGGGCCGGGGAGCTGGTCCTGGCGGCGCGTGCGCGGGCCGACGAGGTGCGGATCGCGGCCCGGCGCGAGGTGCGGACCGAGCGCGGCGAGGCGCTGTTCGTGCTGCGGGAGGCGCGGCGCCGGACCTCGTCGACGCTCGCCGGGCAGGAGAGCGAGTTCGCGGCGCGCTGGGCGGAGGCCGAACGGGAGGAGACCGGCCGGGCGGCCGCCCTGGACGCCCACCACGAGGAGCTGATCGTGTGCGCCGAGCGGGCGCTGGCGGAGGCGCGGCGGGACCTGGCCGAGGCGGAGGAGTCGGCCGGGCTCCGGCAGGAGGAGGCGCGGGCCCGGGCCGCGGAGATCGTCGCGACGGCGCGGGCCCGGGCGGAGGAGGTCGCACGCGAGACGGAGCGGGTGCTGCGCGAGCACGGGGAGCGCTGGGACGAGATGCAGGACCAGATCAGCTCCTTCCGCGGCCACCTGGGCTCCCTGACGACCCGCGGTGTGGAGTGACGCGACCTGCCACCGCGGCGTCGCGCCTCGCGCAGCGCGGCCCCAGCCCCCCGCCATCGGGTCCCGTGCCCGGTGACCGCGCGGGCGGGGCGGCCGGGCGGTGTTCCGGGTGCCCGGCCGGGGGCGTCCTGTCAGCCGGTCCTGAGGACCGCCCCCGCGAGGAGTTCCGGCTCCAGTGCCTCGTACCGTCGGCGCTGCTCCTCCGTCCGCCCGCGGCCGGAGACCACCGTGCCGAGCCAGCCGAAGGCGAAGCCGGCCGGGATGGAGACCAGCCCCGTGGTGGTGAACGGGAACCAGTTGAAGTCGGCGTCCGGGAAGGCCGCCACAGGGGTGCCGGAGACCAGGCTGGTGCCCGGCATCAGCACCAGGACCGTGACGGTGCCCCCGATCAACGTCCACAGCAGGCCCGTACGGGTGAAGCGGCGCCAGAAGAGGCCGTAGACCAGGGCCGGGCACAGGGCGGACGCGCCCAGGCAGAACGACAGGGTGGCCAGCGGCTGCAGGCTGCGGTGCTGCACCAGGGTGGCGAGCACGATCGCGGGCACGCCCACCGCCAGCGCGGACAGCCGGGCCAGCGTCATCTCGCGGCGCGGCGACAGCTCCCGCGGCCGGGTGGCGAACACGTCGTGTGCCAGGGAGTTGGCGCAGGCCAGGATCATGCCGGCGACGGAGGCGAGCAGGGTGAGGAAGAGGGCGGTGCTGACGGTGGTGAAGAGCAGGGTCTCCGCCGTCGTCACGTCCGTGCCGAAGGCGGCCCGCGAGCCCAGCAGGTAGGCGGTGTTGCCGGCCGAGTCGACGCGCGCGACCGTCTCGCGGCCGACCAGCGCCGTGGCGCCGAGCCCGACGACGGTGACGACGACAACGAACAGGGCCACCAGCGACACCGCCCAGGACATCGACCGGCGCACCTGGCGTGCGCTGGAGGCGGTGTACATGCGCATCGTGACGTGCGGCAGACAGGCGCCGCCCAGGACCACGGCCAGCTGGGAGGAGACCATGTCGAGCCCGGGACGGGGCCCGGCGGCGTACTCCAGGCCGGGGTGCAGGAAGGCGGGGCCCGCGCCGCTGTTCCGGGCGGCGGCGTCGAACAGGGCCCCCGGGTTCCAGTCGAAGCGGTCCAGGAGCAGGACGGTGACCACCGCGCCCGACCCGAGCAGCATCACGATCTTCAGGATCTGGATGAGGGCGGTGCCCTTCATCCCGCCGATCGCCGCGTAGCTGATCATCAGCGCGCCCACGCCGACGATGCAGCCCGTCTGCACCGTCTCGCTGGTGAACCCCAGCAGGAACGACAGCAGTTGCCCGGTGCCGGCCAGCTGCACCAGCATCATCGGCAGCAGTGCGGCGATGGTCACCACGCAGCCCGCGACGCGCACACTGCGCGCCGGGGTGCGGCGGGCCAGCACGTCGCCCATGGTGAACCGGCCCGCGTTGCGCAGCGGTTCGGCCATCAGGAACATGAGCAGCAGCAGGGACAGCGCGGTGCTCAGGGCGAGCACGATGCCGTCGTAACCGAACAGGGCGATCACGCCACTCGTGCCGAGGACGGTCGCCGCGGAGATGTAGTCGCCCGCGACGGCCAGGCCGTTGCGCATCGGCGACAGGGAGCCGTAGCCGGTGTAGAACTCGTCGAGGTCGTCCCGGTCCGGGCCGGTCATCACGCACAGCAGCAGCGTGACCGTGGCGATGGCGGTGAAGGCGACCAGGGCCATCGCCTGCGTGTTGTCGTCGAACCCCGTCACCGGACCGCCCCCCGCCCGGCATTCGCTTCGCGGTCCCGGCGGACGCGGTCGGCGAGCGGGTCGACGGTGCGGCGCGCGGTGTGCTCGTACAGGACGATCGCCAGCCAGGTGACGGGCAGTTGGAGCAGGGCGAGCAGCAGGCCGAGGGGCAGTCCGTCGGTGACCTCGCCGGTCAGGGACGACGGGGCGAACGCGGACACGCCGAGGAACAGCAGGAAGTAGCCGAGCGCGGCGAAGGTGGCCGTGCGCCGCTGCCTGCGGTGGGCGCCGCGCAGGGCGCGCAGGTCGCCGTGGTGCCCGGGCGGCTGCCAGGGCGGGGCGGGTTCGTACGACGGTGGCGCGCCGTGCCGTGGTGGTGGGTAGGGGGCGAAGGACATCCCGGTGCTCCTTGCGCGGCTGGGGTCCGTGGACGGACCGCAGGGAGGTGGGGGGTGGAGGGCCACGCACGCTACTCGTCGGTCCGGCGCGACGGTGCCTCATCGGCCGACTGAGTGGTCGGTATGCCGAGGAGACCGCAACCTCAGTCGCGCGGCCCAGAGTCGGGCCCCTTCCGCAGGGCACCGGCACAACCGGCCCGCGCGACCGGGCCCCGGCACGGTCCCGGCACCGGGGACGTCCGCGGCGCCACGTGCGTGCCCTGTACATCCACCTGCCCGGGCCGGGCTCGCCGCTTGCGCCTCACGCGGCGGGAGGGTGGAGGCTCGGTGCGTCCGAGGGTGGAGTGCCACCCCTAGGAGAACTCCACCGACAGGTGGACAGCCCCTAGGGGTACCTCCGTACTACGGCCCGGGGAGGGTTCGTACCGGCGGAGGACGAGAAGGGCCCCGGCGGGTCCTTAATCTGGCTTTACGCCGCTGGGGGGCGGCGAACCGGAGCAGTGGGGGTGGGGTTTTCCCCCGGTGAAGAGTGCGCTGAGCACCAGCGCGCCCGGCCCCTGGTTCCGGCCAGACTTCTCACACGGGACGCGGCGGACCCGGCACCACCGGCGCAGCGGCACGGACACACGGCACTTCGGCGGTACGCGTACCGCGGGCACCGACGGCTCACTCGATGACCGACATAGGAGACTTGACATGACATCGGCCGTAACCATTCCCCGGCACGGGAGCACTGGAGGACGTACGGCCGTTGCCGCGCGGGCGCGGCAGGTCGTCAAGGCCTACGGCAGCGGGGAGACCCGGGTGGTCGCCCTCGACCACGTGGACGTGGACATCGCCCGCGGGCAGTTCACCGCGATCATGGGCCCGTCGGGCTCCGGCAAGTCGACGCTGATGCACTGCCTGGCCGGCCTTGACACCGTCACCGGCGGCCAGATCTACCTGGACGAGACCGAGATCACCGGCCTGAAGGACAAGAAGCTCACCCAGCTGCGCCGGGACCGGATCGGCTTCATCTTCCAGGCATTCAACCTGCTGCCGACGCTGAACGCCATCGAGAACATCACGCTGCCCATGGACATCGCCGGCCGCAAGCCCGACCGGGAGTGGCTGGACCGGGTCGTGGAGACCGTGGGTCTGGCCGGCCGGCTCAAGCACCGGCCGACCCAGCTCTCCGGCGGCCAGCAGCAGCGCGTCGCCGTGGCCCGGGCCCTCGCGGCCCGGCCAGAGATCATCTTCGGGGACGAGCCCACCGGAAACCTCGACTCGCGGGCCGGTGCCGAGGTACTGGGCTTCCTGCGCCGGTCGGTGGACGAGCTGGGCCAGACCATCGTGATGGTCACCCACGACCCGGTGGCCGCCGGCTACGCGGACCGGGTGCTGTACCTCGCCGACGGCCGGATCGTCGACGAGATGCACCGGCCGACCGCGGAAGCCGTGCTGGACCGCATGCTGCGTTTTTCCGGGGGAGACCCCCAGACCCCCAACTTCGACGCCCGGGGGCGTACGTCATGACCGTCGTGAAGACCTCGCTGCGCAACTTCTTCGCGCACAAGGGCCGGATGGCGCTGTCGGCGGTGGCGGTGCTGCTGTCGGTGGCGTTCGTGTGCGGCACCCTGGTGTTCACGGACACCATGAACACGACGTTCGACAAACTGTTCGCGGTCACGTCCTCGGACGTGACGGTCGGTCCGAAGGACGCGAAGGCCGAGGACACGCCGCAGAACGGGGTGCCCGAGTCGCTGCCCGCGTCCACCCTGGAGCGGGTCCGCTCGGCCGAGGGCGTCGCGGCCGCCGAGGGCGCGGTCTCCTCGATGAACGTGACCGTCGTCAACAGCGACAACGACAACGTGGGCGCCACCAGCGGCGCCCCGACGATCGCCGGCAACTGGACGAAGAACGACCTGCGGTCGATGGAGATCACCTCCGGGCACGCTCCGCGCGGCCCGACCGAGGCGATGATCGACTCCGACACCGCGGACAAGCACCACCTGAAGCTCGGTGACGAGCTGCGCACCATCGCGCAGACCGGCGACTTCAAGGCACGCATCGTCGGCATCGCCTCCTTCACCGTCACCAACCCCGGTGCCGCCGTCGTCTACTTCGACACCCCGACCTCCCAGCGCGAACTGCTCGGCGCCGAGGGCCGGTTCACCCAGATCAATGTGACCGCCGCGCCCGGCGTCCCGGACGCGCGGCTCAAGCAGAGCGTCGCGAAGGCCCTGGACGGCTCCTACAAGGTGCAGACGGCCAAGGAGACCGCCGACGAGAACCGCGCGGACGTCGGCGAGTTCATGGACGTCATCAAGTACGCCATGCTCGGCTTCGCCGGGATCGCGTTCCTGGTCGGCATCTTCCTGATCATCAACACCTTCTCGATGCTGGTCGCCCAGCGCACCCGGGAGATCGGCCTGATGCGGGCCATCGGCTCCTCCCGCCGGCAGGTCAACCGCTCGGTGCTGGTCGAGGCGCTGCTCCTCGGCGTCGTCGGCTCGGTGCTCGGTGTCGCGGCCGGTGTGGGGATCGCCGTCGGCCTGATGAAGCTGATGTCCGCGGCGGGCATGAACCTGTCCACCGACGACCTGACCGTCAAGGCGGTGACGCCCGTGGTCGGCCTGGTCCTCGGCGTCGTGGTCACCGTCCTGGCCGCCTACCTGCCGGCCCGCCGCGCCGGCAAGGTCTCCCCGATGGCCGCCCTGCGCGACGCCGGCACCCCGGCCGACGGCAGGGCCGGCTGGATCCGCGGCCTGATCGGCCTGGTCCTCACCGGCGCCGGCGCCGCGGCCCTGTACGCGGCCGGCACGGCGGACAAGGCGAGCGACGGCGCGTCGATGCTGGGGGTGGGCATCGTCCTCACCCTGATCGGCTTCGTCGTGATCGGCCCGCTGCTGGCCGGCGCGGTCGTGCGGGTGATCAGCGCGGTGCTGCTGCGGGCCTTCGGCCCGGTGGGCCGCATGGCCGAGCGCAACGCCCTGCGCAACCCCCGCCGCACCGGCGCCACGGGCGCCGCCCTGATGATCGGCCTGGCCCTGGTGGCCTGCCTGTCGGTGGTCGGTTCCTCGATGGTCACCTCGGCCACGAGCGAGCTGGACAAGACGGTCGGCGCGGACTTCATCGTCGAGGGCAACCAGCGGATCGTGCCGCAGGCCGAGAAGAAGATGCTGGACACGCCCGGCCTGGAGCACGTCACCCGCTACAAGGTGCTCGACGCCACGCTGACCTCGCCCGACGGCAAGAAGGACGAGGACGGCCTGACCGCCGCCGACCCGACGTACGCGAAGGACGTGCGCCGCGAGACCACCGCCGGCGACCTGGCCGCGGCCTACGGCGCCGACGCCATGTCGGTCGGCTCCGACTACGCCGAGAAGCACGGCGTGCGCGTCGGCGACACGATCTCGGTCGCCTTCAAGGGCGGCGGGACGGCCCGGCTGAAGGTCGCCGCGATCACGAGCGACGACGTGGCCATCGACCAGGGCGCCCGCTACATCGGCATCGACACGATGCGGAAGTATCTGCCGGCCGACCGCGTCCCGCCGAACATGATCATGTTCGCCAAGGCGAAGGACGGCCAGGAGACCGCGGCGTACGCGGCGCTGAAGAAGTCGCTGGACCAGTACCCGCAGTACCAGGTGCGGGACCAGACCGACTACAAGCAGGAGCTCAAGGACCAGGTCGGCCAGCTGCTGAACATGGTCTACGGACTGCTCGCCCTCGCGATCATCGTCGCGGTCCTGGGCGTCGTGAACACCCTGGCGCTGTCGGTGGTGGAGCGGACCCGAGAGATCGGCCTGATGCGGGCGATCGGCCTCTCCCGCCGCCAGCTGCGCCGGATGATCCGCATGGAGTCCGTGGTCATCGCCCTCTTCGGTGCCCTGCTGGGGCTCGGGCTGGGCATGGGCTGGGGCACCACGGCGCAGAAGCTGCTGGCCCTGGAGGGACTGAACGTCCTCGACATCCCCTGGCCGACGATCATCGGGGTCTTCATCGGCTCGGCCTTCGTGGGCCTGTTCGCCGCCCTGATCCCGGCCTTCCGGGCGGGCCGGATGAACGTCCTGAACGCGATCGCGACCGAGTAGCACCCCACAGCCACCGCACACGGGGGTTGCGGAGGAGAGGCCCGGCGCCGGAGTCCCACGGGACTCGGGCGCCGGGCTCCTTTCGATCGCCCGCCTTCCGGCCGGCCGAGCCGGGTGGTGAGTGGGCGAAGGCGGGCGGAGCGCCCTGGTGCCCGTGGGGCGTCCCGGGGCACCCGTACACGGGCGGGACGCCGTCCACAGCTCCCGCACCCGCCCGCGCGGCGACGTACGCTGGAGACCCCCCGGCCCGCAGCGCGCGTCGGGCCCGTCGTGTTGTACATCCCCGGACGGAAAGCGCCCCCGAATGAGCCTGCACGGTCTGCTCGACGCCGTCGTCAAGGACGCCGCACTCGCGGAAGCGATCACCGCGGCCGCCGACGGCAACCGCATGCACGTCGACCTGGTCGGTCCCCCCGCGGCCCGCCCCTTCTCGGTCGCCGCGCTGGCCCGCGAGACGAGCCGGACCGTCCTGGCGGTGACGGCGACGGGCCGCGAGGCGGAGGACCTGGCCGCGGCCCTGCGCTCGCTGCTGCCGCCCGAGGGCGTCGTCGAGTACCCGTCCTGGGAGACGCTGCCGCACGAACGGCTCAGCCCGCGCAGCGACACCGTCGGCCGCCGCCTGGCCGTCCTGCGGCGTTTGACCCACCCGCGGCCCGACGACCCGGAGACCGGCCCGGTCTCGGTCGTCGTCGCACCCGTGCGCTCCGTGCTCCAACCCCAGGTCAAGGGCCTGGGCGACCTGGAGCCGGTGTCCCTGCGCACCGGGCAGAACGCCGACCTGAACGAGGTCGTCGAGGCCCTCGCCGCCGCCGCGTACGCCCGCGTGGAGCTGGTGGAGAAGCGCGGCGAGTTCGCGGTGCGCGGCGGCATCCTCGACGTGTTCCCGCCCACCGAGGAACACCCCCTGCGCGTCGAGTTCTGGGGCGACGACGTCGAGGAGATCCGCTACTTCAAGGTCGCCGACCAGCGCTCCCTGGAGATCGCCGAGCACGGACTGTGGGCGCCGCCCTGCCGCGAGCTGCTGCTGACCCCCGAGGTCCGCGAGCGTGCCGCCGCCCTCGCCGAGGAGCACCCCGAACTCGGCGAGCTGCTCGGCAAGATCGCCGAGGGCATCGCCGTGGAGGGCATGGAGTCCCTCGCGCCCGTCCTCGTGGACGACATGGAGCTGCTGCTGGACGTGCTGCCCAAGGGCGCCATGGCCGTCGTCTGCGACCCCGAGCGGGTGCGGACCCGGTCCGCCGACCTGGTGGCCACGAGCCAGGAGTTCCTCCAGGCGTCCTGGGCCGCCACCGCGGGCGGCGGCGAGGCGCCGATCGACGTCGACGCGGCCTCCCTGTGGTCCATCGCCGACGTCCGGGACCGGGCCCGCGAGCTCGACATGATGTGGTGGTCGGTGTCGCCGTTCGCCGCCGATGACGCCCTCGACGAAGCCGACACGCTCAAGCTCGGCATGCGCGCCACCGAGACCTACCGCGGCGACACCGCCAGGGCGCTGGCCGACACCAAGGGCTGGCTGTCCGACGGCTGGCGCGCGGTCTACCTCACCGAGGGCCACGGCCCGGCGTCCCGCACCGTCGAGGTGCTGGGCGGCGAGGGCATCGCCGCCCGTCTCGACAACGACCTGGACGAGCTGTCCCCCGCCGTCGTGCACGTCTCCTGCGGCTCGGTCGACCACGGCTTCGTCGACCCGGCGCTGAAGCTCGTCGTGCTCACCGAGACCGACCTGACCGGCCAGAAGGCCGCCGGCCGCGAGGGCGCCCGGATGCCGGCCCGGCGGCGCAAGACCATCGACCCGCTCACCCTGGAGGCGGGCGACTACATCGTCCACGAGCAGCACGGCGTGGGCCGCTACATCGAGATGGTCCAGCGCACCGTGCAGGGCGCCACCCGCGAGTACCTGGTCGTGGAGTACGCCCCCGCCAAGCGCGGCCAGCCCGGCGACCGGCTGTACATCCCGACGGACCAGCTGGAGCAGATCACCAAGTACGTCGGCGGCGAGGCCCCCACCCTGCACCGCCTGGGCGGCGCCGACTGGACCAAGACCAAGGCCCGCGCGAAGAAGGCGGTCAAGGAGATCGCCGCCGACCTGATCAAGCTCTACAGCGCCCGGATGGCGGCGCCGGGCCACGCGTTCGGCGCCGACACCCCCTGGCAGCGCGAGCTGGAGGACGCCTTCCCCTACGCGGAGACGCCCGACCAGCTCACCACCATCGCCGAGGTCAAGGAGGACATGGAGAAGACGGTCCCCATGGACCGCCTGATCTGCGGCGACGTCGGCTACGGCAAGACCGAGATCGCGGTCCGTGCCGCCTTCAAGGCCGTCCAGGACGGCAAGCAGGTCGCCGTCCTCGTGCCCACCACCCTGCTGGTGCAGCAGCACTTCGGGACGTTCGGCGAGCGGTACGCCCAGTTCCCGGTCAACGTGAGGGCGCTGTCCCGCTTCCAGACCGACACCGAGGCCAAGGCGGTCCTGGAGGGCCTGCGCGAGGGCTCGGTGGACGTCGTCATCGGCACCCACCGGCTGTTCTCCTCCGAGACCAAGTTCAAGGACCTGGGCCTGGTCATCGTCGACGAGGAACAGCGCTTCGGCGTCGAGCACAAGGAGCAGCTGAAGAAGCTCCGCGCCAACGTCGACGTCCTGACCATGTCCGCGACGCCCATCCCGCGCACCCTGGAGATGGCGGTCACCGGCATCCGCGAGATGTCCACGATCACCACCCCGCCCGAGGAGCGCCACCCGGTCCTGACCTTCGTCGGCCCCTATGAGCAGAAGCAGATCGGCGCCGCCATCCGCCGCGAACTGCTGCGCGAGGGCCAGGTCTTCTACATCCACAACCGGGTCGAGTCCATCGACCGGGCCGCGGCGCGGCTGCGCGAGATCGTGCCCGAGGCGCGCATCGCCATCGCCCACGGCCAGATGTCGGAACAGGCCCTCGAGAAGGTCGTCGTCGACTTCTGGGAGAAGCGGTTCGACGTGCTGGTCTCCACGACCATCGTCGAGTCCGGCATCGACATCTCCAACGCCAACACCCTCATCGTCGAGCGCGGCGACAACTTCGGCCTCAGCCAGCTCCACCAGCTGCGCGGCCGGGTCGGCCGCGGCCGCGAGCGCGGCTACGCCTACTTCCTGTACCCGCCGGAGAAGCCGCTGACGGAGACCGCGCACGAGCGGCTCGCGACCATCGCCCAGCACACCGAGATGGGCGCGGGCATGTACGTGGCGATGAAGGACCTGGAGATCCGCGGCGCCGGCAACCTGCTCGGCGGCGAGCAGTCCGGTCACATCGCGGGCGTCGGCTTCGACCTGTACGTGCGGATGGTCGGCGAGGCCGTCGCCGACTACCGGGCCTCGCTGGAGGGCGGTGTCGAGGAGGAGCCGCCGCTCGAGGTGAAGATCGAGCTGCCGGTCGACGCGCACGTCCCGCACGACTACGCCCCCGGCGAGCGGCTGCGGCTCCAGGCGTACCGCGCCATCGCCTCGGCCAACAGCGAGGAGGACGTCAAGGCCGTACGCGAGGAACTCGTCGACCGCTACGGCAAGTTGCCCGAACCGGTGGAGAACCTGCTGCTGGTCGCGGGGCTGCGGATGCTCGCGCGGGCCTGCGGGGTCGGCGAGATCGTCCTCCAGGGCAACAACGTCCGCTTCGCCCCGGTGGAGCTGCGCGAGTCGCAGGAGCTGCGGCTCAAGCGCCTGTACCCGGGCACGGTCGTCAAGGAGACCGCCCACCAGGTGCTGGTGCCGCGCCCCAAGACCGCGAAGGTGGGCGGCAAGCCGCTCCTCGGGCGGGAACTGCTGGCGTGGGTCGGGGAGTTCCTGACCTCGATCCTGGGCTCGTAGCCACCTGCCCGCGGGCCGACACGCGAGAAGCCGTCCGGGGACCTCCGTCACCGGACGGCTTTCTCCGTGCGTGGTGCGAGGGAGCGGCGGGCCTACGGCCGCTCCGGACGGTCACCGCCCCGCTCGCGCCCGAAACCGAGCTGGTCCTCGGCACGCTGCTGCGCGGCGTCGACCTGCTTCTCGTGCTTGCCGCCGGTCCGCTGGTTGACCTGGCGCTCGGCGGCGTCGGACATCTTCCGTGATCGGTCCTTGTCCTTGCCGGCCATGCTCTTCATCTTGTCGAGGAAGCCCATGCGGCGCTCCTTTCGAGACGGGACTCACCCTCGACCGTACGGCAGATATGTCCCGCATGCCCAGTAAAGCCCTCTATGGTCTGGACCTCTTCCTCGCTACGGTGGTGCCGAGAAAACGCAAGGGGAGGGGCGCGCATGAGCCGGCGCAGCAGAATCCGTACCGCATGGGCCGCAGGGGCGGCACTGACCCTGGCCCTGGTCACCGGGTGCGAGGGCCTCGGGGGCGACGGCACCTCGTCGCCGGGCGCCGGCGCCGAGGCACCGGCCGCGGGACGCGCCGTCAGCCCGCTGCGCAACCCCGACGGGACCAAGCCCGGTCTCGCCCCGGTCGCGGACGACGCCGGCCGGGCCACGGCCCGCAAGCTCATCGAGAGCCTGAAGACCAAGGGGCGCGGCCCCAAGACCGGCTACGACCGGGACGAGTTCGGCTACGCCTGGATGGACACCGCCGACGGGGTGCCGCTGGCGAGGAACGGCTGCGACACCCGCATTATCTCTATGCTTCGCGCCGTGATGGATCTGTTCTCGCAGCGTACGTGGGGTGTGGTCAGCTGTGCGTAGTGAGAGGCACATGAGTCACGGGCCGCTGCTTACGCGCGGGAAGAGGGGCGTCCTCACGGTCACCGTTGCCGTCACGCTCGTCGCAGGCTGTGATGGCCTGGAGCCGGGCGGAAGCTCCGCGGGATCCGGACCGGACGCCGCTGCCGGGCAGGCGGCGAGCCCGCTGACGAATCCGGACGGAACGAAGCCGGGGCTCGGCGCGCTCACGTCGGAGGCGGACAAGGCCAACGCGCGCAAGCTCGTCGACGCACTCACGGTCAAGGGACGTGGGCCGAAGACGGGCTACGAACGGGACAGGTTCGGCTATGCGTGGATGGACACGGCGGACGGGGTGCCGCTGGCGCGGAACGGTTGCGACACGCGGAACGACTTGCTGAAACTTCATGGACAGGACGTCGAGTTCCGTAGGGGTTCCGACTGCGTGGTCGTGTCGATGGACCTGTACGACCCGTACACCGGCAAAGACATCGCCTGGAAGAAGGCGAAGGCCGCCGAGGTGCAGATCGACCATGTGGTGCCGCTGTCGTACGCCTGGCAGATGGGTGCCTCGCGTTGGAGCAAGGAGAAGCGGGAGCAGCTGGCCAACGACGTGCTCAATCTTCTGCCGGTCTCAGGCTCCACGAACTCTGCCAAGCGCGATTCGGGCCCGGCGTCCTGGCTGCCGCCGAACAAGTCGATCCGGTGCTCGTACGCGGTGCGGTTCGCACAGGTAGCGGAAAAGTACGAGCTTCCCGGTAACAGCCCCGGACAAGAGCGTGATGCTCAAGCAGTGCGGGATCTGAGAGGAGCGCGGTGAACTGGGGAAATGCCGTCGCTTTCGGGCTGTGGGCCGCATAGGGTCCATTGCCGTGGCTGACCGCATACAAAAGATCGTGACGAAGCTGCCCGGCATGAAGAGCGTCACCGACGTGTGGAAGACGGCTGACCGCAGTCTCGGGCGGGGAGACGCTGCTTTCGTCGCGGACCTCGCTATTGCGCTCGCCGGGGTCTACGCCTCTGATGCCGGTCGGATATGGCAGTACAGGAGCGTTTTCGACTACTTGCTCCGGCTGCTGGCCACCACGCCTGGTCCCGGCAACGTCGCCCAAGCACTGCGGCTGATTTTTTGCGCAGAGGCCGCTGACAGGAAGCTGGACCGCTATAGCGCCTCCCTGCTGGCCTCCAGCCAGCCGGTCGAGGAACTCGCAGTGGCGTTCACTGGACACGCCACTGAGGAACTTCGGGCGTGCCTGGTCCATGAGCTGGTTCTCAGAGGCGTGGACGTCACGGAGTCACCGGGGGTCGCCGGATGGGCGACGTCGCCGCACTGGAGGCTTCATCCGCTGGGATGGTTGCCGTTGGCGCTGTCGGAGCTGGAAGGCCAGCCGGATCTGCCGAGCTACAGCGCGCGCGGTGGCAGCCACTCGATGCCGTATGGCCCTCCGGCGAACCGTGAGGTGCCGTGTGATGACCGGGCGCCCGTGCCGCCGGTCGAGGAGACGACGACCGAAGCCGTTGCCAAGGCCACCGGCGTTGCTGTGACGAACTGGGCCGAGGAGTCGAACGGCCGGATCGAAGCACGAGTCTTCGATCTGGCAGCTCCTCTGGAAGCCGAGTCGGTTCCGAGGATGCTGTTGGCACTCGGGCTGAAGTGCTTGGAAGGCGCGGGGACGAAGAAGGCCGCCCTATCGGTTGCGGCCTGCCCGCCGGAGCACCCATGGCGGGTTCTCTTCGCCGCCGCATCCACGGGCGGTGCCTACAACTCCGGCGTCCGTGGTGCCTACGGCCGGCTGGCCGCCTGGCAGTCCATGGCCAGCCTCTCCGGTACGGAACAGGGCTGCCGCGCGGAAGAGGTCGAGGCGAGTGCACGGGCATGCGCTTGGTATGCCTTTGGCGCCGATACCAAGTGGTTCGACCGTGTGGCCTGGGACATCGGCCTCGTCGCGGTCTCTCCAGAACGCCGACGACTGGCGATGCTGGCCGCGACGGACACCGACTGAGCGCGGTCCTGACCGGCGCGTGAGTCAATTCCTGACCACTTCGCCGACCTCCTCGCGGCTGTCCCGAAGACGGTATGAAAGCCGGACAGCCGCGAGTGGGCGGTATCGCAAGGGCTACGGAGACGGAACAGCCCGCATGGCACGGCGGAGACCGGCTCGTGCGGCGGTGAGGTCGTCCTCCGCCTCACGCAGTTGACCCTCCAGGGCGGCGATCTGATCCCTGGCCTCTGACAACGCATGCTCCAGCGCGGTATTCCGCTGCTCGATCTGCTGTACCCGCTCGACCAGCTCGTGCTGGTTCACGCCCTCCAATTCGGCGCCCAGAGACAGCCTGACCCGGTTACGGAGCCGATCGCGCTCCTTCTTGAGGTCCTTGATCTCTTCGCGGGCCAGTGCGAGATCCGTCCGCAACCCGGCCGGAGACACCTGGGACGCTTCCGGAGCATGGGAGTTCCGGCGACCCCGCGTTCGCTGGGCGGTGATGCCGTCCTGAACGGCCTGGTGCACCTGAGGCTGGTTGTAGACGAACCACGTGGATACCGAGGCCTCCCGGGCTACTTGGGCGACGGTGATCCGTCGTCCCGAGCGGAGAAGACCGTCCACGGTGTCGAGTGCACGCCTGGTCTTGTCTTCGCTGTCCTTGGCGCGGCTGACGCGCAGCCGCTCGACCCGGGCGTGCCGGTCGTTGCCGCCGGAAGCAGCAGGGATTTTCATTCCGAGCTCCGTGCCGTCAGCGCCTGCAGAGGGATGAAGGCCGCTGCCGCACGGGCCTTGCGCAGCTCGCTTGAGGCGGATTCGACGGCGGCCCGCTCCTCGGCAGGCAGGGCGTCGAGCTTCCGCCGCATCTCGTCGGCCGACTTCGAGTAGGCGCGGATCTGGTCGTCGAGATTGCGCACAACCCAGTCGGCGGCCTCCATGGCGAGGGCCGCTTCCTTGTCGGCGCGCAAGTCCGCGACCTGCTGTTCCAAGGCGGGGAGGTAGGAGGGATCGGGGCGGTAGAAGTCGCACCCGGCGCACTGGAAGCGGATGCGGCAGTGCCCGCCGCCGGCCTTGACGTTGCTCGGCTCGGTGCAGCCGCCGTAGGGAACCCCGACGCTTTCCACCTCGTAGGCGAGGGGATCGCCGAATCCGCGATCTGCTCCGTGCCGGTCGACGGCGAGTGCCGCGACCGTGCGCACGGCCTCCTGCTTTCGGCTGAGGGAGACCTTGTAATAGCCCATGGTCACGTCCAGCGAACGGTGATCCATGAGTTCCCGCAGCACGTCGGGGCGGGTGCCCGCGTCCGCATGGCGCTGGGCGTAAGCGTGGCGGAAGCCGTACGGGACGACCTGGGTGCGGTCGTAGGCGAGTGGGGTGCCGTCCTTGCTGAGCCGGTCGTCCACGAGGTCTGGGATCAGTTCGTCGACCCAGTTCCGGAAGATCCGGTTGCAGAAATGCGAAGCGTTCAGATGCCCGCGGCGCGGACGGTTGCGCTGTCCCGGCGAGGGAAACAGCCACTGGTCGCAGGCCGGGACGGCTGGTAGTGCATCGAGTGCTTTCTGCCAGGCTTCGATCACCTGGGCAGTGCTCTCCGAGATGGGCAGCCGACGGCCGTGGCGGCGCCGTTTGTGGTTGTCGTAGATCAGCGTCGGTTTGCCGTCGATCCGCTCCAGGCAGTCGCGGCGCAGGCTGGTGATCTCGCCCGGACGCCGGCCGGTGTCCCGGAGGACCGCGTAGACCACCTGGTACATCCGCGCGAAGTCGGCGGCCGCCCAGCCTCCGCTCGCGTACCCCGTCGAGGTGCCCAGCAGATCGAGGTGCGCGTCGAGCTGGGCGATGACGTGTTCGGGGATCGCACGGCCGAGATCGTCCTCGGTCACTTCCACGGCGGCGATGCTGTGGAAGCGGGGGTTGAGCGCGAACCCGCCGGGCACGTGATCCATCATCCCGGCCTGCCGTGCGTAGTCCAGAAACGTGCGCCAGTGGCGGAGCAGGGCTCTGCGGTGGCTGGTGGAGTAGTCGTGCCCGTCCTCGGGCCGCTTGGTGATGCGGAACATGTCCACTACGGCGTTCATGTCAGCCATGGCGAGGAGCCCCGGCTCATCCCCGTGGGGGCGGCCTGCCAACGCGGAGGACGCGATGGTCGCCGCGTAGACGGTCTGCCGTAGGTCCATGACGCTGGGGCGCGCCGTGCGGCCGTACTCCTTGACCAGCTCCCGCAGCCAACGCTGCCGCACCGGACGGAAGTCGATGTCGCCATGGACGGCGGTATACCTGCGCCCGCGCCCCGCCGTCAGCCCGATGAGAGCGCACTCCCATACGTCGCCCGAGGTCGGATCGGTGCCCTCGAAGGGGTTACGGCTGTGCCTCATGTGCATCGAGGCCAGGAGGGCGATAGAGATAACCCGCAACGATCTGCTGCGACGCGACGGCCAGGACGTGCGCTTCCGGTCCGGCTCCAACTGCGTGGTCGTCGCGATGACGCTGGACGACCCGTACACCGCCACGACCATCGAGTGGCGCAAGCAGAAGGCGAGCGAGGTCCAGATCGACCACGTGGTGCCGCTGTCGTACAGCTGGCAGCTGGGCTCCTCACGGTGGCCGGAGAGCAAGCGCAGGCAGCTCGCGAACGACCCCCTCAACCTCATCCCGGTCGAGGGCCGGGCCAACTCGGCCAAGAGCGACTCCGGGCCGGCCACCTGGCTGCCCCCGAGCAAGGGCATCCGGTGCGCGTACGCCGTCCGGTTCGCCCAGGTCGCCGTCAAGTACGAACTGGCGGTGACCGCGCCGGACCGGCAGGCGATGCTGCGGCAGTGCGGCGGCTGAGCCGGGCCGCGCCGCCTCAGCCGCCCAGCGCGTCCAGGTCCAGGACCGTCCCGGAGGGCGCCTTCGCGGCCACCGGCTCGTCGTAGGCGCTGAGGGTCATCGTGCCGGGGTCCTGCTTCGACGCGCTGTCGAAGCGCAGCAGGTACGGCTTGCCCTCGGTGGCGACGTAGAGCGTGTTGCGGTCCGCGCCGTCCTTCTCGTGCAGGACGAGCGCGGGCGTGCCGCCGACGGTGGTGGACTCGCCGCGCGTCACGTCCTGGCCGGCGCCCTCCATCTCGCCGAGCATGGTGTCCAGGTCGCAGAAGCCCGTCATGTCCTTGGCGTCCTGGCCGCCGGCGGACATCTTGGTCCACCGGCCGGCCAGCATCGCCACGGCCGCGTCGGTGTCCGCCTGGGGCTCGCCCTCGCTCTGGGCGCGCAGGAACTTCTCGTCGTACTTCATGTAGAGCGTGCCGCCGGTCCTGACCAGCTCGGCCTGGCCCTGCCCGTCCATGCTCATCGTGCCGGCGCACTCGCCCTGCCGGTCCATGGCCATGTCGATCCGGATGGTGCCGCCGCTCTCGTCGTCGGGGACGTTGCCGGTCATGCGCAGCGAGCGTGCCCCGGTGGTGGCCTCGACGGCCCGGTCGGCGATCTCCGCCCCGGTCAGCCCGGCGAACGGGTCCGCGGACGCGGCCTTCGACGCCGGCTTCGACGCGGACGCGGAGGCCGGCGTGCCCGAACCGCCGGACCGGTCGTCGTCCGTGCCCGACTGGCAGCCGGCGAGTCCGGCGGTGGTCGTCGCCACGAGGCAGAGGGCGACGAGTGTGGTGCGCCGCATGGGGGCTCCTTGATGGTGCTGGGGGTGGATCGGTGAGGGGGAGGCGACGTGGACCGGCGGTGGACCCTCGGTGGATCGGTGGGGCCGGGCCCGGGGGTGCGCGGCGGGTCAGCCGGTCTTCTTCCAGTCCGAGCAGCCGACCGTCTTGAAGTAGGCGTCCGAGGTGCTGATGCGCACGACCGCCGTGCCGGACACGTTGTTGTTGGCGATGATCGACTCGAGCGAGTGGGCGGCGTCCTTGGTGCGCTCCCAGTAGCACATGTCGTCGGTGTTGCCCGTGGACTTGTAGGTGCCGGGGGCGATGTCGGTGCCGACCGCGAACATGCCGCCGTCCCCGGACATCTCGGCGGCGGGAGTGCCCTTCGCCTTCGGGTCGACCGCCTCCCAGTCGCCGCAGCCGTTCGACTTGAAGAACTTGTCGGTGGCCTGGACGGTGACGTAGGAGGTGCCGGTCACGTTGTCGTTGGCCAGCAGGGAGTCCAGCTCGCCCGACGCGTCCTTGGCCCGTTCCCAGTAGCACATGCCGTCCGTGTTGCCGGTGGTGCGGTAGGTGCCGGGCTTGACGTCCGAGCCGACCTCGAAGTCGCCGTCCCCCTCGAAGGCGGCCTTCTTCTCCGCCTTCGCCGTGTCCGCGCCCTCGGCCGCACCCGCGTCCTTCCCGCTGCCGGCCTGCTGCCCCGCGGACGCGGAAGAGCCCTTGGCGTCGGACCCGCCGTCGTCGCCGCCGGAGTTCGCCGAGACGGCTCCGATGACGGCGATCCCCACGACGGCGCCCAGCGCGACCTTGCCCTTCATGCCCATGGCTGTGTCCCCTCCCGTACGGCGACCGCCTCCTGTCGGCGTTCGCTCGTTGGCGAGGTCAATAAGAACAGAAGCTGTGAACCGAGTCAACCATGTTCACAGAGTAGGGCGAGTACACGCCCGTGAATGCGTCGCTCCACGCGCCCTCGGTATGCTCGTCGCCACACTGGACGAGGGGAGCGTGCGGGTGCAGGACAACGCGACAGAAGTGACCGCCGCCGGAATCGCGCGGCTCGCCGGCGTCGGCCGCGCCGCCGTGAGCAACTGGCGCCGCCGGCACGCGGACTTCCCCAAGCCCGTCGGCGGCACCGAGACCAGCCCCTCCTTCGCCCTCGCCGACGTCGAGCGGTGGCTGCGCGACCAGGGCAAGCTCGCCGAGGTCCCCCTGCGCGAACGCGTCTGGCAGCAACTCGCCGGCCACCCCGACGGCCCGGTCACGGCCCTCACCCACGCAGGCTGCCTCCTCCTGCTCATCCACGACCGCCCCACCGACTGGCTGGACCTGAGCGCCGGCTCCGACGAGCGCCTCGCCGCCCTGCTGCCCGCCGCACTCGACCAGGTGCTCACCCCGCGCTTCGGCACCGACCGCGACCGCACCGTCCCCACCCCGGTCAGCCCCCGGCTGCTCCCCTCCGTCCCCCTCCTGCGCGGCACCGCCGAACTCGCCGCGGCCCAGGGCGCCCGGCAGACGTACGAGTTCCTGCTCGGCCGGCACCTCGACGCCAACCCGCGGCACTACACCCTCACCCCGGCCTCCCTCGCCGAGCTGATGGCCGAACTCGCCGGCCCCGCCCGGACGGTGCTCGACCCCGCCTGCGGCACCGGCACCCTGCTCCGCGCCGTCGCCGCCCGCCCCGGCCAGGAGCAGTACGGCCAGGACAGCGCCCCCGAACTCGCCGCGCTCACCGGACTGCGGCTCGCCCTCAGCACGACGGCCGCCGTGTGCATCGCCGCCGGCGACACCCTGCGCGCGGACGCCTTCCCCGAGCTGCGCGCCGACGCCGTCCTGTGCCACCCGCCGTTCAACGAGCGCAACTGGGGACACGACGAACTCGCCTACGACACCCGCTGGGAGTACGGCTTCCCGGCCCGCACCGAGTCCGAGCTGGCCTGGGTGCAGCACGCCCTCGCCCGCCTGACCGACGGCGGCACGGCCGTCCTCCTCATGCCGCCCGCCGCCGCCTCCCGCCGCTCCGGCCGCCGCATCCGCGCCGGCCTGCTGCGCCTGGGCGCCCTGCGCGCCGTCGTCGCCCTGCCGGTCGGCGCCGCGCCGCCGTACAACATCCCGCTCCACCTGTGGGTGCTGCGGCGCCCCGAGAAGGCGCCCGCGCAGCCCGAGGTACTCCTGGCCGACGTGGGCCAGTTCGCCGGCGAGGGACGCGGCGGACCGGACTGGCGGGCCGTGCGGGAGGCCGTGCTCGACGCCTGGCGGGACTTCGACCGCGCCGGGCACCTCGACGAACGCCCGGGCCTGGCCCGCTCCCTGCCCGTCATCGAACTCCTCGACGACGACGTCGACCTGGCCCCCGCCCGCCGGCTGCCGCCGCCCACCGCCGCCGACGGCGCCGAACAGCTCACGGACGTACGCGAACGCCTCGGCGAGACCCTGCGCCTGGCCGCCGACCTCACCCCGCCGCCCGCCGGCCCCGCACGGACGGCACCCCGCTGGCCCCTCACCACCGTCGGCGAACTCGCCCGCGGCGGCGCCCTGAGGATGCGCACCGGCACCAACGGCGGCCACGCGCGCGTGCCCGTCCTCACCGACCTCGACGTCCTCGCCGGCACCGGCCCCTCCGGCACCCTCCCGGAGAGCGACGAGGAACCCGTGCTCACCGAGCCCGGGGACGTCGTCCTGCCCGTCCTCGGCGGCGACTCCGTCGCCCGCGTGATCGACGACTCCACCGCCGGCGCCGCCCTGGGACGCCACCTCGTCCTGCTGCGCCCCGACCCGGCCGCGCTCGACCCCTGGTTCCTCGCCGGGTTCCTGCGCGGCACCGCCAACAACCGCCAGGCCAGCAGCTACGCCTCCACCGCCACCCGCCTCGACGTGCGCAGGCTCCAGCTCCCCCGGCTCCCGCTCGACGCGCAGCACCGCTACGGAGCCCGCTTCCGCGCCCTCGACGAGTTCGAGCGGGCGCTCAGGCACGCGGGCCGCCTCGGCGAACAGCTCGTACGCGGCATGTACGACGGCCTGACGGACGGCACGGTCACCCCCGACTGAGGCCCCGGGCGCGGGAAGTGATCAGCACGACAACGGTTCGGTACAACCCGGGGCCGGTTGTCCTTGTCGGCCTATACGCTCGATGCCGACAACGTCGGTCCACGTCCCAGGTACCAGGAGCAGCCATGCATGGCCACGGCTACCAGCAGCCGTCGAAGCAGTCACCCCCGACGGGCTGGCTGGTCCTCCTGCGCGTGCTGTTCGTGGCCCTCTCGATCCTCACCATCGGCCTGCTGGCCTGGACGATGCTGCTGCGCCTCGCGATCGTCACGCGCAAGGGCCTGGACTGGGGCCTGTTTGTGGCCTCGCTCGCCGCCGACGCCCTCGCACTCGTCCTCATCGGCACCGAGCCCGGCGACGAGATCCACACCGCCGGCGGCTGGACGGGCATGGCCCTGCTGTTCGGCACGCTCGTGGCCGCCCTGGCGTACTACCTGGCGGCCGACGTCCGCCACTTCCACCAGCTCCGCTACGGGGCCGGCCACCCGCCGCGGCCCGTACCGGGATACGGCTACCCGCAGTCCCCGGCGGCGCCCTACACCGCCACCACCGCCCCGCAGACGGCCCACCGGCCGGTCGCACCGCACCCCCTCCACACCCCGCCCCCGATGCCGCCGGCACCGGCCCACATACCGACGCCTCAACCGGCCCGCACCCCGCCCCCGCACACCCCCGCCCCCGCCCGCATCGACCAGGTCCGCGCCGAACTCGACGAGCTCAGCGACTACCTCCGCAGGCACGACGGCAACGGCGACCACGAGGGCCCGCGGTGACCGTGACGACGGGACGGGTCGTCGCCGGCCGCTACGAGCTGTCCACACTCATCGGACAGGGCGGCATGGGACAGGTCTGGACGGCCTACGACCAGCGGCTCGACCGGCGCGTCGCCGTGAAGCTGCTGCGCCCCGACAAGGTCGCCGGCCAGGAGGCCGACGAACTGCGCCGCCGGTTCGTGCGCGAGTGCCGGGTGACCGCACAGGTCGACCACCCGGGTCTGGTCACCGTGCACGACGCGGGCAGCGAGGGCGAGGAACTCTTCCTCGTCATGCAGTACGTCGACGGCGCCGACCTCTCCGACCACCTCGCCGAGCACGACCCCTACCCCTGGCAGTGGGCGGTCGCCGTCGCCGCCCAGCTCTGCGCCGTCCTCAGCGCGGTGCACGCCGTGCCGATCGTCCACCGCGACCTCAAGCCGCGCAACGTGATGGTGAAACAGGACGGCACCGTCACCGTCCTCGACCTCGGCGTCGCCTCCGTCATGGACGCCGACACCACCCGCCTCACCCACACCGGCACGCCCATAGGCTCGCCCGCCTACATGGCCCCCGAACAGGCGATGGGCGGCGCCGTCGGCCCCTACACCGACCTGTACGCACTCGGCGTCCTCCTGCACGAACTGCTCAGCGGCGACGTCCCCTTCGCCGGCTCCACCGCCCTCGGCGTCCTCCACCGGCACCTGTACGAACCGCCGCTGCCCGTGCGCCGCGTCCGCCCCGAGGTCCCCGAGGCCCTCGAAGCACTCGTCCTGCGCCTGCTCGCCAAGGACCCGCAGCACCGCCCCGCCTCCGCCCAGGACGTCTACGAACACCTGGCCCTGCTGCTGCCCGCGCGCGGCATGCCCACCGGCGGCCCCCTCGACCCCACCCGCCCCTTCGTGCGCCCGCACGCCCCCTGGCCCGACCGCGCCCGCACCCCCGCACCCCAGCCCGCCCCGGCATCCCCCGTCGCCGAGGCCGGCAAGCCCGACGTCGCCCGCGCCGTCGACGACGTCAAACGCCTCCTCGGCGAGGGCCGCATCACCCAGGCCGTCGACATCCTCGGCGCGATCCTGCCCGCCGCCGCCGAACAGCACGGCGAACGCTCCCCGGTCGTGCGCACCCTGCGCAAGCAGTACGCCGCCACTCTCATGGACGACGGCCAGTACCGCCGCGCCCTGCCCGAACTGCGCCGCCTCGCCGACGAACGCGCCGCCGAGGCCGGTCAGGCCGACCCGCAGTCCCTGCGCCACCGCTACGACGCCGCCCAGTGCCTGGAGCAGCTCGGCGAACCGGCCGCCGCCCTCGCCGAGTACCGCGCCCTGCTGCCGTACTACGAGAACCAGTACGTCGCCGGCGACCCCGACCTCGCCCACGACGTCCGCCGCCGCATCGGCCACCTGCTCCTCGCCCTCGGCGACCGCGCCGCCGCCCACGAGACACTGGCCCGGCTCCTGCACGACGTGGACCGCGCCCACGGCCCCGGACACCCCCTCGCGGCCGAGATCCGCCGCACCCTCGAGTGGCTCGGCCAGGTACGCGGCTAGTTTTTGCCGTGCCCAGGGACAATCTTGGGCCCACCTGGAGACCGCGTTTCCCGAACCCGAAGACGCCGCGGGTTACGTTGCGCAGCGTTTCGCACAGCGCGACACCACAGCACACGCACACACCAGGGGTGGGAACGGCCATGTCCAGCCATCGTCAGAAGAAGAAGCACAGATACGCCCTGTGGACGGCCGCCGCCGCCACCGTCGTCGCCGGCGCGGGCATCGCCGCCCAGACCTCCACAGCGGCCACCGCCTGGCCCGCCCAGCGCACCTACACCGGCCGCGCCTTCGACACCTGCACGGCCCCCTCCGCCCCGGCCATGAAGGCCTGGCACACCGGCTACTACGGTGCCGCCGCCGTCTACATCGGCGGCCGCAACCGCGGCTGCGCCCAGCCCAACCTCACCGCCTCCTGGGTCAGGACCGTCAGCGCCACCGGCTGGAAACTCGTCCCGATCTACGTCGGCGCCCAGCCGCCCTGCCAGAACAGCCGCAACCCCGAGAAGCTCACCGCCTCCACCGCCGCCTCCCTCGGCGCCAAGGACGCCGCCGACGCCGTCACCCGGGCCGCCGCCCTCGGCATGAAGGCGGGCAGCCCCGTCTACCTGGACATGGAGCCGTACGACACGAGGAACACGTCCTGCAACGACGCCGTCCTCACCTACGTCCGCGCCTTCGACAAGGGCCTGCGCGCCAGGACCTACCGCGCCGGCTTCTACGGCTTCACCAGCTCCGGCGCCACGGCCGTCGCCACCGCGAAGAACCGTACCGACCTGCCCGGCAACCTCTGGTACGCCCTGTGGGACGGCAAGGACACCACGACCGCCGACTGGCCGTGGGGCGCCAAGGACTACACCGGCCACAGCCGAGGCCACCAGTACAAGGTCAACAGCAGGGAGACGCGCGGCGGGTACACCCTCACCGTCGACCGCGACGCCTGGGACGGCCCGGTGGCCGTCACCGGCTGACCGGCCCGCCTCGTCGGCGGCGGCGCGGCGGTGCCCGAAGTCCCCGTGAATCGTTGGTCGAATGGGTTGGCCAAAGCCGGGCCACTGCCTACCATCGATCATCGCAAGACCTTGTGCACCGTCGCACAATCTCCTCGGGAGGTTTCCTTGCACCGCCGCCGTCGCACCGCGCTCCTCCTCACCGCAGCGATCGCCGCCGCGGCACCCCTGCTCACCGCCTGCGGGAACGACGCGCATCCCGGCGCGGCCGCCGTCGTCGGCGACCAGCGGATCACCGTCGCCCAGCTGGAGAACCGGGTCGACGAGGTACGCGAGGCGCAGCGGGCCGCCGTCCCGGACGAGACCCAGTACCAGCAGGTCGTCGCCCGCAGCGGCACCCTCGCCCGCGACACCCTGCACGGCATGGTCCTCGACCGCGTCCTGCACCGCGCCGCCCAGGACGCGGGCGTGACCGTCACCCGCAAGGAGGTCCAGCAGATGCGCACCGGGCTGGAGCAGCAGGCCGGGGGCGCCAAGGAGCTGGAGACCGTCTGGCTCCAGCAGTACGGCGTCGCCCCCGAGCGCCTCGAGGAGAACCTCCGCCTCCAGCTCGAGGCCCAGAAGCTCGCCGAGCACCTCGGCACCGACACCAGCCGCCCCGAGTTCTGGCAGGCCCTGTCCAAGGCGTCCAGGCAGCTCGACATCGACCTCAACCCGCGCTACGGCACCTGGGACGTCCAGAAGAGCAGCCGCGTCGACGCGACGGCACCGTGGGTGCGGGAGGTCGCGGAGGCCGGGAACCAGCCGGCGTAGCGCTCCCGCCGGGGACCGCCTCCCGCCGGACGGCTCACGAGCCGGCCGGCGCCGTGCGTTACGTTCGGACCGTGAACGCAACCAGCGCCGACCCCGCTCCCGGTACCGGCCCGGGCCCCGGCCGCATCGTCCTGCTCACCACCAGCCACCGCGTCGCCCCCGGCCTGCTGTCCTGGCCCGCCTGGCAGGCGCTGCGCACGGCCGACCGCGTGCTGTGCGCCGACGCCGCGCACCCGCAGCTGCCGTACCTGCGCGAGGCGGGCACCCGGGTCGAGGTGGCGTCCCCGGCGGCGGAGGAACTGGTCGGGGCCTGCGCGGGCGGCCGCACCGTGGTCGTGGTCGCGACCGGTGAGGGCGAGCCCGCCCTCACCGACGGCCTGGCCCGCCTGGCCGGCTCCGGCCGCGTCGCCATGCCCGAGCTGGAACTGCTCCCCGCCTCCTACGACCTGCCGGGCGCCCGCCTGCTGGACCTCGTCCAGGTCATGGACCGCATCCGCGTGGAATGCCCCTGGTCCTCGCAGCGGACCCACCAGGGCCTGGCCAAGTACGCCATCGAGGAGGCCTACGAACTCGTCGAGGCCATCGAGGACGGCGACCGCGGCGAACTGCGCGAGGAACTGGGCGACGTCCTCCTCCAGGTCGTCTTCCACGCCCGGATCGCCGAGGAGGACCCCGAGGCGCCGTTCTCCGTGGACGACGTCGCGGCCACCATCGTCGCCAAGCTCATCCACCGCCACCCGCACGTCTTCGGCGACGAGACGGCGACCACGCCGGAGGAGGTCCGGGAGCACTGGCTGCGCACCAAGGCGGTGGAGAAGCGGCGCACCTCGGTCACCGAGGGCGTCCCCCTCGGCCAGCCCGGCCTGGCCCTCGCCGCCAAGCTGGCCTCCCGGGTACGCACGGCGGGCCTCCGGGTGCCGCTCCCCACGGGCGAGGGCGTCGGCTACGACCTCCTGGCCCTGGCCGCCCGCGCCGAGTCCGAGGGCACGGACCCGGAGGCGGCCCTCAGGGCAGCGGCCCGGACGTACCGGGACGCCATCAGGGAGGTCGAGGGGTGACCGCCCGCACCGACCCCGGCGGTCCGGCTCCCGAGCTGTTCACCTGGGAGTTCGCCAGTAACCCCTACCCGGCGTACGCCTGGCTGCGCGAGCACGCTCCGGTGCACCGGACGACGCTGCCCAGCGGCGTGGAGGCGTGGCTGGTCACCCGGTACGCCGACGCTCGGCAGGCCCTCGCCGACCAGCGGCTGTCCAAGAACCCGGCGCACCACGACGAGCCCGCGCACGCAAAGGGGAAGACCGGCATCCCGGGCGAGCGCAAGGCCGAGCTGATGACGCATCTGCTCAACATCGACCCGCCGGACCACACCAGGCTGCGCCGACTGGTCAGCAAGGCGTTCACGCCCCGGCGCGTCGCCGAGTTCGCGCCGCGGGTGCAGGAGCTCGCCGACGGCCTGATCGACCGGTTCGCCGCCACCGGCTCCGCCGACCTCATCCACGAGTTCGCCTTCCCGCTGCCCATCTACGCCATCTGCGACCTGCTCGGCGTCCCCCGCGAGGACCAGGACGACTTCCGGGACTGGGCGGGCATGATGATCCGTCACGGCGGCGGTCCCCGGGGCGGTGTCGCCCGCTCGGTGAAGAAGATGCGGGGCTACCTGGCCGACCTCATCCACCGCAAGCGCGCCGCGCTGCCGGCCGAGCCGGGCCCCGGCGAGGACCTCATCTCCGGTCTCATCCGCTCCTCCGACCACGGAGAGCACCTCACCGAGAACGAGGCCGCGGCGATGGCCTTCATCCTTCTGTTCGCGGGCTTCGAAACCACGGTCAATCTGGTCGGCAACGGCACGTACGCCCTGCTCACCCACCCCGGTGAGCGGGCCCGGCTGCAGCACTCCCTCGCCGCCGGCGACCGCGGCCTGCTGGAGACCGGCGTCGAGGAGCTGCTCCGCTACGACGGCCCGGTGGAGCTGGCCACCTGGCGCTTCGCCACCCGGGCGCTCACCATCGGCGGGCAGGAGATCGCCGCCGGCGATCCCGTCCTCGTCGTCCTGGCCGCCGCCGACCGGGACCCGGAACGGTTCACAGACCCGGACACCCTCGACCTCTCCCGCAGGGACAGCCAGCACCTCGGGTACGGCCACGGCATCCACTACTGCCTCGGCGCCCCGCTCGCCCGGCTCGAGGGGCAGACCGCGCTCGCCACGCTCCTCACCCGCCTCCCGGACCTGGCCCTCGCCGCGGATCCGGCCGATCTGCGGTGGCGCGGCGGGCTCATCATGCGGGGGCTGCGTACCCTCCCGGTGTCGTTCACACCGGTCGCGCCGCGGCCCGGGAGCAATCCGTCGCCACCGCAAACATGACACGCGCTCAGCTCTGTGATCTTCACGTGATCTGCGCGGCATGAACTTGTGACAAGCGATCATCTGCCTATACCTTCACGGATCAGCGTGGCGCCGAGCCTCACTCGCCGCGCCGTCCCCGCTGTCTCGTGAAAGGTCGTCGCATGCTCTCCGGGAACGGTCGTCACCGTCGCCCCCGCCAGGCTCCCGCCCTGGTCGTCGCTGCAGGAGTGACCGGCTCCGCCATCGCGATCCCGCTGCTGGGGGCCACCGGCGCCCACGCGGCCGACGGAACGAACTGGGACCGGGTCGCCGAGTGCGAGACGGGCGGCGCCTGGAGCCAGAACGGCGGCAACGGGTACTACGGCGGCCTCCAGCTCTCCCAGGACGTCTGGGAGCGGTACGGCGGCCTGGGCTACGCGTCGAGCGCCGACCAGGCGAGCCGTTCGCAGCAGATCGCCGTCGCCGAGAAGGTGCTCGCGGACCAGGGCATCGCCGCCTGGCCGACCTGCGGCCTGCTCGCGGGGCTGGGCAACGACTCGGGCAGCGTGACCGACGGCACCCGGGCATCGGGTGACGGGGCGTCGACGCGCAAGGATGGAACGGACGGATCGGGCACGTCCGGCTCGTCCGGTCTGACCGATTCCACCAAGTCCGTCCCTGAATCGTCCGCTTCGGCGACTCCCTCTCCGTCCCGGTCCCAGTCTCAGTCCTCGTCGCCGTCCGCGTCGGCCACGCCTGACGCCGCGTCGAGCGCGGGGGGCGAAACGGCCAAGTCCGACACGTCCTCCGCGTCCGGCGCTCCGGCGGCCGGTGGCGCGCGGGGGTCCGGCGGGGCGGACGTCACCGCGCCGAGCGGTGACGAGTCAGACAAGTCGGGGCAGAGCGGCGCCGCTTCGGCGGGCACCGGCGCCGACGAGTTCTCGACCGGCCGGCATCGCGGCGGCAACGCCGAGGAGGGCGCGGCGGACGGCCGCACCGCGGAGTCGTCCGGGCGGCACGCCTCGCGCGGCGAGGACGCCGCCCGCGGCCTCACGGACGGTTCGTACACCGTCCGTTCCGGCGACAGCCTGTGGGGTATCGCCGACTCCCTTGACCTCACCGGCGGGTGGCGCTCCCTGTACGACGGCAACAAGGACGTCGTGGGTGCCGACCCGGACCACATCCTGCCCGGTCAGACGCTCACGGTCGTGGGCGAACCGGACGAAAACCAGCGGTAGTTCGCGTCACGGTTCGCGGCTGTATGTCCGTTTTGGATCACGTGAGATATAGGTCTCAGAAGCCGTGATCGTCTTTGAAAATCCGCGGAGCGCGTGTCTACGGTCGTGACCGCTCGCCATCGCGGGCCCCGGCCGTCGCAACGCCGAATCCTGCCAGCGGCGGTACGGGAACAGTCGTCGCGTCAAGCGCCGCAGGCAGGAGCGGGGGACCCAAGGTAAGCGCCGCACCGGGCAGTTCGGCCGGAGCGGCTAGGGGTGGAGCCGAGTCCCGTGAGGGACCCGGCCGGGCAACTCAACCGGCCCGAACCCGACAGCTCACCTCGCAGGCGTCGGTGAGGGGATCAACCATGCTGTTTTCCGGCAAGGGCAAGCACCGTCGTCCGTTCAAGGCCACCCGGGTCATCGCCGTCGCCGGTGTCACCGGTGCGGCCGTCGCCGCCCCGCTGATGGCGGCCGGCAACGCCTCCGCCGCCACCGCATCCGAGTGGGACACCGTCGCCCAGTGCGAGTCCGGCGGCAACTGGTCCATCAACACCGGCAACGGTTACTACGGCGGACTGCAGTTCTCGGCGTCCACCTGGGCCGCCTACGGCGGCACGCAGTACGCCTCGACCGCCGACCAGGCGAGCAAGGCGCAGCAGATAGCGGTCGCCGAGAAGGTGCTCGCGAGCCAGGGCAAGGGTGCCTGGCCGGTCTGCGGCACCGGCCTGTCGAGCGCCGCGTACGCCGGTGGCTCCGCCGAGAGCCAGGACAGCGGCTCCTCGCAGTCCTCCAGCGGCTCCACGGCCGAGCGCTCCACCGAGCAGAAGGCCTCCCGCTCGTCCGAGCGTCCGGCCGCCGAGAAGCAGGCCGAGCCGAAGGCCGAGAAGAAGACCGTCACCACCCCGACCGGCAAGAAGGTCGAGAAGGGTGACGGCGAGTACAAGGTCGTCAAGGGCGACACGCTCAGCTCGATCGCCGCGGAGCACCACGTCAAGGGCGGCTGGGCGAAGCTGTTCGACCTGAACGACGACATCGTCGACGAGGCCGACCTCATCTACCCGGGCCAGCAGCTGCACCTCAAGTAAGCGGCGGCCCGCCCCTGCTCCCGCCCCGGTGCGTGTTCCCCCGTACGCGCCGGGGCGGGTTTTTTCACGCCCGCGGAGCCGGGGGACGGGCCGGGCGGGCCCAGTTTCCGTGAACCGCCTTTGTTCCGTTCGGAAACAATTTACTCTCGGTTCTGTCCATCGGGTGGGCGACCGGCTGGCCGATCGCCCGGAGCCGGTTAGGCTCGTCCCGCAGAGCCGCTGCGGTCCTGCGGACCCGCGTCACACCGAAGCGTCACATTGAAGAAGGAGATGCTCGTGCCGTCCATCGACGTCGTCGTAGCCCGGGAAATCCTGGACTCCCGAGGCAACCCCACGGTCGAGGTCGAGGTCGGCCTCGACGACGGCAGCACGGGGCGTGCCGCCGTTCCGTCCGGCGCCTCCACCGGTGCCTTCGAGGCCATCGAGCTCCGTGACGGCGACCCCAACCGCTACCAGGGCAAGGGTGTCGAGAAGGCCGTCCTCGCCGTCATCGAGCAGATCGGCCCGGAGCTGGTCGGCTACGACGCCACCGAGCAGCGCCTGATCGACCAGGCCATGTTCGACCTGGACGCCACCGACAACAAGGGCTCGCTGGGCGCCAACGCCATCCTCGGCGTCTCCCTCGCCGTCGCGCACGCCGCCTCCGAGGCCAGCGACCTGCCGCTGTTCCGCTACCTGGGCGGCCCGAACGCGCACCTGCTGCCGGTGCCGATGATGAACATCCTGAACGGCGGCTCGCACGCCGACTCCAACGTGGACATCCAGGAGTTCATGATCGCCCCGATCGGCGCGGAGTCCTTCTCCGAGGCGCTGCGCTGGGGCACCGAGGTCTACCACACCCTCAAGAAGGTGCTGAAGGGCAAGGGCCTGGCCACCGGCCTCGGCGACGAGGGCGGCTTCGCCCCGAACCTCGGCTCCAACCGCGAGGCCCTCGACCTCATCCTCGAGGCCGTCAAGGAGGCCGGCTACACCCCGGGCGAGCAGATCGCGCTCGCGCTCGACGTGGCCGCGTCCGAGTTCTACAAGGACGGCTCCTACACCTTCGAGGGCAAGGAGCGCTCGGCCGCCGAGATGACCGAGTACTACGCCGAGCTGGTCGAGGCGTACCCGCTGGTCTCCATCGAGGACCCGCTGTTCGAGGACGACTGGGAGGGCTGGAAGACCATCACCGACAAGCTCGGTGACAAGGTCCAGCTCGTCGGCGACGACCTGTTCGTCACCAACCCCGAGCGTCTGGCCCGCGGCATCGAGGACGGCGCCGCCAACGCCCTGCTGGTCAAGGTCAACCAGATCGGTTCGCTGACCGAGACCCTGGACGCCGTGGAGCTGGCCCAGCGCAACGGCTTCAAGTGCATGATGTCCCACCGCTCCGGCGAGACCGAGGACGTCACCATCGCCGACCTGGCCGTCGCGACCAACTGCGGTCAGATCAAGACCGGCGCCCCGGCCCGCTCCGAGCGCGTCGCCAAGTACAACCAGCTGCTGCGCATCGAGGAGATCCTCGACGACGCCGCGGTGTACGCCGGCCGCAGCGCCTTCCCGCGGTTCCGCTCCGCGAACTAGCCGGCACGGCAGGGGCTGAGCGTCACCCCCTGCGGGCAGCGTCGTACGTACGTCCCCGTACTCGGTCCCGTACCGTGTGCGGGGACGTACGCGTACATCGACCATGAAGGCGGAGGCGGAGACATGGCGGTGAAGGACCGGGACCGTTTCTCCACCGCGACCAGGATCCGGATCATCGGGGAACAGACCGCGGCCCGGGTCTATCGCTCGCAGACGAAGCGCCAGGCCCGCCGCTCCCGCCTGACCGGCCGGGCGGCGCTGCTCGCGATGGTGCTGTGCTCGCTCGTCGTGGCGCTCGCCTACCCGATACGGCAGTACGTCGCCCAGCGCGCGGAGATCGCCGACCTGCGCGAGGAGCAGGCGCGGACCCGTCAGCGGGTCGAGGACCTGCGCGACCTCAAGGCGCGCTGGCAGGACGACGCCTACGCCGAGCAGCAGATCCGGCTGCGGCTGCACTACGTGATGCCGGGGGAGACGGGCTTCGTCGTCGTCGACCCGCACGCGGCCGAGCAGTCGCACGCCGACGTCGGGGCGGCCGACCGCCCCTGGTACCGGAACGTGTGGGACGGGGTCGACAAGGCCGACGCCGCCGCCCACCGGCAGTGACTCAACAGGAAGACCAGCAGAAGACAGTCATGCAGAATCCCCCGCCGACCACCCCGCGCACCGAGCCCACCGACGCGGACGTGGAGGCCTTCAAGCAGCAGCTCGGGCGTCCTCCGCGCGGCCTGCGCGCCATCGCGCACCGCTGCCCCTGCGGACAGCCGGACGTCGTGGAGACGGCGCCGCGGCTGCCCGACGGCACGCCGTTCCCCACGCTGTACTACCTGACGTGCCCGAAGGCGGCCTCCGCGATCGGCACGCTGGAGGCGAACGGGGTCATGAAGGAGATGACCGAGCGGCTGGCCTCCGACCCGGAGCTGGCCGACGCCTACCGGGCGGCGCACGAGGACTACGTCCGGCGGCGCGACGAGATCGAGGAGCTGACCGGCTTCCCGAGCGCGGGCGGCATGCCGGACCGGGTGAAGTGCCTGCACGTGCTGGTCGCCCACTCGCTGGCGGCCGGCCCGGGTGTCAACCCGCTGGGCGACGAGGCGATCGCGATGCTGCCCGAGTGGTGGCGCAAGGGGCCGTGCGTGACGGTCTCCGAGACCTGCGGGGAGGACGGCAAGTGACGCGAGTCGCCGCCATCGACTGCGGTACGAACTCCATCCGGCTGCTGGTGGCCGACGCGGACCCGGCGACGGGCGAGCTGACCGACCTGGACCGCCGCATGACCATCGTGCGGCTCGGGCAGGGCGTCGACCGCACCGGGCGGCTGGCGCCCGAGGCGCTGGAGCGGACCTTCGCCGCCTGCCGCGAGTACGCCGCGGTCATCAAGGAGCACGGCGCCGAGCGGCTGCGGTTCGTGGCCACCTCCGCCTCCCGCGACGCGGAGAACCGGGACGAGTTCGTGCAGGGGGTGCTGGACATCCTCGGCGTGGAGCCGGAGGTCATCTCCGGCGACCAGGAGGCCGAGTTCTCCTTCACGGGGGCGACGAAGGAGCTGGCCGGCCGCGCGGACCTGGACCGGCCCTACCTGGTCGTGGACATCGGCGGCGGCTCGACCGAGTTCGTCGTCGGCGACGACCGCGTGCGGGCCGCCCGCTCCGTGGACGTCGGCTGCGTCCGGATGACGGAGCGGCACCTGGTCCGCGAGGGCGTGGTGACCGACCCGCCGTCCGAGGAGCAGATCGCGGCCATGCGGGCCGACGTCGAGGCGGCCCTGGACGAGGCCGGGCGGTCCGTGCCGCTGGACGAGGCGCGCACGCTGGTCGGCCTGGCGGGCTCCGTCACGACCGTGTCGGCGATCGCGCAGGAGCTGCCGGAGTACGACTCGGCGGCCATCCACCACTCCCGCATCTCGCGCGACCGGGTCCGCGGGATCACCGACTGGCTGCTGCGCTCCACCCACGCCGAACGCGCCGCGGTGCCCTCGATGCACCCGGGCCGGGTCGACGTGATCGCGGCCGGGGCGCTGGTGCTCCTGGCGATCATGGAGCGGACGGGCGCGGAGGAGGTCGTCGTGAGCGAGCACGACATCCTCGACGGCATAGCCCACAGCTGCGCCGCCGAGGTGCGCTGAGGCGGTGCCGGGCGGGGCGTCACAGGTTGCGGTAGACGTCCCGCCGGTCGCCCACCTTGACCACGAGGACCACGAGTTCACCATCGTTGATCTGGTAGGCGACCCGGTAGCTGCCGACCCTGAGCCGGTAGAGGTCCGACGGGCCGGTGAGCTTCTTGACGTCGGCGTCCTGGCGGTACGGGTCGTCACCGAGTGCGGTCAACGCGGTCAGGATGCGCATGGCGTCGGGTCGGCTGATGGCCCGAAGCTGGCGCTGTGCCGCCGTGGTGAACCGGAAGGCGTACTTCACGTCGCCTCGCCGTCCTGCTCGGTGAACAGGTCCGCCAGCAGTTCCGCCATCGTCACGGTGGTGCCGCCCTCGGCCAGCACAGCTTCGGCCTCGCGCGCCAGCATCACGTCGGCGGCTTCCTCCAACGCTTCGAAGTCCGAGATCGGGACCACGGCTGCCACCGGTGCGCCGTTGCGCGTGATGACGGTCGGGACACCTTCCTCGGCCCGGTTGATGTGATCGGCGAGGTGCGCGCGAGCTTCCCGTACGGTCACGGTGTTCTCAGTCATGAAGTCAGTGTACGCATCATCGTGTACACGGCGCATCCGTAGAGGGGAGCGCGTTCGTGCGCGATCCTCGACGGCATCGCGTGGTCGGTGGCGTAGGTGTCTGCGGTGGCTCTCTGAGCAGGCCGGACAACGTTTGAGCGCGCCCCGGGGGCTCCGTGAGGGGCCCCCGGGCGACATCTCGTCGGCAAACTTCGTGAAGTTCTTCACAAGGATTTGGGTCCCGCCGGACGAGGAAAGGCCGCCTGTTGACCCTTTTGGGGGTTCAACTGCCCTTTGAACGTGTTCAGGACGGGGTTGCGGGAGAGCCCCGGGGAGGGTGCGCAGGGGCTGGTCCACCGCCCTCGGAGGCGCGGAGTGGCAGCTCACGCGGCATTGACAACGGGACGCACTACACGCCGGTTCCTCGTCGCGCCATGATCTCCGTCACGTGGGTCGCGGATGGTAGCACAAGGGCTGCCGAAGCTTGTGAAGGGGCGCACGAACCACCCCCCTGGAGCGGGTGGATACTCGATGCCATGAGCACCACGGAGCGTCCCAGGATCCTCGTAGTAGGCGGTGGGTACGTAGGCCTGTACGCAGCTCGACGCATCCAGAAGAAGATGCGTTACGGCGAGGCGACCGTCACCGTCGTCGACCCGCGGTCGTACATGACCTACCAGCCCTTCCTCCCCGAAGCCGCCGCCGGCAACATCTCCCCGCGGCACGTCGTCGTCCCCCTGCGACGCGTGCTTCCGAAGGCGGAGGTCCTCACCGGCCGGGTCACCACCATCGACCAGGACCGCAAGGTCGCCACGATCGCCCCGCTGGTGGGCGAGGCGTACGAGCTGCCCTTCGACTACCTGGTCATCGCCATGGGCGCGGTCTCCCGCACCTTCCCGATCCCCGGCCTCGCCGAACAGGGCATCGGCATGAAGGGCATCGAGGAGTCCATCGGGCTGCGCAACCACGTCCTGGAGCAGCTCGACAAGGCCGATTCCACCACCGACGAGGAGATCCGCCGCAAGGCGCTCACCTTCGTCTTCATCGGCGGCGGCTTCGCCGGCGCGGAGACCATCGGTGAGGTCGAGGACATGGCCCGCGACGCGGCCAAGTACTACAAGAACGTGTCCCGCGAGGACATGCGCTTCATCCTCGTCGACGCCGCCGACAAGATCCTCCCCGAGGTCGGCCCGAAGCTCGGCCAGTACGGCAAGGAGCACCTCGAGGGCCGCGGTGTCGAGGTCTACCTGTCCACCTCCATGGACTCCTGCGTCGACGGCCACGTGGTGCTGAAGAACGGCCTCGAGGTCGACTCCAACACGATCGTGTGGACGGCCGGCGTCAAGCCGAACCCGGCCCTGTCCCGCTTCGGTCTGCCGCTCGGCCCCCGCGGTCACGTCGACTGCCAGCCGACCCTCCAGGTCACCGGCACCGACTACATCTGGGCCGCGGGCGACAACGCCCAGGTCCCGGACCTCGTCGGCCGCAAGGCGGGCAACGAGAACGCCTGGTGCCCGCCGAACGCCCAGCACGCGCTGCGCCAGGCCAGGGTCCTCGGCGACAACGTGGTCTCCGGCATGCGGGGCTTCCCGCAGAAGGAGTACAGCCACGCCAACAAGGGCGCGGTGGCGGGTCTCGGCCTGCACAAGGGCGTCGCGATGATCGTCATGGGCAAGATGAAGATCAAGCTCAAGGGACGTCTCGCCTGGTACATGCACCGCGGATACCACGGTCTCGCGATGCCGACCTGGAACCGCAAGATCCGCGTCTTCGCGGACTGGACCCTCGGCATGTTCCTCAAGCGCGAGGTCGTCTCCCTCGGCGCGATCGAGACCCCGCGCGAGGAGTTCTACGAGGCCGCCAAGCCGGCCCCGGCCGCGCCGAAGGCCGAGAAGCCGGTGCAGAAGACCGAGGCCAAGGCCTCCTGACCCCCGGTCCGCCGCACAAGTAGTCCGAGCTCCCCGAAGGGGCCGTCCGCCATCCGTGGTGCGGGCGGCCCCTTCGGCGTGCCGCGCCGTACCGTGCCGCGCCGTTGCGCCGGCAGGCCCACAAAGCGTGGTGTGTACAAGTATTTTGCTCAGTCGTAACGCGTGCCGGGGACTGTGCGCCGGGGTGTCAGGTGTTTACGTGGTGTCAGGACATTCCGGGATCGCTTGTCACGGAGGTACGCCATGGCTGATGCCGCGCTGCGGCTGCAGAACCTCTTCGAGCAGTTGCTGGGAACGCCGCCTCCGGTGCGCGTTCGGGCCTGGGACGGCTCGCAGGCGGGACCGCCGGGCGCGCCGACCCTCGTCGTCCGCAACCGCAGGGCGCTGCGCCGCCTGCTGTTCAAGCCGGGTGAGCTGGGGCTGGCCCGGGCCTGGGTGGCCGGGGACCTCGACGTCGAGGGGGACCTCTACGCCACCCTCGACCTGCTCGCCGGCCTCGTCTGGGAACGCGGCGAGGACGCCCGGGGACTCGCCGCCGCCCTCCGCGACCCCGAGGTCCGGGCCGCCGTGCGCGGCCTCGTGAAGCTCGCCGGGCCGCCGCTGCCGCCGGCGCCGCCGCCGGAGGAGATCCGCAGGACACGCGCTCACCTGCACACCAAGCGCACCGACCGGCGGGCCATCAGCCACCACTACGACGTCGGCAACGACTTCTACGAACTCGTCCTCGGCCCGTCCATGGTGTACTCCTGCGCCTACTGGCCCGCCCCCGAGGCGGAGGGCGGAACCCTGGAGACCGCGCAGCGCGACAAGCTCGAACTCGTCAGCCGCAAGCTCGGCCTGAAGCCCGGTCAGCGCCTCCTCGACGTCGGCTGCGGCTGGGGTTCCATGGCCGTCCACGCGGCCCGCGAGCACGGTGTGAGCGTCGTGGGTGTCACCCTGTCGCAGGAGCAGGCCGCCTACGCGCGCAAGCGGGTCGCCGACGAGGGGCTCACCGACCGGGTGGAGATCCGCGTCCAGGACTACCGGGACGTCACCGACGGGCCGTACGACGCGATCTCGTCCATCGGCATGGCCGAGCACGTCGGTGCCGAGCGGTACCTGGAGTACGCCGTCGACCTGTTCCGGCTCCTCAAGCCCGGCGGGCGGCTGCTGAACCACCAGATCGCCCGCCGCCCCCGGCGGGACGAGTCCGCCTACAACGTGGACGAGTTCATCGACGCCTACGTCTTCCCCGACGGCGAGCTGGCCCCCGTCGGCACCACCGTCACCCAGCTGGAGCGCGCCGGGTTCGAGGTGCGCGACGTGGAGTCGATCCGCGAGCACTACGCGCTGACCCTGCGCCGCTGGGTCGCCAACCTGGAGTCCGGCTGGGCGGCGGCCACCCGGCTGGTCAGCCCCGGCCGGGCCCGCGTCTGGCGCCTGTACATGGCGGCCTCCGCGCTCGCCTTCGAGCACAACCGCATCGGCGTCAACCAGGTCCTCGCCGTCCGGACGCCGGACTCGGGTGCCTCCGGGATGCCGTTGCGGGCCCGCGTGTGGGGTGCGCCCGGCCACGCCTGACCCGGACGCGACCGGAAGGGCCGGGCTCCCCGTCACGGGGAGCCCGGCCCTCCTTCTTCGTGCCGCGGCGCGGCGAGGTCACTCGGCCTTGATCGCGTTCAGCATGTTCAGCCGGGCGGCGTTGCGGGCCGGCCACATCGCGGCCAGGACACCCACCAGGCCGGCCAGCACCACGAAGATCCCGATCCGGTCCCAGGGCAGGACCAGCGCGTAGCCCGGGATCTGGTCCGCGACGGTCTCGCCGATCGCCCAGCCGAGGAACGTGCCGAGACCGATGCCGACCACCGCGCCGAACACCGAGATGACGACGGCCTCCAGCCGGACCATCCGCTTCACCCGGCGCCGGTCCAGGCCGATCGCGCGCAGCATGCCGATCTCCTGCTGCCGTTCGAAGACCGACATCGCGAGGGTGTTGACGACGCCCAGCACCGCGATGATCAGCGCCATCGCCAGCAGGCCGTACATGACGTTCAGCAGGGTGTTGATGGCGCCGCCGAACTCGTCGCGGATGTCCTGGCGGTCCATCACGGTGATCGCGGGGTTGTCGCCCAGCGCGTCGACGAGGACCTTCTCGTTCGCCGCGGACTGGCCGCCGTCGACCTTCACGAAGATCTGCCGGATGGACGGCTTCGTCTCGTGCGGGTCCACGATTTTCCGGTCGACGAGGACGGGGGAGAGGAACTCGCTGTCCTTGTAGACGGCGCCGACCGTCAGCGTGGCCTTCTTGTCGTCGTCGAAGGTGACGGGGACGGTGTCGCCGGTCTTCCAGCCCCTGCTCTCGGCCGTCTTCTCGGCGACCGCGATCCGGCCCTGGGCGAGCGAGCCCGCGCTGCCGCTGACGACGTCGACGGTCAGGACCTTCTCGATGTCGCCCGGGGTGACCGCCGAGGCGGACACGTAGTCGTCGCCGACCCGGAAGTAGGCGTCCTGCTGCGGCGACACCGCGGACACGCCGTCGGCCTTCTCCAGCGCCGTCAGCGCGGACCGGTCGAGGTCACCGCCGTTGGCCATCGAGACCATATAGTCGGCCCTGATGTTGTCCGTGGTCATCTTGTCGATGGCCGCGCCGACCGTGACGCCGAGCACCGACAGGCCGGTCACCAGCGTCAGGCCGATCGCCAGCGCCGAGGCGGTGGCGCCGGTGCGGCGCGGGTTGCGGACCGCGTTCTGGCCGGCCAGCTTGCCCGCCACCCCGAAGGGGCCGACGAGCAGCGGGCGGACCAGTGCGATCACGGGCCGGGACAGCAGCGGGATCAGCACGATCACGCCGATCAGCGCGAGGAACGCGCCCGCCCCGATGTACATCCGGCCGTCGTCGCCGCCGGTCGAGGCACCCGCCACGATCGCCGCCGCGCCGAGGGCGGTGACGGCGGCGCCGATGGAGTTGCGCAGCACCAGCGACTTGGTGGTGGCCACCGCGTGGACGCTGTTCATGGCCGCCACCGGCGGGATCTTCGCGGCCCGGCGGCCGGGCAGCCAGGCGGCGAACACCGTGATCAGCACACCCACCGCGAACGCCGCGACCACCGGCGTGGCGGACAGGACCAGCGGACCGGCCGGCATCTTCATGTCGAACGCGGCCATGCCGGAGCGCAGTCCGACGGCCAGGCCGATGCCGAGGGCGAAGCCGACGGCCGAGGCCACCAGACCCACCAGCGCGGCCTCGGCGAGCACCGAGCGGGTGACCTGCCTGCGGGAGGCGCCGACGGCGCGCATCAGGGCGATCTCCTTGGTGCGCTGGGCGACCAGCATGGTGAACGTGTTGGAGATCAGGAAGATCCCGACGAAGAGCGCGATGCCCGCGAAGCCGAGCAGCACCTGCTTGAGGTTGCCCAGGCCCTGTTCGATCTGATCGGCCTGCTCGTCGGCGAGCGCCTTGCCGGTCCGGGCCTCGGCCGTGCCGGGCAGCAGCGGCTCGACCGCGGAGAGGATCCTCGCGTCGTCGGCGCCGGGGGCGGCGGTGACGGTGACGCTCTCGAAGTAGCCGGGCTCGAGGTACTGCTCCTGGGCGACGGCGGTGTCGAAGAGGACGAGGCTGCCGCCGGCGTTGACGGCGCCGTCCTCGGTGGTGAACACACCGCTGAGGGTGTACTCCTTCACCGGGCCGTTGGTCGCGACGCGCACCCGGTCGCCGACCCGGTACTCGCCCTTGGCGGCGGACTCCTCGTCCAGGGCGATCTGGTCGTCCTTCACCGGGCCGGAGCCGTCGGTGAACGTGTAGGCGGCGTCCTTGCCGTCCTTGCCGGGCGCGAAGTTGCCGCCCTTGTTGGACCAGCCGACGCCGATCAGCTTCCCGTCGGGGTCGGCGACCCCGGCGAAGCCCTCGACGCGGCCGTACACCCCGGCGACGCCGTCCACGGCGGAGATCCGGTCGAGGACCTTTCCGGAGAGGCCGGGCTCCTCCCGGGGGTCGTCCGGGTCGGCGTGCGAGGTGACGGCGACGGCGACGTCGGCGTAGCTCTTCGCCGACTGGTTGCGGAAGGCGTTGGAGAGGGTGTCGGCGAAGACCAGGGTGCCGGACACGAACGCCACGCCGAGCATCACGGCGAGCACGGTCATCAACAGCCTGGCCTTGTGCGCGAAGACGTTGCGCAGGGCGGTACGGAACATGGGTCTACTTCGTCCAGGGGTGCGGGGTGGAAGGCGGGCGGGGCGTCAGCTCGTGCGGCCCTTGGCGTCGAAACGCTTCATGCGGTCCAGCACCGAGTCGGCCGTCGGCCCGTGCAGCTCGTCGACGATGCGTCCGTCGGCGAGGAAGACCACCCGGTCCGCGTAGGCGGCGGCCACCGGGTCGTGGGTGACCATCACGACGGTCTGGCCCATCTCGCGCACCGAGTTGCGCAGGAAGCCCAGCACTTCGGCGCCCGAGCGGGAGTCGAGGTTGCCGGTCGGCTCGTCACCGAAGATGATCTCCGGCCTGGAGGCCAGCGCCCGCGCCACGGCGACGCGCTGCTGCTGGCCGCCGGAGAGCTGCGAGGGGCGGTGACCGAGGCGGCCGGACAGGCCGACCATCTGGATCACGGAGTCCAGCCACTGCCGGTCCGGCTTGCGGCCGGCGATGTCCATCGGGAGGGTGATGTTCTCCAGCGCGGTGAGCGTCGGCAGCAGGTTGAACGCCTGGAAGATGAAGCCGATCTTGTCCCGGCGCAGCTTGGTGAGCTGCTTGTCCTTCAGGGAGCCCAGCTCCGTGTCCCCGATGCGCACCGCGCCGGAGGAGAAGGTGTCCAGCCCGGCGACGCAGTGCATCAGCGTCGACTTGCCGGAGCCGGAGGGGCCCATGATGGCGGTGAGCTCGGCCTGCCGGAAGTCGACGGAGACCCGGTCGAGGGCGACCACCTGGGTCTCGCCCTGGCCGTAGATCTTGGAAAGCTCCGTGGCGCGCGCGGCCACGGTGGTGGACCGGTCGGCGATGGGTGCGGTGGTCACGGGAGGGTGCTCCTGTCGGTGCGGCGGTGTGCTCGGGGACGTGTCCATCGTCCCGGCCGGGGGGCGCCGTGGAGTCAGCCGCTGTTCCGGTTTCGGGGGGCGACTGTGGTCGGACGGCCGCGGCCCGTGTCATACCTGCGGATGACGGGCGTCCCCCACCCGCCGTCCGGCGGGGTCCCCGGCGGCACTCCCGGTGGACCCGCTGTCGCCCGCGAGGATGAGAACAGGGCGGGCGTCCTGGTAGAGGCGGTGAAATCCCGTCATTCCGTATGCGTGGCGGACCGCCGCGCGCAAGGCTGTTGGCAAGTGCGGATGGCCTGCTCACGGAGCTGATGCACCCTCAGGCGCCAATAAAATAAGACAACATCGGTCTGCCCACCCGCTGTCGGAGGGGGGTGTCCCGATAGGGTCGGAGCACTCGACGCGGTGCCCATGGCCTGCCCGGATGGTGGAATGCAGACACGGCGAGCTTAAACCTCGCTGCCCCTTCGCGGGCGTGCCGGTTCAAGTCCGGCTCCGGGCACTTCCGCACAGAGTGTCCTCCAGGTGCGGTGACTGGTGGACGCCGTCAGACATCCGTCACGACGACGTGACGGTCGGGCGGGGAAGTGAGATGACGGCCACACGGCGGGGCCCGCCACCCGGTACGCCGAGCAACCTGATGGCTGCCGACCCGCGCCGTCCACAGGGCCTCCGTCCTGCGGAAGTTCGCCGAAGCCCCCGGTCGGCCTCGGAGTGGCTGCCTCGACGAGGTCGGCTTGGCCAATGGTCCGTACGACCTACCGTGACATCACAAGTTCAACACCTCACTATCATATGAACTGTTCGTCGGTGTACTGTGCATCGTCCGTCAACCATGCGTCTGCCCTGCAGGCCCTTCGGGTGGCGAGAGACTCAGGACCCCGGACCCGGAACCGGAACCGGACAGTGAACCGGTGGGGCCAAAGGATTGGAAGAGCAGGGCGTGTCGAAGCCGCGTATCAGTGTGATTGTGCCGATTTACCAAGTGCAGTCCTTCCTGCGGGAGTGCCTTGAGTCCATCCTTGAGCAGTCCTTCCGCGACATCGAGGTCATCGCCGTCAACGACAGCTCGCCCGATCGCTGCGGCGAGATAGTGGACGAGTACGCCAAGGCCGACGAGAGGGTCCGGGCGCTGCACCTGCCCGAGAACGTGGGCCTGGGCCGGGCGCGGAACGCGGGCATGGGGATAGCGCGCGGCGACTACCTCTTCTTCCTCGACAGCGACGACACGCTGACCCCCGACTCGCTGCAGCTCATCGCGGACCGGCTGGAGCAGACGGCCGACCCGGACGTCCTGATCTTCGACTACGCGCGTACCTTCTGGTGGGGCGGGGAGACCCGCAACAGCCTGGCCTCGGTCTTCCGAACGGAGGGGCCTGAGGTCTTCACGGCGAAGCAGCGGCCGGAGTTCCTCAGCCTGCTCATGGTGGTGTGGAACAAGGTCTACCGACGCGAGTTCGTCGAGCAGCGCGGTTTCCAGTTCCCTCCGGGGTACTACGAGGACACCCCCTGGACCTTCCCGGTCCTGATGTCGGCCGACCGGATCGCCGCTCTGGACCACGTCGTGGTCCACTACCGTCAGCGTCGCCAGGGCAACATCCTCCGCACGGTCAGCCGCAAGCACTTCGACATCTTCGACCAGTACGAGCGGGTCTTCACCTTCATGGACAGCGACCCGTCCCTCGCGTCGTGGAGGGCTCAGCTCTTCACGAAGATGATCGACCACTTCATCGCCATCCTGGCGAAGAACAACCGAGTGCCCGAAGAGCTGCGCGCAGAGTTCTTCGCGCTGGCCCATCGGCACTATCGGCGCTACCTGCCGGCGGACTACGTGCGCCCCGAGGGAGAACTCGGCATTCGGCACGCACTGATCGCACGGAACGCCTACCCGGTCTACCAGACCCTCAAGGTGGCCAACAAAGGCCGGCGAAAGGTCCGCAAGACCCTCCGGGACACCCGGAAGAAGGCTGCGAGCAAGCGCCTCGAGCGTCATTACGAAGCCGCGCTGAAGCAGCCCATAGACGAGAACCTGGCGGTGTACTCGGCTTACTGGGGCCGGGGGTACGTGTGCAACCCCGCAGCCCTGCACGCCAAGGCCAAGGAGATAGCGCCCCACGTCAAGGGTGTGGTGGTCGCCAAGCAGGACGAGGTGAAGAAGCTCCCGCCGGGCACCGACTACGTGGTCCCCGGTACCCCCAGGTACTGGGAGGTCATGGCGCGCGCCAAGTACTTCTTCAACAACGTCAACTTCGAGGACCGCTTCGTCAAGCGGCCCGGCACCGTCCACGTGCAGACGCAGCACGGTACGCCGCTCAAGCACATGGGCATCCACCTGCTGGCCCACCCGGCCGCTGCCAAGGGCACGAACTTCACGAAGCTCCTGCAGCGCTCGGACCGGTGGGATTTCTGCATCTCCTCCAACCGGTTCTCCTCGGACGTCTGGGAGCAGGCGTTCCCGTGCTCCTTCGCGGCGCTGGAGAGCGGCTACCCCCGGAACGACGTCTTCTACACCTCGACCGCCGACGACGTCCGTCGCCTTCGGGACAAGATAGGCATTCCCCAGGGCAAGATCGCCGTCCTCTACGCCCCGACCCACCGGGACTACACCAAGAGCTTCGTCCCCCAGCTCGACCTCGCCCGTCTCACCGACGCCCTCGGCGACGAGTTCGTCGTGCTCATGCGAGGCCACCACTTCTACGAGCAGACGGCGGAGCTCCGGGCACTGGAGGCGTCGGCCCGTGTCATCGACGTGACCTCCCACACGTCCTCGGAGGAGCTGCAGCTTGCCGCGGACGTGCTGCTGGCGGACTACTCGTCCATCATGTTCGATTACGCCAACCTCGACCGGCCGATCGTGATCTACGCCAACGACTGGGACGTGTACCAGATCTCCCGTGGTGTGTACTTCGACCTCACGAAGGAGCCGCCCGGTCACGTCGCCCTCACCCAGGACGAACTGCACGACATCTTCGTCAGCGGCGCCTGGAACGACGAGCGGTCCGACGCCCTGCGTGACACCTTCCGCCGTAAGTTCTGCGAGTACGACGACGGCCGGGCGGCCGAGCGCGTCATACGGCAGATCCTGCTGGGCGAGCCGGCCGAGAAGCTGCCGGTCGTGCCGCTGGACGAGCGGACGCCGGCCCCGTCGCCCACGGCCGCCCAGGCGGAAGGCGTGACGCGGCCCGGTGTCGGGCATGCCACGGCCGCGTAGGTCCCCGGCCGGAGCGTCGGCGCGCCCCTGAGGAGCGCGCCGACGCCGGTACCGGTTATTGACAATCCCGGTGCGCGTGAACAGACTCCCGTCCTGCCACCCTCGGTGAGCCTGGCGGAACGAAGCGGTCTGGCGCCGCTGCTTTGCCTGACCTCTCGCCTTCCCGGAGGAAGGCCAATGACAGGAACAGAAGAGAAGGTGGCCATGCAAGCCAGTGCCGGGGAGCGGCCCCACGCCGAGATCAGACGGGTCTGGCCGCGCGACGGTCGGATCCGTGTCCTCGGGACGATCGTCATCGGCGGGGTGTCGGACGACGTCCCCGTGGACAAGTCCTGGACGTTGCGCCTCACCTCTCGCGAGCGGCCCGAGCTTCCCGTCCTGTCCGGCGCCCAGCGGCTCAAGGGCCGCTTCGTGCGCACGGTGACCCGGACCTCGCCGCCCACACCGCGTCAGTTGTTCTTCCCCGTCGTCCACGACGGGGCCCGCTTCGAGACGGTCGTGCCCGTCCGCGACCTGGCCGTCTGGGACACGCTGCCCCGTGAGCACTGGGACCTGCACATGCTCGCGACGCGAGGCGGCAAGAAGGTGACGCTCCGGGTCGGCCGGCACCTCGACGACATGCCGGGCAAGAAGCAGATCGTGAAGTTCCCCGAGCAGTACAGCTCAGGGGTCGCCGTACTGCCGTACTACACCGATGGAGACGACCTCTCCATACGCTGCGCCCGACGCGACGACGCCAACGGGAGCGCCACATGAAGCTGACCTACCTGATCTACAACGCGTTCGGCGTCGGCGGCACCGTCCGCACCATTTTCAACCAGGCAAACGCCATGGTCGAGCGTGGCCACGACGTCGAGATCGCGACCATGCTGCGCTACCACGAGGAGCCACCGTTCCCGCTGGATCCCCGGGTGAAGGTGACGGCGCTCATCGACAACCGGTCCGGCTCGTACGTGGACTGGGACCGGTACGACGGGCCGGAGGACACCTCCTGGCACGAGCGGTTCCCGGCGGGCGTCTCCAAGAACGTCGACAGTCGTCGCCGTATCAGCGCGATGATCCGTTTTCTTCGCGGTCTGGAGGACCGGATCGTGGTCGGCACCCGGCCCACGATCAACCTGATCATCGCGGAGTACGCGGACCCGTCGCTGGTCCGGGTCGTCCAGGAGCACGCGGGTCTGTCCACGCACAAGGGCGAGTGGCGCGAGGCCATCGACGCCGCCTATGTGAAGATGGACGCGCTCGTCTGCCTCACCGAAGGGGACCGTGCCGCCTACGCCGAGGCGTTCCCCACCGTCCGAGTCGAGCGCATCCCGAACGCGCTGCACTCGCTGGACGTCCCGCGCAGCGACCTCTCGCGGCCCCAGGTTGTCAGCGCCGGACGGCTCGACGGCAACAAGGGTATCGACAAGCTGATCGAGGCGTTCGGCAAGGTGGTGGAAGTCCACCCGGACTGGACCCTGCGCGTCCACGGCGACGGGCCTGAGCTGGAGGCCCTTCGCAAGGCCGTCCGCGTCAGGCACCTGTACAACCACGTCTTCCTCATGGGCCCGACGCGCAAGCTGGACGAGGAGCTCGCGAAGGGCTCGATCTTCGCCATGAGTTCCAAGTCCGAGGGCTTCGGCATGGTGCTGCTGGAGGCCATGAACTGTGGCCTCCCCGTGGTCAGCTTCAACTGCCCGGTCGGGCCCCGAGAACTCGTCGACGACGGCGTGGACGGCCTGCTCGTCCCCGAACTGGATGTGGACGCCCTGGCGTCGGGCATCATCCGCCTGATCGAGGACGAGAAGCTGCGCCGCAGTTTCTCCCGGGCGGCGCTGAAGAAGGCCGCCGCGTACGGCCCGGATGTCATCACCGCATCATGGGAACGCCTCTACGAGGCCCTGACCGCGGCGAAGTGATGACGGGTGCGGGTCCTGACCCGCGCCCGGCCGCGCCACAGACGGGCTCCGGGCCCGGGACCGTGCGGATCCGCAGCCGGTGCGCCGGGCGGATCACTTCGTCCCGGGTCCTGAGGGGAAGCGCCAGGTGGCGTGACCTGGTGCGGACCGGGCGCGAAGTGCCCCGGAACCGTTGACACCGCAGCGCGGGAGGCCGAAACTCGGCGAAACGCGTGAAGAAAACTTCACTGTGCGAACAGGGCGCCACCCTGCGGCAACGACGCCAATCGAAGGGAACGACCGATGCGCACCACCGTCGGCATCATCGGGGCCGGCCCCGCCGGACTCCTGCTGGCCCGGCTGCTCCACAACGCCGGGATCGACTCGGTCGTCCTGGAGAGCCGCGACCGCGACTACGTCGAGCGGCGCCAGCGCGCCGGAATCCTGGAGCAGGGCACGGTGGACGTCCTGCGCGCGGCCGGCGCGGCGGAGCGGATGGACCGCGAGGGGCTGCGCCACGACGGCATCGAGCTGCGCTTCGACAGGCGCCGTCACCGCGTCGACTTCCCGGCCCTCACCGGCGGCCGGTCCGTGACGGTCTACGCCCAGACCGAGGTCTGCAAGGACCTCATCGCCCTCCAGCTCGCGGAGGGCGGCCCGCTGCTCTTCGAGGCGGAGGCACTGGCCGTCGAGGGCGCCGACACCGACCGGCCGCGCGTCCGCTTCCGGCACGGCGGCACGGAGGACGTCCTGGAGTGCGACTACGTCGTCGGCTGCGACGGCTTCTGGGGCGTCGCCCGCAAGGCGGTCCCGGCCGGGCTGAGCCGCACCTTCGAACGGGCGTACCCCTTCGGCTGGCTCGGCATCCTCGCCGACGTCGCCCCCTCCCACGACGAGCTGGTCTACGCACGCCACGACCGCGGCTTCGCCCTGCTGTCCATGCGCTCCCCGTCCGTCTCCCGGCTCTACCTCCAGGTGCCCGAGGGCACGGACGCCGAGGCGTGGAGCGACGAGGAGATCTGGGCCGAGCTGGAACGCCGCCTCGAGACGGACGACGACTGGACGCTGCGGCGCGGCCCCGTCACCCAGAAGTCCGTCACCCCCATGCGCTCGTACGTCCACGAACCCATGCGGCACGGCCGCCTCTTCCTGGCCGGCGACGCCGCGCACATCGTGCCGCCCACCGGCGCCAAGGGCCTCAACCTGGCCGTCGGCGACGTCGTCACCTTCGCCCGCGCCCTGACGCACCGGCACGAGACGGGCTCCGCCGAGCTGCTCGACGCCTACTCCGCCACCTGCCTGCGCCGGGTGTGGCAGGCCGAGCGGTTCTCCTACGACATGACGACCCTTCTGCACCGCGCGCCCGACGCCACGCCCTTCGACGACCGCCTCCAGGTGGCGCGCCTGGACCGGATCGCCTCCTCCCGCGCCGCCGAGACCGACCTCGCCGAGGCGTACACCGGCTTCCCGATCGGCTGAACGGACGGCACCCCGCCAGTGAGGGGAATCACCCTGGCCCGTAGCGTGTTGCGGGACAAGGCGAGGGAAAGATCCTCCCCAAGCAGTAGGGTCAATCCTTTGCCGTTCTATTACTCTTGAGCCAAGGCCGCGCAGCGTGGCCATGGAGGAGTGAAATGAGGAGCAGAAACCCGGTCTTCTCGCGACGGGGGTTCAGCCGCGACAACGGCTACGCGGGCTTCAACGCCGCGCCGCAGGCCGGGGGTCCCGCCGTCGCCACGCAGGGCAACCCGTACGCGCAGGGCAGTCCGTACGCCCAGCCCGCCGGCAACCCCTACGCGCAGAACCCGTACGCCCAGCAGGACCAGCAGTACGGCACGCCGCCGCAGGCGCCGGCGACCACCGGCCGGATGACGATCGACGACGTCGTCGTCCGCACCGGTTCCACGCTCGGTGTCCTCATCGTCACCGCCGCGCTCGCCTGGGCGCTGCTGCCGGTCGACGACGCCCACATCAGCCGCTCCTACGGCATCGGTATCGGCGCCGCGCTGATCGGCATGGTGCTGGCGTTCGTCCAGTCCTTCAAGCGCAAGGCCTCGCCCGCGCTGATCCTCTCCTACGCGGCGTTCGAGGGCGTGTTCCTCGGCGTCGTCTCCAGCGTCGTCGACAACCGCATCGCCGACGGTGCGGCCATGCAGGCCGTGATCGGCACGATGGCGGTCTTCGCCGGTGTGCTGATCGCGTACAAGGCCGGCTGGATCCGCGTCAACCGCCGCTTCTACGGCTTCGTGATGGCGGCCGCGCTCGGCTTCGTCTTCCTGATGATGGTGAACATGCTGTTCGCCGTCTTCGGCGGCGGTGACGGCCTCGGCTTCCGCAGCGGCGCCCTCGGTGTCGTCTTCGGCGTCGTCGGCATCATCCTCGGCGCCTGCTTCCTCGCCCTGGACTTCAAGCAGGTCGAGGACGGCATCGCCTACGGTGCCCCGCGCGAGGAGGCCTGGCTCGCCGCCTTCGGCCTCACGCTGACGCTGGTGTGGATCTACATGGAGTTCCTGCGGCTCATCTCGATCCTCAACAGCAGCGACTGACGGCAGCGCCGCGCCCCGTCCGCCGGAGCGCAGCGTGAAGGGGCCCCGGGCACTGTGCCCGGGGCCCCTTCGCCGTATGTCGTCGCCGCCGTCACCGCCGGCGGGAACGGTGCACGCCTAGAGCAGGTTGCGCGCCGCCCTCCTCAGGTCGTACTCGTGGACGATGGCCTTCGCGTGGCCGTACGCGAGGTCGTGTTCGTGACGGAGCCAGCTCACCTTCTCCTCGAAGCGGAAGAGAGAGGGTCCGTCCTCGACGGCGCGCAGCCAGTCGGCGATCTCACGACCGGTGCAGTGCGGAATGCGGGCGAGCAGATTGCGGTGGGTCTCCTCGGAGAAGACGTGGGACATCGGCGCCTCCGGGCGAAAGGGGATGTAGGCCGGTCCTTCAGGTCACCGTGCCCGAGCGTGCGTCCGTTGGCAACAGTCCCGGAACGCCGCGTACGCTCGCGCCGTGGTTGATACGACGCCCTTGACCCATGCCGTGGACGACTTCGCCGACCGCTTGCGGGCCGCCCCGCAGAGCAGGCTGCAACGCGGGGCCGCCGCCGAGGCGCTGGAGCTGGCCAGGGAACTGTCCCGGCGCGCCCAGCTCGTGGAGGACCCGGACGCCGAGCCGCGGGAGATGCCGGACGCGGGGATGTTCGCCGCGGCCGACCAGATCGCCGTCGCCGCGCACGACCTCGCCGTCGTCCTGACGGGTGCGGACCAGGTGGAGGAGGCGGTGGGGCTGGTGGAGGAGGCCCGCAAACGGGCCGGGGTGTGACGGCCGGGGTGCCCGCGGCTACAGCGACGCGATGACCCGGTCCGCCAGGATGTAGACGTTCTCCTCGCCGCAGGCGAAGGTCAGCGTGTAGGCGCCCGAGATGCCCGAGCCGCCCAGCAGGTAGGGCGTCCGGCCCGCGCGCAGGGCGCCGGCCAGTCGCTCCGCGGTCTCGCGGTGGCCCGGCGTCATGCACAGGGTGGTGCCGTCGGCGAAGACGTACACGTCGAGGGTGCCCAGCGGGCCCGGGCGGACGTCCGCCAGGGCGACGTGCGAGGCGGCCAGCTCCTCCAGCGCGGCGACGGTGCGCTCGTGGTCGTTCACGGCCGGCGCCGGGTTGGGCACGAAGTCCGGGTGCGAGGGGTGACGGCGGCGGGCCGCGGCCAGCTCGGCCGACTCCCCGGCCGGCTCGTCGGCGTCCGCGCCCGGCTCGGCCACCGGCTCCAGGCCCACGAGGTCGGCCTGGCGGGGCAGGAACATCTCGCTGTCGGACAGGCCGAGCAGCAGGGGGGCGTCAGAGGCGTCGCGGCTCTCCTGGGCCGCCCAGAAGGCGCGTGCCTCGGCGAGCTCCCGCTCGCGCTCCTCGGCGAGCGCCTCGGCGACGGCGGCGCGTATCTCCTCGGCGTCGCTGGTGCCGCGGGCGGCCGGGACCCGGCCCCGCGCGGCGGCGCGGCTCTCGGCCAGCTCGGTGTGCAGGGCCGCGACCTGGCGGCGCAGCACGAGGACAGCGCGCAGGACGGCGACGCCCACGGCGCCGGTGGCGGCCGTGGTGAGCAGCAGGGCGATCGGCATGGCGCTCACTGACGTACTCTCCCGGTTCAAAGTCGACCCCCGACTTACTACCTCAGCTTGAAGGGTGGACTAACCGTCTGTCAGTGCGTAACGTCACGAAACGGACAGGGCCTTGGGCCCGGGAGGGGCGGGTGTGGCGGGTCTGACCTGCGGGAATCGGCGGGACGGAGAGCTAGGTCACATCCTGAGGGAGTTTGGGTCACAAAACGGCCCAGAACCCTGGTGTCCGCGGGGCCTGGGCCGTGGGGTGACGCTGGGCGCCCGGAGGACTACTGACGGTTCATCAGCAGCCCGTCCCGGTTCAGCTGAGGCGCTCGATGACCATGGCCATGCCCTGGCCGCCGCCGACGCACATCGTCTCCAGGCCGAACTGCTTGTCGTGCCACTGGAGGGAGTTGATGAGCGTGCCGGTGATGCGGGCGCCGGTCATGCCGAAGGGGTGGCCGACGGCGATGGCACCGCCGTTGACGTTCAGCTTCTCCAGCGGGATGCCCAGGTCCTGGTAGGAGGGGATGACCTGCGCGGCGAAGGCCTCGTTGATCTCGACCAGGTCGATGTCGTCGATGGTCAGCCCGGCGCGGGACAGCGCCTGCTTGCTCGCCTCGACCGGGCCCAGGCCCATGATCTCGGGGGAGAGGCCGGAGACGCCGGTGGAGACGATGCGGGCCAGCGGGGTCAGGCCCAGCTCGCGGGCCTTGGTGTCACTCATGATCACCAGGGCGGCGGCGCCGTCGTTGAGTGGGCAGCAGTTGCCGGCGGTGACCAGGCCGTCGGGGCGGAAGACCGGCTTGAGGCCCTGGACGCCCTCCAGGGTCACGCCGGCGCGCGGGCCGTCGTCCTTGGACACCACGGTGCCGTCGGGGAGGGCGACCGGGGTGATCTCGCGCTCCCAGAAGCCGTTCTTGATGGCTTCCTCGGCGAGGTTCTGCGAGCGGACGCCGAACTCGTCCATGTCCTGCCGCGTGACGCCCTTCCAGCGGGCGAGGTTCTCGGCGGTCTGGCCCATCGCGATGTAGGGGTCGGGGACCAGGCCGTCCTCGCGCGGGTCGTGCCAGGTGGTGCCCTCCTGCTGCGCGACCTCGGCGGTACGGGCCTCGGCCTCGGCGAAGAGCGGGTTGCGGGTGTCCGGCAGGCTGTCGGAGTTGCCCTTGGCGAAGCGGGAGACCATCTCGACGCCGGCCGAGATGAAGACGTCGCCCTCGCCGGCCTTGATGGCGTGCAGGGCCATGCGGGAGGTCTGCAGGGACGAGGAGCAGTACCGGGTGACGGTGCAGCCGGGCAGGTGGTCCATGCCCATCTCGACGGCGACGATCCGGGCGAGGTTGTTGCCCTGCTCGCCGCCGGGCAGGCCGCAGCCGAGCATCAGGTCGTCGATGTCCCTCGGGTCCAGCTCGGGGACCTTGGCGAGGGCCGCCTGGATGATCGTGGCGGCCAGGTCGTCGGGGCGCAGGTCCTTCAGCGAGCCCTTGAAGGCGCGGCCGATGGGGGAGCGGGCGGCTGAGACGATCACGGCTTCGGGCATCACGGCTCCAGTGGCGTCGCGGGGATGAGGCGGCTGGTTGGGAAGTTACCCGGACGTATGGCCCGGGTCACGCTTACGGCGGTGTGACATGGACCGCAACTTTCTAAGCGCTTGCTTGGCCCTCCGGCGGTGGGCGGACGGGACGCGCCGCACGACCGCCCGGGCGCGGGGCGCCCCCGGGCGTGACTCCGCGCGGCCCGGCGGGCGCGTCTCCCGCCGCGCCGCACGACCGCCCGGGCGCGGGGCGCCCCCGGGCGTGACTCCGCGCGGCCCGGCGGGCGCGTCTCCCGCGCTCCGCGGGCGGGCCGGCGCCGTCCTCTATCCGCGTTGCGTGGAGGCCGTCGGTTCCGTTTCCGAGACGCGTCGGCGGCGGCGGCGTTTGAGGAGGGCCCAGGGGCCCCGCGGGCCCGTGGGCATCACTGCCGCGACCTCCGTGCCGGCCTCGTCCGCGGCCTCGGCCGCCGCCCGCGCCACCGGCAGGAAGCCCTCGCGGCGGGCGGCGTCGGGACGCTCCTCGTACGCCGGCCACAGACCGAGCGCCGCGCAGACCGACGGCAGGACCGCCATCGCCGCCGTGGCGTAGCCCTCCGCGGAGGGGTGGTAGTTGTCGGGGCCGAACAGCTCCCGCGGGTTCTCGGCGAACTCCGGCCCCAGCAGGTCGCCCAGCGACACCGTGCGCCCGCCCTGCTCCACGACGCCGATCGTCTGCGCGGCCGCCAGCTGCCGCGAGGTGCGCCGGGCCAGCCAGCGCAGCGGCTGCGGCACCGGCTCGATCGTGCCGAGGTCCGGGCAGGTGCCGACCACCACCTCCGCACCGGCCGTGCGCAGCCGGCGTACCGCCGCCGACAGGTACCGCACCGAGCGGGTGGCCGGCATGCGGTGGGTGACGTCGTTCGCACCGACCATGATCACGCAGACGTCGGGCAGCGGGTACCCGCCGGCGAGCGCCAGCGTCACCTGCCGGTCCAGGTCGTCCGACCGGGCCCCCGGCACCGCGACCGAGGTCAGCTCCACCGGCCGCTCGGCCACCGCCGCGAGCCCCGACGCCAGCAGCGCGCCCGGCGTCTGCCCGGCCCGGTGCACGCCCTGGCCGGCGGCCGTGGAGTCACCCAGCATCACCAGCCGCAGCGGCGCCCCGACGGCCGTCGAGAGGGTGCCGCCGTACAGTCCCGCCGCGTTCGGCACCCGGTCCGGTGTGCCGATGCCCACCCGGCGCCTGGCCAGCTGCACCTCCGCCAGCAGCAGGCCGACCGCCGCCGCACCGGCCAGCCCGATCCCGCCGCCGCCGTACGCCGCGCCGGCCGCGATGCGCCGGGCCGCCCTCGCCCTCCACATGCTCGTCATACGTCGCCGCCACCTCCTCCAAGCCGTTCACCCACTGCTTGCCCCGTACGGACGGTGGCCCAATCTCAACGGGGAGTGAACGACCGGCACAGGGCATCGACGGCCCGGCAGGCCATAGGCTGGCGGAACCAATCACGACACATCTTTTGCGGCATCCGGAGACCACGGTGCATTTCCACGACTCGATGATCAGCCTCGTCGGCAACACCCCGCTGGTGCGGCTCAACAGCGTGACCAAGGGCATCAGGGCCACCGTCCTGGCCAAGGTGGAGTACTTCAACCCGGGCGGCTCGGTGAAGGACCGCATCGCCCTGCGCATGATCGAGGCCGCCGAACAGAGCGGCGAGCTGAAGCCCGGCGGCACGATCGTCGAGCCGACCAGCGGCAACACGGGCGTCGGCCTCGCCATCGTGGCCCAGCAGAAGGGCTACAAGTGCATCTTCGTCTGCCCTGACAAGGTGTCCACGGACAAGATCAACGTGCTGCGCGCGTACGGCGCCGAGGTCGTCGTCTGCCCGACGGCGGTCGACCCCGAGCACCCGGACTCCTACTACAACGTCTCCGACCGCCTGGTCCGCGAGACGCCGGGCGCCTGGAAGCCGGACCAGTACTCCAACCCGAACAATCCGCTCTCCCACTACCACTCGACCGGCCCCGAGCTGTGGGAGCAGACGGACGGCAGGATCACCCACTTCGTCGCCGGCGTCGGCACCGGCGGCACCATCTCCGGCACCGGGCGCTACCTGAAGGAGGCCAGCGGCGGCGCCGTGAAGGTGATCGGCGCCGACCCCGAGGGCTCCGTCTACTCCGGCGGCTCCGGACGCCCGTACCTCGTGGAGGGCGTCGGCGAGGACTTCTGGCCCACCGCCTACGACCGCGACGTCGCGGACGAGATCGTCGCCGTCTCGGACAAGGACTCCTTCCAGATGACCCGCCGCCTCGCCAAGGAGGAGGGCCTGCTGGTGGGCGGCTCCTGCGGCATGGCCGTCGTCGCGGCGCTGGAGGTGGCCGCCCGGCTCGGCGAGGACGACGTGGTCGTCGTCCTGCTGCCGGACAGCGGCAAGGGCTACCTCAGCAAGATCTTCAACGACGAGTGGATGGCCGACTACGGCTTCCTGGAGGACACCGGCCCCAGCGCCCGCGTCGCCGACGTCCTCAACGACAAGGAGCACGGCGCCATCCCCTCGCTCGTCCACATGCACCCGGACGAGACGGTCGGCCAGGCCATCGAGGTGCTGCGCGAGTACGGCGTCTCGCAGATGCCGATCGTCAAGCCCGGCGCCGGCCACCCGGACGTGATGGCCGCCGAGGTCGTCGGCTCGGTCGTGGAACGGGAGCTGCTGGACGCCCTGTTCACCCAGCGCGCCTCGCTGGAGGACCCGCTGGAGAAGCACATGTCGTCGCCGCTGCCGCAGGTCGGCTCGGGAGAACCGGTCGCCGACCTGATGTCCGTGCTCGGCACGGCGGACGCGGCGATCGTCCTGGTCGAGGGCAAGCCCACGGGTGTGGTGAGCCGTCAGGACCTGCTGGCCTTCCTCGCCAAGGGCGGCAAGTAGGGCGTGGTCCGCACGGACTTCGCGGAAGTGGTACGCGCACGTCACGTTCGCGCAGCACCCGCTTAACACGGGTTCGGCACAGTAGGGGTGTCGGCAGGGCGGTGGGGGTACCTCCCAGGCGTTGAGCACGGGGGGAGGCTCCCCGTCCGGGCCGGCACCGAACGGCGTCGAGGATCTTCCGGAGCGGCTCCCGGACCTCCACGGACGCCACGGACGCGTCGCCCCGGCCGTGCGGCCGGGCACCGCGTCCCCCGCGGGGACCGTCGTCGTCCCGCCCTCCAGCGATGGGGGTGCGGCGGTCCCCGCGCAGACTTCCCGCGCGCCCGGTCGCGCTCAGTCCTTCCAGCCTTCCTCGCGGCCGGCGGTGCGGCGCCGGGCGAAGAGGTCCGGGTTGGTGCGGGCGGCCTGGACGACGTTGACCCCGACGATGCCCGCCCACGCGGCCAGCAGCCCGGGGAGGTTGGCGACGCCGCCGCCGATCGCGGAGAGCGGGACGGCGAGGACCAGCGAGACGATGCCGAAGCCGAAGCGATCGCCGAAGGAGTCGGTGGCCCGCGGCGACCGGCTGTCCCGGGCCGCCGTCATCTGCTGCTCGGCGAGTTGCCGGCGCACCCGGCGCTCGACCGCGCCGTCGATGCGCTGGTCGACCTTCTCCAGGAAGGACTCGACCAGCGCGGACTCGTACTCCTCACCCAGTTCCCTGCGGGTCTGCAGGGTGGCGTCGAGTTCCTTCTTGAGGTCGGTGTCCCGCCCGTCCATTCCCGTCATGGCCACCACGGTATGCGGCGGGGGCCGCGCCGGCACGGGGTCTAACCCCCGTTTCCGGCGGGGGGCGAGCGGTACGGACGGGGCGGCGGGCGGGGGCCCCGCCACCCGGTCCGTCCGGCGGCCGGGCGAGTGCTCAGCCCGCCTCCCGGGTGTCCCGTCGCAGCCGCGCGCGCCGGGCGGCCCGGTCGATCATCTGCAGGCCCCGGGTGCGGCCGACCGGGCGCAGGGCGGTCTGGAGGGGGGCAGACCAGGGCCGGCGCAGCCCGCCGAGGACCGCGAAGCGCGTGCCCGACCCCTCCGCGACGGCCGCCATGCCGCCGACCACGTACTGGCTCTGCATCAGGCACCAGCCGGGCTGGAGCCGGACGTCGAAGCGGGCGGTGTGGCCGAAAGGCCCGTAGGCCCGGCCGTGGAAGCGGTCCCCGCCGCAGGGACGGCAGTGGAATTCGCGCAGCGTCGGCAGCAGATGGGGGAGTTCACCCTCCAGGTCGCCGGCGACGGACCACAGGTCCGCCATCGGCAGGTCGACATGGGACTCCGCGTACATGACGGCGTGCAGTCCCGCGGCCATGACGCGCAGGCGCCGGACCGGGTCGAGTTCCGCCGTCGGCCAGTTCGTCTTCATCGCGGCCAGGCCTTTCGGAAGCTGTGACGGGCACGGTGGAGCCGGGACTTCATCGTGCCGCGGGAGATGTCGAGGATCCGGCTCGCCGACCGCTCGTCGAGGCCCTCGAGTTCGCGCAGCACCAGGACCGCGCGGTGTTCCGTGGACATGCGGGTGAGCACGTCCTGGATGTCCACCGCCAGTTCCGGGCTGCCCGGCCAGGCGATGTCGTCGAACTCGCACACGGGTGTCTCCCGTTCGGCCCGGCGGGCCACCCGCACCGCCTCGCGCACCGTGACGGTGCGCACCCACGCGTACAGGGCGCGGGGGTCGCGGAGCCGGGGCAGGCCCTGGAACACCGCGATCAGCGACTCCTGCACGGCGTCGGCGCTGTGGCCGAGGGCGATCGGCCGGCACAGCCGGCTCACGTACGGGGTGAGCAGGCTCAGCAGGTCGTTGAGGGCCAGGGCGTCACCGGACTGGGCGGCCCGCACCAGGACGCCTCCCGCGGCCCAGGGATCCTCCTGGGTGTCCTGCCGCGGGGCAGCGGCCTTGCGCAGGGTGCCCGCTCGGGCTGTGGTCATCTGCCGTTCTCCTCCCTTGGACGTCGGCGCTCCAGCGGCGGCACCAGGACGGCGTCGGTGTGGGAGCTTTCGTGGATGAGGAGGAGCGGCGGCGGCCGGGCACTCCCGTCCGTCGGGAACTGGCTTGAACTGGAATCGGCGGCCGAGGGAGTGCATGGGCCCCGGCGGGCCTCTGTCCGGGTGGGGATGTCCGTCCCGCGGCCGGCGCACGGTCGCGGGACGGGCGTCGGACGGGGTGGACAGGGAGTGCCGGGCGGACCGAACGCCGAGGCACTCCCCGGCATGCGCGGCGGGCTATTCCATCGCGCCGGATTATCGCCGAGGTGTGGAGAGGTGGTGCGTTCTGAGCCGATCTGTTGCGGCCGCCACCCGGCATATGCCTGGGCCCGGCGGACTCCTCGGCCGAACCTCCCGGAGTTCTGCACCCGGTGCTAGGGTGGGCGCGATGTGCGGCTATTGAATTAGCCATCTACGGGGGGTCCGTTACACATGGTGCAGGTATTTCTATGGAAAGCGGCTGTCGGCCGAGCCTGTTTTAATTTCCGTCAATACGCGAGGGTGCGGTGCCGTCCGTTCCCGTCGCCGTCCGGCTATTCGGTTGAATCTGGAATTTCCTTCCCGCATTCCCGTCCGGTCCCGGTCCCGGCGACAGCGGGGGCGCGGTGAGTGCGGGCGGGGAGGGGCGCACGGGGCTCCACGACCCGGAGCTGCTGGCCCGCCTGGTCGAGGGGGCGCGGCGCGGGGACGCGCTGGCGATGGACGAACTGCTGGAGATCCTCGCGCCCTTCGTCGGCCGGATCTGCGGTCCCGTGGCGTTGCAGGACGGTCCCGACGCCGCGCAGGAGGCGCTGATCGCGGTGTTCCGCAGCATCCGTCAGCTCAAGGAGCCGGCGGCCCTGTTCGGCTGGGTGCGGGCGATCGCCGTGCGCGAGGCGCTGAAGTTCGCCAACCAGCGCCGGCGTCAGCCGACCGTGCCGATGGAGTGGGAGGACCCGCCCGTCGCGGGGGACCTCCACCTCGCCTCGGACATCACGGACGCGCTGGGCCGTCTGATGCCGGAGCACCGGGCCGTACTGATGCTGCGTCATGTGGAGGGCATGAGCGAACAGGAGGTCTCCGCGCTGCTGGAGATACCCGTGGGGACGGTCAGGTCCCGGCTGTTCCGGGCCCGGCGGTCATTCCGCTCGGCCTGGGGCTGAGCGGACGGCCACCCGTTCGCCCAGGCGGTCGAGCATCCGCTGGGCCCGCCTCGCCGACCAGGGGGCGCGCATCCGGTCCAGGGTGTCGCCGCCCGGCAGACGCAGGGTGCTGAAGAAGGCGAAGCGGCAGCCGTCGCCGTCCGGGGCGGCGGCCATGCCGCTGGTCAGCGCGGTGCCCTGCATCAGGCACCACCCGGGGCGCAGGACGACGTCGAAGCGCTCGCGGTAGCCGAAGGCGCCGGCCGCGCGGCCCGACAGCCGTTCCCCCGAGGACACCGTGACGGTGAAGGACCGCAGCCCCGGGACGATGAGCGGGAGTTCGGCCTCGAGGTCGGACGCCACGGCCCAGACGCGGTCGACGGGGACGTCGAAGCGGCGCTCGGCGAAGGCCGGGTGCCGGGCGCTGGACGCGATGACCCTCAGCCGGCGGATCGGGTCGAGTTCGGCCCGCGGCCAGCCGTTGTCCACCGCACCGGTCATTGCTGTCGCTCCCTCTCCACGCGTACGCGGGGTGACGTATGTGAGGGAGCGTCGCACTGTCTCCCGGGATGGTCAAGAGCTGGAAAAACTTTTGGCGCGGGTGCGCCCGGGCCGCGAACGAAGGGATTTGGCACCCGGGGGAGTACATGCGGTCCGGGGCGCCTCTTCTCTCTGTGAGAAACCAGGATACCGACCCTCGCGCCCGCCGGGAGAAGGGTTCGCGCGGGCGGTCTGTCGCCGGTTCTCACGGATACCGAGGACAACGGACGGGGAAGCGAGCATCGTGTATTTCAGTGGGCCGCTCCACAACCTTCACCGCGCTTTTTCCAGCAATGGGCCGCGCATTCCGGGCATGGGATTCGGGGTCGCCTCGGCCCACGAGGGACCGCCCGTCGCGGTGACCGACGAGGAGCGGAGTCTGGCGCGGACCATGCCGGAGGCGCGCCGCAGCGACTTCCTCATCGGACGCAGCGCGCTGCACCGCGCGGTGCGTGCGGCGGGCCTGACCGCCGGCTCCGTACTGTGCGACGGACCCCGCCCCCGGCTGCCCGAGGGGATCGCCGCGTCGATCAGTCATTCCGGCGGTGTCGCGGTCGCCGTCGCGGGCCCCTCGGCCCGGTTCCGGACCCTGGGCGTCGACCTGGAGACGACCCGACTGCCCGTCCGGGCGGCCCATCTGGTGCTGCGCGCCCCCGAACGCCCGCTGCTCGGCCCGCCTCACACGGCCGCGCGCCGCCTGCTCGCGCTCTACTCCGCCAAGGAGTCCGCCTTCAAGGCGCTGCACGCCGTCGTGGACCCGGCCCCCCGGGGACTGCGGGACGTGCGGCTGGAGCCGGACGGGACCGGCTACCTCGCCTGGGCCGCGGGCCACCCGCACACCCGCGTCCACGTGAGCGTCCGGCCGCTGCCCCGCGAGGGCGTCCTGTGCTGGGCGCTGCCCCGGGACTGACCGGGCACCCGCTCCCGCGCCCCGGGCGTCCCGTCGCCCCACGCGGGTCCCAGCCCTGCCCCACGCCTGCCCCACCACGCCTGCTCCACGCCTGTCCCACGCCTGCCTCACCACGCCTGCCCCACCACGCCTGCCCCACCACCTTGCCGCATCCGACGACGGAGGCCGATCTCGTCATGCACCCGCCCGCCGTACTCGCCTCACCCCGCCGCGTGCCCTCATGGACGCCGTCCGACTGGCGTGAACGCCCGGCCGCGCAGCAGCCCGACTGGCCCGATTCCGCGCTGCTGCGCCGGATCCGCGCCCGGCTGGCCGGCGCCGCACCCCTCGTACGGTCCGACGAGATCCTCGATCTGCGCCGCGCGCTCGCCGAGGCCGCCGCGGGCGAGGCCTTCGTGGTCCAACTGGGGGACTGCGCGGAGACCTTCGACGCCCCGACGTTCGCCGGTGTGGCGGCGCGGGTGGGCCAGCTGCACGGCACCGCGGGCACCGTCCGGGCCGCGCTGGGCCGGCCCGTGATCCCCATCGGCCGGCTGGCCGGCCAGTACGCCAAACCGCGGTCCTCCCCGACCGAGCGGGTGGGCGACCTACTGCTGCCGTCCTTCCGCGGGCACCTGGTGAACGATCCGCGCCCCGAGCCCGCCGCGCGCGTCCCCGACGCGATGCGGCTGCTGCACGGACACGCGCACGCGCGGGAGGTGCTGGCCCTGCTGCGGGAGCTCGCCGAGTCCGGCATGGCCCTGCCCGGGGCGACGGTGGCCGGCGCCCCGGCGGTGTGGACCAGCCACGAGGCGCTGGTCCTCGACTACGAGGAGCCCCAGGTACGACGCGACCCCGTCACCGGCAGCCTGTGCCTGACCTCCGCCCATCTGCCCTGGATCGGCGCGCGCACCGGTGACCCCGACGGGGCGCACGTGCGGTTCCTGTCCGGGGTCGCCAACCCGGTGGGCGTCAAGATCGGGCCGGGCACCGACCGCGCCCGCCTGGCCGCGCTGTGCGCCCGCCTCGATCCGGACCGGGAGCCGGGGCGCCTCGTGCTGATCTCGCGGATGGGGGCCGGCCAGGTGCGCGAGCTGCTCCCGCCGCTGCTGGAGGAGGTGGCGGGCGCGGGGCACCGGGTGGTGTGGATGTGCGACCCGATGCACGGCAACACCTACGTCGGCGGCAACGGGCACAAGACCCGGGACGTGGCGACGGTGGGTGCCGAGATACGCGGCTTCTTCGCGGCGGCGCGCGCCGCCGGCGCGACTCCCGGCGGTGTGCATCTGGAGGCCACGCCCGCCGAGGTCACCGAGTGTGTCGGGGGCGGCGCGGGCATCACCGAGGACGATCTGCACCAGCGGTACGAGACCGCCTGCGACCCCCGTCTCAACGGCTCCCAGACCGCCGAGATCGCCGCGCTCACCGCGTGGCTGTGCGAGGGCGGCGACTAGCGCCCGCCGTCCGGGCCACGCCGGTCCAGCGGAGCTCGGGCGCTGCCCCGCGACGCACGATGCCGCCGGACCTGGTGCCGGCGGCATCGGTGTGTCCGGCGCCGCCGGGGCCTGCCTCCGCCACCCGGGCCCGCCCGGCCCGGCCCGTCGGGCAGGACCCGGCCCGGGCCAGTTCCGGGGGAACCTTTGCCCGGTCCGCCGCCTCCTGACCGACCGAACGATCCGGTCCGACAACCCTCAGGAGCTTTTCGTGGAGTCCGTGGAGAACGAGCCCGTCGAGAACGACTCGGCCTCACCGCCCCAGCCCGAACTGGCGGGCGTGCGCCACCACTGGGTGACCGTGCGGGACGGCGTGCGCCTGCACGTCGCCGAGGCGGGCGAGGGGGAGCCGGTCGTGCTGCTGCACGGCTTCCCCCAGCACTGGTACGGCTGGCGGCGGCTGATCCCGCTGCTGTCCGGCAGCTACCGGCTGATCTGCGTGGACCAGCGCGGCTTCGGCTGGTCCGACGCGCCGGGCAAGGGCTACGACACCGACAGCAGGGTGGCCGACGTGGTCGCCCTCCTGGACGCACTGGGCCTGGACCGGGTGAGGCTCGTCGGGCACGACTGGGGAGCGTGGACCGGGTTCCACCTCTGCCTGCGGGCACCGCTGCGCGTCACGCACTACCTGGCGCTCAACATGATGCACCCCTGGCCGCTGCACCGGCGCCTGATGCCGCAGTCCTGGCGCTTCTGGTACACGGCGCTGCTGGAGCAGCCGCTCCTCGGGCGCTGGATGCTGCGCCGCCGCCCCGGCTTCACGCGCTACCTGATGCGCAAGGGAGTGGCGGACCCGGCGGCCTGGACCCCGGACGCGATGGAGGAGTTCGTCCGCTCCAGCCGGGAGCCCGCGCGGGCGCGCGCCGGGGAGGCACTGCACCGGGCCTTCGCCCTGCGGGACATCGCGCGGCTGCTGACGGGCCGGTACAAGAAGCTCCGGCTCACCACCCCGACCGTGGTCATGGGAGGGGAACTCGACTTCATGCTGCCCCCCAGCGTGCTGACCTCGGCCGGCCGGCACGCCGACGACCTGCGGGTCCAGGTGGTCCCCGGCTGCGGCCACTACCTCCACGAGGAGCGGCCCGACCTGGTCGCCCGCACCGCCGAGCGGCTCTTCTCCCGCCCGAGCTGACCCCGCCCGGCCACGGCCGCACCGCTCACCGCGCACGCGGGGGCGCCAGGTGCGGCCGTGGCGGAGCCGGAGCGTCCGGAAATTCTCGAAGTCCGGTGGAGTGCATCGGCCGGAAACCACCTCTTGTCTGATGTCGGCCGCTCCCGACCGGACGGTGAGCGATCCCGACCACTTCCGACACCGGACAGCCCTATACCGGCGCGTACTTCGTGCTGCCCGGACGTCTTCGCAGGCAAGCAGGGGGACCTTCCATGCCCGACGTATCCGCACTGAAGCTCGATGTCATGCCGCAGCCGACCGCACCTCTCGGGATCCTCCCGGCCGTCGCGGCGGAGAAGTACCCCGACACCCCCTTCCTCTCCGACACGCCCTGGCGCACCTACGACCGCCCGGTCCGCGACTTCGCGGACTTCGCCCGGGCCGTCGACGACTACGCCGACCGGTTCTGGGCCGGCGGCATCCGCCGCGGGGACGTCGTCGCGGTGGTGCAGCGCAACCACATCGAGGTCGAGGGCGTGATGTGCGCCCTGGGCAAGATCGGCGCCCTGCCCGCCCTGCTCTCGTCCGCCATGGAGACCGGCGAGCTCCTGGAGTGCTTCGCCCGCCTGGACGACCCCTACCTCGTCGTCGACTCGACCGGGCTGGCGCGGCTCACCGAGCACCAGCACGCGCTGCGCCGGCTGACGCGCAACGTGCTGTGCCTGGAGGAGACCGACGAGAACTGGGTCGTACCGCTCCAGGAACGCGTCGCGCACACCGCGGGCCCGCGCGACGCGGACGAGTGGTTCGTCATCACCCACTCGTCGGGCACCACCGGGGCGCCCAAGATGGCCGCGCACTCCACCCGTTCCCTGTTCGGCATGGTCGCCCCGATGATCATGATCTTCCGTGACCAGTACTCGCCGCAGGACCTGAACGCCAAGCACCTGTCCTTCGTGCACGCCCGCACCTGCGCGGGCACGCTCGCCTCGCTGGAGACCGCGATGCCCGCCCTGGCCATCGCCGATCCGGACCCCGCGAACGTCAAGCGGCTCATGCTCGAACACCGCCCGACCTCCCTCGAGACCCACCCCAACGTCTACATCCAGTGGGAGTCCCTGGCCGACGACCCCGACCGCCCGTTCCAGCACGTCGAACGGTTCATCAGCACCTTCGACGCCATGCACCCGCGCACCGTGCGGACCCTGCTGAACGCCTCCGAGCACCCCCGCGCCCACTACTTCCAGGCGTACGGGCAGACCGAGTCCGGCCCCATCTGCCTGCGCATCGTCAGCCGCGAGGAGTCCGCCGACTACTCGCCGCGCAACGTCGGCCACAGCGGCGGCGGCATGGAGATCCGGATCGTCGACGAGCACGGCGTCCCGCAGCCGCCGAACACGCCCGGCCTGATCGAAACCCGCTCGCCCGGCCGCATGCGCGGCTACGTCGGCGGCGACCCGATGCCGCCCGAGGACTCCTGGTGGCCCATGGGCGACATCGGCCGCCTCCTCGACGACGGCTCGCTGGAACTGCTCGACCGCTCCGTCGAACACGTCGACGGCGTCGGCAGCCTCCTGGAGAAGGAGGACCACCTGCTGGAGGCCCTGCCCGAACTGGTCGAACTCGTCCTGGTCAAGGACGACGACGGCACCGTCTTCGCGGTGGCCTGCCCCCGCCCGGACACCACCCCCGACGCCGACCGCTTCCGCGCGGTCGCCGCCGAGGCCGGGCTCCCCGGACTCCAGGTGCGCTTCTGGGAGTGGGAGGCCATGCCCGTCACAGGCACCAGCAAGGTCCGCAGGTCCGTGCTGCGCCGCAAGCTCGCCGGCCGGATCCACCGCACCGCCGCCACCGCCCCGAAGGAGGCCTGAGCAGCATGACGCACCTCTGGCACGAACTGTCCCGCGGCCTGCGCGACGGCACGCTGCTGCACACCCCCTCGCGCACCGAGGAACCCGTCTCCGGCGCAGCCCTGTTCGACCGCGCCGAGCGCACGGCCGGTGCCGTCCTCGCGGCCCGCGACGGCCGCGCCCCGCGCCGGGTGGGCCTGCTCATGGCCAACGGCGAGCCCTGGGTGCGCGGCCTGCTCGCCGCGTTCCGCCTCGACGCGGCGGCCGTCCCGCTGGCCCTGCCGGTCGCCTTCGGCGGCGCCGACGCCTACGCCGCCCACGTACGGCGCATCGCCCGGGACGCCGCACTGGACACCATGCTCGTCGACGGCAGCCTCGGCGGCCGGATCGTCGCCCGCGTCGCCGAGGCCGTCCCGCATATCCCGTTCGTCGACATCGCCGACGCCCCGCACTCCCGCGAGGACCTGCCGGCCACGCACGGCGGCGGCACGGCACCCGCGATCGTCCAGTACACCTCCGGCTCCACCTCCGCCCCCAAGGGCGTCGTGGTCACCCACGCCAACGTGTCCGCCGGGCTCGACGCGATCGAGGCCGGGACCCGGTGGACGACCGAGGACGGGCTCGGCGAGTGGCTGCCGCTCTTCCACGACATGGGCCTGTTCACGATGCTCGCCGCGCTGCGCATCGGCTCGCCCGTCTCCCTGTGGCAGCCCGGCGACTTCGTGCGCCGCCCGATGCGGTGGCTCGCCGAGTTCGCCGCCAGCCGCGCCACGATCCTCCCGGCCCCGAACTTCTTCTACGACTACCTGGTGGCCGCCGCGGCCAAGGGCATCCCCGACGACCTGGACCTGTCCGCCTGGCGCTACGGCGGCAACGGCTCCGAGCCGGTGCGCCGCTCCAGCCTGGAGGAGTTCCAGCGGACGTTCGAGCCGTACGGCCTGCGTCCCCAGGTCGTCCAGCCCAACTACGGCCTCGCCGAGGCCACCCTCATCGTCAGCACCGGCGTACCCGGCTCCCCGTACCGCAGCCTGGAGGCGGAACGTTCCAGCCTCGCCGTCGGCGACCGCGTCCGGGAGGCCGCCGAGCCCGGCCCCACCACCCGCACCGTCGTCTCCTGCGGCGCGCCCGTCGAGGGCGTCGACGTGCGCATCGGCGCCGCCGACGGCACCCCCCTCGAGGACGGCGTGGTCGGCGAGGTGCAGATCGGCGGCGCCCCCGTCACGTCCGGCTACCTCGGACTCCCCGCCGACCAGCAGCCCTTCACCGCGGACGGCATGCTCCGCACCGGCGACATCGGCTTCCGCCACGACGGCGAGCTCTACGTCATGGGCCGCGTCAAGGCCATGGCCGTCGTCCGCGGCCAGAACTACTACGCCGAGGACGTCGAGGAGATAGTCAAGGCCACCCCCGGGGTCGACCGCCGGCACTGCGCCGCCTTCGCCTGGGAGGACGGCCAGGAGGAGTACATGGTCGTGATCTGGGAGACGAAGCTCGACACCGAGACGGCCCACGCGGTCGGCGAGGCCATCCGCACCCGGCTGGCCGAGCACCTCGGCCTCACCGCCGTCGAGACCCTCGCGGTCTCCCCGCAGACCCTCCCCTTCACCAGCTCCGGCAAGGTCAAGCGCTCCGGCGCCGCCGACCTCTACCGCCGGCACCACTCCGCACTGCCCACCGCACCGGAAGGACAGCACTCGTGAGCGTCACCGCGACCCTGGACATCGTCGTACGGGCACTGGCCGCACAGGCCGGCGTCGCCGAGTCGTCCGTCGACCCCGAGAAGCCGCTGTCGGCCGTGCCGGGCATCGAGTCCGTCAAGGCCCTGCGCGCCATCACCGAGATCGAGGACGAGTGCGACGTCGTCATCCCCGACGACTTCCTCTTCGAGACCGCGACCGTGCGCGAACTGGCGGACTTCGTGGCCCGGCTGACACGGGAGGGCAGCTCCGTATGACCGTGGAGACCGCCGCCGCCGACACCCTGCTCGGCGCCCTCGACCGGTTCCGCACCGCACCGGCGGACGTCGCCCGCTACGACACCGACACCCCGACCGCGGCCCGCGCCCTGCGGGCCGCCCCCGAGCAGGTCGCGCGGCTCGCCGCGGCGGGACTGCCGCACGTCGTCGACCCGGCGCGGGGGCCGCTGTTCGACTACGACGACCTGATGAACGTCGGCATGTTCTGCGGCACCGGACAGACCGTGCCCGAACTCGGGCTGCGCTTCCTGATGCGCTTCGCCGCCGCCCAGCGGGACAGCTGGTTCGCACCCCGCGACTGGGAGATCGGCGTCCACCCCTCCCGTACGGCCGGCGGCGAGGCGGCGGAGGACCGCGCCGCCGGCGACACGGGCCGGCAGGTGACCGTGCGGGTCCCCGACCTGTCCGCGCCCGGCGTGGAACTGCTGGACGGCGGACCGTTCGACGAGCCGCTGCGCCCCTCGGGGTACACCGCGGCCGTCCGGCTGACCGGCGCCCGGCACACCGTGCGCGACCCGCGCGTCCACGAGGCGTGGTCCGAGGTCGTCGACGCCCTGGCCGCCCGCCGGGTCATCTACCAGACCGTGCCCGAAGCCCTGCGCGCCGACCACCACCGGGCCTGGGAACTCGGCATCGCCGACTGCGTCGTCGCCTCCCGGCTGCTCGCCGACCGGCTGCGCGCGGCCGGACTGGAGGCGACCGCCCGCCGCGGCTACCTGCTCGGCCTGTTCGGCAGCGACCACGCCTGGTGCGACGTCGTCGAGGACGGCGTGCACAAGTCGCTCGACCCGGTCTTCGCCTTCGTCGCCACCGTCGGTGACGAACGGGGCGTCGCCGAGTCGCCCGAGTTCGCCGCCGCCTGCTTCGGCAGCCGCTTCAACCGGCTGCTGCCCTGCCGCACCGACAGCGCCGAACCCCTCGTGTACTTCGACGGCGAACCCGCCCCCTACTGGGCGATGGTCGGCGTCGGCGCCCGCCCCAGGAGGAGCTCATGACCGCCGTCCGCTCCCTGACCGACGTACGCGCCCTGATCCGGGGCAGCCTGGACCACCCCGTCCTGCTGGACCGGCTCGGCGACGACGACGACTTCGCCGGGGCCGGCATCGGCTCGGGCGAGCTGATCCGCATCGCGCTGAGCCTGGAGGACGAACTCGGCCGGCCCCTGGAGGACGAGGAGCTCCTCGGCCTCACCACGGTCCGCGCCGTCGCCCGGCTGGCCGGGGCGGAGGCGAGCTGACATGTGGCTGAACCACGTGATGCGCCGGGGCCTCGACCGGGACCCCGACGCCCTCGCCCTGCGCGACGCCCGCCGCGACGTCAGCTGGCGCACCCTGCACCGGGACGTACGGGCCCTGGCCGCCCGGCTGCGCCACGACACCCTGCCCGGCAGCCGCGTCCTGGTGCTCAGCGCCAACCGCGTCGAGGTGCTGGAGACCTACTTCGCCTGCGCCGCCGCCGGTCTGGTCGCCGTGCCGGTCAACCCGGCGCTGACCGATCCCGAGATCGGCGCCATCATGGAGTCCGTCGAGCCCTCGGCGGCCGTCGCCGAGGAGGCGTACGCGGCCCGGCTGGGCGCCCTGTACCCGGGGCTGCCCGTCACCGACATCGCGACCGTCGCCGAACTGCCCGACGAGGACGCCGGGCAGGACGGTGCCGGGTCCGCGGACGGCACCGGCACCGGCATGGCCGACCCCGTGCTCATCCTGCACACCTCGGCGACGACCGGCCGCGCCAAGGGCGTCGTCGTCGACCAGCGCTCGCTCCAGATCAACGCGCTGTCCTGGATCGCCGACGTCGGCCCGCGCCCGGGCACCGCCTTCCTCAACGCCGGCCCGCTCTTCCACGGCAGCGTCGTCATCGCCCTGGACCACCTGGCCGCGGGCGGCACCGTCTGCGTCCTGGACCGCTTCACCCCGCAGGGCTGCCTGGCCGCCCTGGAGCGGTGGCGGATCGAGCACGCCTTCCTGGTGCCGTCCATGGTCCGGCTGCTGCTGCGCGCCAAGGGCCTGCCCGGCACCGACCTCTCCCGGCTGCGGCTGCTGCTGCACGGCGCCGCCCCGATGCCCGAGGACCTGGCCCGCGAGGCCCGCGAGCGGCTCGGCGCCGACCTGCAGACCATCTTCGGCATCACCGAGGGCGGCGGGCCCGTCCTCACCCTGCGCCCGGACACCCCTGTCGGGCCGCCGCCGGTGCCCGGCGCGGTCTGCGTCGGCGTGCCGATGCTCGGCGCCGGGCTGCGCGTCACCGACGCCGACGGCCGCGAGGTGCCCGCCGGTGTCATCGGCGAGCTCCAGGTGAGCGGCGACGGGCTGATGCAGGCCTACTGGAAGAACCCGGAGGCCACCGCCGACGTCCTGCGCGACGGCCGGCTCAACACCCACGACGTGGGCTGCGTCGACCGGGACGGCCGGGTCTGGGTCGTCGACCGCCGCAACGACCTCATCCTGCGCGGCGGCCAGAACGTCTACCCGGCCGAGATCGAGCACGTCCTGCGCCAGTCCGGGAACGTCGCCGACGTGGTCGTCGTACCGGTGCCGTCCGACACCTGGGGCCAGACGCCGGTGGCGTTCGTGCAGCCCACCGGTGACGACCGGTTCGACGCGGAGGAACTGCTGCGGCTGTGCGTGGCGGGACTCGCGCCCTACAAGCGGCCCACCCACTTCCTGCCGATCGAGCGCATCCCGCGCAACCCGGCGGGCAAGGCCCTGCGCACCGACCTGCGCGAGATCGCCCGGCAGACGCTCACCGCCGACAGGGAGAACACCTCATGAGCACCACCGACTACACGCGTCCCGAGGTACTGACGGACCTCGCCGGCGAGTGGGCCGTCCCGGTCAACGGCAGGGCCGTCATCCAGTGGGACTACGACCGGCGCAACGACAAGATGGTCCGGCTGTACCAGCAGGGCAAGCAGCGCCAGTGGGACATGGACGAGCGGCTCGACTGGGACCACGAGGTGGACCCCGACGACCCGCTGGGCCTGCCCGACGACTTCATCTCCATCGCCGGCTCCAAGCTGTGGGACCGGCTGCCGGAGAGCGAGCGGCGGATCGTGCGCCGGCACAGCAGCGGCTGGCTGTACTCGCAGTTCCTCCACTCCGAGCAGGCCGCGCTCATCGCGGTCGGCAAGATCCTGCTCACCGTCGAGGACCTCGACTCCAAGCTGTACGCCGCCACGCAGATGATGGACGAGGCCCGGCACGTGGAGGGCTTCAACCGGTTCCTGCACACGAAGATCGGGCTGCGCTACGGCCTGTCCCCGTCGATCTCCGCCATGTTCGAGCAGGCGATGCGCGAGCCCCGCTGGGACTTCGGGGTGCTGGCGGCGCACATCCTGGTCGAGAACATGGGCCTGGCGACCTTCGGCGTGCACCGCGAGCGGCTGCGCGACCCGCTGGCCCGCGCCTTCAGCGCCTACGTCGCCCGTGACGAGGCCCGGCACGTGGCCTTCGGACGGCTGCTGCTGCGCGCCTACTACCCGCAGCTGTCCGAGGCGGAGCTCAGGGAGCGCGAGGACTTCGTCGTCGAGGGCTGCTGGGCGCTGCGCGACCGGTACGTCGACGACGAGATCTGGCAGCACCTCGGGTACGGGGAGGAGGCGATCAAGGCCTCCCGGCGCTCGCCCGCCAAGCGGGAGTTCCGCCGGCTGGTCTTCATGCGCATCGTGCCCGGCCTCAAGGAGATCGGGATGTTCGGGCCCCGGGTCCAGGAGGCGCTGGCCAAGATGGGAGTCCTCGGCTTCCACGAGGTGGACGAGGAGGCGCTGCGTGCCCTGGACGACAAGGCCGCGGTGGACGCGCTGACCCAGCACGAGATGGCGCTGCGGCACCGCGACATCGAGCAGGTCGCCGACCTCGGCAGCGCGGCGCCCTCGGACGGCACCCCGGCCCCCTGAACCGGGCCGCCGCCGCGCCGGGGTACAACCCCCGGCCCCGCCGCGGCGGCGGCCCCATCCCCCGACACGGCCACGGGACACGCGACCCGCGGCGCCCCCGCCCGGCGACCCCGGGCACCGGAACGCGGCGAGCCCAGCGGTGTCCGGGAGGGCGCCGCGTCGGCGCGGGCGGCGCGCCCGCACCCGCCGGTCGGGGCGGCACACCGTGCCCCGTACCGGTCCCCGAACCCTGGAAACGCGGAGATGCCAGCATGCTCGAAACCACCCCGCCACCCACCCGGCCGACCCGGCTGCGCGGCCTGGCACCGGACGGTGCGGACACCAGCGGCCGGCGCATGCTCGCCGGCCTGGCCGACGGCACGGTGCCCGCCCCGCCGGCCGCCCGCACGCTCGCGCTGCCGCCCGCCACCTCGTGGCTGCCCGGCCTGGTCGTCTGCGAGACGTCCTTCGACGAGGAGCTGACCCTCACCCCCGGTGTCGTCTTCGGCGGCTGGATCGCCTGCCTGGTCGACCACTTCGCCGGACTGGTGATGCTGTCGGCCATCCCGGACGGCGCCGGCTTCCTCACCGCCGGACTGTCCGTCGACTACCACGCACCGCTGGTGCCCGGCCCCGTCCGCATCGAGACCGTACTGACCAGCTGCTCCACCCGGCGGGCCGTGGCCGAGGTGCGCTTCGAGCAGTACGGCACCCGGGCCTGCACCGGGACCGTCGAACAGATCATCCACCGCACGGCCGGCCCGCAGACGGAGCGAGGGACATGCGCGACAGCGAACTGACCCAGGACCACCGCGACTTCCAGGCCATGGTGCGCGACTTCGTCGAGCGGGAGATCGTCCCGTTCCACGCGGACTGGGAGCGCGCGGGACTCGTCGACCGCGAGGTGTGGCGCCGCGCCGGCAAGCTCGGACTGCTGGGCATCGACGTGCCGGAGGAGCACGGCGGCGGAGGCGTCCGCGACTTCCGCTACCAGGTCGTCCTCAGCGAGGAGATCATGCGCGTCGGCGCGACCGGCATCGGCTTCGCCCTGCACAACGACGTCGTCGCGCCCTACCTCCTGGAGCTGGCCACCGACGAGCAGAAGCGGCGTTGGCTGCCCGGCTTCTGCTCGGGCGACCTGGTCACCGCCATCGCGATGACCGAACCCGAGGCCGGCAGCGACCTCCAGGCCATCCGGACCACCGCCTTCCAGGACGGCGACGACTACGTGCTCCGCGGCGCCAAGACGTTCATCACCAACGGCATCCATGCCGACCTGGTCGTCGTCGTCGCCCGGACCCGCCCCGGCACGGGCGCGCGGGGCCTGAGCCTGCTCGTGGTCGAGCGCGGCATGCCCGGCTTCTCCCGCGGCCGCAGGCTCGAGAAGATCGGCATGGCCGCGCAGGACACCGCCGAGCTGTTCTTCGACGACGTCCGGGTCCCGGCGGCCAACCTGCTCGGCACCCCCGGCCGCGCCTTCCTGCACCTGGCGGCCAACCTGCCGCAGGAGCGGCTCGGCATCGCCGCCTACGCCGTGGCCGCCGCCGAGACCGCCTTCGCCCAGACCCTCGAGTACTGCAAGAACCGCACCGCCTTCGGACAGCCCGTCGGCACGTTCCAGCACGTCCGCTTCGAACTGGCCGAGATGGCCACCGAACTGGACGTCGCCCGCACCTACGTCGACCGGGCGGTGATCGAGCACAACGCGGGGCGTCTCGACGCGGTGGCCGCGGCCAAGGCCAAGTGGTGGGCCACCGACGTCCAGCGCCGGGTGCTCGACCGCTGCGTCCAGCTGCACGGCGGCTACGGCTTCATGCGGGAGACGCCCGTCGCCAGGGCGTTCGTGGACAACCGGGTGCACCCGATCTACGGCGGCACCAACGAGATCATGAAGGAGATCATCGGCCGGGACCTGGGCGTCTGACCCGGCCGCCCGCGCCGCTCCCCGCCCGCGCCGCTCCCCGCCCGCGCCGCTCCCCGGCCGCACCGGCCCGGCCCCGCCGCCCGGCCGTCGGCTCCGGCCCGCACCAGTCCGGCGAATCCGCCGACGACCCGACGCAAAGGACCACGATGACGGCAACGACCCACCGGACCGCGGCGACGGCACACCAGTGGACCACCCCGGCCGGCGCCGAGGTGACCCGCCGGTCCGAACCCCAGGACCTCGCACGGGCGGAGACCGAGCTCGCCCGTCTGGAAGAAGCCCTGGACACCCGGCGCGGACTGCTCATGTCGGGCCGCTGCGACCAGCCGGGCCGCTACCGGCCGTACGACATCGCCTACGTCGACCCGCCCGTCGAAGTGACCGCCCACCAGGACGACGTCCGGCTGCGCGCGCTCAACGAACGCGGCCGGGTCCTGCTTCCCGCGCTGTTCCACGCCCTGGCCCCGCTGCGGCCCCGCCGGGACGAGACCGCGGGCACCGTCACCGTCGCGATCGACCCGAGCGGCGGCGCAACGCCCGACCGCGCCCCCTTCGCCGAGGAGGACCGCACCCGGCTGCCCTCGGCCTTCACCGTGCTGCGCGCCGTCGTCGCCGCCCTCGCCGGACCGCACGACGACGTGTGGGGCCTGTACGGGGCGTTCGGCTACGACCTCGTCCTGCAACTCGACCCCGTACCGCAGCACCAGGACCGCGACCCGCGCGACCGCGTCCTCGCCCTGCACCTGCCGGACCGCATCCTGTGCGTCGACCGGCACCGGGGCACCGCGGTGCGGCACAGCTACGACTTCTCCCACGCCGGTCGGAGCACCGTCGGGCTGGACCGCGCCACACCCGCCGCGCCCCTCGCACCGCCGGCCCGGCCGCCGGCCCCGCGCGACCACGCCCCGGGGGCCTACGCGGCGCTCGTCCGCCTCGCCAAGGAGCGGTTCCGCTCCGGCGACCTGTTCGAGGTGGTGCCCGGCCAGAGCTTCCACCGGCGCGCCGAAGCACCGCCCTCCGAGGTCTTCCGCAGGCTGCGGACCCGCAATCCGGCGCCGTACGGCCTGCTGATGAACCTCGCCGACGGCGAGCACCTGGTGGGGGCGTCGCCGGAGATGTTCGTGCGCGTCGATCCGCGGGCCCGCACCGTCGAGTCCTGCCCGATCAGCGGCACCGTCGCCCGCGGCCGGGACCCTCTGGAGGACGCCGAGCAGATCCGGGCGCTGCTCGGCTCCGACAAGGAGGAGTCGGAGCTGACGATGTGCACGGACGTCGACCGCAACGACAAGGCGCGGGTGTGCGTGCCGGGCAGCGTGGAGCTCCTGGCCCGCCGGCAGATCGAGCTGTACTCCCGGCTCATCCACACCGTCGACCACGTCCGCGGCCGGCTCCGTGACGACCGCGACGCGCTCGACGCCTTCATGAGCCACATGTGGGCGGTGACCGTCACGGGAGCCCCCAAGCGTGCCGCCATCGCCTTCGTCGAGGAGCACGAACGCAGCCCGCGCCGCTGGTACGGCGGTGCGGTGGGCCGCATCGGCTTCGACGGGGGCCTGGAGACCGCGCTCACCCTGCGCACCGTCCAGTTCCGCGACGGCGTCGCCACCGTGCGGGCCGGGGCGACACTGCTGTTCGACTCGGACCCGCGGGCCGAGGAGGACGAGACCGTGCTCAAGGCGGGTGCGCTCCTCGACGCGGTCGAGAACGCGGGCGCGGGCGGGGCGCAGCGAGCCCGCGGACGGTCCGCAGCCGTGCCGGTGCCGGCCGGCCGCCGGCGCCGCGTGCTGCTCGTCGACCACCAGGACTCCTTCGTCCACACGCTCGGCGACTACGTCCGGCAGACCGGCGCGGAGGTGGTCACGTACCGCGCCGGATTCCCTCTGGACCTGCTCGACACCCTGGCGCCCGACCTGGTCCTCCTCTCGCCCGGCCCCGGCCGCCCGGCGGACTTCGGGATGTCCGCCCTGCTGGACGGGGTGCTGGCGCGCGGACTGCCGGTGTTCGGGGTCTGCCTGGGCCTCCAGGGCATCGTGGAGCACTTCGGCGGGACCCTCGGCACGCTGCCGTGGCCCGTGCACGGCAAGCCGTCGTCGGTCGAGGTCGCCGACGACGGGGGAACCGTGTTCCGCGGCCTGCCGGCCCGGTTCCGCGCGGGGCGCTACCACTCCCTGTACGCCGATCCGGCGACGCTGCCGGAGCAGCTGAGGGTGACCGCCCGCACCGCCGACGGCACGGTGATGGGCGTCGAGCACCGCACCCTGCCGGTGGCGGCCGTGCAGTTCCATCCCGAGTCGATCATGACGACCGGGGAGGACGCGGGTCTCACCCTGATCGCCAACGCCGTGGCCGGACTCAAGGGCTCCGTGCGGGCCACCGCGACGGCCGGGAGCCCGCGATGACGACGAACGAGACCCACCGGAACCCGGTGCCCGACCGCACCGGGGACCCCACGGACGCGGGGGACGAGCGGGCGGCGGAACCCGCGGTCGAGTCGGCCGCGGCACCGTCGGCCGGCGGTACCGCGGCCGCGGTGGACGAGGGCGTCACGGCGGCCGCCGGCGACGAGCGGACCGCGGCACCTGCCGGCGACCCCGCCGCGGGGCCGGGGGACGACGTGCCCGCCGCCCGCGCCATACCCCGCTCCTCCTTCACCCGCGGCGCACGGCTGATGTCCCTGCCGCTCGGCTTCGCGGGCCGCTCCGCGCTCGGGTTCGGGCGGCGGCTGCTGGGGGAGCCCGGCGACCTGATCGCCGGTGAACTGCAGCGCCGCACCGCCCGCCAGCTCTTCCGCGTCCTGGGCGAACTCAAGGGCGGGGCAATGAAGTTCGGCCAGATGCTGTCCGTCTTCGAGGCGGCCCTCCCACCGGAGGTGATCGGTCCCTACCGGGCCGCTCTGACCCTGCTCCAGGAGGCCGCGCCCGCCCTGCCGGCCGACCAGGTGCACGCCGTCCTCCGGGAGGAGCTCGGCCCCGACTGGCGCGACCGGTTCAGCGCGTTCGAGGACACGCCCACGGCGGCCGCGTCCATCGGCCAGGTGCACCGGGCCGTCCACACCGACGGCAGGACCGTCGCCGTCAAGATCCAGTACCCGGGCGCCGGCGAGGCGCTGCTCGGCGACTACGCCCGGCTCGGCCGGCTGATCCGGCTGTTCTCACTGGTCACCCCCGGCCTGGACGTCGAGCCCATGCTGCGCGAGCTGCGCGAACGGGTCGCCGAGGAGCTGGACTACCGGCTCGAGGCCGAGGCCCAGCAGGCGTTCGCCGACGCCTACCGGGGCGACGAGGAGATCGTGGTCCCCGGCGTGGTGGCCTTCACCCGGCGGGTGCTCGTCACGGAGTGGCTGGAGGGGACACCGCTCGCCGCCGTCATCCGGGAGGGCACGCAGGCCGAGCGCGACGCCGCGGGCCTCAGGTACGCGCGCTTCCTGTTCTCCGGGCCCGAGCGGGTGGGGCGCCTGCACGCCGACCCGCACCCCGGGAACTTCCGCCTGCTCCCGGACGGCAGGCTCGGCGTCCTGGACTTCGGTGCCGTCAAGCACCTCCCGGACGGCTTCCCCCCGGCCCTCGGCAGCCTGATCCGGCTGGCACAGGACGGGGACTGGGCCGCCGCCCAGGAACTCCTCGTGCGGGAGGGCTTCGTCACGGCGGGCGCCCCCCTCGACCACGACGCCCTCGGCGCGTTCCTGCTGCCGGTGGCCACGCCGTCGGCCGCGGAGACGTACCGCTTCACCCGCGAATGGCTCCGCGAGGAGGTCGTGCAGGCCGTCGACCTGCGCGAGGGCGGCCTGCTGCGCCGCTTCAACCTCCCGCCCGCCTACGTGCTGGTGAACCGCGTCGTCGGCGCCGCCACCGCGGTGCTGTGCCAGCTCGAGTGCGAGATCCCGTTCCGCGCGGAGGCGGCCCGGTGGCTGCCGGGACTCCTGCCGGTCCCGGCCGGCGCGCGGGAGGGGGAGGCCACCGGCGACTGACTCCCCCGGCGGGCCCGGCCGTCCCGGCGTCGGCCGTCCCGGCGTCGGGTGTCCCGGTCCCGTGCGACCTGTATAACGGTATGCAGAATCCGGTACGGGTGAATAGGTCGAGGGGGAGCACGTCATGAGCGGGACGGACGGCCCGGCCGCGCGGCTGCAGGCGCTCTTCGAGGGGCACCGGCTGACGCCGACCCAGCGGCGCATCGCGCACAGCATGGTCCGGCGCGCGTCCGACGTGCCCTTCCTCTCCAGCGTGGAGCTGGCCGAGCTGGCCGGGGTCAGCCAGCCGTCCGTGACCCGCTTCGCCGTCGCCCTGGGCTTCGACGGCTACCCGGCGCTGCGCCGGCACCTGCGCGAGGTCGCCCCCGCGGAACCGGCGGCGGACACCGGCTCCTGGAACGAGTACCAGCAGGCCGTGGAGGCCGAGATCGCGAACCTGCGGCACCTGGCGGAGGCGCTGGCCGACCCCGGGCCGGTGCGGGAGGCGGGCCGGGTGCTCGCCGGCAGCCGGCCGCTCCCGGTGCTCGGGCTGCGCGCGGCGGCCGCCCAGGCGCACGGCTTCGCCTACTTCGCCGCCAAGGTCCACCCCGACGTGCGGCTCCTCAACGAGGGCGGCACGATGCTCCACGACCGCATCGACGCCGCCGTCCGGGCCGGCGCGAGCGCCCTGCTCTGCTTCGCCCTGCCCCGGCATCCGCGCGAGGTCGTCGACACGCTCGCCCACGCCAAGGAGGCGGGGCTCACGGTGGTGACCGTCGCCGACTCCGCCTTCGCGCCGGTCGCCAAGGTGTCCGACCTGCTGCTGCCGGCCGCCGTCGGCACCGGCCTCGCCTTCGACACGGCCTGCGCGCCGATGCTGCTCGGCCGGGTGCTGCTGGAGGCGATGTGCGACGGGCTGCCGGACGCCCAGGCCCGGCTCGAGGAGTTCGACGCCGAGGCCGTGGCCCGGGGCCTGTTCGTGGAGTGACCGCGACGGCCGACGGGTTCTCAGATTCGTCTCAGCTTCCCCCGTTACAGTGCGGCGCCCGACACATCCGTCGGACGCATCGAACTGACAGGACTGGGGACGAGGAGGCCGGCACGTGGCACGCGGAGGACAGGGACTGGCTCGGGTCGCCGTCGTCGTACGGGCGGGGGCGGCGCCGCTGTGGTGGCTGGGCGCGCTCGCGGCGGGCATCGGTGTGCTGGTGCCCGGACTGACCGGGCGCCGGATCGGCGTCCTGGCCGGCGCGGCGCTGTTCATCGTGGCGACGGCCGTGGTGGCCTCGGCGCGCCGCGGGCGGTACACCGCCCTGGCCGGCGCGGCCACCCGCGCGGGCAAGCACGACGTGCTCCAGGACCGCGCGGTGACCGTGCGCAACTGGCGCCGGGGCCACCGCTGGTGGCTGCTGCTCGCCTTCCTCGCCGCGCTCGGCAGCGCCTTCGCCGTTCCGGCCGCGGCGGGACTGCTGATGGCGGGCTGCGGTGCCGGGCTGTGGCTGAAGTCCGCCTGGATCGGCCGCCGTGAACAGGACGGGGACGCCCTGCTCTGGGTCCGCGTGGACTGGCTCGCCCGCACCGGCGGCCGCCCGGCGGGCAGGGCCGTCAAGACGTACCGCAGCACGGGCGTCGCGGCGGGCGACGCGGCCCCCGGCGGCGCGAGGCGCAGGACGGCGGCGCCGGTCTGAGCGGGGGCGGTCGCGCAGGCCCCCCGTCAGGGGCGCGGGGGCCCGCGCGATCCGCCACGACGGACGCGCCTAGGACGGACCCGCGCCCCCATGGCCAAGGGCTCCGGTCAGTGCGTCGGCGTGCTCTCCCCCCGCCTCGGCCACGATCTCCTCGACCTCCTGCGCCCTGCGCACGGTGGCGAAGGCGACACCCCCGCCGCCGCCCCCGGCGAACCCGTAGACCGCCGGCCGCGCCAGCGAGTTGTACGCGTAGTGGTGAGCGAAGTAGTACGCCCCCGTGTCCAGCGCCGCCGCGTAGTCCCCCTGCTCCAGCAGCGGCAGCGCGCGCCCGGTCGCCAGCAGGTCGCCGGCGAAGCACGCCGGACCCGCCACGTCCTGCACCACGTCCGGCCCCTCCTTCGGCAGTCCCTTGCCGTCGTACGCGGCGATCCGCAGCGGCCACGCCCCCGGCGCGTACACCGTCCGCGTCGCCACCTGCACGCCCGCGTGCGTCACCGCGACCGGCCGGCCCCCGGCGCTCTTGGCGTACTCCACCCGGGCCACGACCGTGCCGTGCTTGGCCAGCAGCGACCGCCCGAACTCGGTGACCAGCCCGTACCGCCCGTCGAACAGCCCCGGCACCGCCTCGCGCAGCACCCGCGCGTACGCGGCGTACGTCGGCGTCGTCTCGTCCGACGCGAAGTTCACCGGCAGCCCGCCGCCGATGTCGACCGTGTCCACCTGCCGGCGCCCGGCCCGCTCGTTGATCTCCTCGGCGAGCGCGTACGTCGCCGCCACCCCCTCGGCCATCAGCGTCAGCGGGATGCCCTGTGAGCCGGTGTGCGCGTGCAGCCGGGTCAGCCACGGCCGGTCCAGATACGCCCGGACCACCCACTCGCGCGCCCCCTCGTCGCGCAGCGCCACGCCGAACTTCGAGGTCGCCGTGGCCGTCGAGAGCGCCTCGATGGAGCCTCCTCCGACCTGCGGGTTCACTCGTATGCCGAGCGGGGACCGGCTCGCCCCCGCCGCCATCAGGGCATCGAGGCGCGCCAGCTCCTGCGGGTTGTCCGCGTTGACCGCGACCCCCAGCGCCAGCGCCTCGCGCAGCTCGTCCGGCGTCTTGGCGGGCGAGTCCAGCACCGTGCGCTCCGCCGGCACGCCCGCGGCACGCGCCAGGGCCAGCTCGCCCGGGCTCGCGACCTCCGTGCCGATGCCCTCCTCGTGCAGCAGCCGCAGCACCGGCACCAAGGGGGTCGCCTTCACCGCGAAGGCGTGCAGCACCGGTGTCCCCGGCGCCGTCACCGCCTCGAACGCCGCCCGCAGCGCCGCCGCCGACTCCCGGATCCCGGCGACGTCCAGCAATCCGACGACCGGGGCGCCGGGGCCGAGCAGCCCCTGCTCCACGGCCGCCCGCACCGCCTCGTCGCGCCGCGCCGCCCGCATCCCGTCGGTGCCGTCGAGCTCACCGTTCGTGCCCGTGCCGTTGTCCATGTGCTCCTCCGTCTCCTCGCCCGCCCGCCTGCCCCGGCCCGGCCTCCAGCCAAACATCCGCGACGCGGCCGCGCCGGGACACGGACGTATTGACTAGTTCTATTCACGAAGCGAGGATATGAATATCCGCAGTAATAATCCGCCGGGAGCAAGCCACCAGGAGGCAGACCATGTCCGAGCCCCGCGCCGTCCGAGCGCCACGCGGTACGCAGCCGAGCGCCCTGGGCTGGCAGCAGGAGGCCGCCCTGCGGATGTTGCAGAACAACCTCGACCCCGAGGTCGCCGAGCACCCCGACAAGCTCGTCGTCTACGGCGGCACCGGCAAGGCGGCCCGCGACTGGCGCTCCTTCGACGCCATGGTCCGCACCCTCGAGACCCTCAAGCAGGACGAGACGATGCTCGTCCAGTCGGGCCGGCCGGTCGGCGTCATGCAGACCCACGAGTGGGCCCCGCGCGTCCTCATCGCCAACTCCAACCTCGTCGGCGACTGGGCCAACTGGGAGGAGTTCCGCCGCCTGGAGGCCCTCGGCCTGACCATGTACGGGCAGATGACCGCCGGCTCCTGGATCTACATCGGCACCCAGGGCATCCTCCAGGGCACCTACGAGACCTTCGCCGCCGTCGCCGCGAAGCTGCATTCAACGGGCAAAGGGGGCGACGGCACCCTGGCCGGGACCATCACCCTCACCGCCGGCCTCGGCGGCATGGGCGGCGCCCAGCCCCTCGCGGTCACCATGAACGACGGCGTCGCGATCTGCGTCGACTGCGACCCCCGCGCCATCGACCGCCGTATCGAGCACCGCTACCTCGACGTGCGGGCCGACTCCCTCGACCACGCCCTCCAGCTGGCCACCGAGGCCCGTGACCAGCGCAAACCGCTGTCCATCGGCGTCCTCGGCAACGCCGCCGAGCTGGTGCCGCAGCTCCTCGCCATGGGCGCCCCCATCGACATCGTGACCGACCAGACCTCGGCCCACGACCCGCTGGCCTACCTCCCCGTCGGCATCGCCTTCGCGGACATGGCCGACGCCGCCGCCAAGGACCCGGCGGGCTTCACCACCCGCGCCCGCGAGTCCATGGCCCGGCACGTCGAGGCCATGGTCGGCTTCCAGGACGCCGGGGCCGAGGTCTTCGACTACGGCAACTCCATCCGCGGCGAGGCCCAGCTCGCCGGGTACGACCGGGCCTTCGCCTTCCCCGGCTTCGTCCCCGCCTACATCCGCCCCCTCTTCTGCGAGGGCAAGGGCCCCTTCCGCTGGGCCGCCCTGTCCGGCAACCCCGCCGACATCGCCAGGACCGACAAGGCGATCCTCGACCTCTTCCCCGAGAACGAGTCCCTGGCCCGCTGGATCAAGATGGCCGGCGAACGGGTCCACTTCCAGGGCCTGCCCGCCCGCATCTGCTGGCTCGGCTACGGCGAGCGCGACAAGGCCGGCGAGCGGTTCAACGACATGGTCGCGAGCGGCGAGCTGGCCGCGCCGATCGTCATCGGCCGCGACCACCTGGACTGCGGCTCCGTCGCCTCCCCCTACCGCGAGACCGAGGCCATGCTCGACGGCTCCGACGCCATCGCGGACTGGCCGCTGCTCAACGCCATGGTCAACGTGGCCTCCGGCGCCTCCTGGGTCTCCCTCCACCACGGCGGCGGCGTCGGCATGGGCCGCTCGATCCACGCCGGGCAGGTCACGGTCGCCGACGGCACCGCCCTCGCCGGCGAGAAGATCCGCCGGGTCCTCACCAACGACCCCGGCATGGGCGTCATCCGGCACGTCGACGCCGGGTACGACATCGCGGAGTCGGTCGCCGCGGAGCGCGGCGTGCGGGTGCCGATGCGCGAAGGCGACGAGGACGGCGCCGCGTGAGCTTCCACAGCATGTGGGCGGAGCTGCTGCCGGTCGGCCGCAGCTCCGCCTCCGGCGGCTACCGCCGTTTCGCCTGGACCGGCGCCGACGCCGACTGCCGGGCCTGGTTCCGGGAACAGGCCGAGGCGCGCGGGCTGACGTACGAGCTGGACCGCAACGGCAACCAGTGGGCCTGGCTCGGCGACCCGGCCGCCGGGAACGCCGTCGTCACCGGCTCCCACCTGGACTCCGTGCCCGACGGCGGCGCCTTCGACGGCCCGCTCGGGGTGGTCTCCGCCTTCGCGGCCCTGGACGAACTGCGCCGCAGGGGAGCGCGGATCACCAGGCCGCTGGGCATCGTCAACTTCGGCGACGAGGAGGGCGCCCGCTTCGGCCTCGCCTGCGTCGGCTCCCGGCTGACCTCCGGTGCCCTCACCGTCGAGCAGGCCCACCGCCTGACCGACGCCGACGGCGTCACGCTGCCGCGGGCCATGGAGGCCGCCGGACACGACCCGGACGCCATCGGCCCCGACCCCGAACGGCTCGGCCGCATCGGCGCCTTCGTCGAACTCCACGTCGAGCAGGGACGCGCCCTCGACCTGTCCGGCGACCCGATCGGCGTCGCGAGCGCCATCTGGCCGCACGGCCGCTGGCGGTTCGACTTCCGCGGCGAGGCGAACCACGCCGGTACCACCCGGCTCGCCGACCGGCGCGACCCCATGCTCGGCTACGCGGAGACCGTCCTCGCCGCCCGCCGTGAGGCCGAACTCGCCGGTGCCGTCGCCACCTTCGGCAAGATCTCCGTCGAGCCGAACGGCGTCAACGCCATCCCCTCCCTCGTCCGCGGCTGGCTCGACTCCCGCGCCGCCGACCAGGCGACCCTGGACACCGTGGTCACCGGCATCGAGCGGGCCGCCCGCGCGCACGCCGCCGCCCACGGCGTCGACCTCGACGTCGTCCGCGAGTCCTTCACGCCCGTCGTGGAGTTCGACCACGCCCTGCGCGACGAACTCGCCCGCATCCTGGGCAGCGGCGCCGAAGCGGAAATCCCGGTCCTCGGCACCGGGGCCGGACACGACGCCGGAATCCTCTCCGGGCGCGTCCCGACCGCCATGCTGTTCGTACGCAACCCCACCGGTGTCTCGCACTCCCCGGCCGAATCCGCCGCCGAGGACGACTGCGTGGCCGGGGTGAACGCACTCGCCGACGTACTGGAAGGGCTGGCCCGCACGTGACTCCCACCCCACGGACATACTGGCTGGAGCACGCCTGGCTCGGCACCCACGTCGAGCCGGGCGTCGCCGTGGGCGTACGGGACGGCCGCATCGCCGCCGTCCGCACCGGTGCCGACACCCCGCCGCCCGGCGCCGAGATCCTGCGCGGCCTGACCCTGCCGGGGCTCGCGAACGCCCACAGCCACGCCTTCCACCGCGCCCTGCGCGGCACCGTCCAGGTCGGCTCCGGCACCTTCTGGACCTGGCGCGAGGTCATGTACTCCGTCGCCGACCGGCTGACTCCCGAGGCGTACCACGACCTCGCCCGCGCGGTGTACGCCGAGATGGCCCTGGCCGGCATCACCGCCGTCGGCGAGTTCCACTACGTCCACCACGCCCCCGCAGGCGCCCCCTACGCCGACCCCAACGCGATGGGCGAGGCCCTGATCGAGGCCGCGGCCGCGGCCGGCATCCGTATCACCCTCCTCGACACCTGCTACCTCTCCGCCGGCTTCGGCGAGCCCCCGAACACCCACCAGCTCCGCTTCTCCGACGGGACGGCGGACGCCTGGGCGGAACGCTGTTCGGCTCTCCGGGACCGGGACCACGCGCGGATCGGGGCGGCGATCCACTCCGTACGGGCCGTGCCCGCCGCCCAGTTGGCCACCGTGGCGCGCTGGGCGGAGGAACGGGGGGCGCCGCTGCACGTCCACCTGTCCGAGCAGACCGCCGAGAACGAGGCGTGCCTGCGGGCCCACGGGTGCACCCCGGCCCGTCTCCTCGCCGACCACGGCGTGCTCGGACCCCGTACCACCGGCGTCCACAACACGCACCTCACCGACGAGGACATCGCCCTGCTCGGCGGCAGCCGCACCGGCACCTGCATGTGCCCGACCACCGAACGGGACCTCGCCGACGGCATCGGACCCGCACCCGCCCTCCAGCGGGCGGGCTCGCCCCTCTCCCTCGGCTCCGACAGCCACGCCGTCGTCGACCTGCTGGAGGAGGCCCGCGCGATGGAGCTGAACGAGCGGCTGCGCACCCGCACCCGCGGCCACTGGACGGCCGCCGCCCTGCTGCGCGCCGCCACCGAGGACGGGCACGCCGCCCTCGGCTGGGACGACACCGGCCGCATCGACGCCGGGGCCCGCGCCGACCTCACGACGATCGCGCTGGACTCGGTCAGGACGGCGGGGCCGCTGCCCAGGCTCGGCGCCGAGACGGCCGTGTTCGCGGCGACGGCGGCGGACGTACGGCACACGGTCGTGGGCGGGCGGCACGTCGTACGCGACGGGGCCCACACCCTGGTCCCCGACGTGCCGCAGGCCCTCGCGCGGGCCGTCGAAGCCCTGCGCGCATGACCACCCGACCCCGCCCCCACGAGGACGCCACGGACACCATGAGCAGCAGCACCGTCATCACCAACATCGCCACGCTGGTCACCAACGACCCCTCCCTGGGACGGGGGTCCCCCCGCTCGAGCAAGTTCGAGAGTGGGGGAGGACCGCCCCTGGGACTGGTCCGGGACGCGGCCGTCGTCATCGACGGCGACCGCATCGCGTGGGCCGGTGAAGCGAGCAGAGCACCCGCCGCCGACGACCGCGTCGACGCCGGCGGCCGGGCCGTCCTCCCCGGCTTCGTCGACTCCCACTCCCACCTCCTCTTCGCGGGCGACCGCACCGAGGAGTTCAACGCCCGCATGTCCGGCCGCCCCTACAGCGCCGGCGGCATCCGCACCACCGTCGCCGCCACCCGCGCCGCGAGCGACGAGGAACTGGAGGCGGGGCTCGTCCGCCACCTCGCGGAGGCCCTGCGCCAGGGCACGACGACCTTCGAGACCAAGTCCGGCTACGGCCTGACCACCGCCGACGAGTCCCGCGCCCTGCGCATCGCCGCCCGGCACACCGACGAGGTCACCTTCCTCGGCGCCCACGTCGTCGCCCCCGAACTCGCCGACGACCCGGCCGCGTACGTCGCCCTGGTCACCGGCGAGATGCTCGACGCCTGCGCCCCGCACGCCCGCTGGGTCGACGTGTTCTGCGAGAAGGGCGCCTTCGACGGCGACCAGGCCCGCGCGATCCTCACCGCCGGCCGGGCCAGGGGCCTGCACCCGCGCGTCCACGCCAACCAGCTCTCCTACGGGCCCGGCGTCCAACTGGCCGTCGAGCTGGACGCCGCCAGCGCCGACCACTGCACCCACCTCACCGACGCCGACGTGGACGCCCTCGCCCACAGCGACACGGTCGCCACCCTGCTGCCCGGCGCCGAGTTTTCCACCCGCGCCGAGTGGCCGGACGCCCGCCGCCTCCTCGACGCCGGTGTCACGGTCGCCCTCTCCACCGACTGCAACCCCGGCTCGTCCTTCACGTCCTCCGTCCCCTTCTGCATCGCCCTCGCGGTGCGGGACATGGGGATGACACCGGACGAGGCGGTCTGGTCGGCCACCGCGGGCGGTGCGGCGGCCCTGCGCCGCGACGACGTCGGCCGCATCGCCCCGGGCGCCTACGCCGACCTGAGCCTCCTGGACGCCCCGAGCCACGTGCACCTGGCCTACCGGCCCGGCGTGCCGCTGGTCGACGCGGTGTGGCGGCGCGGCGTACGCGTGGTGTGACGCCCGGCGCGGCGCCGTCAGGGCCGGGGGAGGGGCGCCGGGCACGGAACCCGAAGAGGGACGGCCCGGCCCGGACCGTCCCTCTGGAGGACAAGCGTCACCCGGCGAGGATCAGTCCTCGGCCGTGAGTCCCTTGCGCAGCCGTACCAGCGTCCGCGACAGCAGCCGGGACACGTGCATCTGGGAGATGCCGAGCTCCTCGCCGATCTCCGACTGGGTCATGCCCGCGACGAAGCGCAGGGACAGGATCTGCCGGTCGCGGGGACGGAGTTCGGCGATCAGCGGCTTCAGCGACTCCACGTACTCGATGCCCTCGAGACCGTGGTCCTCGTAGCCGATCCGGTCGGCGAGCGCGCCCTCCGCGTCGTCCTCCTCCGGCTGGGCGTCCAGCGAGGAGGCGGTGTAGGCGTTGGAGGCGGCCATGCCCTCGACGACCTCGTCCCTGGACAGGCCGAGGTGCTCGGCCAGTTCGGACACGGTCGGGGCGCGGTCGAGGCGCTGGGCCAGCTCGTCGCCGGCCTTGGCCAGGTCGAGCCGCAGCTCCTGCAGCCGGCGCGGGACGCGCACGGACCACGAGGTGTCGCGGAAGAAGCGCTTGATCTCGCCGATGATGGTCGGCATCGCGAACGTCGGGAACTCGACGCCGCGCGACATCTCGAAGCGGTCGATCGCCTTGATCAGGCCGATCGTGCCGACCTGGACGATGTCCTCCATCGGCTCGCTGCGGGAGCGGAAGCGGGAGGCGGCGAACTTGACCAGCGCGAGGTTGAGCTCCACGAGCGTGTTGCGCACGTAGGAGTAGTCGCGGCCGCCTTCCTCCAGCGACTCCAGCCGCTCGAAGAGGGTCTTCGACAGGGCCCGGGCGTCTGCCGGAGTCACCTCGTCGTAGGCGGGGATGTCCGGAAGCCCGGTGAGTGTGCCGTCGTCGCCGACGGCAGCGTCATGATGCTCGATGGGATCCAGATGTTCCGGAGGGAGTGTCGACGTCGCTTCCTGGGTACGCGATCCGTCGAGCCGGGGTGACATGATGTCCTCCATCGTTCTCGGCATACGGCTGCCGAAGCCAAAATGCGTGCACTGCGGTGTGCGGCGCCTCCAAAGCCGGCCGTGTCGGGTGTGTTCCTACTAGGCCTACCGGGTTTACCGAGCCCACCGCAAGTGTGTTCTGTGTGGGTATGTCCGTTTGCGTGCACTTGTTCGGGTGTCGGAGTGCCGCGGGAAGGCGTAGTGTTCGATGGCGTCAGCAAGGAGTCACGACGTCGGGAGAGAGAGACGGCATGGACCGCGGGACGGTCGGCAGCGCACAGTCGGGCCGGCTTCTGGTCGAGGTGCGCGAGGAAGGCCCCAGTGCCGTCGTGACCCCGGCGGGTGAGCTGGATCACCACACCGCCGAGCTGTTGCGCGAGCCGCTGGACGAGTGCCTCGACAAGGGATTCAACCGGCTCGTCGTCGACTGCTCGCGCCTGGAGTTCTGCGACTCCACGGGACTCAACGTCCTGCTGGGCGCGCGGTTGAAGGCGGAGGCCGCGGGGGGTGGCGTACATCTTGTGGCCATGCAGCCGGTGGTGGCGCGCGTGTTCGAGATCACGGGGGCCGAAGCGGTCTTCACCCTCCACGACACGCTCGAGGCGGCCCTGTCGGACGAGTCCGGCTGAGCCGTCGTCCTCGGTCACCGCGACGGGTCTCGTGCGGCCTTCGAGGCCGGCGTTTTTGCCCCGTCCCGTGATTCGTGGCGACTACAGGGGTGTTCCGCCGGTCCGGTCGGGCAGGAGACATCCTGACCGTGACTTCGACTGTGACTGTGTACGACTTTGAAACGTGAACTGGTGAATCGGTGAGGTGAAGCGCTGATGAGCACCACCCGGCCCTACTCGCCGGGCGACCGCGGTCCGGAGCCCAGCGGCGCTTCCGGGGCGTCCGAGGGGGGCGCACCCGGGTCCGAAGAGCCCGGGGCAGGCGGCACGCCCGCTCCCGTCGGCGTGCCCGCGTCCGCGGCGGCGGCCGTGGCCGGCCCGCAGGTCCGCACGCTGAGCTTCGACGACCAGAGCGGCGTCGTTCCGCTCGCCCGTGACTTCACCCGCGAGGCGCTGTACGCGTGGGGCTGGCTGCCCTCCGCCACCGCCGACCAGCGTGCCGCCGCGGAGGACGTGCTGCTCGTCGTCTCCGAGCTGGTCACCAACGCGTGCCTGCACGCCGAGGGGCCGGACGAGCTGCGGATCACCTGCGACAAGAAGGTGATCCGGCTGGAGGTCTCCGACCGCGGCGCGGGCCAGCCCGCACCCCGCACCCCGCACCGCGCGGGCCGCCCCGGCGGCCACGGCATGTTCATCGTGCAGCGCCTGTGCCTGGACTGGGGCGTCGTACGGACCCCGGGCGTCGCGGGCAAGCGGGTCTGGGCAGAACTGGGCGCCCCGGCGTAACCCTTTTCGCCCCAGGTATCGCCGGCGTCCCCCGTCCCGGCGACCGCCCACGGCCACACCGGCACGCACTCCGTCACCGGCGCCGCAGCCCCCACCACCCCCACCGCCCACGCGCGCCTCGCCGCCCCCGGCTCTCCGGCCCCGGCGACCGCACGCGTCCGCGTTGGCAGCGCGCCCCTCTCCGCCGTTGATGCCACCGGCCTCAGGAGCGCCGGCGACCGCCCGTGCCCGCGTTGGCAGCGCGCGCCTGTCCGTCACCGACGCCGTCGGCCCTGCCCGTCCTGGCGAACCGCCTTCGATCGCGTCGGTGCCACGTCGAGGGCGCCGCCTGCTCCCGGGCCGCACCACGGGGCCCGAGCCCCACCGGTGCGCCCCGACCTCGCACGCGCCCGCTCAGCGGCCCTCTCGGTGGCCTGGCGTGTCCCGCCGCCGCTCTCCTCGCCCCGTACACACGCCCTCGCCGCCGCCCGCCTGCCGTCGTGGCCCGAACCGCGCCCCCCCAAAACGCCCGGAGGGCCACCGCATCACGACTGGATGCGGTGGCCCTCCGGAAGCGAGGTCCGGCCGGCAGGCCTCAGCGGACGTCGCCCATGAGTTCCTTGACGCGCTTGCGGTACATCCACACCGCGGCGCCGGCGACCACGGCGAGCGTGGCCTCCAGGGCGACGATGCCCGTCTTGTTCAGGTCGACACCGGCGATGGAGAGCAGGCCGGTCGTCGCGTCACCCGCGGTGACGGCCAGGAACCAGACGCCCATCATCTGCGAGGCGTACTTCACCGGCGCCATCTTCGTGGTGACCGACAGACCGACCGGGGAGAGCAGCAGCTCACCGCAGGTCTGGACGAAGTAGATCGCCACCAGCCACATCGCGGCCGCCTTGTGACCACCGTCCGCGATCGCCAGCGGGGCGAGGAAGAGGAAGAAGGACGCGCCGACCAGGACCAGGCCGAACGAGAACTTCACGATCGTGCTCGGCTCCTTGCCGCGGCGGGCCAGCGCCAGCCAGACGGAGGCGAAGACCGGGGCCAGGGCCATGATGATGACCGGGTTGACCGACTGGTACCAGGAGACCGGGAACTGCCAGCCGAGGACACTGTTCTCGGCGGAGGAGTCGGCGAAGATCGACAGCGTCGAGCCGCCCTGGTCGTAGATCATCCAGAACACGGCCGCGGCGACGAAGAACCAGATGTACGCGGACATCTTCGACTGCTCGGCACGGTCCAGCGACCGGTCGCGCTTGATGCGGGTCAGCACCAGGATCGGGATGATCACGCCGAGCAGGGTCAGCGGGACCAGGATCCAGTTCAGCGTGTAGTGGCCGGAGAAGCCGACGATCGCGTAGAACACGACGGCGATCGCGGCCCAGAACGCGGCCTTGCGCAGCGTGGAGGTCTTCTCCTCCACCGACAGCGGCTTCGGGACGACGCTCGAGTGGGGGTCGAGGTGGCGGCTGCCGATCAGGAACTGGACCACACCGAGCGCCATGCCGACCGCGGCGAGCGCGAAGCCCAGGTGCCAGTTGACGTTCTCACCGATGGTGCCGATCGTCAGCGGCGCCACGAAGGCACCCAGGTTGATGCCCATGTAGAAGACGGTGAAGCCACCGTCGCGACGCGGGTCGTCCGGGCCGTCGTAGAGCTGGCCGACCATCGTCGAGATGTTGGCCTTCAGCAGACCCGAACCGATGGCGACCAGGCCGAGCCCCGCGTAGAACGTGCCGGAGGAGGGCAGCGCCAGCGTGAGGTGGCCGAGCATGATGACGCCGCCGGCGATGGCGACGGTCTTGCGGGGGCCCCAGACGCGGTCGCCGAACCAGCCGCCCGGCATCGTGAGCAGGTACACCAGGGACAGGTACACCGAGTAGATCGCGGTCGCACTGCCGGCGCTGAGCCCGAGGCCGCCAGGAGCGACGAGGTACAGCGGGAGCAGAGCCCTCATGCCGTAGTAGGAGAATCGCTCCCACATCTCGGTCATGAAGAGAGTGGCCAGTCCGCGGGGGTGGCCGAAGAAGGTCTTCTCGGAACCGGGGGTACCCGGGCGGACCGAGTCCTTCGTCAGGCTGGACGCCATGGTCGTTCCTTGCTGTCGGGACGCGCTCATGAGGCGATGCGCGCCCGGTGGGGGGCAGCCGGCACCGGCGGGCTCAACCGTCCGACCCCACGCCTGAGGGATACCGCTCCGGATCACGGAGCGATGGACGGCGACCACCGGGATCCACGCCTCCGCGCGCTTCTCTGCACGCGATGAGGCCCGGCCACAGGTCATTCCTTTCAAGGCCGGTCATGAACCGGCCCGCACGCGAAAGAGACCTTCAGCGTCGAACTGTCGCCAAAGGTCGTCCGGGTGCTACAGGCGCTGATTCACCATACGGCAGGACACCGCCCGGTATGGAAGGACTTGAGACGCGAATCACAGGTTTCGACGGAACCGGGAACGGTCATTCGAAGGTCCATCCCAGGATGGCACCCCACAGCCGCAGGCCCGCCACCGGGGCGGCGACGAGGGCCGCGCGGACCGCGCCCGGCGCGGATTCCGCATCTGTCCGGCATGTCCGGAGGTAAGAGTCCCTCGCGACGATCACACCCCGGGCGTTGCTCCGAGCGGACTACCATCAGCTCATGACCCGTGTACTGCTCGCCGAGGACGACGCGTCCATCTCGGAGCCGCTGGCCCGCGCACTGCGCCGCGAAGGGTACGAGGTCGAGGTGCGTGAGGACGGCCCCACCGCGCTCGACGCCGGGATGCAGGGCGGCATCGACCTGGTGGTGCTGGACCTCGGGCTGCCCGGCATGGACGGACTGGAGGTCGCCCGCCGGCTGCGCTCGGAAGGGCACGCGGTGCCGATCCTGATCCTGACCGCCCGCGCCGACGAGGTGGACACCGTCGTCGGCCTGGACGCCGGGGCGGACGACTACGTCACCAAGCCCTTCCGGCTGGCCGAGCTGCTCGCCCGGGTCCGCGCCCTGCTGCGGCGCGGCGCCGCCGAGCCCCAGCAGCCGCCCGCCACGCACGGCGTGCGCATCGACGTCGAGTCGCACCGCGCCTGGATGGGCGACGAGGAGCTCCAGCTCACCGCCAAGGAGTTCGACCTGCTGCGGGTGCTGGTGCGCGACGCCGGCCGGGTCGTCACCCGCGACCAGCTCATGCGCGAGGTCTGGGACACCACCTGGTGGTCGTCGACGAAGACCCTCGACATGCACATCTCCTGGCTGCGCAAGAAGCTGGGCGACGACGCGGCCAACCCCCGTTACATCGCCACCGTGCGGGGCGTGGGCTTCCGTTTCGAGAAGAACTGAGCCCTCCGGGGCCGTACGCGGGTACGTAGGGGAACATGCGCCGCCGACTGATCCAGTCCACGCTCGCCGTGGTGCTCGTCGTGATCGCCGTCTTCGGCGTCTCCCTGGTCATCGTCGAGGCCCGGACGATCAGCAGCACCGCCCAGGAACGCGTGGACCTGGAGGCGGTGCGGCTGGCCAGCATCGTGGACAGCCGGCTGCTCGGCACCGGGTCCGTGGACGCGGGCTTCCTGCGCGAGCAGGTCGCCGACGCCCGGTACGCCGTGATCCGCATCCCCGGCAGGCCGGTCATCGAGGTCGGCGGCAAGCCGGAGGGCGACGTCATCCGCGGCAAGGCCACCGGCGAGGAGGGCGAGACGGTCCTCGTGGAGGAACCGCGCTCCTCGGTGACCCGGGAGGTCGGCCGGACCCTGCTGATCATCGGCCTGGTGGCGCTGCTCGCGGTGATCGCCGCGGTGCTGCTGGCGATCCGCCAGGCCAACCGCCTCGCGTCCCCGCTCACCGACCTCGCCGAGACCGCCGAACGCCTCGGCTCCGGCGATCCGCGCCCCCGGCACAAGCGCTACGGCGTCCCCGAGCTGGACCGCGTCGCGGACGTGCTGGACTCCTCCGCCGAGCGCATCGCCCGGATGCTGACCGCCGAACGCCGCCTGGCCGCCGACGCCTCCCACCAGCTCCGCACGCCGCTGACGGCGCTGTCGATGCGGCTGGAGGAGATCACCCTCACCGACGAGCCGGAGACGGTGAAGGAGGAGGCGACGATCGCGCTGTCGCAGGTGGAGCGGCTGACGGACGTCGTGGACCGGCTGCTGACGAACTCCCGCGACCCGCGCAGCGGCTCCGCCGTCACCTTCGAGCTGGACGATGTCATCCAGCAGCAGATCGCCGAGTGGCGCCCCGCCTACCGCAGCTCCGGGCGGGCGATCGTCAGCTCCGGCAAGCGGCATCTGACGGCCGTGGGCACGCCGGGCGCGGTGGCGCAGGTGCTGGCCGCGCTGATCGAGAACTCCCTGATGCACGGCGGCGGCACGGTGGCCCTGCGCACCCGGGTCACGGGCAACCAGGCGGTCGTCGAGGTCACCGACGAGGGAGCCGGCGTCCCGGCCGACCTGGGGGCGCGGATCTTCGAGCGCACGATCAGCGGGCGCAACTCGACGGGCATCGGCCTGGCCGTCGCCCGGGACCTGGCCGAGGCGGACGGCGGCCGCCTGGAGCTCCTCCAGTCCAGGCCCCCGGTCTTCGGCCTGTTCCTGTCGCGGACGCCGCCGAAGAAGTCGTCGCCGGACGAGGGCGTGACGGTGCGCTAGTGACCTGAGTCAGAGATTCGTCGGCAGTAGGCGGCGACTTTGTCGAGGATCTCGTCGGCGGTCTTCGTCCAGACGAACGGCCGTGGGTTGTCGTTCCAGTCGGCGAGCCATGCTCGGATGTCGCGTTCGAGGGCCTGGACGGAGCGGTGGACACCGCGCTTGAGCTTCTTCTGCGTGAGCTCGGCGAACCACCGCTCCACCAGATTCAGCCAGGACGAACTCGTCGGCGTGAAGTGCAGGTGGAAGCGGGGATGCGCCAGCAGCCACTGTTTGATGGCGGGCGTCTTGTGGGTGACGTAGTTGTCCAGGATCAGGTGCACGTCGAGTTCGGCGGGTACTTCCTTGTCCAGCTTGGTGAGGAACTTTTTGAACTCGACGGCCCGGTGCCGTCGGTGGAGGGAGCCGATGACCTTGCCGGTGGCGACTTCGAGGGCCGCGAACAGGGTGGTGGTGCCGGCCCGGACGTAGTCGTGGCTGCGGCGTTCGGGGACCCCGGGAACCATCGGCAGCACGGGCTGGGACCGGTCCAGGGCCTGGATCTGCGACTTCTCGTCCACACACAGGACCAGGGCTTTCTCCGGCGGATCCAGATACAGACCCACCACGTCACGGACCTTGTCGATGAACAAAGGGTCGGTGGAAAGCTTGAACGTCTGTGACCGGTGCGGGGCCAGCGCGAACGCCCGCCAGATCCGCGAGACCGTCGACTGCGACATGCCCGTGGCTGCCGCCATCGACCGGGTCGACCAGTGGGTGGCGTTCTTCGGCTTCTCCTCCAGCGTTTTGACGATGACCCGCTCGACGTCCGCGTCGGTGATCTTCCGCGGGACACCGGGCCGCGGCTCGTCGGACAAGCCGTCCAGACCACGTTCCAAAAAGCGCCGCCGCCAGGTGCGGACCATGTCCGCGGTGACACCGAGCCGGCGTGACACTTCCATGATCGAGTGCCCCTCGGCGCACGCCAGAATGATCCTTGAGCGCTGAGCCAGGGACTGGGCTGTCGAGCGACGACGCACCCAGCCCTCCAGCACATCGCGTTGGGCATCAGTGACCGACAACGGCGGAATCTTCGGACCCGGACGACTCATACCCAACCAACGACGAATCTCCGACTCAGGTCACTAGGGTCTGTCGTTTGGATCAGGCCGGCTGGGACGGACGGTGCGTCCGGGCCGGCCCGAGCGGGGTGTGGTGCGTGCAGCTGCAAGGCGGAGGAGGGCGCCAGGGCGGAGCCCTGGCAACCGACGACAACGCGGCAGATGTGCGTGCCACACCCCGCGACACCGGCATGATCCAAACGACAGGCCCTAGAAGGCTCATGAAGATCTTGGGGTTCTGGCCCCGCCGCGTGAGCGGCGGGGCCAGACTCGTTTCGTGGTGATGGGGGAATGGGCCGGGGAGACGGTCGGGCCGGATGTGTGGGAGACCTGCCGGGAGTTGATCCCGGCCGGGAGTGTGTTCGCGTTCCTGGCCGAGCACCGTGGTGCGCTGTTCCCGGCGGAGATGTTCGCGGACATGTACCCCTCGGCGAACGGGCGGCCGAGTATGCCGCCGCAGATCCTCGCCTCGGCGATCACACTGCAGGCCCTGCACGGGCTGTCGGACTTCGAGACGGTCCAGGAGCTGCGGTGTGACCTGCGGTGGAAGGCCGCTTGCGGGCTCGGTCTGCATGACATGGCGTTCGACCCCTCGCTGCTGGCCTACTTCCGGCGCCGCCTTTCCCGCTCCGCCCGGCCCGACCGCGTCTTCGAGGCGGTGCGGGAGGTGGTCAAGGCCACCGGGGTCCTCAAGGGCAAGCACCGGCGGGCTCTGGACTCCACCGTGCTGGACGACGCGGTCGCCACCCAGGACACCGTCACCCAGCTGATCGCCGCCGTCCGCGCGGTGATCCGCGAAGTCCCCGGCGCCGACCGGGTCGCGGCCGTGCAGTGCACCGCCCATGACTACACCGATCCCGGCAAACCCCGCATCGCCTGGAATGACGAACAGGCCCGCGCCGCTCTCGTCGACGCCCTCGTCGGCGACGCGCTCAGGCTGCTGGGCCACCTTCCCGAGCAGGAACTGGGCGAGAGGGCCGCGAACGCGGTCGGCCTGCTGGCCCTGGTCGCCGGGCAGGACGTGGAGCCGGCCGAGGACTCCGACGGCCGCGACGGCCGCTGGCGCATCACCCGCGGCACCGCCTACGACCGGACCGTCTCCACCGTCGATCCTCAGTCCCGGCACGTCCACAAGAGCCGCACCCGCCGGCAGGACGGATACAAAGCCCACCTCGCGATCGAGCCGGAGACGGGGTTATACACCGCCGTCGCCCTCACACCCGGGGCCGGGCCCGAGCACCACGAGGCCAAGGTGGGCCTGGACCTGCTCGCCGACGAGGACACTGCCCTCGATCTCTTCGGCGACACCGCCTACTCCACCAGCGACGTCCGCCACACCCTTCAGCAGCAAGGTCACCGGCTGTTCCTCAAACCGGCCCCGCTGCGGCCGGCCGTCCCCGGCGGCTTCACCCCCGACGACTTCGCTATCGACACCACCGCCGCCACCGTGACCTGCCCGGCCGGACACACCGTTCCCCTCTCCGAGTCCGGAGGACAGCACCAGCAGCGCAAGGCCGCTTTCAAGGACCTGTGCTCCGGATGTCCCCTGCGCGAGCGGTGCACCAAGGCCAAGGCCGGACGCATCCTGACCATCCGCCCGCACCACGACCTCCAGGCAGCCGCCCGCGACCAGGCCGCCACCGACCCCGACTGGCAAGCCCACTACAGGCGCTGGAGACCCCCGGTCGAACGCGCCGTCGCCTGGCTCGTCCAGCACGGTAACCGCCGCCTGCGCTATCGCGGCACCATCGCCAACAACACCTGGCTACACACCCGAGCAGCAGCCCTCAACCTCCGCCGACTGATCAACCTCGGACTCACCCGAACAGGCAGCACCTGGACGATCAACCCAGCAACCGCATAGACCAAGGGGCCGCCCGGCCTACGGCCGGACAGCCCCTCACCAAGATCTTCATGAGTCTTCTAGGCGCCGTCAGCGGCGGGCCGGGGCGCCGTCGGTCTCGCGGACCGCCGCCGGGTGCCCGGGCTCCCCGAAGGAGCCCTCCTGCGTCGCGTGCCCGGAGGCGGGCAGCGTGCGGAAGACCCAGCTGCGGTACGACCAGAAGCGGAACAGCGTGCCGAGGCCGATGCCGAGGAACTTGAAGATGTTGCTCTGCAGCGGGCTGTCCCAGCCGAAGCCGTACGTCGCCGTGAAGAGCACACCGTTCTCGATCACCAGGCCGACCGCGCTGAACAGCAGGAACAGCGACATCTCGCGGGTGCGGCCGCTCTTGTCGCGGTCCCGGTAGGTGAAGTAGCGGAAGCCCAGGTAGTTGAAGACGATCGCGACGACGGTGGCGACGATGCTCGCCCGCACGACCTGGAGGTCGGTCACGTGCCGGACCAGGTTGAAGACGAGCAGGTTGACCAGCACGCCCGCGCCGCCCACCGCCCCGAACTTCAGGGCCTCGCGGACCAGCCGGTCGAGCCGGTTCCGCAGGCCGCCGCGGGGCGCCCCGGGCACCGGGGGCGCCGCGGGGGCACCCGAGGAACCATGTCCCATGGTCGTGCAGGCCCCCGTCCGGTCGGTGTCGATCCAGTCATGCTAACCAGCCGGGCACGCATCTTCCTGCGGGAGCCGGTATCGCACGGCGAGAGGGCCGGGGGAGGGCCGGGAAACGGCCGGGAATCCGGTGGGCTCCGGGCGGCCGATACGCTAGGGGCGTGACGTTTCCGGTAGTCGGCATGGTCGGCGGAGGCCAGCTCGCTCGTATGACACACGAGTCGGGCATCCCGTTGGGCATCAGGTTCAAGCTCCTCAGTGACACCCCGCAGGATTCCGCGGCGCAGGTCGTCAGCGATGTCGTCGTGGGCGACTATCGCGACCTCGACACGCTGCGCGCGTTCGCGAAGGGGTGCGACGTGATCACGTTCGATCACGAACACGTACCGACCGAGCACCTACGGGCTCTGGAGGCGGACGGCATCCCCGTGCGCCCCGGGCCCGACGCGCTGGTCCACGCCCAGGACAAGGGGGTGATGCGCGCCAAGCTCGACGCGATCGGCGTGCCCTGTCCGCGGCACCGGATCGTGAGCGATCCGGCCGACGTGGCCGCCTTCGCGGCGGAGGGCGACGGGTTCCCGGTCGTCCTCAAGACGGTCCGCGGCGGCTACGACGGCAAGGGCGTGTGGGTCGTCGACTCCGCCGAGGAGGCCGCCGAGCCCTTCCGCGCCGGCGTGCCCGTGCTGGCGGAGGAGAAGGTCGACTTCGTCCGCGAGCTGGCCGCCAACGTCGTCCGCTCCCCGCACGGCCAGGCGGTGGCCTACCCCGTCGTCGAGTCCCAGCAGGTGAACGGCGTGTGCGACACGGTGATCGCGCCCGCCCCCGACCTGGACCGGGACCTGGCGCTGCGGGCCGAGGAGATGGCCCTCGGCATCGCCAAGGAACTCGGCGTCGTCGGCCACCTCGCCGTCGAGCTGTTCCAGACCCGCGACGGCCGCGTCCTCGTCAACGAGCTGGCGATGCGCCCGCACAACTCCGGACACTGGACGATGGACGGCGCGATCACCTCGCAGTTCGCCAACCACGTCCGCGCCGTCCTCGACCTGCCGCTGGGCGACCCCCGCCCGCGCGCACCGTGGACGGTCATGGTCAACGTCCTCGGCGGCGACTACCCGGACATGTACTCCGCGTACCTGCACTGCATGGCCCGCGACCCCCAGCTCAAGATCCACATGTACGGCAAGGACGTGAAGCCCGGCCGCAAGGTCGGCCACGTCAACACCTACGGCGACGACCTGGACGACGTGCTGGAGCGCGCCCGTCACGCTGCCGGCTACCTGAGAGGGACGATCACCGAATGAGCCCGGTCAGCCCGGTCGTGGGCATCGTCATGGGGTCGGACTCCGACTGGCCCGTCATGGAGGCCGCCGCCAAGGCGCTCGACGAGTTCGAGATCCCCTACGAGGTCGACGTCGTCTCCGCGCACCGCATGCCGCGCGAGATGATCGCGTACGGCGAGCAGGCCGCCGGCCGCGGACTCAAGGCGATCATCGCGGGCGCGGGCGGCGCCGCCCACCTGCCCGGCATGCTCGCCTCGGTCAGCCCGCTGCCGGTCATCGGCGTCCCCGTGCCGCTGAAGTACCTGGACGGCATGGACAGCCTCCTGTCCATCGTGCAGATGCCGGCCGGCGTCCCCGTCGCCACCGTCTCCGTCGGCGGCGCCCGCAACGCCGGCCTCCTGGCCGCCCGCATCCTCGCCGCCCACGACGAGGAGCTGCTCGCCCGGATGCGCGAGTTCCAGCAGGACCTCAACGACCAGGCGACCGAGAAGGGCAAGCGGCTGCGCAACAAGGTCGCGGGCTCGGCGGCCGCCTTCGGCTTCGGGAAGTGACGCGGATGACCTCGCTGGACCGGGCCCGGGAGCTGCTGCGGGAGTTCCCCGTCGTCGATGGTCACAACGACCTGCCCTGGGCCCTGCGCGAGCAGGTGCGCTACGACCTCGACACCCGTGACATCGCCGAGGACCAGTCCGCCCACCTGCACACCGACCTCGCCCGGCTGCGGGCCGGCGGCGTCGGCGCGCAGTACTGGTCGGTGTACGTCCGCTCGGACCTGCCGGGCGCGGTGACGGCGACGCTGGAGCAGATCGACTGCGTACGGCAGCTCATCGACCGCCACCCCAAGGACCTGCGCGCCGCGCTGACCGCCGCCGACATGGAGGCGGCCCGCGCCGAGGGCCGGATCGCGTCGCTGATGGGCGCCGAGGGCGGCCACTCCATCGACAACTCCCTCGCCACGCTCCGGGCGCTGTACGCGCTCGGTGTGCGCTACCTGACCCTCACCCACAACGACAACGTGGCGTGGGCGGACTCGGCGACCGACGAGCCCGGCGTCGGCGGCCTGTCGGCCTTCGGCCGCGAGGTCGTGCGGGAGATGAACCGCGAGGGCATGCTGGTCGACCTCTCGCATGTCGCGGCGACGACGATGCGGGACGCGCTGGACGCCTCCACCGCGCCGGTGATCTTCTCGCACTCCTCCGCCCGGGCCGTCTGCGACCACCCGCGCAACATCCCGGACGACGTGCTGGAGCGGCTGCCCGCCAACGGCGGCATGGCGATGGTGACCTTCGTGCCGAAGTTCGTGCTCCAGGCCGCCGTGGACTGGACGGCCGCCGCCGACGAGAACATGCGCGCGCACGGCTTCCACCACCTGGACACGAGCCCGGAGGCGATGAGGGTCCACGCGGCCTTCGAGGAGCGCACCCCGCGCCCGGTCGCCACGGTGTCCACGGTCGCCGACCACCTCGACCACATGCGCGAGGCCGCCGGCATCGACCACCTCGGCATCGGCGGCGACTACGACGGCACGCCCTTCACGCCGGCCGGCCTCGACGACGTCTCGGGCTACCCGAACCTCGTCGCCGAGCTGCTGGACCGGGGCTGGTCCCGGTCCGACCTGACCAAGCTGACCTGGAAGAACGCGGTACGGGTGCTGGGCGCCGCCGAGGACGTCGCCCGCGGGCTTCAGGCGACGCGGGGGCCGTCCAACGCGACGCTGGAGGACCTGGACGGCTGAGCCGTCCCCGCTGCGTGGGCGGGGCGACCGGAGCGTCCGGTCGCCCCGCCCACGCACGTGGAGAGCGGTGGTCCGAGCCGCGGCCGCGGCGCCCGGCCGACGCGGCGCCCGGCCGACGCGGCCCGCGGCTGAGCGCGGGCCCCGGCGCCGTTACCCCGGACGCCGCGCCCACCAGGAAGCCCCACCTGCCGCGTGTGACGGTGGCCGTAACGCACGACGACCGTACGGAGCACGCCATGGCAGACCTCCAGGACGACCTGCACACCGGTGCGGAGGCCGGCGAGCTCGACGACCTGTCCGTGCCGGTGCCCGACGAGGCCTTCCCGCCCGAGCCCTACGCGCCCGTCTCCGACCCCGACGACGAGCCCCTGACCCGGGCCCACGCCGTGCTGGCCGCCCACCCCGTCGCCGACGGCTACTGCGGCCTGCCCCGGGCGCTCGGGCATCTGCCCTTCTACGACCTGGAACTCGGCGAGAGTGGCGTCCACGCCGACGTGCCCCGGCTGCGCGCGGGGCACGTCGGCGCGCTGTTCTGGTCGCTGCACCTGCCCGGGGGCGCCGACGGCGACCGGGCCGTCGGCGCCGCCCTGGAGCAGCTCGACCTGGCCAGGACGGTCGTCCGGGCCCATCCCGAGGGCCTCCGGCTGGCGTACGACGCCGGGCAGATCATCGACGCCCGCAACTGCGGCCGGGTCGCCGTGCTGCCGGGCCCCGCCGGAGCCGCCGCGCTCGGCGGCAGCCTCGGCATCCTGCGCTCCCTGCACGCCCTCGGTCTGCGGGTGCTCACGCTCACCGGCGCCTCCTGGGCGGGCGAGGCCGGCCTGAGCCGCTTCGGCGAGGAGGTCGTCCGCGAGATGAACCGGCTCGGCGTCGTCGCCGACCTCTCGGGGGCCGGTGCGGGGACCGTCCGCCGTGTGCTCGCCGTCTCCAAGGCGCCCGTGCTGTGCACCCGTTCCGCCGCCCTGGCCCTGCGCCCGCACCCGGCCAACCTCCCCGACGACCTGCTCGCCGAGCTCGGCGCGGCCCAGGGCCTGTGCATGGTGCCGCTGGCCGCGGAGCAGACGGGCCCGGCCGTCCGCGACGTCGCCGACCACCTGGACCACGTCCGCCGGGTCGCCGGCCCGCGGAGCGTCGGCCTGTCCGGCACCTACGACGCCGGCGGCACCCATCCGCTGGAGCTCGGCGACGCCTCCTGCTACCCCCGTCTGGTCGCCGAGCTGCTGCGCCGGGGCTGGGACGAGGCGGACGTCGCCCTGCTGACCTGGGGCAACGTACAACGCGTGCTGCGGGGCGCGGCCTTCGCCGCCCGCGCGGCGCAGCTGCGGCGCCAGCCGTCGACGGCGACGATCGCCGAGCTCGACGGCTGAGCGCCGCCGGGGTCAGCCGTGCTCGATCCGGCACAGGCAGAACGGATGCCCCGCCGGATCGGCGTACACCATGAAGCCCTTCTTCTCCCGGTCCTCCAGGTCCAGCGGCCGGGCGCCCAGCGCGAGCACCTTCTCGTGCGCCGCGTCCATCTCCTCCCAGGTCGCCCCGCCGTCGAGGTCGAGGTGGAACTGCTGGGCGTTGCGGTCGGAGCGCGGCCACTCCGGCGGGGTGAGACCCGGTGCCCGCTGGAAGGACAGCCGCGGCCCGCCGGGCATCTGGAGAACGACCCAGTCCGGGTCCTGCTCGTCGGGGGTGCCGCCCGCCACCTGCGCGTAGAAGCGGGCCAGTTCGCGGGGCTCGGGACAGTCGACGACGACGGAACGGAAACGTGCCACGGGTGCCATGGGGGGTTCCTCCCGGTGATGTGAGGTGGTGTCAGCAGGCACAGAGGCAGAACGGGTGCCCGGCGGGGTCGGCGTAAACGCGGAACGTGCGGGTCCGGTCCTCGGCGTCCAGCGGGCGTGCACCGAGCTCAAGTACGGCCTTCTCGGCCGCGTCCAGGTCCGCCACGGTGAGGTCGAGGTGGAACTGCTGGGAGCCGTCGGGCCCGGGCCACTTCGGCGGCACGTACTCGGGGGCGGCCTGGAACGCCAGTGCCTTCCCGCCGGGCAGCCTCAGGTCGATCCACTCGTCCTGGCCGTCGTCCTGTTCCTCGACGGTGCCGCCCAGCACGCCGGCGTAGAAGCGGGCCAGCGCCCGGGGGTCGGGACAGTCCAGGACGACGGCGCCCAGTTCGGCCACGGCCATGACTTCCTCCTCGAAGTCCGCGGTTACCAGCATGACGCGGGTAACCAGTAACGGTTACTGCATGCTGCCCCATTGGCGGTAACGTCGCAAGCATGAGTGAGAGATCGCCCGCACCGGGGGGCCTGGAGCTGGTCGAGGCCCTGGTGAACACGCTGGACCTGGAGACGGGCGCCGACTCGCTGGGCACGCCGGAGGGCCGGGCCCGGTTCGGCCTGACGGAGGAGGAGGTGCCGGCCGCGCGCGATCTGCGCGAGTCGCTGCGCGCCGCCCTGCTCGCGCACGCCGGCCACCCGCCGCACCGCGCGGTCGCGCCGCTCGGCGGACTGCTGGCGGGGGCCCCGCTGGTCGTGACGGTCGACACGGCCGACGGCTCCGCCGCCCTCGCCCCGGCCCGCGGCGGATCCCTGCTCGCCCGCGTCGCCACGGCCGTCGCCGGGGCACTGGTCGCGGGCACCTGGAGCCGCCTCAAGGCGTGCGAGGCCGCCGACTGCCACTGGGCCTACTACGACCGCAGCCCGGCCGGACGCGGGCGCTGGTGCTCGATGCAGGTGTGCGGGGCGCGCGCCAAGATGCGCCGGTACCGCGCCAAGGAGGCGTGACGGCCCCGGGGTTCACCGGCCGGTGCGCGGGCCGGCGGGACGCGCGCCGGGACGGCAGGGCCTAGGGGGTGTCTGACACATGCCCGCGGCGTCGCGACGCCCGGTACGCACGCTCGCCGCGTTGCCGAACCGCCCACGTGGCTCCGCCACGAGGGCGCTCCGGCGCCTTGCGATCGCACGCACCGGACGCCGCTCCTTCTCCCGCGCTCATTTGTCAGACACCCCCTACGCGGTCGGCCGGCCCATCGCCCGGTAGGTCCAGCCGGCCCGCCGCCAGGCCTCCGGGTCCAGGGCGTTGCGGCCGTCGAGGATCACCCGTGCCGCCGCGGCCTCGCCCAGCGACTCCGGGTCCAGCTCGCGGAACTCCCGCCACTCCGTCAGGTGCAGCACGACGTCGGCGCCCCGCACCGCCTCCAGTGCCGAGTCCGCGTAACCGAGCGTCGGGAACAGCCGCCTGGCGTTCTCCATGCCCTTCGGGTCGTACACCGTCACCTGGCCGCCCTGGAGGTGGATCTGCCCGGCGACGTTCAGCGCGGGCGAGTCCCGTACGTCGTCCGAGTCGGGCTTGAAGGTGGCACCGAGCACCGCGACCCGCTTGCCCAGGAACGGGCCGCCGCCCAGCGCCTGCCGGGCCAGCTCGACCATCTGGCCGCGCTGGCGCATGTTGATCGAGTCGATCTCGCGCAGGAACGTCAGCGCCTGGTCGGCACCGAGCTCACCGGCGCGCGCCATGAACGCCCGGATGTCCTTCGGCAGGCAGCCGCCGCCGAAGCCGATCCCGGCCCGCAGGAACTTCCTGCCGATCCGGTCGTCGTGCCCGATGGCCTCCGCCAGCTTGGCGACGTCGCCGTCGGCGGCCTCGCAGACCTCCGCCATCGCGTTGATGAAGGAGATCTTGGTGGCCAGGAAGGAGTTCGCCGCGGTCTTCACCAGCTCGGCCGTCGGGAAGTCGGTGACGACGAACGGCGAGCCCTCGTTGACCGGCGTGGCGTACACCTCACGCAGCAGCTTCTCGGCCCGCTCGCTGCGCACGCCCACCACGATCCGGTCCGGGCGCAGGGTGTCCTGCACGGCGAAGCCCTCGCGCAGGAACTCCGGGTTCCACGCCAGCTCGGCGTCGCCGCCCGCCGGCGCGTGCTCGGCGAGGTAGCCGGCCAGCCGGTCGGCGCTGCCCACCGGCACCGTCGACTTGCCGACGACCAGGGCGGGGCCGCGCAGATGCGGCGCGAGCGAGGCCAGCGCGGACTCGACGTAGGACATGTCACAGGCGTACTCGCCGTGCTTCTGCGGCGTGTTCACGCACAGGAAGTGCACGTCGCCGAAGGCCGCGACCTCCGCGAAGTCGGTGGTGAAGCGCAGCCGCCCGCTGGACCCCTCGATGCCCGCGACATGCGCGCGCAACAGTTCCTCGAGACCCGGCTCGTACATCGGGACCTCGCCCCGCTGGAGCATCTCGATCTTCTCGGGCACCACGTCCAGGCCCAGCACCTCGAAACCGAGCTCGGCCATGGCCGCCGCATGGGTCGCGCCGAGGTAGCCGGTGCCGATCACGGTGATCTTGAGGGCCATGAGGTGCTCCAGAGGTGTACGGCTGAGGTGCGCGCCCGAGCATATCCGGGGCACGGGGCGGAGGCCCCGGCCGGCTGTCGTCAACCTCACCTATCCAGCGACGCGGGCGGCGTTCTAAAATTTGAGTTACTTAACGGTAGTTAGCGTGCCCAGCATCACAGTGTTTTGGAGCGTGAGAGACCTTGGCCGGATCGGCTGACTTCGACCTGTACCGCCCGTCCGAGGAGCACGACATGCTCCGCGACGCCGTCCGCTCGCTGGCCGAGGCGAAGATCGCGCCGCACGCCGCCGCGGTGGACGAGGAGGCCCGCTTCCCGCAGGAGGCCCTCGACGCCCTGACCGCGAACGACCTGCACGCCGTGCACGTCCCCGAGGAGTACGGTGGCGCGGGCGCCGACGCCCTCGCCACGGTGATCGTCATCGAGGAGGTGGCCCGCGTCTGCGCGAGCTCCTCCCTCATACCGGCGGTGAACAAGCTCGGCTCGCTCCCGGTGATCCTCTCCGGCTCCGAGGAGCTGAAGAAGAAGTACATGACCCCGCTCGCCAAGGGCGACGGCATGTTCTCCTACTGCCTCTCCGAGCCCGACGCGGGCTCCGACGCGGCCGGCATGAAGACCAAGGCGGTCCGCGACGGCGACTTCTGGGTGCTCAACGGCGTCAAGCGCTGGATCACCAACGCCGGCGTCTCCGAGTACTACACGGTGATGGCCGTCACGGACCCCACCAAGCGCTCCAAGGGCATCTCCGCCTTCGTCGTCGAGAAGTCCGACGAGGGCGTCTCCTTCGGCGCCCCGGAGAAGAAGCTCGGCATCAAGGGCTCGCCGACCCGCGAGGTCTACCTCGACAACGTCCGCATCCCCGCCGACCGCATGATCGGCGCGGAGGGCACCGGCTTCGCCACCGCGATGAAGACGCTGGACCACACCCGCATCACCATCGCCGCCCAGGCCCTCGGCATCGCCCAGGGCGCCCTCGACTACGCCAAGGGCTACGTCAAGGAGCGCAAGCAGTTCGGCAAGCCGATCGCCGACTTCCAGGGCATCCAGTTCATGCTCGCCGACATGGCCATGAAGATCGAGGCCGCCCGGCAGCTCACCTACGCGGCCGCGGCCAAGTCGGAGCGCGGTGACAGCGACCTCACCTTCCAGGGCGCCGCCGCCAAGTGCTTCGCCTCGGACGTGGCGATGGAGGTCACCACGGACGCCGTCCAGCTCCTCGGCGGCTACGGCTACACCCGTGACTACCCGGTCGAGCGCATGATGCGCGACGCCAAGATCACGCAGATCTACGAGGGCACCAACCAGGTCCAGCGCATCGTCATGGCGCGCAACCTGCCGTAACCCCCGCACCGCGAAAGGGCGCCCGGGACCGACCGTCCCGGGCGCCCTTCCCGTGCGGGTGAGGGGCTCAGTCCTCGTAGCCCTCCGCCACCCGGCGCTCCCGCAGCTCCATGATCGCGCGGCGGCGGGCCAGCCGGTGGGTGCGGCGGATCTGGGCCTCCTGGTAGCGCCGCTTGTCCTTCTCGGTCTCCGGGACCACCGGCGGCACCGAGCGGGGCTTGCCGTCGGCGTCCACCGCGGCGAACACCAGGTAGGCCGAGCCGACCTGGGTGGCGGGGGCCGACTCGTTCCAGCGCTCGGCCAGTACCCGCACGCCGACCTCCATGGAGGTGCGGCCGGTCCAGTTGACCTGCGCCTTCACATGGACGAGGTCGCCGACGCGGACCGGTTCGAGGAACGCCATCTCGTCCATGGACGCGGTGACGGCGGGCCCGCCGGAGTGCCGGCCGGCCACCGCGCCGGCCGCGTCGTCGACCAGCTTCATGATCACGCCGCCGTGCACCGTGCCCAGAAGGTTGGTGTCGCCGTGCGTCATGATGTGGCTGAGGGTGGTGCGGGAGGCCGAGGTCGGCTTGCCCGGGATCTCCGATGCCACCGACTCCGCGTCCGAGGCCTGTTCTGCCTGGTCTGTCATGCCCTCCACCTTATGCCGGGACGGCACGGGGGTATTTTGTGTCAGCTTCGCAACAGCGCCGCCCCTATTTTCCGACGGCCCTGTCGGCCGCACCGCCGGTACCTGCACACTGGTCCGCATGACTGATTGGCCCGAGGGGCGACCCGGTGACAACCGCGCCGGCCGGTACGGACGCGGCAGCGCGAGCGCACAGCCCGAGAGCGCCCGCGTGATGCGTCAGGTCCGCCGCGGCGCGGCGCCGCCGCCCGGCCAGGGCACGGCCCCGCCGTACGGGGGCGGGGTGCCGCAGCAGCCGTCGTACGTCGACGGCCGGGGCCACGGCGGCCAGGACGGGTACGACAGCGGCTACAACACCGGCCAGGTCTACGGCAGCCCCGGCGGCCGCGGCCCCGGCCCGGGCGGCCCGCGGTCCGCGCCCGACTGGCGGCGCCGGATCAAGTGGACGGCGATCACCGTGGTGACCGTGCTGGTCGTCACCACGGTCGGGACCTACTTCTGGGCCGACTCCAAGCTCAACCGCGACGTCGACCTGTCGAAGGTCATCGACCGGCCCGGAGCGGGCGAGGGCACGAACTACCTGATCGTCGGGTCCGACAGCCGCGAGGGCATGACCAAGGACCAGATGAAGGACCTGCACACCGGCAACGCCGAGGGCAAGCGCACCGACTCGATGATGATCCTGCACACCGGGGACAACGGGTCGACGCTGGTGTCGCTGCCCCGCGACTCGAACGTGGAGATCCCGAGCTTCGTCGGCTCGGAGTCCGGCAAGAAGTACGAGGGCACCGGCCGGCACGTGAAGCTGAACGCCGCCTACGCGGAGGACGGCCCCGAGCTGCTGGTGCGCACCGTCGAGTTCAACACCGGGCTGCGCATCGACCACTACGTGGAGATCGGCTTCGCCGGCTTCGCGAACATCGTGGACGCGGTCGGCGGCGTCGAGATCGACATCCCGCAGGACATCAAGGACAAGAAGTCCGGCGCCGACTTCAAGAAGGGCAAGCAGACCCTGAACGGCGAGGAGTCCCTGGCCTTCGTCCGTACCCGGTACGCGCTGCCCGGCTCCGACCTGGACCGCACCAAGAACCAGCAGAAGTTCCTGTCGGCCCTGGCGAGCCAGGTGGCCACCCCGTCGACCGTGCTGAACCCGTTCAGGCTGTACCCGACCATGGGCGCGGGCCTGGACTCGCTCATCGTGGACAAGGACATGGGCCTGTTCGACCTGGCCGGCATGTTCTGGGCGATGAAGAGTGTCAGCGGCGGCGACGGCACCTCGATGAACATGCCCGTCTCCGGCAGCGTCGGTGGCAACCTCACCTGGGACGACGCCAAGGTGAAGAGGCTGGTGGAGCAGCTGAGGAACGACGAGAAGGTCACCGTCTCCGGAAACTGATGCCGGAGCCGGTCACGGTTTCCCGCACACCACCTCGTCGCCGCGCACCACCGTGCCCGAATCCCGCGGCGGGTCCGCCGCCCTCACCTTCGCCACCTGCTGGAAGTCGGCACCCGCGATCACCTTCAGCGTCGCCCCCTGGCCCTTGACCGGCCTGAGCTCGCTGCCGGGCAGGGCGGCGGCCAGCGACTTCGCCGAGTTGTCCCAGCGGGGGTCGAAGGCGACCACGGTCCGTGCGACCGTGCGGCCGGCGTTCACCGGAGCCCGGGTGGTGAGGAAGCCGGTCGCGGCCAGCGCGTCGTCCACGCGCCTGCCCAGGCCGGCGGTGTGCGTGCCGTTCTCCACCTGGACCCGGATCCGCTTCGGGTCGACCGGCACCGGAACCGGCGCCGGGCCCTCGGGCCTGCGTCCGGGGGGTGCCAGCGGCCTGTCCTCGCGCAGCGCGCCGAAGATCCGCTCCGACCGGGCGGGGTCCCACTTGAGGGTCGAGCCGACGCCCTCGACGGCGTAGCCCAGCTGCCCGATCGGCACGGTGGTGAACTCCGACGACGACGGCGAGAAGCTCCGCATCGCCCGCCCGAGGGCCAGCAGCTCGTCGGTGCCGAAGCCCTTGTCGGCCCGCACCGAGCCCAGCACCGCCCGCGTGACGTCGCGGAACTTGAGCGGATTCAGCAGGAGCCCGGTGGAGGTCGCCCGGTCGATCAGCGCGGCCAGGAAGCGCTGCTGGCGCTTCATCCGGCTCAGGTCCGATGCCCCGTCGAGGTGGCGGGCGCGGACGTACTGCAGGGCCTGTCCGCCGGTCAGCTCGTGGGTGCCGGCCGGCAGGTCGAGCCCGGTGTAACGGTCCTTGAGCGGCTGGACGGTGCAGATCCGCACCCCGCCGAGGACGTCCACCGTCCTCATGAAGCTGGTGAAGTCGACCTCCAGATAGTGGTCGATCTTCACGCGGGTCATGTTCTCGACGGTGCGGATGGTCAGCTGGGGCCCGCCCTCGGCGTAGGCCGCGTTGAGCTTCACGGGGTGTGCCCGGTGATGCTCGCCGGTGTTGCGGTCGGTGTGGTCGGGCGTCACGGCGTACGAGTCGCGCGGCAGGCTGACCACGCTCGCCCGCTCCCGGTCCTCCGAGATGTGGACGATCATGATCGTGTCGGTGCAGTGACAGGGGGCGCCGCCGAGCCGGTACCTCCGCCGCTCCTCCGCGCCGATCCGTTCGCGGCCGTCGGTGCCGACCAGCAGGACGTTCATGCCGTTCCCGCCCCGCGGACGGTTCTTCATGTCCTTGAAGGCGTCGACGCGGGCGATGTCCGCGTCCAGCCCGGAGAGCACCGCGTGCCCGATCCCGGCGGAGGCGAGCACCACCACCGACAGCGCCGTCACCGCCCGCATGGCCCAGCGCGGCTTCTTCCGCCGTACGGCGGTCCCCGGCGGGCGGCGGGTGCGCTGTGGCGGGGGGCCGCCCCGTGGGGGCGATGCCGGGACCCTGGGGGAGCGAGGCGGCGTGGGCAAGGGTGACACCTCCGCGGGGGCGGGACCTGGGGCCGGACGTGGGATCCGTGAGCACCGTAGGCCGATACGATCTGCTGCCCGGGGTTGTGACCCCCGCGGCGCGCACCCGTGTCCCCCGTTCGCGGTAACGTGAGCACCGATGAACGCCAAGTCCGACGTGCGGCCGCCCGCCGTTTCCGTGATCATGCCCGTCCTCAACGAGGAGCGGCACCTGCGCGGCGCCGTCCGCGCCATCCTCGCCCAGGAGTACGCCGGCGAGATGGAGGTCGTGATCGCCGTCGGTCCGTCCACGGACCGCACGGAAGAGATCGCCGCCGAACTCGTCCGCGAGGACCCCCGCGTCCACACCGTGCCGAATCCCACCGGCCGTACGCCCGCCGCGCTGAACGCCGCGATCAAGGCCTCGCGCCATCCGGTCGTCGTCCGCGTCGACGGCCACGGCATGCTGTCGCCGAACTACATCGCCACGGCCGTACGGCTGCTGGAGGAGACCGGCGCGCAGAACGTGGGCGGCATCATGCACGCCGAGGGCGAGAACGCCTGGGAGGACGCCGTCGCCGCCGCGATGACGTCGAGGATAGGTGTGGGCAACGCGGCCTTCCACACGGGCGGTGCGGCGGGCCCGGCCGAGACGGTGTACCTGGGCGTGTTCCGCCGCGAGGCCCTGGAGCGGCAGGGCGGGTACAACGAGGAGTTCATCCGCGCCCAGGACTGGGAGCTGAACTTCCGCATCCGTGAGGCCGGCGGCCTGATCTGGTTCTCGCCCGAGCTGAAGGTGTCCTACCGGCCCCGGCCCTCGGTGCGGGCGCTGGCCAAGCAGTACAAGGACTACGGCCGCTGGCGCCACGTCGTCGCCCGTTACCACTCCGGCTCCATCAACCTGCGCTACCTCGCCCCGCCGACCGCGGTGTGCGCGATCGCCGCCGGCGTCGTGGTGGGCGCCGCGCTGACCCCGTGGGGCTTCGTCGTGCCCGGCGCCTACCTCGCGGCGATCGCCGCGGGCTCGCTCCCGGCCGGAAAGGGGCTCGGACCGAAGGCGCGGGCGCGGATCCCGGTGGCGCTGGCGACCATGCACATGTCGTGGGGCTTCGGCTTCCTGACCAGCCCCCGGTCCCTGGCGAAGCGGGTCATCGCGTCGCGGCGCCCGGCGGTCCAGCCGGACGCCGACGCCGCCGGCGCCCGCTGACGCCGCTCAGGACCAGGTGAACCCCGGGTTCACGTGCATGCAGGCGCTCGTGTCCGCGCCGTTGAGGGCCTCGGCCGACTCCGGGGTCCGGTCGTCCGCCCCGGGCGCCCGGTACGCCGTGTCCTCGCGCCAGTCCGCGCCCACGACGAGCGTGACGCCGGAGACCTCGGTCGACCGCTGCACCGAGCTCGCGGGTATCCCCAGGGACGCGGCGACCCGCTGCGCGTCGCCGGCCAGGTCGGCGCTGGGGTAGCGGACGACCGTGCGGTCCTCGCTGGGCAGCACCGAGGGGTCGGCGACGGCCCGTGCGAAGCCCTGCTCCACCAGCAGCCCGGCGACCGTGTCGGCGCGTCCCCGGGCCGCCGCGAGGCTGTCGGTACGGGTGCCGTTGCGGACCTGCACCGCTATCTCGTCGTCGGCGGCGGCCGGGTCGGCGGGGGCCGTCGGCTCCGGGTCCGGCGCGGGCTTCTTCTTCGCGTCCTTGCCGTCCAGCGCGATGTCCTCCCGCACCAGCCGGAACAGCTGCTCCGCGTCCTCGGTCGGCTCCACGCGCGCGCCCACGTACCGGTTGGGCATGGTGGTCATGGTGATGCGCTCCGGCTCGACCGTGCGCAGCTCGCCGCTGAGGTCGTACAGCTTCTTGACCGTGTCGAGGCCCGGGTCGACCGTGAGCGCCTCGGTGGCCTTCTCCGCGAGCGCGCGCAGCCGGCCCGGGCTGCCGAGCGTGGCGTTCTCGCGCAGCACGCGGACCATCGAGTTGAGGTACATGTGCTGGGCCTTGGCGCGGGCCAGGTCGCTGCCGTCCTCGAAGCCGTAGCGGGTGCGCAGCCACTGGAGGGCCTGCTCGCCCTTCACCGGGTGGGTGCCCTTCTCCAGCTTCAGTCCGGAGCCGTGGCCCTGGCCGTCGCGTGAGTGGATGTTGGCGTCCACGCAGACCGGTACGCCGCCGACGGCGTCCGCCATCGACACCACGCCCGCGAAGTCGACCATGACGAAGTGGTCGATGTGGATGCCGGTGAGCTCCTGCCAGGTGGCGACCGTGCAGCCGGGGCCGCCGTGGCCGAGGCTCTGGTTGGTCATCACCCGGCCCTCGCTCGCCGGGTAGACCGTCCCGTCCTCCGGGTCGGTGCACTTCGGGATCTTCACCAGGGTGTCTCGGGGCATGCTGACGACCGACATGTTGCTGCGGTCCGCGGAGAGGTGCACCAGCATCTGCACGTCCGCCAGCGGGGTGGAGCCGAACGTCTCGCGCGCGCCGCCGAGTTGCTGGTTCTCCTCGCTGTCCCGGGCGTCCGAGCCGATGACGAGGATGTTCAGCGGGGTCTGGCCGGCGGCGTTCGGGGTCGGCGCGGCGACCTTGCTGTCGCCCAGGTTCAGCGTGTCCTTGCGGATGTTGTCGTTGAGGTGCTCGTAGTAGAGGTACCCGGCGCCGGCCGTGCCGGCCAGCAGCACGGCGAGGGTCAGCGCCGTCCAGCGGAGCACCCGGCGTCCCCTGCGGGGCCCGCGCCCACCGGTCTCCGCACCGCCGTCGCCGTCCCCGCCGCCGTCGTCCACGTCCTCGACGGCCGGCTCGTCACGCCCGGGCGCGTCCGACGCACCCTCCCGCGTGTCCTCCTCCTGCTGCACACCGCTCTGCGTCACTCGCGTCCTTCCCCACCCCTGCCGCCGCCGCGGTCCCGTCCTCCGTCCGCGGTCGTCCTGTGAGACGTACGGCGGGCCCGTCAGGTCAACTGGCGCACTGCACCTGGTCGGCCGTGGACTTCTCCACCCCCTCCGGAGCCTTTCCGGAGGTGGCGTTGAGCTTGACGCCGGCGCCCTTGAAGTCCTTGCCGAGGGTGAGGGTCATGGTGGGCAGGCCCTGCGAGTTGGTGACGCTCCGGCCGGGTTTCATGGCCGCGCCGGACAGGCCGAGGATCTCGGCGAGCGCGCGGGCCTGGTCGGCCTGGTCGGGGGCGTACTCCAGGGTGGTCTTCGCCAGTTCGGCGGGGGCGTTGCCGGCGTTCTCGGACTTGGTGACGCCGGCCTCGGTCTGGAGGTACTGGAGTTCCTTCTGGGCGCTGCCGCCCGCGGCGCCGCCGTTGAGGACGCGGACGCGGACCTCGGAAGGATCGGACCTGGAGCCCTTGAGGCGGGCCGCGACGGCGGCGGCCTCCTGCTTCTGCTGCTGCTTGACCTCGGTGAACGAGATGTCGTTCCGGATCATGTCGAAGACCTGGGGCGCCTTCGCCTCGTCCACCACGACCGTCGCCTTGATCTCCTCGGCGGGGTTGTCCTTCACCGGCACCGTGGCGAACGTGATGTTCTTCGGCGGCACCTTCTTCAGCTCCAGGGCGATGTCCTTGAGCGTGCCGACGTTGCCGATGGGCTTGTCCACGGTGAGCGCCTTCGTGGCGGCCTCGGCGAGCTTCACCAGCTTGGTGGGGCTGGTCAGGGTGTCGCCGGAGGACATCTTCCGCATGAGCGAGCCCAGGAACTGCTGCTGCACCTTGATGCGGTCCAGGTCGCCCTCGTTGCCGAAGGCGTGCCGGGTGCGGACGAAGGCGAGGGCCTGCTCGCCCTCCACCTTGGACTTGCCCTCGGGCAGGACGAGTTTGGACTTCTTGTCGTTGACGGCGTGCTCCACGCAGACCTCCACGCCGTCGACCGCGGTGGTCAGCGTCTTGACCGCGTTGAAGTCGGCCATCATGAAGTGGTCGACCGATATGCCGGTCACCTCCTTCACCGTGCGCATGGTGCAGCCCGCGTCCCGGCCGCTCTCGCCGAGGCTCCGGTTGAAGCGCACACCCTGCTGGCCCGGAATGACCTTCTCGGTCCCGTCCTCCTGCGTGGTCGGGCAGTCGGGGATGTCGACGATCATGTCGCGGGGGATGCTCAACGCGGTCGCGTTGGAGCGGTCCTTGGCCACGTGCAGCAGGATGTTGGTGTCGGCGTGCCCGACGCTGCCGGCGTCGCCGTAGCCCTCGTTGCCCTCACCGGTGCGCTTGTCGGTGCCGATGACGAGGATGTTGAAGGCCTCGTCCTTGCTGAAGTTGCTGCTGCCCGCGCTGCCGACGTCCGTCGTCGAGACGTTGCCCTCGAGGTGCTTGAGGTAGAGGTAGCCGCCGACACCGGCCACGAGGACGACGAACGCCGTCGTGCCGCCGGTCCACAGCAGGATCTTCCTGCCCGTCGACTTCTTCTTCGCCGGCCGCCGGCCGCGCCGCCCGGCCGCCGGCTCCTCCGGTGCGGGACGGCGGCGCCGCTGGGGCGGGACCTCACGGCCGGGGGCCGTCGTACGGCGGCGGCCCGCACTGCCGGTGCCCCGGCCGCCGTCCGTCCCGCCCGGTGCGCCGTCGCCCGGTCCGCCCTCGCGGGGCTTCGGAACGGCCGGCTGCGGCGCGGACGATGCCATCCGCAGCTCGTATTCGCCGGTCCGCGGATTGAGTACCCACTGGTCTGCGGGGTCGATGTCGTCCGCCCGCCCACGTCCTTGCGCGTCCACGGTCTCCGAGTCCTCCGTCGGGGCCACGCGGCGCCTTCCCGGAAGGCGCACGGTAAAGGGTCAACAAGTGCACGACGCCAGGGCGGACCTCGCGGCGGGGGCACCGGAGCGCTCACACTATCCGCCCAGTTCAGCGTCGAACGACACCGGTGACAAATTCGACTTCCCTACAACAGGGCATTCCGCCCCATTCCCGGGAACGCCTACCAGCGGTAGGGCCGGTAGACGTCCATGCACTTGCCGGTGTCGGCGCCGTTGAGGGCGTCGCTGTTGTCGGGCAGGTCACCGGCCTCCGGCGTCTTCTGCTTCGGATACGCCGTGCCCGAGCGCCAGTCGGAGCCGACGACGACCGTGACCCCGGAGACGTCCGCGGACTTCTGCACCGCGTTCGCCGGAATGCCCAGCGCCGCCGCGACCCGCTGCGCGTCCCCGGCCAGGTCCGGGCCCGGGTAGCGCACGACGGTCCGTTCCTCGGAGAGTGCGCCCGAGGTGTCCTTCGTGGCCTTGTCGAAGCCCTTCTCCACCAGCGCGTCGGCGATCGTGCCCGCACGGCCGCTGACCGGGCCGAGCGAGTCGGACCGGGTGGCGTTCTGCACGAGCACGCCGATCTCGGCGTCGTCGGCGGCCGGGTCCGCGGGCGTCCCGCCGGCGCCGTCCGTGCCGTTGCCGCCGGCACCCTTGCCGGCATCCTTCCTGCCGCCGGTCTTCGCGCCCTTGTCGTCGAAGGACACGTCGTCGCGGAGCATCGCCCAGACCTTCTCGGCGTCCGCGCCGGCCGGCAGCAGGTGGTTCACGTCCTCGGGGTCCTCGACGGTGGGCAGCGTCGTCATGGTGATGCGGTCCGTCGGCACCGTCTTCAGCTGCATCCCCAGGTCGTACAGCTTCTTGACCGTGCCGACCTCCTCCGAGACCGTCAGGGACTTCGTGGCCGACTCGGCCAGGTCCATCAGCCGGCCGGTGTCGGTGAAGACGTTCTGGCCCTTCAGGGTGCGGATCATCGAGTTCATGTACATGTGCTGCGCCCGCGCCCTCATCAGGTCACTGCCCCAGGCGTGGCGGGTGCGCAGCCACTGCAGGGCCTGCTCGCCCTTGACCTTGTGCGGGCCGGCCGTCAGCTTCAGCCCCGAGCCGCCGGACACGCGCGGCAGCGGCCGGTCCCACACGTTCTGGTTCACGCAGACCTCGACCCCGCCGACGGCGTCGGCCATCGACACGACGCCCGCGAAGTCGATCGTCATCCAGTGGTCGATGTAGACACCGGTGAGGTTCTGCCAGGTGGCCAGCGTGCAGCCGGCGCCGCCTCGGCCCAGCGACTCGTTGATGATCGTGTTGGTCGCCGGAAACGTCGTGCCGGTCTCCGGGTCCGTGCACTTGGGGATGTCGACCCGGGTGTCGCGCGGGATACTGACCACCGCCGCGCTCTTGCGGTCCGCGGACAGGTGGATCAGCATCTGCACATCGCCCAGCGGCGGGTTGTCGCGGTGGTCCTTGCCGCCGCCCAGCGCCACGTTCGCGTCGGAGGCACGGCTGTCGGAGCCGATCAGCAGGATGTTCAGGGGCGTCTGACCGTCCGCGTTCGGCTCGGTCTTGTGCGCCTTCGAGTCGCCGCTGCTGCGCTCGCCCTTCTCGATGTTGCCGTTCAGGTGCTGGTAGTAGAGGTATCCGGCGCCGGCCGTGCCGAGTATCAGGACCGCGACCGTCGACGCGGACCACCTGAGCACACGGTGCCCGCGCGTCGCGCGCCGCCCCTTCCCGCGCCCCGCGCCGTGCCGGCCGCCGCGCCCGCCGGTGCCGTCTCCCGCCCCCGCACCGGAGCCGTCCTCGCCCCCGTGCCGGGCGCGCCGGGCACCACCGGACCGCGTCCCCTGCCCGCGCACATCGCTCTGCGTCATGTTCCTCTCCCCACCCCTCGCGCCGGCCGTCGTGCCCACGGGCGCTTCCTGTTCGCACAGTTGGACGTACGGACGGCCCTTTTGGCTGTACGGCCGTCCCGACGGATTGGTTCCGCCACGGCCGCAACACGGCCGTCCGGTAAGACGTCGGAGAGGGCCGTCAGGTCACCTGGCGCACTGGACCTTGTCCGCCGTGGACTTCTCCACCCCCTCCGGAGCCTTTCCGGAGGTGGCGTTGAGCTTGACGCCGGCGCCCTTGAAGTCCTTGCCGAGGGTGAGGGTCATGGTGGGCAGGCCCTGCGAGTTGGTGACGCTCCGGCCGGGTTTCATGGCCGCGCCGGACAGGCCGAGGATCTCGGCGAGCGCGCGGGCCTGGTCGGCCTGGTCGGGGGCGTACTCCAGGGTGGTCTTCGCCAGTTCGGCGGGGGCGTTGCCGGCGTTCTCGGACTTGGTGACGCCGGCCTCGGTCTGGAGGTACTGGAGTTCCTTCTGGGCGCTGCCGCTCACGGCGCCGCCGTTGAGGACGCGGACGCGGACCTCGGAAGGATCGGACCTGGTGCCCTTGAGGCGGGCCGCGACGGCGGCGGCCTCCTGCTTCTGCTGCTGCTTGACCTCGGTGAACGAGATGTCGTTCCGGATCATGCCGAACACCTCGGCGGCGGGCGCCTCCTTGAGGACGACCGTCGCCGCGACCTTCTCGGCCGGGTTGTCGACGACCGGCACCGTGGTGAAGGTCAGGTTCTTGGTGTTGAGCTTGCCCAGCTCCAGACCGAGGTCCTTCAGCTTGCCGATGCTGTCCAGCTTGGCGTCGACGGTCAGCGCCTTGGTGCCCGCCTCCGCCAGCTTCACCATCTTGGACGGGCTGGTGAGCGTGTCGTTCGACTTCAGCTTGCGCATCAGCGCGCTGAGGAACTGCTGCTGTATCTCGATGCGGCTCAGGTCACCGCCGAAGCCCACCGAGTGCCGGGTGCGCACGAACGCCAGCGCCTGCTCGCCCTCGATGGTGTGCGTGCCCGCGGACAGCTTCAGGTGCGAGTCCGGATCGTCGATGTCCTTCGCGAGGCAGACGTCGACCCCGCCGACCGCGCTGGTCAGCGTCTTGACGGCGTTGAAGTCGGCGACCATGAAGTTGTCCGGGGTGACCCCGGTCAGCTCGGTGACGGTCCGCATGGTGCAGCTGGGCGTACGGCCGTCCTGGCCGAGGCTGGTGTTGAAGCGGACGCCGGTGGAGCCGGGGATGACCTTCTGCGTCCCGTCCTCCTGCGTGGTCGGGCAGTCGGGGATGTCGACGATCAGGTCGCGGGGGATGCTGAGCGCGGTCGCGTTGGAGCGGTCCTTGGACACGTGCAGCAGGATCGTGGTGTCGGCGTGGCCGACGCTGCCGCTGTCGCCGTAGCCCTCGTTGCCGTCGCCGGTGCGCTTGTCGGTGCCGATCAGCAGGATGTTGATGGCCTTGTCCTTCTGGAAGCCACCGGTGCTCGCGCCGTCGTCGGCGACGGACTGGATGTTGTCGTTGAGGTGCTCCAGGTAGAGGTACCCGGCCGCCGCGGCACCGAGGACGACGAACGCCATCGTGCCGCCGGTCCACATCAGGACCTTCCTGCCCGTCGACCTCTTCTTCACCGGCCGCCGCCGGCCGCGCCGCCCGGGCGGTTCCTCGGGCGCCGTACGCCGTTTGCGCGGGCCCGGGACCGCACGCCCCGGGGTGGTCGCGGCGGACGCCTGTGCGGTGCGGGCGCGTGCCGGGCCCGAGGGGCCCGGTGCGCCGGAGCCGGCACCGCGGGGAGCCGGGGGCGCCGACTGCGGTGCGGAAGGGGTCAGTCGCAGTTCGTATTCGCCGGTGTCCGGGTTGAGCACCCACTGGTCTGCGGGGTCGATGTCGTCCGCCCGCCCACGGCCTTGCGCGTCCACGGTTGTCCGATCCTCCGTCGGGGCCACGCGCGCCATCCCCTCCAGGCGCCCGGTCTCGGTCACTCAGTGCGCGACCGCGGGTCAGAACCTCGTGGCCGGGCACGCCGGATCGCTCACATTAACCGCCGGATTCGGCGCGCGGCGACGACGGTGACGCATTCCACGGTCCTTACAACTGGGCAATCCGACCCTTTTCCTGGACAAGTGTCCGCCGCGTCGCGCATGTCTTGGCTCCGCCTTGTGCCGTCTTTGGATGCGCTTTACTCGCAGATGTCCTCGTCGGCGGTGTTGCCGCTGAACGTCGGCTGCGGGGAATCGGCGCCCTCGGCCTCGCGCGCGCCGGCCGCACCGGACCCGTTCCCGCCCCCGGTCCCGCGCGCGCCCCGCTCGACCGCCACCGGTTCGTCCGTCCGCAGCCGGGTGAAGAGCTTCTCGGCGTCGGGCTGCACGAGTTGGTCGCGATCGGCGTCGCGCGCGTACGCCTCCCGCGGGACGGTCAGGAACTGCACACGCCCGGCGGGGATGCCGCGCAGGCCGCGCGCGAGGTCGTACACGCCCCGCAGGCTCGCCAGGCCCGGATCGGTGGTGAGGGACGAGGTGGCCGCGTCCAGCACGGGATAGAGCTTCACCGGATTCAGCAGTACGTCATTGCTCCGCACCTTGCTGACGAGCGCCCCCAGGAAGCGCTGCTGGCGGTCCATCCGGTCGGTGTCGCTGCCGTCGCCGAGCGACTTGCGGGCCCGGACGTAGCCGAGGGCCCGCTCCCCGTCGAGCGTCACCCGGCCCGCGGGCAGCTTCAGCCTGGCGTCCTTGTCGTCGACCGGCCGGCGCAGGCACACCTCGACGCCGTCGAGGGCGTCGACCATCTTCTTGAAGCCCTGGAAGTCGACGACCACGTGATGGTCGATCCGGATGCCGGTCAGTCCCTCCACCGTGCGGATGGTGCTCGCCGAACCGCCCGCCTCGAAGGCGTAGTTGAGCTGGGCGAACACCGGCTGGGTGCGGGAGCCGTCGCGGCGGTGGCAGCCGGGCACGCGCACCATCAGGTCGCGGGGGAGGGAGACGGCGGTCGCGCTGTCCCGGCCCGCCGCGAGGTGCAGCAGGATCGTGGTGTCCGACCGCTCCGTCCCGGTGTCCCGCCCGTAGCGCTCGTTGCCGTCGCCGGAGCGCGAGTCCGACCCGATGACGAGCAGGTTCTGGGCGCCGCGGACCAGCGAGGTGGGCCGCTCCTTCTCGTACCGCGCGAGCTCCGCCGCCGCGGCCTCGTCGGCGGTGATGTTCCCGCTCAGCTTGGCGTACACCGCCCACCCGACGCCCACGGCGGTGCCGCCGAGCACGGCGACCGCGATGCCCGCGTACCGCAGCCGGCGCCGCCTGCGCCGCCGCCTTCCGTCCCCGGTCGCGGACGCGCCCGCTCCCGGCCCCAGGGGCCCGGCACCGTCGGGGGACGCGCCCGCGCTGTCGCTCACCTCAGCCTCAACCCCTCGTGCCGTACGAGCGTGCCCTGCCCGCCCGCGCTCCCCCGATCATGACCCGCACCCCGCCGAACCCCCGGCCCCGACTGAGCCGAACGGGTCACGACCCGCACCGCCCCCCCGAGCCGCGGGCAGTCGCACCGCCGCCCCCCTCAACCGCGGGAAGTCGTGCTGCCGCCTTCTCATTCTCAGCCGCGGGCAGTCGTGCCTCCCCCAGCGCCTGAACGGCCTGGGAGGTACTCCCAGGGGCGGCACGGGTGGGCGCGGCGGCACCCGGTCAGCGCCGGGCCCCGTCACTCACCCGGCGCCCGGGCCGACGCGGGGCGCCTGGCGGACGCCGGTAGGTGAACGCACCCGCACCGGCACCCACTCCGCACCGACGGAGTCACCCCGCCCCCGAAGACCTCACCGCGCCGTGGCCGACACCCGCTCCGCCTCGATCCGCTGATCCACCACACCGTCCCCGGCCCGATCCAGGTGCCGGCACAGCACCACCGACCCACCCGACGCCAACGGCCCGAACAGCCCCGCGTTCAGCCCCTCCCACGTGTCGTACGGCAGCCCCGACAGGATCCGCGCCCCCGGCCCCGTGAGCCCCAGCCCCGACGCCTCCGCCCGGGCCCGCTCCACGACCTCCGCCCCGCTGAACTCCCGCCCGGCCACGATCAGTGCCGGAGCCTCCGGGTCCACCGGCGCGTACGGCACGAACCGGTCACCCTGCCCCGGCACCTCCACCGCGTAGTCGGCGAAGCCCTCCGGCGCGGCCGGCAGGAACCGCCCGCCGAGCGGCCGCAGGGCCAGCGCGATCCGCGGCCCCGAGCAGGCCCGCGCCGCCTCCAGCGACTCCGGCTCCGGCCCGCTCACCACCACGTCCGCCGCCGCCGGGTCACCGGCCACGTCGGCGACGACACCCACCGACGCGCACGCCAGCAGCCACACCGCCGTCTGCCAGTGCGCGGGCAGCAGCAGCGCGACCCGGTCACCGGGTTCGACGGACAGCTCGTCCTGGAGCAGGTTGGCGGTCTTGGCCACCCAATTGGCGAAGGTGGCCACGGACAGTTCGACGCGTTCGCCCGTCGCGTCGTCGTAGAAGGTCACCAGGGGGCGTCCCGGGTCCGCGGCGAGCGCGGAACTCAGCAGGTCGGCAGGGGTGCGGTCGGTCGCGTTCATCCGCGCAAGCGTACGCGGGCCCCCACGCGTGCCCCGGGCGGACGGGCCACGTCGCCGCCACCGGATCGAGGGAAAAACCCTACGGGCCGTCATATCCCGTATGGACAGATATGTCCGGCTGTGTCCAGGATCGAGGGCATGCATGGATTCCTCACTTCCTCAATAGGCGTCACCTGCGCGGCCGCACTGGCCCTCCCGGTCACCGCCGCACCCGCGACGGCAGCCGCCGCAGGAGCGGCACCGGCATCCGCACCCGCCGGGGCGTACGTCCCCGGCAGCACCCAGTCGCTGCCGCTCACCCCCCTCGCCGGCGACCGCGCCCCCACCTCCCCCGGCACCGCCGAACAGGGCGTCACCCGCCGGGGCACCCGGTACTTCTCCCTGGTCGGCGTCGTCTGGGACGACCCGGCCACCGCCCTGCACGGCCGCGTCCAGGTCCGCACCCGCGCCACCGCCACCGGCGCCTGGTCCGCCTGGCAGGACTTCGACACGCACACCGCCGACCACGCCGCCGACCCGGGCACCGCCGAGAGCGCGTCGGGCCGGGTGCGCGGCGCCACCGCACCACTGTGGGTGGGGGAGTCGAACGGCGTGGAGGTGCGGGTCCGCGCGGCGGACGAGCGCGGCGGCGCCACGCCCCCGCTCCCCACCGGCCTGCGCCTCGAACTCGTCGACCCCGGCAAGGGCACCCCGCCGCGACCCCGCACGGACCCGGCGGCCGTCGGCCGCCCCCGCGCCACCGAGATCCCCGCACTGAGCCGCACCCGGACCGTGAGCGAGCTCCTCGCCCTCGGCGTCCTGACGGAGCGGCAGCGGGCCGAGCCGTACGTCGGCGCGCGCCCGGGCATCACCACGAGGCGCGGCTGGGGCGCGGACGAGAAGCTGCGCCGGAAGAAGCCCGTGTACACGAAGAAGGTGAAGGCGGCCTTCGTGCACCACTCGGCCACGGGCAACAACTACCGCTGCTCGCAGGCCCCGTCAGTCATTCGCGGTATCCACCGCTACCACGTCAAGAGCATGGGCTGGCGGGACATCGGCTACAACTTCCTCGTCGACAAGTGCGGAAAGATCTACGAGGGCCGGGCCGGGGGAGTGACGAAGCCGGTACTGGGTGCCCACACCATGGGGTTCAACTCCAACAGCATGGGAATCGCGGTCCTCGGCACGTACAGCTCGAAGAAGCCGTCGTCCGCCGCTGTCAAGGCCGTCGCCCGGCTCACCGCGTGGAAGCTCGGTCTCGCCGGCATGAATCCGCGCGGCAAGACATACCTGAAGTCCGGTGGTGGCAATCTCTACCGAAAAGGTAAGAACGTACGACTGAACGTCATCTCGGGTCACCGCGACGGCTTCGCCACGAGCTGCCCCGGCAAGCAGCTCTACCGCAAGCTCGGCACGGCCCGTTCCTCGGCGGCGAAGTACCAGGGCCGCTGAGGACGGAACACCGCACGGCCATCGAAGGCGCCAGGGAACGGTCTGCATACACTGGCCGGCCGAAAGACAGTTCGGCCGGTCCCGGCAGGAAGCAGAGACGACAGGTGACAGAAGCGATCCTCCTGGTCGGCGGTAAGGGCACGCGGCTGCGCCCGCTCACGGTGCACACCCCGAAGCCCATGGTCAGGGCGGCCGGGGTGCCGTTCCTCACCCATCAGCTGGCGCGGGCGAAGGCGGCGGGCGTCGAGCACATCGTGCTCGCGACGAGCTACCTGGCCGAGGTCTTCGAGCCGTACTTCGGCGACGGCTCATCCCTGGGCCTCCACCTCGAGTACGTCACGGAGGAGGAGCCGCTCGGGACCGGCGGCGCGATCCGCAACGTGGCGTCGCGGCTGCACTCGGGCCCCGACGAGCCCGTGCTCGTCTTCAACGGCGACATCCTGACGGGCCTGGACATCGGCGCGCTGGTGCGCACCCACGGGACGACGGGCGCGGACGTCTCCCTGCACCTGACGAAGGTGACGGACCCGAGGGCGTACGGCCTGGTCCCCACGGACGGCACGGGCCGGGTCCTGGCGTTCCTGGAGAAGCCGCAGACCCCGGAGGAGATCGTCACCGACCAGATCAACGCGGGGGCGTACGTCTTCCGCCGCTCGGTCATCGACACCATCCCGGCGGGCCGCCCGGTCTCGGTCGAACGGGAGACCTTCCCGGAGCTCCTCGCCACCGGAGCGCATCTCCAGGGCATGGTCGACTCCACGTACTGGCTCGACCTCGGCACCCCGGCGGCCTTCGTCCGCGGCTCGGCGGACCTCGTCCTCGGCCGCGCCCCGTCCCCGGCGGTACCGGGCCGCTGCGGTGACCGCCTGATCCTGCCCACGGCCGTCGTCGCGCCCGACGCCAAGCTGACCGGCGGCACGGTCGTGGGCGAGGGCGCCTTCGTCGCGGAGGGGGCGCGTGTCTTCGGCAGCACGATCCTGCCCGGCGCGGTCATCGAGCCGGGCGCCGTCATCACCGACTCCCTCATCGGCACCCGCGCCCGCGTCGGCACCCGCTCGGTTCTCACGGACACGGTCATCGGCGACGGCGCGGTCGTCGGCGCCGACAACGAACTCCGCTCCGGCGTCCGAGTCTGGTGCGACGCCCGCATACCCCCGGCCTCCCTCCGCTTCTCCTCCGACGCCTGACCCGAAGCCCGGGGGCGCAGCTGCGGGCAGTCGTGCCTCCCCCAGCGCCTGAACGGCCTGGGAGGTACCCCCAGGGGCGGCACGGGTGGGCGCAGCGGCACCGGTAGCGCCGGGCCACGAGACCCACCCCCGCCCCGCATCAGCACCAGCGCGCGCACCAGCACCGGAGACCGGTCGACGCCCAGAAGGCACGCGCCCCCCGGTCCCGCCCCCTCAGATCCGCTCGATCCCCCGCGGAGCCATCCGCGGAGCCCGCCTCCCCGGCACCCGCCCACTCAACAGCACCAGCCGAGCCGCCCGATGCCGCTGCCCGGCATACGGCTCCAGCAGCCGCAGCATCACCGCGTCGTCCGCGTCCCGGTCCCCGCCCAGCGCGAACCCCACGATCCCCGGCAGATGCAGGTCCCCCACCGTCACCGCGTCCGGCGCCCCATGACTGCGCTGCACGGTCTCCGCCGAGGTCCACGGCCCGATGCCGGACACGACCTCCAGCCGCGCCTGTGCCGCCGCCGGCTCCATCCCGGCCGCCTCCTCCATCCGCGCGGCGACCCGCACGGCCCGCAGGATCGTCGACGCCCGCTTGTTGTCCACCCCGGCCTTGTGCCACTCCCAGGACGGGATCAGCGCCCACGTCCGCGCCGCCGGCATCACGTGCATCCGCGCGGGCGCGGGCCCCGGCGCCGGTTCGCCGTACTTCCGTACCAGCACCCGCCACGCCTGGTACGCCTCCAGCGTCGTGACCTTCTGCTCCAGGATCGACGGGATCAGCGACTCCAGCACCAGCCCGGTCCGCGTCAGCCGCAGCCCCGGCCGCCGGTGCGAGGTGTGGGCCAGCAGCCGGTGCCGGGGCACGAACGCGGACGGGTCGTCGTCGGCGCCCAGCATCCGCGGCAGCTGCTCCAGCAGCCACTCCGCACCCGGCCCCCAGGCCTCGCCCCGCACCTCGCCGCCGCGCGCGGAGACCCGCAGCGTGCCCGGCCCGGCGGGCGTGAGGCTGGCCCGCCACACCGAGCCGTCGGGCGTCGTCCGGAAGGTCGGGTCGCCCGGCCCGCGCCGCAACGGCCCGAGGACCAGCCCCAGTTCCAGCGGCCCGTCCGGCACCCACACCCGCACCTTCCCGGGCGCGACGGCCTGCCGGGGCGCCGGCACCGCCCCCACGGGCACGACGGTCTCCCCGCCGCGCACCGTCGTACGCGTGGGCCGGGGAGCGAAACGTCCTGCCACGATGAAGCCCCTGGGACGGGAGAGGGAGAGGCCCCTGCGGAACGAGAGGCCTCTACGAGGGTAGAGCGTCACCCCGTCGCGGCGCGGCCGGGCGCCGGGACGGCCCGCGGCACCGCCCCCCCCGCGCCGGACGGCACCGCCCCGGCACCGTCCGCCCCCGACCTCACCGCACCTCGATGAACGCCTCCGCGTCCCGCTCCGCCCGCGGCCGGGGCTCCTCGGCGGGGTGGCCGACCGCGACGGCACCCATCGGGTCCCAGTCCTCCGGCAGCCCGAGAACCTCCCGCACGACGTCCCGGCAGAACATCGTCGAGGACACCCAGGCCGAGCCCAGCCGCTCCCCGGCGAGCGCGACGAGGAGGTTCTGCACGCCCGCGCCGGTGGCGACCACGAACATCTCCCGCTCGGCCGCGTCGCGCCGTGCGTCCCCGTAGGTGTGCGAGCCGTCCATGACCAGGCAGGGCACGACGAGGCAGGGCGCGTTGCGGAGCACGTCCCCGCGGCGCACCCGCCTGGCGATGGACTCCTCGCTCTTGCCGTCCCGCTCGAGGTCGGCGATCCAGGCGTCCCGCATGGCGTCGAGCAGCCGGGTGCGGGACGCGGCGGACTCCAGCAGGACGAACCGCCACGGCGTCGTGTGGTGCGGCGCCGGCGCGGTGACCGCCGCGGCCACCGCCCGGCGTACGGCACCGGGGTCGACCGGTTCGTCCGTGAAGGCCCGCACGGTCCGCCGCTGGGTGACCGTCTGGCGCACCGCCTCCGACGTGCCGAGCCGGAACATGTCGTCGCGCGCGCCGCGCACCATGGCCCGCGCCCCCTCGCCGTCGTCCCCGGTCACCACCCCGGGCAGCCCGCTCACGACGGCGACGGGCAGCCCGGCGGCCTTGCCCTTGACCAGGTCGCCCGCGGCGGCGAGCTCGTCGGCGGTGGCGACGACGGTGGCGCCCAGCGGATTGCCGTGCGCGTCCGTGCCGCCGCGCAGGTCGTCGAGGACCCGCACGCCCGCGGCGCCGATCGCCACGTCGGTGAGCCCGGCCCGCCACGGACGCCCGAAGGTGTCGGTGACGACCACGCCCACGTCCACGCCCAGCGTGTCCCGCAGGCCGTCGCGGATGGCCCGCGCGGACGCGTCCGGATCCTCGGGGAGCAGCAGCACCGTCCCGGCGGGGGTGTTGGAGGCGTCGACGCCGGCCGCCGCCATGACCAGGCCCTGACGGTTCTCGACGATGCGCAGCGCCCCGCGCCGGGCCACCACCCGTACCGTCTCGGCGTCGATCGCGGCCTCCCGGTCGGTGGCCCGTACGACGCGGCCCTCCGCCTTGGAGACGATCTTGGAGGTGACGAGGAGCACGTCCCCGTCGGCCAGGCCGGGGTCGGCCGCCGCGATCAGCTTGGCCAGGTCGTCGCCCGGCTGCACCTCCGGCAGGCCGGGGACCGCCCGGACCCGGTATGCGGGAGCACCGTCGCTCACGTCTCCCGCACCTCCTCCGCCAGCGCAAGCGCCTCCCGGGCCATCTGCGCCGCGGCGTCGGCGTCGGTCATCAGCAGCGGCACGGCGCGGCACAGGATGCCGGCGGCCCTGACCCGCGTCACGGCCTCGGCGTCGACCGTGTCGACCAGCCAGCCGTCGAGCAGGCCCGAGCCGTAGTGCTCGGCGACCGCGGCCGCCGTGGACTCCACGCCGACCGCCGCGAGGACCTTGTCGGCCATCCCGCGCACGGGCGCGTCCCCGACGATCGGGGAGAGGCCGACCACCGGCACCCCGGCGTCGGCGATCGCCTCCCGGATGCCGGGCACGGCGAGGATCGTGCCGATCGAGACGACCGGGTTGGACGGCGGGAAGAGGATCACGTCCGCCTCGGCGACGGCCTCCAGGACGCCCGGCGCCGGCTTCGACTGCTCCGCGCCGACCGGCACGACCGCCTCGGCGGGGACCGAGGCCCGCAGCCGCACCCAGTACTCCTGGAAGTGCACGGCCTTGCGCTCGCCGTCCAGCTCGACGGCCACGTGCGTCTCGACGCGGTCGTCGGTCATCGGCAGGAGGCGCACGCCCGGCTTCCAGCGGTCGCACAGCGCCTCGGTCACCGCGCTGAGCGGGTAGCCCGCGCCGATCATCTGCGTCCGCACGATGTGCGTGGCGAAGTCCCGGTCGCCCAGACCGAACCACTCCGGCCCGACGCCGTAGGCCGCGAGCTCCTCCTTGAGGTGGAAGGTCTCGTCGGCCCGCCCCCAGCCCTGCTCCTCGTTGATGCCCTCACCCAGCGTGTACATCACCGTGTCGAGGTCCGGGCAGACCTTCAGCCCGAAGAGGTGGATGTCGTCGCCGGTGTTGCCGATGACCGTGATGTCCGCGTCCGGCGCGGCCCGCTTCAGACCACGCAGGAACCGGGCACCACCGATGCCGCCTGCCAGAACCACAATGCGCATGCACCCAGTCTCGCAGGCGGCCACGACACTGCGTCAGCCAGTCGTCACAGCACCCCGGCTCCGGCCCCGGCGTCCGCGTCGTGCGGCGCGGCGGCCGAGCACCGCGCGGAGTGCATGGGCATCTCGGTGAGGGCCGGGTAGTAGACGTGCAGGCTGACCGCCGGTTCCAGCGTGTCGTTGGCGACCTCGTGCGCGTACCCCGGCGCGAACACCTTCTGCGTCCCCGCGCCCAGCACGCGCGTGCCGCGCTCCGTGCGCTCGGTCAGGGAGCCGTCCAGGACCGTCCACACACCCGAGGAGGGGCCGTGGTCGTGGCGCCCGCTGCCCTGCCCCGGCAGCCAGGACAGCAACCAGACCTCGTAGCCGGGGCCGGTGCGCAGCCGGTGGTACCAGCGCGTCGTGGTGTCGTATTGCACGAGGTGCTCCCACTGGGAGCGGTCCGCGGCGAGGGAGCGGACCAGCCCGGCGAACTCGGCGACGGTGGCCGGGTGCTCGCGCGGTGCCTGGAGGAGGTGGGGGACTTCGAGGATGTCGCCGGCGATCTGGAGGTCGCTGTCGCTGTTCATGGGTGCGGTGGTTCCTCGGCGGAAGGGTGCGTGGAAGTGCGGAGAGGAGCGAGACGCGAAGAACGCCCTGGTCGGGGCGTGGGATCACAGCCGGGCCGAGTGGACCCGGGTCAGCCGGAGCGTGGTCGGCTCAACAGCTGGAACAGCGGCAACAGCTACAGCGAGCGCGGGCAGCACCGTGGGACCCGGCGGTGCGGGTCGAGGCGAGTGCCGAGTTCGCGAGCATGCCCACAAGGACAGCGGCTCACACCAGCACTGTCAACCTGATGCCCGTGATGTGGGACGTGTTTCACCTCATCCGGTTCATCTCCCCGATGGAAGGTTTGCTCCTGGGGGTTACGGGACACATGCGGCACAAGCCGGGCGCACAACCCCCGTTGCGATCCCGTGATCCGAATGTGATCCGGTTCGCTTCGGTGAGTGTGCCGGAACGAGCGCGAACGCCGGAGCGTCCTCCTCCGTACAGGCTCTGTGCGGAGGCGGGGGCTTCTGCGGCCTCGTTGGCATGTCAAGGTTTATGGCGATTTGAACACTTTCTGCAAGGCCTTGGTTCTGCAGAGTGAATAAGGGGCCTAATAGCAGATCTCGGCTTGACTCGCCCGGAGCAGCACACTTGTAATTTCACTCGTGTCGTTCAGTCGGAATCGATAACGGCTGGATCACGGGGACGTGAAGGACGGACGAGGGGCGCACATGACCGAGCTGGTGCAGCAACTGCTGGTCGACGACGCGGACGAGGAGCTCGGCTGGCAGGAGCGCGCACTGTGCGCCCAGACCGACCCCGAGTCCTTCTTCCCCGAGAAGGGCGGCTCCACCCGGGAGGCCAAGAAGGTCTGCCTCGCCTGCGAGGTCCGCTCCGAGTGCCTCGAGTACGCCCTGGCCAACGACGAGCGCTTCGGCATCTGGGGCGGACTGTCCGAGCGGGAGCGCCGCCGTCTGAAGAAGGCCGCCGTCTGACCCGGCGTCCGCTGCGGGCCCCGGCCCACCGTCCGGCGAGCGGCGCACCCCGCGCGTACCCCATGACATGAACGGCCCCTCGCAGGCGGATTGTCCACCGGCGGCGGGCCGTCGTCGTGCCCGCCCGTCTCCCGGCCGGCGCCCCTCGACGAGGCGCTTCGCGCCGCCCGGTTTGATCTGCCGATAGTGTGGGCGCTCGTCCGAGACGCCCCGCCGTTCCCCACAGGCACGGGTGTCCACCGCAGTCCACCGAACCGGGGCCCGTACCTCGATGTCCGTGCACAGCCACACGGCAGCCCAGCAAGACCTCGCTGCCGCACCTGAGTTCCCGCGCCATGTCGTGACGGCGGTCCTCGTCTCCCACGACGGAGCCCGCTGGCTGCCCGACGCTCTCGCCGGGCTGCTCGGCCAGGAGCGCCCCGTCCAGTACGCCGTGGCGGCCGACACCGGCAGCGCCGACGACTCCGCCCGGCTGGTCACCGAGGCCCTCGGCGACGACCGCGTGCTGCACCTCGCCCGGCGCACCGGCTTCGGCCAGGCCGTCGCCGAGGCCGAGCGCACCGCACCGCACCTGACCCCCGAGGACCTGGCCTACCTGCGGCGGCCCAGCGGCTGGGACCCCGTCACGCGCACCTGGCGCGACGACGCCTACGACCTGCCCGAACTCCCGCACGGAGACCCGGTGCAGTGGCTGTGGCTGCTGCACGACGACTGCGCCCCCGAACCCGACGCCCTGGCCCAACTGCTGCGCGTCGTCGACAACGAGTACGAACTCGGCCGCGAGGACGTCGCCGTCGTCGGCCCCAAACTCCGCGGCTGGTACGACCGCCGGCAACTGCTGGAGGTCGGCGTCTCCATCGCCAACTCCGGCCGCCGCTGGACCGGCCTGGACCGGCGTGAACAGGACCAGGGCCAGCACGACCACGTCCGGTCCGTGCTGTCGGTGTCCACCGCCGGCATGCTGATCCGGCGTGACGTCTTCGAGCGGCTCGGCGGATTCGACCGCCGGCTGCCCCTGATGCGCGACGACGTCGACCTGTGCTGGCGCGCGCACGCCGCCGGGCTGCGCGTGCTGGTCGCCCCGGAGGCGGTCGTACGCCACGCCGAGGCGGCCTCCCGGGAACGCCGCGCCGTCGACTGCGCGGGGCGCACCACCGCCTCCCCGCACAAGGTGGACAAGGCCGGCGCCGTCCACACCCTCCTGGTCAACGTCCGCACCGCCGCCCTGCCCTGGGTGCTGCTGCGCCTCGTCCTCGGCACGCTGCTGCGGACCCTCGCCTACCTCGTCGGCAAGGTCCCCGGCCAGGCACTGGACGAGATCCGGGGCCTGCTGGGCGTCCTGCTCCGGCCCGAGCGCATCGTCGCGGGACGGCGTGAACGCGGGCGCCCGCAGGTCGAGAAGGACGAACTGCGCTCTCTGTTCCCGCCTCCCGGCGCGACCGTCCGCGTCACCGTCGAACAGATCGCGGGCAGCCTCGCCGGCAGCTCCGACGCGGAAGCGGCCGCGGGCGCCGGACGGCACGGCGGCGCCATCGAGTCCGGACCGGGCGGTGACGACGCCGACTTCCTCGAGATCGAGCAGTTCGCCCGCCTCAAGCGCATCGCCCGCAAACCCGGCCCGCTGCTCTTCGTGGTGCTGCTGCTCGTCTCCCTGGCCGCCTGCCGCGCACTCCTCGGCGGCGGCGCACTCGCGGGCGGCGCGCTGCTGCCCGCCCCGGCCGGCGCCGGCGAGCTGTGGTCGCGGTACGCGGACGCCTGGCACACCGTGGGCACCGGCGGCACCGCCTCCGCGCCGCCCTACCTGGCGATCGTCGCCACGCTCGCCTCCGTGCTGCTCGGCTCCACCGGACTGGCCGTCACCCTGATGCTGGTCTGCTCGGTGCCCCTCGCCGGCGTCACCGCGTACTTCGCCTCCCGTCCGCTCGTGCCCTCCCGGCTGCTGCGCGCCTGGGCGGCCGTCGCCTACGCCTTCCTGCCCGCGGCCACCGGCGCCCTCGCGAGCGGCCGCATCGGCACCGCCGTCCTCGCCGTGCTGCTCCCGCTCGCCGCGCGCGCGGGCGTGACCGCGGCCGGCCTGGCCGGCCAGGGCGGGGCGCGCGGCAGCTGGCGCGCCACCTGGGCGTACGCGCTGCTGCTGACCGTCACCACCGCCTTCACGCCCGTCGTGTGGCCCATCGCGCTGCTGCTCGGCATCGGTGTCCTGGTCCTGCGCCGTGGCGACATCACGGCGTACGGGCTGCGCCTCCTCGCCCAGCTCGGCACGTCCCTGCTGCTGCTCGCGCCCTGGTCGCTGTCGCTGCTGCCGTTCGGCTTCCTCGACGAGGCCGGCCTGGAGTACGGCTCCTCCGCCGCCTCCGCGCTCGACCTGCTCGGCGCCAGCCCCGGCGGCCCCGGCACGGTCGGCGGGCTGGTCCTCATCGGGCTCGTGGCGGCCGCGCTGGCCGCCCTGCTGCGCTCCGAGCGGCAGCGGGCGATCCGGGCGGCCTGGGCCGTCGCGCTGGTCGCCCTGGTCTTCGCGGTCCTGTCGAACCGGTCCGCCTGGGCCGGCCCGGCCACCCTCGTCTACGGCATCGCCCTGCTGGCCGCGGCCGTGCTGGGCGCCGACGGAGCGCGCTCGCGCGTCGCCGAGCAGAGCTTCGGCTGGCGTCAGCCGGTCGCCGCGCTCATCGCCCTCGCGTCGGCCGTCGGCCCGCTGATCGCCGCCGTCGGCTGGATGATCGGCGGCGCGGACGGGCCCCTGGAGCGCCGCGACCCCGTGCAGGTGCCCGCGTTCGTCGCCGAGGACAGCGTCACCCGCGACCAGGCCCGCACCCTCGTCCTCGACAGCGACTCCGCCGCCCATGTGAGCTACATGCTGGTCCGCGGCGCCGGGGTCCGCCTCGGCGACGGCGAACTGGCCGCCGGCGGGGGGAACACCCGGCTCGACAAGGTCGTCGCCAACCTCGTGGCCGGATCCGGCGCCGACCAGGCCGACCAGCTCGGCGGCTTCGCCGTGCGCTACGTCCTCGTGCACAAGGGAGCCCCCCACGACGTCGTCCGCGTCCTGGACGCCACGCCGGGCCTGAGGCGGCTCAGCCAGCAGGACGGCAGCGGGCTGTGGCAGGTGGAGCGGGACGTCGCGCGGGCGACCGTCGTGCCGGGCGGCGACGCCAAGGGCGAGCCGCAGCCCGTCGCCGCCGGACCCGTGGAGATCCACACGAAGATCCCGGCCGGCTCCGAGGGGCGCGTGCTGCGCCTCGCCGACACCGCCGCCGACGGCTGGACGGCCACCCTCGACGGCAAGCCGCTCACCCGCACCACGGTCGACGGCTGGGCCCAGGGCTTCGAACTGCCCGCCGCCGGCGGCCGGCTGGACGTCACCTACGACGACCCGTTCACCCACACCGCCTGGCTGTGGGCCCAGGGCCTGCTCGCCGTCGTGCTCGTGGTGCTCGCCCTGCCCGGCCGGCGCCGCGACGTCGACGACGACCTGCCCGACGAGCCGGTCGTCCCCGCCCAGGCGGTCGCCGGCGAGGGACGCAGGGCGCGCCGGCTGCGGGCCCAGGCGGAGGCCGAGGCGGAGGCCGGCGACGGCACCGGGACGGAGGCCGGCACGGCTGAAGACCCCGCCGCGCCCCCCGTACCGCCGCAGGAGCCGCCGGTGACGATCCCCCAGCAGGCGCCCGGCGACTGGGAACAGGCCGGCTACCAGGACGCCGAGTACGGCTCCTACGGCACGTACGGCGAGCAGTACCAGGACGCCCGGCAGCAGTACGACCCGGCCGCCTACGGGCAGCAGCCGTACGGGACGGACACCTACCAGGGCGCCCAGCCCACCCAGGGTGCCCAGGACGGTCCGTACGAGGGCCAGTACGAGGCGGGCGGGTACGACCCGTACGCCTACGGCGACCCGGCCGGGTCCGGCACCTACGACCCGGCGTACGGCCAGGGCGGATACGACACGCCGTACGACCCTTCCCAGGCCCACCAGCAGCCCCACGGCCCGGGCAGTGAGCGTCCCGACGGGAGCCAGCAGTGAACCGCACCACCCTGTCCCTGATCGCCGGCGCCACCGCGCTCGCCGCCGTCACCGGATTCGCGGCGCTCTCCACGCCCGACGCCTCCGGCGCGGACCCCGCCGGCGCGGCGGCCGCGCGGCTGCCCGTGGAGCGGACCAGTCTGCTGTGCCCGGTGCCCAGCACCTCCGACCTGGCCGAGACGACGTACACGTCGTTCACGCCCGTCACCCGGGGCACCGACGCCAAGGGCTCGGCCCAGCTCGCCGCCGCCACGGCGGAGCAGAGCGGGGAAAGCGGGGACGAGCAGGGCGGGAAGGCCGGGGACAAGGCCGGGAAACCCGTCGTCCAGCCCAAGGCCCCCGGCACCCCGGTCGCCGCGGGGACCACCGGTGCCGACAAGCCCGCGCTCGTCGGCACCGCGGAGGGGAGCTACGCCCCCGGCTGGACGGTGCAGGCCACCACCGAGGTCACCGCCGGCACGGGCCGCGGCCTGCTGGGCGTCAACTGCACCGCGCCGGACACCCAGTTCTGGTTCCCCGGCGCCGCCACGACGGCGGACCGCACCGACTACGTGCACCTGACGAACCCCGACGACGCGGCGGCCGTCGTCGACATCGAGCTCTACAGCAAGGACGGCGCCGTGAAGTCGTCGGTGGCGGACGGCATCACGGTGCCCGCCCACGCGAGCGAGTCGATCCTGCTGTCCACGCTCGTCGACGCGCAGGAGGCCGACCTCACCGTGCATGTCGGCGTGCGCAGCGGGCGGGTCGGCGCCACGGTGCAGGCCCTCGACGACAAGACCGGCGGCGACTGGCTGGCCGCGGCCACGGACCCGGCGGGCAGCGTGGTGCTGCCGGGCATCCCCAAGGACGCCACGGCCGTCCGCCTGGTGCTGTTCACGCCCGGTGACACCGACGCCGACCTGAAGGTGCGGCTCGCCTCACCGAACGGGCTGATCACGCCCGCCGGGCACGAGACGGTGCGCGTCAAGGCGGGCATGACGACGGGCATCGACCTCGGCGAGGTCACGCGGGGCGAGGCGGGCTCGCTGGTGCTGACGCCGGCGAGCCGGTCCGTGCCGGTCGTCGCCGCGCTGCGGGTGGTGCGGGGCAAGGGCGCGGCGCAGGAGACGGCGTTCATCCCCGCCTCCGGCCCGGTCGGGGCGCGCGCGACCGCGGTGGACAACCGCGCCAAGGGCACCACCCTGTCCCTGACCGCGCCCGGCCAGGCCGCACAGGTGAAGGTCACGGCGTCGGCGGGCAGCGAGGGCGGCACGACGGCCTCCCGGACGTACACGATCAAGGGCGGCACCACGCAGGACGTGCAACTGCCGGTCCCGGCGGGCCTGAAGGGCACCTACGCCCTGACGGTCGAGCCCGTGTCCGGCGGCCCCGTGTACGCGGCCCGCACCCTGACCCAGCCGGAGAACGACGACGCGGCGGCCTTCACGGTCCAGACCCTCCCGGACGACCGGGGGATGGTCGCGGTCCCGGAGGCGGAGGAGGACCTGTCGGTGCTGCAGAGGTGACGGGCCCCGGCCCGGGAACCCGGGCCGCCGCTCAGTCCTCCCCGTACCGCGGATCCACCGTCTCCGGTGTGAGTCCGAGCAGCTCCGCGACCTGCTCGACGACCACCTCGTGCACCAGCGCCGCCCGCTCGTCCCGTCCCTTGGTGCGGATCTCGACCGGCCGCCGGTAGACGACCACGCGCCCCCGCCGCCCGTCCCGCGCGGGCACGGTGCCGCCCAGCGGCACCGCCTCGTCGTTCCAGACCTGCCCGGCCCCCTCCAACCGCGGCACCTCGAGGACGTGGAAATCGATGTCGGCGAGCTGCGGCCACCGCCGCTCCAGGCGCTCGACGGAGTCCTGCACCAGGTCCGCGAACAGGTCGGCGCGGCTGGCGGCGAGCGGTACCTGCGGCGGTGCGATCGGGCCGCGCATGCCCCGGCCGTGGCGATCACGACGGCGGGGTCCTGGGCGGCCGGCCTCACGGGGCGTCACGGGGTTGTCCATCACTGGTGAAGGGTAGTCCTCGGGACGTCCGCGCGCCGTACCCCGCACGACACACCGGCGCCCGTCGCGGTACCCCGTACGGTAGACCGGCGGGCGACCGTTCCGGCCAAGATGGGGCTCGATTCCGTATCTCTCCGTGACCATGGATCTCATGGCAAATGTCGCTGTTTGTATCAGCTTATGACCGCCTCCGGGCCGGCCCGGCAGCTCGAGAATCGGCGTCTACGCAGGTCAGACCGGTACGTCCGGTGGCTGCCGTGACCCGTCTCACATCGCGACACGGTGGTGTGACCTGGCGGGGGATCGTCGCGGCCCGCTCAAGAGTGCGGTACCGTCCAACATCGTGAGCCCTGTACGTCGCTGTTCGCGCACCGCCTGCGGCCGTCCCGCCGTCGCGACGCTGACGTACGTCTACGCCGACTCGACCGCGGTCCTCGGCCCGCTCGCCACCTACGCCGAGCCCCACTGCTACGACCTGTGCGCCGAGCACTCCGAGCGCCTCACCGCCCCGCGCGGCTGGGAGGTCGTCCGGCTCCTCGACGGTTCGGCCCCGGCCCGGCCCAGCGGCGACGACCTGGAAGCGCTCGCCAACGCCGTGCGCGAGGCCGCCCGTCCCCAGCAGCGCGCGGCGGGAGCCGGCGGCGGGGCGCGATCGGCCGACCCGATGGAGGTCGCGCGCCGCGGCCACCTGCGCGTACTGCGCTCGCCGGACAACTGAGCCCCACCCGCTCCCGGCGCCGCCGCGCCGTGGTCACAGGCACCCTCCGCCGAACATCCTTCCCGCACACCCATTGACGTCTCCTTGTCGCGGACACGACCATTCCGGAAGCCGCGAGAAAACGCTTTCGCATGGCGGAATCCGGGGAGGCGCCCGTGTACGTCCAGGAACTCGAACCCCTCGGGGACTCCCTCGGCCTGTCCGCCCTGGTGGCGGCCCTGCCCCTGGTGATCGTCCTCGTCCTGCTCGGCGGCGTCCGCATGAAGGCGCACCTGGCGGGCCTCACGGGCCTCCTGGTGGCGGTGCTCGTCGCCTGGCTCGCGTACGGCATGCCGCTGGACCAGACGCTCTCGAGCGCAGCACAGGGCGCCGTCTTCGGGCTCTTCCCCATCCTGTGGATCGTCGTCAACGCCCTCTGGGTCTACCGGATGACCGTCCACACCCGGCACTTCGACATCCTGCGCCGCTCCTTCGGCAGGCTCTCCGACGACCCGCGCATCCAGGCCCTGGTCGTCGCCTTCTGCTTCGGCGCCCTGCTGGAGGCCCTCGCCGGCTTCGGGGCGCCCGTCGCGATCTGCTCGGTCATGCTCGTCGCGCTCGGCTTCGACCCGGTGCGCGCGGCCGTCGTGTCGCTGGTCGCCAACACCGCACCGGTCGCCTTCGGCGCCATGGGCACCCCCGTGGTCACGCTGGCCCAGGTCACCGGGCTGCCGCTGGACGACGTCGCCTCCGTGGTGGGCCGCCAGACGCCCCTGCTCGCCCTCGTCGTCCCGCTGCTGCTGGTCGGCCTGGTGGACGGGCGGCGCGGACTGCGCGAGACCTGGGTGCCCGCCCTGGCCTGCGGAACGGCCTTCGCCGTCGCCCAGTTCGCCGCCTCCAACTACGTCTCCGCCCAGCTCGCCGACATCGGCGCCGCCCTGCTCGGCGCGGGCGCCCTGGTCGCCGTGCCGCAGGCCCGCAGGCCGGCCGCCGAACCCGTCCGGGCCTCGGTGCTGACCGGGGCCCGCAGCGAGGAACTCGACGAGGACGACCCCCGCCGGGAGGTGCTGCGCGCCTACGCGCCGTACGCCCTGATCGTCGCCGTCTTCTCGGTCGCGCAGATCCCGCCGGTCAAGGACTGGCTGGCCGGGGCCACCCGGACCTTCGACTGGCCGTTCCTGGACGTCGCGGATCCGCGGGGCGAGCCTGTCGGCGGCAACGTCTTCTCCTGGCCGGTCGTCTCCACCGGCGGCACCCTCGTGCTCCTCGCCGGGCTGGCCACGGCCGTCGTCCTCGGCGTCCACGCGCGCGTGGCGGTCAGGGAGTGGCTCGCGACCGTGCGCGAACTGCGGTACGCGATCCTCACCGTCACCTCCGTGCTGGCCCTCGCCTACGTCATGAACCTCTCCGGACAGGCCGCCACCATCGGCCACTTCGTCGCCGCGGCCGGCGCCGGACTCGCCTTCCTCTCCCCGGTGCTCGGCTGGTTCGGCGTCGCCGTCTCCGGCTCCGACACCTCCGCCAACGCCCTCTTCGGCGCCCTCCAGGTGACCGCCGCGCGGGAGTCCGGCCTGTCGCCTGAGCTGCTGGCCGCCGCGAACAGCTCGGGCGGCGTCCTCGGCAAGATGATCTCCCCGCAGAACCTCACCATCGCCTGCGCCGCCGTCGGCCTCGCCGGCCGCGAGGGCGACCTGCTGCGCAAGGTGCTTCCGTGGAGCCTCGGCCTGCTGCTGGTCATGTGCCTGATCGTGGTCGGACAGTCCACCCCGGTCCTGGGCTGGATGCTGCCCTGACCCGTGCGCGTGCGTACGGGTAGTTTGTGGGCTCCGACAGGACTTTCAGGAAGGTTGGCCGTGGCTGCTGATCTGTCGCAGATCGTGAAGGCGTACGACGTACGCGGTGTGGTCCCGGACCAGTGGGACGAGTCGCTGGCCGAGCTGTTCGGCGCGGCCTTCGTCGAGCTGACCGGCGCGGACGCCGTCGTGGTCGGCCACGACATGCGGCCCTCCTCCCCGGGCCTGTCCGGCGCCTTCGCGCGCGGGGCGGCCGCCCAGGGCGCCGACGTGACCGAGATCGGCCTGTGCTCCACCGACCAGCTCTACTACGCCTCCGGCGCGCTGGACCTGCCGGGCGCCATGTTCACGGCCTCGCACAACCCCGCCCGCTACAACGGCATCAAGCTGTGCCGCGCCGGCGCGGCGCCCGTCGGCCAGGACACCGGCCTCGCGGAGATCCGCGCCCTCGTGGAGCGCTGGAGCACGTCCGGCGCCCCCGAACCCGCCTCCCGTCAGGGCACGGTCACCCGCCGCGACACGCTCGCCGACTACGCGGCCCACCTGCGGTCCCTCGTCGACCTCACCGCCATCAGGCCCCTCAAGGTCGTCGTCGACGCCGGCAACGGCATGGGCGGCCACACCGTCCCGACGGTCTTCGAGGGCCTGCCCCTCGACCTGGTGCCGATGTACTTCGAGCTGGACGGCACCTTCCCCAACCACGAGGCCAACCCGCTCGACCCGGCCAACCTCGTCGACCTCCAGAAGCGCGTCCGCGAGGAGGGTGCCGACCTCGGTCTCGCCTTCGACGGCGACGCCGACCGCTGCTTCGTCGTCGACCGGAACGGCGACCCGGTCTCCCCGTCCGCGGTCACCGCCCTCGTCGCCGCCCGCGAACTCGCCCGCAACGGCGGCAAGGGCACCGTCATCCACAACCTGATCACGTCCTGGTCCGTGCCCGAGGTCGTGCGGGAGAACGGCGGCACCCCGGCACGCACGCGCGTGGGCCACTCCTTCATCAAGGCCGAGATGGCCCGGACCGGCGCCATCTTCGGCGGCGAGCACTCCGCGCACTACTACTTCCGCGACTTCTGGAACGCCGACACGGGCATGCTGGCCGCCCTCCACGTCCTCGCCGCCCTCGGCGAGCAGGACGGACCGCTGTCCGCCCTCGTCGCCCAGTACGACCGCTACGCCGGCTCCGGCGAGATCAACTCCACCGTCGCCGACCAGGCGGGCCGCCTCGCCGCCATCCGCGCCGCCTACGAGGGCCGCGACGACGTCACCCTCGACGAGCTGGACGGCCTCACCGTCACCGCGGCCGACTGGTGGTTCAACGTCCGGCCGTCCAACACGGAGCCCCTGCTGCGCCTGAACGCGGAGGCCCGCGACGAGGCGACGATGACGAGGATCCGCGACGAGGCCCTGGCCATCATCCGAAGCTAGCCACGCCCAGCCGCCGTAACTGCCGTAGCTGCGGTCAGTCGTGCCTCCCCCAGTGCCTGAACGGCCTGGGCGGTGCCCCCAGGGGCCGGCACGGGTGGGCGGTGGGGGTGTCCCCCCCGCTCGAGCGAAGCCGAGAGTGGGGGAGGCACCCCGTAGCGCCGGGCCACGCAACCCGCCTCCGCGCACCGCGCCGCGTGCCGCGCATCCACCGGACCCCGACACCGGCCCCGTGACCGGCGGTACCCTGACCAGCACATCCACACAAGCCCCACCGCCCCCGAAGGGAACCACCATGCCGCTCGAAGCCGGCCTCCTGGAGATTCTCGCCTGCCCCGCCTGCCACGCTCCCCTCAAGGAGCAGGACGCGGAGCTGATCTGCACCGGCCAGGACTGCGGTCTGGCGTACCCGATCCGCGACGGCATCCCCGTCCTCCTCGTCGACGAGGCCCGCCGCCCCGGATAGACCGCCGCCAAGGCGCCCGCGCGACCGAACGAACGCCCCGGCGATCGGAGACTGCCGCCATGCTCGACGAATCGCTCCTCGACGCCCCGGAAGGCCTCGCCGAGGCCGACCGCCGCGGCCTCCTCCGCGGCGCCGCCGAGGCCGGTGCCCGCGTCCGCACCGCCGCCCGGCTCGCCGCCGAGGCCGGCGTCGGCAACCTCAAACCGGACGGCCGCCCCCGCGCCGTCCTCATCGCCGGTCCCGGGGCCGCCGCCACCCACGCCGCCGACCTCCTCGGCACGCTGGCCGGCGCCGGCAGCCCCGTCACCCGCCTCGCCCCCACCGGTGTCGCGGCCGCCGCGGGCGCCCTGCGCTGGGAACTGCCCGGCTGGGCCGGCTCCGTGGACCTGCTGCTGATCGCCACCCCCGACGGCGCCGAACCGGGCCTGTCCCTGCTCGCCGAACAGGCCTACCGCCGCGGCTGCACGGTCGTCGCCGTGGCCCCCGACCGCTCCCCGCTCAGCGAGTCGGTGAACGGCTCCCACGGCCTGTTCATCCCCATGGCGACCGCCCCCTACGACCACGACGAGCCGCTCGCCGGCGCCGCCCCCGGCGTCCTGTGGGCCCTCCTCACCCCGCTTCTCGCGCTGCTGGACCGCACCGGCCTGCTGGACGCGCCGCCCGACGCCGTCGGGAAGGTCGCCGACCGCCTCGACCAGGTCGCCGAACGCTGCGGACCCGCCGTCGTGACGTACAGCAACCCCGCCAAGACCCTGGCGGCCGAGCTGGCCGACTCCCTCCCCGTCGTCTGGACCGAGGGCACCTCCGCCGGACCGGCGGGCCGCCGCTTCGCCGCCGCGCTCGCCGAACTCTCCGGCACCCCCGCCGTCGTCGCCGAACTGCCCGAGGCACTCGCGGCGCACAACGCCCTGCTCGCCGGCCGCCTCGCAGCCGCCGCCGACCCCGACGACTTCTTCCGCGACCGCGTCGAGGAGGCACCCGCCCTGCACGCGCGCGTGGTGCTGCTGCGCGACCGCCCCGGCGGCGGCCTCACCGCCGCCCCCGCCGCCCGTGACCTGGCGCTCGGCCACGACACGCCCATCAGCGAGCTCGAGCCGGAGGCGGGCGGCGAACTGGAGACCCTCGCCGAACTGATCGCCATCACGGATTTCGCCGCCGTTTACCTGGCGCTCGCTTCCGGCGCCTGATCTCGTACGCACAGCACACGCACCAGCACGAGCACGAGCACGAGCACCAGCACCGCGCACGCACCGGCAGAGAGAGCCCATGGACCGCCTCGACAACACCGTCCGCCCCTACGCATGGGGTTCCACCACCGCGATCCCGACCCTCCTCGGCACCGAGACGACCGGCGAACCGCAGGCGGAGATGTGGATGGGCGCCCACCCCGGCGCCCCCTCCCGCACCGGCCGGGGCACCCTCGCACAGGTCGTCGCCGCCGACCCCGAGAAGGAACTCGGCGCCGCCTCCGTCGCCAGGTTCGGTCCGCGGCTGCCGTTCCTCCTCAAGCTCCTCGCCGCGGGCGCCCCGCTCTCCCTCCAGGTCCACCCCGACCTGGCCCAGGCCCAGGAGGGCTACGCGGACGAGGAGCGCCGCGGTGTCCCCCTGGACGCCCCGAACCGCAACTACAAGGACGCCAACCACAAGCCCGAACTGGTCTGCGCCCTCACCGAGTTCGACGGCCTGTGCGGCTTCCGCGCCCCCACCGGGACCGCCGACCTCCTCGACGGGCTCGGCGTCGCCTCCCTCAAGCCCTACGTCGACCTGCTCCGCGCCCACCCCGAGGACGCCGCCCTGCGCGAGGTCCTCACCGCGATCCTCACGGCCGACCCCGAGGAGATGTCCCGCACGGTCGCCGAGACCGCGGCCGCCTGCGAACGCCTCGGCGGCCCCTACGCCCCGTACGCCGGCATCGCCCACCACTACCCGGGCGACCCCGGCGTCCTCGCCGCCCTGCTCCTCAACCACGTCCGGCTCCAGCCCGGCGAGGCCCTGTACCTGGGCGCCGGCATCCCGCACGCCTACCTGAACGGCCTCGGCGTCGAGATCATGGCCAACTCCGACAACGTCCTGCGCTGCGGCCTGACCCCCAAGCACGTCGACGTCCCCGAACTGCTGCGCATCGTCCGCTTCGAGCCCGGCGACCCCGGCATCCTCCGCCCGGAGGCGTCCCCCGACGGCGAAGAGGTCTACGACACCCCGACCGACGAGTTCCGCCTCTCCCGCTACGTCCTCCCCGAGGGCACCGCCCCGCACGACCTCACCCTCCCCGCACCGCAGATCCTGCTGTGCACGGCCGGTTCCGTGCGGGCGGGCGAGCACGACCTGGCCCCCGGCCGGTCCGTCTTCGTCCCGGCGGGCGAAAAGGCCGAAGTGTCCGGTGGCGGCACGCTCTTCCGCGCCACCGTGCGTGTCTGACGGGAAAGCGGCAACCCGGTCGGGCGCACCGGTGCCCCGCCGGGCTGCAACAATGACCCACCGCAAAGGACGGGCAAAGCCGATCACCGGCGGGCAGCCCGGCGGCGCACACACGCAGGCGAAGGCGAAGGGACAACGCGACACATGAGCGCGTCAGGCGGCACCAAAGCGATCGTGGCGGCACTCGGCGCCAACCTCGCGATCGCTGTATCGAAATTCGTGGCGTTCCTCTTCAGCGGCTCGTCGTCGATGCTCGCCGAGGCCGTGCACTCGCTCGCGGACTCCGGCAACCAGGCACTGCTCCTGGTCGGCGGCAAGAAGGCGCAGCGCGAGGCCACCCCGCAACACCCCTTCGGCTACGGCCGCGAGCGCTACATCTACGCCTTCCTCGTCTCCATCGTGCTCTTCTCGGTCGGCGGTATGTTCGCCCTCTACGAGGGCTACGAGAAGATCAAGCACCCGCACGAACTCGAGCACTGGTACTGGCCAGTGGGCGTCCTCGTCTTCGCGATCATCGCCGAGGGCTTCTCCTTCCGCACCGCGATCAAGGAGTCGAACACCCTGCGGGGCAAGCAGTCCTGGACGGAGTTCGTCCGCCGCGCCAAGGCTCCCGAGCTGCCGGTCGTCCTGCTCGAGGACTTCGGCGCGCTCATCGGCCTGGTGCTCGCCCTCGGCGGCGTCGGCCTCGCCCTGCTCACCGGCGACGGCGTCTGGGACGGCATCGGCACCCTGTGCATCGGCGTCCTGCTCATCCTGATCGCGCTCGTCCTGGCCGCCGAGACGAAGTCCCTGCTGCTCGGCGAGTCCGCGGGCGCCGAGAACCTCCGCAGGATCGAGGCCGCGACCGTCGACGGCGACACCGTCACCCGCATCATCCACATGCGCACCCTCCACCTCGGGCCCGAGGAACTCCTCGTCGCCGCCAAGATCGCCGTGCGGCACGACGAGACGGCCGCCGAGGTCGCCGCCGCCATCGACGCCGCCGAGGCCCGCATCCGCGAGGCCGTCCCGATCGCCCGCGTCATCTACCTCGAACCGGACATCTACAGCGAGTCCGAGGCCGCCAAGGGCTCCGACCGCGAAGCCACCCCCGGCGGCCCGGCCACCGGCCACCACTGACACCCGCTTGCTCCATTCGACCGGGGCCCGCCGAACTCTCGGCGGGCCCCGGTCGCGCTCCGCCCACCCGCGGAACGGCCGGAAGTCTGCGGAGGCGGACTGGGGACGCGGGGTCCAGCGGTGTAGCTTGGGACGGAGCCAGACGTCGCTGCTGATGGCGGTCGGGCGGTCCCAGGACGGACCGGCCGAGGGAGAGAGGGCCTCCGACGGACTGCGCTGCGCGTACGCGGGCATGCCTGTGTCCTCTTCGGGGCACCCCTGTGTCCGCCGCCGCGCAGGTCAGCCGTAATCACCTCGATCCCAACCCGAGGAGCAGTCCGTAATGACGACTGTCGACAACCGACAGGACTTCAAGGTCGCCGACCTCTCCCTGGCCGCGTTCGGCCGCAAGGAGATCACCCTCGCCGAGCACGAGATGCCGGGCCTGATGGCGATCCGCAAGGAGTACGCCGACGCCCAGCCCCTCGCCGGCGCCCGCGTCACCGGCTCCCTGCACATGACCGTGCAGACCGCCGTGCTCATCGAGACCCTCGTCGCCCTCGGCGCCGAGGTCCGCTGGGCCTCCTGCAACATCTTCTCCACACAGGACCACGCGGCCGCCGCCATCGCCGTCGGCCCGAACGGCACGCCCGACGACCCGCAGGGCGTCCCCGTCTTCGCCTGGAAGGGCGAGACCCTCGAGGAGTACTGGTGGTGCACGGAGCAGGCGCTGACCTGGCCGAACACTCCCACCGGCGGCCCGAACATGATCCTGGACGACGGCGGTGACGCCACCCTCCTCGTCCACAAGGGCGTCGAGTACGAGAAGGACGGCAAGGTCCCCTCGCCCGACACCGCCGAGTCCGACGAGCACCGCGTCATCCTCGAACTCCTCACCCGCACGGTCGCCGAGAGCCCGCAGAAGTGGACCCAGCTGGCGTCCGAGATCCGCGGCGTGACCGAGGAGACCACCACCGGCGTCCACCGCCTGTACGAGATGCACCGCGACGGCACCCTGCTGTTCCCGGCGATCAACGTCAACGACGCCGTGACGAAGTCGAAGTTCGACAACAAGTACGGCTGCCGCCACTCCCTGATCGACGGCATCAACCGGGCCACGGACGTCCTGATCGGCGGCAAGACCGCCGTCGTCTGCGGCTACGGCGACGTCGGCAAGGGCTGCGCGGAGTCCCTGCGCGGCCAGGGCGCCCGCGTGATCGTCACCGAGATCGACCCGATCTGCGCCCTGCAGGCGGCGATGGACGGCTACCAGGTCACGACGCTGGACGAGGTCGTCGACAAGGCCGACATCTTCGTCACCACGACCGGCAACAAGGACATCATCATGGCCTCGGACATGGCCAAGATGAAGCACCAGGCCATCGTCGGAAACATCGGCCACTTCGACAACGAGATCGACATGGCCGGCCTCGCCCGGATCCCCGGCATCGTCAAGGACGAGGTCAAGCCGCAGGTCCACACCTGGACCTTCCCCGACGGCAAGGTCCTCATCGTCCTCTCCGAGGGCCGCCTGCTGAACCTGGGCAACGCCACCGGCCACCCGTCGTTCGTGATGTCCAACTCGTTCGCGGACCAGACCCTGGCCCAGATCGAGCTGTTCACCAAGCCCGACGAGTACCCGACCGACGTCTACGTGCTGCCCAAGCACCTCGACGAGAAGGTCGCCCGCCTCCACCTCGACTCCCTCGGCGTCAAGCTGACCACGCTCCGCCCGGAGCAGGCCGACTACATCGGCGTCAAGGTCGAGGGCCCCTACAAGGCGGACCACTACCGCTACTGAGTCACCGGCTCCTCCGAGGCAGGCCCCCGCACCCCCGTGCCGGGGGCCTGCCCCATGAGCGCCGCGCCCGCATCAGCGGCCGGACGAGCCCGTCACCACCCAGGACACCCATGCCCCGCGGCCGTTATTCGCTCCACGATCCGCACGATCACACCCCCCTCGCGGAAGAACACTTCCAGTGCGCCCCCGGCCCCTCCGGCTGGCGCTACGTCTCCCGGCGGACCACGCCCACCGGAGACCACCTCGGATCCGTCGACCTCGCCCTCGACGAACTCGGCCGCCCCATCCGTCTCGAACTCCACGCAGCCGACTGGCAGGTCCGCGGCGCGGCCATCGACGGCGTCACCTGGGTCCGGACCGACCCCACCGGGGTACACGCCACCGAAGGCAATGCGCGCGCCCACGCCTTCACCGGCACGTCCCCCGCCTTCCTCGTCGCCACCGCCCGACTCCTGCGCCTCACCCCCTTCGCACCGGCCACCCGCCTGCGGCTCGTCGCCCTCACGGACCCGGTCCTCGCCCCCCGCACCCTGGACCAGTCCTGGGCCTTGGTGAACAGAGAAGCACACGCCACTGACAGCGGGTCACTCACCGTGGACGAGTACCAGGTCACAGCCCTGGACACGGGCGAACAGCACGCCGTGCACATCGCCGGCGACGTGGTGCTCGCGGCTCCCGGCATCGAGCTGGAGGACCTGGAGTCACCGCCGTCCGTCTTCCCCTCGCAGGAACCGGGCGCGGGCACGTGACCCCGTGACACGGCGGGCGGGACGGGACGGCGGCGACCGCTACTCCGGCGGCACGAACCCGGTGGCGGGCCGCTCACCGCGCGGCCCGTCCCCCGGCACCTCCGGCGGCCGGGAACCGTGCGCCGCCCCCGCCGGAGGCACGACCGGCGGAGTCACCGGCGACACCGGCGACGGATACGCCACCGACGGCTGAGGCGCGGCCGGCAGCGCGGCAGGTGTCCCGCCCCCGGGCGCACCGCCGCCGAAGGCCCGCCGGGCCTCCCGGGCCTGCCGTTCCTGCAGCACCGCCGCCAGATAACCCGCCGGCGGGACACCGTGCGGCGCCGGAGCCCCCGTACGGGTCGCGACGTCGGAGGCGAGCCGTTCCGCCATGGTCCGGGCGACCTGGGGATCGAGCTGCCCCATCCGTGCCAGGTACTGACGCACGGCGAGCCACAGACCGTCCGGCACCGCGGACAGGTCGAGCTCCGAGAACCGCCCCGCCAGCCACGGCGGAGGCGGGGGCAGAAAACCGGTGGGCGCGACCGGCACCCGTTCCCGCACGACGAGCGTCCCCGCGAAGACGTCCCCGAGGCGGCGCCCCCGTGCCGACACCAGAGAAGCGATGCAGGCCACCACTCCGAGCGTCAGCAGGATCTCCACGACCCCGATCAGACCCCGCACCAGCGCGTGCCGGAACCGGATCGGCCCCCCGTCGTCCCGCACCACCCGCAGCCCGCACGCCATCTTCCCCAGCGACCGGCCGTGGCTGAGCGTCTCCACCGCGATCGGCGCGCCCACCAGCACCAGGACGAAGACGGCGAGGGACAGCGCCGTCTGGGCCGCCGCGTCCAGGGACGAGGTGGACGCCACCAGAGCGACGGTCCCCACCACGTAGGCGGCCACGGCGACCGCCAGATCGAGCAGGACGGCCAGCGCCCTGCTGGGCAGCTTCGCGGGACGCAGCTCCAGCGCCACGGCCTCGCCCGTCACCAGCTCACTCACGCCTGACGCCCTTCCCCTGGCTGCCCCCGTCCCCGCCAGTCTGCCAAGCTGAGGACGCACCGCGCCGCGGTACGACAAGCTGATCCACGACGAGCCGCCGACGATAGCCGAGGAGCAGGCACCCCGATGGACCTCGACGTCTTCGTCTCCGCCCACCGCGCGGAGTGGGACCGCCTCGACACCCTGCTGCGGCGCCGACGCCGGC
>NZ_CM149653.1:4800000-7047500 GCF_056173025.1 Streptomyces sp. 63XJN7_1_ISO-PGPR-S23-121 | reverse complement strand
TTGTCCCGGGGTAAGGGTGTAGGCCGTGCGATAGGCAAATCCGTCGCACTTGTGGCTGAGACCTGATGCCGAGCCGATTGTGGTGAAGTGGATGATCCTATGCTGTCGAGAAAAGCCTCTAGCGAGTTTCATGGCGGCCCGTACCCTAAACCGACTCAGGTGGTCAGGTAGAGAATACCGAGGCGTTCGGGTGAACTATGGTTAAGGAACTCGGCAAAATGCCCCCGTAACTTCGGGAGAAGGGGGGCCACGTCTGGTGACGAGTCTTGCACTCTGAGCTGGGTGTGGCCGCAGAGACCAGCGAGAAGCGACTGTTTACTAAAAACACAGGTCCGTGCGAAGCCGTAAGGCGATGTATACGGACTGACGCCTGCCCGGTGCTGGAACGTTAAGGGGACCGGTTAGCTTGGATTCGTCCAGGCGAAGCTGAGAACTTAAGCGCCAGTAAACGGCGGTGGTAACTATAACCATCCTAAGGTAGCGAAATTCCTTGTCGGGTAAGTTCCGACCTGCACGAATGGCGTAACGACTTCTCGACTGTCTCAACCATAGGCCCGGTGAAATTGCACTACGAGTAAAGATGCTCGTTTCGCGCAGCAGGACGGAAAGACCCCGGGACCTTTACTACAGTTTGATATTGGTGTTCGGTTCGGCTTGTGTAGGATAGCTGGGAGACTTTGAAGTCCATACGCCAGTATGGGTGGAGTCGTCGTTGAAATACCAGTCTGGTCGTGCTGGATGTCTAACCTGGGTCCGTGATCCGGATCAGGGACAGTGTCTGATGGGTAGTTTAACTGGGGCGGTTGCCTCCTAAAGAGTAACGGAGGCGCCCAAAGGTTCCCTCAGCCTGGTTGGCAATCAGGTGTTGAGTGTAAGTGCACAAGGGAGCTTGACTGTGAGACCGACGGGTCGAGCAGGGACGAAAGTCGGGACTAGTGATCCGGCGGTGGCTTGTGGAAGCGCCGTCGCTCAACGGATAAAAGGTACCCCGGGGATAACAGGCTGATCTTCCCCAAGAGTCCATATCGACGGGATGGTTTGGCACCTCGATGTCGGCTCGTCGCATCCTGGGGCTGGAGTCGGTCCCAAGGGTTGGGCTGTTCGCCCATTAAAGCGGTACGCGAGCTGGGTTTAGAACGTCGTGAGACAGTTCGGTCCCTATCCGCTGTGCGCGTAGGAGTCTTGAGAAGGGCTGTCCCTAGTACGAGAGGACCGGGACGGACGAACCTCTGGTGTGCCAGTTGTCCTGCCAAGGGCATGGCTGGTTGGCTACGTTCGGGAGGGATAACCGCTGAAAGCATCTAAGCGGGAAGCCTGCTTCGAGATGAGGACTCCCACCCACTTGATGGGGTAAGGCTCCCAGTAGACGACTGGGTTGATAGGCCGGATCTGGAAGCACCGTGAGGTGTGGAGGTGACCGGTACTAATAGGCCGAGGGCTTGTCCTCAGTTGCTCGCGTCCACTGTGTTGGTTCTGAAACCACGAACAACCCGTCCCCGGTCACAGGGGCGGCTGGTTGTCTGTTTCATAGTGTTTCGGTGGTCATAGCGTTAGGGAAACGCCCGGTTACATTCCGAACCCGGAAGCTAAGCCTTTCAGCGCCGATGGTACTGCAGGGGGGACCCTGTGGGAGAGTAGGACGCCGCCGAACAAATATTGGGAAAACCCCGCACCTCACGGTGCGGGGTTTTCTGCGTTTCAGGGTCCTTTTTCGTGTGAGACAGGGGAGCGGGACCTTTCGGTCCCGCCCGGTCACAGACGGCCCGCGGCCTTGAGTTCCAGATAGGCATCGGCCAGGGCGGGTGCCAGCTCGTCCGGGGTCGCGTCGACGACCGTCACACCGTGCCGGCGGAGCTGGTCCGCGACGCGACGGCGCTCGGTCTGAGCCTGCGCCGCCGCCGCAGCCTCGTACACGGCCTCCGTGTCACCGCGGGCCTTCGCCATCCGGGAGACGTGCGGGTCCGCCACGGACGCCACGAGGACCGTGTGGCGCTGAGTCAGCCGAGGCAGGACGGGGAGGATCCCCTCCTCGATCGGCGCCGCGTCGAGAGTCGTGAACAGCACGACGAGGGAACGCCGTGGGGCGGAGCGGAGCGCTGTCGCGGTGAGGCCCCGCGCGTCGGTCTCCAGGAGCTCCGGCTCCAGGGTCGCCATCGCGTCCACCAGAGCGGGAAGTACGTCCTTCGCCGTCCGCCCCTGGACCAGGGCGCGTACCCGGCGGTCGTAGGCGAGGAGATCGACGCGGTCGCCGGCGCGGGAAGCCAGGGCGGCCAGGAGCAGAGCGGCGTCCATGGACGCGTCGAGGCGCGGGGCGTCGCCCACACGGCCCGCGGAGGTGCGGCCCGTGTCGAGGACGAGCAGGATGTGCCGGTCGCGCTCGGGGCGCCAGGTGCGGACCGCGACGGAGGACTGGCGGGCTGTCGCGCGCCAGTCGATGGAACGCGTGTCGTCGCCGGGGACGTAGTCACGGAGGCTGTCGAACTCCGTTCCCTCGCCGCGGGTGAGCACGCTGGTCCGGCCGTCGAGCTCGCGGAGCCGCGACAGCTTGGACGGGAGATGCTTCCGGCTGGTGAACGGAGGCAGGATGCGTACCGTCCAGGGGACACGGTGGGAGCCCTGGCGGGTGAAGAGGCCGAGGGGGCCGTACGAGCGGATCGTGACCCGGTCCGCCTGGCGGTCGCCCCGGCGGGTGGGCCGCAGGCGCGTGGTCACGCGTCGGCGCTCGCCGGGAGGGACGGTCAGGCGGTGGCGCGAGGCCGGCATCTCCGTGCCGGGCTGCCAGCTGCTCGGCGGCCAGGCGTCGCGGAGGTGGGCTCGGAGCGGGCGGCCGGACGGGTTGTCGACCGCCAGCGTGACGTCGGCGGTCTCGCCCAGGCGGGTGGAGGTGTCGCCGGAGCGGGCCAGGCGCAGGCGCCGTACCGGGGCGGCCAGGGCGAAGTCGCAGGCGCAGGCCAACGCCAGCGGGGCGTTGACCGCGAGAATGCCCGTCCAGCCGGGGGCCCAGATCCCGACGGGGACGGAGCCGAGGGCCGCGAGGAGCGCGGTGCGTCCGGTGAGCGCCATCAGCGGGGGACGGGGACGTGGGCGAGGATCGCGTTGACGACCGAGTCGGCGGTCACGCCCTCCATCTCGGCCTCCGGACGGAGCTGCACCCGGTGGCGCAGCGTGGGCAGCGCGAGGGCCTTCACGTCGTCGGGGGTGACATAGTCGCGGCCCGTCAGCCAGGCCCACGCCCGGGACGTCGACAGCAGCGCCGTGGCTCCGCGGGGCGAGACCCCCAGGGTGAGCGACGGCGACTCGCGGGTGGCACGGCAGATGTCGACGACGTAGGCCGTGATCTCCGGGTGCACCGTCGTCCTGGCCACCTCGGCGCGGGCCGCTTCCAGGTCGGCGGCGCTCGCCACCGGGCGTACGCCGGCGGCGCGCAGGTCGCGCGGGTCGAAGCCCGTGGCGTGGCGGGTGAGGACGTCGATCTCGTCCTGCCGGGACGGGAGCGGGACCGTCAGCTTGAGGAGGAAGCGGTCCAGCTGGGCCTCCGGCAGGGGATAGGTGCCCTCGTACTCCACCGGGTTCTGCGTCGCGGCGACCAGGAACGGCTCGGGGAGCGGGCGGGGGGTGCCGTCGACCGAGACCTGGCGTTCCTCCATGGCTTCGAGGAGGGACGACTGGGTCTTCGGGGGCGTGCGGTTGATCTCGTCGGCGAGGAGCAGGTTGGTGAAGGCCGGGCCGGGCTGGAAGGAGAACTCGGCCGTGCGGGTGTCGTAGACCAGGGAGCCGGTGACGTCGCTGGGCATCAGGTCCGGGGTGAACTGGACCCGCTTGGTGTCGAGCTCGAGGGAGGCGGCCAGGGCGCGGACGAGGAGGGTCTTGGCGACACCGGGGACGCCTTCGAGGAGGACGTGGCCGCGGCACAGGAGTGCGACGACGAGACCGGTCACGGCGGCGTCCTGGCCGACCACGGCCTTGGCGATCTCGGCGCGCAGGGCCTCGAGGGCGGCGCGGGCGTTGCCCGGGTCTCCGCTCTGCCCGGCGTTGTCAGTGGTCGGGTCCATCATGGACGGCGTACCTCTCTTTCGAGGGCGTCGAGTTGGTCGGCGAGGGCGATGAGTGCCGCGTCGTCGCCGGGCGGCGGGCCGTGGAGGAGGGTGTGCAGGGACTGTCCGTCGCCGTGGAGGTGGGCGGACAACGCGGGGAGCAGGGCCTCGGGCGCGTGCGCCCGGGCGACGGGGACGCCTACGAGGGGGGCGAGGCGGATGCGGGTCGCGGAGCGGAGAGCGGAGGCCGCGCGGTCGCGGGCGTTGGCCCTGCGGTAGAGGCGGGCGTGGCCTTCGGTCGTCTCGGAGGCGCGGATCGCCACGGGGAGTTTTTCGGGCACCAGGGGGCCGAGCCGGCGCGCCCGCCAGAGGGCGGCGAGGACGGCGGCGACGAAGAGTTGCAGGGTGCCCCACAGCCAGCCGGAGGGGATCAGGTCGAAGAAGCCGCGCTCGTCGTCCGGGGCGGTGGTGTCGGAGAGCGAGGGGAGGTACCAGACCAGGTGGGGGCGGGAGCCGAGGAGTTGCAGGGCGAGCGAGGCGTTGCCGTGCTCGTCGAGGTGGTTGTTGTAGAGGATGTCGCGGGCGCCGAGGACGATCGTGTCGCCCGGGGCCGTGCCGCCGGATGCCGGCGATGTCGCCGGTACGCGGAGCAGGGTGGCCAGGTTCTCGCTGGGGTAGCAGAGGTCGGCTCGCGGGTGGGTGCTGGAGTAGCGGATTCCGCCCGTGTCGGCATTGCCCGCGCGGCGGGCGGCGGGCAGGTCGCAGTCGGGGGACAGCGTCGAGTCGAAACTGCGCGCGGGGTCGGCGGTGACACCGGGGACGAGCCGGTCGACGGAGGTGCCGGGGGCCACGAGGACCGTACGTCCGCCGGAGCCGGCGGTCGCGGAGCGCAGCTCGGCCTGCCGGCGCGCGGTCAGCAGGTCGGGGGCGGCCACCAGCAGGGTGGTGTGCGGCCCCGCCGCGGCGCGGGCGTCGTCCAGGGTGGTGACCACCCGGGTGGACACGCCCCGGTCGGCGAGGAGTTCGGCGACGGCCCGGCTGCCGTAGGGGTCCGCGGAACGCGGGTCGAGCTCGCCGTGCCGGGCGTCGGAGCGGACGACGGCGATCGCGACGGCGCCGGCGAGCAGCAGGACGAGCGCGAGCGCGACGCCTCGCGTGCGGGTCCACAGCCGGCGGGCGGTGGGCGAGGCCGAGGTGGTGGGAAGCGTGGCCTCGGTGGTCATCCGGCGGCTCCCGGGCGGGTGTCGGAGCCGTTCCCGCTGCCGGTCAGCTGCGGTCTGCTGCGTTCCAGGTCGGCGTCGAGGCCGGCCAGCCGCCGGTACGACTGCTCGGTGCCCGGACGGCCGCCGTACGCGACGTCGTCGAAGTCCCGGGCCGCGGCGCGCAGCCGGCCGGCGTGGGCGGGCAGGGCGCGGCCGGCCTCCGTGGCCGCCTCGTCGGCGGTGCGGCCGGGGCGGACGTCGAGGAGGGCGCGTTCCTCCAGGGCGCGGACGACGGCCCGCATGCGTTCCTGGACGGCTTGGCTCCAGTGGCCCTGGGCGGCGTGCGCCTCGGCGGCGGCGCGGTGGTCGGCGGCGCTGCGGGGGCGGTCGTCGAACAGGGCGGGTGCGGAGACGGGCCCGCGGCGCGGGGTGCCCAGGCGCCACCACAGGGCCCCCAGGACGGCCAGGACGGCCAGGACGATGACGATCAGGCCGAGCGCCCCTCCGGGCGTGGCGGTGGAGGCCCTGGCGAACAGCTCGCCGATCCAGTCCCAGAGGGCGTTCAGGGCCCGCTGGACCCAGCTGGGGTCGTTCTCGTGGTACATGCGCTTGGACAGCTCGCGCCGCGCCGCATCCCGTGCGGGATCGCGCGGCGTCGTCACCGGCGGTTCGTCGCCGGAGCGCGCCAGGGACGCCACGGAGGTGTCGCCGACGCGCAGCAACGTCCGTACGGCGGTGCGTGGCAGCACCTCTGTGAGAACTCCCCCCGTCGGACTCACCGCATCAGCTCCCCGGTACGGCGCCGGGGCTGCCGGGGCCCTGGGTGCCGGCGGCGCGGGCCAGTTCGAGGTCGAGGGCCTCGCGGCGGATGCGCTGGTCGATGTAGAGGAGCACGGTGACGCCCGCGGTGATCGGGAAGGTGATCATGGAGCCGATCACCGAGCCGATGCCGCTGACGACGAGGAAGGTCCAGCCGAGGTCGCCGCTGCCCTCGAGGAATCCGCTGACCCCGTCGCCGCTGAGCGCCGCGGCGAGGAAGGTGAAGGGGATGACGATGATCGACGCCACGATGTTCGCGATGACCGTCGCGAGCAGCTGGATGCCGAAGACGCGCCACCAGGAGCCGTTCACCAGCTTCGTCGAGCGGCTCATCGCCTTCTTGATGCCCTGCTTCTCCAGCATCAGTGCGGGGGAGGCCAGGGAGAAGCGGACCATGAGCCACACGGCGACGACGACGCCCGCCAGGAAGCCCAGGGCGGTCAGGGCCACGCCCGCCTCGCCGCCCGCCGTGGCGGTGACGAGGAGACCGGGCAGCATGGCGACCAGGAGGAGACCGGCGACCATCAGCAGCAGCAGGACGATCAGGCCGAACAGCCTGAGCACCTGAGGGCGGGCGTCCCGCCAGGCCTCGCGCGTGGTCACCGGCCTGCCGAGGACGGCGCGGCTGGTGACGGTGGTCAGCAGGGCCGTGGCCACGACGGTGCCGATCAGGGAGATCAGGAAGACGACGCCCGAGTCGATCGTGGTGGCGGTGAGCGCGTCGGCGAGTTCGCTCACGGTGGCGTCGGGGTCGTTGAGGGCCTCGGTGCCGGTGTTGTCCAGGACGAGGCCCCGGAGCAGCACGACGATGATCTCCGTGAAGACCGCGACGGTCAGCGAGATGCCGAGGACCGTGCGCCAGTGGGTGCGCATGGTGGAGACCGCGCCGTCGAGGATCTCACCGACGCCGAGCGGGCGGAGCGGGATCACGCCGGGCTTGGCCGCGGGCGGGGGGCCGCCCCAGCCTCCGTAGCCGTACCCTCCGTAGCCGCCGGGGCGGGCGTGGCCCGGGGGCGGGGGCGGGGTGCCCCAGCCCGTGTGGGGCGGTGGGGGAGGCGGGGTCTGGCCGGGTCCGGTCGGTGCGGACCACTGGCCGGGGGGCGGCTGCTCCTTGGACCACTTCGTGCCGGGGCTCGTCGGTTCCGCGCTCGGCCGGTCCGCGGGCTCGCCGGTTGCCGGGCGGTCGGCGGAGCCGGACGCGCCGGGCTCCTGCCCGTCGGACGGGGCGGATCCGGGCGAGGTCCAGCCCGGAGTGTCGTTCATCGTCGCTCCTTCACGGTGCCCTTCCGCGGTCGCGGCGGCAGGTTGGCAGCCATCGTGCCATGGGGTGGTCCGCCGTGGACCGGCCGAGGTAGGGGCAGCGCACCTTCAATTGTCCCCCGGAAAGGGGGCAGACTGACGGCATGGCTGATCAGTACGCGCAAAGCGGCGAGGACAAGCGGCCGACCGGGATACCCGCCCTCCGCTGGGAGGAACCCCCCGAGGGGCCGGTGCTGGTCCTGCTGGACCAGACCAGGCTGCCGGCCGAGGAGGTCGAGCTGGTCTGCACGGACCCGTCCGCGCTGGTGGAGGCGATCCGCTCGCTCGCCGTGCGCGGGGCACCGTTGCTGGGCATCGCGGGCGCCTACGGGGTCGCGCTCGCGGCCGTCCGCGGCTTCGAGGTGGAGCAGGCCGCCGCCGCCCTGGCGGGCGCACGCCCCACCGCGGTGAACCTCGAGGTGGGCGTGCGCCGGGCGCAGGCCGCCCACGAGGAGGCGCTCGCGAGGACCGGCGACACCCGGCAGGCCGCGACGGCCGCGCTGGCCGCGGCGCGGGCGCTCCACGAGGAGGACGCCGAGGCCAGCGCCCGCATGGCCCGGCACGGACTGGCGCTCCTGGACGAGCTGCTGCCCGCCGGCGGACACCGCGTCCTCACGCACTGCAACACCGGGTCGCTGGTGTCGGGCGGTGAGGGGACGGCGTTCGCGGTGGCGCTCGCCGCCCACCGGACGGGGCGGCTCAGGCGCCTGTGGGTGGACGAGACGCGCCCGCTGCTGCAGGGCGCCCGCCTGACCGCCTACGAGGCGGCGCGCAACGACATGCCGTACACCCTGCTCACCGACAACGCGGCCGGTTCGCTGTTCGCGGCGGGTGAGGTGGACGCGGTGCTGATCGGCGCGGACCGGATCGCGGCCGACGGCTCGGTGGCGAACAAGGTGGGGAGCTATCCGCTCGCCGTGCTGGCGCGGTACCACCACGTGCCGTTCATCGTGGTGGCGCCGTTGACGACGGTGGACACGGAGACGCCGGACGGGGCGTCCATCGAGGTCGAGCAGCGCCCCGGCTACGAGGTGACCGAGGTCATGGCTCCCCAGGTGCCGGTGACGGGATCGGGAGGCGGCATCCCGGTGGCTCCGCTCGGGACGCAGGCGTACAACCCGGCGTTCGACGTGACGCCGCCCGAGCTGGTGACGGCGATCGTCACCGAGGCGGGCGTGGTCTCGCCCGTGACGAGGGACGCGCTCGCGCAGCTGTGCGCAGGCTCGGGGCGGCCGACCGCCGGCTGACGGGGCTGCCTGGACGGGCCCCTGGCGGCGGCTCGGCGGCGCCTGCGTTCCGTAGTGCGCCGCGAACACGCTGTGAGGGGGCCACTACGGTGGTGGAGCGGGGCAGACAGTGACGGCTCGATACGACTATCGTCACAGGCCAGTGACCTCGCTCACCAGCACCTCTGTCGTCGTTACGAGAATGGGATGATGTCGTTTATGAAGGGACGAGTCCTTGTCGTCGACGACGACACCGCACTGGCCGAGATGCTCGGCATTGTGCTGCGTGGTGAGGGTTTTGAGCCGTCTTTCGTAGCCGACGGCGACAAGGCGTTGGCCGCCTTCCGTGAGACGAAACCGGACCTGGTGCTGCTCGATCTGATGCTGCCCGGCCGGGACGGCATCGAGGTCTGCCGCCTGATCAGGGCGGAGTCCGGCGTGCCGATCGTGATGCTGACGGCCAAGAGCGACACCGTCGATGTGGTCGTGGGGCTGGAGTCGGGCGCCGACGACTACATCGTGAAGCCGTTCAAGCCGAAGGAGCTGGTGGCCCGGATCCGGGCGCGGCTGCGGAGGTCGGAGGAGCCGGCGCCGGAGCAGCTCGCGATAGGCGACCTGGTGATCGACGTGGCGGGGCACTCCGTGAAGCGGGACGGGCAGTCGATCGCGCTGACGCCGCTGGAGTTCGACCTGCTGGTCGCGCTGGCCCGCAAGCCGTGGCAGGTGTTCACCCGCGAGGTGCTCCTCGAGCAGGTCTGGGGTTACCGGCACGCGGCCGACACCCGGCTGGTCAACGTGCATGTGCAGCGGCTGCGCTCCAAGGTCGAGAAGGACCCGGAGAAGCCGGAGATCGTGGTGACCGTCCGTGGCGTCGGTTACAAGGCCGGACCGAGCTGACGTGAGCAGGGACAGTGCCGCTTCGGCGCCCGGCCGGTCCGGGGACCGCGCCGGGCGGCCTGTCGGCCACGGGTCCGGGCGTTCCCGCTGGGAGCGTTGGTTCGCGGGCGGGTTGCTGCGGGGCGGGGTCCAGGGCAGTCCGTTGCTCCGTCTGTTCATGCGCTGGATACGCCGTCCGCTGCTGCCCGTGATGCGGCTGTGGCGGCGCAACATCCAGCTCAAGGTCGTCGCCACCACGCTGCTGATGTCGCTCGGCGTGGTGCTGCTGCTCGGCTTCGTCGTGATCGGGCAGGTCCGCAACGGCCTGCTGGACGCCAAGGTGAAGGCGTCGCAGAGCCAGGCCACCGGTGGGTTCGCGGTGGCCAAGCAGAAGGCCGAGGAGACGGCGAGCACGACCGGCGACGAAGCCACGCCCGTGGACGGCCGCCCGCCGCAGAACGTCATCCAGTGGATGAGCGACCTCGTGAAGTCGCTCTCCAGCGGCGGCCAGGGCGCCTTCGACGTGGTCACGCTGCCCATGGGCGGGGACAGCGGCAGCGGGCGCGGCCCGCGCGCCTCCGGCCTGGTCAACTGGTCGGCCAGTGTGCCCGAGGACCTGCGGGAGCGGATCGAGGGCGACCCGGCGGCGGCCCAGAGCTACACGCGGATCGTCTACGACTCCGACGAGCCCTCGCAGCCGGGCCTGGTCATCGGCAAGCAGGTCAACGACCCGAACGGTGAGCCGTACCAGCTGTACTACCTCTTCCCGCTGACGCAGGAGGAGAAGTCGCTCAGCCTGGTCAAGGGCACGCTGGCGACGGCCGGGCTGTTCGTCGTCGTCCTCCTCGGGGCCATCGCCTGGCTGGTCGTGCGCCAGGTCGTCACGCCCGTGCGGATGGCGGCGAGCATCGCCGAGCGGCTGTCCGCCGGGCGGCTGCAGGAGCGGATGAAGGTCACCGGCGAGGACGACATCGCGCGGCTCGGCGAGGCCTTCAACAAGATGGCGCAGAACCTCCAGCTCAAGATCAGCCAGCTCGAGGACCTGTCGCGGATGCAGCGGCGGTTCGTCTCCGACGTGTCGCACGAGCTGCGGACGCCGCTGACGACCGTGCGGATGGCGGCCGACGTCATCCACGACGCGCGCGTGGACTTCGATCCGGTGACCGCGCGGTCCGCGGAGCTGCTGGCGGACCAGCTGGACCGGTTCGAGACGCTGCTCGCGGACCTCCTGGAGATCAGCCGCTTCGACGCGGGCGCGGCGGCGCTGGAGGCGGAGCCGATCGACCTCCGGGAGGTCGTGCGGCGGGTCGTGAGCGGCGCCGAGCCGCTCGCCGAGCGCAAGAGCACGCGGATACGCGTCGTCGGCGATCAGCAGCCCGTCGTTGCCGAGGCGGACGCCCGGCGCGTGGAGCGGGTGCTGCGCAACCTCGTGGTCAACGCCGTCGAGCACGGGGAGGGCCAGGACGTCGTGGTCCGGCTCGCCGCGGCCGGCGGCGCGGTCGCCGTGGCGGTGCGCGACTACGGCGTCGGGCTCAAGCCCGGCGAGGCCACCCGGGTCTTCAGCCGCTTCTGGCGGGCCGACCCGGCACGCGCGCGTACCACCGGCGGTACGGGGCTCGGCCTGTCCATCGCCCTGGAGGACGCGCGGCTGCACGGCGGCTGGCTGCAGGCCTGGGGCGAGCCGGGCGGAGGGTCGCAGTTCCGGCTGACGCTGCCCAGGACCGCGGACGAGCCGCTGCGGGGCTCGCCGATACCGCTGGAGCCGGCGGACTCCCGGCGCAACCGCGGGCTGAACGACGCCGGTCTCCACGAGGCCGGCCAGGCGCCCGGCGCGGACCGGGCGGTCACCGTCCCGGCGCAGGCCGCGCCGGGACGGACGGCCTCGGGATCCGCCCGGGGGCCGATACCGCCGCGGCCGTCGGGCACGGCCACCGCCGATCCGACGGCGCTGCCCGGCAACGGCGCGCGCGTGGTGCCGCGGCCCGTCTCGGGCGCCCGTACACAGGACGGCACGCCCGGACCGGAGGCGGCGAGCCGCCCGGACGCCGGGCCGGAGGAGCCGAGCAGGCAAGGGGAGGCATTCCGTGGTCGCTGACCGCGAGGGGAGCGGCCGGCGGACGCCGACGCGCGCGGTGACGTACGCGGTCTGCGGCGTCGTTCTGCTGGGAGGGTGTGCGTCCATGCCCGACAACGGGGACCTGCGGGGCGTGGAGTCCACGCCACGGCAGGACCCGCAGGTGCGGGTGTTCGCGATGCCGCCGGCGGAGGACGCCTCTCCGTCGGAGATCGTGCAGGGCTTCCTTGAGGCGCTGACCAGCAACGATCCGCATTACGAGACGGCGCGCAAGTACCTGACGGGCGACGCGGCGAAGACCTGGCGGCCGGAGCGGTCCACGACGGTGCTGGCGGGCGGGGCGGGGACCGAGGCCGACCACTCGGCGAGCCGTGAGGACGCCGACGACTACTCGTACTCGGTCACGCTGACCGGCACCAGGGTCGCCACGGTGGACGCGCAGCAGTCGTACTCGCCGGCGGCGGGGCAGTACCGCGAGGCCGTCCACCTCAGCCGCGACCAGAAGAGCCGGCAGTGGCGCATCGACCTGCTGCCGCAGGGCGTGGTCATGGGCAAGTCCGACTTCCAGCGCACCTACATGTCCGTCAACAAGTACTACTTCGCCTCGAACACCGTTCCGAAGGCCCAGGCGGGTACCAGTGCGCAGCCCGCGGCCGTCGCCGACCCCGTCTACGTGCGCCGCCTCGTGGACCCGCTGACGCAGGTCGTGCGGTCGCTGATCAGTGGGCCGACGAGCCTGCTGGGGCCCGTGGTGAGGACGAGCTTCCCGACCGGTACGGCGCTGGCGGACAGCGTCGACTCGCTGACGCCCGACGACCGCAACACGCTGAAGGTGCCGCTGAACGCCAAGGCCGCCGGAGTCGGTGCGGACACGTGCGACGAGATGGCGGCCCAGCTCCTGTTCACCCTCAAGAACCTCACCCCCGCCGTGGACGAGGTGGAGCTGATCTCGGGGAACAAGCGGCTGTGCTCGCTCGGTGAGGACCGGGCCGAGACGGTCGCGACGCGCGGTTCGGCCCAGCGGCCGGACTATCTGTACTTCGTGGACGCCAAGCACCGCCTGGTGCGGATCGCCGCGGGCAGCACGGCCACCCACCCCGAGGCCGTGCCCGGGGCGCTGGGCGAGGGCACGACGGCCCTGCGGTCGGTGGCGGTGTCGCGGGACGAGCACAGCGCCGCCGGCATCGGCTTCGACTCCAGGTCGCTGTACGTGGCCACGCTGGTGCCGGGCAGCTCGCTCGGGGACCCCCTGCTCGTCAGCGGGGGCAAGACGGAGGCGGAGCGGCTGACGCCGCCCAGCTGGGACGCGCAGGGCGACCTGTGGATCGCCGACCGGGACCCGGAGAACCCCCGGCTGCTGCTGCTGAAGGAGGGCGCGGGCGAGCCCGTGCCGGTGCGGATCCCCGGGCTGGACGGGCGGGTGCAGGCCGTGCGGGTGGCGGCCGACGGGGTGCGGATCGCGCTCGTCGTGGAGAAGGACGGTGAGCGGTCGCTGCTCATCGGGCGCATCGAACGCGACGGGCGGGCCGGTGAGCGGCCCGCGGTCACCGTCGTCGGGCTGCGTTCCGCCACGCCCGAGCTGGAGGAGGTCACGGCCATGTCCTGGGCCGGCGACAGCAGGCTCGTGGTGGTCGGGCGCGAGCGCGGGGGCGTCCAGCAGATCGGATACGTCCAGGTCGACGGTTCCACGCCGGAGGCGTCCGTGCCGGCGGCGCTGACGGGGGTGAAGGAGATCGCCGCGACCGAGGACGAGCGGCTGCCGCTGGTGGCGTACTCGGAGGACCTGATCGTCCGGCTGCCGTCCGGCATGCAGTGGCAGAAGGTGACGGAGGGGACGGCCCCGGTCTATCCGGGGTGAGGCGACGGGACGGCGCCCGCGCTCACCCGTGCGAGTGACGCGGGCCGGCTCCGGCGCGGAGTTGTCCCCAGGGGACGCTCGGGAGTTTTCCACAGGCCTGGTCGGGTCCGGCGGGCGACGGCACAGTGGTGGCCGTGCGCGGGTGGTGGCGGGACGTCGGCGACCTGGTGCTGCCGGCCGAGTGCGGAGGCTGCGGCAGGGCCCGCACGGTGCTGTGCCCGCGGTGCCGTTCGGCGCTGGGCGGGGCGGCGCCGTGCCGGGTCCGTCCCGACCCGGAGCCGCCCGGACTGCCCGTGGTGCACGCGGCGGCGCGGTACGCGGACGAGACGCGCGCCGCGCTGTTGGCCCACAAGGAACGCGGTGTGCTGGCCCTCGCCGGGCCGCTCGGCGAGGCGCTGGCGGGGGCCGTGAGGGCCGGGCTCCGGGAGGTGGGCGCGGGTGTCGGTGAGGGCCGGTCCGCGGGTGCGCGGGAGCCGGTGCTGCTCGTGCCCGTGCCCTCCGCGCGCCGGGCGGTGCGGGCGCGCGGTCACGATCCGGCTCGGCGGATCGCCCTCGCCGCGGCGGGTGTGCTGCGGCGGACCGGGACGCCCGCGCGGGTGCTCGCCGTGCTGCGGCAGCGGCACGCGGTGGCCGACCAGTCGGGGCTGGGGGCCCGGCAGCGACGGGACAATCTCGCCGGGGCGCTGGCGGTCGTGCCCGGCGGGGTCCGGCTGCTGGGCGGCCGGGAGACGGTCGTCCTCGTCGACGACCTGATGACCACGGGGGCCTCCCTCGCGGAGGCGGCGCGTGCCGTGCGGGAGGCGGGTGCGGTCCCGGATGAGCGGGGGGCGGGGGCGCGGACGTACAGGACGGCGAAGTCGGCTGTGTATTCGTCGGCGGCACGGGAAGGCAGAGAGGAACGGAAGAGCGGACCCCGAATGGCGGGTCCGCACGGAGGCGGTGACGTGGTCCGGGAAGTGACATGCGCGGCCGTGGTCGCGGCCTCACCAGATGCTTTCGAGATAAACCGGAACTGATCGAATACTTGCTTCGTTGCAGGTAATGAGAAGGTCAATTCACCGGAACGGAGGTACGTCGCGCTAGAGGGTGACGGCATCCGTCCGGGCGAGATATGTTCGGTTGTGAGGCAAAGCCGCAGGCCACACCTCTCAGAACCGAATGCCGTGCCGCGGGTTCAGGCGTCATCACCCGCACCGGTGGCGTGGATACCTTGCCCGCGGGGGAGGAGGTGGAAGTCACCGAGTCCGAGGTTCCGGGAGAACCGGAACCTGGTGCAAAAGGGAGATGCTCCGCCGCCGAAGCGGAGCGATCCGGGAACGGAGTTCTGCGTGGACATCGTCGTCAAGGGCCGCAAGACCGAGGTGCCCGAGCGGTTCCGGAAGCACGTGGCCGAGAAGCTGAAGCTGGAGAAGATCCAGAAGCTCGACGGCAAGGTGATGAGCCTCGACGTCGAGGTGTCCAAGGAGCCCAACCCCCGACAGGCCGACCGCTGCGACCGAGTGGAGATCACGCTTCGCTCCCGCGGTCCGGTGATCCGGGCGGAGGCAGCGGCGAGCGATCCGTACGCGGCGCTCGACCTGGCGGCGGAGAAGCTCGGCGCCCGGCTGCGCAAGCAGCACGACAAGCGCTTCTCGCGGCGCGGAGCGCGCCGCATCTCGGCGGCCGAGGTCGCCGACCACGTCCCCGGCGCCGCGACGCTCAACGGGAACGGGGAGATCGTCCCGGAGGAGAAGCAGGACGGCGTACCCACCAAGAAGATCGGCTCGCTCGAGGTGCAGGGCGACGGCCCCCTCGTCGTCCGCGAGAAGACCCACGTGGCGGCGCCGATGACCCTCGACCAGGCGCTCTACGAGATGGAGCTGGTCGGGCACGACTTCTATCTGTTCGTCGATTCCGAGTCCAAGGAGCCGAGCGTCGTCTACCGGCGGCACGCCTACGACTACGGCGTGATCCACCTCACGACGGACACGATGGTCACGCACGCGCACGCTCCCGAGGCGGGAGACGCGCTCGGTGGCTGACTGCGCCGGGTGACCGTCGGACCGGTGCCCCTGGAGCGCGTGTGCGCCCCCAGGGGCACCGGCGTGCGACGGTGCGCGCGGTGTGCGACCCCTGCGTGGCGCGCTCTGTCACCCCGGCGTCGGCGCGGCATGGAATCATGGCGGCAACCACCCAACCGGTGGGTCGTTGCCTTGGGTTGGCGATGGCTCAGGACCACAGGCCACAGCCTTCAGGGGGAGGAACGATGGCGGACAGCTTCGGACCGATGCGGGGCGGGGGCGCCGACGACGGCGTCGCCGGCATGGGCCCGGACGCGGGCTCGTCACGCCAGGAGCCGATCAGGGTCCTGGTCGTCGACGACCACGCCCTGTTCCGTCGCGGCCTGGAAATCGTGCTCGCGGCCGAGGAGGACATCCAGGTCGTCGGAGAGGCCGGTGACGGCGCGGAGGCCGTGGAGAAGGCCGCGGACCTGCTGCCGGACATCATCCTGATGGACGTGCGGATGCCCCGGCGCGGCGGCATCGAGGCCTGCACCTCCATCAAGGAGGTGGCACCCAGCGCCAAGATCATCATGTTGACGATCAGTGACGAGGAAGCCGACCTCTACGACGCCATCAAGGCGGGCGCGACCGGTTATCTCCTCAAGGAGATCTCGACGGACGAGGTGGCGACCGCCATCCGCGCGGTGGCCGACGGCCAGTCCCAGATCAGCCCGTCCATGGCGTCGAAACTCCTCACCGAGTTCAAGTCGATGATCCAGCGGACCGACGAGCGCCGGCTCGTGCCCGCACCGCGCCTCACGGACCGCGAACTGGAAGTCCTCAAGCTCGTCGCCACGGGAATGAACAACCGGGACATCGCCAAGGAACTGTTCATTTCCGAGAACACCGTGAAGAACCATGTGCGCAACATCCTGGAGAAACTGCAACTGCATTCCAGGATGGAGGCCGTGGTGTACGCGATGCGGGAGAAGATCCTCGAGATCCGCTGACGGCCGGGCCGCCGCGGATCAGGCGAGCAGGAGCGACAGCTCCCTGGCGAGCGGCTCGCGCAGGTCCGGCGCGTCGACCCGCTCCACGCGCACGTCCGTGCAGTCCACCCAGCTCGCCGCCTCGACCAGGGCACGGGCGACCGACGGGACCGCCCTGGGGCCGTCCAGGGTCACCTGCCGGGCCACCAGTGTGCGGCCCTCGCGTGCCGGGTCCACCCGGCCGACCAGCCGGCCGCCGGCCAGGACCGGCATCGCGAAGTAGCCGTGCACCCGCTTCGGCTTGGGCACGTAGGCCTCCAGGCGGTGCGTGAAGCCGAAGATCCGCTCCGTGCGCGCGCGTTCCCAGATCAGGGAGTCGAAGGGGGAGAGCAGCGTCGTGCGGTGACGGCCGCGCGGGGGTGTCTCCAGGGCGACCGGGTCCGCCCAGGCCGGCTTGCCCCAGCCCTCCACCGTCACCGGGACCAGGCCCGAGTCGCCGATCACGGCGTCGACCTGCTCGGCCTTGAGGCGGTGGTAGTCGGCGATGTCCGCGCGGGTGCCGACGCCCAGGGACCGGCCGGCCAGGCGGACCAGGCGGCGCAGGCACTCGGTGTCGTCCAGATCGTCGTGCAGCAGCGCCTGCGGGACCGCGCGCTCGGCCAGGTCGTACACGCGCTTCCAGCCGCGGCGCTCGACGCAGACCACCTCGCCGTACATGAGGGCGCGCTCGACGGCGACCTTCGTGCCCGACCAGTCCCACCACTCGCTGGTCCTCTTCGCCCCGCCCAGGTCCGTCGCGGTGAGGGGGCCCTCGGCGCGGAGCTGCTTGACGACCTGGTCGTAGGCCCCGTCCGGGAGGTGGTGGTTCCAGTGCGGGCGGTTGCGGTAGGCGCGGCGGCGGAAGGCGAAGTGGGGCCACTCCTCGATGGGGAGGACGCAGGCGGCGTGGGACCAGTACTCGAAGGCGTGCGTGTCCGTCCAGTAGGCGTTCTCGACGGTCGCCCGGCCCACGGCGCCGAGGCGGGCGTACGGGATCAGTTCGTGGGAGCGGGCGAGGACGGAGATCGTGTCGAGCTGCACCGCGCCCAGGTCACGCAGTATGCCGCGGACGCCGGCGCGGCGGTCGGGGGCGCCGAGGAAGCCCTGTGCGCGGAGGGCGAGGCGGCGGGCCTCGTCTGCGGACAGTTCCATGGCGGGGGGCGGGAGGGTCGTCATGCGTTCGCACGATAGGGGGTGGGTCTGACAGGGCAGTGTCCGTGGGGGGCGGGGGTTGGGCGTGCGGCCCGGACGGGATGCCCGGCGTTGCCGCGGGCGCGGGGTGGGCAGCGCGGCCCGGCGCTGCCGGGGTCCCGCTGCGTCCACCTGTGCCGCCCCTGGGGGGTACCTCCCAGGCCGTTCAGGCACTGGGGGAGGCACGACTGCCCGCGCCTGGCTGCCGCAGTCGGGGCGGCACGACGGCCCGCGGCTGTGGCGTGGTGCGGGGCTACGGGTGGGACGGGAGGTAGGGGAAGGTCGAGGTGAGGGAGAGGTCCGAGGGGAGGAGGGAGGCGATCCAGCAGTCACGGCGGACGCCGTTGTTGTTGATCGCGGAGCGCAGCGTGCCCTCCATGGTGAAGCCGGCGCGCAGGGCCACCGCGCGGGAGGCCGTGTTCCCGACCTCGGCGCGCCACTCCAGGCGGTCGATCGCCTGCCGGGTGAAGGCCCAGCGGGCGACGGCGGCGGCGGCCTCGGTGACGTAGCCGCGCCCGCGGTACTCCCTGGTCCCCCAGAAGCCGATCTCGCCGACGCCCGGGGAGATCACCGTGACGCCGAGCATGCCCGCCAGGTCACCGGAGGGCAGGAAGAGGCCGAAGGTGAACATCGAGTCGTTCGCCCAGCCGTCGGGGACCACCTGCTCCGTGAAGCCCCGCGCGTGTGCCGGGAGGTAGGGCGAGGGGATCGTCGTCCAGCGCTGGATGTCGGGATCCTGGCAGGCGGCGTACACGGCATCGGTGTCCTGGGGGCCGACCGTGCGCAGGACGAGGCGTTCGGTGGTGAGGATCTGCGGTTCCATCGGCCGATTCTGCGGGGCGACCCGCGACGCGTGCCATTCTTTTGCCGTGCGTGAACGAGTGGTCACTTTTCGTGCATTTGGTCGGCGGGTGCGGCACCATCCGCGGGCCTCGCACGTTGAACCGGGTGACAGCGACCGGAAGCAGGACGAAGGAGCGCGCGGTCACCGCTACGGCAGGCCTCCCGGCGCGGCGGGGTCCTCGCATACGATGGCCGTTGCTCAGTCAGTCACATGGAAACCGACCGTCCCAGGCCCGACCGGCAAGGAGACCAACCCCCGTGTCCGTCCTCTCGAAGATCATGCGTGCAGGCGAAGGCAAGATCCTGCGCAAGCTGCACCGCATCGCGGACCAGGTCAACTCCATCGAAGAGGACTTCGTCGACCTCTCCGACGCCGAGCTGCGGGCCCTCACCGATGAGTACAAGCAGCGCTACGCCGACGGTGAGAGCCTGGACGACCTGCTGCCGGAAGCCTTCGCCACCGTCCGCGAGGCCGCGAAGCGCGTCCTCGGCCAGCGTCACTACGACGTGCAGATCATGGGCGGTGCCGCCCTGCACCTGGGGTACGTGGCGGAGATGAAGACCGGTGAGGGCAAGACCCTCGTCGGCACGCTGCCCGCCTACCTCAACGCCCTGTCCGGCGGCGGCGTCCACATCGTCACGGTCAACGACTACCTGGCCGAGCGCGACTCCGAGATGATGGGCCGCGTCCACAAGTTCCTGGGGCTCGAGGTCGGCTGCATCCTCGCCAGCCAGACGCCGGCCCAGCGCCGCGAGATGTACGGCTGCGACATCACCTACGGCACGAACAACGAGTTCGGCTTCGACTACCTGCGCGACAACATGGCGTGGTCCAAGGACGAACTCGTCCAGCGCGGCCACAACTTCGCCATCGTCGACGAGGTCGACTCCATCCTCGTCGACGAGGCCCGTACGCCGCTGATCATCTCCGGCCCGGCCGACCAGGCCACCAAGTGGTACGGCGACTTCGCCAAGCTGGTCACGCGGCTGAAGAAGGGCGAGGCGGGCAACACGCTCAAGGGCATCGAGGAGACCGGCGACTACGAGGTCGACGAGAAGAAGCGCACGGTCGCCATCCACGAGTCCGGCGTCAGCAAGGTCGAGGACTGGCTGGGCATCGACAACCTGTACGAGTCGGTGAACACGCCGCTCGTGGGTTACCTGAACAACGCCATCAAGGCCAAGGAACTCTTCAAGAAGGACAAGGACTACGTCGTCCTCGATGGCGAGGTCATGATCGTCGACGAGCACACCGGACGTATCCTCGCCGGCCGCCGCTACAACGAGGGCATGCACCAGGCGATCGAGGCGAAGGAAGGGGTGGACATCAAGGACGAGAACCAGACGCTCGCCACGATCACGCTCCAGAACTTCTTCCGCCTCTACAAGCGCCACGACCACGACGGCAAGGAACTGCCCGGCCTCTGCGGCATGACCGGTACCGCCATGACGGAGGCCGCCGAGTTCCACCAGATCTACAAGCTCGGCGTGGTGCCCATCCCGACCAACCGGCCGATGGTCCGCAAGGACCAGTCCGACCTGATCTACCGCACCGAGGTCGCCAAGTTCGAGGCGGTCGTCGACGACATCGCCGAGAAGCACGAGAAGGGCCAGCCGATCCTCGTCGGCACCACCTCGGTCGAGAAGTCCGAGTACCTCTCGCAGCAGCTCAGCAAGCGGGGCATCCAGCACGAGGTGCTGAACGCCAAGCAGCACGAGCGCGAGGCGTCGATCGTCGCCCAGGCGGGCCGCAAGGGCTCCGTGACGGTCGCCACCAACATGGCCGGCCGCGGTACGGACATCAAGCTCGGCGGCAACCCGGAGGACCTCGCCGAGGCGGAGCTGCGCCAGCGGGGCCTCGACCCCGAGGAGCACATCGAGGAGTGGGCCGCGGCCCTGCCCGCCGCCCTGGAGCGGGCCGGGCAGGCGGTCAAGGCCGAGAAGGAAGAGGTCGAGAAGCTCGGCGGCCTCTACGTGCTGGGCACCGAGCGGCACGAGTCGCGGCGCATCGACAACCAGCTGCGCGGTCGTAGCGGCCGTCAGGGCGACCCGGGCGAGTCCCGGTTCTACCTCTCCCTCGGCGACGACCTGATGCGCCTGTTCAAGGCCCAGATGGTCGAGCGCGTCATGTCGATGGCGAACGTCCCGGACGACGTGCCGATCGAGAACAAGATGGTCACCCGCGCGATCGCCTCCGCCCAGTCGCAGGTCGAGACCCAGAACTTCGAGACCCGCAAGAACGTCCTGAAGTACGACGAGGTGCTCAACCGGCAGCGCGAGGTCATCTACGGCGAGCGGCGCCGCGTCCTGGAGGGCGAGGACCTGCAGGAGCAGATCCAGCACTTCATGAACGACACGATCGACGCCTATGTGCAGGCCGAGACCGCCGAGGGCTTCCCCGAGGACTGGGACCTGGACCGTCTGTGGGGCGCCTTCAAGCAGCTCTACCCGGTGAAGGTCACCGTCGAGGAGCTGGAGGAGGCCGCGGGCGACCGGGCCGGACTGACCGCCGAGTACATCGGGGAGTCCATCAAGGACGACATCCAGGAGCAGTACGAGGCGCGCGAGACGCAGCTCGGCTCCGAGATCATGCGTGAGCTGGAGCGCCGGGTCGTGCTCTCGGTCCTGGACCGCAAGTGGCGTGAGCACCTCTACGAGATGGACTATCTCCAGGAGGGCATCGGCCTGCGCGCGATGGCGCAGAAGGACCCGCTGGTCGAGTACCAGCGCGAGGGCTTCGACATGTTCCAGGCCATGATGGAGGGCATCAAGGAGGAGTCCGTCGGCTACCTGTTCAACCTGGAGGTCCAGGTCGAGCAGCAGGTCGAGGAGGTCCCCGTCGAGGAGGCCGCTCCCTCGCTGGAGAAGGCCCCGCAGGACGCGGTGCCGGCCCAGGCCGGTGCGCGCCCGGAGATCCGCGCCAAGGGGCTCGACGCGCCGCAGCGCCGCGACCTCCACTTCTCCGCTCCGACCGTGGACGGCGAGGGCGGTGTCGTCGAGGGCGACTTCACCACCGACGAGGAGCCCGCGCGGTCCTCGTCCGACGGCCTCACGCGCGCCGAGCGCCGCAAGCAGGCCAAGGGCGGGCGGCGCCGCAAGAAGTGACGCGGCGGTGCCCCGGGGCACCGTGACGGCGGGAAGGGTCGGGCACCCCTCGGGGAGCCCGGCCCTTCGGCCTGTTCAGCGCCCGTTCAGCCCCTGTGCGGCGCCCGTGCGGCGCCTCGCAGGCAAGCGGCGGAGGACGACGCGGCGGTGGCGCCGCGCGCGGCCGTCAGGCGCCGTCCGTCCGCGGTCCCCGGGAGCCGCCCAGCTCCACCGCGGTGCAGCGCCAGCGCAGGTCCCGGCCCTGCTCCAGCCGGAACGCCATGGCGCGCAGCTGGTCACCCGCGCCGATGCGGGCGAAGACCTCCAGCGCGCCCGGACGGGCCTCGTAGTAGCCGATGTCGCGGACGACGGGGAGGGTGCCGCGGGTGCGCAACGGGCCGCGCTCGGCGAGCCGGGCCAGTTCGTCGTAGGCGCGGCCGACGGTGTGCCGGAGCATCGAGTGCACCGGGCGCCGGCCGCTGAGCACGTCGAGGAGCAGTTCCGCGAAGTGGTCCGTGGGCCGGAGCTGGGGGACCGGCCGCCGAGGGGCCCGGGCGGGGGCGACGGGGGCGGTCGTCCCCGCGGGGAGGCGCGAGGAGGCAGGGGCCGGCCGGACGGGCGCGGGCGGGGACCCGGCGGACCCGGCGGGCAGGGCGGTCCCGGTGGGTGCGGCGATCCGGCGGGCGGCGGCCGAGACGCGGTCCGGGGCGGGTGCGGTGGCGGCGGCGCGTGCGCTCGCCCTGGTCACACCGCCCGGGGAGGCGGTCGCCGGGCGGTTGTCGGCCGGCCTCGTACGGGCGCGCGCGGAGCGGCCGGGGGAGCCCGCCGGACGTCCGCCCGGCGCCGGGGTCCGGGGGCCGCTCCCGCCGGGCCTGCGGGGCGGTACGCCGCCCGGGGTGCGGGGCGTGGCGCCGCGGGGCGCGCCGGAGGCCGTGTCGGTGACCGCGCCGGGCGGCGCGTCCGCGGGAGCGGGGGAGGCGCCGACGGCGGCGGCCGGGACACGGCGGGCCCCAGCGCGGTGGGGCGGGGCGGCGGCGGTGCCGGGCAGGGGCACGTGAGGGGTGGGACGGGTCCTGGTCATGACCTTGCGCAGGGGCGGCACGGTCGGTGTGGTCTGCATGGGGTTCCCCGTTCGGCGACCCGGCGGATACCGGGCGGTAACTTCATGGTCGGGGATCTTGTACGGGGTGGTGGGTGGCGTCGGCAAGGAGGCGGAGGGCCGGGTCGGGGCGGGCGGGAGGTTCACCTATCCGAGTGGCCGTAGCCATGGGAACGGCCGGGACGGGGCGGGCCCACCGGGTGAGTCCGGGGACGGAAGTGGACGCGTCCCGGGCCCCGGACGGGCGCCCGAAAGGGGACGCCGCACGTATCCTGAAGGGCCTCCGGCGGATCTCCGACCGGGGCCAGTCCGACCACGAAAGCGGCCCGTCATGCGCGTCTATGTCCCCCTGACCCTCTCCGGTCTCGCCGAGGCGCACAGGACGGGGCGCCTGGGGACGGGGCCGCTCGTCGCGTACGCCGTCACGCCGGCGTTGCGCGAGTGGGTCGCCTCGGACGACATCGAGGAGCTGGAGTACGCCGCCCTGAGCCGGGCCGCGCTGGGCTCGCTGCGGCTGCTGGCGGCGGACGCGGAGGCCGTGCGGCGCCGGGTCGTGGTCGCGGCCGACGTGCCCGACGGAGCGGCGTCGGCCGGCCCGGACCGCGGGCCGGGCCCCGCGGTGCCGGGCGAGGTGCGGGTCGACGGTGACGTGCCGCTGGCCAAGGCGGCCGCGGTGCACGTCGACTCGGCCGACGCGGAGCCGGACGTGGCGGCCGCGGCCGGTGCCCTCGCGGCGGCGGACGGCGGGGACGGGGACGGGGACGCCCAATTCACCGTGGACGGGGCCGAGGAGCACGAGCTGCTCTGGTACGCGACGCAGGAGATCCCGAACCTGGTCGGGACCGGCGGCTGACGGGACGGCGGCTGACGGCCGCCCGCGCCCCCGCGCTCCCCGGGGGCACGTCTTGACCGTCGGTGGCGGCGGGTACGTTTTCCTGCATGGGGACGCAGACAGGGGCGCACATCGTCTGGGACTGGAACGGCACGCTGTTCCACGACAACGACGCCATCATCGGGGCGACGAACGCGGCGTTCGCCGAGCTGGGACTGACGCCGATCACGCTCGAGCAGTACCGGGCGCTGTACTGCGTGCCGGTGCCGAAGTTCTACGAGCGGCTGATGGGACGGATGCCCACGGACGCCGAGTGGGAGCTCATGGACGGGACCTTCCACCGGTACTACACCGAGCACCGGGTGGGGTGCGGGCTCACCGAGGGCGTGGCGGAGCTGCTCGCCGGGTGGCGGTCGGCGGGGCGCAGCCAGTCGATCCTCAGCATGTACGGGCACGAGGAGCTCGTCCCGCTGGTGAGGGGGCTGGGGATCGAGGCGCACTTCCTCCGCGTCGACGGGCGGACCGGGCCGTCCGGGGGCAGCAAGGCCGAGCACATGGTGCGGCATCTGGCGGCGCTGGGATCGGTGGTGGAGCCCGCTCGCACGGTGGTGATCGGGGACGCCGCGGACGACGCGGTGGCCGCGCGGCACGTGGGGGCGCGGGCGGTGCTGTACACCGGGGGGTCGCACAGCCGGGCCAGTCTGGTGGGAGCCGGGGTACCGGTGGTGGACACCCTGGGGGAGGCCGTGGCGGAGGCGGAGAGGCTGGCGGCGGCGGCGTGAGGTGACGGGGGTGTCGTGACGCCCTCGGGTGAGGGGTGCCCGGTGTGGGTGCCGGCCGGGGGCGGGTCGCGCGGCCCGGCGCCGAGGGCGCGCCGCTGCGCCCGCCCGCGCCGCCCCGGGTACCTCCCAGGCCGTTCGGGCACGGGGGTGCCCCGAGCCCGCAGCGGGGACCGGGGCGCGGCGCATCAGCCGTCGCCCTCGGCATGACTGTGCAGAATGTCCAACTTCTCGGCTCTCTTTTGTACACATGCGGCTCGTGACGGATGCCCTGTCCGGGGCGATAGCCTGGTGGCGTGATCAGCGCGATAGCTTGCGGGGGCACCGTCGCCCCTGCCCTGCGCCCGGTGAGCACGGACCACATCCGTGACCGGGCGGCCGTCGCTGGTCTTCGCGGGCGGGACGGGGCATCGAAGGTCCCCGGTACGGCGCAGCGCACTCCCCGGACGGCGGACGCGAGAGCGACGTCACACCCGGCGGACGCGTCGACATTGGCCGATATGCCCCCGCTCCTCTCTCCTTGCGGCATAGCGTCGGAACAGACCGGACACCCCGCGTCTCGACGCCACGCCGGAAGGCCGGAGACCGTACTTCCTTCTACGTCACGCAACGGCGCGCGACAGGAGCCAGAGGACAATGCAGACCAAGCTGGACGAAGCCAAGGCCGAGCTGCTCGAGAGGGCCGCGCGGGTAGCTGAGAACAGCCCGGTCGGGGGGCACCTACCGACTGGGACGACGGACGAGGGCACTCCGGACACCCCGGGGACCCCGGGGACCCCGGGCACCCCGGACTACGCGTCCGTGTTCGCGTTCCTTCGGCGCTACTACCGGCACACCGCCCCGGAGGACCTGGCCGACCGCGACCCGGTCGACGTCTTCGGAGCCGCCGTCTCGCACTACCGGCTGGCCGAGAACCGTCCGCAGGGCACCGCGAACGTGCGGGTCCACACCCCGACGGTGGAGGAGAACGGCTGGACGTGCAGCCACTCCGTCGTGGAGGTGGTCACGGACGACATGCCCTTCCTCGTCGACTCCGTGACCAACGAGCTGACCCGCCAGGGCCGCGGCATCCACGTCGTCGTCCACCCGCAGTTCGTGGTCCGCCGCGACGTCACAGGCAAGCTCGTCGAGGTCCTCCCCGGTCCGGCCGGCGACGGCCTCCCGCACGACGCGCACGTCGAGTCCTGGATCCACGTCGAGATCGACCGCGAGACCGACCGCGGCGACCTGAAGCAGATCACCGCCGACCTGCTGCGCGTCCTCAACGACGTCCGCGAGACCGTCGAGGACTGGGGCAAGATGCGCGACGCGGCCGTCCGCGTCGCGGAGGGGCTGCCGGACGAGCCCGCCCCCGGCGACCTGCGCCCGCAGGAGGTGGAGGAGGCCCGCGAGCTGCTGCGCTGGCTGGCGGACGACCACTTCACCTTCCTGGGCTACCGCGAGTACCAGCTGCGCGGTGACGACTCCCTCGCGGCCGTGGCCGGCACCGGCCTCGGCATCCTGCGCTCCGACCCGCACCACGCGACCGACGAGAGCCACCCCGTCAGCCCGTCCTTCGGACGGCTGCCCGCCGACGCCCGCGCCAAGGCCCGCGAGCACCGGCTGCTCGTGCTGACCAAGGCCAACAGCCGGTCCACCGTGCACCGGCCGTCCTACCTGGACTACATCGGCGTCAAGAAGTTCGACGAGCAGGGCAACGTCGTCGGTGAGCGGCGCTTCCTCGGCCTGTTCTCCTCCGCCGCCTACACCGAGTCCGTCCGCCGCGTGCCGGTCATCCGGCGCAAGGTGGAGGAGGTGCTGGAGCGGGCCGGCTTCTCGCCCGACAGCCACGACGGGCGGGACCTGCTGCAGATCCTGGAGACGTACCCGCGCGACGAGATGTTCCAGACCTCGGTCGAGGAGCTGGAGCCCATCGTCACGTCCGTGCTCTACCTCCAGGAGCGCCGCCGCCTCCGGCTCTACCTGCGCCAGGACGAGTACGGGCGCTACTACTCGGCCCTCGTCTACCTCCCCCGCGACCGCTACACCACCGGTGTCCGGCTGCGGATCATCGACATCCTCAAGGAGGAGCTCGGCGGCACCAGCGTCGACTTCACGGCCTGGAACACCGAGTCGATCCTGTCCCGGCTGCACTTCGTGATCCGCGTGCCGCAGGGCACCGAGCTGTCGGAGATGTCCGACGCCGACAAGGAGCGCATCGAGACCCGCCTCGTCGAGGCCGCCCGCTCCTGGGCCGACGGATTCGCCGAGACGCTCACCGCCGAGTTCGGCGAGGAGCGCTCCGCGGAACTCCTGCGCCGCTACGGGGCGGCCTTCCCCGAGGGCTACAAGGCCGACCACGGCCCGCGCTCCGCGGTCGCCGACCTCGGCCACCTGGAGCGGCTCGACCAGGACAGGACGTTCGCGCTGAGCCTGTACGAGCCGGTGGGCGCCGTGCCCGAGGAACGCCGGTTCAAGATCTTCCAGAAGGGCGGCACGATCTCCCTCTCGAAGGTGCTGCCGGTGCTCAGCCGGCTCGGCGTCGAGGTCACCGACGAGCGCCCGTACGAGCTGCGCTGCTCGGACCGCACGACCGCCTGGATCTACGACTTCGGTCTGCGCATGCCGAAGGCCGTCGCCGGCGACCACCTGGGCGACGACGCCCGCGAGCGGTTCCAGGACGCCTTCGCCGCCACCTGGACCGGCCAGGCGGAGAACGACGGCTTCAACGCCCTCGTGCTCGGCGCCGGGCTGACCTGGCGGCAGGCCGTGGTGCTGCGCGCGTACGCCAAGTACCTGCGGCAGGCGGGCTCCACCTTCAGCCAGGACTACATGGAGGACACCCTCCGCAACAACGTCCACACCACCCGCCTCCTCGTCTCCCTGTTCGAGGCGCGGATGTCGCCGGAGCGGCAGCGCGCCGGGCACGAGATCGTGGACGCCCTGCTCGAAGAGCTGGACGCGGCCCTCGACCAGGTGGCGTCGCTCGACGAGGACCGGATCCTGCGCTCCTTCCTCACCGTCATCAAGGCGACGCTGCGGACGAACTTCTTCCAGGAGGCGAGCGACGGGAAGCCGCACGCGTACGTCTCCATGAAGTTCGACCCGCAGGCCATTCCCGACCTGCCCGCGCCGCGCCCGGCGTTCGAGATCTGGGTGTACTCGCCCCGCGTAGAGGGCGTGCACCTGCGGTTCGGCAAGGTCGCGCGCGGCGGTCTGCGCTGGTCCGACCGGCGGGAGGACTTCCGCACCGAGATCCTCGGCCTGGTCAAGGCGCAGATGGTGAAGAACACCGTCATCGTGCCGGTCGGCGCCAAGGGCGGCTTCGTCGCCAAGCAGCTGCCCGACCCGAACGCCGACCGCGACGCCTGGCTCGCCGAGGGCATCGCCAGCTACCGGACGTTCATCTCCGCGCTGCTCGACATCACCGACAACATGGTGGCCGGCGAGGTCGTGCACCCGGCGGACGTCGTCCGGCACGACGAGGACGACACCTACCTCGTCGTCGCCGCCGACAAGGGCACCGCGAAGTTCTCGGACATCGCCAACGAGGTCGCCGAGGCCTACAACTTCTGGCTCGGCGACGCCTTCGCCTCCGGCGGTTCGGCCGGCTACGACCACAAGGGCATGGGCATCACCGCCCGCGGCGCCTGGGAGTCCGTCAAGCGGCACTTCCGGGAGCTGGGCGTGGACACCCAGAGACAGGACTTCACGGTCGTCGGCATCGGCGACATGTCCGGTGACGTGTTCGGCAACGGCATGCTGCTCAGCGAGCACATCCGCCTGGTCGCCGCCTTCGACCACCGGCACATCTTCCTCGACCCGACGCCGGACGCGGCCACCTCCTACGCCGAGCGCCGCCGCCTGTTCGACCTGCCGCGCTCCTCGTGGGAGGACTACGACACCGCGCTGCTCTCGGCCGGCGGCGGCGTCTTCCCGCGCACGGCCAAGTCGATCCCGGTGAACGCGCACGTCCGCGAGGCCCTCGGCATCGAGCCCGGCATCACCAAGATGACCCCGGCCGAGCTGATGAAGGCGATCCTCACGGCCCCGGTGGACCTGCTGTGGAACGGCGGCATCGGTACGTACGTCAAGGCGTCCACCGAGTCCAACGGCGACGTCGGCGACAAGGCCAACGACCCCATCCGCGTCGACGGCGGCGACCTGCGGGTCCAGGTCGTCGGCGAGGGCGGCAACCTGGGTCTGACCCAGCTGGGCCGGATCGAGTTCGCCCGCACCGGCGGCAAGATCAACACGGACGCCATCGACAACAGCGCGGGCGTGGACACCTCCGACCACGAGGTGAACATCAAGATCCTGCTCAACGGTCTCGTCAAGGAAGGCGACATGACCGTCAAGCAGCGCAACAAGCTGCTGGCGGAGATGACCGACGAGGTCGGCGCGCTGGTCCTGCGCAACAACTACGCGCAGAACACGGCGATCGCCAACGCGCTCGCCCAGTCCAACGACATGCTCAACGCCCAGCAGCGCTTCATGCGCCACCTGGTGCGCGAGGGCAGCCTGGACCGGGCCCTGGAGTTCCTGCCCACCGACCGCCAGATCCGCGAACGCCTGAACGCCGGTCAGGGCCTCACCGGCCCGGAGACCGCCGTCCTGCTGGCGTACACGAAGATCACGGTCGCCGAGGAGCTGCTGCACACCTCCCTGCCCGACGACCCGTACCTGCGCGGTCTGCTCCACGCCTACTTCCCGACGGCGCTGCGCGAGCAGTTCCCTGAGCAGGTCGACAGCCACCCGCTGCGCCGTGAGATCACGACGACCGTCCTGGTCAACGACACGGTCAACACGGGCGGCACCACGTATCTGCACCGGATGCGCGAGGAGACCGGCGCGTCGCTCGAGGAGATCGTGCGGGCGCAGACCGCGGCCCGGGCGATCTTCAGTTCCGCCCCGGTGTGGGACGCGGTGGAGGCCCTGGACACCACGGTCGACGCCGCCGTCCAGACCCGTATCCGGCTGCACTCGCGCCGCCTGGTCGAGCGCGGCACCCGCTGGCTGCTCAACAACCGGCCGCAGCCGCTGGAGCTCGCCGAGACGGTGGACTTCTTCGCCGAGCGCGTCGAGCAGGTCTGGGCGCAGCTGCCCAAGCTGCTGCGGGGCGCGGACGCGGAGTGGTACCAGCACATCTACGACGAGCTGACCGCCGCCGGGGTCCCGGACGAGCCGGCCACCCGGGTGGCCGGGTTCTCCTCGGCCTTCCCGACGCTGGACATCGTCTCGGTGGCCGACCGCATGGGCAGGGAGCCGCTGGACGTCGCGGAGGTGTACTACGACATCGCCGACCGGCTCGGGGTCACCCAGCTCATGGACCGGATCAGCGACCTGCCCCGCGCCGACCGCTGGCAGTCCATGGCCCGCGCGGCGATCCGCGAGGACCTGTACGCGGCGCACGCGGCGCTCACCGCGGACGTGCTGGCGGCGGGCAACGGCACGTCGACGCCCGAGCAGCGGTTCACGGTGTGGGAGCAGAAGAACGCGGCGATCCTCGGCCGGGCCCGCACCACGCTGGAGGAGATCAAGGGCTCCGACGCCTTCGACCTCTCCAACCTGTCGGTGGCGATGCGGACGATGCGGACGCTGCTGCGGACGCACTCGTGACGGCGTAGCCGCGCGGCAGGCGGCGCCGTGGCGTGAAGGCGCCGCAGTGGCGTGAAGGCGCCCCGGGTCCTCGGGACCCGGGGCGCCTTTTCGTGTGCCGGCCGCCTACCGGGTCGTGAACTTCTCGTACTCCTTCAGCACCTCGTCCGTCGGCCCGTCCAGGCGCAGCTCACCGCGCTCCAGCCACAGCACCCGGTCGCAGGTGTCGCGGATGGACTTGTTGCTGTGGCTGACCAGGAACACCGTGCCGGCGTGCTTGCGCAGCTCCCGGATGCGCTCCTCGGAGCGCTTCTGGAAGGAGCGGTCGCCGGTGGCCAGGGCCTCGTCGACGAGGAGGACGTCGTGGTCCTTGGCGGCGGCGATGGAGAAGCGCAGCCGGGCCGCCATGCCGGAGGAGTAGGTGCGCATCGGCAGGGTGATGAAGTCGCCCTTGTCGTTGATGCCGGAGAAGTCGACGATCTCCTGGTACCGCTCCTTGATCTGCGGGCGGGACATACCCATCGCCAGGCCGCCGAGGTACACGTTGCGCTCGCCGGTGAGGTCGTTCATCAGGGCCGCGTTGACGCCGAGCAGGGAGGGCTGGCCGTCCGTGAAGATGCGGCCGTTCTCCACCGGGAGGAGGCCGGCGACGGCCTTGAGGAGGGTGGACTTGCCGGAACCGTTGGTGCCGATGAGCCCGATCGCCTCGCCGCGGTACGCCACGAAGGACACGTTCTTCACCGCGTGCACCCGGCGCACGCCCGCGGCCTTCTCGGCGGTGCCGCGCCGCAGGATGCGGTTGAGGGCGGCGGTCGCCGAGCCCCGCCCGGCGCCGGTGCCGTTGACCCGGTAGACGATGTCGACGCCGTCGGCGACGACGGTGGGGACGCGTTCGTCCGCCTGCTGGATGGTGCCGGTGCTGTCAGCCACGACCGTACGTCTCCTCGGCCTTCCAGAAGTAGATGAAGCCGCCGATCCCGGCGGCCAGTGCCCAGGCCGCCGCGAGCGCCCACACGTGGGGCGGCAGGTGGCTGCCGTCGAAGCTGTCGATCAGCGCGAAGCGCATCAGGTCGATGTAGACGACGGCGGGGTTGAGCTGGAGCACCGTGCCGACCCAGGACGGCAGGCCGCTGTCCGGGCCGGTCATGTGGTCGATGCTGAACATGACGCCCGAGCCGTACATCCAGGTGCGCAGCAGGAACGGCATCAGCTGGGCGATGTCGGGGATCTTGGCACCCACCCGGGCCATGACCATCGACAGCCCGGTGTTGAACACGAACTGCAGCACGAGGACCGGCACCGTCAGCACCCAGGAGACGCCCGGCGGCACGCCGAAGGCGAGCAGGATGACGGCCAGGGCGGCCATCGAGAACAGCAGCTGCTGGAGCTGCTGGAGGCAGAAGGAGACCGGCAGCGCGGCCCGCGGGAAGTGCAGGGCCCGCACCAGGCCGAGGTTGCCGGAGATGGCCCGGGTGCCCGCCATCAGCGAACTCTGCGTGAACGTCCACACGAACACGCCGGTGACCAGGAACGGGACGTAGTCCTCCACGCCCTGCTTGGTGTCCATGAGAACGCCGAAGATGAAGTAGTACACCGCCGCGTTCAGCAACGGCGTCATCACCTGCCACAGCTGGCCCAGCTTCGCCTGGCTGTACTGGGCGGTCAGCTTGGCGGTGGCGAAGGCGCCGATGAAGTGCCGGCGCGCCCACAACTGCCGGACGTACGCGGGCAGGGAGGGGCGGGCGCCGCTGACCGTCAGACCGTGGCGGGCGGCGAGGTCCGCGAGGTCGTGGGGTGCGGCGGGGGTGGCCCTGGCCGGTGTCGGGGGCGGTGTGTCGAGGACCTGGCTCACATCCGCTGCTTTCGCTCGGGGGAGGGGGTGCGGCGATTCCCGGTGTTTCCCTGCGGGACGCCGGCCGTTCTTTTACGTCGGGACGGCACCGTATCGTCGTGACGTGAGCGTAGGCCCGTGTGACGTCGGAACGCAACCGTTTCGTCGTAACGCCCCTATGCTTGGCCCGTATGACCACCAACGCCGATGCCGACGCCGTCGCCGACGAGCCCCAGCCGCGTCCGCGCCGCCGGGCCCCCGCCGGGGCGGCCGTGCTGCGCGAGGACGTGACGGAGGCGATCCGGGCGGCCGTCTTCGAGGAGCTCGCGGCGGTCGGCTACGCGAGGATGTCCATCGAGGGGATCGCGCGCCGGGCCGGGGTCGGCAAGACGGCGGTGTACCGGCGCTGGCGCTCCAAGCTGCACCTGGTGCTCGACATCGTGTCGGCGCTCGCGGTGCAGGGTCTGCCCGCGCCGGACACCGGGTCGCTCGAGGAGGACCTGCGGCTGCTGTACGAGGTGACGTCCCGGGCCCTGCGGCATCCGGTGGCCTCGCAGGTCATCCCGGACCTCCAAGCGGAGGCCGCCCGCAGCCCCGAGATCGCCGAGGCGTTGCAGAAGACGCTGCGGGAGGGGCAGGACGGGGTCGCCAGCAGGATCCTGGCGGCGGCGGAGGAGCGGGGCGAGCTGCGCGCGGGGTTCGACGCGGACCTGGCGCTGGACCTGATCTCGGGGCCGCTGTACTGGCGTGCGGTGGTGGTGCGCGGCGCGAAGCCGCCGAAGGGGTACCTGGGGGCGCTGGCGCGGGCCACGGCGGAGGGCCTGAAGGCGTTGTGAGGCGCTCGCCCCTCGCGTGGCCGGCCTTGTCGTGGCGGCCCCGGCGGCACGACCGCCCGAAGTCCTAGAGGGGGTAGGTGTCCAGGGCCGTCGTGAGGCGGTCGAGACGGGTGCGGAGGTCCTGGACCTCCGCGAGCTCCAGGCCCGTCGCCGCCGCGATCCGGCGCGGCACCTCGGCGGCCCGCTCGCGCAGCGCGACACCCTCCTCCGTCAGCCGCACCCGCACCGACCGCTCGTCCTGCGCGCTGCGCTCCCGGTGGACCAGGCCGGCCGCCTCCAACCGCTTGAGCAGGGGCGACAGCGTGCCCGAGTCGAGGCGCAGGTGCTCACCGAGCTTCTTGACGGGCAGCTCGCCGTGCTCCCACAGCACCAGCATCACCAGGTACTGCGGGTAGGTGAGCCCCAGCTCCTTGAGCAGCACGCGGTACACGCCGCCGAAGGCGCGCGAGGCGGCGTTCAGGGAGAAGCAGATCTGCTGGTCGAGGCGGAGCCAGTCCGTCGCGGCGGGGGGCGGTGGCGTGGTCATGGATCCAGGGTAGCCGTGAAGGGCAACTAGTTGTGCACAACTTAATTGTGTGCTTCACTTCAGTGGTCGGAAACGCTTCAGCTCTCAGAGGGACGGGTTTTTCATGGACGCGCTCTACACCGCCGCCGCCACCGCCACGCACGGCCGTGACGGCCGCGCCGTCAGCTCCGACGGCAAGCTGGACCTCGCTCTCAGCGCCCCCGTCGAGATGGGCGGCGACGGGTCGGGCACCAACCCGGAGCAGCTCTTCGCCGCCGGGTACGCCGCCTGCTTCGGCAGCGCCCTCGGCCTCGTCGGCCGGCGGGCCAAGGTCGACGTCACCGACGCCGCGGTGACCGCCGAGGTCGGCATCGGCAAGCAGGGCGAGGGCTTCGGCCTCGCCGTCACCCTCCGCGTCGAGCTGCCCGCGGGCGTGGACGAGGAGACCGGCCGCAAGCTGGTCGAGCAGGCGCACCAGGTCTGCCCCTACTCCAACGCCACCCGCGGCAACATCCCGGTCGAGCTCGTCATCGAGTAGCCCCCGGCGTCCGGGTCATCCCCCGACCCGCGCCAGCACCTCCCCCGTGCGCTCGCTCCACGCCCTGACCACCGCCTCCTCGGGCAGCGGGTGCCAGCGCGTCAGCAGCAGCCAGCGGACGTGGTAGCGGCGCACGACGGCGGCGCGCAGGGCGCGGGTCGAGCCGGGGGCGAGGTACGCCTTCACGTCGGCCACGCGCCGCCTGCGCTCCCGCTCGTCCAGGGACGGGTCCGGCCAGGCGGGCGCCGCGAGGTTCGGCCCGTACCCGGCGATGGCGTGAGCGGCGTAGTAGCCGTCGGTGATCACGACCTCGCCCGGCCCGATGTGCCGGGCGGCCCACGCGTACGTCGGCCAGTCGGGCGGCTGCTCGAAGCCGACCGGATCCAGCGGCCGCGGCACCACCGCCCCCGCCTGGACCGTGAGGAAGCCCAGCAGGGCCCCCGCGGCCACCACCGTGCCCAGCAGCCGTCGCCACCACCCCCACGGCCGGGGAGCGGCCAGCTCGATCGCCACGGCGAACTGCAACGGCACCAGCGTGAGCCCGAGGATCCTGCCGTAGGTGTAGTGGCCGCTGAACCAGCCGAACGCCACCACCGCGCAGTCCAGCACGAACATCAGCACCAGCGGGTCCCGCGCCGAGCGCCGCCCGCGCAGCCACAGCGCCGGAAGCCCGAGCAGCGCCAGCCAGAACTCCCCGGGCAGGTCCAGGTACAGGACGCGGTGCATGCCGTCCACGCTGTCGTCACCGGCCAGCGCGAACACGTCGAAGTACGGCCAGCAGGCCGCCGACAGCAGCGCCACCGCCCCCGTCAGCGCCCACCGGCCGAGGACCGCCCCGTGCCGCCCCCGCTGCCACCCGGCCACCAGCGCCACGCCGCCCAGGGCCGCCGCCACCGCCGTGATCGGGTGGACCAGCATGATCAGCCCGTACAGGACACCCAGCCCCGCGTACCCGCCGAAGCCGTGCAGCCCGCTGGGCCCCACGTACCGCACCCGGCGCCCGTCGCGGGCGCGGGCCCCGGTCAGCGCCCAGGCCCAGAAGGTGAGGCCGATCGCGAACGCCGACGGGTAGCCGAGGTTGCCGGTCATCGACATCAGCCCCAGGTAGCCGCTCCACCAGGCCCGCTCGGTGCCCCACAGCAGCGTCATCGCGCCCAGCGCCAGCACGGGCGCCCACGGCCGCGGGCTCAGCACCCGCACGAAGCGGTTCAGCCCGGTCAGCACCACCAGCAGGTTCAGCGGCCCGGCGAGCCGCACCACCTCCCAGCCGCCCAGCCCCGCGAACCGGGCGAAGGCCCCCTGCGCCACCGCGTACGGCGAGTAGTAGGCGCTGCCCGCGCCCGGCAGGTCGGCCATCGGGTGGCGCGGACGCAGGAGGCCGGCCTTCAGGCGTTCCACCACCGCCGCGTGCTGGCCGGCGTCGCAGCACAGCGGCACCCGCCAGTACGCCAGCGACATCACCAGGAAGAACAGGAAGCCCGCGGCCTGGAAGGGGGTGGGGCGCCAGGAGCGGCCGCCGCGCAGCGCCGTCGCGCCGCGCACGGCCCCCCGGGCGAGGACGCCGGCGCTCACTGGAGAACGGGGCAGCGGGACAATCGAGGCATTTGCCGTATGTTCCCGCCGACGTCAACGGTCTGACGTCACTTCACCTCAACGGGTGAGGGCCGGGGTCAGCCGAGCGCGCGCGCCCGGTCGGCGTGTCCCTGCGCGGGCAGCGCCACCCGGTCCCGCAGCACCGGCTCCAGCAGCAGCGGAACGCCCAGCACCGGCAGCAGCCAGGCCAACACGATCAGCCGCTCGCCCCAGATGCCGATGTCCGGGTGCGCGGCCTGGGTGAGGACGCCGGTGAACGCCGCCGCGACCACGAAGACGCCGGCCGTGCGCCCCCGCCGCAGCGCGCCCCACGCCCCGGCGCCCAGGGCCGCGGCGAACAGCGGCTCCCACGCCTGCCGGCGCAGCCACTCCACCCAGAAGTTGCCCTGCAACTGCCAGAACTCCGGCCACGGATCCTCCCGGTCGGGCCGCGCGAAGTGCCCGGTGAGCAGATCCTGGACACTGTCGGACTCGGACGGGTAGTGCAGCAGCCGGGCCAGCGCCACCGTGACCAGCGCCCCGGCCAGGCCCACGGACGCGAGCGCCAGCACGTCCCGGCCCGGAGGCCGGCCCCACCGATGCCGCCGCAGGGCGGTCGCCGCGCCGGCCGCCGCCAGGCACAGCCCGAGGAACAGCGCCTGCGAGTGCTTGACGGCGAACAGCGCGAGCAGCGACCCGGCGACCAGACCGAGTCCCGCCCGCTCGCGCCCCGCCCGCAGCACCAGCGCGCAGCCCCACACCGCCGCCAGGGTCAGGGCCATCAGCAGCCCCTCGGTCATCGGGCGCATGGCGGTCGTCCCGCTCGGCAGCACGTAGTACAGGGCCTGCCCGGCCAGCGCGAGCGGCACCGGCACGGACAGCGTGCGCAGGACCAGGAAGGCGAGGACGCCGCCCGCGCACGCGATGACCACGCTCGCCGCCCACAGCCCCCAGGTCACCCCGAACGCGGTGACGAACGGCACCAGGAACACCGGGTATCCGGGCCGCGCCTCGAAGATCCGCATGAAGCGCTCCGGCATGTAGGGCACGGTGTGCCCGCCGGTCTGCCCGGCCGCCAGCCGGGGCTCCACCTGCCCCCACTCCCGCGCCCGGCAGTCCGCCACGACCCGGTCGGTCGGGTCGGGGCGGTGGAAGCGGACCACGTGCACGCTCTGGTCACGGCGGGCCACCGACGCCCGGCTCGCGCACACGTAGTCGATGGTGGCCGCCGCCGCCCCGCGCTTGCTCTCGCCGGACAGGCTCAGCGCGTACGCCAGGTAGTTCTTGGTGTCGGGCGTGTCCCGGCCGGAGACGTTCGCGAGCTGGAGCAGCGCGAACAGCGCGGCCAGCGCCAGCACCCAGGTGCGCGGCCTCACGAGGAGGTCAGCAGGTCGCGGTCGGCCGCGGGGACGGCACGGGGGGCGGGGACGGTGGCCGCCGTCGCCGGCATCGCCTCGCCCAGCATCAGCGTCCGGACGACCCGCTCGGCGGCCCGCCCGTCGTCGTACTCGCCGAACCGGGCCCGGAAGGCGGACCGCAGCCGCGTGGCCTCCTCGTCCCGCCACGCCCCCGACTCCAGCAGCCACGCCAGCTCCCGGTAGGAGCGCGCCACGTGGCCCGGTGCCTCGGCGGTGATGTCGAAGTAGGCGCCGCGGCTCGCCGCGTAGGCGCCCCAGTCGTCGGCGTGGACGACGATCGGCCGGTCCAGGAGCGCGTAGTCGAACATCAGGGCGGAGTAGTCGGTGATCAGCAGGTCGGAGGCGAGCATCACGTCCTCGACGTGCGGTTCGTCCGTCACGTCGACGACCACGCCCCGCCGGTGCAGCTCGGACAGGCCCATGCCGCGGGCGTGGCCGGTGGCGAGCGCGGGGTGCAGCCGGACCATCAGCGTGTGGTCCTCGCCGAGGTCGGCGGCGAGGCGGGCCAGGTCGATCCGGTCCACGTGCCCGCCCCGCCGGTAGTCGCGGCGGGTCGGCGCGTACAGCACCACCGTGTGGCCCTCGGGCACCCCGAGCCGCTCGCGGACCCGGCGGCCGTGCTCGGGAGAGGCGCCGACCAGGACGTCGTTGCGCGGACTGCCGGTACGCACCGACGTGAAGTGGCAGGGGTACGCCCGCTCCCACACCAGCTCCGAGTGCCGGTTGGCGACCAGGCTGTAGTCCCAGCGGTCGGCGCGGCGCAGCATCTGCGGCACGTCCAGGCCGTGCCGGGCGCCCGGCTTGCCCAGCAGGTCGGCGCCCATGTACTTGAGCGGGGTGCCCTGGTGGGTGTGGATGTGGACGCTGCCGGGGCGCTTGACCAGGGCGCCGGGCCAGTTGACGTTGTTGACGAAGTACGTGGCCCGCTCGGCCACCCGGCGGTAGGCCCCACTGCCCAGGAGCACGTGCTCCGTGCCCGGCGGCAGCAGCCGTGCGTCCTCCTCGTCGCGCACCACCCACACCCCGCGCAGGTGCGGCGCGATCTCGCGGGCCTTGCGGTAGACCGCCGCGGGGTCGCCGAGCACGCCCCGGTGGGAGAACGCCGAGTACACGGCGAGGTGCGGGTCCAGGGGACGGAGGGCGTTCACCGCGGAGCGGACCCGGCCCAGGCGCCCGGCGGCCGCGCCGCCCGCCTGCCGCGTCCGCCGCACCAGACCCCGGCCCGCCCGCCCGGACTGCCTGCGCAGCCGGTACGCCGTCCAGCTCCCCTCCAGCACCCGCAGCCCGGCCGGGGTCCGGGCGCCCTCGGGGCGGTGGACGCGGAACATCTCGGCGGTGCGGCGGAAGAACTCGGCCTTGTCGGCGGGGGGCAGCCGGTCCGGCTTGGACAGGATGTCCAGGCAGTGCTCGCCCATCTTGGCGTGCAGGAACGGCCGCCAGCCGGCCAGTTCCGGCCGGGCGTCGACGAACGCGAAGACCCGCTCGTACTGCGCGTGGATGTCGAAGTGCTTGCGGCTGGTGGTGGACAGGATGTTGCCGCTGCGCCGCTGCCGGTAGTTGAGGCAGATGCGGTCCAGCGCGGCGATCCGCCCGGCGCTGAGCATCACCGGGAACGTCCAGGGCGTGTCCTCGTAGTAGCCCGGCGGGAAGGTGAAGCCCTCCCGCTCGGTGAAGTCGCGCCGGTAGACCTTGTTCCACACCACCATCAGCAGGTCGAGGATCTCCGGGTGCTCGGCGGCCGTGAAGGTGCCGCCGCCGGCCTCCGCGAGGACCCGGGCGAGGGCGTTGCGGCGGGTGCCGCCCCACCAGTAGGTGCGCGCGTAGTCGAAGACCAGGACGTCCGGGTCGTCCGTCTCCGCGAGCCGGTCGGCCACCGCCCGCAGGGCCCCCGGGGTGAGGGTGTCGTCGCTGTCCAGGAAGAACAGGTAGTCGCCGGTGGCGTGCGGCATCCCCGCGTTGCGGGCGCGGCCGAGGCCGACGTTCTCCTCCAGGTGCAGCACGCGCAGCCGGTCGTCGCGGGCCGCGTACTCGTCGAGGATCGCGCCGCAGCCGTCCGGCGAGCAGTCGTTCACGGCGATGACCTCGAGGTCCCGGTAGGACTGGTCCAGGACCGAGTCGAGGCACTCGCGAAGGAAGCCCTGCACCTTGAAGCAGGGGATGATGACGCTGAAGCGGGACACGGCGGGGTCAGCTCCTTACGAGGGGGGCGGCGGCGGGGGCCGGGACGCGCTGCGCGAGCGGGGTCACGGGCGCGATCGCCTCCGGCGGCTCTCCGAGCAGCACCCGGCGCACTACGCGCTCGGCGGCCCGGCCGTCGTCGAACTCGCAGAACCGCTCCCGGAACGCCGCCCGCAGCGCCGCCGACCCGGCGTCCGCGTACGAGCCGTCGCGGAAGACGCGGGCCAGCTCCTCGGGCGTGTGCACCACCGGACCGGGCGGCGCCGCGGTCAGGTCGAAGTAGACGCCTCGGGTCTCCCGGTAGACGTCCCAGTCGTCGGCGTACACGACGATCGGCCGGTCGAGGTTGGCGTAGTCGAACATGATCGACGAGTAGTCGGTGACCAGCGCGTCGGCGGCCAGGCACACGTCCTCGGAGGAGCGGTGCCCGGTGACGTCGATGATCCGGCCGCGGCCCTCCCGCCGGCCGCCCCGGTCGTAGAAGTAGTGGGCGCGCAGCAGCACCACCACGTCCTCGCCGGCCGCCTCGCAGAACGCCTCCAGGTCCAGGCCGCCCGCGCCGAACCCGCTCTCGTGGTCGCGGTGCGTGGGCGCGTACAGGACGGCCGTGCTCCCCTCCGGCACGCCCAGCTCGCGCCGGACGCGGGCGACGTCGTCGGCGGTCGCCGTGTAGAAGACGTCGTTGCGCGGATAGCCGTACTCCAGGTGCTCGTACGAGCCCGGGAAGGCGCGCTCCCACATCTGGGTGGAGTGGCGGTTGGAGGAGAGGTTGTAGTCCCACCGGTCCACGCGGCCCAGCAGTTTGGCGAAGCTGCCGCTGGCCGCCGCCACGACCGGGTACGTCGACTGGTCCACGCCCATCGTCTTCAGCGGGGTGCCGTGCTGGGTCTGCACGTGCACGCTGCCGGGGCGCTTGACGACGCCCTCGGCGAAGTTGGCGTTGTTCACCAGGTACGTGGCGCCGGCCAGCACCTCCCAGTAGCGCCGGCTGCCGATGACGGCGTGCTCGACGCCCTTCGGCACGGTGTGCGCCTGGTCGGGCTCGACCAGGAACACACCGCGCAGGTGCGGGGCGAGTTCGCGGGCCTTGGCGTGGATCGCGGCCGGGTTGCAGGCGTAGCCGCGGCCCCAGTACGCGCAGTACACGACGAGGTTCGGGTCCAGCGGGCGGCGCAGCCGGCGCCGGTACCGCAGGCGGGTGCGCAGCCCGTGCGGACGGGGCAGGCGGCCGAGGATCCCGGACGCCGCCCGGTTGACGCCCCGCAGGGCGCGGAACGCGGTGTACGCCCCGGACGCCAGCAGCCGGTGCTGCGCGCCGAGCCGGCCACCCGGCGCCCGGAAGCCGGCGGGACGGTGACGCCGGTACAGGCGGCCCGCCCGGCGGAAGAAGGCGCGGCGCCCCCGCGTCAGCCGCCTCGGGTGGGCCGCCGTCTTCAGGATCAGGGCGAAGAGCTGCTCGAACAGCGGCCCGCGCCGCTCGGCCGGCAGTCCCCGTCCCGCGGCGTACGCGAGCGCCAGCTCGGCCTGGTCCAGCAGCTCGGCGTGGTGCTCGCCGGGCTGGTTCAGCCGGCTGCCCTGGCGCCGCACCAGGTGCCGTACGACGACGGAGCGCAGCACCGTCATGCGGTCTGCGTCCGCGGCGGCACGGGTGGCGAAGCCGATGTCCGTGTAGTGCCCGGCGGGGAACTCCAGCCGCCGTTCGGCGAGGAAGGCGCGGCGGTAGACGGCGCTCCACGCGGGCAGTTGCACGCCGGTCAGGTGCGGGGCGAGGCCGGGGGCGAAGGCCCCGTCCGGCGCCTTCGCCAGCAGCGGGGCGGCCGGGTTGGCCGGCTCACCCTCCCACCAGGGGACGCGCTCGTGCTCGAAGTACAACACGTCGACGCGGGTGCCGCCGCCGGTCTCGGCCAGCCGCGCGTCCAGCGCCGCCAGCGCGCCCGGCACCAGGACGTCGTCGCCGTCGAGGAACAGCAGATAGGCGCCGGTCGCCGCCCGCGCCCCGGTGTTGCGCGCTCCGGCCGGGCCCGCCGACGGCGGCGAGTGCACGGGAGCCACCCGGGAGTCCCGAGCGGCCCGGTCGGCGGCGATGTCCGCCGCGGCGCAGTCGGGGGTGTCGCAGACGGGGATCAGCTCGAAGTCGCCGAAGGACTGGGCGAGGACCGAGTCCAGCGCCTGGGACAGCCGCCCTGCGACCCCATGGGACGGGACGATGATGCTGAAGCGGGGCATACTGCTCTTTCTCTCGTTGTCCTGGTCCGGCGGGAGGCCTCCGCCGCTCGGGCCGCCCGGCGGGCCGGCCGTCCGGCCGGCCGCCAGGTGGGCGGCCGGCTGGGAGCGGGCCGTGACGGGCTGCGGGGCATGCGAACTCCCACTGGACAAACGGCGGTCAGAGGCTGTCGGTGACGGTGCGCGGCCCGGCGGGTTGCGGCACGGTGGCGAGCGGGGGCCGGGAGAGGGCCGCAGCGGCGGACGGGGCGGGGCGCCGTTCGGCGAGCGGTACGACCGGCGGGAGGTCCGCCTCCCCCAGTACGACGCGGCGTACGACGCGCTCGGCGACGCGGCCGTCGTCGTGCGGGCAGAACCGCTCCCGGAAGGCGGCCCTGAGCTGGGCGGACCGGGGGCCGCACCAGTCGCCGCCGGAGAAGACGCCGATCAGCTCGTCCTCGTCGCGCGCCATCGCGCCCGGCGGGCAGGAACGCAGGTCGACGTAGGTGCCGCAGGCCGCCTCGAAGGCCTCCCGCTCGTCGGTGTGGACCACGATCGGCCGGTCCAGGCCCGCGTAGTCGAACATCAGTGCCGAGTAGTCGGTGACGAGCGCGTCCGAGGCGAGGCACAGCGCCTCCACGCTCGGGTGGCCGGTGACGTCGACGATCCGGTCGTGGCGCGCGGTGGTGAGCGGGCCGCCGTGCCGGGGGTGCGCGCGGGCCAGCACCATGTAGCGGGGGCCGAGACGGGTGACGAGGCGCTCCAGGTCGAGGCCCGCGCGCTGGGTGCGGCGGTAGTCGCGGTACGCGGGCGCGTACAGGAGCGCGACGGTGCCCTCCCGGATGCCGAGCGTCTCGCGCAGCCGGGCCACGTCCGCCGCCGTCGCCCGCTGGAGCACGTCGCTGCGCGGCTGGCCGAACTCCAGCGTGGCGTAGCGGCCCGGGAAGACGCGCTCCCAGGTCAGGGTGGAGTGGCGGTTCGGCGAGACCAGGTGGTCCCAGGAGTCCACGTCGTCCAGGAGCCGGCCGAAGTCGGTGCCGCGGGCGACGGCCGGGTGCTCCCGGAGGTCGAGGCCGGTGTGCTTGAGGGGTGTTCCGGCGGGCGTCCGGACCAGTACCTGGCCCCGGCGCTTCACCAGGCCCGCGTCGAGACCGGTGTGGTGCACCAGGTACCGGGAGCGGGCCAGCGCCGTCCAGTACGCGGCCGTGTCCGGGGCCAGCCGGCGGGTGCCGGGCGGGACCGTGTGGTGGTGCGCGGGGTCGGCGGCCCACGCGGTGCGGACGTGCGGCGCGAAGGTGCGGAACGCCTCCTCCAGCGCGCCCGGGTTGCCGCCGTACCCCCGGCCGCCGGCGTCGGCGAAGAGGGCCCGGTCGGCCCGCAGGGGGAGCCGGCGCTGGACCCGGTAGTGCAGCCGCAGGGCGGCGGTGCGTGTCCTCCCCAGCAGCTTGGCGCAGCCCTTCAGCGTCCGGCGGCGCAGCGCGGACACCAGCCTGAGGGCCTCGTAGGTGCGGCGCAGGCCCAGGCGGAGCAGGCCGTGACGCAGCCGGACGACCGGCGGGACGGGGGTGCCGGGGACGCGGTAGCGGCGGCAGTGGACGCCGGCCCGGCGCAGGAACTCCGCGCGCACGGAGCGCGGCAGGCGGCCGGGGGTGAGCACCGTCGTCAGGTGGTCGGCCATGCGGCGGAACAGCACCGGCCGCCAGCGGGCCAGCTCCGGGTCGGACTCGACGTAGGCGAAGACCCGGTCGTACTGGGCGAAGACGTCGAGGTGGCGTTCGCCCGGGGTGCCGCCCCGCCGGCGCTGCCGGTGGTGGACGCAGACCCGGTCCAGGGTGGCGAGGGACTGCGCGGCCATCAGCAGCGGGTACGACCACGGGGTGTGCTCGTGGCCGCCGGGCGGGAAGACGATGCCCTCGCGCTCGGCGAACTCCCGCCGCACGGCCTTGTTCCAGGCCACCGCCGGCAGCGCCAGCAGCCCCGGCCGGCCGGTCAGCCGGAACGGCGCCGGGCCCTGCTCGGTGAGGTGCGCCGCGGCCCGGTCGGGAACCGTCTCGCCGGTCCGGTACGCGCGGGCGTGGCCGTAGACCACGACGTCCGGCTCCCCGGTCTCCTTGATCCGGTCGGCGACGCCGCGCAGCGCGTCCGGGGCGAGGGTGTCGTCGCCGTCGAGGAAGACCAGGTAGTCGCCGGCCGCCCGCTCCATCCCGGCGTTGCGGGCCGGGCCCGGGCCCTCGGTGCGGGGCAGGTGCACGGGCCGCACCCGGGCGTCGCGCTCCGCGCACTCGTCGGCGATCTCGCCGCAGGCGTCCGGCGAGCAGTCGTCGACCACGACGAGCTCGAGATCCGGGTACGACTGGGACAGCACCGAGGCCAGGCACTCGTGCAGATACGCCTGGACCTGGTACGCGGGGACGATGACACTGAACCGGGGCACGGGGACATCCATGGGTCGGCACGGGCGCTCGGCCCGGCAACGGCCGGCGGGGCGACTTGGTTACGGCCGCCGGGGCATTCGGGGGACCCCGCGCACGCGAAGGAGGGGGCGGACCGTTTCCGGCCCGCCCCCTCCAAGGGTGATGCGACGGCGGCTACTTGACGGCGCCCGCCATGACGCCGGAGACGAACTGCCGCTGGAACGCGAAGAACACGGCCAGCGGGATCACCATGGAGATGAAGGCGCCGGGCGCCAGCACGTCGATGTTGTTGCCGAACTGCCGTACCTGCGTCTGGAGGGCGACCGTGATCGGCTGGCTCCCGGAGTCCGAGAAGATCAGCGCGACCAGCATGTCGTTCCACACCCACAGGAACTGGAAGATGCCGAGGCTCGCGATCGCGGGCCCGCCGAGCGGCATCACGACCCGTGCGAACAGCCGCAGTTCACCCGCTCCGTCGAGCCGGGCGGCCTCCAGCAGCTCCCTCGGGATCTCCGCGAAGAAGTTCCGCAGGAGGAACACCGCGAACGGCAGCCCGAAGCCGACGTGGAACAGGATCACACCCACGATCGAACCGAACAGGCCGATCTTGCCGAAGAGTTCGGCGATCGGGATCAGCGCCACCTGCACGGGGACGACCAGCAGCCCGACCACGGCCAGGAACCACCAGTCGCGGCCGGGGAAGTCCATCCACGCGAAGGCGTATCCCGCGAGCGAGCCGATCACGACGACCAGCACCGTCGCCGGGACCGTGATCAGCACGGTGTTGACCAGGGAGGAGGTGATGTCGCCGTTCTTCAGCAGCTCCTCGTAGCTCTGGAAGGTGAGCTGCGAGGGCTCGGTGAAGACCTTCCACCAGCCACTGGCCGCCATGTCCTTCGGGGTGCGCAGCGAGGACAGCAGCAGTCCGATCGTCGGGACGAGCCAGAACAGGCCCACGACGATCAGGAACACCCGGACGAAACCGCCGCTCACGCCCTCGGCGAGCCGCGCACCCAGCGACGGCCTCGCCTTCACCGCGGTCCCGGACGGCTCGGCGGCCGTCTCGGTGAGAGAACCCGCGTCCGCGGTCATCGCCGCACCTCCCGCCGCAGCCGCCGTACGTTGAACCACATCACCGGGATGACCAGGAGCAGCAGGAACACCGCGATGGCGCTCGCGATGCCCGGCTGGTCCGAGGCGAAGCCCTTCCGGTACAGCTCCAGGGCGAGGACGTTCGCGTCGTCCTGGGAGGAGCCGGGCGCGATGATGAAGACCAGGTCGAAGACCTTCAGCACGTTGATCATCAGGGTGACGGCCACGACCGCGAGGACCGGCGCCAGGAGCGGCACCGTGACCCGCCGGAAGACCTGCCACTCGTTGGCGCCGTCCACCCGGGCGGCCTCCAGCAGCTCCCGGGGGACGCCCGCCAGCCCGGCCGCGATCAGCACCATCGCGAAGCCCGCCCACATCCACACGTACGACCCGATGATGGCCGGGGTGACGAGCGAGGGGCCGAGCCAGTCCAGGCCGTTGTAGGCCTCCTTGAAGTTGTCGGCGGGCAGCCTGAGCAGCGCCCCGTCGGCCGCGGCGGGCAGCGTGAACGTGCCGTCGCCGGCGGCCTTCGTCGACGCGACGACCTTGCCGTCCTTGACGGCCTCGATCTTCATCCCGGCGTAGCCCAGCTCGGCGGCGTCGACGCCGTTCAGCTTGCCGACGCCCTTGCCGCGGGTGAAGTCCTGCCAGGTGGTGCCGTTGATCTTCCCGTCCTCGGGCCGGGCGGGCACGGCCTTCTCCGCACCGTCCGGCATCTGGTCGGGGGCGACACCGACGAGCGGGAGCGTGACGACCTGCCCGGCGCCGACCGGCTCCTTGGTGACGAACGCGCCCCCGCCGGCCGGTTCCAGCGGCGACTCGCGGCCCGGGTGCGCCTTCGGGAACGCCGACGACTCGGCGAAGGTGTCGTGCACCCCCACCCACACCGCGTTCGCGACGCCCTTCTCCGGCGCCTGGTCGTACACCAGGCGGAAGATGATCCCGGCGGCCAGCATCGAGATCGCCATCGGCATGAAGACGACCAGCTTGAACGCCGTGCCCCAGCGCACCCGTTCGGTCAGCACCGCGAAGACCAGGCCGAGCGCGGTGGCGACCGTGGGCGCGAACACCATCCAGATGATGTTGTTCTTCAGGGCCGTGCGGATGCCGTCGTCGGTGAACAGCGCCTGGTAGTTGTCGAATCCGGCGAAGGAGTCGCCGGACTGGTCGTAGAAGCTGCGGACCAGCGAGTACCCGATCGGGTACACCACGAGCGCGCCGAGCAGCAGCAGGGCGGGCAGCAGGAACAGGGCCGCCACGGTCCGGCGGGTGCCGGTCACGCTCTTGCGCGACTTGGGAGCGGCAGGGGCCGGCGAGGCCCCTGCCGCGGTGGCCGACGCCATCCGTCAGCCTCCGTAGGCGGCGGCCGCGTCCGCCTCCAGCTTCGCCTGCGCTCCCGCGACGTCCTTCGGGTTCTTCAGGAAGTCCTGGAGCGCCTTCCACTCGCCCTTGCCGGGCGTGCCGCCGAAGGCCTGCGGGGCCTGGTCCGACATGTCGAAGCGGAAGTCGTCGCCGGCCGCGATCAGCGCGTCGGCCATCTTCTTCTGCACCTCGTTCGGGTACGCGTCGGTGTCGATGGCCTTGTTCGGCGACAGGAAGCCGCCCAGCTTCGCCTGGATCGCCCCCGCGTCCGGGGAGGCCAGGAAGGTGGCCAGGGCCTGCGCCGCCTTCGAGTCCTTCAGGATCACCGCCGCGTCGCCGCCCGAGACCACCGGCGCGGTGTCGCCGACGGCCGGGAACGGGAACACCTTCGCGTCCGTACCGACCTTCGCGTCCGTCTCGCCGATGTTGACCTGCACGAAGTCGCCCTCGTAGACCATGCCCGCCTTGGGCTGGTCGCCGCCGGTGAAGGTCTGCGTCACCGAGGCCGGGAACTCCGTCTGCAGCGCGCCGGACGCGCCGCCCGCGACGTAGTCCTTCTTGCCCCAGATCTGGGCGAGCGTGGTCAGGGCCTGCTTGACGGACGGGTCCGTCCACTTGATCTCGTGCTTGGCGAGCTGGTCGTACTTCTCCGGGCCGGCCTGCGAGAGGTACACGTTCTCGAACCAGTCGGTGAGCGTCCAGCCGTCCGCGCCGCCCACGGAGAACGGCGTGACACCCGAGTCGTAGATCGTCTGCGCGGTGGTCAGCAGCTCGTCCCAGCTCTTGGGCTCGGAGGCGCCCGCGTTCTCGAAGACCTGCGCGTTGTACCAGATCAGGGACTTGTTGGCGGCCTTGTAGTAGACGCCGTACTGCTTGCCGCCGACCTTGCCGATGTCCTGCCAGCCCTGCGAGTAGTTCTTCGTCAGCTCCTTGGTGGCCTCCGCGCCCAGCGGCTTGGCCCAGCCCTTGTCGACCGCCTGCTTGATGGCGCCGGGCTGCGGGAGCATCGCCACGTCCGGCGGGGCGCCGCCGGCGATCTTCGACCCGAGGAAGTTGATGATCGGGTCCTGCGCCGGTACGAAGGTCACCTTCGCGCCGGTGCGCTTCTCGAACTCGGCGAGGACCTTCTTGAAGTTCTCCTGCTCGGCGCCGGTCCAGACGGCGGCGACCTCCAGGCTCTCGCCGTCGAGCTTGGGGAGGGTCAGCGTGGCGGGCTTCTCGCCGCCGCTGCCCTGGCTCGCCTTGTCGCCGCTGTCCTTGTCGTCGTCACCGCTGCACGCGGTGAGCGAGAGCGCGAGGGCGCCCGCGGCGAGCACGGCGGCGGCCCTGGCCGTCCTCCTCCCCGCCCGGCCCGTGACCGTCCCCGCGGTTTTGCGTGTCCTCATGGTGCTGATCGTGCGCATCACTGCCCCGTTCTTCGTGCCTCGTCGAACGTCCGGCGCTGTCCGTGCGCTCTGGTGTACGCCAGGGGGGTGAGGGCGGCAAGAGCGCGTCCGCGGGGTAACCGAAGATCGTAATCGCCTCGTGACTCGCCCCCCGCGTCCCGCGGCCGGGCCCGCCGCCTGCGGCGGTATGCCTCCCCAGTGCCGGGACCCGTCCGGGAGGCGACGCGGGGGGCGGCAGAGACGGGCGGTGGGGTCCTCCCGCCCTGGGGCCAACCGCGAGAGCGGCGACGGCACCCCGAGGCGTCCCGTGTCACAGCGGCGACGGCACCCCGCGATGCCGGGCCGTGCGGTCGGGGCCCCGCGCGGCAGTGCCGGACCGGCGGCGACGCCCCGCGTCACAGCAGGGACGGCACCTCCGCGGCGGCGACTTCCCGGGCCGCCCGTTCCAACGCGCTGGCCAGCAACGCCAGATCCGTCGGCCCGTTCCCCAGCTCACGCACGGGCCGCCGGGCGGGCGGGTCCCCCATCCGGTGCCACTCCAGCGCCACCACGGTGGGCCGCAGCGTCGCCGTACGGGGGATGCGCCCCGTGACCCGGCCCGCCTGGAACGCCGTGCTCCGGCCGTCCGCCCAGGCCAACCGCCCACGCCCCGGCAGCGGTTCGTCCGGACCCGCCGCCGGCGCGTCGAGCGCGACCCGCAGCGCCGCCCGGCGGGCCGGCTCCGTCTGGGCCGTACGGCCCCCCGGCCCGGCGGCCGCCACCAGGTGCACCCCGAGCCGGTCGCCCTCCCTCACCACGGCCTCCAGCGCCCGCATCACCGATCCCGCCGCGGGCCGCCCCGGCGACCCGAGCGGGGGTGTGACGAGCGCGTCCAGATCGTCCACGACGACCACCAGCCGGGGCAGCGGCGGCACCGCCCCCGCCCGCCGCCGGGCCGCGCCCGGCCGCAGCCGGAGCGTCGAGCTGGGCGGCGAGTCGACGTCCCCCGTCTCCGGCATCCCGCCGCCCACGGCCGTGCGTTGGGCGACCATCCGCCCCGACACCTCGCGCCCGGTGTGCCACTCGGCGAAGTCGGACCGCCCGAGCAGCTCGCCGCGCCGCTTGAGCTCGGCGCTCAGCGACTGGGCGAACTCCCGCATCCGGACCGGGTCGTCGGCGGTCAGGTGGGTGGTGACGTGCGGTACGTCCGTGCAGACGCGCAGGCCCTCGCCGTGTCCGTGGCCCGCGCCCACGGTGTCCCGGCCGTCCATCAGGACGATGCCGAGCCGGTCGGGGCGCTCCGCGGAGGCGAGCGAGGCGACGAGCGCCCGCAGCAGCTCCGTGCGGCCGCTGCCGGGCGGGCCCTCGATCAGCAGGTGCGGTCCCTCGGCGGCGAGGTCCACCGCGACCGGGCCGCGCGGTCCCGCGCCCAGCACGGCGTGCGCGCGCCCGCCCAGGGCGTCCGTGTCGTCGGCCGCGTCCGCCCAGCGGGCCATCAGGGACGCCGGGGTCGCCCGGGCGAGGCCCAGCTCGTCGAGGAGCCGGGCCGCCTGGGGCAGCGGCGCGGACACCCGCGCGTGCCGCTCGCCCGCCGCGCCGTCGGTGCGCAGCGGCGCCAGGGCGCGCGCGAACCGCTCCGACCAGGCCGCGGAGACGGCGTCCACCGTGCCGAGGGTGCCGTGGCCGACCGGGCCGCTCGGGGACGACCCGGTGCGCGCGACGCGCAGCAGCCGCAGGGCCGTCGCCACGTCACCGCTGAGCAGTGCCACGGCGCCGCAGTCGCGGAAGACCGGCGACGCCGCGCAGGCCGCCTCGTACGTCCGCGCCACCGGCGAGGTCGGGGAGGCGGCGGCCGTCTCGGCGAGACACACCACGTGGATGCCCGCCCGGGGGCCCTCCAGGGCCAGCCGCGCCACCACCTCGCGCACGTCGGCGCCGCCGGGGTCGCCGTCCACGACGACCACGGTGTAGGGACCCGGGAAGCCGCCGTCCGGGTCGCTCCCGTCGTCCGCCGGCGCCCAGGAGGGCCGCCTGCCGGCTCCCGCGACCGCCGCGGACCCGTCGGGCGGGCCGTCGTGTCCGTCCGGGCCGCCGTGCCGTCCCTCCTGGGCGGGGGCCGCCGGCTGGGCCGGGATCGTGCCGGCGGGGGCCGGCGGACGGGCGCCGGCGGGCGCGTCCGTCCGGTGGTCCTCCAGGCGGCGCAGGAGTTCCTGGGCGCGGGCCATGGCCTGGTCGCGGTCGTGGGCGAACAGCAGGCGGCAGTCCTGGCCGTGCCCCGGGCGCACGTGCGGCAGCCAGCCCAGCCACGACCACTCCGCGACGCGCTCCGCGAGCGGACGGCCCCGGTCCGCGCTGATCAGGACGATCTCCAGCAGGTCGGGGGAGTGCAGCGCGGCGAGCTGGGCGAGCACGGCGCGGGCCAGCCCGGTGAGCCGCGCGCGCGGGCCCGCCAGCCCGAGCGCCCCGGCCTCGCGCAGCCCGACGGTCACCGGGACCGCGGGCAGCGGTGCGGCACCGCCGGGCGCCATCCGGTCGGCCGTGCCCAGCCGCACGGCGAGCACCTCGGGGTGCTCCGGCCCCCGCTCCCACAGCCGCGGCCCCGGTCCCAGCGCCGTCAGCAGCAGCGAGGCGGAGTCCGGCCACGTCTCCGGCGCGGGGCGGGCGCCGGGGAGGGTCGCCGCCTGCGCGGGACCGGTGGCCTCCTCGTCGGCGTACGCGTCGGGCCCGGCCGCGTCCGGCGCGCCCGTGCGCCCGCCGGCCAGCCGCCGCGCCCACGCCCCGAGACCCCCGCGCCTGCGTGCGACGCCCTGCGGTACGTCGGTCCCGCGCAGGGGCGTCCCCTTGCGGCCGCCGCCCGCGCCCGTGCCGTCGGCGTCGGTGCCCATGCCCGCGCCCTCCACACCCGACGGCCCGGGGCCGGCACCGGCGGGGCCGGACTCCTCCCCCCGCCCGCTCCCGTGAACGCCGTCACGGCCGGGAACGCCGGTCAGCCCCGCGTAGCCCCAGCCCGTGCCGGTCGGCGCCGTGGGAGCGGCGTGCGTGTCGTCCACCCCGGGCGGCGCGTCCCCCGGGAACCCGGTGCCGTGGCTCTCGACGCGGGGCTCGATGCCCCGGCCGGGCACGGTCGGGGGGCCGGCCGGTACCGCGACGGTGCCGTACGTCATCGGGCCGTGGGCGTGGTGCGTGCGCTCGGCCGGGCCGTCCGGGCCGTCGGCCGCGCGCCCGTGGGCCACCCGGTCCCCGTCGTCGGCCACCGCGCCGGTCAGGCGCACGTACCCCTCGCCGTCCGGTGCCGTCGCCACCCGTATCGCGGTGCCCCGGCCGGCCGGGACGAGCCGCAGCGCCGACTCGCCGATCCGCAGCAGCGCCCCCGGCGCGAAGCGGACGGGGCGCTCGCCGACGCGGACGCCGTCCAGTGTGGTGCCGTTGGTCGAGCCGAGGTCGGCGACCGAGACGCGGCCGTCGGGGGCGACGGTCACGGCGCAGTGCGTCCGGGAGACGTCCGGGTCGTCGAGCGCGACGTCCGCGTCGGCGGACCGGCCGAGCCGGATCTGCCCCCCGTGCAGCAGGTGGACGCCGCCCGCGTCGGGGCCGGCGACCACGTGCAGCTGGGCCGGCACGTCGGAGGGCTCGGTGCGCGGGTCGGGCTCGCCCGGGGCGCCCAGGCAGAGCACGGCACCGTCGATCAGCGGGGGCTCGCCCAGGGTGCTGCGCTGGGCGTCGAGCCGCTGCTCCCCGGCGTACAGGACGACCTGGCCGGAGCCCTGGACGTCACCGCCGGGGACCGCCGAGGCCAGCGCGGAGGCGACCGCGGCCAGTGCCGTGCCGGCCGGCGCCGTGACCAGCACGTCGCGGCTCGCGGCGTGCGCTCTGCCCCCCGTGGATACGTGCGGGCCCAGCGGATCTACGACGGTCAGCCGGATCTGCATCGCCGTCAGCGGTCCCTTCGCGCGGGCGCCCGCGATCGCCGGGGACGAAGCCTTCGCTCCGCGGTCCCCCACCGCGGACTTCCCCCACCGCCACACGAGCACGTCGGCCAGTACTGGAGGCATCCTCGCACCTGCCACCGACAACGCGCCCGCCCGCCGCCATCGAATGATCTTGAATGGTCGGCTCTGCCCGCAAAAATGCCTGACGGGTGACCTGCCGCTGATCGCGGAGTGACCGCTTGAGACCGGTCACGTCCGGGCCCGGCAACCAAGGGACCGGGTGGCGCGTCTTTCCTTCGGACACGCGCCGAGGCGGAACGTACGGCGCACCGGCGTACCAATGGGAACCACAGGACTACGACAGCCCGGGCCGCACACCGCGGCACTACAGTGGGTCGGAACAGCCAGCAAGCAACAGGGAGCGCATGACGTGCGGCCGGTAGGCAGCAAGTACCTCCTCGAGCAGCCCCTCGGTCGCGGTGCCACGGGCACCGTCTGGCGTGCCCGCCAGCGGGAGACCGCGGGCGCCGAGGCGGCCGTGGCCGGACAGCCCGGCGAGACCGTCGCGATCAAGGTCCTCAAGGAGGAGCTCGCGAGCGACGCCGACATCGTGATGCGCTTCCTGCGGGAGCGCTCCGTCCTGCTGCGGCTGACCCACCCCAACATCGTCCGGGTCCGCGACCTGGTCGTCGAGGGCGAGCTGCTGGCGCTGGTCATGGACCTCGTCGACGGCCCCGACCTGCACCGCTACCTGCGGGAGAACGGGCCGTTCACCCCGGTCGCCGCCGCCCTGCTCACCGCCCAGATCGCCGACGCGCTCGCCGCCAGCCACGCCGACGGCGTGGTCCACCGCGACCTGAAGCCGGCCAACGTGCTGCTGAAGCAGACCGGCGGCGAGATGCACCCGATGCTCACCGACTTCGGCATCGCACGCCTGGCGGACTCGCCCGGCCTCACCCGCACCCACGAGTTCGTCGGCACACCCGCGTACGTCGCCCCGGAGTCCGCCGAGGGCCGCCCGCAGACCTCCGCCGTCGACGTCTACGGCGCCGGCATCCTGCTGTACGAGCTGGTCACCGGCCGCCCGCCGTTCTCCGGCGGCTCCGCCCTCGAGGTGCTGCACCAGCACCTGAGCTCCGAGCCGCGCCGTCCCTCCACCGTCCCCGACCCGCTGTGGACGGTCATCGAGCGCTGCCTGCGCAAGAACCCCGACGAGCGCCCCAGCGCCGAGAACCTCGCCCGCGGCCTGCGCGTCGTCGCCGAGGGCATCGGCGTGCACGCGAACAGCGCGCAGATCGGCGCCGCCGAGAACGTCGGCGCGCTCCTCGTCCCCGACCCGGCCCCCGCGCCGGTGCCGGGCGCCGCGGGCGCCGCCGACCCGACGCAGGTCCTGCCGCAGAACCCGAACGGCGCGTACGACCCCAACGGCGCGACCAGCGTCCTGCCGCACACCGGCAACCCCGCGGGCGCCGCCGATCCCACCGCCGTACTGCCGCACCGCGGCGCGGCCGACCCGACCGCCGTCATGCCGCCGGTGCCGCCGGGACAGCCGGGCGGGCCGGGACAGGGCGGGCAGCCGGGTGGGCCCGAGGACCCGCACCCCTGGCAGAACCAGCTCCGCGCCGCCCGCGACCGCAACGAGCAGACGCAGGTCCAGTACCTCGACCCGAACGAGGACCCGCTGCGCCGCCGCCCCCAGCGGCAGGTCGCCCGCCCGCAGCAGCAGCCGCGCCCCCAGCAGCCGCCGCAGGGCTACGGCTACCCGCAGCAGCCCCAGCCCCAGCCGCAGCGGTACGCCACACCGCAGCCCCAGCAGCCCCAGCCGCAGCGCTACGCCCCGCCACCCGCGCCCGAGCCGCAGGCGCCCCGGCGCGAGCCCCGGCCGCCGCGGCAGCGCAGCGCCAATCCCATGCGCATCCCCGGTCTCGGCTGCCTCAAGGGATGCCTGGTCACCCTCGTCATCCTCTTCGTGGCCGGCTGGCTGGTCTGGGAGCTGAGCCCGCTCCAGGACTGGATCGGCACCGGCAAGGGCTACTGGGACCAGCTCAGCGACTGGTTCGGCACCGTCACCGGCTGGATCGGGGACCTGGGCGGCTCGGGCGGCAACTGACCCGCCCGGGGCCCGCCCGGGGCGCCCCGCACCCTTGACTCTGGCGATTTGTCGACAACTGACGGGTGATTTCCGCCTCCGCCGTGAAGGCCGGCTCGTCGGACGCGTAGCTTTGTGCGCAACACGCGTCGGTAGGAGCAGTCTTGGCACGGAAGATCGGCAGCCGGTACACCGCCCACCAGATCCTCGGGCGGGGCAGCGCCGGCACGGTGTGGCTGGGCGAGGGGCCCGAGGGACCCGTCGCGATCAAGCTGCTGCGCGAGGACCTGGCGTCCGACCAGGAACTCGTCTCACGCTTCGTCCAGGAGCGCACCGCACTGCTCGGCCTGGAGCACCCGCACATCGTCTCCGTGCGCGACCTGGTGGTCGACGGCAACGACCTCGCCCTGGTCATGGACCTGGTCCGCGGCACGGACCTGCGCACCCGCCTGGACCGGGAGCGGCGCCTGGCACCCGAGGCCGCGGTGGCCATCGTCGCCGACGTCGCCGACGGCCTGGCCGCCGCGCACGCCGCCGGGGTCGTGCACCGCGACGTCAAGCCGGAGAACGTGCTGCTGGACATGCAGGGCCCGCTCGGCCCCGGCGGCTCGCACCCCGCGCTGCTGACCGACTTCGGGGTGGCCAAGCTCATCGACACCCCCCGGCGCACCCGCGCCACGAAGATCATCGGCACCCCCGACTACCTGGCCCCGGAGATCGTCGAGGGCCTGCCCCCGCGGGCCTCCGTCGACATCTACGCCCTGGCCACGGTCCTGTACGAACTGCTCGCCGGCTTCACGCCCTTCGGCGGCGGCCACCCCGGCGCGGTCCTGCGCCGCCACGTCACCGAGACCGTCGTCCCCCTCCCCGGCATCCCGGACGAGCTGTGGCAGCTGCTCGTGCAGTGCCTGGCCAAGGCGCCGGCCTCCCGGCTGCGCGCCTCCGAGCTGGGCGCGCGGCTGCGCGAGCTGCTGCCGATGCTGGCCGGGATGGCGCCGCTGGACGTGGACGAGCCCGACGCCGACCAGGAGGACGAGGAGCCCGAGGAGGCCCCCGCGTCGCCGGCGTCCGCCGGGCAGCCGGCCCGGCGCCGGGGAGCGGTGCCGCTGGTGCCGGGCGCGAAGCCGGCCGACTCCAACCGCGACACGCACACCTCCATGCGGGTACCGGCCCCCGACGAGCTGGCCGGCGGCGCCCGCGGCACCGCCCGGGCCCCGCGCGCGTCCGGCGCCCCCCGTCCCGGCTCGGCCCGCAACCGCGCCGCCGCCCGGCGCCGCCGGCTCGCGCTGGGCGCGGGCGCGCTCGCCCTGGTCGCGGCGGTCGGCGTCGGTACCTGGCTGGCCACGAGCGGTGACGAGGGCGACCCGGGCCCCCAGGACACGCGGAACTCGGCACCGGCCTCTCCGTGAGGCAGGGCACGCCGCGACCGGGACCGCCCGCCGCGGTCCGGCGTGGACCGCCTGGCGGAGCCGTTACGCTGGATGCGTGGCAGTCGTCGATGTATCCGAAGAGCTGAAGTCCCTCTCCTCGACCATGGAGTCGATCGAGGCCGTCCTGGACCTCGACAGGCTGAGGGCAGACATCGCCGTGCTCGAGGAGCAGGCGGCCGCGCCCTCCCTGTGGGACAACCCGGACGAGGCGCAGAAGATCACCAGCAAGCTCTCCCACCTCCAGGCCGAGGTGCGGAAGGCCGAGGTCCTGCGCGGCCGGATCGACGATCTCGCCGTGCTCTTCGAGATGGCCGAGGAGGAGGACGACCCCGACACCCGCGCGGAGGCCGAGTCCGAGCTCACGGCCGTGAAGAAGGCGCTGGACGAGATGGAGGTCCGCACCCTGCTCTCGGGCGAGTACGACGCCCGTGAGGCGCTCGTCAACATCCGCGCTGAGGCCGGTGGCGTGGACGCCGCCGACTTCGCGGAGAAGCTCCAGCGGATGTACCTGCGCTGGGCCGAGCAGCACGGCTACAAGACCGAGGTCTACGAGACGTCGTACGCGGAAGAGGCCGGCATCAAGTCGACCACCTTCGCCGTGCAGGTCCCGTACGCCTACGGCACCCTCTCCGTCGAGCAGGGCACCCACCGCCTGGTGCGCATCTCGCCCTTCGACAACCAAGGGCGCCGCCAGACCTCCTTCGCGGGTGTCGAGATCCTCCCCGTGGTCGAGCAGACCGACCACATCGAGATCGACGAGTCCGAGCTGCGGGTGGACGTGTACCGGTCCTCCGGCCCCGGCGGCCAGGGCGTCAACACCACCGACTCGGCGGTGCGCCTCACCCACCTCCCCACGGGCATCGTCGTCTCCTGCCAGAACGAGCGCTCCCAGATCCAGAACAAGGCCACGGCGATGAACGTCCTCCAGGCCAAGCTGCTGGAGCGCCGTCGCCAGGAGGAGCAGGCCAAGATGAACGCCCTCAAGGGCGACGGCGGCAACTCCTGGGGCAACCAGATGCGTTCGTACGTGCTGCACCCCTACCAGATGGTCAAGGACCTGCGCACCGAGCACGAAGTGGGCAACCCCGAGGCCGTGTTCAACGGCGAGATCGACGGTTTCCTCGAGGCCGGCATTCGCTGGCGCAAGCAGCGGGAGAAGTAGCGGGAAGCGTCCGCGACGCTTTGTCGACAAGGCAACTGCCGCCTCACGGGCGGCAGTTGCCTTTTCTTCGTCGGCGATGTCCGGGTTTTACATCACACTCACACCCTTTGTGTCCGGCATACGTTCCGTACCAGGACATCGCGTACGCAATGACCTTGACGATGCTTTGAACATTCGTAAGGGTGAGGCTCGGCATGCGTATTTCTGGGGCGCATGTGAACCGGGGGACATCGCTTCAGCGCAACCAACCCCCCGTCGATCACGGCCCCTGGCGCCGCCTCACTGACGATTCAGCTACTGGGGGTAGCAACCATATGACCAAGAAGACGCGGATCCGTGTCGCACGCATAGCGGCCGGTGCCGTGATAGCGGCCGGTGCCTCGCTGACGGCCGCCGGTGCGGCTTCGGCGCTCGAGTTCAACCTCGGAATCACCGTCGGCGACGGCGAGCCGGGTTGTGAGATCGGCACCGGTCCCGAGTGCAACACCGAGCAGCCGGGTGGCGGTAACACCGAGCAGCCGGGTGGCGGCAACACCGAGCAGCCGGGTGGCGGCAACACCGAGCAGCCGGGTGGCGGTAACACCGAGCAGCCGGGTGGCGGCAACACCGAGCAGCCCGGTGGCGGTAACACCGAGCAGCCGGGTGGCGGTAACACCGAGCAGCCGGGTGGCGGTAACACCGAGCAGCCGGGTGGCGGCAACACCGAGCAGCCCGGTGGCGGTAACACCGAGCAGCCGGGTGGCGGCAACACCGAGCAGCCCGGTGGCGGTGGCGGCGGCAACGGCGGCGGTGACAACAACACCAACCCCGACGGCGGCTCCAACGCCTCCACCCAGGAGCAGGGCTCCTCCGCCCTGACCGAGACCGGCGAGCAGGCCCAGGCCTCCGACACCTCTGCCCAGGGCAGCGGCAAGGAGCTCGCCGAGACCGGTGCGGCGGAGACCACCTTCCTGCTGCTCGGTGCCGCCACGATGATCGCCGGCGGCATCGGCTTCCGTGTGCTGCCGCGCATGATGGGCGGCCGGGGCGCCGCTGCCTGACGGCAGCCGAGCGTCCGCGCACAGCGCGTACACACAGGGGCCCGGAGCGCAAGCGCTCCGGGCCCCTGTCGCGTCCTCGCCGGGCTCTACACCGTCTGGTGGGCCAGCAGCGCCACGGCCGCCACCAGGATCACCAGCAACGCGATCAGCGCCACCGGATTCAGGTTCTGGAAAAAGCTCTCCTGCTGCAGGCGCTCGCGGTTCGCCCGGCACACGGGGCACCGGCCCTCGCTCACGGGCGCCGCGCAGTTCGCGCACACCAACCGGTCGTACGTCATGCGCCTCGCCCTCCTTGCAACCGGTTCACTCAGCACAACGCCCACGGAGCCGTGAACGTTCCCCTTCCACTGTGCCAGGTTCCGGAAGCCCCTGCGCGCGGTCCCGGCGAGGCGATGGCCGGGACAAAACGTGCAACTACCGCGCAACCCCTACCGGTGACTGCGGTCGGCTCCCCGGTTCGCGTATGGTCACGCTCATCTACCCCCGGCGACCCGTGGTGCATCCGTGATCCGATTCGACAACGTCTCCAAGGTCTACCCCAAGCAGAGCCACCCAGCCCTCAGGGACGTCTCCCTGGAGGTCGAGAAGGGCGAGTTCGTCTTCCTCGTGGGATCCTCCGGCTCCGGGAAGTCCACCTTCCTGCGGCTCGTCCTCCGTGAGGAGCGGTGCAGCCACGGCCAGGTGCACGTTCTGGGCAAGGACCTCGCGCGCCTGTCCAACTGGAAGGTGCCGCAGATGCGGCGCCAGCTGGGGACGGTGTTCCAGGACTTCCGCCTGCTGCCGAACAAGACGGTCGGCGAGAACGTCGCCTTCGCCCAGGAGGTCATCGGCAAGTCCCGCGGCGAGATCCGCAAGTCCGTGCCGCAGGTGCTCGACCTCGTCGGGCTCGGCGGCAAGGAGGACCGCAGGCCGGGCGAGCTGTCCGGCGGTGAGCAGCAGCGCGTCGCCATCGCGCGCGCCTTCGTCAACCGGCCCAAGCTGCTGATCGCGGACGAGCCGACCGGCAACCTCGACCCGCAGACCTCGGTCGGCATCATGAAGCTGCTCGACCGCATCAACCGGACGGGCACCACCGTGGTGATGGCCACGCACGACCAGAACATCGTGGACCAGATGCGCAAGCGCGTCATCGAGCTGGATAAGGGCCGCCTCGTCCGCGACCAGGCGCGCGGCGTCTACGGCTACCAGCACTGAGACCGCAGACCGCACCGGCTTCCACGGAAAGGCTCAACCACTCGCCATGCGCGCCCAGTTCGTGCTCTCGGAGATCGGCGTCGGTCTCCGCCGCAACCTGACCATGACCTTCGCGGTCATCGTCTCCGTCGCCCTGTCGCTGGCCCTGTTCGGCGGCTCACTCCTGATGAACGACCAGGTCAACACCATGAAGGGCTACTGGTACGACAAGGTCAACGTCACGGTCTACCTCTGCAACAAGAGCGACGCGAAGTCCGACCCCGCCTGCGCCAAGGGCGCGGTCACCGAGGACCAGAAGAAGCAGATCCTGGCCGACCTCGACGAGATGAACGTCGTCGAGAAGGTGACGTACGAGTCGCAGGACGAGGCATACAAGCACTACAAGGAGCAGTTCGGCGACTCGCCGCTGGCCAGCTCGCTCACGCCGGACCAGATGCAGGAGGCGTACCGCGTCAAGCTGAAGGACGCGGAGAAGTACCAGGTCATCGCGACCGCCTTCAACGGCCGGGACGGCGTGCAGTCCGTGGCGGACCAGCGCGGCACCCTGGACAACCTCTTCAAGCTTCTCGAGGGCATGAACGTGGCCGCGCTCGCGGTGATGGCGCTCATGCTGGTCGTCGCGCTGATGCTGATCGTCAACACGGTCCGCGTCTCGGCCTTCAGCCGGCGGCGCGAGACCGGCATCATGCGGCTGGTCGGCGCCTCGGGCTTCTACATCCAGGCGCCGTTCATCATGGAGGCGGCGGTCGCGGGGCTCATCGGCGGCGCGGTCGCCTGCGCCTTCCTGGTGACCGCGCGGTACTTCATCATCGACCACGGACTCGCGCTGTCCGACAAGCTGGCCCTGATCGACTTCATCGGCTGGGACGCCCTGCTGACGAAGCTCCCGCTGATCCTGGCCACCAGCCTGCTGATGCCCGCGTTGGCCGCGTTCTTCGCGTTGCGCAAGTACCTGAAGGTGTGACACATGCCAAGAGGGCCGAACGGTTGAGCGACCGTTCGGCCCTCTCGCGTTGTCCTAGACTCACCGGCATGTCAGGTCGTGACCTGTTCTATCAGCCCCGTCGCGCACGCCACGGGGCCGCCCTGACTTTGGTGTTCGCGAGCGTGCTCGTCGCCGGGGCGGCCACCGGATCGTTCCCGGAGACCGGCCGGAAGTCACCGCCGGACGAGGCCCGTTCGGCCGCGCCCGCCGGGCACCACGAGGACGTGGCCCGGGCGGCGGCCGAGGCGATGGCCGACGGCAAGTCCCCGGTCGAGGCCGCCGAACGCGCCGTCAGCCGCAGCGGGGACCGCTGGGGCGCCGTCTACTCCCGCGGCGAGTACGAGGAGTTGGAGGAGGCCCTCGACGGCCGGTACACCGGCGTCGGCCTCTCCGCGCGCCGCGAGCGCGACGGCCGCATCGAGGTGACCGGGGTGCGCTCCGGGTCACCCGCCGCCGACGCCGGGATCCGCGCGGGCGACCGGCTGCGCAGCGTCGACGGGAAGCGGGTCGACGGGCGCCCGGTCACCGAGGTCGTCTCGATACTGCGCGGCGACGCCGAGGAGGAACCGGCAGGCACCGCCGTCCGGCTCGGCCTGGAGCGCGGCACGCGGGCCTGGACGGAGACCGTCCGCCGGGCCAGGCTGTCCACGGACCCCGTGAGCGTGCGCACGCTCGCCGACGGCGTCACCGTCGTCAAGGTCGCCTCCTTCACCAAGGGCGTCGGCCGGCAGGTGCGCGACGCCGTGGAGCGGGTGCCCTCCGGCACCGGCGTCGTCCTCGACCTGCGGGGCAACTCCGGCGGACTGGTCGCCGAGGCCGTCACCGCCGCCTCCGCCTTCCTCGACGGCGGCCTGGTCGCCACCTACGACGTCGACGGCGACCAGCACGCCCTGCACGCCGAACCCGGCGGCGACACCGCCAGGCCCCTGGTCGCACTGGTCGACGGCGGCACCATGAGCGCGGCCGAGCTCCTCACCGGGGCCCTCCAGGACCGCGGACGGGCGGTCGTCGTCGGCTCCCGCACCTTCGGCAAGGGCTCCGTGCAGATGCCGAGCCGGCTCCCCGGCGGCTCCGTCGCCGAACTGACCGTCGGGCACTACCGCACCCCCGCCGGCCGCGGCGTCGACGGCACGGGCATCACGCCCGACCTCGAGGTCGACCCGGCGGACCCGGCCGCCCTGGAGCGGGCGCGGACCGTGCTCAGCGGACTGGGACGGTAGGGCCCCGCCCCCGCCGCGCCGCGCCCCGGCCCCGCGAAACCGGCTTCCCGCGGACCCCCTCCGTAGTGCCAAAATGGGCTGCACTATGGCTAAGGAAAAAGGGCGCAAGCTGATCGCGCAGAACAAGAAGGCGCGGCACGACTACCAGATCCTCGACACCTACGAGGCCGGCCTGGTCCTCACCGGGACCGAGGTGAAGTCACTGCGCCAGGGGCGGGCGTCGCTGGTCGACGGCTTCGTGCAGCTCGACGGGCACGAGGCGTGGCTGCACAACGTGCACGTGCCGGAGTACAGCCAGGGCACCTGGACCAACCACAGCGCCCGCCGCAAGCGGAAGCTGCTGCTGCACCGCGTGGAGATCGACAAGCTGGAGTCGAAGTCCCAGGAGACGGGGCACACGATCGTGCCCCTCGCCCTGTACTTCAAGGACGGCCGCGCCAAGGTCGAGATCGCGCTGGCACGCGGCAAGAAGGAGTACGACAAGCGCCAGACCCTGCGCGAGAAGCAGGACCGGCGCGAGGCGGAGCGGACGATCTCCGCGATCCGCCGCAAGCAGCGGGCCTGAGCCGGGGGAATGGGCTGGCACCCACGTGCGTTGGTCACGTACGATGGATCCGCACCGCCTGGACGGTGCACGGTTTGAAAAATCAACATGGGGATGATCGGTTTCGACAGCGGCTGTCGAAGCAGGGGAAGCGTGTCGAGGAAGCGGCCATGATCTCGTAAACCACAGGCCGAAAAAAATAATCGCCAACACCAAGCGCGATTCCTCCCAGCAGGCCTTCGCCCTCGCTGCCTGATCTCAGGTAGCGAAGCGAGCCTCCTACAAAGGGAGTGTCAGCCCGGGGCTGTTCCCGACCCGGATCCTGGCATCAGCTAGGGGACTAAACCTTGATCCCGGTCACGGGGTGAAGAGGGAAACCAAACAGTGACTGAGCCCGTCGGAGACTTGTCCGCGTGATCTCCGGGGCTGAGAAAATCGAAGCGGACTGCACACGGAGAAGCCCTGGTTCCACACCGTTGGACGCGGGTTCGATTCCCGCCATCTCCACAATTCCCATGTGGGCGAAGGCCCCGTCGCTTCCGGGCGACGGGGCCTTCGTCATGCCCGGGCACCGGCCGGACGGGACCGGCGGGGCAGGGACAGCAGGGCCAGCGTCAGGGCGAGGGCCGCCGCGGTGACCGGCACGCCGAAGCCGGCCGTGGGCGACACGTGCTCCACCGTCCAGCCGCCGGCCGCGCTGCCGCAGGCGATGCCGCCGAGCAGGCCGGTCACCGCCAGGGTCATGCCCTCGTTCAGACGGCCCTCGGGAGTGCGGTGCTGGACCAGCGTCATCGTCGTCACCATCGTCGGGGCCGTCGCCATCCCCGCGGCCAGCAGCGTGAGCGCCAGCAGCGGCAGCGAGCCGGTGCGGGACGCGGCGAGCAGGGGCAGCGTCATCAGGGCCGTCATCGCGGCCACGCACCACGGCAGGCGGGCCGCGGCCGGCCCGGACGGCTTCAGGGCGCCGTACAGCAGGCCCGCCGCGCAGGAACCGGCCGCCTGGAGCGCCAGGACCGCGCCGGCCGCCGAACGGTGCCCCTGCGCGTCAGCGAACGCGATCGTGACGACCTCCATCGCGCCGAACACCGCCCCCGTCGCCAGGCACATCGCCAGCAGCGGGGGGATGCCGGGCGCGCGGAAGGGCGCCTTCGCGGCCGGGCGCGGCCGGGCCGGCGGCTCCGTCGCGCGCTGGGCGGCGAACAGCAGGATGCCGGTCACCAGCAGGAACACCCCGACCAGCGTGCCCGCCTCCGGGAACAGCGCCGTGCACAGGAACGCCGCGAGGACCGGCCCGAGCATGAAGCACAGCTCGTCCGTGGCCTGCTCGAAGGAGTTCGCCGTGTGCAGGGCGCCGGCGTCGCCCTTCAGCAGGTGGGACCAGCGGGCGCGGGCCATGCCGCCGGTGTTGGGCGTCGTGGCCGTGGCGGCGTACGCGGTGAACAGGGTCCAGTCGGGGGCCCCGGAGCGCACGCACAGCACCAGCAGGAGCGAGCCGAGCGCCGCGAACAGCGTCGCCGGCACCGCCACCCGGGCCTGCCCGTGCCGGTCCACGAGCCGCGCGGTCCACGGCGCGACCAGCGCGGTCGCGGCCAGCCCGGTCGCGGTGACGGCACCGGCGAGCGCGTACGAGCCGCGCGTACCGGCGATCATCACGACCGCGCTGACGCTGAACATGCCCATCGGCAGCCGGGCGACGAGATTGCCGGCCGTGAACGCGCGCGCGCCGGGCACGGACAGCAGACGCCGGTAGGGCCCCGGCGGCCGGCGCGAGGCGCGCGGACGGAAGTCGGCGGCGACGAGGGCGTCGGCGGTGACGGTGAACAGGGGGGCCTGCGGACGGGAGCGTCGAGGAGTCGTTGGCGGCATGCGCCAACCGTCGCCCGCGGGAGATCACGGGGTCCAACACCTTCTCGGTACGCGTTCACGCACTCCCGTTGTAAATTCGCCGGATGCCCGCACCGGTTCACCTCGATCCGCGCCTCCTGCGCGCCTTCGTCACCGTCGCCGAGGACCTGCACTTCACCCGCGCCGCGGCCCGCCTCTACGTCGCCCAGCAGGCACTCAGCCGGGACGTGCGACGCCTGGAACGCGAGCTGGGCGCCGAGCTGTTCGTCCGGTCCACGCGGCAGGTGACGCTGACGGCCGACGGCGAGCGGCTGCTGCCGTACGCCCGCCGCGTGCTCCAGGCGCAGGACGACCTCCTCGCCGCCTTCGGGCAGGCCCGCCCGCTGCTGGTCGACCTCAACTCGCCCGGCCTGGTCACCGGGCGCCTGGTCCTGGAGCGGGCCCGGCGCCTCGCACCCGAACTGGAGCTCATGGCCCGCTACGAGAGCGGTCTGACCGGCGCCGCCGCCGAGCTGCTCGCGGGGCGGCTCGACGCCTCGTTCGGCCGGTTCGCGGGCCTTCCCCCGGCGTTGCGGGCCGGACTCGGTCACCAGCCGGTCCGCTACGAGCCCATGGCGGTCGTCCTGCCCGAGGACCACCCCCTGGCCCCGCTGCCTCAGGTGCCGCTCGCCGCACTGGCGGGGGAGACCGTGTACGCCGGGGCCGGCAACCCGCGGACGCCGGAGTGGACCGACCTGGGACACCGCCTGTTCGAGGGACGCGGCATCGAGGTGGCACCACCCCTTCCGCTGGCCGTCGGGGACGAGGAGTTCCGGCGGATCATGGACAAGACGCGCAATCCGATCCTCGCGGTGGTGAGCTTTCCGGCCATGGCCTCGACCGTGGTGCGCCCGCTCGTCGATCCCGTCCCGCTGTCGCCCGTCTCACTGGTCTGGCGAAAGGGGCTGGTGCACCCCGCGTTCGACGCGCTGCGCCGGGCTGCCGCCCAGGTCGCGGCCGAGAACGGGTGGCTCCACCGGCCCGCAGAAGGGTGGATTCCGGCCAGTGACGCCGCTGTGATGTCCGTCCATTAACCGGCACGCGGCAACCACACCTCCCTCGCGTGCGCTACATTCTTGGCCTGAGCGCTGTGTGGTACAGGGGGCGTGCGAACCTGGTGGGGGCCGGTTCGGCCGACGGGTGCTCGGAGTCGTATGCGCACCCGGAACTGGTCCCTCGGGGGGAAGTGCGTGCGCGTGAGGAATTGGCAAGAAGACGCCCAACCGGAGTGGCCCGGTGCCGCGTCCGGTACCCGTGATGCCGCGGCACCGGGATCCCAGCAGGACGCCACCCAGGTGCTTCCCGGCGCCGGTGCCTTCCCGGCCACCGCGCCGTCCCCGATGCCCGGAGCGGCGTCCCCGGGGGCCGGTGCGCCCGCGGGGTCCGGATGGTTCGGAGAGGCCGGGGGGTTCCCGGCCGGCCGGAGCACGGACGCGCCGCGTCCCGACGCGGGCGCCGGGACGGAGCTGCCGCGCCACGCCTCCCCGGCGTCCGCGGACGCGTCCCGGACCGAGGTCCTTCCGCAGGTCGGCACCGACCTGTTCGGCGGCCCGGCGCGCCAGGACCGACCAGGCCAGGACCGCACAGGCCGGGGCCGAATAGGGCAGGGCGGGGTCCCCCGGCACGGCGGCCCCCGGTTCGGCGACGCGCCGCACCCGGACGCCGACGCCACGGACGTCCTCCCGTCGGCCGCCCAGGCGGCCCCGACCCGCGCCTTCTCGGCGCCCGCCACCGCCGCACTCCGCGACCCCTGGCAGGAGACGCCCGGCCCCCTGGACGCACCCGACGCACACCCGGCCGCCGGCTCCGACCACACGCACGACCCCCACGAGGTCACGGTCCAGCTCGACGCCGTCCAGCTCGGCGACGGCATCATCCGCCGGGCCGCCAGCGGCCCCGGCAAGCACGCCGCCCCCGACGCCTCCGACGGACCGGTGTTCGTCGACGAGTCGGGCCGCCGCAGCCGCCGCTTCCGCCGCATCGGCATCGCCCTGGGCGGCGCCTGCGCGATCTACGCCGTCGTCATCGTCTCCACGCTCCTGTCGGGCAACTCCAACGCGCCCTGGCTGCCCGTGCCCGGTCAGGAACAGGGCCGGCCCGCCGGGCAGGTCGAGACCACCCCGCTGCCCTCGCAGTCCGCGCAGCCCTCCGCGAGCGGCAGCGCCACCCCGCTGGACGGCGCCTCGGCCGGTGCCGACGCGACGGCGTCCGCCGGCGCCGACGCCTCCGCGCCCGGCACCTCCGCCACCGCGGGACAGCCGGGCGGCAGCGCCGGTCCCCGGCCCTCCGCGACCGGAACCGCGCCGAAGCCGGGCGGCGGCGCGGCCCAGCCCGACCCGACGGTGACGACGCAGCAGCCGCCCCCCGCCACCACCGACCCGACGACGCCGTCGGGCGGTGGCGAGACCACGGTCCAGCCGACCACGCCGACGGACGGCGGCACCACCACCGACCCCGGCGCCGGCACCACCGTGAACGGTGGCAGCGACGTCTCCCCCGTGGCCGCCGGAGCCGCGCCCGCCGCCGGCACCGCACCGGCCGGCACCTCCACGTCCCTCTCCCCGGAGTACACCCTCTGATGGCATCCCGCACCCGCCGTCACGGCGCCGCGCGCGGCGCACGTGACGGCGCCCGGCGCCGCCGCCTGCCCTTGCGCCTGCTGCTGCCGCTGCTCGTCCTCGTCGCCCTGGTGGCGATGCTCATGCTGCGCGGCTACGTGCACAGCGAGATCCTCGCCGACCACCGCGTCCAGCCGCCCGCCGGCACCGCCCACGTACCCGGGAAGATCCTCGAGGGCGGTCCGGTCATCGACACCCGCGGCGGCCGGGCCGGCAGCCTGAGCGTGCCCGACCACCGCCTCGTCCTCACCTTCGACGACGGCCCGGACCCGGTCTGGACGCCGAGGGTGCTGGACGTGCTGAAGAAGCACGACGCGCACGCGGTCTTCTTCGTCACCGGCACCATGGCCTCCCGCTACCCGGACCTCGTCAGGCGCATGGTCGACGAGGGCCACGAGGTCGGCCTGCACACCTTCAACCACCCCGACCTCTCCTTCCAGTCCAAGAAGCGCATCGACTGGGAGCTGTCGCAGAACCAGCTGGCGATCACCGGCGCGGCCGGCGTCCGCACCTCGCTCTTCCGCCCGCCGTACTCCTCCTTCGCCGACGCCATGGACGACAAGTCCTGGCCGGTCACCGAGTACATCGGCTCCCGCGGCTACATCACCGTCGTCAACAACACCGACAGCGAGGACTGGAAGAAGCCCGGCGTCCAGGAGATCATCCGCCGCGCCACGCCGCACGGCGGCAAGGGCGCCATCGTCCTGATGCACGACTCCGGCGGCGACCGCCACCAGACCGTGCAGGCCCTGGACACCTTCCTGCCCGACCTGAAGAAGAAGGGCTACGAGTTCGACAACCTCACCGAGGCCCTCGACGCGCCCAGCGCGATGAGCCCGGTGACCGGCGTCGAACTGTGGAAGGGCAAGGCGTGGGTCTGGCTGGTCCAGGCCTCGGAGAAGCTCACCGACGTCCTGGTGGTGGGCCTGGCGATCATCGGCTCCCTGGTCATCGGCCGCTTCCTGCTGATGCTGCTGCTGTCCGGCGTCCACGCCCGCCGGGTGCGCCGCAAGGGCTTCCGCTGGGGCCCGCCCGTCACCGAGCCGGTGACCGTGCTGGTGCCGGCGTACAACGAGGCCAAGTGCATCGAGAACACCGTCCGTTCGCTGATGGAGAGCGACCACCCGGTCGAGGTCATCGTCATCGACGACGGCTCCAGCGACGGCACGGCCCGGATCGTGGAGGCGATGGGCCTGCCCAACGTCCGGGTGATCCGCCAGCTCAACGCGGGCAAGCCCGCCGCGCTCAACCGCGGTCTGGCGAACGCCAGTCACGACATCGTCGTCATGATGGACGGCGACACGGTCTTCGAGCCGTCCACCGTCCGCGAGCTCGTCCAGCCCTTCGGCGACCCGAAGGTCGGCGCCGTCGCGGGCAACGCGAAGGTCGGCAACAAGGACAGCCTCATCGGCGCCTGGCAGCACATCGAGTACGTGATGGGCTTCAACCTGGACCGCCGCATGTACGACGTCCTGCGCTGCATGCCGACCATCCCGGGCGCCGTGGGTGCCTTCCGGCGCTCCGCGCTCGAGCCCTTCGGCGGCATGAGCGACGACACCCTCGCCGAGGACACCGACGTCACCATGGCGCTGCACCGCGCCGGCTGGCGGGTCGTCTACGCCGAGAACGCCCGCGCCTGGACCGAGGCCCCGGAGTCCGTCCAGCAGCTCTGGTCCCAGCGCTACCGCTGGTCCTACGGCACCATGCAGGCCATCTGGAAGCACCGCCGCGCCGTGATCGAAGGGGGCCCCTCGGGCCGTTTCGGCCGCGTCGGCCTGCCCTTCGTCTCTCTGTTCATGGTCGTGGCACCGCTCCTGGCCCCGCTGATCGACATCTTCCTGCTCTACGGCATCGTGTTCGGCCCGACCGAGAAGACGATCGTCGCGTGGCTGGGCGTCCTCGCCATCCAGGCGGTGTGTGCGACGTACGCGTTCATCCTCGACCGGGAACGGCTGACACCGCTCATCTCGCTCCCGCTCCAGCAGATCCTGTACCGCCAGGTCATGTACGTCGTGCTGCTCCAGTCCTGGATCACCGCGCTCACCGGCGGCCGGCTGCGCTGGCAGAAGCTGCGGCGCACGGGCGGGGTGTCCGCACCACCGGGAGACCCGGGCGTTCCCACGCAACGGCCGCACGCCATGGACGGGAGGCCGGTCGGATGACCACCTCGCCCTTCGACCCGACACGTCCGGTCCCCGGCCCGGCCGCCGCCCCGGGCTCCGGCCCGGTCCCGACTCAGGAATTCCCGCACATGACCGCCCCTTCCTTTCCGTCCGTGGGGGCGGAGCCGGCCCAGCCGGCGGTCCCGCAGCAGAAGCAGGCCCGCCGGGGTCCCGTCCGTGACCGCTACTTCGACCTGCTCCGGGCCGTGGCCCTCTTCCGGGTGGTCCTCTACCACCTGATGGGCTGGGCCTGGCTGCCGGTGGTCTTCCCGTCCATGGGCGTGATGTTCGCCCTCGCGGGCAACCTCATGGCCCGTTCCCTCAAGCGCCCCGCGGTGCAGGTCGTGCGGAGCCGGATGCGCCGTCTCCTGCCGCCGCTGTGGCTGCTGGGCGCGGTGGGCGTGACGGGCATGCTGCTCCAGGGCTGGGGGCCCGGCGCCGACGGGCATCCGGGATGGTGGTGGATCCACCTCGGCTTCTGGATCCTGCCGCTGAGCGACCCGCCCTTCGCGGAGGGGCTGTCCGGCGTCCACGGACTGCTGGGCGACAACTGGGCCTCGGACCTCGCCGGTCCGCTGTGGTACATCCGGGCCTACCTCTGGTACGTCCTGCTGTCCCCGCTCCTGCTGCGTGCCCTGCGCGCTCTGCCGTGGGTGACGATCCTCGCCCCGCTGGCACTCTCGGCCGCCTTCGAGTTCGGCTACCTCAGCCTGCCCGGCGAGCGCATCCCCTCGGCGCTCACGGACTTCAGCACCTTCGGAGCCTGCTGGGTCCTGGGCATGGCCCACCAGGAAGGCGTCCTCAAGCGGCTGCCGCGGTACGTCGTGCCCTCGGTGGCCCCCGTGATCGCCGCGCTGGGCCTCTGGTACGCGATGAAGCAGGGCTTCAAGACCGGCTACGACCTGGACTCCATCCCCTTCGCCCAGGCCGTCTGGTCCTTCGCGACCGTGCTGCTGCTCCTGCACGTGAGCCCGTCGTGGTCCGAGTGGCCGCGCCCGCTGCGCCGCTTCGACCGGCTGGTCACCCTGCTCAACTCGCGGGCGGTGACGATCTACCTCTGGCACAACATCTGCATCCTCATCGCCGCCACGATGTGGGACCGGCTGTGGGGCTTCGAGGTGATGTACGAGAACGTTCCGTGGCTCCTGGAGAGCCCGTGGCCGGTCCTCGTCCTGGCCTGGATCCTCATCGGCAGCTGCGTCGTCTGGTTCGGCTGGATGGAGGACGTGGCGGCCAAGCGCAAGCCGCAGCTGTGGCCGGACGGCTCGAAGCGCCCCGAGCCCAGGCAGCCCAGGAGCCGGGCGGCACACCGGGGCTGACGCCCTCCGCTCCCACGTGCGAGACTGCCCCGGTTGCGGACGTGAACAGGGTGACGCGAGTCGGCCCGGGGGAGCAGGTGGGATGAGCAAGCGGCAGATACGGAACATGCTGCGGCTGATGGCGAGCGGGGAGCCGGTCGAGCTCACCAGCGCGATGGCATCCGTGAAGAAACTGGCCCGACTCGCCTTCGTCGCCCAGCAGTTCGGGTACGAGTACGCCGACGTGCGGCAGGGCGGCGGGAACAACAGCCAGCTGAAGATGCTGATCTTGCCCGACCCCAGCCCGCAGGCGCGGGCGCGGGCCGCGCAGAACTGGGCGCAGTACCCGCAGGCCGGTGACGGCGTCTCGGTGCCGCCGCTCGTGCCGGACGCCTTCGAACTCCTCAAGGCCCGCATCAACTTCGACCTCACCGGCAAGAGCGCCGAGAAGCGGATGGGGTACGGCGCCCTCGGCGTCACCATCGGCTGCGCCGCCCTCGCCTTCCGGGCCGGCGGCCGGTCCGAAAACTTCGTGGCCGCCGCGATCATCTGGCTGTTCGTCCTGGCGATCCTGGGCGTCGGCCTGCTCGTCACCCGCAGGCGCAACGCCAAGTTCGCGGCCCGCCTCCAGGCCGCCGGCTTCGTGCCGGTGGCGGACGAGACCGGGCGGGTCCGCTATCTGCCGCCGGGCGGCCACCTGCCCGGGCACGGCAACCCCTTCGGCGGCGGCGCCCCCGTCACCGGCTCGCCGTACGGGTACCCCGCGCCCGGCCACCCCGCCGCGCCCGGCGCCCACGGCGGGCCCGCGCCGGCCGGGTACGGCCACCCCGCCCCCGGCCCCGGCCCCTACGCGCCGCAGCAGCCGTACCCGGCCCAGGGCGGCTACGGGCAGCCGCAGCCCCAGGCTTCGTACGGGCCGCCTCCGCAGCAGCCTTACGGGCAGCAGCCCCACCCGCAGCAGCCGCACCCCCAGCAGAACCCCCACTGGCAGCCGCAGCCGCCTCAGGGCTGACCGTTGGAGGGCCACAGGGGTGGCCGGATCACGCCGCGCCGGGAACGACTCCCGTGCGCGGCTTTCCTCTTTCTGACCTGTGACGCCGCTCCCGGGCGCACCTTTTCGGCGCGCCAAACGTGTGAACGCACTTATGGCCGAAACGAGTCGACTTATTGACCCTCTGGTCACAAGGAGCGTTCAATTCTGATCGTTTTCTTTGGGGATCTTGTGAAGCTGGGGGCGGGTTTCTGTGACGGGGAGACGGATACGCGGTGGGGCCGGGGCCCGGCCCCACCGCGGAGCGATCGGGGTGACCGCGGGGCTGCTGGCGCTGGTCTCCACACTCGTGGTGCCGCTGACGGCGGCCCCCGCGGCGGCGGAGGACACGCCGCCGCAGACCGAGGGACAGCGGGCGCTGGCGCAGGCGCAGGAGTCCGGCACCCGCGTGGAGGTGACCGGCGAGCGCGGTGAGCGCACCACGGTCTTCGCCAATCCGGACGGCTCGACCTTCACGCTCGAGGAGTCGTCGGTGCCCGTGCGCGTCGCGAAGCCCGGCGGCGGCTGGCAGACGCCGGACCCCACGCTCGTCGAGCGGCCCGACGGATCGGTCGGGCCGAAGGCGGCCTCCGCGGAGATGACGTTCTCCGGCGGCGGGGAGGCGCCGCTGGCGAGGATCGAGGAGCGCGGCCGGTGGCTCCAGCTCGACTGGCCGGGCCCGCTCCCCGAGCCGGAGCTGAACGGCGCGAGCGCCCTGTACCCCGAGGTCCTGCCGGGCGTCGACCTCAAGGTGACCGCGACGGTCGAGAGCTTCCAGCAGGTGCTGGTGGTGAAGACGCCCGAGGCGGCCGCGAACGACGAGCTCGACGAGCTCAAGTTCGGCCTGGAGGCCGACGGCCTGGACGTCGTGAAGGGCGCCGCCGGCAACCTGGCCGCGCTGGACGCGTCCGGGCTGACCGTGTTCAAGGCGCCGCCGGCGCAGATGTGGGACTCGGCGGGCAGGGCCGCCCCGCAGCCGGAGACGCAGCTCGTGCGGGCGGCGGCGGAGCAGCCCGAGCCCGCGGACCCGGCGGAGGGCGCGGCCTCGGGCAAGGGCCTGGAACCGGGGCAGGGCGACACGGTCGCCCCCATGGACGTCCGGGTGACCGAGGACGCGCTGACGGTCGTCCCGGACGCGGGCATGCTGGCCCACACCGACGAGGCGGCCTTCCCGCTGTTCATCGACCCCACCATCACCTGGGGCGAGTCCGAGCGGACGCTGCTGCGCAGTGACGGCTACGAGTCGTACGGCTGGGGCAACGGCGACGACAACCTCGGCAAGGGCGTCGGCAAGTGCGGCACGTGGAACAACTACTACTGCGGCCCCGGCTACGTGCAGAAGCTGTACTTCGAGTTCTCCCCGGCCAGCCTCAAGGGCAAGAAGGTCCTGGACGCCACGTTCCGGGTGACCGAGCCGTGGGCGTTCCAGTGCGACCCGCGCTGGGTCGACCTGGTGCGCACCAACAACATCTCCTCCTCCACCACCTGGTCCTCCCGCCCCAAGGAACTGGACTGGATGGTCGACCGGCACGTCTCGGCCGGACGCGGCTCGCTGTGCGACCCTGACTCGCCGGACGCGCCGATCGAGTTCAACGACAATCCCGAGGAGACGAACGAGAACCTCACCCCGACCGTGCAGAGCTTCGCGGCGGGCAAGTTCTCCCGGCTCACGCTGGAGGTCCGCGCCCACGACGAGTCGGACACCTCGGCCTGGAAGCGGTTCAAGAACGACGCGGTGCTCTCCGTGGACTTCGTCGGACTCCCGGACAAGCCCACCGGGACCGGGCTGGTGACGGGCTCGGGCACCGTGTGCGAGCGCTCGGAGGGCGACCCGGCCGTCGTCTCCGACCCCACCCCGACGCTGCGGGCGTACGCGCAGACCAAGGCGGGCGGCGAGAAGGAGGCCCAGCTCCGGGTCTACTTCGACCTGGACCACAAGAACTCCGACGGGACGTGGTCGGACACCAACCCGGGCAACGGGTCGGTGCGCCCCTCCACCGGGTACATCGGGGACGGCAAGTCCACCACGCTGACCTGGTCCACGCTCACCGACGGCAAGCTGTACCGCTACCAGGCCTACACGCACTCGTTCTACAACTCCGGCAAGAGCTACCTGTCGAGCGCCACCTCGGGCTGGTGCTACTTCAAGGTGGACTCCACGGCGCCCAAGGCACCCAAGATCACGATCGGGGCGCCCTACAGCGCGTGCACCGAGACCGCGTGCGTCATGGCCGGCGGGCCCGGTCAGGCCGCGAAGCTCTCCTTCGCCGCCGCGGCCGGGGACGCCAACAACGTCGCCTACCAGTACAAGCTGTCCTCGGACGACGCCTGGTCGCCCGAGCTCAAGGGCGTGTCCGTCACCAAGGAGATCACCCCGGAGCGCTCCGGCACCTACAGCGTGTACGTCCGGGCGAAGGACGACGTCGGCCGCTGGGGCGCGCAGAACACCGTCGACTTCCTGGTGGCGGCCGGTGAGGGCCCGGTCGGACGCTGGCACTTCGACGAGGACAGCGGCGCCGCGAAGGACGCCGCCACGGCCGACGGCCCCGACGACGCGGCCCTGGCCGGCGGCGCGGTGCGCGACGACCGCGGACGGCGCGGCCTGGTCACGCACGACGCCCAGGGACAGCCGCTGGAGAACGCGATCACGGACAAGGGCCTGCTGCTGAACGGCACCACCGGCTACGCGCAGACCGGCGGACCGGTGCTGGAGACCCGCTCGGCCTACACGCTCTCGGCCTGGGTGCGTCTGGACAAGGCGACGGACAACTACGGCGCGGTGCTCTCCACGAGGGACGGCGTCAGCAGCCCGTTCCTGCTCACCTACACGCCCACCAGCAAGACGTGGTTCTTCGGGGTGCGGACCAAGGACAGCACCGACTACTACTGGGGCACCGCCGCGGTCTACCCGGCCCAGGTCGGCGTCTGGACCCATCTGGCGGGCACGTACGACCCCGCCAAGGGCGAACTGCGGTTCTACGTGGACGGCCGGCTCCAGAAGAGCGCCGTCCAGACGGAGGGGTCGTGGCCGTCCCCGGGGCCGCTGGACATCGGCAGGCACCAGCTCAGCAAGGGGCCCGCCTACTACTTCCCCGGTTCCATCGACGAGGTGGCCGTGTGGCAGCGCGTGCTGACGGCGCGGGAGATCGGTGACGAGGCGCAGCTCCTGACGTCCCAGGGCTACGCGGGAGCCGAGCTGGTGGCCGACTGGTCGGCCGAGCGGGGCAGCGGCACCACGGTCCCCGACACCACCTCCGGCTACGGCAGGACGCTGGCCCTCGAGGGCGGCGCCTCGGTCGACGGCGACGCGATCACCCTGGACGGCGTCGACGACGCCGCGACCACCGCCGGACCGCTGGTGTCGGAACACGCCTCGTTCACCGCGTCCACCCTGGTGCAGCTGGACCGGGCCGCGCTGCTGACCAAGGACGTCGGCTACACCGGCCAGGTCCTGGGCCAGCGCACCGAGGACGGATCGTCCTGGGGCTTCTGGTTCGAACTGACCGGCAAGGACACCGTGCTGGACGAGGACACCGGTGAGGAGGTCACCCGGCCCGCCGGCAAGTGGCACTTCGGCCGCCGCAACAACGACGGCACGTGGACGTCGGTCGTCTCCGACGAGATCGCCGCCATGGACAGCGAGGTGCGGCTGACCGGCGTGTACAACTCCCTCACCGGAACCATCGGCCTCTACCTCGGACACAACCAGAACGGCGCCGACCTCGCCTACGCGATCAAGGTCGGTACGGGGGAGTTCGCCGTCGGCAAGGGATTCACCTCCGGCGCCTGGCAGCACCGCCTGCCGGCCCGCGTCATGGACGTGCGGCTCTGGGCCGGCGCCATGGCGGGCAGTGACCAGATCGACGAGATGGTCGGGGACTGACGGGAACCGGCCCGGCACACGGTGCCCACGGCGGCCGAGGCGATCCTCGGCCGCCGGTCCGGTGCGGCCGCCGCGACGACGTGCGGCCCGATGGTCACCGCATTCCGAACGACGAGTTCGACGACAAACGTGGGGCGGACAACATGAGACTTGGCAGGAGCGCGTCACGTCAGTGGCGGGGCGCGCGACCCCTGGCCGTCGCGGTGTCACTCTGTTTGCTGACACCGCTCGGCCTCACCACGATGGCTCAGGCGGCACCCGGCTCCCCGGGGCGGCCCGACGTGCCCGACCAGCGCGTCAGCAAGGTGTACGAGGTGCGCACCGCCGGGGCGGAGAAGGCCCGGGAGAAGGCGGCCGCGTACCGGAAGGCCAACGACGGACAGGCGAAGCGGGCGGCGGACGAGCGCAGGGGCGGGTGGCCCGGACCGGGCGAGGCCGTCGTCGCGCTGGACGGAAAGCGCGAGGTGGCCGCCGCGCCGGCCGGCGTGCCCGTGAAGGTGCGGCCCGGAGCCCAGGCGCCGGCCGGGGCGGACCCCGAGGCCCGCATCACCGTCCTGGACCAGAAGGCGGCGCGCCGGGCCGGCCTCACCGGTGTGCTGTTCACCGTGGACGCCGGCACCCCCGGGGCCCAGGTCAGTGTCGACTACAGCTCGTTCGCCAGCATGGTCGGCGGCGGCTGGGCAGGCCGGCTGAGGCTGGTCCGGCTGCCGGCGTGCGCGCTGACCACGCCGGACCGGGCCGAGTGCCGCCGGACCACCCCGCTGGCCTCGCATAACGACACCAGGACGCAGACCGTCTCGGCGCAGGCGCCCGTGGCGGCGTCCGGTGCCGGGAGGACGGCCCCGTCGGGCGGCGCCGCGGCGGCGCCGACGGTGCTGGCCGTCACCGCTCTCGCGGCGGGCTCCGGGGAGTCCCCCTCCGGCACCGGTGACTACTCGGCGACCGAGCTGTCCGCGGCCTCGTCCTGGGAGGCGGGCGGCAGCTCCGGCTCCTTCACCTGGTCGCACGACTTCCCGCTCCCGCCGGCCGCGACCGACCCGACGCCGACGCTGTCGCTGTCGTACGACTCCGGCAGCGTGGACGGACGCACCGCGACCACCAACAACCAGGGCACCGCGGTCGGCGAGGGCTTCACCCTCACCGACTCCTACGTGGAGCGGGCGTACGGAAGCTGCGACGACGACGGCCACACGGACGTCTTCGACCACTGCTGGAAGTACGACAACGCGCGTCTCGTCCTGAACGGCAAGTCCACCCGCCTGATCAAGGACGACGACAGCGGCCAGTGGCGACTGGAGGACGACGACGCGTCCAAGGTCGTCCGGTCCACCGGGGCCGACAACGACGACGACAACGGCGAGTACTGGACCGTCGTCACCGGCGACGGCACCAAGTACGTCTTCGGCCTGAACAAGCTAGACGGGGCGGCCGCCGACGTGCGCACCGACTCGGTGTGGACCGTGCCGGTCTTCGGCGACGACTCCGGCGAGCCCGGTTACGACAAGGGCGACGCCTTCGCCGACCGTGCGGCGACCCAGGCCTGGCGGTGGAACCTCGACTACGTCGAGAACACCCGCGGGGGCGCCGCCACCTACTGGTACGCCAAGGAGGCCAACTACTACAAGAAGAACAAGTCCGAGACCGCCGACACCGCGTACACGCGGGGCGGCTACCTCAAGGAGATCCAGTACGGCCTGCGCAAGGGTGCGCTGTTCACGGACAAGGCCGACGCGAAGGTCACCTTCGCGCACGCCGAGCGCTGCACCGCCGACGACTGCGCGAAGCTGACGAAGGACACCGCGAAGAACTGGCCCGACGTGCCGTTCGACGCCATCTGCTCCGACGGCGACAAGGAGTGCGACGCCGCCGGCCCCGCCTTCTTCACCCGCAAGCGGGTGACGGGCGTCAGCACCTTCTCCTGGTCGGCCGCCGAGTCCGCCTACAAGCCCGTGGACACCTGGGACTTCACCCAGAAGTACCTGGACGGCGGCGACATCGGCGACAGCAGCGACCAGACCCTGGCCCTGATGTCCCTGCGGCGCACGGCCAAGGCCGGGACGGCGATCCTCAACGACCCCATCTCCTTCACCTACCAGATGCGGCCCAACCGGGTCGACGCGACCGACGACATCCTCCCGCTGCACCGTCCGCGCATCGCGACGATCACCTCGGAGACCGGCGCCCTGACGACGGTGACGCTGTCCTCCGAGGAGTGCGTCCGCAGCGAGGTCATCAAGGCCCCCGAGGACACCAACACCCGCTCCTGCTACCCGCAGTACTGGAACATCAACGGGGCCGAGAAGGCCGCCGTCGACTGGTTCCACAAGTACCGCGTCCTCGCCGTGAGCACCTCCGACCCCGCGGGCAACAACGACGCGGTGGAGAACGCGTACGACTACTCCGGGGCGGCCTGGCACCACAGCGACGACCCGTTCACCCCCGCCGACGAGCGGACCTGGTCCGACTGGCGCGGCTACCGCCAGGTGACCGTGTACAAGGGCGCGATCGGCACCACCCGGTCCCGGACCGTCTCGCTGTTCCTGCAGGGCATGGACGGCGACAGGAAGGCGGACGGCACGACCCGCTCGGTCTCCGTCGCCCCGCTCGCCGGCCCCGTCCTCGGCCTGGCCACGCTGACCGACAGCCCGCAGTACGCCGGGCAGCTGCGCGAACAGGTCGTGTACTCCGGCGCCACGGCCGTGACGGCCACCGCGCACAAGCCGTGGTCCAAGGACACGGCCCACCAGACGGTCCCCGGCGCCGCCGACCACGACGCCCGCTACGTACGGGCCGGACAGTCCACGACGTACACCTATCTGACGGCGTCGAAGTCCTGGCGGTCCCGCACCGTCACCAACTCCTACGACGACCACGGCATGATCACCTCGGTCGACGACACCGGCGACACCGCCGCGAGCGGCGACGAGACGTGCGCCCGCACCTGGTACGCGCGCAACGACGACGCCGGTCTCACCAGCCTGGTCTCCCGCACCCGGACCGTGGGCAAGGCCTGCTCCGTCATCGACGCCTCCCTGTCCCTGCCCGCCGGCAGCGACAAGCGCGGCGACGTCCTGTCCGACACCGCCTCGGTCTACGACGACCCGCGGGCCACCACGTGGAAGGCCGTGCAGGAACCCGTCACGGGCCAGGTCACCTGGACCGGGCGGGCGACCGGGTACGCCGCCACGGCCGACACGCAGGGCCGGCGCATGCCGACCGGCTGGCAGACGACCAGCACGACGACCTACGACGCCCTGGGCCGCACCGAGGACGTCACGGACGCCGGAGGCTACACCACCACGACCGCGTACACCCCGGCCGCCGCCGGTCCGTTGACGAAGACCGTCGTCACGAACGCCAAGGGCCACGAGACCATCACCTACCTCGACCCGCGGCGCGGGCTCGCCGAGCGCACCTACGACGCGAACCGCCGCAAGACCGAGCTGACCTACGACGCGATGGGCCGGCTGACCGCCGTGTGGCTGCCCAACCGCAACCGGGGCGCGGGCGACACGGCGAACAGCACGTTCGGCTACCAGCTCAGCGCGGCCAAGCCGTCCTGGGTGTCCACCGCCAGGCTCAGGGCCGACGGCAAGACCTACAACACCACCTACGACCTCTACGACGCGCTGCTGCGCAAGCTCCAGACCCAGTCGCCGACCCCGTCGGGCAACGGACGCCTCCTCACCGACACCCGCTACGACAGCCGCGGACTGGCGTACGAGACGTCCGACGACATCTTCGACAGCACGAGCGCGCCCACCGGCACCTACACGCGCTCCGAGTACGGTGAGTCGCCCACGCAGACCATCACCGAGTACGACGGTGCCGAGCGGGAGACCAGCCGTACCGTCTACTTCTTCGGCCAGAAGCGGTGGACGAGCACGAGCAGCTACACCGGCGACTCCTCCGCGACCTCGGCCCTCAAGGGCGGCACCGCCCGGCGCACCGTCGTGGACGCGCGCGGCCGGACCGTCGAGACCCGGGAGTACGCCGGGCAGAGCCCCGCGGACGCCGACTTCGGCGGCACCGGCGGGGCCGCCCACACCTCCGTGCGCACCGCCTGGACGCTCGACGGCAAGGAGCGTCTGGTCACCGGCCCCGACGGGGCCGAGTGGAGCTACGGGTACGACCTCTTCGGCCGGCGGACGGACATCACCGACCCCGACAAGGGCCAGGCCCACACGGAGTACAACGCCCTCGACCAGGCCATGAAGGTCACGGACGCGGGCCAGAAGTCGGTGCTGACCGAGTACGACGAGATCGGGCGCATCACCGCCACCTGGGCCGGCAGCAGGACCGAGGCCAACCAGCTGACGAAGCACACGTACGACGAGGTCGCCAAGGGCAAGCCGGCGGAGTCGGTCCGCTACGTCGGCGGTGCGGCCGGCAAGGCCTACACGCGCCGGGTCACCGAGTACGACAGCCTCGACCGGGCGGTGGCCACGGAGCTCGCGCTCCCCGCCGACGACCCCCTGGTCAAGGCCGGAGTGCCGCAGACCCTGTCGAACACCAGCTACTACAACCTGGACGGCACCCTCCAGAACAGCACCGAACCCGCCCTCGGCGGGCTGCCCGCGGAAACCGTCAAGCGGGGCTACACCCAGCTCGGCCAGGTGAAGTCCCTCAACGGCGCCAGCGGGTACCTGCTGGACACCGACTACTCGGAGCTCGGCCAGCCGCAGCAGCTCGTCCTCGGCACCGCCGACACCGAGGAGCACAAGAAGGCCTACGTCAACCACACCTACGAGGAGGGCACCGGCCGGCTGCTGCGCAGCCGCGTCACCGACCAGACGCACGGTCTGGTCATGGACCTGAACTACACCTTCGACGAGGCCGGGAACGTCACCGCGGTCGGCGACTCGAGCACGGCCCCCGGTGCCCCGCCCGAGACCCAGTGCTTCGCCTACGACGGCTTCCGCCGCCTCACGGAGGCATGGACCCCGGCCTCCCGGAACTGCTCCGACCAGCGGTCCGCCGCCGCCCTCGGGGGCCCGGCTCCGTACTGGACCGGCTACACCTACGACGACGGCGGACAGCGCAGGACCGAGACGGAGCACACCGCCGCCGGTGACACGACCACGACCTACTGCCGCACGGGCACGGCCGAGCACGCGGTGACCGGCACGACCACGAAGGGCGACTGCACCGCCCCGGAGAAGACCTACGACTACACGCCCACCGGGAACACCTGGCACCGCCCCGGTGCCGGCGGCACGCAGGAGCTCACCTGGTCCGCCGAGGGCAGGCTCAGCAAGCTCGCGCAGGGCACGCAGGCGACCGACTACGTCTACGACGCCGACGGCACCCTGCTGGTCCGTGCCGCCTCGAACGGTGAGCGGGTGCTGTACGCCGGTGCCACCGAGGTCCACCTCCGCAAGGACGGCACCACCTGGGCCCAGCGCCGGTACGGCACCGAGGAGACGACCGTCGCCCTGCGCACCAACCAGGGCGGCGCCGTCAAGCTCTACTACCTCGCCGCCGACCACCACGGCACGACGAACCTGGCCCTCGAGGCGGGGACGCAGGCCATCACCCGGCGCTACCTCAACGCCTTCGGCGAGGAGCGCGCGCAGGCCGGCGGCGGCACCTGGGTCGACGACCGCGGGTTCCTCGGCAAGACGCACGACAAGGACACCGGCCTGACCCACGTCGGGGCGCGTGAGTACGACCCCGTGCTCGGCGTCTTCATCAGCGTGGACCCGCTGCTGGAGACGGCGAAGCACCAGTCCCTCAACGGGTACGGGTACGCCGAGAACAACCCGGTGACCCTGTCCGACCCCTCCGGCCAGAGCAACCAGATCAAGTGCACCATGGGCGTGGACTGCAGCATGGACATGATCCTCAGCGACATGTTCGCCGCCCCGCCGTTCGACGCGGGGGGCGGGTCCGGCGGCGGCTCCGGCACCGCCGGCGCGACCTCGATCGTGCCCCCGGGCGGGCTCAACCCGAGCCAGCTCCAGCCGTTCCAGTCCGTGCCGCTGCTGATGGGCCCGGACCCGCTGCCGGTCGAGTACAACATGGACCCGATGATCACCAAGCTGCTCAGGATGATGATGGAGCGGCAGATCCACAACCGCCCGCCGATCGGCCAGCTCGCCAGCAACGAGCACGGCGGCGACGGAAAGGTGCGCAGCGGCGGCCCCTGGACCCTGGCCTTCCGCTGGCTGTGGGGCAGCCCGGAGATGAAGAACCGCACGTCCGACGTCTCCTACGACGGCGACGACGAGCTGACGCAGTCCCTGATCAAGAGCACCAGCATGGCGGACGCGCGCTCCACCATCGCCGCCGAGTACGCCTGGAACGGCAAGAAGAAGGGCCGGGCGGACTACAGCACCACGAAGAACCGGAACAAGGACGACCTCAACTACCTCCAGATGGCCGGTGTCTACGCCTCCGACCTGGGCGGCCTGATCGTCGGCAAGGAGGACCGCAAGGCCCAGGGCGTGCTGGGCTCCTACGCGCTCAGCTACGAGATCACCAAGACCAAGGGGGACACCCTGACCGTTCAGTACCATGCCTGGACCGACATCGACAACGAGTCGTTCGCGCCGGGACACCAGAAGTGGCAGCAGGTGTTCAACAAGACGCCGCAGTACACGGGTGGCTACTTCGCCGGCTTCCGGGTCGACGTCAAGTGGCAGGAAACCATCTACCAGTAGGTTGACGTGAAGGTACGACGTACAGGCACGGCGATCGCGGTCCTTCCCTGTCTCGTCCTGCTCGGCATCTCCGCCCTGGCGGGGTGCGGGCGGGACGAGGGGGCCGAACTCGGCAGCGAGCAGCTCACGGGCGTCTGGCAGGGCGCCGGGGGAGGCACCGTGGAGTTCGGGGCCGACGGGCGGTTCGAGATGACGGGCATCCCGCGCGACGCCGTCGTCTTCAGCTTCAGCGACCCCCCGCCGGGGGGCGGACGGCTCTCCGGCGCGGGCGAGTGGGAGCTCGACGGCGGCGGCACGGGCGGCACCGTCGAGCTCGGCTTCGACGCCGGAGGCTCCTTCTCCGGCGACGGGGAGTCCACGCTCCTCCAGGTGAAGGAGGCGGGCGACCGTCCCGTGCTCTACTTCGACACCGACGCCGACAAGGCGTACGGCTACGAGGTACGGCGCGTCGCACAGCGGTGAACGGCCCGGCCCGGTCCCCTCACGACGAGGGGGCCGGGCCGCTGTCGTACCGCGGGGACGCGGCGACCTCTCACCCCGGCGCCGTGCGGGGTGAGAGCGACGTTCCCTGCCGGTCACCCGTAGCCCCACCGGCACGAAACGCGGCCTTCCTAGCGTGTGTGCGACCGAGCCCCGGAGCGCGTGGAGGCGTCATGACAGTCCCTGGCGGCCGCTGGATCCAGCACTGGGATCCCGAGGACGAGACCTTCTGGAAGGAGACGGGGGAGCGGGTCGCCCGGCGCAACCTGTTCTTCTCCGTCCTCTCCGAGCACATCGGGTTCTCGGTGTGGACGCTGTGGTCCGTCCTGGTGCTCTTCATGGGGCCCGAGTACGGGCTGACGCCGGCCGACAAGTTCCTGCTGACGTCCGTGGTGACGCTGGTCGGTGCCGTCGTGCGGGTGCCCTACACCTTCGCCGTGGCGGTCTTCGGCGGGCGGAACTGGACGGTCGTCTCCGCCGGGCTGCTGCTCGTCCCGACCGTCGCGGCCTTCGCGGTCATGGAGCCGGGGACGTCCTTCGGGACCTTCCTCCTGGTCGGGCTGCTGGCCGGCATCGGCGGCGGCAACTTCGCCTCCTCCATGACCAACATCAACGCCTTCTTCCCGCTCCGGAGGAAGGGCTGGGCGCTCGGCCTCAACGCCGGGGGCGGGAACATCGGCGTGCCGGTCATCCAGCTCGCCGCGCTGGCGATCATCGGGGCGAGCGGCGGACCCCGGGTGCTGCTCGGCATCTACATCCCGCTGATCCTGGTGGCCGCCGTCCTCACCGCCCGCTTCATGGACAACCTCGCGTCCGTCAGGAACGACACCGGGGCCGCCAGGGACGCGGCCCGTGACCCGCACACCTGGATCATGTCCGTGCTGTACATCGGCACGTTCGGCTCGTTCATCGGCTACAGCTTCGCCTTCGGGCAGGTGCTCCAGACCCAGTTCGGGCGCACCCCGCTCCAGGCCGCGTACCTCACCTTCATCGGCCCGCTGCTCGGCTCCCTGATCCGGCCGCTGGGCGGCAGGCTCGCCGACCGCTACGGCGGCGCGCGCATCACGCTGGGCAACTTCGTGGCCATGGCCGCCGCCACCGCCGTGCTCGTCGCGGCCAGCACGGCCAGGTCCCTCGCGCTGTTCGTGACCGCGTTCGTGGTGCTGTTCGTGCTCAGCGGGCTCGGCAACGGGTCGACGTTCAAGATGATCCCCGGGATCTTCCAGAACAAGGCGCTCGCCCGGGGACTGACGGGGGAGGAGGCCGTGGCGTACGGGCGACGGCTCTCGGGTGCCGCCATGGGGCTGATCGGCGCCGTGGGCGCGCTCGGCGGCGTCGCCATCAACCTCGCCTTCCGGCAGTCGTTCCTCTCCCTCGGCTCCGGCACCGGCGCCTTCGTCGCGTTCCTCGCCTTCTACGCCGTCTGCTTCGCCGTCACCTGGGCGGTATACCTTCGCCGCCCCGCCGTACGGACGCCGGACGGGCCCGGCGACCCGGCGCGGGCGACGGACCGGCCCGGCTACGCCCGGGTATGACGTAACACTGGGGACACGCGGTGGAACCGGGCCCGTCACGCGCCGTTGACAGGCTCGGTCGCCGTACAGGCAGGTACGACGACCGGAACGAGAGCGATGGACGACGAACAGCGGCAACCGGACCACGGCCCCCTCGCCGGATTCACCGTGGGCGTGACCGCCGCGCGCCGCGCCGACGAGCTGGGCGCGCTGCTCCGGCGGCGCGGCGCCGCCGTCCTGCACGCCCCGGCGCTGCGGATCGTGCCGCTCGCCGACGACAGCGAGCTGCTGGCCGCGACCAAACAGCTGATCGACCAGGCGCCGGACGTCGTGGTGGCCACCACCGCCATCGGCTTCCGGGGCTGGGTGGAGGCCGCCGACGGCTGGGGGCTCGGCGACGCCCTGCTGGCGCGGCTGCGCACGGTGGAGCTGCTCGCACGCGGCCCCAAGGTCAAGGGAGCGGTGCGCGCCGCCGGTCTGACGGAGCGGTGGTCGCCGTCCTCCGAGTCCATGGCCGAGGTGCTGGACCGGCTCCTGGGCCAGGGCGTCGACGGCCGCCGGGTCGCCGTACAGCTCCACGGCGAGCCGCTGCCGGGGTTCGTGGAGGCGCTGCGGGAGGGCGGCGCCGTGGTCGTCGGGGTGCCCGTGTACCGGTGGCTGCCGCCGGAGGACCTCGGGCCCGTGGACCGGCTGCTGGACGCCGTCGTCGCGCGGGGCGTGGACGCCCTGACGTTCACCAGCGCGCCCGCCGCCGCCTCCTTCCTGGGCCGCGCCGAGGAGCGCGGTCTGCTGCCCGGGCTGCTCGCCGCCCTCGGCCACGACGTGCTGCCCGCCTGCGTCGGGCCGGTCACCGCGGTGCCGCTCCAGGCGCACGGCGTCGGCACCCTCCAGCCCGAGCGCTTCCGGCTCGGGCCCCTCGTGCAGTTGCTGTGCCAGGAACTGCCGGCCCGGGCCCGCTCGCTGCCGGTCGCCGGGCACCGGGTGGAGATCCGCGGCCACGCCGTGCTGGTCGACGGGGAGCTCAAGTCGGTGCCGCCCGCCGGGATGTCCCTGCTGCGGACGCTGTCCCGGCGGCCGGGCTGGGTCGTGCCCCGCGCCGAACTGCTGCGGGCGCTGCCGGGTGCCGGGCGCAACGAACACGCCGTGGAGACGGCGATGGCCCGGCTGCGGACGGCCCTCGGGACGCCGAAGCTGATCCAGACGGTGGTCAAGCGCGGCTACCGGCTGGCCCTGGACCCGGCCACCGACGCGAAGTACGCCGACGACTGACCCCGGGGCCGCGCCACCCCGCACGGCGCGGGCGGTACGAGGGGTTCCGGGCGGGGGGACGGACGGGCACTGTAGAGGGAGCGGTCCACCTGCTCCCCTCCCCGGCCCGTTCCACCCGGGCAACTCCTAGGCGGTGACAGGAACATGGCACTGGGTACGGTGACAGACGCCTACGAGCTGCGGTTCGACACCGGGCGGGTCTGTCTGGACCTCCTCGCCACCACCCACCCCGTCGAACGGCTCGACTCCGTCGCGGCGCTGCGCGCCTGGATCACCGGTTCCGGGATCGTCCCGCCGGGCACGCCCCTGGCCCACGCCGACGGCTCCTGGCTGGCGGCCTTCCGCGAACTGCGCTGCCAGACCGCCCGGCTGGTGCGCGCCCGCGCCCCGCGCGCCCCCGCCCCCGGCGGGCCCCGCGACCTCGCGCTCGCCCGCGTCAACGACCTCGCCCGCGCCGCGCCCCCGGCCCCCCGCGCGGTGCGCGGCGAGGACGGCCTGCTGGTGCGGGAACTGACGGCGCCCGTGGAGTGCGCCGCGCTGCTCGGCGCGCTTGCCCGGGACGCCGTCGAACTGCTCACCGATCCCGTCGCGCGGGCGTGCCTGCGGCAGTGCGCGGGCGACAACTGCCCGATCGTGTACGTGGACACCTCCCGGGGCCGCCGCAGGCGCTGGTGCTCCAGCGAGATCTGCGGGAACCGCGAACGCGTCGCCCGGCACCGCCGCCGCGCCGCCCTCGCCCGCTGAGGCGGGGCGGGATGTACCCCCGTGTCCGCCCCTGCCCCCTTCGTCGCGCCGCCCCCGAGAAAACTGTCACGCCGCTTTGAACACCCCGCACCCGGCGTCCGTACCGGATGGGCGAGCGACCTGACTGGGGGAACCCCCGGACACCGGAGGTGGGCGTGCGCAAGGATTCCGTCGTGGCCAGTGAACGTGGTGCGAGGGCCCGGCATCGCATGTCCCAGTCCTCCTCGGAGCCCGACGAGGACCTGATGCGCGCCCTGTACCGGGAGCACGCGGGCCCCTTGCTGGCGTACGTGCTGCGGCTGGTCGCGGGGGACCGGCAGCGCGCCGAGGACGTCGTCCAGGAGACGCTCATCCGTGCCTGGAAGAACGCCGGTCAGCTCAACCGTGCGACCGGATCGGTACGCCCCTGGCTGGTGACGGTCGCACGGCGCATCGTCATCGACGGCCACCGCAGCCGGCAGGCCCGGCCGCAGGAGGTCGATCCGTCGCCGCTGGAGGTCATCCCCGCGGAGGACGAGATCGACAAGGCGCTGTGGCTGATGACGCTGTCGGACGCGCTCGACGACCTGACCCCGGCCCACCGGGAGGTCCTCGTCGAGACGTACTTCAAGGGGCGTACCGTCAATGAGGCGGCGCAGACACTGGGCATACCCAGCGGCACCGTTCGCTCCCGGGTGTTCTACGCCCTGCGTTCGATGAAGCTGGCTCTGGAGGAGCGGGGGGTGACGGCGTGATGAGCGGGTACGGGGGATTCCAGGGGTTCGGCGCGGGCGACGCGGGTAGTTCTGCCCCCATGCAGGGACCATCGGTGCCGAACGAACACGAGACCGTCGGCGCCTACGCCCTCGGCATTCTCGACGACGCCGAAGCGACCGCTTTCGAGGCGCATCTCGCCGGCTGCGAGTGGTGCGCCCAGCAGCTCGACGAGCTGGCCGGCCTGGAGCCCATGATGGCCGCCCTCGCCGACCTGCCGGGCACGGGCACCCCCGCGATCGCCGAGTCGCTGACCGCCAGGCCGGGCCCGCGGCTGGCCGAGAAGCTCGTCGACGAGGTCGCCGAGCGCCGTGCGCGCAAACGCCGCCGCAACTTCTACCTGGTGGGCACCGCGGCCGCACTGATCGTCGGCGGCCCGTTCGCCGCGGTGGCGACGACCAGCGGCGGTGACGACGGCGGCCGGCGGACCGAGGCACGGGAGAGCGCCGGCCCCGCCGCGTCCGCCTTCGCCGCCCTGCCCGACCGGGTCACCGCGACCGACCCGACCACCAAGGTCAGCGCGACCGTGGCCCTGGAGAAGAAGGCCTGGGGCACCGACGCCGTCCTGGAGCTGAAGAACGTCAAGGGCCCCGAGAAGTGCTCCCTGATCGCCGTCGGCAAGAACGGCGAGCGCGAGACGCTCGCCTCCTGGTCGGTCCCCAACTGGGGGTACGGCATCCCGGGCGCCGCCACGGACAAGGCGAAGGAGCCGCTCTACGTGCACGGCGGCGCCGCCCTCGAACCCAACGAGATCGACCACTTCGAGGTCATGACCTTCGACGGCGAGCGGCTCGTGGAGGTGGACCGGTAGCCCCTTCGGACCGCCCCGTGGCCTCCCGGCCCCCCTTCGCGTACGGTTGACGGCTGCCCAGCACGTCAGAAGGGGGCCCGGTGGCCGCACAGGCACAACAGGACTCGGCGGTCGAATCGGTGCACGACTCCGTACGCGACCGAGAGATCAGCGTGGAACAGGTACACCTGGACCGGGTGTACCGCCGTCTCGAGGAGAAGATCCACGAGGCGGAGTTCCTCATGCAGGACGCGGCCCGGCGCGGCCACGTCGGCACCCCCGGCGCGCTCGCCGAGCGCGACGCGCAGGTCTTCCGGGCGGGCATCCACCTGAACCGCCTCAACAACGAGTTCGAGGACTTCCTCTTCGGCCGGATCGACCTGCTCCTCGGCAAGGACGGCAAGAAGGGCGCGGACGGCGCGTACACGGCCGTCGAGCCGGCCGAGGGCGCGGTACGGGCCGACGACACCGCCGATGTCGCCGAGACCCTGCACATCGGCCGCATCGGCGTCCTGGACGAGGACTACGCGCCGCTGGTCATCGACTGGCGGGCGCCCGCCGCCGCGCCGTTCTACCGCTCCACGCCCGTCGACCCGGGCCGGGTCGTGCGCCGCAGGGTCATCCGGTCCAAGGGCCGGCGCGTCCTGGGCGTCGAGGACGACCTGATGCGGCCCGAGATCACGGCGTACCTGGACGGCGAGGCGCTGCCCGTCGTCGGCGACGGCGCCCTGATGGCCGCCCTCGGCCAGGCCCGCACCCACAGCATGCGGGACATCGTCGCCTCCATCCAGGCCGAGCAGGACCTGGTCATCCGTGCCCCCGCCGCCTCCGTGACGTACGTCGAGGGCGGTCCCGGCACCGGCAAGACCGCCGTCGCCCTGCACCGGGCGGCGTACCTGCTCTACCAGGACCGGCGCCGCTACTCGGGCGGCATCCTGATCGTCTCGCCGACCCCGCTGCTCGTGGCGTACACCGAGGGCGTGCTGCCCTCCCTCGGCGAGGAGGGGCAGGTCGCCATCCGCGCCATCGGCTCCCTCGTCGACGGCGCCGGGGCCACGCTGTACGACTCCCCGGCCGTCGCCCGCGCCAAGGGCTCCTCGCGGATGCTCAGGGTGCTGCGCAGGGCCGCGCGGGGGGCGCTGGAGTCGGACGGCGCGCCGTCCCTGCTGCGGGTCGTCGCCTTCGGCCGGCGGCTCGAACTGGAGGCGGAGGAGCTGGCCGCCGTCCGCCGCACGGTGCTCGGCGGCACGGCACCCGTCAACCTGCTGCGCCCCCGGGCCCGCCGGCTGCTCCTGGACGCCCTGTGGGGCAGGTCCGGTGCCGCCTCCCGCCACAGCGACCCGGAGCTGGCCGCCGAGCTGCGTTCGTCCTTCGACGAGGACGTCAGCGCCGAGGACTCCTTCATCGCCTTCTTGGACGCCTGGTGGCCGGAGCTGACGCCCGGTGCCGTGCTGGCGGCCATGGCGGACGAGAAGCGGCTGGGCCGCTGGGCACGGCGGATCCTCAACCCCGGCGAGGTCCGCAAGGTGGCCCGGTCGCTGCGCCGCGACGGCCACTCCGTGCACGACATCGCGCTGCTCGACGAGCTCCAGGCCCTCCTCGGCACCCCGGCCCGACCCCGCAGGCGGCGCGAGCTGGACCCTTTGGACCAGCTCACCGGCCTCGAGGAGCTGATGCCGCAGCGCGAGGAGACCCAGTGGGAGCGTGCCGAGCGGCTGGCGCAGGAGCGCACCGAGTACGCGCACGTCATCGTCGACGAGGCGCAGGACCTCACGCCCATGCAGTGGCGGATGGTCGGCCGCCGCGGCCGGCACGCCACGTGGACCGTCGTCGGCGACCCGGCCCAGTCCTCCTGGTCCGACCCCGACGAGGCGGCGGCGGCCCGTGACGAGGCCCTGGGCAGCCGTCCCCGGCGGCGCTTCGAGCTCACCGTGAACTACCGCAACCCGGCCGAGATCGCCGAGCTGGCGGCCCGGGTGCTCGCCCTCGCCATGCCGGGGTCCGAGGCGCCGACGGCGGTCCGCTCGACCGGCGTCGAGCCGCGCTTCGCCGTCGCCGGGGACGCCCTCGCGGCGACCGTGCGGGCGGAGGCGGCCCGGCTGCTGGACCTCGTCGACGGCACCGTCGGCGTCGTCGTGGCCATGAACCGCCGCGAGGAGGCCCGGCGCTGGCTCGCCGGGCTCGGTGACCGGGTGGTGGCGCTGGGCAGCCTGGAGGCCAAGGGCCTGGAGTACGACGCGACCGTCGTCGTCTCGCCGGCGGAGATCGCGGACGAGTCGCCCGCCGGGCTGCGGGTGCTCTACGTCGCCCTGACCCGGGCCACCCAGCAGCTCACGATCGTCTCGTGCGACCGGGACGAGCCGGACGCGGCCGGGGTGCCGGACCTGCTGCGCGACTGAGCGCACGCGAACGACGAGAAGGCCCGCGCCGTCGTACGGCGCGGGCCTTCCGCGATGTTCAAGTGGCACCGACCCGCCATGCTCGCCTCGCGGCAAGTGGTCGCTCGTAGCGACGATGGTTGGGCCCGGGGGCTTGGATCGAGCCGGTGCCACGTCCAAGGTAACAAACGATCCCCGCAAGACAATTCCCGTCCCGCGACTTCTTTCGTGCGGGCGACCGCCGCTCGGGGGAACCTCTTCCGTCGACGCCCCGCTTCTCGTATGGTGGAAGTCGTTTTCCGAAAAAAGCTCTCCTCCGGTCGGACGGCGCGCGAACAAAAAGTTCGCAATCCGGGGCGGCTACCACGTACCCGGTGGTAGGTGCGACGATCGGACGGCACAACAAGCGACACGGTGAAAGCAGAGGAAGTCGGCCATGGCAACGGCGCCCAGCGTCTCCTACTCGATGACCATCAGGTTGGAGGTGCCCGCGAGCGGAACGGCCGTCTCGCAGCTCACCACCGCCGTGGAGTCCTCCGGCGGCTCGGTGACCGGCCTCGACGTCACCGCGTCCGGCCACGACAAGCTGCGGATCGACGTCACCATCGCGGCCGGCTCGACCTCCCACGCCGACGAGATCGTCGAGGAGCTGCGCGGCATCGAGGGCGTCATCCTCGGCAAGGTCTCCGACCGTACGTTCCTGATGCACCTCGGCGGCAAGATCGAGATGGCGTCGAAGCACCCCATCCGCAACCGTGACGACCTGTCCATGGTCTACACGCCCGGTGTGGCCCGCGTCTGCATGGCGATCGCCGAGAACCCCGAGGACGCCCGCCGCCTGACCATCAAGCGCAACTCCGTTGCGGTCGTGACGGACGGCTCCGCGGTGCTGGGCCTCGGCAACATCGGCCCCAAGGCGGCGCTGCCGGTCATGGAGGGCAAGGCGGCCCTGTTCAAGCGCTTCGCCGGCATCGACGCATGGCCGCTGTGCCTCGACACCCAGGACACCGACGCGATCGTCGAGATCGTCAAGGCCATCGCCCCGGGCTTCGCCGGCATCAACCTCGAGGACATCTCCGCGCCGCGCTGCTTCGAGATCGAGGCCCGGCTGCGCGAGGCCCTCGACATCCCCGTCTTCCACGACGACCAGCACGGCACCGCGATCGTCGTCCTCGCCGCCCTCACCAACGCCCTGCGCGTGGTGGGCAAGCCCATCGAGAACGTGCGCGTCGTGATGTCCGGCGCCGGCGCCGCCGGCACGGCCATCCTCAAGCTGCTGCTCGCCGCGGGCGTCAAGAACGCCGTCGTCGCCGACATCCACGGCGTCGTCCACTCCGGCCGCGCCGACCTGGTCGACGCCGCGCCCGAGTCGGCGCTGCGCTGGATCGCCGACAACACCAACCCGGAGGGCCTGACCGGCACCCTGAAGGAGGCGGTGCACGGCGCCGACGTCTTCATCGGTGTCTCCGCCCCCAACGTCCTGGACGGCGACGACGTGGCCGCCATGGCCGACGGCGCGATCGTGTTCGCGCTCGCGAACCCCGACCCCGAGGTGGACCCGGCAATCGCCCGCCAGACGGCGGCGGTTGTGGCCACCGGCCGCTCCGACTTCCCGAACCAGATCAACAACGTGCTGGTCTTCCCGGGCGTCTTCCGCGGCCTGCTGGACGCCCAGTCCCGCACGGTCAACACCGAGATGATGCTGGCCGCCGCGAAGGCCCTCGCGGACGTGGTGACCGAGGACGAGATCAACCCGAACTACATCATCCCCAGCGTCTTCAACGACAAGGTCGCCGGTGCCGTCGCGGGCGCCGTGCGCGAGGCGGCCAAGGCCGCCGGCGTGGCGTCGTAGGGACCCGGGACAGGGGCACGGCGGCCCGTGGCGTGGCTGTGAGGATCGCCACGACGGGCCGCCGTACCGGCGCGTCGCGGAACGGAGCGCCTCGGAGCGCCCTCTAGGGTGGCGCCAGACCAGGGCCCCGGCCCTCGCCGTATGACTCCCAAGGGTGTTCTCACGACTCCTGGGGGTGCCGGATTGGCATTACCGCCGCAGGTGCAGGCAGGATGCCTGTCTGGGCGCGAGGGCCCGACGACGGACCCGGGTGAGGGCACTGTCCGAGGTCCCTGGCAGCATCGGCTTTCGCTGTGCCCGCATGCGGCTCCGCCGCGTGGCACGCCTCAACGGCAAGAAGAACACGGGAGTAACAACATGAACCGCAGTGAGCTGGTGGCCGCGCTGGCCGACCGCGCCGAGGTGACCCGCAAGGACGCCGACGCCGTTCTGGCCGCGTTCGCCGAGGTCGTCGGCGACATCGTCTCCAAGGGCGACGAGAAGGTCACCATCCCCGGCTTCCTGACCTTCGAGCGCACGCACCGTGCCGCTCGCACCGCCCGCAACCCGCAGACCGGCGAGCCGATCCAGATCCCGGCCGGCTACAGCGTGAAGGTCTCCGCGGGCTCGAAGCTCAAGGAAGCCGCCAAGGGTAAGTAAGCGTCCGCGCTCCGCTCGGAGTGCCGGGGGCTGTGCGGACCGTTCGGTCGGACTGCGGTCGTCTCGCGGCTGCGGGTCGGTTGCGGCTGGTCGCGCCCGCGCGGCGGAGCCGCACATCGATACAGCCCCGCGCCCCTTCCGGGGCGCACCACGCAACGCCGATGGGGCGGTCACCCGAGTCCGGGTGACCGCCCCATCGGCGTTGTCGGCCGCTGTCTAGCCGAGCGCCTTGCCCGGCAGCTCGACCTTGGCGCCCAGTTCCACGAGCTTCTCCATGAAGTTCTCGTAGCCCCGGTTGATCAGGTCGATGCCGTGGACCCGGGACGTGCCCTGGGCCGCGAGGGCGGCGATGAGGTAGGAGAAGCCGCCGCGCAGGTCCGGGATGACCAGGTCGCCGCCCTCCAGCTTGGTCGGTCCTGAGACGACGGCCGAGTGGAGGAAGTTGCGCTGGCCGAAGCGGCAGTGGGAGCCGCCGAGGCACTCGCGGTAGAGCTGGATGTGGGCGCCCATCTGGTTGAGCGCGGAGGTGAAGCCGAGCCGCGACTCGTAGACCGTCTCGTGGACGATGGACAGGCCCGTGGCCTGCGTCAGGGCGACCACCAGGGGCTGCTGCCAGTCGGTCTGGAAGCCGGGGTGCACGTCCGTCTCCAGGGCGATGGACTTCAGCTGACCGCCCGGGTGCCAGAAGCGGATGCCCTCGTCGTCGATCTCGAAGGCGCCGCCCACCTTCCGGTAGGTGTTCAGGAACGTCATCATCGAGCGCTGCTGGGCGCCGCGGACGTAGATGTTCCCCTCGGTCGCCAGCGCCGCGGACGCCCAGGAGGCGGCCTCCAGGCGGTCGGACAGCGCACGGTGGGTGTAGCCGCCGAGCCGGTCCACACCGGTGATGCGGATCGTGCGGTCGGTGTCCATCGCGATGATCGCGCCCATTTTCTGCAGGACGCAGATCAGGTCCTCGATCTCCGGCTCCACGGCGGCGTTGGACAGCTCCGTGACGCCCTCGGCGAGCACCGCCGTGAGGAGCACCTGCTCCGTCGCGCCGACGGACGGGTACGGCAGGTTTATCTTCGTGCCGCGCAGCCGCTGCGGGGCCTCCAGGTACTGGCCGTCCGCGCGCTTCTCGATCTTCGCGCCGAACTGCCGCAGCACGTCGAAGTGGAAGTCGATGGGCCGGCCGCCGATGTCGCAGCCGCCCAGGCCGGGGATGAACGCGTGCCCGAGGCGGTGCAGCAGCGGGCCGCAGAACAGGATGGGGATGCGCGACGAGCCCGCGTGGGCATCGATGTCGGCGACGTTCGCGCTCTCCACGTGGGTGGGGTCGAGGACCAGCTCGCCGGGCTCCTCGCCCGGGCGGACCGTGACCCCGTGCAGCTGCAGCAGGCCGCGCACGACCCGCACGTCGCGGATGTCCGGCACGTTGCGCAGCCGGCTCGGCGCACTGCCCAGCAGGGCGGCGACCATGGCCTTCGGCACGAGGTTCTTCGCACCGCGGACCCGGATCTCGCCCTCCAGCGGGGTTCCGCCGTGGACAAGCAGTACGTCATCAGCGCCGTTGACGGTCATGAATCTCGCGTTCCGTGGGGTGGGGCAGGGGCCAGAAGGGAAAGGGTAGTCGCCCCGGACCCCCCTTCAGTAAGCCCGAGGAGGGTCCGGCAGCGTCATAGGTGTGTCACAACACGAAGGGTCCCGCGCCGGGCACGTGCGGTCACCGGACGGGGCGCGCGCGAAGTGCCTGTTCACTCCCGTGCCCCCGATTGCCTCCCCATGGAAGGGGAACATGCGGGATCATGTCTGGCATGACCGAGGTGTCCTCGCTCACAGGGCGGTTGCTCGTGGCAACGCCCGCCCTGGCGGACCCGAACTTCGAGCGTGCGGTGGTGCTCCTCCTCGACCACGACGAGGAGGGCTCCCTCGGTGTCGTCCTCAACCGTCCCACCCCGGTCGGCGTGGGCGACATCCTGGACGGCTGGGCGGACTTCGCCGGTGAGCCCGGGGTCGTCTTCCAGGGCGGCCCGGTGTCGCTGGACTCCGCCCTCGGGGTCGCCGTCGTTCCCGGCGGCGCGGCCGGGGAGGCGGCTCCGCTGGGCTGGCGCAGGGTCCACGGCGCGATCGGCCTGGTCGACCTGGAGGCGCCGCCGGAGCTGCTGGCCCCCGCCCTGGGGGCCCTGCGGATCTTCGCCGGATACGCCGGCTGGGGGCCGGGTCAGCTGGAGGACGAGGTCACGGAGGGCGCCTGGTACGTGGTGGAGTCCGAGCCGGGCGACATCTCCTGCCCGTCGCCCGAGCGGCTGTGGCGCGAGGTGCTGCGCCGCCAGCGCGGTGAACTGGCGATGGTGGCGACGTATCCGGACGACCCTTCGCTCAACTGAAGCGTGTGAGCTTCAGTACCCTTGGCGGTTATGAGCACTCTCGAGCCCGAGCGCGGGACTGGTACGGGAACCCTCGTAGAGCCGACGCCACAGGTGTCCCACGGCGACGGCGACCACGAGCGCTTCGCCCATTACGTCCAGAAGGACAAGATCATGGCGAGCGCCCTCGACGGCACGCCCGTCGTGGCGCTGTGCGGCAAGGTGTGGGTACCGGGACGTGACCCGAAGAAGTACCCCGTGTGTCCCATGTGCAAGGAGATCTACGAGTCCATGAGCGCCGGTGGCGACCAGGGCAAGGGCGGCGACAAGAAGTAGCAGCCCCGCCCGACCGAACCTTCCGAGGCCCCCGGAGCGTGCCCGCGCGCGCTCCGGGGGCTTTCGCATGTCCGGGGGCCCTCGCGGGTCACGAAGTGGTGGAGACCTCTTGTGGACATGTTCATGTACTCCATAACCTCCTGGGTGTTGTGCAGAGCGAAACCGTCATTGCATATGTTGCAACGCACGTCCGGAGGAACAACTCCATGAAGCTCTCCCCCCGGCTGGCCGTCCTGCTGGCCGCCACCGCCGTCGTCACCGCGGCCTGCGCCCCGCAGACGTCCGACAACTCCTCCTCCGGCAAGGACGAGAAGAGCGGCACCCTGCGCGTCTGGCTCTTCCAGGAGGTCAACAACAAACCCAAGGAACAGGTCGTCGACCAGGTCCTCGCCGGCTTCCGGAAGGCCCACGAGGACACGAAGGTCTCCGTCGAGTACATCCCCGTCGAGACCCGCGCCCAGCGCATCAAGGCCGCCTTCAACGATCCGAAGAGCGCCCCCGACGTCATCGAGTACGGCAACACCGACACCGCCGGCTACGTGAAGGACGGCGGACTCGCCGACGTCACCGAGGAGTTCGGCGCCTGGGACGAGGCCAAGGACACCGACCCGACCGCCCGCCAGTCGGTCACCGTGGACGGCAAGGTCTACGGCGCCCCGTACTTCGTCGGCGTCCGCGCCCTGTACTACCGCACCGACGTCTTCGACGAACTGGGGCTGAAGCCCCCCACGTCGCTCGAGGAGCTGGCGTCCACCGCGAAGACGGTCCGCGCCGCGAAGCCCGGCATGTACGGCATCGCGGTCGGCGGCGCCTACACCTACGGTGCGATGCCCTTCATCTGGGCCAACGGCGGCGAACTCGCCACCGGCAAGGGCGGCTCGTACGCCTCGGCGATCGACAGCCCCGCCGCCCGCAAGGGCGTCGAGGAGTACACGTCCCTCTTCGGTGACGACAACTGCCCGGCCGCCAAGTGCGCCGGCATGGGCGGCAACGACACCGTCACCGCGTTCGCCTCCGGCAAGGCGGCCATGGCGATCGGCGGCGACTTCAGCCACCAGGCCGTGGAGGCCGGCTCGGTCAAGGGCAAGTACGCGGTCGTGCCGCTGCCGGGCGTGAAGCCCGGCTCGATCGCCCCGGCCTTCGCGGGCGGCAACAACATCGGCGTCCTCAAGAGCACCTCGCACCGCTCCCTCGCCGTCGACCTGATGCAGCGGCTCGCGTCGAAGCAGGCGCAGGGTGAGCTGTTCGACGCGATGGGCTTCCTGCCGACCTTCGCGGACGTGCGGCAGCAGGTCGCGGCCAAGGAGCCGTTCGTGAAGCCGTTCGTCGACACCCTCGCCGCGGGCACGAAGTTCGTCCCGGCGTCGGCCGCGTGGGCGACGATCGACTCGTCGCTGGTGCTGCCGACCATGTTCCAGGAGGTGGTCAGCGGCAAGAAGGACGCCGACGCCGCCACGGGGGACGCGGCGAAGAAGATGAACGACGCGTTCGGCTCCGCGGGATGACGGTGTCGTCCTCCGGCGCGGACGGTGCGGTGCGTACGCGGGTGACGGTGCGTCGTGGTCCCTCGCGCCCGCTCGGCGGTAGCCGCAAGTCCGGTACGGACCCGCGCCCCTTCGGGCGCGGGTCCGGCACGCCCTGGCTGTATCTCGCCCCCGCTCTCGTCGTCCTCGGCGGGTTGCTCGTCTACCCCGTGTACCAGCTCGGGCTGATCTCCTTCCTGGAGTACACGCAGGCCCAGGTCAGCGGTGGGGAACCGACGACCTTCCAGGGCTTCGGGAACTACGCCGAGCTGTTCCGGGACGAGGAGTTCTGGCGGGTGCTGGGCGCCACCGTCGTGTTCGCCGCCGCCTGCGTCGTCTCCACGCTGGCGGTCGGCTGCGCGCTCGCCGTGCTGCTCACCCGGATACGGGCGCTGCCCCGGCTCGCGCTCATGCTGGCGGCCCTGGGCGCCTGGGCGACCCCGGCGGTCACCGGGTCGACGGTCTGGCTGCTGCTGTTCGACCCGGACTTCGGGCCGGTCAACCGGATGCTGGGCCTCGGCGACCACTCATGGACGTACGGGCGCTACAGCGCCTTCCTGCTCGTCCTGCTCGAAGTGGTCTGGTGCTCCTTCCCGTTCGTCATGGTCACCGTCTACGCGGGCATCCGCGCAGTCCCCGCCGAGGTGCTGGAGGCCGCCGCGCTCGACGGGGCCTCGCAGTGGCGGATCTGGCGCTCGGTGCTGGCGCCGATGCTCCGTCCGATCCTCGTGGTCGTGACGATCCAGTCGGTCATCTGGGACTTCAAGGTCTTCACCCAGATCTACGTCATGACGAACGGCGGCGGCATCGCCGGCCAGAACCTCGTCCTCAACGTCTACGCCTACCAGAAGGCGTTCGCGTCCTCGCAGTACAGCCTCGGCTCGGCGATCGGCGTCGTGATGCTGCTGATCCTGCTCGCCGTGACGCTGGTCTACCTGCGGCTGCTGCGCCGCCAGGGGGAGGAGCTGTGAATCTTCCGCGCGCGCGGGTGCGCCGTCCGTGGCGGCTGGCGGCCGAGGCCTCGGCGCTGCTGATCGCCGTCGTGGTGGCCTTCCCGCTGTACTGGATGGTGCTGAGCGCCTTCAAACCGGCCGGGGAGATCGAGTCGAGCGAGCCGCGGCCGTGGACGCTGACGCCGACGCTGGATTCCTTCCGGCGGGTCTTCGGGCAGCAGGAATTCGGCCGGTACTTTCTCAACAGCCTGATCGTGGCGGGCACCGTCGTGATCGCCTCGGCGCTCATCGCGTTCCTCGCGGCGACCGCGGTGACCCGTTTCCGATTCCGTTTCCGGACCACCCTGCTGATCATGTTCCTGGTGGCCCAGATGGTGCCGGTGGAGGCGCTCACCATCCCGCTGTTCTTCCTCATGCGGGACTTCGGCCAGCTGAACACGCTGGGTTCGCTGATCCTGCCCCACATCGCCTTCTCGCTGCCCTTCGCGATCTGGATGCTGCGGGGCTTCGTGAAAGCGGTGCCGGAGGCACTGGAGGAGGCCGCCTGCATCGACGGCGCGAGCCGGTCGCGCTTTCTGTGGCAAATCCTTTTCCCGCTGGTCTTCCCGGGGCTCGTGGCGACCAGTGTCTTCTCCTTCATCTCGACCTGGAACGACTTCCTGTTCGCCAAGTCGTTCATCATCAGCGACACCTCCCAGTCGACGCTGCCGATGGCGCTGCTGGTCTTCTACAAACCGGACGACCCCGACTGGGGCGGTGTCATGGCGGCCTCCACCGTGATGACGATTCCGGTGCTGGTCTTCTTCGTACTCGTGCAACGACGACTCGTCTCCGGACTCGGCGGAGCGGTAAAGGACTGACGTGACGGACGTGATTCCCCAGCCACGGCAGGTGACGCCCCGGGAGGGCGCGTTCCTCGAGCTCGGCCCGGACACCGGCATCGCGGCGGCCGACGGCACCGGGTCCACCGAGCGGTGGCTGCGGGCCACGCTGGGCGCGGCCACCGGCCTGCCGCTGGCCCCCGGCCCGGGCGACGCCGGCACCGTGCGGCTGTCCCTCGACGGCGACCTGGACGCCGAGGGCTACCGCCTCGTCGTCGCACCGGACGGCGTGGACCTCGCCGGCGGCTCTCCGGCGGGCCTCTTCTGGGGCGCCCAGACGCTGCGGCAACTGCTCGGCCCGGACGCCTTCCGGCGTGCCCCGCTGCCCGGGCGCCGGTGGCGGCTGCCACTGACGCGCGTCGAGGACGCGCCCCGCTTCCGCTGGCGCGGCCTCATGCTGGACGTCGCCCGGCACTTCATGCCCAAGGAAGGCGTCCTGCGTTACCTGGATCTGATGGCCGCGCACAAACTCAACGTCCTCCACTTCCACCTGACGGACGACCAGGGCTGGCGGATCGAGATCGAGCGGTACCCGGAACTCACCGGGACGGGTTCCTGGCGGGCGCGCACCAAATACGGGCACCGGGCGTCACCGCTGTGGGAGGACAAGCCGCACGGCGGCTTCTACACCCGGGACGACATCCGGGAGATCGTCGCCTACGCCGCCGAACGGCACATCACCGTCGTCCCCGAAATCGACGTGCCCGGGCACTCGCAGGCCGCCATCGCCGCGTATCCGGAACTCGGCAACACCGACGTCGTCGACACCGCCTCCCTCACCGTCTGGGACACCTGGGGCGTCTGCGAGAACGTCCTCGCCCCGACGGACGGGACCCTGCGCTTCTACGAGGGCGTGTTCGAGGAACTCCTGGAACTCTTCCCCTCGCAGTTCGTCCACGTCGGCGGCGACGAATGCCCCAAGGGACAGTGGCAGCGGTCGCCCGCCGCGCAGGCGCGCATCAGGGAACTCGGGCTCGCCGGCGAGGACGAACTCCAGGCGTGGTTCATCAAGCACTTCGACCGGTGGCTGACCGCGCGCGGGCGCAGGCTCATCGGCTGGGACGAGATCCTCGAGGGCGGACTGGCCGAGGGCGCGGCCGTGTCGTCCTGGCGCGGGTACGCCGGCGGGGTCGCCGCCGCGCGCGCCGGACACGACGTGGTCATGTGCCCTGAGCAGCAGGTGTACTTGGACCACCGGCAGGCCGCGGGCGAGGACGAGCCCGTTCCGATCGGTTTCGTGCGCACCCTGGAGGACGTCTACCGGTTCGAACCGGTTCCGCCGGAGCTGACGCCCGAGGAGGCCGCACACGTGCTCGGCACCCAGGCGAACGTGTGGACGGAGGTGATGGAGACCCAGGCGCGCGTGGACTACCAGGTCTTCCCGCGGCTCGCCGCCTTCGCCGAGGTCGCCTGGAGCGCCCTGCCCGCCCCGGACGAACGGGACTTCGACGCCTTCGAACAGCGGATGGCCGCCCACTACAGGCGGCTCGACGCCCTGGGCGTCGCCTACCGGCCGCCCGGCGGCCCCCTGCCCTGGCAGCGGCGGCCCGGCGTGCTCGGCCGGCCGATCGACGGGCCGCCGCCCAACAAGTAGGAAGAACGCCCCGGAACGTCACGGAAGAGTGGCAACTCGCGCGCACCGCCGGCCGACGGCGATCCCGTACGAAACGGGCCATCTCGTCGGCGAGGTGGGCGAATGCCTCCTAGCGGACCCCCGCGTTCGGGCCCTGCGAAGATGTGCCAGAGTTGCCACGTCCGCCCTGTCAGGTCGTACCGTACGGCAACACGGGCGGGACCAGGTGGGACAGCGGGAAGGGGCAGTCGGGTTGACCACGCACGCACCGCAGGCGGCGCAGGCCGTCACGCTGCCCGCGACACTGGACGAGGCCGTGGCGGCGCTCGCGGCCATGCCGGCCGCCGTGCCGGTGGCGGGCGGCACCGACCTGATGGCCGCCGTCAACTCGGGGCAGCTCAGGCCCGCCGCGCTGGTCGGCCTCGGCCGGATCAACGAGATCCGCGGCTGGCAGTACCAGGACGGTCACGCGCTGCTCGGCGCCGGGCTCACGCACGCCCGCATGGGCCGCCCCGACTTCGCGGCCCTCATCCCGGCGCTCGCCGCCGCCGCGCGCGCCGCCGGCCCGCCGCAGATCCGCAACGCGGGCACCCTGGGCGGCAACATCGCCTCCGCCGCCCCCACCGGGGACGCGCTGCCCGTGCTGGCCGCGCTGGAGGCGACGCTGATCATCGCGGGCCCGGGCGGGGTCCGCCGCGAGGTTCCGGTCTCGCACCTGCTGGCCGGCATGGAGATGCTCCGCGCGGGCGAGCTCATCGGCTTCGTGCGCGTGCCGCTGCTGCACGCGCCGCAGGTCTTCCTCAAGGCGACCGGCCGCACCGGGCCGGGGCGCGCGATGGCGTCCGTGTCCCTGGTGCTCGACCCCGGCCGGCGCGGCGTGCGCTGCGCGGTCGGCGCCATCGCGCCGATGCCGCTCCGGCCCCTGGAGGCCGAGCAGTGGGTGGCCTCGCTCATCGACTGGGACAACGGCCGCGCGATCGTCCCGGAGGCCCTGAGCGCCTTCGGCGAGTACGTCGCCGCCGCCTGCATCCCCGACGCGGCCCCGGCCGAGGACGGCTCCGTGCCGCAGCTTCCGCCCGCCGTACTGCACCTGCGGCGCACCGTCGCCGCGCTGGCCCGACGAGCACTGGGGAGGGCGCTGTCGTGACCGACGACCAGCACGGAGAGGGCACGCCCCGGAACGGCGGACGCTGGGACCCGCTGCCCCAGGGCGACTACGACGACGGCGCGACCGCCTTCGTGAAGCTCCCCGAGGGCGGCATCGACGCGCTGATGGCCTCGGCCGACAGCCCGCTCGCCGCGCCCGGGCACGGTTACGTGCCGCCGCAGATCACGGTCGCGCCCGCCACCACGGCCGGGACCGACCCGGCCGTCACCGGCAGCTGGACAATGCCGGCCGCCCCCGCCGACGGCGCGCAGTGGCACACCCCGGACGCCGCCGGGGAGCAGCACGGCGCCCACGGGCACGACCCGCAGCAGCACCCGGGACACCAGGAGCACGCCGGGTATGCCCAGCAGGACCCCTACGGCCAGGCCGCGGGGTACGGCGCGGGACACGACGACCGGTTCACGTACCACCCGGGTGCCACCGGGCAGTGGGCGTTCCCCGACGCCGCCCAGGACGACGCGGCGGCGTCTGCCGGACCGGGGCACGAGGCGCCCGGCCAGGACGTCACCGGGCAGTGGTCCATCCCCGTGGCCGGCGGCGACCTCCCGGACGAGTCGGGCGAGTTCACCGCGTCGGCGCTGGCCGAGCAGTGGGGCGGCACCGCACCGGCCACGCTCCCCGGCGGCGCCCCGGCGCCCTGGGCCTCCCAGCCGTGGGCCCAGGGGCCGGCCGAGCCGGACGGGACCGGCGACGGCCGCGCCGCCGAGCCCGCGCCCGCCACGGCGGCGTACCCGGATGCGCCCGAGGATCCCACCGCCGTGACCGGGCCGCCGGCTTCCGCGCGGGACGAGGCGGCGACCGGCGCCGACGCGACCGGCGATGAGGCGACCGACGGGACGGACCTCGACGGGACGGGCCCCGACGGGACGGCCGCCGACGAGTCGCACCTCGACGAGACGCACCCCGACGGGGCGCCCTCCGGCGAGGAGGCGGCCGACGAGACCGTGACCGCTGTGACCGGTGAGGCGCCGGAGGCCGAGGAGGCCCCTGAGGGCCCCGCTGAGCCCTCCGCGGCGCCCGCCGGGGACGAGGAGACGGAACCCGGCGCCGAGGCCCCCGAGGGCGCCCTCACGCACGCGGACCCGGTGGCCGCGCCCGCGGCGGAGGACGAGCCGCGCCCGGAGCCCCCGGCGGACCCCGTCGGCCCGCACGAGGAGCATCCCCTCGCCTCGTACGTGCTCCGCGTCAACGGCGCCGACCGCCCCGTCACCGACGCCTGGATCGGCGAGTCCCTGCTGTACGTGCTGCGCGAGCGCCTCGGCCTCGCGGGCGCCAAGGACGGCTGCTCGCAGGGGGAGTGCGGGGCCTGCAACGTCCAGGTCGACGGACGGCTCGTCGCCTCCTGCCTGGTCCCGGCCGTCACCTCCGCCGGCAGCGAGGTGCGCACCGTCGAGGGCCTGGCCGCCGACGGGCAGCCCTCGGACGTGCAGCGGGCGCTCGCCCGGTGCGGGGCGGTGCAGTGCGGTTTCTGCGTGCCCGGCATGGCGATGACCGTGCACAACCTCCTGGAGGGCAACCCCGCGCCGACCGACCTGGAGGCCCGGCAGGCCCTGTGCGGCAACCTGTGCCGCTGCTCGGGCTACCGGGGCGTCCTGGAGGCGGTCAGGGAGGTCGTCGCCGAGCGCGGGGCCCACGCCGCCGACGCGGCCGAGGCGGCCGCCGACGAGCCCCGCATCCCGCACCAGGCGGGCCCGGGCGCCGGTGGCGTCCACGCCTCGGCGTTCGAGTCCCCGGGTCCGCCCGGTACACCGGACGCACCGCACGACGGGCCCCACGACGACCGCTCCTACGGTGATCAGCCCTACGGCGACCAGCCCTACGAGGATCAGCCCTACGGCGACCAGCCCTACGAGGATCAGCCCTACGAGGACCAGCCCTACGGCGACCAGCCCTACGGGGACCGGCCCCACGGCCAGGACGGAGGCCACGCGTGAGCAACGAAGCCGCCACCGCCGAGGCCGCGGGGACGGCGGAGGCCGCCCCCGCCCCCGAGCCGGTCCCGCACGGCCTCGGCGTCTCCCTGCCGGCCGCCGACGCCCGCGCCAAGACGGAGGGCACGTTCCCGTACGCCGCCGACCTGTGGGCCGAGGGCCTGCTGTGGGCGGCCGTCCTGCGCTCACCGCACCCGCACGCGCGCATCGTGTCCATCGACACCACTCACGCGCGCGAGATGCCCGGCGTGCGCGCCGTCGTCACGCACGAGGACGTGCCCGGCAGCCCGCTGCACGGCCGCGGCCGGGCCGACCGCCCGGTGTTCGCCTCCGACGTCGTGCGCCACCACGGCGAGCCCATCGCCGCCGTCGCCGCGGACCACCCGGACACCGCGCGGATGGCCGCCGCCGCCGTCATCGTCGAGTACGAGGTGCTCGACCCGGTGACCGACCCCGAGCAGGCCTTCGAGGCCGAGCCGCTGCACCCCGACGGCAACCTGATCCGGCACATCCCGCTGCGGCACGGCGACCCGGAGGCGGCGGGCGAGATCGTCGTCGAGGGCCTGTACCGCATCGGCCGCCAGGACCCGGCCCCGATCGGCGCCGAGGCGGGCCTCGCGGTGCCGCGGCCCGACGGGGGAGTGGAGCTGTACCTGGCCTCCACCGACCCGCACGGCGACCGGGACACGGCCGCCGCGTGCTACGGCCTCGAGCCCGAACGGGTGAAGATCGTCGTCACCGGTGTGCCCGGCGCCACCGCCGACCGCGAGGACCAGGGCTTCCAGCTTCCGCTCGGCCTGCTGGCGCTGCGGACCGGCTGCCCCGTCAAGCTGACCGCCACGCGCGAGGAGTCCTTCCTCGGCCACGCCCACCGCCACCCCACCCTCCTGCGCTACCGCCACCACGCGGACGCCGAGGGCCGCGTGGTCAAGGTCGAGGCGCAGATCCTGCTCGACGCGGGCGCCTACGCCGACACCTCCTCCGAGGCCCTGGCCGCCGCGGTGGCGTTCGCCTGCGGCCCGTACGTCGTCCCGAACGCCTTCATCGAGGGCTGGGCCGTGCGCACCAACAACCCGCCCTCCGGCCACGTCCGGGGCGAGGGCGCCATGCAGGTCTGCGCCGCGTACGAGGCGCAGATGGACAAGATCGCCAAGAAGCTCGGCCTGGACCCGGCCGAGGTGCGGATGCGCAACGTACTGGCCACCGGCGACGTGCTGCCCACCGGCCAGACGGTGACCTGCCCGGCGCCGGTCGCCGAACTCCTCCAGGCGGTACGGGACGTGCCGCTGCCCGCCCTGCCCAAGGACACCCCCGAGGACGAGTGGCTGCTGCCGGGCGGACCCGAGGGCGCGGGAGAACCGGGCGCGGTGCGCCGGGGCGTCGGCTACGGCATCGGCATGGTGCACATGCTGGGCGCCGAGGGCGCCGACGAGGTCTCCACGGCCACCGTGAAGGTCCAGGACGGCGTGGCGACGGTGCTGTGCGCGGCCGTCGAGACCGGCCAGGGCTTCACCACGCTGGCCCGGCAGATCGTGCAGGAGACGCTCGGCGTCGAGGAGGTGCACGTCGCGCCCGTCGACACCGACCAGCCCCCGGCCGGCGCGGGCTGCCGGGGCCGCCACACCTGGGTGTCGGGCGGCGCCGTGGAACGGGCGGCCAAGATGGTCCGCACCCAGCTCCTCCAGCCCCTGGCCCACCAGTTCGGGATGTCGACCGAACTGCTCCAGATCGCCGACGGCCGGATCACCTCGTACGACGGCGTGCTGTCGACCCCCGTCGCGGAGGCGCTGGACGGCAAGGAGCTGTGGGCCACCGCCCAGTGCCGCCCGCACCCGACCGAGCCGCTGGACGAGGCGGGCCAGGGCGACGCGTTCGTCGGCATGTCCTTCTGCGCGATCCGCGCGGTGGTGGACGTCGACATCGAGATCGGTTCCGTACGGGTGGTGGAGCTGGCCGTCGCGCAGGACGTGGGTCGGGTGCTGAACCCGGCCCAGCTGGCCGCGCGGATCGAGGCGGGCGTCACCCAGGGCGTCGGCATCGCGCTGACGGAGAACCTGCGCACCCCGCGCGGCCTGATCCGCCACCCCGACCTGACCGGCTACGCCCTGCCGACGGCGCTCGACGCCCCGGACATCCGGATCGTGAAGCTTGTCGAGGAGCGGGACGTGGTCGCGCCCTTCGGCGCGAAGGCGGTCAGCGCGGTGCCGGTGGTGGCCTCTCCGGCGGCCGTCGCCTCCGCCGTGCGCGCGGCCACGGGCCGCCCGGTCAACCGCCTCCCGATCCGCCCCCAGGCCGCGGTGGTCACCGGCTGAGCGGACGGCGGGGACGGCACGGACGACACGAAGGGCGGCACCCTCGCGGGGGCGCCGCCCTTCGTTCTGCCTCGTCAGGCAGTGGAGGCCGTGACGGGATTCGAACCCGTGTAACTCGCTTTGCAGGCGAGCCCCTGGGCCACTCGGGCACACGGCCGTGTTCCGGACTCCGTCGGTGTCCGTGCCGAACTCGGTGAACCGACCGTACGGCGGGGCGGGAGAGGGGCTCAAGGGATCCGCAGGGGCCGCAACGCGACTGCCACACGCCGTTCACGAACGGGGCGCGGTCGTACGACCAAGGTCCCGGTCCCGTACCGCCTCCCGACAGGGGTCAAAGTGTGCTGCGGACCTTACTCTGGCCTCCATGACCGTCCCTGACCCGCGCGACACCGATGTCGCGGATCCCGCCGGCCCCGCCCCGGCCACCGAGTTCGCCGTTCCCGCCGACACCGTGCTGGGCCGCGCCTACCGGGCGCTGAGCATCGGCATCGTCTCCGTCGTCGTGCTGATCGCCTTCGAGGCGACGGCGGTCGGCACGGCGATGCCGGTCGCGGCCCGGGAACTGGACGGGGTGTCGCTGTACGCGTTCGCGTTCTCGGCGTACTTCACGACCAGCCTGTTCGGCATGGTGCTGTCCGGTCAGTGGTCGGACCGGCGGGGCCCGCTGTCCCCGCTGACCTGCGGGATCGCCGCCTTCGCGGCCGGGCTGCTGCTGTCCGGGACGGCGGGCGCGATGTGGCTGTTCATCCTCGGGCGGGCCGTGCAGGGGTTCGGCGGCGGGCTCGTGATCGTCGCGCTGTACGTCGTCGTCGGGCGGGCCTACCCGGAGCGGCTGCGGCCCGCGATCATGGCGGCGTTCGCGGCGGGCTGGGTCGTGCCGTCCGTCGTCGGGCCGCTGGCCTCCGGCGCCGTCACCGAGCACCTCGGCTGGCGGTGGGTGTTCGTCGGCATACCGGTGCTGGTGGTGTTCCCGCTGGCACTCGCGCTGCCCCGGATACGCAGCCAGGCGTCCGGCCCGGTGGGGGGCGGGGAGGCGCCGGCCTCCTTCGACCGGCGCCGCATCCGCCTCGCCCTGGGCATCTCCCTGGGCGCCGGACTGCTCCAGTACGCCGCCCAGGACCTGCGCTGGATCTCGCTGCTGCCCGGCGCGGCGGGCGTGGCGCTGCTCGTCCCGGCCGTCCTCGGGCTGCTCCCGCGCGGTACCTACCGGGCGGCGCGCGGCCTGCCCTCCGTGGTCCTGCTGCGCGGCGTCGCCGCCGGGTCCTTCATCGCGGCCGAGTCGTTCGTGCCGCTGATGCTGGTCACGCAGCGGGGACTCAGCCCGACGCTGGCCGGGCTCTCGCTGGCGGCGGGCGGCGCGACCTGGGCGGCGGGCTCCTGGATCCAGTCCCGGCCCCGCACGGAGCCGTACCGGGACCGGCTGATGACGCTGGGCATGGTGCTGGTCGCGGCGGCCATCGCCACCGCCCCGAGCGTGCTGATCGACGCCGTGCCCGCCTGGACGGTGGCCGTGGCCTGGGGCTTCGGCTGCCTCGGCATGGGCCTGGTGATCTCCTCCACCAGTGTCCTGCTGCTCCAGCTCTCCGCCCCCGAGGAGGCCGGCGCCAACTCGGCCGCCCTCCAGATCTCCGACGGCCTGTCCAACGTGATCCTGCTGGCCGCCGGCGGAGCGGCCTTCGCGGCCCTCGGCGGCGGCACGGTGACCCACGCGGCGACGGAGACCACCGGCTCCCACCCGGCGGCCTTCGCCGCGGTCTTCCTCCCGATGGCCGCCGTGGCCCTGGCGGGAGCATGGGTGACGACGCGCCTGCGGGAGCGCTGATCCGCGAGCGGCCCGAGGGGGCGGCGGGACGATCGGGCCGGCTGTGACGTCCATCCCACCCGGGGGTGACCCGACCCGGTGCGCGCGTCGATCGCGGTGGCCCGCCGGTAGGGTGGCCCGGTTGTCATACGTGGCCGAGCCGTTCCAACCCCTTCGGAGACCGTGACTACCACCGCCAGCCCCAGCACCTCGCACCACCTCTCCCCGGCCTTCCCCGGCCGTGCCCCGTGGGGCACCGCCAACAAGCTGCGGGCCTGGCAGCAGGGGGCGATGGAGAAGTACCTCCAGGAGCAGCCCCGGGACTTCCTGGCGGTCGCCACTCCGGGGGCCGGAAAGACGACGTTCGCGCTGACGCTGGCGTCCTGGCTGCTGCACCACCACGTCGTCCAGCAGGTGACCGTGGTCGCGCCCACCGAGCACCTGAAGAAGCAGTGGGCGGAGGCCGCGGCCCGGATAGGCATCAGGCTGGACCCGGAGTACAGCGCGGGCCCGCTCAGCCGCGAGTACCAGGGCATCGCCATCACGTACGCCGGTGTCGGCGTCCGGCCCATGCTGCACCGCAACCGGGTCGAGCAGCGCAAGACCCTCGTGATCCTGGACGAGATCCACCACGCAGGTGACTCGAAGTCCTGGGGCGAGGCCTGCCTGGAGGCCTTCGAGCCGGCCACGCGGCGGCTCGCGCTGACCGGTACGCCGTTCCGGTCCGACACCAACCCGATCCCCTTCGTCACGTACGAGGAGGGCAACGACGGCATCCGCCGCTCCGCCGCCGACTACACCTACGGCTACGGCTCCGCGCTCGCCGACGGCGTCGTGCGCCCCGTCATCTTCATGAGCTACAGCGGCAACATGCGCTGGCGCACCAAGGCCGGCGACGAGATCGCCGCCCGGCTCGGCGAGCCCATGACCAAGGACGCCGTCAGCCAGGCCTGGCGCACCGCGCTGGACCCGCGCGGCGAGTGGATGCCCGCCGTGCTGCGCGCCGCCGACCAGCGGCTGACCGAGGTCAGGAAGGCCATCCCGGACGCCGGCGCCCTCGTCATCGCCGCCGACCAGGACTCCGCCCGCGCCTACGCCAAGCTGATCCGGGAGATCACCGGCAGCAAGGCCACCGTCGTGCTCTCCGACGACACCGGCGCCTCGAAGAACATCGACACGTTCAGCGCCGGCACCGACCGGTGGATGGTCGCCGTCCGCATGGTGTCCGAGGGCGTCGACGTGCCCCGCCTCGCGGTCGGCGTCTACGCCACGACGATCTCCACGCCGCTGTTCTTCGCGCAGGCCGTCGGCCGCTTCGTACGGTCCCGGCGGCGCGGCGAGACCGCCTCCGTGTTCCTGCCGACCGTGCCCGACCTGCTCACCTTCGCAGGCGAGATGGAGCGCGAGCGCGACCACGTCCTCGACAAGCCCAAGAAGGAGGGCGAGGAGGACCCGTACGCCGAGTCCGAGAAGGAGATGGACGAGGCGAACCGGGAGCAGGACGAGGACACCGGCGACCAGGACCAGCTGCCCTTCGAGGCGCTGGAGTCCGACGCGGTCTTCGACCGGGTCATGTACAACGGCGCCGAGTTCGGCATGCAGGCCCACCCGGGGAGCGAGGAGGAGCAGGACTACCTCGGCATCCCCGGACTGCTGGAGCCCGACCAGGTGCAGCTGCTGCTCCAGAAGCGGCAGGCCCGGCAGATCGCGCACAGCCGCAAGAAGCCCGACGACGAGGCCGACCTGCTCGAACTGCCCGCCGAGCGGCGCCCGGTCGTCTCGCACAAGGAGATGATGGAGCTGCGCAAGCAGCTCAACACCATGGTCGGTGCCTACGTCCACCAGAGCGGCAAGCCGCACGGTGTCATCCACACCGAACTGCGCCGCGTGTGCGGCGGCCCGCCCAGCGCCGAGGCCACCGTCGGGCAGCTCCGCCAGCGCATCGCCAAGGTGCAGGAGTGGGCCACGCGCATGAAGTGACACGGTGGCGCGAGGGAGCCACGGCGTGTGCTGTACGTATCGGGACAAACACGGTCGGTCTCCGCGGATTGCTGACCGGATTCTGGACGGAGCCTTCCGCTGAGCGGACCGGCTCGCTACTGTCCCGCTACGCACACGCCCCGTGGCAGCGCCGCCGCGGAGCGCAGCCGTGAAGCGACTGGGCCCGGGCACAAGGCCGGGCCGTCAGCCGATCGGCGGCCTCTGAAGCGCGTGACCGACGGGACTCGGTGACGCATCCGCCGCGAGGGGGCCGTCGACCTCACCACTAAGGAGTGGGCGTCGTGACCGCGGAGACCTCTCAGACGCTCGACCGGGGACTGCGGGTCCTCAAACTGCTGGCCGATACGGACCACGGGCTGACCGTCACCGAGCTGTCCCACAAACTGGGCGTCAACCGGACCGTCGTGTACCGGTTGCTCGCCACGCTGGAGCAGCACGCGCTCGTACGCCGTGACCTGGGCGGACGGGCCCGCGTCGGGCTGGGGGTGCTGGGGCTGGGCCGCCAGGTGCACCCGCTGGTGCGCGAGGCGGCGATGCCGGCGCTGCGGTCGCTGGCCGAGGACATCGGGGCGACGGCCCATCTGACGCTGGTGGACGGCGCGGAGGCGCTCGCCGTGGCCGTCGTCGAGCCGACCTGGACGGACTACCACGTGGCCTACCGGGCCGGGTTCCGGCACCCGCTGGAGCGGGGGGCCGCGGGGAAGGCGATCCTGTCGGCCCGGCAGCAGGTCGCCGTGGCGGAGCCGGGACCCGGGTACACGCTGACGCACGGGGAGCTGGAGGCGGGGGCGTGCGGGGCCGCGGCGCCGCTGCTCGGGGTGACGGGAGTGGAGGGCAGTGTGGGGGTCGTGATGCTGTCCGACGTGGTGCCGGAGCGGGTGGGGACGCGGGTGATGGAGGCGGCGCGGGAGGTGGCGGAGGCACTGCGGTGACGTGACATGGCCGCCGGCTGGGCGTGGCCGTCGGGCACCCGGCTGCCCGCAGCGGAGGTGGGGGTGGGGGCACGTTAGATTTGCCTCGTGCTCTCTCGTCTCACGCGGCCCAAGGCTGTGACCGTCTGCGCCCTGCCCGTCGTGGCGCTGTTCGCCACCGCGGTGTTCGCCCCCCTGCCCTTCGCCGTCGCCCAGCCGGGTTCGACGGCGAACGTGCTGAAGGAGTACCAGGGCGACGAGGTGATCACGATCTCGGGCGCGCCCACCCGGGACACCGAGGGCCAGCTGCGGATGACGACGATCGTGGCGACCGGCCCCGACACCCGGGTCTCGCTCGGCGACGTGCTGGGCAACTGGTTCGACACCGACCGGGCCGTCATGCCCCTGGACGCCGTCTACCCCGAGGGCGACGACGTCAAGGAGATCGAGAAGTACAACCTGGACCAGATGCGGGAGTCCCAGGACACGGCGACGACGGCCGCGCTGGACTACCTGAACCTCGACGCGTCCGGCATCGACGTCAAGCTGGATCTGGGGGACGTCGGCGGACCCAGCGCCGGCCTGATGCTCTCCCTCGGCATCGTCGACAAGCTGAAGGGCGACGGCCACGGGGGCGACCTGACCGGCGGCCGGAACATCGCCGGCACCGGCACGATCAGCGCCGGCGGCAAGGTCGGCGCGGTCGGCGGCGTGCCGCTGAAGACGCAGGCCGCCCGGCGGGACGGTGCCACCGTCTTCCTGGTGCCGGAGGCGGAGTGCTCGGACGCGCAGGCCGAGCTCCCCCAGGGACTGCGGCTGGTCCCGGTGACCTCCCTGAAGGGCGCGGTCGACGCGCTGCGGGCCCTGAGCACGGGCCAGGGACGGGTCCCCTCCTGCTGAGCGGCGCTCAGCCCCCCTTCACGAAGCCCTTCTCCTTCATCCAGTCCAGCGCCACCTGGTGCGGGTCCTGCCCGTCGACGTCGACCTTCGCGTTCAGGGTCTGCGCGACGTCGTTGTTCAGGGCCCTGGTGACGGGGGCGAGGACGGAGGCGATGGCCGGCCACTTCTTCAGGGTGGAGGTCCTGACCATGGGCGCCGCGTTGTAGTTCGGGAAGAACTTCCTGTCGTCCGCCATCACCACCAGGTTCATCGACTTGATCCGCCCGTCGGTGGTGAACACCTCGCCGTAGGTGCAGGTGCCCTTCGCGGTCTGCGTGTAGATGATGCCGGTGTCCATCTGGGTGATGTTGCGCTGCGGGATGCTCATCCCGTACGCCCGCTCCAGACCCGGCAGGCCGTCCGCGCGGTTGGCGAACTCGCCCTCCACGCACAGCGTCACGGCGCCGGGGTCCTTCTCGGCCAGCCCGGCCACCTGCGACATCGTCCGGGTGCGGTACTTGCGGTAGTTGGCCTGGTTCATCGCCAGCGCGTAGGTGTTGTTCATCGGTGCCGGCGGCAGCCACGTCAGCCCCTTCTTCGCGTCCGCGTCCCGCACCGCCTCCCACTGCCGCCGCGGATCCGGGATCGGCTTGCTGTTGCCGAGGTACGTGATCCAGGCGGTGCCCGTGTACTCGTAGGTCGCGTCCCCGTCGCCGTTCTCCACCGCCGCGCGGGTGCCGACGGAGCCCTGGATGCCGGTGCGGTCCAGTACGTTCGCGCCGGCCGCCTCGAAGGCGATGCCCATGATCGCGCCGAGGATCAGCTGCTCGGTGAACTCCTTGGAGACGACGGTGAGGTCGGCGCCCTCCAGGGGCAGGCCCCGCCCGATCGTGCCGGGATCGACGTCGTCCACCATGGGGGAGCCGCTGGTCAGGCCGCAGCCGGAGGCCGCCACCAGCACCGCCGCGGCCAGCAGGCCGGTACGCCGCCTCATGTGCCGACCTCCAGGCCGCGGGGGCGCAGCAGCACTTCGGCGAGCGAGGCCAGCCAGTCCACCAGCAGTGCCAGGGCGACGGTGAGGATCGAGCCCAGCACCAGCACCGGCATGCGCTGGCTGGTGATGCCGGTGGTGATCAGGACGCCCAGGCCGCCGCCGCCCCCGAACACGGCCAGCGTCGCCGTGCCGACGTTCAGCACGAGGGCGGTGCGCACCCCGGCCAGGATCAGCGGGACCGCCAGCGGCAGTTCCACCCGGGTGAGCACGCCCGTCGGGGACATGCCGATCCCGCGGGCCGCCTCCAGCAGCGTCGGGTCGTTGGCCTTCAGGCCCGCGATGGTGTTCGAGAGCACCGGCAGGATGGCGTAGACGATGATGCCGATCAGGGCCGACCGGCGGCCGATGCCGAGCCAGATCACCAGCAGGGCCAGCAGACCCAGCGCCGGCGTCGCCTGGCCCATGTTGGCGAACGCCATCGCCACCGGGGTGGCCTTCCGGAACATCCGGCGGGTCAGGAGGATCCCCAGCGGGATGGCGATGATCAGCACGAAGAAGGTCGAGATCACGGTGAGCTGGATGTGCTGCCACAGGGCCTTGGTGACGGCACCGCCCGCGAGGGCGTTCTCGCTGAGCGCGTCCAGCTCGGCCTGCCGGAACCACAGCCAGGTCACCAGCAGCACCACCACGAGCACCGCGGGCAGGACGGTCAGCTTCTGCCAGCTGATCCGCCGTGCGGTCCGGGCGGGCCCCGGCGGGCGCGGCCCCTGCTCCCCGCCGGCCTCGTCCGGGGCGGTGGGCGCCTCGCCGCCGCCGTGCCCGTCCTCGTCGCGGCGGCCCGTCGGTGACGTCACGCCTTCGCCGCCCCTCCGAAGCCCTCCTGCTCGGAATGGGTCCGCTCGGCCCGGGCCTCCTCCAGGTCGTGCCGGTGCTCCAGCGCGTCCAGCCGGTCCGCCTCCAGCAGCTCCTGCACGGAGGTCATCAGCGTCTCCATGTCGACGACGCCCGTGTATTCGCCCCGCCGCCCGGTGACCGCGACCCGCCCGGCGTTGTCGGTCAGCACCGCCTCCAGGGCGTCGCGCAGGGTCGCGTCCCGGGTCACCGTGTCGCTGACCAGCGTCCCGGCCCGCGCGAGCGAGGTCCTGGCCAGCATCAGGTCGCCGCGTCGCAGCCACTTGTACGGGCGGCCGCGCCGGTCCAGCAGCAGGATCTCGTTGGTGCCGCCGGTCCGCAGCCGGTCGAAGATGTGCTGGAGCGGGTCGTCCACGGTCGCCGTCGGGTAGTCGGTGATCTCCACGTCCCGCACCCGGGTCAGGTTCAGCCGCTTCAGCGCGGCCCCGGCGCCCACGAAACCGGAGACGAAGTCGTCGGCCGGGTTGGTGAGGATCGCCTCCGGGGTGTCGAACTGCGCGATGTGGGACTGCTCGCGCAGCACGGCGATCCGGTCGCCCAGCTTGATCGCCTCGTCGAAGTCGTGCGTGACGAAGACGATGGTCTTGTGCAGCTCGCGCTGGAGGCGGATCAGCTCGTCCTGGAGGTGGTCGCGGGTGATCGGGTCGACCGCGCCGAACGGCTCGTCCATCAGCAGGACCGGCGGATCCGCCGCCAGCGCCCGGGCCACGCCGACCCGCTGCTGCTGGCCGCCGGAGAGCTGGCGGGGATACCGGTCGCGGAACTCCCCGGGGTCCAGGCCGACCAGGTCGAGCATTTCCTCCACCCGGGACCGGATCCGCGCCTTCGGCCAGCCGGTCATGCGGGGCACCAGCGCGATGTTGTCGGCGACCGTCATGTGCGGGAAGAGCCCGGAGGACTGGATCGCGTACCCGACCTTCCGGCGCAGCTTCACCGGGTCGATGTCGGTGACGTCCTCGCCGCCGATGCGGATGCGTCCGCCGCTCGGCTCGATCAGCCGGTTGATCATCTTCAGGGTGGTGGACTTCCCGCAGCCCGAGGGGCCGACGAGGATCACCGTCTCGCCCGCCCCGATCTCCATGGAGACGTTGTCCACGGCGGGCAGGGGGCTGCCGGGATAGCGCTTGGTCAGGTTCTCCAACTCGATGGTCGCGCCCGTGGCACCCGCGGTGCCCGTCGGGTCGGCGGAGGTGGTCTCGGGCGTCTCAGACACGGATCCCCCGGGAGATGGTCAGCCGGCCCAGCAGGACGTAGGCGGCGTCGAACAGCAGGGCCAGGACGATGATGCCGAGCGTGCCCGAGAGGACCAGGTTGAGCGCGTTCTTGCTGCCCAGCGAGGCGATCCCGCGGAAGATCTCGTTGCCGAGGCCGGGCCCGGAGGCGAAGGCGGCGATCGCCGCGATGCCCATCAGCATCTGCGTCGACACCCGGATGCCGGTCAGGATCGGCGGCCAGGCCAGCGGCAGCTCCACCCTCAGCAGCCGCGCCGTCCGCGACATCCCGATGCCCCGGGCCGCCTCCACCAGCGCCGGGTCCACCCCGCGCAGCCCGACGATCGCGTTGCGCACGATGGGCAGCAGCCCGTACAGGGTCAGCGCGATCACCGTCGGCGGGACGCCCAGCCCGACGAGCGGGATCAGCAGGCCGATCATGGCCAGGGACGGAATGGTCAGGATGGTGGCGGTGCTGAGCGTCGCCAGGTTCCCCGCCCACTCGCTGCGATAGGTGGCGACGCCGATCAGCACCCCGAGCAGCGTGGCCACCACCATGCACTGGAAGACGGCGCTGGCGTGCTGGTAGGCGTCGGCGAGCAGTTGCTGGTGGCGGCTGCCGACGAACTCCCAGAAGTCCACGTCGGCTCACCTCCGGGTTCGGGCGGTCTCACTCACGTCGTCGGTCGTGGTCCTCGGCCGCCTGCTCCACCAGCGGGATGATCCGCAGCGGAACCGGGTTCTCCATCACGATCGCCGTGGCGGCCCGGACGATGCCATCAAAACCGACAACCCGGTCGATCACCCGCTGGAGATCGGCGTTCGAGCGGGCCACCAGCCGGCACAGCATGTCCCCGGTGCCGGTCGTGGTGTGCAGCTCCAGTACCTCCGGCACGCTCGCCAAGTGCGCCCGGACGTCGGCCCCTTGACCCTGCCGGATCTCCAGCGTCGCGAAGGCCGTCACCGGGTAGCCGAGCGCCGCCGGGTCCACCTCGGGCCCGAATCCGCGGATGACTCCGTTCGACTGAAGCCGGTCCAGCCGCGCCTGCGCCGTGCCGCGTGCCACCCCCAGCCGCCGGGACATCTCCAGCACCCCGATCCGGGGCTCCCGCGCCAGCAGCCCGATGATCCGCCCGTCCAGACGATCTATCCCCATCCCCGCGACCCTCCCGGCTGGTCATCCTGTACGGATCGCCCGCCACGACCGGTGTTCCACTGGGCAGGATGTCCAGTGAAGACGCAAACTATTGCGCACCTTGCGGACGCGGGAGACCCTGCGGCTATGACGCAGACCACACACCACACTCCCGACACCGCCCGGCAGGCCGACCCCTTCCCGGTCAAGGGAATGGACGCGGTCGTCTTCGCCGTGGGCAACGCCAAGCAGGCGGCGCACTACTACTCCACCGCCTTCGGCATGCGGCTGGTCGCCTACTCCGGACCGGAGAACGGCAGCCGCGAGACCGCTGCTTACGTCCTGGAGAACGGCTCCGCCCGTTTCGTGTTCACCTCGGTGATCAAGCCCTCCACCGAGTGGGGCCGCTTCCTCGCCCAGCACGTGGCCGAGCACGGCGACGGCGTCGTCGACCTCGCCATCGAGGTCCCGGACGCCCGCGCCGCCCACGCCTACGCCGTCGAGCACGGCGCCCGCTCGGTCGCCGAGCCGTACGAGGTCAAGGACGAGCACGGCACCGTCGTCCTCGCCGCCATCGCCACCTACGGCGAGACCCGCCACACGCTGGTCGAGCGCACCGGCTACGACGGCCCCTACCTGCCCGGCTACGCCGCCGCCGCGCCGATGGTCGAGCCGCCCGCGCAGCGCACCTTCCAGGCCGTCGACCACTGCGTCGGCAACGTGGAACTCGGCCGCATGAACGAGTGGGTCGGCTTCTACAACAAGGTCATGGGCTTCACGAACATGAAGGAGTTCGTGGGCGACGACATCGCCACCGAGTACAGCGCGCTGATGTCCAAGGTCGTCGCCGACGGCACGCTCAAGGTCAAGTTCCCGATCAACGAGCCCGCCGTCGCCAAGAAGAAGTCCCAGATCGACGAGTACCTGGAGTTCTACGGCGGCGCCGGCGTCCAGCACATCGCGCTGAACACCAACGACATCGTGCAGTCCGTGCGCACGATGAAGGCGGCCGGCGTCGAGTTCCTGGACACCCCCGACTCGTACTACGACACGCTCGGCGAGTGGGCCGGCGAGACCCGCGTCCCCGTCGAGATCCTCCGGGAACTGAAGATCCTCGTCGACCGCGACGAGGACGGCTACCTGCTGCAGATCTTCACCAAGCCCGTCCAGGACCGTCCGACGGTCTTCTTCGAGATGATCGAGCGGCACGGCTCGATGGGCTTCGGCAAGGGCAACTTCAAGGCCCTGTTCGAGGCGATCGAGCGCGAGCAGGAGAAGCGCGGCAACCTCTGACGGCCGCGAGCGGCTACCCGGGCGGGTCCTCCAGGGAGGGCTCGCCCAGGTCCGCCAGCGCCCGCCGCGCCTCGGGAGCGCCCAGCGGGGAGAAGTACGGATTGATCATCAGCGCCTCCCGGAGGTGCCGCCGCGCGGGACCGTACTGCTCCAGCGCCCGCTCGATCATCCCCCGGTGGAACATGTGCGGGGCGCTGCGTACCCCGCCGCCCTGCTCGCCGTCCGTCGCGATCTCCGCGAACCGCAGCGCCTCGTCGTGCCCACCGGTCCGGTACAGCGCCCAGCCCAGCGCGTCGGCGACCGCGATCCCCGGCTGCCGCCGCCACTCGGCCCGCAGCCCCTCCACCGCCGCCTCCGGGTCCCCGTGGTCCGCCTCGAACCGGCCCACCACCAGCTCCTCGTCCGCCCCGGCCTCCTCGGCGTCCCGCACCCGCTCCCGCAGCAGGCCGTACCGCTCCCGTGCCGCCCGCGTCAGCCCCAGCGACTGGTACAGCTCGCCCAGCTCCAGCGCGTACCGCGGGCACGGCCGCTCGGCCAGCGCCGTCCGGTAGGCGGCCAGCGCCTCCGTCGTCCGCCCCAGCGCCGCCAGCGCCCTGGCCTCGCCGGCCCGCGCGGCCCGCTCGCCGGGGTCGGTGCGCAGCGCCTCCCGGAAGTACCGCAGCGCCTCTTCGCGGTCCCCGCGCTCGAACGCCAGCCGGCCGGCCTGCTCCAGGTACGCCGCCCGCTCAGCCGGCGCCGTGGCCGCGGCCGCCGCGTCGGAGACCTGCGCCGCCGCGTCCTCCCGCCAGCCCCGGTCCCGGTAGACGGCGGCGGCCCGCGCCCGCACGGCGGGCAGGCCCGGGCGCAGCCTCCGCATCCGGTCCAGGGCCCGCCCCACGGCCTCGTGGTCGCCGAGCCCGGTGTACGCCTCGACCAGCACCGCGTGCGCCGTCCACCGCTTCGGCGCCAGCCCCACCGCGCTCTCGCCCCACTTCCTCGCCGCGGGGAAGTCCCGCCGCTCCACCGCGAGCGCCGCCAGCGACTCCAGGGCCTGCGCGTTGCCGCGCGCCCCCACCCGCAGCGAGGTACGCAGCGCCTCCTCGGCCTTCGGCCAGTTCGCGGCGTCCGCGGTCCGTCGGCCCCGCTCCACGTAAGCCGCGCCCAGCACCGCCCACGACGGCCCGTCCAGGGGATGCGCCCGCAGATGCCTCTCCCGGTCGCCGATCAGCGCCGCCAGGTCCCCCAGCGATGCCGGCGTCCCACCGGTGACCGCGCCCCGCGCCAGCGCCGCCGGGCCCGGCGCGGGTGGGGGAGCGGAGCCCCGTCCGTCCGGCAGCAGCACCAGCGCCCCGCCGAGGACCGCGCAGCCCGCGGCCGAGGCGATCAGCACCCGGTGCGCGCGCCACCCCCGCGGGCCCGGCCGGGCGCTCGACGTCTGGATGTCCATGGCGCTCACTGTGCGTCAGTACGACGAGCACACCCGGGCAGGCGAAGGGTGCCGTCGACGGGGTTCACACCGATGGCCCCGGGTGCGACGCTGTGATCATGAGCCGTATCGAAGCGCCTCGCGACGAAGACGACGCAGCCACGGCGGTCTCCGGCACCCTCGTCGACCGGCTGCTCGCCGGGCTGCCCGCCGAGGCCGTCCTCACCGACCCCGACGTCACCGCCTCGTACGCCAACGACATGGCGAGCTTCTGCCCGGCCGGCGCCCCCGCCGTGGTCGTCCTGCCGCGCACCGTGGAGCACGTCCAGCACGTCATGCGCACCGCCACCGCGCTGCGCGTCCCCGTCGTCCCCCAGGGCGCCCGCACCGGCCTGTCCGGCGGGGCCAACGCCACCGACGGCTGCGTGGTCCTCTCGCTGACCAGGATGGACGCCATCCTGGAGATCAACCCCGTCGACCGCGTCGCCGTCGTCGAACCGGGCGTCGTCAACGCGGCGCTGTCGCGCGCGGTCGGAGAGCACGGGCTGTACTACCCGCCCGACCCCTCCAGCTGGGAGACGTGCACGATCGGCGGCAACATCGGCACCGCCTCCGGCGGCCTGTGCTGCGTCAAGTACGGGGTGACCGCCGAGTACGTCCTCGGCCTGGACGTCGTCCTCGCCGACGGCCGCCTGATGTCCACCGGCCGCCGCACGGCCAAGGGCGTCGCCGGGTACGACCTCACCCGCCTGTTCGTCGGCTCCGAGGGCTCCCTCGGCATCGTCGTACGGGCCGTCCTCGCGCTGCGGCCCAAGCCGCCCGAGCAGCTGGTGCTGGCCGCCGAGTTCCCCTCCGCGTCCGCCGCCTGCGACGCGATCTGCCGGATCATGAGAACAGAAGGGCGCGCAGCGCATCCGCGGAAGGGTGGTGGCGGGCGACGGGAGGGCGGGCACGTTCCGTCGCTCCTCGAACTGATGGACCGTACGACCGTCAAGGCGGTCAACGATCTCGCCCACATGGGTCTGCCGGAGACGACCGAGGCGCTCCTGCTCGCCGCCTTCGACACCGCCGACCCGGCCGCCGACCTCGCCGCCGTCGGCGCGCTGTGCGAGGCCGCCGGTGCCACCCAGGTGGTCCTCGCCGACGACGCGGCCGAGTCCGAACTCCTCCTCCAGGCCCGGCGCCTGTCCCTCACGGCCCTGGAGGCGGTGAAGGGCACGACCATGATCGACGACGTGTGCGTGCCGCGCTCCCGGCTCGGCGACATGCTGGAGGGCATCGAGCGCGTCGCCGCCAAGTACGGCCTGACCATCGGGGTCTGCGCCCACGCGGGCGACGGCAACACCCACCCCACGGTCTGCTTCGACGCGCGGGACCCCGACGAGTCCCGGCGCGCCCGCGAGTCCTTCGACGAGATCATGGCCCTCGGCCTGGAGCTCGGCGGCACCATCACCGGCGAGCACGGCGTGGGCGTCCTGAAGAAGGAGTGGCTGGCCCGCGAGATCGGCCCGGTGGGACTGGAGATGCAGCGGGCCGTCAAGCAGGTCTTCGACCCGCTCGGCATCCTCAACCCGGGCAAGCTCTTCTGACCTCCTCCGTGTGAAGGTCCGCGCACGGGATTGCCCGGAAAGGGGCCGGTACGGCGGGACCGGCCGTGCGGGTTGCGCCCGTCTGATAGATGTGGAGGCCCGCAAATCAACCCCCGAGCAGATACGGGACGACGGACATGAGCGCCCCAACCCCGGCCCCCGGCGACGACAGGCCCCGCGAAGGGTATTACCCGGACCCGTCCATTCCTGGATACGTCCGGTACTGGAACGGTGCCTCCTGGGTGGCCGGCACCAGCCGGCCGGCGCCCAAGGACGGCGAGCCGCTCGCGCCGCCGCCCGGCGTGCGGCCCGCGGCGCCCGCGGCGGCCTCCGTGGAGGAGACCGGGCCGCACTTCTTCGACGAGGACCCGGTCGAGGAGCCGCCCGCCGCCGCGTCGCAGCACGGCAGCCGTCCGGAGCCCGCCTCGGCCTGGGGCGCCGACCCCGCGGCGGGGCCGGGAAGCGGGAGCGTCGCGTGGCCCCACGCACAGGGAGCCGACCCGAGGGTGCCGCACGCGCGCACCGGCGGAGACGCGGCCACGGGGCCCGCCGGCGACGGCTCCGGTCCCGCACCCGCCGGGCCCGGCGCGACGACGCCCGCCGCATCGACGCCCACCGGTCCGGCGCCCGGGGCACAGGCCGGACCGGCCGGCGCCGGAGCCGGGTACGGGGACCCGGCTGCCGCGGCGGCCGACGGGGCTTCGGCCGCCGCGGCGTACGGCGTCCCGGACGCCCGCCGGCCCGCCGGCGACGGCTCCGCCGACGGCCGTTCCGACGCCCCGTCCGCACCCGTCGACGCGGGCAGCACCTTCGTCTTCCGCCGCCCGGTGGCCGGGCCGCAGGCCGCACCGGCTGCCGACGCGCCGGGGGGCGACGAGGGCACCATCACCTTCCGCGCGGTCACCCCGCGCCCGGCGGCGCCCGGCACCCCGGACGCCCCCGGCGCCTCACCCGCCACGGGCGGTCTTGGCTTCGCCGCCGGAAGGGCCGCCGCCGCCCGGGCCGCCGTCCAGGGCACGGCGGACCCGCAGCCGGCCCCCACGGCCGCCCCGACGGCCCCCTCCGGACCGCAGCGGGCCGGAGGGCCGGCCGGGCCCGGCGTCCCCCGGCAGACCGCCGCGCCCCAGCCCGCCCAGCAGCCCGCCCAGCCTCAGTACGCCGCCTCGCCCCCGGTCGCCGTCGGCCCCGGGGGCGGGCAGTCCTCCTGGCCGCAGCAGGTGCACCGGCTCGCCGGCGCCGGCGGGGACGAGGGGCCCGTCGCGCCCTGGAAGCCGCCGGTCGACGACGTGTTCCAGGCGGCGGCCCGGCGCCAGGCATCGGCCCGCCCCGCCGGGCTCGGCAAGCGGCTGGCCGCCCGGCTGATCGACACCGTCCTCCTGGCGGGCGTGACCGCCGTGGCCGCCGTACCCCTCGGCACCAAGGCGCTGGACCACGTCAACGACAAGATCGACGCGGCCAAGCTCTCCGGCGAGACCGTCACCGTGTGGCTGCTCGACGGCACGACGGCCACGTACCTGGGCATCGTGCTGGCCGTCCTGCTGCTCCTCGGCGTCGTCTACGAGGCGCTGCCCACCGCCAAGTGGGGCCGCACCCTGGGCAAGAAGCTGCTGGGCCTCGAGGTGCGGGACATCGAGGCCCACGAGCCCCCGTCCTTCGGGGCCGCGCTGCGCCGCTGGCTGGTCTACGGGGTCCCCGGCCTCCTGGTGGTCGGAGTGGTGGGCGTCGCGTGGTGCCTCTTCGACCGTCCGTGGCACCAGTGCTGGCACGACAAGGCGGCCGGCACGTTCGTCGCGGGCTAGCTTGCCGGGCGGAGGCCGTGGGGCTCCCGTCTCGCGGTCGGGTGCGGGTGCGTTGTGGTTGCTCGCGCAGTTCCCCGCGCCCCTTCGGGGCACGTCCACTGAACGGCCCCTGAAAGGGGCGCGGGGAACTGCGCGACCAGCCACACACCACCCGCACCGCCGACGAAACCCGCACCCCCGTCCACCGAACGTCGCACCCCCGTCCACCGGACGGCCCCTCGGCGGATGCGCCGTAAAAGGGTCCGAGGTCCACTCGGGACATGAGCAGCGAACCGCCCCACGGCCCCGGCGGGCAGCCGCCCGAGGACGACCCGTTCAGGAAGCCTCCCCCGCCCCACGGACCGGGCCAGGGTCCGGGCGCGGGCTCGCCGTACGACAACCCGCCGCCGTACGGGGGCGGCGAGCCGCCGCCCTCCGGTGGAGGCGGACCTTACGGCGGCGGCGGTCCCTACGGCGGTGACCCGTACGGCGGCGGCTCCTACCCCTCCGACCCGCTGGCCGGCATGCCGCCGCTCGCGGACAGCGGCCGGCGTACGCTCGCCCGCATCATCGACATGATCCTCGTGGGCATCGTGGTCTGGCTGCTGAGCTGGGCCTTCAACGTCCAGGAGTACCAGGTCAACGGCGACGACGCCTCGGTCGGCAAATCCTTCGGGCAGTCCCTGATCGCCGCCGTGCTCTACGTCGCCTACGACACCTACTGGATCTCCCGCACCGGCCAGACGCTCGGCAAGAGGTGGCTCGGGATGCGGGTGGCCAACCTGGACAACGGCGCCACGCCCTCCGTGCAGACGTCGCTGATCCGCGCGCTCGTGCTGTGGATCCCGTTCGCGTTCTGCTGCGCCTGTGTGTGGACGATCATCGCGGGCGGCTGGAGCTTCTTCGACAAGCCCTACAAACAGGGCCTGCACGACAAGGCGGCCAAGACCGTGGTGGTCAGCGCCCGTTGAGGGACGCCGGGCCCGTGGTCAGGCGGCCCGGCCCCGCGACTCGCCGGCCGTCGCGTGGATCCTGGAGGCGGTCCGCGCCGGTTCGCCGGTCGCGGCGGGCCGTACGGCGGCCACCGGGCGGGTCCTCGGCTGCGGGACCGTCATGGCGACCAGCAACCCGAGGGCGAGGGCGGCGACGGCGACGACGGCGACTCCCGGACCCGAACTAGTCCGTGACAGCAGCAGCATGGCGAGCGTCGAGACGATCACGGTGCACGAACCGTAGGCGAACTGGGCGGCGGTCGGACGGGGCATGGCCATCGTGTCCTCGGAAGGCAATCTGTGGGTAGAACCGGCTGTCAGCCTGGTTTTCCGCCGACCTCCGGGCGTTCCGCCAGACGACTCTAACGGGCTGTGTGCCCGAGTGGAACAAATAGTAAGCGTGACCTAACCGACAGGGCAGATGCACGGGGGGCGCACGGATTCATGGTGTCGGACACGGGACCCCTCCCACGCGCCCGCGGGCCGTGGCCGGTGTCCGCAAAGCGAACGGCGACTCCGCATAGTGCACTTGTTCTGCTCAAGTCAAGGTCTGTCTTTTCCCGCGAACCTCTAGTCAAATGTCGTCACTTGAATACACGCGTTGAGCACGTGTGCGCGGACTTTGCCATGCCCTGGTCCCCCGATCCGCGCGCGTGGACGCGGGGGAGGAACTCAAGTGACCAGTAGATCCTGGACGTTCAGAACGGCGGCCACCGCCGTCGCGCTCGCTGCGGCGGGCGCCACGCTCTCCACCGCCACCGTGGCGTACGCGGACGTACCCGTCCGCCCGGCGGCCTCGGAGGGCAACGACCCGCACCCGGCCACGGGCGTGGACTCGCACGACCTCGACGGCCCGCTCAGCAAGACCCAGGAGGCGCAGCGTCAGGAGGCGCTGAACCAGGTCATCGCGGGCAAGGCCTCGGTCAGGAAGAAGGACGGCTCCAATGTCGTCCAGCTCAAGAGCAAGAAGGGCGACGCCAAGTACGTCGAGCTGGGCCGGGAGAAGACCGACAAGATCTTCACCATCCTGGTCGAGTTCGGCGACAAGGTCGACAGCCGCTACGGCGGCGACGCCGGCCCGCTGCACAACCAGATAGCCAAGCCGAACCGCAAGAAGGACAACTCCACGGCCTGGCAGGAGGACTACGACCAGCAGCACTACCAGGACCTGTACTTCGGTTCCGGCAGCGGCGTCAACTCCGTCAAGACGTACTACGAGAAGCAGTCCTCGGGCCGCTACTCGGTCGACGGCGAGGTGTCCGACTGGGTCAAGGTCCCGTACAACGAGGCCCGGTACGGCAACAACGCCTGCGGCGACACCAACTGCCCGAGCGTGTGGAACGTCGTCAGCGACGGTCTGAACGCCTGGGTCGCCCAGCAGAAGGCGGCCGGCCGCACCGACGCCCAGATCCAGGCCGACGTCGCCCGCTTCGACCAGTGGGACCGTTACGACTTCGACGGCGACGGCGACTTCAACGAGCCCGACGGCTACATCGACCACTTCCAGATCGTGCACGCCGGCGAGGACGAGTCCGCGGGCGGCGGCGTCCAGGGCACCGACGCGATCTGGGCCCACCGCTGGTACGCCTTCGGCACCGACGCCGGCGCCACCGGCCCGGCGCAGAACCGGCTCGGCGGCGCCCAGATCGGCAGCACCGGCATCTGGGTCGGCGACTACACCATCCAGCCGGAGAACGGCGGACTCGGCGTCTACGCCCACGAGTACGGCCACGACCTCGGTCTGCCGGACCTCTACGACACCGCCGGCGGCGACAACTCCACCGGCTTCTGGACGCTGATGTCGTCCGGCTCGTGGCTCGGCACCGGCCGCAACGAGATCGGCGACCTGCCCGGCGACATGAACGCCTGGGACAAGCTCCAGCTGGGCTGGCTGAACTACGACACCGCCAAGGCGGGCGTCAACTCCTGGCACAAGCTGGGCCTGGCCGAGTACAACACCAAGCACAAGCAGGGCCTGGTCGTCGAGCTGCCGAAGAAGGCGGTCACCACCGAGATCGTTCCCCCCGCCCAGGGCCAGACCCAGTGGTGGAGCGGCAGCGGTGACGACCTCAAGAACACGCTGACCCGCAGCGTCGACCTGACCGGCAAGACGTCGGCCGCCCTGTCCCTCGACGCCTGGTACGACATCGAGGCCAACTACGACTACCTCTACGCCGAGGTGTCCACCGACGGCGGCGCCAACTGGACGGCCCTCGACGGCACGTTCGACGGCCGGCCGATCGAGCGCGACGGCAGTGACAAGCCCGCGCTGAGCGCCTCCGTCGACGCCTACGGCAAGCTCGTCTACCCGCTGGACGCGTACGCCGGCAAGAAGTTCGACCTGCGCTTCCGCTACCAGACCGACGGTGGTCTGGCGATGAAGGGCTTCGCCGCCGACGAGATCACGCTGACGGCCGACGGCGCCGTCGTCTTCACGGACGACGTCGAGACGGCGGACGCCGCGTGGACCGCCAACGGCTTCACCCGGCAGGGCGCGTCCTTCACCAAGGACTACGCGCAGTACTACATCGCCGAGAACCGGCAGTACGTGTCGTACGACAAGACGCTGCAGACCGGTCCGTACAACTTCGGCTTCACGGAGCGTCCGGACTGGGTGGAGCACTACCCGTACCAGAACGGCCTGCTGATCTGGAAGTGGGACACCTCCCAGGCGGACAACAACACCAGCCAGCACCCCGGTACCGGCCTGGTCCTGCCCATCGACTCGCACCCGACCGCGATGAAGTGGAAGGACGGCACCCTGATGCGCAACCGCATCCAGGCGTACGACTCGCCGTTCAGCCTGTACCGCACGGACGCCATCACGCTGCACAAGGCGGACGTGGCGAAGTACTTCCCGGGCTCGAAGGGCGTCTCGGTCTTCAACGACCGCAAGAACACCTACTACGACCCGGCGAACCCGACCGGCGGTGTCAAGATCACTGACACCAACACGCAGGTCAAGATCCTCAAGGAGGCCAAGGACGGCTCGACGATCGAGCTCGAGGTGGGCTCCGCAGGTAGGTAAGTAGCATCTGCGCAGGTCAGCGCGTGATCGGCGGCGACCCCCTGGCGGGTCGTCGCCGATCCGTGTTTAGGTGCGTCCTGTGGCTCGCTTATTGACACCGGAACCCGCACCGACCGACACGGGGGTATGACCGCATGGCCGCAGGAGGCTTCTGCAAGCTGCCGAACGGCACCGTGGTGGTGGCGCTGAACCTGCCCAGCCCCGCCGCCGAGGGCAACGTCCGCGTCCTCGTCCACGCCCGCAACCGGGCGCGCGCCCTGACCAGGCTGCGCAATCTGGGGCTGCGCGCGGTCTACCTGCGGGGCAACGCGGCACCGCCCACCCCGGACGAGATCACGGCGGTCCTGCACCACCCCGACGGCCTCATATGGCGCACGGCCCCCGTCGGCGGGGCCCTCGTCCAGGAGCTGTGGCACCCGATCCGGGCCCTGCTCGGGCGCCCGGCGGCACAGACCTAGGACGGGCGGCCTACTGGACGACCGGCTTCCCCGACAGCTCCACGCCCGCCGCCCGCAGCTCCTCCAGCGCCCGCTCGGTCGTCCGCGGGGCGACTCCGGCGGTCAGGTCGAGCAGCACCTGCGTACGGAAGCCCTCCCGGGCGGCGTCCAGGGCGGTGGCCCGGACGCAGTGGTCCGTGGCGATGCCGACGACGTCGACCTCATCGATCTGCCGGTCCCGCAGCCAGTCGGCGAGCGACGTGCCGTTCTCGTCGGCGCCCTCGAAGCCGCTGTAGGCCGCCGAGTACGCCCCCTTGTCGAAGACGGCGTCGATGGCGCCGGACGCGACGGCGGGGGCGAAGTTCGGGTGGAAGCCCACGCCCTCGGTGCCGGCGACGCAGTGCGCCGGCCAGGAGTGGACGTAGTCGGGGTTGTCGGCGAAGTGGCCGCCGGGCGCTATGTGGTGGTCCCGGGTGGCCACGACGTGGCGGTAGCCGGCGGGCGCCTGCCCGATCAGCTCGGTGATGGCGGCGGCCACGTCGGCACCGCCGGTCACCGCGAGACTGCCTCCCTCGCAGAAGTCGTTCTGCACGTCTACGACGATCAGGGCGCGGCGCATGGGCGGTGTCCTTCGACTGGGTCGACTACGGGGTCGGCGGGGGCAGGGGGGACGTGGTCGGACGGGTGGTGCGGGCCTTGTCGCGTCGCACCAGCATTAGCTACCCGAGCCCTCGTGGACGTACTCCGTCGGAATGACCGGTTCCCCCCGGGAGAGCTGAGTGGCGGACAGCGGCAGGTTGGCGCGCGCGGCGGCGTGCCGGTCCCGGGCGACGTCCAGCGGCTCGCGGGCGACGACCTCGCCGCCCTTGACGAGCTGGACCAGCAGCTGCCGGTCGGCCAGGCCGGCGGGGACCGGACCGGTGCCGACGACCTCGGCCTCGGCGTGGCCGGCGGAGTCCAGGCGCCGGGCGGCCCACTTGCGGCCGCCGATCGAGGTCTTGCCGCCGCTGGACTTCTTGGCCACCGGCACCAGCGGCGCCCCGGCGTCGCCGGACTCCGCACGGGCGACCAGCTTGTAGACCATGGAGGCCGTGGGGTGCCCGGACCCGGTCACGAGCTGGGTGCCGACGCCGTAGGCGTCCACGGGCGCCGCCGCCAGCGAGGCGATGGCGTACTCGTCCAGGTCGGAGGTGACGACGATCTTCGTCCCGGTGGCGCCCAGCTCGTCGAGCTGCTGCCGCACCCGGTGCGCGACCAGCAGCAGGTCGCCCGAGTCGATGCGCACGGCGCCCAGTCCGGGCCCGGCCACCTCCACGGCCGTGCGGACGGCCTCGGCGACGTCGTAGGTGTCCACGAGCAGCGTGGTGTCACCGCCGAGGGCGTCCACCTGTGCCCGGAAGGCGTCGCGCTCGGTGTCGTGCAGCAGGGTGAAGGCGTGGGCGGAGGTGCCGACGGTGGGGATGTTGTAGCGGAAGCCGGCGGCCAGGTCGGAGGTGGTCGCGAAACCGCCGACGTAGGCGGAGCGGGCGGCGGCCACCGCGGCCAGCTCGTGGGTGCGGCGGGCGCCCATCTCGATCAGCGGCCGGTCACCGGCGGCCGAGGCCATGCGGGAGGCGGCGGCGGCGATCGCCGAGTCGTGGTTGAGGATGGACAGGAGCACCGTCTCCAGCAGCACGCACTCGCCGAAGGTGCCCTCGACCCGCATGATCGGCGAGCCGGGGAAGTACACCTCGCCCTCCGGGTAGCCCCAGATGTCGCCGCTGAAGCGGTAGTCGGCGAGCCAGTCCAGGGTCGCGTCGTCGACGATGTCCTTCTCGCGCAGGAAGCGCAGGACACCGGCGTCGAAGCGGAAGTTCTCCACCGCGTCCAGCACCCGGCCGGTGCCCGCCACGACGCCGTAGCGGCGCCCGTTCGGCAGTCGCCTGGTGAAGACCTCGAACACGCTCCGCCGCCCCGCCGTGCCCGCCTCCAGGGCGGCCCGGAGCATGGTCAGCTCGTACTGGTCCGTGAAGAGCGCCGTGGAGGGCACGTCCACCGGCAGCCCAAGGTCCCCTACGTCCACCGAACTCTCCTAGCTGTGACTTTCCGGGCGTCCCCGGGCAGGCCGGGGCTCCGGGGAAGGTCCCCGGGCGGGTTTCAGTACGACGACAGATGCTACCCCCATTTCGTCAGTCTGACGATTTGGGGTCGCGCGGCGCGGCCCGCGGGCCCGTTTGTGCGGGTGCCCCCCTGTGGTGGCAGCATGGGCTCTGTGACGGCAGCCGCACCCATGGAGATCGAGAAGACCGAGCCGGCGGAGGAGGTCTTCGCCGTACCCGAGCCCGACGTGCCCTGGGTGACGATCGTGCACAACGACCCCGTCAACCTCATGAGCTATGTGACCTACGTCTTCCAGGCGTACTTCGGCTATTCGAAGGACAAGGCCACCAAGCTCATGCTCGACGTCCACCACAAGGGCCGGGCGGTCGTCTCCAGCGGCAGCCGCGAGGAGATGGAACGGGACGTGCAGGCCATGCACGGCTACGGCCTGTGGGCCACTCTCCAGCAGGACCGGAAATGACCGACGCCCGCCCGCAGGACGGAAGCAGCTGAATCACCTCCATGCCCGGACAGTTCGAACCGCTCCCCGGCGGCGGCGCGGCCGTCGCCCTCGACGACGTCGAGATCTCCATCATCCGTTCGCTGGCGGTCCAGCTCCTGGAGCTGATCGGCCCCGGCCCCGCCGAGAACGCCTCCGACGACCCGCTCGCGGAGCTCTTCGCCGAGGGCCCCAGCGAGCCGCCCTCCGACCCGGTGCTGCGCCGCCTGTTCCCGGACGCCTACGGGGATCCCGAGGAGACGCCGCAGGCCCGGGAGGCCGAGGAGCGGCGGGCGCACTCCGCCGAGTTCCGCCGCTACACCGAGAACGACCTGCGCGCCGGCAAGCGTGAGAACGCGCTGGCGGTGATCCGCGCCCTGGACGCCCTGGCGTCCGAGTCGGCGGGCGAGGACGGCGCGGTGCTGAAGCTGTCGCCGGACGAGTCCCGGCAGTGGCTGGGTGCCCTGAACGACCTGCGCCTGGCGATCGGCTCCCGGCTGGAGATCGCCGACGAGGACGACTCCGACCTCCTCTTCCGGCTCCCCGACGAGGACCCGCGCAAGCCGATGGTCATGGCGTACCTGTGGCTCGGCGGGCTCCAGGAGACGCTCGTCGCGACCCTTATGCCCTGATCCGTCCCGGTCGGTGAGGCTCATCTGTCCGCTCAGCGGAGCCTCAAATCCGGATAACGATCGCGTCAAACCCGCGCCCTTCTTTGCACCCTCCGGCGTCCTTTTGTCCGCTTCTGCCTGTGGGACACGTCACAGGCGCCCCCTGTGATCAGTGCTGCGGCCGTGGTAAATCTTCACGACCGCCCGGCGAACACCACCCGAATGTTCGGCCGGGTGCGCCACCGAGCCGGCGGACCGCCGGCCAGGCACGAGCGGTACGCGAGGCCCGCTCAGCTCCATCATCCGGGGGGATCGAGACCCGATCCGCGGCCGACGACAGGCCCGGGTCGGCATGGAGAAAGGCGCACCACACATGACCTCTGCGCAGGTCGACACGGAGAAGGCCCCCGAAGAGGGATACGAGCGCGGGCTCGGCAGCCGTCAGGTCCAGATGATCGCCATCGGCGGCGCCATCGGCGTCGGCCTCTTCCTGGGAGCCGGGGCCAACATCGCCAAGGCCGGCCCCAGCATCATCCTCATGTACGCCATCGCGGGCGTGGTCATCTTCTTCATCATGCGGGCGCTCGGCGAGCTCCTGCTCTACCGACCCGTCTCGGGCTCCTTCGCCGAGTACTCGCGCGAGTTCCTCGGCCCCTTCTTCGGCTACTTCACCGGCTGGACGTACTGGCTGATGTGGGTGGTCACCGGCATGGCGGAGCTCACCGCCGCCGCCATCTACATCCACTACTGGTTCCCGGACATCCCGCAGTGGGTCTCCGCCCTGGTCTTCCTGGTCGTGCTGTTCGCGGCCAACCTGATCTCGGTGAAGCTCTTCGGCGAGATCGAGTTCTGGTTCTCGATGGTGAAGGTCACCGCGATCATCGGCATGATCGTGATCGGCGTCGGCGTGCTCACCCTCGGCTTCAGCCAGGCCGGCGACACCGCCGCCGTCTCCAACCTGTGGGAGTTCGACGGCTTCTTCCCCAAGGGCATCGGCTCGTCCCTGATGACCCTCCAGGGCGTCATGTTCGCCTACCTCGCCGTCGAGCTGGTCGGCGTCACCGCCGGTGAGTCGGAGAACCCCGAGAAGACCCTGCCCAAGGCGATCAACACCCTGCCGTGGCGCATCGCGCTGTTCTACGTCGGCGCCCTCACCGTCATCCTGGCCGTCGTGAAGTGGACCGAGTTCGCCGAGGGTGTCAGCCCCTTCGTCAAGGCGTTCGCGGTCATCGGCATCCCGGCCGGCGCAGGCATCGTCAACTTCGTCGTGCTCACCGCCGCCCTGTCCTCCTGCAACTCCGGCATGTACTCCACGGGCCGGATGCTGCGCACCCTCGCGGACAACGGCGAGGCGCCCAGGGTCTTCAGCCGGCTGTCGTCGACCAAGACCCCGGCGTTCGGCATCACGGTCTCCGTCTTCTTCATGGGCATCGGCGTGGTGCTGAACTACATCGTCCCGGAGAAGGCCTTCGGCTACGTCACCTCCGTCGCCACCGCCGCCGGCATCTGGACCTGGCTGATGATCCTGGTCAGCCACGTCCTCTACCGCCGCCACGTGGTCGCGGGGCGGCTGCCCGCCTCCTCCTTCCCGGCACCGGGCGGCTCGGTCTTCTCCTACGTCGCCATCGCCTTCCTGCTCTTCGTCACCGGCCTGATCGCCTACGACGCCGACTCGCGGATCTGCCTGTACGTGATGGCGGGCTGGGCCGCCGCCCTGGGCATCGGCTGGTTCGTGCTCAAGGCCCGCAACCCGCGGATCACCGACCGCCGCGGCGAGCCGGAGTTTGAGAAGATCGGCTGACCTCTCCTCCCCGGATGTCCGGCATATGGGCCGATCCGTACCACCCACCGGTACGGATCGGCCCTTCTGCTTATGCTGGCCGCATGCTGACCATCACCCAGGCCCTGTACGACCAGATCGTCGCCCACGCGCGCGAGGACCACCCCGACGAGGCGTGCGGCGTGGTGGCCGGTCCCGTGGGCGCCGGCCGCGCGGAGCGGTTCATCCCCATGCTCAACGCCGCCCGCTCGCCCACCTTCTACGAGTTCGACTCGCAGGACCTGCTCAAGCTCTACCGGGAGATGGACGACCGCGACGAGGAGCCGGTGGTCATCTACCACTCCCACACGGCCACCGAGGCGTACCCCTCCCGCACCGACATCACCTACGCCAACGAACCCGGCGCCCACTACGTCCTCGTCTCCACCGCGGACACCGACGGCGCGGGCGACTTCCAGTTCCGCTCGTTCCGGATCCTGGAAGGGGAGGTCACGGAGGAGGAGGTCAAGGTGGTGGAGGCGTACTGATCTCGTATCGCGGATGAAAAACGTCCGGAGGATGAGATCACACTCCGGGGGCCGGACCGGGAATCGATACGATGAGTTCATGGTTCTTCTCGACGTGAGCGAAAAGCCGCCGGGCACGCTGCTCGTGGCGCGGCTGCACGTCGACCTGTGCAGGCTGAACAGCGCCATCTGTTGATCGTCCGCTGCCGCCGTCCGGCCGTGAGCCGCGGCGGGCCGCCGCGTGCCGCAGCGCGCCCCACCGAACCCACGACACCTTCCGACAGGAGCCCTCAGCCATGGCCATCGAGGTCCGTATCCCGACCATCCTCCGCCAGTACACCGACGGCCAGAAGGCGGTGGAGGGCAACGGGGACACCCTCACCGAGCTCTTCGCCGACCTCGAGACCCGGCACACGGGCATTCAGGACCGACTCATCGACAAGGCGAACGGCGACCAGCTGCGCCGCTTCGTCAACGTCTACCTGAACGACGAGGACGTCCGCTTCCTCGACGGCGTCAACACCAAGCTCGCCGACGGCGACAGCATCACGATCCTGCCGGCCGTCGCCGGCGGTATGGCCTGATCGGGATGCGGTACGACTCCCCGCTGGCCGCGGTGGGCAACACCCCCCTGGTGCGCCTGCCGCGGCTCTCGCCGTCCGACGACGTCCGCATCTGGGCCAAGCTGGAGGACCGCAACCCGACCGGTTCGATCAAGGACCGCCCCGCCCTGCACATGATCGAGCAGGCGGAGAAGGACGGCCGTCTCACCCCCGGGTGTACCATCCTCGAGCCCACCTCCGGCAACACCGGCATCTCGCTGGCCATGGCCGCCAGGCTCAAGGGCTACCGCATCGTCTGCGTGATGCCCGAGAACACCTCGCAGGAGCGCCGGGACCTCCTCGCCATGTGGGGCGCGGAGATCATCTCCTCCCCGGCCGCGGGCGGCTCCAACACCGCCGTGCGGGTCGCCAAGGAACTCTCCGCCGAGCACCCCGACTGGGTGATGCTCTACCAGTACGGCAACCCGGACAACGCCGGCGCCCACTACGCCGGCACCGGCCCCGAGATCCTCGCCGACCTGCCGTCGATCACCCACTTCGTGGCCGGCCTCGGCACCACCGGCACCCTCATGGGCGTCGGCCGCTACCTGCGCGAGCACAAGCCCGACGTCAGGATCGTCGCCGCCGAACCGCGCTACGACGACCTGGTCTACGGCCTGCGCAACCTCGACGAGGGCTTCGTGCCCGAGCTGTACGACGCCTCCGTGCTCACCACCCGCTTCTCGGTGGGCTCGGCCGACGCGGTCACCCGCACCCGCGAACTCCTCCAGCAGGAGGGCATCTTCGCGGGCGTCTCCACCGGTGCCGCCCTGCACGCCGCCATCGGCGTCGGCAGGAAGGCGGTCAAGGCGGGGGAGAGCGCGGACATCGTGTTCGTCGTCGCCGACGGCGGCTGGAAGTACCTCTCCACCGGCGTCTACACCGCCGCCACCACCGAAGAGGCCATCGAGACCCTCCACGGCCAGCTCTGGGCCTGACGTCTCACCGGGCGAGGTGCCGCACCTGGTCCCACAGGGCCGGGTCCACCTCGCCCACCCGGCGCCGGAAGTCCCCCACCGGGACCCGGCGCAGCTCGTCCGTCTCCAGGTAACTGGCCCGCCCCTGTCCGTCCCCGACCGAGCCGGGCGGCAGCGGGATCACCCCGGGGCGCCCCTCCCGGCGCCTGCTGGTGATCTTCGCGACCAGCACCTGCCGTCCGCGCACCGCGATCACCAGACAGGGCCGGTCCTTCGCGCCCCGGACGTCCTCGAAGGGCACGTTCGCCCACCAGATCTCCGCCGGCCGCGGCCGCACGGCCCGGTCGCGCGGGCCCCGGGGGCGTCCCGGCGGGCGCCGGCTGCCGACGGGCCGCCGCCGCCCCGGGCCCCAGCCGTCGACGACCGTGGCCACGAGCGCGAGAAGCACCACCGCGGCGAGGGCGAGCCACCAGGACGTGTCCATACCGCAGACGTTACCGGCGCGCGCCCGCACCGCGCGCCCCTCAGTGGCCCAAGGCGCCCCACTTCCAGCCGAACCGGTGACGGCACAGGTGAGTTCGCCCACAACGGCCCCTGGCGGAGGAGCGACCCGAGGTTTTGCGCCTTACGCTCGACGGACCGCACGACCCCCGTCTCTCCATACCCGCCAGCGGAGGTTTCTGCTTCATGAAGCTCACCGTCGTCGGCTGCTCGGGGTCGTTCCCGTCCGCGGAATCGGCCTGCTCGAGCTACCTCGTCGAGGCCGACGGCTTCCGGCTGCTCCTCGACATGGGCAACGGCGCCCTGGGCGAGCTGCAGCGCCACTGCGGTCTCTACGACCTCGACGCGATCTTCCTCAGCCACCTGCACGCCGACCACTGCATCGACATGTGCGCCTACTTCGTGGCGCGCTACTACCGGCACGACGGCGGCCGCTGCGATCCCCTCCCCGTCTACGGACCCGAGGGCACCGAGCACCGGCTCACCACCGCCTACGCCGACACTCCCTCCGCCTCGTCCATGAGCGAGGTCTTCGACTTCCACACGGTCAAGCCGTCCACCTTCGAGGTCGGCCCCTTCACCGTGCACACCGAGCGCGTCGCCCACCCCGTCGAGGCCTACGCCGTCCGCGTGGAGCACGGCGGCCGGTCGCTGACGTACTCGGGCGACACCGGCGTCACCCCCGTGCTGGACCAACTCGCCCGGGACGCCGACCTGTTCCTGTGCGAGGCCGCCTTCACGCACGGCAAGGAGGACATCCCCGACCTGCACCTCAACGGGCGCGAGGCGGGGGAGAGCGCGAGCCGGGCCGGTGCCCGCCGCCTGGTCCTCACCCACATCCCGCCGTGGACCGACCCGCAGGTGAACCTGGCCGACGCCCGCGAGGTCTACGACGGCCCGGTGGACGTGGCGGCGCCGGGCGCGGTGTACCGGATCTGACGTACGAGAACGGCGGCGGGGCCCGGTCACCTGGACCGGGCCCCGCCGCCGTGTGAGGTGCGTGCGGGCTACCTGCCCTCTGCCTTCTGCAGCTCGGCTATTTCCTCGTCCGACTCCCGGCCGGGCGTCGGCAGGTTGAACTTGGTGATCGCGAACCGGAAGACCACGTAGTAGACGGCTGCGAAGCACAGGCCGACCAGGGCCAGGCCCCACGGGTTGTTCGCGATGCCCAGGTTCAGGAAGAAGTCGACCGCGCCGGCCGAGAACCCGAAGCCGTCCTTCATGCCCAGCGCCCAGGTCAGCGCCATCGAGACACCGGTGAGGACCGCGTGGATGGCGTACAGCACTGGCGCGATGAACATGAAGGTGAACTCGATCGGCTCGGTCACGCCGGTGACGAACGAGGTGAGCGCGAGCGAGAACATCATGCCGCCGACAACCTTGCGGCGCTCGGGGCGGGCACAGTGCACGATCGCCAGGCAGGCGGCCGGCAGCGCGAACATCATGATCGGGAAGAAGCCGGTCATGAACTGGCCCGCGGTCGGGTCGCCGGCCAGGAAGCGGGCGATGTCGCCGCTCTTGCCCTCGTACGAGCCTGCCTGGAACCACGGGAAGGAGTTGAGCAGGTGGTGCATGCCGATCGGGATCAGCGCACGGTTGGCGACCCCGAAGATGCCCGCGCCGACGGCACCCGAGCCGACCAGCCACTCGCCGAAGCCGTGCAGGGCAGTGCCGAGCACCGGCCAGATGTAGCCGAAGACGATGCCGAGGATCAGGCCCGCGAAGGCCGACAGGATCGGGACCAGCCGACGGCCGCCGAAGAAGCCCGCCCAGTCGGGCAGCTTGGTCCGGTAGAAGCGCTGGTAGAGCAGCGCCACCACGATGCCCATCACCACGCCGCCGAGGACCTTGGCGTCCACCGGCGCGTCCGTCATGACGACCTTGCCGTCGACGACCTGCGCCACCTGCGGCAGGTTCTTGTCGGTGAACGTGGCCAGCACGTTCTTGAACACCAGGTAGCCCACGACCGCCGCGAGGGCCGTCGAGCCGTCCGACTTCTTGGCGAAGCCGATGGCGATACCCACGGCGAACAGCAGCGCCATGTTGTCGAGGATGGCGTTGCCACCCGCCGCCATGAACCCGGCGATCTTCGTCAGGAACGTGGGGAACTCCGGACGGCCCAGCATGTCGGAGTTGCCGAGGCGCACCAGCAGGGCTGCGGCGGGCAGCACCGCGACCGGCAGCATCAGGCTGCGGCCGATGCGCTGCAGTACAGACATCACGCCGGCGCCCTTCTTCTTCTCGGCCGCGGGCGCGGCACTGGGCGTGGTCACAACATCCTCCAGGGGGGACAGGGCGCGCCGCCCGGTCGCACGGGAAGATAGGGGACGGCGTCCTCGCAGGTCTAAACCACTCAGTGGTGTAGACCTGTTGTAGCACGATGGAGGCCGCGTGAGGAACCCGCTCTTCCGCTACCGCGGCACTACGCGCAGTGCCGATCGAGCCGCCCAGGTCAGACCCCCGGAGAGCGCGTCGAAGGCCCCCGGACGAGAAGTCCGGGGGCCTTCGCGAGACCACGCACCCAGGATACGTGAGGTCTACACCTTGGTGACGTCCTCGACCTGGTCCTCCGCCTCGCGCCCCGGCGTCTTCAGGTCGAACTTCGTGATCGCGAACCGGAAGACCACGTAGTACACCGCCGCGAAGCACAGGCCGATCGGGATGATCAGCCACGGCCTGGTCGCCAGGTTCCAGTTGATGACGTAGTCGATCAGCCCCGCCGAGAAGCTGAACCCGTCGTGCACCCCCAGCCCCCACGTCACCGCCATCGACACCCCCGTCAGCACCGCGTGCACCGCGTACAGGGCCGGGGCGACGAACAGGAACGAGTACTCCAGCGGCTCGGTGATGCCCGTCACGAGCGACGTCAGCGCCACCGACAGCATCAGACCGCCGACCTCCTTGCGGCGGTGCGGCTTCGCGCAGTGCGTCATGGCCAGCGCCGCGGCCGGCAGCGCGAACATCATGATCGGGAAGAAGCCCGACGTGAACTGGCCCGCGTCCGGGTCGCCCGCGAGGAACATGTTGATGTCGCCGTGCACCACCGTGCCGTCCGGCTTCGTGAAACTGCCGAACTGGAACCACATCGGCACGTTCAGGAACTGGTGCAGCCCGATCACCAGCAGCGCCCGGTTCGCCAGCCCGAACACCCCCGCGCCCCACGCGCCGATCCCGTTCAGCCAGTCGCTGAAGCTCTCCAGCGCGTCACCGATGGGCGGCCACACCCACAGGCACAGCGCCGCGAACGCGATCGCCACGAACGCCATGATGATCGGCACCAGCCGCCGGCCGTTGAAGAAGCCCAGCCAGTCCACCAGCTTCGTCCGGTGGAACCGCTGCCAGAAGTACGCCGACAGCAGCCCCATCACGATCCCGCCGAACACCCCCGGGTTCTGGAAGACGAACGCCGTCACCGTGCCCGAACCGTCGGTCACCTGGCAGCCGACCTGCGTGATCGCCTTCGACCCCTCCGGACAGTCCTCCGGGAACTGCCGCAGCACGTTGAAGTAGACGAGGAACCCCGCCACCGCCGCCAGCGCCGTCGAACCGTCCGACTTCCTCGCCATCCCGATGGCCACGCCCACGCAGAACAGCAGCGGCAGCCCCAGCGAACCGTCGAGCAGGGCGCCGCCCGCGCCCGTCATCACCTTCGAGACGTCCGTCCACCCCAGGCCGTCGGCCCCGAACACGTCCGGCTGCCCCAGCCGGTTGAGAATGCCCGCGGCGGGCAGGACCGCGATCGGCAACTGGAGACTGCGGCCCATCTTCTGCAGGCCCTGGAACCCCTTGTTCCAGCGGGCGCGCGCAGGACCGACCGCGCTCTCGGCACTCATCCGGCCTCCATCCGGTCTGCGTCCGGCCGCCTGGAAGTCCCCTCGGGCGGGAGGCGGTTTGGCGGCCGTCCCCACAGTGGTGTAGACCAAATGAGACGGTTCCGCCGTCGTGACGCCATCATTCGGTACGCACCGTATGAACGCTCGCGAGGATGGGCCAACTGTGGGTTACTGCGACAAAGCGGTTCGGATCAGGGAGAAGGAACATGGCCAGCAAGGCTGAGAAGATCGTCGCCGGCCTCGGCGGCATCGAGAACATCGACGAGATCGAAGGCTGCATCACCCGCCTCCGCACCGAGGTCAACGACCCCGCCCTGGTCGACGACGCCGCCCTCAAGGCCGCCGGCGCCCATGGCGTCGTGAAGATGGGCACCGCCATCCAGGTCGTCATCGGCACCGACGCCGACCCGATCGCCGCGGAGATCGAAGACATGATGTGACCACCGGCCCACACCGGTGCACCGGCCAGGGGCCTTTCCCGCAGCGGTCCTCCCGCAGCGGGGAAGGCCCCTTCCGTATGGGCCGCTAGGCTCACCCGCATGTCACGAATCGACGGCCGCACCCCCCAACAGCTCCGCCCCGTCACCATCGAGCGCGGCTGGAGCAAGCACGCCGAAGGCTCCGTCCTCGTCTCCTTCGGCGACACCAAGGTCCTGTGCACCGCCTCCGTCACCGAAGGCGTCCCCCGCTGGCGCAAGGGCAGCGGAGAAGGCTGGGTGACCGCCGAGTACGCCATGCTGCCCCGCGCCACCAACACCCGCGGCGACCGCGAGTCCGTCAAGGGCCGCATCGGCGGCCGCACCCACGAGATCAGCCGCCTCATCGGCCGCTCCCTGCGCGCCGTCATCGACTACAAGGCGCTCGGCGAGAACACCATCGTCCTCGACTGCGACGTCCTCCAGGCCGACGGCGGCACCCGCACGGCCGCCATCACCGGCGCCTACGTCGCGCTGGCCGACGCCGTCGGCTGGGCCCAGGGCAAGAAGCTGATCAAGGCGGGCCGCAAGCCCCTCACCGGCACCGTCTCCGCCGTCTCCGTCGGCATCGTCGGCGGCACCCCGCTCCTCGACCTCCGCTACGAGGAGGACGTCCGCGCCGACACCGACATGAACGTCGTCTGCACCGGCGACGGCCGCTTCGTCGAGGTCCAGGGCACCGCCGAGGCCGAGCCCTTCGCCCGCGACGAACTCAACGCCCTCCTCGACCTCGCCACCGCCGGCTGCGCGGAACTGGCCGAGCTGCAGCGCAAGGCACTCGCCACCACCCTCGAACGGTAAAGAGGACGCCAAGAAAACAACGCCCCGGCGCGCAACTCGACCGCCCGCCATCGCGTCTTCGGCAGTACGGGCGTACGGCCACACCGCCGTACGCCCCGCGCCGCACCGCACACGGGCCGACCGGCCCTGTCCCAAGGGGAGGACCGAGACCCATGGCCGCGACCCGACGCAGCCGCCGTCGCCGCACCGCCTACGCCGCCGCAGCCCTGACGGCCGCCGCCCTGACCGTGGGCCTGACCACCGGCTGCGACGCCGTCGGCAAGGCACTCGACTGCGTCCAGACCGCCGACGCCATCGCCGACAGCGTCACCTCGCTCCAACAGGCCGTGGAGAACGCGTCCGACGACCCGACGCGCCTCGAGGAGTCCCTCGACTCCATAGACAAGGACCTCGACCGGATCGGCGACCGCACCGACAACGCCGACGTCAACAAGGCCGTCGACGACCTCGGCACGGCCGTGGACAACATCCGCACGTCCGTCCGCAACGGCGACAACACCCCCGACATCAGCCCCGTCACCGACGAGGCCGGCGAACTGACGAAGGTGTGCACGCCCTAGCGACGGCCGCCGCGCGGAAAGGGCCCCGGGGAGCGTCCGGGATACTGGGCCCCATGACCCGCCTGATCCTCGCCACCCGCAACGCCGGAAAGATCACCGAACTCAGGGCCATCCTCGCCGACGCGGGCCTGCCCCACGACCTCGTCGGCGCGGACGCCTACCCGGAGATCCCCGACGTCAAGGAGACCGGCCTCACCTTCGCCGAGAACGCCCTCCTCAAGGCCCACGCCCTCGCCCGGGCCACCGGCCTCCCCGCCGTCGCCGACGACTCCGGCCTCTGCGTCGACGTCCTGAACGGCGCCCCCGGCATCTTCTCCGCCCGCTGGGCGGGACGCCACGGGGACGACAAGGCGAACCTGGACCTCCTCCTCGCCCAGATCGGCGACATCGCCGACGGGCACCGGGGCGCGCACTTCGCGTGCGCGGCGGCCCTGGCACTGCCCGACGGCACGGAGCGCGTGGTCGAGGGACAGCTCCGCGGCACCCTCCGCCACGCCCCGGCGGGCACGGGCGGCTTCGGCTACGACCCGATCCTCCAGCCGGACGGCGAGACCCGCACCTGCGCGGAACTGACGGCCGCGGAGAAGAACGCGATCAGCCACCGAGGCAAGGCCTTCCGAGCGCTGGTCCCGGTGGTGCGGGAGCTGCTTGGCTGAAGGCACAGAAAAAGTCCCCGGACCAAGAACGAGGTACGGGGACTTCTCGTAGTGCGCCCGGTCGGATTCGAACCGACAAACACAACCACCTAAAGATTGCCGCTCAGCCATTGGCGTACGGGCGCCCGAGCAGCCCCACTCTACTGGGGAAGACCCGGGCGCCGCTGCCCACCTCTGCACCAGGTGTCTGTCGATGCGTGGCAGTTGGGACAGAGCCACCGCAGATTTTCCCGTCGGTCGTCGCTCCAGTCACCGTTGACGTGATCGATCTCCAGCGTCATCGGCTTCCCCAGCCACCCGGGGCCGCTGCCACATTCTGCGCATTTCTCCGGCACTCCCAGGTCGCGGAGTGCCCGACGCAGCAGAGCAGTCCTTGTACGGTGTTTGCCCTCGTGCTTGACCAGGATGTCCTCGGGCTGCCTGAGCGGGGTCACGCCTGGCCTGCCGCGTTGGTGGGCCTGTCCCAGGAAGTGCGCTGTTGACAGGCCCTCCTCGGTGATCCACCGACGCAGCAGGGCGCGCTGCGTGCCGTTGTCCGGTCGCTCCAGTCGACGCAAGGCCTCGGCAATCGAGACCGAGCCGCTAACCGCCGCGTGGAGTGCTGCGGAGGTGGGTCGGGTGCGGGCATACCGCATGTAGTCGCTCATGCGCCGGTACGCCCTTTACCGCGCCCTCGGTAACTGTCCGTCGTGGAATGGCAGTTGGGGCAAAGCAGGCGGAGGTTCTCGATGCGGTTGTCCCGCCAGTTGCCGTCGACATGGTCGACTTCCAGGGGGAGCGGCCGCCCCCGCCAGACACCCCCGGTACCGCAGAGCGCGCACCGCTCCGGTACGCCGATCTGTGTCATGGCCCACTTGATCCGGTCGCTCGGGATACGCCTGGCCTGCCCGGGCACCTGCTCGACGAGCAGGCCTTCCGGCGTTCGGGGGCGCCACGACTTGCCCTTCCGGGTCGGCACCTGAAAGTGGGCGATGTCGATGCCGTACGCCTTGACCCGCCGACTGATGTGCGTGTGGTGTCCGCCGACCACTTCCAGCCCGAGATGCCGCAGAACCTCGCACATGTTCGTCGAGGCCGACACGGCTTCCTGGAGGACCTCCCTGGTCCACTTCACGCCCTCGCGCTGGAAGTGCGACACGTCCACCCCGAGCCTCTTCATCCGGCCCAGTACGTATCGCCGTGTCGAACTCTTCGGATCCACCCCCAACCACACCAACGCCTCGGACAGCGTCCGAGCCCCTCGAGCCGCCTCCTCCAGCCGTTCCCGGCTGTATGCGCTGGCCCCCATAGCCCCTCCGTTCTCGGCCGCGCGTTCGCGGCCTCGTACGGAGTAACGAACCGTTTATCGGACCGTCACGCACGGCATGCGGAAGGGCCCGCACCGGAAAAGGTCGGTACGGGCCCCGCAGGGGACCTCAGATGCCCAGGTCCTTGATGATCTTGGCCACGTGGCCCGTGGCGCGGACGTTGTACAGGGCGCGTTCGACGTTGCCCGCCTCGTCCACGACGATCGTGGAGCGGATGACGCCCATGTAGGTCTTGCCGTAGTTCTTCTTCTCGCCGAAGGCGCCGTACGCGTCGAGGACCTTCTTGTCCGGGTCGGCGAGGAGGGTGACCCGCAGGGACTCGGTGTCGCGGAACTTGGCGAGCTTCTCCGGCTTGTCGGGGGAGATGCCGAGCACGTCGTAGCCGGCGGCGGCCAGCAGCTCCAGGTTGTCCGTGAAGTCGCACGCCTGCTTCGTGCAGCCGGGGGTAAGCGCGGCAGGGTAGAAGTAGACGATGACCTTGCGGCCCTTGTGGTCGGCCAGGGACACCTCGTTGCCGTCGGCGTCCGGGAGGGTGAAGGCGGGGGCCGGGTCCCCCGGCTGGAGTCGCTCGCTCATCGATCCAGGGTATCGGGGGGTCCTGACAGTGCGGCTCGGGCAGGAGCTGACAGACTGTCCGGAACAGCGTCAGCAGACTTCGGAGGCCGTACGGTGGCGGACACGTCGGACATCAGAACCCCGGCGCAGATCGAGGCGGACATCAGGCGCCGCCGCGAGGTGCTGGCCGAGACGCTCGACGAGATCGGGGTGCGGGTGCACCCGAAGACGATCATGGGCGATGCGAAGGCCAAGGTCGCTTCCAGCGTCGATCACACACTCGGACGGGCGTACGTCCAGGTCAACAAGGTGGTCAGCGATGTGAAGTCGCAGTTCGTGGACGAGGAGGGCTCGCCGCGCATGGAGCGGGTGGTGCCCGTGGCCCTCGTCGTGGTCGGCGTCGTGGGGCTCCTCGCCCTCGGCACCCGGCGGCGCAGGGACTGAGGCCGGGCAGGTAGGTTTCAGGGCGTGAGCGCCAAGAGAAACGGGCACGGTTCCCCGGACGACAAGCTGCCCATCCGGATGCTGCACGACCGGGTACTCGTGCGGCAGGACACCAGTGAGGGCGAGCGCCGTTCCGGGGGCGGCATCCTGATCCCCGCGACGGCGGCCGTCGGCAAGCGACTTGCCTGGGCCGAGGTCGTCGCGGTGGGGCAGAACGTGCGCACGGTGGAGCCCGGCGACCGGGTGCTGTACGACCCGGAGGACCGTGCGGAGGTCGAGGTGCGGGGCACCGCGTACGTGCTCATGCGCGAGCGCGACCTGCACGCCGTGGCCGCGGACCGGTTCGAGGGGTCGGAGGACTCCACCGGGCTGTACCTGTAGCGCGGCGGCCGTATCCGCCGAGCGGCGGCGAAGGGGCTGGTGACCAGTGTCACCAGCCCCTTCGTGCTGTCTTTGCTACCTTGGACGCATCCCGACGAGACGCGCCGTACCGGGTCGAAGGAAAAGACGACGCACCCCGTTCAGTTCGCTCCACGGAGGTGCCTGTCATGGCGTGGGTCCTGCTTGTCGTCGCCGGTCTGCTCGAGGTCGGCTGGTCGGTCGGGATGAAGTACACCGACGGTTTCACCCGGCTCGTGCCGAGTCTGCTCACCGGCGCCGGGATCGTGACCAGCATGGTGCTGCTGTCGTACGCGGCCCGGACGCTTCCCATCGGTACCGCCTACGGCGTGTGGGTGGGGATAGGCGCTGCCGGGGCGGCGGTGCTCGGCATGGTGGTGCTGGGGGAGCCGGCGACCGCCGCCCGGATCTTCTTCATCTGTCTGCTGCTGGTCGCCGTGGTGGGTCTGAAGGCGACCTCGGGTCACTGACCCGGCGCGGGGGTCACTGGCCCCGCGGGGTGGCGGGCATGCCGCCGACGAGTCCGCCGGGGTCCGGTTCCCCGCCGCCCGCCCCGCCGGGATCGCCCTCGCCGGTGCCGCCGTCGCCGTTGTCCCCGTCCCCGCCGCCGGTGGGTCCGGGCTCGGTGGTGGGGCCGCCGGTGGTGGGCCCGCCGGTCGAGGAGTCGCCGTCGCCGCCCGTGTCGCCCGGTTCGGTGCTGGTGCCGCCGTTGTGGCCGGGGGTCGCGGTGCCGGTCTCCGGGGCGTCGGTGCCGTCCTCGTCGCCCGTGCCGCCGTCGGACTCGTCGCCCGTGCCGGTGTCGTCGGAGGCCTCGGCGGAGGGGGGTGCGGTGACGTCGGCGCCCGCCTGGAGCTGGAGGTCGAAGTCGGTGACCGGCTTGCCCTTCAGGGCGTCGCGGGTGTACTGGCCCCAGATCTCGGCGGGTGCCCCGCCGCCGTTGATGCGGTCGAGGCCCATGACGCCGTAGAGGGACTTGTGGGCGGCCGTGACGGGGTCCTGGCCCATGACGGCGACGACGGTGGCGAGTTCGGGGGTGTACCCGGCGAACCAGGCGGCGGTGTCCTCCTCCGCGGTGCCGGTCTTGCCGGCGGCGGGGCGGCCCGCGGCCTGGGCCGCGGTCGCGGTGCCGTTCTGGACGACGCTGCGCAGCACGGAGGTGGTGGTGTCGGCGGCCTCGCGGCTGACGGCCTGGCTCTCGCGCCGCTCGGGCAGCTGCACCGCGTGCTTGCCGTCCTTCATGACCTTCTCGACCAGGGTGTACGTGCTGTGCCGGCCGTGGTTGGCGAGGGTGGCGTAGGCCTGGGCCATGTCGAGGGGGCTGGCCTGGGCGACGCCGAGGGCGATGGAGGGGCCGGCGTCGCCGAGGCTGGGCGTCTTGGGGGACAGGCCGAGGTCGATCGCGGTCTGCCGGACCTCGTCGGCGCCGACGTCGACGGCCATCTGCGCGTACACGGCGTTGACGGACTTGTCGGTGGCCTCGCGCACGGTGATGTTGCCGTAGTCGCGGTGGTCCTCGTTCTCGGGGGCGTAGCGGGCGCCGCTCCAGCCCTCGACGGGTCGTTCGCTGGTGCCGTCGTAGGTCGTGTTCGGGTTGATCATGCGGCCGTCCTGGGTGTCGGAGTGGTTCTCGACGGCCGCGGTGAAGACGAAGGGCTTGAAGGTGGAGCCGACCTGGAAGTCGCGACGGGTGGCGTTGGGGGTGTACTGCTTGACGTAGTCGATGCCGTTGTACATCGCGACGACCTTGCCGGTCCGCGGGTCGACGGAGGCGCCGCCGGCGCGGACGTAGGAGTCGACCTTGCGGTCCTTGTCCAGCTCGGACATCAGCTTGTCGTCGACGGCCTCGACGAAGGCGTCCTGCTTGTCCTTCTGGAGGGTCGTGGTGATCCGGTAGCCGCCGCGGTCGAGGTCCTCCTCGTCGACGATGCCGTTCTTGATCAGGTAGTCCTTGACGATGGTGACGACGTAGCCGCGCTGTCCGGACATGCTGGTGGAGACGGTGGTCTTCCTGGGCGCGGGAAACGTCAGCCCGACGCGGTCGGCCTGGGTGAGCCACTTCATCTTGACCATGCCGTCCAGCACGTAGTTCCAGCGTGCCTCGGCGGCGGCCTTGTTCTCCGGGTGGGCGACGACGTCGTACTCGCTGGGGGCGTTGAGCAGGGACGCGAGGTAGGCGCCCTGGGCGGCGGTGAGCTTGGCGGCGTCGACGCCGTAGTAGGCCTGGGCTGCGGCCTGGATGCCGTAGGCGCCGCGGCCGAAGAAGCTGGTGTTGAGGTAGCCCTCGAGGATCTCGTCCTTGCTCTTCTGCCGGTCGAGCTTGATCGAGATGAAGAACTCCTTCACCTTGCGGGTGACGGTCTGCTCCTGTGCCAGGTAGTAGTTCTTGACGTACTGCTGGGTGATCGTGGAGCCGGACTGCTTGCCCTTGCCGGTGGCGGTGTTCCAGCCGGCCCGGATCATCGCCTGGGGGTCGATGGCGGACTCGGTGTAGAAGTCGCGGTCCTCGGCGGCGAGGACGGCGTGCTGGGCGTCCTTGGAGATCCGCGAGAGGGCGACGCTCTCCCGGTTGATCTCGCCGTCGCGGGCGAGGACGCTGCCGTCGGCGTACAGGTAGACGTTGCTCTGCTGGGTGGCGAGGGTGTTGGCCGACGACGGGATCTGCACCAGCTGGTAGCCGAGGAAGAAGCCGCCGATCACCAGCAGGACGCCGACGACGAAGGCGCCCAGCGTCATGCGCCAGGTGGGGATCAGCCGGCGCCATCCGGTCCGCTTGGGCCTCTTCGGCTTCTTCGCCTTCGCCGTTCCCGGTTCCGAGCCCTGGTCAGGCTGCTGCGGCTCGTCGCTCATCTCGTGCACGGACTCCTGTTTCGCGTCGTACGGTCTCGTACGGCCTTGTACGCTTCTGCGTCCTCTGTTGAAGACTCTCGCACCGGGCGTTCCGTTCCCGTTCCGCGGCACACCCGTGAAACTGGGTGCCGTCGTCCCGGTTTCCTAACCCCCTGCCCGGTAATTCCGTGGCGTGCCCCGTCGCCGTCGTACTAGGCTCCTGCGCTTTGCCGCCGGGCGGAGGTGAGGGCTGTGGGCGTGGGTTCGGGGCGGTTGTACGCGGCCGTCGCGGTGGGAGGATTCCGACGGTACGCGACGTATCGGGCGGCCACCGCCGCCGGGGTGTTCACCAACACGGTCTTCGGGCTGGTCCTCGTGTACACCTACTTGGCCCTGTGGGACGAGAAACCGCAGCTCGGGGGCTACGACCAGGCGCAGGCGGTGACGTTCGTGTGGCTGGGGCAGGCGCTGCTGGCGGCGCTGGCGATCGGTGGCGGCGGGGTCGAGACCGAGTTGATGGAGCGCATCCGTACGGGTGACATCGCCGTCGATCTGTACCGGCCGGCCGATCTCCAGCTGTGGTGGCTGGCGGCGGATGCCGGGCGCGCGCTGTTCCAGTTGCTGGGGCGCGGGGTGGTGCCGTTCGTCTTCGGGGCGCTGTTCTTCCCGGTGGCGCTGCCGCGGGAGGCGTCCAGGTGGCTGGCGTTCCTGGTGGCGGTGGGGCTCGCCATGGTGGTGGGGTTCGCGCTGCGCTACCTGGTGGCGCTGTCGGCGTTCTGGCTGATGGACGGCACCGGGGTGGCACAGATGGCGTGGATCGCGGGGCTGTTCTGCTCGGGGATGCTGCTGCCGCTGAACGTGTTCCCGGGGGCGCTCGGCGAGGTCGTCCGGGTGCTCCCGTGGTCGTCCCTGCTCCAGGCGCCGGCCGATGTGCTGCTGGGGGAGGCGGACCCCCTGGGGACCTTCGCGTTCCAGGCGGGGTGGGCGGTGGCGCTGCTGGCGGTGGGGCGGCTGGTGCAGTCGGCGGCGACGCGGCGGGTGGTGGTGCAGGGTGGCTGAGACGGCCGGGACGCGGGTGGCCGGGGGCGGCCGGGTCGCCGCGGGGGTGCGGGCCTACGGGCTGATCGCGGGCATGTGGATCCGGTCGACGATGGCGTACCGGGTGTCCTTCGCGCTGGCGGTGTTCGCGAACTTCGCGGTGACCCTGCTGGACTTCGTGGCGGTCCTGCTGATGTTCTCCCGGGTCGACGCGCTGGGCGGTTACGCGCTGCCCGAGGTGGCGTTCCTCTACGGGCTGTCCGGGGTCTCCTTCGGGCTGGCCGATCTGGCGGTCGGTTCGATGGAGCGGCTGGGGCGGCGGGTGCGGGACGGCACGCTGGACACGCTGCTGGTGCGTCCGGTGCCGGTGCTGGCGCAGGTGGCCGCGGACCGGTTCGCGCTGCGCCGGCTGGGCCGGGTGACGCAGGGCGCGCTGGTGCTGGGCTACGCGCTGGTGGTGCTGGACATCGACTGGTCGGCGGCGAAGCTGCTGCTGATGCCGGTGATGCTGCTCGGCGGGGCGGGGATCTTCTGCGCGGTGTTCGTGGCGGCGGCGGCCTTCCAGTTCGTGGCGCAGGACGCCTCGGAGGTGTCCAACGCCTTCACGTACGGCGGTACGACGATGCTCCAGTACCCGCCGACGGTGTTCGCGCAGGAGCTGGTGCGGGGGTGACGTTCGTGGTGCCGCTGGCCTTCGTCAACTGGCTGCCGGCGAGCTATGTGCTGGAGCGGCCGTACCCGGTGGGGCTGCCCGGATGGGTGGCGTTCACGACGCCGCTGGTGGCCGTGGCCTGCTGCGCGGTGGCGGGTCTGGCGTGGCGGGCGGGGCTTCGTTCGTACCGGAGTACAGGGAGTTAGCGGGAGATGGACATCACCGGCGGCACCGGGGGACCGGGTGCGGGCTTCATCGAGCTGGAGGGCGTCGAGAAGGTCTTCGACGTGCGCAGGAGGACGGGGTTCCTGAAGCGGGAGCGGCGGCAGGTGCGGGCGGTGGACGGGCTGTCGTTCACCGTGGCGCGGGGCGAGATGGTCGGCTACATCGGCCCGAACGGGGCCGGGAAGTCGACGACGATCAAGATGCTCACCGGCATCCTGACGCCGAGCGGCGGGCGGCTGCGGGTGGCCGGCATCGACCCGTCGCGGGAGCGGACGCGGCTGGCGCACCGCATCGGGGTGGTGTTCGGGCAGCGGACGACGCTGTGGTGGGACCTGCCGCTGATCGACTCCTACCGGCTGGTGCACCGCATGTACCGGATCCCGGACGCGCGTTACCGGGCGAACCTGGAGCGCTGCGTGGAGCTCCTGCGGCTCGGGTCCCTGCTGGACGTGCCGGTGCGGCAGCTGTCGCTGGGCCAGCGGATGCGCGGCGACGTCGCGGCGGCGCTGCTGCACGATCCGGACGTGCTGTACCTGGACGAGCCGACGATCGGGCTGGACGTCGTGTCGAAGGCCCAGGTGCGCGGCTTCCTGCGGGAGTTGAACGCGGAGCGCGGCACGACGGTGCTGCTGACCACGCACGATCTCCAGGACATCGAGCAGCTGTGCTCGCGGGTGATGGTCATCGACCACGGGCGGCTGATGTACGACGGTCCGCTCGCCGGGCTGCACGAGGCGGGGGAGAGCGAGCGGACCCTGGTGGTGGACCTGGAGCGGGAGTTGCCGCCGGTCGAGGTGCCGGCCCCGGCGCGGGTGGTGCGGGTGGAGGGGCCGCGGCAGTGGCTGGCGTTTCCCGCGTCGGCGTCGGCCGCGGGGCTGGTGGCGGACATCGCGGCCCGGTATCCGCTGGTGGACCTCTCGGTGCGGGAGCCCGACATCGAAGCGGTGATCGCCAAGATGTACGCGGAACGGGCGAGCGCGTAGTGCCCGGCGGGGTGAGCTCGTAGGCTGCTGTACATGACCGACGACGCCCCGGACCTCCGGGCATCCGACGCCGACCGTGAACGAGTCGCCGAGATCCTGCGGGACGCCCTCGCCGAAGGCCGCCTGGACATGGCCGAGTTCGAGGAGCGGCTGGACGCCACCTACCGTGCGCGGACGTACGGGGACCTGGCACCGATCACTCGGGACCTGCCGGCCGGGCAGGGCGCCGCGGCGTCGGTGCCGCGGGTGTCGATGACCAAGGAGCCCGCGGAGAGCGGGGGCTGGGCGGGGCGGATCACCGGCGGCGAGGGGTCGTCGTCGTGGGCGGTCGCCGTGCTGTCCGGGTTCGAGCGCAAGGGGCGCTGGACGGTGCCGAAGCGGTTCAACGGCTTCGCGTTCTGCGGCGGCGGTGAGCTCGACCTGCGGGAGGCGAACTTCGCGGACGGCGAGGTCGTGATCAACTGCGTCGCGGTCATGGGCGGCCTGAACGTGATCGTGCCGCCGGGTGTCGAGGTGGTCGTGCGCGGCATCGGGATCATGGGCGGGTTCGACCACCGCGAGGAGGGCGTCCCCGCGGAGCCGGGTGCCCCGCGCGTGGTGGTCACCGGCTTCGCCTTCTGGGGCGGGGTCGGCGTCGAGCGCAAGGTGACGCGGGCGGAGCGGGTGCGGCTGAAGGAGGAGCGCCGGCAGGAGAAGCTGGACCGCAGGGCGGCGCGGCGGGAGCTGCACTCCTCGTTCCGGGAGGACGTGGAGGAGGCCCATCGCACGATGCTGGACGGGCACCGGGATCTGATGCGGGAGCGGCGCCGGCGCGAGGACTGACCGCGTGACCGGGTGCCGCCGCGGGTGGGTCGCGCGGCCCGGCGCGGGCGGGGTGCCGCCGCGCCCACCCGTGCCGCCCCAGCGGCACGACTGCCCGCGGCTGGGGCGGGTGAGGCCAGCACGACTGCCCGCGGCTGAGGCGGGTGGGGCGGCGGTGGTGTTACAGGGTTGCCGGGGTTCTCGGGTTCAGGTCGGTCAGGTCGAGGGCCGCGGCCATGCGGGCGTAGCCGCGGTCGCTGGGGTGGAGGTGGTCGCCGCAGTCGTACTCCGCGCTCAGCCGCCGCGGGTCGTACGGGTCGCGCAGCGCCGCGTCGAAGTCGACGACCTCGTCGAACACCCGCCCCTCGCGGATCTCCTCGTTGATCTCCCGCCGCATGGTCTCGCGGGCGGCGGTGTAGCCGCTGTGCCCGCCGAACGGCATCACGGTCGCGCCGACGACCTTGAGCCCGTGGGCGTGGGCCATGTCGACGAGCGTGCGCAGGCCCGCGAGGACCGAGTCCCGGTCGGCGAGCTCCGGGCTGTGCAGGATGTCGTTGACCCCGATGGCGACGACGACCACCCGGGCGTTGGTGCGGCCCAGCACGTCCCGGGGGAACCGGGACAGCGTGCTGGGGTTGGCGGGGGGCGTGCCCGGGCCGCTGGTGAGCAGCCGGTTGCTGGTGATGCCCTGGTTGACGACGCTGTAGCGGGGCACGTTGCGCCCGGCGCCGGCCGCCGTGCGCAGGCGCTCGGCGAGGAAGTCGGTCCAGCGGTGGTTGGCGTCCATGGTGGAGAGGTAGCCGTCGGTGATCGAGTCCCCGAGGGCCACGACGGTGCCCACGGCGTCGTGGCTCAGCACGTCCAGCGCCGTCACGTACCGCCAGTACGAGGTCCGGCCCGTGTAGGCGTCGGCGGTGACGTCCTCGGCGCGGTCGCCGTCGGCGACGTAGCTGGTCTGCCGTGCCTGCGGGTGGTAGGTGACCGGGCCGGACGGCACCGGGGAGTAGGTGGTGATCAGTACGTCGCTGCCGTGGGGGACGGCGATGCGGGCGACGTCGCTCATCACCTGGCCGCCCGCGGGGACGACCACCCGGGGGCTGCCGCCGAAGGTGAGCCGGCGCATGCTGCCCTCGGCCGCGGCGGCGGTGCCGTCGTCGGCGGCCAGCGCGATGGACGCGTGGGTGACGGTCAGCGGCGAGTGGCCGTACAGGTTCGACAGGGTGATCCGGGCGCCGTTGCCGCCGATGCCGGCGTGCACGACGTTGCGCACCGACCGGCCCGCCATGCCCCGCGCCGCGGTGCCCGGTTCCGGGCCGACGGGCGAGGTGGACCAGGCGCCGACCCAGGTGCCCGTGGAGGCGGGCGCGGCGTCGTTGTGCGGGGCCCGGCCGCCGGCGACCGGGGTGCGGTCGCGGGTGCCGTCGTCGGAGGCCACCGTGGCGTATATGGCTGCCGAGATCGCCACCACCAGGGCGACGATCGCGGCCAGCAGGGCACGCTGCTTGCTGGGAGGAGGCGCCCCCACGCCTCCGTCATGACCCTGGGTCATGCTGTGTCGTTCTCCTCGGGCGAGGGGAGCTCCGAGGCTCCGGTCCGATGAGCCCATGATGCGGCATGGGCCCGGAGAAGGCCTCGTGACCCCCGTGCTTTCCCCTTCCCCGTCAGACGCCGGGAACGTGTGTTCCGTTCCGGGAGTCGTACGGGAAGGGACAGTGTGTGCGGGACGGATCGGCGAACGGTGGAGCGGATGGCACGCACGAAGGCAGAACGTCCGGAGGGTTCCATGGGTAGCGGGCAGGACACCGGGACGGCCTACAGCCAGTCCTCCGCCCGGTCCGGTCCCGTCCGCGACCGGGCGATGACGGCGTTCAGCCCGGCCGACGAGGAGAAGCGGCGCGGCGTGCGCCGCATGAAGCTCACCGCCGCCGGCCTGCTGCTGTTCGTGGCCGTGGTCTACGTGCTGGCCGAGTGGGCCTCCCACCGGGGCGCGGGCGCCTGGGCGGGCTACGTCTCGGCCGCCGCCGAGGCGGGCATGGTCGGCGCGCTCGCCGACTGGTTCGCGGTCACCGCCCTCTTCCGCCACCCCCTCGGGCTGCCCATCCCGCACACCGCGATCATCCCCCGGAAGAAGGACCAGCTGGGCGTCTCGCTGGGCGAGTTCGTCGGCGAGAACTTCCTCTCCGAGGACGTCGTGCGCGGGCGGCTGCGCGCCGTCGGCATCGGCAGCCGGCTCGGCGCCTGGCTGGCGGTGCCCGAGCACGCCGACCGGGTGGCGGCCGAGCTGTCCGCCGCCCTGCGCGGCGCCCTGACCGTGCTGCGGGACTCCGACGTGCAGGCGGTGGTCGGCGAGGCCATCACCCGGCGGGCCGACGCGCAGGAGATCGCCCCGGGCATCGGCAAGCTGCTGGGCCGGGTCGTCGCCGACGGCGGGCACCGGCGGGCCGTGGACCTGGTCGTCTCCCGCGCCCACGACTGGCTGGTGCTGCACGGCGACTCGGTGATGGACGCCGTGCAGGGCGGGGCGCCCGGCTGGACGCCCCGGTTCGTGGACAAGAAGGTCGGCGAGCGCGTCTACAAGGAGCTGCTGCGCTTCGTCACCGAGATGCGCGACATGCCCGCCCACCCGGCGCGCGGCGCCCTCGACCGCTTCCTCACCGACTTCGCCTCCGACCTCCGGTCCGACACCGCGACCCGGGCGCGCGTGGAGCGGCTGAAGACGGAGGTGCTGGGCCGCGGCGAGGTCCAGGACCTGATCGCGTCCGCCTGGACCGCCGTACGATCCATGATCGTCTCGGCGGCGGAGGACGAGCGCAGCGAGCTGCGGCTGCGGGTGCGGGCGTCGCTGCTGTCGCTGGGGGCCCGGATGGCCTCCGACCCGAAGGTGCAGGGCAAGGTCGACGGGTGGGTCGAGGGCGCCGCGGTGTACGTCGTGACCACCTACCGGCGGGAGATCACGTCGCTGATCACCGACACGGTGGCGGGCTGGGACGCGGAGCACACCACGAAGAAGATCGAGGCCAACATCGGCCGGGACCTCCAGTTCATCCGGATCAACGGCACGGTGGTCGGCTCGCTGGCCGGACTGCTGATCTACACGGTCTCCCGCGTCCTGGGCGCGTAGCCCCCGAGCGGCCGCGCTTGCCCGCCGCGGTTGGGGGCACACGGGTTCCGATCGCCCGCTCCGACGGCGCCGCACGGCACCGCGGGACCGGGCGAATCGCAGCCCACGGTCCTCGGCGGAGAGGGAGTCATGTCAGCGGAATCGTCGTCGCCGGGCTCCGGTCGCGCCTCCGGGGGGACCGTCACCACCGCGGTCCCCGCCCGGCTGGACCGGCTGCCCTGGTCCCGGTGGCACTGGATGATCGTGATCGGCCTCGGCACCGTCTGGATCCTGGACGGCCTCGAGGTCACGATCGTCGGCAACGTGGCCGGCCGGATCGCCGAGGACGGCAGCGGGCTGGACATCAGCTCCGCCCAGATCACCGGCCTGGCCGCCGCCCTCTACGTGGCCGGTGCCTGTGCGGGCGCCCTGTTCTTCGGCTGGCTGACCGACCGGCACGGCCGCAAGAAGCTGTTCATGCTGACGCTGGTCGTGTACCTGCTGGCGACCGCGCTGACGGCGGTGTCGTTCGAGTCCTGGTGGTTCTTCCTGTTCCGGTTCCTGACCGGTTTCGGCATCGGCGGCGAGTACGCGGCCATCAACTCGGCGATCGACGAGCTGATCCCCTCCAAGTTCCGGGGCCGGGTCGACCTGATCATCAACGGCAGCTACTGGCTGGGCGCGATCGGCGGTTCCCTGCTGTCCATCGTCATGCTGGACACCGACATCTTCCCCAAGGACCTCGGCTGGCGGCTCAGCTTCGCCCTCGGTGTGGTCCTCGGCCTGGTCATCCTGCTGGTGCGCCGGCACGTCCCGGAGAGTCCGCGCTGGCAGTTCATCCACGGCTACGGCGACGAGGCCGAGCGGCTCGTCTCGTCCGTGGAACGCGAGATCGAGCAGGAGAAGGGCGAGCCGCTGCCGCCGCCGGCCGGTGAGATCACCATCCACCAGCGCAAGGGCATCGGCTTCGGCCTGATCGCCAGGACCGTCTTCGGCACGTACCCGCGGCGCGCGATCCTCGGCCTGTCGCTCTTCATCGGCCAGGCGTTCCTCTACAACGCCATCACCTTCGGCTTCGGCACCATCCTCATCACCTTCTTCGACGTGCCGACCGGCCACACCGGCTACTACTTCGCCGTCATCGCCGCGGGCAACTTCCTCGGCCCGCTGCTGCTCGGCAAGCTGTTCGACACGGTCGGCCGCCGGATCATGATCTCGGGCACGTACCTGCTGTCGGGTGTGCTGCTGTTCGTCACGGCGTGGCTCTTCGACCGCGGCTCGCTGACGGCCAACACCATGACGGCCTGCTGGTGCGTGGTGCTGTTCTTCGCCTCCGCGGGCGCCTCCAGCGCGTATCTGACCGTCTCCGAGATCTTCCCCATGGAGACCCGGGCGATGGCCATCGCCTTCTTCTACGCCCTCGGCACCGCCGCCGGCGGCATCAGCGGCCCGCTGCTCTTCGCCGACCTCACGGAGTCCGGCGTGGTCGGCGACACGGTGCTCGCCTTCCAGATCGGCGCCGGACTGATGTGCGCGGCCGGCCTGGTGGCGGCGTTCCTCGCGGTGAAGGCGGAACGCCGCTCCCTGGAGGACATCGCGGAGCCGCTGTCGGCCGCGGGGGCGGGAACGAAGGACACGCCGGAAACGGGGACGGCGACGGCGTAGAGTCCGGGCACCGCCTCCGACCCGACCGACCGCGAGGAGCCCCATGACCGTCCGCAGGATCGTCCCCAACATCCGGGCCGGGTCCCCGGACGAACTGGCCGCCGGCCGTGACTTCTACGGCCTGCTGGGCTTCGAGGAGGTCATGGACATGGGCTGGGTGACGACCCTGGCCTCACCGTCCAGTCCCGCCGCCCAGATCAGCTTCTTCACCGAGGAGCGCACCGCGCCCGTCGTCCCCGACTTCAGCGTGGAGGTCGAGGACGTCGACGCGGTCCACGCCCGGCTCGTCGCGTCGGGCGCGGAGATCGTGCGGGAGCTGCGGGATGAGGAGTGGGGCGTGCGGCGCTTCTTCGTGCGCGACCCGAGCGGGCGCGTGGTGAACGTGCTGACGCACCGCTCCTAGGCGCCCGAGCCGTCTCGGCCGACAGGGGCACTTCGGGCGGAGCGGACGAGGCGGCCGCCTGCGGCGAGTCGCTTTCCGCCGAGGTGCCCATGCGCCACGTCGCCGGAGCGCGTGGCGCAGGGCGATGCTCGCCGTCCACCTCAAGGGACGCGACCAGCAGACGGTCGCTGTCCGGGTGGCGCCACACCGCGCAGAACATCGGCGGAGTCCGCAAGGGGCGCCGCTCCGGTTGCGATGGCGGTGGCAGGCGGCGGGGCGGAAATCGTGAAAGAAGAGGATGGCCGTTCGGTCCGGGCGACCGCGGGTGATGACCTCTTCATACCCGCCTCGGCATGTGTGACCTCGGCTTACCCGGCGTAACGTTCAGCAAGTCGATCACGCTTCTAGAGGTGTACCGGTTGATCACCGGTGTTACGTCGCAGCGCCACCCGTCCGTAGTGGGCTGCATGGCGTCGGGCGCCCGCTGCCGCTTGCCAGGGGGCAGGGCCGCCTTTGTGATCACGGTCCGGAATGTGGCCTGCCCAGCTCCCACAGAGAAAGGTTCGCCGAGAAAGAGAACTTTGCCGTGTCTTGTTCCGCTTCCTGTTCGGGACGATCGCTGACCGCCGCCACCGTTCACAGAGAAAGCACGTCTCGTTGATACCTACGAACGTCCGGCCTGCTCCACCCCGGCATGCCCGGGCCGTGGTCCATAGCCAGGTACGGGGTGTGTATCTGCCTCGCCTCGCGGATGCTGCCGCGTCCTCCATGGCCACCTACGGCATCCCCTTGCTGGTGTTGGGCACGACGAACTCGTCATCGCTGACCGGGATCGCCTTCATGCTGGCGTGGGCGCCACGGCTGTGCACGTTCAGTCTGGCCGGAGCGGCCGTCGACCATTTCGGGCCCGCACGAGTCTTCCGGGTGGCCGCCACGGCCCGGGCGCTGGTCGCGGGATGCGCGGCGCCCGCCCTGGCCATGACCGACGACGAAACGGCCTCGAGCCTGGTGATGCTCCTGGCGGCGTGCGCCGGGTGCCTGACCCAGTTCAGCTATATCGCGGCCGAGAGTGTCGGCGCGGTCGCCAGCCGGGACGCCGACCGCGCGGCGCACCGCGTCCAGTCGGTCCTGCTGGGCATCGACCAGACAGCCGCTCTGGCCGGCCCCGCGGCAGGCGGCCTCCTCCTGCAGTGGGGCGGCTCCAGCAGCATGCTCGTGGTGATCAGTGGCCTATCGATGTTCTCGGCCGCCATCGCCCCGCGCACACGTCACGCGCCTCCGCAAACACCGGAGGCAACCGGGCCCGTGGCACGGGGGTGGCGGACGGGCTGGTCCACCCTGCGCGAGCTGCCGAGGCTGGCGTGGCTGGTGGCGGGGCTGGCACTGTCCAACCTGGCCCTCGGTCTTCTGGAAGCGGCCGCCCCGGTGATCGTGGTGAAGCAACTCGGCCAGTCCAGCGCCTCGGTCGGGCTGGTATGGTCCTGCGCGGCCGCCGCCTCACTGCTGGCAGTCACTACCTGCCGCGTCACGATCGACCGGTGGGGGCTGACAAGCGTGGGCCGCTGTGCCGCTCTGGTGACGACAGTGTCGTGCTTCCTCGTCGCGCACGCCGGCTCCTACCCCACCTACCTGATCCTGACCGCCGTCTTCATGGCCGGCGACAGCGTGCTGGCCGTCGTGCTGCGCACCCTGCGATCCCAGCTCATCCCCGCCGAAGTGTTCGGCAGCACGCTGTCCGTGACCGTATTGATTCTCCTATTGCCCTACCCCCTTGCCGGCGTCCTCATGGCACTCGTCACCCCAGCAGACATACACACAGTGATCACCGTCTGCGCCGTCCTGCAATGCCTCGGTCTTGTCTGCGCCTTCACCCGTGGCACCCGCCCGCGGCCACGTCACGGCAAGCACCGCAGATGAGGAGTGCAAATCGCGCTGTGTCGAACCGTGTCCTCTGGCAGCTCGGCCGAACGGGCTCGCACGTGGTTCGATCACGGCACGCGGAACGCCGGTCCAGCAGCACTGCGCTCGTGTGCGCCGCCATCACGCCGACCGCGCACGGCGGCGGCCAGCGAGGGGCACGTTCGATCGCCACGTGGGTCGTCTGCCAGGAGGACGGCTGCAGTGATGCGCTTGCCCACCGGTTCAGGGTGCGACTGGAAGCTCTGACAGACCGCCATGAAGACCTCCAGCCCGTACGGCCCTACCCGCCCACCGTCCGCAGCCCTGGCCATCGGCAGCACCAGGGCGCTCTCCTGGTGCGCGACGGCCAGGGCGGCAGCCAGATCCAGATCACGGACGGTGGGACCGGGCATGGAGGCCAGATGCTCGGCCGTGCCAGGACGGGCACGATCGGCTTCCACGGACCGGGTCCGGTCAGGCCCGCCGGTCGGCGACCGCCCAGGAGGCCAGGGCGACGGCACCGGCGACACCGAACACGGCGGGCCAGGCGCCGACCTTCCTGGCCAGCGGGTGGGACCCGGCGAAAGCGGTCACGTACGCGGCCGACAGCGCCCCGGCGGCCCGCCCGCCGGCCCGCTCGCGCCACTGCTGCGCGGCCGCCGCCCCGGCGACGGCGAGCACGGCCCCGCCGAGCTGCCGCTTCCCGGTCCAGCGGGCCACGGCGTACCCGCCGACGAGACCGCCCGCCGCGACCACCGCGCTGGGAATCTTCGCCATGCCTGCCTCCTGCTTCGCTCCGGCCGTTCGCCGGCTCTTGTCCGGCTCTTCTCCGGCCTCTCGGACCGAGGCTAATCCCCGCCGTGCCCGGCACCCGTGCCGGGCGCACGGCCGGTCACCGGTACGCTGTGGCGCAGGTCACACCGTTTCGGGCGGCCGGTCTGTCACACCGGGCCGCCGCATTCCGTCGTAACTGTGTAACGCGGTACGGCAACCGCCGACGACCCACGACGGAGGAACCACCATGGACGCTCGCCTCAACCTCTTCGGCAGTCCGATCGCCGGCAAGCTCCTGCGGCACATCAACTCGGCGGGCAAGGTCGTGACGGACTCGGCGCTGCCGGCCGCCACCCAGGAGCTGGTGAAGATCCGCGCCAGCCAGATCAACGGCTGCGGCTTCTGCCTCGACATGCACACCAAGGACGCCGCGGCGGCGGGGGAGACCTCGCTGCGCCTCAACCTGGTCGCGGCCTGGCGGGAGGCCACGGTCTTCACCGACGCCGAACGCGCCGCCCTGGAGCTGACCGAGCAGGGCACCCGCATCGCCGACGCCGGCGGCGTCACCGACGAGGCCTGGGCGAACGCGGCGAAGCACTACGACGAGGACCAGCTGGCGGCGCTGGTCGGGCTGATCGCCGTCATCAACACCTACAACCGGCTGAACGTCATCACCCGGCAGCCGGCGGGCGACTACGAGCCGGGCATGTTCGGCTGACGCCCGCGGGACGCGGGACGTGAACGGCCCGCCCCGGCAACCCGGGGCGGGCCGTTCACGCCGCTCGGGCTCAGCCGTGCAGCAGCACCGGGAGCCGCTGGTGGCCGTTGCTGATCAGGGACGGCACCGTTCCGAGCTCGGCCGAGGGCACGGCGAGACGGATGTCGGGGAAGCGGTCGAACAGCCGCTGGAGCACGAGGGTGACCTCCATGCGGGCGAGGGGCGCGCCGAGGCAGAAGTGCACGCCGTGCCCGAACGCCAGGTGGTCCTTGACGGTGCGGGCCGCGTCGAAGGTGTCGGCGTCGTCGTGCCACCCGGGGTGACGGTTGGCGGCGGCGTAGGACGCGAGGATCGCGTCACCGCGGGCGATGGTCCGCCCGTCGGGCAGCGGGATGTCCGTGACCGCGAACCGGAGCGGCAGGTGCTTGACCGCCGGCTCGTGACGCAGCGTCTCCTCCACGACGTCGTCCCAGGTGACGGCACCCTTGCGGACCAGTTCGAGCTGGTCGGGACGGGTCAGCAGGGTGTGGACGGCCTGGTCGATGACGTTGACGGTCGTCTCGTAGCCGGCGCTGATCATCAGCAGCAGGGTGTCGCGCAGCTCCTCGGGCGACAGGCGGGCGCCGTCGCTCTCGTCGTCCCGCGCGGCGATGAGCAGGGACGTCATGTCGTCGCCGGGGGTGCCGCGCTTGTCGGCGATCAGCTGGTCCAGGACCCCGTACAGCCGGGCGGTGTTGGCCTGCGCCTCGTCCTGGCTCAGCGTGGTGTCGAAGACACCGTCCACGAGGGCCCGGAAGTCGTCCCGCTGGCTCTCGGGCACGCCCATGAGGTGGCCGATCACCGCGATGGGCAGCGGGTACGCCAGCTCCTGGCGCAGGTCGGCCGGCTCGCCCGCGGGGAGGCCCGCGAGGCGGTCGATCAGCTGGTCCACCATGCCCTCGACGGCCGGCCGCATGTGGGCTATGCGGCGGGAGCTGAAGGCGGGCGCCACCAGGCGCCGCAGCTTGCGGTGGTTGGGCCCGTAGGCGGTGAACATGTTCTCCACCGCCACCCACAGGGCGAGCGGCCAGGTGCCGACCCGCTGCGCGTAGTCGGGCCAGTGCGCGCGGGCGTCCTTGGAGACGTCGGGACCGGTGAGGAGCTGCTTGAGCAGGGCCGGGTCGCTGACCGACCAGGCTTCCACGCCGAGTACGTCCACCCGGGTGGCCGGGCCGCGGGCGTGCAGGGCACGGTGCTCGGCGTGGTGGTCGGCGCCGGCGGGGTCCAGGACGAGGGGAGACTGCTGGTCGGCCATGGCGGGCTCCTTAGGAAACGGCGGGGAAGGTGACGGGCAGGGATTCCAGGGCGCGGTGGAACGGGCCGGGCCGCCAGACGAGGCCGGCGACGGGCACGGCGAGGTCCGTCTCCGGCAGCGCGTCGAGGAGATGGGTGACCGCGGTCTCCGCGATGAGATAGGCGTGCGAGCGGGCGGGGCAGGTGTGCGGGCCGACGCTCCAGGCCAGGTGGGCGCGGTTGCCCGTATGGCGCCCCTCGGGCACGCCGTCGGTGAGGGCCGGGTCGTTGTTGGCCGCCGCCATGGAGATCACGACCGGCTGGTCGGCGGGCAGCAGGTACCCGTCCACGTCGATGGGGAACGGCGGGTACGAGATGCAGTAGTTCGCCATGGGCGGGTCGGTGTAGAGGACGGTGTCCAGCGCGTCGCGCACCGTGGACAGCCCGGCGTGCAGGTCGGCGGAGAACTCCTCGTCGGTGAGGATCTTCAGCACGGTGTTGCTGATCAGGTTGGTCAACGGCTCGATCCCGGCGCCGTAGAGCGTGACGAGCTGGTGGCCCATCTCCTCGTCGGTCAGCCGGGCGGAGTGCAGGACGAGCCGGGAGGTGATGTCGTCACCGGGGTGCTGCCGGCGCAGGGACACCAGGTCGGCGACGGCCTGCCCGAGGATCCGGTTGCCCTGCTCGGCATGCCTGGTGTCGAAGATCTTCGCCATGCCGTCGGCGATGCGCATGCCGATCTCGTCCGGGCAGCCGAGCAGCGCGCTCAGCACGCGGAAGGCGATCGGGAACGCGTACTGCGACAGCAGGTCCGCCTCGCCCTTGGCGCGGAAGTCGTCGATCGCGCCGGAGGCGACCCGCTCGACGAGGGCCCGCAGCCCGTGCTGGTCGACGGCCCCGATCGCGGCGGTGTTCGCACCGCGGTAGCGGGCGTGCTCGGCGCCGCCGGAACGCAGCGCGTTGGGGCGCCACTCCATCATCGGCTTGACCGGGCAGGACGCCGGGATCAGCTTCTCCCAGGCGCGGGGGTCGGCGGGGAAGTGCAGCGGGTCGTTGAGGATGCGGCGGGCCTGGTAGTAGCCGATCACCAGCGTCGCCGGGACGCCGGGCGCCAGGTCCACCGGCACCATGGGGCCGTGGACCTGGCGCATGCGCCGGTAGGCGGCGTGCGGGTCGGCGGCGAACTCCGCGGAGTACAGGGCGATCCGGTCCGGTGGGCTCGTCGGCACGGACGCGGCGGAGGGCATCGTCATCGGCGGGACTCCATCAGGGCGGCCGAGCGGTGCTCGGTGAGGTACTCGGTGAGCGTGATCAGGGCGTGCAGGGAGGACGTGCGGTCCCGGGCGTCGCAGGTCGTCAGCGGAGTCGCCGGGTCGAGGGCCAGTGCCTCGCGCAGCTCCTCCGCGGGGTAACCCGGAGCGCCGGGGAAGGTGTTGACGGCGACGGCGTACGGTATGCCGCCGCTGTCCAGGAGACCGAGGGCGTCGTGGGAGGCGTCGAGGTCGCGGGTGTCGGCCAGGACCAGGCAGCCGAGCGCGCCCTCGGCCAGGTCCTCCCACAGCGGCTGGAACCTGGCCTGCCCCGGCAGACCGAACAGGTACAGCGCGAGGCGCCCGCCGGCCATGTGGATGCGGCCGAAGTCCATCGCCACCGTGGTCGTGGTCTTGTGCGGGGTGCCCCGCAGATCGTCCACACCGGTGCTGGCCTGCGTGATGGGTTCCTCCATCCGCAGCGGCTTCACTTCCGAGACGCTGCCGATGAACGTCGTCTTGCCGACGCCGAAACCCCCCGCGACCACGATCTTGGCCGACCGTGTCACCGTGGCCGGGACATAGGTGACGGGCGGGTCAGACCAAGGAGCGCAGTCCACGCAGTACCTCCTGCAACAGGTCGGGTTCGGGCATGTGGTCGCTCGCCGCGACCGGGCTGGCCAGGAGGCCGGCGTCCATCAGCGAGGAGACGAGGATGCGCACCGTGGAGGGCGGCAGCTCCAGCGCGGCGGCGATGTCGGCGACGGCCAGGCCGCCCTCCGCGCCGGCGAACAGGCGCATCACCCGGCGGGCGTCCGGGCCCAGGGCGTCCGTGGGCCCGGACGCGGCGATGAGCACGCTCTCCAGGCGCACGTCGTCACGGGCGCGGACCTGACCGCCGGTGCGGACGTAGGGCCTGACCATGTCGGGGTCACGCCGCGGCCCCGTCATGCCGGCCAGCCGCCTTCCGCGGCCGGCACCCGCTCCGCGGTCCCCAGCTCGTGCCCCACCCGGGTCGCGAGCCGCACCATGTGATGGGAGATCAGGCCGACGTCGGCGTCCGGACCCGTCGTGCACACCGACAGCATGGTGTTCCTCGCCGCGGTGGTCGTCAGGCCGATGCAGCCGACCGACTCGATCAGCAGCTGGCGCATGCCCTGGCCGCCGGTGAACTCGTCCCACGCCTTGCCCGCGGCTCGCAGCGCCGCCGTCAGCGCGGCGAACTTCTCCCCGTCGTCCTGGCCGATCGTCTCGGTTCGGGCGGTCAGCAGACCGTCGCTGCTCATCAGTACGGCGAAGCGGACGCCCTCGACGGTGCCGAGCTCCTGGTCGAGCAGCCAGCCCAGGCTGTTGCTGTGTGTGTCTCGCACGATCAGTTTCCTTCGTCGTGTGCGGGGTCGGGTCCGGGTGCCGTCCGGTGTGCCGCGTCGGACCCGGTGGGGGTGGGAGAGGGCTGGTCCTGCCGGCCGCGGCGGGTGCCTGCCGCCCAGGCCGCGGCGATGGCGGGACGGCCGGGCCCGGCCACGGGGGCGGGCGCGGCGGTGCGGCGCGCGGTGGCGGGCGCCGTGGTGCGCCGGCGGACGGTCAGGCCGCTGGCGGTGGTGGCCGCCGGAGCGGCCTGCGGCTCCGGCTCGGCCACGGGGGACGCCGGCACGGCCCGCGGTGCCGGCTCGGCCACGGGGGCAGGCGCGGCGGCGGGCACGGCGGCGGGAGCCGGCGCGGCGGCGGGCGGCTCGGGCTGCGCCGCGGGCGCCGACGGCGCGGAGACGACGGCGGGGCCGGCCGGCCCCGAGGTGGCGAGCAGGTTCTTCGGCAGCACGATCATGGCCCGGGTGCCCTGGTAGATGTTGGGTGCGGTCAGTTCGACGCGGAAGCCGTAGTTCTCCGCGAGCAGGGAGGCCACGCGCAGCCCCGTCTGGGGGTGGGCGCCCAGGCGTGTGATGTCGTCGCGCTGCTCGCCGGACATCACGTTGCTGGCCCACAGCAGCCGCTCGTCGTCCATGCGCAGGCCGGCGTCGTCCACGATCAGGAAGAACGCGTGGTGGCCCTGCTCGAGCGAGACGTGGACGCTGGCGGCGGGTGGGGAGTAGCGCAGCGCGTTGTCCAGCAGCACCGCGAGGGCGTGCACGACCGCCTCCACGGCGCGGCCCTCGACCGCGACGGACCCCATCTCGGGGTGCCTGATCCGCTCGTACCCCTCGATCCGGCCCATCGCCGCCCGCACGATGTCGTTCAGCGAGGTGGCGGGCCAGCGCCGCGACAGCTTGTCCCCGGCGAGCACGGCGTAGCCGGACGCGGTGAGCAGCATCTGCTGCGCGAGGTGGTCGATCTCCACGAGCGTGGCGTACGCCTCGTCCGAGATGTGCCGCCGCACGCCCTGGCTGACGGCCCGGCCGAGCCGCGCCGCCCGCGCCACCACGTTGTTGGCGAAGCCGCGCACGGCGGCCCGGGCCACGCCCACGGAGTCGTGCCGCACCTGCGCGATCTGCCGTTCCGTCTCCTGACGGAACTGGTCGGCGGTGCGGGCGGCCGCGGCCCGTTCCTGGGCCCGGATCTCGCCGACCGCCGAGGCCAGTGCCCCGGGCAGGGTGCGCAGCCGCTCGGCGAGCGGCGTGCCCTCGAGGTTCGGCGGTACGACGAGTCCGCCCTGACGGCCGTCGCCGTCCGGTGCGGCGCCGGCCGCCGCGGGGATCACGGTGGTCGCGAAGTGGCCGACGCACTGCTCGGCCGACAGGAGTTGCAGGGTGAGCCGGTCGGCGTGCCGGCGCAGCAGCTCGGCCTCGCGCCGGGCCTGACCGTGTTTGTGCCGGAAGTACCAGGCGGCCCCGGCCGCGGCCACCGCGAGCAGCACGGCGCCGGTCAATACCAGTTCAGTCATCAGGTCCTCACGGATCGGGAAGCCGTCGGTGCGGGGGTGCCGGCCGGCCCGGGCGGAGCCGGTGGGACGACCGGCCGCGGCGGCGGGAACGGCCGGGGCGGGGGAACGGCGGGAGGGCTGGGGCGGGCCCGGCGGGCCGGTGCCGCGGCCCCCGGGGGCGCGCCGGCATCCGCCCGTCGGCGGCCAGGGGCCTCAACAAGCCAGAAAAGGCCCGCGTCTCCCGGCCCGCGGCACGGGGACGCGACGGCCCTCGCCGCTCTCGCGCGGCACGGCCCGGGACCGGGCCCCCGTCACGCCTCCACGCGCCGAGGACTCAACGGTGCTGTCAACGGTGAGGGTGCACGACATGGATCTCCAGGGCGCAAGCGCGGGCCTGCGCGAGCGGCGGGTCGACGGCGGCGACGGGCCCGCGGCAGCGCAGGTTCGTTCTTTCACACACCTGAACTACCGGGCCCGCCAAGGGCGTTCGGCAGGGACCCTACCGCTTGTGCTCACGCGTTGTGGCAGCTCAGTGACTACGGACCTTCGCCCTTGGAGGTTTGAGGCGAAAAATGCGCGGTTGACCGCCAACTCGCTTTGACTGGAAAGTAGTTGGTCGCAGAATCGGCGTTCTGCTAGTCAGTGGCCGGCTTCGGAGTCGTAGGCGACCCGGGCCCGCTCGACCTTGACCAGGTTCTCGGTGGCCCACTCGGACAGATGCGCGAAGAGCGGGGCGAGGCTGCGGCCGAGGTCGCTGATCTCGTACTCGACGCGGGGCGGCACCTCGGCGTGGTACGTGCGCACGACCAGGCCGTCCCGCTCCAGCTGCCGCAGCCGCTGGGTCAGCACCTTGGGCGTGATGCGGGAGATCCGCCGCTCCAGCTCCACGAACCGCTGTCGCCCGTACGCGTGCAGGGACCACAGGATCGGGGTGGTCCACCGGCTGAACACGATGTCCACCACGGGACTGACCGGACAGGCCAGCTCGGGATCGTCCACCGGAGCCGCCGGGGCGGCCTTGCGGGCGGTGTCACGGGCCACGTGCGCATCCCTTCCGGAAAGTCACTTTCCTCTGGGTACCTACTATACCGACGCTGTTAGCGTCTCCTCGTGCTCCTCACCGAGCCAACAACGTGCCTGATGAGCAAAGGGGTTAAGCATGATCACCGTTACGGGGGCGACCGGCGGCGTCGGCCGTTCACTGGTCGGCATCCTCGCCGCGGCCGGCGAGGCGGTCACCGCGACGTCCCGCGGGATCACGGCCGCGGACGTGCCGCGAGGCGTCCGGCACCGGCAGGCGGACCTGACCGACGCCGAGTCCCTCCGGCCGCTTCTCGACGGCGCCGACGCACTGTTCCTGCAGAACGGCGGCGCCAGTGCGCACCTGATCGACCCGCGCGGGATCCTCGACGCGGCGAAGGCGGGAGGTGTGGAGCGGGTCGTTCTCCTGTCCTCCCAGGGCGTGGCCACCCGGCCGGAGTCGCCGTCCCACGGACAGGTCGGCCGCTCCATAGAAGAGGCCGTGCGGCAATCGGGCCTGATCTGGACGATCCTGCGCCCCGGTGGCTTCCACTCCAACGCGTACGCCTGGGCCGGGCAGGTCCGTGCCCACCGGACCGTCGCCGCGCCCTTCGGGGACGTCGGTCTGCCGACCGTCGACCCGGCGGACATCGCCGAGGTCGCGGCGGCGATCCTGCGGCAGGGCGGCGACGGGGCGGGCGGCCACGCGGGCCGGACGTATGAACTGACGGGCCCTGCCCTCGTCACACCGCGTCGGCAGGCACAGGCGATCGCCGAGGCCTTGGGCGAACCGGTCCGCTTCACGGAACTCACCCGTGAGGAGGCCGCCGCCCGGTTCCTCGGCTTCATGCCCGGGCCCGTGGTGGAGACGACCCTGTCCATACTGGGCGAGCCGACACCCGCGGAACAGCGCGTCAGCCCCGACGTCGAGCGCATTCTCGGCCGCGCACCGCGCGACTTCGCCGACTGGGCGACCCGCAACGCGGCGGCGTTCCGTTAGCCCTCGCGGATGTTCACTGGACGCTCCAGCGGTGCGGGTGCCCCGGGTCGGCCGGGCAGGCGAAGACGTTGAGCTCGCCGTGGTTGCCGACGACGACCTCCGTGGGCCTGGCGAAGGGGTGGGGCGGCAGGTCCCGGTCCTCGACAGGCCTCCAGCTCCCGCTGCCGCCGTCCCATTCGGAGGAGTCGACGGTGAGCAGCAGCTCCATGGGGGCCGCGCAGGCCCGGCAGTCCACGGCGTACGGATCGGTCCGGTGCCAGGAGGCGTAGCCGCCCGCGTGCCAGCCGGGCGGTATGGACAGGTCGTACGGGTACCCGACCGGCTCGCCCGCGTCGGCACCGCGGTCGGCGGCTTCCTCGGCCTCCTCCTCCAACGCCTCCTCCCAGGCGTCGATCCGGTCGCACAGCTCCTGGGGCAGCAGCCCGGCGAACGGATAGGTGACGACCTGCTCGGGGTGCAGCACACAGGGCTCGGGTACGCACCCGGCGAAGCCGACCACCTCCGGCAGCGGCGGCGCGGTCAGCACCTCACCCACCTCCGCCGACCTGCGCCACCGCAGGTGCACGTACGGCTCGTACCCCGTCCTGCCGTGCGCCTCGAAGGGGCACCAGAACACCTGGAGCAGGTCGGCGCCGTCCGGCCCGGGCAGCAGGTCGGGGACGTCCCGCCGGTACAGCTGGGCGAGACCGATCAGCGGCACGGGGGCCGTCTCGGGGACGCCGGGCGCGCGGTGGGTGCGCTTCAGCTCGTCCAGCAGCTCGCTCTCGGCGTCCGTCAGCCCCGTTTCACGACACCGTGCCGCCGCCCACAGCTCCCGCTCCCGGCGGATGTCCGGGAGCCGGCGTCCCCGGTCCCGCGCGTGCGGCTCGACGCACACGGGCCAGGGCTCGTCCACGGGCCACAGCAGGGGCCCGCCCACGGAACTGTCCGTCGCGAGCGGGCGGCCCGCCCGCGGGTGCAGCCGGGTGGTGGTGCCGCGGTACCGGGCGAGTTCCGGGAAGAGCGCCTCGACGTCGAGCGGGCGGGGCGGTGTGGTTCGCGTCATGGGGCGGACTCTCTCACCGTCCCGGCCCACCGGACGCCGGCGCCCCCGCCGCCGATATTCGGTGCCGAAGGGGGAGGCGGCGACGTTAGGTTGGTCGGCCGACGCCCTGACCACCTCGGAGGAGACCCCGCCGTGACGCACCCCGTCGACCACGAACTGATCCAGGCCGCGGCCGACGTCGCGCGCACGCGCTGCCGGGGCGACAACCACACCATGGCGGCCGCGGCCCGCGCCCGGGACGGCCGGATCGTCACCGCGGTGAACGCCTACCACTTCACCGGAGGCCCCTGCGCCGAGCTGGTCGTCGTCGGCGCGGCGGCCGCGCAGGGCGCCTACGAGCTGGACACGATCGTCGCCGTGGGCGACCGCGACCGGGGCGTGGTCCCCCCGTGCGGCCGGTGCCGGCAAGTCCTGGCCGACTACTTCCCCGACCTGAAGGTCGTCGTCGGTAGGGGCGCCGACATCCGGACGGTGCCCGTCACCGACCTGCTGCCGGAGACGTACGTCTGGGCGGACCACCAGCTGGAAGCGGACGGGGCGGGGACGCCGTCCTGACGGTGCCTCGTCCTCGGTCCCCGCACGGCGGATGCCTAGACTCCGTGCGGAACGGTCGGTGACGGCGCGGGTGCAGGTGCCCGGAAGGGGTGGGGGAACCATGTGGCCACGGGTGGACGGCATGCGGGCGCTGGAGCTCGGCACGGCGGGTGAGATGCGGGAGCGGCTCAACGCGCTCGTCCTGGCCGAGAGGAAGACCGCCACCACCGGGCTGCTGGCCGAGTACGCCGAGGAAACGGAGGGCCTGGAGTTCGAGGGCGAGCGCCTGGCGCTGCTCGGCAACGACGGAGACCGCGTCGCCACGATCGAGATCACCGGCGTCGAGCTCGTCCCCTTCGCCGAGGTCACGTGGGAACACGCCGCGGCCGAGGGAGAGGGCGACCGCTCCCTGGACGAGTGGCGCACCGGCCACAGCCGCTTCTGGGAAGCCATCGGCACGCCGGTGGACGGCGACACCCCGCTGGTGTGCCTGCGGTTCCGGCTTGTTGAGTTCGCGTAGGGGTACGGATCAGCGTTTCAGGGAGGCGGCCAGGAACCGGCACCATGCGTCGTTGGAGACCTGGACGCGAGGTCCGTCGGGGCGCTTGGAGTCGCGGATCAATATGCCGGTCGGTATGAACGCGGCCTCCACGCACTCGGTGCCGCTGCCTCCGCTGTAGGAGGACGCGAACCAGTGCGGCTCCGACGCTGCCGTCATCATGGCTCCCTGCTGATCCGATCGACGAGTTCGGCTGACGACTCGAAGTCGAGCGCCTGTGCGCTGAGGTACTGGAACGCCAACCTATAACGCTCCAACTCCTGCGGCTTCTCCATGAAGAGCCCACCGCCGAGAAGGTCCACGTACACGACGTCCAGCTCGGGAGTCTGTCCGTGGAGAAGGGCGAAACTGCCAACGGCCGCTGCGTGCGCGCCGCGTGCGAACGGCAGCACCTGCACCGTGACGTGTGGTCGTTCGGCCATGGCGAGAAGGTGCTCAAGCTGCCCTTTCATGACCTCCTTGCCGCCGACTCGCCGCCTGATCGCCGCCTCGTCGATGACGCACCAGATGTGCGGCGGCTCCTCGCGGTCCAGCAACTCCTGGCGTTTCATGCGGATGTCGACCATGAGTCGCACCTCGCGCTCCTCGCACTGCACTTCCGAGGCTCGATGTACGGCCTCGGCGTAGGCGCGGGTCTGCAGCAGACCGGGCACGTACATGCAGGCGTAGTGGTCCTCACGTACGACCTCGTCCTCGAGGGTCAGCATGAGGTTCATGGACTCGGGGATGGGGTCGGCGAGGGAGCGCCACCAGCCCTGGATCTTGGCACCCTTGGCAAGCTCGACCAGTGCTGAGCGCTCCGCGTCGGTGGCGCCGTACTCACGGCACAAGGCGTCGACGGCCGGCCACTTGACCGTGCCCTCCTTCGTCTCGTAACGACTGAGTGTTGCCTTGGAGATGCCGACCAGAGCCCCCGCCTCCTCCAGCGTCAAACCTTTCGTCTCGCGGAGTCGACGCAGGTCGGCGCCTAGCTGACGCCTGCGAGTGGTGGGTCCAACTGCCATGCCAACTGCCCTTCATGTCGATGCCGTAGATCGTCCTGTCCATGGAGAGGAACGGCAAGACGGTGTGCGCCGGGGGCGCGCGCTGAGCCTCCACGCTCCTTCCCGAGGCTCGTGAGAGTTCCATTTTGAGAGTTTCACTGCGACTCTTAGTTGCGACGACGTCACGGAGAGCACGGGACGTCCAGGTCGAAGGAGTAAGAGAGTGAGCGACTTCATGGGGAGTGCCGTCCAGAGGGCGAGGCGGGCATGGAAGCTGCCCTTCTCGGCGGAAGCGGAGGAAGTGGCCGGGTTGCGCCGCCTCGTGCGACTGCACCTGGAGATCTGGAACCTGCACGATCTGGCCGACGTAGCCCAGCTCTGCGTCAGCGAGCTGGTGGCGAACGTCATCAAGCACGTCGGGCCGGGAACACCGTCCCTGCTCGCCGTCTCTGCGAACGCAACCCGCCTGCGGATCGAGGTCACCGACCCGAATTCCCGGGTTCTCCCCGTACTGACCGACGCGGGCACGGACGCCGAGGGCGGACGGGGTCTGGCGCTCATCGACGCCGTCACCGACCGCTGGGGCGTCGACCTCACCGCCGACCGGAAATCGACTTGGTGCGAACTCCGCACGGGCCCCACGGCGACCAAGGACCACACGGTCCCGCCTCGCGTGGCCCGGGCAGCGGATGTGCTGGAGCTCTACGCCTGTGTGCCGATGCCGCCGCGGGGCGCGACCTTCAGCAGACTGGGGGCGACCGTCGCGGAGGAGACGGCGATCGACGTCATCGCCGATCTCCTCCACTGGCTCAGGGCACACGGCCGGGACCCCGACGACGTACTGGACCGGGCCCAGGCGCACTTCGAGGCGGAGGGCGAGACGCGTTAATGGTGAGCGCGTGAGCCCCGTAGTTCTATTAGAAGAGCGTGCAGAGCAGAGATCCTCTGCACTGTTTTCGTATCGATGCCTGTTCAGCGAGGCATGCCGACGGGGCAAGGCGCGAAGGGGCAGCGGTTCTACGGCTGGGCTGTCATCGATGTCATCGAGACGGCCCTAGGCTGTCACTAAATCACGGACTCCAAGGCCGGCCGCTTGCCAAAGCGCGCATAGCAGCCTCAACCAAGTCGGCACGGTCGTTCAGGAATGCCTCGTAGTTATTCTCCCGCAGAGGCTCTTCAGGGATCGAATGGCTCTTCAAGCGAAAAAGGATCTCTTCATCTCCCAGGCTACTTGCGTCTGCTCGATCACGCATGTAGACAAGGGGTTCTTTATCTCGAATGGTGCGATTCGTTTTCCATGTTATCAGCGCGCAGTTTAGAGCGAGACTGCCAGGCTGCTCTGCTCGCTGATTCTTGAGGTAAGCCTCGGGGAATATGTGGTGATACTCGCGCTGGCTAGCGTTGCTGACCTGTATCTCTCCTCCGTCCGCCAAGTCCGTTGCTCCTCCCTTAAGGGATACTAGGAGAATGGCGCGAGCCAGGCGGTCCTTTTTCTTGGGCCACCCAGCCTCGAGTATCTCCTGCTTGCTTGGGAGATCTGCGGCAAAGATTGGGGGATTTCCTTCTCCGCCCTCACGGATTATTTTCCTGAGTTCTCGTACGTCTTGAATTACGGCTGTGTGTGCGCTGCTCTCGTAGCGCTCCGTGAAGAACCCCCTCCAAAGGAATTTACGCAGGAGAGTCCGTGCTTCGCCGAGTTTGTCGCCAGTGAGTTCTGCGGCGTAAGACCAGAGGGTGATGAGTGCGGGCAGGACCGTGAAAGTCGGAAGTCGTTGCGCGTCGAGTACCTTTTCTGATTCGAGGAACTTGACTGCTTCTTCGGCCCCGACTACGAGTTCCGCCCAACCTGCGACAAGTTTTTTCCAGTCGAGCTCTAGAATGCTCGGTCGGTCCGGCGTCTTGTCCTGCACCAGTGCGGCCGTGCGCAGGATAATGTCCTGAACGTCTCCATAGCGGGCAAGTCCTGGGACGCGGCCATTGAGACTTTCGAGCAAGTCATGCAGAGACTCGCCAATTTCCTGCTCGATGTCGGCGGTGATGATATCGAAGATGGAAAGAGGTGTGAAGCCTGTGTTGATCCTCGTGAAGACCTCCAGTACTTGCGCTCGACTGGTTGTGGTCGGGAGCGACAAGAAGGGGATGTTGAACGATGAAAACTTGGCTCGCCAAGCGTTGATTCGTATTACATGCTCAAGGACTTCTTCAGGTGAATCAACGCACGCTTCTTTGACCCATTCGGTAACTCGTTGTGCCGTCTCTTCGCCGGGCAGGAGGAGTTGGACAGGGACGTATCCGCGCTTTATTAGCTCAACCGGGCTGTTCGTCCATAGAGGGTACTTCCTGCCTTGCTTATAGTTGATCTTTACGCTCTGAACGGCTATTCCGTCATAATCTGTCCGCTCATTAAAACTGACGAAGTAATCTCGGTCCTGATAGCGAGCGTTGAGGCTCTTCCAGAGCGCGGTGAGGCGCTGCTGGCCATCAAGAAGAAGTTCGGATACTCGTGCATCGTCGGGAACTGGTACACCGTTGATGGGTCTGTGCTTGAAGGGGGGCTCACCTTCGACTTGCAGGACAAACATTGAACCAACGGGCAGCTCGTTCAGGACGCTTTCAAGCAAGCTGGCAATCTGGCCGTAACTCCACGCTTCGAAGCGCTGAAAGCGGGGGAGTTGAACCTGTCCCCGGCTGATAGCAGATACCCAATCCTTCAAGTCTCGGTTTCGCGCTTCCATCGTTCCTCTCTCTGGCGTGAGTTCACGGTGCGTTCGAATCAATTAGGCGAGCGGTGCGGCAAGTAGGCGTGGTGAGTGGCGAACTGCTCGATACAGACATGCGACAGGACATACTCCCTCGCCAGGCCCGGTAAACGTCGTGCCCACTCTGCGGCACCGCCACCTCACGGCTTCACCGCGTGGGCGTGCGTGCTGAGTTGGTCATGGTGGTAGACATTCCGATCCGACGGGTGCCGCCACCAGCCACGATCGCGCGCTAGTCCCTGCCGGCGGCGATCCGCACCTCGGCACGAAGATCACGATCTACGGCTGAAGTTCGCTTACCGACATCCCGTAGAGGTAGAGGGCGCAGTCTTCAGTGAGTGAGCCCGGGGAACGCTTCCTGGAGAATCTTCAGGAGATCTCGGGCTGAGTCAGCGTCGAGTTGGATGCTTTGGCTGACTTTATCGAGGATCTGCCGATCCGGAGACCCGTAGGTGTCCAACTGCAAGATGCGCTGACCATCCGCCGTGAACGTGCGGTAGCCGCAGGTAACCGGCCCGTGCAGTCTCTGTGTGTCAGACGGGACTGCTTGGAACTTGTCGATCAAAGCCATGAAGACACTCTTTCATGTGAGTTGGCGGCACGTCACGGGGTGAAAAGACTCGCGGTTAGCTCCGGTCAGGGTGACTGGTGATGCCTCAGGCTTGATGCCGCCGCCAGCGAGTTTCCTATCCCTCCCTCTTCCCACCCCGCAGCGAGGACAGCACCAACCGTCCGTACCGCGTGGTCAGCACCGCTGCCGTCGCGGCCACCGACAGGGCCAGGGCGGTGAGGAGGTGGGACAGCGAGTGGTCGTCCAGGACCTGGAGGATGCCCAGGGCCGTGCCGAGGGGGAGGCCGAGGATGGTCAGGACGCCCAGGGCGCCGCTGATCTGCTGGCTCTCCTGTGTCTGGACCAGTCGGCTGTAGTCGGCGGCCTCGCCGAGGATCTCGTTGAAGCGGGCCGGCAGTCGATGCTGGTTCTGGAAGGCGAGGAGGAGCTCGTTCGCGGGGCCGTGTGCCGTGAGGTGCTGCCTCCAGTAGCCACTGCGGAAGTGCGCGATGTTGCGCTCCAGCGTGGCGACCCGGCGGGCCAGGCGTCTGGAGGAGGTGAACACCTCGGAGAGCTCGTCGGTCAGTTCGTCGATGTGGTCGCGCTGGAGGGAGCCGAGCAGCAGGGCGTCGAGGTAGACGGTGCGGGAGTGCAGTGCCCCGAACTCGTAGAAGTCGCCCTCGCCGGTGTCCGGCCGGTGGCCGAGGAAGGCGGCGCCCTGCCGAAGCACCAGGGCACTCCAGTCCGCGGAGATGCGTACGGCGTCCTTCAGCTGCTCCGCGGCGGTCTCCGGGGCCAGCGGGAAGTCCTGCGAGTTGGAGCGGGAGGCGAGCTGCCACAGCCAGTGGTCCGCGGTGGCGGGGAGCTGCCCTTCCGCGCCGTCGCGCAATGCGGGCGTGTGGTGTGCCTTCGGGGTGAGGAAGGCGATGGTGTAGGGCCGGGTTATGGCGAACGGCGCGGTCGGGTCCTGGACGTGGGCGATGCCGCCGAGGAGCACGGCTGGATCGAACGGTCCGGTGAGCGGTCCGTCCGTGGCGGCCGGGCCGCGGCCGGACAGGGCCCGTAGGAGCGGCAGGAGCGGCCTTTCCGCGCTGAAGTGCAGGACGGCCAGCGCGTGTTCGGGGTCACGGGCGGTGGCCGTGCTGAGCAGCTCCATACCGAGCAGACGCAGCCCGTCGTGCTTGATGTCCAGTGGCCGATGCCAGCGGCACGGCCGCCCGGGGGCACCGTAGAGGGCGCGTGCGGAGGCGGGGGCGAAGTAGGTGGACCGGGTCTGCGTGTCCGTGCGGCGGCTGCCGAGTTCGAAGGGGAACGGGCCCTCGGCCCAGTTGGGAGCGCGGCGCAGCCGGACGGGTAGGACGACGGTCACCTCCTGCCGGGCTCCCGTGACGTCGTCGAGGCGCGGGCCGGCGTCGGGTGCCGTCACCGGTAGTACTCGGCAGGGTCGGGCTGGTCGAGACGGATGACGAACTCCGCCCTGTCGGGGCTGGTGGCGCTGACGTGGAAACGGACGTGCTCGCCGGTGCGGATGGTGCGGAAGCCCTCCGTCACGATCTGTCGGTAGTCGAAGCTGTAGTACCGCTCGTCCTCGTCGTCCCGGACGATGTAGGAGCCGAGGGCACCACTCGCCCCTCCACCACTCGGCCGCCGGTCGACGATGGTGCCGTGCCGCGGCCCGCCGCCGACGCCGAATCCGCCGCCCCCGCTGCCGCCGCTCATGCTGTCGTCCTCCCCTTGTCGGCCGTGTCGTCGGACCCAGGGGTGACGAGGGTCCCCGTCGGCGCCATGTCCTGGACGCAGCGGAAGCCGACCGCGTTGCTCCCGCCGCGCTTGCGGTAGATGCCCTTGGTGCTGGTCTGCACCGCGCGCATGGGGTTGTCGTAGCTTCCGCCGCAGATGACGGCCTCGTCCGGGTCGCCCAGCGATGTGGATGTCCACTCCCAGCAGTTGCCCACCATGTCCAGGACGCCGAACGGGGAACGGTTGCCCGGGCGGTCGTCGGCGGGTGTGGCACCGGCACGGCGGACGGCGTCGCCGGCGAAGTCCCGGTACCACGTCTGGTATGTCACGACTGGCCGGCCGACCCAGGTGTCGGCGCAGTTGACCCGGTCGCTGTCCGGGACGTCACCCCAGGGGAAGAGCCGCCCGTCGGTGCCTCGCGCCGCCGCCTCCCACTCGAGAGAGGTCGGCAGCCGCTTGCCCTCGAACGCGGCGAAGGCGTACGCGCTCCACCAGCTGACGCAGGTCGCCGGATGGTCGTCGAAGCGCGGGTTCTCGTAGTAGTCGGGGTGGCGAAGCCGGTCGGTCCAGGGGCGGTGGGTGACATGGGACGGCTGGTCCGGGTGGTCCCACCGGGAGGTGCCGTCCGTTTCGAGGGCTTCGAGGAAACGCCGGTAGCGGGCGACGGTCACCGCTCGGCGGTCGAAGCGTACGGGACGCCGGACAGGGCGGATCAGCAGCCGCTCCGCCGGGCCGACCAGATACGCCCCGGCGGGCAGCACGCAGTCTTCGCTCACCGTGCCGCCGTCACTGCCGCCGGCCCGCCCGCTGGACAGCTCGGCGAGGAAGGCACGCACCTGCTCCGTCAGGAAGACGTCCGGGGTGTCCGCGACGGCCGCCAGGTGAGCCGGGTCGGCGAGATACCGGGCGGCCAGCAGCTCCTGGTAGGCGGTGTGGGCGAACGCCACATGGTCGGGTCCCGCGGGGCGCAGCAGCGGCGCGAGGACGCAGGAGGCCGGATCGAGGCGTCCGTCCGTGAACGCGTCGCCACCCAGCTCGCGGTACAGGTCGAGCAGGGAGAAGACGGTCCGGTCGGCGAGGAAGGCGCGCCCGAGAGTGCCGGGCAGGCGTTGTTCCAGCTCGGGACTGCCGTGCTCGGCCAGGGTTCGCGTGAGGTGCGCGCCGAGGATCTCGGCGAGAGGCCGGCCCGGAGGGAGCCCCAGCCTCGTGGTGAGGTGTCGCTCGAGCGGGGTCGCCTCCGGTTCGGTGAGGCGTACGACGTGGAAATGCGGAACGCGGGACGGATCCACGCCGTTCGCGTACATCTGCTCCACCAGCTGTTCGGATCGGCCGGCGCCGCTGTCCAGGAGCTGACGCACCTGGGGGGAGTCCGCGAGGAAGGAGACCCGGGAGCTGATGACGACGGCGGACTCGGCGGACAGGACGGCCGAGAGGTCGGTGAACAGGCGCAGGAAGCCCGCGGGACTCGGTTCCGCGACGCCCTCGTCGACGGCGTCGAGCACACACAGTGCGGTGCCCGAGCGGATCAGGTAGAGGAAGAGGTCGTACGCGCGGGAGCGGTCCGAGGCCATGGCCGGTGCCAGGAGACGGGCGGCGTACTCGGAGAAGGGCTCGTCCTTCGGCTTGAGGCCGAGGTCGAAGTAGAAGCGGAAACGGCGGACCTCCGGGTCGGCGGCCAGGGCCCGCAGCAGGGTGCTCTTCCCGCTGCCGGGCCGTCCGGTGACCAGGACGTTGGCGCTGCCGCGTGCGAGGTGGGTCAGCAGTTCCGCCGCGTCACCGGACTCGGTCACCGTCGGTTCGCCGGTGCGCGGGTCGGTGCTCAGAACGGTCGCGGCGACGGCGGCCCGCGGCTCGGGCCGAGCGTCGGCAGCGCCGTCGGTGGTGTCCGTGAGTCCGGCGAGGTGGGCGTCGAGATTGACGATGGTGTCGACGAACCCGTCGTACCGCACGATCCGGAAGTCCGTGCCCAGCAACTGGTGGAGCGCGCCGGGAGCGCCGCCGCCGTCGCTGTCCACGACCACGAATCGAGTGAGCTTGGGGAGCTGGGTGCGGAGCAGCTCACCGCCGTGGGAGGCGAGCACGGTGCCGAGGTCGTCGGCGTCCCGGGAGAGCATCAGCTCCACGTACTCCAGCCGCATCCCCGACTCCCGGCAGAACAGCAGGTACACGGTGTCCGGGCTGAGCACGAACCGCTTGGCCTGCCGGTAGCCGAGGGTGACGTGGAGTCCCGCGAGGAACTCGCAGCGACGCGCGACCTCGGGAGCGACGTCCGGTTCCCCGCCGAGCAGGGCCGCGCTTCCGGTGTCGGTGAACCAGATGAGGACGTCGACGAGCCTGCGCACCGCGAGGAGTCCGTCCTCGTCGCTGATGTCGTACCCGTCGTGTGTGGAACGGTTGCGCAGGCGGCGGATGTCGTCGAGCGCGTCCAGCACCGTGCTGCTGCGGATGTACGGGCGGCAGCGCTTCACCAGGTCGTTCAGAGCCTTGGTGGACGGGTCGCCCTCGACGCCGTGGTGTCGCCACAGCTCCTTGAGGAGCTTCTCGGTGAGCTTCCCGACCAGCGCGACGGCGTTCTCCGGATAACCGTCGTTGAGCGACCGCAACGGACGTTCCAGGTCGAGGCCGAGACGGTCGGCGATCCGGGAGTGGTCGTCGAGTTCCCTCCGTAACCGCCTCAGCCGCTCGTCGACGACGGTACTCACGCGCTCCCCTCCGCTCGCCGACCGAGGATGAACGCGAACCGGTCCGGGAACGTCAACACGGGTTCCGGGTGAGCGGTTCGCATCTCCTCGATGCCTTCCTCGATCTCGCGGTCACTGAAAGTGGAGAGCAGGGACATGTAGCGGGCGCGGACCATGCCGAAGTACTTGTCGCGGTCGATGCGGAGGTCGTGCTCGACGTGATCGAGCGTGGTCTCCAGTCCCGCTCGGCGGAGATGCCCCTCGATCACGCCCGGGTCCGGTTGCAGTTCCTCGAAGCGGGCGAGGGCCGCCTTGAACAAGGGGTACCGGATGGTGGCCGGAAGCATGACGACCAGCAGCCGACCACCCGGTGCCAGACGGTCGGCCAGACCTCCCAACGTGCCTGCCTGGTCGGCCACATGGTGCACCGACTCCTTCAGCCAGATCGCGTCCAGTTCCTCGTACGGCAGCCGAGCCCGACCTTCGGCGACGTCCTCCGCGGAGGCGACGACCGGTGTCAGGGTCGGAGGAGGTGGGGTGCCGAGTCCGCGGAGCATCGCCTCGGACGGATCGACGCAGAGAATGGGGCGGCTCGGACGGAGCTGCCTGGCCAGCTCCCTCGCGAACAGGCCCGTGCCGGAGCCGATGTCGGCGATCCGGTCGGCCGGGTCCAGCCTCAGTGCCTCGGCGATCCGGCCGGACATCCATGGGACATAGTCCGGTCCGTACACCCAGTGCTCGTCGTACTCGGCTGCCAACCCGTCGTAATGCCCTCGCACATCGCCCCGTCCCACGGTTCCCCTCGTATCCCCACGCCGTGCTGTCCACAGTCACCAGGCAGGCTATCGGGAGTGGCAAGGCGGGCGACAGCGCGTAACGCGACAGCTCGAGGTCGTCTCCCGACCGTGCGCGGTGCGGTGCGCGTCGTACGCCGCTCCCCACCGTTGGTGCGGTTCGCGATCGGCTCCTGGAAAGCCCTGTCCGTCCCTGTTGCCATCGGGTTCAATAGACGACAACACCGCGGCCTATCCGGTCACGGTGGCCTTCAAGGCCGGTCAGGACGGCGAGAAGACGCTCAAGACCGCGACCGCGCAGATCAACCGGCCCGTGCAGGTGACCGTGGACCTGACCGGCGTCGCCATCCTCCACATCGAGGCGGTGCAGAGCGACAACGAGTCCGCGACCCTCGCGCTCGGCGACGCGATGCTGCACAGTTCCTGACGGCGGGGGCGGAGGAAGGGCCTCAGCCCCGCGCTCCCTCCGCCAGGAACCCCTCCAGCCCGTCCAGCAGCATCCCGCTGCCCTGCTCCGCCATGTCCCGTTCCTCCGCCGTGTCGCTGGTCTGGCTGAGGACGATCTCCGTGTGCTCCGCGTCCCGCTCGGTGAGTTCCAGGGTCATCGTCACCTGGTCCGCGCGGCCCGGGACGTCCATGCCGAGGACCAGGCGGTGCGGCTCGGCCACCTCCACGTAGGAGCCGGTCAGCGGGAAGGCGGTGCCGTCCGGGGTGAGCATCGTGGACTTCCAGGCGCCGCCCGGGCGGACGTCCATCTCGACGGAGCCGGGGACGGCGTGCGCCCACTGGGCGTACTGCTCAGGGGTGGTCCAGGCCTGCCAGACGCGGGCCGCGGGGGCGTTCAGGGTGCGGGTCAGGGCGTAGCGGAAGCCGTCGGCCGCGGTGGTCTGCTCGGTGCTCATGAAGTGCCTCCTGTCAGGGCCCTCACGCCTCGTGTGAGGGGGTCGCACGGGTAGACGTTCCCCGGCGCGGGATCTCATCGGTGGGTCGGGAGATTGTTTTTCCGGACGAGGCCGGGCGACCACGCCCGGCGGTGAGCCCGGCGCGACCGCGGTGCGGGCAACCGGGCGCGACGGAACCTCACCCCGCCAGGCGGCGCGACGGAACCTCACCCCGCCGAGGCGGCCTCCCCGTGGCACTCCCCGTAGGCCCGGCCCGACCCGCACCAGCAGGCCGCGCCCCGCTGTGGGGGCCACGCCGTCGCGCGGCCCCGGGCCGCCAGGGTCGTCGCGTACTGCGGCAGCAGCGTCGCGTCGGCCGGGGACGCGCCCTCCGAGGCCGCGAACGCCTCGTACGACGGGACCGTGCCGGGCACGACGCCCAGGTTCGGGGTGCCCGACGACGCGAGTTCACGCAGCGCCGTCTCTATCGTCGCCAGGTGCTCCTCGTAGGAGGGGTACTCGGCGGACAGCGACGGGTACGCCTCCAGCAGCTCCGTCAGCTCGTCCTCCGGCCAGTGCAGCATGGCCACGGGAAAGGGGCGGGACAGGGCCTCGCGGTACGCGCCCAGTTCGGCGCGCAGGCGGGAGATCTCCGCCTCCAGGTCGGCCGGGTCGTCCGAGCCGAGGGACCAGACGCGCTTCGGGTCGTGCAGCTCGTCCAGGGACACCGGCATCGAGTGCAGGGTGTCCGCCAGGCGGTCCCAGTCGTCGTGGGGCACGCCCAGCATGCGCCGCACCCGGTGACGCCCGTACAGCAGCGGATGCGTGGTGTACGGGGGCTCGGCCACGTCCGACAGCAGCAGGCGGGCGCCCTCCGTGAACGTCTCCTGGGCCGCCTCCAGTTCGTCGTGGGACTCCAGGGCCTCGGCCACGATCACCCACGGCGCCGGGTCGCGCGGGGCCGTCGTGCGGACGCCCTCGATGATCGCCCTGGCCTCCGCCTCGTGGCCGTACTCCCAGAGGTTCGACGCCTTCAGGGCGCGGACCAGGGACGGGTTCTCCAGCCCGTCCGGCGAGGACAACAGGCGGTCGTACAGCTTGGTCGCGGAGGGGCGGTCGCCGGACAGCTCCAGGTGGGCGGCGGCGCGTACGAGAAGGGCCTCGGCGTCCTCCGGGTACAGGCCGGCGGTCCGCTCCAGGCGGGCGGCTTCGGCGGTGTGGTCGACGTTTTCGGCAGGCGTGTCGGGGCGCATGGGTGACACCGTACTGCCGCGAGGTGACGGGAGTCAGGGGCCCGCAGGTCAGAGGCGGTGGCCGGAGACGACGCGGAGGCTAGAAGGCGTACAGGTTCGCGATGCGGATCAGGACCGCCGTCAGCGTCCCCACCCACACCAGCACGCCGAGCCACATGCCGAGCACCGCCGTCCGGTAGCGCTCCGGCGAGTCCAGGACCACGCTCTCGGGGGCGCCGGGGAGATGGCGCAGGTGGACGCGGGTGCCCTTGGCGATCCGGTGGGCGTCCGTCGCATCGGGGAGGGCGTGCTCGTGCTCGGTGCCGTCGGCGTCGGTCCAGCGGAGCTGAGAGTCGGCATGGTCCGCCTGCGAAGTGAGGAACACGCTCACCGGTACAACGGCGAGCGGCCCTGACACTGAGCGGTCGTCGCCGTCATGGGCATGTCCGGCGGTAAGCGACTCCATCCACAACGTACTGGTGCCATTCCTGCTCGGTCAGGGACCGGCCCGCGATGGCGCAGGCCTGGTCATGGAGGGCGGCGAGGTCGTTGAAGGCGCCGGTGTCCCACAACCGTATGGTCTCGTCGTCGCTGCTGGTGGCGAGGGTGTCCCCGTTCGGGGCGAAGACTGCCGAGCGCAGGACGCCGGTGTGCCCGGTGAGCAGGGCCAGTTGCTGACCGGTCTCGATGTTCCACAGCCTGACCGTCCGGTCGTCGCCAGCGGTCGCCAGGGTCTGGCCGTCGGGGCTGACGACGGCCGACCAGACGGCGCCGGTGTGGCCGGTGAGGGTGGCGAGGCGGCGGTGGGTGCGTACGTCCCACAGCCTTGCCGTGGCGTCCCTGCCGCTGCTGGCGAGCGTCCTCCCGTCCGGGGTGAAGGCCACCGATTGCGCGGCGTCGGTGTGCCCTGTGAACGTTGCGGTGAGGCTGCGGTCCCGTACGTTCCACAGCCGCAGCTCGCCGTCCCAGCTCGCCGTTGCCAGGAGATCGCCGTCCGGGTTGAAGGTCAGGTCGCTGACCATGCCGGTCAGCCCGTCCAGGGCACCCAGGCGCTTGTGTGTCCGTGCGTTCCACAGTTGCACGGACGAGAACTTGTCTCCGCCGGTCACGAAGACCGTGCCGTCCGGGCTGAAGGCCATCAGGGGGCTCGCGCTGGTGAAGGACGCCAGTTGCCCATGGGTGCGCACACTCCACAGGCGCGTCGTCCTGTCGATGTAGCTGCTGGTGGCGAGGGTTTCGCCGTCAGGACTGAAGAGGACGCGCTGCACGGGCCTGTCATGCCCCTCGAGCCTGGCCAGGCGACGGTGGCTGCGTGCGTCCCACAGCAGGACCGACGCATCGTCGTTGCTGCTCGCGGCGACGAACCGGCCGTCCGGACTGAACCGCACCGTGTTCACCTCACCGGTGTGCCCAGAGAGGCGGCCCACCGGCCGCTGCGTGCGGACGTCGTGCAGGTACACCGTCCCGTCGCCGGCGCCGGTGGCGAGCGTCTTTCCGTCGGGGCTGTAGTCCGCAGGACATGCCGAACCGCCCGGCCCGGCGAAGCTTGCGCGTGGCCGCCCTGATCTCATGTCCCACAGCCGAACGGCGGCATCCTCGGATCCGCTGGCCAGCGTCACGCCGTCCGGACTGAAGGCGAGTGCGTCCACCATCCCCGCATGCCCGTTCAGCACGGTCACGGCCGTACGATCCCGCACGTCCCACAGTCGCACGCTACGGTCCTGTCCCCCGCTCGCCAGAGTCCGGCCGTCCGGGCTGAAGGCCAGTGCGAAGACGGAGCCGCTGTGGCCGGTGAGCGTGGCCGTCGAGCGCCGTGTGCGCACGTCCCACAACTGTGTCGTCGCGTCGCTCGCACCCGTGGCCAACGTGTCGCCGTCCGGGCTGAACGCCAGCGAAATCACCTGTCCCGTGTGTCCCGTCAGCGTGGCGAGACGCGTCCTCTTCATCGCGTCCCAGAGCTGTACCTCGGACTCCTGGCTCTTGCTGACCCGGAAGCCCGCGACGGTGACGGCGAGGGTCGTGCCGTCCGGGCTGAAGGCGAGGCCGTGGAGCTGGGCGCCATCGGTACTGGAGTGGACTTGGAGTTCGCCGGTCTTCCGATGAGTACGGGCGTCCCAGACAAGGAGGTGCCCCTGCTGACCTCCGGTGACGATTGTGTCTCCGTCCGGGCTGAAAACCGCTGGGCCTCCGGCGCCGGTCAGGACAGCGGTCTGCTTGCGCGTGCGGACGTCCCACACCCGTACCTTCCAACGGGCATGGCTGGTGACAAGGGTTCTGCCGTCAGGGCTGAACGCGGTGTTGTGTACCTGGCTGCTTTGACCGTCGAGTAGGGCTACCTGCCGACGTCCCCGCACGTCCCACAGTCGGGCTGTGCCGTCGTTGCCGCCGGTCGCGAGCGTCTTGCCGTCCGGGCTGAAGGCGACCGATGCCACCGCCGCCGTGTGCTTCGCGAGGGTGGCGCGCAGGGGTGAGGACACTGCGGCCAGCAGCCGGGCGCGGGTCTGCGGAGTCGCTGAGACGCGATCGGCGGCCAGAGCAAGACGAGCGGCCAGGGCGGGGTCGGCGATGGCCTGCTTACGGCTCTCCTCGGCCAGGCTCCGGGCGGCGGCCAGTGCCCGCTGTTCACTGCTGTCGCGGGCACTGCGGGTGGCCAGAAACACCGCGACGACAGCAAGCACGGTCAGCACGGCGAAACCCGCGAGGACCAGGCGGCGCCGACGGACGCGTCGCCGCTGGATCTGGTCACTGACCGCCACGAAATCGGCTTCTTCAGCGGGGATCTCCTCGCCGCGTTCATCGATCCACTGCCGGGCCCGGGCGATCTGCTCCCGGCCGAGGGCCAGATCGCGCGGGCGGCCCTGCTCCTGCCAGATCCGCAGCGAGCGGCGAAGCTCCTCCTGCCAGCTGCGGAATGCGCGGTTCTCCTCGAGCCAGCGTCGCAGCCGCGGCCATGTCTCCACCAGCGCTTGGTGGGCGATCTCAGCAGTGTCCCGCCCCGTCGGGCGGCGCGTCACCACGACCAGCCGGGTGCTGGCCAGCCGGTGGACCAATGCCCAGTCACCCTCGGAGAACTCGGTGCGGGCGGCGACCCGGCGGGTGTCCGGTCCGCGTTCCCCGGCGTCCAGTTCCTCTCCGGGGCGTACAAGCTGGATGAAGATCCGCTCCAGCGCCTGCCGCTCGGTCCGGTCCGCCCAGGCCCAGAGCCTCTGATCCGCGTCGCCCGCCAGGGCGCCCTGCACACCACCGAGCTCCTGGTAGGCGGTGGTGGTCAGCCAACCCCGTTCCTGCCGCTCCCACAGCCGGCTCAGGGCGTACTCCAGCATCGGCAGCGCCGCGGGACCGGGTGGGGCATCCCGCAGGATCCGCTCGACCAGGCCGTCGGCGAACCGAATTCCCGCACGGCCCGCCAGCGGACCGCTGATCACCTCTGCCAGCTGATTCCGCATCATCGGCTGCACCACCATCGTCGTGGCGTCCCATGCCGTCCGAAGGTGGGGGAGCTGCTCGATGTGCCGAACGAAGTCGATCCGGACGACGACCACGGCCTGGGCGGGGCGGCTTCCGTCGGTGCGGCGGTCCGTCAGGACCCCGAGCATGGTGTCCAGCCGGCGGGCGGTGCTCGGCGCGTCGGCGAGCAGCGTCTCGAACTGGTCGGCCACCAGCACCAGCCGAGACCGCCCGCCGTGGCGGGCCAGCGTCTGCTCCACAGCCGTACGGATGCCCTGCTCGTCGGTGAGTTGCTGGGCCAGCGCCGACCAGCGGTCGTACCAGTCGGCCTTCATGGTGTCCGCGTCTCCTGCTGAGCTCAGGGCCCAGGCGAGCAGTTCCTCGGCGGTGAGGCGCAGCCCCAGCGGGATGCGGGCGATCACGTAACGGTCGTGGTCGAGGCTCCCGAGCAGACCGGCGCCGACCAGCGAGGACTTGCCGACCCCGGAAGGCCCGAGCACAGGCAGGAGGGGCACCTGCTGCTGCTCGAGGAGTTCGACCAGCCGCTGTGTCTCGTTCCTACGGCCGTGGAAGACGGCGCGGTCGTGCTCGGTGAACGGCAGCAGCTCCCGGTACGGGCTGTCCGCCAACAGCCTCCTGCGCAGCAGGGGCCATTCCCGGGTGAGAGATTCCACGGTCAGCGCGTAGCCGGTCCGGCGCCGCTGGTCCCCCTCGACGGCTACGACGATGCCGATAACACCGCCGTACTCCTCGTCCCACACCGGCGCTCCGCTGAAGCCGCCGGCCAGTGAGAACGGTACGTCCTCGTCGCAGGTCAGCTGCCACCAGCCGGTACCCTCGCGGCCCTCGACGGTGCCGCGGGTCCAGACTCCGGCGTCCTTGGTGCCACCTCGTCCCGAGTACTTCGGGAACCCGAAGGCCCGCCAGCGGTGCCCGGCCAGATCGTCCGCCTCCACGATCCGCAGGGGGACGGCCCCCGGCGGGAGCTCGCCGGTCAGCTGCAGGACGGCGACATCACCGCTGCTGTCGGCGGCCACCGGCACGCTGAAATGCACGGTCGCCGAGACCTCGGGACGCCCGGGCAGCAGCGGGAAGTCGAGGGTGACCGGAAAGAGTTCGGGTAGCGGCTCGTCCTCCGGAAGGTCAGCGGTGGCGGCCACGACGTGAGCGCACGTGAGCAGCAGCCGGTCGGGTATCAGGAACGCCACCCCGACCGGACGGCCCGCGTGCAGCACCCGAGCCGTCCCACGCTCCCACGCGCGGTCCGGCTCGGCTGCCGGTGTCACGTACCGCCCTCGGTCCGGCTCCACTCCAGTTCCAGCTTGATATGGGCGTCCCCGGAACCTTTCGCCACCACTAGGCCTGCCTCGGCTGTCACCCGCAGTCCGAATTCCGCACGGACGTGATCAGGGCTGCGTGGCAGATCTGCCAACCGCTCCAGCATGGTCGCGGCCACTCGCTGTACCCGCGCCATGCCCGACTCGAACGTGTCGGCGGACGTCTCGAAGAGCCCGTCGCCGCGGCTCGCCCGGATCACCCCGGACCCCTGGTCGTCGGGCAGTTCGACAACGAAGACCTCGCCGTCCTCGAAGGGAACACTCAGGTACACGCGACAACCTCTCTGCGGATCCACCAGGTCACTTACGAGTCAGGGGAGTTGAGCGGATTTTCCCGGGTCCGACATGCTACTGCTCTCCTTGGCGGCGGCCGCGGTCTTCTGTCCGGAAGTACGACCGAGCAGTGGAACGTACGCCTCCCGCTTGCCGGCAGACGACGCGGCCCCGTTCGCCGTCGAAGACAAAAACGAACGGGGCCGGGACCGGAAGGTGACTGCTCTGTTACCGGGCTCCCAGCTCGGCCAGCAGCGCCTCGTATTCCTCCGGGGGCTGGCCCCGCAGGATGTCCACCCACACCCGGGCCCTTTGAACAAACGTCTCGGGCGTCATCCTGCACCGATCCGGCGGGCGCCGGTGGCCGACCGCCGGCGCCGGGACCGCGCCCAGGCGGCGACCCGGCGTCCGTGCGCGTGCTGTCGGGCGCCGTTCCGGGTCCTGTATAACTGGGGCAAACACGCGTACGAGGGGAGGAGCCGCCGATGCCCCGGGACCGGACCGTCCCGAGCCCCCTGCTCGTGCTGCTGCTCCTGCTCCTGCCCGTCGCCCTCGTCGACGTCGGCAGCCTCTCCGCCACCGTCGCGCTCGCCGCGACCGCCGCGGCCGGCTCCGCGCTCGCCGTCTGCGCCCTGATCACCGCGCGCTGCGTGCCCGCCGTGCCGCCCACCCGGGTGCGTACGGCCATCAGGGACCGGGACCGCCGTACGGCCTTCCTGCCGCAACGCGATCCCGACGCCGCAGGCCGCCGCCGGCCACGAGCACCCGGACACGCCCTCCCGGCGACCACCGCGTAGGGCATCCCTTCACCTCGCAAGGACCGTGCACCCGCGCGGGTCGTCATGCCGCACACCCGATCACCGATCGCCCCGGCACGACGAGACCCCCGGAGGGCTCCTCACCCATGTCCGTTTTCGCCAGCCTGGTCGGGCACCTCGCCGACCTGCTCCAGCCGCTGTTCGGCGCCTCCGCCGCGGCCGCCGCCATCGTCCTGTTCACCGCCCTCGTACGGCTCCTCGTCCACCCCCTGTCGCGGGCCGCCGCACGCGGGCAGAAGGCGCGCACCGCACTCCGGCCGAGGATCGCCGAACTGCGGCGCAAGCACGCGAAGAACCCCGAGAAACTCCAGAAGGCCGTCCTGGAACTGCATGCCGAGGAGAAGGTGTCGCCGCTGTCGGGCTGCCTGCCCAGCCTGTGCCAGCTCCCCGCCTTCTTCCTCCTCTACCACCTCTTCTCGAGCGGCACGATCGGCGGCGAGGCCAACGCCCTCCTGTCCCACCAGCTGCTCGCCGCGCCGCTCGGCGGACGGTGGGCCGACGCGCTCGGGGACGGCGGGATGCTCGGCGGCGCCGGGCTCGTGTACGTGGCGCTGTTCGCGCTGGTCGCCTGCGTCGCCGCCGTCAGCTACCGGCTCACCCGGCGGACCATGGCCGACCGGCCCGTGCTGCCCGCCGCCGGTGACGGGGAGCAGCAGGTGCCCGGGCTGGGCGCGATCACCAAGGTCATGCCGTTCATGTCCTTCTTCACCCTCGTCACCGTGGCCGTCGTGCCGCTGGCCGCCGCCCTGTACATCGTCACCAGCACCACGTGGAGCGCCCTCGAACGGGCCGCCCTGTACCGGTGAGGCGGGCCCCGGCCCCTGCCTACGGTCCAGTACGTGAACCGGGTCTTGCGGAGTGGAAGCCGACCTCGGACGATCGAACAAGTCCTCCGATGGCCGCGCCCTGCCGCAACCAGGTCGCACCTCATCGGGCGGGCGCCCGCGAAAGAGGGAGTTGGGGATCATGAAGTTGCTGCGAGTCGGTACGGCGGGTTCGGAACGGCCCGCCCTGCTCGACGCCGACGGGATCCTGCGTGACCTGTCGGGCGTGGTGACGGACATCGACGGCGAACTGCTCGCCGACGACGCGGCACTCGACCGGGTACGGGCCGCCGCCGAGGCCGGCGAGCTGCCCGCCCTGGACGCCACGGGGCTGCGCGTCGGACCGCCCGTGGGCCGCATCGGCAAGATCGTGTGCATCGGGCTGAACTACCACGACCACGCCCGCGAGACGGGGGCCGAGCCGCCCGCCGAGCCGGTCGTCTTCCTCAAGACGCCGGACACGGTCGTCGGACCGGACGACACCGTGCTCGTGCCGCGCGGGTCCCGCAAGACCGACTGGGAGGTGGAGCTGGCGGTCGTGATCGGGCGTACGGCCCGCTACCTGGACTCGGCCGAGGAGGGGCTCGCGTGCGTCGCCGGGTACGCGGTCGCGCACGACGTCTCCGAGCGGGAGTTCCAGATCGAGCGGGGCGGGACCTGGGACAAGGGCAAGAACTGCGAGACGTTCAACCCGCTGGGCCCCTGGCTGGTGACCGCCGACGAGGTGCCCGACCCGCAGCGGCTGCCGCTGCGGCTGTGGGTCAACGGCGAGCTGAAGCAGGACGGGACGACCGCGGAGCAGATCTTCCCGGTGGGGGAGGTCGTGCGGTACCTGAGCCGGTTCATGGTGCTGCGTCCCGGTGACGTGATCAACACCGGGACGCCGGCGGGGGTGGCGATGGGCCGGCCGGAGCCGAAGCCGTACCTGCGGGCGGGCGACGTGGTCGAGCTGGAGATCGAGGGACTGGGGCGGCAGCGGCAGCAGCTGAAGGACGCGTAAGCGCTCCGCTGGATAGCGGGGAACTGCGGTGCGCTGTCGGCTGCGGGCTGTTGCGGCTGGTCGCGCAGTTCCCCGCGCCCCTTCGGGGGCGCGTTCTCGCTCAGCCCAGCAGGGCGGCGAGCCTGCGCCACCCCTCCCTCGGGGCGGACGTCATGTCGTCCTCCACCACCTGGAGGGCGACGTGGTCGGCGCCCGCGTCGTGGAAGGCGGTGACGCGGGCACGGACCGTGTCGTCGTCGCCCCAGGCGAAGAGGGCGTCGATCAGGCCGTCGCTGCCGCCGTCGGCCAGGTCGGCGTCCGTGAAGCCGAGACGCAGGAAGTTCCGCGTGTAGTTCGGGAACTGGAGGTACCGGGCGAGATAGGCGCGGGCCGTCGCGCGGGCGCGGGCCGGGTCGGAGTCGAGGACGACCTTGAACTCCGGGGCGAGCAGCGGGTCCTCGCCGAGCGTCTCGCGGGCCCGCGCGGTGTGTTCGGGCGTGACCAGGTACGGGATCGCGCCCGCCGCCCGGTCCCGGGACAGCTCCAGCATCCTCGGACCCAGTGCGGCCAGCACCCGGTGCCCGGACCGCATCCCGTCCTTGTCCAGCTCGTCGAGGTAGTCGGCCATCTTCGAGTACGGGCGGCTGTACCCCTCGACGCGCGGGCCGTGGCTCACCCCGAGGCCGAGCACGAAGCGGCCGGGGTGGGACACCTCCAGCTCGGCGAAGGCCGCCGCGGTGGCGGGGGCCTCATGCTCCCAGACGCTCTGGATGCTGGTGCCCACGACGATCCGCGAGGTCGCCTCGATCAGCGGGGCGGCGTGCGGGGCCGAGCTGTTGCCGCCCAGCCACAGGGCGCCGAACCCGAGACGCTCCAACTCGGCGGTCGCGTGGGCCCGTTCGTCCCGGCCCTCCGGGTCCTCGGCGCGCAGGTGCGGGCTCCAGATCCCGTACCGTCCGACGGATTCCTTCAGTGCGGCCGTCGCGTCGTTCATCGGTTCCGATCCCTCCGGTGGCACGTGATCGTCTGTTGTCGCGTGCCAACCGGAGGGAGCCGGAGATGATTCCCGGGACGGCCGTCCGGGCTACTCGCCCAGGAACCGCTCCAGCGCCTCCACCACCAGCCGGTGGTCCTCCACCTGCGGCAGCCCCGACACCGTCACCGCGCCGACCACGCCGACGCCCTCCACGGTGACGGGGAAGGAGCCGCCGTGCGCGGCGTACACGTCGGGGTCGAGCCGCGAGGAGTCCTCGAAGGTCGTGCCCTTGGCCCGGAAACGGGCACCCACCAGGTACGACGCGGAGCCGTACCGCTCCACCACCCGGCGCTTGCGGGCGATCCAGGCGTCGTTGTCGGGGGTCGAGCCGGGCAGGGCCGCGTGGAAGAGCTGCTGGCCGGCCCGGTGGATGTCGACGGCGACGGGCGCCCGGCGCTCCCGGGCCAGCTCGACCAGGAGCGAGCCCAGCGTCCACGCGTCGTCGTGGGTGAACCGGCGGAAGACCAGGCGGCGTTCCTGCTCCTCCAGCTCCGCCACGGTCGGGGCGGGGGGCTGCTCGCGCGTCACAGGGCCACCGCCACTCCGTCGCGCGCCGAACGGCGGGCCGCCTCCAGGACGTCCAGGGCGGCAGCCGCCTCCCGCACGTCCACCGGGTTGGGGCCCCGCCCGCGCAGCGCGTCGGCGACGGCCGCGTAGTAGGCCGGGTAGTCGCCCGGGACGGTCGCCTCCACGCGCCCGCCGCCGGTCAGGGGGGACTCCCCGGAGCCCACGCGGCCCCACAGCGACTCGTCCTCCTCGCCCCAGCCGGGGCCCGGCCGCTTGCCCTCGCGCAGCGCGGCCTCCTGCGGGTCCAGGCCGTACTTGACGTAGCCCGCCCGGGAGCCCAGCACCCGGAAACGGGGGCCGAGCTGGGCGGCGGTGGAGGAGACGTAGAGGTGCGAGCGGACGCCGTTCGCGTGCGTGATCGCGATGAACGTGTCGTCGTCCGCCTCGGCGCCGGCGCGTCGCACCACCGACTCCGCGTACACCTGCGTGGCCGGGCCGAACAGGACGAGCGCCTGGTCGACGACGTGGCTGCCGAGGTCGTAGAGGAGACCCCCGATCTCCGCCGGGTCGCCCGACTCGCGCCAGCCGCCCTTGGGTTCGGGCCGCCAGCGCTCGAAGCGCGACTCGAAGCGCCACACGTCGCCCAGCGTGCCCTCGTCGAGGAGCTTGCGGAGGGTGCGGAAGTCGTTGTCCCAGCGGCGGTTCTGGAAGACGGAGAGCATCAGGCCGCGCTCCTCGGCGAGCTCGGCCAGCCCGCGTGCCTCGGCCGCCGTGCCCGCGACCGGCTTGTCCACGACTACCGGCAGACCGGCCTCGAGGGCACGCGTGGCGAGCGGCACGTGGGTCTTGTTCGGGGACGCGACGACGATCAGGTCCAGCTCGGCGGCCCGGCCGAACAGCTCGTCCGGCGTGGCGACGGTCCGCACGTCCGGGAACTCGTCGCGGGCCTGCCGCTGCCGGTCCGGGTTCGAGGTGACCACCGTGTCCAGGGCCAGGCCCTCGGTGGCGGCGATGAGCGGGGCGTGGAAGACGGAGCCCGCGAGGCCGTAGCCGACGAGACCGACGCGCAGCGGGGTGCCGGGAGGAGTACCAGTCATGGCATCCACTTTCGCAACGCTGTTGCCAAAGTGCAAGCGGCGGGGACAATGGGGGCGTGAACAGGGCTGACGGCGAGGGAACGGGCGACGGCGCGCGCGGCGGCGCGGGCGGTGGCGGGCGTGCCGCCGGGGGCGTGCGGCCCGCGGCGGGCGGCGCGAACCTGCTCGCCCTGCGCAGCCACAACACCGCCCTCGTCCTCGACCTGCTGCGCACCGCCGGGACGGAGGGCATCAGCCGGCTGGAGCTCGCCGAGCGCACCGGGCTCACCCCGCAGGCGGTCAGCAAGATCACCGCCCGGCTGCGGGCGGAGGGCCTCGCCGCCGAGGCCGGGCGCCGCGCCTCCACGGGCGGCAAGCCGCGCACGGTCCTGCGACTGGTGCCGGAGGCGGGCCACGCGGTGGGCGTGCACCTGGACCGGGACGAGCTGCGGGCCGTGCTGGTCGACCTCGACGGGACGGCCGTGGGGGAGCGGCGGTACCCGCTGGACCTGGGCGCGGGGGCGCCGGCCGTGCTGGAGGGGGTGGCGCGGGCGGCCGGGGAGCTGGCCGCCGACGTGCTGCGCGCGCCCGGCGGACGGCTGACCGACGCGCCCACGCTCCTCGGGCTCGGCGTCGCCCTGCCGGGGCCCCTCGACCACGTCCGGGGCGTACTGCACCGGGTCACCGGCTTCCCGGAGTGGGACGGCTTCCCGCTGCGGGACGCGCTGACCCGGCGCCTCGGTGTGCCGGTCGTGGTGGACAAGGACACCAACGCGGCGGCCCTGGGGCTGGCCGTCGGGGGCGCGGGGGGCGGCGAGGGCGGCTCCTTCGCCTATCTGCACCTCGGCACGGGACTCGGCGCCGGCCTCGTCTTCGGCGGCGGTGTGCACCGGGGGGCCCGGACCGGGGCCGGCGAGTTCGGCCACCAGGTCGTCCAGCTCGACGGACCGCCCTGCACCTGCGGCGCCCGCGGCTGCATAGAGGCCCTGTGCCTCGGTGCCGTCGCCCGGGGCGACCTCGCGGAGGCGGCCCGGGTCCTGGGCGCGGGCGCCGCGAACCTCGCCGGGCTGCTGGACATCGACCTGGTCCTGCTCGGCGGCCGTACCGTCGCCGCCGCGCCCGACGCCTTCGTCCAGGGGGTCGGCGCCGTCCTCGACGCCCGGGCCCGGAGGGAGGGCGGGCACGACGGCGCCGTGCCGGTGCGGATCGCGCCCGGCGGGGTGCGGGTGGTCGCGGAGGGCGCGGCCCAGTTGCTGCTCGCGCCGCTGTTCGGGCGGGGCGACGGCGGCTGAACGGCCGCCGGGGGCGTACGCCGGACGAGGGCATCGCGGGGGCCGTTCGAGGGGCACACCCCGAACGGCGGTCCCGGCGGGCGGGACGGTCCGCCACGCTCATGTGTTTATGCGACTGTTCACGCCCGCGACCCCCTGCCTGGCGGCGGCAGCCGCCCTCCTGGCCGCCTCCGCCCCGGCCGCCGCCGCGTCCCTGACGCCCGCCGGCCCGACTTCGTCCGCGCCCCCGTCGGCCCCGGCCGCCGCCTTGGCCGCGTCCGGCCCGGGCACCGCCGCACTTCTGGCGCCTGCCGCCGCCGTACCCCCGGCGCCTGCTGCCGTGGCCGCCGCCGTACCCCTGGCGGCGGCCGGCCCGAGCACCCCCGCAGCCCCGGCGCCTGCCGCCCTGGCAACCGCACCCCTGGCGCCTGGCGCCCTGGCCGCTTCCGGCCCGGGTACCGCCGCAGCCCCGGCGCCTGCCGCCCTGGTGCCCGCACCCCTGGCGCCTGGCGCCGCCGCGCCCCTGGCCCGCATCGCCTTGGCCGCCGCGCCCCCAGCGCCAGCCGCCCTGGCCGCTTCCGGCCCGGGCGCCACCGCACCCCTGGCGCCCGCCACCCTGGCCGCCGCCGCACCCCCGGCCCCCGTCGCGGCCGCACCCCCGGCCCCCACCGCCCCGGTCGCCGCCGCGTCCGCGGGCTCCGTCGCCCCGCTGCCCGCCTGTACGGCGCCCGACGACCACACCTTCCCGCTCACCACCCGTATCCACGGCGGCCCGGGCGCCTACGAGACCGGCGGCGGCTACGGCGTCTGGTACCTGAACCTCACCAACACCACGTCCCGCACCTGCGAGGCCGTCCACCCGGTCGTCGTCCTGGTCGACGAGCGACGGGCCCTCCGGCCGGCGCAGGCCCGCCTGGAGTTCTTCGACGGCGACCACCCCCGCCCCGTCACCTTCGAGGAGACCGACCGCGGCGAGCTGATCGGCGCCTTCGGCGAGGGCCAGGGCGACGCCGCCTTCCCCGGCTTCACCGTCGGCCCGGGCAGCACCCTCACCGTGAAGGTGCGGCTCGCGCTCACCTCGGACACCGCGCCCGGCGAGGTCACCGCCAACGCCGCCGTCGTCCAGCGCCGCGGCGACGACGGCGACTGGGTCGGCCGGTCGAACGACTACCGCTTCCGCATCGGCACCGGCGGCGCGCCCGACGAGCCCGCCGACGCGCCGTCCGTCACCCGCAGCGCCGAGCCCGTGGCACCCTCCGTCGCCTCCACGCCCGACGGCGGGAACACCGGCTTCCCGTTCGCCGACGAGCTCGCCGGCACCGGCATGGGCCGCCTGGACGCGGCCCTCGCGGCCGCCGCCCTGCTCCTCGCCACCGGCACCGCGGCCGTCCTGCTCGCCCGCGGACGCCGCTGACGCGTGGCCGCCGGACCCTCGGCCGCCGGCTCCTCCCCGCCGGTCCATGAGACGGCCGTTCCGCCAAGATCCCGCTCTGTTTAGGGTGGGGCGCAGGCTGGACCGCGTACGGCAGGAGATCCCGCACATGGCAGACCGCAAGCCCATCGAGTCATGGCTCACCGACATGGACGGGGTGCTCATCCACGAGGGCGTCCCCATCCCCGGCGCCGACGCCTTCATCAGGAAGCTGCGCGAGTCCGGCAAGCCCTTCCTCGTCCTGACCAACAACTCCATCTACACGCCGCGCGACCTGCACGCCCGGCTGCGCCGGATGGGCCTGGAGGTCCCGGTCGAGGCGATCTGGACCTCGGCGCTGGCGACCGCGAAGTTCCTGGACGACCAGCGGCCGGGCGGCTCGGCGTACGTCATCGGCGAGGCCGGCATGACCACCGCCCTGCACGACATCGGCTACATCCTCACCGACCACGAGCCCGACTACGTGGTCCTCGGCGAGACCCGCACCTACTCCTTCGAGGCCATGACGAAGGCGGTACGGCTGATCAACGCCGGCGCCCGGTTCATCTGCACCAACCCCGACGAGACCGGCCCCTCCGCCGAGGGCCCGCTCCCGGCGACCGGGGCGGTGGCCGCGCTGATCACCAAGGCGACCGGCAAGCAGCCCTACTTCGCCGGCAAGCCCAACCCGCTGATGATGCGCACCGGGCTCAACGCGATCGGCGCCCACTCCGAGACCAGCGCCATGATCGGCGACCGCATGGACACCGACGTGCTGGCCGGCATAGAGGCCGGGATGCAGACCTTCCTGGTGCTCACCGGCCTGACCCGGTCCGAGCAGGTCGAGGACTTCCCGTACCGGCCGTCCAAGGTCGTCGACTCGATCGCGGACCTCGTCGACCGGGTCTGAGACCGGCCCGTTCCCCGCGTCGCCCGTTCGGAGCAGCGTCGCCCCCGCCCGGATGCGGGGGCGGCCGTCGCGGGGCAGCCTCCAGATGACTGGAGGTACATGATGGGCTCACTGAAGGTAACTGTCTGTGCCGGAGCCGCGCTGGTCGCGCTGTGCGCACCGGTCGCCCCGGCGGCGTACGCGGCGGACGGGGACGGGATCTCGGTGACTCCGGCTTCACCGGCGCCCGGCACCGACGTCACGCTCCGCGTCCCCGGCTGCACCGAGCGGACGGCGGTCGCCGTGTCCGCGGCGTTCGAGTCCGACGTACGGCTCGCCGTGGCCGCCGAGGACGGCGTCCTGGTCGGCGCCGGCCGGGTCCGCACCACGGTGACGGTCGGTGTCTATACCGTGCGGGTCACGTGCGGCGAGAACGCCCGCAGGGGCACCATCACCGTCGGGCCGCACCGCCCGGCGGACCGCCCGGACACCCACGCCTCTCCCGTCGCCCCCGTCGACGCGGGTGGCGGCGGTGCCGCGGTGCCGGCCGCCGCGGACGCCGGGGACGGGGCGCGCGTCGACCCGCCCGGCACCGCGCACACCGTGACCGGTCTGGTGCTCGCCGGGATCGCCGCCGTCGCCGTGGGGCTGCGCGGGGTGCGCAGCCGGAGCCGCAGGGCGGACTGACCATGTCCGACCAGGACCGACGGCGGGGAGAGGTCCCGATACGCCCCGCCGGCCCCGGCCGCCTGGTGAGCGGCACCGCCTGGGTGGTGCTGTTCCTCGGACTGTGGCTGTGGGGCCGCGACGCCACCGACGTGCACGCGGGCATGTCCCGGCCGGCCACCGGCGACATGGCGGCCGCCGGCCGGCCCCCCGACCTGCCGCTGCCGCCCGCCCACGCGCCCCTCGGCGACGCCCTGCCCGAACGGCTCGACGTCCCCGGACTCGGCATCAGCGCCCCGGTGCTCGCGCGCGGCCTCGACGGCAGGGGCGGGATCGAGCCGCCCTCCTTCGACCGGGCCGACACCGTCGGCTGGTACGCGGCCGGCGTGACACCGGGGGAGGCCGGGGCCGCCCTGATGGTCGGGCACGTCGACACCGAGACCCGCCCCGCCGTCTTCTACCGGCTCAGCGGCATCGAACCCGGCGCGACGATCCGGGTCGTCCGCGACGGCGGCGGGGTCGCCGAGTTCACCGTCGACGACGTCCGGGTCCTCGACCGCGACGGCTTCGACGCCCGCCAGGCCTACGCGCCGCGGACCACGGGACGGGCCGAACTGCGCCTGATCACCTGCGGCGGCACCTTCGACCGCGCCACCGGCGGCTACACGGCCAACGTCGTCGTCTCGGCCTATCTCACGGGCACCGGCCCATGACCCGGGTATGTCAGGATTGAGCCTCCGAACAGTGCACCGGGGGGTTGGATGTACGGCAGCAGGGGGGCCGGAGGGACGACCGCGAGGCGGGCGTCCGCGGCGGTGCTGGGGGCGGCGCTGCTGATCGCGGGGTGCTCGTCCGGCGGCGGGGACGGGGACAAGGACGCGGGGGCCGGCATCACCCAGCAGCCCAGGGAGACCGACCCCTTCTGGGTCAATCCCGACGGCACCGCGGCCCGGCAGGTGGTGTCCCTGGAGAAGGCGGGCAAGCAGGACCAGGCCGACCGGATCCGCAGGATCGCCGAGCAGCCGACCGGCGAGTGGATCAGCCCGGACAACCCGGAGGAGCAGACCCGCGGCTTCACCGAGGCCGCCGACGAGGCCGGGCGCACCGCGCTGCTCGTCCTCTACAACATCCCGCACCGCGACTGCGGCCAGTACTCGCAGGGCGGCGCCGCCGACGGCGACACCTACCGCTCGTTCGTCGACGGCGTGGCCGCGGGCATCGGCGACCGGGCCGCCACCGTCGTCCTGGAACCGGACGCGGTGCTCCACCTGGTCGACGGCTGCACCCCGGACGAGTTCCACGAGGAGCGCTACGACCTCCTCAAGGGCGCCGTCGCCAAGCTCACGGCGCTGAAGAACACCAAGGTCTACCTGGACGCGGGCAACGCCGGCTGGGGCCACCCCGACCAGATCTTCGAGCCGCTCCGGCGGGCCGGCGTCGACCAGGCCGACGGCTTCGCCGTCAACGTGTCCAACTTCTACTCCACCCAGGAGTCCATCGCCTACGGCAAGCGGCTCTCCGCCAAGGTGGGCGGCAAGCACTTCGTCGTCGACACCAGCCGCAACGGCAACGGCCCCTACACCAAGGGCGCCCCCGACAAGCAGTGGTGCAACCCACCGGGCCGCGCCCTCGGCGAGACACCGACCGTCCGGACGGCCGACCCCCTGGTCGACGCCTACCTGTGGATCAAGCGCCCCGGTGAGTCGGACGGCGAGTGCAAGGGCGGCCCGAAGGCGGGCGCCTGGTGGCCCGACTACGCCCTGAAGCTGGCCGGGGGGTGACGCCCCGGGGGGAGTGAATCCCCCCGAGGCGCTACGGCACCCGCACCCACTGCGCCTTGGAGGGCGTCCCCTCCCCGTCCGTGGCGAACAGCATGTACCAGCCCGACTGCACCAGGTTCCTGCCCTCCGGCACGGTCACCGTCAGCTTGTCCCCGTCCGCCTTGAAGTCCAGCGCGATGGACCGCTGGTCGACGTCCGTGACGTGCGTCGAGGCGCTCGGCCGGATCAGCCGCACCTTCTCGACCGTCGAGGCCGCCCGCGAGGTGAAGGTCCCCGACGCGCCGCGCGCGATGGTCTGCGGACCGCCCGACAGGTCGGGCCGCGAGTCCCGGTACAGGTACGGCGGCGTGTAGATCTCGACGCGCTGCTCGAACGTGCCGGGCTTGGTGTTGGCCTTGTCGGCGTAGAGCGAGTCGGAACCGAAGAACATCAGGCGGCCGTCCGGCAGCAGGATCGAGCCCGAGTGGTAGTTGCGCCCCACCAGCGGGTCGGCGACCTTCTCGAACCGGTTGGTGTCCGGGTGGTAGAGCCGCGCCTGGTGGATGTTTGAGTCGCCGCGGCCCCGGTAGTCCTCCGAGCCGCCGGAGACCAGCACCGTGTCGTCGGGCAGGATCGAGGCCTGCGGGTAGCGCGTGCCCTTCTCCAGCGACGGCCCGTCCACGAACCTAGGGTCGTCGGCCTTCAGATCGACGATCCGGGTCTTCTCGCTGGCCAGCTTCGACTCGCCGACCCCGCCGCCGCCGATCACCATGTACTTCTCGTCCTGCGCCGGCGGCAGCAGCACGGTGCCCGACGTCTCCAGCATGTCCGGGTCGCTCAGGCCGGGGATCCTGCGGAACTTGTTGGTGTCGACGTCCCAGACGCCCGGGTCGCGCCCGACGTCGTCGGGGCCGTACCCGGCGTTCGAACCCGAGTAGAAGATCTTGCCGTTCTGCATCAGGAACAGCGCCGGGTACGTCGGGAACTGGCGGACCTGGTCGGTGTAGGTCCACTTCTTGGTCTCCGGGTCGTAGACCTCGTTCTTGCCCGGGACCAGCTGGCCGATGTCGTCGAGACCGGAGACGCTGAGGATCCTGCCGTCGCTCAGCGTGGTGAGCGTCGGGTACCAGCGGGCCTCGTGCATCGGGTCGACCTTGATGTACTTCTCGGCGACCGGGTCGAACTCGAAGGCGTCCCGGATCCCCTGGAAGTCCTTCTTGTCGAGGGCGAGCTTCTGCGCGATGCCGTAGGTGTTGCGCGCGTCGGCACCCGACAGGCCCTGGATCCGGTAGTTGTCCTCGGTGCCCGTCTCGTACTCGGCGCCGCTCTTCTGCGCCTCGACGTAGATCCGGCCGAGGCCCGGGTCGTTGCGCACGAACTCGCCGGTCACCGGGTCGAAGACCTTCTCGGCGCGCGGCACCAGTACCGGGTCCCTGGAGACGAACGTCCTGCCGTTCTCCTTGCCGGTGAACCTGGTGCCCGCGGGCAGCGTGATCGGCCTGTCCGGGTTCTCGTTGTGGACGATCATCAGGCCGCCGGCCTTGGTGACGTCGCCCTTGAGCTTCTCGTACCGCTTGGTGCCGCCCGCGATCAGCAGATTGCCGTTGGCGAGCTGGGTGTGGCCGGTGCAGAACAGGTCGGCGGGCGTCGGCACCTTCTTGACGGTCCCCTTGACCGGGTCCCAGATCCGGGTGTCGAACTTCTTGTCGTCGAAGTTGTCCTGGTTGTTGCCCGACCCCGCGACGAGCAGCACCTTGCCGGTGCGCAGCAGCGCCGCGTGGATGGTGTTCTGCCGGTACTCCTCGGGAAACTCGACGATCTCCCACTTGCCGTTGGCGGCCTTGTACTCCGGCTTGTTGATCTCGTACTGGTGGTATTTCTCGGTTCCGAAGCGGTAGAGCCACGGTCCGTTCATCCCGGCCAGCGCTACTACCACCGCCGTGCCTATCGCGAAGCGACGGGCCCGGCGGCGGCCGGCACGGTCCTTCATTCCTTACGTCCCCCAAGTCCACCAAGGGCGATCTGCATGGTCTGGTCGCCGTCCCCGTCGGGGGAGGCGGCCCAGTCGGGCTTCTGCTGCGGCATGTGCGGCACGTGAGCACCGTGCGCCCCGTAGGGCAGGTCCCGGGCCGGCAGCGGATACGGCTGGTACGGTCCCGCGGGCGCCGCGTCCTCCGGCTGGGTGCGCGGCTCCGCGGGAGCCGCCGCGGCGGGCTTCTTCCCCGCCTCCCGCAGGGAGTACCGCCAGGCGAGGATCGGCGAGGCGGTGATCAGCAGCGCGAACGTCGCCCAGATGATCATGGCGGGGTGGGAGTGGCCGAGCACCAGGCCGGCGGTGATCGAGCCGCCGAAGACGACGATGAAGTACCAGTGGTAGCGGAAGGTCCCGAACAGGGTGTCGGGGCTCGCCGAGTCGCCCTTGGGCGTGACCACGAACTTGCTCTTGCGCCGCAGCACGGAGTCGACGAGCGCCTTCGCGTACAGCGGCGCCGACAGCGCGGACATCACCATGCCGGCCACACCGCCGGAGCCCTCCGGCTCGTGCGGCGAGACGTTGTGCCGGCGGTTCCAGACGTACAGGCCGATCTGGAGCGCGGAGGCGTTGCCGTAGAGCATCAGCCAGACCGTGGGGTCGATGTCCACACCCGAGGCGCCCAGGCCCAGGAACAGCGCGCAGCTCATCGCCGCGAGGATCCAGTTCAGGGCCGACATCGGGTAGAAGATGATCATCATCGTGTAGTTGAAGAGCTTGCTCGGCGGCAGCGAGTACCAGCCCTTCCAGTACTGCTTGAGGATCGTCTCGTACGTCCCTCGCGACCAGCGCATCTGCTGGGTGAAGAAGTCCGTCCAGGCGTTCGGGCCCTCGCCGACGGCGAGCACGTCCGGGGTGTAGACCGAGCGCCACTTGCGGCCGGTGGCCGGGTTCCGGTGGCGGTGGATCTCGAAGCCGGTCGCCATGTCCTCGGTGATCGAGTCGTACAGGCCGCCGATCTGCTTGAGCGCCCTGATGCGCACCGCGTTGGAGGTGCCCACGAACATCGGCGCGCCGTAGCGGTTGCCCGCGCGCTGGATCAGCGCGTGGAAGAGGAACTGCTGGGACTCGGCGGCCTTGGTGATCGGGTTGTCGTAGTTGCCGTAGACCTGCGGGCCGATGACGAAGCCGACGTCCGGGTCGCGGAAGAAGCCGAGCATCCGCTCCAGGTAGTTCGGCAGCGGCACGTGGTCGGTGTCGACGGAGGCGAAGAAGTCGTAGCCGTCGCCGTGCGCCTCGAGCCAGGCGTTGTAGTTGCCGTGCTTGGTTTTGGCGCGGTGCGGTCCCTTGGGCCGGTTCCACCTCGCGACGCCCTTGCGGGAGAAGTGGTGCACGCCGAGGCGCTCGCAGACCGCCTTCACCTCGGGGTCGTCGCCCTCGTCGAGGAGCCACACGTGCATCAGGCCGCGGTGGCGGATCCTGACGGCCGCCTCCAGGGTCTTCGTCACCATCTCCAGCGGTTCCTTGCCGGGCACGAAGGAGGTGAGGAAGGCGACCCGGGTGCCGGTCTCGGGCACCACGGGTACCGGGTCGCGGGCGACCAGTGTGGCGTGCGCGTTCGACAGCACGTTCAGGCAGCGGAACAGCTCGATCAGGCCGATCGAGACCAGCATGACGATGTCGAGGGCGGGCAGCCAGTCGAAGGCCGGGTAGTCGCGCTCCGTCCAGTGCTCGGGCTGGAGCAGCCAGACCAGCAGCACCACGGACAGCAGCGGGGCCGCGGCCAGCATCAGGGCGACCCGGATGCGGTGCGGCTCCTGCGAGAGCAGCGAGCGGTACTGCACCGTGTACGGCTTGTGCGGGTCGGGCTGCGTGAGGGGACCCGCGAGCCGGCTGTAGTGCTCGTAGTCGTATCTGGGCAGCGCCTTCTTGATCCGGCGGAACGAGCCGGTGTTCCAGTTCCGGTGCGCGGGCACCCTGAGCTGGGTGGTCTGGGACGGGTCGTGGTCCTGCCCGGCGCCCGTCGGCGTCGACGTCATGAGTCTTCCCCCCACACGCGGGTCAGTGCGTGTTTCGTCGCTTTGCTTCGTCCGCCGGGTCCCCCTTGCCGTCACGGACGTCTCAGTGGTGGGTTGCTGTCACCACGGCATCCACACCTTATATAGACATGGAACGGCGCCCCCCGGTTGCATGATGCCCCCTGCGGCAACCGGCCCCCCGACCCGGACCAGGCTTCTACGGGGGTCGGCATGATCGCAAGAGGCCCCGGCTCCGGATACGCCGAAGGCCCTCCGTGTGCTACGGAGGGCCTTCGACCGTCTGTGCGCCGCCAGGGACTCGAACCCCGGACCCGCTGATTAAGAGTCAGCTGCTCTAACCAACTGAGCTAGCGGCGCCTGCTGACTCGGACAACTTTACCCGACGCCGGCGGGTGCTCCCGACCACGTCAGGGGAGGGCCTCCCCCGCGCGCACCTCCCGGGTACGTCATTCGGACCGTCAACATGCGCGCGAACAAGACAGTTGAGAGGCTGATCACGGTGCGCCGCCGCGCACACCTACGCGGACTTTTTCACTGCTGTGTGAGGGGAATCGCATGGAGACTCCGGTATTCGAAGAGATCGATCCCGTGAGCGACTGCGACTGCCCCGGGTGCCGGGCCCGGTGCGCCGTCCCGCCGCGGGCCCCGGCGGGCCGGGGCATCAACCCGGCCGCCCATCGCGTCCTGGTGGTGGCCACCGCGGCCACCGCGACCGCCGCCCTCGGGGCGGGCCAGGCGGCGGCCGCCCCGGCCGCCCCCACGGTCCACCGGCCGGGCGATCCCGTGGACGGGCAGCCCGACACCCCGCAGGGCCCCAGGGCCCCGCTGCACGGTCCGACGGGCCGGCCGGCGTCTCCCGCGGCAGGTACGCAGCTGCCCGCGATCACCCGTACGGACATCATCGAGCGGGCCAGGACCTGGGTCACCGCGAAGGTGCCCTACAGCATGACCGCCTACTGGTCCGACGGTTACCGGCAGGACTGCTCGGGCTACGTGTCGATGGCCTGGAAGCTGCCCACGAACGAATGGACCGGGAGCCTCGGCGCCTTCGCGGACCGGATCACCAAGGAGGAGCTCCAGCCCGGCGACATCCTGCTCTTCCACAACACGGCCGACCCCCAGCAGGGCTCCCACGTGGTGATCTTCGGCGGCTGGACGGACGCCGCGCACACCTCCTACACGGCCTATGAGCAGACCCCGCCGAACACCCGCAAGCAGTCCACGCCCTACGCCTACTGGAGCAACTCCGCCAAGTACCTCCCCTACCGCTACAAGGGAGTGACGAGCGAGACGACGCCCGCGGCGGACGGGGCACCGGCCACCGCGGCGGCCCCCACGGCCCGGACGGGCGAGGCCACCGCCGGGCTGCCCGGACCGGGGGCCCGTCGGCCGGCGGCCACCGGCGGGGGCGGGGACGTCCCGGCCGGCGCGCCGCCCGCCCCGCACGGGGTGTCCGGCTATCCGGGCCGGGCGACGTTCCGCCCGGGCGCGGACAGTCCGCACGTCACCCGGCTCGGCGCGCAGTTGGTGAGGAAGGGTTTCGGCAGGCACTACACGAACGGACCGGGACCGCGCTGGGGCGAGGCGGACCGGCGGAACGTCGAGGCCTTCCAGCGCGCCCAGGGCTGGCGCGGCGGCGCGGCGGACGGCTACCCGGGCCCGGAGACCTGGCGGCGGCTCTTCTCGTGACCGGCCCCGGGGGCCACCGTTCGTGATCATCCGTTCATGGCGCGTCTGGCGCGGAGGCTGGAGCACGCATGAGTACGACCTCTTCGACGACACCCTCGACGACCCCGGCACCGGTCCCGGCACCGGTCCCGGCCTCTCCCTCGCCGTCGGAGCCGGCTCCGGCTTCCGCCCCGGCTTCCGCCGCTCCGGCTCCCGGCGCCGGCGGGCCCGGGGAGGGCGCGGTCCGGTCCGCGCGGATCATCCACAACGAGGCGACCACGGAGATCCCCGTCCACCTGCTGTTCCGGGACGACCCCGCCCCGGCGCCGGTCCCGCTGCGGGCCGCGGTCGTCGGCCGCAGGCAGGGCACGGGGGAGCAGCCGCGGATGCGGCGCCCCACCGCGGCGCGGCCCCGGCCGGTGGCCGCGGTCGACCCGGAGCTGACGGAGCGTCCGGCCCGGGTGCTGCCCGGCACGGCGGGCGTGGCCGCCGGGGCCTGCGGGGTGGCGGGCTGTGCGATCACCTCCTGGTGGGCCGGGATCGTGCCGCCGCTCGCCGTCCAGGCGCTGGGCGTGCCGGCGCAGGCGGGTGCCGGGCTCGGGCCCGCGCAGTGGGCGGCGTACGCGGCCGCCGGGGCGCTCGGGCTGTTCGGCTTCGGCGGGCTGGCCCGGGGGCGGACCGGGCAGGCCTGGGTGCTCGGTCTGTTCGGCCGCTACCGCGGCACCGTCCGGCGCACCGGTCTGATGTGGGTGAACCCGCTGTTCCTGCGGCGCCGGGTCGATGTGCGGCTGCGGCACTGGCGCAGCGAGCCGATGCCCGCGGCCGACGGCAACGGGGTCGCGCTCCGGACGGTGACGCTGGTGGTGTGGCGGGTGCGGGACACCGTGCGGGCCACGCTGGGCGTCGAGGACCACGAGGCGTACTTGCGCGAGTGCGTCGAGGCGGCGCTGGCCCGGATCCCGGTGGAGCCGGCGGGCACGGTCCGCGGCGCGGCGGACGTGGCGGGTGAGACGCTGACCCGGCTGGTGGCGGCGGACGCGGCGCCGGTCGGTCTGGAGGTGTTCTCGGTGCGGCCGGTCCGGGTGGAGTACGCCCCGGAGGTGGCCGCCGCGATGCACCGGCGCCGGATCGCCGCCCTGGACGCGGCGCAGCGGGCGAGCGTGCTCACCTCGGTCGTGGACTCGGTGGAGGACACGGTGACCCGGCTGACGATGCGCGGGCTGGTGGAGCTCGACGACTACGAGCGCAAGGTGCTGGTGAAGGACCTGACGGTCGCGTTCTGCGCCGGGCGGGGAGAGCCGGGGGCGTGAGCGGGGCCGCGACGGGACCGGGTTCTTCGATTGGTATGGACATGTTCAAGTGACGGTCATAACCTGAGACTTGGTCTAGACCAGAAAAGCTCGCTGCCCTTCCCCCACGTCACAGGAGAAGCAGTATGCGCAAAAGGATCAAGTTGTCCGCCGCGGCGGTGGGCATCGCGACGACCGGAGCCCTCGTGCTGTCCTCCGGCGGCGCCAGCGGCCACGGCTACACCGATCTCCCCGTCAGCCGGCAGAAGGTGTGCCAGAACGGCACCGTCACCGGCTGCGGCTCCATCCAGTGGGAGCCGCAGAGCGTCGAGGGCCCCAAGGGCTTCCCGGCGGCCGGACCGGCCGACGGGCAGATCTGCTCCGCGGGGCACGGCACCTTCGCCCCGCTCAACGCCCCCAGGCAGCCCAACGGCCAGGCGTGGCCGACCACCAAGGTGAACGGCGGACAGAGCTACACCTTCCGCTGGCAGTTCACCGCCCGGCACGCCACGACCGACTTCAAGTACTACGTCACCAAGCCGGGCTGGAACCAGGACCACGGCCTGTCCCGGTCCGACCTCAACCTGACGCCGTTCTTCACGGTGCCCTACGGCGGCAAGCAGCCGCCGGCCACGCTCTCCCACAGCGGCACGCTGCCGTCCGGGCTGAGCGGGCACCACGTCATCCTGTCGGTGTGGACGGTCGCCGACACGGGCAACGCGTTCTACGCCTGCTCGGACGTGACCTTCTGAACGAACGGAAGAGGGCCCCTCGCGTGTGCGAGAGGCCCTCTACTGTGCGCCGCCAGGGACTCGAACCCCGGACCCGCTGATTAAGAGTCAGCTGCTCTAACCAACTGAGCTAGCGGCGCATGACTCCCGCCTTCCGCTTTCCGCGGTCGGCGACGACGGAAATACTACCTGTTCCGCGCGGGTGCTCACGACCACCGCCCACGCGGCCGGACACCCCCTAGATCGCCATCGACAGCAGGACCGGTGCCGCGCCCCGGTTCAGGGCGTCCGCGGCCTGCCGCAGCCGGTGCGCGTGCGCGACGGGCAGGGACAGGGCCAGGCAGCCCGCGGCGGAGCCCGCCGTCAGCGGGACGGCCGCGCAGACCGTGCCCAGCGCGTACTCCTGGAGGTCGAGGACGGGCACCGTGGGCGGCTGGGAGTCCAGCCGGGACAGCAGCAGGCGATCGCTGGTGATCGTGCGCGAGGTCAGGCGGGCCATCCGGTGCCGGGCGAGGTGGTCGCGGCGGCCCGCGTGGTCGAGCTGGGTCAGCAGGCTCTTGCCGACCGCGGTGGCGTGCGCCGAGACGCGGAAGTCCACCCACTCGTTCACCCGGGGCGCGGCCGGGCTGTCGGCGTACTGGGTGACGCTGACCTCGCCGTCGACGTACCGGCTGATGTAGACGGCGGCGCCCACCGAGTCGCGCAGCCGGTCCAGGGTGTGCTGGAGCTTGTCGCGCAGGGCCTCCTCGCGGCCCTGCGCGGAGCCCAGGCGGGCCAGGGCCGCGCCCGTGACGTACGCACCGTCGGCGGTCCGCTCGACGTAGCCCTCGCGGCGCAGCATGAGCAGGAGCGGGGTCAGCCGCTCCCGGCCGAGGCCGGTCCGGCGGGCCAGTTCGGTGTCGGTGATTCCGGTGCTGTGCCGCGTCACCGTCTCCAGGGCGCGCAGGGCGTCCTGGACCGAGTGGTGCGGCGCGGTCGGCTTGTGCTGCAGCGCCACGGTGGTCTCCCCCTGCGCTCGCTTCGTAGGCCCTGGTCCGGACAGCGGGTCACCTTCACGATAGCCGTCAATGAGTCGCGAGCGAGGGGGTGTTGGCCGGATTCCGGCGCTCCCGGCCGCGTCGTCGGCGATCGGCACATGCCGGTGGCGTGCCCCGGCGTCCCGACCTCGGACGCCGGGGCGCGCCCGCCTCACAGCACCGCGCTGAGGAATTCCCGGGTCCGGTCGTGCTCCGGCTCGCTGAAGATCTTCTCCGGCGCGCCGGCCTCGATGACCCGCCCCGAGTCGAACATCAGGACCTGGTCCGATATGTCCCGGGCGAAGTTCATCTCGTGGGTCACGCAGAGCATGGTGATGTCGGTGCTGCGCGCGATGTCCCGCAGCAGGTCGAGGACGCCCGCGACCAGCTCGGGGTCCAGCGCGGAGGTCACCTCGTCCAGCAGCAGCACCTTGGGCCGCATCGCCAGCGCCCGCGCGATCGCCACCCGCTGCTGCTGTCCGCCGGAGAGCTGGGACGGGCGGGCGTCGCACTTGTCGGCCAGGCCCACCATGTCGAGCAGGCCCTTGCCCCGCTCCGCCGCCTCGTCCCGGGACATGCCGAGCACGGTGACCGGCGCCTCGGTGATGTTGCGCAGCACGCTCATGTTCGGGAACAGGTTGAACTGCTGGAACACCATCCCGATCTGCTTGCGCACCTCGCGGCGCTGCTTCTCGTTCGCCGGGAACAGCTGCTGCCCGTCGACGGTGATCGTGCCCTCGTCGGGCTTGAGCAGCGTCATCAGCAGCCGCAGGATCGTCGTCTTGCCCGACCCGGACGGGCCGATCAGGGTGACGTGCTTGCCGGCGTCGACGGAGAAGTCCAGGTGGTCGAGGACGGTGTTGTCCCCGAACCGCTTGGTGACCTGCTCCAGGCGGATCAGCTCGCCGGTGCTGCGCTCGGGGCTCTTCTCGGGATTGGGGAGGGTGTCAGTGGGCAAGGCGTCGCTCCAGGGCTCGCAGGGCAAGGGAGGCCAGGTAGGAGACGATGATGAAGGCCACGCCGATCACCGTCAGGGGCTCGGTGAACTGGAAGTTCTGCTGGGAGAACAACCGCGCCTCACCGAGCATCTCCAGCACCGTGATCGCCATGAGCAGCGGTGTGTCCTTCAGCATCGAGATCACGTAGTTGCCGAGGGCGGGCACCACCCGGCGGACGGCCTGCGGCAGGATCACCGCGGTCCACGTCCGGCCCAGCGGCAGGTTCAGCGCCGTGGCGGCCTCCCACTGGCCGACCGGCACCGCCTCGATGCCGGCCCGGTAGACCTGCATCGTGTACGTCGAGTAGTGCAGGCCGATGCCGATCACGCCGGTGGTCAGCGCCGACGCGGTCACGCCCCACTCGGGCAGCACGTAGAACAGGAAGAACAGCTGCACCAGCAGCGGGGTGTTGCGCACGAACTCCGTGACGACCCCGACCGGCCAGGTCACCCAGCGGGACGGCGTCCGCATCAGCAGCGCCCACACCAGGCCCAGGGCGAAGGAGATCAGCGAGCCGAGCACCAGGATCTGGAGGGTGACCAGCAGGCCGTCCCAGAAGTGCGGCATGAACTCGGAGACCGCGTTCCAGTCCCACTTCATCGGACACCCCCGATCCCGGCCGGCTCAGGAGTGACGGTCTTCCGCTTCGGGACCGCCTTCCCGACACCCGCCTTCAGCCTCTTCTCCAGACCGCGCATCACCCGCGTGAGCAGGAACGCGATCACGAAGTAGATCAGCAGGACGTACGTGTAGATCTCCGCGCTCTCCTGGAGTGCCAGGCGCACCAGGTTGCCGCTGAACGCCAGGTCGCCCATGCCCATGATCGACACCAGGGCGGTGCCCTTGAGCAGCTCGACCAGCAGGTTGGAGAAGGGCGGGATCATCTCCGGCACCGCCTGCGGCAGCAGGATCAGCCGCATCCGCTGCCAGGGCGTGAAGCTGAGGGCGATGCCGCCCTCCTTCTGCGCCGGGTCGACCGCGCCGAGCGCGCCGCGCACGATCTCGGAGCCGTACGCCCCGTAGGTCAGGCCCAGCGCCAGCGTGCCCGCCCACATCGGCACCAGCTGCCAGCCGAAGGCCGGCGGCAGCACGAAGAACACCCAGAAGATCATCACCAGCGCGGAGGTGCCGCGGAACACCTCGGTGTAGAAGCCCGCGAGGAAGCGGACGATCCACAGCCGATGGGTGCGCGCGACGCCGGCCACGAAGGACACGGCCGTCGCCAGCAGGGCGCTGAAGAAGAGCAGCTGGACGGTGACCCAGACGCCCTGGAGTACGAGTTCCCACAGTCCGGATGTCATCCGCCGCACAGCTCCTTCGCGGTCAGATCGGTCATCTCGTCCTCGGTGAACCCGAACGGCTTGAGGATGCGCAGCAGTTCGCCGCTCTTCTTGAGCTTCTGGAGCTCGACGTTGAAGGCGTCCCGCAGATTGGTCTCGGTCGGCCGGAAGGCGAAGCCGCCGCCGTCGACGTGCGGCCTGCCGCCGACGACCGGCTTGAACGCCTCGGTCACCTCGGCCTTCGACGACTTCTTCACCACCTCGCGGGTGGTCAGCGCCGTGCCCGCGAAGACGTCCACGCGCCCGGCCTCGACGGCGTTCAGGCCGGCCACCTGGTCGGGGACGATCAGGATGTCGCCCTCCTTGTACCCGGCCTCGACCGCGTACTGGATCTCGGCGTACCCGGTGCCGGTGGCGAACTTGGCCTTCTTCTCCACCACGTCCTTGTAGTCGCGCAGGCCCAGGGGGTTCCCCTTGCGCACGATGAAGGAGTCGAGCATCTGGTAGTCGGGGTCGGAGAAGATGACCTGCTCGCAGCGGTCCGGGTTGATGTACATGCCGGCCGCCACGACGTCGAACTGCTGCGACGCCAGCCCCGGGATGAGGGAGCCGAACTCCGTCGGGACCGGCTGCACGCGGTCCACTCCGAGCCGCTTGAAGATGACCTTCGCCAGTTCCGGCGCCTCGCCGGTCAGCTCCCCGTTCCTGTCGATGTATCCGAAGGGGATCTCGCCCGCGATGCCGAGCCGGGCCACGCCCTGGGCCCTCAGCCGGTCGAGCAGGTCGCCGCCCTTCACGTTCGACGCGGTGGCGACCCGTGAGCAGCCCGCGGCCCCCAGTGCGCCGAGCGCCGCGGCCCCCGCGAGCAGCGATCGGCGAGTGGGCCCCGAACTCCCGGACCTTCGGACGGATATGCCCCATGGAGGGGTTCTGTGTGGTGGAGCCATGGGCGCGCAGCTACCCAAGGTCCCGGAGGTTATGCCGATCTTTTTCGGTCCGATATGGCGGCACGGCGCCCCCGGCCGCCGCTCCCCGGCCCGCCGCCGTGACGGAGATGACTGCGCGCTGCATCGAAGTCCCGCTGGTCACGCGAGCCGTCACGGGCACGGCCCGACAGCCCGACGAGCGGGCCCCGGCGCCCCACCCAGGCGTCCGGAACACCCTCCCTCCGGTCGGGGACACGCATCACTCCATATGCACTGGTAGCGGGACACAAGCCCTCTTTTCGGCCTGTGCGACGAACGAGCCACCACCGGAGGATCCGGCACCCGCTGCCCGACGGCGACCGGTCGTCCGCCGCGCCGGCGGGCCGACCGCGCTCGCCTCGAAAGCCACCTCCGTCAACACGTCCCTGCGTCCGGCGCGTTGTCCGCTCGTCCCCCAGGGTGAGACCGGGACGCGCCACGGACCTCTCCGGGCGCGGTGACCCCGGTGATCTCGGCCAACCCGGTGACGATGTGGGCGGCGCTGCGCCGACTGGGTACCCGTACCGCCAGGGACTCCGGACGTTCCTGGCACGGAACAGCAGCAGGAAGGGTGGACATGACAGCACTGGGATTCCTGTACCCGGGCCACTCCGGCGAGGACGACTACCCACGCATCGAGCAGCTCCTGGGCAGCGACATCCGAGTGGACCTGGTGCACACCGAACCCGGCGGGGACCCCCACGGCGGGGACGCCCTGCGCGAGATGGGCTCGCCGCAGCGGCTCGAGGCGGACACGGCGGAGCTGCGCCTGGCCGGCGCCGACGCCGTGGTGTGGGCCTCCACCCGCGGCAGCTTCGCGTACGGCTGGGAGGGCGCCCAGGAACAGGTGCGCTCCCTGGCCCGGACGGCGGGCCTGCCGGCCTCCTCGACCTCCTTCGCCTTCGTGCACGCGGCGAAGGAGCTCGGCCTGCGCAAGGTCGGCATCGGCGCGACGTACCCGGACGACGTGGCCCGGCTGTTCGCGGACTTCCTGCGCACCGCCGGCGTGGAGGCCGTCGCCGTGGTCGGCTCCGGGAACATGACGGCCGCGCAGACCGGCACCTGGACGGAGGACGAGGTGCTGGCGCTGGCCCGCTCCGCCGACCGCCCGGACGCGGAGGCGGTGCTCCTGCCGGACACGTCCCTGCACACGGCGGCACACGTCCCGCTCCTGGAGAAGGAGCTCGGCAAGCCGGTCCTCACGGCCAACCAGGTGACCGTCTGGGAGGGGCTGCGGCTGGCCGACCGGAGGGTGAACGCGCCGGAGCTCGGAGCGCTGTTCACGCGGGAGCCGGTGGTCCAGGTCTGAGCCGGGGGCGCCACCGGGCCCGCCGCCGGGTTCCGTGGCGCTTTCCGTGGTCAGTACGGAGGCGCGGGCGCGCCGGCCGCGGGAAGCTGTGATCACAGCGGCCGGACCGGGTACGGCACACCGGCCGATCGTGAACCGCGACCACGGGAGTGACGATGAGCGCCACCGACGCCAGCACGTACGAGGGTTTCTCGGCCGACGAGCGGGCCGCGATGAAGGAGCACGCCCAGGAGCAGAAGAAGGCGGCGCGCCGCGGATCGCGCGCCGACAAGGCGGCGGAGGCCGAGCGGGACCTGCTCGCGAAGATCGCCGAGATGGGGGACTCCGACCGGATCATGGCCGAGCGCGTCCACGCCGTGGTCACGGCCGCCGCCCCCCACCTCGCGCCGAAGCTCTGGTACGGGATGCCCGCCTACGCGCTGGACGGCAAGGTCGTCTGCTTCTTCCAGAGCGCGGCGAAGTTCAAGGCCCGCTACGCCACGCTCGGCTTCAACGACCCGGCGAAGCTGGACGAGGGCACGATGTGGCCGACCGCCTTCGCCCTGACCGAGGTGACGCCCGAGGTGGAGGAGCGGATCGCGGCCCTGGTGAAGCAGGCGGTGAGCTAGGGCCCCGTCGTCCGGATCATGCCGACCCGGCCCGGACGACAGGCCCTGGGCCCCGTCGTCCGGACCGGCCCGGTCACCCGAGGGGCCGGGCCGCGAGCCCCAGGCCGGCGAGCGCGGCCTCGCCGGCGGCGGTGTGCTCGCCCCCGGCCAGCAGCAGGGTGCGCGCCGCCTGGTAGGGGCAGCCGGCCGCGTCGAAGGCCGCCGCGGCCGCGAGCTGCGCCGGCAGGTCACCGTCGAGCAGGGCCCGGGCGCGGTCCACCTGCGCGGTGGCCACCGGGTTCCCGTCGACCGCCTTCCGCGCGGCCTCGACGCGGGACCGGGCCTCCGGGTGCCCGGCGAGCACCGCCGCCTCCGCCCGCAGGGCCACGTACCAGTGCAGCCAGATCCAGCACACCCACTTCCACACCTCGCCGGGGTCCGGCGCGACCCGCTCCAGTGCCGCGTCGGCGTCCCCGTGGTGGAGCAGGACCATGGCGTCCAGGACCGCGCCGTAGCCGAGGCGGTGCTGCTCGGGTGCCGTGTCCGCCCGGTCCACGACCGCCAGCCAGGCCGCCCGGTCGTCGTGCTCGCCGCGCAGGCCGTGCACCATGGCGACCGACGCGGCCCCGGCGCCCAGCGACAGCGACGGCCGGCGGCCGCTGTGCTCCCACGCGTCGAGGAACCGCACACTGCGGCCCAGCACCTCGTCGCCGTGCCCGGCGAACGCGTCCGCGGCCAGCAGCCAGGCCGTGGCGTGGTGCCCCGCCTCGGCCAGCAGCGGGTGGTCGGCGAGCTGCCTGCCCCAGCGCCGGGCGTCCGGCAGCGCCCCCACGCCGAGGGCGGTGCCGGCGGCCATGGCGAGGGCGTCCATCGACTCGTGCGTACGGGCGGGAGTGGGCGCCGCGGCCGCGAGGACGTCCACCCGGCGCCGGGCGGCCGCCGCGCCGTCGAAGGCGTCACCGGCCCAGCTCCGGGCGCCGGACAGCGCGTCGAGGGCCGCGGACTCCGCCACCGCGTCGCCCGTGCGCCGGGCGAGCGCGACGGCCCGTTCGGCGCGTTCGACCGTGTCGGCGACGGTGTTCTCCGCGGCCCCCTGGAGCGCGCCGTAGGCGTCGCAGAGCACCGCCGCCTCGGCCAGCGCGACGGCCGCCTCGGCGCCCGGGGTGCCGTCGGACCGCTCCCGGGCCCCGGCGAGAAGGGCCGTCGCCTCCGCCACGGTGGGGAGCCGGGCGAACAGGGTGGAGAAGCGGTACGCGACGGTGGCGGCCGCCGCCAGGTCGCGGCACGCGCCCGCACGGTCCCCGGCCCGGCGCGCGGCCTCGGCGGCGGCGCGGTGCAGCCGGTACATGTCGTCGCCGAGCCGGCGGCACCCGGCCACCGCGGCGGCCTGCCGCAGCGCCGCGGCACGGGCGGCGTCGTCGCCGGCGAGGGCGGCCGCCTGCTCGTACCGCTGCTGGGACTCGCCGAGCAGGGTGCGGGAGAGGGCGAGCCGGGCCAGCGACAGGGCGAGACGGTGGGCGTCCGCGCGCCGGTCCGGACGGTCGGCGGCCCAGGCGAGGGCGGCCCGGAAGTCGTCCGCCGCCGCGTCGAACCGGGCCCGCCAGTCCGGGCCCGACGTGTCCTCCAGGGCGGTCGCGGCGGCCAGGCACCAGGTGAGGTGGCGGCCGCGGACGCCGGCCGGCTCACCGGCGGCGGCGAGCCGTTCGGTCCCGTACTGGCGGATGGTTTCCAGCGCCTGGTACCGGGTGCCGGTCGCCGACGGCGTGACGGTGAGCAGACTCTGCTCGGCGAGCCTGCCGAGCCCGTCGACGACGGCGGCCGGGTCGAGCGGGACGCGTCCGGGACCGCCGGTGGCGGATCCGGCGGTCCCGGTGGCCTCCTCGGCGGTGTCCCCGACGCTCTCGGTGGCCCCCTCGGCCGGGCTCCCCGCGACCGCGGTGGCCGCCTCCGCGGTGAACGGGGCGACGAACACCGACACCCGGCGCAGCAGCGCCTGGTCCGCCGGGTCCAGCAGGCCGTGGGACCAGTCCAGCACCGCCCGCAGCGACCGGTGCCGGTCGTCGGCGCGGGACCCGCCGGTGAGGATCCGCAGCGGATCCGCCAGACCGGCCGTCAGACCGTCCAGGCCGAGCGTGGACCAGCGGGCCGCCGCCAGCTCGATCGCCAGCGCGAGGCCGCCCAGCCGTTCGCAGACGGCCACGACTCCGTCGGCCACCGCCGGACCGGGCGGCTGTCCCACGGCGGCGGCCCGGTCCGTGAACAGCGCCACCGCCTCCGACGCGTCCCCTCCGTCCCGCGACAGCGGGGGGACCGGCAGGACACGCTCGAACGGCACCATCAGCCGGGCCCGGCTCGTCACCAGCACCCGCAGCCCAGGACAGGCCGCGAGCAGCCGCTCCAGGAACGGCGCCACCCCGTCGCGCACCTGCTCGCAGTTGTCCAGCACCAGCAGGGCCCGGTGGTCCGCGAGCGCGGCCAGCACCGCGTCGTCGACCCCGCGCCCGGGCTGCTCGCCCACGCCCACGGCCGCCGCGACCGCCGCGCCCACCCGGTCCGGCTCGCTGACCGGGACGAGGTCGGCGAACCACACCCCGTCCGCGAAGTCACCGGCCAGGTCCGCCGCCACCGCCAGCGCGAGCCGCGTCTTGCCCACCCCGCCCGGACCGGTCACGGTGACCAGCCGGTGCGCCGCCACCGCCCCGGCGAGTTCCGCGCGCTCCCGCGCCCGGCCGATGAACGCCGTCAGCGGCGCCGGCAGGGCGGGCGCGCTCCGGGACCGCTCGGCGCGGGCCGCCGCGGCCGCGTGCCGGGCGAGCGCCCGCCGGTCCGGCAGCCCCAACTTGCGCAGCAGCGAGGAGACGTGCGACTCGACGGTGCGTACGGAGAGGACCAGCCGGGCCGCCATCTCCGCGTTGCTGAGGTGTTCCCCGAGCAGCGCGAGCACTTCCGCTTCCCGCGCCGAAATCCCTGGACTGGTCACCGGCTCATTATCCGTGGCGCTTTCCGTGGCGGGCACGGAGGCGGTCCGTGCCCCGGCCCCGAGAGGCTCTGGTCACGGCGATCCGCCCCGCCGCGACCGGGCGGCCCCGAACCGCGACCGACAGGAGTGACCATGAGCGCCGAACCCCGCTCCCGCGCCCGGCGACGCGAGGACACCGAGCACCGGCTCACCCACGACGTCGACGTCTGGGTGGCCAGCGCCTCTCCCGACGGCGCCCCGTACCTCGTACCGCTGTCCTTCGACTGGGACGGCGAGGCGCTGCTGATGGCGACGCCGGCCGACAGTCCCACCGGGCGGAACCTGGCCGCCACCGGGGTCGCCCGGCTGGCCCTCGGCCCCACCCGGGACGTCTCCGTGATCGACGGCGAGGTCGAGGTCCTGGACCTCGACGCGCTGCCGCCGGGGCGCGCCGACCGGTTCGCCGGGTGCACCGGCTTCGACCCGCGCGCGTCGGCCCTGCCGTACCGGTGGTTCCGCGTCGTCCCGCGCCGCATCCAGGCCTGGCGCGAGGAACCCGAACTGACCGGCCGTGAGCTGATGCGCGACGGCCGCTGGCTGGCCTGACGCCCCGTTGTCGGTGCCGGGTGACAGGATGCCCGGCATGACGACGGACGGTGACTTCGACTGGGCCCGGTTCCTGGGGCGTTGGCAGGAGGAATGGGTCCCGGACGAGCACGGGACCCGGAGGGACCGGCTCGGGGGACCGCCCGCCACGGAGGGCGCCGTGGCGGCGGCCGAGCGGCGGCTCGGCACCCGGCTGCCGCCCTCGTACCGGGCGTTCCTGGCCGCCGCCGACGGCTGGTGGGTGGACGCCACCGCGTCGGTGTACCGGCTGGGCGGCGTCGAGGACATCGACTGGTTCGGGGACCCGTACGGACTCACGGAGATCTACGAGGAGACCCTGGACGAGAGGTCGGACGACCGGGAGAGACTGCTGGCCGGCATGTGGCGGCGGGCGCTGCGGCTGGAGACCGAGTCCGACATGTCGCACGCCCTGCTCGACCCCGGGGACACCGACGCGGACGGCGAATGGGCGCTGTACGTGTACCAGGGCTGGAGCGGCGACCTCCCGGACCGGTATCCGTCGTTCCGGGCCTACATGGAGGCGCGGTACCGGGCGTTCCACGCGGACCGGGCCGGCTCCGTGACCGGGTTCGAGAACGACACCACCCGCGCCCAGGACGCCAACGTCGAGCGGGCCAGGGAGGAGGCGCTGCGCGGACACCCGGAGACGGCCGCCGAACTGCTCACCGAGGCGCGCGCGTTCGGCCGCCCGGGAGCCGCGGCGCTGCTGCGGCAGCTCACGACCCGCCCGGCGGTCAACCTGCGCTTCGCCTTCGCCGGCCTGGTGACCGACCCCCGCTACACCGGCGAACTGCTGCCGGTGACGGCGGCCGCGCACGTCGAGGACAACCGGTACCGGGAGTCCCTGGGGACCCTCGCCCTCGGCTGCGAGACCGACGACCGGATGCGGGCGGCCGCGGACGACCTCGTCGACCGGATCGCCCGGGGCGTCCACCGGTACGAGCCCGGCGGGGCGTTCGGCCGGGCGGTGGCCGAGGCACGGGAGGCGGCCCGCTGGGGCGACGCGGACGCGGCGTGGCGGACGATCCGGGCGGCCGTGCCGTCCTGGTCGCCGCCGGGCCCGGACCTCGTCGCGCCGGTGGGTCTGACGGCCGACTCCGTACTGGGCCGCGTCGTCACGCCGGAACGCTGGCGGGAACTGCTGTCCACGCCCCGCGCGGGCCGCGGCGGCCCGGTACCGGAACCGGCGCCCGCCCTGGACCCGCCGGGACTGCGCTGGCTGGTGGACGACGCACGCGACCGGATACGGACCGGCTACCGGTGCCTGTGGGTGGAAGGCGTCGAGCCGGCCGCTCTGCCCGGCCTGATCGGCGAGCCGGGCTGCGCGGGGCTGAGCCCGCAGCCGGTGGACCCGCGGGAGCGCGTCTTCGGGGAGGCCGCCACGGGGGCGCGGGGCAGGGAACCCTGGGAGGACCGGGCGGTGCTCTCCGTCGGACGGACGGGGTCCGGCTGGGCGTTCGGCTTCGAGGAGGCCCCCTCGTACACGCCGGGCAACCAGTTCTTCCTCTCACCCGCCGCGGCGGCCTCGGCCGGGGGGCGGAGCGTGGTGCTCTGGGTCCAGCCCGCGCGGACGCACTCGGAGCGGGCCGTCCACCTGTCGGTGGCGGAACGGGGCCGGGAGCTGTACGCGTTCACGCTGCGGGGCACGGAGAGCGAACGCGGCGGCGACGTCCCCGGGCCCCTCGATCCGGACCGGCTGTTCGAGGGGGCGGCGGGGGAGGACGGCGAACGGCGCCTGCTGGCCGCCCTGGAGAACGAGTTCGCCCTGTCCCTGCCCCGCTTCGCCCTCACCGACGGCGTCCTGCACCGATTCACCACCCGCTCGTGGACCCGGGCGCCCCGCGAGGGGGAGGGCTACGCCGTCTTCGGCTGGTCGCGCCTCGGGTGACGCCGCCGGCGGTCGTCAGGGGGGCGGGCGCGACGAACTCGGGCTGGTCGAGCACGCGCAGCCGGCTCCCGTCGCCCTGGCGCCGCACGACCTGCGCCCGGGCCCCGGTCCCGTCCTTCGGCGGCGTCGAGGTGAGCGCGAGGTCGCCGCTGATCAGCGTGGGCAGCGGCGGTTCCGGCTCGAACCGGGGAGCGGCGGCCAGCACCTTCTCCCACAGCGCGCGGATCGCCTCCCGCCCCACCGCGGGCGGACGGGCCGGCACGGCGACCGCCTCACCGCCCGCACCCTCGAGGACGTGCACACGCCGGGGGTACTGGCGCTGATCCGGGCGAACGCCCCCCGGCCCGGCGGTGCGCGAGCTGCTCGTGCACCGCCGGTCGGCCTTCGGCGGCCCCCGCGACGCGCTCCAGGGCCCCGCCGGGGAATAACCGGAGGCTCCCTCCTGTTAAGCCGCGCAGCGACCCGCGCGCACGTCACATCCCACAGGAGGCACCCCAGCATGGCCGCAGACGCCGCAGAGGAGATCCGGGGCACCGCCCACGGCACCGCACCCGTCCCCCTGTCCGTACTGGACCTGGTGACCGTCGGCGCGGGCCGCACCGCCACCGACGCCCTGCGGACCAGCGTGGACATCGCCCGCCTCGCGGAGAGCCGGGGCTACCACCGGTACTGGGTCGCCGAGCACCACTCGATGCCGGGCGTGGCCTCCTCCTCGCCCGCCGTGATCCTCGCGCACCTCGCCGCCCACACCGGCCGCATCCGGCTCGGCTCGGGCGGTGTCATGCTGCCGAACCACGCGCCGCTGGTGATCGCCGAGCAGTTCGGCACGCTGGAGGCCATGGCGCCGGGACGCGTCGACCTCGGTCTCGGCCGGGCACCCGGCACCGACGGGGCGACGGCCGCCGCCCTGCGCCGCACCGACCGGCTCAACGAGGGCGCCGACGACTTCCCGCAGCAGCTCGCCGAGCTGATCCGGTTCCTGGACGACGACTTCCCCGACGGGCACCCGTACCGCCGGATCCACGCCGTGCCGGGCCCCGTCCAGGCGACGTCCCCCGGTGGCGTCCAGTCCCCGCACCGCCCGCCGGTGTGGCTGCTGGGCTCGTCCGGCTTCAGCGCCCGGCTGGCCGGCACCCTGGGACTGCCCTTCGCCTTCGCGCACCACTTCTCCGCGCAGAACACCGTCCCGGCGCTGGACCTGTACCGCGAGTCCTTCCGCCCGTCGGCCGTGCTGGACGCGCCCTACGCCCTCATCGGCGTCGCCGCGCTCGCCACCGACGACGAGAAGGAGGCCCGCCGGCAGGTGCTGGCCGCCGCGCTGAACATGGTCCGGCTGCGCACCGGCCGCCCCGGGCTGGTGCCGACGCCGGAGGAGGCGGAGGCGTACGACTTCAGCCCGATGGAACGGGAGTTCGTGGCGTCCTGGAACGCCAACGTCATCCACGGCACCGCCGACGAGGTCCGGGCCGGCCTGGACGACCTGCAGAAGCGCACCGGCGCCGACGAGCTGATGCTCACCGCCAACGCCCACGGCGGCGACGTGCGCCTGCGCTCCTACGAACTGATCGCCGACGCCTACGGTTTGCCCGCGCCGGCCTGAACCCCGGGCGTCCCGGAGGACCCCAGCAGCGCGGAGATGCGGTCCGGCGCCACCGGCCGGGAGTACAGCCAGCCCTGGCCGGTGTCGCAGCCGATGCGGCGCAGCCGGCTCGCCTGGTCGGACGTCTCCACGCACTCGGCGGTGACGGTCAGGCCGAGCCGGTGGGCGAGCTGGACCATCGCCTCGACGATGACCTCGTCGGCCGGGCTGGCCGCGGCGTCGGACGCCTCGCCGGTGCCGGCGACCCCGGTGTACTGGAAGCCGCGGACGAAGGCGCCGTCCAGCTTCAGCACCGACACCGGCAGCCGGCTGAGGTAGGCCAGGTTCGAGTACCCGGTGCCGAAGTCGTCGATGGCGATGCGGACGCCCATGCCGCTCAGCGCCTTCAGCACCTGGAGCGGCCGGCCCGCCGAGCCCATCACGGCGGACTCCGTCAGTTCGAGCTGAAGCAGGTGCGGGGCGAGGCCGGTGTCCTCCAGGGTCGCCGCCACGTCCGCCACCAGGTCGGAGTCCCAGACCTGGCGGACCGCCACGTTGACGCTGACGAAGATGGGGGGCTCGTCCGGGTGGTCGAGCTGCCAGCGCCGGGCCTGCCGGCAGGCGGTGCGCAGGATCCAGCGGCCGAGCGGGACGATCGAGCCGTCCTCCTCGGCCAGCGCGATGAACCGATTCGGCGTCAGCACGCCGAACTGCGGGTGGTTCCAGCGGATGAGCGCCTCGACGCCCCGCACCCGGCCGTCGTCCATGCTCACCAGCGGCTGGTACTCGAGGGCGAACTCGCCCCGGTCGATGGCCGGGCGCAGCGTGGCGGCGAGGGCCTGGCGGGTCATGCGGCTGGCGTTGCGCTCGGGGTCGAACAGCGTCCAGCGGGCCCGGCCGTCGGCCTTGGCCCAGTACAGGGTCGTGTCGGCCGCCTGCATCAGGGCGGTGGGCGTCGTCCCGGCGGTGTGCCGCTCCACCACGCCGACCGACGCGGTGACCGACAGCCGGCGGCCGGACAGCTCGAACGGCTCCTGGAGGGCGGCCAGGACGGACTCGGCCAGATCGGCGAGCTGGTCGGTGCCCGTGGAGTCCTCCACCAGCACCGCGAACTCGTCGCCGCCGAGCCGGGCCACCAGCGGCACCCCGGCCCGCGCGCCCGCCGCCTCCTCCGCGCAGCGCGTGAGCCGCTCGGCCACGGCGGCCAGCAGCCGGTCGCCGACGCGGTGGCCGAGGGTGTCGTTGACGGCCTTGAAACCGTCCAGGTCGAGGTAGCACAGGCCGACCCGGCCGGTGCCGCCGTTCTCGTACGACTCCGCCTCCAGCGCGGCCGTCAGCCGTTCGAAGAACAGGGCGCGGTTGGGCAGCCGGGTCACCGGGTCGTGCATCTGGAGGTGGCGCAGCCGGGCCTGGAGCTCGCGCCGGGCGCTGATGTCGGAGACGGAGAGCAGCAGGCCGGGCGTGTCCCCGGCCAGCGGGGCCACGGTGACCTGGGCCCACAGGGAGTGGCCGTCGGCCCCCTTCAGACGGCGGGTGCAGCGCAGCCGGGCCTGCCGGCCGCACAGCACCTCGCGGTAGGCGTGCCAGGTGCCCGCGTCGGAGGCGAGGTCGACCAGGTCGGCCGCCGGGCGCCCGGCCAGCGCCCCGGGGTCGGTGCCGAGCAGGGTGCCCAGCGTGTCGTTGGCGCTGACGACCAGGCCCTCGGGGTCCACGACGGCCATCGCGAGCGGCGCGGCCGTGAACACCGAGCGGTAGGGCGGGGGTTCGGTACGTGCCGCCAGGTCGATGTCACTGTCCGTGACGGCCGACCGGTCGAGGTCTGCCGCGGGCGTCGGCCCTTCGGAGGTTCCGCTCACCGCTTGCTCCCGCAGCCTCGATCTCGGTCCGCCTGTGTCCGTGCAGGAAAGTGTGCCGATCATAGAGGCTGGCTCCGGGCCCTTCCAGCCGTCGATCCGCAGTCCGGACCGAGTCGGTCCTCCGGCTGATCGTTTCCGCCCACGTCTGAACAGCTCCGTTACGCCTCCGACCAGTCGTGACATTGCGTGAGTGGGCCGGGGGTGTCGGCTCCGGCACGTCCCGGCGGAATCTCCAGCGGCTCACCCGTCCGGTGCAGGCGAACAGGGCGCAGTACGACAAACATGCACAAGCTGGATGCGGTGTCCCGTGAACCGCACCCGGAGGTCCCTGTGCCGCGCCAGCTTCCCCTGAGGCGACTTCCCCGCGAGGCCCTCAAGGGCCTCGGCGCGGGCCGCCGCGCGACGGGGACGGCCCGGCCCAGGCTGCGCAGCACGACCGCGGTGTGCACCACCATGTCGGCGCTCGCCGCGACCTCCCTGATCAGTGCCCCGTCGGTCGCCGAGCCCTTCTCCCCGGAGCCCTGCGCGCTCCGGCGCACCGCGGCCCACCACTCCGAGGGCCTGGACAGCTGGAACGCCGCCTACCCCCGCCCGGCCCGAGCCCTGGACGCGGTGATGGTGTTCCTGTCCTTCCCGGACTCCCAGCCGCTGACCGCACCGGCCGAACTGGCCGCCGACCACTTCCCGGCCACCACGCGCTTCTTCCGGCGCGCCTCCTACGGCGCGTTCACGCTCCGCCCGCACCCCCTGCGGGACTGGGTCCCCATGCCGAAGCCGTCGACGGCGTACGACATACGGCGCGACTGGAGCCCGGGGCACCGGGCGGCCTACCTGCGCGACGCGCTCGCCGCCGCCGACCCGCACGTGGACTTCTCCCGGTACGACGTCTTGTACTTCGTCGCCGACCCGGATGCTCCCGGCGTCGACTCCGACGCCACGAAGGTCGTCAACCTGGACTCCCCGATGCGGGCCGACGGGACCGATGTCCGGCGGGTCGTCACGGTGTTCGAGAACCATCCGCCGGACCGGCTGGTGCTGGCCCACGAGACCGGGCACGTCTTCGACCTGCCCGACCTGTACCACCGGCCCGCCGACGGCAAGGGCGACTGGGACACGTACGTCGGCGACTGGGACCTGATGGGCAGCCAGTTCGGATTGGCCCCCGACCTGTTCGGCTGGCACAAGTGGAAGCTGGGCTGGCTGCGGCCCCGGCAGGTGGCGTGCGTGCGCGGCAGCGGACCGACCCGCCTGACCCTGGAGCCGCTCGGCGCGGGCCCCGGTGTGGAGGTGACGGGGGCCGCCGGGGCCCCGGCGTTCGGCCTCGGGCGGGGCACCAAGCTGGCCGTGGTCCGCACCGGGGCCGACAGCGCGCTCGCCTTCGAGGCACGGGGTCCGCTGGGCAACGACGCCGCCGCCTGCCGCGCGGGCGTACTCGTGTACCGGGTGCGCGGCGGGGCGGAGTCCGGGGGCGGGCCGGTCGAGGTGATCGACGCCCATCCGCACACGGAGGCCTGCTGGGAGGACTCGGTCTACCCGCCCCTCGCGGACGCCCCGGTGGGTCTCGGCGAGAGCTTCACGGTGCCGGGCGGCGGCGTACGGGTCGAGGTCGAGGGCCGCACGGTGTCGGGAGCCTGGACGGTGAAGATCACGCCCGGCTAGTCCGGGGGCGCGCGGGCACGACGGGGCGCGCGCGGGCACGAAAAGCGGAAGGCCCCTCGCTTTCACGAGGGGCCTTCCGGTGTCGGTGCGCCGCCAGGGACTCGAACCCCGGACCCGCTGATTAAGAGTCAGCTGCTCTAACCAACTGAGCTAGCGGCGCCTGCTGACGTCGTAGACCTTAGCATCAGGGTCGGCGGGAGGAAAAATCGAAATCCGCACCGCGGCCCGGGCGGCCCGGACGGCCGCCCAGAGCAGGATCTCCGGCCCCGGCAGCCACGGCCTGCGGGTGTCGGGAGCCACCAGCCAGCGGGAACCGGAACGGGGGGACGCGCCGGTGAGCGCCGGGACGGTCACCGCGTCGCCGGCGCCGTGGCACAGCAGCGACGGCACGGCGACGGTACGGCCGTCCTGCCGGCCGCGCGCGCTCCACTCCTCCCACTCCAGCAGCGAGGGCAGCCGCTGGGCGGTGCCCGGGGCGGCGAAGAGCAGGGTCCGGCCCCGGAACTCGGCCACGGGTCCCGACCCCGGGCCCTCCTCCCACATCCGGTCCAGCATCCGGCGCCCGAAGACCGCGGGGACGCTCACCACGTCGAAGGCCGAACCGCAGGGCAGAACCATCGGAGCGTCCGGCCGCTCCTCCCACAGGGACAGGGTGCTGCGTGGGTAGGCACCCGCCGAGGCCAGCCAGGCGGCGCCGTCCGTGGTGACGTCCGAGACATTCCGAGTGCTGCTCATGCCCCTACGTCTACCGGGCGTGATGGTGCGGCTTCGCTGGGTTGCGGGAAACCGGGACAGAGCACGGAGGGAACGGGTATCTTGCCCGTCTGGCATATGCGTCCGGCCTGGTCGAACAGGCGGACGGGTGTCTGCGGTGCGGTCAGACGGGGTCGACGTGCCCCGCTCCGGCGCCCTCGGCGCCGCGCAGCAGGTCCCGGCCGAACTCCACCATCTTCTTGGCGTAGTCCTCGGTCCACTCGGCCCGGTCGGCGATGTCGGCGGCCGTCAGCCGGTCGAACTTCCGCGGGTCCGCCAGCTGCGCCGCCGCCATCGCCTGGAACTCCACCGCCCGGTCCGCCGCCGCCCGGAACGCCTGCGTCAGCTCCGTCGCACGCTCCAGCAGCGCCCGGGGGTCGTCGATCGACTCGAGGTCGAAGAAGTGCTCCGGATCGGCGGCCGCCGCCGCGGGCTCGAAGAGCAGGGGCGCGGGGCGCAGCCGCGGTTGGTTCCGACCCGGCGTGGGCTCCGCCATGTCTTCTCCTTCTCGTACGTCACGAACGACCCTCCCCGCGTACGGGGGCACCCTCGGTGGAATGGGCCACCGTCCATTGTCCCGCGCCCGTGCAAGTGGGCCTCGACCCCGCCGAGGGCGCCCGCCGCGCCCCGGTGCTCAGGGACTCCGGCGGGCGGGCGGGGCGGTCAGGGCCGGTGGGGGACGCGGTGCTCGGCGAGGTGGGCGAGGACCGCGTGGTTGGCCTCCCACCCGTCGGGGCTGTGTTCATCGGCCGCCTCCGGCGGCGTGCCGGACTCCGTCCGGCGGGTGGGGTGGTCAGGGCCGGTGGGGGACGCGGTGTTCGGCGAGGTGGGCGAGGACCGCGTGGTTGGCCTCCCGCCCGTCGGGGCTGTGTTCATCGGCCGCCTCCGGCGGCGTGCCGGACTCCGTCCGGCGGGTGGGGTGGTCAGGGCCGGTGGGGGACGCGGTGCTCGGCGAGGTGGGCGAGGACCGCGTGGTTGGCCTCCCACCCGTCGGGGCTGTGTTCATCGGCCGCCTCCGGCGGCGTGCCGGACTCCGTCCGGCGGGGCGGGGTGGTCAGGGCCGCCACTGCACACGGTGTTCGGCGAGGTGGGCGAGGACCGCGTGGTTGGCCTCCCACCCGTCGGGGCTGTGTTCATCGGCCGCCTCCGGCGGCGTGCCGGACTCCGTCCGGCGGGGCGGGGTGGTCAGGGCCGGTGGGGGACGCGGTGCTCGGCGAGGTGGGCGAGGACCGCGTGGTTGGCCTCCCACCCGTCGGGGCTGTGTTCATCGGCCGCCTCCGGCGGCGTGCCGGACTCCGTCCGGCGGGGTGGGTCGGTCAGGGCCGCCACTGCACACGGTGTTCGGCGAGGTGGGCGAGGACCGCGTGGTTGGCCTCCCACCCGTCGGGGAATTTCACCAGCGTTCCGAGCTGGACCGGCTCCGTCGACGGGTACTCGTCCAGCAGGGCGTCCACCCCCTCGCGGCACACCACGATGCACGCGTGCCGGTGCCGGGAGGCCAGGACGCACAGGCGGCCCGTCTCCAGGTGGAAGGCGGTCGCGTCGGGGCGGCCGGAGAGCGGGTGCAGGACGACCGTCACGTCGTACTCCCGGCCCTGGAGCCGGTTCGCCGTGTCCACCGTCACGTCCCGCACCCCCAGGTCGGCCAGCGCCGCCCGGACCGCCGCCGCCTGGTCCCGGTGCGCGGTACCCACCGCGATGCGGCCGGCGGTCAGCGGGGCCGGGTCCGGGGAGCGCTCGGAGGACGCCGCGCCCCCGCGGTCGAGCAGCCGGCGCACCACCGCCGCCACCGCCCGCACGGCCTCCGGGTCCGTGCGCGGGGTGTGCCGGGTCGGCAGCTCCAGCAGGCCCCAGCCCGAGGCGGCGGCCTCGTCGATCACCCGGTCGGGCCCCGAGCCGTCCGACGGCACCGCGAAGGCCAGGCTCCGGTCGCCGTGACCCGTACCGCTGCGGAACGGCGTGTACGGGTAGAACGCCGCCGACACCAGCGGCGCCGCCGACGCCGGGAGCCGCCACGACACCGGCAGCCGGTGCTGCGGCAGGCCCGGGTTGTGGGCGAGGAGGGTCGTCACCGCGGAGGCCGACGGGTCGTACGACAGCCCCGCCCACTGCTCGCTGCCCACCGTCGCGAACGGGTCCAGCTGACCCGGGTCGCCCACGAACAGCGCCCGCTCGAACAGACCGGCCACGGCCAGCAGCGAGTCGGAGCGCATCTGGTACGCCTCGTCGACGATCGCGTGCCGCCACGGCTCGTCCACCGTGACGTGCGCCCACTTCGCGGCGGTCGACAGGACCACGGCCTGCCCGGCGAGGTCCGCGGCCTTCGCCGACTTGCGGACGTTCGCCAAGTCGTCCAGGGCCTTGTCGTACGGATCGGCGTCGCTGCTGTGCAGGCGGCCCACCGGGAGGTCCGGGTTCTTCTCGGCGAGCCGCAGGACCAGGTCGTCCACCTGGGCGTTGGTCTGCGCGACCACCATCAGCGGGCGTCCGGCCTCGGCCAGCTCCAGCGCCGCCCGCACCACGAGCGTGGACTTGCCGGCGCCGGGCGGGGAGTCCACGACGACGCCACGCTCCGTGCCGTGCAGGGTGTCGTGCAGGATCGCCGCGGTGGCGCGCGCGGCCTCGGCACCCGGATCGAAGGCGGCCGCGACGGGTGCGGTGGTGGCCTCGGCGGTCACAGGACGTCCTCCGCGGTCGGGGCGTCGGCGGGTTCGGGCACGGCGGCGGACTCGCCGGGCGGCCCGCCGTGCGTCCACGGTGTCCGGTCCGGGTCGGGCAGCTTCGCCCCGCCCCGCTGTTCGTGCTCGAACAGCGTGAAGCAGACCAGGTCGCCCTTCTCCGGCACCGACCCGGCCTCGGGCTCCTTGCCGCGGCCCATCTTGTCGACGATGCGCAGCACCAGCACGCCCTCCTCGTCCCCGGCCGGGCCGACGTACTCCGCCGCCTGCGGCTTGCCGCCCAGCGAGCGGTACACCTTCACCCGCTCGCCCAGGTGCGGCCGGTCGTCCGTGCGGACCGTGACCAGCGGCCGCGGACTGGGCCGCTTGCTCTCGCTGTACGCCATGACCACGTCCACGACCTCGCCCGCGAACGCCTCCCCGGACAGCCGCCGCGCGGCCATCACCAGCGGATCGTCCAGCGCCTCCTGCGCCTCCAGCCGGGCCTGCTCCCGCTCGCGCGTCGCGAGCTTGTTCGCCGCCGTCACCGCGTCGTCCCGGCGCGGCTGCGGGGGCTCACCGGCGAGGATGCGGTCGCGGTGGGAGGTGAACGACCAGCGGTCGCGCGTCCACCGGTCCTCGACGTGCGCCCCGGCGGGCAGCTCCCGCAGCAGGTCCAGGCCCTGCCACACCGCGTCCCAGGTGGGCCGCGTACGGCTCTCCACCAGGGCGCGGATCTCCCGCTCGGCGGCGGTGAGCGCGCCCAGCCGCTCGTCGGCCTCCAGGCCGTCCTCGGCGGCGGCCAGCGCGGTACGGGCACGGTCGTAGCGCTCGATGGCGGGCGCGAGCAGCTTGTTGTCGAAGGCCGGGTCGGTCGCCGGGCCCGCGGGCGGGCACCGCAGCTGGCCGTCGGCGTCGCGGGCGAGTTCGGCGTGGCGCGCCGCCTCGGCGCCGCTCGGCCCCCCGTCCGGCGGGGCGATCCACGCCAGCAGCGCCCCCAGGTGCTGGTCCTCCAGGGTCGACTGCCCGGTCGCCCAGTGCCGGCCCAGCAGGTCGGTCATGGCGAGGAGGAGGGAGGAGCCGGGCACCCGAGCCCGCTCGCCGAAGTGGGTCAGCCACCGGCCGAGCAGCGGCACCCTCGGCGGCGCGGGATGTGGCGTCTCCGGGTCCTGCTCCGCCGTCCGCCGGAAGCGCATGGACCGGCCGAGCAGCCGTACGAAGTCGATGCCCGCGCGGCTCGGCACGATCAGCTGCGCCGCGTCCGCGCACAGGTCGACCTCGACCTTGATCCGCTTGCCGGTCTCCGGGTCCGTCTCGGTGCGCTCGGCGGCCTCGACGCCGTCGGCGTACGACTCGACGTGCGGCAGGACGATCCCGGCCAGCTCGGCCAGGAACGCGAAGCGCAGGTCGCGGTCGCGGGGCTGCGGGACGACCAGCAGGTGCGGCGCGTCCCGGTCGGTGCCGACCAGCGCGCCGAGCGGGGCGCCCGCCTCACCGGCGGTGATCAGCGGCACGAACACGAGCGGCCGGTCGGACAGGTGCCGGTGCCGGACGGTGGCGGCGGGCTGCGCGCGGCCGCTGCGCACCGCCTCGAGCCGGGCGAGCGTGGTGATCAGAGACACGCGGCCACCTCGCCGCCCACCGACGCCAGCGCCTCGGCTCGCAGCTCCGCGGCCCGGCGCAGCGCGGCCACCGCCGGGTCGGCCGGGTCGCCGGCCTCACCGCGGGCCGCCGCCAGCACGTCGTCCACCGTGGACAGCCCGCCGAGCTCGGCCCGCACCGGGCGGCCCAGCGAGGTCACCGCGCCGGCCCCGCGGGAGCGGGCACGGCAGTGGAAGGCCAGTTCGCACGCGGAGAGGCATTCCGGCGCGTACGTCGCCGGGACCGCCTCGACCGCGGCCGTCAGCTCGTCGGCCGGCAGCCCGGGGGAGAAGCAGACGCCCTCGGGGAGCGTGTCGGCGATCTCCTCGACGCGGGTGAGGCGGGCGAGCTGCCGGTCGGTCACCGCACGCTGCTTGCGCACGTCGACGGCGGACGCGGTCGGCAGGTTGGAGAAGTCCTTGGGGCAGACGAGCAGGACGCGGTGGCGTACCCGCGGCGCCGGGTCCAGCCGGGCGGCGACCCGCTCCAGGGCCAGCACGTACACCGCGGCCTGCCGGGCGGCGGCGCCCACCTTCGCCGGGTCGGCGGAGCCGTCCAGCATCGGGAAGGACTTGATCTCGACGACCGTCCAGGTGCCGTCCGGGTGGACCACCACCGCGTCCGGCTCGAGGAAGGCGGGGGAGCCGGCGACGTCCAGGGCCAGCATCGGGTGGTCCAGGAGCGTCCAGGTGCCGGACGCCTGTGCGGCCTCCCGCAGCGCCAGCGAGGTGCGCGCCGCGCGGCCCTCGGGTCCGCTCGCCGACAGGTCGGGCACCAGCGCCCCGGCGGGCGGTTCGGCGCCCCGGTCCAGCTTCTCGTGCACGAGCCGCAGCAGCTCGGCGCCGCCGTCCGCCTTGACCCGCGCCTCGAAGGCGTTGCCCCGCGTGAACGCGAACTGCGACTGGCCGAAGACCGACGGCGAACCGAGCGCAGTCGCCAGCGAGCCCTTGTCCACGCCGGCGCCGTCGAGGATCGCGCGCCGTCTGCACCCCGGGTTGGCCGCGAGGGCGGCCAGGGCCCGCGCGTCCAGCGCCTTCGCGGGGACGTCGGGACCGCGCAGCTCAGCGAGCCGGTGCCGGAGTCTCGTTCCCCGCGTCCGTGGGGGAGGGGTCCGGCTCGGCTCCCGCTCCGAACCGCTGCTCGCGCTGCCGTGGAAATCGCTCACCCGCGGAAGTCTGGCATCCGCCACTGACAATCAGGGAACCAGCGTCGCCAAAAGCCTGCGGGGCGGGGGCGAAACGTGCGGTGATCCGGGTCCGTACCCGGTCCGCGATCCGCATCACGAACGGCGCCAGCAGGAACCCCGCGCCCATCACGGCGGCGCCCGCCACCGCGTCGAGGAAGTAGTGGTTCGCGGTGCCCATCACCACGATCGTCGTCACCAGCGGGTAGACGACACCGGCCACCTTCGCCGCGCGCGTGCCGCCGTGGCGCCACAGCATCACGCCGCACCACAGCGCCCAGCCGACGTGCAGGCTCGGCATGGCCGCGTACTGGTTGGTCATCCCGCCCAGTCCGCGCGGCGCGCTCGCCTCGCCGCCCCACCAGCCGTACGAGCTGTACTGGGCCATCGTGTCGACGAACCCGTGGCTCGCGTCCAGCAGCCGGGGCGGGCAGGTCGGCAGCAGCGTGAAGCCGATCAGCCCGATGAACGTCGACGTCATCAGCCAGGTACGGGCGGCCCGGTAGCGCACGGCGCGGGACCGGAACAGCCAGACCAGGACGGCCGGGGTGACGACGTAGTGCAGGGACGCGTACCAGAAGTCGGCCGGGACGCCGATCCACGGTTCGTGGGTGAAGAGCCGGTTGAGCGGGTGTTCCGCGTTGAGGAACAGCGCCTTCTCGATGCGCAGCAGCGCCAGCCCGTGGTCGACGGCGTCCGAGACGTCACCGCGCACGAGGAGGCGGCCCGCGGAGTAGCAGGCGTACACGAGGACGATCAGCGGGAAGCTCGGTCCACCAGCGGAGCCGGGTCTGCGAGGTCGCCTCGGTGCCCGGTGTCTCGGTGTGCGGCAATCCGATCGCCCTCCCCCTTCTTCTCGCGCGTGCCCGACGGCGCCGGGCGTGCCACTCTACGGCGTCCGGGGACCCTCCCCGTGGAGCGCCCCCGGCCCTGGAAGACGCCGGGACGTCCCCCCGGGTTGCCCGGGCACGGGGTGCGCGATGATGGAGGGGTCCCCTCCGACACCGCTCCCGGAAAGGCCCCTCCATGGCACCGCGCATCCTGCTGGCCCGGCACGGACAGACCGAGTGGTCGCTGTCCGGCAAGCACACCGGCAGGACCGACGTGCCGCTGCTGGAGGAGGGCCGGCGCGGGGCCAAGCTGCTCGGCGAGCGTCTGCACCGGGGGCCGCTGGACGGCCTGCCCGGCGTCGAGGTGCGCACCAGCCCGCTGTCACGCGCCCACGAGACCTGCGGACTCGCCGGCTTCGGCGAGCGCGCCCGCACCTGGGACACGCTGATGGAATGGGACTACGGGGCGTACGAGGGCATGAAGCCGGACGAGATCCAGGCGGTCCGGCCCGGCTGGCTGATCTGGCGGGACGGGGTCCCGGAGGGCGAGAGCCCGGCGGACGTCACCGCGCGCGCGGACGAGGTGGTCGCGTGGGCGCGGGAGGCGGACCGCGACGTGCTGGTCTTCGCCCACGGACACATCCTGCGGTCGGTCGGCGCCCGGTGGCTGGGCCTGCCGCTGGACTTCGCGGCCCGCATACGTCTCAACCCGACATCCCTGTCGATCCTGGGCTGGGCCTACGGCGAACCGGCCATCGAATCCTGGAACGACCAGGGCCACCTCACCGACCACCCCTGACCCCCCGGCGCCACCCACCGTCCCAGCCGCGGCTCGCCTTCCCGCCCAGCTGCGGGCAGTCGTGCCTCCCCCAGCGCCTGAACGGCCTGGGAGGTACCCCCAGGGGCGGCACGGGTGGGCGGTGGGGGTCCCCCCGCTCGAGCGAAGCCGAGAGTGGGGGAGGCACCCCGTCAGCGCCGGGCGCGCGACCCGGCCCAGGGCCGCCTTGACGCCGGGCAGCCCGCCGGCGCAGGGGCACGCGGCCCACCGCCCCCGACGCCGGGCGCCCCGGGCGGTCAGGCCGTCCGCGGGACCGACGCATGCCGCTCCAGAAACGCCGACACCCCCGACGCCCGCCGATGCGGCAGCAGCACCCGCGCCGTCCCCGCCAGCATCGTCCGGATCCGCGACGACTGGACCTCGCCCAGCAGATCCAGCACCCGCATCCCCGCCCCGGCCGCCTCGTCGGGCCGTCCGCCGCGCGCCAGGTCGTCGGCCAGTTCCGCCGAGTACAGCGCGAGGTTCCGCGCGAAGTGCGGGTCCTGGAGTCCGGCCGCCCGCCGCGCGTGCCCGGCCGCCCGCGTCCAGTCGCCGAGCGTCGACCAGCACTGCGCCTCCAGCCCCTCCAGCTCGGCCTCCCCGTAGAAGCTCATCCACTCGGGGTCGGCGTCCGAGGGGCCCCGCTGGAATAGGGCCTGCGCACGGATCAGCGCCTGCTCGCAGCCGACGCGGTCCGCGAGGCCCGCCCAGCCGCCCGCCTCGCGCAGCGCGAGCAGGGACATCAGCCGCGGCGACCCCAGCGGCCGGGCGGCGCGCTGCGCGGCCTGGGCCGCCCGTACCGCCTCGCGCGGCCGGCCGGCGTCCCGGGCGAGGAACGCCGTGTTGCAGAAGGCGTGCGCCTCCAGGCCCGGGTCGTCGGTCATCCGGGCGGTGGCGAGGGCCTCGGCGTAGTGGGAGCGCGCGTCGTCGAAACGCCCCGAGTCATGGGCCAGCCAGCCCACGGAGATGGCCAGTTCCCCGGCGCCCGAACAGAGCCGGTCCGCCGTCACCTGCCGGGTCGCGCCGGCGTCCAGCAGCGCGTACGCGGCCCGCAGCGGTGCCACCGCGCGCTGGTAGAGGCCGTCGGCGCCGTGCCGGTCGTCGAGCAGCCGGATCCGGCGGACGGCCTCTTCGAGGGCTCCCGCGTCGCTCGTCCCGGCCCGGCGCGCGGCGCGCGGCGCCGCCACGGCGTCGGCGGCGAAGCCCAGGGGGCCCAGCGAGGCGGCGGCCACGGTGACGCCGCTCGTCATGAATGCGCGACGCAGCACGTCGCTCTCCTTGTTGTCGTCGTGCGTGTCGAACGGGTTGTGCGTGTCATACGGCTCGCCCGCCCCGGCTTTCTCAGTCGGGGCGCACGACGGCCGGTCGAGGTGCGCCGGGAGCGCCCCCTCGTCCGTGCGCGCCCGGCGGCCCCTTACCGACGAGCGGGGCGCGAACCCCAGGTCGGTGAGCGTGCGGCCGGGGAACATGTGCAGGAACACCCGCTCGTATGCGTAGTTGGGGCAGCGGATCTCGCCCGCCTCCACACGGCCGATGTAGCGCGCGTCGCAACTGACCTGCTCGCCGATCTCGTGCGCGGCGCGGCGGACCGCCGCCGCGAACTCGGCCGGCGAACGCCGGCCGCGCAGGCGCCGGAACGCGAGGTTCGGCCGCGGTGGCCGGTCGGGCTGGGCGGAGGTCACCGTTGACGACGCCATGGCCGGGTCCTCTCGTACGAACCGTCGAACCACGCCGGTTAAGGTGGGTAATACGGGGATTCTCCCGTTTGCCACCCTGTTTCCGGCGAGCTAGAACGTACCGTCTGTGACGGAGTCGCCACACGCTGTTTGGCCACAAAACCGGATATCTCATCCGGGATCTGCCATGAAGTGCCATCCTTTGCGGCGGACTTGTGCCGTAGCCGTTGACGTTCCGCCGCGTTTCACCCTGTGGACCGGGAGGCCCCCGACTCCCGACCCGCTCGTCAGAAGAGGAGTTCCGTGGTGGAGGCCGGCATGGAGACCAGCCCGATCAGTGACCGCGCAGACGCCCGCGATCCGGACGGCGAAGGCGGCTGCGACGTCGTCACCGTGCCGACGCGGCAGGGGCTGGAGGCCGTCGACATCCTCAGGCGGGGAGCCGGTGAGGCGGTGGGCAGCGTGCTCCACGACCACGGCTGCGACACCCTCGGCTTCCTGGTGCCCCCGGGGACGGCCGCCGCCTGGGACGTACCGGGCAGCACCTGCACGGAGACGGACGGCCGGGGGACGAAGCTCGCCCCGATCCCCGAACCGCCGGTGGAGGGCGCGGACTGGCTGCTGCCGCCCGGCGACGCGGACCTCGCGACCGACCCCGCCGTGCTGCGGGCCGCGCTGGGGGAGGCGGCCCGGCTGATCGAGGTCGTGGACAACTGCCGCTGAGCACCGCGACGCCGCCCGCCGCGGTCCGGACGGCCGGGCGCGGGGGCGGTGGGCGCGGCGGCGGCGTCCGATAATGGTCCGATGGGAAAGTCCAGGAACGCCCGCCGCGGGCGCGCAGCCGCGGAGACCGTAGTCGAGGACGTCGACGGCGGACGCGCCGAGCTGATACCCGACCGGGAGCGGGCGCGGGCCTGGACCCTGCTGCTCGACGGCGCCCCGCAGTCGCACGTCGACCTGGACGAACCGGCGTACCTGTCGTTCGAGTACCAGCGCCGCATCGGGCACGTCATCGACCTGGCCGCCCCGCCCGGAAAGCCCGTCCACGCCGTGCACCTCGGCGGCGGCGCCCTCACCCTCGCCCGCTACGTCGCCGCCACCCGCCCCCGCTCCACCCAGCAGGTCGTCGAGCGGGACGCCGCCCTGGTCCAACTGGTCCGGCGCGAACTGCCGCTGGACCCCGCCGCCCGGATCCGGGTCCGCTCCACCGACGCCCGCGCCGGCCTCGCCAAGGTGCCCGACGGCTGGGCGGACCTGATCATCGCGGACGTGTTCGGCGGGGCCCGCACTCCCGCACACCTGACGTCCACCGAGTTCCTCGACGAGGTACGGCGCGCGCTCGCCCCCGGCGGGGTCTACGTCGCCAACCTCGCCGACGGCCCGCCCCTCGCCCACCTGCGCGGCCAGATCGCCACCGCCGCCGCCCGCTTCCCCGAACTCGCCCTGATCGCCGACCCCGCCGTGCTGCGCGGCAAACGCTTCGGCAACGCGGTCCTCGCCGCCTGCGACCACCCGCTGCCCCTCGTCGAACTCACCCGCCGCGCCGCCTCCGACCCGCACTCCGCGCGCGTGGAACACGGCAAGGCGCTGGCCGACTTCACCGGAGGGGCCCGGCCCGTGACGGACGCGGACGCGGTCGCTTCGCCCGCGCCGCCGGCCTCGGCCTTCCGGTGACCCGGCGGCCGGCTCAGTAGCTGCCGATCTCCACCCGCGGCGGGCCGTCGTGCCAGGTGCAGAACACCGACACCCGGTCCGCGCCCGAGGTGAACTCCACCCGGATCCACGACTCCGTCTTCCACACCTGCATCGACCAGCCCGCACCCGGCGTCGCAGACACCAGCGACGCCGACGACGTCCCGAGGTCGAACACCGCGCGCCCCCCGTCGGTCTCGTAGCTCCGGACCCGTCCGGAGGCGGTGGGGGAGGGGCCCGGGCCGGCGGGGGTGGTGGCCGGCGCGGTCCGCGACGGCGCCGGACCGGTCTCGCCGGGTGTCCGACCCGGCGTCACCGAGGGGCCGTCGGACGGACCGGCGGACGGACTGCCCGACGGCGAGGGGCGCCTGGTGGACGACACCGACGGCCCCGACGCCCGTGGACCCGCCGTGTCCCGCACGGCCGCGTCGGCCGCCGTGACGGGCAGGGCGCGGGGCGCGTCGTAGGCCGTGCCCGCCATCACCGTGTGCACGCCCCACCACGACAGCGTGACCGCGGCGCCGGTGGCGAGCAGCCAGGCCAGTACGTGTACGAGTCCTCTGCGCATCGCGGCCATACTGCCTCACGCGTCACACACGTGTCGCCCGGACGGGGTTGTCCACAGGCGGGTCCGGAGCCCGCCCGGAGTTGTCCACAGGCCCGCGCCGGGCTCCTCCGGATGGCGTACGGTGCCGCCCATGGCAAGTGTGCTCGTGGTCGAGGACGACCAGTTCGTACGCTCGGCGCTCATCCGGCACCTGACCGATGCCTCGCACCTCGTGCGCAGCGTCGGCACGGCGCTGGAGGCGCTGCGCGAGGTCGCCCACAACCGGTTCGACGTGGTGATCCTCGACCTCGGACTGCCCGACCTCGACGGCTCCGAGGCGCTGAAGATGCTGCGCGGCATCACCGACGTGCCCGTCATCGTCGCCACCGCCCGGGACGACGAGGCGGAGGTCGTCCGGCTGCTGAACGCGGGCGCGGACGACTACCTCACCAAGCCGTTCTCGGTCGAGCACCTGTCGGCCCGCATGGCGGCCGTCCTGCGCCGTGCCCGCACCGGCGCCGGAGAGGCCCCGCCGCCCACCGTCCTGCGCGTCGGCGGCCTGACCGTCGACCCCCTGCGCCGCCAGGCCGAACTGGACGGCGCACACCTCGACCTGACCCGGCGCGAGTTCGACCTGCTCGCCTTCCTCGCCGGCCGCCCCGGAGTGGTCGTCCCCCGCAAGGAGCTGCTCGCCGAGGTCTGGCAGCAGTCCTACGGCGACGACCAGACCATCGACGTCCATCTGTCCTGGCTGCGCCGGAAGCTGGGCGAGACCGCCGCCAAGCCCCGCTATCTGCACACCCTGCGCGGCGTCGGCGTGAAGCTGGAGCCCCCGGTCACCGGGCCTCCGGGGGCGGAGCCGCCACGATGAGGTGGGCCCTGGTCAAGGTGTCGCTGGCGGTCACCGCCATGGTCGTGATCGCCTTCGCCGTCCCGCTCGGACTCGTCGTCCGGGAAATGGCCCGGGACCGCGCCTTCTCGAACGCCGAGCGGGAGGCCGCCGCCGTCGCCCCCGCGCTGTCCATCACCACCGACCGGGACCAGCTGGAGCGCGTCGTCGCCTCCGCGGGCTCGGACGCCGGGATGTCGGTGCACCTCCCGGCGTCCGGAGGCAGGGGCGCCGGCACCGACCTCGGCCGGCGGCGCGCCGCCGACGAGGACATCGCCGCCGTACGCGAGATGGGGCGCGCCTCCACCGCGGAGGTGCCCGGCGGCTCGACGCTGCTCCAGCCCGTCGCGCTCAGCTCCGGCGAGATCGCCGTCGTCGAGGTGTACGTCCCCGAGTCCGAGGTCACCAACGGGGTCGGCACGGCCTGGACGGTGCTCGCCGCGGTCGGCGCCGCGCTGATCGTCGGCTCCGTCGCGGTCGCCGACCGGCTGGGCGTGCGCATGGTGCGGCCGGCGCGGAAGCTGCTGGAGGGCGCGCACGAGCTGGGGGAGGGCAAGCTGGGCGCCCGCGTGCCCGAGGAAGGACCGACCGAACTGCGGCTCGCGGCGGTCGCGTTCAACTCCATGGCCGACCAGGTCGTCCAGCTCCTCGCCAACGAGCGGGAGCTGGCCGCCGACCTGTCCCACCGCCTGCGCACCCCGCTGACCGTGCTGCGGCTCAACGCGGCCTCGCTCGGCGACGGCCCGGCCGCCGAGCAGACCCGGGCCGCGGTCGAGCAGCTGGAGCGCGAGGTCGACACCATCATCCGCACCGCCCGGGACGCCAAGCCGCAGACCGCCGCGGCCGGTCCCGGCGCCGGGTGCGACGCGGCCGAGGTGGTCCGCGAGCGGATGGGCTTCTGGTCCGCGCTCGCCGAGGACGAGGGACGCAAGTGGCGGGTGGCCGGCGCCGACCGGCCGGTGCGCATACCCGTGGCCCGCGCGGACCTGGCCGCGGCCCTCGACGCCCTCCTCGGCAACGTCTTCCGGCACACCGCCGAGGGCACCGCCTTCGCGGTCGACCTGCACAACGGCGAGGACGCGGTGATCGTGCTCGTGTCGGACGCGGGCCCCGGCATATCCGACCCCGAGACGGCGATGGCCCGCGGCCGGGGATCGGGCACCGACGGGTCGACCGGGCTCGGCCTGGACATCGTGCGCCGGCTCGCCGAGTCGACGGGCGGGGACGTCCGCATCGGCTCGTCCGTGCTCGGCGGGACCGAGGTGCGCGTCTGGATCCAGCTCGACGGGCGCACGGCACCCGTGCGGCGCGGCCACCGGGGAGCGGTGCGGCGCCGCCGGCAGCCCCGCCGGGGCTCACCCTTTAACCGGTCCCGATCCCTTCCTTAAGCGCACCCTAAGATCACCAACCCCCGCCCGGAACAACCGGTTTGACCGGTTCCGTATCGCTAGCGTGCTGCCGCACCCCCGCCCCGCACCTCCCCCGCAGGGCTCCCTGAACAGTGAAGGCAGGCACGAGATGAGCAGCACGCACCGGCGCAGGGTCTCCGGCAGGAACAAGGTGATCGGCGCGCTCGTGGCCGCGACCGTGGCCGGCGGCGGCGCGCTGCTGCTCACCGGCACCGCCCAGGCCGCCGGAGTCGGGGCCGCCTACACCAGGACGAGCGAGTGGTCGACGGGCTACACCGCGCAGTACGTCGTCACCAACAACAGCCCGGCCGCGAAGAAGGACTGGACGCTGGAGTTCGACCTGCCCCCGGGCGCCGGACTCGGCTCGCTGTGGAACGCCGAGCACAGCGTCAGCGGCCGGCACGTCACCGTGACCGGGCCGAAGTGGGACACGGACGGCCTGAAGGCCGGCGAGTCCGCCACCGTCGGCTTCGTCGTCGACGGCACCCAGGACCCGACCGGATGCCGCGTCGACGGCGCGGCCTGCTCGGCGGACGACGGCGCCACCCCCGAACCCAGCGGGCGCCCGTCCCAGCCCCCTACCCCGGCACCGACACCCACGGCCTCCGCCCCCGCCGAGCCGGCACCGGCGCCGACCGCCACGGCCACCACCCCGGCCCCCTCCGGGGCCCCCGGCGAAGGCACCACGGGCGGCGCCGGCTTCGCGCCCTACGTCGACACCTCCCTCCACCCGGCCTTCGACCTCGTCGCGAACGCCGAGGCGACCGGTGTGAAGAACTACCACCTGGCCTTCGTCACCGACGGCGGCGGCTGCACCCCCAAGTGGGGCGGCGTCACCGACCTAGCGAGCGACGCCGTGGCACGGCAGATAGGCGCCCTGCGCGCCAAGGGCGGCGACGTGCGCGTCTCCTTCGGCGGCGCGTCCGGAGCCGAGCTGGCGACGACGTGCGCCTCGGCCGACGCCCTGGCGGCGGCGTACGGCAAGGTCGTGGACACCTACGGGCTCACCAAGGTCGACTTCGACGTCGAGGGCGGCGCCCTGCCCGACACGGCCGCCAACACCCGCCGCGCCCAGGCCGTCACCGCCCTGCGGAAGCGGCACCCGGACCTGGACGTCTCCTTCACCCTGCCCGTCATGCCCGAGGGCCTGACCCAGGCCGGCGTCGACCTCCTCGCGAACGCCCGGCAGAACGGCGTGCGGATCGACACCGTCAACATCATGGCGATGGACTACGGCCCGGCGTACAGCGGCGACATGGGCACCTACGCCGAGCAGGCCGCCACCGCCACCCAGGCGCAGATCAAGAGCGTCCTCGGCCTCTCCGACAGCGCGGCCTGGCGCACGGTCGCCGTCACTCCGATGATCGGCGTCAACGACGTCGTCACCGAGATCTTCACGGTCGACGACGCCGCCCAGCTGGTCCGGTTCGCCCGGTCCAAGGACCTGGCCGGGCTGTCCATGTGGTCGGCGACCCGCGACAAGCAGTGCGCGGGCGGCACCAAGCCGCAGGCCGACGCCACGTGCAGCTCCGTCCTCCAGGAGCCGTCGGCCTTCTCCAAGGCCTTCGCCGCCTACAACTGACCCCGCCCGGCTCCCCGGTGGCCCGGGGCGCGGCTCCCCCCGTGGACGCCGCGCCCCGGACCCGCTCGCCCCCTCCCCGGCAGGTCTACTCGGACGGGTCCGGCGGCGGGAGCGTCCCCGTGCGGGCCGCCCGCCCGTACCACAGGGCGCTCGCCTTGGGGACGCGCTCCTGGGAGGCGTAGTCGACGTAGACCGCGCCGAACCGCTTCTCGTAGCCGTAGGCCCACTCGAAGTTGTCCAGCAGGGACCACAGGTAGTAGCCGCGCACGTCCGCGCCGTCCGCGATGGCCCGGCGGACCGCCTTGAGGTGGCCGTCCAGGTAGGCGACCCGCTCGGGGTCGTGGACGGTGCCGTCCGCGGCGGGCTTGTCGTCGTAGGCGGCGCCGTTCTCGCTGATGTACAGCGGCAGGCCGGGGGCCTCCTGGTGGTATCGCATGATCAGCTCGTGCAGGCCCGTGGGGTCGACGGTCCAGCCCATCGCCGTCTGCTCGCCCGGCGGCTGGTGGAACGCCACGTCCTCCGCGGCCGGCCACGGCGAGTGGTCGCTCGCCCCGTGCCCGTCGGCCCGCGGGACGCGCGAGTCCGCGTCGGCCGCCGACACCACGGTGGGCGTGTAGTAGTTGAGGCAGATCGCGTCCAGCGGCTGGCGGATCAGCCCCAGGTCGCCGTCCTCGACGTGCGACCAGTCGGTGACCGGCGCCGTCGCCTCGAGCAGGGTCTCGGGGTAGGCGCCGTGCAGCATCGGGCCGTGGAAGATCCCGCCGGACAGGTCGTCGATCCTCCGCGCCGCCGCCAGGTCCGCGGGCTGCTTGGACAGCGGCCGGACGACCGAGGTGTTGAGGCTGACCGCCACCGAGTTGCGGGCCGGCATCACCGAACGCAGGGCCACCGTGCCCAGGCCGTGCGCCAGGTTCAGGTGGTGGGCGGCGCGCAGCGCGGCCGCCGGGTCGGTCCGGCCGGGCGCGTGCACCCCGGAGGCGTAGCCCAGGAAGGCCGCGCACCACGGCTCGTTGAGGGTGATCCACTGTTCCACGCGATCGCCGAGCGCGTCGCCGACGATCTGCGCGTACTCGGCGAACCGGTACGCCGTGTCCCGCGCCGGCCAGCCGCCCGCGTCCTCCAGCTCCTGCGGCAGGTCCCAGTGGTAGAGGGTGACGGCGGGCTTGATGCCGGCGGCCAGCAGCTCGTCGACCAGACGGCGGTAGAAGTCCAGACCGCGCTGGACGGCCGGACCGCGGCCGGTCGGCTGCACGCGGGGCCAGGAGACGGAGAAGCGGTAGGCGCCCAGACCCAGTTCCGCCATCAGCGCCACGTCGTCGCGGTAGCGGTGGTAGTGGTCGACAGCGATGTCACCGGTGTCGCCACCGGCCGTCTTCCCCGGCGTGTGACTGAAGGTGTCCCAGATCGAGGGGGTGCGGCCGTCCTCCCGCACCGCGCCCTCGATCTGGTACGCCGAGGTCGCGGCGCCCCAGAGGAAGGCGGGAGGAAAGGAGACGGGCGTCGGTACTGACATGGAATCGCTCCCACGGGGTCGGGGGCCCCATTATGCATGGGAGCGCTCCCACAGCGAAACCCCCGCCACCCGGCCGACTTCGGCCGCCCCCGCCGGGCCGCGCCCGTCCGGCCGGTCCCGCCGGCCGTCCGGACCCGAGTTCGCGGGTGGCCGCTCAGGCCGACTCCCGCACCACCAGCCGCGTCGGCAGGACCACCCCGCGGTGCCCGGACCCCCGGTCGGCGATCTCGTCCAGCAGCAGCCGCGCCATGGTGCGGCCCATCTCCTCCAGCGGCTGCCGGACGCTGGTCAGCGGCGGATCGACGTGCCGGGCCACGATGGAGTCGTCGAACCCGATGACGGCCACGTCGCCCGGCACCCGCCGGCCCGCGGCCCGCAGCTCCAGCACGGCGCCGGAGGCCATCACGTCCGAGGCGGCGAAGACCGCGTCCAGGTCGGGACGGCGGCGCAGCAGCTCCCGCATGGCCGCGCGCCCGCCCTCCTCGGTGAAGTCGCCGTTCGCGACCAGCTCCTCGGCGACGGCGGCACCGGCGTCCAGCAGCGCCTCGCGGTAGCCGTCGAGCCGTTCGCGCGCCGCCTCCATGTCGAGCGGCCCGGTGATGGTGCCGACGGCCCGGCGGCCGTTCGTCAGCAGATGCCGGACCGCGCCCCGGGCGCCGCCGCGGTTGTCCGCGCGGACGTGCCCCAACGGCTCCCGGTCGCCCCGCCGGCCGGCCAGCACGGTCGGAATGGCCAGTGCCTCCAGCTGGTCGGGCAGCGTGTCGTCGCTGTGCACCGCCACCATCAGCACCCCGTCCACGCGCTGCCCGGACAGGTACGGGGCGAGCCGCGCGTACTCCTTCTCGTCGTGCACCATCACCAGCAGCATGCGCATCCCCGCGTCCGCGAGCCCGGCGGACACGCCCCGGATGATGTCCGAGAAGTAGGGCTCGGAGAACAGCCGGGTCTGCGCGTCGGGGACCACCAGGGCCACGGAGTCGGTGCGCCGGGTGACGAGGGAACGGGCGGCCGGGTTGGGGACGTAGCCGAGTTCGGCGATCGCCCGCTCCACAGCGGCGCGGGAGCGGTCGCTGACCTTCGGGGAGCCGTTGATGACCCGGGAGACCGTGCCGCGGCCGACGCCGGCGCGTGCGGCCACCGCGTTCAGGGTCGGGCGCCGGACGTCCGCGGCGGTGGGCGGCTGTTCGGCAGGGCTCATCGTTCACCTTCCGGCGTTCGGTGCGGGACCGGATTCATTCTCGCCCAGAAAGCGCGACCTTCGCCCGCACGGCCCCCTCCGCACCCCCGGGCGAACGTCAACTCGCCCGTGACCTGCGGGATCTCGGATTTTCAGCTACGGGTCGCGGGTGACGGCGCCCCGGCGGTGCGACACATTCCCGTGACGCGCGGAACACGCTTGCGCAACAACGCCGTTTTCAAGTCTTGACACTTGGGCCCGCCACCGACGAGTCTTCGGGGCAAGCCGCGTGGGAGCGGTCCCACGGAGTTCCGGGGCCGGCTTCCGTACGGAACGAAGCACCATCGGCCCTTCCCTCCACCTCGCATGGCACACCGTTGACCAGCATCTTCGCACCGCTTGCCGCGTTGCTCTGGGCTGGCCGCTGCTCGAACCGAGAGGGCAGGTCCGGACCGTCGAACCCGGCGGTCTGATTCCTGAGGTCCCCGTTCCCACTGGAACAAGGAGTAGTGGAATGCGCATCACCCGAACCGGCGGCGTCCGTGGCCGCAGAGCAGCGGCCCTGACCACGTCGGTCCTGACGGCCTCGGCGCTGCTGCTGACCGCCTGCAGCAGCGACAGCGACTCGGACTCCTCGGAATCCGACGGGAAGATCGTCCTCAAGGTGGCCGACTACGGGCAGTTCGGCTACAAGGAGGCCGGTCTCTTCGAGAAGTACCAGCAGCTTCACCCGAACATCGAGGTGAAGGAGGAGACCACGGCCAACGAGCAGGACTACTACCCGAAGCTCCTTCAGCAGCTGAACTCGGGCGCCGGTCTGGGAGACGTCGTCGGCGTCGAGGTGGCCCGCATCAAGGAGGTCGTGGACACCCAGGCGGACAAGTTCACCGACCTCAAGGGCAGCATCGACACCAGCCAGTGGGTCGACTGGAAGGCCAAGCAGGCCACCAGCAAGGACGGCCAGGTCATCGGCGCCGGTACCGACATCGGCCCGATGTCGCTCTGCTACCGCAGGGACCTCTTCGAGAAGGCGGGCCTGCCGACCGACCGCGAGGAGGTCGCCAAGGCGGTCCAGGGCGGCTGGGAGGACTACATCAAGCTCGGCGAGCAGTACAAGAAGAAGGCGCCCGAGGGCACTTACTTCATGGACTCCGCCAGCGCCATGTTCAACGGTGTCGTCAGCTCCGCCGAGAGCCAGTACTACGACGCCGACGGCAAGGCGATATACAAGGACAGCCCGTCGGTGCAGAAGGGCTGGGACCTCGCCGCCGAGGCCGCGGAGAAGAAGCTGAGCCAGGGCCTGCCGCAGTTCCAGGACCCCTGGAAGGCGGCGCTGCGCAAGGGCACCGTGGCCACCGTCGTGTGCCCGGCCTGGATGTCCCTGCAGATCGAGAACTACTCCGGCAACGACTTCGCCGGCAAGTGGGACATCTCGCGTGCGCCCGGCGCGACCGCGGCCAACTGGGGCGGCTCCTTCCTGACCGTGCCCAAGAGCGGCAAGCACGTCAAGGAGGCCACCGAGCTGGTCAAGTGGCTGACCGCGCCCGAGCAGCAGGCCGCCGTGTTCAAGGCCGTCGGTGTCTTCCCGTCCAACCAGGGCGCCTACGCGCTCGCCGACGTGAAGAACGCGAAGCTCTCGTACTTCAACAACGCCCCCGTCGGCCAGCTGTACGCCGAGGAGGCCAAGTCCATCCCGGTGGCGGTGCTCGGCCCGAAGGACGGCGTCATCAAGGACACGATCTCCACGCAGATCAACAACATGGAGCAGCGGGGCACCAAGCCCGACAAGGCCTGGGACGCGGCGGTCGAGACGATCGACAAGGCCATCGGCTGACCCGCGCCGGTGCGGGCGGTCCAACCAGCCGCCCCGCACCGCCCGCACCGTGCGCACGGCGGGGGCCGTAGAGGTACGACGGCCCCCGCCCGCGGGCGCGGGTGACGTCCGCAGCAGACCCGGCCGTCCGCGGCGGGTCTGCTGCGCGGCGTCGGTCCGCACCCGGTCGCGGGGTGCCGCCCGTGTCCGCCCGTACCGTCGGCGCGGTACGGGCGGACACGGTTCGCACCCCGCGGCGCCGCCCAAGCCCGCCGACCCCGGCCCCACCTCGACCGACCCGGCCCCATCCCGATCCCCGCGACCGGCACCGCGACCGCCGCCGGAGCGGGCACCCGCCACCGGCCGTACGGCGCCCCGCACCGGGGCCCGCGCCGCCGGCCGCCGCACGCACCGCGGGCAGCCGCGCGAGCCGCCCGGCACCGTGCCGCACCGCGCGGGCAGGGACCGGCGGGACGGGCGACCGGCCCACCGCCCCACCTCCCGCCCCTACCCGGCCCGACCTCCCAGGGAAGGACTCCCTCCGTGGCAACGACAACCCCCGCACGGGGTGCCAAGACTCCGCTCACCGGCGGCTCCGGCGCCGCGTCCCGAGAACGCAGCCCGTGGCGTTCGCGACTGTGGCGCCTCGACGACAAGATGTCGCCGTACGCGTACATCGCCCCCTTCTTCCTCATCTTCGGTGCCTTCGGGCTCTACCCGCTCCTCTACACCGGGTGGATCGCCCTGCACCGGGTGGAGATGACGAGCCTCGACCAGTCCGAGTGGGTCGGCTTCGAGAACTTCTCCAGGATCCTCCAGGACTCCGAGTTCTGGACGGCCGTCTCCAACACCTTCATCATCGGCGTCATCTCGACCGTCCCGCAGCTGCTGGTCGCGCTGGGCCTGGCGCACCTGCTCAACTACAAGCTGCGCGCCAGCACCTTCTGGCGGACGATCATCCTCACCCCGTACGCCACCTCGGTCGCGACCGCCGCCCTCGTCTTCGCCCTGGTGTTCCGGGCCGACGGCGGGCTCCTCAACTGGGTGCTGGGCTTCTTCGGCGCGGGGGACATCGACTGGGGCAACGGACACTGGACGTCCAAGATCGCCATCTCGATCATCGTGATCTGGCGCTGGACCGGCTACAACGCCCTGATCTACCTGGCGGCCATGCAGGCCGTGCCGACCGACCTGTACGAGGCGGCGTCGATCGACGGCGCCTCGCGCTGGCAGCAGTTCCGCAAGGTGACCATCCCCGCGCTGCGGCCGACGATCCTGTTCACCATCGTCATCTCGACCATCGGCTCCATGCAGCTCTTCGGTGAGCCGCTGCTGCTGCAGGGCGGCACGCTCGGCGCCGTCGGCGGCAGCGAGCACCAGTACGAGACGCTCAGCATCTACCTCTTCAACTACGGCTGGAAGCTCCAGCACCTCGGCCCGGCCGCCGCCGTGGCCTGGGCCATGCTCGTCCTGCTGCTGCTCATCGCCCTGATCAACTGGATCGTCAGCCGGTTCGTGCGCAAGAGCGCGGCCTGACGGGAGCGACAACGATGACCACGACAAGTACTCCCTACAAGACCGCCCCCGGCCCGGCCCCGGTGGCCGAGGCCCCCGGCTCGGGCGGCGGCAAGGGCCGCCGCCTGCGGATCGGTGCCGGCCAGCAGCTCAAGGGCGGCCCCTTCACCTACCTCGCGCTGGCCGTCGTCGGCCTGGGGTCCCTCTTCCCCCTGTACTGGACGCTGGTGGCCGCCTCGCACGACCAGCAGCGGGTCCTCGACACCCCGCCGCCGTTCCTGCCCGGCGGCCGGCTGTTCAGCAACCTCGAAGCGGCCTGGGAACAGGCCAACCTCGGCAAGGCCATCGTCAACAGCGCCATCGTGGCCGGCTCCATCACCGCGGCCACGCTGTTCTTCTGCACGCTGGCCGGCTACGCCTTCGCCAAGATGCGCTTCCGCGGCCGGAACGTGCTGATGACCGCGGTCATCGCCACCCTCACCATCCCGCCGCAGCTCAGCGTCGTGCCGCTGTTCATGATGATGTCGGACATCGGCTGGAGCGGAGAGCTGGAGTCGGTGATCTTCCCGACGCTGGTCGGCGCCTTCGGTGTCTTCTTCATGCGCCAGTACCTCATCGAGGCCCTGCCGTACGAACTCATCGAGGCGGCCAAGGTGGACGGGGCGAACAACCTCCGCATCGTGTGGAACGTCGTCCTGCCCGCGGCCCGGCCCGCGATGATGGTGCTCGGCATGCTCACCTTCGTCCAGGCGTGGAACGACTTCTTCTGGCCCTTCCTCGCGCTGAACCAGGAGAACCCCACCATCCAGGTCGCGCTCGGACAGCTCAGCGCCTCCTACACCCCCGACCAGAGCATCGTCATGGCCGGAGCGCTGATCAGCACCCTGCCGCTGCTCGTGGTCTTCGTCGTCTTCGGCAAGCAGATCGTCGGAGGCATCATGGCGGGCGCCGTCAAGGGCTGACCCTCGTCCGACCCCGCGCCGCCCGGCAGGTCCCGGCCCGCACCCGGGCCCTGCCGGACCCCGGGCGCCCACCCCGCGCCCCACCCCGCCTTCCCGCACCGCCGGGCCCCACCGCCCGGCACCTCCTCACGCCATTTGGGAGCGTTCTCACCATGACCGCCGTACGACCCGAGACCCCCGCCCAGCCGGCCACCGGCACCTCCTTCCCGACGGGCTTCGTGTGGGGCGCCGCCACCGCCGCCTACCAGGTGGAGGGCGCCGCCGCCGAGGACGGCCGCACGCCCTCCATCTGGGACACCTTCAGCCACACCCCCGGCAAGGTCCGCAACGGCGACACCGGCGACATCGCCGCCGACCACTACCACCGGTACCGCGACGACGTGGCCCTGATGAAGGACCTCGGCCTGAAGGCGTACCGCTTCTCCGTCTCCTGGTCCCGGGTCCAGCCCACCGGCCGCGGTCCCGCCGTCGAACGCGGCCTGGACTTCTACCGCCGCCTCACCGACGAGCTCCTCGAGGCGGGCATCACCCCCGTCGCCACCCTCTACCACTGGGACCTGCCCCAGGAGCTGGAGGACGCCGGCGGCTGGCCGCAGCGCGACACCGCCGACCGCTTCGCCGAGTACGCCGCCATCATGGCCCGCGCCCTCGGCGACCGCGTCGGCGTGTGGACCACCCTCAACGAGCCGTGGTGCAGCGCCTTCCTCGGCTACGGCTCCGGCGTGCACGCCCCGGGCCGCACCGACCCGGCCGCCACCCTGCGCGCCGCCCACCACCTCAACCTGGCCCACGGCAAGGCGGTCGGCGTCCTGCGCGAGGCCCTGCCGCCGACCGCGCAGACGTCCATCACCCTCAACCTGCACCAGGTGCGCCCCCTCACCGACGCCCCCGGGGACGCCGAGGCGGCCCGCCGCATCGACGCCGTCGGCAACCGGATCTTCACCGGTCCCCTCCTCGACGGCGCCTACCCCGAGGACCTGATCGCCGACACCGCGCACCTCGTCGACTGGAACGCGCTGGTGAAGGACGGCGACCTGGCGGAGATCTCCCGCCCGATCGACCTGCTCGGTGTCAACTACTACTCGCCGACCGTGGTCTCCCTGCCCGCCGAGGGCACCGGCTCCACCCGGAACGACGGCCACGGCGCGAGCGACCACTCGCCGTGGACGGGCTCCGAGCACGTGGCCTTCCACCTCGCCAACGACGACCTGACCGCGATGAACTGGGCCATCGACGCGGACGGACTGCACACCCTGCTCACCGGCCTGTCGAGGTCCCACCCCGGCCTGCCGCTGATGGTCACCGAGAACGGTGCCGCCTTCGACGACTACGTCTCCCCGGAGGGCCTGGTCAACGACCCGCAGCGCATCGCCTACCTCCGCACCCACCTGGACGCCGTGCGCCGGGCCGTCGCCGACGGCGCGGACGTCCGCGGCTACTTCCTGTGGTCCCTGCTGGACAACTTCGAGTGGTCCTACGGCTACTCGAAGCGCTTCGGCGCCGTCTACGTCGACTACTCCTCCCAGCGCCGCATCCCGAAGGCGAGCGCCCACTGGTACGCCGACGTGATCCGGCACAACGCGCTGCCCGCCGCCGGCGAACTCGGCTGAGCCCCTGCCGCACTCGGCCACCGCGAGGGCGCGACCACCTGCCGGTCGCGCCCTCGCGGTCCCTCCACCGCACGGAGGGGGGAATTCCGCCGCCCACGAGGCACGATGGGGGCGGGAGGGCAACGAGCCGGGGCTGTTAGATTCCTGGCCGGACAGCTGCGAGGGAAGGGCGACGACCATGGCGGTCAACGGTGGGCGGAGCCGGGGCGTCAGACGCCCGACCCTCGAGGAGGTGGCCGCCCGGGCCGGCGTCGGCCGCGGCACGGTCTCCCGGGTGATCAACGGCTCGCCCCGGGTCAGCGACGCGACCCGGGCGGCCGTCGAGGCGGCCGTCGCGGAACTCGGGTACGTCCCGAACACCGCGGCCCGGGCGCTCGCGGCCAACCGCACCGACGCGATCGCGCTGGTCGTCCCGGAGCCGGAGACGCGGTTCTTCGCCGAGCCCTACTTCTCGGACATGCTGCGCGGTGTCGGCGCGGAGATCACCGACACCGAGATGCAGCTGCTGCTGATCTTCGCGGGCAGCGACCGGGAACGGCAGCGGCTCGCCCAGTACCTGGCCGCGCACCGGGTGGACGGCGTCCTGCTGGTCTCGGTGCACGCCGACGACCCGCTGCCCGACATGTTGACCCAGCTGGACATCCCGGCGGTGATCAGCGGCCCGCGCTCCGCTGCGGAGACGCTGGCGTCCGTGGACTCCGACAACTACGGCGGCGCCCGCTCGGCCGTCGAGCACCTGATGTCCCGGGGCCGCGGCCGCATAGCCCACATCACCGGCCACCTCGACGTCTACGGCGCCCAGCGGCGCGTCGACGGCTACCGCGACGCCCTGCGCGACGGGGGACTCGGCGACGCGGACGAGCTGATCGAGCCGGGCGACTTCACCGAGGAGGGCGGCCGGCGCGCGATGACGGAGCTGCTGCGCCGCTGCCCGGACCTGGACGCGGTCTTCGCCGCCTCGGACGTCACCGCGGCCGGCGCGCGCCAGGCGCTGCGCGAGGCGGGCCGGCGCATCCCGGACGACGTGGCGCTGGTCGGCTACGACGACTCGGCGATCGCCCGCCACCTGGACCCGCCGCTGACCAGCGTCCGGCAGCCCATCGAGGAGATGGGCCGCGCGATGATCGACCTGCTGCTGACCGAGATCGCGGACCGCCGGCCCGCGGGGACCGGGGGGCGGGAGCGGCACCAGGTGGTGCTGGCGACGGAGCTGGTGGAGCGCGCCTCGTCGTGAACGGGGGCGCGGGTCCGCCCGCGCCCCCACACGCACATCAGCCGGTGACCTTCTTCCGAAGGCCACCGGCTGATTGATCAGGGTGAGTGACGGGACTTGAACCCGCGGCATCCTGGACCACAACCAGGTGCTCTACCAGCTGAGCTACACCCACCATGGCCGGTAGTCGGAACCTTTTGCGGGGTTCCCCGACCGGCTGAGAAAAAGTGTACAGGGTCCGAAGGGGTGCTCGCGCCCGCCTTTCCCGGCGCCCCTACCGGGCGGACACGACGTGCTTGGCGGCGATCGCCTTGGCCGTGTCGGAGTCGGGGCCGGGCTGCGGGACGAAGACGGCCTCGCGGTAGTAGCGCAGCTCGGCGATGGACTCGCGGATGTCGGCGAGGGCGCGGTGGTTGCCGTTCTTCTCGGGGCTGTTGAAGTAGGCCCGCGGGTACCAGCGCCGGGCCAGCTCCTTGACCGAGGAGACGTCCACGATCCGGTAGTGGAGGTAGTTCTCCAGTGTCGGCATGTCCCTCAGCAGGAAGCCGCGGTCGGTGCCGACCGAGTTGCCGCACAGGGGGGCCTTGCCGGGTTCCTTCACGTGCTCCCGCACGTACGCCAGGACCTGCGCCTCGGCGTCCGCCAGCGTCGTGCCGCCCTCGAGTTCGGCGAGCAGGCCGGACGCGGTGTGCATCTCCCGCACCACCTCCGGCATCGTCTCCAGGGCCCGCTCCGGCGGACGGATGACGATGTCGACGCCCTCGCCGAGCACGTTCAGCTCGGAGTCGGTGACGAGGGCGGCCACCTCGATGAGCGCGTCGTCGGACAGCGAGAGGCCGGTCATCTCGCAGTCGATCCACACCATGCGATCGTTCATGGGGCCACCCTACGGCGGGCGTCCGGTGTATGGACCCCCGGCGTCGGTGCCGGCCTCACGGGGGCTGCCGCCCCCAAGTCCCCGCTTCGGCCTGGACGGCCTCGTCCTCGAACGCCGGACGGGCTGAGTGGGTCCGCCTGCCCGGCGTGGGGGAGGGCCGGACGGCCGGGAGCGCCGGGCGGGCTGTGGGCCCGACCGGCGCTTTCGGAGGTCACGTCACGGTGCGCTGCGCTGCCCCGGCAGGCTCGCCGCGGCGGCCGGGACCGGGGTGCGGCGGGCCTGGAACGGGACCTGGCTCTCCACCGGCACACCGGCCGGCTGCTGCCCGGCCTCGTACGGGGCGGGCAGCCGGGACGGGCCCGCGCCGCCGCCCTCCGCGTCCACCGGCCGGTCGCCCTGCGGGCGGCGGGCCCGGTAGGCGGCCCGGTAGGCGGCGGGGGAGGAGCCCAGCTGGCGGCGGAAGTGGCCGCGCAGCGCCACCGGCGAACGGAAGCCGCAGCGGCCCGCGACCTCGTCCACCGAGTAGTCGGACGTCTCCAGCAGCCGCTGCGCCTGGAGCACCCGCTGGGTGATCAGCCACTGGAGCGGCGCGCTGCCGGTCAGCGAGCGGAAGCGGCGGTCGAAGGTGCGCCGGCTCATGTAGGCGCGGGCCGCCAGCGTCTCCACGTCGAACTGCTCGTGGAGGTGCTCCAGCGCCCAGGCGACGACCTCGGCGAGCGGGTCGGCGCCGATCTCCTCCGGTAAAGACCGGTCGAGGTAGCGCTCCTGGCCGCCGCTGCGGCGCGGGGGCACCACCAGGCGCCGGGCCAGCGCGCCGGCCGCCTCGTTGCCGTGGTCCGTGCGCACGATGTGCAGGCACAGGTCGATGCCCGCCGCCGTGCCCGCCGACGTCAGGACGTCGCCGTCGTCCACGAACAGCTCGCGCGGATCGACGTGCACCGACGGATAGCGCTTGGCCAGCGTCGGCGCGTACATCCAGTGGGTGGTCGCCGGGCGGCCGTCCAGCAGGCCCGCCGCCGCCAGGACGAAGGCGCCGGTGCACAGCCCGACGATGCGGGCCCCCTCCTCGTGCGCTCGGCGCAGGGCGTCGAGCGCCTCCTCCGGCGGCGGAGAGGTGATCGACCGCCAGGCCGGCACGACGACGGTGCCGGCCCGGGAGATCGCCTCCAGGCCCTGCGGCGCGGTGAGTTCGAGTCCCCCTGTGGTCCGCAGGGGGCCCTCCTCGCCGGCGCAGACCAGCAGTCGGTAGCGCGGCACGCCGGCGTCCTGGCGGTCGATGCCGAACACCGACAGCGGTATGGAACTCTCGAAGATGGGGCCGCCGCTGAACAGCAGCACCGCGACGATCTCCTTGCGGCGTCGCCCGGAGAGCTTCCGGGCCGCGGCTTCCGGCGCGGCAGTGGAGTCGTGGCTCATCCCGCTAAGCCCCCCTCGGTGGTCGCGGCGCCCTCAACCTTTCGGGTCTGTCGCTCCAACACGTTTCCCCTCGGTCCTGCACGAGTCCCCCGCCGTAGACAGTCAAGATCGAATCTACTGCGTCCTGTCGTACCGAGGTGGCCGGTTCGGCACTTGGGACATTGTCGACATGGCAACTTGGCGTGAAGCAGTCGATCACGAAGGGTTGCACTCCGGGGCGCCGCAGGGAAGTGCGCCTTGTGGCAGTGGCCAATCCACATAGCGTGCGCGGGGGCCCCGAGACCCTGTCCGTGCAGGTGGAACGGGGGTTGGGGGGTGATTCGGGTCAGGGGGGAGACCCCCGTGGAAGTTGGCTGAAAAGAAGCGGACTCGTGCGCGGAAACCGGTCAACCGACCGGTGTTTTTCACCCGGCGTGGCGCGCACCCCCGGACCCGCCCCGCAGGACCGGGACGAGGCCGCGGCCGAACGCCGCCCGGCGGACCGGACCGGTGATCCCGTCCCCGCGTCGGCGGCGCCGCCGGCCCGGCTCACGGAGAGCAACGTCCGGCCGGTCCTCCGGTCACGACGGGCCGCGGCCGGGGGCACCGGCAGTTGAATCCCGTGCAAACCGCCTGTACAGCGCAGCAACCATTGCGTTACGGGCGCCCCCTCGGGCATGCTCCGGGGAACCCGCGGCGGACCCCGCGCGGGATCTGGGCGAAGGAGGCGTGGCGCCGTACCCTTGGGGGTATGGGGTTGGGAAGACAATTCCCGGACACTGCTCCGCCGCACATGTTGCCCCCCATAGAGGATATAAACGCCGAGACAGCCATGGCCGGTCACGAATTCTTCGAACCCGCGGACCGCAAGCGGCCCGTCGCCGAACCTACGGCGGCCGAGCCCCTGGCGGCCGGAGAGCCACGCCAGTCGTGCGACCCAGCCTTCAAGCACGGTGTCGTCGTGGGCTTCGACGGCTCCACCTCCAGCGAGCGCGCTCTCGCGTACGCCATCGGCATGGCGCGCCGGCTCGGCTCGGGCCTGGTCATCGTGCACGTCGCCAACCGGCTGCCGACCACGGTGTGGGCGGGCTGCGAACCACCCGTCTTCGTCGACGTCCCGGACCACCGCACCGAGGTGCTGGGTCTGGAGCTGGCGTGTGCCGACTACCTCACCGAGGTGCCCTGGATCCTGGTCGAGCGCGGCGGTGACATCTGCCACGAACTCGAGGAGGTGGGGCGGGAGTACGAGGCGGACGCGATCGTCGTCGGCTCCAGTCACGGCCTCGTGGGCCGGCTCTTCGGTTCCGTCGCGGGGCGCCTCGCCAAGCGGGCGCAGCGGCCCGTGGTGGTCATCCCCTGACGTCCGGACCGCCCTCGTCCCGCGAACGGCCCCGCACGAACATGTGCGGGGCCGTTCCGGCGTTTCGCCGGTGTGCTACTCCACCGTGACGGACTTGGCGAGGTTGCGCGGCTTGTCGATGTCCCGGCCCAGGGCCAGGGCCGTGTGGTACGCGAGGAGCTGGAGCGGGATGCCCATGAGGATCGGGTCGAGCTCGTCCTCGTTCTTCGGGACGACGATGGTGTGGTCGGCCTTCTCCTGCTCCCGGTGGGCGACGGCGAGGATCTGGCCGCTGCGGGCCTTGATCTCCTCCATGGCCGCGCGGTTCTTCTCCAGCAGGTCGTCGTCCGGCACGATCGCGACCGTCGGCAGGGCGGGCTCGATCAGGGCGAGCGGACCGTGCTTGAGCTCGGAGGCCGGGTAGGCCTCGGCGTGGATGTAGGAGACCTCCTTGAGCTTCAGGGAGGCCTCGCGGGCGACCGGGTAGCCCCGGACGCGGCCGATGAAGAGCATCGAGCGGGCGTCGGCGTACTGCGCGGCCAACTTCTTGATCTCCTCCTCCTGCTCCAGCATCTCCGCGATCTGCGCGGGCAGCCTGCGCAGGCCCTCGATGATCCGCTTGCCGTCGCGCACGGACAGGTCGCGGGTACGGCCCAGGTGCAGGGCCAGCAGCGCGAAGGCGACGCAGGTGTTGGTGAAGCACTTGGTGGAGACGACGCAGACCTCGGGGCCGGCGTGCACGTACATGCCGCCGTCCGCCTCGCGGGCGATCGCCGAGCCGACCACGTTGACGATGCCGAGGACGCGGGCGCCCTTGCGCTTCAGCTCCTGCACGGCGGCCAGCACGTCGTAGGTCTCGCCGGACTGGGAGACGGCGATGTAGAGGGTGTCGGGGTCGACGACCGCGTTGCGGTAGCGGAACTCGGAGGCCGGCTCGGCGTCCGCGGGGATGCGGGCCAGCTCCTCGATCATCTGGGCGCCGATCTGGCCCGCGTGGTACGAGGTGCCGCAGCCGAGGATCTTCACGCGGCGCACGGCACGCGCGTCGCGGGCGTCCAGGTTGAGGCCGCCCAGGTGCACGGTGGAGAAGCGGTCGTCGATCCGGCCGCGCAGCACGCGGTCCACGGCCTCGGCCTGCTCGTGGATCTCCTTGTGCATGTAGGTGTCGTGGCCGCCCATGTCGTAGGAGGCGGCCTCCCACTCCACGGTGGTGGGCTCCGACGTGGTGCGGGTGCCCTCGGTGGTGTAGGTGCGGAAGTCGTCGGCCTTGAGGGTGGCCATCTCGCCGTCGTCGAGGGTGACTATCTGCCGGGTGTGGGCGACCAGCGCGGCGATGTCGGAGGCGACGAACATCTCCTTCTCGCCGATGCCGAGGACGACCGGCGAGCCGTTGCGGGCGACGACGATGCGCTCGGGGAAGTCGGCGTGCATGACGGCGATGCCGTACGTGCCCTCGATCACCCGGAGGGTCTCGCGGACCTTGTCCTCCAGCTTCTCCGCCTCGGAGCGGGCGATGAGGTGGACGAGGACCTCGGTGTCGGTCTCGGAGAGGAACTCGACGCCGTCCGCCTCCAGCTTGCGGCGCAGGTCGGCGGCGTTGTCGATGATGCCGTTGTGCACGACGGCGACCTTGTTGTCGGCCGACATGTGCGGGTGGGCGTTCACGTCGGAGGGGGCGCCGTGGGTGGCCCAGCGGGTGTGGGCGATGCCGGTGGTGCCCTTGAAGCGCGCCGGGACCTTGGCCTCCAGGTCGCGGACGCGGCCCTTGGCCTTGACCATCTTCAGGCCGGCCGTCTTCGGGGAGGTGACGACGATGCCCGCCGAGTCGTAGCCGCGGTACTCCAGGCGCTGGAGGCCCTCGAGCAGCAGGGGCGCGACGTCACGCTTGCCGATGTATCCGACGATTCCGCACATATACCGTATTCCTCGCAGGTCTCGTGTCCGACGGCCTCTCAGCCGTAGACGATGCGGCGCAACTGGCGGAGCGTCAGCTCCGGCGGTGCCACCGCGCGGTACTTCAGTTCCGCCGCGATCCGTTCGAAGATCGTCGCGTTCACCAGGCCCTGGGCCTGGAGCTCGCGGTGGCGGCGACGGACGTACTCCTCGGTCGTCTCGTCGAAGTAGGCGAGCACGTCCTGGACCACCCGCAGCGCCTCGCCCCGGCTGAGGGGAGTGGACCGCGTCAGATGATCAACGAGTTCGTCGTGCACCCGGTAGATCTTGGGGTACGAGCGGGGCTTTCGCAAGAAACCTGCCCGATATCGGGCAAGGTGCCGGCGAAACTCTTATGGACGGCTGGTCGGAGGCCGTCCCTCCTGTGGCGGCGCGCCCCCGGTTCACAGCCGCTTGAGCACGGCCGCCTTGGCCAGCGCGAACTCCTCGTCCGTCAGGATTCCGTCGCGGTGCAGGCCGCCCAGCTCCCGCAGCCGCCGCAGCAGCGCGTCGTGGTCGTCCCCGGCGGCCGGAGCCGCGGCCGGCGCGGGGACCGGGGCGGGGTCCGCGGCGGGCTCGGCCGGGGACGCGCCCTCCAGGGCGGGCGGACCCGCCGGGTGCGGGAGCCGGGCCTGCACGGCGGCCGCCACCAGGGCCATCAGCGGGTCCTTCCTGAACCCCCACAGCTCGACGGCGTCGGGGTCGTACTTGGGCGGCACCTTGGCCGGCGCGGCCCGCACGGTGAAGCGGAGATGGCCGTTCTCCAGGCCCGCCGACGGCTGCCACTCCACCGCGGTGATGTCCGCGAGCGGCAGGGTGCGCGGGCCGCCGGCGGACTTGGCGTCCTCCGCCTGCCACTTCCACTCCAGCCGCACCCGCTCGCCGTCGAAGCTCGCCGTGCCGTCCCCCGCGGACACCGACAGGGGGACGGAGGGCCCCGCCAGCAGATAGGCGTCGACCGGGCCGGAGGGGACCTGCTCCAGCAGCAGGGCGTTGCGCACCTCGTCGACCAGGTACTCGGCGACGCCGTACCGGCCGGAGTCCACGATCAGCTGGTACGGGTCGTGCGGCTCGGCCAGCCGGCCGCCGGTCGCCTGGAGCAACGGGTCGGCGCCGTCCCGCAACCGCAGCCTGAGCCGCCCGGACTTCTTGCCCTGCTCGAACGATATGCCCGCCAACGCCCGCAGCGGGACGAGCAGTTCACCCAGTTCCCGGCGGAGCAGGCCGACGTTCTTGTCGCGCCCGGGCGTCAGTCGCAGGGTGTCGCCGTCGAAGACCCACGTGCCGTCCTTCTGGATGATTTCCGCCATGCCGAGATTGTTCCACCGCTTCTGTGCGCGGCGGTTGTGCGGGAGAGTGGTCTATACCCATCGTGAAGGGAGAGCACGTGAGACGGCACCAACGGCACCGCGGAACGACTCCCCGTCTGACCCGGCTGCTCGGGTCGCTGCTGTCCGTGGCGGCGGCCGGAGCCTTCACCGTCGGGGCGGCCCCCGCCCCGGAGGCGGCCGCGATCCCCCTGGACCGGGTGATCCCCGCCCCGTCCTCGGTCGACCCCGGCGGCTCCCCGTACCGCATCACCAACGGCACCCACATCCGCGTCGGCGACTCGCGCGAGGCCCGCCGCGTCGGCGACTACCTCGCGGACGTCCTGCGGCCCTCCACGGGCTACCGCCTGCCCGTCACCTCCCACGGCGACGGCGGCATCCGGCTCCGTCTGGCGAAGGGACCGTACGGCGACGAGGGCTACCGCCTGGACAGCGGCCGCTCCGGCGTCACCATCACCGCCGCCGGGCCCGCCGGCCTCTTCCACGGCGTCCAGACCCTGCGCCAACTCCTCCCCGCGTCCGTCGAGAAGAGGACCGTGCAGCCCGGCCCGTGGCTGGTCGCGGGCGGCACCGTCGAGGACACCCCGCGCTACGGCTGGCGCGGCGCCATGCTGGACGTCTCCCGGCACTTCTTCACCGTCGACGAGGTCAAGGGCTACATCGACCGGCTCGCCCTCTACAAGCTCAACAAGCTCCACCTGCACCTCAGCGACGACCAGGGCTGGCGCATCGCCATCGACTCCTGGCCGCGCCTGGCCGCCTACGGCGGCTCCACCGAGGTCGGCGGCGGCCCCGGCGGCCACTACAACAAGGACGACTACAAGGAGATCGTGCGGTACGCGGCCTCCCGCCACCTGGAGGTCGTCCCCGAGATCGACATGCCGGGTCACACCAACGCGGCCCTCGCCTCCTACGCCGAGCTGAACTGCGACGGCAAGGCGCCCCCGTTGTACACCGGCACCAGCGTCGGCTTCAGCTCGCTGTGCGTCGGCAAGGACCTCACCTACGACTTCGTGGACGACGTGGTGCGCGAACTGGCCGCGCTCACCCCCGGCCGCTACCTCCACATCGGCGGCGACGAGGCGCACTCCACGCCGCACGAGGACTACGTGAAGTTCATGGACCGGGTGCAGCCGATCGTCGCCGAGTACGGCAAGACGGTGGTTGGCTGGCACCAGCTGACCGGCGCCGTCCCGGCCAAGGGGGCGCTCGCCCAGTACTGGGGTCTGGACGGCACCAGTGCCGCGGAGAAGGCCCAGGTCGCCAAGGCCGCGCAGAACGGCACCGGCCTGATCGTCTCGCCCGCCGACCGGACGTACCTCGACATGAAGTACACCAAGGACACCCCGCTGGGCCTGTCCTGGGCGGGCTACGTGGAGGTCCGGCGGTCCTACGACTGGAACCCGGACGCCTATCTGCCGGGCGTGCCGGCCTCCGCGGTCCGCGGCGTCGAGGCGCCGATGTGGACGGAGACCCTGTCCGCACCGGACCAGCTCGAGTTCATGGCCTTCCCGAGGCTGCCGGGCGTCGCCGAACTGGGCTGGTCCCCGGCCGCCACGCACGACTGGGACACCTACAAGGAGCGGCTCGCCGCGCAGGCGCCGCGCTGGGAGGCACTGGGCATCGACTACTACCGCTCGCCCCAGGTGCCCTGGACGAACTGACCCGCCGATACCGACGGGCACCCCGGAGGACCGTCTCCGGGGTGCCCGTCCGCTCGTGGGGGCCCGCTACAGGCCCGCGATGGGGTTCCTGAGGTTCCCCACCAGTTGCAGCGCGCCGGACGGGTCCGCCAGGTCCACCATCTGCCGGTTGTCGCGCAGCTGGAGCCGGTTGAGGCAGGACAGCGCGAACTCGGGGGCGAACATGTCGTACCGGGCGAACTTGTCGGCCAGCTCCGGCACCGACTCCTGGTAGGCGCGGGTGACCTCCGCGACCGTCCGCCAGAAGCCGTCCTCCTCCAGGATCCCCTCCTCGGCGAGGCCGGCGGCGAGGAATCGGAAGAAGCAGTCGAAGACGTCCGTGAAGATCGACAGCAGCTTCTTGTCGTCGGGGACGTCCACGGCGATGCGCGAGACGGCCGGCGGCAGCACGGCGTCCGGGTCCATCACCGCGATCTCCTCGGCGATGTCCTTGTAGACCGCCCGCTGCACGACCCCGTCCCTCAGCACGAGGATCACGTTCTCCCCGTGCGGCATGTAGACCAGGTCGTAGGCGTAGAAGCTGTGCAGCAGCGGGACGAAGTAGGCCCGCAGGTAGTGCCGCAGCCACTCGGTGGGGGCGAGCCCCGACCGCTCGATCAGCGCGCCCGCGAAGGAGGCGCCCTCGTGGTCGACGTGGACCAGGGAGGCCATCGTCGCCAGGGTCTCGCCCTCCTGGAGCGAGGGCACCGGGCTCTCCCGCCACAGCGCGGCCAGCATCTTGCGGTACGGCGAGTAGCGGTCGGTGGCCCGCTCGTACTCCAGGTGCCGGTAGCCGACGGCCGCCCGCTCCCGGATGATCGTCAGGCCCGTCGACTTCAGCACCGGGTCGCCCTCGATGAGCTGGGCGAGCCAGTCGTTGATGGCGGGGGTGGCCTCCATGTAGGCCGCCGACAGGCCGCGCATGAAGCCCATGTTGAGGACGGACAGGGCCGTCTTCACGTAGTGCTTCCCGGGGTGCGAGGTGTTGAAGAAGGTGCGGATGGACTGCTGGGCCAGGTACTCGTCGTCGCTTTCGCCCAGGCACACCAGGTGCTGCCGGGCGACCTCGGCGGCGAAGGTGACGGTGAGCTTGTTCCACCACTGCCAGGGGTGGACCGGGATGAACAGGTAGTCGGCCGGGTCCAGGCCCCGCTCGCGCAGGACGCCGTGGAAGCGCTCGACGGTCGCCTCGCCCAGCTCGTCCCGGACGAAGGACTCGTACTCGACGCCGACGCCCGCCGTGAACGCCGCCCGCGAGCGGTGGGCGGCCAGCCACACCAGCCGGACCGGGTTCGCGGTCTCGGGGGCGTACGACAGGTAGTCGTCGATGCCGAAGCCCAGCCGGCCATTGTTGGCGACGAAACAGGGGTGGCCCTCGGTCATGCCGGTCTCGACGGCCTGGAAGCCGCTCCTCGCCAGCTCGGCGGAGGTGACCCGCGGCTTGGTGAGCTTGTAGCAGGTGCCGGACAGGGTGGAGGAGATCTCCTCCAGGTAGACCGGCAGGATCTCGTCGCTCAGCCCCAGGGACTCCCTCAGCTCGACAAGGAAGTCCAGTGCGGCGAGCGGGAGTTCCGCCCCGTCGCGGTGGCGGGTGATCGAGTCGGCGTCCACCTGCCAGTGGTCCAGGGCGCGGACGGTGGCGGTGAAGCGGTACCGGGTCTGGCCGTCGTCGCTGCGGACGACGTAGCCGTCCCCGTCCCGCTCGGGCGTGAGCAGCCGCTCGTGCGTGAACTCGGCCAGCGCCTTGCGGACCAGGAGGCGGTTGGCCCGCTCCCAGCGCTCGGGGGAGAGGTGGGCCACGGTGTCGGCCGGGTTCATGCGGACACCGCCTCCTGAAACCGCTCGCGGGTGCAGAAGCTCAGCAGCGCCCTCTTCTCCGGCTTCTGGATCTCGCGCTCCGGCACGAATCCGACGGCGGCGTTCAGGGCGTGGACGGCCTTGTTGCCGACGTCCGGCTCGACGACGACCCGCGCGGTCGCCGGGTCGGCGAACAGCTCGGTCATCACGGCGGTGATCACCGCCCGGGTGAAGCCGTGCACCGGCCGGTCGGTGGGGGCGACCAGGAAGTGCATGCCGACGTCGCCCGGCTCCGGCTCGTACAGGCCGGTCAGCTCGCGGTGGGCCGGGTCGTACTTCTCCATCAGGAAGGCGGGGACGCCGTCGTGCAGGCCGAGGTAGGCGTGGTGGTGCTCGTCGGCGGCCATCTCCATGTAGGCACGCTCGACGTCCACCAGCGTGGCGTCCTGCATCATCCAGAAGGCCGACTTCGGGTGGGTGACCCACCCGTGCAGCAGGACGGCGTCCTTCAGCGGGTCGAGGGGACGCAGGGTGAGGGCGCCGATCTGCGCGGCGGTGGGGGTGCTCATACGGCGAACTCCTGGAACGCGATGGTCTTCTCGACCGGGTAGTACTCGGTGCCACCGAGCAGCTCTCGGATGATGCAGCTGTTGCGGTAGGCACCCATGCCCAGGTCGGGGCTGGTGATGCTGTGGGCGTGGACACCCGCGTTCTGCAGGAACACGCCCCGGCCCGTGACGTCGACGCTGTAGTTGCGGGCGACGTCGAAGTTGCCCCGGGAGTCGTGGCGCAGCCGGTCCCGGACGGGCTTGAGGAACTCCGGCTCGGTGTACCGGTAGCCGGTGGCCAGGACCAGGCCGTCGGACTCGATCTCGAAGTCCTTGCCCTGCTCCTCCTGGCGGAAGCCGAGCGTGTACGTGCCGTCGGCGTACCGGGCGCTGGTCAGCGCCGAGTTGGTGAGCAGCCGGGTGGGGACGGGACCGCCGAGCCGCTTCTGGTACAGCAGGTCGAATATCTCGTTGATCAGGTCGCCGTCGATGCCCTTGAACAGGCCCTTCTGCTCGGACGTGAGGCGGTAGCGGGTCGTCTCGGGCAGCGCGTGGTAGTAGTCCACGTACTCCGGGGAGGTCATCTCCAGCGTGAGCTTGGTGTACTCCAGCGGGAAGAAGCGCGGGGAGCGCGTCACCCAGTTCAGCCGGTAGCCGTGGACGTCGATCTCGCCGAGCAGGTCGTAGTAGATCTCGGCGGCGGACTGGCCGCTGCCGACCAGCGTGATCGACTTCTTCTTCTGCAGCTCCGCCCGGTGCTGGACGTAGCGGGAGTTGTGCAGGAAGTCGCCGGCCAGGCCGCGGCAGGCGTCCGGGACGTGCGGCGGCGTGCCGGTGCCGAGGACGAGGTGGCGGGCGCGGTAGGTGTCGCCGGACGTGGTGGCGACGACGTACAGCTCGTCCGCCTCGTCGTACGTCACCTCCGTGACCGTCGTGGAGAAGCGGACGCTGCTCAGCTTGTTCGCGGCCCAGCGGCAGTAGTCGTCGTACTCGACGCGCAGCGGGTAGAAGTTCTCGCGGATGTAGAACGCGTAGAGCCGGCCCTTCTCCTTCAGGTAGTTGAGGAAGGAGTAGGGGGACGTCGGGTCGGCGAGGGTGACCAGGTCCGACATGAACGGGGTCTGGAGGTGGGCGCCGTCCAGGAACATGCCGGCGTGCCACTCGAAGTCCGGCTTGGACTCCAGGAAGACGCCGTCGAGTCCGGCGATGGGCTCGGTGAGGCAGGCGAGGCCGAGGTTGAAGGGGCCGAGGCCGATCCCCACGAAGTCGTACGGGGCACTGGCTTCAGCAAGCGCGGTCAAGGGACTCTCCCAGGTACTGCTCGGCGTGGCCGGCGATCAGGTCGAGGACGGCGGCGATGTCGGCCGTGGTCGTCTCGGGGTTCAGCAGGGTGAACTTCAGGTAGTGGCGGCCGGCCACCTTGGTGCCCGCCACCACCGCGTCGCCGGAGGCGAACAGGGCCTTGCGGGCGTACAGGTTGGCGCGGTCGATCTCCACGGGCTCGGTGACGGCCGCCGGGATGTAGCGGAAGACCAGCGTGGACAGGCTCGGCTCGACGACCACGTCGAAGCGCGGGTCGGCGGCGAGCAGCTGCCAGCCCTCGGCGGCGAGGTCGCACACCTCGTCGAAGAGTTCGCCGATGCCGTCGGCGCCCATCACGCGCAGCGTCATCCACAGCTTGAGGGCGTCGAAGCGGCGGGTGGTCTGGAGGGACTTGTCGACCTGGTTGGGGATGCGCTCGCGCACCATCCGGCGCGGGTTGAGGTACTCCGCGTGGTAGGTGGCGTGGCGCAGGGTGGCCGCGTCCCGGACCAGCAGGGCGGAGGAACTCACCGGCTGGAAGAAGGACTTGTGGTAGTCGACGGTGACCGAGTCGGCGCGCTCGATGCCGGTCAGCCGGTCCCGGTACTTCAGGGAGGCGAGGAGTCCGCAGCCGTAGGCGGCGTCCACGTGCATCCACACCCCGTACTGGGCGCACAGCGCGGCGATCTCCGGCAGCGGGTCGATGGAGCCGAAGTCGGTGGTGCCGGCGGTGGCGACGACGGCCATGGGGACCAGGCCGTCCGCGGCGCAGCGCTCCAGCTCGCGGGCGAGGGCGACGCTCTGGAGGCGCTTGTCGTGGCCGACGGGGACCGCGACGACGGCGTCGGGGCCGAGACCGAGCAGCTTCGCCGACTTCTGGACGCTGAAGTGGCTGACTTCGGAGGCGAAGATGCGCAGTTTCGCGAGGTCGGCCCCCCCTTCCCCTGGCTTGGCCTCCTCGCGGGCCAGCAGCAGCGCCTGGAGGTTGGACTGGGTGCCGCCGGAGGTGAACACGCCGTCGGCGGCGGGGCCGAGGCCGGCGCGGGCGGTCGTCCAGTCGACCAGCTTCCGCTCGATGAGGGTGCCGCCGGCCGACTGGTCCCAGGTGTCGAGGGAGGAGTTGACGGCGGTCAGGACCGCCTCGGCGAGCACGGCGGGGATGACGACCGGGCAGTTGAGGTGCGCGAGGTAGCGGGGGTGGTGGAAGTAGACCGCGTCGCGGAGGTAGACGTCCTCCAGCTCGTCCAGGACCGCGGCCGTGTCGTGCAGCGGCCGGTCGAGGTCGATCCCGTCGATGCGGGGGGCGAGGTCGTCGACCGTGACGCCGGTGAACGGCCGCTGGATGGTGGCGAGTTTGGCGGCCACCCGCTCGACTCCCTGGGTCACGGAACGGCGGTACTGCTCCGCGGTGGTGTCGTTGAGCAGGTGCGAGCGCATGTGGGGGTCCTCCGGTGGGGACGGTCCGAGAGGGACGGAAGAGGGCAGAGCCCGGCTTCGAAACTTAGGTTAGCCTAACCTAACTGAGGCTGGCCATAGGCGTGCGTCCACGTGATGGCCGTCACTCGCGCCCCAACCCGCCGTCACGGAGGGTGAGTTGAGGCGCGGTGGGGCGCCGTGCGTCAGCCCTGTTCGCGGAGCTGTTCCTCCGTCAGGCTCTGTCGCCAGTAGCCGACGAAGGTGACGCGGCGCCGGTCGATCCCGCGCTCGCCCACGTGTAGGAGCGCATCACCGCCCGTACGCCGTCCGGCAGTTCACGCCACGCCTGCCACCAGCCTGGTCGCGCCCGTCGGAGCGGAAGGCGGCGAGGTCGGGCCCGGCGAAGGTGACCCGGGTCAGGGACGGGCCGAGCCGCCTCGTCCGTACGACCTGGAGGGAGAAGAAACGGAACGGGGCGGCTACGGCAGTCGTCACGGGTGGCTCCTGCGAGTCGGGGCGGACGCGGTCAGCTGACCTTCTTCGCGTTCTCGATGGCCTCGGCGAGCGCGTCGAGCAGCGGCGCGCACTTGTCGTAGGACAGGATCGGCTCGGGGGAACGGGCGATGACCTGGCCGGCCTTGACCGCGGGGAGCTGCTTCCAGGTGCCCTCGGTGATGTCGGCGGGCTGGATGGTCGAGGAGCGGTCGTCCATGATGATGACGTCGGCCGGGTACTTGTCGACGTTCTCCCAGCTCAGGCTCTCGAACCAGCCGCCGGTCGCCTTCTTGGCGTCCTCGGAGGGCTCGACGAAGTTCACGCCGAGGGCCTTGAAGTACTCCAGGTCGACGGACAGGTTGGTGCCGGAGACGTAGAACAGCTCCGGGCTGGCGGAACCGGCCAGCACCTTGATCTCGGGCCTGGCCTTGGCGGCGGCGCGCAGCCGGGCCGCCGCCTTGTCGAAGGCCGCCTTGGCGTCGGTGACCTTCCGGGCCTTCATGTCCGCGCCGAGCGACTCGGCCAGCTCCCACATGCGCTGGAGCGGCTGGGTGAGCTGGCGGTCGAAGACCGAGATCGCCACGCTGGGCGCCAGCTTCGCGATCTTGTCCTTGGACTCCTCGGGGACCGACCAGAGGGTGCCCGCGGTGTCGAACGTCGTGGTGGCGAGCAGTTCGGGCTGGAGGCCCACGTACTTCTCGACGTCGAGCTTGCCCCATTCGTTGCCGAGGACGGTGACCTTGCTGACGTCCATGTCGCCCGCCTGCACGTCGGGCTTGCCGTCCTTGGTCGTGGTCGGGCCGAAGACGCCCTTGACCTGGACGCCGTAGTCCCAGAGCGCGGCGGCGACGCCGGTGAAGGCGACGATGTCCGCCGGCACCTTGTCCAGCTTCACGGTCGTGCCGCGGTCGTCCTTGAAGGACCAGGGGCCCGACGTGGCCGCGCCGCCCGACCCGTCGCCCGGGCCGCCGCTCTTCGCGTCGTCGTCCCCGCAGGCCGCGAGCACGGCACCGAGGCCGAGCACGCCCCCGGCGGCGAGGATTCCACGACGGGTCAGATGGGCAGCGCTGGCGTTGGACATGGTGTGGGCCGCTTTCGAACGGGGCGGAACGTCCGCCGGACAATTCGAGGATAGGTTAGCCTAACCTCAGATCTTGTCCAGTGGCCGGGTGCGCACCGCCCCGTCCGGGCGGCCCCGTTCAGCTCACCAGGCCCAGCTCACGGGCGATCAGCATCCGCTGGACCTCGCTCGTGCCCTCGCCGATCTCCAGGATCTTGGCGTCCCGCCACATGCGGGCCACGGGGTACTCGTTCATGAATCCGTAGCCGCCGTGGATCTGCGTGGCGTCCCGGGCGTTGTCGACCGCGACCGTCGACGAGTACAGCTTCGCCAGCGCCGCCTCCTTCTTGAACGGCTCGCCCGCCACCAGGCGGGAGGCCGCGTCGCGCCAGGCGAGACGGGACGTGTGGGCCTTCATCTCCATGTCGGCGATCTTGAACTGGATCGCCTGGTTCGCCCCGATCGGCCGGCCGAAGGCGTGGCGCTCCTTCGCGTACGCCACCGACTCGTCCACGCAGCCCTGCGCGAGACCGGTGCCCAGCGCGGCGATGGCGACCCGTCCCTCGTCCAGGATGCGCAGGAACTGGGCGTAGCCGCGGCCCTGTTCGCCCAGCAGGTTCTCCGCCGGGACCCGGACGTCGGCGAAGGACAGCTCACGGGTGTCCGACGCGTTCCAGCCGACCTTCGAGTACGGGGCGGCCACCGTGAAGCCCGGGGTGCCGGAGGGGACGATGATCGCCGAGATGAGCGGGCGGCCGTCCGGCTTGCGGCCCGTGACCGCCGTGACCGTGACCAGGCCGGTGATGTCCGTGCCCGAGTTGGTGATGAAGCACTTGGTGCCGTTGATCACCCACTCGTTCGTGGCCTCGTCCAGGCGGGCCGTGGTCCGGGTCGCGCCCGCGTCGCTGCCGCCGTCCGGCTCCGTCAGGCCGAACGCGCCCAGGATCTCGCCCGAGCACAGCCGGGGCAGCCACTCGCGCTTCTGCTCCTCGGTGCCGAACAGGTGGACCGGCATCGCGCCCAGCGAGACACCGGCCTCCAGGGTGATGGCCACCGACGAGTCCACCCGGGCCAGTTCCTCCAAGGCCACGCCCAGCGCGAAGTAGTCGCCGCCCATGCCGCCGTACTCCTCCGGGAACGGCAGCCCGAACAGGCCCATGCGGCCCATCTCGCGGACGATCTCGTACGGGAACTCGTGCCGCTCGTAGAAGTCACCGATCTTGGGTGCCACCACGTCGTGGGCGAACTCCTCGACCGTGCGGCGGAGTTCCTCGAGTTCGGGGGAGAGCTTGTGGTCCATGGCTGTCACTGCTCCTGGTGGGAGAGGGCTCGTACGGTGCGGGACGGGCTGGGTCGGCCCAGGTGGGCGGCCATCCAGACGCTTGTGGCGACGAGACGGCCGAGGTCGACGCCGGTGTCGATGCCGAGGCCCCGCAGCATCCACACGAGGTCCTCGGTGGCGAGATTGCCGGTGGCGGACCTGGCGTACGGGCAGCCGCCCAGCCCGCCGGCGGAGGCGTCGACCGTGGTGACGCCCTGCCGGAGGGCGGCCAGCGTGTTGGCCAGGGCCTGGCCGTAGGTGTCGTGGAAGTGCACGCCCAGCGCGGACACGGGCACGTCCGCCTCGGCCAGCGCGGTGAGCAGGGCCGTCACATGGCCCGGGGTCGCCACCCCGATGGTGTCGCCGAGGCTCAGCTCGTCGCAGCCCATGTCCAGCAGGGCCCTGCAGACCCGCACCACCTGGGGGACGGGGACCGGGCCCTCCCACGGATCGCCGAAGCACATCGAGAGATAGCCCCGGACGTGGACGTCCTGTCCCTTCGCCCGGGACACCACCGGCTCGAACATCGCCAGCGCCTCGTCCACCGTGCGGTTGAGGTTGGCCCGGGCGAAGGCCTCGGTGGCGCTCGCGAAGACCGCCACGCCCCGGGCGCCCAGCGCCAGCGCTCGGTCCAGGCCGCGCTCGTTGGGCACCAGGACCGGCAGCGACACCGGCAGGCCGGACACCTCCGGGTAGAGGTCCTCGGCGTCCGCCAGCTGCGGGACCCACTCGGGGTGGACGAAGCTCGTCGCCTCGATGGTGGTCAGGCCCGTCCCGGCGAGGCGGCGGATGAACTCCGCCTTGACGGCCGTGGGGACGGTCGCCTTCTCGTTCTGCAGGCCGTCCCGGGCGCCGACCTCGTGGATCCGGACCCGCGCGGGCAGGCCGTCGGCGGGCACGGCCATGGGCAGGCCCAGTTCCGGGGCGTTCATGCCGTCTCCTCCTCCGCCGGGGCGATGACCGCCAGCACCTGGTCCATGGCGACGGTCGTGCCCGGCGCCACGTCCAGCTCGGTGACGGTGCCCGCGTGCGGGGCGGAGACGACGTGCTCCATCTTCATCGCCTCCACCACCAGCAGGCTCTGCCCGGCCGTGACCTCGTCGCCGACGGCGACCTTCACCACCGTCACCGTGCCCGGCATGGGCGCGGTCAGCGAGTCGGCGCCCGCGTGGGCGGCGCGGCTCAGCGAGGCGGCGACCGGGTCGTGGTCGCGCACCTGCCAGGCGTCGCCGTCGCGGCCCAGCCAGGTGCCGTCCGGCAGCGCGGCGAAGGTGTGGGTGACGCCGTCGAGCCGGAACGCGTACCGGTGCCCGTCGCCCGACCGGGTGACCGCGGACGCGCGCAGGGGTTCCTCCGCGCCCTCCGCCAGCAGCTCGGTCCCGCCGTCCGGCGTGCTGCGCACCCGCACGGTGACCGGATCCCGGCCCGGCACCCGCAGGTGGTACGGGGTCCAGGCCCGCTCCCCGCCCAGGCGCCAGCCGTCCGCGGCGTCGAACGGGTCCGACCAGCCGGTGGCGGGCGCGGCCGGCGCCGGCGCCGCCCGGCGCAGCAGCGCCGCCGCCGCGTAGACCTCCGGCGGCACCTCGTCCGGGACGAGGCTGTCCACGTCCCGCTCCACCAGCCCGGTGTCCAGCTCGCCCGCCACCACCGCCGGGTGGGCGAGGAGCCGGCGCAGGAACCCGGCGTTGGTCTGCACGCCCAGCGTCACCGTCCGGGCGAGGGCCGCCCGCAGCTTGCGCAGCGCCGTGGCGCGGTCGGGTCCGTACGCGATCACCTTGGACAGCATCGGGTCGTAGAGACTGCCGACCTCGGTGCCCTCGCTGAGCCCCGAGTCGGTGCGCACGCCGTCGCCCTCCGGCTCGTACAGCCGCAGCACCGTGCCGCCGGACGGCAGGAAGCCGCGCGAGCCCTCTTTGATGGATACAGTCTCCGCGCACAGCCGGGCCTCGACCGCGTGCCCGGTCATCCGGACGTCCGCCTGGGCGACGCCGAGCGGCTCGCCCGCCGCGACCCGCAGCTGCCACTCCACCAGGTCCAGGCCCGTGACCAGCTCGGTCACCGGGTGCTCCACCTGGAGGCGGGTGTTCATCTCCATGAAGTAGTACTGCGAGGGGTCGCCGCCCGGGACGATGAACTCCACCGTGCCCGCGCCCCGGTAGCCGCAGGAGCGCGCCGCCTGCACGGCCGCCTCGCCCATCGCGGCCCGCGTGGCCTCGTCGAGGAGGACGCTCGGCGCCTCCTCGATGATCTTCTGGTGCCGGCGCTGGAGCGAGCACTCGCGCTCGCCCAGGTGCACCACGTTCCCGTGGCCGTCGGCCAGGACCTGGATCTCGATGTGCCGGGGCCGGTCGATCCACCGCTCCACCAGCAGGGTGTCGTCGCCGAAGGAGGCGCGGGCCTCGCGGCGGGCGGCGGCGATCTCGTCGGCGAGCACCGCGGCGTCCCGCACCAGCCGCATGCCCTTGCCGCCCCCGCCGGCCGACGGCTTCAGCAGCACCGGCATGCCGATCCCGCGGGCCGCGTCGGCGAGCTGCGCGTCCGTCAGGCCGCTGCCGCTGGAGCCGGGCACCACCGGCACCCCGGCCGCCTGCACCGTCTCCTTGGCGCGGATCTTGTCGCCCATCAGGGCGATGGCGTCGGCGGACGGCCCGATGAAGACCAGCCCCGCCTCCTCGCAGGCCCGCGCGAAACCGGCGTTCTCGGCGAGGAAGCCGTACCCCGGGTGGACGGCCTGCGCCCCCGTGCGGGCCGCCGCCTCGAGCAGCCGCTCCACGGACAGGTAGCTCTCCGCCGCCGGAGCCGGGCCGATCCGCACCGCGGTGTCGGCCTCCCGTACGTGCCGGGCGTCCGCGTCGGCGTCGGAGAAGACGGCCACCGAGCGCACGCCCAGCGAGCGCAGCGTCCGGATGACGCGGACGGCGATCTCGCCCCGGTTGGCGACGAGCACGGTGTCGAACATGCGTGAAGCCTCGTGTGTGTTTCCCATGGGTCCCCTCCTCACATCCGGAAGATGCCGAACTGGGGGTCGCCCAGCGGCGCGTTGGCACAAGCGGTCAGGGCCAGCCCCAGCACCCGCCGGGTGTCGGCGGGCTCGATGACCCCGTCGTCCCACAGGCGGGCGGTCGCGTAGTAGGCGTTCCCCTGCCGCTCGTACTGGGCGCGGATCGGCGCCTTGAAGGCCTCTTCCTCCTCCGCGGGCCAGTCCTCCCCGCGGCCCTCGAGCTGGTCCCGCTTGACCGTGGCCAGCACGGACGCGGCCTGCTCGCCGCCCATCACGGAGATCTTGGCGTTGGGCCACATCCACAGGAAGCGCGGCGAGTACGCCCGGCCGCACATCGAGTAGTTGCCCGCGCCGTACGACCCGCCGACCACGACGGTCAGCTTCGGCACGCGCGTGCAGGCGACCGCCGTCACCATCTTGGCGCCGTGCTTGGCGATGCCTCCCGCCTCGTAGTCCCTGCCGACCATGAAGCCGGAGATGTTCTGGAGGAAGACCAGGGGGATGCCGCGCTGGTCGCACAGCTCGACGAAGTGGGCGCCCTTCTGGGCGGACTCGGAGAACAGGATGCCGTTGTTGGCGACGATCCCCACCGGGTGGCCGTGGATGCGGGCGAAGCCGGTGACGAGGGTCTGCCCGTACTCGGACTTGAACTCGGCGAACCGCGAGCCGTCCACCACGCGCGCGATGACCTCGCGGACGTCGTAGGGGGTACGGGAGTCCACCGGGACCGCGCCGTACAGCCCCTGCGGGTCCGCCTTCGGCTCGACGGCGGCCTGGACGCTCCAGGGGAGCGGGCCGCGCTCGGGCAGGGTGGAGACGATCTGCCGGACGATCCGCAGCGCGTGCGCGTCGTCCTCGGCCAGGTGGTCGGTCACGCCCGAGACCCGGGAGTGGACCTCACCGCCGCCCAGCTCCTCCGCGGTCACCACCTCGCCGGTGGCCGCCTTCACCAGGGGAGGGCCGCCCAGGAAGATCGTCCCCTGGTTGCGGACGATCACCGCCTCGTCGCTCATCGCCGGGACGTACGCCCCGCCGGCCGTGCAGGAGCCGAGGACGGCGGCGATCTGGGGGATGCCGGCGCCCGACATCCGGGCCTGGTTGTAGAAGATCCGCCCGAAGTGCTCGCGGTCGGGGAAGACCTCGTCCTGCATCGGCAGGAAGGCGCCCCCGGAGTCGACGAGGTAGAGGCACGGCAGCCGGTTCTCCAGCGCCACCTCCTGCGCGCGCAGGTGCTTCTTCACGGTCATCGGGTAGTACGTGCCGCCCTTGACCGTGGCGTCGTTGGCGACGATCACGCACTCCCGGCCGCCGACCCGGCCGATGCCGGCGATGACGCCGGCCGCCGGGGCCTGGCCGTCGTACAGCCCGTCGGCCGCGAGCGGCGCCAGCTCCAGGAACGGCGAGCCCGCGTCCAGCAGCGTGTCCACGCGGTCGCGCGGCAGCAGCTTGCCGCGCGCGGTGTGCCGGGCCCTGGCCCGCTCACCGCCGCCGAGCCGGGCCGCCGCCAGCTTGGCGCGCAGCTCCTCCACGAGGACGCGGTGCGCCTCCTCGTTGGCCCGAAAGGCCTCCGACGCGGGATCTGCCGCGCTCGTCAGCTCCGGTGCCTCGTGCATCCTGCGGTCCCCTCACCCAGTGGTCGACCAGTTAATGAGCGTTAACGCATTTCCTTCAGGTTAACGACCGCTAACCTCCCTGTCTAGAATCGATCCCATGGCCACCAGAACCGACGCCCCCACCCGCCGCGAGCAGATCCTCAAGGAGGCCGCCCGGCTCTTCGCCGAGCGCGGCTTCCACGGCGTCGGCGTCGACGAGATAGGCGCCGCGGTCGGGATCAGCGGCCCCGGTCTCTACCGGCACTTCCCCGGCAAGGACGCGATGCTCGCCGAGCTGCTGGTCGGGATCAGCGGCCAGCTGCTGACCGGCGCCAGGCGGCGGCTGGCGGAGGCCGAGGGGGTGGCCGGGTCCGGGACGGGCTCCGAGGCGGTCCTCGACTCGCTCATCGAGGGGCACATCGACTTCGCGCTCGACGACCGCCCGCTCATCACCCTGCACGACCGCGAGCTGGACCGCCTCCGGGACGCCGACCGCAAGATGGTGCGGCAGCTGCAGCGGCAGTACGTGGAGCTGTGGGTCGGGGTCGTGCGCGAGGTGTACCCGGCCGTGGCCGAACCGAGCGCCCGCTCGGCGGTCCACTCGGTCTTCGGCCTGCTGAACTCCACCCCGCACCTGGGCCGGCCCGGCTCCCTCCCCGGCCGCGCGGTGACGGCCGCGCTGCTGCACCGCATGGCGCGGGGGGCCTTCGCGGCGGTGGCGGAGGCGTAGGGGCGGGGGGCGGCGTCCGGACACCCCGGAGTGACGAGGGTTACCCGCCCCCCGCTCTGGACGCCTCTCCCTACCCGCCGGTACGGTGAAGTCTGAGCAAGCGCTTAGACACGTACCCTGGAGGTGGCGCCGTGCGCCGTACGGTGTTCAACGAGGACCACGAGGCGTTCCGGGAGACCCTCCGGGCCTTCATCGAGGCCGAGGTCGTCCCCGTCTACGACGAGTGGTTCGCCGCGGGCCAGGCGCCGCGCGAGTTCTACTACAAGCTCGGTGAGCTGGGCATCTTCGGCATCAACGTGCCCGAGGAGTTCGGCGGCGCCGGCATGGAGAGCCACAAGTTCGAGGCCGTCCTCTACGAGGAGACCGCCCGCGCGGGCGTCCAGTTCGGCGGCTCCGGCGTGCACGTGCTGCTCGCGCTGCCGTACATCAACATGCTGGCCACGGACGAGCAGAAGAAGCGCTACCTGCCGAAGTTCGTCACCGGCGAGGAGATGTGGGCCATCGCGATGACGGAGCCGGGCACCGGTTCCGACCTCGCCGGCATGAAGTCCACCGCCAGGCTCTCCGAGGACGGCACCCACTACGTCCTCAACGGCGCCAAGACCTTCATCACCGGCGGCGTCCACGCCGACCGGGTCATCGTCTGCGCCCGCACCGCCGCGCCCACGGCCGAGGACCGCCGCCACGGCATCTCCCTGTTCGCCGTGGACACCAGGTCCGAGGGCTACTCCGTCGGCCGCAAGCTGGACAAGCTGGGCCTGCGCACCTCCGACACCGCCGAGCTCGCCTTCGTCGACGTCAAGGTCCCCGTCGAGGACCTGCTCGGCGAGGAGAACAAGGGCTTCTCCTACCTCGGCCACAACCTGGCCTCCGAGCGCTGGGGCATCGCCTTCGGCGCCTACGCCCAGGCCAAGGCCGCCGTCCGCTTCGCCAAGCAGTACGTGCAGGACCGCACCGTCTTCGGCAAGCCGGTCGCCCACTTCCAGAACACCAAGTTCGAGCTGGCCGCCTGCCAGGCCGAGGTGGACGCCGCCGAGGCCGTCGCAGACCGCGCGACCGAGGCCCTGGACGCCGGTGAGCTCACCCCCGCCGAGGCCGCCAGCGCCAAGCTGTTCTGCACCGAGGTCGCCCACCGCGTCATCGACCGCTGCCTCCAGCTCCACGGCGGCTACGGCTACATGAACGAGTACCCGATCGCCCGCCTGTACGCGGACAACCGCGTCAACCGCATCTACGGCGGCACCAGCGAGATCATGAAGTCGATCATCGCGAAGAACATGGGCCTGTAAGCCGCGGGACATGAGCGAGGCACTCCAGTCCCTCCTCGATCTGCTCGACCTCGAGCGGATCGAGGAGGACATCTACCGCGGCCACTCCCGTTCCGCCGTCGTCCCCCGGGTCTTCGGCGGGCAGGTGGCCGCCCAGGCCCTGGTGGCCGCCGGGCGCACGGTCCCCGAGGACCGGTTCGCGCACTCCCTGCACGCGTACTTCCTGCGCCCCGGCGACCCCGGCGCGCCCATCGTCTACAACGTCGACCGCCTGCGCGACGGCCGTTCCTTCACCACCCGGCGGGTGGTCGCGGTCCAGCACGGCAAGCCGATCTTCGGCCTGTCGGCGTCCTTCCAGACGTACGAGGAGGGCCTGGACCACCAGGCGCCGATGCCGGCCGCCCCGGACCCGGCGACCCTCCCCACCGGCGAGGAGCGGCTGCGCGGCTACCCGCACCTGCCCGCCGACACGGTGGAACGGTTCCTCGAGGCCCGGGCCGCCGTCGACCTGCGCTACGTCGACGACCCGCCGTTCGGGGACTTCGGCGCGCCGCGCGAGCCGCACTCCCAGGTGTGGTTCCGCACCAACGGCAAGCTCGCGGACGACCCTCTTCTGCACGTCGTGCTCGCCACGTACGTCTCCGACATGACCCTCCTCGACTCCGTGCTGCTCGCGCACGGCCGGGGCGGCTGGGCCGTGGGCGACGTCGTCGGGGCCTCGCTGGACCACGCCATGTGGTTCCACCGGCCGTTCCGCGCCGACGAGTGGCTGCTGTACGACCAGCAGTCGCCGTCCGCGTCCGGCGGCCGGGGCCTCGGCCAGGCCCGCATCTACACGCAGGACGGGCGGCTCGCCCTCTCGGTCATCCAGGAGGGCCTGGTGCGCGTCCCGCGGGAGCGCTGAGCGGCAGGCCGCCCGGACCGGCGGCGGGCACCCGCACGGTGCCCGCCGCCTTCGTCATGCCGCGATCCGGGCCCGCGTCACCGGGCGAGCCCCGCCTCCGCCAGCAGGTACGCCGTCATCGGGTCGTAGTGGCGCGGGCTGACCACGTGGTCGTCCAGCGGCACGGCGACCTGGACCGTCCCCTCGGACTCGGCGAGGAACAGCGCCGGGTCGTTGCAGTCGGCGTACCCCACGGAGTCGACGCCGTACTGGCCGGCACCGCCGGCCCAGCCGTGGTCGGCGACGACCAGGTCGGGCAGCGGGCGGCCGGCGCGCTCCAGACCGGTCAGGATGGCCTTCACCGGCTCCCCGGAGTGCGTGTGCCACAGCGAGGCGCCGTGCTCCAGCACCGCCACGTCCGCGAACTGCTGGACGTAGCCCTCCTCCGTCGTCAGCCCCTCCGGGATCACCACGATCTCGCAGCCGGCGGCGCGCAGCGCGTCGGCCGTGGCGCGGTGCACGTCGAGCAGCCCGCCCGGGTGACCGGTGGCGAACAGCACCCGCTGCCCGCCGTCCGCGGCCTTGCGCAGCCGCCCGGCCAGGCGCTCCAGCGCGGCCACCGTCAGCTCGGGGTCGATGGTGTCCTGGCCGTACCGGTACTCCGGGTCGTCGTTGACGCCGACCCGCTCCGCCATCACCGCGAGCACGTCCTGCTCGTCGCTCCAGCGGTCGCCCAGCTCCAGCCCGAGCCAGTAGTTGCGGTCGCCGTTCGCCAGCTTCCGGTAGTGGGAGAGGTTGTTCTCGCGGGGAGTGGCGACGTCGCCCGCGATACGCGTTCTGACGAGATGTTCGACGAGCTCGGCGCGCTGGGGTGTCCCGGGTATCGGCATGGCTCCATTGTGAGGCAGCGGACCGTCGGCGTCTTCGGGGTATCCGGGGTATCACCCGCCGGGACACGGGGTGTTGCCCCGCGTGCCGGTCACGGGCCGCGCAGCGCGAACCACAGCTCCATCCGCACGTCCGCGTCGTCCAGGTCGGCCTCCAGCAGGGCAGCGCAGCGGGCGATGCGCTGGCGGACGGTGTTGCGGTGCACGGACAGGGCGACGGCGGTGCGGTCCCAGTTGCCGTGCAGGGAGAGCCAGGCGCGCAGCGTCTCCGTCAGCGCCGGCACGGCCGCGACGGGGGCGAGGAGCGCACGGGCGTGCGCCTCGGCCTCGGCCTCCGGGACCAGGTCGGCCAGGGCGGGCCGGGCGGCATGCCGCACCAGCGGCACCCGGGTGGCCCGCGCCCGTGCCAGCGCCCGCGCCGCCTGCCCGTCGGCGACCGCCCAGTCCGCCGGGCCGACGGCGGCACTGACCCCCAGCGTCCAGCCCCGCCGCGCGGCCGGGACGGCACCGGGCCCGGCGGGGGCACTCGTCCCGCCCGGGGTGCCCGGCCCGGCGCCCGCCCCGGTCTCCCGCCGCTCCGCCTGGCCGCCCGGGGATCCGGGGCCGCACGGCGTCCCGGGACCGGCCGGCACCAGGACGCGTACGACGTCGCCGGCCGGGTCGACCAGCGGGGAGCCGAGGGCGGCGCCCAGGGCGGAGGCCGCCACCGGGTCGGGGCGGCCGGAGTCCGGCCGGGCGTGGACGACGTGCCAGCGGGCGTCCTCGCCGCCGAGCAGGGACGCGACCTCCTCGGGGCGGGCGCCCAGCAGCAGCCGCACCAGGGCCGACGAACGGGCCGCGCCCGTGCCGCTCTGGTGCTCGCCGGTCAGCAGCGAGAGCAGCACCGCGGCGACCGACGCGATGGTGTGGTCCCCGGCCCCCCGCCGCGGGGCCGCGACCCCGAGGACGAAGCCCCCGCCGGCGCCGAGGGCGTAGGCCGCGAGACGGGTGCCGTCGGCCGTGTCGGTGGCGGTCGTGGAGGCCCGGCTGGTGACGAACCGGGCCAGCTCCGCCAGGGCCCCGCGCACCTCGTCCCCCGGCTCCCGCCCGGCCGCGGCGATCTCGGCGCCCTCCGGCCCGTACAGCACCGCCCGGCCGTCGAGCCGCGTGGCCAGCCGGCGCAGCACCGACGGCACCGGGTCCGGCCGGGAGGCGGCGGCGGCCAGCTGCTGCTGGGCCTCGGACACCCGCCGCAGCTCGGCCAGCCGCTCCCGGGCCATCAGCTGCCACACGGCGCGGGCCACGCCGGAGAACGTCGTCCGCGGCGGCACCTCCACCAGCGGCAGCCCGTGCTCCTCGCAGGCAGCGACCAGCGCCGGGGGCACCGTGTCGTGCACCGGCGCCACCCCGAAGGCGAGGGCGGCGCCGCCGGCCGCCACGATCCGGGCGGCGTACGCCTCGAAGTAGTCCGCCCCCGCCCCCGGCGGGATGTGCACGCCGGCCGTCAGCAGCAGCTCGCCGCCCAGCAGATAGGGGTAGGGGTCGGCCATCTCGGAGGTGTGCGCCCAGTGGACGGCCACCTCCGCCGCGTGGGGCCCGGCGATCTGGCGCAGGGCGAGGTCCTCACGGGACAGCAGCGCCGCGAGGGACACGGGGGGTGTGGGCGGAGCGACCGGTTCCCGCATGATGGACGATCCCTCCACTCAAGCCGTTCCGAGTGGATGAAACGTACACTTCGCAGCCGCTTTTCGGCCACCTAGTGTCGATCCGGACCGCGATCCCCACACCCGGGATCGGGGCCGGCTGCCGCGGGTACGGGCGGACGTCCCCGCGAGGCGCCGGCGCCCTGGCCGCCTGGCGTGCACGCCTCGCCGGCCGCGCCCCCGAAGCCCCCGAATCCGCCCCCGGACCGGTACCGGCCCACCAGTAGAGTCGTACCGAGCGGTACAGAGCAGTAAATACGCGAAGAAGCGTAAGAAGGAAGGCAATTCATGAGCAGCAACGAGACGCCCCGCGGCCCCGTCGACTCCTCCCGCGTCCCGCGGTACGCCGGGCCCGCGACCTTCGCCCGGCTGCCCCGCCTGGACGAGGTGGGCACCGCCGACGTCGCCGTGGTCGGTGTGCCGTTCGACTCCGGCGTCTCGTACCGGCCCGGCGCCCGGTTCGGCGGCAACGCCATCCGCGAGGCCTCCCGGCTGCTGCGCCCCTACAACCCGGCGCAGGACGCCTCCCCCTTCGCCCTCGCCCAGGTCGCCGACGGCGGCGACATCGCGGTGAACCCGTTCAACATCAACGAGGCCGTGGAGACGATCGAGGCCGCCGCCGACGACCTGCTCGGCACCGGCGCCCGCCTGATGACCCTGGGCGGCGACCACACCATCGCGCTGCCGCTGCTGCGGTCGGTGGCGAAGAAGCACGGCCCGGTCGCCCTGCTCCACTTCGACGCCCACCTGGACACCTGGGACACCTACTTCGGCGCCGAGTACACTCACGGCACGCCCTTCCGGCGCGCGGTCGAGGAGGGCATCCTCGACACGGAGGCGCTCTCCCACGTGGGCACCCGCGGCCCGCTGTACGGCAAGAAGGACCTGACGGACGACGAGAAGATGGGCTTCGGCATCGTCACCTCCGCCGACGTCTACCGCCGCGGCGCCGACGAGATCGCCGACCAGCTGCGGCAGCGCATCGGCGACCGCCCGCTGTACATCTCCATCGACATCGACTGCCTCGACCCGGCCCACGCGCCCGGCACCGGCACGCCCGAGGCCGGCGGCATGACCTCGCGCGAGCTGCTGGAGATCCTGCGCGGCCTGGCCTCCTGCAACCTGGTGTCGGCGGACGTCGTCGAGGTGGCCCCCGCGTACGACCACGCGGAGATCACGTCGGTGGCGGCGTCCCACACCGCGTACGAACTGACCACGATCATGTCCCGCCGGATCGCCCAGGAGAAGGCGGCGAAGTGACCCACGACCACGACCTGGTGCTCCGTCCGACCGCCGCCCAGACGGAGGCCGCGCTGAACCCTCCCCCCGGCCGCAACGGCGGAGACCTGGTCGTGGAGACCCTGGCCGGGCTGGGTGCGACCACCGTCTTCGGCCTGCCCGGCCAGCACGCCCTCGGCATGTTCGACGCCCTGCGCCGCTCGGACCTGCGCTACATCGGCCTGCGGGTGGAGAACAACGCCGGGTTCGCGGCGGACGCCTACGGCCGGATCACCGGCGAGGCGGCCCCGCTGCTGCTGTCCACCGGCCCAGGAGCCCTCACCTCCCTCGCCGCGCTCCAGGAGGCGCGGGCGGCGTCGGCCCCGGTGCTGGCGATCAGCAGCCAGGTCCCGACGGCCGGACTGGGCGGCGGCCGGCACGGCTACCTGCACGAACTCCCGGACCAGGCGGCCTCGTTCCGGGGCGTGGTGAAGTCCGTCCACACCGTACGCACCCAGTCCCAGATCCCGTCGGCGATCGCCGAGGCGTGGACGTCGGCGCTGACCGTCCCGCACGGTCCGGTGTGGGTGGAGATCCCGCAGGACGTCCTCCTGGCCGCGACGCCGATCCCGCAGGTCACCGGCGGCGACACCGTCCCGGAGGAGCTGCCCCCGCGCCCCGAGCTGACGGCGGTCGCCGCCGACCTGCTGACCCGCGCGGAACGCCCCGCGATCATCGCCGGCGGGGGAGTGGTCCGCGCCGACGCCTCGGGCAAGCTCAGGCAGCTCGCGGAGCGGCTCGGGGCCCCGGTCGTGACGACCTTCGGCGGCAAGGGCGCGTTCCCGTGGACGCACCCGCTCTCCCTCCAGTCCTGGCTGGAGGACCGCCACACCACCGACTTCCTGGAGGACGCGGACGTCCTCCTGGTGGTCGGCTCGGGCCTGGGCGAACTCTCCTCGAACTACCACACGTTCGCGCCGCGCGGCCGGGTGATCCAGATCGAGGCGGACCTCGGCAAGCTGGAGTCCAACCACCCCGCCCTCGGCATCCACGCCGACGCGCGCCTCGCCCTCCAGGCCCTGCTGGAGACGGTCGGCGAACGGCACGACCCGGCGGCCCCGGAGCGCGTGCGGACCCTGCTGGACAAGGTCGGCGAACGCATCGCCGCCCAGGACCTCACCCTGGAGCAGGACGTCCTGGCGGCCGTCCGCAGGGCCCTCCCGGCCGGCGCCCCGTCCTTCTGGGACATGACGATCCTGGCCTACTGGGCCTGGTCGGCCTTCGACGCCGGGTCCCCCAACACCATGCACTCGGCCCAGGGCGCCGGCGGACTCGGCTACGGCTTCCCGGCGGCACTCGGAGCCGCGGCCGCCGACCCGACCCGCCCGGTGCTGGCGGTCTCGGGGGACGGCGGCGCCCTGTACTCCATCGCCGAACTGGCCACCGCCCGCCAGTACGCCCTGGACGTCACCTGGCTGATCGTCGACGACGGCGGCTACGGCATCCTGCGCGAGTACATGACGGACGCCTTCGGGCAGCCGACGGCGACGGAGCTGACCCGCCCGGACTACGTGGCGCTGGCCGAGTCCTTCGGCGTGCCGGGCGTGCGGACGTCCCCGGGGACCCTGGAGGCGGACCTGGCGCGGGCGCTGGCGGCACCGGGTCCGTCGGTGGTCGTCCTCCCGGCCGTGCTGCGGATGTTCGCGCCGACGCACCTGGACTGAGCGGGCGGCGGGGGCGCTCCGCGCGGCCGCGAGGCGCCCCCGGCCCGGCGTGAGGACGCCTACCAGATCGCCTCCACCCACTCCGGGTGGTCGACGAACGGGTTGCGGTTGTGCTGGTAGGAGTCGTAGATGACCTGGTTGCGGCGCTCCTCGAAGGCGTCCGGCGGGTCCTCGTCGTTCCACTGCTTGAGCACCGCCAGCTTCCCGATGTACGGGTTGCTGCCGTTGTTCACGCTGCTGTTGACCTCCAGGTCGGCCCAGCCGTCGCCGCCCTCGTAGCGCACCGCCATGTAGAAGATCATGCGGGCCACGTCGCCCTTGACCGCGTCACGGGGTTCGAAGGAGTCGGAGTCGGTGAGGCTGCCGCCGCCGTTGCTCACGGCGCTGCCGCCGTCGTCGAAGTCCTTGTTGCCCCGGACGCCGTTGACCTGGACGTCCTCGGGCCGCAGGTGGTGCAGGTCGGTGCCGGGTCCGGTGGCGGTGCCGAAGTCGCCGTGCGACTTGGCCCAGACGTGCTCGCGGTTCCAGTCGCCCACGTCACCGCCGTTGAGGGACTTGCTGCGGGAGGTGCCCGAGTAGAGCAGGATCACGTTGCCGCTGTTGGCCGGGTCCTGGTCGGTGACCTTGAGGGCGTTCCAGACGGCCGAGTACGAGATCTTCGTCTGGTCGCTGATGATCGTGTGCAGGGAGGCCTTGAGCCCGCTCCCCGTCCTGCCGATCGCGCTCTTGTAGTACGTCGTGTCGTAGTCGTTCGTGGTGGCCGTGGCGGGGGCCGCGGTCAGGGCCGGCGCGGCGAGGCCGGCGAGCACGGCGGCCGTGGCGAGCGCCACCGCTCTCCGGCGCCGGCCTGCGAATATGCGGATCGCGAGCATGTGGGGTGTCCGATCTACGCGGGATCTACGCGGGTTGATGTCCGAGTGATACCGCAGAGAGTGACATGGACATGCGGTCAGGCGCGTGAAGGGAAGGTGGCGATTGCGTGACGAGGGTCCCTCCGCCGCCCGCCCCCGGTGACCGGGCGTCAGACGCGTCCCGGGCATAGTGGGCGTCCCCCGTGCACCGGGCCGACGGGAGGCGTCGCCCGTGCACCGAAGCGACAGGAGGCGGCGACGTGGAGCTGATCAGGGACCTGGCGGACCCGGGGCGGCGGCAGGCCGCGCGCGAGGCCCTGACGTCCCAGGGACCGTCGGCGGTGCCCGCCCTGCTGCGCGAGATGCTGGACGAGTCCTCGCCCGTGGACTGGTTCCAGATCAAGCTGCTCCTGCACGCCGTCGGGCCGGCGGCCTTCGACGACGTACTGGCGGCCCTGGAGACGGCACCCGAGGGGGAGGCGCGGCGGCGGGCGGGCGCCGCGTTCAGCGGCCTGGGCGCCGTCGAGCGCTACGCCGAGGCCCTGTCGCACCCCGCGGCGGCGGTCCGCGAGTCCGCCGCCTTCGGCATCCAGTCCGCGTGCTCGGTGGCGTACGGCCGCACCCCCGCGTACCGGGGCGACCTCGGGCCGGTGGTCGAGGCGCTGATCCCCCTGGTCGCCGACCCGGACCCGGGCGTGGCCCAGCGCGCCCGGTGGGTGCTGCCGATGCTGGGGGACGCCGTCCTCGAACCGCTGCGGCGGACACGCCGCGACGGCCCGGGTGCCCTGCGTGCCCCGGCCCTCGCGGCGCTGGTCTCGGCCGGCGGCGAGGAGGCCCTGTCCGAGCGGGACCGGGCGGCCGTCGCACGGCTGATCCGGATCAAGGCCCTCGACGACCGGGCCGAGCCCCTGGAGAACTGCTCCACGTCCTGGATCGCCGTACCCGGCGGGGACCGGGCGGGCATCACCGAGTCGCTGGGCCTGTACGGCGAACGGCTCGCGACCTTCGCGCTGGGGCACAGCGTCGTCGCCCACGACAGCGAGGACTGGCCCGACCCCCGACGCGTGTACGTCACCCCCGAGGTGGACGGCTGGACGCTCGTCTTGGGGGCGTGGTGCAACCCCGTCGACCCGGAGCGCGCCGACGGGGTGCTCGACGCCGTCACCGCCCTGAGCCGCCGCTACGGCCGCGCCCAGGCGTACCACTTCGGCGAGCACGGCGGCGGCTCGGGCTGGGCGGTGGCCGAGGACGGGGTCGTGGTCCGCCGCCTCGACGTCTCCACCTGGGGCGACGAGCCGCTCCCCGAGCTGGGCGAGCGGCTCCCCGAGGAGGAGGCGCTGTACGCCGAGTGGACGGAGGCCGAGGACGAGGAGGACGCCGACTGGGAGGACGTCGCCTCGTACATGGCACCGGACCTCGCGCTCCGGCTGGGCGCGACCAGCCCCTTCGTCCTGGGCCCGCGGACCACGGTCCGCGGCCAGGGCGTCGTCGCCCTCACCCCGCTCGCGGCCGAGCAGGGCGTCCCGGGGACGGGCGCGTACCGCGTCTGAGCCGGCGCCCGAATGTTGCGGCGGGATGAAATCCCCGCTCGCCCGTGTTGGTGCCTTGCGGTAGATCAGGTGAGCAGGACGACCGACCGGAGGACACCGCGTGGACGCGCAACGGGGCTGGGCACGACGACTGGCGGGGTACGCCTGGCGGAACCCCAGGGACGTCGTCCTCGCCCTCGGGTCCTCCCTGGGCGGCATGGCCGTCATGGCCCTCGTCCCGCTGATCACCAAGGTGATCATCGACGACGTGATCGGCGACGGGACCAGGGACATGGCCACCTGGGCCGGACTCCTGGTCGGCGCCGCGGTCGTCGTCTACGGCCTCACCTACGTGCGCCGCTACTACGGCGGCCGGCTCGCCCTGGACGTGCAGCACGACCTGCGCACGGACATGTACGGCACGATCACCCGGCTCGACGGGCGGCGCCAGGACGAGCTGTCCACCGGCCAGGTGGTCGGACGGGCGACCAGTGACCTCCAGCTCATCCAGGGCCTGCTGTTCATGCTCCCGATGACCATCGGGAACGTCCTGCTCTTCCTGATCTCCCTGGTGATCATGGCGTGGCTGTCGCTGCCGCTGACCCTCGTCGCCGTCGCCGTCGCCCCCGCCCTGTGGTTCATCGCCCGCCGCAGCCGCACCCGCCTGCACCCCGCCACCTGGTACGCCCAGGCCCAGGCCGCCGCCGTCGCGGGCGTGGTCGACGGCTCGGTGAGCGGCGTGCGCGTGGTGAAGGGCTTCGGACAGGAGGAGCAGGAGACCGGCAAGCTCCGGGAGGTCGGCCGCAGGCTGTTCGCCGGGCGACTGCGCACCATCCGGCTGAACGCGGCCTACACGCCCGCCCTCCAGGCCGTGCCGGCCCTCGGGCAGGTCGCCATGCTCGCCCTCGGCGGCTGGCTGGCCGTGGGCGGGCACATCACCCTCGGCACGTTCGTCGCCTTCTCCACCTACCTGGCCCAGCTCGTCGGCCCGGTCCGCATGCTCGCCATGGTCCTCACCGTCGGCCAGCAGGCCCGCGCCGGCACCGAGCGCGTCCTGGAGCTGATCGACACCGAGCCGTCCCTGACCGACGGCACCAAAAAGCTCCCGGCCGACGCGCCCGCCACCGTCGAGTTCGACGACGTGTCGTTCGGCTACGACCCCGACCGGCCCGTCCTCGACGGACTCTCCTTCGAGATCCGGCCCGGCGAGACGCTCGCCGTCGTCGGCTCCTCCGGTTCCGGCAAGTCCACCGTCTCCCTGCTGCTGCCGCGCTTCTACGACGTCATGCGCGGCGCCGTCCTGGTCGGCGGCCACGACGTGCGCGAGCTGACCCTCGACTCGCTGCGGGCCGCGATCGGGCTGGTGCCCGAGGACTCGTTCCTCTTCTCCGACACCGTGCGCGCCAACATCGCCTACGGCCGTCCCGACGCCACCGACGAGGAGATCGAGGCCGCCGCCCGGGCCGCGCAGGCCCACGGCTTCATCACCGACCTGCCCGACGGCTACGCCACCACCGTCGGCGAGCACGGCCTGACCCTCTCCGGCGGCCAGCGCCAGCGCGTCGCGCTCGCCCGCGCGATCCTCACCGACCCCAGGCTGCTTGTCCTCGACGACGCGACGTCCGCCGTGGACGCCCGCGTCGAGCACGAGATCCACGAGGCGCTGGCGCAGGTCATGCGGGGCCGCACGACCCTGCTGATCGCCCACCGCCGCTCCACCCTGGGCCTCGCCGACCGCATCGCCGTCCTCGACCACGGCCGCCTCGCCGACATAGGCACCCACGACGAGCTCCAGGAACGCTCGGCGCTCTACCGCCGCCTGCTCACCGACCCCGACGAACTCGGCGGCGTCTCGCCCGGCCACGCCCGGCCCGCGCAGCAGCCGGAGGACACCTCCGTGCGCGACGAGCTGGACGCCGAGTTCGACGCCGAGCGCGGGGTCACCCCACGGCTGTGGACCGGTGACCGCACGCCGAAGGACACCGCCCTCGCGGGCACCCCGGCCACGCCCGAGCTGCTGGCCCGGGTCGACGCCCTGCCCCCGGCCACCGGCACCCCGGACGTCGACGAGGCCCGTGCCGTGCTGCCGGAGCGGTCGTACGGCCTGCGGCGCCTCCTGCACGGCTTCGGCCGCCCGCTGCTCGTCAGCCTCGCCCTGGTCGCCGTCGACGCCGGCATGGGCCTGCTGCTGCCGGTCCTGATCCGGCACGGCATCGACGACGGCGTCACCCGGCTCGCCCTCGGCGCGGTCTGGGCGGCCTCGCTACTCGGCCTGCTCGCCGTGCTCGCCCAGTGGGCGGCGCAGACCGGCGAGATCCGCATGACCGGGCGCACGGGCGAGCGGATCCTGTACTCCCTGCGCCTGAAGATCTTCGCCCAGCTCCAGCGGCTCGGCCTGGACTACTACGAGCGCGAGCTGACCGGCCGGATCATGACCCGGATGACCACGGACGTCGACGCCCTGTCGACCTTCCTCCAGACGGGCCTGGTCACCGCCTTCGTCTCGGTCGTCACCTTCTTCGGCATCATGGTCGCCCTGCTGGTCATCGACGTGCAGCTCGCCCTGGTCGTCTTCGCGACGCTGCCGCCGCTGGTCGTCGCCACGTTCTTCTTCCGCCGTGCCAGCGTGAAGGCGTACGAGCTGGCCCGCGAGCGGGTGTCGGCGGTCAACGCCGACCTCCAGGAGTCGGTGGCCGGGCTGCGGATCGTGCAGGCGTTCCGGCGCGAGGGCGACGGCGCGCGGCGGTTCGCCGAGCGCAGCGACAGCTACCGGCGGGCCCGCATCCGGGGCCAGTGGCTGATCTCGCTCTACTTCCCGTTCGTGCAGCTGCTGTCCTCGGCGGCGGCCGTCGCCGTGCTGGCCGTCGGCGGCACCCGGATCGACGACGCGACGCTGACGACCGGCGCGCTGGTGGCCTACCTGCTCTACATCGACCTGTTCTTCGCGCCCGTCCAGCAGCTCTCCCAGGTCTTCGACGGCTACCAGCAGGCGACCGTCTCCCTCGGCCGGATCCAGGAGCTGCTGCGCGAGCCCACCTCCACCGAGGCCGCCGACGAGCCGCTCGAGGTGCCGTCCCTGCGGGGCGAGATCGCCTTCGAGGACGTGCACTTCCGGTACGGCTCCGAGGAGGAGGCCCTCAGCGCCGTCGACCTGCGCATCCCCGCGGGGCAGACCGTCGCGTTCGTCGGCGAGACCGGCGCGGGCAAGTCCACCCTGGTCAAGCTGGTCGCCCGGTTCTACGACCCGACCGAGGGACGGGTGACCGTCGACGGGCGGGACCTGCGCACCCTCGACCTCGCCTCCTACCGCCACCGGCTGGGCGTCGTCCCGCAGGAGGCCTACCTCTTCCCCGGCACCGTCCGGGACGCCATCGCCTACGGCCGACCCGACGCCACCGACGCCGAGGTGGAGGCGGCGGCGCGGGCGGTCGGCGCCCACGAGATGATCGCCACGCTGGAGGGCGGCTACCTCCACGAGGTGGCCGAGCGGGGCCGCAACCTCTCCGCCGGACAGCGCCAGCTCGTCGCCCTGGCCCGCGCCGAGCTGGTCGACCCCGACGTCCTGCTCCTCGACGAGGCCACCGCGGCACTGGACCTGGCCACGGAGGCGCAGGTCAACCAGGCCACCGACCGGCTGGCGGGCCGCCGTACGACCCTGGTGGTGGCCCACCGGCTGACCACGGCCGCCCGCGCGGACCGGGTCGTCGTCATGGACCGCGGACGGGTCGTGGAGGACGGCACGCACGACGAGCTGCTGGCGCTCGACGGGCGGTACGCGCGGCTGTGGCGGACGTTCGTCGGGGCGGCCGAGCCGGAGGAGCCGGTCGGCGCGTCCCGGTGACGGCCACCCGTACTCGCGCAACCATTCGACCGGTCCGCCGCGTCCGTACTTCCGTACGTCCGTGATCACCGTACGGAAGGGGCCGCCGTGGGCAGGGACGGTGCCGGGATGCGCCGCCGGCTGACGGCCGGCGCGGCCGTACTGACCGCGGCCGGACTCCTCGCGGTCGCGGCGCCCCACGACGCGCGGGCGGCCACGGCGCCCTGCGGGGGCCGCAAGGTCCGGACGCTGCCGTTCTCCACCGGGTCGGTCCACGTGTACAAGCGCGGCGGCTACGTCTGCGCCGTCACCGTCCCCCAACGGCCCGGCGCCAAGCGGAAGATGACCGTCAGCGTGCAGGCGCGCGGCGGCCGGCCGGTCGTCGACACGGGCCGCTACACCTACCGCGCCGGCCCGGTGACCGTGCATGCCGGACAGCGGTGCGTATGGGTGCGCGGCGGCGTCGACCGGGGCGCCGTCAGCTCCGGCTGGATCCTCTGCTGAGACCGCTCCGCTGCTGCCATTTCCTCAGCTCCCCTGGTGTTCGGGTGACTTGCTCCGATAGCTTCCGGCGCACATCTGTTTCCCAGGGAGGGTGCATGCGCAAGGCGCTCAGATGGCTGCTGGCGCTCGTGGTGCTCATAGGCACCGTCAGCACGGCGGGAGCGGCCACCGCCGCCGAGCCGAAGGCCGTCGACATCAAGGACCGGCTGCTGTCCATACCGGGCATGAGCCTGATCGAGGAGAAGCCGTACACCGGCTACCGCTTCTTCGTCCTGAACTACACGCAGCCGGTCGACCACCGGCACCCGTCCAAGGGCACGTTCCAGCAGCGGATCACCGTGCTGCACAAGGACGTGAGCCGGCCGACGGTCTTCTACACCGGCGGCTACAACGTCTCCACGAACCCGAGCCGGCGCGAGCCGACCCAGATCGTGGACGGCAACCAGGTCTCCATGGAGTACCGCTACTTCACCCCGTCCCGGCCCCAGCCGGCCGACTGGTCCAAGCTGGACATCTGGCAGGCGGCCAGCGACCAGCACCGCATCTTCGCGGCGCTCAAGCCGCTCTACTCCGAGAACTGGATCTCCACGGGCGGCTCCAAGGGCGGCATGACCGCCACCTACTACGAGCGCTTCTACCCGCGCGACATGGACGGCGTCGTCGCCTACGTCGCCCCCAACGACGTGGTGAACAAGGAGGACTCGGCCTACGACCGCTTCTTCGCGACCGTCGGCACCGAGGAGTGCCGCGACCGCCTCAACGGCGTGCAGCGCGAGGCGCTGGTGCGCCGGGCACCGCTGGAGAAGAAGTACGCGGCGTACGCGGCCGAGAACGGCTACACCTTCACCACCATCGGCAGCCTCGACCGTGCCTACGAGGCCGTCGTCCTCGACTACGTGTGGGGCTTCTGGCAGTACAGCACCCTGAACGACTGCGCGGACATCCCCGCGGACGCCGGTAACGCCACCGACGACGCGATCTGGGACTCGGTGGACACCATCTCCGGCTTCTCCGCCTACACCGACCAGGGCCTGGAGACGTACACGCCGTACTACTACCAGGCGGGCACGCAGCTCGGTGCGCCGACGATCCACTTCCCGCACATCGAGAAGAAGTACATCCGCTACGGCTACCAGCCGCCGCGCAACTTCGTGCCCCGGTCGATCCCGATGAAGTTCCAGCCGTCGGCCATGCGGGACGTCGACACCTGGGTGCGGCACAACGCCCACCACATGCTGTTCGTGTATGGCGAGAACGACCCGTGGGGTGCCGAGCGGTTCCGGCTCGGCCACGGGGCGCGTGACTCCTACGTCGTCACCGCCCCCGGCATGAACCACGGCGCCAACGTCGCCGGCCTGGTGCCCGGGCAGAAGGCCCTGGCCACCGCCCGCATCCTCGAGTGGGCCGGCGTCGCCTCCGCCACCGTCCAGGAGAACCCGTCGGCGGCCAGGCCGCTGGCGACGTTCGACGCCAGGCTGGACAAGCGGGACGTGCGGCACGAGTCGACGCTGCGTCCGTAGCACCGCCCGGGCCCCGGCCGCGTCCGGCCGTTGTGCGCACCGTGCTCACAGCGGCCGGGCGCAGCCCACCGGGCGCGCGGCGTCGTCGATGCGGACGAACAGGGCGGTCCCGGCCGGGCACCGGTCCCGGCCGGTGACCGCCTCGACCACCCGGTACCGCGGTCTCCGTTCGCCCTCGCCGCCGCACGCGGTCTCGCGGACCTTCCCGCTCCCGGCGTCGCGGACGCAGTCCCCGACGATGGTGCGCGGTCCGCCCCCGCCCCCCGGATCGCCGGGGTGCGGGGGCCGGAGCGACCGCATGCAGGCGTAGCCCCGGGCCACGGCGCCGTCCCCGTCCTCGTCGGCGGCGGGCCGCCGCTCGCTGATGTGCAGGACGAAGTCGGTGGTCGCCGGGCAGGGCGGCCCGCCCGACGCCTTCCCTTCGTGCCGGGCCACGACCCGGGCCGCCGCCCGCTCGCTCGAGCACGGCACCTCGGTGGGGCTCACCGCCCCGAAGGAGCTGCACTCGCCGGCCGCCAGGAACACCGCCCCGTGGCCGGACGGCCGGACGGCGGTCGCCGACGGCGCCTGCCCGGCGGGCCGCCCGGCCTTCTCCGTCCCCCCGGACGACGGGGCCTGACAGCCCGCCAGCAGCCCGGCGAGCACCGCCGGGAGCGCGCACAGCACGCCCGTGAACCGTCTCCCACGCATGGCAGTCCCCCCGGGTCCCCCGTCCAGCGTGGCCCGCCGCGGCGGGCGCACGCCAGACGCGCGGGGTGCTTTGCGCACGGTGACGCCGAGCGCCCCCGGCGCGCGGCGTAGGCCGCGCTACGCCCGGTACGACAGCCCGTGGCCGAGCGGGTACAGCACCGTCGCCGGGTCGTCCGCCCGCACCACCGGCACGGGCAGCTTCCCGCGCGGACGCACCTTCCCGGCGATGACCCGGGCCGCCGCCCGCACCTCGACGTCCGTCCACGAGTACGTGGCCAGGCAGGCGGGGACGGCGGGGAGCTGGGCCACGTCGTACGGGTTGCGGACGGCGACCGCCACCACCGGCTTCCCGGTCGCCAGCAGCCGGTCGACCAGCGTGCGCTGGCTGCTGCCCGCGGTGACGTTGTACGTGGCGACGACCACCGCGTCCACGTCCCCGGCGGCGGCGACCGCCCGGTCGACGACCGCGGCGGACGGCGCGGTGCCCGTGGACAGCGCGGTGGCCGTGAAGCCCAGTTCGCCCAGCGCGCCCGCGAGGGTGCTGGTCGGCGGGCCCGTCGTGCCCGACGGGGAGGCGGGATCGGCGCCGACGACCAGCAGTCTCGGCGTCCGGCGGCGGGAGAGCGGCAGCAGGTGCCCCTCGTTGACCAGCAGGGTGGTGCTCCGCTCGGCGATCCGGTCGGCGGCGGCCAGGTGCCCCCGGGTGCCGACCGTGCGGTCCACGTCCCGGCTCGTGGTGTAGGCGTCCTCGAAGAGGCCCAGCCTGGCCTTCAGCCGCAGCACGCGCAGGATCGATTCGTCGAGCCGGGCCTCGGTCAGTTCGCCCTCGCGCACGGCCGTCAGGACCGCGTTCCACGCGAGGTCGAGGTTCGGCGGGTTGAGGAGCTGGTCGACGCCCGCCTTCAGCGCCAGCACCGGCACCCGCTCGTCGCCGTACTTCGTCCGCACGCCCTCCATGCCGAGGGAGTCGGTGACCACGACCCCGTCGTAGCCGAGTTCCTCGCGCAGGATGCCGGTGAGGATCGGGCGGGAGAGGGTGGCCGGGTCGCCGGAGTCGTCGAGGGCCGGGACCACGAGGTGGGCGGTCATGATCGAGTCGATGCCGGCCGCGATCGCCGCGCGGAACGGCGGCGCGTCCAGCTTCTCCCACTCGGCGCGGCTGTGCGTGATGACCGGCAGGCCGGTGTGGCTGTCGGTGGCCGTGTCCCCGTGCCCGGGGAAGTGCTTGGCGCACGCGGCGACACCGGAGCGCTGGTACCCCGTCACCTCGGCGGCCACCAGCCCGGCCACCGCCGCGGGGTCGGCGCCGAAGGAACGCACGCCGATCACGGGGTTGGCCGGGTTGACGTTCACGTCGGCGTCGGGGGCGTAGTCCTGCCGGATGCCCAGGGCGCGCAGTTCGGCGCCCGCGATCTGCCCGAGGGTGCGGGCGTCGGACCGCGAGCCGTTCGCGCCGACCGCCATCGCGCCGGGGAAGAGGGTCGCCGGCTCGCCCACGCGGGCCACTATCCCGTGCTCCTGGTCCGTGGAGACGAGCACCGGCAGCCCGCGCGGAAGCGACAGGGACGCCTTCTGGATGCCGTTGGACAGCTCGGCGATCTGGTGCGGGTCGCGGGTGTTGTGCGCCCACGCGAAGTAGATGATGCCGCCGACCCGGTACCTGGCGACCAGCTCGGCGGCCGTGCGGACGCCGATCTCCTTGAGGTTGGCGTCGATGTCGGCCTGGTCGGGGGCGGTGGCGGAGTGGCCGTAGACCCGCATCACGAAGAGCTGGCCGACCTTCTCCTCGAGCGTCATGCCGGAGATGAGGGCACGGAGCCTGTCGTCGTCCGGCCGGAGGCGGCCGGCGTACGCGGTGCCGCCTGTCGCGAGCACCGCGGTGACGCCCGCGGTGGCCGCGAGGACGGTACGTCTGGAGGGTCGTCCGGTGCTTCCCGTGCCGGCCGTGCTGCTGTCTTGCACGTGCGCTCCTTCCGGAGTGATCCGCTGGGGAATCGCTGCAGAGCTGCTGAAGGAAACTTCCAAGGAGTCACCAATATCCGGGAAGTTTCTGCCAGTCAAGGGAGCGCACAGGAGTCGTCCCGCGGGCCGCCGCCGGCGCCGGGGAGGGAGGGCGCCGACGGCGGCGTGCTGCCGGCCGCGGTACGGAGGAGAGGGTGGTCGGCGGCCGCAGCCGGCAGCGAGGCCGACACCGCACCACGACAGACTCGTCCGGCAGCGTGCGGATGGGACGGGCGGGGCCCGGTCCGGGTTCCCCGCCGGGCGCCCGGTGTCCGAAGCCGGTGCCGGCGGGGTCAGCGGGACACCGGGGACGGGGCCGGGCCGGCGTGCGCGGAGACGGCCGGCCAGTGCGCCCGCAGGGCGCGCACGGTCTCCGCGATCGCCGGACGCCGGGCGGCCCCCGTGCGCCACAGCGCGTACAGCCGCCGCACGGGCATCGGATCGAGCGGCACCTCCACCACTCCGGCGGGCAGCGGGCCGCGCCCCAGCCGGGGGATCACCGCGATGCCGAGCCCGGCGGCGACCAGGGCGACCAGGGTCGGGTTCTCGTCGGCCTGGTGGACGATGTCCGGCTCGTGCCCGGCCGTCCGCAGGGTCCGCATCAGCCAGTCGTGGCAGACCCGTCCGGGCGGCTGGCAGATCCAGCGCTGCCCGCCCAGCTCCGCGCGCCGTACGGGCCCGCGCCCCGCGAAAGGGTGCCCCTCGGGGACGAGCAGGTCGCACAGGTCCTCGCCGATCGGCGCCTGCTCCACGCCGGCCGGGGCGGGCAGCGGCGCGATGTCCCAGTCGTGGGCGACGACGAGGTCGACGGCGCCCTTCGCCACCAGGTCCACGGACAGGTGCGGGTCGGCCTCGCTCAGCCGGGCGTCGAGCGCGGGGTGGCGTGCCGCCAGGACCGCCAGCACGGCAGGCATCAGCCCGCGCGCCGCCGACGGGAACGCGGCGATGGTCAGCCGCCCCGCCGGCACCCCGCGCCGCTCCTCCAGCTCGGTCTCCGCGCGCTCCACGAGGGCCATGAGTTCCCGGGCGGTGGCTGCCAGTTGCCGCGCCTCGTCGGTGAGCCGCACGCCGCGGCCCTCCCGCTCCAGGAGCACCGTCCTGGTCTCCCGTTCCAGCTTGGCGATCTGCTGGGAGACGGCGGACGGGGTGAAGCCGAGCGCGGCGGCGGCCGCCCCGACGGTGCCGTGCACGGAGACGGCGTGCAGGGCACGCAGGCGCTGGAGGTCGAGCATGTCGGCTCCCGGGTCGCGAGGGGGCGGACGCGAGGGGCGGAGTGCACCGCCGGCCTGCCCATTGATTAGCGGTGCTTCATCCAACCATGCAGCAATCATCGCTGGTGCTGCACGGTCGGGCGGGCGATCCTCGTCGCATGCGACCTTCCCACCTCGCTCTCGGCGTGCTCGTCGCCGCCGTCTGGGGCGTCAACTTCACGGTCATCGAGATCGGCCTCGGCCACTTCCCGCCCCTCCTCTTCTCCGCCCTGCGCTTCCTGGCGGCGGCCCTGCCCGCCGTCTTCCTCGTGGGCCGCCCGAAGGTGGCCTGGAAGTGGATCGTGGCGGTGGGCCTGGTGCTCGGCGTGGCGAAGTTCGGCCTGGTCTTCGTCGGCATGGACGCCGGCATGCCGGCCGGCCTGTCGTCGCTGGTGCTCCAGGTCCAGGCGGTGTTCACCGCGGTGATCGCGGCGGCGGTACTGGGCGAACGCCCCACCGGTGTGCGGGTGCTGGGCATGCTGGTGGCCTGCGCCGGCATCGGCGTCGCGGCCGTCGACGAGGGCGCCTCCGGCCCGCTGGGCGCCTTCGCGATGGTGGTCGGCGCGGCGGCCGCCTGGGGCCTGTCCAACGTCCTGACCCGCAAGGCCTCCCCGCCCGACGCGCTGAACTTCATGGTGTGGGTGTCCACCGTCCCCGTCCTGCCGCTCCTCGCGCTGTCCCTGCTGACGGAGGGCCCCTCCCGGGACCTCGCGGCCCTGCGCGGCCTGGACTGGCAGGGCGCGGGCACGCTGCTGTTCGTCGCCTGGATCTCGACGGTCTTCGGCTTCGGCGCCTGGGGCTGGCTGCTGCGCCGTCACCCGGCCTCGACGGTCGCGCCGTTCTCCCTGCTGGTCCCCGTGTTCGGGATGACGTCGGCGGCCCTGTTCCTGGGCGAGCCGGTGACACCGCTGCGGTGGTGCGCTGCGGCTCTGCTCGTGGGCGGGGTGGCGCTGACGTCGGTGACCCGCCCGCGCCGCCGGGGAAACCCGTTCGACGGCGGCGGGACCGGGCGGAGGAATCCGGCCGGTGACGTTCACGCTGAAGGCACCGGTACTCGAGGGCACGTCGGTACGGCTGGAGCCGTCGGGTCCGCGGCACGCGGCTGACCTTGCCGTGGCGGCGGAGGAGGAGCGCGGCACCTACGGGTACACCTGGCTTCCCCGGGCCGAGGAGGTCGACGCGTACCTCGCCGCCCAGGCGGGCCAGGGCGGCGACGGGACGGCCGGCGCCCTTCGCGCAGATCTCCCTCGCCACCGGACGGGCGGTCGGCGCCACGGCGTACCGGGAGCCGCGGTCGTGGCTGACGGAGGACCGGCTCGACGCCGTCGAGGTCGGGTTCACCTGGCCGGCGCGCTCCGCCCAGGGCACCGGCATCAACGCCGCGTCCGAACTGCTCCTGTTCCGGGGCGCCTTCGAGGTCCGGGAGGTCGCGCGGGTCGACCTGAGGACGGACGCCCGCAACAGCCGCTCGCGCGCGGCCGTCGAGTCGGCCGGCGCGGCTGGAGAACCGGGTCGCGTCCCGCGCGCGCCGGAAACCCCCGGGGCACAATCCCCCGGAAACGACGGGCGGACGGACGCCGGCACGGATTACTAGTCTGGATAATCCTTCACTCGTTTGCCGCGCATCCGGATGAGGCGGGCCACGTTAGTGAGGGCATGACCAAGGTAACTGGGGGGAAGTGCCTCCCTTGGGCTTCCGGGCGGAAGAACAGGGCGGGGGACCGAGTGGTTCCATTGGGTTCCTACGCTTATATTCCGGCACCGACGCGCGCGGCGACCCCGGCGAACGGCATCCTGACAAAGGGGGGGACACCCGTCGCGCTCCGGGAGACCGAGCCGATTCTGCGGGATTTCCTGAATGTCATGGGCGAGCTCCAGGACGACCTCGCCGGACGGTGGGCCGCCATGAGGGAACGGCCCGTCTTCTCGCGGGCCGAGTGACCGGGCCGTGCACGACGAAGAAACGTATTACGGACCGGATTACTCCCCTTACGCGGAACCTCCCTACGAGGCGGGCCACGGCCGTCACCGGGCCCCGGACGACGACCTCTCGATGCCCCTGCCGGACATGTCCTGGGACCCGGCCGAGGAGCTGGCCTTCATGCTCCAGGACGCCCTGGAGGAGCAGCTCCCCGAGCCGTCCGCCGTCCACGGCGAGTCACCGGCCGCGGTCCCGGCGCCGGGCAGCCCCCTGCAGAACCTCCAGGAGATCACGGCCGAGCTGCCCCCGCTGAGAGCCACCGCCCGCAGCCACCGCAAGGTGCGGGAAAGGCGCGGCCCGCGAGGACTCCAGGCGGTCAGCTACTTCATCGCCGCCGCCATCACCGTCATCGCCTCCGCGGTCAGCCTCTTCGGCGGCATGATCGCCTACGATCCGCTGCGCCTCGTCGCGCTGACCCGCCTGCGGACGGACGCCGTCTCGTGGTGGCCGCTGCTCGTCTACGGGCCCTGGCTCGCCGCGTCGCTGTCCGTCCTGCGGGCGGCGCTGCACCGGCGTCGCGCCGTGCACTCCTGGTGCGTCGTCCTGGCGTTCTCGCTCATCGCGATGCTCCTGTGCGTGGCCGCCCAGACACCCAGGACGGTGGTCGACGTCGCCGCCGCAGCCCTGCCGGGCCTGGCCTCCCTGACCTGCTTCCAGCAGCTCGTCCGCCAGATCACCCTCACCCGCCCGCCCCGGCGTGCCGTGCCCCGGCACCGCCTGCGGTCCTCGTCCCCGGAGCGGGCCGACGCGGCCCGGGTGCCCGACCCGGCACCCGACCGGGGCACCGGCGCCCCGGGCGCGCGGCGTGACGGGACACGGCCCGGCGACGGTCACCGGCCGCAGCCGGACCGGGCGGCGGAGTCTCCGCAGAAGACGTACGTGATCAGCGACAACCGGCCGCTGCGGAACCAGGCGCAGCACCCGCCCGGTTCCTTCCCGCATCCCCGGCGTGCCGGTCGTCAGGCCGACTCGTTGAGCAGCCGGTCGAGGTGACGGCGGCCCTCGTCCAGCAGGCCGGGCAGCGGGGCGGCCGCCTCGTACCAGCGCTTCTCGTACTCCCAGCACAGCCAGCCGTCCCAGCCCTCGCGGGAGAGCACCTCCACGCACTCGGCCAGCGGCAGGACGCCTTGGCCGAGCGGCAGCGGAGTGGTGTCGTCGACGGAGGCGATGTCCTTGACCTGGACGTAGCCGAGGTGCGGGGACAGCGCCGCGAAGGTGTCCATGGGCTGTTCGCCGCCCAGCCAGGTGTGCATGACGTCCCACAGGGCGCCGGCCTGCCGGTGGCCGACCAGGCCGAGCACGCGCATCGCGTCGGCGCCGGTGCGGTGCGAGTCGTGGGTCTCCAGCAGGATGCGCACGCCCGCGTCGGTGGCGTACTCGGCGGCGGTGCCCAGACGCCGGGCGGCCGTCGCGTCGGCCTCGTCGGGGCTCTGTTCGGTGCCGCCGCCGGGGAAGACCCGGATGTACGGGGCGCCCAGGTCGCGGGCCAGGTCGAGCAGGCCGCGGATCTCGGCGACGACGGTGTCGTCGTCGCCGGGCGCGGCGACCCGCGCGTACCCCGCGACGCAGAGCACCTCGACGCCGGCCGCCTCGAACGCGGCCGCGGCGTCGGCCCGTTCGCCGGGGGAGAGGCCGGGGTTGACCGGCTCCTCGGGATGGGCGCGCAGTTCGACGCCGTGGTATCCGTGATCGGTCGCGAGCCGCAGCACGTCGGGCAGCGGCAGTCCGGGCAGGCCGAGAGTGGAGAACGCCAGCTTCATGCCCGGGGACCATACCCGCGATCCGCCCGCGGATTCCCCCACCACGAAGGTGTCGCGACCGAACCCGCCCCAGCGAGCCGGAGCGCGCCCGCCCTCAGCCCGGTGGCCGTCCCAGCGGACCGAAGCGTGCCGTCCCTCAGCCCGGTGGCCGTTCGAGGGGGCCGGAGTGTGCCGCCACCCAGCGCCGGTGCGGTCTCGAGGGGCCGGAGCGCGCTCTCCCCCAGTTTCGGGGCCGTCTCGGAGGGCCGCCGGTGACTTCCAGCCCGTCCGGCGTTCGAGGACGAGGCCGTCCAGGCCGAAGCGGGGGCCCGGGGGCGGCAGCCCCCGGACGACGCCCGCACGGACGCCCCGCACCGCCCGGGAAACGGCACCCTCATTTCCGGGGAACCCCGGAGGACCCCCGCACCATCAACTCCCCCCGCACCGTCGCGATCCCCCCGGGCGGCGCCTCCTCGCGCCCCATCGCGATCCGCCCCGCCCGCGCCCCCGCCTCCGCCAGCGGCAGGCGGACCGTCGTCAGCGCGGGCACCGCGTCGATGCTGAACGGCAGGTCGTCGAAGCCGGCCACCGAGACGTCCGCCGGTATCCGCAGCCCGGAGTCGCGCAACGCCGCGCACGCCCCCAGCGCCACGGTGTCGTTCGCGGCGACGACCGCGGTCAGGGACGGGTCCCTGCGCAGGAGTTCGAGCGTGGCCTCGTAGCCGGACTGCCGGTCGTAGCGCCCGTGGACCGTCCAGCCGGCGTCCTCCTCGATGCCGTGCGCGGCCAGCGCGGCCCGGTGCCCCTCCAGCCGGTGCCGGGTGGTGGTCCGCTCCTCGGGGCCCGCGATGTACCCGAGCCGCCGGTGCCCGAGCCCGATCAGGTGCTCGGTCAGCTCCCGGCCGCCCCCGCGGTTGTCGAAGGTCAGCGCGACCGCCCCGGTCTCCGGCGCCGGCGGCCGCCCGCACAGCACCACCCGCGTCCCGGCCTCCGACAGCTTGCGCAGCTTCGCCGCCACCGCCGCCTGGTGCGCCGCGTCCTCCATCGCCCCGCCGGTCAGGACGACGGCCGCCGCGCGCTGCCGCTGCAGCAGCGTGAGATAGGTCAGCTCGCGCTCCGGGGCGCCGCCGGTGTTGCAGACCACGGCGAGTCTCTCGCCGCCGGCTCTGCCGCCCGGCCCGCCGATCTCGGACTGGATCGCGCCGGCCATCACCCCGAAGAACGGGTCGGCGATGTCGTTGACCAGGATGCCGACCAGGTCGGACGTCGCGGCGGCCAGGGCGCTCGCGGGGCCGTTGAGCACGTAGTCCAGCTCGTCGACCGCCTTGAGCACCCGCTCGCGGGTGGAGGCGGCCACGGGGTAGTTCCCGTTCAGTACGCGCGACACCGTCGCGGGGGAGACCTGGGCGCGGGCCGCCACGTCCGCCAGTGTCACCGTCATGTCCTCGTCCTCCGGTCGCGCTCTCGTCGTACGCCGTCGTACACGGGCCCGGGTCCGGCCCGGTTCCGTGCCGACCTTACGGCCACCGCCTGGGAGTTGTTCGCCCCCTCGAACAACTCGCCCGGAACGCGGTCTTGTCCGGACCGCCGTCCACAGGCTAGCTTCATAGTGAATAGAAAGCGCTTGCTGTATCGCCTCTTCCGATCCTCGGCGTATGCGGCGCGCGGACCGCGTACGAAGGGAACGACGTGACACGCAAGACGGTGCGTATCGCCATGAACGGTGTGACCGGACGCATGGGTTACCGGCAGCACCTCGTCCGCTCCATCCTGGCCATCCGCGAGCAGGGCGGCCTCGACCTCGGCGGCGGCACCGTGCTGTGGCCGGAGCCGGTCCTGGTGGGCCGTCGCGAGCACGCGCTCAGGGAGCTGGCCGAGCGGCACGGGCTGGAGCACGTCTCGACGGACGTGGACGCGGTCCTCGCCGACGAGAGCGTCGAGATCTACTTCGACGCCCAGGTGACCTCGGCCCGCGAGGAGGCGATCAGGAAGGCGATCGCCGCGGGCAAGCACGTCTACACCGAGAAGCCGACCGCCACCGGCCTGGAGGGCGCCCTGGAGCTCGCCCGCCTGGCGAACGCGGCCGGCATCAGGCACGGCGTGGTCCAGGACAAGCTGTTCCTCCCGGGCCTGCTCAAGCTCAAGCGCCTCATCGACGGCGGCTTCTTCGGCCGGATCCTGTCCGTGCGCGGCGAGTTCGGCTACTGGGTCTTCGAGGGCGACTGGCAGTCCGCCCAGCGCCCCTCGTGGAACTACCGCGCCGAGGACGGCGGCGGCATCGTCGTCGACATGTTCCCGCACTGGGAGTACGTGCTGCACGAGCTGTTCGGCCGGGTGCGGTCCGTCCAGGCCCTCACCGCCACCCACGTCCCGCAGCGCTGGGACGAGAACGGCAAGCCCTACGACGCCACCGCCGACGACGCCGCGTACGGCGTCTTCGAACTGGACGGCGGCGCCATCGCCCAGATCAACTCCTCCTGGGCGGTCCGCGTCAACCGCGACGAACTCGTCGAGTTCCAGGTGGACGGCACCGAGGGCTCCGCCGTCGCGGGCCTGCGCAACTGCCGCGTCCAGCACCGCTCCGCCACCCCGAAGCCGGTCTGGAACCCGGACATCCCCGCCACCGAGGTCTTCCGCGACCAGTGGCAGGAGGTGCCGGACAACGGCGAGTTCGACAACGGCTTCAAGGCCCAGTGGGAGCTGTTCCTGCGCCACGTCTACGCCGACGCCCCCTACCACTGGGACCTGCTGGCCGGCGCCCGCGGCGTCCAGCTCGCCGAGCTGGGCCTGAGGTCCTCGGCCGAGGGCCGCCGCCTCGACGTGCCGGAGATCGCGCTGTGACCCTCCACCTGCCCGACGCGAACGGCACCCTGCGCACCTACGAGCCGCGCGCCGAACCCCTGGCCCTCTCCACGGGAAGCGCTTTCACGTCCCGTACGGTCTTCTCGGCGGCGCACGTCGTCGCCGACCCGTACGCGGACACCACGCCCGACGGGCCCGCCGCCGTCGACTGGGACGCCACCCTCGCCTTCCGCCGCCACCTGTGGTCCCACGGGCTCGGCGTCGCGGAGGCCATGGACACCGCCCAGCGCGGCATGGGCCTGGACTGGGCCGGCGCGGCCGAACTGATCCGCCGGTCCGCCGCCGAGGCGAAGGCGTGCGGCGGCCGCATCGCCTGCGGCGTGGGCACCGACCAGCTCACCGCCGGCACCCTCGCCGAGGTCCGGGCGGCCTACGAGGAGCAGCTCGCCGTCGTCGAGGAGTCGGGCGCCCAGGCCATCCTGATGGCCTCCCGCGCCCTCGCCGCCGCGGCCCACGGCCCCGAGGACTACCTGGAGGTCTACGGCCACCTGCTGCGCCAGGCCGCCGAACCGGTCATCCTGCACTGGCTCGGCCCGATGTTCGACCCGGCCCTGGAGGGCTACTGGGGCTCGTCCGACCTCGACGCGGCGACGGACACCTTCCTGGAGGTCATCGCGGCCCACCCGGACAAGGTCGACGGCATCAAGGTGTCCCTGCTGGACGCCCAGCGCGAGGTCGACCTGCGCCGCCGCCTGCCGCAGGGCGTGCGCTGCTACACCGGGGACGACTTCAACTACCCCGAGCTGATCGCCGGCGACGACCAGGGCTTCAGCCACGCCCTGCTCGGCATCTTCGACCCCCTGGGCCCGCTGGCGGCCGAGGCGGTCCGCGTCCTGGACACCGGCGACACGGAGGGCTTCCGCGCCCTCCTCGACCCCACGGTCCCCCTCTCCCGCCACCTCTTCCAGGCGCCCACCCGCTTCTACAAGACGGGCGTGGTCCTCCTGGCCTGGCTCGCGGGCCACCAGAGCCACTTCACCATGGTCGGCGGCCTCCAGTCGGCCCGCTCCCTGCCGCACCTCGCCCGCGCCTACGAACTCGCCGACGGCCTCGGCCTGTTCCCCGACCCGAAGCTGGCCGAGGAACGGATGAGGACCCTGCTGCACCTGTACGGAGTGACCCCGTGACCGACCTCGCGCGTTTCAGCATCAACCAGATGACGGTCAAGCAGCTGTCGCTGCCGGACCTCGTCGACGCCTGCCGCGAGCTGGGCGTACCGGGCGTGGGCCTGTGGCGCGAGCCCGTCCAGGCGTACGGCGTGGAGGCCGCGGCCAAGCTGGTCCGCGACGCGGGCCTGTCCGTCACGACCCTGTGCCGGGGCGGCTTCCTCACCGCGATCGACCCCGGCGAGCGGGCGGCGGCCCTGGCCGACAACCGCCGCGCGGTCGACGAGGCGGCCGTCCTCAGCACCGACACCCTGGTCCTGGTCTCGGGCGGCCTCCCGGCCGGCTCGAAGGACCTGCGCGGAGCCCGCGAGCGCATCGCGGACGCCCTGTCCGAACTGGGACCGTACGCGGAGCGGCACGGGGTCCGCCTGGCCATCGAGCCGCTGCACCCCATGTTCGCCTCGGACCGCTGCGTGGTCTCCACCCTCACCCAGGCCCTGGACCTCGCCGAACGCTTCCCCGCCCACCAGGTCGGCGTCACGGTCGACACGTACCACATCTGGTGGGACGACCAGGCGCCCGCGCAGATCGCCCGGGCCGGCGCACAGGGCCGCATCCACACCTTCCAGCTCGCCGACTGGACGACCCCCCTTCCGGAGGGCGTCCTCAACGGCCGCGGCCAGATCGGCGACGGCGCGATCGACATGCGCGAGTGGAAGGGCTACGTGGAGGCCGCCGGCTACACGGGTGCCATCGAGGTCGAACTGTTCAACGACACCCTGTGGGCCAGGGACGGCCGGGAGGTACTGACGGAAACGGCACGACGGTTCGTGGAACACGCGGGGCCGGAAAAATAAATCTCTCCGAACCGTGCAACCCTCCCCGCCCCCCGCGGGTCGTACGTGGCATCAGGACGCCTGCGGGGGGAGATCCGGGGGGATCGCGGGGGCCTGAGGGGGAGGGGAACACGAGAGGGTCCGGTCGGTGACCGGGCCCTCTCGAAGCGTCCGGGGCCGGGTCAGAAGAAGACCCCGCACCGCAGCAGCACGTTCGCGTACGGGCGGGCCTCGCCGGTGCGGACCACCAGGCGGGCGCCCGCCGACAGCTCCTTCAGGCGCTCGTGCGGGACCAGTTCCAGGCCGGGGCAGCGGGCGTCCAGCAGTGCCGCCGCCTCCGCGTTGGCGTCCCGCACCTCCGTCGCCGCCGTCGCGCCCTCGATCACCAGCTCGGCCAGCAGGCCGTCCAGGACCTCGGCGAAGGACGGCACCCCCGCGCGGAAGGCCAGGTCGACGACGCGCGGGCCGTCGGGGACGGGCATGCCGACGTCGCAGACCAGCACGCCGTCGCCGTGGCCGAGTTCGGCGAGGGCCCCGGCGAGGTGGCGGTTGAGTATCCCGGCCCGCTTCACAGCGCCTCGACCTCCGCCGCCGTCGGGTACGACACCTGCGCCCCCGCCTTCGTGACCGCCGCCGCGCCCACCCGGGCCGCGTACGCCGCCGCCTCGGCGAGCGACGCGCCCGTGCCGAGCCGCCAGGCCAGCGCCGCCGTGAACGCGTCACCGGCGCCCGTGGTGTCCACGGCGTCCACCGCGACCGACGGGACACGGCGAACACCTTCCGCCGCCGAGGCGACCAGCGCGCCGTCCGCGCCCAGGGTCACGACCACCGAACGCGGCCCCTTGGCCAGCAGGAGGCCGGCCCAGTCCTCGGGGCGCTCGCTCGGGCACGCGTCGCCGAGGATCACCTTCGCCTCGTGCTCGTTGACGATCAGCGGGTCGCAGGCCGCCAGCACCTCCTGCGGGAGCGGACGCGGCGGCGACGGGTTCAGCACGAACCGGCCGTCCGGCGCGAGGCAGCGGACCACCTCCACGACCGTCTCCAGGGGGATCTCCAACTGCGCCGACACGACCCGGGAGGCGTGGAAGAGGCTGGCGGCGGCGCGGACGTCCCCCGGGGCCAGCCGGCCGTTGGCGCCCGGCGAGACCACGATGCTGTTGTCCCCGGACGGGTCGACGGTGATCAGCGCGACGCCGGTCGGGGCGCCGCCCACCAGGACGCCGACCGTGTCGACGCCGGCCGCCCGCTGCGAGTCGAGCAGCAGCCGGCCGTAGGAGTCGTCGCCGACCCGGGCCAGCAGGGCCGTACGGGCGCCGAGCCGGGCGGCGGCCACCGCCTGGTTCGCGCCCTTGCCGCCCGGGTGGACGGCCAGGTCGGAGCCCAGCACCGTCTCGCCGGCACCCGGCCGCCGGTCGACGCCGATCACCAGGTCGGCGTTGGCCGACCCCACGACCAGCAGGTCGTAGTCGTACATGAATCGCTCCCCGATCCGAGTGAAGCCGCCTGAAGCCCCGTGGCTCCCGGTGCGTCCCGGGAGTCCGCGTGGCGACGATCGATGCGGGCGGGCGGTCGCGCGACCGCCCGCCCGTGCACACGCCGTGTGCCCGTGTCAGCCCTCGAAGCCGGCCACGTTCTCCTTGGTGACCACCTTCACCGGCACCTTCACCATCTTCTCCACCTTCTTGTCCTCGGCGGTCCGCAGCGCGTTCCGCACGGCGATCCTGCCCAGTTCCCTCGGCTGCTGCGCGACGGAGGCGTACAGCGAGCCCGCCTCGACCGCCTTCAGCCCGTCCGGCGTGCCGTCGAAGCCGACGACCTGGACCGACTTGCCGGCCTTGGAGCCGAGCGCCTTGATCGCGCCGAGCGCCATCTCGTCGTTCTCCGCGAAGACGCCGTTGATGCCGGGGTGCGCCTGGAGCAGGTTCGTCATCACGTCCAGGCCCTTGGTGCGGTCGAAGTCCGCGGGCTGCCTGGCGACGACCTTGATCCCCGGGTAGGCCTTCAGGCCGGCCGCGAAGCCCGCCCCGCGCTCCCGGCTGGCGGAGGTGCCGGCCTGGCCCTGGAGGATGACGATCGTGCCCCGGCCGCCGAGCTTCTCGGCGAGCGCCTTGGCGCCCAGCCGACCGCCCTCGACGTTGTCGGAGGCGACCAGCGCGGCCGTGTCCGCCTTGTTGACGCCGCGGTCCACGGCGACGACGGGGATGCCGGCCTTGTTCGCGCCGCGCACCGCGGGGCCCGCGGCGTCGGAGTCCACCGGGTTGACGATGACCGAGGAGAGCGAGCCGCTGGTGAAGTTCTGGAGCTGGTTGGCCTGCTGGGAGGCGTCGTTCTGCGCGTCGGTGACCGTCAGGTCGACGCCCAGCTTCTTCGCCTCCTCCTGCGCGCCCGCCCGGATCTGCACGAAGAACGGGTTGTTGAGCGTCGACAGCGACAGGCCGATCTTCTGCGACTTGCCCGCCGAGGAGTCGTTGTGCAGCAGCGAGGTCGCGCCGACGACCGCCACGGCCACGACCGCCGCGATCACATAGGTGAGGGCCTGCTTGCCGCGGCCCCCGTCACCGGACGCCCCGGCCGCCCCGGTGGTCGCCCCCGCCTTGCGGCGCAGCGTGTCCAGCAGCACCGCCAGCGCGATGACGACACCGATCACGACCTGCTGCCAGAACGCGGAGACGGACAGCAGGTTGAGCCCGTTGCGCAGCACCGCGAGGATCAGCGCGCCGATCAGCGTGCCCGACGCCTTGCCGGTGCCGCCCGCGAGGGAGGCGCCGCCGATGACGACGGCGGCGATGGCGTCCAGCTCGTAGCCCTGCGCGGCCTGCGGCTGCGCGGAGGCCAGCCGGGAGGCGAGCACGATGCCCGCCGCGGCGGCGAACAGCCCGGAGAAGGCGTAGATGGCGAGCTTCTGCCGCTTCACCCGCAGGCCGGACAGCCGCGCGGCCTCCTCGTTGCCGCCGATGGCGTACATGGAACGGCCGATGTAGGTCCGGCCGAGGACGAGCGCCGTGATCAGACCCATCACGATCATCACCAGCACCGGCACGGGCAGCCAGCCGCCGAGCGTGTCGCCCAGGTGGGAGACCGAGTCGGGGAAGGCGATCGGCGAGCCCTGCGAGATGACCAGCGACAGACCGCGGCCCACCGACAGCATTGCGAGCGTCGCGATGAACGGCGGCAGCTTCCCGTACGAGATGAGGAAACCGTTCACCAGGCCGCAGGCGATGCCCGTGGCGATGGACAGCACCACCGCGAGCGCGACCGGCATCCCGGCCTCGGTGGCGCTCCACGCCAGCACGGTGGCCGACAGCGCGGCGACCGAGCCGACCGACAGGTCGATGCCCGCCGAGACGATGACGAAGGTGACGCCGAAGGCGAGGATCGCGGTGACGGCGGCCTGGACGCCGACGTTGAGGAGGTTGTCGGCGGTCAGGAAGTCGCCGGACAGCGCCGACATGGCGACGACGAGGACGATCAGCGCGGTCAGCGCGCCGTTGTCCAGCAGCAGGCGGCGCAGACCGCCCGGGGCGCCCTGCGCGCCCGGCGTGCTCTTGAGCGTGTCAGTGGCCACGGGAGGCCTCCGTTCCGTTGCTGTGGGGGGTGCTGACGGCGAGCGCCATGACGGCGTCCTGGGTGGCCCGGCCGGCGGGGAGTTCGCCCGCGACCCGGCCCTGGGCCATGACCACGACCCGGTCGCTCATGCCGAGCACCTCGGGCAGGTCGCTGGAGATCATGAGGACGGCGGCGCCGGCGGCGGTCAGTTCGTTGATGAGCTGGTAGATCTCGACCTTGGCGCCGACGTCGATGCCGCGGGTCGGCTCGTCGAGGATCAGCACCTTGGTGTCGGCCAGCAGCCACTTGCCGATGACGACCTTCTGCTGGTTGCCGCCGGACAGGGTGCGCACGTGCTGGCCGAGGCCGGCCATCCGCACGCCGAGCTGCCCGGCGATCCGCTCGGCCGCGTCGTGCTGTCCCCTGAGGTCGACGAGGCCCGCGCGGGAGGTCGACCGGAGGGTGACCAGGCCGAGGTTCTCCTCGACGGAGGCGTCGAGGACGAGCCCCTGGCCCTTGCGGTCCTCGGGGACGAGCCCGATCCCGGCCGCCATGGCGGCGTTCACGTCGTGGCGCCGCAGCGGGGCGCCCGCGACGTGCACGGTCCCGGCGTCGTAGGGGTCGGCGCCGAACACCGCCCGCACGACCTCGGTCCGCCCGGCGCCGACGAGCCCGGCGATGCCGACGACCTCACCGGCCCGCACCTCGAAGCCGACGTCGTGGAAGACGCCGTCGCGGGTCAGGCCCTCGACCTTGAGCAGCGCCTCGCCGGCGTCGCCGCGTTCCCGCGGGTACTGCTGCTCGATCGAACGCCCGACCATGAGCCGCACCAGCTCGTCCTCGGGCGTGGAGGCGGGCACCTGGCCGACGCTCCGCCCGTCGCGGATGACGGTGACCCGGTCGCCGAGGGCGGCGATCTCCTCCAGGTGGTGGGTGATGAAGACGATGCCGACGCCGTCCTCGCGCAGCCGCCGCACGATGGCGAACAGCTTCTCGACCTCCTCGGAGGTGAGCACGGCGGTCGGCTCGTCCATGATGAGCACGCGCGCGTTCAGGCTGAGCGCCTTGGCGATCTCGACCATCTGGAGCCGCGCGATGCCGAGTTCGCGCACCCGCGCGCGGGGCGACACGTTCACGCCCACCCGCTCCAGGAGCACCGCGGCGTCCGCTTCCATCCTCTTCCGGTCGATCATGCCGAACCGGCGCGGCTGGCGCCCCAGGAAGATGTTCTCGGCCACCGTCAGATCGGGGACCAGGTTGAACTCCTGGTAGATGGTGGCGACACCGAGCCGCTCGGAGTCCTGCGCACCGTTGATGCGCACCTCCTCGCCGCCGGCCAGGATCCGCCCGGCGTCGGGCGTGTAGGCGCCGGAGAGCATCTTGATGAGCGTGCTCTTGCCCGCGCCGTTCTCGCCGAGGAGCACGTGCACCTCGCCCCGGCGCAGGTCGAAGTCGACGCTGTCGAGCGCGACGACACCGGGGAAGGTCTTGCGGATGCCCTCGATGCGCAGCAACTCGTCGGGATCGCGGCTGCTCACGGCGTACTCCTTCGTACGGGGGACGGGGACGGGTCGTGCGGGGAGACGGCCTCGCCGCACGAGCGGCGGACGACGAGCCGGGCCGGCAGGGTGACGGACTCGCCGGTGCCGCCCTCGATGCGGTCGACCAGCGCGCGCACGGCGGCCCGCCCGAGGTCGCCCGTGGGCTGGGCGATCGCGGTGATCGGCGGGTCGGTGTGCACGAACCAGCGGATGTCGTCGAACGCGGCGAGCGCGATGTCGTCGGGGACGCGCATCCCCCGCGCGCGTACGGCGTCCAGGGCGCCGAGCGCCATCAGGTTGTCGGCGGCGAAGACGACCTCGGGCGGTTCGGGCAGGTCGAGGAAGCCCTCGGTGACCCGGCGTCCGCTGTCGGCCTGGAAGTCGCCCTGGCCGATGTAGGCGTCGGGCAGGGGGAGCCCGTACGCGCCGAGCGCCTCGCGGAAGGCGTCCACGCGCTCGCGGCCGGTCGTGGTGGCGGCGGGCCCGGCGATGATGGCGAGCCGCCGGTGCCCGAGCCCGTGCAGGTGCGCCACGAGGTCCCGGACCGCCGCCCGCCCGTCCGACCGCACCACGGGCACGTCCACGCCGGGGATCCAGCGGTCGACGAACACCATGGGGGTGCCGGCGCGCGCGGCGTCCAGCATGCGCGGGGAGCCGCCGTCGGTGGGGGAGACCAGCAGCCCGTCGATGCGGCGGTCCAGCAGCGTGGTGACGTGGTGGTCCTGGAGGTCGGGCCGCTCGTCGGCGTTGCCGATGATGACGCTGTAGCCGAGCGCGCGGGCCTCCTCCTCGACGGAGCGGGCCAGTTCGGTGAAGTAAGGGTTCAGCACGTCGCTGATGACCAGTCCGAGCGTGCGGGTCTGCGCGGTGCGCAGGGACCGGGCGACGGCGTTCGGGCGGTAGCCCAGCGCCTCGACGGCGGCCAGCACGCGCGTGCGTGCGTCCGGGCTGACGGACGGGTGGCCGTTGAGGACGCGCGAGACCGTCGCGACGGACACGCCCGCCTCGGCGGCGACGTCCTTGATGCTCGCCATCGCCGTTCCACCTCCTCGTGGAATCGATTACACGGAGGATTGGAATCGATTACACGATCGGATGGCAAGAGGCGGAGGGGTGGCTGAAACCCAATCGTGACCGGAAGTCGACGCCGTGGCCCGCGACGGCGGGACGTGCGGCGGCCCGGCCCGGACCGGAGAATTCCGGGCCGGACCGGGCCGAGGCGCCCGCCGCGGGTCGGTCAGCCCAGTGCGGCGGCGAACATGCCGGCCTCGTAGGAGCCGCCCGGCTGGTGCACGATCACCGCGAGCCGGTTGGCCGCGTTGATCAGGGCGACCAGGGACACCAGGGCGGCGGTCTGATCGTCGTCATAGTGCTTGCGCACCAGGGCCCAGGTCTCGTCGGACACTCCCTGGTGGGCGTCCGCGAGCCGGGTGCCCTCCTCGGCGAGCGCCAGCGCGGCCTGCTCGGCCTCGGTGAACACGGTCGACTCGCGCCAGGCCGCGACCAGGGCGAGCCTGACCGCCGTCTCACCGGCCGCCGCGGCCTCCTTGGTGTGCATGTCGATGCAGTGACCGCAGCCGTTGATCTGGCTGGCGCGCAGTGACACCAGCTCCTGCGTGGAGTTCGGCAGCGACGACTGGTGGATGAGCTGGGCGGCGCCGGCGAACCGCTTGGCGAACCGGGCGGCGAGCTCGTTCTCGAAGAGGTTGAATCGGATGTCCATGGCCTCGTCCTCACGGTGGTCGGTACGGAACGACCACAAGACGCCGACGGCCCGGATCCCGTGACGGGCGTGCGATGTGACGTATGCCATGGGGAGCGGATGTCACAGGACGGCGGTGACCGGCGTCCTGTGCGCATGACACCGTCACGGGCGAACGAGCGGGAGCTGCTGGTCATGAGCGAGAACGAGGACCGACGGGAGCGGGACGGCGACGCGGGCGCCGAGCGGCTCGGCGGCCGGCGCACGGACGTCGCCACGGACGCCTTCGTCACCCACCGCAACCTCCTCTTCACCGTCGCCTACGAGATGCTCGGCTCGGCGGCCGACGCCGAGGACGTGCTCCAGGAGACGTGGCTGAGGTGGGCGGGGGTCGACCTCGCCGAGGTGCGCGACCCGCGCGCCTACCTGGTCCGGATCACCACCCGGCAGTCGCTGAGCCGGCTGCGCACCCTCGGCCGCCGCAAGGAGTCCTACGTCGGATCCTGGCTGCCCGAGCCGCTGCTCACCACGCCCGACGTGGCCGAGGACGTCGAGCTCGCCGACAGCGTCTCGATGGCGATGATGCTGGTCCTGGAGACGCTCACGCCGACCGAGCGGGCGGTGTTCGTGCTCCGCGAGGTCTTCGACCTGGACTACGACGAGATCGCCGAGGCCGTCGACAAGAGCCCGGCCGCCGTCCGCCAGACCGCGCACCGGGCACGCGCGCACGTCGCGGCACGCCGGCCGCGCGGGGTCGTCTCGCCGACCCAGACCCGGGACGCGCTCGACGCGTTCCGGCGGGCGGTCGAGACGGGCGACCTCCAGGGGTTGCTGGACATCCTCGCGCCCGACGTCGTGCTGCTGGGCGACGGCGGAGGCATCAAGCAGGCCGTTCTGAGGCCGATCGTCGGGGCCGACAAGGTGGCCCGTCTCGTGATCGGCGGGCTGATGAAGCAGGGCGACGCCGTTTCCATGGGCCCGGCCCAGGTCAACGGCTACCCGGCCCTCATCCTCCGGCTCGACGGCGAGCTCGACACCGTGCTGGCGGTGCGCTTCGACGAAGGCCGCATCACCGGCCTCTACGCCGTGCGCAATCCCGAGAAGCTCCTGGGCATGCGGCAGGAGGCCGCCCTGCACCGCTGAGCGGGCGCCCGGGGCGGCGGGTACGGGGAAATTCGCTACCGCGCCGGCCGGCGAGGACGCAGACTCGGCTCCATGACGGACATGGGGGAGTTCCGGGACGCGGTCACCGCATGGGCGGCCGGTGGCCCCGGCGGGCCCGCACGCGAGCTGGCGGGGCGCCTGTCCGTACGGACGGCCGTGCTGCTCGAAGGACCGAGTGACGCGGCCGCCGTCGACGCGCTGACCGCACGCGCGGGCCGGGACCTGGCGGCGGAGGGCGTCTGCGTCCTGCCGATGGGCGGCGCGATGAGCGTCGGCCGCTTCGCCGGCCTCCTCGGCCCGTCCGGCCTGGACCTGCGCCTCACGGGGCTGTGCGACGAGCGGGAACGGGGCTACTACGTGCGTGCCCTGCAGCGGGCGAACGCGGCACCGCACGACCTCTTCGTCTGTGCGGCCGACCTGGAGGACGAACTCGTCCGCGCCCTGGGCGAGGACCGGGTGGCCGAGCTCGTAGAGGGGGAAGGCGACCTGCGCGCCCTGCGGACCTTCCTCCAGCAGCCCGCCCAACGCGACCGCACCGCGGCGCAGCGGCTGCGCCGCTTCCTCGGCACGAAGAAGGGCCGCAAGATCCACTACGGGCGCGTCCTCGTCGAGGCCCTGGAGGCCGACCGGACCCCCGCGCCGCTGGCCGGCCTGCTCGCCGCGCTCTGACGGCACCGGCGGCGCCCCGTCACGCGGAGGCCGGACGCTCCTTGTCCCACCTCCACTGCCAGAGCGCGGACCACCGGTGGTCGTCCTCGAAGCCGGGGGGCAGGGGCGTGATCCGCTCGATGGCGTCGGCGGTGCGCGGGTCGTCGCGCAGGGCGAGGCCGTAGGCCGCCTCCAGTCGGGCGATCAGGTCATCCTCGTCCAGCAGCGCGAACAGCGCGTCGGCGACGGCGGGCGTGCGGTCCCGGCAGGAGGCCAGCAACGCCGCGGCCCCGCCCCGCAGTCCGGCGTCCGGGTCTCCGGCCAGCGCGAGCAACGCCCCCACGGCCGGGCCGAGGGAGTCGTCGTCCGCCACGGCCACCCTGGCGGCGTGGAGCCGGGTCGCGGCGTCCGGGTCGCGGAGGAGGGCGAGCAGCGCGGTCCTGGCCCGGACCGTCAGGGAGGTGCCCGCACCGGGGAGGAAGAGTGGGGGGACCCGCCGCCGTACCCGGGGGTCGGGATGACCGGCGTGGCGCAGCGCGGCGACCTCCAGGGCGGGGTGTTCGTACTCGGAGAAGGCGTCGAGCACCCGCGCGAGCATCCCGGGGTCGGTCTCCTCCACGGCCGAGGCGGCCAGGAAACCGCCCTCCGTCTCCGCGTACGGGGAGTCGCACACGAGGACCCCCCGTACGCGCAGGTAGTCCACCACGAAGCGGCGGTGCGCCGGGTCGGGGTGGTGGCGGTGGGCGACCACGGCCGACCAGGTCTCGAAGCTGCGGCGTTGCAGGAGGACCCAGGTGACCTCCCACCAGGTCGCGTACTCCTCGTCCGGGTGTTCGAGGGCACGGGCGATCAGCTCGTCTACGGGCGTCAGGATGCGGAACGCCCACTCCAGCGAGGTCAGGATGCCGCCGTGCCCGGCCCGCACGGTACGGCCGCCGAGCGAGACCTGGTCGATCCAGTGGTACTCGTGAGCGTCGTCCCGCACGCGGACCGTCTCCGCCGGCCCCTGTGCGCCCGTCCGGCGCCGCAACTCCTCGGCCGCGCCCGTCTCGTACCAGCCGCGGGCGAGGTCGAGCAGTCGCTCGCGCGTCTCCTCCGGCAACCGCAGCCGGGGCTCTCTGCCCAGTACAGCGGTGACGACGGCCGGAGACCCACCGTCGACGGCCCGCCACAACGGAGTGGTCCCGTCCGGCAGCGCCCGGTCGGGGTCGGCCCCGCCCTCGACCAGCGCGTCGGCGACGCCGGCGTCGTACGCCGCGACGGCCGCGCACAGCACCGGCAGCCCGTCGTCACCGACCACGTCCGGATCGGCCCCCGCACCGAGCAACGCCCGCACGGCTCCCGCGTCCCCTGCCCGCACCGCCCCTACGAGCCGCCGGCCGGCCCCGTCACCACTCACCCGCCGAGCATCCGCCGGAAGCCTGCGTACGGACAAGCCATTTCTCGCGGCCCCGTCAGGCCGCCGCCAGCTCGCACCACACGTACTTGCCCCGGTTGCCGTGTCTGGCCAGCGGATGCCAGCCCCATACGTCGGCACAGGCCCGGACGAGGGCCAGGCCCCGCCCGTCCTCCTGCTCGGCCGCAGCGTCGAACGGCCGGGGCGGCTCGGGCGGTTCGGGATCCGCGTCCCACGCCCCGATCCGCAGCGTCCCCGGCGGCGACCAGCGCACGCGCAGGGCGGCGGGGCCCTTGGTGTGCCGTACGGCGTTGGAGACCAGCTCCGTCGCGAGGAGTTCGGCGACGTCGACGAGGCGGATCAGCCCGTGCATGGTGAGGATCAGGCGGAGGGTACGGCGGCTGACGGTGACGGCCCGGAGGTCGTTGGGGATGTAGAGGGAGTACTCCCAGGGCTCGTTCTCGGGCATGCGGAACTCCGGCGTGTGGATGAGGGGGTGTGAGCGGGACCGGTGTCATTGCCGCAGCCGTCGAGGCAGGACGGGGCGGTGCGCTTCCGGTGGCCCGATGCCGCACGGTGTGCGTCGCGTCACTGACGGTAGACCTTAAAGTTTCGGCGTCGCAAGCCGGTCCCGTAATCTGGCCCCGAACGGGTCGCGTCGTCAGGCGCGTTGGACCGAGGAGCCGTCAATGCCCACGAGACGCGAACCGACAGCGCGGCAGCTGCGTCTGGCGGTGGAACTGCGCAGACTCCGTGAGGCGGCGGGCCTCACCGCTCGGCAGGCTGCGGCGATGCTCGGCGTGAGCAACGTTCAGATCAGCCAGATCGAGGCGGGGGTGTCGGGTGTGAGTGAGGAGCGGCTCCGGCGACTGGCCTCTCACTACGCCTGTACCGACGAAAGCTTTGTTGCCGCGCTGGTCACCGTGGCCACCGATCGAACGCGTGGTTGGTGGGAGGAGTACCGAGGGCTTCTGCCGACTTCCTTCCTGGACCTCGCCGAACTGGATCACCACGCGACGTTCCTGCGAGAGGTGGCGATCCTGTACGTACCGGGTCTGCTGCAGACGGAAGAGTACGCCCGCGCGGTCTTCTCCGCCCGAGTCCCCGAACTCACGCAGGAGGAACTCGAACTGCGTGTCAGTCACCGAATGAGGCGTCAGCAGATCACGCTCCCGTACGAGGTGGTGATCCACGAAGCGGCACTGCGTATCAGGGTCAGCGACCGCACTGCTGCCCGGGCCCAACTCGCCAAGCTTTTGGAGGCTTCGGAAGCGGACAATGTCACCGTGCGTGTCATCCCCTTCGATCTGGACGGTTTCGCCAGGGCAGCCAGCTCCATGACCTACGTGGGTGGCCCTGTCCCCGGACTGGACACGGTGGTGCGCGACGTACCTCATGGCTCTGCCTTCATCGATTCCGAGGCACAGCTCAGCGCCTTTCGAACGCGCTTCCGTAAAGTGGAGGACGTCGCACTCGACCCCGAACGGTCGCGTGACTTCATCAGCAGACTGGCGAAGGAGCTGTGAGGCACTCCATGGACATATGGCGCAAGTCTTCCTACTCGGGACCCGACGACGGAAACAACTGCGTCGAGATCGCGACTCGCGCCCAGGAGGTCGCCGTCCGCGACAGCAAGGACCCGGCCCGCGCCATCCTCACCTTCCCCGCGGAGGCCTTCGCGCCCTTCATCGAGGCGTTGAAAGCGTGAGCCAGACCGCCGCCCTGCGCCTGCGTCAGGCGATCGCCCGGACCGAGGAGATGACGCGAGAGCGGACGCCCACCGGGCACCGCCCCGAGGACGCCGACGACGCCCTGGGCACCTTCGCCACGGACGGGGCCCTCGGCTTCGATCCCTTCCCCTTCCTCCGGGCGCTCCACGAGGCCGGCTCGCGAGCGGTGGTCGTAGGACAGGTCGCCGGCATCATGCACGGCTCCACCGAACTGACCGGTGACCTCGACCTCCTCTGGGACGGCACCCCTCACGAGGCGGACGCCCTGCGGGACGCGCTCGCCCGGTGCGGCTGCGCCGAACTGCCCGATCTCACCCGCGAGCAGGTGGGGTACGGGGTCACGGGTGCCGACGGAGACCTGTGCACCCCTGCTCTCCCCTGGGGCGACATGGACGTCACGACCTGCCTCACCCGGGCCGAGACCACTTATGACCCGGCGGGCTTCGCCATCCGTTACGCCGCACTCGAGGATCTGATCCGCATGCGGCGAGCCCTCGGCCGGCCGAAGGACCACCGCCGAGCCGACGAACTCGTACGGCTACGGTCCTGACCCGGCCGACCTTCAGCCGTCCCTGCCGTACCGGCGGAACTCCGACGTTCGCACCGTCCACGGCCCGAACGGCACCGAGTCGCCGAAGATGTACGGCTCCTTACGGCTGTAACGGCCCTTGCAGGGGTCGGAGTGCACCTGGATCGTGCCGGTGCGCGGGTCGACGATCATGTAGTGCGGGATGCCCATGGCCGGATAGTCGGCCAGCTTCTCGTCGTAGTCGTAGTCGTAGTCGTTGCCCGGGTTGGACGGCGAGACGATCTCGATCGCGGCCAGGACCTGCGTCGCGTCGACAGCGAGGCCTTCCTCGTCGAGAGCGGCCTCGGGGATGACGACGGCGTCGGGGCGACGCATACGGCCGATCGCCGGGTGCTCGATCTCCGGACCGTTCTCACACACGTAGCCCGGGTGAGTGGTGGGGAGCTGCTCATTGAGCTGGTTGCGGATGCGGCGGACCGCTCCCTCGTGCCGCTTCGATGGGCACATCATCGCCAGTACCGGACCGGACGGCCCGATCTCGACACTCCAGGCGCCTTCGAGCTGCTCCGCGTAAGCCCCGAGGTCCTGGGCGATGGCGCGCATCCTGGCGTAGTCCATGCCCCGAGAATACCGAGCAGACCCGGTCCGGGGCGTCCCCTGTCACACCTCACCGATACCGTCGGACCATGGCCACCCAGTCCACGGGCGACGTCCCCGGCGAACGCCGGCTCGCCGTACTCGAAGGCGTCCTCGAGCGCATCACGTACGCCAACGAGGAGAACGGTTACACGGTCGCCCGCGTCGACACAGGCAGGGGCGCCGGGGACCTGCTGACCGTCGTCGGCGCGCTGCTCGGCGCCCAGGCCGGGGAGTCGCTGCGGATGGAGGGCCGCTGGGGGTCCCACCCCCAGTACGGCAAGCAGTTCCACGTCGAGAACTACACGACCGTGCTCCCGGCCACCGTCCAGGGCATCCGGCGCTACCTCGGCTCCGGCCTCGTCAAGGGCATCGGCCCGGTCTTCGCCGACCGCATCACCCAGCACTTCGGCACCGACACCCTCACGGTCATCGAGGAGGAGCCCAAGCGGCTCATCGAGGTCCCCGGCCTCGGTCCCAAGCGGACGAAGAAGATCGCCGACGCCTGGGAGGAGCAGAAGGCGATCAAGGAGGTCATGCTCTTCCTCCAGACCGTCGAGGTGTCCACCTCCATCGCCGTCCGCATCTACAAGAAGTACGGCGACGCCTCGATCTCCGTCGTGAAGAACCAGCCGTACCGCCTCGCCGCCGACGTCTGGGGCATCGGCTTCCTCACCGCCGACAAGATCGCCCAGTCCGTCGGCATCCCGCACGACAGCCCCGACCGCGTGAAGGCCGGACTGCAGTACGCCCTGTCGCAGGCCACCGACCAGGGGCACTGCTACCTCCCGGAGGAGAAGCTGATCGCCGACGCCGTCAAGCTGCTCCAGGTGGACACCGGGCTGGTCATCGAGTGCCTCGCCGAGCTCGCCGCCGAGCCGGAGGAGGACGGCGAGGACCCGGGCGTCGTCCGGGAGAAGGTGCCCGACCCGGAGGGCGGCGACCCCGTCACCGCGGTGTACCTGGTCCCCTTCCACCGTGCCGAGCTGGCCCTCTCCGCCCAGCTGCTCCGTCTGCTGCGCACCGGCGAGGACAGGATGCCGGGCTTCCGGGACGTCGCCTGGGACAAGGCGCTCGGCTGGCTGAAGGGGCGCACGGGCACGGACCTCGCCCCCGAGCAGGAGGCCGCCGTCAAGCTGGCGCTGACGCGGAAGGTCGCCGTCCTCACCGGCGGACCCGGCTGCGGCAAGTCCTTCACGGTCCGGTCGATCGTGGAGCTGGCCCGCGCCAGGAAGGCCAAGGTCGTCCTCGCCGCCCCCACCGGCCGCGCCGCCAAGCGGCTCGCCGAGCTGACCGGCGCCGAGGCCTCCACCGTTCACCGCCTGCTGGAGCTCAAGCCCGGCGGTGACGCCGCCTACGACCGGGACCGGCCCCTGGACGCCGACCTCGTCGTGGTCGACGAGGCGTCCATGCTGGACCTGCTCCTCGCCAACAAGCTCGCCAAGGCGGTGCCCCCCGGCGCCCACCTCCTCTTCGTCGGCGACGTCGACCAGCTGCCCAGCGTCGGCGCGGGGGAGGTGCTCCGTGACCTGCTGGCCGAGGGCAGCCCCGTCCCGGCCGTCCGCCTCACCCGCGTCTTCCGCCAGGCCCAGCAGTCCGGCGTGGTGACCAACGCGCACCGGATCAACGCCGGGCAGCACCCCGTCACCGACGGCATGAAGGACTTCTTCCTCTTCGTCGAGGACGACACCGAGGAGGCCGGCCGGCTCACGGTCGACGTGGCCGCCCGACGCATCCCGGCGAAGTTCGGCCTCGACCCTCGACGTGACGTGCAGGTCCTCGCCCCCATGCACCGAGGGCCGGCCGGCGCGGGCACGCTGAACGGGCTGCTCCAGCAGGCCATCACCCCCGCCCGCCCCGACCTCGCCGAGAAGCGGTTCGGCGGCCGGGTCTTCCGCGTCGGCGACAAGGTCACCCAGATCCGCAACAATTACGACAAGGGCGAGAACGGCGTCTTCAACGGCACCGTGGGCGTGGTCACCTCGCTCGACCCGGTGGACCAGCGCCTCACCGTCCTGACGGACGAGGACGAGGAGGTTCCGTACGAGTTCGACGAGCTGGACGAACTGGCCCACGCCTACGCGGTGACCATCCACCGCTCCCAGGGCAGCGAGTACCCGGCGGTGGTGATCCCCGTGACCACCGGTGCCTGGATGATGCTCCAGCGGAACCTGCTGTACACGGCGGTCACCCGGGCCAAGAAGCTGGTCGTCCTCGTCGGCTCGCGCCGGGCGATCGGGCAGGCGGTGCGCACGGTCTCCGCCGGACGGCGCTGCACGGCGCTCGACTTCCGGCTCACGGGCTCCTGACCCGCAAGCTCCACGCCCCCGCGGCCCTCCGCCCGGAAAAAATGATCGATCAAACGAGTCGCAAAGGTCACAGAGCACTTCCGCAACCACGGGAGAGCGGGCAGGATGGGCAAGTTGACGGCACTCAGTGCCGCCGATAGGCCCGATGGTCGACCCCGAGTGCACTCTCCTGAGCCAAGTGGGGGATGGTAGAGACAGTCAGGGCACCTCGAAGATGAGGCACTACGTCGGTGAGGGAAGACGTGAGCGAGCACACCAACAACTCGGTAGTACTGCGGTACGGCGACGGCGAGTACACCTACCCGGTGATCGACAGCACCGTCGGTGACAAGGGCTTCGACATCGGGAAGCTCCGCGCCCAGACCGGTCTGGTGACACTGGACAGCGGCTACGGCAACACCGCCGCCTACAAATCCGCCATTACGTACCTGGACGGCGAGGCGGGCATCCTCCGGTACCGCGGCTATCCGATCGAGCAGCTGGCGGAGCGCTCCTCCTTCGTGGAGGTCGCCTACCTGCTGATCAACGGCGAGCTGCCCACCGTCGACGAGCTGTCCGCGTTCAAGGACGAGATCACGCAGCACACCCTGCTGCACGAGGACGTCAAGAACTTCTACAAGGGCTTCCCGCGCGACGCCCACCCGATGGCCATGCTGTCGTCGGTCGTCTCGGCGCTGTCGACGTTCTACCAGGACAGCCACAACCCGTTCGACGAGCGTCAGCGCAACCTCTCCACGATCCGGCTGCTCGCCAAGCTCCCGACGATCGCGGCCTACGCGTACAAGAAGTCGATCGGCCACCCGTTCGTCTACCCGCGCAACGACCTCGGCTACGTCGAGAACTTCCTGCGCATGACGTTCTCCGTCCCGGCGCAGGAGTACGAGCCCGACCCGACGGTCGTCGCCGCCCTGGACAAGCTGCTCATCCTGCACGCGGACCACGAGCAGAACTGTTCGACCTCCACGGTCCGCCTGGTCGGCTCCTCGCAGGCGAACATGTTCGCCTCGATCTCCGCCGGCATCAACGCCCTGTGGGGCCCGCTGCACGGCGGCGCCAACCAGTCGGTGCTGGAGATGCTCGAGGGCATCCGCGACTCCGGCGGCGACGTCGACTCCTTCATCCGCAAGGTGAAGAACAAGGAGGACGGCGTCCGCCTGATGGGCTTCGGCCACCGGGTCTACAAGAACTTCGACCCGCGCGCCAAAATCATCAAGGCCGCCGCGCACGACGTCCTCTCCGCCCTCGGCAAGTCCGACGAGCTGCTGGACATCGCCCTGAAGCTGGAGGAGCACGCGCTCTCCGACGACTACTTCGTCTCGCGCAGCCTCTACCCGAACGTCGACTTCTACACCGGCCTCATCTACCGGGCCATGGGCTTCCCGACCGAGATGTTCACGGTCCTGTTCGCGCTCGGCCGGCTGCCGGGCTGGATCGCCCAGTGGCACGAGATGATCAAGGAGCCGGGTTCCCGCATCGGCCGCCCGCGCCAGATCTACACGGGCGTCGTCGAGCGCGACTTCGTCCCGGTCGAGGAGCGCTGACACCTGCCGGTGCGGGTGCGGTGCGTTTGAGAGTGCGTCGCTGAGGGGTGTGGGCGACTGCGGGTCGGCTGTGGCTGGTCGCGCGGTTCCCCGCGCCCCTTCGGGCGCTTGCAGTCCCCCGCGTTCTGCGGGCGCGTGCGGCAGCCGCATAAGAAGAAGGCGCCCCGGCGCCGGTCCCCCCACGGGCCGACGACCAGGGCGCCTTCCCATGTCCCGGAGCGGATTCCCCCCACGGGATCCGGCCGGGCGTCTGTGAGGACAGCGCCTGAATCGCTGTGCCGGGCACGATGGGCGGAACCCGTCGTGCCCCTGCGAACTACTGCCTACTGCTGTTTGCTGCTCACGTGCCGGCTGCCTGCGGTCTGCCGGGACAGCGCACGCCCGGGAGGGCCGCTCAAAGCTTCCCGGTGTACGTGTCCCGGCAACGCATCTCTGGGAAAGTCCCCCAAGACATCCCCAGATGCCAGGTGGCGCCCCCCAAGACGCTGCCTGACATCGCCAACTTAGACCCTCGAACCCCTTCGATGGTTACGTTCGCGTCACTGTGATCTGCGTCTCTTGCATATGTCCCTTAGCTGCGCAAGAGCCCTGATACGTCGAGCGAGACTCCAGCGTAAGGAAGATGCGCGAGCCTTGTGAAGAGCTTATGTGAGGTGCGTGCCGGACTCCAGAGGCTCAGGCCGTCGACCCGCGTGAAATGTGGACCCGCGTCACAGCGCGGCGGCGCGCCCGCGCACCAGGAGGTCCTGCGTCCCCAGGCCGATCGCCAGGTACGCGTACAGCGATGCGGTCCCCAGTAGCGCGGTCAGGGGGTGGTGCCGGTCGGCCGAGGCGATGCCGAACCGGTACGCCGCACGGGGCGAGGGCGCAGCTGCTGCCGCACCACCAGACCCACGATCGCCACCGCCAGGACGAGGGCAGGCGTGCCGTCGGTGTTCCGCATGTCGGCTCCCCCTTGCCGTACCGCTGTCCGCGGCAGTCGCCGCATTGATCATTACGCGGCGAGGTCATGGCGCCGTGGCTGCCGGACGGTGGCCGGCGCCTCTGCCCGATCCCGTCGCGGTCAGCGGATCGGGGTGCGCCGCCACGTAGTCGCGGGCCGCCTCGGAGAAGGCGCGGACGCGGCTGTTGTCCGCCGCGGAGAGCCAGATCAGGCGCCACTCGTACGCCGGGGCGCCCTTGATCGGTACGAACGTGATGTCGGGGCGGGCGTCGTACACGCTCGCGTGGGTCGGGACGGGATAGACGCCGTGGCCGGCGCCGATCAGCGCGCACATCTCCTGGATGCTGCCGAACTCCGTGCTCCGCCCGGGGCCCCGGCCCCCCGGCGCCCTGCCGAGGCCGGACGGCGTATCCCACCTCCCCGCGGCGAACAACCGCTCCGCACCCTCGGGAGCGGCCCACCGGTCCGCCTGCCCGGGGAGGGACCCCTCGGAGGCCCGCGGCCGCAGCACCTCGTACTCCGCCAGCTCCGCCACGTCCACCGCCTCCCGCCGCGCCAGCGGATGCCGTACCGAGACGGCGAGCACCGGCGGCTCCCGGAACAGCAGCGGACCCGCGACGTGGCCCGGTGGGAGCGTGGACGGCGGTGTGGCGAAGTTGTCGATGAGCAGGACGTCGATCACGTCGTCGCGCAGCGGCGCCGTCCCGTCGATGAAACGGCTCTCGTGCAGCCGTACCTCGCAGCCCGGATGCCGGGTCCGCAGCAGCTCCGCCGCGCGCATCACGAACTCCGCGGTCGCCGTCCCCAGGAACCCCACCCGCAACACGCCGTCCACGCCCCGGCCCGAGGCCACCGCCCGCGCGAAGGCGTCGAGGATCCCCTGGTGCGCGGGCTTCAGATCCTCGAAGAGACGCCGCCCGATCGCGGTGAAGGCCACCCGCCTGCTGGTCCGCTCGAAGAGAGCCGCACCGACCGACCGTTCCAGCTTCTGGACCGTCTTGCTCACCATGGCCACCGAGATGTGCAGCCGCTCCGCGCTGCGCCCGAAGTGCAGCTCCTCGCCCACCGTCAGGAAGATCTCGATCTCACGTCGTTCCACGGCTCCCCCTACCGTCAACCACTGGTCAACGATCCTTGCAGGATCGGCAGTTGATGGCGACCCTCGGGTGAAACAGGCTGGGAGCACACCGCAGGAAGCGGTCACCGCAGCGTCGTACACGAAAGCCGAGGCGATCACCATGACGTCACCCGCGCTCACCCTGGTCCTGGGCGGAACGGGGAAGACCGGACGCCGGGTCGTGCACCGGTTGACCGGACGCGGCCACGCGGTCCGGATCGGCTCCCGTTCCGGCGGCATCCCCTTCGACTGGAACGACCCCACGACGTGGCGGCCCGCCCTGGCCGGCGTGGACGCCGTCTACGTCTCCTACCAGCCGGACCTGGCCGTGCCCGGCGCCCCCGAGGCGATCGGCGCCTTCGCCGATCTCGCGGTACGGACCGGAGCACGCCGTCTGGTGCTGCTCTCCGGGCGCGGCGAGCCCGAGGCCGAGGCCTGCGAGAAGGCGCTGGCGGCTTCGGGCGCCGAGTGGACGGTCCTGCGTGCCTCGTTCTTCGCCCAGAACTTCAGCGAGGGCGACTTCCTCGGCCCCCTCCTCGACGGGGAGCTGGCGCTGCCCGTCGGGGACGTCCAGGAGCCGTTCGTCGACGCCGACGACATCGCCGAGGTCGCCGCCACCGTCCTGGCCGAGGGCGGGCACACCGGCCGCACCTACGACCTGACCGGCCCCCGGCTGCTCACCTTCGCGCGGGCCACGGCCGCGATCGCGGCGGCGGCCGGCCGCGAGATCGGCTACGTCACGGTCCCCGCGGACGCCTACGCCGCCGCACTCGCCGCGCACGGCGTCCCCGCCGACGTCACCGCCCTGCTGACCTACCTGTTCACGCACGTCCTCGACGGCCGCAACGCCCACCTCGGCGACGGCGTCCGGCAGGTCCTCGGCCGCCCGGCCCGCGACTTAACCGACCACGTAACCGAGGCCGCGGCCGCCGGCGTCTGGGCTCCGGAGGCCGCCTTGTGAGAACCACCCAGACCGGCACCCTCCTGGCCGCCGTCGTCGCCTCCGGCCTGATGGCGGGGCTCTTCGCCGCCTTCGCCTACGCCGTGATGCCGGGGCTGCGCGGCACCTCCGACCACACGCTCGTGGAGACGATGCAGGGCATCAACAAGGCGATCCTCAACCCTGTGTTCATGCTTCCGTTCGTGGGGTCGATCCCACTGATCGCCCTGGCCGCGTTCCTCGCCTGGCGCGGCCACGGGCGGCCGGCCCTGCCCTGGCTCGTCGCCGCGCTCGTGCTCTACCTGGTCGCGTTCGCGGTGACCGGCGCGGTCAACGTCCCGCTCAACGACGAGCTGGAACGGGCCGGCGTCCCGGACTCCATCGGCGACCTGGCCGCCGTCCGGGAACGGTTCGAGGCGGCCTGGGTCACCTGGAACATCGTGCGCGCGCTGCTGCACACGGCGGCCTTCGCCTGCCTGGCCTGGGCCCTGGTCCTGTACGGCGCGGACCGGTCCTCCACCGACCGGGCGGGAGCGTCCGCCTCGCGGGTCAGCGGAACGTGCGCAGCCGGAGACTGTTGGTGACGACGAACACCGAGGAGAACGCCATCGCCGCGCCCGCGATCATCGGGTTCAGCAGCCCCGCGGCGGCCAGCGGCAGCGCGGCCACGTTGTAGCCGAAGGCCCACACGAGATTGCCCTTGATCGTCGTCAGGGTCCGCCGGGACAGCCGGATCGCGTCCGCCGCCACCCGCAGGTCCCCGCGCACCAGCGTCAGGTCGCCCGCCTCGATCGCCGCGTCCGTCCCCGTGCCCATCGCCAGACCCAGATCGGCGACGGCGAGCGCGGCGGCGTCGTTGACGCCGTCCCCGACCATGGCGACCGTGCGGCCCTCCGCCTGCAACCGCCGGACCGCGGCGACCTTGTCCTCGGGCAGCACCTCCGCGATCACCTCGTCGATGCCGACGGACCGGGCGACCGACTCGGCGACCCGCCTGTGGTCGCCGGTCAGCAGCACCGGCGTGAGGCCCAGCCGGCGCAGCTCGGCCACCGCCTCGGCGCTGGTCTCCTTCACGGCGTCCGCGACGGCGACGACACCCCGTGCCACGCCGTCCCAGCCGACCACGACGGCCGTACGACCGTCCCTCTCGGCCTCCTCCTTGGCGCGGGCCACCCCGTCCGGCAGCTCGTCGTAGAGGCGTCCCACGGCCACCTCACGGCCCTCCACGCGGCCGCGCACGCCGCGTCCGGGGACGTTCTCGAAGTCCGTCACGTCCGGCAGCGCCCCGGTCCGCTCCTCGGCGCCCGCCGCGACCGCGCGGGCCACGGGGTGCTCGGAGGCGTGCTCGACCGCGCCCGCCAGCCGCAGCACCTGCTCCTCGTCGGTGCCCTCGGCGGCGTACACCTCGTGGAGGGTCATCCGGCCGGTGGTGACGGTGCCGGTCTTGTCCAGGACGACGGTGTCCACGCGCCGCGTGGACTCCAGCACCTCCGGCCCCTTGATCAGGATGCCGAGCTGGGCGCCGCGCCCGGTGCCGACCAGCAGCGCGGTCGGCGTGGCGAGGCCGAGCGCGCACGGGCAGGCGATGATCAGCACGGCGACGGCCGCGGTGAACGCGGCGACCGTGTCACCGGTGGCGCCCAGCCAGCCCCCGAACGTGCCGGCCGCGATCAGCAGCACGACGGGCACGAAGACACCGGAGATCCGGTCGGCGAGCCGCTGCACCTCGGCCTTGCCGCTCTGCGCGTCCTCCACCAGCCGCGCCATCCGGGCGAGCTGCGTGTCGGCGCCGATCCGGGTGGCCTCGACCACCAGCCGGCCCCCGGCGTTGACCGTGGCGCCGGTGACGGTGTCGCCGGCGGTCACGTCCACCGGCACCGACTCGCCGGTCAGCAGGGAGGCGTCCACGGCACTGGTGCCCTCGGCCACGGTGCCGTCGGTGGCGATCTTCTCGCCGGGCCGGACGACGAACCGGTCGCCGACGGCCAGCCGGGACACCGGGATCCGCACCTCCCGGCCGTCGCGCAGTACGGCCACGTCCTTGGCGCCCAGCTCCATCAGGGCCCGCAGCGCGGCGCCGGCGCGGCGTTTGGAGCGGGCCTCCAGCCAGCGTCCGAGGAGCAGGAAGGCGGTGACCCCGGCGGCGGCCTCCAGGTAGATCGCGGAGGAGCCGTCGGCGCGGGAGACGGTGAGGTCGAAGCCGTGCCGCATGCCGGGCATGCCCGCGTCCCCGAAGAACAGCGCCCACAGCGACCAGCCGAACGCGGCGAGCGTGCCGAGCGAGACCAGCGTGTCCATGGTGGCCGCGCCGTGCCGCAGGTTGGTCCAGGCGGCGCGGTGGAAGGGCAGCCCGCCCCAGACGACGACGGGGGCGGCCAGGGTGAGCGAGAGCCACTGCCAGTTGTCGAACTGGAGCGCCGGGACCATCGCGAGCAGGACGACGGGGGCGGCGAGGAGCGCCGAGACCACCAGGCGCCGGCGCAGGGCCGACAGCTCGGGGTCCTCGTCCCGCCCGCCGTGCGGGGAGGCGTCGTCCCCGGCGGCGGGCTCCGGCGGCGGCGCGGGTTCCTCCGCGGTGTAGCCGGTCCGGACGACGGTGGCGACGAGGTCGGCGACGGGGGTGGCCGCCGGGTAGGTGATGCGGGCCTTCTCCGTCGCGTAGTTCACCGTGGCGGTCACGCCGTCCATGCGGTTGAGCTTCTTCTCGACGCGGGCCGCGCAGGACGCACAGGTCATCCCGCCGATGAGCAGTTCGACCTCGGCGAGGTCCGGCTCGGTGGCGGTGGGGGTGTCCGCGGTGGTGGTCATGTCCGGGCTCCAGGGGGCCGACCGGGCCGGGAGCGGCGGCCCGTGGGCCGGAGGGCGTCCCGGTCGGCGGGGCGGTGGGTGCTGCGGGGACGGGTGGCGGCGGCGCTCAGGCCCTGCCGACGAGTTCGAAGCCCGCCTCGTCCACGGCGGCGCGCACCGCCGCGTCGTCGAGCGCGGCCTCGGAGACGACGGTGACCTCGCCGGTCGCGGCGACGGCCCGCACCGAGCCGACGCCCGGGATCCCGGAGATCTCGCCGGAGACGGCGCCCTCGCAGTGTCCGCAGCTCATGCCGCTCACCTTGTAGACGGTGGTGACGGAATTCTGGGTGTCGGTCTGGGCGGTCATGTCGTACTCCTCGTCGGGCCGTGCGGGGGGTCGGGTCCCCGTGAGTGGGCGGGTACCCGCGCGTACCGTGGTCCAGCGTCGGACCACGCAACTCCCACTGTACCCCTAGGGGGTATGAATCCCGTTCGGCCTCCGTGCGGCAGCGGGATTGCCGTACACGGAAGTGAGGAGAGCGGATGCGCGCGGTCGTGTTCGAGAAGTTCGGGGAGCCCGCCGAGGTGCGGGAGGTGGACGATCCGCGGCCCGCGCCGCACGGCGTGGTGGTCCGCGTCGAGGCCACCGGGCTGTGCCGCAGCGACTGGCACGGCTGGCAGGGCCACGACCCGGACATCACCCTGCCGCACGTACCCGGCCACGAACTCGCCGGAGTCGTCGAGGCGGCCGGCGAGCGGGTGACCGGCTGGCGGCCCGGCGACCGGGTCACCGTGCCCTTCGTGTGCGCCTGCGGAAGCTGCGCCGCCTGCGCGGCCGGCGACCAGCAGGTGTGCGAACGGCAGACCCAGCCGGGCTTCACCCACTGGGGCTCCTTCGCCCGGTACGTGGCGCTCGACCACGCCGACGTCAACCTCGTCGCCGTCCCCGAGGACATGTCCTTCGCGACCGCCGCCTCCCTCGGCTGCCGGTTCGCCACCGCGTTCCGGGCCGTGGTGCAGCGGGGCCGGGTCGCGGCGGGGGAGTGGGTCGCGGTGCACGGCTGCGGCGGGGTGGGCCTGTCGGCGGTGATGATCGCCGCCGCCTCCGGCGCACGGGTGGTCGCCGTCGACGTCTCGCCCCGCGCCCTGGAGCTGGCGCGGACCTTCGGCGCGGCCGCGTGCGTGGACGCCGGCCGGACCGGGGACACGGCTGAGGCCGTACGCGACCTCACCGGAGGCGGCGCCCACCTCTCCCTCGACGCGCTCGGCTCGCCCGTCACCTGCGCGGCGTCCGTGAACGGCCTGCGCCGCCGCGGCCGCCACGTCCAGGTCGGCCTGCTGCCCTCGCCGACCGGCACCACACCGGTCCCGATGGCGCGTGCCGTCGCCCTCGAACTGGAACTGCTCGGCAGTCACGGCATGGCCGCGCACACCTACCCGCCGATGCTGGAGCTGGTCCGCGCGGGCGTGCTCCGCCCCGACCTGCTGGTGACCTCCACCATCGGGCTGGACGCCGTACCGGCCGCCCTGGAGGCGATGGGGACGGCGCCGGGCGCGGGAGTGACGGTCATCGAGCCCTGACGCCCGCCGCCCCGGGGTGCCCGCGGTGGACGGCCCACTCGTGGTCGAGGACGGCCATCAGCACCTCGTCCACCCACTCCCCGTCGCGCCACGCCGCCTCCCGGCGCACCCCCTCCACCACGAAACCGGCCTTCTCGTAGACACGCCGGGCCCGCTGGTTGGTGCCGTACACCTCGAGCTGGATCCGGTGCAGGCCGAGCCGTTCGAAGCCGTGCCCGACGATCAGCCGGGTCGCCTCGGTGCCGATGCCCCGGCCGCGCCCCCGCGGCCCGACGAGCGTGCGGAAGGTGCAGGAGCGGTGGGCGGGGTCCCACTCGTACAGCACGACCTCGCCGAGGAGCTCGCCGTCGGCGGGGTCGGTGACGGCGAGGTCGAGCCGGTCGTGCGGGGCGGCTCGCGAGCCGTACCAGGCGCGCAGCCGCTCCGGCGTGAGGGCGCTGCCCGGCGGGAAGGTGAAGCGGACGACCTCGGGATCGTTGATGATCTCCCACATGGGCTCGGCGTCGGCCTCGGTGAAGGGGCGCAGCACGGTCCTGTCGCCGGTCAGGACCGGTTTCACGGAGAAGTCCATGGACGGCACTGTGCCCCACGCGGCCGTGGGGCACAGAACGCTTTTCCCGCCCTACCGCCCCCGGTTGCGGGGCCGGGACGCCACCCAGGCCCGGACCGTGTCGGCGTACCAGTAGGGCTTTCCGCCCTCCACGTGGTCGGGCGGGGGCAGCAGACCGTGCTTGCGGTAGGACCGCACGGTGTCCGGCTGCACCCGGATGTGGGCCGCGATGTCCTTGTAGGACCAGAGCCTTCGGTCGGTCACGAACGCACCTCCCCGCGCGCACCGCGGCGGCGACCGGGGACGGCCGCCGGGGGGAGCCGGGCGCTGCGCTGGCGATCACCAAGCCTGTTCCGGGTGAACGACGCCCCGGCCCGGGTGGACCGGCCCCGTTCGCGAGTGTGACGGAAGGCCCGCGTGCTCGTGACACCCGTGACACGGACGCGGCGTTTGTGACACAAGTGCCACACAGACGTACCCCGGGGCCGGGGCGTGGAGGGTTGACTTCCGGCACGGCGGCGCCGCCCGGACCGGGCCGGCCGACCCGCCGGCCGGGGTACGTCGTCCGAATGTCCGGACAAAACATTGACAGGCTCCGTGCGCGGGGCTAGAAACCGGGGAAGACCCAAGGCCGGGTACGGAGGGGAACGCGATGGCGCCGGACCCGGGCACCAGGGCGGGACGGCGCTCCCGGCGCCGCCGCCTCCTCCCACGAAACGCCTCCGGCACGGGAAGGCCGCTTCGCCCTGGCAGGAGCGAAGGGCGAGCGACGACTCCCCGCCCGCCTCGGCCCCGCGCCGGAGGTTCCGCCGTACTGCCCCACGTGTCTACGCCGGGACCTAAACCGCATACACAGTGTCGGGCGCGCGCCGGGCGCCCCGGCTGCTGAGATGGACCCATGGCCCCGACCGCGACCCGACCGCCGCCGGCCGCGGCCCGTGAGCTGGACGAACGGCACGCTACGACCCGTCGCCGCCAACTGTGAAGGAGTTCTCGGTCATGACGAACATCGTCAACCACTGGATCGGCGGCAAGTCCGCCGAAGGCGCCTCGGGCACGTACGGGCCGGTGACGAACCCGGCGACCGGAGAGGTCACGACCAAGGTGGCCTTCGCCTCGGTGGACGAGGTGGACGCCGCGGTCGCCGCCGCCAAGGAGGCTTACCTGACCTGGGGTCAGTCCTCGCTGGCGCAGCGGACCTCCATCCTCTTCGCGTTCCGGGCGCTGCTGGACGCGCACCGCGACGAGATCGCCGCCCTGATCACCGCCGAGCACGGCAAGGTGCACTCCGACGCCCTCGGCGAGGTCGCCCGCGGCCTGGAGATCGTCGACCTGGCGTGCGGCATCAGCGTGCAGCTCAAGGGCGAACTGTCGACGCAGGTCGCCACCCGCGTCGACGTGGCCTCGATCCGCCAGCCGCTCGGAGTCGTCGCTGGCATCACGCCGTTCAACTTCCCGGCGATGGTGCCGATGTGGATGTTCCCCATCGCCATCGCCTGCGGCAACACGTTCGTGCTCAAGCCGAGCGAGAAGGACCCGTCGGCGGCCGTGCGGATCGCCGAGCTGCTCTCCGAGGCCGGACTGCCCGACGGCGTCTTCAACGTCGTGCACGGTGACAAGGTGGCCGTGGACCGACTGCTGGAGCACCCGGACGTCAAGGCGGTCTCCTTCGTCGGCTCCACCCCCATCGCCCGCTACATCCACACCACCGCCTCCGCCAACGGCAAGCGTGTCCAGGCGCTGGGCGGCGCCAAGAACCACATGCTGGTGCTGCCGGACGCCGACCTGGACGCGGCGGCGGACGCCGCGGTGAGCGCGGCCTACGGCTCGGCGGGCGAGCGCTGCATGGCGATCTCCGCGGTCGTCGCGGTCGGCGCGATCGGCGACGAGCTGGTGGAGAAGATCCGCGAGCGCGCCGAGAAGATCAAGATCGGCCCGGGCGACGACCCGGCGTCCGAGATGGGCCCCCTCATCACCAGGGCGCACCGCGACAAGGTGGCCGGCTACGTCGAGGGTGCGGCGGCCGAGGGCTGCGAGGTCGTCCTCGACGGCACCGGCCACACCGTCGACGGCCACGAGGACGGCCACTGGATCGGCATCTCCCTGCTGGACCGGGTGCCGACCACGGCGAAGGCCTACCAGGACGAGATCTTCGGCCCCGTCCTGTGCGTGCTGCGCGCCGAGACGTACGAGGAGGGCGTGGCCCTCATCAACGCCTCGCCGTTCGGCAACGGCACCGCGATCTTCACCCGGGACGGCGGCGCGGCCCGCCGCTTCCAGCTGGAGATCGAGGCCGGCATGGTCGGCGTGAACGTCCCGATCCCGGTCCCCGTCGGCTACCACTCCTTCGGCGGCTGGAAGGACTCGCTCTTCGGCGACCACCACATCTACGGCAACGACGGCACGCACTTCTACACCCGCGGCAAGGTCGTCACCACCCGCTGGCCGGACCCGTCCGACGCCCCTGCGGGCGTGGACCTGGGCTTCCCCCGCAACCACTGAGGCGAAGCCCGGACAACGCGCGGTGCCCCGTCCCACCCGTGCGGGACGGGGCACCGTCGTGCCCGTGCGCGTACCGGCTCAGCCCTGCTGCTGGGCCTTCACCTCGTCGGTCAGGTCGCCCGTCTGGTCGGCGGGCGGTGCCACGATCTCCTTGGTGGCACCGAACCTGTCGAAGTCCATGGTGACGGTCATGGCGCCGAACTTCTGCTTCAGGCGCACCGGCAGGTCCTTGTCGCCCACCCAGATGTCCATGGTGATCGAGCCGCTGCCCGCGCCGGAGTTGAGCAGGCTGTCCTCGCCGCCGATGGCCTCCTGGAACTTGCCCAGGTCCTTCTCGTCGAGGACGGCACGGTAGTGGGTGGTGGACTTGCCGTTGACGTTCTCCGTGCCGAGGTCGTCGACGTCGCTCGCGTACTTGAGGCCCTTCATGGAGTCCGCCGGGCTGCCGCCCCCGCCGCCCCCGTTGAACGCGGCGGCACCCGACTCGCCGAAGACGGCCGACCCGTCGATCTTCATCCACTCCTTGCCCGCGAGCGGGCCGGCGGGCTGCGGGTCGATGTCGTAGTAGTACGCGCCGTCCACGAACAGCGTGCGCACCGTCGGGGAGTCCGTGAGCGACTGCATCTGCGCGGCCTCGGTGTCCATCTCGACGTCGAGCGCGTAGCCGTCGCCCCAGGAGTACGTGCCGTCCATGGCGACGGGCTTGCCCGTGCCGAGGTCGGTCGTCGTCCTGACCTCCGCGGAGCCCAGCTCCTCGGTGCGGTCGGTGGCCCGGGTGAGGGCCGCCATGATCGTGTCCGCCTTGTCCACGGCCTTCGTCGCCGCCTTGTCCGCGGTCTCGGCGGCGGACTTGGCGCCCTCCGAACCGCACGCCGACGTCGCCACGATCGTCGCCGCCGTCAGCCCCACCCAGGCCGCCGCGTACTTGAGCTTCATGAGTTCCCACCCGTTGCCGTGATCCTGTGATTCACCTGTGCGGAGGACTCTACCGGCCACCGCCGACAGCGTCCGGATACCGGAAGGCCGCACGTTTTTTCACCGCCCCGGCTACGGTTCCCGCACGCCTCAACGGGCCGCAGCGGACGGCCCCTGATGCGCTTTCCCGTTGATCTGTCGACTTCCGGCAACGGATTTCGTAGGTAAACACCCATTGACGTGCTGGTTTTCGTCGGGGTTCTATCGTGCGCCGGGAGCGGACGAGAACCACGTACGACCAAGCCGCCGGAGGCGATAGCGCTCCCGCCCGAAACAGACAGCACGAGTCGATCGGAACCGCTCCATGACCGACACGCTCCGCCCCGCCCAGACCGTCGAAGCAGCGCCACCGGACCGGCCGGACCACCCGGAGGCCCGGACGCTCAAGCGTTCCATCGGGGTGGTCGGCGGCACTCTTCTGACGCTGTCGTGCGTGACCCCCGCCTCCACGCTGTTCGTGGTCGTGCCCGACCTGTTCGGTTCGCTCGGCACCGCCACCGCCCTGACGATCGCCATCGGCTCCCTGCTCTGTATCGCCGTGGCGTTCTGCTACTCCGAGCTGGGCACCCTCATCCCCAGCGCGGGCGGCGAGTACGCCATGGTGTCGACCATGGCCGGGCGGCTGGCCGGCTGGCTGGTCTTCGTGCTGTCCCTGCTCGTCGTCATGATCGTCCCGCCGGTCATCGCCATGGGCACGGCCGACTACCTCGAACCGATCGTGCACCTCGACCCGTCGGTCGCCGGCGCCGGCGTCATGGTGCTCGCCACCCTGGCCGGCCTCCTCGACCTGCGCGCCAACGCCTGGATCACCGGCGTCTTCCTGGTCCTCGAGGTCATCGCCGCGGCCGTCGTCGCGGTGCTGGGCTTCGCCCACGGCGAGCGCGGCCCCGGCAGCCTCGTCTCGATGGAGGTGGCCGGCGCCGACGGCCACGCCGACACCGTGACCGCCATGCTGGTCGTATCCGGACTCGCCATCGCCCTCTTCATCACGCAGGGCTTCTCCACCGCCGTCTACCTCTCCGAGGAACTGGAGAACCCCCGCCGCAACGTCGCCCGTACGGTGCTCGCCACTCTCGCCATCTCCACGGTGGTCATCCTGGTGCCGGTCACCGCCATCACCTTCGGCGCCTCGGACCTGACCGAACTGACCGGCGGCGACATCGGCTCCATGGTCACCGCCTGGTCCGACTCCGCCGTCGGCACCTTCGTCAGCCTCTGCGTGGCCCTCGCCATCATCAACGCCGGCATCGTGATGGTCATCCAGAACTCGCGCGTGCTGTTCGCCTCCGCCCGCGACAAGGCGTGGCCCGGACCGGTGAACGACCTCTTCGCCAGGCTCGGCCGGTTCGGCTCGCCCTGGGTCTCCACCCTCGCGGTCGGCGTGCCCGGCGCGGTGCTCTGCTTCGTCAACCTCGACACCCTGTACGGCGTCACCGGCGTCTCCGTCACCGGCATGTACCTGCTGGTCGCGATCGCCGCCCTGCTGTGCCGGCGCGGCTCCCACCGGCACACCCACGCCTGGCGCATGCCCCTGTGGCCCGCCGTGCCCGTCCTGCTGATCGTGGTCCTCGCCTACATCCTGACCCAGCAGGAGGCGGGCTACCTGCTGTGGACCGGCGGCATCACCGCCGTCGCCACCCTGTACTGGGTCCTGTACCTGCGCCCGCGCCGCGACACCCGCTGGCTGGTGACGCTGCCGGAGGACGCCCAGGACACCCGGGACGCCCAGGAGCCCGCCCGCGCGTGAGCCGGGCCCGCCCCGCCGCCCGTACAGCGTCCGCGGTAGGGCGGCGGGGCCCCGTACGCCCGCGGGAGGGGCACCGGTTCAGCCCCCGGAGGGCCCCCGGTGCGGGCGGTGGCCCGTACCGTTGACGCATGGATCTTCGACTGCCCCGCATGCGGGGGCTGCTACGGCGGCCGCGGCGGATGCTCTCCGCCGCGGCCGCCGCCGTCGTGCTCGCCGGTGCGGGGACGTGGGCGGCGGCCGCCTCCGACGACCCGCCCCCGGTGCGGCGCACCGACCGGATCATGTCCGTGGGCGACGGGGTGCGCCTGGACACCTCCTACTTCACCGCCGGCCCCGACGGCCGCCGGCCCGCCGTCCTGCTCGCGCACGGTTTCGGCGGCAGCAAGGCGGACCTGCGGGAGCAGGCGGAGAGCCTCGCCAGGGACGGGTACGCGGTGCTGACCTGGTCGGCACGCGGCTTCGGCAGGTCCACGGGGAGGATCGGGCTGAACGACCCCGAGGGCGAGGTCGCCGACGTCTCCCGGCTGATCGACTGGCTGGCCGAGCAGCCGCAGGTGCGGCTCGACGGCGCCGGTGACCCGCGCGTGGGCATGGCCGGCGCCTCCTACGGCGGCGCCGTCGCGCTGCTCGCGGCCGGCCACGACGACCGGGTGGACGCCATCGCCCCGGCCGTCACCTACTGGAACCTCGCGGACGCGCTGTTCCCGAACGGCGTCTTCAAGAAGCTGTGGGCGGGCATCTTCGTCAACACCGGCGGCGGCTGCGACCGCTTCGAGGACGCCCTCTGCCGCATGTACCAGCGGGTCGCCGAGTCCGGGGTGCCGGACCAGGCGGCCGTGAAGCTGCTCGGCGAACGGAGCCCGCAGGCAGTGGGCGACCGCATCCGGGTCCCCACCCTGCTGACGCAGGGCCAGACCGACTCCCTCTTCCCGCTCGGCCAGGCCGACGCCGCGGCCCGGGCCGTCCGCGCGAACGGCGCGCCCGTCGACGTCGACTGGATCGCCGGCGGCCACGACGGCGGCGACATGGAGACCGACCGCGTCCGCGCCCGCGTGCACTCCTGGTTCGACCGCTACCTGAAGGACGACGCGGGCGCCGCCACCGGCCCCGCCTTCCGGGTCACCCGCACCGGCGGAGTCGACTCGGCCGACGGACGGGCCCAGTTGCGCGGTGCGAGCGCGGACCGGTACCCGGGCCTGGGCGGCGGCCCCGAGTCCGTGCCCCTGGCCGGACGGGAGCAGCGCTTCGCCAACCCGGCCGGCGCGAACCCGCCCGCCGTCTCCGCCCTCCCCGGCATCGGCGGCTCCGGCGGGCTCGCCCAGCTCTCCTCGCTCGGCGTCGGCGTGTCCCTGGACTTCCCCGGCCAGTACGCCGCCTTCCAGTCCGCCCCGCTCTCCGAGGACCTGCGGATCACCGGCTCCCCGACGGCGACCGTCCGCGTCCGCTCCACCTCCGACGACGCCGTCCTCTTCGCCAAGGTGTACGACGTCGGCCCCGGCGGCGCCCCCGTGCTCCCCGCCCAACTGGTCACCCCGGTCCGCGTCGAGGGCGCGAAGGCCGGCAAGGACGTCACCCTCACCCTCCCGGCGATCGACCACGAGGTCCAGAAGGGCCACCGGCTGCGCCTGGTCCTCGCCTCCACCGACCTCGGCTACGCCTCCCCGGCCGCCCCGGCGACGTACACGGTCTCCCTCGCCGGCGGTCTCGCGGTGCCGACCGCGCCCGGCGTCACCACGGCCGCCGCCCCGCTGCCCGCCTGGGTGTGGTGGCTGCCGCTCGCCGGCCTCGCCGCCGCCCTGGCCCTGCTGCTCACCGGCCGCCGCCGCACCGCCCCGCCCGCCCCGGACCCCGCGCTCGCCGACGTCCCGCTCCGCATCACCGGCCTGACCAAGCGCTACGCCGGTGCCACCGACCGGTACGCGGTACGGGAGCTGTCGTTCCGCGTCGAGAAGGGGCAGGTCCTCGGCCTGCTCGGCCCCAACGGCGCCGGCAAGACGACCACCCTGCGCATGCTGATGGGCCTGATCACGCCGGACGACGGCGAGATCCGCGTCTTCGGCCACGCGATCCGGCCGGGCGCCCCCGTGCTCTCCCGGGTCGGCGCCTTCGTCGAGGGCGCCGGCTTCCTGCCGCACCTGTCCGGCCGGGAGAACCTGGAGCTGTACTGGCGGGCCACCGGCCGCCCGCCCGGGAACGCCCACCTGGACGAGGCCCTGGAGATCGCCGGCCTCGGCGACGCGCTGGCCCGCGCGGTGCGCACCTACTCGCAGGGCATGCGCCAGCGCCTCGCCATCGCCCAGGCCATGCTGGGCCTGCCCGACCTGCTCATCCTCGACGAGCCGACCAACGGCCTCGACCCGCCCCAGATCCGCGAGATGCGCGAGGTGATGATCCGGTACGCGGCGGCCGGGCGCACGGTGATCGTCTCCAGCCACCTGCTCGCCGAGGTCGAGCAGTCCTGCACCCACCTCGTGGTCATGGACCGCGGACGCCTGGTCCAGGCGGGCCCGGTCGCCGAGATCATCGGCTCCGGCGACACCCTCCTGGTCGGCACCGACGTCCCCGTGGAGGAACCGGTCGTGGAGAAGGTCGCCGCGCTGCCGGGCGTGGCCTCGGTCGTGCACACCGACGACGGGCTCCTGGTCCGCCTCGGCACCGACGGCACGGCGCCCCGCCTCGTCGCCGAACTGGTCCGGCTGGAGGTGCCGGTGGCCTCGGTCGGCCCGCACCGCCGGCTGGAGGACGCCTTCCTCACCCTGATCGGAGGTTCCGCATGAGCACGCTCACCGAGCGGACCCGGCAGCCCGCCGGGCCGGCCGAGTCCGCCTACGGCTACCGGCCCGGCCGCACGCTGCCCCTGCGGGTGGAGCTGGTGCGCCAGCTCAGGCGGCGCCGCACTCTGGTCATGGGCGCGATCCTCGCCGTCCTGCCGTTCGTCCTGGTCGTCGCCTTCGCGATCGGCGGCGAGCCGGACGGCCCCGGCGACCGCATCACCCTGATGGACACGGCCACCGCCTCCGGCGCCAACTTCGCCGCGGTCAACCTGTTCGTGTCGGCCGGCTTCCTGCTGGTCGTCCCCGTCGCCCTGTTCTGCGGGGACACCGTGGCCTCGGAGGCGAGCTGGTCCTCCCTGCGCTACCTGCTCGCCGCGCCGGTGCCGCGCGCCCGGCTGCTCGCCTCCAAGCTCGCCGTCGGCCTGGGGCTCAGCCTCGCCGCGATGGTGCTGCTGCCGCTGGTCGCGCTCGCCGTGGGCACGGTCGCCTACGGCTGGGGGCCGCTGGCGATCCCGACGGGCGGCTCGCTCGCCCCGGGGACGGCGGCGCTGCGGCTCGTGGTGGCCGTGGCGTACATCTTCGTGTCCCAACTGGTCACGGCCGCACTGGCGTTCTGGCTGTCCACCCGGACCGACGCCCCGCTCGGCGCGGTCGGCGGCGCGGTGGGCCTCACCATCGTCGGCAACGTCCTGGACGCCGTGACCGCCCTCGGCCACTGGCGCGACTTCCTGCCCGCCCACTGGCAGTTCGCCTGGGCGGACGTCGTCCAGCCGCACCCCGAGTGGTCCGGCATGATCCAGGGCACCGCGGTCTCCGTGACGTTCGCGCTCGTCCTGTTCGCGCTGGCCTTCCGGGGATTCGCCCGCAAGGACGTGGTGTCCTGAGCGGGCACGTGCCCACCCGTCCTTTCGGGCCCTTTCCGCTCGCTGTGCGGTCCAACCGGGTGAACCTGCGCAACCGATTCCCACGCGCCGGGTTGATGAGGAAGTAGGCATGCGACGCCACGAGAAAGGAACGCGCGGTGCCCGGCAAGGCAATGGGCACCGAGGCCGTCGCCTGCTCCATACCGCGGTACACGGGCCTTTCCCGCAGGAATTCGCGCAGTACTTCAAGCAGGAAGATCACCACATTGCGACAGACCCTGAGCAGGGGAGTGTTCGCGGCGGCCGCCGCCACGGGCATTCTGTCCCTGTCCGGCACCCCGGCACTGGCCGACAGCATCGCGGTGGGAGCCACCGACGACGCTTCCGGTCTGCTGGCCGGTAACAACGTTCAGGCGCCCATCGACGTGCCGGTGAACGTGTGCGGCAACACCATCGGTGTGCTCGCGGCGCTCAACGACACCCACGGCAACGGGTGCGACAACGGCTCGCGCAAGGACCGGTCCGGCTCCGCCGCCGGTGCCCGGGCCGAGGGGCGCACCGAGGACGCTTCCGGGATCGCGTCCGGGAACAACATTCAGGCGCCCGTCCACGCGCCGGTGAACGTGTGCGGCAACACCGTCAACGTGCTCGCGGCGCTCAACGAGACGCACGGCAACGGGTGCGACAACGGTTCGCACGAGGACCGGTCGTCCCACTCCTCGTACGGCTCCGCCGACGGCGCGCGGGCCGTCGGGCACACCGAGGACTCCTACGGTCTGCTGGCCGGGAACAACCTTCAGGCGCCGATCCACGCGCCGGTGAACGTGTGCGGCATCAACGTCAACGCGCTCGCGGCGCTCAACGACACGTACGGCAACGCGTGCGCCGAGACCGTCGACTGGACGCCGCCCGGCTACGGCACCGAGGACGAGACGCCTCCGGCGACCTCCGTCAAGCCGCCGGCCCCCAGCACGGCTCCCCCCGTGCGCGAGGTCGAGACGCCGCCTTCGGTGGGTGTCGAGCAGCCCGGTGAGACGCCGCAGATGGCCGAGACCGGCAGCGAGGGCATGCTGGCGGCCTCCGTCGCCGGTGGCGCGCTGCTCGTGGGCGGGGCGATGCTGTACCGCCGCGGCCGCCTCGCTTCGCGCCGCTAGCCACTGCCGGGTGCCGGACGCGACCCGTCCGGCACCCGCTCCCGTACGCGGCACGACGCCCCCGGACCGACCCGGGCCACCCTCTCAGGTGGCCGGCCGGACCGGGGGCGTTGTGGTGTGCCCGGGCGGTCGCGCCCCGGCCGGCGGCACCCGGGCGGGCCGCCGCCGGCCCGCCTCGCGGCAGCGACCCGTGGCCGGGGGCGCCGCCCCTCAGTGACTCACCGGCGACGGCGACGCGCTCCGCCCGGCCACTCCCGGGACGGGGACCGTTCCGTGGAGCGGGGTCGACCTGATCCGGCGGCGCACCCCCTGGACGAGGGTCTTCGCGGTGAACGTCGCGCCGTGGACGAAGCGCATGGCCGGACCGAAACCGGACGCCGTCACCAGGCCCGCCATGAACAGGCCCGGGTGCGACGACTCGAACTCCCGGCCGGTCGCCGGGGAACCGTCGGGCAGCACCGCCAGCGTGCCGCCCAGGTCGGCGGCGAGCATCCCCATCCGGTCGCAGCGCGGCTTGAACCCCGTGGCGGCGATGACGTGCTCGGTCTCCAGGGTGCGCACGGTGCCCTCGCGGCTCACCGTGTCCAGCCGTACGCCGCCCGGCACCGCGCAGGCCGCGGTGACCTCGTGGCCCGGCATCAGCTCCACCGCGCGCTCCACCCGGTCCCGCACCCACCAGGCGCCCGCCGGACCCAGTGCCGTGGCCGCGATCCGGGTCCGGGTCGACTCCGGCAGCCGCCGGAAGACGCCGGGGCGCTCGGAGTAGAACCAGTTCCGCCAGCCGGGGCCGAGCCCGCTGTGCGGCGAACGGACCGTCTGCGTCCAGGGGCGCTCCCAGGGCGGCGGCACGTCGTTCCACCGCACCCGCTCCGCCCGCGCCAGCACCCGCACCCGGGTGCCCTGCTCGGCGAGCAGCGCCGCGGTCTCCAGGGCGGCCTGGCCGCCGCCGATCACCGTCACGTCCTTGCCGCGGAACGGGGAGAGGTCGCTGTGGTGGCTGCTGTGCGTCACCAGCGACGGGTGCAGTCCGCGCAGCGCGGGCGGTACCTCGATGAACGGCATCACTCCCACCGCCATGGCCACCGTCCGCGCGTGCAGCATCTCGCCGTCCTCGGTGACCGCGGTGAAGCCGCCGGGGCCGGACGCCACCCGGGCCACCATGCGCTCGTCCACCTCCGGCACCGCGTGACGCGCGAACCACAGGCCGTACGACGCGAACTCCTCCACCGGGATCGGCTGGGCGTGACGCGCCGTCAGCCCCTTCTCCGCGCAGTACGCGTCCAGGCGCCAGCGTCCGTGCGGGTCGGAGAGGTTGGACGCCCAGGGCTCCGACTTCAGGAACATGCCGCCGGGCATGTGGTCCCGCCAGGACGCCATGGGACGGCCGAGCACGCGCAGGTTCAGCCCGGCGGCCGCGGCGTGGGAGGCGATGGACAGTCCGTACGGACCCGCGCCAACCACCAGAAGGTCGTACATCATCACTTGCTCGCTTTCTCGTTGTCGGTCAGGGGGGCCGGGGCCGCCCTGGGGATCAGGTGTGCCGCCGGTGCCGTCCGGGCCGGCGCCGCCGGGAGCAGCCGCTGACGCAGCCGGCCGGAGACGTGCCGGCCCCACAGGACCCACATCGCCCATCCGGGGCCGGGGTCGTCCGCGGCGTACCAGGCCAGTTCCCGACCGTCCGGGGCCGGGCGCAGCGCGGTGAGCGGGGCGTAGTTCTCCACCACGAAGGAACGCCCGGCCAGCGGCGCCCCGTCCGGGAGCGGGCGGCCCGTCAGGTCCAGGTGCAGCGCCCGTACGACGTCCAGTCCCGCGCTGTCCGCGAAGAGCCGGAACTGGGCGCCGGGGCGCGGATTGAAGTCGAGCAGGTGATAGCCGCCCGTCGTGCCGCAGCGGCGGAAGTCGAGGTCGAGGATGCCGCGGTAGCCCAGCTCGCCGATGAGCCGCTCGGCCGGCTCCCGCACCTGCGGGTTGGGGGTCCAGCGGCCCACCGCGGTCAGGCCCGCCCCGCGGGGCCAGGCCAGGTGCTTGGTGCCCGGTCCGCCCGCGCGCAGGGCCCCCGAGCGGTCGGCGTAGCCGTGGAAGAACCAGTCCCGGCCGGGACCCGGCGGCAGGTAGGCCTGGAGCAGCAGCGGGCTGCCCGCCTCCCCGGTGCGCAGGTACAGCTCCCGTGCCCCCGCCGCGGACCGCACCAGCTGGGTGCTGCGCAGCCCGCTTCCGGCCGGCAGGAGCCAGGGGCGGCTCCACTTCGCCACCACCGGTTCGCCGAGGCGCCGCACGGCGTCGGCGGCCTCCGCCGCGCTGTCCGGGACCAGCGTCACGGGATGCGGAACGCCGGCGGCGGCGCACACGCCGGCCAGCTCGGCCTTGTCGGCGACGCGTTCGGCCAGCGTGCCCGGCATCGCGGGCAGCAGGTAGGAGGGGGCGAGGGCGTCCCGCATCCGGGCCACGGCGATCGCGCTCGCGTCGTCCATCGGGACCAGGACGGCCGTGGTCGCGATCTCGTCGGCCACCCGGCGCAGCACGCCGAGGATGTCGTCCGCGGACGCTCCCGGCAGGGGCGGGGGGTGCATCCGCCGTACGTAACGCGACCTCCGTACGGGACTTCCGGCCGAGTCCGCGACGACGTGCACCGCCACGCCGGCCCGGCCGAGGGAACGCACGGCGCCCAGAGTTCCGTGGTGAAAGGGATTCGGGTCGATCCGCAGAATCACCGCGGGGACCCGGGTGTCGAGCAACGACATGCAGTTTCTCCTTCTTTTGATTTCGTTTCACCCGCACGGGCGAGTCCGGCACTCGAAAGCCTCAAGGCAGTGGCGCACCCGAATGTCCTGTGTCTGAATTCATATGACTGTTCGTCAATAGCGAGAGCAGCGGCAGAGGTCGGACGAGAGCGAAGAAAGGGACAGGCATGGCTCCACAGCACGAGCGGATCCGGTTCGGCAGGCTGGCCGTGGGCGCGGTGACGGTGGCCGCGTCGGCCGTCCTGGCGTCCGGGCCCGCGGCGGGGGTGGGAGTGGTGCGAGGCACCGAGCCACCCGTTCCGTCGCCGGCCCCCGCGGTGTCCGCCGGTCCGCGCCCGGCCGGTCCCGGGCCGTCGGCGACGCCGTCGGCCACGTCCCCGGCCGCCCCTCCCTCGGCGTCCGCCCCGGCACCGGGGCCGCAGGCACCGGCCTTCGGCGCCTTCCTCGCCTCCGACGCCCGTGGCGTGGCACGCATGGCGCAGCTCAGCCGCTGGCTCGGCGGCGTGGAGCTCCGGGTCGGCCACACCTACCTGCCGGGCAACCGCTGGCAGGACATCGAGGGGGACGTCCGCTTCCTCGAACCCTGGGCGCACTGGCGCAACGCGAAGGACGACCGGATGCTCGTCCTGAACGTGCCCCTCCAGGAGCGCAACGAGGAGGGCGTCTCCGACCGGGAGGTCCGGCAGCTCCTGCGACGGGGCGCGGCCGGCGAGTTCGACCACCACTTCCGGACCCTGGCCGAGCGGCTGGTCCGGCTGAAGGTGCCGGACACGGTCCTGGTCCTCGGCTGGGAGATGAACGGCGTCACGTACACCCACCGGTGCGGGCCGGACCCGGCGGCCTGGAAGAAGTACTGGAACAGGATCGTCACCACCATGCGCGCGGTGCCGGGCCAGAAGTTCCGGTTCGACTTCACGCCGAGCCGCGGCCGGGACGCCCTCCCGTGGACCGAGTGCTACCCGGGCGACGACACGGTCGACGTCATCGGCATGGACTCCTACGACCAGCCGTCCGGGATGTCCTTCGACCAGCAGGTGAAGGAGCCGTACGGGCTCCAGGCGCACGTGGACTTCGCCAAGGCCCACGGCAAGCCCATCTCCTTCCCCGAGTGGGGACTCTTCCGCAACGGCGACAACCCCGAGTACATGCGGCGCATGCTGGCGTGGATCGCCGAGCACAAACCGCTGTACAACACGCTGACCGACTACTGCCCGCACGGCGTGTGGCAGTGCGGGGCCAACCCGGACGCGTCCCGCGTCTACCGGTCCGTCGTCTCCCGGCTCGCCGACGGGACGACGCCCACCGCTCCGCCCACTCCCACCGCACCCACGCCCACCGCGCCCGTGCCCACACCGACCGAGCCCACCGTGCCGCGGCCCCCGGAGGGATGCTCGCCGCTGGACCTGGGCAGCTGGGCGGAGTACTGGCTCGGGGGCAAGCTCTGCCTCCGCTTCGAGTGGTGGTCGCCCGCCGGCTAGCGCTCCCGCCGCCCCGTCACCGGACGGGGCGACGGACAGCCGCTCCCCGGCGACGGGCCCGGCCGGGCCCCCCGCCGTCACCGCTTTCCGTGCACGTCGGCGGCGGTGGCTGGGCCGGGTACCGACGGGACGGGCGCGGCGTCCTCCTCCCGGCGGGTGCGCCTCGGCCGTGCCAGCAGGGCCAGGCCGCCCAGCAGCCCGCCCGCGCTCGCGCCCACCGCGGTGGTCACCGCCGTCGACGCGGACGACGGGCCGCTCGGCCTCACCGCACGGGAGAACTGCACCAGCCGGACCTGGGTGTTGTTCTTGGAGTGGTCCGCGTGCTGCGTCAGCGCGCGGGTGACCGCGTTGGCCATGTCGACGGCGAGACCCGGCCGCGAGGAGGTGGCCGTGACGGCGACCATCGGCGCGTCGGGCGAGGTCGCCGTGCGCACCTGGTCCTGCAGCGTGCGCACCGGTACGCCCGCCCACACCTGCGCGTCCCCCAGCACCGCGAGCTGGGTCGCCACGCGGCCGTACGCCTGCGCGAAACCGCGGGCGGCCTCCGGGGTCGACTTCGCCGTCGGCACGGCGACGACATAGCTGGTGGCCGTGTAGGTGTCCGGCGTGAAGAGGCCGTATCCGCCGCCGAGCAGGCCGCCGGCGAGGGCGCCCGCCACGAGCACGGACCAGGGCGGCAGCTTCTTGACACGAACCGCGGACAGGGCGTGCCGGCGGGTCGGAGTGTCGGTCATGAGGGGATTGCTCCGAGGGGTGAGAGGGACGACGGCGAACGGGAGACCGCCGCCGCGTAGACGTCGACGAGGCGGGCCGTGCTGCGGGTGATGCAGTAGCGGTGCGCGACGTCCGGGACCGTGCGGGGCCCGGCGCCCGCCGCGCTCACCTCGGCGATGGCGCGGGCGTACGCGTCGGGGCCGCCGCGCACGCGCCGGGCGCCCGCGGTCGCCGACGGGGGCAGGTCCTCGATCGCCGGGCAGGAGGCGTAGAGCACGGGCAGCCCCGCCGCCAGCGCCTCCACCGCCGCCAGCCCGAAGGCCTCGTCCTCCGACGGGGACGCGAACAGGTCCATCGCGGAGGTGAGCGACGGCAGGTCGGGGCCCGGGGAGCCGTCGGGGACGTAGGGGCGTTCGCCGGTGAACAGGACACGGCCGGACACACCGGCCTCGTGCGCGGTGCGGCGCAGCACGTGCTCCTCGGGACCGCCGCCCACCAGCAGCAGCCAGTGGTCCTCCGGCAGCCGGGTGAGCGCGTGGACGAGGACGCCGAACCGCTTGCCCCGGGTGAGCCGGCCGACACCGCCGACGACGAACGCGTCCTGCGGCAGCCCGAGTCGCCGGCGCGAGCGCGCCCGCCGTTCGGGGTCGAAGCGGAAACGGTCCAGCTCGATGCCGTTCGGGACGACCTCGATGCGGGGCGCCGGCACGCCCCAGTGCCTCAGCCGGTGGGCCACCGCCGAGGAGACGGCGACCGTCGTCGAGCCGAGCCGCTCACTGGCGAGGTACAGCGCGCGGACCCCGGCGGTGAGCCTGCGGCCCTCCATCTGCGAGTCGCCCAGGGAGTGCTCGGTGGCGACGACGGCGCGGACCCCGGCGACGCGCGCGGCGAGCCGGCCGTAGACGCAGGCCCGGTAGAGGTGGGTGTGGACCAGGTCGTAGCCGCCGGCGCGGATCAGCCGGACGAGCCGCGGCAGCGCCGTCAGGTCGCGGTTGCCGGCCATGCCCAGATGGACGACGCGGACCCCGTCGGCGGTGAGCCCCTCGGCGACCGGACCGGGGTTGGTGAGCGTGACGACGTCGCACTCGACGGGCAGATGGCGCAGCAGCAGGCGCAGTTGCTGCTCGGCCCCGCCGACGCCGAGGCCGGTGATGATGTGCAGGGCCCTCATCTCACAGGCCTTCCACGGGGCGCCGCCGCAGCCGGTGCAGCCGGTGCTTGAGGTACAGCCGCCAGGCCGTGTCGTTCTGGCCGACGTGGACGCGGGGCAGGGCGTGCGGACCGGTCAGCGGGCCGGGGTCGATGGCACACGCGTAGGCGTATCCGGCCGCGCGCACGGCCTCGACGGCGCGGGCGTCGACCGTGCCGTACGGGTAGCAGAAGCCGTCGGGCCGGACGCCGGTCAGCTCCGCCAGCCGCTCCCGGCTCTCGACCACCTCGGTCTTCAGGGCCAGGTCGTCCGCGCGGGTGAGGTCGACATGGGTCAGCCCGTGCGAGCCGATCTCCACGCCCTCCGCGGCCGCCTGCCGGATGCCGTCCGCGGTCAGCAGCGGCTTGCGCGGGCCGAGCGGATCCCAGGCGTTGTCGCCGCCGAGCCGTCCGGGCAGCACGAACAGGGTGGCGCCGCAGTTCCACCGGCGCAGCAGCGGCAGGGCGGCGGTGACGAAGTCGGCGTACCCGTCGTCGAAGGTGAGCCCGACCAGGCCCCGCCCCTCGCCGCGGGCGCGGGCGGCGAGCAGGTCGGACACGGACACGCCCCGCAGCCCCCGGCGGCGCAGCCAGGCCAGCTGCCTGCCGAGTCGCCCGGGAGTGACCGTGATGCGGTACGGATCGTCCGAGCAGTCGCCGACCGAGTGGTACATCGCCACCCAGGGCAGCGGGCCCGGGCGCGGCGCGAGGGGCCCGGCGGTCTGGACGGAATCAACGGAAGCGGCCATGGGTGAGCCTTCGTGTGACGGTGCGTACGGAACGCAGTGCGGATGGGAAACCAAGGGCGCCCGAGGACCAGGCGAGCGGGACGAAGACGGCGGTCACGGCCAGGCAGCCGGCCGCGAGGCCCGCCGCCGGGGACCCGAACCGGCTCGCGGCGAACGCCCCGGCGACGGTGGCGGCGGCCGCCGCGAGCACGAGCCCGCTCAGCTCGGCCAGGACGTGCCGGACGCGGATCGTGACCCCGTGCGGGCTGCCGCGTCGGCCCGCCCGCAGCCCGGCCAGCAGCAGCCCGGCCGTGACGGTGATGCCGAAGGCGTTGGCGGCGGCGATCCCCGCCACCCCCCAGGGACCCACCGTCGCGGCGCCGATCAGGGACGTCGCGCCGATCCCCGCGCCCATCACGCCGACGGGGTACCAGCTGGGCCGGCCCGCCGAGAAGTAGGAGCGGATCAGGGAGCCCACCAGGGTCTGGCCGAGCAGGCCCAGGGCGTACACGCGCATGACGTCCGCCGTCGCCACGGTGTCGCCCGTGGTGAAGGCGCCCCGCTGGAAGAGCAGTCCGATCATCTGCGGGGCGCAGGCGATCACCGCGCACATGCCCATCAGCACCACGCAGGAGGCCAGTACCAGGTCCCGCTGGACCCGGCTGCGCGCGCGTTCGGTGTCGCCGTCCGCGAGGGCCCGCGCCACCACGGGAAAGGTGACCGTGCACACCATCAGCGACAGCGTCATCGGGATCTGGGCCACCTTCTGCGCGTAGTTCAGGTGCGAGATGGCCCCGGCGGGCAGCGACGAGGCGAGGAAGCGCTCGACGAGGACCTGCGACTGGCGGCACAGGGCGAACAGCAGGACGGCGGCGACCAGGGTGAAGCGCATCGGCCGCTCCTCGGCCTCCGCCCCGGTCCCGGGCCCGCGCGACGCCGGCGCGCGGGACGTCAGCTGCCGCCACAGCGACGGCAGCTGCACCGCCACCATCAGGCATCCGCCCACCGCGACGCCGGCCGCCGCGGAACGCACGCCCCACCGGCCGCCCAGCAGGAACATCGCGGCGATGATGCCGGTGTTGTAGGCGACGTAGATCGCCGCGGGCGCGAGGAAGCGGCGGTGGGCCCGCAGCGCGGCGCTGCAGTACCCGGCGAGACCGAAGGCCAGCAGGCTGATCGCCGTCAGCCGGGTGCAGTCGACGGCGAGACCGGGATCGGGCAGGCCGGGCGCCAGGGCCCGGACCAGGAGGGGAGCCGCACCGGCGACCAGCGCGGCCACCGCGGCGAGGGCCAGGCACAGCCTCGGCAGGGTGGCCGCGACCAGGGCCCGGACCGGGTCCCCGGCGGCCCCCCGGGCGCGGCGGGCCAGCGCCAGGCTGAACGCGGGGATCAGCACCAGCGCCAGCCCGTCCTCGATCAGCAGCGTGGCGGCCAGCTCCGGCACGGTCCACGCGACGAGGAAGGCGTCCGTGTCGCTGCCGGCGCCGAACAGCCGGGCCAGCGACTGGTCGCGCACCAGGCCCAGCAGGGAGCCGGCGATGGACAGCGCCGCCGTGACGAGCGCCGCCCGGGCGAGGAACCTCCGGGAGGGTGAAGCATGTTCGGGGCCGGCCGGTGCCGGGGCGGACGTACGCGCCGCGGGCACGGGCGCCGCCTCGTCGGTCCCGGGTCCGGGAAACTGGGAGGGCACCACGGTCATCGGGCCACTGCCTCCTCGACGCGGTTCCGCGCCCCGTCGTGCGGCACGGCGCCCCGCCGCTCGCCGTCGGCCAGCGCCCACCACGCCGCGAGCCCCAGGGCCATGGCGGTCACCAGGGTCGAGGGGCCGCCGATGTCGCCGTACAGGAAGTCGGTGAGCACCCAGAGCAGCAGGCCGCAGGCGGTCAGCGCGCAGTCGAGCCCCGGCCCGCCGCGGCGGGCGCGCAGCAGCCGGCGCGTCCCGCACACCAGCAGCGCCAGCCAGCTCCCGGCGAGGGTGAGCAGTCCGATCAGCCCCTGCTCGCTCAGCACCAGCAGGTACATGTTGTGCGGCGACAGCAGCGCCTGCTTCCGGTACTCCGCGCCGGCGCCCTCGACGTCGCTGCCAGACGACAGGGCCAGCGTGGCGTGCCCGTCGCGGTACTCGGGGAAGTTCTTCAGGCCCACGCCGGTCAGCGGGTGGTCGCGCCACATGCCGGTGGCCGACGACCACAGGGTGTACCGGTCGACGACCGACTGGTCGGGGGCGTCGGTGACCTGGGCGATGCTGTCGATCCGCTCCTGGAGCTGCGCGGTGCCGACGCCGAACCCGCCCACCAGGACGACCCCCGCGGCGGCCAGGGTCGCGGCCACCTTCAGGGTGCGGCGCAGCCCGGCCAGCGCCAGCTGCGCGCCGCACGTCAGGACGGTCGCGATCCAGGCGCCCCGGCTGAAGGACAGCGCGAGCGGCGCGAGCAGCGCCAGCGCGCAGCCCGTGGCGGCCGCGCGCTGCCACGCCGGTGCCCGGCCCAGCGCGATCCCGGTGGCGCACACCAGACCGAGGGACACCACGGACGCCATGCCCATCACGTCCTCGGCCCCGAAGGTGCCGACGGCCCGGATGTCCTCGCCCTGGTAGGAGGCGCCGGTCCGGGTGACGTACTGGTGGACGCCGACGGCGCCCTCGCACAGGGCGAGCCCCACGAGCGTCCAGGCCAGCACCCGGAAGTCGCGGCGGTCCCGGAGCAGCAGCAGCACCGCGGCCGGGACCAGTACGAAGACCTGCAGGTAGCGGCCCATGCCGGCCAGCCCGGCCGCGGGCGAGGACGCCCCCAGCGCGGCGAGCGCGATGCCCACGACCGGCAGGCCCAGCACCAGGGCCGCGGCGGGCGGCAACGGGCGCCGGCCGTCCCGCAGCAGACGGATCACGCAGTACCCCACCACCAGGCCGGAGGCCAGGTCGGCGGGCCCCGCGCCGTGCCCGGCCGGCGGCAGCGCCAGCAGGGCGAGCACCGCCGCCAGGGGCAGGACCGGCGCGAGCGCGGCGGCCTTGCGCGGGAGCGGTGCGAGAGCGTGGCTCACGTCGGTCAGCTCCCCGTCGGGCGGACCAGCGTGGCCGCGGTGCGCAGCAGGATGCAGACGTCCTGCCACAGCGACCAGTCGTCGATGTAGGCGTTGTCGAACCGGCAGCGGTCCTCGATCGAGGTGTCACCGCGCAGCCCGTGGATCTGGGCGAGGCCGGTGATGCCGGTCCGCATCCGGTGGCGGGCCGCGTAACCGGGGTGCGCCCCGCTGAACTGCGCCACGAAGTAGCCGCGTTCGGGACGCGGCCCGACGAGGCTCATGTCGCCGCGCAGCACGTTCCACAGCTGGAGCAGCTCGTCGAGCGACGTGCGCCGCAGCATGCGGCAGAACCGGCTCATCTCGTTCTCGTTGGCCACGCTCCACCGCGTCGCCGACTCGTGCTCGTTGACCGGGCGGTGGGTGCGGAACTTCAGCAGCGTGAACGGCTTCCCGTCCCTGCCGATCCGCTCCTGGCGGAACACCACGCCCGGACCGGCGCTGAGGCGCAGCATCGCCGCGCACGCCAGCAGCAGCGGGCTGACCAGCAGCAGCAGCGTGCCCGACACGAGGATGTCGAGCAGCCGCTTGCCCGCGCCGTCGCGGCGCACGGGGGAGAGGTCCAGACGCCGGCAGGCGAACCCGGCCAGCCGTTCCTTCGCGGCGTACGAGGGGGAGCCGGCGTCCAGTTCCCAGACGACGCAGCCCGACTCGGCCAGCGTGCGCAGCAGCGGCGCCTGTTCGGCGCGGGCGGAGGGGTGGACGGTCAGCACCGCGCGCACCCCGTTCTGGATGACCGCCCGTTCGACCTCCTCGCCGGTCCGCAGCACCGGGATGCCCTCGGCGCCCTCCGCGTGGTCGGCGACCACGCCCACGGGCCGCACGCCGCACCGCGGGTGGCGCAGCACGGCGGCGGCCACGCGCTGGGCGGTGGCCGGCGGACCCACGACGAGCGCGGCGTGCGGATGGCGCAGCAGCGCGGCGCGCCGCCGTCCGTGCACGGCCGCGCGCAGCGCACAGCACGCGCCCGCCTGGAGGACGACGCCCGTCAGCACGGTGCCGGCGGACAGCGCGTGTTCCGGCCGGTACGCCGCCCAGAGCGCCACGGGCGCCAGCCAGGCGACGGCGGTGCGGCCGCACACGGCGGGCAGTTCCTCCAGCACGGCCGGCACCGGCGGCCGCGCGTCGCGGACGCGCAGCAGCAGGGAGGTGACGACCAGCAGGGTGATCAGCAGCGGCTGGCGCTGGGTGCCGGTGAGCGCGAGCGTGCCCAGCACGGCCGCGCCGGCGTCCACGAGGAACAGTGGTACCGGCGAGGCGCCGGGCGCCGGGCGCCGCGGGACGGGGGACCGCCCACCGGTCGCGGTGCCGAGCGGCGGCATGACGGAGACGGAGGGAAAGCCGTGGTCCCGCGGAGTGGCGCCGGGGGAGGACACGGTACGTTCGGCAGTCACGAGTGGATGGACTCCCTGTGCTCGGTGGACTCGACGTCCTGTGGTGTCGGGTCCGCCTCGGAGCCCCGGCCCGTGCCGAGCGGTCGGCCCCGCTCGGCGCCGTGGGTCGTGGCGCGTTCGATCGCCGCGAACGGGCGCGCACTGTGTGAGGCGGGCCATGGACCGAGGAGGTCGCGGTAGACGTCCGCGACCGCCGCGGTGGTGTGTCGTACGTCGTGCAGGGACAGCACGTGCCGGCGGCCCTGTTCGCCGAGGGACGCGCGCAGCGGCGCGTCGAGCAGCAGCCCGGTGATGCCCGCGGCCAGCGCCGCGGGGTCCTCGGACGGGACCACGCACCGGGCGGCGAGGGCGGGAGGCAGGCTCTCCCGGGCTCCGTCGACGTCCGTGATCAGCACCGGAACGCCGCAGGCCATCGCCTCCAGCGGGGCCAGCGCCATGCCCTCCCAGCGGGACGGCAGGACGGCGAGATCGGCGGCCTGGTACCAGACGGAGGTGTCGGCGACGGCGCCCGCGAACAGCACGGACTCGGGGGCGTCCCGGCGCAGCCGGTCGCGGTCCGGTCCGTCGCCGACCAGGACGAGCCGGGCGTCGGGCACCGTGCGCACGACGGCTTCCCACGCCCGTAGCAGGACGTCCTGTCCCTTCTGCGGGCACAGCCGTCCCACGCAGACCGCGAGGGGTGCCGACGGGTGGACGCCGGCCAGCGGGGCGAGCCCGGCCCGCATGGTGCCGGCCGGGGCCGGGCGGTAGCGCTCGGGATCGATGCCGTTGGGGACGACCGTCCACCTGCCGCTGATGCCGGCCCGGACGCCGGTCGCGCGTTCGGCCTCGCTCACGCACAGCATGCGCGTGGCCCAGCGCGCCCCCCACCGCTCCCACCGGAGGGCGAGGGCCGCGGTGCTCCCGCCGACCGCCTCGAACGACCAGGCGTGCGGCTGGAAGACCGTCGGGATCCGCCCGCGCACCGCGAGCCGCCCGGCGAGCCCGGCCTTCGCGCTGTGCGCGTGCACCAGGTCGGGGCGTACGTCGTCGATCAGCCGGGCGAGGCGCCGTACCTCGCGCGGCAGCGAGGGGCCCGGTGACCGCGTCGCCTGCCAGGGCCGGACGTGCGCTCCGACCGCCCGCAGCCGGGTGGTGAGCGCGCTGTCGGGGCACGCCGCGGTGACCTCGAGGCCGTCCGCCAGCTGTGCCCGGACCAGGTCCGTCACGACGCGTGCCACGCCGCCGTCCACCGGCTGGGTGAGGTGCAGAACCCGTGGCGGACGGCAGCGGGGTGACGGGGCCACGGACACGGTTTCCTCACTCGACAAGGTGCTCGGGACGGGGGGCGGCGTGTTCACAGCCGGGCGTCGACGGCGGCGAAGAGCACGCCGGCCCACGTGTCGTCGCGCTCGGAGGCGAGCCGGACGGTCGCCTGGTCACCGGCGTGCGGCAGACCACCGGGGACGTCGAAGACGTCCGAGTCGTAGCCGAGGGTGCCGGTGTACGCCGGGACCCGCGCCGGGGGAGCCCCGGCGGGCCCGCTGATGGTGGAGTTCAGGACGTCGCCGGACGGGTCGGCGGTGCCGCCGAGCCGGACGGAGCCGGACCCGGGGCGGGTGGCCAGGGTGAGCGAGTCGCCGGTGGTGCCGTGGTCGCCGTTGTACGCCACCAGGCCGACCCGGCCCCCGGCGCCCGCGGCGAAGTCCAGGCCGCTCAGCCGCATCTCGGCCGCGTGGGACCGCAGCGGTGCGAAGCCGTCCCAGAGCGCGAGGTGCCGCAGCGGTTCCTCCGGGTTCTCGTACGCCACCACCAGCGTCCAGCCGCCCCACGCTCCGGCCGCGGAACCGCCGGCGGCCACGTTGACCTGCGCCACGGTGTACAGGCCCGGCGCGCTGTCGCGCACCAGGGCCGTCACGTCCGCCGAGGCCTGGAAGGCGTCCACGCTGCCGGTGACGCGGTGTCCGACGAGGGTGTCCGCGAGGACCTCCTTGTACGCCCCGCCGGGTTCGGCGATCAGCACCCGTCCGTTGTCCTCCGACGGCTTCTGCTCTCCCACGCGCAGGTTGCCGCCCCAGTACAGGCGCGCGTACGACACCCGGGCACCCGCGGGCAGGCGGACCTCCGCGGCGGAGGAGTTGTAGGTGTTCGGGTCGCGGTCGACATCGACGTAGTACATGTCGAAGTCCCCGTTCACTCCCCGCCCGCCCGCCTGCGCGGTCGCGCACGAGGGTGCCTGGGCGCGGCAGGTGATGGAGGTGTTCGCGGCGCGCACGATGCCGCCGTGCTGGAGCGCCGCGTACCGCTGGGCGAACGCGAGGCTGTCCGCCTCGGGTGCGGGCGGCGCGGCCGGCGCGGCCGCCGCGGAACCGCCGGAGGCCCACAACGAGGCGAGGGCGAGCACGCCCACCGTCGCGCTACGGAGCAGCTGGCCAGGGGATTGGCGCATGACCGTCGGTGCCCTTTCGGAGCTGGGAGCGGCGGGCAGCGACACAGGGCGTGCGTCCGCCTGGGGAGGGGTGCGTCAGCGTTCCGCACTCTAGCCACCAAGCGGACCAATTCACCGAAATTCGGGGCATACCGCGATCTGTGTTGGAAACGTGAAGGAGTTGCGGGCCGGATCGCCGCCCGGCCGACCGCGGCGGACGGCCATGCGCACGGTCGCCGCCGTGCCGCCGAACGGGGACGGCGGCACGGCGGCGCCGCACCGTGCCTCATCAGGGACGTCGCGGCAGCAGGGTGAACGGCGGGGCCGCCGCGGCGCATCACCGGTTGCGGCCGGTCAGGGGCGCGCCGACGGTGGGCTCAAGCTCCGACCTCCGCAGAAAGGACCCCCATGCGTGCCCTGCCCGCACGGCCCATCGCACTCGGCGCCCTGTGCGCCGCCCTCCTGGCCGGGATCACCGGCCCCGTCGCCATGGCGGCCGACACGAACCCCGGGCACACCCGCGTGTTGTCGCCCATCGCGCCGGTCCCCGCCGTGCAGACGCTCCTCGGAGAGGTCGAGTACCTCAACGCCCGCGGGGCCGAACTCGATCCCGTCGCCGACCTGCTGACGGCCGTGGTCGGGTCGGACGACGACCGCAGCCTCCCCCCGGCCGAGGCCAGGAAACTCGGTGAGGCGGCCAAGGGCGCCCTGGACAAGGCGGCCGCGAAGACCTCGGCGACTTCGGCCGCCACACGGGCCCCGGCGACGGAACTGCTGGTCCCCGCCACCGGCGCCGACATCATCGGCGACGCGCTGGAGGCCGTGAAGGAGGCCGTCGACGGCCTCCTGGGCACGATCTTCTCCACGGACGGCATCACGAGCACCACGGACACCACCGACACGGCGGGCACCACGGACACCGCGGGCACGACCGACACCGCGGGCACGACCGACACCGCGGGCACCACCGACACCGCGAGCAGCGCGGACGCCTCCGGCGCCGCGGACGCCGCCGCCGCGACGAAGACCTCGCTCGACCACCTGCTCGCCGAGGTGAGCAAACTCGTCGACGCGCTCACCGTCGGCGACCCGGAGGTGTCGGTCCTGCCCGCCCCGGCGACGCCGTCCACCACGTCACCGTCGTCGGCGCAGGCTCCCGCGCTGCCGGCCGTCACGCTCCCCGCGCTCACGCCTCCCGCACCGGTGCTCCGGCCGGCTTCCTGAGTCCCCGGAGCCGGTCTTTCAGAGTTCTCATATGAGGACTTGCGAATCTCCGGCGTTCCCGGTTCCGCTCCGCCTCGGGCTCGTTGGGCACGGCGACAGAGAACCTCCTCCGGCGACCCGCGTTGCCGAAGAAAGGAACACGATGAAGTCCCTGAAGGCCGCCGCCGTCGTCGTCGGGTCCCTGATCGCTTCCGGCGCCGCCGCACCCGCGTTCGCCGCCGAGCCGATGCAGCACAGCATCGACGACAGCACGTCCGCCCCGTTCAAGAACGTGCGCGTCCTCGACACGCCGCTGGACGACCCGGGGGCCCTGCTCGACGCCGGGAACGCGGACTCGCCGCTCCACAAGGTGGACAACGCGAGGAACGCGCTGACGCAGGACAAGGCGCTGCGCCGCGGTCTGTCGATGCGGGGCTGAGAGCACGTCCCGGCGAAGGGCGGTCCCGTTCCACCGGGGCCGCCCTTTTCCGTACGGGTTTCACCGATCCGGCGGCGCCGCGGTGACCGCGAGGGACGTTCGACGGTTACGGCTGCCGGCAACCGATCGGACGAGGAGTGGACCATGGTCATCAGCACCGGCGGCGTTCCTGTGGACACCGACGACGCAGCGCCCGGACCGGCGGGCACGACACGAAGAGACCTGGCGCACGGCGTGCGCGCGGCCACGCTGGCCGCGGCGCTGACCGCGCTGGTCGCCGCCGCCCCGCCGCCCCGCGGCAGTCTCCCGGGCGGCACCGGCTTCGCTAAGACCTACCGCGGCCGCCGCATCCGCGGGGTGCGGACGCCCGCACGCGGCCCGGCCGGTGACGCCCCATGGCACGTCACGGTGGACGGCCGCCCCCTCCATCTGATGCGGCGCGCCGACGGCACCTGGCTGAGCATGGTCGACCACTACTGCTCGTACCCCACGCCCCTCGAGGCCGCCCGCGCCGCCGTCGACGAGCTCGGCCCCGGCGAACACCTGCGCGCCGCGGCACAGCCGGCCGAGGGAGACCAGCACGAGGGAGGCCGCCATGGCGTACGTGCGTAAGGACGCCGGCACGCTCACGAAGGCGGAGAAGAGCAGCTTCGTCAAGGCACTGCTCGAACTCAAACGCCGGGGCGAGTACGACGAGTTCGTGCGCATGCACCTCGCGTACTTCGCCTCCGACGGCGAGAGAGGACTGCGCACCGCGCACATGGCGCCGTCCTTCCTGCCCTGGCACCGCCGCCTCCTGCTCGACCTGGAGACCGCCCTGCGGCGGATCGACTCCGCGGTGACCCTTCCGTACTGGGACTGGACACGCGACCGCACGGCCGCCTCCGCGCCCTGGACGGCCGATCTCCTCGGCGGCAACGGGCGCCCCTCCGACCGGCAGGTGACCACCGGCCCGTTCGCCCACGGGACGGGCGACTGGCCCCTCACGGAGGGCGTGACCGACTCGGAGTTCCTCACCCGGGACCTCGGCCGCAGCCGCGGTCCGATCGACCTGCCCACGAAGAGCGAGCTGGCACGGGCACTGGACGACGCCGTCTACGACGTGTCGCCCTGGGACTCGACGGTCACGCGGGGCTTCCGCAACAAGCTGGAGGGCTGGGGCACCGGCCGGGGCAGCGCCTCGTGGCGCAACCACAACAGGGTGCACCGCTGGGTCGGCGGGACCATGCTCGGCGCCGCCTCCGTCAACGACCCGGTCTTCTGGCTGCACCACGCCTTCGTGGACCTGCAGTGGTACCGCTGGCAGCGCCGGCACGGCGGGGCCCGCTACCTCCCCGCGACACCGCCGGACTCCGGCGACACGCAGCACGGCCGCGTCGTCGCCCGGCACCAGAAGCTGCCGCCCTGGGACGTGACACCGGCCGACCTCGAGGACGTCGGCCGCATCTACAGGTACGCGTGAGGGCCGCGGTGCACGAGGGAGTCCCGGTGTCCGAACGCGCCGCTGAGACACGCCGGGAGCCGTGTCCGATTCCTGCGGAACAGCGCACCAACAAGGACTTTCACAAGAAATCTACGGTGATGGGCGCTTCATTCGCCAAAAGCCCGGAACGTCCTCTAAGGTAGGTACTAACAGTGACCGGTTCAACACGGACCGTGTTGCTCTTCACAGAAACGGAGAGGTAATGCGCAAGATCCAGAAGGCTGCCGTCGTCGTCGCGATGCTCGGCAGCGTCGGTGCCCTCGGCGCCGGTACCGCGGTGGCCGGCGAGGGTGCGGACTTCGCCGTCAAGGGCGGCGGCTGCTCGGTTTCCGGTGACTCGAACCAGCTCATCGGCAACGTCGGTGTCCTGAACGGCGTCGTCGGCGGCCTCCTGACCTTCGGCAACGACGGTGACCACGGGACCCAGAAGAACGAGCAGGGTCACAAGGTCGACTGCTCCACCCGCGGCTTCACGGGCTGACGCCTGCTAGACGCATAAGGAAAGGTCCCGGGACGCGAGTCCCGGGGCCTCTCCCTGACATTTCTCACTAACCCGAGCGTTGATCTCGTGACTTATCTTCCAGGGCACACGGGCAGTGGCCGCATGGTTCGAGAAGTACAGCGCCTGGGGGGACTACCGCAAAGGACAAAGCGGATGCAGAAGTTCAAGAAGATTGCAGTGGCGGCGGGAGTCCTGGGGGGCTCCGTACTGATGGGGCTCGGTACCGCCCAGGCGCACGGCGTCGACATCCCTGCCTGCAACGAGAAGGCCAGTGACGGCCACTGCGGGCAGAAGAGCGAAACCAAGTACAAGACGAACGACGGCAAGGTGCACGTCGTGGTCTCGCGCGACGGCTGCGCGATCAAGGGCAACAGCACCGTGGACTGCTCTGTTCACCACCCCTGATTCGACTGAGGCAATTGCGCCCACTCGACGCAGCCGTCAGTCCAGCTGATCCGCACCTGGCTCCCGCCGCAGTGTCGTGGGCAGCGGCTGCGCCGCATGCCAGATGGCCGACCCGTTCACCCGGGGTCGGCCATCTGGCGTTTCGCCGTGGGGGAGGGCGTCGGGATGGATGCCGGACCGCACTGTCGGGCGGGGGCGTGCCCGCGGCCGCGGACCGCCCCCTTTGGTCCACGGTCGGTCACTCCAGGGGAGTGCAGTACGGCAGGTCGTCGATGGGGCGGCCGGTGCAGAACCGGCCGATCAGGTCCGCCGACTCCTCCCTGCGCTCCACGGTGACCAGGTGGTCGGCTTCCCTGATGGTGGTGAAGCGTGCCGAGGGCATGATGGCGGCGAGTTCGCGGCCCATCTGCGGGGTGCACAGGGTGTCGTACTCCCCGGTGAACACCAGCGACGGCACGTCGGGGACGGGCAGCGGCCGGTAGCAACCGTGCGTCGTCAGCCTCGTGTTGTGCTCGACGGCCTTCTTGATCTCGTCCGGTGTCTGGTTCAGGAACTGCCGCTGCAGGAGCCGCGCGACGGCCGCGTGCTTGCGCACCTGGCCGGCGCCCGGGTTCGACATGAACAGCCGCACCAGCCCCTCGGCGGCCTTGTCGATCTCTCCGCGTTCAAGCGCGTGCGACAGGCGGGGTACGGCCTCGGTGTAGATGTCGGGAAGGCGCTTGGCCGCGCCGCAGAAGAGGATGCGGCTGACGAACTCCGGGTGGAGCTGGGCGAAGCGCAGGCCCACGACCTCGCCGAAGCAACCGCCGAAGAGGTTGACCTCCGGCATCCCGATCTCCACCAGCATGTGCTCGACCGCGTCGGCGAGGAAGTCGATGTCGTACTCGGCGGGCAGGAAGTCCGCGGTGCCGTACCCGGGGAGGTCCACGGTGACCAGCGTGCACAGCGGCGCCAGCCACTTCTCATGCCCCTGCCACGAGTACCTGTTCTGCGAGGATCCCCCGAGCAGCACCAATGGGACGGTCTGTGGGGCGCTCTGACGGACGATGCGGCACTGGTAGGCGAACCCGTCGAGCACGAGGCCGCGTTCCTCCACCTGTCCCGGTGCAGCAGCAACGGGACCGGAGCACCCTGTGGTGGGTTCCTGGGCGTTGGTGACGGCAGTGCGCATGGACAGCTCCGGTGAGGACGGAAGGGTGGCGAACCGTCCCATCATTACCAGCACGGTATCTATACCGAGGTAATCACTCAATTGTGGGCGATCCCGTACGGCAGTACACGTCGAGCCGCCACGCGGTGACACAACGTGAGGATCACCCTGTCGGCCACGGGCGTGGGGGCGTGGAGGCCCGCCGCGCACGTGCCGGGCACGCCGTGTGCCGAGGCGAACTACTCGCTCAGCCCCACGACGCACCACCCTCGGCGCGCCGCTTCGGTCAGGACGTGCCCCCACTGCGTCAGCAGGTCCATGAACGCGTCGAAGTCACCGACCCAGCCATCAGGAACCGCGGCGTGCTCGGCGAAGGGCTCCCGCATCCGGCCGAGGTGGGAGAGGGCCCGATCCCAGGCCGAGGCCAGTTCCCGCACGCCTTCCGGTGACCGCGCGAGCAGCACCCCGTGGCCGGCCTCACCGAAGAAGGCCGTGTCGGTGTGCTGAGCCTCGCCGTCCGGTCCGTCCCAGAAGAGCCCGCTGAGCAACGCGTCCAGCGCGTCGCGCAACAGGGGGTCCGCATGGTCGCGGACGCGTTCCCATCGCTGCCCGGCCCAGAAGTGCGCCTTGAAGGAGCCGAGGGTGTGCAGGAACTCGTACACGGCGAAGAAGGCACCGTCCGGCCCCTGCGGCCACACCCACCCGCCTTCGACCGCCGGCGCATCGTGGTCCCACAGCCCTGTCTCGTCGGCGTACCAGGCATCTCTCAGCCGCGGCAGCCGCTCCCGCGGGGGGACCCGCACCAGCCATGAGGGGTCGACGATCAGCACGGTGATGTCGAGCCCCATGGAGGGGAGGGTACCGATGTGCGTACGGCTGTGCTGCTGCCACGGAGCGCGAGTACTGGAACTGGCACGTGCGCCTCGTCCGCTCAGCCGTCCATCAGGTCTGGGTAGGGCAGAGTTCCAGCGGGGCGGTTGGACGGTCGGCCCACTTCCGGCGACCTGGTCCCCGTCAGTTCCCGTAGTTCCCTGCAGGTTCGGACACCGTTCTGGCACGATCTCTTCGGATCTGTCTGTAGCGGTACTGGGCCGGTGCCTGGCCGGCATGAGGAGGCCGGGCGGTGGCCAATGCGATGGGGGAGGGGGCATGAGGACCAAGGACCCGGAGTACCCGGCCGCGGTCGAGGCGGCCGTGGAGATCCTGCGGGAGTGGGCCCGTCGAGGACAGGCCATCACGTACGGGGAGTTGAGTGCCGAGTTGGCGGCACGGGGCTTCGACTCCATACCGCCTCACCGCGGGGTCATGACCTACCTGCTCAAGGATGTCTGCCTGCACGGTAATGAGGACGGACGAGCAGCGATGCTCTCGGCGATCGTGGTGAACAAGGCGAGCCGGGAGCCATCCGACCAGTTCTCCAGCCTTGCTCGAAGCCTGCCCTTCTCCCGGCCGGCGAACTGGACTTGGCATGACGAGCAGCAGCAGGTGTTCGCTGAGCACCGCGAGGAATGACATCGACCCTCGGGAGTCGCTGTGGGAGTTCGATCCGCTCCCGCCTCAACTGCTGTCGCTGGTTGGTGCATCCGGCGGACTGGGGCGCTGGGGTACGCCGTCATTCGGCGTCGTTGGTGTCAGGCGGCACGGCTTGCTTCGGCTGCGGACGGCGGTAGGCGGCGCGGTTGTTCGTGTACTGTGCGTCATCGTTGTCACGCAGTCAGGTACTCAACGCGCCTCGCACGCGGGCCGCGGCGCAGCTCCTACAGGCCGCGTAGCGCCTCGAAGAGGTCGTCATACGCTGCCCAGCAGTCGACGCTGCCGTCATCGTGCAGGCTGCCCATGTACCAGTCGTCGTCACCGACAGGCTTTACGAGGCACAGGCTGTGGAATCCGAGAGCGATTTCTGGGCGAGGCATCTCGTGGGTCCCGGCGGAGGTGACCCACTTCGCCGACCGATCGGGATCCAGCGCGACAGCCTCCCAGTCCCCCGATGCATCGCGGATCTGCTGAAGAGTCCATCCCTGGGGTGGCCGTGCGTCTGCCATCCATGGATGGTCTCACTCGACAGGTGTGGGTCACCGCTTTAGGAGAGAGGCTGGGAGGCCGTGCCGGCGACCCTGGGTTTCTTGGATCGGGCTAGCGGGCACCGATGCCCCGCTAAGACCGTGCTGTCTCCCTACGTCCTCGAGTCACAGACCGGGCGGTGTGTACTACAACCGGCGCGCGCCTGACGAAGTGGCGCAACGACGGTCGCGCCTGCCCAGGTGCCGGAGGGCCCGGATCCGGCTCGTCCTCCGGTGGAGAACCTCGGCACGTATTCGACACGGCCACCCGCCGCCAGCCGGTGACGGCCGGACGATCCCGGTGTCCGGCCTTGATCGTCAGAGGGCGTTCGGGGTTCGGCCTGGCGGCTGAGGTTGGCCCTGAGCAGGAAAAGGCCCTCCCCGACGGGAGGGCAGAGACTGGCGCCCCCGGCAGGACTCGAACCTGCGGCCAAGCGCTTAGAAGGCGCCTGCTCTATCGTCCTGCGGTGTCGTGACAAACACGCAGCTTAGAGACGTGGATGAAGCCGGTCAACGCGCGCCCAGACGGCGTAAGCACCTGACCGTGTGCAGCCTGGAACAGGTGCTTCACCGTCCTGAGCTGGCCACATTACCGCTCGCGCACATGCGAGCCGGGGGCCCCAGAACGAGAGGCACGCCTGGCCATCCACGCTCACTGAGGCGGCTCTCAGCCCCGATCACTGCTCACGCCCCACACCAGCCATACCGTCTCGCTCACGCACCCCTCAGGCAGCGTCCACGTGCCGTCGCTTCACTCCCCGTCTTCCTCGTCGTATCCCGGTTCGTCGTCATCGTCTTCCGGTTCCACCACGGCGTCCCTCTCGAACGCGGTCGCCAGCCCGGAGAAGGCGCTCATCCCGTTGGCCCGCGTCAGACACCCGTCCTTGAAGTTGATCACCATCGCGTGCCCCTCGTCATCCCAGGCGATCACCTCCCGGTACATCGACTCGGAGCCCTCCCAGCCCCCGCCGTCGTCTCCCTCTGCCCCTGTCACCTCGAACCGCGCGAACCACTTCCCCTGCGGAGCGGCAAGCATCCCCATACGTCCCACACCAGCCTTTCGGTCTCAATCAATCCCGCGCGCTTCACTCGCCCCACCAACCCGGACACTCCACGCGCTCTGTCGTCTCTCTCCCTCGATTCTCTCGGCGCATCTGCGGCTTCACTGCCCACGCACTATCTCGTGCTCTATTCCGCCTCTTGATCGGTCGCGCTCTCGACTGCTCCCACCTCAAGATCAAGAGTGCTGCTCCATGTCAGGTGACAAACGATCTTCGTGACACTTCGCAAAAAGTGTCACTGTCACCTGTCATTCCGGCGCTGAGCTGCGAAAACACAGTGACGCGTGACAACTGGTGACACTGTCACTCAGCGCTGTTTGTCACGCCTCAATGGCTATCCTCATCTGCGAAAACACAGTGACACTCTGACGACTGTCACGAGAGTGCGAGCGTGCTCTATAGAGCACGCGCTCTGTCACTCGTCATTGTCACCGTCACGTCAGGGAGTGTCATGACGCGCGTACGCATACACCCGCGCGGAATACGCGAGCGCGCGCACGAGTAGGACAACCATCCGACACGGGACAACGACCCGAGATGGACTTGCCGACTCATGCGCGCGACATGCGACGAGACACAGAGCGCACACGTACGCATTAGGCAGCTCTCAGCGCGTCTCAGGAGCTCACGCAGCGCTCGCGCGATGAACTCGACACGCGCGCTCTGACAACGCCCGAGAGCGCAGCACAGAGCTTTACGGCTAGTCGGCCCAAGCCTCGGTGATCATGAAGTGGACCACGCCCTTGTCCGGCCCTTCGGTGCGGAGCTTGTACCAGAGTCGGAAGTGTTCATCGAGGCGGTCCCACAGCTCCAGGATGAAGAACTCCGGCGGGCAGTGGAAGTCCTTTCCCTGACGGACCCCCCACACCTTGTCTCGGTTGTTCAGCCACTCATCCCAGCGGCAGTCCTTGAACGGCTGCTCCATCTCCCCCTGGAAATCCACGACCTCGGCCAATATGCCTCCTTTGCCGGGCTCAAAGCCCCACACCACCGAGCACTTCTCGGCTGGTGTGGAACATGCCACGGGCGAGCCGGCGAGTGCAAGCCTCGGTGATCACGCTCCGTGATGGAGTGAAAGGTACCCCTGATACATGGCACATACATGCACCATCATTACCGCAGGTCAGAGCGCTGTATGTGATCTGTGTCACATCTCAATCCTCGCGGTCTCCTCGACTCCATAGCGTCATTGCCGCTGATAACAGAGATGTGTAACAGTGAATCTGCACACAGAGAGCAGCGATTCCGAGGAGTGCGTTATGGCCAGTCGGCGAGAGGAAATGCCCCCGTCTTCCCGAGGCGGGAGTAAGCCCAAGTACAACTGGGATGAATGGAGCGACGGCTCACCGTGGGAAGTCAAGCACGGAGAGGACTTCCACACCGAGCCGAAGATCTTCGCCCAGCAGATCAGGAACCGCGCCACAAAGCGCGGATACAAGGTCACCATCAGCGTTCGGGGCGAGTCGGTGTTCTTCCAGTTCTACACGCCCGAAGAGGGCGAGTGACGGTCGAGCAGAGAATGGGCGGAGGGTCCAGCTCCGCCCAATCTCGAATTCCCATAAGGGAGCATGAGCGATGAACACCAACGACGTTATCAGCGACGGTGCGGCAGACCTAAAGCCGGAAGAGCGCTTCTTTCACACGTGGATATGGGAACACCTGCCGCTCACGATCAATGGCACGCGGTATTACGCCCTGGATGAGGTGCTGGAAGACTTCCGGCCCGTGTTCTCCGAAGTCATCGAGGACGCGCACGCCGAAGCGCTGGAGATAGAGGCCGAGCGCGACGCCATCGAGCAACAGTGGGAGGAGTTCGACCCCGACGAGCGGGAAGACATCCACGACCTGGCCGAGTCCGGCTATCTGACGCTCCCGGAGCGCCTCGGCAAGCTGGTTGCTCCCACCCGCTGGGAGTACGCCCAGGCGGTCAAGAAGCGGAACCCTCACGCCGTCGTGGATATCGACGTGGACGAGAAGCGGCGGGCCATCATCGGCCTTCTCGAAGGCGAGGACGCGGGGTGTCCGTTCTGGGTTCAGGGCGAAGACGAATGGACCCACAGCACCCTGAATTGGTTCGACTGTGCGCCGAACTGTGGGTGTGGTGAATCCCGCCAGAGAGGGCGCGGTCTGTTCGCTCCAGGCATCCCCAACGTCATCTTCGGTGAGGGCGGTACGGGCAAGACCGAGCTTCAAGCCCGTCTGCACGCGGAGATGATCAGTGCCGGGCTGAACACGGTCCATTACGAGTTCGAGTGGGAGACCGGCGAGGAGATGATCCGACGCATTGCCGCGCTGGGCGTCTCGCGGGCCAAGATCAACCGTCACCTAAGCGTTCTGCTCCGGCCCACCACCACACCCACGCTCATTGACGACGACCCGAGAGGGATCGACCAGACGGAGACGGCTCTCGTGACGCTGGACTCCGTGACCCGTGCGGCCGAGCACGCATGGGAGATGAAGGCCGATGCGGCGGAGGTCATGGACCGCATCCTCAAGACGTTCATCCGCCCATTCACTGAGGGTGGAGCCTGCGCCGTGCTCACGGACCACGTGGGCCACACCGAGAAGAAGCGCCCGCGTGGTGACAAGGGTAAGACGGACGCGATCCAAGGCGCTGTCTACCGGGTGGAGAAGGTGAGCGACGGCCATTCACGGCTGGTGTGGTTCAAGGACAACTCCAACCTACGGCCCGAGGGCGTCAGACTCGAAGAGGTCGCCGCCCATATGCGGATCACCAAAGCCGAGGGCAAGACGGTGAGAGTCGAGTTCCACGCCGACGGGAAGTCGGCGGCGAAGGCCAAGCCGAAGGCGCAGGCATCCGCCACACCCCGCCCAGGAACAAACGCCGCGCTCATCTATGAATTCCTGGACGGCGGACACAAGACCACCGCAGAAATCCAGGGCTACATGCGGACGCAGGGTGTATCGGATAACACGGTGACCGTGACCCTCAAGCGCATGACTGGCAAGTTCATCCGCGCAGTGCGTGACGGATACGCACCGATCACTGAGGAGAAGACGTGACCACGCTGGACGAATTCACCGCCGCACTTACCGGCGATTCCGTGGCGGACGCCGTGAGTGAGGGCCGCTGCCTCTCTGCACCCGTTGGGTGTGGTGCGCCCGTGTTCAACGTGGACGGCACCCTGCGCCACTCCGACCCCGACGACGACCCGGAGCAGTACGTCTGTGAGTGGCGGCTGACCGGCCTGTGCGCCGACTGCCAGGACGAGCGGGAGGAACTGGAGGACGCGGGGGCTGATCGGAGCGACTGGGCCACCAACGCTTTCGGAACCTTCCTGAACCTGTGGGACGAGATGCTGGACCGAGAGCGCGCAATCCTCAACGGCGAGGGCGAGTGATGACCGCGAAGAACAAGAGCAGCCACCGCGACTGTGACCACGAGTCCACCAAGGCAGCGCGGGCCAAGTGTCGACGGTGGCGAAAGATGCTGCGGGAGATCATCGACGGTGAGGCGGGGGAGCAGTGATGGTGATGGCCAAGAGCGCGTCGCAGGTGGCCAAGGACCACGGCTTGAGCCCCAAGGAGTTCCGCCGCTTTCTGCGGTCGGTGCCCTGCTGGAACAACCCCGGGACCGGAAAGCAATACCGCTTCGGAGAGCGGGACGAGGCCACGGCCATTAAGGGATACGAGACATGGAAAGCGTCTCGTCAGCCTGTGACGCGTACGCGCTCTCACGCCTCGACACAGAGCACGTCCTAGAGCGCTCTGAGCGCGTCTCTCGGCGCCTTTCACGTCGTCTGTGATGACAGAGACGCGCGAGAGCGAATGGGCGCCGTACAGAGCGATTCACTGACAGCCGGCGAGTCCAACAGATAGCCCCGGAGAGTCCAAGTCTCCGGGGCTATCTGGCGGGGAACAAGGCAGCGCGCATCGCCGCCGATGTCTTCTGAGTGTCAAGCCGGGTGCGCGTTGTGTTCCCGATGCCGTCACGCTACATGACGCGAAAACCACGTTCCAAAGGAACTGAGGCGGCTAGCTGTAGTAGTCCAGGACGCCGGGCGGGACGGGCTTGCCGGTCGGATTATCGACGGCCGACCAATACAGCAGGGGAATTCCGTGGGTCATCTTGTGGCGCTGAGCCAGGCCCTCTGACTCAAGGAGGGTCAGGTACTTGTGGGCGGTCATCGTGCTGCCCTGCACCACACCACCCGACGTGACGACTCCGTCCTTGTGGACCGTGGCAGCGGCACCCTTTGGGAACAGGGCGCGGGCAACGTCAGTGGTTGTGGGCAGACAGCCGATGTGCCCTGAGCGGTGCATATCGGTCTGCTGCCTCAGCCACTTCAAGACACGAGCCTTAGTCTCCTCCGGATTGGCCCTCGGTCTCTTTGCTCGCTTGGGTTTGGTTGGCTTCATGGCCTTCATGATCTGGGCCACCGAGGGCGTGCGCTCCATCGTCCCCGGGATGTAGTAGCCCCTGCTGCACCTGCCCCATTCCAAGGGGGTGTTGGGGTGAACGCACTCCTCATGCCCCCTTGGGGCCACTTCTTCCGGGTTAAGCTCTTGGGGTAGGCCCCGCTTTTCTCGGACCAGTTCCAACAACTTCTCCTTGCCCACCGTTTCCAGGCATCGTCGAGATTCTGTCCGGGTAAGCGGGTGGTCACAGTAGGCGTGCGTGATCTCCTGGGAACGCTTTGACCGGGCAAGTGAAACGAATTTCGGCTTCTCGGGGGTTGGGGTCTTCTGTTGTCGATTACCAGCAGGCCGCCGCCGAGTCTTCGCTATCTCCTCAGCGCTCCTGAACGGAAGCCACGTAGTCGGTTCCTCCCCGAACGACGAGACGAGAAGGTCACGGTCGGCTGTAAGCGCGTCCGGATAGAGGTACGGCCGGGAGATGTCACCAGGGAAGAGTTCCCCCCGTACATCTGCGACGGTGACCCGCTTTCGATCGCTGACGAATTCCAGGATGCGGGCCTTGAGTTCGGGGTTCAGCTCGGTCACTTTCAACACCTCCCGCGGATTCGGATACGTGAAAGCCGGTGGGTGTGGTCGAACACGGGAGTTCAAGGCCACACCCACCGGCTGTTTCCTGGCCGACGTTCCAGGAGTCCCGCTCGCCCAGCGGGAGTTAGAGGGGCTGGTGCGGGAGAGACCGTCTCTCGCGGGTGTCTCCCACACCAGCCCGGTCTGTGTGCGGCTCAGTCCCGAGCCGTCACGTCGTAGCCGTCGTCTTCCAGGCCCGACAGGACGCGGTCGGCGGCCTCGGCGTCGAGCCGTCGGGGCCGTTCGCTGGATGTCCTCAGAAACACGCGCTGGGTGTTCAGGTCGGTGCCGTCGATCCGGACTGCGCCCCGTTCCTGGAGACGACGGAGGGCGGCCAGGATCTCGCCCTGTTCGATGCCGTGGAGCAGGCGAGCGCCGAGGATCTTGGTCGTCTGGAGGCCGCCGGAAGTGATCCTGAACCTGTCCTCAACCACGTATCTCCATCCCGACCTCACCGTGCGGTGCTGGTTGGTCCGGATGACGTGGAGAACCTTGGACTCCAGATCCGGCAACGGGTCGGTTGCCATCACTCCGCCGCCTGGATCGCGGCCTTGACGTTGGCGACGAGCGCGCCCACTGGGTCACCGGCGAACTGGGGGACCAGGTTGGGGTCGTAGCCGCTCGGGTAGACGCCGCCTGCACCGGGCACGATGGGTCGCCCCGACTTGATGCGGGCGGCGTTCCGGAGCGTCATGGCGTCGCCGCGACGCCAGCGGCGCGTGAAGTGCTCCATCAGACAGATGAAGTCGTCCAGGTCCATCGTGATGTTGGCCATTGCGGGCCTGCCTTTCGGTTACGCGGTCGGATAGATGTGTGGTGCAACCGGCGAGCCGGCGATTAGGCGTCGGGGTCGGCCCCCGCGTCCTTGAGCTGCCTCCGGTAGTACTGGGCCATGAGCTTCTCGGCGACGCGGTCGCGTCGGCCGTCGTTGCGCGGGTCACACACCGGGTCACCCGGCTTCGGGCCGCTGTACACCGGCCGCTCGGCACGCTCGGAGTACTCCTGGTACTTCCAGCGGGTCTCGTTGCTGGCGTGCCAGCTCATCTCCTCGTGGGCGGCGCGGCGTTCCTCCGCCTCCCTGCGCTCCTGGTCCTCGGCGATGAGCTGCTGTCGGGCGGTGCTCTCAGGGCGTGCCACACCCTCGCGCTTGAGCTTGGCCGCGCGCTCCGCGACGCGGGCCTGGAACTGCCGCTCCCTTTCCGCGTTGTCCTCGTGGAGGTCGCTGTAGTTGGCGCTACCCCGCATGCGCCGCTGGATCTCTCGCCCCGTGGCGCTGCCCTTCGGCTCCTGCTCCTCGAACCGCTTCGGGTTGGTGCCCGCCATGAGCTGGGCCATGAGCTTTTCGCCGGTCGTGTCGGCCATGACTATTCCTCCTCGAAGTCGGGGACGGCGTCGCCGTAGCCCTCGCGTACGTCGGTGGTGTGGTACGAGAACCGAGGCGGTCGGTTCACCCACGTTTTCAGGGCCTCGCGCATCTTCCGCGCTAGTTCCTGGTCATCCCGGAGGACCTGAATCCGAGCGACCTTCTTGGCCGCTTCCTCGCGGTGAATCTGGTCCCAGAATTCTTGGACTTCCGGGTCGGGTTCTCCGACTCCCTGACCAAGCATCCTGGTCAACTCGGGATCGACCTCGTAGTTTTCCCACGGCGGGGTCGGGTCTAGCCGGTTCTTGCTCCGGGCCTCACGAACCGCCTTAGCCCATTCCCCGCGCTGTCGAATCTCCTCATCCGAGAGTTTCCGGGGCTTACAGGGTGGGGGCGCTACCCGCTCGTCCGAACGGAAGTGCTTGGCGATGTCGTACCGGTCGATGAACAGACGGACCCTGTCACTCTTGGGCGGGTCCTCAGCGCCCCGAGAGAACTCCTCGGGGATCTCGTAACCGGCCTCTGTGAGATCCGTGAGATAGCCGCGCAAGTTCACTTCCATGACCATCTTCGGGATATGGGCGAACAGTTCCCGGTCTCGCTTCTCTCGCTCCACGAGAAGGGGGTGATCCGGGTACTTCGTGCAGAGTGGGCCGTGGGTAGAGCAAACCACCACACCAGCCCGCTTCTTCTGCTCAACCCGGCGCAGGACCTTAAGCGGAGCCATTACCCCACCCCTCCTGCTCCAGGGTGTGAACCAGCTTGCTCGGAGCTTCCACCCCTAGAAGCCGTGCCTTCTTGGCGGCCGTGTCGGTGATGACGCGGAGGAGCTGCGCCTTCTCGCTCACCGTCTCGGCCTGGCTCAGAAGGTCGTATGCCTGCTGGATAACGTCGTCCAGGCTGCGTTCGAGGTCCGTCCGGACGTCGTCGCTCGTGGACTCTCCGAGATTCCGCCGAGCACGCTCTAGGCGACGCTGGAGGGTGTCCTTGGTGATACCCAGGCGGCGGCGGATGTCGATATCCGTACAGCCTTGGTACTTGAGCCGGAAAACCTCCTCGGCCTCTCGGTCGAGACGAGCATCCCGCTCCGCCCGAGTTTCCACCCTCTGCACTTCCTTGGCGGGCATGTTCCCTCCCTCCTGAATTCCGAGTTCCGGCCGAGTGCCGAACCACTACAAAACCGCGTTCCGGCAATTCGATAATCGCAGATGCTTGACAAAACGGCAAGGTATTGTATATGGGGTCGAATTCCGAGGGGACTCGAAACCGCAAAGAGGCGTCTACGCTCTCGATATGCACAAAGACTGTGATCACCCGAATACGAAAACAGCCCGAGCCAAGTGCCGTCGAAGGGGTACATCTCGGCCCTCCACTTACGAGCGGTTCATGGCGAAAGTGGAGAAGTCGGAATCCGGATGCTGGCTATGGATAGCGTTTCGGGTTAACGGTTATGGGAAGTTCAACGTCGACGGCAAGATGGAGCGGGCCCACCGCTGGATTCTTGGTTACACCCTGGGCCGGGAACTCACCGCCGATGAAGTCGCGTGCCACACCTGCGACAACCCGTCATGCGTGAACCCGGACCATCTCTACGTCGGCGACGCCACGACGAACCGGCGAGACGTGACGGCTCGTGGTCGTCGCCCAGGTGGCCCCCACGCCGAGTGCGACCATCCGAACACGGGCAACGAGCGCAAGAAGTGCCGCAAGGCCAACGGGGTCAAGCAGATCCAGCGATATGGCCTCACGCCTTATGAGCGGTTCATGTCCTACGTGGACACCGAGACGACGCCCGACGGCTGTCACCCGTGGACCGGCCTGACGAGCCACGGCCGGGGCAAGTTCGTGGTCCAGGCCGCCGGACGGCAGCGTGAGCAGTACTTCGCTACACGATGGCTCATGGAACACACCCTCGGGCGGGAGCTGGAGCCGGAAGAACTTGTCCGCCACAAGTGCGACAACCCCATCTGTGTCCGCCGTGAGCACTTGGAGCTAGGTACAGCGGCAGACAACAGCCGCGACATCGTGGAGCGCGGCCGGAACGTCAACGCGGCTAAGACTCATTGCAAGTGGGGTCACCCGTTCAACGAGGAGAACACGTACGTCCAGCCGAGCACAGGCAAGAGGCAGTGCCGCGCATGTCGGCGCTCCCGAAAGGAGAGCCCCACACCAGCCTGACGCGTCGTCTGTCGCACACGTGCGAGAGCGTCACGCGCGTGCATAGCTCCAAACGCGATTCTTTGACGTCTCTCGGGAGCCGACAGTACGTCTTGAGTGTCAGACACTCAGTCGCTCAACCGATCTCGTCTGACGCGCTCTCAGAGCTTCCACGTCCTCGCAGGTCAGTGCACGCCGGCGATTACGTCGTGGCTGGTCAGACCATGCGAAAGGGCGTGCACACTGTGCACGCCCCCTCTGCTGGGTCTGAGCTAGCGCCACGTGACGCGGTGGTACCCCTTGCACGTCACGCCCACGTACGTCTTGCCGTCGACGGTGACGCACCCGTGGCGCTCAGCGTCGAACCCGTCATCCCCGACGCGCGTACGGCAGTCCCAGCACTGGTCATCCATCTTCCCCTGGGCGATCAATACGCCCGCGTTCTCTCGTACGTACGTCATGGCTCGGTCGTCGTTGCTCATGGCTTCTCCTGGGAATGCGAGAGCCCCCGTCTCGATGAGACGGGGGCATCTCTGCTCGGGGTGGTGTCGTGCGTTACTTCGCGTCGGCGGCCTTGATCTCGGCGACCGTCTTCCTGACGGGAGACGTGGCAGCCTTCTTGGCGGGCGTTGCGCGAGTCGGGCTCTTCTTGGGAGCAGCGGGCTTAGCGGCCGTCGTCGCCTTCTTGGCCGGGGCCTTCGCGGTCGCAGTGCCGGGCGTCTCGGCCTTCGCAGCGGCGACAGGCTCAGCAGCGGCGCGCATCTCCTTCCGGCACTTCGCTCGGGCGGCCTTCGTACGCTCGTGGGAGCAGTTGCTGTGATCGAAGCGCTCGCGGGTCATGTCGTGCTCCTTCGTGGGTCGTTGTCGTGCTGGCAGGTCGACACTCTCGGAGTACGCGAGCCATCCGAAGGGCTACGGCTGGACTCCGTGGAGAGTCGTTATCAAGCGCTGGCCTGAGCCAGCAGAGAGCCCCGAGACCCATCGGCGTAGGGGTTGGGGCCTCGGGGCTCTCGTCTAGGGGAGCGCTACGGCGTCACCACGGCTCGTGATCACCGCCCGCGCACTCGGGACACGCGACCTTGAACGTCTGACGGCACGTCCCACACCCAGCGAAGCCGCCGCAGTCGGGGCACCAGACGAGTTGAGTCCCGGTGCACGTGCCGCACAGGTCGCCCCACTTCCACAGAGTCCACGGCTCGTGTCCGGGCGTGCGCCCGGCTCGTGGCACCCGGTGAACCGGTCGTGTGGCTGTGCGGGCCTCAGCGATGGTCGCCATCAGTGATCGGTCCTGTGCGCCCGGATCGTACGTGCGGCCTCGAAGCGTGCCGACGCGTTCCCGGATCGCTTCGCCTTCGCCAGCGCGGCTTCCGCTGTCTCGCAGGCGTCGCAACCGGCGACGGGGTGAGCCTCATACAGCCAGTCGTCCAGCGGCAGCATGACCGGCTCACTCGGGTACCGAGGCGGCTCGGTCATGCCATCACCCCCGACGGGTAGTCCTGGCCGAGCGTCGCCAGCACTGCCGCGCGTCGCCTCTCCTTCTGTCGTCGCCGCTCCTGCTCCCTCTCATGGGCGATGAGGTACGGGCGGATGAGTGGGGTGTCCTCGCCGCGCAGATAAGCGGGCGGACGGGGTGAGCGGGGAGCGGGGAGAGACAGGGCAGAGGGCGCGATGATCAGGCGCCGCGTCGGTGAATCCGCGGGGGTCTGCTGAGCGGGGCGGCGTCGCTTTCCTGTGGACGGCAAGAGCCACGAGAGGATGAGGGACAGTAGAGTTCGCACGTCGGTCTGCTCCATTCAGATCGGCCACGCCCCCGGACCGGTCGCACGGTCGCGGGGGTCTTTTCTGTTGTGCGCGTCACGTTAGCGAGGCCGGTCTATGCCTGTCTATGCCTTTCTATAGACCCACCTGCACATGCGTACCTGCTCACGCGTACATACGGTCCGGATATGGCAGAGCCGCAGTGGGATCCGAAACGGCCGAGGTGGCAGCAGATCGCCGACGCCATCCGCGCGAGGATCGCGGACGGCACCTATCCGCCCGACACCCTGATTAGCGAGACGCGGATCATGGGTGAGTGGGGCGTCGCCAAGATGACCGCCCGCAAGGCTGTGGCCGCTCTGCGCGCTGAGGGTCTTCTCATGACCACGCCGGGCATGGGCTCATTCGTGAAGGGCGACGAGTAGAGGGCTGGTGTGGAACAGAGGACGTCCCACACCAGCCCCCGGCTGTGTTCGCCGGCTTGTGCTTAGCCGCTGGTCAGGGGGCTAGTACCTGTCGCCCATGCGCTTGACCGCGTTCACTGCTCGGGTTGCTGCCATGTCGGCTGCGTACCGCCTGAGCATCGAGGGATCCTTCCACCCGGCGATGGTCATCACGTCGCCCTCGGACACCCCTGCACTGAGTAGGTCGTCCACGGTCGTGTGACGGAATTGGTGCGGGTGAACGATGGCCTTGGACTCCGGGTTATCCGGGTTGCCGTACCCGGCGTCAGCCGCTCGGCGGTTCAGCATCCGGTACAGGCCGGAGTACGTGAGCTGTGGCCTGCCTCGTGTGCCCAGCCAAAGCCACTCGGTGTAGTTGGGGGAGAGCGGGTTCGCTCGCGGGTGACTGTCTCGTGCTCGCAGGTAGCGCGTGATGGCCACGACAGTCTTCGGCTGTAGCGGGATGATGCGGCCCTCACCCGACGCGCGAGCCTCCTTGAGTGGGGTCACTGGACCGATGAGCCCTTGCTCCAGGTGCAGGTGGTCGAGCCGCAGGGAGAGAAGTTCTTCGGCCCTCAGACCCTCCGTCAGAACCCGGATAATGGCGTGGTCTCGAACCTTCTCGAACGCGCGGACCCGAGGATTGCCCCCGCCTGTGACCTGCAACAGATCACGGATGAACTCCTCGGACAGCGTCGTCGGGCGCACGTCCTCCGGGTGCGCGTAGCGCTGGAGCCGTGAGTCGTCGTACGGGTTCGCGTGGTCGTACTCGGACTCCAGCCACTTGAAGAACGGGCGCAAGTTTCGCTGGAGGGTGTGGGTCCCGCCCTGTCGCTCGCCCTTCCCGCCGTCATAGTGCGCGCGGAAGAAGACGTTGAGGGTCGGCGCGTCGCACTGGGTGAAGGCATGTACCACACCCGCCGTGTCTGACGTGCTGTTCTGTTCCCGGCTCGCGATCCAGCGGTTGAGTGTGCGCGCTGCCTTGGTGTACGCGGTGACCGTCTTCTCGGCGTACGGACGGCCGCGCTTGTTGTTGCTGGCTCGAAGGTGCGTCGCGTAGTCGGCGAGCATGTGAGCGCGCGTGTCTGCGCTGTCCTCACGCGCTTCTCGGGACGGTACGGACGTGAGACGACGTGCGCTCTTGCTTGTGCTCTGCTGTGCGCGCAGAGGGCTCCGTGTCATTGCCTGTGGCTCTCTCGTGAGCGCTGGGCAAGAGTGCGTCGGCGAAGCACCAAGCCCAGCGGTGTCGGACATGTCGTCTCGACGCCGCTGGGCGGTGTGAAAGCGGTTGGGAAGTCTCTGACCTGCGAAAACTTTCCCTCGTGCCCCCGGCAGGGTTCGAACCTGCGGCCAAGCGCTTAGAAGGCGCCTGCTCTATCCACTGAGCTACGGGGGCCTGGTGTGGTGGCCTCGGTCGTGGTGCCCGGGTGGGGTCGATCCACGACGTTGCCGGGGACAAGGATAGGGCTCCCGGTTCCGTGTCCCTGACGCTTCGCCTCCGTGGCTCGGTGTGGAGGTTCGGTGAAGCGGAACCGATAATCGCAGGCAGGTGCGAATCGTGCACCGCTTTCGACGTCTCGCGCACCGGGTGTTGTGCACTCGTTATGCCTGGACTGTGCTCGCGTCCCAGTCGTCCCTTCCGTCCGTAGTGTCCGGTCGGCGCGCAGACGTGCTCATATGCTTCAGAATTCCCCTAAAATTGGGCATTCTTCCCATGTGGTGACCTTGGACGTACGGCCTCAGCTGCTCGACGCACTCTCCGCCCTGCGCGACCGTGTCGCGGCCGCACGCTTCCCGCTGCCCCTCGCGGGGGCTCCACGCGCGCGTGCCAACCGCGACGAACTGCTCGCCCAGCTCGACGACTACCTGGTACCTCGGCTGCGAGATCCCGAAGCCCCGTTGCTGGCCGTCGTGGGCGGCTCCACCGGCGCGGGCAAGTCAACGCTGGTGAACTCGCTCGTGGGCCGGCGGGTCAGCGAGGCGGGCGTCCTGCGGCCCACGACGCGGACACCGGTGCTGGTGTGCCACCCGGAGGACCATCACTGGTTCAGCGGCATGCGCGTACTGCCCGACCTCACGCGCGTGTGGGTACCCCACCAGGCCCCGGACGAGGATCTGCTCCTGCCGGGTGAGAATCCCGGGCGCATGCTGCGTGTCGAGACCGCGGACACGCTGCCGCCCGGCCTCGCCCTCCTGGACGCCCCCGACATCGACTCCCTCGTCGCCGACAACCGCGTCCTGGCCGCCGAGCTGATCTGCGCCGCCGACATCTGGGTGATGGTCACCACCGCCGCCCGCTACGCCGACGCCGTGCCCTGGCAACTGCTGCGCACCGCCAAGGAGTACGACGCCATGCTGGTCACCGTCCTGGACCGGGTGCCCCACCAGGTGGTGGCCGAGGTGTCACGGCAGTACGCGGCGCTGCTCACCAAGGCCGGACTCGGCGACGTACCCCGCTTCACCGTGCCCGAGCTGCCCGAGTCGGCCTGGGGCGGCGGGCTGTTGCCGGCCACCGCCGTGGCGCCGCTGCGGACCTGGCTCGTCCACCGTGCCCAGGACCTCGCGGCCCGGCACGACGCCATGGCCCGTACCGCCTACGGCCTTCTGAACTCCCTCAAGGCCCGGATGCCCGAGCTGGCCAGTGCCACCGCCGCTCAGTACGCCGCCGCGCTGCGGCTCACCGCCGCCGTCGACGGGGCGTACGACACCGAGCACGCGCGTGTGCGCGGACGGTTGCAGGCGGGGGCCGTGCTCGCCGGGGACGCCCTGAAGCGGTGGCGAGCCTTCCCGCTCGACTGTTCCCCCGGCGAACTCCTCGACTCACTGGTGGAGAGCCTCGGCGCGCTGCTGCTGTGCGCCGTCACCGCCGCCGACGAGCAGGTCGACGAGATCTGGCGGCGCGAGCCCGCGGCGGACGCCCCGGAACTCATGTCCCGCGCGTCCTCGCCGGAGGGCGCCGAGCACCGCATCGGGATGGCCGTACGGCGCTGGCGGCGGGAGCTGGAGGAGTACGCCGAGGAGGAGGTGCGCCGGCTCGACCGCAGCCTGGCACCGGACCCGGAGACGGTCGCCGCCCTCGCCGCCACCGTGCTGCTCGGCGGCCGGCGGGCGCGCAGCGCCGGGGAAGGGCTCGCCGGACGCATCGGCGCCCACGGCGCGCTGCGGCTGCGCGACCGTGGCGGGCGGCTGCTCACCGCCCACATGGACCGCGTCATGAACGCCGAGCGCGAGCGCAGGCTCGCGCCGCTCGACGCGCTGGAGGTCCATCCCGAGCCGCAGGCCGAACTCATCGCGGCGCTGTCCGTACTGCAGAAGGAGAGGTGACCGGTGACCGCCGTCACTGACCAGGACCCCACCGAGCACACCCATCACACGGAGGAGGCGGACCCCCACATCGGCCGTGAAGCCCGAGACACCCGTGGCGGCCGTGGCCGGAGCCAGGAGGCCGGGGAGCGCGTACGAGAGAAGAGTGCCGGTGAGAGGCACACCGAGGGGCGTGCCCCGGAGGGCGCGGGCCGGGGCGAGCGTGCCCGCGACGGCGAGCGCGAGGGCGCCCGGAGTGCCGAGCGGGAGCGTGCGGCGGGTGGCGGGAGTGAGCGCGCCCGGCGCGACGAGGGCGAGCGGGCGGGGCGTGTCGAGGGTCAGCGGGCGGAGAACGGTGAGAACGAGTCCGCGCCGAGGGGGGAGCACGAACTCGCGCGGCACGGGGGGAGGGAGCGTGCGGCGCGCGGTGACGGCGAGCGCGCCCGCGAGTCCCGCGACCACGCGTCGCGAGTGAAGGACGACGGCGACGGTATCCCTCGCCGCACGGACCGCACGGACCGCACGGACCGCACGGACCGCACGGACCGCACGGACCGCACGGACCGCACGGACCGCACAGACCACACCAATCGCACCGACCGCACGGACCGCACCAACCGCACCGACCCCACCGAGCGAGCAGACGGCGTGCACGCCGGCTCGTCCGCCGACGGCGGGCCGTCCCGGGACGACGAGGAGGTGTGGGACGACGGGCTCATCGCGCGGCGGGTGGACGAGACCGGCGGCGCCGAGCAGTTCACCTCCGCGCCGAGCCGGCCGGCGAGGTCCTCGTCCCTGATGCCCCTCGCCTACGACGGGCAGCTCAGGTCGCGGCTGGACGCGCTGCGCGAACTGGTGGGGCTCTCCCGTACCCGGCTCGACGGCGGGACACTGGTCGAGGCGGGACGGGTCCTCGACGAGGCCGCCGCGCGGCGCAGGCTCTCCGGGCAGCACACCGTCGTCGCCATCGCGGGCGCGACCGGCAGCGGCAAGTCGCAGCTGTTCAACACGCTCGCCGGGGTGACGATCTCCGAGACCGGTGTCCGCCGGCCCACCACCGCCGCGCCCATCGCGTGCAGTTGGAGCGACGGGGCGGCCAGCCTGCTGGACCGGCTCGGCATCCCCGGCCGGCTGCGGCGCCGTCCGCTCCAGCATCCGGACGCCGAGTCGCCGCTGCGCGGGCTGGTCCTGATCGACCTGCCCGACCACGACTCCGCGGCCGTCCAGCACCGCGAGCAGGTGGACCGCATCCTGGGGCTCGTCGACGCCGTCATCTGGGTCGTCGACCCGGAGAAGTACGCCGACGCGGTGCTCCACGAACGCTATCTGCGGCCGATGGCGGGCCACGCGGAGGTCACCTTCGTCGTCCTCAACCAGGTCGACCGGCTGCCCGGGGAGGCCGCCGAACAGGTCCTCGACGACCTGCGGCGCCTGCTCGACGAGGACGGCATCGCGCTGGGGGAGCACGGCGAACCCGGCGCGACCGTGCTCGCACTTTCCGCGCTCAGCGGGGAGGGCATGGGCGAACTGCGCGAGGTGCTGGGTCAGTTCGTCGCCGAACGGCAGGCTCCGGCACGCCGTATCGCGGCCGACGTGGACGCCGCCGCCCGGCGCCTGCGGCCCGTGTACGTCACCGGGCGGCGCACCGGGCTCAGCGAGGAGGCCCGGGAGGAGTTCGCGGACCGGCTCGCCGACGCGGTCGGGGCCACCGCGGCGGGCGACGCGGCCGAGCGGGCCTGGCTGCGCAACGCCAACCGCGCCTGCGGCACCCCCTGGCTGCGGCTGTGGCGCTGGTGCCACGACCGGCGCGAGCACTCCACGGGGCGGCAGCCGCTGCGGGCCCAGGAGGACGAGGAGACGACGGCACGCCAGCGGGTGGAACAGGCGGTGCGTACGGTGTCCGACCGGGCTTCGGCCGGGCTGCCGGCGCCGTGGGCCCAGACGATGCGCGAGGCGGCCGTCCGCGGCGCCCAGGGGCTGCCCGAGGCGCTCGACGAGCTGGCGGCGCGGCAGGGCCTGCCGGCGGGACGCCCGCCGCGGCCCGGATGGTGGCCGGTGGCCGTGCTGGCCCAGGCGTCCATGACCCTCCTTCAGGTGGTGGGCGGCCTGTGGCTGCTCGGCCAGATCATCGGCGTCATGGCGCCGAACCTGTGGGTGCCGGTGCTGCTGATGGTGTCCGGCATCCTCGGCGGTCCGGTCATCGAGTGGAGCTGCCGCATGGCGGCGCGCGGGCCGGCACGGCGCTACGGGTACGAGGCGGAACGCCGGTTGCGGGAGGCGGCCGCGGGGTGCGGCCGGGCCCGGGTGCTGGATCCGCTGGCGGGGGAGCTGCTGCGGTACCGGGAGGTGCGGGAGCAGTACGGGCGCGTGGCGGGGGCCGGAGCGGGGACGGGCGTGGGGATCGCGGTCGGGACGGGCATGGGGATGGGCGTCCGGGCGAGGTAGGGAGGGGAGAGGTGGCCGGCGGGGGAACTGTCACCCGTTCGGGTGGCGGGGTTGTCCACAGGCGGGGGACGGGTCCACAGCGCTCGGCGGGCCCGGACCGGACGGAGGCAGTCTGGCCTCACGGCGATCGCGGCGGAAGCGGTCGCCGGCAGGCAGACGCAGCAGCCGTGCGGGCCGGGCCCGTACGCGTGGAGGGAGGGACTCGCGATGAACGAGACCATGATCTGTGCCGTGGGCAACGTGGCGACGCAGCCGGTGTACCGGGACCTGGCGAGCGGGCCGTCGGCACGGTTCCGGCTGGCGGTCACCGCACGCTACTGGGACCGCGAGAAGAACGCGTGGACGGACGGCCACACCAACTTCTTCACGGTGTGGGCCAACCGGCAGCTCGCCACCAACGCGTCGGCGTCGCTGACGGTGGGTGAGCCCGTGATGGTGCAGGGCCGGTTGAAGGTGCGCACCGACGTGCGCGACGGGCAGAACTGGACCTCGGCCGACATCGACGCGGTGGCGATCGGGCACGACCTCTCCAGGGGGACCTCGGCGTTCCGGCGCACCGGCAGGACCGAGGCGGCCACTTCCCCGCCGCGGCCGGAGCCCAACTGGGAGACACCGCCGGGGGAGTCGGCGGCCACGGACGCCGAACAGCGTCCGGAGCCCGTCGCGGTGGCATGACTCCGGCGCTCCGGCACAGGTGACCGAAGTACGGCTTATCGGCGAAAGTGCACGGATCGGCACGGGTGGATTTGTCGATAAGTCCTGCTTGCGGGGGGTGTCCGCCATAACGATTACGAGTCGGATCATCGCTCGGACCAACATCATCGAGGGGCGCGGTGCGCCAGGTCCTTAGGATGCCGAACATGTCCTACGGGGCTGCTGATTCTGCTGGTGGGACCGTGCCCCCACGCCAACGGGTCCTGCTCGAAGGGGATTTGGTGTTTTCTTCGTTCTCTGTCCTGTCCCGGTCCGGTCGAGGAGCGGCGGCGAGACTCGCCGCCACGGTGCTGGTCTCCGCGCTCGCGGCAGCCGGAGTGGCAGCGGGCGCCGCCCCGGCCGCGGCGCAGGGGCAGACACCGGGCGAGGGTGGGGCGTCGGCCACCATAGGCGGGCTGAAGACCTACGGCACCGCGGTCGTGCACGGGGCCAACGGCGACCAGGAGGTGTCGGCCGGCCTGTTCGAGATGTCCGTGGACGGTGGCGGCATGCTGCAGACCTACTGCGTCGACATCCAGAACCCGACGCAGAAGGACGCCAAGTACCACGAGACGCCCTGGAGCGGGACGTCGCTCGGCACCAACAAGGAAGCCGGTCGCATCCGCTGGATTCTGCAGAACTCCTACCCCCAGGTCAACGACCTCGCGGCGCTCGCGAAGAAGGCAGGGGTGCGCGGCGGGCTCACCGAGCAGGACGCCGCGGCCGGCACGCAGGTGGCGATCTGGCGCTACTCGGACGACACGGACGTCGAGGCCGTGGACCCGCAGGCCGAGCGGCTCGCGGACTACCTGGAGAAGAAGGCCCGCAACCTGGCCGAGCCCGCGGCGTCGCTCACGCTGGACCCGCCCGCCGTCTCGGGACGCCCGGGTGAGCGGCTCGGCCCGGTGACGGTGCACACCAACGCCGGCAGCGCGACGGTCACTCCGCCGGCGGACGCCGCCACGGGCGGGGTGCGGTTCGTCGACAAGGACGGCAGGCCCGTCACGTCCGTGACCGACGGCGCCCAGATCTTCTTCGACGTGCCGAAGGAGACCGCGGCGGACACCGTCGGGCTGACCGTCCAGGCCTCGACCACCGTGCCGGTCGGGCGCGCCTTCGCCTCCGAGAGCCGCAGCCAGACGCAGATCCTGGCCGGCTCCAGCGAGTCGACGGTGTCGGCGACGGCGAGCGCGACCTGGGCGGACCAGGGGGCGATACCCGCGCTGTCCGGGGCGAAGAACTGCGTCAAGGGCGGCCTGGACATCACCACGGTCAACAAGGGCGACCAGGCGTTCACCTTCGAGCTGCTGGACAGCGAGTACGTGGTCGCGGCCGGCGAGACCCGGACGGTCACGGTCCCGCTGCCGGAGGACCGGGCCTACGACTTCACCGTCCGCGGTCCCGACGGCTTCGAGGAGCGCTTCACGGGCGTCCTCGACTGCCGCACGCTGAGCAGCCCGGTCGACCACAGCACCCGAACCCTCGGGGAGCCGGCCGTCGCCCCGGTGGTGGACCCCGCCCCCGACACCGACCTCGCCGACACCGGCAGCTCCGACGCGACACCCCTGATCGGCGGCACGGCCATCGGCCTGGTCGTGATCGGCGGTGCGGTCCTGCTCCTCGTCCGCAGGAGGAACGAGCGCGCGGAGGGCTGAAAGGCCCGCCCGTCGCTGCACCGGCGCAGCACCGTCAGTAGCGGTGGCCGGGCCAGTGCGGGTCCGTGTAGCGGTCGTCGCCGGAGAGTCCGAGCAGCCGTATCCGGTGCCGCAGCTCCGCCGGAGCGCCCGACTCGCGCAGGCGCGCCGCGGCGTGGCCGAGGAGCCAGGCGACCAGCTCGGCGCGCATCTCCTCCTCGTCGTTCTCGTACCAGTGGACGTACCACGGCAGGCTGTCTCCGAGGAGCTCGTACTCCCATTCCGCAGCCGCCTCGGCGAGACGCCGGTCGCCGAGGGGCCCGGTCTGCCTCTCCCACTCGGCGAGCCAGGGCCCGAGCGTGCCGGACGCCTCGGCGCACAGCGCGAGGACCTGGTGCGCCGGTACGGCCGCGTCCGGGTCGGTGAGGCTCTGCACCCACCAGGCGTGCAGGAACTCGCGTACCGCGCCGGCGTGATCGTCGGGCCACCGCTGCCAGTGGCCGCGGGCGAGGGAGTATCCGGCCTCTTCCAGCCCGAACAGGGGGTCCGCGCGCCCGGCGACCAGGACGGGGGCGAACTGCGGCAGGATGCGGCGCAGCACGGCCCCGTGGTCGGTCCAGTCGACGGCCTGCCAGGTCCGGCGCAGGAGATCCGGCTCCAGCTCCACGTCCGGCGTCTTCAGCAGGGCGAGCTCCTCCGCGCTGCCCCAGTGGCATTCGCAGTTGTGCTCGTCCGGACGCGCGGTCATGCCGCGGAAGGTGACGGCGAGGCCGTCCAGGGCGTCGGCGAGGCGACGGCCCGCGGGACGGTGGTCGGCAAGGTGCATGGTGTGCCCGGCCTTCGAGGACTCCGTACGGCTTCCGCCGGCCGAAGATCGCCACCTTACCGGGCCGCTGCACGGGGGTGTACCGGGTTTCTGCCGCTCGTGGACCATGCCCCGGCAGTCGTGCGGGGCGGGGTCGCGGCGGTCTCCGTCGAGAGGTCGTGGACCCCGGGAGGGTCACGATGTCCCCCGATCACGGCCGGGACGGGGCCGTCCCCGGGCCCGCGAGGGTGCCCGAGCCGGCCACCGGAGGGCGACAGCGACGGGCGGACCTCCGGTGACCCCCGCGAAATCCCAGGTCACGGGCCTCACGGTGGACGCGTTTCCGCCCAGGGGTGGCGGTACGGCAAGATGGGGTGTATCTGCCCACTGCCTGATTTAGCTGCCGGACGGTTTCTCTTGGCTGAGTACATCTACACCATGCGCAAGGCGCGCAAAGCGCACGGCGACAAGGTGATCCTCGACGATGTCACCCTGAGCTTCCTGCCGGGGGCGAAGATCGGTGTCGTCGGCCCCAACGGTGCCGGCAAGTCGACCGTCCTGAAGATCATGGCGGGTCTGGAGCAGCCGTCGAACGGTGACGCGTTCCTGTCGCCGGGCTACACGGTCGGCATCCTGCTGCAGGAGCCCCCGCTCAGCGAGGACAAGACCGTCCTGGAGAACGTCCAGGAGGGTGTCGCCGAGGTCAAGGGCAAGCTCGACCGGTTCAACGAGATCGCCGAGCAGATGGCGACCGACTACTCGGACGCGCTGCTGGAGGAGATGGGCAAGCTCCAGGAGGAGCTGGACCACGCCAACGCCTGGGACCTCGACGCCCAGCTCGAGCAGGCCATGGACGCCCTCGGCTGCCCGCCCGGGGACTGGCCCGTGGCCAATCTCTCCGGTGGCGAGAAGCGCCGCGTCGCGCTCTGCAAGCTGCTGCTCGAGGCCCCCGACCTGCTCCTCCTCGACGAGCCCACCAACCACCTCGACGCCGAGTCGGTGAACTGGCTGGAGCAGCACCTCGCCAAGTACGAGGGCACCGTCGTGGCCGTGACCCACGACCGGTACTTCCTGGACAACGTCGCCGGCTGGATCTGCGAGGTCGACCGCGGCCGCCTGCACGGCTACGAGGGCAACTACTCCAAGTACCTGGAGACCAAGGCCACCCGCCTCAAGGTCGAGGGCCAGAAGGACGCCAAGCGGCAGAAGCGCCTCAAGGACGAGCTGGAGTGGGTGCGCTCCAACGCCAAGGGGCGGCAGGCCAAGTCCAAGGCCCGTCTGGCGCGGTACGAGGAGATGGCCGCAGAGGCCGACAAGATGCGGAAGCTGGACTTCGAGGAGATCCAGATCCCGCCGGGCCCGCGGCTCGGGAGCGTCGTCGTCGAGGTGAACAACCTCAGCAAGGCCTTCGGTGAGAAGGTCCTCATCGACGACCTCTCCTTCACGCTGCCGCGCAACGGCATCGTCGGCGTCATCGGCCCGAACGGCGCGGGCAAGACCACGCTGTTCAAGATGATCCAGGGCATCGAGGAGCCGGACTCCGGTTCCATCAAGGTCGGCGAGACCGTCAAGATCTCGTACGTCGACCAGAGCCGCGAGAACATCGACCCGAAGAAGACGCTGTGGGCCGTCGTCTCCGACGAGCTCGACTACATCAACGTCGGCCAGGTTGAGATGCCCTCGCGGGCCTACGTCTCCGCCTTCGGTTTCAAGGGCCCGGACCAGCAGAAGCCGGCCGGTGTCCTGTCCGGCGGCGAGCGCAACCGGCTCAACCTCGCGCTCACCCTCAAGCAGGGCGGCAACCTGCTGCTCCTCGACGAGCCGACCAACGACCTCGACGTCGAGACCCTCAGCAGCCTGGAGAACGCGCTGCTGGAGTTCCCGGGCTGCGCCGTGGTCGTCTCCCACGACCGGTGGTTCCTCGACCGCGTCGCCACGCACATCCTCGCGTACGAGGGTGAGTCCAAGTGGTTCTGGTTCGAGGGCAACTTCGAGTCGTACGAGAAGAACAAGGTCGAGCGGCTCGGCGCGGACGCGGCGCGTCCGCACCGTGCCACCTACAAGAAGCTGACCCGGGGCTGATCGATCTTGCGGCACATCTACCGCTGCCCGCTGCGCTGGGCGGACATGGACGCGTACGGCCACGTCAACAACGTGGTCTTCCTCCGCTACCTGGAGGAGGCCCGTATCGACTTCCTGTTCCGCCCGGACAAGGACTTCCAGCAGGGGTCGGTGGTGGCGCGCCACGAGATCGACTACAAGCGGCAGCTCGTCCACCGGCACGCGCCCGTGGACATCGAGCTGTGGGTCACGGAGATCAGGGCGGCGTCCTTCACACTCACCTACGAGGTCAAGGACGGCGACCAGATCTACGTCCGCGCGTCGACGGTGATCGTGCCGTTCGACTTCGAGGCGCAGCGGCCCCGCCGGATCACCGCGGAGGAGCGGGAGTTCCTCCAGGAGTACACGGACGACCCGAGCGAGAAGGCGGAGAACGAGGAGGAGGCCGTCGCCGCATGACGGCCCTTCACCTCGCCGACGAGGGGGAGGCCGCCGACCTCGCGGCCTTCCTCTCCCGCCTGCTCCACTACGACCGCGGCGCCGCCGTGCGCCTCCAGGCGCACGGCACGGCCCTCGCCGTCTTCGGCCGGCCGCCCTCCTTCGAGGTGCTGGCCGTGCGGGCGGTGCGGCTGGCGAAGCCGTACGAGGACGGGCTCGACGTCACGCTGGACGTGACCGTCTCCGCCGGTGAACTCCTCGAGTCCGTGGACGAACCGGCGGCCACCGCCGGCGTGCCCGGCGCGGTCACCGGGCCGCCGTGGGCCGGCGTGCTGCCTCCGCGCGGCGGCTGGCGGCCCGAGCCGGGCCTGCCGGCCCCGGACGCGCTGCGCGCGCTCGTCGCCGCGGCCGTCGCCGAGTTCCGGTCGCGGACGGGGGAGCTGGCGCCCGAGAAGCGCACCCGGACCGAGCTCGACCGGATCGGCCGGGAGATATGGTCCCGGACCGTCGGGGACACCGGGCTGCCCGTGCGGGCCGTGCACGCGGCCCAGTCGCTGGGGTTCCTGCGGCCCGCGGCCGGGGACGGGGCCGCGCTGGTCTCCTCGGGCGCGTGGCTGCGGCTGCGCACCCCCTACGGATCCGTCGCCCTGCGCCGGGCGGGCACCGGCGCGCTGGGTCTCAGCGTGCGCTGAGCCGCACCGCACCGGCCCCCTGCCCCTCCGCCACCCCCCGCCGCACGGGCCCCGCGGGGTCAGTCGCGCTTGCTGTCGTCCGGCCACACGGCGATGTGGTCGGGCTCCAGTTCCAGGGCGACACGGTCGCGCATGCCGAGGGCCCGCGTGTACTCGGCGGGGAGCTGGAGGCGGCCGGCACGGTCCAGCATGGCGTACTCGCGGGCCACCACCGTCTCGTGGCCGGTCGTGGCGTCGACCTCGCTGCGCCGCAGGACCTCCGTGGAGGTGCGGCCGTCGCGGATGGCGACCGTGCGGCGGACCTCGCCGGCCACCGCCTGGTCGTGGGTGACGATGACGATGGTGGTGCCGAGCCGTTCGTTCGCGGTGCGGAAGGCGGCGAAGATCTGTTCCGCCGTGTGCGAGTCGAGCTCACCGGTGGGTTCGTCGGCGAGCAGGACCGCGGGGTCGTTGGCCAGGGCCACGGCGATGGCGACGCGCTGCTGCTGCCCGCCCGACATCTGGTGCGGCCGCCGGTCGCGGCAGTCGGCGACCTCCAGCAGCTCCAGCAGCTCCAGGGCGCGTTCGGAGCGGGCCCGCCGCGCCGCACGCCCCCGGCCGCGGGCGCCCGCGAGCTGGACGGGCAGGGCCACGTTCTGGGCCGCCGTCAGATAGGGCAGCAGATTGCGGGCCGTCTGCTGCCATACGAAGCCGACCACCTCGCGGCGGTAGGAGAGACGGTCCTTCGCGGTCATCGCGAGCAGGTCCCGGCCGGCGACGCGGGCCGCGCCGGCGGTCGGGGTGTCCAGCCCGGCGAGGATGTTCATCAGCGTCGACTTGCCGCTGCCGGAGGCACCGACCAGGGCCATCAGCTCGCCCTCCCGCACCAGCAGGTCGAGGCCCTGCAGGGCCTGCACCTCGACGCCGTCCGCGCTGAAGACGCGGACCACGCGGTCGCAGGTGATGAGGGCGTCGTGGCCGTAGGCGGGACGGTCACGGGAGGCGGTGGCGCGGTCGGCCAGGTCGGCGAGGGTGGGGTTCGTCGTCATCGGGGTCTCCTCGGCAGATGCCCTGGGTCTCTCCGGGCCGGGCGACACGGACGGTGCGGGCGGTGCGGGCGGCACACGCGGGGTACGGCCCGCGAGCGGTGCGGGCGGCAGGGGCGGTGGACGTACCGCCGGCGGTCGGGTCCGTTCATCCGGAGTCGCCCGCCCGCAGCTCCGTGACCGACCCCCGCCGGCCCGACCACCACGCCTGCACCGCCGCCGCCCCCACCGCGACCACCAGCACCGCGACCGTCGGCACCCCCAACGACCAGGGGTCCGTACGCAGTCCCGCCCGGCCGGCCGGGGACGACGCGGTCGCCAGCGCGATCGCCGTCACGTCGATGCCGGGGGAGAGCAGCCGGACGGCCGCCCAGCCGGTCAGCGCCCCGCCCGCCGCCGCCAGAACGGCCTGGGGCAGGGACTCCAGGACCAGCAGCCGCCGGCCCTGGGACCGGGTGAGGCCCATCGTGCGCAGACGGGCGAGCAGCGCGGCCCGTTCGGGCGCGGCACGCAGCAGGGACAGCAGCAGGGCGAGTACGGCGTAACCGGCGCCGGCCGCCACGGCCGCCGCGTAGAGGCGCTCGGCACCGGACTGCAGGGGGGAGTCGACGTACCGGGCCCGTTCCTGCGCGCGCAGGAGCACGGAGCCGGCGTCACCGGCCGCCCGGCGCAGCGCGGCCGCGTCCACGTGGTCCCCGGTCAGCAGCAGTACGTTCGGGCGCGCGACCTCGGCGGACAGACCGGCGCGGTCCACGACCACGAACTCGGCGCCGAACACGGCCGGGGTCAGGTCGCGCACGAGGGAGATCCGCAGGGTGACGGCGGTGCCGTCCTCCATGCGGGCCAGGAACGGCTCGTCGCCGAACCGCTCGGCGACCGCGGGCGAGGCCAGCGCGCGCAGCACCTCCTCGCCCCCCGGCTGCCTCAGGTCACCCGCGTCGAAGGCCCCCAGGTCCGTCCGCGCCGCCAGCTTCGCGTAGGCGGCCGGGTCCACGCCCGCCACAGGCAGCGTCTGACGGCCGTTGCTGGTCCTGGCCTCGTAGGTGATGCTCACCCCGGTCAGCCCGTCCACGCCCGGGGTGCGGCGGACCCGGTCGGCCAGGGCGGACGGCAGCGGTCCGGTGCCCTCCACGCGGGCGTCGGCGCCGGTGGTGAGCAGGGCCGCCCGGTCCCGGGTGTCCGTCACGCCGGTCAGGACCGCACCGCCGAAGGCCGCCGTGGTCAGCGCGGTCAGCAGCGCGAGGAGCGGCAGCACCGCCGAGACGGACGTACGGGCCGCGCGGGCCAGCGCCAGGTGCCCCACCACGCCGCGCAGCCGCCCCGCGGGACGGGCCAGCCGCCGCAGCGGCAGCGGATGGACGCGGACCAGGACCAGCGCGGCGATCACCCCGACCAGCACCGGCGCGAACGACACCAGGTCGTCCGCCTGGCCCGCCGCACCGCGCCGGCGCAGCGTCTCGACCGCGCCCACCGCCAGGACGACGGCGGTGAGTTCGGCGACCGTACGGCGCCGGGACGGGCGTACCGACGCCACGTCCCGCCGGCCGCCGTGGACGTGGACGGCGCGGTGGGCGACGGCGGCCCGCACGGGCAGCGCGACACAGGCGACGACGGTGACCGTGACGGCGGCCGCCACGGCCGGGACGAGCCGGGCGCCGGGCAGGGCGAGCAGCGCGGCGCCGAGACCGAGGGCGCCCGCGGGCACCGCCACCACCGCCGTCTCGGCCAGCAGCCGCCCCACCAGGCCCCGCAGGGACGCGCCCCGGGCGCGCAGCAGGGCGAGTTCCGGGCGGCGCCGGTCGGCGGCGAGGCCGGCCGCCATCAGCAGGACCACGCCGGCGACCGTGCCGGTGCCGGCCGCGGCGACCGTGACCAGCGGGCCGATGCCCGACCGCAGCCGGTCGAAGGCGGCGAACACCTCGTCCAGGTCGGTGCTCACGTCGGTGTCCGGGGCGACGGCCGACCGCACCTCGCGCAGCCCCGGCCCGGACTCCAGGGCGGCGACGGCCGAGTTGAGCCGGTCCAGGTCGTGGGCGCGCAGCGCGCCGGTGTCCGGCGCGAACTGCCAGTAGCGCACGGGGGAGCCGGTCGTGCCCAGCAGGGCGGGTCCCGCGTCGGGGGCGAGCAGCAGGGCACCGAGCCAGTACTTGTCGGTGTCCGCGCCGGGCGGCCCCGGCACCTTGACCAGTGACGGGGTGCGCAGCACGGGCTGGGTGGCCCAGTAGGCGCCGTCGGGGTCGCGCGGGGCGAGGATGCCGGTGACGTGCACGGCGAGCGGGGCGCTCGCCACGCGGGGCACGTGGACGACCGCGCCCACCCCGATGCGCATGGCCCGGGCGGTCTCGGTGGTGACAGCCGCCTCCACCCGGCCGGCGTTCACGTCGACCGGGGTGCCGGACGTGCGCGGCAGCCGGCCGGCGCTCAGCCGTGCGTGGTCGCCGAGACCCTCCTGGGCGGCGAGGTGGACCTGCGGGGACACCCCGCTGGGCCGGGGCAGCCAGGGCTCCGAGACCTCGATGCTCTCGGTGGTGCGCACCCCGTACGCCGACTGCGCCCGGTCGACGGGGAGCCGGCCGGCGACGATGCCGAGCGTGCTCTCGTAACGCTCGCGCAGCGGGCCGGGGCGCATGTCCTGCTGCCACTGCTCCACGTCGGAGCCGAGACCGGGCTGCGCGGAGGTCAGCAGCACGCCGGTCCGGTCGGGGCGGGCATGCCGGAGGTCGTGCTGGAGGCTCGCGTCCGCGTACCGGTCCAGTGCCCTCGGGAAGGCGGCGGCCAGACAGGCGGTCAGCGCCACGAGCAGCGCCAGTGCGCACGCGGCACCGGGGGCGGTGCGCAGCCGGGTCCGCACCCAGGGGGCGGCGACGCGGTTCACGTCCGTCCACCCCCTCGTCCCGCGACGGCCGGACCGGCCTGGGCACGACCCCGTGCGGAGAGCCGACGGGCCGGGGGGACCTCGGTCGCCCGCGTCATGGGGAACGTCGTCACCGGGTCCCGCCTCCCTGTTCCCTGAGGTCTCTGAGCGCAGACACCGGGTCCGCCCGGCGCAGGGCGAGGACCGCCGTGACCAGCAGGGGGGTGACCGCCACGGCGGCCAGCAGGACGGCGACGCGGCCCACGGGCAGCTCGACGAGCACGGCCGGCACCGGGTGGGCGGCCTCCGGGGTCAGCACGATCAGCGGAACCACCGCCCGGGCCAGCACGGCACCCAGCGCCGCGCCCACGAGCAGCGCCAGCGCCACCAGGACGCCCTGTTCGGCGGCGACCGCGCGGGCCAGCCGGCGACGCGGGGCGCCCAGGGCGCGCAGCACCGCGAACTCCGCGCCCCGCTCCCGCAGCGACCCCGTCGCGCTCACCGCGAACCCGAGGGCGGCCAGCGCCGCCGCCACCCCGGCCGCCGCGGTGAACGCCGCTCCGGGGCCCGCGCCGAACGGGTCGTCGCGCAACTGCCCGGCCAGTTCGTCCCGCACCACGACCTGCGCCGGGTCGACGTCCGGCAGGGCGCGCAGGGCCGCGGCCACGTCGGCCGCCTTGCCCGGCGCGGTCCGCAGCCACCACTCGGTGGGCGTCAGGCTCTCCCCGTAGCGGGCCTGGAGCACGCGGTTCACCGACCGCAGATCGACCAGCAGCGCCCCGCCGTCCCGCTCCCCGGCGTCCGTCGCCGTGGTGGTCGGCAGGGCGCGGACCGCGTGCACGATCCGCACGGTGACGGCCCGGCCGTCCAGCGTGATGTCCACCGGCTGTCCGGCGCGGGCGCCCGCGGAGTCGAGGAAGCGGTCGGTCGCCACGGCCGTGAGCTGCGGCGGGGCGGGCTGTTCGACGTCCAGCCGCACGGTCAGCGACGCCGGCACCCAGGGCGTGTCGGTCGAGACGAACCCGGTGCCGTACTCGATCGACGGCGGGCCGGACTCCCTCAGCCGGGGCCGGGTGGGGCTGGTGGGGGAGTCCGGGGGCGCGACCTGACCGATGACGCCGGCGGAGGCCGTCCACGAGCCGGGCAGTGCCAGCCGGCGTGCGGTGCCGTCGGCCGCCGTGGCGGTCAGCGCCTCCAGCGTGAAGCGGTGCCGCTCCGCGTGGCCGAGCGGCTGGGCCGTCACCAGCTCCAGGCCGGTCACGGTCAGCGGGCCGGGGGAGACGGCGAACTCCAGGGTGTGGGCGCGGCCGTCGGCGTCCAGCACGCCGGCCGGCAGCCGGTACGGCGTGCCGTCACGGTCCTGCACCGTGACCGTCACCTTCGCCGCCGCGGCCGTGCCCGCCTCAGCGCCCGACCTGCGCAGGGCCGCCGTCAGTCCCAGTCGTGCGGTGCCCTCCGGCACCCTCGCGCCCGGCGTCCCGCCCTCCGGTCCGAGGGGGGCCAGCAGCGACCGGGCCGGTTCGGGGGACAGGTCGGGACGCAGCAGCATCGTGTCCGCGGCGCCCGCCGTGTCCAGCGCCAGCACCGTCGCCGTCCGGTCGCCGGAGAGCTGCAGCGTCGTACGGACGGCGGGGGACGCCTCCCGGACGCCGGGGACGGCCGCGTACGTCTCCGTGCTGCCGAGGCCCGTCGTCCCGGCGGCGAGCATCCGCACCGGGGCACCGGCGCGGAAGTCCGCCTGGTCGTCCTGGGAACGGTCCCAGGAGGCGCCCTGGCCGATCGCCAGCATGCCCAGCGCCATGGCGAGGACCAGCAGCAGCACCGGGCCGGCCCCGCGCATCGGGCGGCGGCTGAGCTGCCAGCCCGCCAGCGCCGACGCCAGCCCGCGCCCGCCGGCCGCCCGGCGCTCGGCCAGCCGTGCCACCGGCGGCAGCAGCCGCAGCGTGAGCACGGTGCCGGCCAGCAGCGCCAGCGCGGGCGCCGCGACCAGCAACGGGTCGATGCCCAGGGTGCCGCCGCCGTCGCCGGTGACCGCGCCCGAGGTCTGCCGGGAGAGCTGCCAGTAGGCGACACCGGCCACCACCAGCAGGCCGACGTCCGCACCGGCCCGCAGCGGCGCGGGCAGCGGCCGGGCGCGGCCGCCAGCGGCCAGGGAGGCGGTCAGCGCGGGCAGCGTCACCGCCAGCGCACAGCCCAGGGCGGCCGCACCGGCGGCCAGCCACACCCCGCCCCCGCCGGCGGCCGGCACCTCCGGCCGCAGTCCGATCCGGGCCAGCGCGCCCTGCCCGGCCAGCAGCCGGGTCAGCGGACCGGCGAGCAGCGGCGCGCACACCGCCGCCGGGACGGCCAGCAGCAGCGCCTCCAGCGCGGCCAGCCACCCGATCCGGGCCCGGGAGGCGCCCCGCGCCCGCAGCAGCCGCAGCTCGCCCGCGCGTTCGGCGCTCAGCAGCCGGGCCACCAGCAGCAGCGCGCAGCCCGCGAGCAGGGCCAGCTGGAGCGCCACGACGAGCAGCGTGGAGCGGGCCACCAGCAGGGAGCGGTCGAGTCGGTCGAGTACCTCGGGCAGGGACGTGGACGCGGCCGTCGTCCCGCTGAGGACGGGCCGGCCGCGCAGCCACGCCATGCCGTCCCGGGCCGCCTCGCGCAGCGCGTCCGTCCGGTCCGCCGTCACCGTGGAGAAGTCCGCCGTCGCCAGCCACCCGGACGGCCCGGTGCTCACCCGGCCGCCGGTCAGCGCACCGGGAGCGGCGAGCAGCGGCCCGTACGTCGTGAAGCCGCCCTGCTTGACGCCGCGCCCGCCCAGGTCGTCCAGGTTCCAGTACGGGGACGCGGCCTCGGCCGGCCGGTACAGGCCGGTGACCTCGACGCGCACCGCCGGGCCGCCGAACCGGTCGGTGAGGGTGAGCCGGGTGCCGGTGCGGACGCCGAGGCGCTCGGCGGCGGCCGCCGGCAGCGCGGCCTCGGTCACCGGGCCGCCCTCCCGCGGCGCGCGCCCCTCGGTGATCCGCACCTGCGCCGGGTCGAGCGCCGCGAAGTACGTCAGGTCCGGGTTGCCGCCGGGCCGCGTGCCGTGCGGCCGCAGGGTGCCGGGCAGGGCGTACGGGCCCGAGCGCGTCAGCGTGCGGACGGTGACCGGCAGCCCGCCGAAGGTGTCCCGGGCGCCCTTGCGCACGGTGGCGTCGGCTTCCTCGCGCGCGTCCTCGGGCACGTCCGCCTTGACGATCAGCGCGGTGCCGTCGGCGTCGCGCGGGTCGCCGAGGGCGTGCCGCAGGGACGCGTCGCCGATCGCGCCCGAGTAGGCGGTGAGGCCGGCCAGCACCGCCGTGGTCAGCAGGACGGTGAGCAGCGCGGCGGCGAGCAGCAGGCGGTGCGCCCGCGCGCGCAGCAGCACGAAACCCGTCAGTCCCCCGCTCCCCGCCACCCGGCCCCCCGGCACCGTTGTCACCCTTGTCCGGTGATGCTGTCAGAGGGGACACGGCACGGGTAAGCGTTCAGGGGACGGACTTGACCGGATCGTGACCGGAATCCGGCGATGCGGGCCCGAAATCCGTTCGTCGGCTGCCCGGAGTCAGCCCTCGGTGTTCACCATCGAGGCCGCCGCGTACGTCAGGTACTTCCACAGCGTCCGTTCGTGCTCCTCGGACAGCCCCAGCTCGTCGACGGCCACCCGCATGTGCTTGAGCCAGGCGTCGTGCGCCGCGCGGTCCACGGCGAAGGGGGCGTGCCGCATCCGCAGGCGGGGATGGCCGCGCCGGTCGCTGTAGGTCGTCGGACCGCCCCAGTACTGCATCAGGAAGAGCGCGAAGCGCTCCTCCGCCGGGCCCAGGTCCTCCTCGGGGTACATCGCCCGCAGGACCGGATCCTGGGCGACCCCCTCGTAGAAACGGTGGACGAGCCGGCGGAAGGTCTCCTCCCCGCCGACCTGCTCGTAGAAGGTCTGCTCCTGAAGCGTGCCGCGCCGAATCTCATTCACGCCGTCCATGCTCTCAGACCCGGCGGCATAGGCCTCGAGACTTAGGACCACCCGAACGGACCAACGCGGCAGGCGACCGCCGGGCCCTACTGTGGAGGGCATGGGCGGGCACCAGAAGCTGGAGGTCCTCGCCGCCTCCGCACGGGCGGCGCTGGTGCGCGAGATCGGGCTGACCGGTGCCTGGGCGGCCGACCCGGCATGGCGGGAGCCGTTCGAGACGGTCCCGCGCCACCTCTTCGTGCCCTACTACTACGTCGGCGTCCGGGGCGGCTACGAGCGCCGGTGGGGCGAGCACCCCGACCCCGCGGTGCGCGAGCGCTGGCTGCGCGGCGCGTACGCCGACGTCCCGCTCGCCACCCGGATGCGCGACGGCGAGCTGCTCTCCTCCAGCAGCCAGCCGTCGCTGATGGCGATGATGCTGGTGGAGCTGCACGTGGCGGACGGCGACCGGGTCCTGGAGATCGGCGCCGGCACCGGTTACAACGCCGCCCTGCTCGCCCGCCGGCTCGGCGACGACGACCTGGTCACCACCGTCGACCTGGACCCGGAGATCACCGAGTCCGCCCGCCGGCACCTGGCCGCCGCCGGGTACCACCCGGCCGTCGTCACCGGTGACGGGACACGCGGGGTGCCCGAACGCGCCCCCTTCGACCGGATCATCGCCACCTGCGAGCTGCCGGCGATCCCCCGCGCCTGGCTCGTCCAGTGCCGGCCCGGCGGGCGGATCCTGGCGCCGCTCGCCACCGGCCTGGCCGCGCTCACGGTCCTCGACGCCGGGCACGCCGAGGGGCACTTCCTGCCCACGGCCGCCTACTTCGTGCCGCTGCGCGGTTCCGGGCGGCCCGAGCCGGGGCCGCCGGCCCTGGGCGGGGTGCCGCGCCGGGCCCGCGGCGACGACCTGTTCCGGTTCCTGCTGGCCCTGTCCCGGGGCAGCCTCGACCCGCAGGAGGCGTACGCGCTGTGGGAGCGCGAGGACGCCCCCGGGCGCGAGCGCTACGGCATCACCGTGCGCGGCGAGCGGGCCTGGGCCTGGCTGGACGACCCGGACGGCCCGTACGCCTGGCCCTTGACCTGACGGCCCACGCCCGCCTCAGCCCCGGCGGACCGTGATCGTCGTCCAGGCGCCGACGTGCACCCGGTCGCCGTCCTGGAGCGGTACCGGCACGAAGGGCTGGATCGGCTCCTCGCCGCCGTTGACCGTCGTGCCGTTCGTCGAGTTCTGGTCGACGACCGCCCAGCCGCCGTCCGGCTGCTGCACCAGCATGGCGTGCTGGTGCGAGACGCCCGGATCCTCCGGCGGCACCGCGAGGTCGATGTCCGGGGTGTCGCCGGTGGAGTGCCGGCGGCGGCCGATCGTGATCTGGTTGCCGGTGAGCGTGCGCTGCTGCTCGGGCGAGTACGCGGGCAGGTTCAGACCCGCGGCCTCGGGACCGGAGCGCTGCATCATCGCCATGAAGTAGTCGCGGTCCGGGCCGATGGTCGCCGTCCAGGTCGCCGGCTGCTGGGGCTGGGGCTGCTGCGGGAAACCGTGGCCGGGCGGGGCCTGGGTGGCGCCGGGCTGCGGGTAGCCGTAGCCGCCCTGCGGAGCCCCGCCGGGGCCTCCCGGGCCGCCGGGACCGGACGGCGGGGAGAGCACCCAGTCGTCGTCACCGCCGCCGAAGGACGGACCGCCGCCCTGCTGCGGCCGGCCGGTCTCCTGCGGGAAGCCGGGCGGGGCCGTCGGCGCGGACTGCTGGAACGCCTGCGGCGGGCCGCCGGGGCCACCGGGACCGCCGGGACGTCCGGGACCTCCCGGGCCGCCGGGCCCACCGGGGCCGGGCGGGGGCGGGACGGCCCCGGGCGGCGGCGGAACCGGACGCGACGGGTCGGCGCCGAAGTTGGGCTGTCCCGGCGGACCGGCAGGACCGCCCTGGCCACCGGGGCCCGGGAAGCCGGAAGGGCCGCCACCTTGGCCGCCGGGGCCGGGGAAGCCGGAGGGTCCGCCGCCCTGGCCGCCGGGGCCGGGGAAGCCGGAGGGTCCGCCGCCCTGGCCGCCGGGGCCCGGATAACCGGAGGGGCCGGTCGGGCCGCCGGGGCCGTGCGGGCCGGGACCGTTCGGTCCACCCGGACCGTGCGGGCCGGGGGCACCGGGACCGCCCTGGCCCTGGGGGCCGGGGGCACCGTGACCGCCCTGACCCTGCGGGCCGGGGGCACCGGGGCCGCCGGGGCGTGACGGGTCGCCGCCGAAGGGCGGGCCCGGCGGGATCGGCTCGGCCGGCCGGTTCATCTGGGACGGGCGGGAGCCCTGGTAGTCGTACGCGTCACCGCCGCCGTACGACGGTCCGCCCGGCGGCTGCGGGAACCGGGGCCCCGGGCCGGGCGCCGCCGGGCGTGGAGCCGCCGGGGTGTACGAGGTGGCGGTGTTGGTGAGGAAGTTCCACCGGCACTCCTCGCAGAACGGCGCCGCGCCCTCGCGGGGCGTGCGGCACTGCGGGCACAGCTGCGGTTCCCCGCCGGGAGCGCCGGGAGCGCCCGGGCCGCCGGGCTGCGGGAAGCCGTAGCCCCCGCCCGGAGGCGGTGGCGGCGGAGGGGGCGGCACGGCACCGGCCATGCGGTGACCGCAGACCTCGCACCAGTCGTCGGAACCCGACTGGTGTCCGTTCGGGCAGGTCGGCATGTCGGAGCTTCCCCCTCTTGCGGAGCTTGTCGCTGTGTTGTCCTGCGTTACTGCGTCACTTCTTCACGCGAACAGTCTTCGTCGACCGGGTCTCGAGAGTCATCTCGTCGGCCTCCTCGACCTTCGCTTTCAGTCGCACAGTACCTGCCGCCGCGTCGACAACGTCCACCACCTTCGCAAGCAGTTTCGCCGTATCCGCGTTTCCGGAGGCTCCGGCCAGCTGAACCGCGCGACCCAGTTTGGCCGTTGCTCCGTCGATGTCTCCCGCTTTGCGCAGATCGAGCCCCTGTTGGATGACCTGCGCCAGTTCGGCCTGCCCGGTGTAGTGGGCGACCTGGGGGTTGATCGACGTGGAAGCGGCCATGTCGTCCGTCCACACGGCGCGCACGAGACCCTGGGCGCCGAGGGTCTGGACGCTCCCGTCGGGCTCCGGGACGACCAGGGAGACCCGGGCGGCCAGCATCTCCCGGCCGATGTCCGCGGCCGGCACCTCGACGCAGACGTGGTAGTCGCGGGACTCGTCGCCCCAGGACCCGGTGGGGTAGTCCCCGGCGCGCGGCCCCGCCTCGGTGCGGCGGCCGGTCAGGTCCTCGACCGTGGGGGCGACCTGCTTGACGAACCGCACCGTGGTGCCGACCGGGGTCCACAGGCGCAGGGCGACGTCGGCGACCTCCTTGCCCATGGCCGTCTCCATCATCCGCGTGAAGTCGTCGGCGAGGCCCGCCGGGTCGGCGACGATGTCGGCGGTGCCGAGCAGGGCGGAGGCGATCCCTGTGACTTCTTTCACTTCCCAGTCGGTGCCCACGCCGCGGGCGTCACAGGTGAAGCGTCCGGCGCAGGCGTCGAGCGCCGCCTTCAGGTCCTGCGGCGACTCGTGCTCGTTGCGGCCGTCGGTGAGCAGGATGCCGTGCCGGATGGCGACGTCCGCGGTGGACAGCAGCCGGTCGGCCAGCCGCAGCCAGGTGCCGATGGCCGTGCCGCCGCCCGCGCTCAGCCGGCGCAGGGCCTGCTTGGCCTGCCCCCGGGTGGTGGCGTCGGCGACCGCGAGCCGGCCGTTGCCGGGGTAGACCTCCGTGGCCACGTGCGTGCCGCCGACCACCGTGAAGTGCACGCCGTCGCGCAGGGTGTCGATCGCGGCCGCCGTCGCGTCCCGGGCGTTGCGCATCTTGGTCGGCGGGTAGTCCATCGAGCCCGAGCAGTCGACCATCAGCGCCACGGCCGCGGACGGTCCCCGCCCCGGCGCGTAGAGATGGGGCGCCGCCACCGCGCTGCCGATCGTGCCGCCGCCGGTCGCGGTGACCGTGACGATGGCGTTGACCTCACGGCCGCCCTCGGGCAGGTACTCGTTCTGGTAGACGTCCACCGAGAACTGCGGCACGTTCGATTTCGAGAAATTGGCCATGCCGGATCGCATCCCCCTCTACGTCCCCACGGTGGTGGGGCGATGGCTGGTGACGCGGACCGCCCCCTGCGGTCCGCGAGGCCGCCCCGCCGCCCTGCCCGGCCGTGCGTGCGTGGCCCGGCCGCGACGGCCTCAGCCGGATCCTGCCCCCGCGGGAGGGGCGGGGAACGGCACGACGGCCACTGTTACGTTGTCGTGGCCCCCGCCGTCGAGGGCGTGGCCGACCAGGACCCGGGCGCTGTGCAGCGGGCGCGTGGCGGCGTCGAGGGGCACGGCACGGGCCATCTCCTCGGCCGACTCGGCGTAGTTCCACAGGCCGTCCGTGCAGACCACGACCACGCCGGGGCGGTCGGGCTTGAACGACGCGGTGTGCGGCTCCAGTTCGTAGGCGTCGGCGCCGAGCCAGCCGGTGATGGCGTGGGCGCGCTCGTCGGCGTACGCCTCGGCCTCGCTCATCAGGCCCGCGGCGACCATCTGCGCGGCCCACGAGTCGTCCTCGGTGAGCCGGGCCGGCGGGGTGCTGCGGTCCACCGGCACCCAGTAGACGCGGCTGTCGCCGACCCAGCCGACGACCAGCAGGCCCGAGGCGACGACCGCGCCGACCAGGGTGCAGGCCGGGGCGTTCTGGTGCGGGGCCTGCTCGCGGGCCGTGGCGGGCTCGTCGGCCAGCGCGTTGACGGCGTGCGAGGCGGCGACGATCGCGTCGTGCATGGCCTGCTGCGGGTGCGTGCCGCGCGGCAGGACCGTGAGCAGCGACTCGCCGGCCGCGCGGGACGCGGCGAGGGAGGCGTCGTCCGGGCGGGTCGCCGAGGAGACGCCGTCGCACACGATCGCCACGGTCGCGGACGTCCCGTCGGGCAGCGCGGTGTGGCCGACGCAGAAGGCGTCCTCGTTGCGGTGGTGGCGCAGCCCGCGGTCGCTGACGGCGGCGACGGGGCCCGCCTCCTGCTCCATGTGGTCGCGTTCACGGGGCTGGGCGTGGCCGCAGTTCTCGCAGTAGCCGTCGTCGTCGACGCGGCCCGCGCGGCAGGCCACGCACACCTTGCCGGCCTCGGCCGGTGCGGAGGGGGCCGGGACGGGGGCGGCCTGCGGGGACGGCGCCGGGGCGGGGGCCGACCGCGGGTCGGGTGCCTGCAACGGGTATTCGTCGGGCTCGCCCGGACGGTCGAACCGCACGCCGGACGCGGCCGGTTCGGGCCCGGCCGGCTCCGGCACTACGGGCGGCGCGGCCGGCGGCGCGGGCGGTGCCGGGGGCGACAGCGGGGAGCCGCCCGAGTCCGTGCCGGGCACGTCGGCCGGCGCGTGCGCGGGCACCGGCCGGCCGGAGCCGTCCGTCTCCCGGGCGGCGGGCCGGCCGACGCCGTCCGGCGGCGACGACGGGGCGGGCACCGTGCCGTTCGTGCCGACGGCCGGGCTGTCCTCGGGCCGCGCGGGCACGGCGGACAGGTCGTATCCGCACGCGCCGCAGAAGCGGTCGTCCGACTCGAGGGGCTCCTCGCAGCTCGGGCACTTCGGCACAGCGGCCTGCTGGGGCATCTGCGACATCAACTACACCCACGTCCGGGGGCGGTAACGATTGGCACGTTCCACCAGGTCGATCCTCTCCTCGCCGCCCCGCGCCAGCCGGGCCAGCATGCGGTACGAACGCTCCAGACCGAAACGCAGACCGCGTTCGTCCAGACCGCTGCCGAGCAGTGCCCGTCCCCCTGCGGCGGAGGGGACGGAACCCCGGCCCCCGGAGAGTACCCAGTCCAGGGCACAGCCGAGGACCTCGACCGACAACTGCTCGCGGCGCGCCGGGTCCAGACCGTACACGTCCAGCGCCTCCACCTGACGTGCGGCCGCGGACAGATCGTCCAGGAACGCCAGGTCGCCCGGGGCCGCCGTGCGCCGGCGCAGCCGGGCCCGGACGGCCGCCACGCGCGCGGCCGTGCAGTGGACGGAGGACTCCGGCACCGACTCCAGCGTCCGTACGGCACCGGAGCGGTCGCCGCCGGCCAACTGGACCCGGGCCAGGCCGAACGCGGCGCTCACATGGCTCGGGTCGGCCGACCACACCAGACGGTAGTACTCCGCGGCGTTGTCGAGCTGGCCCAGCACCTCCGCGCACAGGCCGAGCGCCAGCTTGGGCGCGATCTCGCCCGGGAAGGCGTCGTAGACCGCGTCGAAGGCGAGCGCGGCGCCCTCGTGGTCGCCGGTCACCAGCGAGGCCAGGCCCCGGTACCAGACCACCCGCCAGTCGTCGGGCCGTTCGCCCTCCAGGGCGTCCAGGGTCTCCAGCGCGCCGGGCGCGTCGCCCTGCTCCAGCCGGGCCCGTGTCTGCCGCAGCCGGGTCTCCGTCGACGGGGCGGGCGCGGCGGCCAGCGCGGTCAGCAGCTCACCCGGCGCGGACGCCATCAGGCCCGCCAGGAAACCGGCGTTGGGGTCCCCGGGGTCGACCCGGGGGACGGGCAGGGCGAGGGCGGCGGCGGGCGCGTCGACGGGCCGGACCAGTCCGGAGACGCTGGTCCCGAGGCTGCCGACCGCGCTCACCGCGCCCGGCAGCGCGGCGCTCGCGCCCGGTCCTGCGGGCAGGGTGGCCGCCACGCCCGTCCCGCCGTGGGCCGCGGCCGGGACCGTCCCGCCGGGCGCCCCGACGGCCGGGCCGGTACCGCCCGGCAGCGCGGACCCGGCGGCACCGGTCGGCGCCGCCGCGGGACCGTCCCCGCGTCTTCTCGTGCCGGTCGCCCGCGCCCCCAGCGGCGAAACCTCGCCGTCCAGCCGGGGGAACAGCTCGGTGTCGGTGACCCGCACCTCGGGCCCGAACAGCGTGGACAGCGCGGGCCGGGCGCGGCCCGTCTGCAGCGAGACCACCTCGCGCAGCACGCCGGTGAGCTGCTCCGCCATCTCCTGCGCGGAGGCGAACCGGCGGGCGGGGTCCGGATCGGTGGCGCGCACCAGCAGCCGGTAGAACGACTCGTACTGCCGGAACACCTCGATGGTGTCCGGGTCCGGCAGGGAGTCGGCGTAGACGGTGGTGTAGCCCTGGAAGTCGAACGTCAGCACGGCGAGGGTACGGCCGACGGTGAACAGGTCGGAGGCCACCGAGGGGCCGACGTCGGCGACCTCCGGCGCCTGGTAGCCCACCGTGCCGTAGATGGCCGACTCGTCGTCGTCCATGCGGCGCACCGCGCCCATGTCGATCAGCTTGAGCTGGTCCTCGGTCTGGATGGCGTTGTCGACCTTGAAGTCGCAGTACAGCAGGTTGCGGCCGTGCAGGTGGCCGAGCGCCTCCAGCGCCTCGATGCCGTACGCGCACGCCTGCTCCACCGGCAGCGGGTCGCGCCGGCCCTGCTCGGTGCGGCGGGCGTTGGCGATCTCCTTGAGGGACTTGCCGCCGACGTACTCCATGACGATGTAGCCGTCGAGGGAGCCGGTGCGCTGGTCGAGGTGTTCGACGAAGTTGTAGATCCGCACGATGTTGGCGTGCTCGATCTCGGCGAGGAAGCGCCGCTCGGAGATCGCCGCCGCCATCGCGTCCTGGTCGCCGGTGTCCAGCAGGCCCTTGAGGACCACCCAGCGGTCGGAGACCGCCCTGTCCACGGCGAGGTAGATCCAGCCGAGCCCGCCGTGCGCGAGGCAGCCCACCACCTCGTACTGGCCGTGCACGACGTCCCCGGACCTCAGCTTGGGAACGAACGAGTACGGGTGGCCGCACTTGGTGCAGAAGCCCTCCGTGCGGCCGGGCCGGTCCCCGCGGGCCCGGCCGACCGGCGCCCCGCAGTCCGAGCGCGAGCAGAACCGCTTGCGCTCGGGCACCTCGGCGTGGTCCAGGACCATCGCGCGCGGGTCGGGCCGCGGGATCGCCGGGACCTCGACCAGGCCGGCGCCGAGCCGGCCCCGCGCGGAGGAACCGGCGGGCGACCCCGAGCTGCGCACCGACACCGAGCGGCCCGTGGACCGGCCGGACACGGACCGCGAGAGCCGCCCCGACACCGAACGCCGGGACTTCGCCGACTGCGACGACGTACGCGCGCTGCGGCTGCCGGAGCGCGCGCTCCCGCTGCCCGCCGAGCCGCGTGAGCCCCGCCCGCCGCCGGTGACGCCGGTCGGCGTCGAGCCCACCATGCCGTTGGACGCGACGACCGGCGCGAGTCCGCAGGTGTCGCAGTACAGCTCGCCGCCGCCCATGTCCTCGTAGGACCCGCCGCAGCCGGGACGCTGACAGGTCCGCTGTTCCTGGCTCATGCCGTCGCCTCCCCGTTGTCGCTCATGCGCCGGGCCCCGTCCGGTCCACCGGCCCGCCCTGCCCGGGCACGCGCGGCACCGAGCGCAGCACTTCCGCCGCCGCGTGCTGGTAGCGCAGCACGGCCTGCTCGGCGACGCGCAGGTCGCAGGGCGCGCTCCACAGCATGCGGCGCGCCCTCTCGTACTTCTCGACCAGTTCCGGATCCTCCGCGAAGCCCAGCCGGGCGACCTTCGCCTTGTACGCGTCCAGCCGGCCGCGCAGTTCGGCGCGGACCGCGAGCGGCGCGGTGACCGCCGTCAACGACTCCCGGGCCCTCAGCAGTTCGTCCTCCGCCTTCTCCTCCAGGGACTCCAGGAGCGGGGACAGACGGTGCCACTGGGCGTGCCGCCGGTACTCGGCGGCCGTCGCCAGCTGCTCCTGGAGCACGGTCGGGGGGCCGCTGACCACCGGCACCTCCGTCGCGGCGATCTTCGCCAGCACCTCGCCGCGCGCCGTGCGGGCCTCGGCGAGGGTGCGGTCCGCGCGGGAGAGCACGTCCCGCAGCCGCACGATCCGCTGCTCGGCGTCCTGGCGGACGGCCAGCACCGCGTCGATCTCCCGGCGCACGTCCTCCAGGGCACGCGCCTCCCGGTCGTAGACCGTGGTGTCAGGACGGCCGCCGCCCGGCGCCGAACTGCCCTCGGTGGGCAGCCAGAACGCCAGCGGGTCGGACACCACCCGCTCGCGCAGCCGGGTCAGGGTGCGGGTGATCCGCTCCAGGTCGTCGCCGGCCGGGTGCTCGCCGGGCCGCACACCCACCGAGTGCGCGAGCCGGCGGGTGCGCTGGAGCTCGGCGGCGAGCAGGTCGATGCGTGCGGGCAGCGCCGACCACACCGCGTCGGCGGCGACCACCAGGTCGAGGGAGGACGCGTAGAGCTGGTTCATCCGCTCCACCAGCGCGACCAGCGAGTACCGCTCGCTGAGCCGGCCCGGACCGCCCTGGAGGGTGGGCGCGTTGGCGGTGGCGGCGCTGCCGGCCAGGGTGACCGCCTCGCCACGCAGCAGTTCCGTCAGCTCCGCCAGGTCCTCGCGGCTGGACCAGCGGCGCCGGGCACGGATCTCCCGGGCGGTGCGCAGCGCGCCCGCGTACGCGTCGAAACAGGTCCACAGCAGGGTGATCGACGCCTCCGCGGCGGCCCAGCGCTCCTGGGTCACGCCCGTGAGCGCGGCGCCCTCCAGGAGTCTGCGCCCCGCGTGGTCCTGGAGGGCGAGGAGCGAGGTCTCGATCGCCTCGTGCTCCGCGCCCAGCCGCGCCAGCGCACGGTCCACCTCGTCCCGGTCCATCACCGGCCCGGAGGGTCCCGTGTCGCCCATCGATCACCTTTCGCCGTTGCGGACTCGTGCGTACTCCTGCGCCGTGGCGGGCCGGTCAGTTACCGCCCCGGTACCGGGGCGCCGGCGGTTCCGACTTCCGTGAGTCGTCGCCCATGGTCTCCGACAGCCACACCTCGTAGGAGTGCTGCCAGCCCCGGGCCTTGTCCGCGCGCCACTCCACGAGGACCTGGTTGACCCGGCGTACCAGATCGTCGGCGTCCTTCTTCATCGCCACGCCGTAGTACTCGGTGGTGAAGGGGTCGCCCTTCAGTTCGACCGTGGGGTCCTGAGCGGCCTGGCTCGCGGCGAGCGCGCCGTCGGTGACCACCGCGTCGACCTCGCCGAGCTGGAGCCGCACCAGGCAGTCCAGCTGGTTGGGCACGGTGGTGGTCAGGTCGGCGCCGGCCGCCGGCCTGCCGTCGAGCCGGTCCTGCTTCAGCGTGCTCAGCGCCGTCGAACCCGCCGCCGTGCACAGCCTCTTGCCGGCGAGCGTGTCGTCGTACCCGGTGATGTCCGAGGACTTGGGGGCGAGCAGCTGCTGGCCGGTCCTGAAGTAGGGCGCGGAGAAGGCGACGTCGGCCAGGCGGTCGCAGTTGATGGTCATCGTGCGGACCACCATGTCGACCCGGCCGTCCTGGATCGCCGGGATCCGCTGGTCGGTGGGTATCGCCTTGAACTGCACCGCGTCCGGGTCGCCGAGGATGTCCTGGGCGATGCGGCGCACCAGGTCGATGTCGAAGCCCTCGAGCCGGGCGCCGCCGCCGCTGTTCGGGTCGCGGTAGCCCCAGCGGTAGCTGTTCTGGTCGACGCCGACGACCAGCTTGCGCTTCGCGCCCTCGCGGTTGCGGATCGCCTCGATGGTGGGGCCGTCCGCCCCGCCCGGGGACAGGGTCTGCTTCTCCGGGTCCGTGCACTCCTCGGCCGCGCGTGCCTGGCGGCCGAGGGCGGCGCCCCGGCCGCCGGTGTCCACGGCGCCCTCGCCGTGCGAGCGGACCACCGGCAGGAGCAGGGCGAAGAGCACCGCCAGGGCACAGGCGACCGCCATCGCAGCCACCCCGCCCCAGCCCTTCAGGCCGGTCCGCAGTCGTCGCGCGCGCATCCGCACGCCCCCTCTCACCGTCATCCCTTCCCGCCCGCCCGCCGGGCCCCTGCGCTGTCTCACCGGTACTCCGACAGCCTGCGGCCGATACCCAGCAGCGCGCCGGCCGCGCCCAGGACGGCGAGGGCGGCGGCGCCCTGGGGCAGCAGCCCCATCGCGTCCAGGCCGTCGCCCGCCGCCCGCTCGAACTCGGCCTTCTCGTGGTCGAGGGCGTCGGCCAGCGAGGCGTCGACGCCGTCGAAGCACTCCACCGTGGCGCCCTTGCCGCCGATCACCAGGTCCAGCGCCTGCTGGTAGTCGCCGTTCTCGTCCTGCTCACGGGCGGACGCGTGACGCTTCTTCCACTCCGTCATGTCGGCGCCGGCCGCCGCGACCGGCCGCTCGCCCGCCTCGTCGTCGGCGAGCCGCCGCGCCTCGGCCAGGCCCTTGCCGAGGGTGTCCATGTTCTTCTCGAAGTCGAAGTCGTAGGCGTCGTACGTCTCGTCGCCGACCTTCTTCGTCTCCGCGCCGCGCGCCACGAGCGTCAGGTTCTCGTTGCCGCGGGCCTTGAGGGAGGCGATGCGGGCCTCGTGCAGCGCGTTCAGGGAGCGCACGCCGTGGTCGTACGAGTCGTTCAGGTCCGACCGCGCGACACTGTGGCCGACGGCCAGCCAGAGCAGGACGACCGTCGCGGCGGCCGTGGCGGCGACCAGGCCGTGGTTGAGGACCCGGTTGGTGCGCCGGTAGTTGCGGTACTGGGCCCAGCCCAGGGCCTCTAGCGCCAGCACGCCGAGGGCGATCGCCGCCCACGGGTAGGGCTCGGCGTCCGCGTAGTCGTCGCTCAGCCGCTGGTTCTCCCGCGTGTAGAGGTCCTCCGCCGCCGGGAGCATCTCCTTCTGCATCTTCTCGTTGGCGTAGCGCAGATAGGCGCCGCCGACCGGAAAGCCCTGCCGGTTGTAGGTGCGGGCCCGCTCGATCAGGCCCTTGTACTCGGGCAGCAGGCGGTTCAGCCGGGTGATGGTCGCGGCCGCGGGGGAGCCGGAATCGGAGTTGGCGGCGGCCGCCACGAGCCCCTCGGCGGCCGTGCGGACGCCCTTCTCGTACCGATCGCGGGAGGCCTTCGTCTCCTGGCCGCCGGCCAGGAACCCGCTGGACGCCGCGGTGTTGGCGTCGGCGAGGGAGCGGTAGATGCCGGCGGCGGAGGAGCTGAGCGGCTGGCTGCGGTGGAGCACGTCGTCCGCGGCGGCGGACCGCTCGGTCATCTGCCAGGCGGTGACGGCGCCGAAGGCGAGGACGAGCACGGCGAGCAGGGCGCCGATGATGCGCAGCCGGCCGGGCTCGGTGGTGGCCGCGGCGCGCAGGCGGTCCACGCCCTCGGCGAACGCGGTGCGGCGGGGCGCCGACGGCGGGGACGCGGACGGGGCGCCGCCGGCGGAGCGCTGCGGCGGCACGGCGGGCGGCGGGGGCACGCTCGCGCCCGGCGGTGGCGCCGCGCTGCTCTTCGGCGGTCGAGTCACTGCTGACCTCCCCCAGGGTCATCCGTCGCCGCAAGTATCGCGCCCCGCACCGGCATTCGCACCGGCCTTACCCGATCTTGATCCGAACGCGGGGTTCCGCACCCCGTTCCCCGGCGCCGGCCGACCGGCCGGAACGCTTCGGCCCTGCCCATGAATACGCCTGCGGGGCCGGTTCGGTTCCCCGGCGGGGACCTCAGGCGCCGAAGTGCGCCCGCACCCGGTCCCGCGCCCCGGGGACCGCCGCCGTCCGGTCCAGCCCCAGCAGCACCGCGCCGAGCACCGGGGGCGCGGTCACCACCCGCGGCACGGCCCTGGGGGCGCGGGCCGCCAGCAGCTCCCGTATCCGGCCGTCGAGCCGGGGGTGCCGGGCGGCCAGGACGCTGCCGCCGAGCAGGACCGGCGTCCGTTCGCCGAGCAGGTCGAGGCGGGTCAGCGCGACGGTGGCCATCGCCACCACCTCGTCCGCCTGCCGGTCGACGACCGCCCCGGCCACGGCGTCGCCGCCGTCCGCCGTGGCGAACAGGACGGGGGCCAGCTCGTGGCGCCGTTCCGGCTCGATGTGCCGCAGGTGCAGGGCCTCGACGAGGGCGGACATCGAACCGAGCCCGAAGTGCGCCGGCAGGGTCCGGGCCAGCGCCGTGGGCCCGCCCCGCCCGTCCTCCGCCCGCGCCCCGTGCCACAGCGCCTCCTCGGCCAGGGCCCAGCCGCCGCCCCAGTCGCCGGAGATGCGGCCCAGGGCCGGGAAGCGGGCGGTGCGGCCGTCGGGGCGCATGCCGACGCAGTTGACGCCGGCGCCGCAGACGACGGCTACCCCGCGCGGCTCGGTGACGCCGGCCCGCAGGATCGCGAAGGTGTCGTTGCGCACCTCGACGGTCGTGCCCCACGCGCGCGCGTGCAGCGCGGCGGACAGCTCCGCCTCCTCCACGGGCAGGTCCGCGTTGGCCAGGCACGCCGAGACGTGGTCGACCCGGCGGACGCCGGCCGCGGCGAACGCCCGCGTCACCGCCTCGGCGAGGACGTCCACCGCCCGCCCGACCCCCACGGCGGGCGGGCGGAAGCCGCCGCCGCGTGCCGTGGCGAGCACCTGCCCCTCCGCCGTCACGACCGCCACGTCCGTCTTGCTGTTGCCCGCGTCGACGGCGAGCACGCTCGCGGTCAGGCCCACGCCAGGTGCTCCCGGTTGTGCGCGACCAGCCGGTCGGTGAGCCGTTCGGCGTAGGCGTACTGGCCGACGAGGGGGTGGGCGAGCAGCGCCCGGAACACCCGCTCCCGGCCGCCGCGCAGGGCCGCGTCCAGGGCCAGATCCTCGTACGCGGTCACGCTCGCCATCAGGCCCGCGAACAGCGGGTCCACGGCCGGGACGGCCAGCGGCGCCGCGCCCTCGCGGCCCACCGCGGCCTGCACCTCGATCACCGCGTCGTCGGGCAGGAAGGGCAGCGCGCCCCGGTTGTACGTGTTCACCACCTGGTACGGGGATCCGGTGCCGCCCAGCAGGGCCGCCGCCAGGTCCACGGCGGCCTCCGAGTAGTAGGCGCCGCCGCGCCGGGCCAGCAGCGCGGGCTTCTCGTCCAGGGCGGGATCGGCGTACATCTCCAGCAGCCGCCGTTCCATCTCCGCGACCTCGGCGGCCCTGGACGGCTTGTGGCGCAGCTCCTCGACGACCTCGTCGTGCGCGTAGTAGTAGCGCAGGTAGTACGACGGGACGACGCCCAGGCGGTCCAGCAGGGGCCGCGGCAGGCGGAGGTCGGCGGCGACGGCGTCGCCGTGCTCGGCCAGCAGCCGGGGCAGGACGTCCTCGCCCCCGGGGCCGCCGAGGCGGACGCCGGTCTCCCAGGTGAGGTGGTTCAGGCCGACGTGGTCCAGGTGCACGTCGGCGGGTGCCGTGCCGAGCAGCGCGGCGAACTTGCGCTGGAGCCCGATCGCCACGTTGCACAGGCCGACCGCCCGGTGGCCGGCCCCGAGCAGGGCGCGGGTGACGATGCCGACCGGGTTGGTGAAGTCGATGATCCAGGCGTCCGGGTTGGTCCGGCGCACCCGTTCGGCGATGTCCAGCACCACCGGCACCGTGCGCAGCGCCTTGGCGAGGCCGCCCGCGCCGGTGGTCTCCTGGCCGACGCAGCCGCACTCCAGCGGCCACGTCTCGTCCCGCTCGCGGGCCGCCTGGCCGCCGACGCGGAGCTGGAGCAGGACGGCGTCGGCGCCGTCCACGGCCGCGTCCAGGTCCGAGGTGGTCACGACCCGGCCGCCGTGGCCCTGCCGGGCGAAGATGCGGCGGGCCAGCCCGCCGACCAGTTCCAGCCGGTCCGCGGCCGGGTCGACCAGTACCAGCTCCTCGACCGGCAGGGTGTCCCGCAACCGGGCGAAGCCGTCGACGAGTTCGGGCGTGTAGGTCGAACCGCCGCCGACCACGGTGAGTTTCATTCGGTCATCAGCCCTTTGCTCCAGTCGGCGCGACGAGCCGTGACCGGCCCGGTCGCCGCCGTGGTGAGGTTCCGGTGGACGGGTGCCGCCGGCGGACTCCGGTCCGCGGGGGCGGTGCTGCGGAGGTGCTGCGGGGGTGTGCGGGCGTCAGCGCGAGGTGTCGAAGACCTCGTCGCGGGTCGTCGCGAGCGCGCTCTCCAGCGCGCCGCGCAGTACGGGGTCTCCGGTGACGGAGCCGATGACGAGGCTAGGCCGGGAGGCGGCCAGTTCGCCCAGCTCCTCCCGGACGAGGTCGCGCAGCGCCTCGCCGCCCGCGGTCAGCGAGGTGCCGCTGAGCACGACCAGTTCGGGGTCCAGCACGGAGACGAGGGAGGCCAGACCGGTCGCCAGGCGGGTCGCGTACGCCCGCAGCAGCAGGCGGTGCGGCTCGTCCTCCGCCCCGGCCGCGCGGGCGAGGAGGGCGGCGGCGGCCTCCGGGTGCCCTCCGCCGGGTACGGGGGTCACGCCCAGTTCGCGGGCCAGCCCCGGCACCGCCTGCGAACCGGCCAGCTCCTGGAAGCCGCCGCTGTTGGTCCGGGCGACCCCGCGCACCAGCGGCGCGCCCGGCACGGGCAGGAAGCCGACCTCGCCGGCGCCGCCGGTCCAGCCGCGGTGCAGCCGGCCGCCGAGGACCAGGGCGGCCCCGAGGCCCTCCTGGTTCCACAGCAGCACGAAGTCCCCGTGTCCCCGGGCCGCGCCCAGGCGCTGCTCGGCCAGGGCGACGAGGTTCACGTCGTTCTCGTACCCGACCGGCATCGGCAGGGCGCCGGCGAGCTCCTCCAGCAGGCCGGGGGAGTGCCAGCCGGGCAGGTGAGCGGCGTAGCGCAGCCGGCCGGTGTTCGGGTCGAAGGCGCCCGGCGTGCCGACGACGAGGCGGCGGACGTCGTCCCGGGTCAGCCCCGCGGCCTTCACCGCGCCGTCCAGGGCCTCGGTGACCTGCCGGACGACGGGGACGCCGGCGCGCCGGTGCGGGGTGGGCAGCTCGTACCGGCCGACCGTGCGCCCGGTGATGTCGGCGACCGCGGCGAGGACGCGGGCCCGGGTGACGTCGAGTCCGGCGGCGTACCCGGCGGCCGGGTTCACCTGGAAGAGCTGTGCGCCGGGTCCCGGCCGGCCCTCCGTGGTGCCGCCGGCCAGCACGAGCCCCGCGGCCTCCAGGCGGGCCAGGAGCTGCGAGGCGGTCGGCTTCGACAGACCGGTGAGCCTGCCGATCCGGGCGCGGGACAGCGGCCCGTGCTCCAGCAGGAGGTCCAGGGCGGCCCGGTCGTTCATGGCGCGCAGGACGCGCGGGGTGCCCGGCGTACCGGCGGCTGCTGCCATGCGGGTCCACACCTGCCTCTCGGCCGCTGAGCCTTCCACCGAGCCGTGGGGAACCGGCGCGGACTGTAAGGAAAGTTTCCTGTCGGTCGAGAAACGTAGGCCCGCCCCGGGGAGCCGTCAAGGGATCGCCCGGATGCCCCGCGCACGACACCGCCCCCGGGGCGACGCGGTCGTCACCTCGGGGGCGGGGAGGAGCCCGGCTACTTGGTGGTGCTGGGCGGAGTGATCGGGGAGGCGGCCATCGACTGCGGCGACACGGTGCTCGCGTACGCCGACGGTGCCGCCACGCCCGCCGTCGGGTCGGCGGCCGCGGTCCCGTCCACCGGGACCGTGGCACCGCCGACGATCGGGATGTCGGCCGCGTCGAAGGCCCGCTTGATGCGCCAGCGCAGCTCGCGCTCCACGGTCAGGGCCTTGCCGGGCATGGTCTTCGCCGAGACCCGCACGACCATCGAGTCCAGCAGGACGCTGTCCAGGCCGAGCACCTCGATCGGGCCCCACAGGAGCTCGTTCCAGGGCTCCTCCTTGCTCATCCGCTCGGCGACCGCGTCGAGGGTCTCCTTGACCTTGTCCAGGTCCTCACCGGAGCGGACCGTCACGTCCACACCCGCCGTCGACCAGCCCTGGGACAGGTTGCCGATGCGCTTGACCTCGCCGTTGCGGACGTACCAGATCTCGCCGTCGGCGCCGCGCAGCTTGGTAACGCGCAGCCCGACCTCGACGACCTCGCCGGAGGCCACGCCCGCGTCGATGGTGTCGCCGACGCCGTACTGGTCCTCCAGGATCATGAAGACGCCGGAGAGGAAGTCGGTGACCAGGTTGCGGGCGCCGAAGCCGATCGCGACGCCCGCGACACCGGCGGACGCCAGCAGCGGGGCCAGATTGATCTGGAAGGTGCCGAGAACCATCAGGGCCGCGGTGCCCATGATGACGAAGCTCGCCACCGAACGCAGCACCGAGCCGATGGCCTGCGACCGCTGCCTGCGCCGCTCGGCGTTCACCAGCAGCCCGCCCAGCGCGGTGCCGTCCACCGCCCCGGCGGTGCGGTTCATGCGGTCTATCAGCTTGGTGATCCCCCGCCGCACCGCCGCCCGCAGCACCACCGCGATCACCAGGATCAGCAGCACCCGCAGCCCGATCGCGAGCCACGTCGACCAGTTCTGCTCGACCCAGCTCGCCGCGTTCGTCGCGTGCTCCTGGGCGTCCTGGAGCGAGGGCACCCCGGGGGCCGTCGGGGACGGCGAGGGCGACGGCGACGAACCGGCGGCCGAGAGGACGGCGGCGGACAGGGACACGGCGGATACCTCCAGGTGCGGTGCCCGTCCCGCGGCGCGGGCGGCCGGGCGACGACGGTCCAAGGGTCTGGTCCAAGGTCACGGGAAGGTCACCGGACGGGCAGGACAACCACACTAACGGGGCACCTTGTGGGGATCGGTGCGAAGTACGCGGGAGAGACCGCGCTCACCCGCGCTTGAACTGGTCAGACTCCGGGGGACACCTCAGGTGTGGTCGAAAACACTCCCAGCCCGTTACCGGGAGATGGTGGCGCGTCCACCAGGCATGAGGGGAGACTGACTACGGATCGTCCCGGCGCGAGCCACGCGCCGCCGGCGTACAAGGAGGCATCCGTGCCGCACGTCCTGGTTCTCAACGCGTCGTACGAGCCACTCGGCGTCGTACCGCTCCGCCGCGCGCTCGTCCTCGTCCTCGAGAACAAGGCCGTGTGCCTCGAGGAGTCCGGCGCCTTCCTGCACAGCGCGACCGTCACCGTCCCCGCACCCAGCGTGGTCCGGCTCAAGCGATTCGTGCGGGTCCCCTACCGGGGGCCCGTTCCTCTCACCAGGCGGGCGCTCTTCGCGCGCGACGGGGGCCGGTGCATGTACTGCGGCGGGGTCGCCACCAGCGTCGACCACGTCGTCCCCCGCAGCCGCGGGGGACAGCACGTGTGGGACAACGTGGTGGCCTCCTGCCGTCGCTGCAACCACGTCAAGGCCGACCGGCACCTCGGTGAGATCGGCTGGCGCCTGCGCCACAAGCCCGCCCCGCCCACCGGCCTGGCCTGGCGCATCATCGGCACCGGCCACCGGGACCCGCGCTGGCTGCCGTACCTGCAGCCGTACGGAGCGGACGACGCGCTGGCCCGGATCGACGGCATCTCGGCCTGACGGCCCGGGGGACCGGGTGGACCGGGGCCGCTCGGCGCTCCCGGTCCCCCGGGGGCCGTGCGTCCGGAGCGATCCGCACCGCCTTTTATCGGCCGCGCGCGGCCGACCGCGCACTTCACCCGAACGAGTGACGGCCGGAGTGGCGTCTTCGCCCGGGTTCAGGGACTTTGTCGCGGGCAGAATGTGACCAGGGCCACGTTGTCCGTCCCGGGGCGTCTGTCCTGGCGCCGACTGGGTAGGGCTGCCGTAACCCGCCAAAAGCGTGCGCGACACAAAGGAGATCACCGTGGCTGCAATGGCACCCCTGCTGCTCCCGGCCCCTTCCAAACCCGCGGCGGAGCCGTCCACCCCCTGGGCGGAGCCCTCCGCCGACTCCGGCACCCCGCACTACTGCGTCTTCGGCGCCACCGGCAGCTGCGCCGAGACCCCCCTCACCAGCGAACCGCCGCTGCCCGACGCCGAGCCCCTCACCAGCGAGTCGCCGTTCGCCGACGCCGTGCCGCTGACCAGCGAATCCTCCCCCGAGCTCACGGCCGACGTGCCGGAGCAGGGCGGCCCCTCCTTCGCCGTACCGGAACCCACGCGGTCCCAGAGGCCGTAGATGACCGCAGCCCGGCCGGCCGAGCCCCCCGTCGAGGACCTGCCCGAGGACCTGACCCGGCTCGCCGCACTGCACGGGGTCGCCACCGCCTACCACCCGTCACCGGACCGCACCGTCACGGCCTCGGTCACCGCCGTCACCCACGCCCTGGCCGCCCTCGGCGTCGGCACCGGCGAACCCGCAGCGGTGCGCGCCGCCCTCGCCGCCCGCGAGGAGGAACTGCGCGAGCGCCTGCTGCCGCCCACCGTGGTCGCCCGCACCGGCGGCGGCACACCGGACGCCCTGTCCGCGCTGCCCGAGGGCACCGCGCTGCGCGTCGAGACCGAGCAGGGTGAGATCCGCGACGACGCCGGGCGGCTTCCCCCCGGGTACCACCGCGTGACCGCCACCGCGCCCGACGGCCGGACCGCCCGGGCCCACCTGATCGTCGCCCCCGACCGCCTGCCCACCCCGGCCGGACGCTCCTACGGACTCCTGGTCCAGCTCTACTCCCTGCTGTCCGGACGCTCCTGGGGCATGGGCGACCTCGGCGACCTCGGGGAACTGGCCGCCTGGGCCGGCCGCGCCCTCGGCGCCGGATTCGTGCAGGTCAACCCGCTGCACGCGGCCGTACCCGGCGCCCCCACCGACCCCTCGCCCTACCGCCCCTCCTCCCGGCGCTTCCCCGACCCCGTGCACCTGCGGATCGAGGCCGTGCCCGAGTTCGCGCACGTCCCCGGCCCCGACCGCGTGCGCGCCCTCCAGGATCGGGCCGGACGGCTGCGGGAGGCCGTGCTGGAGAAGGGCGCCCTCATCGACCGGGACGCCGTGTGGGAGCTCAAGCGCGACGCCCTGGAGCTGCTCCACGAGGTCCCCCTCGGACCCGGCCGCCGCGCCGCCTACTGCGACTACCTCGCCGAACAGGGCACGGCCCTGGAGGACCACGCCACCTGGTGCGCCCTCGCCGAGGTGCACGGCTGCGACTGGCGCCGGTGGCCCGAGGGGCTGCGCGACCCGCGCTCGGCCGAGACCGCCCGCGCCCGCGGCGAACTGGCGGACCGCGTCGACTTCCACTCGCGCCTGGCCTGGCTCACCGACATCCAGCTCACCGCCGCCCAGCGCACCGCCCGCGACGCCGGGATGCCGGTCGGGATCGTGCACGACCTCGCGGTGGGCGTGCACCCGCAGGGTGCCGACGCCTGGGCCCAGCAGGAGTACTTCGCCGCCGGCACGTCGGTCGGCGCACCGCCCGACGCCTTCAACGCCCGCGGCCAGGACTGGGGCCTGCCCCCGTGGCGCCCCGACCGCCTGGCCGACTCCGGGTACGCCCCCTTCCGGCGTCTGCTGCGCGGCCTGTTCCGGTACGCGGGCGCCCTGCGCATCGACCACGTCATGGGCCTCTTCCGGCTCTGGTGGGTCCCCGAGGGTCACCCGCCCACCGAGGGCACCTACGTCCGCTACGACGCGGAGGCCATGCTCGCCGTCCTCGTCCTGGAGGCCACCCGGGCCGGTGCCGTCGTCATCGGCGAGGACCTCGGCACCGTGGAGCCCGGCGTGCGCGAGGCGCTGCGCGAACGCGGGGTGCTCGGCACGTCGGTGCTCTGGTTCGAACGGGACTGGGCGGGCGACGGCCGGCCCCTGCCCCCCGAACAGTGGCGCGCCGACTGCCTGGCCACCGCCACCACCCACGACCTGCCGTCCACCGCGGCCCGGCTCACCGGCGAACACGTCGAACTCCGCGACCGCCTGGGGCTCCTCACCCGCCCGCTGGAGCAGGAGCGGGCCGAGGCGGCGACGGACACCGCGGAGTGGCTCGAACGGCTCGCCCACCTCGGCCTGCTGGGGGGCACCGGAGGCGCCACCGACCCCTCCTCCGAGGAGGCCGGGATCCAGGCCGTCCACCGCTTCCTGCTGCGCACCCCCGCCCGCATGGTCGGCCTCTGGCTCCCCGACGCCGTCGGCGACCGCCGCCCGCAGAACCTCCCCGGCACCTGGGACCAGTACCCCAACTGGCGACTGCCCGTCGCCGACGCCGAGGGCCGCCCGGTGACCCTGGAGGAACTGGCCGCCTCTCCGCGCCTGCACGCCCTGATCGAGGTGATGCGGGCTCGGTCCGCGCGCTGAACGGAGCGTCCGGGGCCCCGTACGGCACCCCGGGCGCGCGCCCCGTTCCGCCGTTCGCTAACTTTGCACCGTGGACAAGAAGAACGCCCTGCGCGCCGGCGCCCTGGCAGCCGGTACGACGCTGATGATGCTGCTCATGTCGTCCCCCGCGCTCGCGCTGACCCGCGACGACGGCGACGACCCCGGCACGGGCCTGAGCGTCATCGAGACGCTGGGGCTCTACGTCCTGCTCCCGATCGGCCTGTTCGTGGTCATCGCGGGCCTCTGCATGGTCCTGGACCGGACCCCGGACAAGTACCGCACGCCCAGCCGCAACGTGAAGACCAAGGCCGACGCGAAGGCCTGACGGCCCACCACGGCACCACCCGAGGGCGCCGGTCCCGCCGCACGTACGCGCATCAGCCGTACGTGGGGGGACCGGCGCCTTTCGGCGTTTCGCGGATCAGGGATTCGGCACTGTCAGATAGCGCTGGAGCGTGGGCGCCAGCCAGGCCACGACCTCCTCGCGGTGCAGCGCCACGGCCGGCGGGAGACGCAGGACGTACCGGGTGAGCGCCAGCCCGAGCACCTGGGTCGCGACGAGGGCGGCCCGCGCGGGGGCCTGTTCGGGGTCCGGGCACACCCGCCGGGCGACCGGCAACAGCTGATCGCGGAAGATGCCCTGCATGCGCTCGGCCCCGGCCTGGTTCGTGACTCCGACCCGGAGCAGTGCTGTCAGCACCTCGTTCTCCTCCCACATGGCGAGGAAGTGGGTCACCAGGACCCTGCCCACCTCCTCGCGTGGCCGCTCGGCCAGGTCGGGCAGGGCGAGATCGACCGTGACGGCGGCCGCGAACAGGCCCTCCTTGTTGCCGAAGTACCGCATCACCATCGACGGATCGATGTTCGCGTCCCGCGCGATGACGCGGATGGTGGCCCGCTCGTATCCGTCGGCGGCGAAGCGCTCGCGGGCCGCGTCGAGGATCGCGGCGCGGGTGGTGTCGGAGCGGCGAGCGGACGAGCCGGTCTTTTCGGTACTGCTGCCAAGTCTGGTGCGGGACATGCCCACGAGCGTAGGCCAACATTTGTTGGCCAACAAGTGTTGACCCCGTACCAGCGTGGCTTCTACGGTGACAACAGGCGTTGGCAAACGCATGTTGGCGAACGATCGTTGGCATCACCAGGAGGCCCAGATGAACGGCACCTCGCACGAGTCCCCCCGTTCCGTGATCGTCGTCGGCTCCGGCCCGACCGGCCTGCTCCTGGCCGGTGACCTCGCCGCCGCCGGCATCCCCGTCACCGTCGTCGAGAAGCGCCCGCACCGGATCAGGAACCTCTCCCGCGCCTTCGTCCTGCACGCCCGCACCCTGGAGCAGCTCGACGCCCGCGCCCTCGCGGACGAGCTGGAGGCCGTCGGCCGGCCCCTGGACCGGCTCCGCCTCTTCGGCCGTCTCACAGTCGAACTCGCCACCCTGCCCTCCCGTTTCCGCCACCTCCTGGTCCTGCCGCAGTACGAGGTCGAGAAGGTGCTGGAGCGACGGGCGGTGGAAGCCGGCGTGGAGTTCCGGTACGAGACCGAGACGACCGGCGTGCGCCAGGACCCGGCGGAGGGCCGCGTGACCGTCGAGGTCCGCGGCCCGGACGGGGAGACGGAGACGCTGCGGGCGGCCTACGTCGTCGGTGCCGACGGCATGCGCAGTACCGTGCGCGAGGCGATCGGCCTGCCGTTCCCCGGGCGCTCGGTCATCCGCTCCGTCGTCCTCGCCGACGTGCGCCTGGCCGAGGAACCCGAGACGCTGCTGACCGTCAACGCCGTCGGGGACGCCTTCGTCTTCCTCGCGCCGTTCGGCGACGGGTACTACCGTGTGATCGGCTGGCACCGCGGGCGGAACGTCGCCGACAGCGAGCCCCTCGACCTCGACGAGGTCAAGGAGATCACCCGTCTCGCCCTGGGCCGGGACTTCGGGATGCACGACGCCCGCTGGCTGTCCCGGTTCCACAGTGACGAACGGCAGGCGCCCGCCTACCGGGTGGGCCGCGCCTTCCTCGCCGGCGACGCGGCGCACGTGCACACCCCGGCCGGCGGCCAGGGCATGAACACCGGCCTCCAGGACGCGGCGAACCTGAGCTGGAAGCTGGCGGCCGTGCTGCACGGGCACGCCGGGCCCGAGTTGCTGGACAGCTACCAGGCCGAACGGCACCCGGTGGGCAGGTCGGTGCTGCGCAGCAGCGGCGGCATCGTCCGCCTCGCCATGGCCAAGCGCCCCTGGACCCTGGCGCTGCGGGCGGCCGTCACCACCGTCCTCGACCACGTGGGTCCGCTCCGCCGCCGGGTGGCCGGCCACGTCACGGGCGTCGGCCACCGCTACCCCGCCCCCCGCGGGTCCCACGGCCTGACCGGCACCCGCGTGCCCGACCTCGACCTCGCGGGCGGCGGCCGGCTGTACGAGGCGCTGCGCGGCGGACGGTTCGTACTGATCGGTCCGCAGGCGGGACCGGACCCGGAGGCGCAGCGGGCCGGGGTTGGCCGCGAGGGCCGGCTGGCCGTGGCGCACTGGGCGAGCGGACGCCGCACGACGGTCCTGGTGCGGCCCGACGGACACGTGGCCTGGGCGGCGGACGACGCGGGCGCCGCGGAGGCAGCGGCGGCGGTCGCCGCGCACGTGGGTTGAGCGGCCGGCTACTCCTCGGTGCCGGCGAGGAGTTCGCGCAGCAGGTCGGTCAGGTGGCCGGCCCGGTCGGCGCCGAGAGCGGACAGCGCCTCGGTCTGGACGGCGAGGCCGGCCCCGACCGCCTCGTCGATCAGCGCCAGCCCCTTCCCGGTGAGCGTGACCCGCAGTGCGCGGCGGTCGTGCGGGTCGGGGGAGCGGCGCAGCAGCCCGGCCCGCTCCAGCTTGTCGAGGCGGCCGGTCATGCCGCCGGTGGTGAGCATCAGCGTGGCCGAGAGCTGCCGGGGGGAGAGGGCGTGGGGCTCGCCGGAGCGGCGCAGGGTGGCCAGCACGTCGAACTCGCCCCGGGAGATGCCGTAGGGCGTGTACGCCTTCTCCATCCGGTCGCCCATCGCGCGGGACAGCCGGAAGACGCGGCCGAACACCTCCATGGCGGCCGTGTCCAGGTCCGGCCGCACCGCCGCCCACTGGTCGATGATCGCGTCGACGGGGTCTGCGCGCCGGGAGGGCCGCGGCCCGGGGCTTTCAGTCATGGGACGAGTATCGGGGGCCGCCCGGTCGCCCGCAAGAAAGTAGCTTGAAGGAAACTTGCTTAGAGCTAAGCTACTTTCAACCGAGCTACTTCGGTCGAGCCACTCCACCGTCCCGAAGGGTGCCCCCATGGCCACCGGCCGCCCCGCCCTCATCGCGCTCACCGCCCTCGCCCCCGTCTCCTGGGGCACCACCTACGCCGTCACCACCGAGTTCCTGCCGCCCGACCGTCCCCTGTTCACGGCCGTGCTGCGCGCCCTGCCCGCCGGTCTGCTGCTGCTCGCCCTCGCCCGGGTGCTGCCGCGGGGCGCCTGGTGGGGGAAGGCGGCCGTGCTGGGGGCACTGAACATCGGGGCCTTCTTCCCGCTGCTGTTCCTCTCCGCCTACCGGCTGCCGGGCGGCATGGCCGCCGTCGTCGGCTCGGTCGGCCCGCTCCTCGTCGTCGGGCTCTCGGCGCCGCTGCTGGGGCAGCGGCCCACCGTCCGGGCCGTGCTCACCGGCCTCGTCGCCGCGTTCGGCGTCAGCCTGGTCGTGCTGAAGGCGGCCGGGGCGCTGGACCCGCTCGGAGTCCTGGCCGCCCTCGCCTCCACCGCGTCGATGTCCGCCGGCACCGTCCTCACCAAGCGGTGGGGACGCCCCGGCGTCGGCCCGCTCGCCCTCACCGGCTGGCAGCTCACCGCGGGCGGCCTGCTCGTCGCGCCGCTCGCCCTCCTGGCCGAGGGCGCCCCGCCCGCGCGGGACGGCCCGGCCGTCGGCGGCTACCTCTACCTCGCGCTGGCGAACACGGCGGTGGCGTACTGGCTCTGGTTCCGCGGCATCGGCCGGCTCTCCGCCACCCAGGTCACCTTCCTCGGCCCGCTCTCCCCGCTCACCGCCGCAGTGGTCGGCTGGGCGGCGCTGGGACAGTCGCTGACGCCCCTTCAGACGGCGGGCATGGCCCTGGCCTTCGGCGCGACCGTCGCGGGCCAGCTCGCCCCGGGCAGCCGGGCTCAGCCTCGCCGTCCAGGGCGGCTTCACGCCGACGGCCGGCACGGTCCTGCCGCTCCTCTACGTCGGTGAGGCCTCCTCGGCCGTGGCCTTCTTCGCCTGGAACAAGGCGATCTCCCTCATCGGCCCGGCCCGGCCCGCGCACGTGGTCGCGGCGGTGCGCAGGGGGGCGGGGGAGGGCGCGGCCGTCGCCACCGTCCTCACCGCACTGCGCACGGCGGCGGACGCACGGCGCCCGCCACGGAAAGGGGGGCGCCCGGCGTGACGCCGGACGCCCCCCGGGCGTACCGCCTACTCGCCCGCCGCCGCGTCCGCGGCCTGGGCCTTCAGGGCGCGCTCCACGCCCGAGCGGGACTCCGAGACCAGCCGGCGCAGGGCCGCGTTCGGCTCGGCGGAGGCCAGCCAGGCGTCCGTGCGGTCCAGGGTCTCCCGGGACACCTGCACCGCCGGGTACAGGCCGATCGCGATCTGCTGGGCCATCTCGTGCGAACGGGACTCCCAGACGCCCTTGAGCGCCTCGAAGTACCGCTCCGTGTACGGCGCCAGCAGCTCGCGCTGGTCGGTCTGGACGAAGCCGGCGATGACCGCCTCCTGCACGGCGTTCGGCAGCTTGTCGGACTCCACGACCGACTCCCAGGCCTCCGCCTTGGCCTGCTCGGTGGGCCGGGCGGCCCGCGCGGTGGCCGCGTGGCGCTCACCGGCGGCGGTCCTGTCCCGCTCGTACTCGGCCGCGATCTCCGAGCCGCCGAACCGGCCCACGGCCGCCAGCCGCTGCACGAAGGCCCAGCGCAGCTCGGTGTCGACGGCCAGGCCCTCGATCGTGCGCGTGCCGTCCAGCAGCGCGTCCAGCAGGTCGAGCTGCTCCGGCGTGCGCGCCGTCGCCGCGAACGCGCGGGCCCACGCGAGCTGGTGGTCGCTGCCCGCCTCGGCGGCGCGCAGGTGGGCCAGCGTCGCCTCGGTCCAGCGGGCCAGCAGCGTCTCGCGGGCGGCGGGGGCCGCGTACTGGTCGATGGCCAGCTTCACCTGGCGGTGCAGCGACTGCACGACACCGATGTCGGACTCCTTGCCGATGCCGGACAGCACCAGCGACAGGTAGTCGCGGGTCGCCAGCTCCGCGTCCCGGGTCATGTCCCACGCCGACGCCCAGCACAGGGCGCGCGGCAGGGACTCGGTGAAGTCGCCCAGGTGCTCGGTGACCACCGCGAGGGACCGCTCGTCCAGACGGACCTTCGCGTACGACAGGTCGTCGTCGTTGAGCAGCACCACCGCCGGACGGCGCTTGCCGACCAGCTGCGGCACGGCCGTCAGCTCGCCGTCGACGTCCAGCTCGATCCGGTCGCCGCGCACCAGCTTGCCGTCGGCGTCCAGGTCGTAGGCGCCGATCGCGATGCGGTGCGGGCGGAGCGTGGGCTCGCCCTTGGCACCGGCCGGGAGCGCCGGGGCCTCCTGGCGGACGGCGAAGGAGGTGATCACGCCCTCGGCGTCCGTCTCGATCTCCGGCCGCAGCACGTTGATGCCGGCCGTCTCCAGCCACGCCTTCGACCAGGTCTTCAGGTCGCGGCCGGAGGTCTCCTCCAGCGCGCCCAGCAGGTCGGACAGGCGCGTGTTGCCGAACGCGTGACGCTTGAAGTACGCCTGCACGCCCCGGAAGAACGCGTCCTCACCGACGTACGCGACGAGCTGCTTGAGCACCGAGGCGCCCTTGGCGTACGTGATGCCGTCGAAGTTGACGAGCACGTCGTCCAGGTCGCTGATGTCCGCCATGATCGGGTGCGTGGACGGCAGCTGGTCCTGCCGGTACGCCCAGGTCTTCATGGAGTTCGCGAACGTCGTCCACGAGTGCGGCCACTTGGAGCCGGGCGCGTCGGCCTGGCAGGCGGCCTCGGCGAAGGTGGCGAACGACTCGTTCAGCCACAGGTCGTTCCACCACTCCATGGTGACCAGGTCGCCGAACCACATGTGCGCCAGCTCGTGCAGGATCGTCGCCGCCCGCACCTCGTACGCGGCGTCCGTCACCTTGGAACGGAACACGTACTGGTCGCGGATGGTGACCGCGCCCGCGTTCTCCATCGCGCCCGCGTTGAACTCCGGCACGAAGAGCTGGTCGTACTTCTTGAACGGGTACCGGTAGTCGAACTTCTCCTGGAACCAGTCGAAGCCCTGCCGGGTCACCTCGAAGATGGCGTCCGCGTCGAGGTGCTCGGCGAGCGAGGGCCGGCAGTAGATGCCGAGCGGCACCGACTGGCCGTCCTTCTCGTACACGCTGTGCACCGAGTGGTACGGGCCGACGATCAGCGCCGTGACGTACGACGAGATGCGCGGGGTCGGCTCGAAGGACCAGACGTGGTCCTTCGGCTCGGGCGCCGGCGAGTTGGAGATGACCGTCCAGCCCTCGGGCGCCTTCACGGTGAACTGGAAGGTCGCCTTCAGGTCCGGCTGCTCGAAGCTCGCGAAGACCCGGCGCGCGTCCGGCACCTCGAACTGGGTGTAGAGGTAAGCCTGGTCGTCGACCGGGTCGACGAACCGGTGCAGGCCCTCACCGGTGTTGGTGTACGCGCAGTCGGCGGCCACGCGGAGGACGTTGCGGCCCTCCAGCAGCCCCGGCAGGGCGATGCGGGAGTCCTGGAACACCTCGGCCGGGTCGAGCGCGTCGCCGTTGAGGGTCACCTCGTGGACGGCCGGAGCGACCAGGTCGATGAAGGACTCGGCGCCGGTCTCCGCGACGTCGAAACGCACCGTGGTCACGGACCGGTAGGTGCCGCCCTCCTGCGCGCCGGTGAGATCGAGATCGATCTCGTACGAGTCAACGGTCAGCAGCTTCGCCCGCTGCTGCGCCTCTTCGCGAGTCAGGTTTGTGCCAGGCACGCGGTCATCTCCTCGTTATGTGTGGGTTGCGCCATCCTTCCACGGGACCGCATCCGACGCGATGTCCGTTTCCCGCCGGTGGCGGTGGAGCGCGCGCGGGAGCCTGGTGCCATGAGCAGCCACACCGCGCGCCCCATCGCCCCGGCCGTACTGAGGGAACTGCGCGCCGCCGACGACGCGGGCCGCGTCCCCGTCCCCGAGACCGACGACGAGGGCGGCGCCCCGCTGCGCTGCTGCCTGCGCCGCAGCCGCCCGGGCGAGCGCGTCGCCCTGGTGTCCTACGCCCCGCTGCGCCGCTGGGCGGCGGCGACGGGCGCCGACCCGGGCGCGTACGACGAGCAGGGGCCGGTCTTCGTCCACGCCGAGGAGTGCGCGGGACCGGAGACGGACGGCCCGGCCTTCACGAACGCCCACCGCGTCCTGCGCCGCTACTCCGCCGACGGGCACATCCTGGGCGGGCGGCTGGTCGGGGAGCCCGATGCCTTCGGACCCGCGCTCCGGGAAGCGTTCGACGACCCGGCCGTGGCGCTCGTCCACGTCCGGGCCGTCGAGTACGGCTGCTTCCTCTACGAGGTCGGGCGCGGCTAGCCCTTCAGCTCCGCCGCCACGAGCTCCGCGATCTGCACCGCGTTCAGGGCCGCGCCCTTGCGCAGGTTGTCGTTGGAGACGAACAGGGCGAGGCCGTTCTCGACGGTCTCGTCCTGGCGGATGCGGCCCACGTACGACGGGTCCTGGCCGGCCGCCTGGAGCGGGGTGGGCACCTCGGTGAGCGCCACGCCGGGGGCGCCGGCGAGCAGCTCCTTGGCGCGCTCCACGCTGATCGGGCGGGCGAAACGGGCGTTGATCTGGAGGGAGTGGCCGCTGAAGACGGGCACGCGCACGCAGGTGCCGGAGACCTTCAGCTCCGGGATCTCCAGGATCTTGCGGGACTCGTTGCGGAGCTTCTGCTCCTCGTCCGTCTCGTGCAGGCCGTCGTCGACGATCGAGCCGGCCAGCGGCAGCACGTTGTACGCGATCGGCGCCACGTACTTCTCCGGCTTCGGGAACTCGGCCGCCGCCCCGTCGTGGGTGAGCTTCGGGGCGTCCTCGCCGACCTTCTTCACCTGCTCGAACAGCTCGTCCACGCCGGCCAGGCCGGAGCCGGACACCGCTTGGTAGGTGGCGACGACCAGCGCCTCGAGGCCCGCCTCCGCGTGCAGCGGACGCAGCACGGGCATCGCGGCCATCGTGGTGCAGTTCGGGTTGGCGATGATGCCCTTGGGGCGGTCGGCGATCGCGTGCGGGTTCACCTCGGAGACCACGAGGGGCACCTCGGGGTCGCGGCGCCAGGCGGAGGAGTTGTCGATCACGACCGGGCCCTGGGCGGCGACCTTCTCGGCCAGCGCCTTGGAGGTGGCGCCGCCCGCGGAGAACAGCACGATGTCCAGTCCGGAGTAGTCGGCCGTGGCCGCGTCCTCCACCGTCACGCCGTCGAGCTCCTTGCCGGCGCTGCGGGCCGAGGCGAACAGCCGCAGCTCGGTGACCGGGAAGTCGCGCTCCGTGAGGATCCTGCGCATGACCGTGCCGACCTGACCGGTGGCTCCGACGATTCCGACCCTCACGGTGACTCCTTCTCGTGACGTGCGTTGCCAGCCTGCGTGGCCGAGACCTGTCCATCATGCGTCTCTCCAACGGCCACATGTCCAATCCTTTGCCCACGGACCGGGACACGAAAGGGGTGGTGAGAGGGGTCACGCCCGGGGTTCGAGGGCCCAGCGGCCGGACGTCCGCATCTGGAGATATCCGCCCGGAACGCGCTGCAGACCGGAAGCCGTACTGATCCGGCGTACCGGTTGCAGGCGTTCGTCCAGTTCCCACAGCACCGGCAGGGTGGCCCCGCCGAGCGCGTCGTGCTGGACCATCACCTCGGCCTCGGGTCCGGTGTGACGTACGACTCCGTAGCCCTGGCCCTCGACGGGCGCCCGGTCCAGCACCGGCGCGGTGGCCAGGGCGGCCGGCTCGATCCGCCATCCGGTCCCGTCGGCGGTCCAGATCTGCAGGTAGCAGTAGCCGGCCTCCGACACCCACAGCGGCCCGGTGACCGGACGCCGGCGCGTGGTGTCGGCGGAGATCTTCGACCGGCCGTCGGCCTGGACCGTACGGGCGGTCACCATCTGGTCGCCGGCGGCGGTCCGGCACAGGCCGAGCAGGGCGGGCGGCCCCTCGTAGCGGAAGACCGTGCTGCCCTGTCCCTCGGCCGGTCCGGTGAGCAGGGGTGCCTGCTCCACCGGCAGCAGCCGCAGGGTCCAGTCGCCGACGTCCGCCAGCCGCAGCCGGACCTGGGCCTCGCCCCTGGTGAACAGCAGGGTGCGGCCGTGCTCCCCGTGCCGGTAGCCCTGTACCAGTTCCTCCTCGTCGTCGTACTCGTCGACGAGCAGCAGCCGGTGGCCGAGGCCGCCCCGGGTGTCCGGGCAGGCGTACTCCAGCAGGGCCGGCCGCCCCGGGGCGGGGTTGACCAGCGTGAGCGTTGTGTCGCCGCGTCCGGAGTAGACGCCGGAGGCCTGCGCGGCGGCCTGGTCGGGCACGTGCAGGGGGCGGGCGCCGAGCTGCCAGGCGCCGTCGGCCTCCAGGAGCAGCAGGAGCGGGCCGTCGGCGACCGGGACCGTCTGCCGCAGCCGGTCGGTGTCGTTGACCAGCAGGTCGCGGTCGTCGAGGTCGTGCAGCCGGGACACCTCCAGGGTCCACAGACCGAAGTACCCGCCGCCGTCCTCGTCACCGGCGAAGTCCACGTCCAGGTCGGCCACGGGCCCGGTGTAGGCGACGGCCTCGGGGCCGTAGCCGCTGAGGGGGCCGGTTCCCAGGCGGCGGAGCACCGACAGGGGTTGCACGAGCACCGTCCAGTCGTTGTCCGCCTCCACGCGCAGTCGCAGGGGGCGGTCCTTCGGGGGCTGGACCAGGACGCGGCCGCGGAAGTCGCGCAGCGTGGAGTTGAACAGCAGGTCGTCGTCCTTGTTGCGGCGGGTGAGGGTGTGCAGCCCGAAGTAGCCCTCGCCCTGGTGCCAGGCCTCGACGACGACCGGCCCCGGCGGCAGGGGCGCGTCCACGGAGACCACGCCGTTGCCCTGTCCGCGCTGGGTGTACGGGTGGAACTCGGGGCCGAAGGAGTACGGCACCGCGTCCACCGGCGCGGCGGCGGGTGCCGTGACCGGTGACGGGGCGGCGGGGTGGCCGCCCGTCGGCGCACCGGCCGGGGCGGGCGCGGCGACCGCCGGGGCGGGGGCGGCGACCGCCGGGGCGGGGGCGAAGGCAGGGGCGGAAACGGGCGCGGGCGCGGGCGCGGCGGCCGGCACCGGCGGGGCCGGGGCCTCCACGGCTATGCCGAAGTCCGTCGCCAGGCCCGCCAGTCCGGACGCGTATCCCTGGCCCACCGCCCGGAACTTCCACTGGCCGTCCCGGCGGTAGAACTCCCCGAGCACGAACGCCGTCTCGTCCCGCGCGTCGCTCACCGTGTAGTGCGCCGCCGTCACACCCTCGGCCGTCAGGGCCTGCACCTGCAGACCGGGCACCTGGCCGAAGACCCCGCCGTCGCAGGACGCGGCGATCAGCACCCGCTGCACGGCGGGTTCCACGCGCGGCAGGTCCACCTCCAGCCACTCGGCGAGCTGCCCGCCCCCTTCGGCCGTACCCGCGTGGCGCACGGCCCCCGAGGGGTGCGCGGGCTGGTTGTAGAAGACGAGGTCGGCGTCGCCGCGCACCTTGCCCACGGCGTCGAGCAGCAGGGCGGAGGCGTCCACCGCCGGTGCCCCCGGGACGTTCTGCCGGCAGACCGCGACCCGCAGGAGGCCTGCGGGGACAGGGGTGTTGGCGCCCTTGGTGATGTGCGTCATGAGGCACATGGTGACAGTGAAGAAGCTGTGAAGTCGATGGCCGGAAGAAGTGGAAGTCGGTGGTCCGGAAGATCGCCGCCGCACCGGGCGAACGTTTCGCCCAGGACCGGCGTCATAGGGGAAACACCGTGAGGGGAGGGGGGGTCGTGCTGCGCGGAAGGGGCCGCCGCGGCCAGGGGGACGCCGTTCGCGACGATCCCCTGGACGCGGCCCAGGAACGCCGGGTGCGGGCGGTGCTCGCGCTGGGCGGCGTGCCGCAGGCGGACCTGCCGGACGGGGTGCAGCAGGTCCGCCTGCGGCTGCTGGAGCGGGCGGCGCGGGGACACGAGGCGCCGCGGGACGTGTCCGCGTGGGCGGCGGTCGTCGCCTCCAACCTGGCCATGGACTGGCACCGGGCCCGGCACCGCCAGGACCGGCTCGGCGAGCGGCTGGCGGCGCTGCGGCAGTCCGCCCAGCCGTCGGGGGAGGACACCAGCGTCCTCTCCCTCGCCGTCGCCCAGGGCCTGGACGGGCTCCCCGACACCCAGCGGCAGGTGGTGGTCCTGCGCTTCTACGCCGACCTGCCGGTGCGCGCCATCGCCGAGCAGCTCGGCGTCCCGGAGGGCACGGTCAAGAGCAGGCTGCACACGGCGGTACGGGCGCTGCGGGCCCGCCTGCACGAGGACGAGGTGGTGTGAGATGGCCGCCGAACAGCCCCCCGGTGGGCACGACGCGCTGATGGCCGCGATCACGGGCGAGCCGCTGCCGCCCGGCGCGGACGCGGGCGCCCGCGACGCGTACCGGGCGGCGACGGCCGACGTGGCGCTGCTGCGGGAGCAGTTGGGGATCATCGGGCGGACGCTGGGCGACGCACCGGCCACCGAACCGGACACCCTCGGGTTCGGGGAGCCGGAGCTCCTGCCACCGGTCCGTTCCGCTCCTTGCCCGGGCCCTCGGTCCCGGCGCCGGCGCGGCCTCGTCCTCGGGGCCCTCGCGGCGGCCTGCGCGGGCGCGGTCGTGGCCGGCCTGGGGTGGTCGTTGCCGGCCGGTGGCGGGAGCGCCGACTCGGCGAGCAGCGCGGCCAAGGAGGACACCGGCGAACCCGCCCACGCCCTCGGCACCGCGGACTACCTGGCCTGCGCGGCCACGGTGGCCGAGGGCCGGGTGACCGGCACGGCCCCGGTGCCCGGGGCGGGGACGCGGATCACCATGCGGGTCACGCGTCTCTACAAGCCGGAGCCGGAGCCGAAGCCGGGGCCGGAGCCGGACGGCAGTAAGACGGAGCACCCGGGCATCAGCTTCCTGCTGGAGGACGACGCGCCCGTACTCCGGGCCGGTGACGCGCTGATGATCGGCATCCCCCGGGGCGGCTCCGCTCCGGACGAGGTGGTCACCGGCGAGCAGGAGGTCGCCGCCGTCCGGGCCGAGGTCGTCGCCTCCCTGCCCGGGTCCCGCACCGTCGGCTGCGACGGCTGACCCGGAGGGCGCCGCACCGTCGGCTGCGACGGCTGACCCGGAGGGCGGCACGGAGAAGGGGGCGGGCGCCCGCGGAGCGCCCGCCCCCTCGGGGACTGCCGTGTGCCGTACCGGACTACGGCACGACCGTCCCGATCCGGACGCTGCCGAGACCCGCGACCGTGCCATGGGCGTTCACCAGCTGGACCCGGCCGAAGAACTCACGGCCCGCCGGCGCGGCGGCCAGCGCGGTCGCGCTGCCGGAGACCGTCGCGGACTCGCCCGTGCCGAGCTTCACCGGCGCGGAGCCGTCCACGGTGACCGAGCCGAGTGACGCGGCGAAGTACACGTCCCGGTAGTCGTACTCGGTGGTGCCGGACGGCACGGAGTAGCCCGCGACCGCCACGGTGTAGGTACCGGCGGCCGGGTTCGGGATCGACACCGACTCCTCCGAGTCGCCGTCGGCGGACTGGCCGACGGCCTTGCCGTCCTTGTAGACCGTCAGGTCCAGGTCGGCGGCCGCGTCGGAGACGCCCCCGATGGCGACGTCAAGCGACGTGGCGCCCGCGGGCACCTCCACCGTCGAGGTCCTGGTCTGGCCCTGCGTGATCGTCGGACGGGACGTGCCGGCCGAGCCGAGCGGGCCGCCGACCAGCTTGCCCTCCAGGGCGGCGTACCGGTTCGTCACCGTCCAGGAGGCGGTCACCGGGGTGCCCGCCTTCGCCTCGGGCACGGTCACGACCTCCGGGTCGAAGACGGCGCCGAGGATGCCGGCGTCCAGCGTGTAGGGGTTGTCCAGCAGCGGCGAGGTGCGCCGCGACTCGACCTCGATCTCCCAGACGCCGGGCTGCGGGTCGGCGTACGCGCGCACGTCGGGCCGGCAGCCGTTGCCGTCGAGGTAGTCGTTGTAGCAGTACGGGGTGGAGGTGTTGTCGACCGCGACGCCGTACGGGTGGATGGCGATGAACCGGGTCTGGCTCCTGTCCTTCAGCCCGCCGATCGCCACCTCGAGCGTCCTGGCGCCCTCGGGGACGGTCACGAAGTACGACTGGGTGCTGTTGCGCTGCACGGAGCTCTTCGCGGAGAAGGTGTACTTCAGCGGCGCGGAGACCACGACGGTGGTCAGGACCTGCTTGTCGATGCCCTCGGTGCGCGGGTCGTCGACCTCGAGGATCGCGCTCTTGAGGCCCTCGGAGCCCGGCCGCGCCTCGACCTCGACGGTCACCGGCTCGTTCAGCGGCAGCTTCACCTCGTCGGAGCCGACGATCCGGAAGGTGCGCCCGGCGTTGTTCTCGAAGTGCAGCTCGTGCCGGATCGCCTTGTCGGCGCCCGAGGTACGGGTGAGCGTGATCTCGTACGTCTTCTTCTGGCCCGCCTTCAGGCCGCCCTCGCGGTCGTACAGGCCGGTGCCGTAGCCCGGGGTCTTCAGGAACTGGTCGATCGCGGTGTCGACCGGCGCCTTGACGGTGTAGTCGTGCGCGGTGGCGCCGCGCTCGACCGCGCGCCAGGCGTCGGGCACGTTGACCAGGCCCGCGCCCTCCTCGTACGCCTGCGCGCCCTTGATGTGGTCGGCGGTGGAGGTCAGCGCGGTGCGCAGCCTCGCCGGGGTGAGGTCGATGCCCTCGTGCTTGGCGGCGGACAGCAGCAGGGCGGCGGCGCCGGCGGCCTGCGGGGAGGCCATCGAGGTGCCCTGGAGCATGCCGTAGCCGGCCGGGAGGTCGTAGCCCGACTCCGGGACGGGGGCGCCGGGCAGCCAGGTCTGGATGGCGTTGACGGCGGCGCCGGGCGCGGTGAGGGTCGGCGTGAACCCGCCGTCCTCGCGCGGGCCGCGCGAGGAGAACGGCATCATCGCGTACTTGGTCCGCACCGCGGAGCCGTAGTTGGCGGCCCATGTCTCGCGGGAGATGGACGCGCCCACCGAGATGACCTTGTCGGCCAGGCCCGGGTCGCCGATGGTGTTGGCGCCGGGGCCCGAGTTGCCCGCGGAGATCACCAGCTGGACGCCGTAGGTGTCGATGAGCCGCGTGTAGAGCAGGGCGCGCGCGTTGTTGCCGTCGTTCAGCGCCGGGAGCCCGCCGATGGACATGTTGACGATGTCGACGCCGCGGTTCACGACGAGGTCGATCATGCCCTCGGTGAGCGCGATGTTGGTGCAGCCGCCGGACCAGGTGCAGGCGCGCGAGGAGACGATCTTCGCACCCGGAGCCGCGCCGTTCATCTTCCCGCCGAACAGGCCGTTGGCGGCGGTGAGGCCGGCCACGTGCGTGCCGTGCTCGGACTCGATGACACCGATGTTGACGAAGTCGGCCCTGGTGCCCGCCCCGTCGACGACGTCCTTGCGGATCTCGACCACGAACGGCTGGCGCTCGGCCACGTCCGTCCTCGGGTCGTCGGTGCCGAAGTACCCGACCTGGAGACCGTCCTTGTACGGCTTCATCGGGGTGTCGTCGGTGAAGTCGTGGTTGTTGTTCAGGTCGACGCGGACGGTGCCGGCCTGCGCGTCGTACAGGACGCCCCAGGAGTCGGTGGTGTCGCCGTCCCGGTTCGCGTCGCCCTTGGCGTCGCCGCCGGCGGTGACGGACTCGCGGAAGACGTTGACCCCGTAGGACCCGGCGGGCGCCGTCCAGGTCTGTCCGTCGTAGGTGAAGACGGGCCCGGAGACCGCGGTGTCCATGCGCCGCCAGGTGGCGTCCTGGTCGACGACCGGGTCGGTCGCGGTGACCCAGTCGACGATCTTGCGCTCGCCGGTGGTGGTCCGCTGCAGCGCCGGGTGGGCCAGGTCCACGCCCGAGTCGAGGATGCCGATGGTGATGCCCCGGCCGTCCGCCTTCGGGTTCTTCTTCACGAAGTCGACGGCGCCCGTCTCGAAGGACGGGTTGTACGGGTTCTCGGCGGGCGTGCTCCGGCCGGGCGCCGGGTAGGCGCGGACCTGCTGCGGGGCGCCCTTCGCCGTGTCGGCGCCCGGCGCCGGGTCGTCCAGCGGTATCTCGTCGCGCAGGTCGATGCCCTGCACGGAGGAGAGCTTCGCGGCGGCCGCGATGGCCGAGTCGGCCTTGGCGGTGGGGACGGTGGCGCGGACGTAGCCGAGCCGGTCGTCGGTGCGGCCGACCGCGCCGCCGCCCACGGCGTCCAGCGCCTCGGCGACCTGCTCCGTCCGGCCGGGCGCGGTGGCGACCATCATCGTGACGTTCTTGGTGCCGTCGGCCTTCGCCTCGGCGAGCCGGTCCGCGTCGTCCGAACCGAGCTTGTCGTGAGCGGACTTGACGGAGACGTCGGCCGGCGGCGTGGTCCCGGTGCCCGGCCCGTCGGCCGCGAAGGCCAGCGGTATCGGCCCGGCCGCGGAGAGCGCGGCGACGAGCCCCGCGGCCACGGCCAGGCGGGCCGCGCGTCTCGCGCCCGGTATCGGTTCACGCTGAGGGGTGTGGGTCATCGGCATCCCTTGGTGGTGAAGGAACGAGCGGGTACGACCGGGGCCGATCGGCCCTGGCCGAAGGAGTCCGGAATGCGATCCCGGACGACCGCTCAGCTTTACCCAAGGGGTCACTGTCTGGGGAGAGTTGTCCGTGACGTGAGGGAGTCATGGCGTACTTCCGCCATACGCCATCGGGGACGTAAGGGACGGTCCGTGACAATGCCGTGCGGCACGAGGAGGGACCGGCGGACAGTCACGCCCGCCGGCCCCTCCTCTCCCCTCCTTGTACGCCCCGGTCCGTCACGACCGGGGCAGTACCACGACGTACGCGGCGGGTTCCCTGTCTCCGGCCGCCATCAACGCCGTTCGCACCACGGCCGCCTGATGCTCCGGCGACTCCCGCAGCTTGCGCGGGGTGACGTGCACGACCGTGATGCCCAGTCGTTCCAAGTGCTCGCGCTTGCGGGCGTGTTCCGACCACAGCGCGTCGTCCTCCCGGCGCTGGGCGCCGGTGTCCAGCTCCAGGGCCACCGCCTGCTCCGGCCAGTAGGCGTCCAGGCCGCCGAGGTGGGGGCCGCCGGGCAGGCGCAGGTCGACGTTCCACACCGGGTCCGGCAGGCCGTGCTCGCGCACCATCCGGTACAGGCGCTGCTCGGCGATCGCCCGCCCCTCGGCCACCAGCGAGTCCACGGCGTCCACCACGTGCGGCCGGCCCAGCAGCCGCGCCCGGTTCAGCTCCCGCACCACCGCCGCCGGTTCGCAGTGCCCGGCGCGCACCGCCTCCGTGAGCAGCCGGCGGACGAGGCCCGCGTCCGTCAGCCCGGCCACCGCGTCGGCCAGGGCCCGCGCCACCGGCGCCACCGGCACCCCGGTGACCTGCACGGCGGCGGGCAGCGCGGCCGTGCGCACGATCCGCGCGCAGCCCGTCGAGCGCAGCCGGCGCATCCGCGGCACCAGCACGTCGACGGCGTCCAGGGACGGCAGCGGGGGAGCGGCGCAGAAGCCGTGCAGGGTCAGGGCGGCCAGGCCCGTGATCACCGCCTCCGCGTAGGCGGTGTCCGCCGCCTGCCGCGCGCCGGGCTGGACCGGCACCCCGGCCGCTGTGCCGGCGGGCCGCTCCGGGGCCGCGTACAGCAGCACCGCGTGCAGCCGCTCGTCGCTGGTCGGCGGACCCGGGTGGAGCAGGACGACGTTCGGCAGCAACTGCTGCCAGGGCCCGCCGGGACGGCACTGCTCGTTGGCCTCGGCGGCCGAGACGCCGTGCGCCCTGAGCTGCGCGGCCGTCATCAGGCGGCGCCGGCCGTCGGCCAGGCGGTGGAGGGGGCGGGGGGAGAGCGGGGTGTTGTGCGTCATGACCCGGGACTTTCCCGTGCCCGGTCCACCCGTTAACCGTTGTTACAAGCCCATCGCCGAATCCGGACAAGCCCGCCCTAAAGGACGGGTGTTCGGCTGCCGAAAACCCCTGGTCCGCCGAGGCGCGGCCAGGGGTTACGGCTGTGATTGCCCGTATTCCGTAACGATGACGGAACGCCCAATCGTTGGCCAAAGCTAGGGTGCTTCTGCCCGCCGGGCGGGGCAGCGCACCACAGGGCGCGGTCGGCCGCGGACGACCGGCGGCCCGGCGGGGCGCGCGTCTCAGCGGCCGCCGGCGGCCGCGTCGCAGGCCTGTCCCCGCAGGGCCCGTGCCAGGTCGTCGCGCGCCTCCAGCACCAGCCGGCGCAGGGCGGGCGCGGCCTGCTCGTGGGCGGACAGCCAGGCGTCCGTCGCGTCGAGCGTGTCCTGGGAGTCGCGCAGCGACGGGAACAGGCCCCGGACCACGTCCATCCCGATCTGGATCGACCGCTCGCTCCACACCCGCTCGATCGCCGCGAAGTACCGCTCCGCGTACGGCGCGACCAGTTCCCGCTGCGAGGCCTGCGCGAAGCCCGCGATGGTCGCCTCCACCAGGGCGTTCGACAGCGCGTCGGACTCCACGACCTGCGCCCAGGCCTGAGCCTTCACCGCCGCCGACGGACGGGCGGCCAGGCAGCGCACCTGGTGCCGCTTGCCGGAGGCCGTGTCGTCCCGGGCCAGCTCGGCCGCCAGCACGGCCTCGTCGGCCTCGCCGTGCGCGGCGAGCGGCTCCAGGAACGCCCAGCGCAGCTCCTGGTCCACGTCCAGCCCGTCGATCTTCTCCGTGCCCTCCAGCAGACCGCGCAGCAGCCGCAGCTCCTCCCGGCCGGAGGCGACCGTCGCGAAGAACCGCGCCCACGCGAGCTGCTGCTCGCCGCCCGGCTCCGCGTCGCGCAGCTCCCGCAGCGCGCCCTCGGCCAGCAGCCGGCCGCAGGCCTCGCGGGCGTCGGGGGCCACGTAGTGCACCAGCGCCGAGCCGGCCCAGGCGTGCAGCATCTGCAGGACGCCGATGTCGGACTCGCGCCCGGCGAACCGCAGCACCAGGCCGGCGAAGTCCCGCGCCGGCAGCAGCGCGTCCCGCGTCATGTTCCACAGCGCCGACCAGCACAGGGCACGGGCCAGCGGGTCGGTCAGGGCGCCCAGGTGCTCGCGCAGGGTCGCCAGCGAGGTGTCGTCGAAGCGCGTCTTGCAGTACGTGAGGTCGTCGTCGTTGACCAGGACCAGCTCGGGCGCCTCGGCGCCGGCCAGCTCCGCCACCACCGTGCGCGGCCCCTCGACGTCCACCTCGGCACGCGCGTACCGCTCCAGCGCGCCCTGGGCCGTACGCCGGTACAGGCCCACCGCCACGCGGTGCGGGCGCAGTTCGGGGTGCGACTCGGCGGCCTCCTGCACGACGGCCAGCTCGTCGACGCGGCCCTCGGCGCTCAGCAGCACCTGCGGGGTCAGCGAGTTGACGCCCGCCGTCTGGAGCCAGGAGCGCGCCCAGGCCGCCATGTCCCGCCCGCTGGTCTCCTCCAGCACCGACAGCAGGTCGCCGAGACGGGTGTTGCCGTAGGCGTGCCGCTTGAAGTAGCGCCGGGCGCCCTCCATGAAGGCGTCCTGGCCGACGTACGCCACGAGCTGCTTGAGCACGGAGGCGCCCTTGGCGTACGTGATGCCGTCGAAGTTGAGCTTGGCGTCCTCCAGGTCACGGATGTCGGCCGTGATCGGGTGGGTGGAGGGCAGCTGGTCGGCGCGGTAGGCCCAGGCCTTGCGGCGGTTGGCGAACGTGATCCAGGCGTCCTTGAAGCGCGTCGCGCCGACGTTCGCGAAGGCGCCCATGAAGTCCGCGAAGGACTCCTTCAGCCACAGGTCGTCCCACCACTCCATGGTGACCAGGTCGCCGAACCACATGTGCGCCATCTCGTGCAGGATCGTGTTGGCGCGGCCCTCGTACGACGCCCGCGTCACCTTCCCGCGGAAGATGTACTCCTCCCGGAAGGTCACCATCCCCGGGTTCTCCATCGCGCCGAGGTTGTACTCGGGGACGAACGCCTGGTCGTACTTCCCGAAGGGGTACGGGTAGTCGAAGTGGTCGTGGAAGAAGTCCAGGCCCTGCTTGGTGATCAGGAAGACGTCCTCGGCGTCGAAGTGCGGCGCGAGTCCCTTGCGGCACATCGCGCCGAGCGGGATCTCCAGCCGCGTACCGTCCTCGAGGACGCGCTCGTAGGAGTCCGTGACGTAGTGGTACGGCCCCGCGACCACGCACGTGATGTACGTCGAGATCGCCTTGGTCTCCGCGAACCGCCAGACACCGTCCGTGCACTCACCGGCGCCGTTGCTCCACACCGTCCACTCCTCGGGTGCCCGCACCTCGAAGCGGAACGGGGCCTTGAGGTCGGGCTGCTCGAAGCAGGCCATGACCCGGCGGGAGTCGGCCGGCTCGTACTGGGTGTACAGGTACACCTCGCCGTCCTCGGGGTCGACGAAGCGGTGCAGGCCCTCGCCGGTGCGGGAGTAGGCGCACTGGGCGTCGACGACCAGCTCGTTGTCGGCGGCCAGGTTCTCCAGGACGATCCGGGAGCCGTCGAAGACCTCGCTCGGGTCGAGGTCCCGGCCGTTGAGGGACACGGCGGTCACGCTCGGTGCGACCAGGTCGGCGAAGCTGCTCGCGCCGGGCTCGTTGCAGCGGAAGCGGATCGTGGTGACCGAGCGGAACGTGCGCGGTCCCCCGCCCGCCGCGTCACCGACGGCCGAGCGCACGTCGAGGGACACCTCGTACCCGTCGACGGACAGCAGGGCGGCCCGCTCCCGGGCCTCGTCGCGGGACAGATTCTCACCGGGCACGGGCGGTACTCCCTCGGAAGGTGTTCAGTATGCGGACAGCACTGATCCTGCCATGCGCCCCGAACACGCGGCAGGCGGGAATGGCGGGGGTGAGCTGTCGCGTTGCCCCGGAGGAACGCACGGTTGCGCACGCCCCATGAGGAGAGACATGTCGGACAAGACTCCCGTCGACTTCTGGTTCGACCCGCTGTGCCCCTGGGCCTGGATGACCTCCCGCTGGGTCCTCGAGGTCGAGAAGGTGCGGGACATCGAGGTCCGCTGGCACGTGATGAGTCTCTCCGTCCTCAACGAGGACAAGCTCGACGAGCTGCCCGAGGACTACCGCGACATGCTGGAGACCAAGGCATGGGGTCCGGTCCGGATCGTCATCGCGGCCCAGGAGGAGCACGGCGCCGAGGTGCTCGGCGACCTGTACACCGCGCTCGGCACCCGCATCCACAACCGGGGCGAGGGCCTGGGCAAGGAGACGATCGCCGCCGCCCTGAAGGACGTCGGCCTGCCCGAGTCGCTCATGGAGCACTGGGACTCCACCCCCTACGAGCCCCAGCTGCGCGCCTCCCACAAGGAGGGCATCGACAAGGTCGGCCAGGAGGTCGGCACCCCCGTCATCGCCGTCCCCGGCGCCGACGGCGAGCAGCTCGCCTTCTTCGGCCCGGTCGTCACCCCGGCCCCCAAGGGCGAGGACGCCGCCAAGCTCTGGGACGGCACCCTCGCGGTCGCCTCCGTCCCCGGCTTCTACGAGATCAAGCGCACCCGCACCAAGGGACCGGACTTCAGCAACCTGTAGTGCGGAAGGACTCCGGCAGATCGAAGCCGGACCTCCAGTTGAAGTAGGACTGCACCCGCACGCATCCGTCGCGGGCGCAGCGCCGGTAGGTGCCCAGGTCGGCCCTGGGCACCTGTCCCGCCACCAGGGCGTACGCCTTCTCGTCGTCGGTCAGCGGCCGGAAGTTCTGGTCCGTGTCCCCGCAGTTGGGGCACCGCCTGTTCGGAAGACCCATGCGGGCCACTGTCGCCCGGAATCCCTCCCACCGGGGAGCCCGCCGCGCGCAAACCCCCCGGAGGGGGGACAGGAAGCCCCCGCGAGTCACGTCCTCGCGGGGGCTTCCCTCATTCCGCCCGCCGCCGTGAAGGGTGAGAAGACGATCACGAGGCGGGACGTCTCAGGTGGATCAGGGCGCCAGCAGCAGCGCGTTCGCGCGGGACTTGGCGGCGTCGTACCGCCTGGCCACGTCCTGCCAGTCGACCACGGCCCACATGGCGTCGATGAAGTCGACCTTCTGGTTCCTGTACTGCAGGTAGAAGGCGTGCTCCCAGGCATCGAAGACCAGGATCGGGACGGAGCCCTGGCCGACGTTGCCCTGGTGGTCGTAGACCTGCTCGACGATCAGGCGCCCGCTCAGCGGCTCGTACGCCAGCACGCCCCAGCCGGAGCCCTGCGTGGTCGCGGCGGCCTTGGTGAGCTGCGCCTTGAAACCCGCGAAGGAGCCGAACGACTCGGCGATCGCGTCCGCGAGCCCGCCGACGCCGTCCTCCGCCAGCGGCTCGCCGCCGCCGTCGCCGGACATGTTGTGCCAGTAGATGGAGTGCAGGATGTGGCCGGAGAGGTGGAAGGCCAGGTTCTTCTCCAGGCCGTTGATCGTGCCCCACTGCTCCTTGTCCCGCGCCTCGGCGAGCTGCTCCAGCGTGTCGTTGGCGCCCTTCACGTAGGCCGCGTGGTGCTTGTCGTGGTGCAGCTCGATGATCTCGGGGCTGATCACGGGGGCCAGCGCGGAGTAGTCGTACGGCAGTTCAGGGAGCGTGTAGACGGACATGGCGGATCCCCTCCGAGCTCTTATTGCAACATACTTGCAAGTGCACGCTAGCAGCAAGAGCTGGATGCGGGGGCGTCCGAGGGGGTGGCCGGGCGTGTTGACGGGGGGCGCTCGGCCGAGCGGGAGACCGGCACCGGAGGGACCTGCCTCCGAATCGGCCCACGAATTCTTTACAGAGATCACTACAACCCTTTTAGGGTGTGGTGCACATCACAACGAATACCTGACGGTTACCCGATTTCTGCCCGGTTTCTGCAATGGACGAGTCCGGCAACCCCCGGCTTCGATAAGGGACTTGGCATTCAGGGGGGCGGCGAGATTTCCCCTCGTAATCGAGAAGGGAGTCGTGATGTCACCATCACGACGGATATTCAGCAGACGCCAGTCTCTGGCCATTTTCGGCGGGATTGCGGCAGGTACCGCACTGCCTCTGGGGGCATTCGGGTCCCGGCCCGCGTACGCGGCGGGCACGGGGGCGGCCGAGGCCGGTACAGGGCTGCCCGACACCGACCGCGGAAAGGTCGTGCAGGCGTACCGGACCGGTGGCCGCGCGGTGCGCACGGCCGCGGCGGCGGCGCTCGTGGGCAACGCGGACGACGTGGCCACGTTCCTCAGTGAGAGGCTGCCGGCGGCCACGGCCGAGGACAACCGGTTCACGCTCACCGAGGCCCTGGTCACCGCGGGCAAGGCGACGCGTGCCGGCATCGGGCAGGCGCTGTCCGGCGGGGACGCGGCGGTCGCCGCCTTTCTGGAGGGCGGCTTCGCGGCCGCCGTGACCGAAGACCTCGAAGTGGGCGTGACCACGGTCAACGCGCACGGTGGCAAGGCCGTGCAGCGCGAGTCCTCCGAGGCGCTCACGGCCGGCACGGACTTCGCGCTGCGGGCCTTCCTCAGCACCGGCCAGTACGACGCCCTCCACGAGGACCGGCGCGTCCAGGTGACCTCCATCCTCGTGACCGCCTCGCCGCAGGTGCGGGAGTACGCGGGGCGGGCGCTCGACGACGGATCGCCGCGGGCGATCCAGTGGTTCCTGACGACGGGGCAGTACATCGCCCGGGCGCGGGACGAGGAGACGGCGGAGATCCAGCAGCTGGTCAAGATCGTGGAGTCGGAGGGTCGACTCGCCGAGCGCAAGACCGACGAAGCGGTCCAGCTGTCCGAGCAGGCGGTCGAGGCCGCCGACAAGGCCAAGACGGCCGCGCTGGAGGCGAAGGCCGAAGCGCAGGCCGCGGAGCAGGACGTGCAGCGCTCGGCCAAGGCCGCGAACAAGGCGGCACGGGCCGCCCAGGGCGCCGCGGCCGCCGCGTCGACCGCGGTGTCCGCCTCCCGTACCGCGCAGGCCGCGGCCCGGCGTTCGGTGGCCGCCGCCAACGCCGCCGCGGCGGCCGCCGCCGCCGCGGGGCGCGCCGCGTCGCGTGCCTACCACGCCGCGATCAGCGCCTCCAAGAACGCCAACATGGCGGATGCCGCCAACCAGGCGGCGCAGGCCGCACGGCTCATGGTCGACTGGGTGCGCTCCGTGGCCGCGAAGGCCAAGCTCGCGGCCCTCGCCTCCGACGCGGCCGAGGCCGCGGGCAACGCCGCCGCGGGAGCCGCGGTCAACTCGGCCGCAGCCGCCCGCGCTTCGGCCGACGCCGCCGTGTCCGCCGGCGCCGCGCAGTCCCAGGCCGCCGAGGCGCAGCGCCAGGCCTCCATCGCGGAGGCCGCCGCCGGCCGGGCCACGGCGGCCGCGAGCCGGGCCTCGACCCTGTCCCGCAGGTCGGCCGCCGCCGCGCGCTCCGCGTCCGCCGCCGCCGACAGCGCGGCCAATCACGCGGAGAAGGCCGCCGACGCCGCCGAGGAAGCGGCCCGCAACGCCGGCAAGGCCGTGGACTACGCCAACCGCTCCACCGCCGCCGCGGACGCCGCCGTGGAAGCCGCGACCAAGGCGTACGACGCCGTCACCGAGGCGCGTGAGGTCGAGAATGAGGCCCGAGAGGCAGAGATCGCCCGGCTGAACGAGGAGACCGAGGAAGCGATCGAGGTCGCCAAGCAGCAGCGGAGCGAGGAGACCGACCGCCTGGAGCGGGCCAACCGGGAGCGCACGCAGGAAGCGCGGCTGTCCGAGGAGCTCGTCGCGCTGATCACCGCCATGGAGGCGGCGCTCAAGGACGGCCGGACCGGGGAGGCCGTCAGCAAGGGGCGGCAGGCCGCCGTCCAGCTGCTCGACGGGCCGGGAACGTGGACCCGGGAGGCCGCCGCGTACGCGCTGGCCGGAGTGGACGAGGACGTCCTGCGCTGGATCGAGGCCGACCGGCTCATCGCCCTGCAGCAGGACAACGCGGAGTTCGTCGCGTCCACCGCCGCGATCTCCACGCAGAACGTGGCCGAGGCGGCCGCGGCGGCGCTGGAGACCGAGGACGCCGCCGCCATCAGGACCTTCCTGGAGAAGGGCGCGGTCGAGGCGGCCAGGGACGACAACGAGGTCGAGATCACCACGCTCCTCGCGGACCCGTCCACCGGCACCGCCGTACGGCGTGCCGCCGAGGCCGCCCTGACGGACGGCTCCGCCGAGGCGCTGCACACCTTCCTGCACGTGACGCGCGCCGCGGCCGTCCACGAGGACGACAAGGTCGCGGCCACCACGCTCCTGGTGAACGGCGGGCCGTACGTCCAGGCCGCGGCGAAGGTCGCCCTCGAAGGCGACACGCACATACTGCGCCAGTTCATCGGCACGACGCAGCACGAGTTCGCGCGCATCGACCACGACTACGCCACGCACGTCAGCGCCATCCGTGCGGCGATCGCGCGGGCGGCCAAGGTCGCCCAGGACGCTCTGGAGGACGCGGCACGCGCATCCGAGGCCGCGGCACTCGCACGCCAGGCCGCCGACAAGGCGACCGAGTGGTCCAACAAGGCCGAGGGCTGGGCGAAGGACGCCAAGGCCTCCGCCGAGGAGGCCCGGCAGAACGCGGAGGCCGCGGAAGCCTCCGCGGACGCCGCCGCCAAGTCGGCGCAGACCGCGGCGAACGCGGCCGCGGCGGCCCGCAAGGCGAGCAGTGTGGCGCGGGACGCGGCGAACCGGGCCGTGCGCTCCGCCGAGACGGCGGCGTCCTACGCCGCGGACGCGCAGGCCTCCGCCACGCGTGCCCGGCAGGCCGAGCTCGCGGCGGGCAAGTCCTACGCCGAGGCGGCCGTAGCCGCGAGCGAGGCGTGGGTCGAGGTCATCAGGGCCGCGATCAAGCAGGCGATCCAGGACTCGATCAACAACTCGAAGGTGCCGATCGACGGCGAGACCGGGCTTCCCGACGGCGCCGAGAGCTGCCTGACGCCGTTCGGAGACCCGATCGAGCACCGCAACAACACCAACCCGTGGGAGCTGGGATGGAGCTGGCTCACCGGTAGCGGTCCCGGAACGCAGTGCTTCGGTCCGAACGACGAGTTCACCCGCATCTACCGCGAGCACGCGCACACGAAGGGGGCGCTCGAGTACTTCCTCAGGGAGTGGCAGCGGACCGGGAAGTACGAGTTGGGGCACACCTACCTGTACGACTACGCGCTCAGCGGCCCCGAAGGGGTGGGCAAGTACCTCACGGACTACGGGACCCTCACCACGGGCGGACTCACCGGCAACCTCGCGTACACCTTCCTGGGCTCGCACCAGGTCCGTATGACGCCCATCCGGGAGAACTCGGACGGGTCGGTCACCTGGCGCTACACCGCGTACAACGAGTCGGACATAGAGTCGGCGACGCACCCCCCGGTCATCGGGTACACCGAATGGTGGAGCGACACCGTCGGCGCGTTCGTGGACAAGGTCGTCGGTGACGAGGGGCCGATGTCGCCCAAGACCCAGGTGATCGAGTTCGACGTTACGCTGGGCCCGTGACACGCAAGAGGGCAGGCGAACGGCGGCTCTTCGCCGTACTCGCCGCCTCGGCGGTGCTCGTCTCGGGGTGCTCGGAGGTGGTCGACCCGGAGAAGCTGCCCGGTGTGTACCGCTCCGACGACGGCGGGCGGATCGAGCTCTCGGCGAAGGGCACGTTCTCGGCCACCGGCGTGACGACGAGCGAGGGCGCGGATCCGGTCGATTTCAGTGGCAGCTGGGATTACGAGGACCCGGGAACTTCGAGTGATTTCGTGTACCTGGGTGTCGAGGACGGCGCGCTCGGCAAGACCGCCGGAATCCAGCTCTATGTAGACGATCAGGACACGTTGTATTTCCAGTCCGATCCGGACGGGCCGGTCACGCAGGAGCTCGACAAGACGAGCTGAGTGATCTGACGGCGCAGGGCGGAAAGGGTGCGAAGTTCTCCTTCGCGCCCTTTCCCTCTCCTTCCCGGGCGCCTCTCGGCGGGCCGCGCGGCGAGCTATTGCGAAGTCGTTATGGAGATCGCCACAACCCTTCTCGGGTGTGACGCGGATCACGGTCCATACCCACCGGTTATCCGGTTTCCGTCCGTTTCCGGTATTGGACGCGCTCGCCAATTGCCCGCTTCGATAAGGGACTTGAACCGAAGAACTGCCGAGTTTTAGGACTGTGATGAAGTCACGCAGCGCATTCGTGCGCATTCTGGGCGCCGCGGCCACGGCCGGTGCCCTGGCATGGGCCGTACTCGCCCAGGGCGGCGCGGGTGCCGCCACCGGGTCCGCCACCCATACCGTCGCCGATGGCACGCCCGGCTACGCCGTCGAGGACTACAACTACCCGAACGCCGACAAGATCCTGGCCGAGCAGAACGTCGTCCTCAAGCGCGGCGACGGCCACATCGTGCTCGCCGACTGCGCCGGTGGGGGCAATCTCCTGCAGTTCCTCGCGCGCGACCACGAGGACGTCTGCTTCCAGGTCACCGCCGACGAGGGCTTCCTGACCCTCGAACTGCCCGCGGTGCACGGGGTGAAGACGGACGACTCCACCAACACCCACCTGGAGATGACGGCCGAGGGCGACCAGGTCGAGTACGACATCCCCGCCGACACGTGGAAGGGCGTCGGCGAGTCCGTCGACGGCCGCGAGCACGTCCTGGTCGAGATCCGCGTCAACAACTAGCCGGGATCGCCCCGTGATTGAGGAAACCACTCGTATGTCTTCCATCAGACGTCCCCGTCTGGCCGCGCTCGGCGCGGTCGTGGCCGCCGGGTCGCTCGCGCTGAGCGCGGCACCCGCCGTCGCCATCACCGGCGGCACGCCGGTCGCCGGCTCGGACACCACCCACGCCTACACCGCACAGATCACCATCGGCGACCACGACCGCGGCTGCTCCGCCGTCCTCGTCGACGCCGAATGGCTGCTCACCGCGGCCAGCTGCTTCGCCGAGAACCCGGCCGCCTCGCTCGCCGTCCCGGCCGGCGTCCCCGCCAAGGCGACCACCGCCGTCATCGGCCGCTCCGACCTCTCCGGCACCCAGGGCGCCGAGCGCCGCGTCGTCGAGATCGTGCCGCGCACGGACCGCGATGTGGTCCTGGCCCGCCTCAACCGGCCCGTCGCCGACGTGGTCCCGGCCCAGCTCGCCACCACCGCGCCCGCGGTCGGTGCGGAGCTGACCTTCGCCGGCTACGGCCGTACGAAGACCGTGTGGGCGCCGCTCCAGCTGCACACCGGCACCTACACCGTCGACTCCACCGCGGCCACCTCCGCGGGCGTCACCGGCAAGGGCGGCGCGGCCGCCTGCATGGGCGACACCGGCGGCCCGGTCATCTCCGGGGGCAAACTCGTCGGCCTCAACAGCCAGTCCTTCCAGGGCGGCTGCCTCGGTATCGACGAGACCCAGACCTCCACCGCGGGCGTCATCGCGCGCGTCGACGACCTCGCCTCCTGGATCGACGCGGCGGTCGGCGCGACCCGCATCGTCGACTTCAACGGCGACGCCGTCGAGGACATCGCCATCGGCGACCCGATGGCCACGGTCGGCGGCGACACCACCGCGGGTCTCGTCCGCGTCGTCCACGGCGGCGGCAAGGGCACCGCCGAGATCACCCAGGACCTCGACTGGGTGCCCGGCGGCACCGAGGCCGGGGACCACTTCGGCAACCACCTCGCGACGGTCGACTACAACGAGGACGGCTACACCGACCTCGTCGTCTCCGCGTCCGAGGAGAACGTCGGCACCGCGGTCGACGCCGGCTTCGTCGACATCCTGTTCGGGGGCAGGAACGGCCTCGGCAGCGGCCCGGCCACCCGCCACTTCGAGCAGGGCTCCGGCAACGGTTCCATCAAGGGCTCCGCGCCGGAGACGGGCGACCGGATGGGCGCCTCCCTCGCCGCGGGCACCACCGCCGCGGGCGAGCCGTGGATCCTGATCGGCACGCCGGGCGAGGCGCTCGGCTCGCTCGCCAAGGCGGGCGCTGCCTTCTACGTGCACGGCGACACCAACATCGCCATCAACCAGGACACGTCGGACGTCCCCGGCGCGGCCGAGGCCAACGACGCCTTCGGCACGTCCGTCGCGGGTGACTCGAACTTCATCGCCATCGGCGCTCCCGGCGACGCCATCGGCGACAACGCGAACGCCGGCAACCTGGCCGTGCTCAGCCACAAGCTGGACGCCGCCGGACGGCCCACCGTGGTCGCGGGCCTGGACCAGGACAACGAGAAGATCAGCGGCGCCGCCGAGGCCGGTGACAAGTTCGGTCAGGCCCTCGCGCTGGTCGCCTACCGCCCGTCCGGTGCGGCCACGGCGACCGACTCGATCCTCGCCATCGGCGCGCCCGGCGAGGCCCTCGCCCCTGAGACCGGCGCCGCGCAGGCGGCCGGCGCCGGCAACGTCGTACTCGTGCACTTCGCTGCCAACGGCACCTGGGACTACCTGCACGCGCTCAACCAGGGCTCCGCGACCGACGACCGCTCCGGCACCATCGAGGCCGGCGACTCCGTGGGCGCTTCCCTCAGCGCGGTCAACACCGCTCCCCGGAAGGTCGGTTCGGCCGCCACCTTGAAGATCGCAGTGGGCTCCCCCGGTGAGGACCTCGCGGGCTTCACCGACGCCGGTGCCATCCACACCTTCTCGCTGATGGACGCGGCAGGCGCCAACGACCTGTGGATCGAGGCCGGCGACGGCGACGGCATCCCCGGTACCCCGGGTGAGGGCGAGAAGCTGGGCACGAGCATCCTCTTCACGCCGCGGAACCTCTACGCCGGTATGCCCTACGGGCCCGCCGCCACCGGAGCCCTGCACGTCCTGCCCTTCCCGAACGCAGTGCCGGGCGGTACGAGCCGGCCCGCGACCACGTACCAGCCGGGCCAGGGCGGACTCCCGGCCAACGGCGACTACTTCGGGTACTCGGTGGGTTGACGGCTGCCGCCGTGCGCCATGAGCCCCCGGGGAGACCGGCGGTTACGACGTCGGTCGATTCGGGGGCAGGCTCTTCTCGGCCTCGCCGGGCTTCGGCTCGGCGGGGCCGCGGGGGCGCCCCGGACGGAAGGAGCCGGCCGTGAGGGCTGGGGCCTGTCGTTTGGATCATGCCGGCGTCACGGGGTGTGGCACGCACATCTGCCGCGTTGCCGTCGGTTGCCAGGGCTCCGCCCTGGCGCCCCCCTCCGCCTTGCAGCCGCACGCACCACACCCCGCTCGGGCCGGCCGGGACGCGCCGTCCGTCCCAGCCGGCCTGATCCAAACGACAGACCCTAGGCGCGGGCCCGTCGCCGCTGCCGGGCGTAGCCGACGGCCGCCAGGGCCAGCGTCATCCCGCCCGTCGAGTACAGCTGCACCCGCGTGTCCGGCTCTCGGGCCATGAGTACGAACACCGTGGCCATGCCCGCCAGCGCCACCCAGGTCAGCCACGGGAAGGCCCACATGCGCACGACCAGCTTCTCGGGCGCCTCCCGCTCCAGGCGGCGCCGCAGCCGCAGCTGGGAGACGGCGATGAAGATCCAGACGACCAGGATGACGGCGCCGATCATGTTCAGCAGCCAGGAGAAGACGTCGTCGGGCCGCCAGTAGCTGAGCAGCACGCAGCCGAAGCCGAAGAGGGAGGAGACGAGCACCGCGATCCGCGGCACCCCGCCCGACACCCGGCCCAGCGCCTTCGGGCCCTGGCCGCGCTCGACCAGCGAGTAGCCGATGCGCGAGGCGCCGTAGATGTTGGCGTTCATCGCGCTGAGCAGCGCGACCAGCACGACGACGTTCATGAGCTGGCCGGCGCCGGGAATGCCCAGCTCGTCGAGGGCGGCGACGTACGGGCCCTTCGCCACGACCTCCTCGGAGTCCCAGGGCACCAGGGTGACGATCACCGCCATCGACCCGATGTAGAACAGCGCGATCCGCCACATCGCCGTGCGCACGGCGCTCGCCACGCCCTTGACCGGGTTCTCCGACTCGGCCGCGGCGATGGTGACCGTCTCCAGGCCGCCGTAGGCGAACACCGAGGCGAGCAGGCCGATGATCAGGCCGTTGCCGCCGTTGGGCAGGAAGTCGTCCAGGTGGGAGGCGCCGGGAGAGTCGGTGCCGGGCAGGACGCCGGCGATGGCCAGCACGCCGAGCACCAGGAACAGCGAGATGGCGCCGACCTTGAGGGTCGCGAACCAGAACTCGAACTCGCCGAAGTTCTTCACGGCGGCCAGGTTCGTCCCGCAGAACACCACCATGAACAGCGCCACCCAGGCCCACTCGGGCGTGCCCGGCAGCCAGCCGTGCACGATCTGCGCGGCGCCGATGCCCTCCAGGCCGACGGCCGTGCACAGCAGCACCCAGAACGACCAGCCCGCGGTGAAGCCGGCCCAGGGGCCGATCGCCCGCTCGGCGTGGGCGGAGAAGGAGCCCGAGGAGGGATACGCGGCGGACATCTCGCCCAGCATCCGCATCACCAGCATCACGAGGAGGCCGGAGAGGGTGTAGGCGACGACGATCGACGGCCCCGCGGCGGCGATGCCGGCCCCGGAACCGACGAACAGCCCGGCACCGATCACTCCGCCGAGGGCGATCATGGACAGATGGCGCTGCTTGAGGCCGTGGGAGAGGGAGACTTCGTCCGACTGGGGCGGCGCCTCGGTGGTGGTGCTTTCGGGCATCTGGCGGCTCGTCCAATGCGTGGGGGGACGGGGGTAAAACGCCCACAGTCTGGGCGGTGCCGCAGGCCGGCGGGAGCGGTTGCCCACCATGCGGACGACCACGATACGGAACGTGATCGTCCAGTAGCCCGCCGGTCGTCCGGACGTCCGCCGCTCCTCCCCGGCGCCTCCCCGGCCCCTCGTGCCCCGAGGTCTTTGGCGGGACCCCACAGCCGGCGCCCCCGGTCTCCGGTGACGCTCACCTCCCCACCTCAGTGACCGGTATCACGCCGGAACGGGTGTGCCCGGCGTTCTTTGTCGGGAGCCCACCAAGTCCCCGATCCAGCCTTTGTCGAGCGCTGCTCGTGATCGGCTCCGGCCCGCTGGGATAGCGTCGCGGTGTCCCGACATGTCCATACCACCGCGGAGTCCCCCATGAGCACCGCTGCCGTCCCCGTCCGCACCCGGCAGGTCCTCGCCGACCTCCTCCCCTCCTCCCGAGTCCGGGACGTCGCGCTCGTGGCGGGCGGCGCCGTGCTCACCGGCGTCGCGGCCCAGATCGCGGTGCCCGTGCCCGGCTCCCCGGTGCCGGTGACCGGCCAGACCTTCGCGGCGCTGCTCGTCGGCACCTCCCTCGGTGCCGGCCGCGGCCTGCTGTCCCTCGCGCTGTACGCGCTGGTGGGCATGGCGGGCGTGCCGTGGTTCGCGGAGGGCGGCTCCGGCACCGGCGCCCCGTCCCTCGGCTACGTCTTCGGCATGATGCTCGCCGCCACGGTCGTGGGCGCCCTCGCCCGGCGCGGCTCCGACCGCTGGGTGCTGCGCACGGCCGGCACGATGCTGCTGGGCGAGGCGCTCATCTACGCCGTCGGCGTCCCGTACCTGGCCCTCGCCGCGGACATGTCCCTCGGCGCCGCGGTCGCGGCCGGCCTCACGCCGTTCCTGATCGGCGACGCCCTCAAGGCCGCCCTGGCCATGGGCTTGCTGCCGGCCGCCTGGAAGCTGGCCGGCCGGCGCTGACGCCGTAGCAGCAGACACGCAAGAGGCTCGCCGGGTCGCAGTGCGACCCGGCGAGCCTCTTCGTCGTTCCGGCCGTCCGGCGGGGCCCGTCAGCTCCGGCGGGCGACGAGCCGCTGCTTCACGACGGCGATGACGACCACGATCGCCGCGACGAGCAGCGTCAGCAGCACCGTCGTGCGCCCGTCGTGCTCGGTGTCGGTCAGCATGTAGCCCAGCACGAAGACGATCACCGCGGCGGTCACCCAGGTCAGGTACGGGTACAGCCACATCCGCACCACCAGCTTCTCCGGCGCCTCGGCCTGGATGATCCTCCGCAGCCGCAGCTGCGAGAAGCAGATCACCAGCCAGACGAAGAGGGCCACGGCGCCCGAGGAGTTGAGCAGGAAGAGGAAGACCGTGTCGGGGAACTTGTAGTTGAAGAAGACCGCGACGAAGCCGAAGACGACGGACGAGAGGATCGCCGTCTGCGGCACCCCGCGCCGGGTGGTGCGGGCGAAGGCCTTCGGCGCGTCCCCGCGCTGGCCGAGCGAGAAGGCCATCCGGGAGGCCGTGTACAGCCCGGAGTTGAGACAGGACAGCACCGACGTCAGCACGATGAAGTTCATGACCTGGCCGGCGTTCGGGATGCCGAGGGAGTCCAGGGCGGCGACGTAGGAGCCCAGGTCGACGATGGACTGGGAGTCCCACGGCAGCAGGGTCACGACGACGAAGATGGACCCGAGGTAGAAGACGGCGATGCGCCAGATGATGCTGTTCGTCGCCTTGGTCACGGCCCGCTGCGGGTCCTCGGACTCACCGGCGGCCAGCGTGGGGATCTCGCTGCCCATGAAGGAGAAGACGACGAGCAGCACGCCGGTGAGGACTGCGCCGAGGCCGTTCGGCAGGAAGCCGCCGTGCGCGGTGAGGTTGGACAGCCCCGCCTGGTCGCTGTCGACCCCCGGCAGGACGCCGAAGACGGCCAGCCCGCCGACGACGATGAACGCGGCGATCGCGACGACCTTGATCCCGGCGAACCAGAACTCGAACTCGCCGTAGGAACCGACCGAGGCGAGGTTGGTGGCGGTCAGCACCAGCATCACGATGAGCGCCCAGCCCCACTGGGGCACGGCCGGTATCCATCCCTCGAGGATCTTGGCCCCGGCGGTCGCCTCCACGGCGAGCACGACGACCCAGAAGAACCAGTAGAGCCAGCCGATCGAGAAACCGGCCCAGGGCCCGAGCGCCCGGTCGGCGTGCGCGGAGAAGGAGCCGGACGTCGGATTGGCCGCGGACATCTCGCCGAGCATGCGCATCACGAACACCACGAGGGTGCCGACGAGGGCGTACGACAGCAGAATGCCGGGCCCGGCGGTGGCGATGCCGGAACTGGATCCCACGAACAGCCCGGCCCCGATGACACCGCCAATGGCGATCATCGAAAGGTGGCGGTTCTTGAGTCCGGCCTGGAGCCCGGACCCGGGTTCTCCGGGGTCTCCGGGGCCGTTCCCGGCCTTTGTCAGAGTCGGCTGCGAAGTCATGGGGTGTTTTTCCTTTGCGCCGGTCGAGCATTCACCCGTACGAGCGGTGTACGAGCCGGACCAGTGAAACGGAGGTGCACAAATTCGGGAACCTTTGATTCCGGATCGTTACTTGAGCTCCACCTGAGGTTCCTTGGTTCCGCGCTCCCTTTTCACAGCCGACACCCGACGCTGCTTCCCCGCGGCCCGCGTGTCACACTCGACCCATGCGCGTGTATCTCGGCTCCGACCATGCGGGCTACGAACTCAAGAACCACCTCGTCGAGTGGCTCAAGACGGCGGGCCACGAGCCCGTCGACTGCGGCCCGCACATCTACGACGCCCAGGACGACTACCCGCCCTTCTGCCTCCGCGCAGCCGAGCGGACGGCCGCGGACCCCGACGCCCTCGGCATCGTGATCGGCGGCTCCGGCAACGGCGAGCAGATCGCGGCGAACAAGGTCGCGGGCGTCCGTGCGGCGCTGGCCTGGAGCGAGGAGACCGCGTCCCTCGGCCGCCAGCACAACAACGCCAACGTCGTGGCCGTCGGCGCCCGCATGCACACGCAGGAGGAGGCGACGAAGTTCGTCGAGACCTTCCTCGCCACGCCCTTCTCCGGTGACGAGCGCCACATCCGCCGCATCGACATGCTCACGTCCTACGAGGCGTCGGGCGACCTCCCGCCCGTCCCGCCGCACCACCCGCAGCGGTAACCACGACGCCGGAACCGCCTTCCCCCGGTGAGTGAGCCCGGGGGAGGGACGCTCGGTGTTCCCCGGGGCGAGTCCCGCTTCCCGGCCGACCCAGCCGGGCGGGTGGGCGCGAAGCACGAAAGGAAACCCCCGTGCCGGAAGGGCACACGATCCACCGGCTGGCCCAGGACTACGCCGCCGCCTTCGCCGGCACGGCGGTGCGCGTCACCAGCCCCCAGGGCAAGTTCTCCGACGCCGCCGCCCTCCTCACCGGCACCGGACTCACCCGCACCGAGGCACACGGCAAGCACCTCTTCCTCGGCTTCGGCGCCGAGCGGACCGACTGGGTCCACATCCACCTCGGCCTCTTCGGCAAGGTCGCCTTCGGCGCGACCCCCGCGCCCCCGCCCACGGACACCGTCCGCCTCCGCCTGGTCAACGACACCGCGTACGCCGACCTCCGCGGCCCCACCACCTGCGCCCTGATCACGGACCCCGAGAAGCGGGCGATACACGACCGCCTCGGCCCCGACCCGCTGCGTCCCGCGGGCGACGGCAACGACCCCCGCACCGCCTACGCCCGGATCTCCCGCAGCCGCACCACCATCGCCGCCCTGCTCATGGACCAGAAGGTCGTCGCCGGCGTCGGCAACGTCTACCGCGCCGAGGTCCTCTTCCGGCATGGCATCGACCCGTACCGCCCCGGCCGGGACATCACCCCCGCCGAGTGGGACACGATCTGGGGCGACCTCGTCGGGCTCATGCGCGAGGGCGTCCGCGACAACCGCATCGACACCGTCCGCCCCGAGCACACCCCCGAGGCCATGGGCCGCCCGCCCCGCGTCGACGACCACGGCGGCGAGGTCTACGTCTACCGCCGGACCGGCGGGCCCTGCCACCTGTGCGGCGACGCGATCCGCACCGCGGACCTCGCCGCCCGCAACCTCTTCTGGTGCCCGACCTGCCAGCGGACCTGACCGCCGCCCGCGGGGCCCCCGCCCGTCAGAAACCGTGCGGCAGCCAGGGCGCCACGTCCGACCCGAACCCCACGGACGCCTCCGCCAGCGCACCGGACCGCAGTTCCCGCGCCCGCCCGGCCGCGCCCAGCGAGGCCAGCGACACACCCCCGAGGTAGGCCGCCCCCAACTCCCGTACGGACAGGGCGACGTCCGCCGCGTCGGACGTGCGCTCGCAGGACGCCCCCTTCGCGTCCCCCGACAGCCGCCAACGGCCCTCGTTCCAGGGGCAGAAGGCGTCCTCGACCTCGAACACGACGTCCACCGGCGCCTGGTAGGTACGCGCCGACAGCGCGGCCCCCACGTCCACCAGCCGCACGTACAGGGCGTCCCGCAACTGCGGCCGGCACCGCCGGATGTCCGACACCTGGTACTGCCACGCCTCGTCGACCGGCCGTCCGCGCACGGTCAGCCTCGTCGTCAGGTCCACGTCGAACAGGAAGCGCCACAGCGCCGCCCGCGTGACCGGATCCAGCCCGGCCAGGTCCTCCAGGACCACCGTGCCGTTGTGCCCCGTGGGCCCCCAGTCCGGCCGCACCCGGAACCGCGCGTACCCCGTGACCTCCCCGTCCCGCCGGGCGACCACGCACTGCAGGGGCGACGCCCCGTCCCGCCCGCTCTCCGGGTCCAGCAGCCCCAGCCGCTCCCACCCGGGCCGCCGGGCCAGCATCCCCGGCCGCCCGGGGACCAGCCGCGCGTACACCGCCTCGCACACGTCGAGGACGTCCGCGGGCGCGGCGTACCGCAGCCGTACGCCGTCCGTCCCCTCCGGCACCGACAGACGGACCCGGTCCGTCTCGATCTCGGCGTTCATCTGGAAGGTCGCGGCACCGTAGCCGAACCGGCCGTAGATCGCCGGTTCCGAGGCCGTCAGCACGGCCAGCGGCTCGCCCCAGGACCGTACGTCGTCCAGCTGCCGCCGCATCAGCGACGTCAGCACGCCCCGGCGCCGGTGCGTGGCCGCGACGCCGACCATGGTGACCCCCGCGGCGGACACCCGCGCACCGCCGGGCACGGTCATCCGGAACGCGAAGGCGCCCGCCGTCCCGACGCACTCGTCGCCGTCCCAGACCCCCAGGGAGCGGTCGTACTGCGTCAGCTCCCGGTACAGCGCCAGCTCCTCGGCCGGCTCCGGTACGCCGCCGAAGGCACGGATCAGCGTCCCGTACCACGTGTCCCATTCGTCCGGCCGCAGCGTGCGCGGGCCGCTCACGGGGCCGGAGCCGCCGAGGTCGCCACTGCCGCCGGTCCGGCCGATGCCGTCATTGCCCATGGGCCCATGCCTACCAGGACACCTCGGGTCGAGCGAGGGAATTTCCGCCAGGTTGCGGCGCGACGGCCGTTCGTGAAGTTCACTGTGAAGTCCGGCCCCGGACGGGGGACAAGTGGGACCTCCCGTGCCAAGCGACCGGTCCGATGGATAGGGTCCCGAACTAATGGCAGCAGGACGACAGCGGCGCGCGGAAGCCGAGACGTTCACGGCCCGGTTGAACAAGCAGTGGCACCGGGCCCGCGTCGGCATGCGCCGGTCCGCCGTCGACTACTTCCGCGGCGACGGCTCGGACTGGATCGCGCTCGCCGGGCTGCTGCTGATGATCCCCGTCATCGCGGCCACCACCATGGTGAACTCCGTGTGGTGCGCACCGGCCGCCCTGGTGCTGCCGATCGTCGCCGGCGGCCTGCTGCTGCGCCCGGCCAGCCTGCTGGGCCTGTACGCGGCGGCGGCCACCGCCCTGATCGTGGAGTCGGTGCAGCTGGGGCCCTACACCGAGGGCCCCTCCAGGGTCACCCCCGGTGTCGTCCTCGTCGTCGCGGCCTGCGGCTTCTTCGGCCTGCTGATCGCCCAGTTCCGCAGCCGGGTCGGGGTGCCCTGGCGGCGCGGCGGCACCATGCTCTTCGACCTGCGCGAACGCATCCGCGTGCAGAGCAAGCTGCCCCAGCTGCCGCAGGGCTGGCACCGGGAGATGGCGCTGCGCCCGGCCGGCGGCCAGTCCTTCTCGGGCGACTTCGTGGTCGCGGCCCGCACGAACGGCGGCCGGACCCTGGAGGTCGTCCTCACCGACGTGTCCGGCAAGGGCATGGACGCGGGCTCCCGCGCCCTGCTGCTGTCGGGCGCCTTCGGCGGACTGCTGGGCAGCCTGCCCCCGCACGCCTTCCTGCCGGCCGCCAACGGCTACCTGCTCCGCCAGGACTGGGACGAGGGCTTCGCCACCTCCATCCACCTCGTCCTGGACCTCGACTCCGGCGACTACGAGCTGTACTGCGCCGGGCACCCGCCGGGTCTCCAGCTCAGCGCCGGCGCCGGCCGCTGGGAGGAGAAGTCCGCCGACGGGCCGCTGCTGGGCGTGTACGACGGCGCCCAGTTCGACCCGGTGAAGGGCTCGCTGCGCCCCGGAGACGTGTTGATGCTGTTCACGGACGGTCTGGTGGAGACCTCGGACCGGGACATCGCCGAGGGCATCGACCGCCTCACCGGCGAGGCCGACCGCTATGTCGCCGGCGGTTTCCACGGCGCCGCCTGGCACCTGATCGAGGCGGTGGCCAAGGACGTCAACGACGACCGCGCGCTCCTGCTGATCTGCCGGGAAGGCCCGACGGCCCAGTCGCCGGCCGCGTCCAACTGACACACTGGGCCGCGTGTCCCCGACCCCGCCCCCCACTCCCGAGCCCGTCCGGCCGCTCTCCCTGGCCGACGTCGAGGCCCTCGCCCGCAGCGCCCACGCCGGACAGACCGACAAGGCCGGACGCCCGTACGCCGAACACCTGCGGGCCGTCGCCGAGGGCGTCCGGAGGCGCGGCGGGGACGACGAGCAGATCGCCGCGGCCTGGCTGCACGACGCCGTCGAGGACGACGCGCTGCCGGAGCACCGGCTCCGCGAGGCCGCGCTGAGCCCCCGCACCAGGGACATCGTGCTCGCGGTCACCAAACGGGCCGGGGAACCGCCCGAGGCGTACGCCGCGCGGATCCTCGCCACCCCCGGTGCGCTGCTGGTCAAGGAGGCGGACCTGGCGCACAACGCGGACCCGGCGCGGCTGGCGGTCCTCGACGCGGCGACCCGGACGCGGCTGACCGGGAAGTACGCGCGGATGCGCGCGCTCCTCGGCCTGCGGGGCGGGCCGGAGCCGGTCCAGGACCGGCCGGCCGCGGACGCCTGAGCCGCCGGACGGCTAGACCGGGACCTTCTCGCGCCTCTCGCGCGTCTCCGCGCGGTCACCGCGACCGGGCACCGGCGCCGTGGCCTCCCGCCTGAACGCCCACTCCATCCTCGGCTCCATCACGCACCGGAAGGCGCGCCGTACGGGCCGGGTGCACAGCAGGGTGACGGCGGCCGCGGCCAGGACGGTCACGGCGATCTCGCCGAGCGGCCGGTGCAGCGCGGGCCGGTCGAACAGGCCGGTGTAGTAGCCGGCCTTGATCAGGAAGCCGTGCAGCAGATAGCCGTACAGCGTGCCCGTGCCCAGCGCCGTGAACCAGGTGCGCCGGCCCGGCACCCAGGAGAAGAAGCAGGCCGTCAGCAGCACCGAGCAGCCGAAGAGGGCGAGCACCATGACCGGGCCGGTCCACCACGGGGCGCCCATCTCCTGGGCGGCGGAGTTGCGGTACACCCAGCCCAGGTCCATGTGCGGCGACGCCCACCAGCCGACGAGCAGCGCGGCCGCGAACACCGGCACCGACGCGATCCGCACCGAGCGGCGCCGCACCAGCCGGAAGTGCTCGGGCCTCAGGCACAGGCCCAGCACGAAACAGGGCAGGAACTGCAGCAGCCGCTGCATGTCCAGGTCGTCACCGACCTCCGGCGCCGCCGAGGCGAGCATGGCGACGCCCAGGGCGACGGGCAGCGGGTGGCGGAGCGTCCGCCACAGCGGGGTGGTCAGGCGCCAGACGAACAGCGCGCACAGGAACCACGTCAGGTACCAGGGGTCCAGCAGGCTGATCGCGTGCTGCGGGTCGTCACCGGCGAAGCGCTGGAGGAGCGCGTAGGCGGTCTCGAAGACGACGTACGGCACGGCGACGCCGGTGATCAGCCGTCTCACCCGGTCGGGGCGCATGTCGAAGCTGCGGGAGAAGTACCCGGAGATGATCACGAACGCCGGCATGTGGAAGACGTAGACCACCGTGTACAGCGTCTCCAGGACCCGGCTGTCGTCGTTGAGCGGGTCCCAGGAGTGGCCCATGGCCACCAGCACGATCGCCAGGTACTTGGCGTTGTCGAAGAACGCGTCGCGTCGCGCGCCGGACGGGGCGGCACCCGTCGTCGACCTCGCTGCGTTTGGTGGGGACGAGGCAGCGTTGAACATTTGAGGCACCCTAGCGTCGCGCGAGTGATCCCGTAAAACTCCGTACGCCCTTCCTGTATTCGGCCCCACGAAGCCCTTCGTGACTACCCCGAATTCCGCGGGAGTCGACCTGGCAATTGCGTGACGGGTCCCACAGCTACCGGTGCCACCGGACGTCACGGAGTGCCCAGGAGGCCCGCATTGTCATGACTCTTCGGCACGAAAGGGGGCAAGGATCGGCCGATGGGCTCCCCGGAATGCGTCCACTCGCGCGGTCTCGGCGCGCGTGCGCGACACCCGGATGTGTCCGCGTCGCCAATTCGGCATACCCGCGGACGTGTTGTGCGGGCAGTGAAACGAAACGCCCCGAATTCCCTGTGCGAGTGTCGTGTCGAATTCCTGTACGGAATGTGCCCTCGGGGCGTGCCCGCGCGCGCGGGGGAGCACGGCCGGCCGGATCGCCGGCGGACGATGCGTCACCTTCCGCATGACGGGGCCCGGTTGGTGGCACGATGGTTCTGCGGGGTGCGCGGGAACGCGGCACCGTGCGCCGGGAGAGCGGACCGACCGAGGGTGTGATCAGTTGTGGCCATTTCACTGTCAGTGGTGCTGCTGTTGGCGATCATCCTGGTGGTGCTGCTGCGAGGAGGCTCCATCAAGGCGGGCCCGGCGATCGTCGCGGTCCTCTTCGGCTTCTTCCTCGCCTCGACGGGCATGGCCGACGACATCCAGCGGTTCCTGAACTCGATAGCGGAGACGATCAACTCCATCCAGTTCTAGGGCGCACCCCGGCGCGCCCCCGGCGCACAAAGGCCTCCGGCCCGGCCCCTCGGGGGGACCGGGCCGGAGGCCTCTCGGAGCGGGCGACGGGAATCGAACCCGCGTAGCCAGTTTGGAAGACTGGGGCTCTACCATTGAGCTACGCCCGCGCAGTGCGCACCGCAGGTCGGCGACCGCGGCACTGGAGGCATCGTAGCGGGTCGTGCCCCCTCCCCGCACACCCCTTCCCGTCCGCACCGGGCGTGCGCCCCCCCGCGGGAAACCACGTGGAAAAGACGACGGCCCCCGGCGGCCGGGGGCATGTACCCTACGTCTCGCACCAGACGGGGTGTGGCGCAGCTTGGTAGCGCGTCCGCTTTGGGAGCGGAAGGCCGTGGGTTCAAATCCCGCCACCCCGACCATCCACCGGCCGGTCACCCGCGATCATCACGGCGGGCCGCCGGGGGACCATTCGCGGATCACCGGTGGCGATCGGGAGTGATCGCCTTTTGGGCCGTGTAGTCGCTGCCGTTACTATGCAAGCTGCACGCCCGTGTGTCTCAGAGTCTGAAGTCTCCGGGCGGCGAACATCCGCCGGACGCTCTCCGCGCCGGCAGAACCCAAGAAGTCAGCCACAAGGAGACCGAACCGTGAAGAGCGCCGTGGAGACCCTGAACCCGACCCGGGTTCGGCTCACTGTCGAGGTGCCCTTCGAGGAGCTCAAGGACAGCCTCGACGCGGCGTACAAGAAGATCAACCAGCAGGTCACGGTGAAGGGCTTCCGCAAGGGCAAGATCCCGGCCCGGGTCATCGACCAGCGGTTCGGCCGCGGTGCGGTCCTGGAGGAGGCGGTCAACGACGCGCTTCCGAAGTTCTACACCGACGCGGTCAACGAGGCCGAGCTGAACCCGCTCGGCCAGCCCGAGGTCGACATCACGGAGCTGAAGGACGGCGAGACGCTGAACTTCACCGCCGAGGTCGACGTCCGCCCGGCCGTCGAGATCCCGGACTACTCCGGCATCGAGGTCGAGGTCGACGCCGTCGAGGTAAGCGACGAGGACGTCGAGAAGTCGGTCGAGCAGCTGCGCGAGCGCTTCGCCTCCACCTCCCCGGTCGAGCGGGCCGCCGAGGACGGCGACGTGGTCACCATCGACCTGCAGGCCAAGGTCGACGGCGAGGTCCTCGAGGACGGCGTCGCCGACGGCGTCTCCTACACCATCGGCTCCGGTGAGCTGCTGGACGGCATCGACGACGCCGTGAAGGGCCTGGAGGCCGGGGCCGAGGCCACCTTCACCTCCGAGCTCAAGGGCGGCTCGGCGGCCGGCAAGGAGGCCGAGGTCACCGTCAAGGTCACCCAGGTCGCCAAGCGGGAGCTGCCCGAGCTGGACGACGACTTCGCCCAGCTCGCGTCGGAGTTCGACACGCTGGAGGAGCTGCGCGCCGACAGCCGCAAGCGCCTGGCGAACATGAAGCAGTACGACCAGGCCACCCAGGCCCAGGAGCGCGTGCTGGACAAGCTGCTCGAGCTGGTCGAGGTCCCGGTCCCAGAGAAGCTCCTCGAGGACGAGATCAACACCCGTAAGCACAACCTCGAGCACCACCAGCTCGGCCAGATGGGCCTGACCCTCGACAAGTACCTGGAGCTCCAGGGCAAGACCGCCGAGGAGTTCGACACCGAGACCCGCGAGGCCGCGGTCAAGGGCATCAAGACCCAGTTCGTCCTCGACGAGCTGGTCAAGCAGGAGAAGCTCAACGTCAGCCAGGAGGAGCTCACCGAGCACCTCATGCGGCGCGCGGCCTCCTCCGGCATGTCCCCCGACCAGTTCGCCCAGGCCGTCGTCGAGCAGGGCCAGGTCCCGCTCCTCGTCGGCGAGGTCGCCCGCGGCAAGGCCCTGGCCGCCGTGGTCGAGAAGGCCACGGTCAAGGACACCAACGGCGAGATCGTCGACCTGGACGACGAGGAGGAGGAGACGGAGGCCGCCGAGGCCGCCGCCGAGCCCGCCGAGTCCGCCGACGGCAAGGCCGAGGAGAAGACCGAGGGCTGATCCGCCCACGGCACCTGTACGCCGTAACGACGGGCCCCGAGACGCATGTGCTTCTCGGGGCCCGTCGCGGTTGCGCCACGGGGCACGACCGGCCCCGTACGGCCCAGGGACGGCGGCGAGCGCACGGCACGACGGAGGGGCCCCGGCCGCACCCGCGGAGCTCTACGCCCCCGGCGAACACCCGCAGAACCGGGATGGCGCCGCAGGCCCCCCGCGTTAGGGTCCATGAATACGAGGGCAGGGGAGTCTCCGAATCGGCTTCCAGCCCCGCAGGGAAACGTGAGACGGCCCGGCGCCGTCGTAAGACGAGCAGGTGGATACGTGACGAATCTGATGCCCTCAGCCGCCGGCGAGCCCTCCATCGGTGGTGGCCTCGGCGACCAGGTCTACAACCGACTGCTCGGCGAGCGGATCATCTTCCTCGGGCAGCCCGTGGACGACGACATTGCCAACAAGATCACCGCACAGCTGCTGCTCCTTGCCTCCGACCCGGACAAGGACATCTTCCTCTACATCAACAGCCCCGGCGGCTCGATCACGGCCGGCATGGCGATCTACGACACCATGCAGTACATCAAGAACGACGTGGTGACGATCGCCATGGGCCTCGCTGCCTCGATGGGACAGTTCCTGCTCAGCGCGGGCACGCCCGGCAAGCGCTTCGCCCTGCCGAACGCCGAGATCCTGATCCACCAGCCGTCGGCCGGCCTGGCCGGCTCCGCCTCGGACATCAAGATCCACGCCGAGCGGCTGCTGCACACCAAGAAGCGCATGGCCGAGCTCACCTCCCAGCACACCGGCCAGACGGTCGAGCAGATCACCCGCGACTCGGACCGCGACCGTTGGTTCGACGCCTTCGAGGCCAAGGAGTACGGCCTCATCGACGAGGTCATCGCGACGGCCGCCGGCATGCCGGGCGGCGGCGGCACGGGCGCCTGAGCCCCTTCCCGCTCCGAGCCGACCGCCCCAGCCTCTTCCCAGGAGACACTGTGAACGACATCCCCGGCAGCGGCCTGTACGACCGCTCGCGCGCCGAGTACACCGGCCCGTCCGCCGAGTCCCGCTACGTCATCCCGCGCTTCGTCGAGCGCACCTCGCAGGGCGTGCGCGAGTACGACCCGTACGCGAAGCTCTTCGAGGAGCGCGTGATCTTCCTTGGCGTGCAGATCGACGACGCCTCCGCCAACGACGTCATGGCCCAGCTGCTGTGCCTGGAGTCGATGGACCCGGACCGCGACATCTCGGTGTACATCAACAGCCCCGGCGGCTCCTTCACGGCGCTCACGGCGATCTACGACACGATGCAGTACGTGAAGCCGGACATCCAGACGGTCTGCATGGGCCAGGCGGCCTCCGCCGCGGCCGTGCTACTGGCCGCCGGCACGCCCGGCAAGCGCATGGCGCTGCCGAACGCCCGCGTCCTGATCCACCAGCCGTACAGCGAGACGGGCCGCGGTCAGGTCTCCGACCTGGAGATCGCCGCCAACGAGATCCTGCGGATGCGCGCTCAGCTGGAGGAGATGCTGGCCAAGCACTCCACCACGCCAATGGAGAAGATCCGCGAGGACATCGAGCGCGACAAGATCCTCACGGCCGAGGACGCGCTGAGCTACGGCCTGATCGACCAGATCATCACCACCCGGAAGATGGACAACTCCTCCCTGCGCTAGGCACGGAGGCTGTAACGTCTGCCGCCCCTTGGCACGGTTTGGCGCGGTTCACGTCAAAGCGAACCGTGCCAAGGGGGGCCCGGACGGGGGGCCCGGCAAGGTACCGTCGGACATAAGGCAGCACCAGGAGTCAGCCGGCCGTCGACGTCACGTCGACGGCTGGGAGTCTCCCAGGCGAAGGGGAAGCACACCGTGGCACGCATCGGTGACGGCGGCGATCTGCTCAAGTGCTCGTTCTGCGGGAAGAGCCAGAAGCAGGTCAAGAAGCTCATCGCAGGGCCCGGTGTGTACATCTGCGACGAGTGCATCGATCTCTGCAACGAGATCATCGAGGAAGAGCTCGCCGAGACCAGCGAGGTGCGCTGGGAGGAGCTCCCCAAGCCCCGCGAGATCTACGAGTTCCTCGAGGGGTACGTGGTGGGCCAGGAGGCGGCCAAGAAGGCCCTCTCCGTCGCGGTGTACAACCACTACAAGCGCGTCCAGGCCGGCGAGAACGGCGGCGCGCAGGGCCGCGAGGACGCCATCGAGCTGGCGAAGTCCAACATCCTCCTGCTGGGCCCCACGGGCTCCGGCAAGACCCTCCTCGCCCAGACCCTCGCCCGCATGCTGAACGTCCCGTTCGCGATCGCCGACGCCACGGCGCTCACCGAGGCGGGGTACGTCGGCGAGGACGTCGAGAACATCCTGCTGAAGCTGATCCAGGCCGCGGACTACGACGTCAAGAAGGCCGAGACCGGGATCATCTACATCGACGAGATCGACAAGGTCGCGCGGAAGAGTGAAAACCCGTCGATCACGCGCGACGTGAGCGGCGAGGGCGTCCAGCAGGCCCTGCTCAAGATCCTCGAGGGCACGACGGCCTCGGTCCCGCCGCAGGGCGGACGCAAGCACCCGCACCAGGAGTTCATCCAGATCGACACGACGAACGTGCTGTTCATCGTGGGCGGTGCCTTCGCGGGCCTGGAGAAGATCATCGAGGGCCGGGCCGGCGCCAAGGGCATCGGCTTCGGCGCGCAGATCCGCTCCAAGCGGGAGATCGAGTCCAAGGACCAGTTCGAGCAGGTCATGCCGGAGGACCTGGTGAAGTTCGGGATGATCCCGGAGTTCATCGGCCGCCTCCCGGTCATCACCTCGGTCCACAACCTCGACCGCGAGGCCCTGCTCCAGATCCTGATCGAGCCGCGCAACGCGCTGGTGAAGCAGTACCAGCGCCTGTTCGAACTCGACGGCGTCGAGCTGGACTTCGAGCGCGAGGCCCTCGAGGCCATCGCCGACCAGGCCATCCTCCGCCAGACCGGCGCCCGCGGCCTGCGCGCCATCATGGAGGAAGTCCTCCAGGGCGTCATGTACGAGGTGCCGTCCCGCAAGGACGTGGCCCGCGTCGTCATCACGGCCGACGTGGTCCTCTCCAACGTCAACCCGACGCTTATCCCCCGCGACTCCCGCGGCCGCGGCCCGGGCGAGCAGAAGACGGCGTAGCCGTCGCCGTACGCACACGGAAGGGGCCCGGTCGGTCGACCGGGCCCCTTCCGTGCGGCGCGCGCCGCGTCAGGCCTTGACGCGGACCTCCTTGCGGAGCTTGGCGGTGATCTCGGCCGCCTCGGCGGCGTCGGCCTTCTTGCCCCCCGCGATGTCCAGCAGGTTCATCGGCATGACGAAGCCGAGCGTGCTGTGGTCGCCCCAGACGCAGTACGTCATGGTCATCGACTTCGGCTCGTTCGCGCCGCCGTCGGAGTTGTCGACCTTGGCGTCCTGGCACTTGATGACGGCGCCGTCGAGGGACGAGGGCTTGTACTCCTTCGGGTCGCCGACCAGGGTGACGTCCTCGTCGTCACCGCCGCCCGCCTGGCTCTCCTTCTTCATGTGCGCGAACATCGCGTCGATGGTCTTCTCAGGGTCGTCGATCGTGCCGTAGACGCCGGCGAAGGAGAGCATCTTCGAGGCCAGGGGGTTGTCCTCGTTGTTCGCCTCGTACCCGGCGCTGACGTCCTTGGCATCCTTCACCCCCCACTTCGCGGCGTCCTTCATGTCGCTTTCCGTCATGGTGTTGGAGTCGCTCTCGGACTTCTTGTACTCGCCGAGCACCGTGGCCGGAGTCGTCAGCTTGTGGGGGCCGTCGTCGGCGATGTCGCCTGCGCCGCTGCCGCCGCCCCCGCCGATCACGAAGTACGCGCCCACGCCGATCGCCGCCACGACCGCGACCGCGCCGATGATCAGGCCCGTCTTCTTCTTGCCGCCGCCCGGCGCCGGGGGCTGGGGCATGCCGTAGGGCTGCTGGCCGTAGGGGGCCTGCGGCGGGACACCGCCCTGGCCGGGCTGCTGCGGGTAGCCGTAGCCCTGCTGCGGGGGAGGGGCCTGCTGCGGGTAGCCGTAGCCGGGCTGGGCCGGAGGCGTCTGCTGGGGGTAGCCGTAGCCGGGCTGGGGGGCCTGCGGCTGCTGCTGGCCGTACGGCCCCGGCTGGCCGTACGGTCCGGGCTGCTGAGGCTGCCCGCCGTACGGGCCCGGCTGGTTGTGACTCATGGCTGGGTTCCCCTCCAGATGCTTACGTGGTGCTGACATCCTGACGCAGACCTGGCGTGCGCAGGTCACCGGGGTCCCGCACCGTTACAAAGGAAAGCGTTTCGGGACACGGTCGTGACGCCCTTAAACTGAGCGCGTGACCGAGAACGCTCAGCAGCAGCCACCAGCGCCCGACACCGAACTGCCGACCCAGTACGCGCCGGCCGATGTGGAGGGGCCGCTGTACGAGCGCTGGGTAGAGCGCGGTTACTTCGAGGCGGACGCGGCGAGCGACAAGCCGCCGTTCACCGTCGTCATCCCCCCGCCGAACGTCACGGGCAGCCTCCACCTCGGGCACGCTTTCGAGCACACGCTCATCGACGCCCTCACACGCCGCAAGCGCATGCAGGGGTTCGAGACGCTGTGGCAGCCCGGCATGGACCACGCCGGCATCGCCACGCAGAACGTCGTCGAGCGGGAGCTCGCCAAGGAGGGCAAGTCCCGGCACGACCTGGGCCGCGAGGCCTTCGTCGAGCGGGTCTGGAAGTGGAAGGGCGAGTCCGGCGGCCAGATCTCCGGCCAGATGCGCCGCCTCGGCGACGGCGTCGCGTGGTCGCGCGAGCGCTTCACCATGGACGAGGGCCTCTCCCAGGCCGTCCAGACCATCTTCAAGCGGCTCTACGACGACGAGCTGATCTACCGCGCCGAGCGCATCATCAACTGGTGCCCGCGCTGCCTGACCGCGATCTCCGACATCGAGGTCAACTACCAGGACGACGACGGCGAACTCGTCTCCATGAAGTACGGCGACGGGGACGACACCATCGTCGTCGCCACCACCCGTGCCGAGACGATGCTCGGCGACACCGCCGTCGCCGTCCACCCCGGGGACGAGCGCTACAAGCACCTCGTCGGCAAGCTCATCAAGCTGCCGCTGACCGACCGTTCCATCCCGGTCGTCGCGGACGAGCACGTCGACCCCGAGTTCGGCACGGGCGCCGTCAAGGTGACGCCGGCCCACGACCCGAACGACTTCGAGATCGGCCAGCGGCACGACCTGCCGTCCATCGCCGTGATGGACGAGCACGCCGTCATCACCGCGCACGGCCCCTTCCAGGGCCTGGACCGCCTCGAGGCCCGCTCCGCCATCGTCGCCGCGCTGCGCGCCGAGGGCCGGATCGTCGCCGAGAAGCGCCCCTACGTCCACTCCGTCGGCCACTGCTCGCGGTGCAGCACCACCATCGAGCCGCGCCTGTCCATGCAGTGGTGGGTCAAGGTCGGCCCGCTGGCGAAGGCGGCCGGCGACGCCGTCCGCGACGGCCGGGTCAAGATCCACCCGCAGGAGATGGAGAAGCGGTACTTCGACTGGGTCGACAACCTCCACGACTGGTGCATCTCGCGGCAGTTGTGGTGGGGCCACCGCATCCCCGTCTGGTACGGGCCGAACGGCGAGATCGTCTGCGTCGGACCGGACGACGAGGCGCCGACCGGCGAGGGCTGGCACCAGGACACCGACGTCCTCGACACCTGGTTCTCCTCCGGCCTGTGGCCCTTCTCCACCCTGGGCTGGCCCGAACAGACCGAGTCGCTCGCGAAGTTCTACCCGAACTCCGTCCTGGTCACCGGATACGACATCCTCTTCTTCTGGGTCGCCCGGATGATGATGTTCGGCCTCTACGCGATGGACGGCACCCCGCCGTTCCACACCATCGCCCTGCACGGCATGGTCCGCGACCAGTTCGGCAAGAAGATGTCGAAGTCCTTCGGCAACGCGGTCAACCCGCTGGACTGGATGGACAAGTACGGCTCCGACGCCCTGCGCTTCACCCTGGCGCGCGGCGCCAACCCGGGCGTCGACGTGCCGATCGGCGAGGACTGGGTCCAGGGTTCGCGGAACTTCGCCAACAAGATCTGGAACGCGACGCGCTTCGCGCTGATGAACGGCGCGACGGTGGACGGCCCGCTGCCGGAGCCGGCCGCGATGTCCGCCGCCGACCGGTGGATCCTGTCCCGGCTGAACTCGGTCGTCGCCGAGGTCGACGCGTACTACGACGACTTCCAGTTCGCCAAGCTGTCCGACGCGCTGTTCCACTTCGCGTGGGACGAGGTCTTCGACTGGTACGTCGAGCTGTCCAAGATTACGTTCCAGGCGGGCGGCGAGGCCGCCGAGGTCTCCAAGCGGGTCCTCGGCGAGGTCCTGGACGTCACGCTGCGGCTGCTGCACCCGGTCGTCCCCTTCGTCACCGAGACGCTGTGGACCACCCTCACGGGCGGCGAGTCGGTCGTCGTCGCCGAGTGGCCGGGCGCTGTGCTGGTTCCTGGCGCTGACGCGCCGGGCGGCTTCCGGGACGCGGACGCCGAGCGGGAGATCGAGACGGTCCAGTCCGTGATCACCGAGGTGCGCCGGTTCCGCGCCGACCAGGGTCTGCAGCCGGGGCAGCGGGTGCCGGCCCGGCTGACGCTGGACGGTACGGCTCTCGCGCCGCACGAGGCGGCCATCAGGCAGCTGCTGCGCCTCCAGCCGGAGGGCGACTCCTTCACGGCGACGGCGACGCTGCCCGTGGCGGGGGCCGAGGTCGCGCTGGACCTGTCCGGCGTGATCGACTTCGCGGCGGAGCGGAAGCGGCTCGCGAAGGACCTGGCCGCCGCGGAGAAGGAGAAGGCGCAGGCCAACGGGAAGCTCGGCAACGAGGCGTTCCTGGCCAAGGCGCCGGACCACGTCGTGGACAAGATCCGCGGGCGGCTGGCGAAGGCGGACGAGGACATCGCGCGGATTGCTGCGCAGCTCGAGAAGCTGCCGGAGGCGTAGGCGGCGGTACGCGTCCGTGGGCCCCCGGTGCTGTACCGGCACCGGGGCCTTCGGCTGGGCGGGGGTGGGTGCGGTGGCCCGGCGCTGTCGGGGTGCCGCTGCGCCCACCCGTGCCGCCCCAGCGGCACGACTGCCCGCAGCTACGTACGGCGGGCGGCGCGGCTCGGCGCCGGGGGCCTGCGCGTCCCAGGGGCGCGGGGAACTGCGCGACCAGCCACGAACCACCCGCACTCGCCGCGAGACCCGAGCCACCCCACTCCGTGGGCGTCCTGTCGCCGGGCCTCCGTAGACTGTTCCCGTGAGCGACATCCCCGGCGAGAACGATCAGTCCGACCCCCGCGATCCCCTCGACCCCTTCGACGAGATCGTCGACGCGGAGACCACCCGCGACCCCGACCTCGCCGTCATCGAGGCCGGCAGCCGCACCCTGCGCACCCAGGGCGGCCCCCCGCAGGCCGACATCCCCGGGCGCCCCGAGGACCCCGAGGTGGACGCGGCGCTGCGCGGGGTCGAGACGGAGCTGGCGACCCGCTGGGGCGAGACCAAGCTGGAGCCGTCCGTCGCCCGGATCGCCGCGCTGATGGACGTGCTGGGCGAGCCGCAGCGGTCGTACCCCTCCATCCACATCACCGGGACCAACGGCAAGACCTCCACCGCCCGCATGATCGAGGCGCTGCTCGGCGCCTTCGATCTGCGCACCGGGCGGTACACCTCGCCGCACGTGCAGTCGATCACCGAGCGGATCAGCCTGGACGGGGCGCCGATCTCCGCCGAGCGGTTCGTCGAGACGTACGAGGACATCAAGCCGTACGTCGAGATGGTGGACGCCCAGCAGGAGTACCGGCTGTCCTTCTTCGAGGTGCTGACCGGCATGGCGTACGCCGCCTTCGCCGACGCGCCCGTCGACGTGGCCGTCGTCGAGGTCGGGATGGGCGGCTCCTGGGACGCCACCAACGTCATCGACGGGGACGTCGCCGTCGTCACCCCGATCGACCTGGACCACACCGACCGGCTCGGCGAGACGCACGGGGAGATCGCGACCGAGAAGGCCGGGATCGTCAAGCGGGACGCCACCGTGATCCTCGCCCAGCAGCCGGTGGACGCGGCCCAGGTGCTGCTGAAGAAGGCCGTGGACGTGAACGCCACGGTGGCGCGCGAGGGGCTCGAGTTCGGGGTCGTGGCGCGGCAGGTCGCCGTCGGCGGACAGCTGGTGACCCTGCGCGGGCTGGGCGGCGAGTACGCCGAGGTCTACCTGCCCCTGCACGGCGCCCACCAGGCGCACAACGCGGCGGTGGCGCTGGCCGCGGTCGAGGCGTTCTTCGGCGTCGGCGCGCAGCGTCCCGAGCCGCTCGACATCGACACCGTGCGCAAGGCGTTCGCCGCCGTCGCGTCCCCCGGACGGCTGGAGGTCGTGCGGCGCTCGCCCACCGTGGTGCTGGACGCCGCGCACAATCCGGCGGGCGCACGGGTCACCGCGGAGGCGGTCGGGGAGGCCTTCCAGTTCAGCCGGCTCATCGGTGTGGTCGGCGCGAGCGGCGACAAGAACGTGCGCGGACTGCTGGAGGCGTTCGAGCCGGTCTTCGCCGAGGTGGTCGTCACACAGAACTCCAGCCACCGTGCCATGGACGCCGACGAGCTGGCCGCGATCGCCGTCGAGGTGTTCGGCGAGGACCGTGTCCAGGTCGAGCCGCGGCTGCCGGACGCCCTGGAGGCCGCGATCACGCTGGCCGAGGAGGAGGGCGAGTTCGCCGGCGGCGGCGTGCTGGTCACCGGTTCCGTCATCACCGTCGGCGAGGCCCGGCTGCTGCTGGGGAAGGGCTGAGAAACGTGCGTACGCTCTGTGCTTCGACCCTGATCGGCGAGTTCCTCCTGATCGGCTTCGCCGGACTGGTCGCCATGAAGGACCCCGACCTGTCCATGGGCACCGTGTGGACGGTCAGCGGTGTCGCGATGTTCCTGTGCGTGGTGCTGTGCGGGCTGGTGACCCGGCCGGGCGGTGTCGCCTTCGGCTGGGCCCTGCAGGTCGCCCTGATCGCCTCCGGCTTCGTCGTGCCGACGATGTTCTTCATGGGCGCGGTCTTCGCGGCCCTGTGGTGGGCGTCGGTGCACTACGGGCGCAAGATCGACGAGGCGAAGGCCAGGTTCGCGGCCCAGGCGGACGCCCCCGCACCTGACGCTGCGTGACGGCCGCCGCGACACGCCCGGTAACCTCGGTCGTCACCGCTTACAACCGCACACTCGTACATTCCAAGGAGCCCTCGTGACGCAGCGCACCCTCGTCCTCCTCAAGCCCGACGCCGTCCGTCGTGGCCTGACCGGCGAGATCATCAGCCGTATCGAACGCAAGGCCGGCTGGCAGATCACCGCGCTGGAGCTGCGCACCCTGGACACCGAGACGCTGGAGCAGCACTACGGCGAGCACAAGGGCAAGCCCTTCTACGAGCCGCTGGTCGCGTTCATGTCCTCCGGCCCGGTCGTGGCCCTGGTCGTCGAGGGCGAACGGGTCATCGAGGGCGTGCGCGCCCTGGCCGGCCCGACCGACCCGATCGCCGCGGCCCCGGGTTCCATCCGCGGGGACTTCGGTGTCATCGTCCGCGAGAACCTGATCCACGCCTCCGACTCCGAGGAGTCGGCCGAGCGCGAGCTGAAGATCTTCTTCCCGGGCCGCGTCTGAGCCCGCTCCGGACACACCGGACGACTTTTTTTCTGACGGTACGTCAGCCGAATGGCCGCGGGCCGACCGGGGCGGTCGCGTGAAAGCGACCGCCCTGTGGCATATGCGCGCCTGTTCGGGGGAACGGATGCCACCGTTGGCCCGTCTCCACAAGCGAGGCGATACGCCATCTGCTGACAATGGCGAAGACCCTCGCGCAGTGTTCGCGAAAGCGCGTCTACGATGGAAGCCTCCACGCGCCACTGCGCCCACCTCGCCGACCTGAAAAGCCCTCAAAGGCCACCGGGAAGGCCAGTCGAATCCTGATGGGGAACTCAATGTCGTTCATCGGCCGTGACATGGCTGTCGACCTCGGGACCGCCAACACGCTGGTGTACGTCAGGGGTCGCGGGATCGTACTCAACGAGCCGTCCGTCGTCGCGATCAACACCAACACCGGTGGCATCCTGGCGGTCGGCGCCGAAGCGAAGAAGATGATCGGGCGCACGCCCGGCAACATCGTTGCCGTGCGTCCGCTGAAGGACGGCGTGATCGCCGACTTCGAGATCACCGAGCGGATGCTCCGCTACTTCATCCTGAAGATCCACAAGCGGCGTTATCTGGCTCGTCCGCGGGTCGTCGTCTGTGTGCCCTCGGGCATCACCGGCGTCGAGCGCCGCGCCGTCATCGAGGCGTCGTCCCAGGCCGGCGCCCGTCAGGTGCACATCATCGAGGAGCCCATGGCCGCGGCCATCGGCTCCGGCCTGCCGGTCCACGAGGCCACGGGCAACATGGTGGTCGACATCGGCGGCGGCACAACGGAGGTCGCGGTCATCTCGCTCGGCGGCATCGTCACCGCCCAGTCCATCCGCGTCGCGGGTGACGAGCTGGACAACGCGATCATCCAGCACGTGAAGAAGGAGTACAGCCTTCTGCTGGGTGAGCGCACGGCCGAACAGATCAAGATCACGATCGGATCGGCGTACGACCTCGACTCCGACGAGCACACCGAAATCCGCGGCCGGGACCTCGTGTCCGGACTGCCCAAGACCGTCGTCATCTCGGCCGCCGAGGTGCGCAAGGCGATCGAGGAGCCCGTCAACGCGATCGTCGACGCGGTCAAGACGACCCTCGACAAGTGTCCGCCGGAGCTGTCCGGCGACATCATGGACCGGGGCATCGTGCTGACCGGCGGCGGTGCGCTGCTGCGCGGTCTCGACGAGCGGCTGCGCCGGGAGACCGGCATGCCGATCCACATCGCCGAGGACCCGCTGGACAGCGTGGCACTCGGCTCCGGAAAGTGCGTCGAGGAGTTCGAGGCGCTCCAGCAGGTGCTGGACGCCCAGCCCCGCAGATGACGTAACACTTCGGTTCCGCCGTACGAGACGATCTCCTCTCGTGCGGCGGATCGTTGATATAGAGACATAAGACAAAGGGACATGAGACGCCCACAGTGCCCGCACCGGACGAGACGGGCGTCCGCCTTCGATCCCTCGAATTCCTGAACACCGCAACGTAATTCCCGAATTCCGACGAGGAAGGCACGGCCGCCGCACGTGAGGGACACGAAAGAGAGCCGGCTGCTCCTGGTGCTGCTGATCGCCGTCGCGTTCGCGCTGATCACGGTGGACATCCGCGGTGGGGAGGACTCACCGGTCGACGGTGCCCGGCAGGCGGCGGCCACCGTCTTCGGTCCGATCGAGAACGGGGTGTCGTCCGCGGTCGACCCGGTCGGCAACGCGGTCTCCGCGATCCGCGACTCCGGCGACCGGCACGACCGGCTCGCCGAACTGGAGACGCAGAACGCGGCCCTCAAGGCGAAGCTCGGCAGCGACGAACGCGGCCGCAGCCGCCTCAAGCAGCTCGACAAGATGCTGGGTCTGGCCGGCGCCGGCCAGTACGGCATCAAGGGCGCCCAGGTCATCGCCATAGGAGCGGCCCAGGGCTTCTCCTGGACCATCACCATCGACGCCGGGGCCAACGACGGCATCAAGCGCGACATGACCGTCCTCAACAGCGACGGCCTGGTCGGGCGCGTGACCACCGTCGGTCCCCACACCGCCACCGTGCTCCTCGCCAACGACCCCGACTTCACCGTCGGCACCCGCATGGAGGCCGGCGACGAGCTGGGCTTCGCCTCCGGGCAGGGCGACCGCCCGCTGCGCGTCGAGCTCCTCAACGGCAAGGCCGACGTCAAGAAGGGCGACCGCCTCGTCACCTTCGGCTCCCAGGCCGGCAAGCCCTTCGTGCCCGGCGTCCCGGTCGGCACCGTCACCCGCGTCGATCCCTCCGGCGGCGACCTGACCCGCACCCTCTACGTCACGCCGTTCGCCTCCTTCACCAAGCTCGACATCGTCGGCGTCGTCGTCCAGGCCCCGGCGAAGGACCCGCGCGACACGGTGCTCCCGGCCAAGCCCCAGCCGAAGCCCACGCCCACCGTGACGGTGACCGTGACGCCGTCCGCCGGGGCGCCCGACGGCCAGGCGCAGTCCGAGCAGTCCGAACAGTAGGAGCTTTCGTCCCATGCGCGTCAACCGGATCCTGCTGTCCGTCTCCCTGGTCGTCGTCGCCCTGGTGATCCAGGTCAGCGTCCTCGCCCGGCTGCACCTGCCCGGCGCGGTCCCCGACCTGATGCTGCTCACCGTCCTCGGCCTCGCCCTGGTCTACGGCCACGTCGGCGGCGCCCTCGTCGGCTTCGGCGCCGGACTCCTCGCCGACCTCGCCCCGCCCGCCGACCACGCCGCCGGCCGCTACGCCCTGGTGCTGTGCGTCATCGGGTACCTCGCCGGTCTCGCCAAGCCGGACAACGGCCGGCTCAGGTCGGCCACCGGCCCGATGGCCGTGGTCGTCGTCGCCGCCGTCGGCACCACCCTGCTCTACGCCGGCGTCGGCGCCCTCGTCGGCGACACCGCCGCCCGCCATGTGGGCCTGCCCAACCTGCTGTTCACGGCGGCGCTCTACGACCTGCTGCTCGCGCCCTTCGTGGTGCCCGGCATCATGGCGCTCGCCCGCCGCGCCGAGAACGATCCGCTGGCCGACGCGGGCTCCACCGCCCAGACCGCCGACATCTCCTCCGGCTGGCTCTCCTCGGGCACCGGACTGCGCATCGGGCAGCAGCGCGGGCTGCGCGTGAAGGCGGCCCGGGCCCGGGTGGCCCGGGCCGGACGCATCAAGGGGGTCAAGCGGCTGTGACGACGCGGCAGCACACCACGGACAGCACGCACTTCGCGAGGGGCAGGCAGTGACCGACTCCCGCCCGTCGCCCACCAACCTCGACGGAATGGGCCGCGCCCGTGACTAACATTCCGGAGACCGGGCGGAACACACGCGTCCAGACCCGGCTCGTCGTCATCCAGATCCTCGTCCTCTCCCTCCTCGGCACCCTCGGCGGCCGGCTCTGGTACCTCCAGATCCGCCAGGGCGACGAGTACGCCAAGGAGGCCTCGGGCAACCACGTCCAGCAGGTCGTCCAGCCCGCCACCCGCGGCTCCATCCTCGACGCGCGCGGCGTGGCGCTCGCCGACAACGAGACCCGGCTCGTCGTCTCCGCCTCCCGCACCGACCTGCTGAAGATGAAGGACGACGGCGAGGCGGTCCTCACCAAACTCGCCGGGGTCCTGGGCATGCGGCCCCAGGAGGTCATGGAGAAGGTCCGGCTGTGCGACGCCAAGACGCCGCAGCCCTGCTGGAACGGCTCGCCCTACCAGCCGATCCCCGTCACCGACGAGGCCACCCCCAAGCAGGCCCTGCAGATCCGCGAGCGCGCCGAGGACTTCCCCGGCATCACCGCCGAGCCCATGGCCGTACGCCGCTACACGGCCCCCGGCAAGTCCAACACCGCGCAGGTCCTCGGGTACCTCTCCCCGGTCACCGACGAGGAGATCCAGAAGGCCCAGGACACCGACTCGCCCTTCCTGCGCTCGGACCAGGTCGGCCGCTCCGGACTGGAGCGCCAGTACGACAAGGCGCTGCGCGGCAAGGCCGGCGTCACCCGCTACGAGGTGGACAACCTCGGCCGCGTCATCGGCGAGGCCGAGTCCGACTCGGGCGTGCCCGGCTCCAACCTCGTCACCAGCATCGACTCCCGCGTCCAGCGCGTCGCCGAGTACGAGCTGAACGAGGCCATGAAGACCGCCCGCAAGGAGATGGACCGCAACACCGGCCGCACCTACGAGGCCGACGCCGGTGCCGTCGTGGTGATGGAGGCCAAGACCGGCCGCGTCGTCGCCATGGCCTCCAACCCGACGTACGACCCGAACGCCTGGGTCGGCGGCATCTCCGCCAAGGACTACAGGAAGCTCACCGGCAAGGACTCCAACTACCCGCTGCTGAACCGGGCCACCCAGGGGCAGGCCGCCCCCGGCTCGATCTTCAAGGTGGTCTCCTCGGCCGCCGCGGTCGAGGCCGGCTACGACTTCGACGGCAGCTACGCCTGCTCCAGCTCCTACTCCGTGGGCGGACAGGTCTTCAAGAACTTCGAGTCCGCCGACAACGGCTCGATCAGCATCGGCCGCGCCCTCGAGCTCTCCTGCGACACCGTCTACTACCGGCTCGCGCACGAGCAGTGGAAGAAGGACGGCGGGATGAACCCGAAGAAGCCCAACGACTACTTCTACAAGGCGGCCCACCAGTTCGGCCTCGGCAAGGAGACCGGCATCGACCTGCCGAACGAGGTCACCGGCCGGATCCCCGACCGCCAGTGGAAGCAGGACTACTGGGAGGCCAACAAGGACGCCTGGTGCGAGACGGGCAAGAAGGACGGCTCCTACGTCGAGCGGATCTCGTACGAGAACTGCCTCGAGGGCAACAAGATGCGCGCCGGTGACTCCATCAACTACTCCATCGGCCAGGGCGACACCCTCGTCACCCCCATCCAGATGGCCACCATCTACGCCGCCATCTCCAACGGCGGCACGCTGTGGAACCCGACCATCGGCAAGGCCGTCGTCAGCCCCGACGGCAAGCAGGTCGACGAGATCCGGCCCACGTCGCACGGCAAGCTGCCCATAAGCAGGGCCACGCTGGCCAAGATGGACGAGGCCCTCGCCGGCGTCGCCACCCGCGGTACCGCCGCCTGGCGGTTCGGCGGCTGGCCGCAGGACGAGATCCCGATGCACGCCAAGACGGGTACCGCCGAGGTCTACGGCAAGCAGACCACCTCGTGGTTCGCCACGTACACCAAGGACTACGCGATCGTCATGACGATCTCCCAGGGCGGCACCGGTTCCGGCGCCTCGGGCCCGGCCGTCCGTAACATCTACGACGCCCTGTACGGCGTCTCGGACGACGGGAAGATCGACGGCGGGAAGGCGCTGCTGCCCCAGCCGGCCACGAGCCTGCCGAAGATCAAGGCGGACGGCACCATCACCTCCCCGAAGGTCTCCAAGGACCCGGTGAAGGACCTCCAGCCCACCGAGAAGGCCACCGAGGAGGGCGGCGACGCCCCCGCCGGACAGCAGGACCAGAACCAGCAGGCGACCGTGAACCCGCCCGACACCGGGAACCGGCAGACTCGCAGGCGGAAGCGGAGGACACGCCCATGACCGGAGCCAACAGCTTCCAGGTCTCCGGATACGGCCCCGAGCGGGCCGGCTGGACCCGCCTGCTCGCCCGCGACTCCCTCGCCCGGCGGCTCGACTGGCCGATACTGCTGGCGGGCGTCGCGCTGTCCCTGCTCGGCTCCCTGCTCGTCTACTCCGCCACCCGCAACCGCACCGAGCTCAACCAGGGCGACCAGTACTACTTCCTGACCCGGCACCTGCTGAACACCGGCATCGGGCTCGCCCTGATGGCCGCCACCGTCTGGCTCGGCCACCGCGCCCTGCGCACGGTCGTGCCGGTCCTGTACGGCGCCTCCCTCTTCCTGATCCTGCTGGTGCTCACCCCGCTAGGCTCGACCATCAACGGCGCCCACTCCTGGATCAAGCTCCCGGGCGGCTTCTCCCTCCAGCCCTCCGAGTTCGTGAAGATCACGATCATCCTGGGCATGGCGATGCTGCTGGCCGCGCGGGTGGACGCGGGCGACCGGCCCTACCCCGACCACCGGACCGTCCTCCAGGCCCTCGGCCTGGCCACCGTGCCGATGCTGATCGTGATGCTCATGCCCGACCTCGGGTCCGTCATGGTCATGGTCATCATCGTGCTGGGCGTGCTGCTCGCCTCGGGCGCCTCCAACCGCTGGGTCTTCGGGCTGCTCGGCACCGGCACGCTCGGCGCGCTCGCCGTGTGGCAGCTCGGCATCCTGGACGACTACCAGATCGCCCGGTTCGCCGCCTTCGCCAACCCCGAGCTCGACCCCGCCGGCGTCGGCTACAACACCAACCAGGCCCGCATCGCCATCGGCTCGGGCGGCCTCACCGGTTCCGGCCTCTTCCACGGCTCGCAGACCACGGGCCGCTTCGTGCCGGAACAGCAGACCGACTTCGTCTTCACCGTCGCCGGCGAGGAGCTGGGCTTCCTCGGCGCCGGCCTCATCGTCCTCCTGCTCGGCGTGGTGCTCTGGCGCGCCTGCCGGATCGCCCGGGACACCCCCGACCTGTACGGCACGGTCGTCGCCGCCGGCATCGTCGCCTGGTTCGCCTTCCAGGCCTTCGAGAACATCGGCATGACCCTGGGGATCATGCCGGTCACCGGCCTGCCCCTGCCCTTCGTCTCGTACGGCGGCTCCTCGATGTTCGCCGTGTGGATAGCGGTCGGGCTGCTCCAGTCGATCACCGTGCAACGGCCCATGTCGGCATAGCGCCCCCGGAGCCGGAACGGAACGAGCCGTTTCCGGCCCCACGGTGGCGGCTACACGATGTACATGACGAAGACGCTGCGGGAGATCGAGCGGAAGTACGAGGCGGACCACGACGGGCTGCCCGACCTCACCGGCGTCACCGGCGTCCCCGGCGTCGCCGACGTGGTCGACGCGGGCGTCACCCACCTCGACGCCACCTACTACGACACCGCCGACGAACGCCTCGCCGCCGACGGCGTCACCCTGCGCCGGCGCACCGGCGGCCACGACGCCGGCTGGCACCTGAAGCTGCCCGTCGCCCCCGGCGTGCGCGAAGAGATCCAGGCACCCCTCGGCGACGACGTCCCCGAGGCCCTCGCCGCACTGGTCCGCTCGCGCGTCCGCGGCAGCGCCCTGCTGCCCGTCGTCCGGCTGCGCTCCGCCCGCGACGCACGGCGACTGGTCGGCGCCCGCGGCGAGGTGCTGGCCGAGGCGAGCAGCGACACCGTCACCGCCGAACGGCTCGGCCGGACGGGCGCCACCGCCCACTGGACCGAGATCGAGGTGGAACTGGCCGAGGGCGGCGACCCGGCGCTCCTTGACCGGGTCGAGGAACGGCTGCGCACGGCCGGCGCCCGGCCCTCGGCGGCACCGTCCAAACTGGCCCGGGCCCTGGCGGAGACCGGCGGCACCCGCCCGCGGACCGCCGGGCGCGCCGAGCCCGCGACCGCCGGCGACCACGTCCTCGCCTACCTGCGCGCCCAGCGCGACGCGATCGTCGCCCACGACCCCGCCGTCCGCCGGGACGTCCCCGACTCGGTCCACCGGATGCGCGTGGCCACCCGCCGGATGCGCGGCACCTTCCGCAGCTTCCCCGAGGTCCTGGACCGCGCCGTCACCGACCCGATCGCGGCCGAGCTCAAGTGGCTGGCCGCCGAACTGGGCGCCGAACGCGACCAGGAGGTCCTGGCCGAACGGCTGACCGGCGCCCTCGACGGACTGCCGGCCACCGTCCCCACCGGACCGGCGCACCGGCGGCTCGCCGCCTGGGCCGACGCCCGGCACCGCCGGGACCACGGCCGGCTCGTCGCCGTCCTCGACTCCGCCCGCCACCTCGCGCTCCTCGACGCCGTCGACACCCTCCTCGCCGACCCGCCCCTGCGCCCCGCCGCCGCCCGCAAACCACGCAAGGTGCTCACCGCGGCCCTGCGCAAGGACGTGGCCAAGGTCCGCCGCCGCGCCACCGCGGCCCTGGAACTGCCGCCCGGCCCGGAACGCGACGTCGCGCTGCACGAGGCCCGCAAGAAGGCCAAGCGCGCCCGCTACGCGGCCGAGGCCGCGGCCCCGGCGCTCGGCGGGCCCGCCCGCTCCGTGACCAAGTCCATGAAGTCGCTCACCCAGCTCCTCGGCGACCACCAGGACAGCGTCATGGCCCGCCGCGCCCTGCCGGAGCTGTCCGCCGTGGCCCACGCGGCGGGGGAGGACACGTTCCCCTACGGACTGCTCTACGGCAGGGAGGAGCTGCGGGCCACGGCCGACGAGGAGCGGCTGCCCGCGCGCCTGAGGAAGATCCGCGCCAAGGCGGTCCTCTAGGCCCTGTCGTCGAACTCCCGTCTGCCTGGCGACGCCATGCACGCACTCTCGGCGTACGGGATACCCGTCCGGCCGGGTTACGCTGAATGGTCACCCCTGCCAGCACACAAAGGTTCCGTGAGATGCCTGCCGAAGCCGCCGAGTCTGTGTCGTCTGTGTTTCCGCAGCTCGAAGCTCTGCTCCCGCACGTGCAGAAACCGATCCAGTACGTCGGCGGAGAGCTCAACTCCACGGTCAAGCCCTGGGACAGCTGTGACGTCCGCTGGGCCCTGATGTACCCGGACGCGTACGAGGTCGGCCTGCCCAACCAGGGCGTCATGATCCTCTACGAGGTACTGAACGAACAGCAGGGCGTCCTCGCCGAGCGCACCTACAGCGTGTGGCCGGACCTCGAGGCGCTGATGCGGGAGCACTCCGTCCCGCAGTTCACCGTCGACAGCCACCGCCCGGTCAAGGCCTTCGACGTGTTCGGGCTCTCCTTCTCCACCGAGCTCGGCTACACGAACATGCTCGCCGCCCTCGACCTGGCCGGCATCCCGCTGGAGGCCCGGGACCGCGGCATCGACGACCCGATCGTCCTGGCCGGCGGACACGCCGCGTTCAACCCGGAGCCGATCGCCGACTTCATCGACTGCGCCGTCATCGGCGACGGCGAGCAGGCCGTCCTGGAGATCACCGCGGTCATCCGGGCCTGGAAGGCCGAGGGCCGCCCCGGCGGCCGTGAGGAAGTCCTGCTGCGCCTGGCGAAGACGGGCGGGGTGTACGTCCCCGGCTTCTACGACGTCGAGTACCTGCCCGACGGCCGTATCGCCCGCGTCGTACCGAACCGCTCGGGCGTGCCGTGGCGCGTCTCCAAGCACACGGTGATGGACCTCGACGAGTGGCCCTACCCCAAGCAGCCCCTCGTCCCGCTGGCCGAGACGGTCCACGAGCGCATGTCCGTGGAGATCTTCCGCGGCTGCACCCGCGGCTGCCGCTTCTGCCAGGCCGGCATGATCACCCGCCCGGTGCGCGAGCGCTCCATCACCGGCATCGGCGAGATGGTCGAGAAGGGCCTGAAGGCGACCGGCTTCGAGGAGGTCGGCCTGCTGTCGCTGTCCTCCGCGGACCACTCGGAGATCGGCGACGTCGCCAAGGGCCTCGCGGACCGGTACGAGGAGGACAAGATCGGCCTGTCCCTCCCGTCGACCCGCGTGGACGCCTTCAACGTCGACCTGGCCAACGAACTGACGAGGAACGGCCGCCGTTCCGGCCTCACCTTCGCCCCCGAGGGCGGATCCGAGCGCATGCGCAAGGTCATCAACAAGATGGTCTCGGAGGAGGACCTGATCCGCACCGTCGCCACGGCCTACGGCAACGGCTGGCGCCAGGTGAAGCTGTACTTCATGTGCGGCCTGCCGACCGAGACCGACGACGACGTCCTCCAGATCGCCGACATGGCCACCCGCGTCATCGCCAAGGGCCGCGAGGTCTCCGGCTCCAACGACATCCGCTGCACGGTCTCGATCGGCGGCTTCGTCCCCAAGCCCCACACCCCCTTCCAGTGGGCGCCGCAGCTCTCGGCCGAGGAGACGGACGAGCGCCTGGCCAAGCTGCGCGACAAGATCCGCGGCGACAAGAAGTACGGCCGCTCCATCGGCTTCCGCTACCACGACGGCAAGCCCGGCATCGTCGAGGGCCTCCTGTCCCGCGGCGACCGTCGCACCGGCGCGATCATCCGCGCCGTCTACGACGACGGCGGCCGCTTCGACGGCTGGCGCGAGCACTTCTCCTACGACCGCTGGATGGCGTGCGCCGGCAAGGCCCTGGAGCCCTTCGGCGTGGACGTCGACTGGTACACCACCCGCGAGCGCTCCTACGAGGAGGTCCTGCCCTGGGACCACCTCGACTCGGGCCTCGACAAGGACTGGCTCTGGGAGGACTGGCAGGACGCCCTCGACGAGACCGAGGTCGAGGACTGCCGCTGGACCCCGTGCTTCGACTGCGGCGTGTGCCCCCAGTTCGACACATGGCCACAAACGGGCCCGACGGGCAAGAAGCTGCTGCCGCTGACAGTCAAGAAATCCGGCTGACCAGCCGGAACGTGGTGCCTGGGATGAGCGGGCCACTTCACCGCATTGCTGACGCTGTGGCTGACGTCACAGAGTCGGATGCGGTGACGGTACTGACCGCGCTCGGCTTGCCGAAGAATCGGCGGCAGCCTGCGAAGAAGGCGCTGAGAACGCCGCTGCCGCCGCCTGGTGCCGCTTCCGACGTCTCGTCGGACGTCGAGTGGGTGTGAGGGCCGGACAGTGGCCTACGGCGACCTGACGGCAGTTTGGGGCCCGGTACGCAGGGCGGGGGAGATGGGATAGCCGGTGGCCAGGGCGTCTTCCACGACATCTGTGACGGCGCCCGCTTCGATTGCGGCGTAGTTCGCCATTGCACGTGGGGTGGCTCTGCCCTTGGCTCCCTCGACGGCGGCTCGGGCCACCTCGTTCGCACGGGCCTCATCGGCGGCAAGAACATCCCGTCCACGGTGCGCACGCGACCCCGTATCTTCGTCACCCCCCTCCTCGGCCGGTGTCGTGCAGTCGCGCTTCGCCCGGCACGCCCGGTTGTCCTTCGCCCGTATCGCCGAGTACCAGAAGCGGGCGGCCGTCCACGTGCACGCCGTTATCCCCCGCCCTGGGGTACTTCGGACCGGCTCATTCGCGCCGTGCACGCGTCCGCCCAGCGGGTGACCGTCCGCACTCCCTACAGCCCGGCCGTCGGAGCGACGCCTCTGATCGACAGCGAGATAGTGATCGTGGGTGAGGACGGTGTGGAAGAACCGTCGACCCTGCTACATGGTTCGAGTAACCGACGAAGCCGCCTCCCTCAGATGCAGGGAAGGCGGCTTCGTTCCTGTGCGGGCTGGGATCAGAAGGCTTGTGCGAAGTCGTCCTCTCGGATGACGAGTCGCTCGCGTACGTCCTTCGGGATCAGTAGGCGGAGGTGCACCTTCGGGGCTCGGACCTTCGGTACCTTCGTGCGGGTCACCTCGCAGCGGATTCCGACTCGGTACAGGTCCGCGGACATGGCCTCCATGCCGCCTTCCTGCCAGTGCTCACGGAACGTCTTGCCGCCGTGGACGTTGACCCATCGATTCTTCGCCGTCTCGGGGTCGATCGCTTCGAGCTCACTTATGAGCTTGTCCAACGTCGCTTCCGCCTGCTTCTTCGTGAACCGCGTCTTCGTGTACCGGCCCCCGGGTTCGAGATCCTTCATGTACAGCGCGATGGTCTCTTGAAGGCGCTTGATCTCCTTGCGGGCCTCGGCGCCCTCTGCGTACTGGCGGACCTGCACGGGGAAGTCTCCGAGGACCTTGAGTACGTCCTGCACCAGGCGCTCGTAGACCCGCTCGGGGTTGGGCGCTCCCAGTCCGCCGCTCTTGCAGTTGCGGCACCGCAGGTACTGGTACGTCCCGTGCGTGATCTGCACGGTCGTGTTCGTCCTGCAGTCGGCGCACAGCAGGACGCCGAGGAACTGTGTCGCTCCTCCGACACGACGCGGCGGCTGGTTCTTCTTGCGCTTGTCGAGGGCGGCGCCGAGGGTCTCGAACTCCTCCTCCGTGAAGAGGGGAGGGGCGACTTTGATCGGCCTGTCGTCCTTGCTGAGGAGCGGCTTCGATCGTCGCTGCCCGCCGTTCTTGTCCTCTTCCACCCGGTAGCCGAGGAGCGCAGGGTTGCGCAGGCGTCGGTGGAGCGTTGCCACCGTGAGCCCTTGGGTCATCAGGCCGGACCGCTTCAAGCAGCGCACCATGAACCCGGCGGGGCGTCCCCGAAGCGCCATGCGGCGGGCCCAGTGCAGTGCTTTGGACGCCGCTTCCCGATGATCCAGTCTTCCTGCGACTTCGCGTAGTCCCACAGACTCGCGACCCGGGTCGAGGTGTTGGCCGCCTCGATCTCGGCGATGCCACCGATGATTGTGACCATGATCTTTCCGGCGGTGGTCGTGAGGTCGAGGCTGTCGTTCTTCGAGACCAGGTTCTTCCCACGCTTCAGGCTCCACTCGATCATCGTCGAGAGATCGGAGAGACGCCGCACGAAGCGGTCGAGTTTCCAGAACAGGAGCTCGTCGAACTCGGGGGAGCGGTTGTTCAGCCACTCCCCGAGCTCCTTCCGCTTCCACGGCGGAACCTTCGTCGCCGACACGTTCAGGTCCGAAGCGACGCCGACGACTCGACTCCCGCGCTCCCTTGCCAGGATGCGGAGATCGAGCTCCTGCCGTACCGGCGATGTCGTGTCGTCCGTCAGTACGGACAAGCGGACCGATAAGAGTGCCCGGGGTGCGTCCTGGGGAAGTAGGGCCTCAGCCCGTTTGAGCTCCTCCAACAGGACAAGGTCGGCTTCGGTCCACTCGGCTTCCACGCTGTAGGCCACTCGTTCCGTCGAGAGCCGCCGCTGTCCTCGTCTTCTCATGTCGGACCAGCGTGGCGCAGTTTGCGGTCAGTTATAAGCGTTTTTCATATGCTCCGCGATGGACACCGAGATCCAGATCGGCCCGACCGGCAAGAAGCTGCTGCCGCTGACGGTCAAGTAGGGCCCCGCGTCCGGGGTGAGGTGAGGTGACGTACGTCACGGTGGAAGTGTGACGTACAGTCAGTTTGCGCTGTTTGGGCCTGTGGCGGGATCACGAGGCGCGCTCTTGGATGATCACGGGTGCGGTCCTTCGGCCATCGGCGAGCGGTCGGCGGACCGCAGCCGTGTGTCATGCCGGCCGGACCGATCCCTAGGACTGCGACTGCGATGAAGTCACCTCGCGAGACCGCCTCACTTCCGAATCGTCCAAGACGCGGCGGCGCCCTGCGCGCCGCCGCGGTCAGGGCCGCGGCGCTGCTGGGCGCGGCGCCGCTGCTTCTCCTCACCGCCGCCCCGGTCCACGCGGTCGTCGGCACCCCCACGGAGGGAGCCGACTACGGCTTCACCGCCCGGCTGCTGGTGGGCGACCACCAGCGAGGCTGTTCGGGCTCCCTGATCTCGCCCGAGTGGATGCTCACGGCCGCCAGTTGCTTCGCCGACGATCCGGCCGCGGGCCTCTCCGTCCCGGCCGGACCGCCCCGGCTGAGGACCGTCGCGACCGTGGGCGGCGGGCAGACCCGTGACGTGGTGGAACTCGTTCCCCACGGCGACCGCGATCTCGTACTGGCCCGTCTCGCGCAGCCCGTGACCGGTGTGACCCCCGTCGGCGTCGCCGGCGCCGAACCCGCCGTCGGCCAGGACCTCACCGTGGCCGGTCACGGCCGTACGGCGCGCGAGTGGGCGCCCCTAGTCGCGCACACCGGAACCTTCTCCGTGTCCTCCGTCGACGGCGGCGACCTCGGCCTCAGCGGGAAGAGCGGCGCCGCGGTCTGCCAGGGCGACGCCGGCGGCCCGGTCGTCCGTACCGTCGACGGCCGGCCGGAGCTCGTCGCCGTCAGCAGCCGGTCGAACCAGGTGGGCTGCTTCGGCGTCGACACCCCGGAGGGGACCGCCGGCAGCGCCATCGGCGCCCGGGTCGACGACGTGCGCGACTGGATCACCGCCCACGCCGTGCAGACCCCCGCCTCCGACTTCGACGGCGACGGCCGCAGCGATGTCGGTGTGCTGTACGACAACGGTCAGCAGAGCGACGGTGCGAACCGGTCGGCGCTGTGGACGTTCGCCAGTACGGGTGCCGGTTTCGGTGCTCCGGTGCGCAAGTGGGACAGCACTGGGAGCATCAGCTGGGACTGGAGCCGCTCCAAGGTGGTGGCCGGCGATTTCAACGGTGACGGCCGCGGTGATGTCGGCGTGCTGTACGACAACGGCCGGCAGAGCGACGGCTTCAACCGGACCAGCTTGTGGACGTTCACGAGCACGGGCTCCGGCCTCGGCAAGCCGGTCAAGGTGTGGGACAACGTCGCGGACAACGGACCCAGTTGGGACTGGAGCCGTTCCCAGGTGGTCTCCGGTGACTTCGACGGTGACGGCCGCGGTGACGTGGGTGTGCTGTACGACGGCGGCCGGCAGAGTGACGGTGCGAACCGGTCGGCACTGTGGACGTTCACGAGCACGGGTGCCGGTTTCGGTGGGCCGGTGCGCAAGTGGGACAGCACCGGGAGCATCAGCTGGGACTGGAGCCGTTCCCAGGTGGTGGCCGGCGACTTCGACGGTGACGGCCGCGGTGACGTGGGTGTGCTGTACGACGGCGGCCGGCAGAGTGACGGTGCGAACCGGTCGGCGCTGTGGACGCTGACGAGCACAGGTACCGGTTTCGGTGCTCCGGTGCGCAAGTGGGACAGCACCGGGAGCATCAGCTGGGACTGGAGCCGCTCCAAGGTGGTGGCCGGCGACTTCGACGGTGACGGCCGCGGCGATGTCGGTGTGCTGTACGACAGCGGTCAGCAGAGTGACGGTGCGGGCCGTACGGCGCTGTGGACGCTGACGAGCACGGGTTCCGGTTTCGGTGGGCCGGTGCGCAAGTGGGACAGCACCGGCACCCTCAGCTGGATGTGGAGCCGCTCCAAGGTGACATCGGGTGACTTCGACGGTGACGGCCGCGGCGATGTGGCCGTGCTGTACGACAACGGTCAGCAGAGTGACGGTGCGGGCCGTACGGCGCTGTGGACGCTGACGAGCACGGGTAACGGTTTCGGTGCTCCGGTGCGCAAGTGGGACAGCACCGGCACCCTCAGCTGGAGTTGGCAGCGCAGCCAACCGACCTGACCGCAGGGATCCGGGCCGGGCCTTTCGGCGTCCCTGCCTGTATGGACCTCGAGAAACGGCCCCCCGGCAGCGGCCCGCAGGAGCCGCCCCGGCGATCGGACGCCGAAGGGTGTCTCACCGTGGCGATCCGGATCCCGCTCCGGATCGTCGTCCTGCTCCTGGTCGTGCCGGTCCGCCTGGTGTGGGACGTGCTCGTCGTCGGCGGGCGCTTCCTGCGGGACACGGTGCTGCGGCCCTTCGGGCGGGCGCTGGCCCTGCTCGGGCGGGCCCTGTTCGTGTGGCCGGCCGTCGGCCTGTGGAGGTACGTCGTCGTGCCGGCGGCCCGCGGCTTCGCCCGGCTCGGGCGGTACCTCCTCGTCGTACCGGCGGTGTGGCTGTACCGGTGGGTGCTGACGCCCGCCGGGCACGCGGTCCTGTGGGTGGCCGGGGGCGTGGGCGCCGTGCTCGCCGCGGTGGGGCGCGTCCTGTACGCCGCCGGTGCCCGGCTCGGGCGGTACCTCCTCGTCGTACCCGCGACCTGGCTGTACATGTGGGTCCTCACCCCCGTCGGGCACGCGCTCGCCTGGTGCGGCAGGGGGATCGCCTGGTGCCTGCGCATGGTCGCCACCGGAGCCGGCACCGCGCTGTACTGGACCGCGCGGATCCTGCTGGTGCTGCCCGCCCTCGCCCTGTGGCGGTGGGTGCTGGCGCCCGTCGGCCGGTGCCTCGCCGTCGTCGGACGGGAGGCCGTGGCCGCGCTCGGGCACGCCTGGCGGATCGCGCGCCACGTCTCGCTCGCCGTCGGCCGGTTCCTCGCAGCCGTCTTCCGTCTGCTCGTCGGGGACCCGGCGCGGTGGGTGTACCGGATCCTCCTGACACCGGCCGGGCACCTCGTGCGGGACGCGGTCTGGCGGCCCGTCGCCGAGGCCTCGCGCGGTGCGGGCCGGGCCGTGCGGAAGGCGCTGGCCGATGTCCGCGGATCCGTCCGGCGGGCCCGGGCCGACGTGCGGCGGGCACTGTTCGGGGAGCCGGTGAAGGAGCGGCCGGTGGCCCGGCGGGAACCATCCGCGGCTCGTGCACGTACTCTTGGTAGCAGTACGACCGCTCTCACGAAGGACTGAACGACACTGGGCAAGCGACAGCCCGAAGGCCCGCCGCCCGTACCCGCGGTGCAGCGCATCCGACTGCGTTACACCAAGCGCGGCCGCCTCCGGTTCACCAGCCACCGTGACTTCCAGCGCGCCTTCGAGCGTGCGCTGCGCCGCGCCGAGGTACCCATGGCGTACTCGGCGGGGTTCACGCCGCACCCGAAGGTGTCGTACGCCAATGCCGCACCCACCGGCACGGGCAGTGAAGCGGAATACCTGGAGATCGCGCTCACCGAGGCGCGCGACCCGGAGCGGCTGAGGCTGCTCCTGGACGAGTCGCTGCCCGCCGGGCTCGACGTGACCGACGCGGTCGAGGCCCGGACCTCCGGGCTCGCCGACCGGCTGACGGCCTCCGTGTGGGAGCTGCGGCTGGACGGAGTGGAGCCCGCCGACGCCGAGCGCGCCGTGGCGGCCTTCACCTCGGCCGAGACCGTCGAGGTCCAGCGCCGGACCAAGAACGGCGTCCGGACCTTCGACGCACGCTCCGCCGTCGTGACCCTCGAGAACGCGACCACCACCAGTGATACGCCGGCTGATAGGCCGACCGACCGGCCCTGTGCGATACTGCGGCTGGTTGTTCGGCACGTGACGCCTGCCGTACGACCCGACGACGTCCTGTCCGGTCTTCGCGCCGTGGCCGACCTGGCGCCGCCGGTCCCCGCAGCGGTGACCAGGCTGGCGCAGGGGCTGTTCGATGAAGAGACCGGCGCGGTGACCGACCCGCTCGCGCCCGACCGCGAGGCAGCAGCGCCCGAGCCGCAATCGGCCGCCGCCGCTGCCGCCGCGAAGGCGCCGGCGTAGGGAAGGTCCCACGTAGGACGAGCGTCGTAGCGCAGCCCTGGAACTCGGGAGCCACCTGGGTCGGGCAGCGCACCGACCACAAGACTTTCGCCAGGCCGTGCCCGACAAGGGGTAGGGAACCGGCGATACAAGACACGGAGAGCTCCCGAGCGGCGCCCGCGCCCCGGACGGCGGCGACCGCGCATCGCGCGAGCCGCGGACGTCACCGGCGGTCGACACGGTCGATCCCGGACCGGGCGCGGCGCCCGGGAGCCTGACGGGAGAAACCCCCGCATGCTCGAACCGACCGAATCCGCAGAGTCCGCGACGTCCTCGACGGACTCCGAGCCGAACACCCCCAGCGACACCCTGCCGCCGCGTCGTCGGCGCAGGGCCGCGTCCCGCCCGGCGGGACCGCCGGCCGGCGGCTCCGGCGTGCAGGCCGAGACGGCCGTCCCGGCCGAGGAGCCGGAGGAGACCGCCGCCGAGGCGACCGACACGCCCGAGCCCGTCGCCGAACCGGTGGCCGCGGGCCGTCCGCGACGCCGTGCCGTGCGCCGCGCCTCCGCGCCCGCCGGGTCCCCGACGTCGGCCGAGGCCGCCGAGACCGTCGTTCCCGTGGCGCCCGCCGCCGAGACGCCCGCCGAGCCCGAGCCCGTCGCGAGCGCGGAGACCGCCGAGGACGCCGCTCCCCGCCGTACCCGGCGGCGCGCCACGCGCACGGTGACCTCGCCGGCCGCCCCCGCCGCCCAGCCGCAGGCCGAGACCGTCGAGGCCGCCCCGGTCGCCGCCGCTCCCGAGGAGGCTGCCGAGAGCGCCGAGGACGCGGCTCCGCGTCGTACGCGTCGGCGTGCCACCCGGCGTGTGTCCGCCCCGGCCGGTGAGCCCGCCGCCGAGCCGGCCGAGACCGTGACCGAGCCCGCCGCGCCGCAGGCCGAGGCCGCCCCCGCCGCCGAGGCCACTGCCGCGCCCGAAGAGGCTGCCGAGGACGCGGCTCCGCGTCGTACGCGTCGGCGTGCCACCCGGCGTGTGTCCGCCCCGGCCGGTGAGCCCGCCGCCGCCGAGCCGGCCGAGACCGTGACCGAGCCCGCCGCGCCGCAGGCCGAGGCCGCCCCCGCCGCCGAGGCCGCCGCACCGGAGGCCGAGCCCGCCGCCCCCGTCGAGGAGGCCGCTCCGCGCCGCGCCCGCCGTCGGTCCACCCGCAAGGCCGCCAGTGGCTTCGCCGAGCCCGCGCGCGATGCCGCGGTGTCCGACGAGGCGGACGCCCCGAAGCGTCCGGCGCGCCCCGCCGTCGCCGTGTTCCAGGCGCCCGTGTTCGCGGAGCCCCAGTTCCAGACGCCCGAGCGGGCCGCGGCGGAAGCCGCCGCCGGGGCCGCCGGGGCCGAGCCGGAGCAGGTGGCCCGCCCGGCCGAGCCGGCCGAGGAGACCCCGGAGGAGGCCGCCGGTTCGCGTCGCCGCCGCCGGCGCCGCGCCGAGGGCCCGGAGGAGACGACCGAGGACCGCACGCCCGCCCGCGCCGCCGCCGACGAGGAGGAGCCGGAGGCCGAGGCCGAGACCGAGGCCGACGAGGCCGGCGACGACCACGGTGACGACGCCGAGGGCTCCGAGGAGTACGGCTCCCGCCGCCGTCGCCGCCGGGGCGGCCGTCGCCGCCGCCGGGGCGACCTGGCCGAGGGCGCCGAGGACTCCGCCGACGGCGACACCGAGCACACCGCCGCCGAGCAGGCCGCCCAGGACGCCGAGGACACCGCCGAGCAGGCGGAGGAGGACGCCGAGGAGGGCGAGGACGCCACCGGCGAGACCGGCGGCTCCAGCAGCAGCCGTCGCCGCCGTCGCCGTCGCCGCCGCGCCGGGGACGGCTCCGGGGACGGCGAGACGTCCGCCGACGACCCCGAGCGCACCGTCGTCAAGGTCCGCGAGCCCCGTCCCGCGCGGGAGAAGGGCACCGAGCCGTCCGACGAGGTGCAGTCCATCAAGGGCTCCACCCGCCTGGAGGCCAAGAAGCAGCGCCGCCGCGAGGGCCGCGAGCAGGGCCGCCGGCGCGTGCCGATCATCACCGAGGCCGAGTTCCTGGCCCGCCGCGAGGCCGTCGAGCGCGTCATGGTCGTCCGCCAGCACGGCGAGCGCACCCAGATCGGCGTCCTCGAGGACGGGGTGCTCGTCGAGCACTACGTCAACAAGGAGCAGGCCACCTCGTACGTCGGCAACGTCTATCTCGGCAAGGTGCAGAACGTGCTGCCGTCGATGGAGGCCGCCTTCATCGACATCGGCAAGGGCCGCAACGCCGTCCTGTACGCCGGTGAGGTCAACTTCGAGGCGCTGGGCATGGGCCACGGCCCCCGCCGCATCGAGTCCGCCCTCAAGTCCGGGCAGTCCGTCCTCGTGCAGGTCACCAAGGACCCGATCGGCCACAAGGGCGCCCGGCTGACCAGCCAGGTCTCCCTCCCCGGCCGCTACCTGGTCTACGTGCCCGAGGGCTCGATGACCGGCATCAGCCGCAAGCTGCCCGACACCGAGCGGTCCCGGCTCAAGACCATCCTCAAGCGGATCGTCCCCGAGGACGCGGGCGTCATCGTGCGCACCGCCGCCGAGGGCGCCAGCGAGGACGAGCTGCGCCGCGACGTCGAGCGGCTCCAGGCGCAGTGGGAGGAAATCCAGAAGAAGGCCAAGAACGGCAACGCCCCGACGCTGCTGTACGGCGAGCCCGACATGACCGTCCGGGTCGTGCGGGACATCTTCAACGAGGACTTCTCCAAGGTCGTCGTCAGCGGCGACGACGCCTGGCAGACGATCCACGGCTACGTGTCCCACGTGGCCCCGGACCTCTCCGACCGGCTGTCCAGGTGGACCTCCGAGGTCGACGTCTTCGCCACCTACCGGATCGACGAGCAGCTCGCCAAGGCGCTGGACCGCAAGGTCTGGCTGCCCAGCGGCGGTTCGCTGGTGATCGACCGGACCGAGGCGATGATCGTCGTCGACGTCAACACCGGCAAGTTCACCGGCCAGGGCGGCAACCTCGAGGAGACGGTCACCAGGAACAACCTGGAGGCGGCCGAGGAGATCGTGCGCCAGCTCCGGCTGCGCGACCTCGGCGGCATCATCGTCATCGACTTCATCGACATGGTGCTCGAGTCCAACCGGGACCTGGTGCTGCGGCGCCTGCTGGAGTGCCTGGGCCGGGACCGGACCAAGCACCAGGTCGCCGAGGTGACCTCGCTGGGCCTGGTCCAGATGACCCGCAAGCGGGTCGGCCAGGGCCTGCTGGAGTCCTTCTCGGAGACCTGCGTCCACTGCAACGGCCGTGGCGTCATCGTCCACCTCGACCAGCCGTCCTCCGCCGGTGGCGGCGGTGGCAAGCGCCGCAAGCGGGCGCGTGCGGGCGCCGGTGAGCACGAGCACGAGGCGGTGGCCGGCGTCGAGACGGTGCCGACGGCGGAGCAGGAGGCGGACACCGAGTCCGAGTCCGAGGTCGCCGCCGAGGTGGCCGAACCGGTCGCCCTGCCCGCGCCCGAGTTCACCCCGGACGAGGAGCTGTACAGCAGCGCCGCCGAGGCCGAGGCCGCCGCCACGCGCGGTCGTGGCCGGCGCCGGGCGAGCCGGCGGGCCTCCGCCCCGGCGGGCGCCCCGAAGGCGGCGAAGGGCGAGACCGTGCGCGCCGAGGCCCCGGCAGCGGCCGAGACCCCGACCGCGCAGGACGTCACGGCCGCGGAAGAGGTCGAGCGCCCCGTCGTGCGGCAGCCGGCCGCCGAGGTGCTGGCCGAGCCCGCGGCCGTCGAGGACGCGATGTCCGGCGCCCCGGCCCCGGCCGTGACCGAGGCGGCCCCGGCCGTCGAGGACGCGGCGCCCAAGGGCCGTACGCGCCGTCGGGCCACCCGGAAGGTGTCCGCACCGGCCGGTTCGCCCGCGGGTGCCGAGGCGGCCGTGCTGACGGTCCCGGAGACCCCGCAGGCCGAGCAGGCGCCGCAGGCCGCTCCGGAGGCGGCCGAGGCACCGGCCGAGAAGGCACCGGAGGCCGCGACGGCCGCCGAGAGCGCCGCCCCGGCCCGTCCGCGCCGTCGCGCCGTCCGCAAGCCCACCACCTCGACCGCGTCCGAGGAGGCGGCCGTCGTGGTCGTCCCGTCGGCCCCGGCGGAGCGGGAGACGGAGGCGGCCGATGCCCCGGCCGCGGACGCGTCCGGCGAGGAGGAGGCCGCCCCGGCCAAGAAGGCGGCGGCGCGCAAGACGGCCAAGAAGGCGACGGCGAAGAAGGCCGCCACCAAGAAGACCGCGGCCAAGAAGACGACGACCGCCAAGAAGACCACGGCCAAGAAGGCGGCGAAGACGGCGACCGCCAAGAAGACCACGGCCAAGAAGACGGCGTCGAAGAAGACCGCGGCGGCCGAGAAGGCGGCGCCGTCCTCGGTCACGGCCGCCACCGACGAGGGCTGATCCCGTCCCTGTCGCACCACGTGTGGCCCCGCCCGTCCCGGGCGGGGCCACACGCCTGCGCGGGGGCTCGACGAGCCACTCGCGTACCGTCGCGGCCGGCCCCGCTCCGGGGGCCTCGTGCCGGTGGCCGGGCCCGGTTTGACCCCTGTCGCGTGTCCCCGTAATCTTGACCGTCGGCGTGTCGACTGACGCGTCACATCCCCGTAAACCTCTTCCTTCCGGATGCGGCCGTGATGGGCCACGACCGGGAGAGGCCGTCTCCGGCGTCCTGCCGGGCGGCTGGACTGCGGGGGTGCCGTTCCCGAGCGAGAGAGTGAGATCCGCGTGTACGCCATCGTGCGCAGCGGTGGCCGCCAGCACAAGGTTGCTGTCGGCGACATCGTTGAGGTTGACAAGATTTCCACCGCCAAGGTCGGCGACACGGTCGAGCTCTCGACCCTGCTCGTGGTCGACGGCGACGCTGTGACCAGCGACCCGTGGGTGCTGGCCGGCATCAAGGTCCAGGCCGAGGTCGTGGACCACCACAAGGGCCAGAAGATCGACATTCTGCGCTACAAGAACAAGACCGGCTACCGCCGTCGTCAGGGCCACCGCCAGCAGTACACGGCGATCAAGGTCACTGAGATCCCCGCGGCTGCGAAGTAAGGGACTGAGGAGAGATGGCACACAAGAAGGGCGCATCGTCCACCCGTAACGGTCGTGACTCCAACGCTCAGCGCCTCGGCGTGAAGCGCTTCGGTGGTCAGGCCGTCAACGCGGGCGAGATCCTGGTCCGCCAGCGCGGCACCCACTTCCACCCGGGTGCGGGCGTCGGCCGTGGCGGCGACGACACGCTGTTCGCCCTCCAGGCCGGTGCGGTGCAGTTCGGCACCCACCGTGGCCGCAAGGTCGTGAACATCGTTCCGGTCGCCTGATCGGAAACTTTCGCGAGGCGGACCTCACTTCCCGGACGGGAAGCGGGTCCGCCTTTCGCGTGTTACCCAAGAGACAACCCCGTAGTAACTGGAGGCACATCCCATGACCACCTTCGTGGACCGCGTCGAGCTGCATGTCGCCGCGGGTAACGGAGGCCACGGCTGTGCCTCCGTCCACCGTGAGAAGTTCAAGCCGCTCGGCGGCCCGGACGGCGGCAACGGCGGCCGTGGCGGCGACGTGATCCTCACCGTCGACCAGTCGGTGACCACGCTCCTCGACTACCACCACTCCCCGCACCGCAAGGCCACCAACGGCAAGCCCGGCGAGGGCGGCAACCGCTCCGGCAAGGACGGGCAGGACCTCGTCCTGCCGGTCCCCGACGGCACCGTGGTCCTCGACAGGGCGGGCAACGTCCTCGCCGACCTGGTCGGCCACGGCACGTCCTACGTCGCCGCACAGGGCGGCCGGGGCGGCCTCGGCAACGCGGCGCTGGCCTCGGCGCGGCGCAAGGCCCCCGGCTTCGCGCTGCTCGGCGAGCCCGGCGACCTCCAGGACATCCACCTGGAGCTGAAGACCGTCGCGGACGTGGCGCTGGTCGGCTACCCGAGCGCCGGCAAGTCCTCGCTGATCTCCGTGCTGAGCGCGGCCAAGCCGAAGATCGCCGACTACCCCTTCACGACGCTCGTGCCGAACCTGGGCGTGGTGACGGCCGGCGAGACCGTCTACACCATCGCGGACGTCCCCGGTCTCATCCCCGGCGCCAGCCAGGGCAAGGGCCTCGGCCTGGAGTTCCTGCGGCACGTGGAGCGGTGTAGCGTGCTGGTGCATGTCCTGGACACCGCGACGCTGGAGTCCGACCGCGACCCGGTCTCCGACCTGGACATCATCGAGGCGGAGCTGCGGGAGTACGGCGGCCTCGACAACCGGCCCCGGATCGTCGTCCTCAACAAGATCGACGTGCCCGACGGCAAGGACCTCGCGGAGATGGTCCGGCCGGACCTGGAAGCGCGCGGCTACCGCGTCTTCGAGGCGTCGGCGGTGGCCCACATGGGGCTGAGGGAGCTGTCCTTCGCGCTGGCCGAGCTGGTGGCGAAGTCGCGTGCCGCCCGGCCGAAGGAGGAGGCCACGCGGATCGTCATCCGGCCCAAGGCCGTGGACGACGCGGGCTTCACCGTCACCCGCGAGGAGGACGGCCTGTTCCGCGTGCGCGGCGAGAAGCCCGAGCGCTGGGTGCGCCAGACCGACTTCAACAACGACGAGGCCGTCGGCTACCTCTCCGACCGGCTCAACCGGCTCGGTGTCGAGGAGAAGCTGGTCAAGGCCGGCGCCCGCGGCGGCGACGGCGTGGCCATCGGCCCCGAGGAGAACGCGGTCGTCTTCGACTGGGAGCCGTCGATGACGGCGGGCGCCGAGATGCTCGGCCGCCGCGGCGAGGACCACCGCTTCGAGGCACCCCGCCCGGCCGCCCAGCGGCGCCGGGACCGGGACGCCGAACGGGACGAGGCGCAGCGGGAGTTCGACGGCTTCGAGCCGTTCTGACGGACCCGCGCGGCTGACGGGACCGCCGTCCGGCGGGCCCGCGCACACGGCACGACAGGAGGCGAGGACCGGGTACCCGAACGGGTCCGGTCCTCGCCTCCTGTCGTGTGCGGGCGGCGGCTGCTCAGCGTTCCAGGAACGCGAACAGCTCCTCCCACTGATCGGTGATGGCCGCGGGCGAGTAGCGCTGCACGTTGGCCCGCGCCTTCTCGCCCATCGTGTCCCGCAGCTCGGCGTCCTCCATCAGCCGGCCCAGCTGCCGTGCCAGCTCCGTGGTGTTGCCGGGCCGGGCGAGGAGACCGTCCTCCTCGTCCTGGACGATCTGGCGTACGCCGGGGGCGCAGTCGAAGGCGGCGCAGGGCACGGCGCAGGCCATCGCCTCCAGCAGGGCCAGCGGGAAGCCCTCGCCGCGCGAGGACTGCACGAACACCGAGGCCCCGTGCAGCGCGGCCACGACGTCGTCGGTCTGGCCGGCCCACTCCACCGAACCGTCCAGGCCGAGCTCCGTGCACTGCCGCTTCAGGGCCTGCTCGTCGGGCCCGGAGCCGTAGATGCGCAGCCGCCACCCGGGGTGCTTGGGCGCCGCCTCGGCCCAGGTGTCGAGCAGCATGTCGATGCCCTTCTGGTGCCCGAGACGGCCGATGCTCGCGACCACCTTCTCGGTGCGCCGCGAAGGGGCCTCCGGCATCATCGGCAGCGGGTTCGGCATGAAGCCCACGTTGTTGAGGCCACGGCCCACCCACAGGTCGGCGTCCTCCTGGGTCAGCAGGAGCAGCCGGTCCACGTCCTTGTAGTACTTCTGGACGCGCTGGAAGCGGGAGGAGCCCTTGGAGTACTCGAACGACTCGTGGCTCATGCCGATGACCGGGTGGCCGGCCGTGTCGGCGACGACCACCCACTCCATGGCCCACACCTGGGTCACGATGATCATGGCGCCCGGGCGGGCGGCCCGGAAGACGCGCGACAGCCGCTCGGTCGCCTCCCGCATGCCCGTCTCGCGGGCGGCCTCCCGGCGCCGGGCCGCGAGGTTGGCCCGGTCACGGAGATTGCGGGCCTGCCAGCGGCCGGGCGGACGCTCGTCGTAGAGGGTCACCGTCTCGAAGGGCGGGTTGTCGCCGAGGTCCATCGGCACCTCGGGCGGGGCGATGCCCACGATGGTCACGCGGTGCCCGCGCTCGGCGAACAGCCGGGCCATCAGCGCCTGCCAGCGGGCCACGCCGCCGAGTTCGTTGACCTCGTTGGCCACGAAGATGATGTCGCGCTGTGTCATCGGGCTTCTCCCTCGGAACCGAAGAAGCGGTCGACGATCCGTGCGGCGGCGTCGCCCCGGTCGTACTCACCGTACTGCGTCATGAATTCCTTGATCCGTCCCTCGCAGCCGGACGCGAGGGCGTCCAGGTCCGACAGCACGTCGAAGAGCTCCTCCGCCGTGTGGGCCAGCGGCCCGGGAGCCTGCTCCGACAGGTCGAAGTAGGTGCCGCGGCTGTTCTCGACGTAGTCGTCCCAGTCGTAGGTGAAGAACACCATCGGCCGCTGGAGCAGGGCGTAGTCGAACATCACCGACGAGTAGTCGGTGACCAGCACGTCCGACAGGAGCATGACCGGGGTGATGTCCGGCTCCTCGCTGACGTTGATCACCCGGCCGGCGACCGACGGCGGCAGCGTGACGTTGTTGAGGTAGTGGGTGCGGATCAGCAGGGTGAACCGGTCACCGAAGCGTTCCGCGAACTCCTCGACGCCGAACGGGAACTCGAACTTGCGGATCTTGCCGTCCTGCGCCCGGAACGTCGGCGCGTAGAGGACGACCGGCAGGTCCCGGCGGATGCCCAGCCGCTCGGCGAGCTCCTCCGCGGCCGGGTCGACGGTCGCCGACTCCCGGGCCCGGACGAGGGCGTCGTTGCGCGGGTAGCCCGTGCGCAGCAGCTTCTCCTCCGGGATCCGGTAGGCCCGGGCCAGCGTCTTCTCGTCGTGCTGTCCGCGCACCACGAAGTGGTCGAAGCGGTCGATCGCACGCTGGTAGGCCTGCTGCTCGTGCTCCGGCATGATCCGGTACTGCGGCTCGTCGAAGCCCATGCGCTTGAGCGCGGAGCCGTGCCAGGTCTGGATGTACGTGGTCTCCGGCCGCTTGCCCAGCTTCAGCGGGAAGCCCTGGTTGTCGATCCAGAACTCGGCCTGCGCCAGCGCCCTGAGGTACGGCCACGACCAGCGGCGCACCAGCTCCACGTCCTGCGGGAAACCGGTGGGACGGCTGCCCGCGTAGGACCAGATGGGCTTGATCGGCACACCGCGCCGGCGCAGCTCCTCGTAGATGGCGCGGGGGCTGTCGCTGTACTGCTTGCCGAGGTGGCTCTCGAAGACGACGGTGCCCTTGCGCACGGGGAGCAGCCGGATCATGCGCTCGAAGGTCTCGATCTTGCGCGGGCCGGAGTTGAGGTCCTTGCGCACCGAGGCGACCTTGCGGACCATCTTCTTCGCCACCTGGGCGGGCGGGCTCTGCATGTTGCGCTGCATGAGCGTCGACGTGCGCTGCGCGAGCCGGCCGTGCTGGGTCAGGCGGAAGGCCAGGTGCCCGTTGGCCGAGGCGTGCGGCAGGATGCGGTCGGCCATCATGCGGCCCAGCCGCGGCCGGACGCGGATCTCGCCGGCGTCCTCCAGGTCGGTGCGCCCGACGGTGAGCCGGCTCGTGGTGCGCTCGCCGTCGACCGTGAGGTGCAGGCGCACGTCCCACACGTCGTCGACGATGCCCACGGGGCGCAGCCTGGTCGCCAGCGCGGCCGTCGCCCGCCAGGTCACGGCGTCGCCCTCGTGCCGGATGTCCGGCACCGGGAAGCGGAACGACTGCGGGCTCCTGCGGCGGGCGCTGAACTCCAGTTCACCCTCCAGCCGGGCGTCCGGCGGGATCACCCCGAGGGGGTTGACCACGGAGCCGGCGAGGACGACGCCCGCGGCGGTCTCCGTGTAACGGGTCACCGCGTTGCGCAGGTTGAGACGCTGCACCGGCTTGGCGTGGTAGCCGAGGTCGGTGACGTCGAGCACGGCCCGGCCCATCGGGTCGTCGAGGTGCTCGGCGCACCAGTAGACACGGCCGTCGCGCTCCAGCAGCGGGCTGGAGACCTTGCTCTTGTTGATGAGCGTGTCGATGGCCGGCATGAGGTGCTCCCAGTCCTCACGCAGCAGCAGGTAGGCGCAGAGCCGGTGGATCGGGGAGAAGCTCCGCGTACGCCTCCTCGGGGAAGTCCTGGATGTAGCCGTTGGCCATCTCCGCGAAGTGGTGCCGGTACTCGTCGTCCAGGAAGGGCAGCTCCCGGAGGTAGAGGACGAGGTCGTGCTTCAGAAACTTGATGTCCTTGTGCAGCTTCAGCTCGTCGTGGCCCTGCTCGGCGAGGATGCGGTCGATCCTGCGGTGGATCTCCAGCCGGTCGGCGAAGTTGTTGATCTCGTGCCGGCGGTTGCTGATCGACTTCTCTTCGGTCTTCTCCACGACGTTCCAGTGGTAGACCGTGTTCGGGATCAGGGTGATCCGCGACGCGGCCAGGTACGCCTGGGCGGAGAAGAGCAGGTCCTCGTAGTGGATGCCGCGGGGGAAGGACAGGCCGCTGTCGAGAAGGAACTCGCGCCGGTAGCACTTGTTCGTCGACAGGGTGTCGAAGACCAGCAGGTCCGGGATCTCCGCGATCGAGTCGAAGGTGCGGGTCTGCCGGTAGAGCCAGTGGTACCACTTGGCCGTCTTGCCGGTGCGGCTGTCCGTGTGGACGCGCACGCAGAGCCCGGAGACCAGGTCGGCCCCGGTGCGCTCGGCCGCGTCCAGCATGTTGCGGCAGGCGTTGACCTCGAGGGTGTCGTCACTGTCGAGGAACATCACGTAGCGGCCGCGGGCGATGGCGATGCCCTGGTTGCGGGGCTCGCCGCAGCCGCCGCTGTTCTCGGCCAGCTGGATGGCCCGCACCCGGTCGGAGGCGGCCGCCAGCCGCTGCGCGACCTCGAAGGAGCCGTCGGTGGAGTGGTCGTCGGCGACGATGACCTCGACGTTCTGCAGGGTCTGGTCGAGGACCGACTGCACCGCTGTCGGAAGACGATCCGCGTCGTTGTAGACGATGACGACGACGCTGATGTCGGGCGTTCTGTCGGGACGCTGGGACACAGCAGCTACCTCTGGTCAAGGACGGAAATCGGGTCGGACGTGGCGACGTCCGGGCCGGGTGGCGGAGCGGGCACCCGCTCCGCCAACGGCACGATGGGCGGCAGGTCCACGAGCGGCTCACCGAGGAAGACGTGCCGGACGACGCGTTCGGCGGCGTGTCCGTCGTCGAAGTCGCAGAAACGTCTCCGGAAACGGGTCCGGGCCTCGGTGGCCCGGGCGTCGCGCCAGCCCTCGGAGCAGAGCAGGTCGGTCAGTTCCTCCTGCGTCGTGGCGACGGCACCGGGAGGCTGCCGCAGCACGTCGAAGTAGGTGCCGCGGACCGTGGAGTAGGTGTCCCAGTCGTCGGCGAAGACGACGATGGGACGGTCCAGGTTGGCGTAGTCGAACATGGCCGACGAGTAGTCGGTGATCAGGCCGTCGGAGGCGAGGTACAGCCGCTCCACCGACGGGTGGTCCGACACGTCGACGATCCGTCCGGCGGACTGCAGCGCGGCGAGCCGGGAGGAGCCGCCGTAGAAGTAGTGTCCCCGCACCAGCAGCGTGACGTCGGGACCCAGCCGCTCGGCGAGCCGCTCCAGGTCCAGACGGGGCACGAAACCGCTCTGGTACTCGCGGTGCGTGGGCGCGTACAGGAACGCCGTGGTGCCCTCGCGCAGCCCCAGGCCATCGCGGGCCGCGCGCACGTCCTCCGCGCCGGCGGTGAGCAGGACGTCGTTGCGCGGGTAGCCGGTCTCCAGCGTGGTGTACGAGCTGGGGTAGACCCGCTCCCACACGCTGGTCGAGAACCGGTTGGAGCTGATGCTGAAGTCCCAGCGGTCGCAGCGCCGCAGGAGCTTGGCGAAGTCCATCTTCGTGGACGCCGGGTACCTCTGCTGGTCCAGGCCCATGGTCTTGAGTGGGGTGCCGTGATGGGTCTGCACATGGATCTGGCCCTCCCGCTTCACCACCGTGTCACCGAAGTTGACGTTGTTGACGAGGTACTTGGCGCGCGCCACGGTCGCCCAGTACGCCCGCGATCCCACGCGTACGTACTCCACGCCCTCGGGCACGTTCTTCACCGCGTCCGGCCGCACGGCCCACACCCGGCGGACGTGGGGGGCCAGACGGCCCAGCTCGGCGTCGATGGCCGCGGGGTTGCAGGAGACGCCGCGGCTCCAGTAGGCGGAGAAGACCGCCAGGTTCTCGTCCAGTGGCAGCCGCAGCTGCGACCGGTAGAGGACGCCCATCGCACCGCGCTTGGAGCGGTCGACGGCGCGCCGTGCGTGCGTCCGTACCCCCTGGCGGACCCTGAGCGCCGTCAACGCGCTCGCCATGGCCGGATAGGCGTCGCGTTCCAGGAGCGTGTACTTGTGGCGGCGACCGCCGACGGGCGGCTCGAACCCCTTGGGCAGTCGCGCGCGGTAGTCGGCGGCGGCGCGGTGGAAGAACTCCGCACGGGCGTCGCGCGGCAGCCGGCCCGGGCGTTCCAGGATGGTGAGGTAGTGGTCGACCATCCTGCGGAACACCGGGCCGCGCCACCGGTCGAGTTCCGTGTGCTCGTCGAGAAAGCGGAAGACCCGCCGGTACTGGTCGAAGACGTCGAAGTGCTTGCGGCTGACCGTCCTGAGGATGTTGCCGCCCTCACGGCGCTGCCGGTACAGTACGTTGACGCGATCAAGTACGGCGATCCGCTCAGCGCTGATCATCGAACAGAACGTCCAGGGGGCGTCTTCGTAGTACCCGGGTGGGAAGGCGAGCCCGGTCCGCACGACGAAGTCGCGCCGGTAGGCCTTGTTCCAGACGATCTGCAGCAGGTTGAGCAGTTCGGGCCGGTCGGCGAGGGGGAAGGTGTCGGGGCCGTCCTGTGCGAGCAGATCCGCCCGCGCGTTGCGGCGCACGCTGCCGTCCCAGTAGGTGCGGGCGTAGTCGTAGACGAGGATGTCGGGATTTCCGGTTGCCTCGAGACGGTCCGCAACGGCCTTGAGCGCTCCGTCGGACAGAGTGTCGTCACTGTCCAGGAAGAGCAGGTACTCACCCTGCGCCTTCTCCAGTCCCGCGTTGCGGGCACGCCCCAGGCCGACATTCTCCGTGAGGTGAATCACGTGGATGCGGTCGTCCCGTTGTGCGTACTCGTCGAGGATGGCGCCCGATCCGTCCGGCGAACAGTCGTCGACCGCGACGATCTCGAAGTCCGTGTAGTCCTGACCCAGTATGGAGTCGAGGCACTCGGGGAGGTACCCCCGCACCTTGTACACGGGAACCACGAGAGAGAGCTTGGGCATCCTTACAACCTGTTCCGAGACTGGATCGCGGGAGCGCGGGCTGGCTCCGGAACGAACGCGCTCCGAGCGTCGGGGGCCTGAGCGCGCCGCCGGGTCAGCCTAAAGGGTTCACATGAAGTTTCCGTGAGCACAGCGTGGGGCCGGCGTGGGTCGCAGGCCGTTCGGACGCGGGGAGGTGCGGGGAGGTGCGGGGAGTTGCGGTGTGTTCCGGTCCGCCCCGGTGTCGGGTTTGAGCTTTCTCACGTTCCGTTCGTATGCACTCTTTCCCGGTTTCCATCCGTTATGCCGGACTCGATTTTCCGCTAGACACGGAGGAGTCTGCATCTCAGGGCGGAAAACAGGGAGGCATGGGATGAGCTGGCTGGTAACGGGCGGAGCCGGATACATCGGTGCGCATGTGGTGCGCGCCCTGGTCGACGGCGGCGAGAGCGTGGTCGTCTACGACGACCTGTCCACCGGTCGCGCCGACCGGGTGCCCGCGGGCGTGCCGCTGGTCGTCGGCAGTGTGCTGGACGGGCCTGCCCTGGAGGGCACGATTCGCGACCATGCTGTGACCGGCGTGGTGCACATCGCGGCGAAGAAGCAGGTGGGCGAGTCGGTGGAGCAGCCGCTCCACTACTACCGGGAGAACGTCACGGGTCTGCAGACCCTTCTGGAGGCCATGACGGCCGGCGGCGTCGACCGCCTCGTCTTCTCCTCGTCCGCCGCGGTCTACGGCATGCCGGACGTGGAGCTCGTCACCGAGGACACCCCCTGCCTGCCGATGAGCCCCTACGGCGAGACCAAGCTGGTCGGCGAGTGGCTGATCAACGCCGCCGCCCGGGCCCACGGCATCCGCGCCGCCTCCCTGCGCTACTTCAACGTGGCCGGCGCGGCCGGTCCCGAGCTGGCGGACACCGGGGTCTTCAACCTCATCCCCATGGTGTTCGAGCGCCTGGAGGCGGGCGAGGCCCCGCGCGTCTTCGGGGACGACTACGCCACGCCCGACGGCACCTGCGTCCGTGACTACATCCACGTCCAGGACATCGCCTCCGCACACCTCGCGGCGGCCCGGCGCCTGAAGGACGCCCCGCAGGGCACGGCGCTCACCCTCAACATCGGACGCGGTGAGGGCAGCTCGGTCCAGGAGATGGTGGACCGCATCCTCAAGGTGGCCGGCAAGGAGGACGTCGCCCCGCTGGTGACGGAGCGGCGCCCCGGCGACCCGGCCCGCGTCGTGGCCTCGGCCGACCGCGCCCGCGAGGAGCTGGGCTGGACCGCCCGGCACGGCCTGGACGACATGATCGATTCGGCCTGGCAGGGCTGGCGCCACCACCACGGCTGAGCGGCTCCGGCGCGCGTCGGCCCGGCGGCGGCGCGCGCGAGCGGCGTCCTCCCGGGGGCGGCGATGACGGCGGCTCCCGGGCGGACGCACCGCGCGCCGCGCCCCCGGACGGGCGGAAGGGCATGCACCCGCTCCTCTGCCGGGCGCACCCGCGGTGCGCGGCCCCGCGACGGGTGAGGCGCCGCGCCCCCCTGTCCGCAGCCTGGACCGTGACGCGGCGGGCGGCCCCCTTCGCGTAGATTGCCTGCCGGGTGCCCGAACCGGCGCCCGCGGACGTGAGAGGGCAGACGGCACAGTGGCAGGGGCAAGGCAAGCCGTGGGCGAGGCCCGCAGGATCGTCGTCAAGGTCGGTTCCTCGTCGCTGACGACGGCGGAGGGCGGCCTGGACGCCGACCGCGTCGACGCCCTGGTCGACGTGCTCGCCAAGGTGCGGGGCGCCGACAAGGAGGTCGTCCTCGTCTCCTCCGGCGCGATCGCCGCCGGCCTCGCCCCGCTGGGCCTGCGCCGCCGCCCGCGCGACCTGGCCCGGCAGCAGGCCGCCGCCAGCGTCGGCCAGGGCCTGCTGGTGGCCCGCTACACCGCCTCCTTCGCCCGCTACGGCGTCCGCGTCGGCCAGGTGCTGCTGACGACGGACGACATGAGCCGCCGCTCCCAGCACCGCAACGCCTCCCGCACCCTCGACAAGCTCCTCGCGATGGGCGCCTTCCCGGTCGTCAACGAGAACGACACCGTCGCCACCGACGAGATCCGCTTCGGCGACAACGACCGGCTCGCCGCCCTCGTCGCCCACCTCGTGCGCGCCGACCTGCTGGTGCTGCTGTCCGACGTCGACGGCGTCTACGACGGCGACCCGAGCAGGCCGGGCACCTCGCGGATAGCCGAGGTGCGGGGCCCGGCCGACCTCGCGGACGTCGAGATCGGCAGTGCCGGCAAGGCCGGGGTCGGCACCGGCGGCATGGTCACCAAGGTCGAGGCGGCCCGGATCGCCGCCGCCGCCGGCGTCCCCGTGGTGCTGACCAGCGCGGTCCACGCCGCCGACGCCCTGGCAGGCGGGGACACCGGCACCTTCTTCCACGCCACCGGCAAACGCTCCACCGACCGGCTGCTGTGGCTCCAGCACGCCTCCGCCCCGCGCGGCGCGCTCGTGCTCGACGACGGGGCGGTGCGCGCGGTCGTCCAGGGCCGCAAGTCGCTGCTCCCGGCCGGGATCGCGGGCGTCGAGGGCGAGTTCGGCGCGGGCGACCCCGTGGAACTGCGGGACGGCGCGGGGCACGCGGTGGCCCGGGGGCTCGTCGGCTTCGACGCCAAGGAGATTCCCCGGCTGATCGGCCGCTCCACCCGGGAACTGGCGCGCGAACTCGGACCGGCGTACGAACGCGAGGTCGTACACAGGGACGATCTGGTGATCCTGCACCCGTAATGTGCCTAAACGTCCCCGAATCGGTGGTGGACGTTCCGTAAAACCGGCACGGGATCTCCTGCGGCCTGCTCAACTTTGCTCAGGGACGAGCCCGGCCGACCACCGGGCCGAGCCGTGCGCGTGAAGGAGGCCGTCGTGAGCGGAGTGCGCCCTGGGACGCCGGCGTCCCGCGGTGGGACCGGCTCGCGGGGCGGTACCGGACCGCGCGCCGCCACCGGGGCCCACGGCGGCGCCCGCACGGCCGCCGAGGAACGCGCCCTGACGAGCGTCGCGGCCGGCGACCGGTTCCGCGGCGAGGAACCGGCCCACACCCCGCGCCTGTGGCACGTCACCCTCAGCGTCTCCGGATCCCGCGCCCCGCTCCCCGAGGTGCGCCGCGCCCTGGAGCAGCTCGCCCACGACCACCCCTTCCTGCTGACCAGCCGGTACGCCGACGACCACGCGGAGATCCGGTACTGGGAGGAGGCCCGCGACCTGCACGACGCCGCCGCCGTCGCCCTGCGCCTGTGGGGCGAGCACCGGCAGACCGCGGGACTGCCGCCCTGGGAGATCGTCGGCCTGGAGGTCATCGACCGGTCGACCTACCACCAGCGCATCGCCGCCGGATACGGCCCGGCACCGGCGACCCCGGTCGGGGTCCACCCCTTCTGAATCCACTCTTCCGAATCGCCCCCTCCCGGCCCTCCCGGGCACGTCTCGCGGTGTGGGACGACCGGATTGCGGCCCTGTGCGGCCCACTACCCTTTCCCCATGACCACGCTCTCGCCGTACGACTCGATGTCCCCGGTCACCCGGGCCGCCTACCGGGCCAAGGCCGCCGCGGCCGACCTCGCGCCGCTGCCGCGGGCCGCGAAGGACGACGCGCTGCTCGCCGTCGCGGACGCGCTGGAGGTCCGTACGAGCGAGATCGTGGAGGCCAACGCCCAGGACGTCGCCAAGGCCCGCGCCGCCGGGACCGGCGAGGCCATCATCGACCGGCTCACGCTGACCCCGGAGCGGGTCCGCGCCATCGCCTCGGACGTGCGCGACGTCGCCGCGCTGCCCGACCCGGTCGGCGAGGTCGTGCGCGGCTCCACCCTTCCCAACGGCATCGACCTGCGCCAGGTCCGGGTGCCGCTCGGCGTGGTCGGCATCATCTACGAGGGCCGGCCCAACGTCACCGTCGACGCCGCCGCCCTGTGCCTGAAGTCGGGCAACGCCGTCCTGCTGCGCGGCTCCTCCTCCGCCTACCAGTCGAACACCGCCCTCGTCCGGGTCGTCCGCGACGCCGTCGGCGGGGCCGGGCTGCCGGCCGACGCCGTGCAGCTCGTGCCCGGCGAGAGCCGGGAGAGCGTGCGCGAGCTGATGCGGGCCCGCGGCCTGGTCGACGTGCTCATCCCGCGCGGCGGCGCCTCGCTGATCAACACGGTCGTCCAGGAGTCCACCGTCCCCGTCATCGAGACCGGCACCGGAAACTGCCACGTCTACGTCGACGCGCAGGCCGACCTCGACATGGCCGTCGACATCCTGGTCAACTCCAAGGCGCAGCGCGTCGGCGTCTGCAACGCCGCCGAGACCCTCCTCGTCCACCAGGACATCGCCGCCGAGTTCCTGCCCCGCGCCCTGGACGCCCTCGCCGAGGCCGGGGTCACCGTGCACGCCGACGAACGGGTGATGGCGTACGCCAAGGACACCGGGGCGACCGTGGTGGAGGCCACGCCCGAGGACTGGGAGACCGAGTACCTGTCGTACGACATCGCCGCGGCGGTCGTCGACTCCCTCGACCGGGCCGTCGAGCACATCCGGCTGTGGACCTCCGGCCACACCGAGGCCATCGTGACGACCTCGCAGCAGGCCGCCCGCCGCTTCACCCAGCTGGTCGACTCCACCACCGTCGCCGTGAACGCCTCCACCCGGTTCACCGACGGCGGCCAGTTCGGCTTCGGCGCCGAGATCGGGATCTCCACGCAGAAGCTGCACGCCCGCGGTCCGATGGGCCTGCCGGAGCTGACCAGCACCAAGTACATCGTCACCGGCGACGGCCACGTGCGCCGCTGAGGCGTACGCCGGGGGCATATGCGCACGGCACACGCCCTTCCGGGCGCCAGTGAGCCGAACGGGGCATCCCGCCCACTGGATGAATTTCCCCGCCGTCTGCCCAAATCGACCCCCCAGGTCTACTCTGGATCCGTGCCGGAGGACGTGGGGGGTAGGCCGTTCCCTGACGGCTGGGAGCCCGACGACGAACACGACCGCGGAGCGTCGGACGAAGAGTTCGCCTCCGTGGTCTTCGACGAGGCCTTCGTACAGGCGGCCGCGGTGCACGAACCGTCCGCCGTCGAGCGCCTCCTGGCCGCCGCGCAGGCCAGAGCCGAGGCCACCGAGGCCGAGGCGGCCCGCCGGGGCCGCTCCCGGGCCGAGCGCTACGACGACGGGTACGGCGATTTCGGCCACGACTCGGACCTCGACGACCCGGACGACGACCGCGACCTCCTCGACCGCCCGTACGGCGCACCGCCGGCCTGCGGCAAGCAGGTCCGCTGGCACCGGCCCGTCGCCTGGATGCTCGCCCTGGTGATGGGCGTCGGCATGGTCGCGCTGGCCTTCGCGGCGGTCTACCGGGGCGCCTCCGCGGGCAGCAGCCCGAAGCAGGTGCCGCCCCCCGCCTCGACGGGAGCGGAGCCGGGCGGCCCCGTCACTCCTTCGGCCTCCGCCGACTACTCCGGGCCCCCGGTCCCGGTGATCCCGCGCAGCCCCTGACCAGCCGGTCCGACGGCCCGAACCTGGCCCAACTTGACCTGCGGCACCGCGTTTACGCGGCTCTCCGCGGACCTACCCTGAAGATATGGCCGGGTTTGGCGACCCGCCCGGAGGGACGCCCGAGGGCGCTCCCGGAGGCGGAGAGGACGAGTACCGATCCGTCGTCTTCGACGAGTCGTTCGTCCGCGCTGCCCGCCTCCAGGAGTTCTCCGCCCGGGAGCGCATCACCGACCACGCCCCCGCCGTACGCCGCCGCCGGCCGCTGCGCCGGGGCCTGTCCCGGCAGGTGCTGATCCTCTTCGTACTGATCGCCCTCGCCTTCGGCACCGCCGTCTACATGGGCGTACGGCACCCGTACCAGAGCCCCGCCGCGCGGCAGCAGGCCATCGAGCAGGTGCGGATGACCGTCGTCCCGCTCGCCCCCCGGGACAAGGTCCCCGGCGCCGCCGATCCCGCCCGCCTGTACGCGCACAGCCCCGCCGCGCACTTCGCGGCCGGGGCCGAGGGCGTGCCGCTGCCCGGTGTCCGGCGCACCGCGCACTTCTCCGACGACCAGGTGCTGAACGCGCTGGCCACCGCCAAGAACTACGTCGTCGCTTCGGCACTCGACCCCGAGGTGCTCGGCGGCGGCGGGGTCCGCTCGGTGCGGGTGCTGCTCGACCCCGACCAGCTGGGCCAGTTCGACGAGAGCTTCTCCCACCCCGCGGCCGACGGCCGGCACGCGCCCACCGGGTGGCTGGTGCGCTTCGACCCCTCCCGGGCGAAGCTGGCCGGCGACGAGATCCGGGTGCGGGGCAGCCTGACGGTGGTGGAGAGCGACGCCTCCACCCTGGAGGTCACCGCCGAGCACACCCTCGTCTACCCGCTGCGGCCCGCCGGCGACGCGCGGGCCGAGGCGTCGCTGTTCACCGTCCGGCGCGAGCTGCATTTCCGCTTCGACCGGGACGACCTGCGCCTGCACCAGACGCGGCTCGTGGCCTCCTCCGTGCAGGCCGGTCCGCTGTCCTGCGCCGAGGACTCGGCGAACCACCTGCGCCCGCTGCTCGCGGGCCAGACCGCCAAGGCCGGCGGCCCCGCCGGCACCGACCCGTACCGCACCGGCAGCGCCCCCGCCGTGTGCGGCACGCTGGCGACGGGCGCCCAGCCGGCGGTGTGAGCGGCGGCGCGTCCGCCCGCGACCGGCTCAGGCGCCGTCGCGCGGCGGACGGCCGTCCGGCGTCCCCGGGCCGCTCGGCCCCTCCGTGCCGTCCGTGCCGTCCGTGCCGTCCGTGCCGTCCGTGTCCCTGGGCGGCCTCGGCTGGGAGGACGTGAAGCCGCCGAAGCCCCGCCGTATCCGGTCGCCCAGATCGCCGGCGCCGCCCGCGATGTCGTTCACCAGCTTCATCAGCGGGTCCTTGGAGCCGCGCACATGGGTGGCGTAGCTGGACGCCGACTCGCGGAAGGAGTCCCGGACCGAGGTGTCCTTGTCCTCCTCGCGCCGCGGGTAGTGGCCGTCCATGATGCGCTGGAAGTCCCGGGAGGCCTCCCACTTCTTCAGCTCGGCGGCCCGCACCGTGCTGAACGGGTGCGTGCGGGGCAGCACGTTGAGGATCTTCAGCACGGAGTCGCGCAGGTCGCCCCCGGCCTCGTACTCGTCGGCCTGCTCCAGGAACGCGTCCACGTTCATCTCGTGCAGGTGGTTCCCGCCCGCGATCTTCATCAGGCCCCGCATGGACGCCTGGAGGTCCTGGCCGACCAGCAGCCCCGCCCGGTCGGCGGACAGCTCCGACTTGCGGAACCACTCGCGCAGCGCGGTCACCAACGCCATGATCGCCACGTTGCCCAGCGGGATCCAGGCGACCCGGACGGCGAGGGACGTCAGGAAGAGCAGGATCGTCCGGTACACCGAGTGGCCGGACAGCGCGTGCCCGACCTCGTGCCCGACGACCGCCCGCATCTCCTCCTCGTCCAGCAGCTCCACGAGGCCCGTGGTGACGACGATGATCGGCTCGTCCAGGCCGATGCACATCGCGTTCGGGACCGGGTCCTGGTTGACGTACATCGGCGGGACCTTCTTCAGGTCCAGGATGTAGCAGGCGTCCCGCAGCATGCCGTTCAGGTGGGCGAACTGGCGGTCCGAGACGCGCACCGAGTCGGACAGGAACAGCAGCCTCAGGCTCCGCTCGGGCAGCAGGCCGCTCAGGGCCTTGAACACCGTGTCGAAGCCGCTCAGCTTGCGCAGCGCCACCAGGGCGCTGCGGTCGGCCGGATGCTCGTACGCGCGCGAGGAGATCCCCGGGAACCGCCTGCGCTGCCTGCCCGGCACCCGCTCGCGCCCGTTGTGCTGGTGGCCGTCGGACATGTCTTCCCCCATGTGCGTGTGGCGGGCCTTTGCGTCTGATCGGCCCTTTACGAACCCTTTGCGCCCCCGGAGCCGGGCCCGGCCCGGGCGGAGATTACCGTGGACGAGCAGTACAGCGAAGGAGTCACCGTCATGGAGCACACCCCCCACACCGCCTGGCTCGCCGAGGCGGCCACCGCGGCCGAGCAGCAGGGGGCGGGCAATCTGCTCCGGGTCGTCCTGATCGTGATGGTGGTGGGCTGTGTGCTGACCGCGTGGTTCCTGCTGCGGGGGTACAAGCGGAAGGACGACTGAGGCGGGCGGAAGGTTCCCCGGCCGCGGACGCCCGGGAACCGGGGACGTCACCAACGGCGGAGTCGGCGTGATCGTCCGAGGGGCGCCCGCATACGATGAGCCGCGACGTCCTTATCCCGCCCACACCTGATAGGTCCTGCCGAAGATGAGCTTCCACAGCACTGCTGCCCAGTTGGTCACTCTCGCTGCCGAGGGCGAGGGGCACGGCGGTAACCACGAGAGCCTCAGCCCCTACCTCACCGGCGGCGCGGCACTGTTCATCCTGCTGTTCCTGCTGTGGATCACCACGCGCTTCAACCGGGACCGCTGAGCGCGAGGGGGGATCCGGGGGCCTCGACCGGGCCGGTAGGGTCTGCACGCATGGGAGAGCAGGACATGCCTACCGGTCCGGCGCACGACGCGGCGAGGGGCACAGGGAACCGCGCGCTGCCCGTCCCGGGCAACGGCCCGGCGCGGCCGGGCAGGCGCCGCCTCGGCGTCATGGGCGGCACCTTCGACCCGATCCACCACGGGCACCTCGTCGCGGCCAGTGAGGTCGCCGCGCAGTTCCACCTGGACGAGGTGGTGTTCGTCCCCACCGGGCAGCCCTGGCAGAAGAGCCACCGCACGGTCTCCGCGGCCGAGGACCGGTACCTGATGACGGTCGTGGCCACCGTCGAGAACCCGCAGTTCTCGGTCAGCCGCATCGACATCGACCGCGGCGGCCCGACCTACACCGTGGACACGCTGCGCGACCTGCGCGCGCTCAACCCGGACACGGACCTGTTCTTCATCACCGGCGCCGACGCCCTCGCCCAGATCCTCACCTGGCGCGACAGCGAGGAGCTGTTCTCCCTCGCGCACTTCATCGGCGTCACCCGGCCCGGGCACACGCTGACGGACGCCGGACTTCCCAAGGGCGGTGTCTCGCTCGTCGAGGTTCCCGCCCTCGCCATCTCCTCCACCGACTGCCGTGCGAGAGTCGCCAAGGGCGACCCCGTCTGGTACCTGGTGCCCGACGGAGTCGTGCGCTACATCGACAAGCGCCAGCTGTACCGCGGCGACTGAGCCGAGAGGGGCACCGGTGAACGACCCATACGACGCGGGTTACGGCAGCGGCGACGCCGACCAGTACGAGCTCGTCGGCTACGACGAGTACGGCCGGCCGGTGTACCGCCAAGCCCAGATCCCGGCCCAGGACGGCCGGCAGCAGACGTACGACCCCTACGCGCAGCAGCAGGGGCAGTACGGGCACCAGCAGTACGGGCAGCAGCAGGACCCGTACGGGCAGGGGCAGGGGCAGGGGTACGGCTACGACCCGTACGCCGCCGGCGCCCCGGGCACCGCCGTGCCGTACGACCCCTACACCGGCCCGGGCGGCCAGGACACCGGACAGCAGCCGCCCGTCCCCGACGCCGGCCACGGGCGGTACGACGGCTACGGCCAGGCCGCGCAGCCGTCGTACGACCCGTACGGCCGGGCCGCGACCAGCGGCGGGCAGCCGGCCGTCACCGAGCGGACCGCCCACATCCCGCAGCAGGCCGGCCCGCCCGAGCAGCCGGAACCGGCCGCGCCCGGCGAAGCGGAACCGGACTACAGGACCGAGCAGTTCGCCTTCGTCGAGGAGCCGACCGACGACTCCGAGGACGTCATCGACTGGCTCAAGTTCACCGAGAACCGCACCGAGCGCCGCGAGGAGGCCCGGCGCCGTGCCCGCTCGCGCGTCGTCGCCCTGGTCGTCGTCCTGGCCCTCGTCGCCGTCGGCGGCGTCGGCTACCTCTGGTACGCCGGGAAACTGCCCGGACTGTCCTCGTCGGACTCCGGGACGGGCGGCTCGACCGCCGCGGGCGCCCAGAAGCGCGACGTGATCGCCGTCCACCTGCACGACACCGCGGGCGGCGGCACCTCCACGGCGCTGCTCGTCAACAACACCACCACCCAGCGGGGCACCGCCGTGCTGCTGCCCAACTCGCTGGCCCTGACCGGCGACGACGGCACCACCACCACGCTCGCCAAGTCCGTCGGCGACGACGGCCCCGACGCCACCCGGACCGCGCTCGACTCCGTCCTCGGCACGGACATCGAGGGCAGCTGGCGGCTGGACACCCCGTTCCTGCAGATCCTGGTGGACCTCGTCGGGAACATCGAGGTCGACACCGACGCCGACGTGCCCGACCCGGCCGCCAAGGACAAGGGCGCGGCGCCCCTGGTGCACAAGGGCCAGAAGCAGACCCTCAGCGGCAAGGCGGCCGTCGCCTACGCCACCCACCGCGGCACCGGGGAGTCCGCCGACGCCCAGCTCCAGCGGTTCGGGCAGGTCCTGCACGCCGTGCTGCGCAAGATGTCCTCCGACCCCGACGCCGCGACGACCACGGTCCAGACGCTCGGTCTGGTCCTCGACCCGCCGCTGACCGAGAAGGACCTCGGCACCTTCCTCGCCGGGCTGTCCGAGCTCGCCAAGGGCGGCGACTTCGCGACCACGCTGCTGCCCGTCGGCAACGACGGCCGGCTCAGCGCCGAGACCGGTGACGGCGTCGTCAAGGACGTCCTCGGCGGCACCGCCAAGAGCCCCGACGAGGACGCGGCCGTCAGCGTCGCCGTCCGCAACGCCACCGGCGTCGAGGACCGCACCGGCCAGGCCCGCGTCACCCTCCTCAACGGCGGCTTCACCTTCCTGGAGGGCGGCACCGCCTCCGGCACCGAGGACGCGTCGCAGGTCCTGTACGCGGAAGCCGCCGACAAGGAGAACGCCGTCGAGGTCGCCAAGACCCTCGGCCTGCCCGCCGGCTCCGTCACCCAGGGCAAGGTCGCGGCGAACGCCGACGTCTCGGTGGTCCTCGGCCGGGACTACGAACCGGCGACGTAGCGGGGGCACCGGCGCAATCCCGTGGGGCACCGTCGGCGGTCGTGAGACCCTTGAGGTCAACCGACCGCCGACCGAAAGCCACGCAGTGACCGCGACCGACCGCTCCATCGAACTCATCAACACCGCCGCGCAGGCGGCAGCCGACAAGCTCGCGCACGACATCATCGCCTACGACGTCAGCGACGTGCTGTCGATCACGGACGCCTTCCTGCTGGCCTCCGCCCCCAACGACCGCCAGGTCAAGTCGATCGTCGACGAGATCGAGGAGCGGCTGAACAAGGAACTCGGCGCCAAGCCGGTCCGCCGCGAGGGCGACCGCGAGGCCCGCTGGGTTCTGCTCGACTACGTCGACATCGTCGTCCACGTCCAGCACAGCGAGGAGCGCGTCTTCTACGCCCTGGAGCGCCTGTGGAAGGACTGCCCCGAGCTGGAGCTGCCCGCCGACGCCAAGGAGACCCGCGGCAAGGCGGAGGAGCACGCCAGGCTCCAGGCCGCCGAGGAGGCGACGGAGACCGACGGGGACTGGCGATGAGCGCCACCGGTGAGGTGACGGCCGGGAAGCCGGGCCGCGGCAGGCGCGTCATCCTGTGGCGGCACGGCCAGACCTCCTGGAACGTGGAGCGCCGCTTCCAGGGCACCACGGACGTCGAGCTCACCGGGACCGGCGTCGCCCAGGCCCGCCGCGCCGCCCGGCTGCTGGTCGGCCTGGGACCCGACGCGATCATCGCCTCCGACCTCGGCCGGGCCGTGAACACGGCCGCCGAGCTCGCCGCGCTCACCGGCCTGGAGGTGACGCTCGAGGAGGGCCTGCGGGAGACCTACGCGGGCGCCTGGCAGGGCCTGACGCACGACGAGATCATCGCCCGGCACGGCGAGGAGTACACCGCGTGGAAGCGCGGTGAGCCCGTCCGGCGCGGCGGCGGTGAGCTGGAGACCGAGGTGGCCGACCGCGCCGCCCCCGTGGTGCTGCGGCACGTCGACAAGCTCCCCGAGGACGGCACCCTCGTCGTGGTCAGCCACGGCGGCACCATCCGCACCACCATCGGACGCCTCCTCGGGCTGGAGCCGCACAGCTGGGAGAGCCTCGGCGGCCTGACCAACTGCTGCTGGTCCGTCCTGGGCGAGGGCGCCCGCGGCTGGCGTCTGCTGGAGCACAATGCCGGCACCCTGCCGGAACCGGTGCTCGGCGACGACGACTGAGCCGCGGACGGCGGGCCCGGGACCCGGATTTCACTTTCCGGCAGGTCGCAGGCTAAAGTTCTTCTTGTTCGCACCGCCGAGCGGAGCGAAAGACCACACGGTCCTACCGGGTGGCGGCAAGGGGCTATAGCTCAGTTGGTAGAGCGCCTGCATGGCATGCAGGAGGTCAGGAGTTCAATTCTCCTTAGCTCCACAACCCACGGACGAATCCCGTCCCCCTCGGGGGGCGGGATTTTTCGTTGCCCGCGCCGTTGAGCAACCGCGCCCCCGCGGGCGTATACCCCCGTGGGCGCCGCGCGGCCCCGTGTCCGGACCGGTACTCGGGCGTCGCTGACCGTATTGGCCCGGTCGTGGCAGAATCAAACGGCCGGAAGGGGACCGCGGCCCGACGGGAGGGAGTGGCGATGCCTGCGAGCATCCTCGAGGAGGTCGGTCACCTCCTCGACGGAGCGGTGGCACGGAACACGGCCACCCGTTTCAGCTGCCCTTCCTGCGGTTCCGCACACGTCGCCCAGGTCCTCGGCGACAACGGCGGCATCTCCTACGTGTGCACGGCCTGCGGCCACAGCTGGAGCTGACCGATGGGTGCACACAGGCGGAAGTGCGACTGGTGCGGCAGCGGCACCCCGATCGTGCGGGACATGGAGCCGGTCAACCCGGACTACCAGTACTGGTGCGAGGAGTGCGCGCGGGCGCTGATCATAAAGGGCGACCCGATCGAGACCTACCGCGAACTCGAGGGCGAGCCGATCTACGGCCGGCTCCTGGAGGAGCACTGCACACTCAAGCGCTTCTACTCGTTCGTGACGGCGTAACGACCGCCACAAGAGGGCGAAACGGGCAAACGGGAAACGATTTGGTGTTGGGCCCGGTGGACCGTGTAATGTTGGCGTCGCCGCCGGGGAAACCGGGCGGAACGCAGGAACAAGGGGCTATAGCTCAGTTGGTAGAGCGCCTGCATGGCATGCAGGAGGTCAGGAGTTCAATTCTCCTTAGCTCCACGGAAGAACCCCCCGGATCACCGATCCGGGGGGTTCGTTCGTGTCCGGCTCCCGCTCAGCGGCCGAGCGCCCGGCGGCCCCGGCCCTGGGAGAGCACCGGCAGATTGGTGCGCGAGGACGGCGCCTGCCCGCGGGTGTCCTCCTCGATGCGCAGGGCGAGCGCCGGGCAGCGGCGCACCGCGCGTACCGCCTTGGCCTCCGCGAAACGCGGGACGTCCGCCTGCGCCACCGTCGGGAAGCCGTCGGCGCCGAGCTCGAAGACCTCCGGGAGGATGTCCGCGCACAGGCCGTGGCCCCGGCACAGCGTCCAGTCGACGTAGATCTTCTGCCGGCTGGGGCCGTTCTCCTCCCCGCCGCCCGGGACGCCCGTCGGAGCCGTGCCCCCCTCGAAGAGCGGCAGGACGCCCTCCACGGGCCGCCCGCAGCCGTTGCCGAGGACGTGGGCCGCGAGGTCGTCGGTGAACGCCTTGACGGTCGACTCCAGGAACATCGCCGAACCGTCCGGGTGCGAGCAGGCGCCGCGCCGCTTGACGTTCCTGGCGACCTGCTTGAGCGCCTCGAGGGCGGCCGGTCCGCCGCCGTTCAGGATGTCCTCCATGCCGCGCGCCGCGGCCGGCAGACCGAGGTAGCAGGGGCCGCACTGGCCCGCGCTCTCCTGGGCCAGCCACTGCGCCACCCGCAGCGACTCGCCCAGCGGGCAGGTGTTCTGACCGATCGGCAGGATCGCGCCCGCGCCGAGCGAGCCGCCCACCTGCTGGAGCGAGTTGCGGGAGACGATCGCCTCGTCCACGGTCGCCGCGTCGATCCACTTGCCGTGGTAGCCGCCGGTCAGCACGCCCTGCGGCACCGGCGGGGCGCCGGCCAGCTGGAGGACGTAGCGCAGCGGCACGCCGGTGGGCACCTCGATCACCATCGGGCGGGCCACCGCGCCGGAGACCGTGAGCATGACGGTGCCCGGCTCGTCGTACAGGCCGGTGTTGCCGTAGCGCTCCGGGCCGATGCGGGCGGCGATCGCCAGTTGGGCGAAGGTCTCGGCGTTGGACAGCAGGGTCGGGGCACCGCCGACGCCGCTCCTCGACGCGCTGACCTTGCGGCCGGGCGGGATGGCCGGGCCGCCGTCGATGGAGCGGATCAGCGAGGCCGCCGCGCCGGTGACCATCCGCACCGGATTGCGCTGCACCCGGGCGCGCAGGGCGGAGCGGCGTCCGTTGCTCAGGCCGCGTTCGGCGAGCGCGGCCTCCATGGAGCGCTGCGTGGACTCCCGGGTCACCCCGATGACGAGGGTGCGGGCGCCCATGGCCTCGGCGCACAGCAGCGCGCCGTCCAGGATGAGGTGCGGGGCACGGTTGATGAGCACCGTGTCCTTGCGGCAGGCCGGTTCGTCCTCGCTGCCGTTGACGACGACGACCGGCCGGACGCCGCGCTTGATCGCCGATTCGGCGACCGAGCGCAGCTTCTTGTGGAAGGGGAAGCCCGCGCCGCCGCGGCCCCTGAGGCGGATGCGTTCGGCGAGCTGGGCCAGCTGCTCGCCGCCCAGGGGTTCGAGCGGGCCGTGCACCTTGAGGTGCATGGGCAGATCCAGTCGTTCGACAAGGTCGAAGCCCGACGTGAGCTGGGGAAGACCGACCACGCGGACTTCGGGGACGTCGGGCAGGGCCTCGTTCACCAAGAGCCTCCGGAAGGCGTGTTCCAGGGTTCGCCCGAACCCGGTGCGTCGAAGTCGCGGGACCTGGGGGACGCACCGGGGGCTGGTTCAGTGGCGGGACCGCTGTTGTACGTGTCTGGCGGGTTGTACGTGCCGTAGGGGCTGTTTGTCTCACCGGTGTCGTACACGTCACGTCCGCCGTGGCCGGACGTGCCCGGATCGCCGTAGGCCGGGATGGTGTGTCCGGTGTCCTGGAGCGGGTCGTAGGCCGACGGGGGCGCCTCGCCGACCGGGGGCGGCGACGGGACCGGCCAGCTGCCCGAGACGCTCGCGCCGCTGTCGACGAGGGGGAACACCTCGGTGGGCCGCAGGTCCGGCGGCAGCTCGGCCGGGTCGGCGGTCAGCGGCCGCTGCCGTGCCCGGGACGGGCCGGAGACGGCGCGGTAGGCCGCCGCGAAGCCGTTCGGCGGCTCCGGGGGAGGGGGAGCGAGGCGCTCCGCGGGCTCGTACAGCGGCCCGGACGGGGACGGCACGCGCGGCGAGGCAGCCTCGCGGCGCACCTGGCCCGGCAGTGCGGCGCCGGCCGTCGCCCGGGCCCGGGGCTCCGCCGGCTCCTCCCGGGCCTCCGTCCCGAGGAACCCGGCGATCCGGTCGGCCACCCGGCGCTTGACCGGGCGGGGGGCGGCGCGCAGCGCCAGGGCGGCCATGACGCCGAGCAGGGACAGGCCGTACAGGAAGGTGAAGACCGGCTTCGCCGCGCGACCCGCGTAGAGCCCGTGCAGCAGCGCGGCGCACCAGGCCGGGTAGGCCAGCATGTGCATGGCCCGCCAGCGGGCGGCCACCGGGGCGGGGGAGGCGAAGCGGTTGCGCAGGGCGCCGGTGACGCCCACGAAGATCATGAGCATGCTGGCCACGGTGCCGAGGCCGATCAGGAAGGCCCTGCCGCCGAACGCCTCGTCCTCCGTCGCCAGGAGCCCGAACGGGATCACCGCGGCGACCCACGTGGTGTGGTCCAGCAGCAGCTTGACCACGATGTGGATCAGGAGGAACACGATCGAGGCGACGGCGGTGCTCCGGTGCACCGCCTGTGCCAGGATCCGCCGGCGCGTGTCGAGGACGATCCGGTCCTGGGCGACCAGTCCCCAGATCACCGAGCAGCTCAGGAAGACGAGGGAGAGGACGCCGGCGCCGAAGTCCAGGAACTGGGCGAAGGTGTCGTCCGCCGTGCTGTCGTTCGTCACCGCGAGACACCTCCGCGCGTCACGGCGGCGGGGGAGGGGGACGGACGGTTACTGCGGGGGTCGTGCAGGGGAGGGTTCATGGGGGCAACTCCGAAGCGGTTCGGGAAGGCGGTCCCGCAGCCGCACTCTAGGTCGCGCCATACTCGCGAGTACGAGGTTTGAGTTATTGCGCTGTTATCAAATGACAATCCGCTCGTTGTGTTGCCCCTTAGCGGTCGTTACGCGAAGTAACCTTTGACCTTGGTTCGGGTGGTGCGGGAATCCCGGCGGCCGGCCGGGGGACACCGGCCGGCGGGGAAGCCCGTCGCGGCCCGATCGGCGACTGCGGTACCCTGACGCCATGCGTGCCGTACGCCTTCTGCTTAGCGAGCCGCGCTGATCAGTCCCGACCCCGGTCGTAGTCCGGTGGCCGGAATCGGCGCGGCGTCCCCTCCTGTGCGAGGGGATTTTTCATTTCCCGGCATCCGCAGCCGCTGGTCTTGAATGTCGCAGCCGCTGGCAGAGACGATCGATGGAGCTTTGAGGATCATGAGCGAGACGAACCCCGCGGCGACCGCCCCTGTGTCGGCGGACGCCGCGCCGCACCGCTACACGGCTGCCCTGGCCGCCGAGATCGAGGCACGCTGGCAGGACTTCTGGGACGCCGAGGGGACGTACGCCGCGCCGAACCCCAAGGGCGACCTGGCGGGCGACCCGGAGCTGGTCGCCCGGCCCAAGAAGTTCATCATGGACATGTTCCCGTACCCCTCCGGCGCGGGCCTGCACGTCGGCCACCCCCTGGGCTACATCGCGACCGACGTCTACGCCCGCTTCCAGCGGATGACCGGCCACAACGTCCTGCACACCCTGGGCTTCGACGCCTTCGGACTGCCCGCCGAGCAGTACGCCGTGCAGACCGGCACGCATCCGCGCGTGTCGACCGAGGCCAACATGGAGAACATGAAGTCCCAGCTGCGCCGGCTGGGCCTGGGCCACGACAAGCGCCGGTCGTTCGCCACGATCGACCCCGAGTACTACAAGTGGACCCAGTGGATCTTCCTGCAGATCTTCAACTCCTGGTACGACGAGGAGGCGCGGAAGGCACGCCCCATCGCCGAGCTGGTCGCACAGTTCGAGTCCGGTGAGCGCGGCGTCCGCGGCGACCGCTCCTGGGACGAGCTGACCGAGGCCGAGCGCGCCGACGTCCTGGGCGAGTACCGCCTGGCCTACGCCTCCGACGCGCCCGTCAACTGGTGCCCCGGCCTGGGCACCGTGCTGGCCAACGAGGAGGTCACCGCCGACGGCCGCTCCGAGCGCGGCAACTTCCCCGTCTTCAAGTCCAAGCTGCGCCAGTGGAACATGCGCATCACCGCCTACGCCGACCGGCTGCTGGAGGACCTGGACGCGCTGGACTGGCCCGAGGCCATCAAGCTGCAGCAGCGCAACTGGATCGGCCGCTCCGAGGGCGCCCGCGTCGACTTCCCCATCGACGGCGAGAACATCACCGTCTTCACCACCCGCCCCGACACCCTGTTCGGCGCCACCTACATGGTGCTGGCGCCCGAGCACCCGCTGGTCGAGAAGTTCACCCCGGACGCCTGGCCCGAGGGCACCCGCGACGTGTGGACCGGCGGCCACGCGACCCCCGCCGAGGCCGTCGCCGCGTACCGCGCGCAGGCCGCGTCGAAGTCCGACGTCGAGCGGCAGGCCGAGGCCAAGGACAAGACCGGTGTCTTCATCGGCGCGTACGCCACGAACCCGGTCAACGGCGAGCAGGTCCCGGTCTTCGTCGCCGACTACGTCCTGATGGGCTACGGCACCGGCGCCATCATGGCCGTGCCGGCCGGCGACCAGCGCGACTTCGAGTTCGCGCGCGCCTTCGAGCTGCCGATCACCTGCATCGTCGAGCCGACCGACGGCCGCGGCACCGACACCTCCACCTGGGAGAACGCGTTCGCCTCGTACGACGCGAAGATCATCAACTCGTCGAACGACGAGGTCTCCCTGGACGGCCTGTCCGTCGTCGAGGCCAAGGCGCGCATCACCGAGTGGCTGGAGCGCGAGGGCCGCGGCGCGGGCACCGTCAACTTCCGCCTGCGCGACTGGCTGTTCAGCCGCCAGCGCTACTGGGGCGAGCCCTTCCCGATCGTCTACGACGAGGACGGCATCGCCCACGCGCTGCCCGAGTCGATGCTGCCGCTGGAGCTGCCCGAGGTCGAGGACTACTCCCCGCGCACCTTCGACCCGGACGACGCCGACACCCGGCCCGAGACGCCGCTGTCCCGCAACGAGGACTGGGTCCACGTCACCCTGGACCTGGGCGACGGCCCGAAGAAGTACCGGCGCGAGACCAACACCATGCCCAACTGGGCCGGTTCCTGCTGGTACGAGCTGCGCTACCTGGACCCGCACAACAGCGAGCGGCTGGTCGACCCGGAGATCGAGCAGTACTGGATGGGCCCGCGCGAGGGCCTGCCGCACGGTGGCGTGGACCTGTACGTCGGCGGCGCCGAGCACGCCGTGCTGCACCTGCTGTACGCGCGCTTCTGGTCCAAGGTGCTGTTCGACCTGGGACACGTGTCCTCGGCCGAGCCGTTCCACAAGCTGTTCAACCAGGGCATGATCCAGGCCTACGTCTACCGCGACAGCCGCGGCATCGCGGTGCCGGCCGCCGAGGTCGAGGAGCGCGACGGCGCCTACTGGTACCAGGGCGAGAAGGTCTCCCGGCTGCTGGGCAAGATGGGCAAGTCCCTGAAGAACGCGGTCACCCCGGACGAGATCTGCGCCGAGTACGGCGCCGACACCCTGCGCCTGTACGAGATGGCGATGGGCCCCCTGGACGTCTCCCGGCCGTGGGACACGCGCGCGGTGGTGGGCCAGTTCCGGCTGCTGCAGCGGCTGTGGCGCAACGTCGTCGACGAGGACAGCGGCGAGCTGACGGTCGCCGACACCGAGCCCGACGAGGACACGCTGCGCGCGCTGCACAAGGCGATCGACGGGGTGCGGCAGGACCTGGAGGGCATGCGGTTCAACACCGCCATCGCCAAGGTCACCGAGCTGAACAACCACCTGACGAAGGCGGGCGGCCCGGTCGCGCGCTCGGTCGCCGAACCGCTGGTGCTGATGGTCGCGCCGCTGGCCCCGCACATCGCCGAGGAACTGTGGCGCCGGCTGGGCCACAGCGACTCGGTCGTCCACCGGGACTTCCCGGTCGCCGACCCGGCGTACGTCGTGGACGAGACGGTGACCTGCGTCGTGCAGATCAAGGGCAAGGTCAAGGCGCGGCTGGAGGTCGCCCCGTCCATCTCCGACGAGGAGCTGGAGAAGGCGGCGCTGGCCGACGAGAAGGTCGTGGCCGCGCTGGGCGAGGCCGGAATCCGCAAGGTGATCGTGCGGGCGCCGAAGCTGGTGAACATCGTCCCGGCCTGACCGGCCGACCGCTCGGGGTGGTCCCCTACGGGCAGGTTCGGGGTTCGTGTGGAACCCCGGGCCTGCCCGTTGCGTTTACCGTGGAAGAGCGGCGCGGCGGGCGCCGCGGCCTGCCCGGCGGGCGGGCCGGACGGTTCGAGGAGGAGCTTCGTGGAAGCGGTCATCACAGTCTTCGCCCTGCTCTTCGTGCTCGCCGTCGTGCTGGGCGTCTACGCCACGGTGAAGGCGGTCGGCGCCGCCAAGCGCAGCGTGGACCGCGGCATCACCCAGGCCCGCCGCACGGTCGAGGACCACACCCTGCGGGCCAAGTCCCTCGTCCAGGTGGGCCCGGCGGCGGAGCTGGCACAGCTGCGGCTGAAGCTGCGTACCTCGATGCGGGCCACGCAGGACGCGCTGCACGCGGGCGTGGCCGAGGACGAGTCCCTCAAGGAGTCCCTCGCCCTCTTCGAGCGGCTCAGCGCGCACGGGTTCGAACTGGACGGTGAGCTGCGGCGGCTGGAGTCGGAGCCGGACCGGGCCACGCTCGCCGAGCGCCTGCCCGGGCTGCGCGAACGCACCGAGCGCATCACGCGGTCGGCGGAGTCCCTGCGCTGGGCGGCCCGTGACCGGGCCCGCCACTTCGCGGACGACGACCTGGACTCGCTCAGCGCCCAGATCGACGTCGAGGCGGGTGCCCTGCGGCACTGGACGGACGCCGGGCCCGCCGCCGCGCCGCGGTCCTGGCCCGAGGCCCCGGCCGCCGACGCCCCGGCCGCCGGGCAGACCTGGCCCGAGCCGCCGCGGCAGGACGAGGCCCAGGAGCCGGCGCGGCCCGCCATCACCCCGCCCGGGCCGCGGCCCGTGCACCCCTGGCAGAAGCAGGCCCGCCCGGAGAACACGGCCTGACCGGGGGACCTCGGCGCCGGTCGCCGGGGCCGGTCTGCCGCAGGGGCACTACGGCAGGTAACCTCCAGCTCATGTCCCGCCATGTCGCGATCGTCACGGATTCAACGGCCTACCTCCCGGCCCGGACGATGGAGCGGCACCGCATCACCGCGGTCCCCCTGACCGTGGTCCTGGGAGACCGGGCGCTGGAGGAGGGCACCGAGATCTCGACCCGTTCGCTGGCCCAGGCCCTGCAGAAGCGCCGACCGGTCACCACCTCGCGCCCCAGCCCCGCCCTCTTCGCCGAGACCTACCGCAGGATCGCCGAGTCGGGCGCCGACGGCATCGTCTCCCTGCACTTGTCCGCCGAGCTCTCGGGCACCTACGACGCCGCGGTCCTCGCCGCGCGCGAGGCGCCGGTCCCCGTGCGGGTCGTGGACACCGGGATGATCGCGATGGCCCTCGGGTTCTGCGCGCTCGCCGCGGCCGGGGCGGCGGAGACGGGCGGCACGGTGGACGAGGCGGTCACGGCCGCGGAGAAACGGGCCGCGGGCACGGCCGCCTACTTCTACGTCGACACCCTCGACTACCTGCGCCGCGGCGGCCGGATCGGGGCGGCACAGGCGCTGTTCGGCTCCGCGCTCGCGGTGAAGCCGCTGCTCCAGCTCGACGGCGGCCGCATCGAACCGCTGGAGAAGGTGCGGACGGCCTCGAAGGCGATCGCCCGCCTGGAGGAGATCGTCGCGGACCGCGCGGGCAGCGCCCCGGTCGACGTCGCCGTCCACCATCTCGCCGCCCCCGACCGGGCGTCGGCCCTGGCGGACCGCCTGCGGGACCGGGTGCCGGGGCTGGCCGACCTGCACGTGAGCGAGGTCGGCGCGGTGATCGGGGCGCACACCGGACCCGGACTGCTCGGAGTCGTGTTCTCGCCCCGGTAGGCCGTCGGGAGAGCCGCGTCGCCGCCCGCCCTCACCCGTGAGGGTGGGGGAGATATCCACAACCCGGTCCCCGTCCACGGAAATCGACCATGATCGTCGCGGGTCGGCCGGGGTGCCCGATCCTCGGCGCATGGCTCTTCGATCACGTTCCCGCACAGCGGCCGCGAGCAGCGGACCGGGCCGTGGACCGGCGTCCGACGGCCGCACCCGGCCGTCCCGGCGCCGCCCGCGTCCGCACGGCCGGGCACGGCACCGTCACGCGCCGGCGCAGGAGCTCCGCCGTCGGGCGCAGGCGCTCTTCGCCGAACCGGGTGAGGAGGAGCCGGGGGAGTCGGGGACGGGACTGCCCGGCGGGACGGGGGCCGCCGGGACGCCCGGCGCTGTCCTTGCCGGGCCCGACGGCGCCGGACCCGCGGAGGCCGCCCCGCCGGCAGGCGCCCTCCCACCGTCCTGGCGGGAGCGGGTCGGGCCCGCGCTGCGGGAGCGGATGCCGGTGTGGCTGCAGAACCGGTGCGGGATGGAGCGGCGCAGCGTGGCCGCGCTCACGGTGCTGCTCGTCGTCGCCGCGGGCCTCGCCGCGCAGCACTTCTGGACCGGCCGCACCGGGACGGTGGCGGCACCCGAGGTGGTGCGGGAGGTGGCCGCCCACGGCGCACCGGAGCCGGGCGCGGCGGAGGCCGGCGAGGGCACGGCCGCCGGCGCACCCCGGCCCGCGGGGACGGCCCCGGCCGGTGCCGGGATCGTCGTGGACGTCGCCGGCAAGGTCCGCGAACCCGGCGTCCACCGCCTGCCGGCCGGCTCCCGCGTCGAGGACGCCCTGCGGGCGGCCGGAGGCGTGCGGCCGGGCACCGGCACCGACGGCCTGAACCGGGCCCGCTTCCTCGTGGACGGCGAACAGGTGATCGTCGGAGTGCCCTTGCCGCCCGGCGCGGGAGCCGTCCCGGGCGGCACGGCCCCGGGCGGTCCGGCCGGCCCGGCGACGGGGACGGCCCCGGTCTCCCTCAGCACGGCGACCGCGGAACAGCTCGAGACGCTGCCGGGCGTCGGCCCCGTCCTGGCCCAGCACATCGTCGACTACCGCACGGAGCACGGCGGCTTCCGGTCGGTGGACGAGCTGCGCGAGGTCAACGGCATCGGCGAGCGGCGCTTCGCCGATCTGCGCGACCTCGTCCGGCCATGAGCGCGCCCACGCGGCCGGCGACGGGGGCGGGCCCCGACGACGCCCGCGCCGCCGTCCACGCCGCGTCCGGGCACCGGCTCGGCGCCGCCCGCCCCCGGCAGGAGGGCCCCGCGGACCTGCGGCTCGTACCTCCCGCCCTGGCCGCCTGGGCGACGGCGGCGCTGATGCTGGACGCGGCACCGCGATGGTCCCTCGGTGTGGTGCTCGGCTGCGTGGCGGCGGCCGGTGCGCTGCTGGGGACGCGACGGCGCGCAGCGCGTGGATGGGCCCCCGTGCCGGCCGCAGCCGTGCTCCTCTGCGTGGCCGCGTCCGCCGCCTCGGCGGCGCTGCACGGAGCGGACCTGCGCCGCGGTCCCCTGCCGGCGCTGGCCCGGCAGTACGCCACCGTGACCGCCGAGGTGGAGATCACCGCGGATCCCCGGCCGACCCGGCCCCGGGTCCGCGGGGACCGCGCGGCACCGCCGGCCGTGGTGATCGAGGCCGACGTACGCCGCGTGCGGCAGGCGGACGGGAGGACGGTGGCGACGCGGACGCCTGTGCTGGTGCTCGTCGACACCGGTGCCGGTACCGGCACGCCGGGCGGTGCCTCGGCCGCCGCGGCCGGAGGTCCCAGCGTTGCCGGTGGCGGGCCGGGCGCCGGGCCCTGGCTCGCCCTGCTGCCGACCACGCGGCTGCGCGTGGACGCGCGGACGGTGCCCCCGAGGGCGGGCGGGGACCGGATCGCCGCCGTGCTGCGGGTGCGGGGCCGGGAGGCACCGGACGTGGTGGCCGGGCCGTCCGGGCCGCAGCGGACGGCCGGACGGCTGCGCGCCGGACTGCGGGAGGCCACCGACGGACTGTCCGCGGACGCCAGGGCACTGCTGCCGGGCCTGGTCGTCGGGGACACCTCCCGCGTCACGCCCGAGCTGGAGGAGGCCTTCAAGGAGACCGACCTCGCGCACACGCTGGCCGTGTCCGGGGCCAACTTCACGATCGTGCTCGCGCTGCTGCTCGGACCGCCCGGGCTGGCCCAGTACAGCGAACGCCGGGGGCTGGCGCCGCGTCTCGGGATCTCCCTGCGGACCACCGCGCTGCTCGGCGGGGTGCTCGCCCTGGCCTTCGTCGTGGTGTGCCGGCCCGACCCGAGCGTGCTGCGGGCAGCCGCGTGCGGATCCGTCGCCCTGCTCGCCCTGGCCACCGGCCGCCGCAGGTCCCTGCTCCCGGCACTGGCGACCGCCGTCCTGCTGCTGGTGCTGTACGACCCGTGGCTGGCCCGCAGTTACGGCTTCCTGCTCTCCGTACTGGCCACCGGCGCCCTGCTCACGCTCGCGCCGCGGTGGAGCGCGGCGCTGCGCCGGCGCCGGGTGCCGCCCCGGCTCGCCGAGGCGCTGGCCGCCGCCGGCGCCGCGCAGGCCCTGTGCGCGCCGGTGGTCGCCGTGCTGTCGGCCCGGGTGAGCCTGGTGGCGGTGCCGTGCAACCTGCTGGTGGAGTTCGCGGTGGCGCCGGCGACGGTGCTGGGCTTCGCGGCCCTCGCGACGGCACCGCTGGCGATGCCGGTGGCCAAGGCCTGTGCCTGGTGCGCGGGTTGGCCGGCCGGGTGGATCGCGGGGACCGCCCGCACCGGGGCCGCGCTGCCCGGAGCGGGCGTGGACTGGCCAGGCGGCTGGACGGGGGCGGCGCTGCTCGCCCTCGCCACGGCGGGCGTGCTGCTCGTCGGCCGGCGGCTGCTGCGGCATCCCTGGTGGTGCGGTGTCTGCGCGTTGCTGCTGGTGCTCGCGGTGGTGCAGCCGGGGCCGCTGCCACGGGTGATCACGGGGTGGCCGCCGCCGGGGTGGCGCATGGTGATGTGCGACGTGGGGCAGGGGGACGCCCTGGTGCTCGCGGCCGGCCCGGGCGCGGGAGTGGTCGTGGACGCCGGGCCCGATCCGGTGCTCGTCGACCGCTGTCTGCGCTCGCTCGGCATCACCGAGATCCCGCTGGTCGTACTGACCCACTTCCACGCCGACCACGTGGCGGGCCTGCCCGGGGTGCTGCGGGGGCGGCCGGTGGGCGCGATCGAGACGACCGGACTCGAGGAGCCCGCGGACCAGGCCGGGTTCGTCCGCAGACTGGCGGCGGCACGACGGATCCCCGTGCGGTCCGCCGCCGCCGGGGAACAGCGGCGGACCGGAGCGCTGTCCTGGGAGGTGGTCTGGCCACCGCCGTTGCCACCGCGGGAACCGCGGCCGGGCACGGTGCCGGGCGCGCCGACGGCCCCGGCACCGGATCCACCGGCGAGCACGGCGAGCACGGAGAGCCCCAACGACGCCAGCGTCACGCTGCTGGTGCGGACGGCCGGGCTGCGCCTGCTGCTGCTCGGGGACCTGGAGCCCCCGGCCCAGCAAGAGTTGGCGAGGTCACCGGCGGCCGCCGCGCTGGAAGGGGCCGACGTGCTGAAGGTGGCCCACCACGGCTCCGCCCACCAGGACCCCGCCCTGATACGGCGGGTGGCGCCGCGCCTGGCGCTCATCAGCTGCGGCGAGGACAACCCGTACGGGCACCCGGCCCCCGGCACGGTCGCGGCACTGCGGGCCGGGGGTGCGATGGTACTGCGCACGGACCGGGACGGGGCGCTTGCCGTGACCGGCACGGGGGAGGCGTTGCGGGTCGCGGGAGACTGAGCGAATGGAGACACGACAGATCGACGCCTACCTCCGCCGCCTGGGCGCCGGGCGCCCGGCACGGCCCACCCTCGACGCCCTGCGCGAGCTGCACCTGCGCCATCTGCGGACGGTGCCGTTCGAGAACCTTTCCGTCCACCTGGGCGAGGAGATCGTGCTGGAGCGGGAACGGCTGCTGGGCAAGGTCGTCGACGCCCGGCGCGGCGGGTTCTGCTACGAACTCAACGGCCTCTTCGGCGCGTTGCTGAGCGCGCTCGGGTACGAGGTCACGCTGCTCGCGGCGCGGGTGTACGGGGACGGGGGTGCGCTCGGGATCCCGTACGACCATCTGGCGCTGCTCGTGCGGACGGTGGACGCGGGCGACTGGCTGGCGGACGTCGGGTTCGGGGCGCACAGCCACGGCCCGCTGGAGTTCGGGGAGCGGGGCGAGCAGAAGGATCCCGGGGGAGTGTTCCGGATCGCGGAGGCGGGTCCGGACGCGGCCGGGGCGGGCGGCGGCCCCGATCCGGCCCGGGCGGCCGACCTGGACGTGCTGTGCGACGGGAAGCCCGTGTACCGGCTGGAGCCGCGCCCGAGGGTGCTCGGCGACTTCGTGTCCGGCGCGTGGTGGCACAGCACCTCGCCCCGGTCGCACTTCCTGAAGGCGCCGGTGTGCTCACGGCTCACGGAGGACGGCGGACGGATCACGCTCAGCGGGCGCCGGCTCACGACGACGGCCGCCGACGGGGGACGGGAGGCACGCGAACTGGCGTCGGACGAGGAGGTGCTGGCGGCCTACCGGGACCTCTTCGGCATCCACCTCGACCGGGTGCCGTCTCCGCCCGGCCGGTGAGGGAGCCGGACGGAGCCGGCCGGTGAGGGGGGCCGGGCCCGGACGTGTGGCCTCCCACCTGGGAGTTCGCTCGCAGTCCCGTGCCCGACAATGGTGCGTGTGAGTGACGTGAGACATGTCCTGGTGCTGCCCGACCGCGACGCCGCGGAGGAGGTGGCCCAGGAAGCTCGGGGAGCGGTTCGGGCTCGCCGAGGAGCCGCAGCTCGTCCGGGACGCCCTGGCCGGTGAGGACGACGCCGAGGACGCCCAGTGGCTGGTCGTCCTGCGGGACGAGGACGAGCGGCTGGACCCCGGCGCGCTCGACGAGTTCGTACGCGCGTGGGACGGCTGGCGCGAGGAGCCGTAGCCCGGCCGCTGCGGGCCGCCCGGGAGTCGCGGGCCGCCTCGGGAGCCGGGGGGAGTCGCGGGAGCCGGGGGCGTCGCGGGCCGGGGCTCGCTGTCGGTGGTGCGTGCGATGCTTGTCACGATGGCCAGGAAGACTGCGAATGACGACCCGCTCGCCCCGGTGACCCTTGCCGTGGGCCAGGAGGACCTCCTGCTCGACCGTGCCGTGCAGGAGGTGGTGGCCGCCGCGAAGGCCGCCGACGCCGACACGGACGTCCGCGACCTGACCCCCGACCAGCTCCAGCCCGGCACGCTCGCCGAGCTCACCAGCCCCTCGCTCTTCGCCGAGCGCAAGGTCGTGGTCGTACGCAACGCGCAGGACCTGTCCGCCGACACGGTCAAGGACGTCAAGGGCTACCTCGGCGCACCCGCCGAGGAGATCACCCTCGTCCTGCTGCACGCGGGCGGCGCCAAGGGCAAGGGCCTGCTGGACGCCGCGCGCAAGGCGGGGGCGCGCGAGGTGGCGTGCCCGAAGATGACCAAGCCCGCGGACCGGCTGGCGTTCGTGCGGGCGGAGTTCCGCACCGCCGGGCGGTCGGCCACCCCGGAGGCGTGCCAGGCGCTGGTCGACGCCATCGGCAGCGACCTGCGGGAGCTGGCGTCGGCGGTGTCGCAGCTGGCCGCGGACGTCGAGGGGACGATCGACGAGGCGGTCGTCGGGCGGTACTACACCGGACGCGCGGAGGCCTCCAGCTTCACCGTCGCCGACCGGGCGGTCGAGGGGCGGGCGGCGGAGGCACTGGAGGCGCTGCGCTGGTCGCTGGCGACCGGAGTGGCGCCGGTGCTGATCACCAGCGCGCTCGCCCAGGGCGTGCGGGCCATCGGCAAGCTGTCGTCCGCGCGCGGCGGGCGCCCCGCCGACCTCGCCCGCGAGCTCGGGATGCCGCCCTGGAAGATCGACCGCGTCCGGCAGCAGATGCGCGGGTGGACACCGGACGGCGTGTCCGTGGCCCTGCGCGCGGTGGCCGAGGCGGACGCCGGGGTCAAGGGCGGCAGCGACGACCCGGAGTACGCGCTGGAGAAGGCCGTGGTGACCGTCGCCCGGGCGGCGCGTTCGCGGGGACGGGCGTAGAGCCTGTCGTTCCGGCGGCCGTTCGCACCGAAGGCCCCGGTGGCCGTCCTGGGGAGGACGGTCACCGGGGCCTTCGGACCAAGCTGGGGGACCCATGCCCGCGTGGCGAACGCAGGCCGCGCACGGGTCCGGGGTGCCGGACGGGAGCGGATGAGAGAGGGCCCGCTCTGGGTCCTTCCGGCGGTCAGACCAGATGTGAGGTTCAGCCCTGGAGGGCGCCGACCTTCTGCGCCAGAGCCGACTTCTTGTTGGCGGCCTGGTTCTTGTGGATGACGCCCTTGGAGACGGCCTTGTCGAGCTGACGCGCGGCAACGCGCTGGTACTCGGTGGCCTTCTCGACGTCGCCCGCGGCAGCGGCCTCACGAGCCTTGCGGATCGCGGTCTTCAGAGAGGACTTGACGGCCTTGTTGCGCAGCCGGGCCTTCTCGTTGGTCTTGTTCCGCTTGATCTGGGACTTGATGTTCGCCACGAATGAGCCTTTTCAGGTTCAGGCACGGGGCCGCTCGGGTCCCGGGCCGGTGATTTCTTGAGGTGTGCCTCGCGCTGAGAGGGCATGAGGCACAGCCCCCCACAGTACCAGCGGCCCGATGACTGGCCCAAACCCGTCCCCAACCCCTCCCAAACCCCTCCATGGTCCCCGCGCGTGGGACGATGGAAGCTGCGTAACGATCCGACCCGAGACCGCAGACACTGCGGACGCCTCAAGAATCAGGACCCTGCGTGCCCGCGATCCCTAGCCATGTGCCCGAGCCGAGCCGTACCGACCCGGCTCTGATCCGCAATTTCTGCATCATCGCGCACATCGACCACGGCAAGTCCACGCTCGCCGACCGGATGCTCCAGCTGACCGGTGTGGTCGAGCAGCGGCAGATGCGCGCCCAGTACCTCGACCGCATGGACATCGAGCGCGAGCGCGGCATCACGATCAAGTCCCAGGCGGTGCGGTTGCCGTGGGCCCCCACCCACGACAAGAGCAACACGCACATCCTCAACATGATCGACACCCCCGGGCACGTCGACTTCACGTACGAGGTCTCCCGGTCGCTCGCCGCGTGCGAGGGCACGATCCTCCTCGTCGACGCCGCCCAGGGCATCGAGGCCCAGACCCTCGCCAACCTCTACCTGGCGATGGAGAACGACCTCACCATCATCCCCGTCCTGAACAAGATCGACCTGCCGGCCGCGCAGCCCGAGAAGTTCGCCGAGGAGCTCGCCAACCTGGTCGGCTGCGACCCCGACGACGTGCTCAAGGTCTCCGCCAAGACCGGACTCGGCGTCGACGCGCTGCTGGACAAGGTCGTCGCCGAGGTCCCGGCCCCGGTCGGCGTCGCGGACGCCCCCGCCCGCGCGATGATCTTCGACTCCGTCTACGACTCGTACCGCGGCGTCGTGACGTACGTCCGTGTCATCGACGGCCAGCTCAACAAGCGCGAGCGCATCCGGATGATGTCGACGGGCGCCACCCACGAGCTGCTGGAGATCGGCACCAACTCGCCGGAGATGCTGTCCGCCGACGGTCTCGGCGTCGGCGAGGTGGGCTACCTGATCACCGGTGTGAAGGACGTCCGCCAGTCCAAGGTCGGTGACACCGTCACCAGCCAGCACAAGGGCGCCGAGGAGGCGCTCGGCGGCTACAAGGACCCCCGGCCGATGGTCTTCTCCGGCCTCTACCCGCTGGACGGGTCGGACTACCCGGAGCTGCGCGAGGCGCTGGACAAGCTCCAGCTCAACGACGCCGCCCTGGTCTACGAGCCGGAGACCTCCGCGGCCCTCGGCTTCGGCTTCCGCGTCGGCTTCCTCGGCCTGCTGCACCTCGACGTGATCCGCGAGCGGCTGGAGCGCGAGTTCGGGCTCGACCTCATCGCCACCGCCCCCAACGTGGTCTACCGGGTGGTCATGGAGGACGGCACCGAGTACACCGTCACCAACCCGAGCGAGTTCCCCGAGGGCAAGATCAACGAGGTGTACGAGCCGGTCGTGCGCGCCACGATCCTCGCGCCGACCGAGTTCATCGGCTCGATCATGGAGCTGTGCCAGACCCGGCGCGGCACCCTGCTCGGCATGGACTACCTCTCCGAGGACCGGGTCGAGATCCGCTACACCCTGCCGCTCGCGGAGATCGTCTTCGACTTCTTCGACCAGCTGAAGTCGAAGACGCGTGGGTACGCCTCGCTGGACTACGAGCCCACCGGCGAGCAGACCTCCAGCCTGGTCAAGGTCGACATCCTGCTGCACGGCGACAAGGTGGACGCCTTCTCGGCGATCACCCACAAGGACGCGGCGTACGCGTACGGCGTGCGGCTCGTCGCCAAGCTGCGCGAGCTGATCCCGCGCCAGGCCTTCGAGGTGCCCATCCAGGCCGCCATCGGCTCCCGGGTGATCGCCCGCGAGACCATCCGCGCCATCCGCAAGGACGTCCTCGCCAAGTGCTACGGCGGTGACATCTCCCGCAAGCGGAAGCTGCTGGAGAAGCAGAAGGAAGGCAAGAAGCGGATGAAGATGGTGGGTTCCGTGGAGGTTCCGCAGGAGGCCTTCATCGCCGTCCTCTCCAGTGACGACAGCGCGGGATCGGCCAAGGGCAAGAAGTAACCGCCACCGTTCCCGTACACCACGGGCAAAGCGGACACGAAGGGGCTCGCCGGGCGAAAGCGCGGCGGGTCCCTTCGCACGTCACGGGCGGGCGTTCGTGTGAAGTGACAGGGCGCGGAGTCTTACGCGCGGGCCGGTCGCCCTTTACTCTGATGCCTGCCCCATAGTTACTCGTGAGTTAAACAACGGCCGGGAACGGCCGCGTGAGCACGAGCCCGAACCACCGCCCGAGAGTGAAACCAGCCGCACCTGAGCCAGCCGCACCGTCGCGGGCCCGGAGGATGTCGTGAGCGACACACAGACACTGATCGAGAACCGTCCGCCCTCCGTGGCGGGACTCTTCCTGGAGCGTGTGGCGGCCACGCCGGACGCCGAGGCGTACCGCTACCCGGTCCCACCGGCCTCCGGCGAGGGCCCGGACGACTGGAAGTCGCTCACCTGGGCCCAGGCCGCCGAGCGGGTCTACGCGATCGCGGCCGGCCTGATCGAGCTCGGCGTCCAGCCCGAGCAGCGCGTGGCGCTGGCCTCCTCCACGCGGCTGGAGTGGATCCTCACCGACCTCGGCATCATGTGCGCCGGCGCCGCGACGACCACGGTCTACCCGCAGACCAACGCGGAGGAGTCGGCGTACATCCTGTCCGACTCGGAGAGCCGGGTGCTGATCGCGGAGGACGCCGCCCAGCTCGTCAAGGCCAAGGAGAAGCGGGCGGAGCTGCCCGACCTCACCCACGTCGTGGTGATCGACGCGGCCGGCGCGGACACCAGTGAGGACTGGGTCCTCACCCTCGACGAGCTGGAGCGCCGGGGCGCGGCCCGCCTGGAGACGGACCCGGAGCTGGTCGTGAAGCGGGTCGGCGCGCTCACCAAGGACCAGCTCGCCACCCTCATCTACACCTCCGGCACCACCGGCCGGCCCAAGGGCGTCCGCCTCCCGCACGACAACTGGTCGTACATGGCGAAGGCGATCGCCGCGACCGGCCTGGTCACCAAGGACGACGTGCAGTACCTGTGGCTGCCGCTCGCGCACGTCTTCGGCAAGGTGCTCACCTCCGGCCAGATCGAGGCCGGTCACGTCACCGCCGTCGACGGCCGCGTCGACAAGATCATCGAGAACCTGCCGGTCGTCCGGCCGACCTACATGGCCGCCGTCCCGCGCATCTTCGAGAAGGTCTACAACGGCGTCGCCGCCAAGGCCCGCGCGGGCGGCGGAGCCAAGTACAAGATCTTCCAGTGGGCCGCCGGCGTCGCCCGCGAGTACGCCAAGGTCACCCAGGACAACTTCAAGCGCACCGGCAGCGTGAGCGCGCCCTTCGGCCTGTCCGCCCGGCACGGCATCGCCGACAAGCTCGTCTACGCCAAGATCCGCGAGGCCTTCGGCGGCCGGCTGCGGGCCTGCGTGTCCGGCTCGGCCGCCCTCGCGCCGGAGATCGGCTACTTCTTCGCCGGCGCCGGCATCCACATCTTGGAGGGCTACGGCCTCACCGAGTCCTCCGCCGCCTCCTTCGTCAACCCCGGCGAGGCCTACCGCACCGGCACGGTCGGCAAGCCGCTGCCCGGCACCGAGGTGCGCATCGCGGACGACGGCGAGATCCTGCTGCGCGGCCCCGGCATCATGGAGGGCTACCACAAGCTGCCCGAGAAGACCGCCGAGGTCCTGGAGTCCGACGGCTGGTTCCACACCGGCGACATCGGCGAGCTCTCGCCCGACGGCTACCTGCGCATCACCGACCGCAAGAAGGACCTGATCAAGACGTCGGGCGGCAAGTACATCGCGCCCGCCGAGGTCGAGGGCCAGTTCAAGGCGGTGTGCCCGTACGTCTCCAACATCCTGGTCCACGGCGCCGACCGGAACTTCTGCACGGCGCTCATCGCCCTCGACGAGGCCGCGATCATGGAGTGGGCGAAGGACAACGGCCTGGACGGCAAGCCGTACGCGGACGTCGTCGCGGCGCCGGAGACGGTCGAGATGGTCGACGGCTACGTCAAGCAGCTCAACGCGGGCCTCCAGCGCTGGCAGACCATCAAGAGGTTCCGCCTGCTGCCCCGCGACCTCGACGTCGAGCACGGCGAGATCACCCCGAGCCTGAAGCTGAAGCGGCCGGTGGTGGAGCGCGAGTACAAGCACCTGATCGAGGAGATGTACGAGGGCTCGCGCGAGGCGTAGCGCACCGCGGCCGTCCGCGCGGCGGACGAGGGCGGCCGCGCGGCTCCGGAACCGGGCGTGGGACTTGCGTTCGGGTGTTCCTCTAGCACGGTTCTCACCCGTGGCGGTCCACTTCGGTGACTCCTTGCTCATGGACGGGTCCTTTCTGTCACTCTGTCGGGCAACGACTGCGAAGCACTCGCACGAACTGCCCGGGGAGCCGTCATGGGGGCCATTCCGACGCAACGGGAAACCGTCTCCTGTGCCGGCGGTGCACCCGCACCCGCCGCCGAGGCGCCCGCCCGGGAGTGCGCGCGGGCGCACGTGACCCTGGTCGGCAGCTCCCTCGCGCCGGGCGCGGCCCGCGCGACGGTGCGGGCCACGCTCGCCGACTGGGCCGCGCTCGGCCTGCCCGAGGCGCAGCGGCTGACCGGCCACCTGGCCGCCGACGCGCTGGTGGTCGTCAGCGAGCTGGTCACGAACGCCGTCGTGCACGCCGGGACCGACGTCGAGGTGATCTGCCGGCTGGAGGAGACGGGCGCGCTCGTCGTCGAGGTCGCCGACCGTCACCCCTCCCGTGCGCCGCGGGGCGGCGGTCAGGACATGCCCGGCGAGACCCCGGAGTACGGGCGCGGCCTGCGGCTCGTCGCCGCGCTCTCGGAGGCCTGGGGCATCACCTACCGGCCGGGCGGCAAGACGGTCTGGGCCCGCCTGCCCGCGCGGGACGACGAGACCGCCGGACGGGCCGGGGCCGACGCCGGTGAGCAGGAGCCGAGGCACCCCCTGTCCCCGGCCGGCACCGAGCCCCCGGAGGGCCCGGACGGCCGGTCGGACACCGAGTGCGGCGCCGGCGCGGCGGACGGGCCGGACCGCCCTCCGTGGCCGGACCGCCCTCCGTGGCCGGACCGCACTCCGTGGCCGGACGGCCCCCGGTGGCCGGACCCGGGGGACGGCACGGCCGAACCGGGGCGGCGCGGCGTGCGCGACCGGGACTGGCTGGGCCGCGGCGCCCTGTCCTTCCTCGCCGAGGCCTCCGACCTGCTGGCCGGACAGCTCGACGAGGACCTGGTCGCCTCCCTCACCGGCCAGCTCGTGGTGCCGCGCCTCGCCGACTGGTGCGCCGTGTGGCTCGAGGACGAGGCCCTGGGCCGGGGAGCCTGGGGCGACGACACCGGGGCGGCCGTCGGAGCACGGCTGGCCCGCGTCTGGCACGCCGCCGAGAGTCGCGTCGACGCCCTGTGGCCGGCCCTGGAGAAGGCCCCGCCCCGCGCCCGCGACCCTTGGCGGGCCGGCCCCGTCGTCCACCCCTGGCCCGGCGACGCGCTCGGCCCGCACGGCGCCGCGCTCGCCTACCGCCTGGTCACCGGCGGCCGGCCGCTGGGCACCCTGGTCATCGGGCGGGCCGGCACCTCCCGCTTCCCCGACGAGATCAGTGGCCTGGTCGAGGACCTCAGCCGCCGGGTGGCGCTCGCCATCGGCACCGCCCGCCAGTACGCCCGCCAGGTCACCATCAGCGCCGTCCTCCAGCGCGGTCTGCTGCCGGGCGCCGTCGCCGAGATCCCGGGCGTGCGCAGCGCCCTCGTCCACGAGCCGTGCGACAAGGGCGGACCCAGCGGCGACTTCTACGACCTCTTCCAGGCCGGCGACGGCCGCTGGTGCTTCACCATCGGCGACGTCCAGGGCAAGGGTCCCGAGGCCGCCGTCGTCATCGGGCTCGCCCGGCCCTGGCTGCGGCTGCTGGCCCGCGAGGGGTACGGCGTCCCCGACGTCCTCGACCGCCTCAACCAGCTCCTCCTCGACGACGCCACCGAGGCCGCGGACGCCGCCGCCCGCGCCCTCATCGCCGCCGGAGGCCGTCCGGTTGCCCCGGGCGACGGACCGCAGACCCGCTTCCTGTCCCTGCTCTACGGCGAGCTGGTCCCCGCCGGCGACGGCGTCGTCCGCTGCACCCTCGCCTCCGCCGGGCACCCGCTGCCCCTGCTGCTCGCCCCCGACGGCACCGTCCGCACGGTCGCCGGGCCGGGGAGCCTCCTCGGCGTCCTCGAGGACGCGACGTACACCAGCGAGACCTTCGAGCTGCGGTCCGGCGAGACCCTGCTGTGCGTCACGGACGGCGTCACCGAGCGGCGCAGCGGCTCCCGCCAGTTCGACGACGGCGACGGGCTCGCGGCGGCGCTCGCCGGGTGCGCGGGGCTGGACGCCGGACTGGTCGCCGAGCGCATCAGGCGGCTGGTGCACGAGTTCGGGGCCCGGCCCCCGGAGGACGACCTGGCGCTGCTGGTGCTCCAGGCCGAGTAACCGCGGCCGTACGGGACAATGGAACGCATGCCCTCCGCACTCCCCGACGGCGAACCCGTCCCCGCCGACGGCGCGCTGCCCGCGTCCGCGCTCGCCGGCGCCGCCGACCGCCCCCTCGGCTTCTACCTGCACGTCCCGTACTGCGCGACCCGCTGCGGCTACTGCGACTTCAACACCTACACCGCGACCGAGCTGCGCGGCACCGGCGGCGTCCTCGCCTCCCGCGACAACTACGCCGAGACGCTCGTCGACGAGGTCCGCCTGGCCCGCAAGGTGCTCGGTGACGACCCGCGCGAGGTCCGCACGGTCTTCGTCGGCGGCGGCACGCCCACCCTGCTGGCCGCCGGTGACCTGGTACGGATGCTGCACGCGATCCGCGACGAGTTCGGCCTCGCGGCCGACGCCGAGGTGACGACGGAGGCCAACCCGGAGTCCGTCGACCCGGCGTACCTCGCCACCCTGCGCGAGGGCGGCTTCAACCGGATCTCCTTCGGCATGCAGAGCGCCCGGCAGCACGTCCTGAGGATCCTGGACCGCACCCACACCCCGGGCCGCCCCGAGCGTTGCGTCGCCGAGGCCCGCGCGGCCGGCTTCGACCACGTCAACCTCGACCTGATCTACGGCACCCCGGGCGAGTCCGACGACGACTGGCGGGCCTCGCTGGACGCGGCGCTCGGCGCCGGACCCGACCACGTCTCCGCGTACGCCTTGATCGTGGAGGAGGGCACGCAGCTCGCCCGGCGCATCCGGCGCGGCGAGGTCCCGATGACCGACGACGACGTGCACGCCGACCGGTACCTGATCGCCGAGGAGACGCTGTCCGGGGCGGGCTTCGACTGGTACGAGGTGTCGAACTGGGCGACCTCCGACACGGGGCGGTGCCTGCACAACGAGCTGTACTGGCGGGGGGCCGACTGGTGGGGCGCCGGACCCGGCGCGCACTCGCACGTGGGCGGGGTGCGCTGGTGGAACGTCAAGCACCCCGGGGCGTACGCGGGGGCGCTGGCGGCGGGGAAGTCGCCGGGGGCCGGGCGCGAGGTGCTGACGGACGAGGACCGGAGGGTGGAGCGGATCCTGCTGGAGCTGCGGCTGCGCGAGGGGGTGCCGCTGTCCCTGCTGCGGGAGGAGGGCCTCGCGGCCTCGCGCCGGGCGCTGGCGGACGGGCTGCTCCAGGAGGGGCCGTACGGGGAGGGGCGGGCCGTGCTGACCCTGCGCGGGCGGCTGCTGGCGGACGCGGTGGTGCGGGACCTGGTCGACTGACCGGGCTCCCTCCCGTTCGGCGGCGGGGGACTCAGGCCGTCACGAAGTCGATCAGTTCCTCCACGCGGCCCAGCAGCTCCGGCTGGAGGTCCTTGTAGGACCGCACGTGCCCGAGGATGTGCTGCCAGGCGGCCCCCGTGTTCTCCGGCCAGCCCAGCGCCCGGCACACCCCCGTCTTCCAGTCCTGGCCGCGCGGCACCCGCGGCCAGGAGGCGATGCCCAGGGAGGACGGCTTCACCGCCTCCCAGATGTCGATGTAGGGGTGGCCCACCACCAGCGCGTGCTCGCTCGTCACCGCCTCGGCGATCCGCCACTCCTTCGACGCCGGCACCAGGTGGTCCACCAGCACGCCCAGCCGCGCGTCCGGGCCCGGCGCGAAACCGGCGACGACGGACGGCAGGTCGTCGACCCCCTCCAGGTACTCCACGACCACGCCCTCGACCCGCAGGTCGTCGCCCCAGACCTTCTCGACCAGCTCGGCGTCGTGCCGCCCCTCGACGTAGATGCGGCCGGCGCGGGCCACGCGCGCCCGGGCACTGGGGACGGCCACCGAACCGGACGCCGTACGGGTGGGCCGTACCGGACCCGATGCCGGCCTGACCAGGGTCACCGCACGGCCCTCCAGCAGGAAGCCGCGCGGCTCCATCGGGAACACCCGGTGCTTGCCGAAGCGGTCCTCCAGCGTCACCGTCCCCGCCTCGCAGGAGACCACCGCGCCGCAGAAGCCGGTGCCGGGCTCCTCGACCACCAGACCGGGGTCGGCCGGGACCTCGGGCACCGGCTGCGGCTTCTTCCACGGCGGAGTCAGATCGGCGGAGTACTGGCGCATTCTGCCGACGATACGAGGAACGCCCGCGCCGTGATCAACGCGACACGCCGAAGCGGGCGGCCAGCGCGTCCCGCTGGGCCCGGACGAACGCCGCGTCCACCACCGCCCCGTGCCCGGGGACGTACAGCGCGTCCTCGCCGCCCAGGCCGAGCAGCCGGTCGAGGGCGGCCGGCCAGCGGGCCGGTACGGCGTCGGGCCCCGCCTGCGGCTCGCCGGACTCCTCGACCAGGTCCCCGCAGAAGACGACCGCCGGGTCCCCCGGCACCAGCACCGCGAGGTCGTGGCCGGTGTGCCCGGGGCCGACGTCGGCCAGCACCACCCGCCGGCCGCCGCCCAGGTCGAGCGTCCGCTCGCCGGACACCTCGTGGCGTACCGGGACGAGGGCGTCCGCGGCCTCCTCCGCGAGCCGGGCGTCCAGGCCGTGGGCCACCGCGTCCGCGCGCAGCGCCTCCCGGCCCCCCGCGAGGACCGCGGCCACGCCCGCCGCCCCGAAGACCTCCGCGCCCGCGAACGCCGCGGCGCCGAGGACGTGGTCGAAGTGCGCGTGGGTCAGCGCGAGATGCGTCACACGGCGACCGGCGAGCTCCCGCGCCGCCCCGCGCAACCGCGCGCCCTCGCCGAGGCCCGACCCGGCGTCGACCGCCAGCGCCGCGTCCGCGCCGACGACCAGCCCCGCCGTGCAGTCCCACCCCGGCAGGCGGCACCGCCCCACCCCGGCCGCCAGCCGCTCCCACCCCAGGTCTTCCCAAGTCACCGTCACGGCGCCGACGCTAGCGCCCGAGGGCCCCGGTCACGACGGCGGCGCCCCGCCCTTGCCGGGGGCGTACCCCGCGGCCGTACACTGGGCCGGGGAAGTCTGGCACTCGAACACGGTGAGTGCCAGGGAGAACACCGGGCGGACGGCTTTTTGGAGGTGTGCGCGATGCTCAGTGAACGCAGGCTGAAGGTGCTGCGCGCCATCGTCCAGGACTACGTCGGCACCGAGGAGCCCGTCGGCTCCAAGGCCCTCACCGAGCGGCACAACCTCGGCGTGTCCCCGGCCACCGTGCGCAACGACATGGCGGCCCTCGAGGACGAGGGCTTCATCGCCCAGCCGCACACCAGCGCGGGGCGCATCCCGACCGACAAGGGCTACCGGCTCTTCGTCGACCGGCTGGCCGGCGTCAAGCCGATGACCGCGCCCGAGCGGCGCGCCATCCAGAACTTCCTGGAGGGCGCCGTCGACCTCGACGACGTGGTGGCCCGTACGGTGCGGCTGCTCGCGCAGCTCACCCGGCAGGTCGCCGTCGTGCAGTACCCCTCGCTGACCCGGTCGACCGTGCGGCACGTGGAGTTGCTCTCCCTGGCGCCCGCGCGCCTGATGCTCGTGCTGATCACGGACACCGGGCGGGTCGAGCAGCGCATGGTCGACTGCCCGGCGCCGTTCGGGGAGGCGTCCCTGGCGGATCTGCGCGCGCGGCTCAACAGCCGGGTCGCGGGCCGCCGGTTCTCGGACGTCCCGAGCCTGGTCGAGGATCTGCCGGAGGCCTTCGAGGCCGAGGACCGCGGTACGGTCTCCACGGTGCTCTCCACGCTGCTGGAGACGCTGGTCGAGGAGAACGAGGAGCGGCTGATGATCGGCGGCACCGCCAATCTCACCCGCTTCGGGCACGACTTCCCCCTCATGATCCGGCCCGTCCTGGAGGCACTGGAGGAGCAGGTCGTGCTCCTCAAGCTGCTCGGCGAGGCGAAGGATCCGGGCGTGACCGTCCGTATCGGTCATGAGAACGCCCACGAAGGACTCAACTCCACGTCCGTCGTGTCGGTGGGCTACGGTTCGGGCGGCGAGGCGGTTGCCAAGCTCGGCGTGGTCGGACCGACCCGCATGGATTACCCGGGAACGATGGGAGCGGTACGCGCAGTGGCACGGTACGTCGGACAGATCCTGGCGGAGTCGTAGGTGGCCACGGACTACTACGCCGTACTCGGCGTACGCCGCGACGCGTCCCAGGACGAGATCAAGAAGGCGTTCCGGAGGCTCGCCCGCGAGCTGCACCCGGACGTCAACCCCGATCCGAAGACCCAGGAGCGGTTCAAGGAGATCAACGCCGCCTACGAGGTGCTGTCGGACCCGCAGAAGAAGCAGGTCTACGACCTCGGCGGCGACCCGCTCTCGCAGGCCGGCGGCGCGGGCGCGGGCGGCTTCGGCGCGGGTGGCTTCGGGAACTTCTCGGACATCATGGACGCGTTCTTCGGTACGGCGTCGCAGCGCGGTCCGCGCTCGCGCACCCGCCGGGGCCAGGACGCGATGATCCGCCTCGAGGTCGAGCTGGACGAGGCCGCCTTCGGGACGACCAAGGACATCCAGGTCGACACGGCCGTCGTCTGCAACACCTGCAACGGCGAGGGCGCGGCCCCCGGCACCTCGGCCCAGACGTGTGACATGTGCCGCGGCCGCGGTGAGGTGTCGCAGGTCACCCGGTCCTTCCTGGGTCAGGTCATGACCTCCCGCCCCTGCCCCCAGTGCCAGGGCTTCGGCACCGTCGTCCCCACCCCGTGCCCCGAGTGCGCGGGCGACGGCCGGATCCGCTCGCGGCGCACCCTGACCGTGAAGATCCCGGCCGGTGTGGACAACGGCACCCGGATCCAGCTCGCGGGCGAGGGCGAGGTCGGCCCCGGCGGCGGCCCCGCCGGCGACCTGTACGTGGAGATCCACGAGCTGCCGCACTCGACCTTCCAGCGCCGCGGCGACGACCTGCACTGCACGGTCACCATCCCGATGACGGCGGCGGCCCTCGGCACGAAGGTGCCGCTGGAGACCCTCGACGGCATGGAGGAGGTCGACATCCGGCCCGGCACCCAGTCCGGCCAGTCGATCCCGCTGCACGGGCGCGGCGTCACCCACCTGCGCGGCGGCGGCCGGGGCGACCTCATCGTCCACGTCGAGGTCACGACCCCGACCAAGCTCGACCCCGAGCAGGAGCACCTCCTGCGCGAGCTGTCCAAGCTGCGCGGCGAGGAACGGCCCCAGGGCCAGTTCCAGCCCGGTCAGCAGGGCCTGTTCTCCCGGCTGAAGGACGCGTTCAACGGGCGCTGACGGGTGGCTTCGGCCGGCGGGGTCGTGCCTCCGGGGGTGCGCGCCGGTCTGCCGGGGGTCCGGGGGTGGTCCCCCGGGTGGGCACGGTCAGCCCGGTCAGCAGGGCCTGTTCTCCCGGCTGAAGGACGCGTTCAACGGGCGCTGACGGGTGGCTTCGGCCGGCGGTGTCGTGCCTCCGGGGGTGCGCGCCGGTCTGCCGGGGGTCCGGGGGTGGTCCCCCGGGTGGGCACGGTCAGCCCGGTCAGCAGGGCCTGTTCTCCCGGCTGAAGGACGCGTTCAACGGGCGCTGACACGGGCCGCCGCCAGGGGCTTCGCGGTGCGGATGCTCCCGGCGTATGCCGGCGGAAGCCCGGATTCGGACTCGTGCGGAGGACGTGACAACATGCGCTCATGTCCTCCGCACTGACCGATCTCTTCCCCTACCCGATCGTGCAGGCGCCCATGGCGGGCGGCGTCTCCGTGCCGCAGCTCGCCGCCGCGGTGTGCGAGGCGGGAGGGCTGGGGTTCCTGGCCGCCGGGTACAAGACCGCGGACGGGATGTACCAGGAGATCAAGCAGTTGCGAGGGCTGACCGCCCGCCCCTTCGGCGTCAACCTCTTCATGCCGCAGCCGGAGACGGCCGACCCCTCCGCCGTCGGCGTCTACGCCCACCAGCTCGCCGGTGAGGCCGCCTGGTACGGGACCGAGCTCGGCGACCCCGACTGCGGCCGGGACGACGGCTACGACACCAAGCTCGCGGTGCTGCTGGACAACCCGGTGCCGGTGGTGTCGTTCCACTTCGGTGTGCCGACCCCCGAGGTCGTCGACTCGCTCCACCGCGTCGGCACGTTCACCCTGGTCACGGCGACCACCGCCGACGAGGCCCGGGCCGTCGAGCGAGCCGGCGCCGACGCGGTGATCGCGCAGGGCGTCGAGGCCGGCGGACACCAGGGCACCCACCGCGACCATCCGGAGACCGGCGGCGCCGGGATCGGGCTGCTGTCGCTGCTCGCCCAGATCCGCGAGGCGGTGAGCCTGCCCGTCGTCGCCGCCGGCGGCATCATGCGCGGCGCCCAGATCGCCGCGGTGCTCGCGGCCGGCGCGAGCGCGGCCCAGCTCGGCACCGCCTTCCTCGCCACCCCCGAGTCCGGCGCGCACGCCCTCCACAAGGAGGCGCTGACCAACCCGCTGTTCGTCCGCACCGAACTGACCCGCGCCTTCTCCGGCCGCCCCGCCCGCGGCCTGGTCAACCGCTTCCTGCGCGAGCACGGCCCGTACGCCCCCGCGGCCTACCCGGAGGTGCACCACCTCACCTCGCCGCTGCGCAAGGCCGCGGCGAAGGCGGGCGACGCGCAGGGCATGGCGCTCTGGGCGGGACAGGGCCACCGGATGGCCCGGGAGCTGCCCGCGGGGCAGCTCGTGGAGGTGCTGGCCGCCGAACTCGCGTCCGCGGGAACGGCGTTGTCGCAGTACGTGACGGGAGGTACGGGCTGATGACGGCTCCGGTGTTCGTGGTCGACTCGCTCGGGCCGGGGGACTTGCCCGGCGGTGAGTACGTCCTGGGCGGCCCCGAGGGACGGCACGCCGTCTCCGTGAAGCGGCTGCGGCCCGGCGAGGACGTCGTCCTCACCGACGGGCGCGGGCGCTGGGCCGAGGGCGTGGTGAAGGCCGCCGAGGGCAAGGACCGCCTGGTCGTGACCGGGCTGGACGGCGTCCAGGAGGAGCCGCCGGAGCAGCCCCGCGTCACCGTCGTCCAGGCCCTGCCCAAGGGGGACCGGGGAGAGTTGGCCGTCGAGACGATGACCGAGGTCGGGGTCGACGCGATCGTGCCGTGGGCGGCGTCCCGCTGCATCACGCAGTGGAAGGGCGAGCGCGGCCTGAAGGCGCTCGGCAAGTGGCGGGCGACGGCCCGGGAGGCCGGCAAGCAGTCCCGCCGGGTGCGCTTCCCCGACGTCGCGGACGCGGCGAGCGGCAAGCAGGTTGCGTCACTTCTGGCCGACGCCGCCTTCGCCGCCGTGCTCCACGAGAGCGGCGAGGAGCCGCTGGCCGCCGCCGAACTCCCCGCCTCCGGCGACATCGTGCTGGTCGTCGGCCCCGAAGGGGGTGTGTCGCCGGAGGAGCTGGCGCTCTTCGCGGCGGCCGGTGCGAAGCCCTACCGCCTCGGACGCAGCGTGCTGCGCACCTCCACCGCCGGCACCGCGGCGACCGCCGTCCTCCTGGCCCGCACCGGCCGCTGGTCCTGACGGGGCGTCAGCCTTCGGTGGCGGTGGACGCCGACGCCACCGCGGGGAACAGCTCCCAGCCGTCCAGCTCCACCGGACGGCCCCCGTCGCCGGACAGCAGGCCGCGCCGGCCCGCCTCGTCCACCAGCGCCCGTACGACACCGGGTTCGCGCAGGTTGAGCAGGTTGCCGCGGCCGTCGGCCACGCAGCCCTCGAACCAGTAGTCGCCCTCGGTGGTGTACCGGCCCGAGCCCGGCCCGCCCGCCGGGAAGACGATCCGGACGCGGACGCCGTCGCCGTCGCGGTGCAGCGTGAGGGCGTCGCGCCAGACGCCGTCGCGGCCCCTCCGCTGCCGGTGGCTCCACAGGTACGTCGTCCGGTCGTCCACGACGAGCCTGCGCCGTCTGCGGTCGTTGCCCATGCGCCGCACGGTAGCGAGGAGTGGCCGTATGCGCTCTACCGTGCGCCCCGCACCAGTGGCAGGCTGCCCTCCATGGGGGCATTGAGGCGGATTTGGCGCATCCCGAGCATGCCGAGCAGCGTGCCGGGCATCCCGGGCGGCCGGCGCGTGGCGCCGATGGTGGCCGGCGCGGTCGTCGCCGTGGGCGGGCTCGTCGCCTGCGACCCGGGCGGACTCGGCTCGGCGACGGTGGCGTACACGACCGACCGGACCGTGACGCGGGAACTCGACCGGCGCGACGCCGGGGTGCGGTGGCTCACGTGCACCGCCTCCTCCGAAAGCGACGGGGCCACCGCCCCGGCGGGCGAGAACACCGTCGCCTCCGTGCACTGCGAGGGGAAGACGGACGACGGGCGGGACATCACCGTCGACGGCAAGGTCACCCGCGTCGTCAACGGCGCCTGCGTGCGCGGCGACCTGACCGCCGAGGTGGGCGGCAAGCAGTGGTTCCACGTCAAGGGACTGGGCAACTGCGACGCCGGGACCTCCCCGCCCGCGAAGGACCCCGCCGGACAGCGGCCCGGCCCCACGGTCACCGTCACCCGGACCGTCTGGTGCCCGGACGATCCGCACTGCCGGCCCGTGGAGGGCAAGTAGCCCGCCGGGCGCGGCCGTCGCCTCCCGCGCGCCCGGCGGGAAGTGATCCGACCCCCTGTCGATCGACCCCCGCCCCTGCATAGGCTGTGCGGGTGACTCAGCCCGCAGCGCCTGCCTACCTCCGCTTCCCGCACCCGCACGGCGAGTTGGTCGCCTTCACCGCCGAGGACGACGTGTGGCTCGCCCCGCTCGACGGCGGCCGGGCCTGGCGGGTCAGCGCCGACAACATGCCGGTGAACCACCCGCGCATCTCGCCCGACGGCACCACCGTCGCCTGGACGTCCACCCGCGACGGCGCCCCCGAGGTGCACGTCGCGCCCGTCGACGGCGGCCCGGCCCGACGCCTCACGCACTGGGGCAGCATGCGGACCCAGGTGCGCGGCTGGACCCCGGAGGGACGGGTCCTCGCCCTCAGCACCCACGGCCAGGCCAGCCTGCGCCGCAGCTGGGCCCGAGCCGTCCCGCTGGACGGCGGACCCGCCGCCACCCTGCCCTACGGGCCCGTCGGCGACGTCGCGTACGGGCCGCACACCGTGCTGCTGTCCGTGTCGATGGGCCGCGAGGCCGCCTGGTGGAAGCGGTACCGGGGCGGCACGGCGGGCAAGCTGTGGATCGACGCCGGGGACGACGGCGAGTTCACGCGGCTGCACGCCGACCTCGACGGCAACATCGAGTACCCGTTCTGGGCCGGCGGGCGGATCGCCTTCCTCTCCGACCACGAGGGCACCGGCGCCCTCTACTCCTCCCTCGCCGACGGCTCCGACCTGCGCCGGCACACGCCGCTCGACGGCTTCTACGCCCGGCACGCCGCGACCGACGGCACGCGGGTCGTCTACTCCAGCGCCGGTGAGCTGTGGACGCTGGACGACCTGGACGGCGCCGAGCCGCGCCGGCTCGACATCCGGCTCGGCGGCTCGCGCGTCGACCTCCAGGCCCACCCGGTCGACGCCGCCCGCTGGTTCGGCTCCGCGTCCCCCGACCACACCGCCCGCGGCAGCGCCGTCGCGGTGCGCGGCGGCGTCCACTGGGTCACCCACCGCGCCGGCCCGGCCCGCGCCCTCGCGGCCACGCCCGGCGTCCGCGCCCGGCTGCCGCGCACCTTCCGCGCCGACGGCGAGGAGTGGGTGGTGTGGGTGACGGACGCCGAGGGCGACGACGCGCTGGAGTTCGCGCCCGCCACCGGCCTCGCGCCCGGCGCCACCCCGCGCCGCCTGGCCGCCGGGCAGCTCGGCCGGGTCCTCGGCCTCGCCATGGCACCCGACGGCAGCCGCGCCGCCGTCGCCTCGCACGACGGGCGGGTGCTGCTCGTCGAGCGCGAGACCGGGGAGGTCCGCGAGGTCGACCGCAGCGAGGACGGCGACGCCTCCGGCCTCGTCTTCTCGCCCGACTCCGCCTGGCTCGCCTGGTCCCACCCCGGCCCCGACCCGCTGCGCCAGCTCAAGCTCGCCAACACCACCGACCTGTCGGTGAGCGAGGCGACCCCGCTGCGCTTCCGCGACTACTCGCCGGCCTTCACCCTGGACGGCAAGCACCTCGCCTTCCTCTCCACCCGCTCCTTCGACCCGGTCTACGACGAGCACGTCTTCGACCTGGCCTTCGTCGAGGGCGCCCGCCCGTACCTGATCACGCTGGCCGCGACCACCCCCTCGCCCTTCGGCCCGCAGCGCCACGGCCGCCCCTTCGAGACCCCGGACCGCGAGGAGACCCCCGACAGCGAGGGCACCCCGACGACCCGCATCGACATCGAGGGCCTCGCCGACCGCATCGTGCCCTTCCCGGTGGAGGCCGCCCGCTACTCCCGGCTGCGCGCCGCCAAGGACGGCGTCCTGTGGCTGCGCCACCCGGTCATCGGCGTCCTCGGCGCCTCCCGCGCCAACCCGGACGACCCCGACCCGCACACCGAGCTGGAGCGCTACGACCTCGCCCAGCAGCGCGTCGAGCACCTCGCGGGCGACGCCGACCACTTCGAGGTCAGCGGCGACGGCAAGCGGGTGCTGCTGTGGACCGACGGACGGCTCAAGGTCGTGCCCAGCGACCGGCGGGCCTCGGGCGACGAGGACAGCGACACCAACATCACCGTCGACCTGGGCCGGGTCCGGCAGACCGTCGACCCGGCCGCCGAGTGGCGCCAGATGTACGACGAGACCGGCCGCATCATGCGGGACAACTTCTGGCGGCCCGACATGAACGGCGTCGACTGGGACGGCGTCCTCGACCGCTACCGGCCCGTTCTGGACCGCGTCGCCACCCACGACGACCTGGTCGACCTCCTGTGGGAGGTGCACGGCGAGCTCGGCACCTCGCACGCCTACGTCACCCCGCGCGGCGGCCACGGCGGCGGCGCCCGGCAGGGCCTGCTCGGCGCGGACGTCTCCCGCCACGAGGACGGCACCTGGCGCATCGACCGCGTCCTGCCATCGGAGACCTCCGACCCCCACGCCCGCTCCCCGCTCGCCGCGCCCGGCGTCGCGGTGCGGGCCGGCGACGCGATCGTCGCGGTCGCGGGTCGGCCCGTCGACCCGGTCACCGGGCCCGGCCCGCTGCTCGTCGGCACCGCCGGCAAGCCGGTCGAGCTGACCATCTCCCCGTCCGGTGGCGGCGACCTCCGGCACGCCGTCGTCGTCCCCCTCGCCGACGAGGAGCCGCTGCGCTACCACGCCTGGGTCGCCGACCGCCGCGCCCACGTCCACGAGAGGTCCGGCGGCCGGCTCGGCTATCTGCACGTTCCCGACATGCAGGCGCCCGGCTGGGCGCAGATCCACCGCGACCTGCGGGTCGAGGTGGCCCGGGAGGGCCTCGTCGTCGACGTGCGCGAGAACCGGGGCGGGCACACCTCCCAGCTCGTCGTGGAGAAGCTGGCCCGGCGGATCGTCGGCTGGGACCTGCCGCGCGGCATGCGGCCGCTCAGCTATCCGATGGACGCCCCCCGCGGCCCGGTCGTCGCCGTCGCCAACGAGTTCTCCGGGTCCGACGGCGACATCGTCAACGCCGCGATCAAGGCGCTCGGCATCGGCCCGGTCGTCGGCACCCGCACCTGGGGCGGCGTCATCGGCATCGACAGCCGCTACCGGTTGGTCGACGGCACGCTGATCACGCAGCCCAAGTACGCCTTCTGGCTGGAGGGCCACGGCTGGGGCGTGGAGAACCACGGCGTCGATCCGGACGTCGAGGTGCCGCAGCGTCCGCAGGACCACGCGGCGGGCCGCGACCCCCAGCTGGACGAGGCGATCCGGCTGGCGCTGGAGGCGCTGGAGGAGACCCCGGCCAAGACCCCGCCGAGCCTGCCGTAGCCCCCGGCGGACGCCGTGCGCCGGGCGGGTGTGCTCCCCACGCCCGCCCGTGCCGCCGCCGGGGGACCGCCCGGGCCGTCCGGGCACGGGAGCACGACCGCCCGCGGGCCGCGGCGGACTCGATACGATGCCGTTCAGAAGATCACCACCGTAAGGAGCGCCCATGTCCGGCGAGCCACAGGACGACTGCCTGTTCTGCAAGATCGTCGCGGGCCAGATCCCGGCGACGATCGTCCGGGAGACGGACACGACCGTCGCCTTCCGCGACATCAACCCCCAGGCGCCCACCCACGTCCTGGTGATCCCCAAGGCGCACTACCGCGACGCCGCCGCCCTCGCCGCCGGTGCCCCGCAGCTCGCCGCCGACGTGCTGTGCGAGGCCCAGGCCGTCGCCGACGACGAGCAGCTGGACAGCTACCGCATCGTCTTCAACACCGGCTCCGGCGCCGGTCAGACCGTCTGGCACGCGCACGCCCACGTCCTCGGCGGCCGCGGCCTCCAGTGGCCCCCCGGCTGACCGGCGATGTCCGTGCGTGAACTCGTCGTCCTCGGCACCGCCAGCCAGGTCCCGACCCGGCACCGCAACCACAACGGCTACCTGCTGCGCTGGGACGGCGAGGGGCTCCTGTTCGACCCCGGTGAGGGCACCCAGCGCCAGATGCTGCGTGCCGGGGTCGCCGCGCACGACCTGAACCGGATCTGCGTCACGCACTTCCACGGCGACCACAGTCTCGGTCTCGCCGGCGTCGTCCAGCGCATCAACCTGGACCGGGTCCCGCACGAGGTGACCGCCCACTACCCGCGCTCCGGGCAGCGCTTCTTCGACCGCCTGCGGTACGCCACCGCCTACCGGGAGACGGTCGCCCTCACCGAGGCGCCGGTCGACACGGACGGGCCGCTCGCCGTCACCCCCGCCTACACGCTGGAGGCCCGCCGGCTCTCGCACCCGGTCGAGTCCTACGGCTACCGGCTCACCGAGCCCGACGGCCGCCGCATGCTGCCCGCGCGGCTGGCCGCGCACGGCATCAAGGGGCCCGACGTGGGCCGCATCCAGCGCGAGGGCTCCCTCCACGGCGTCCCGCTGGACGAGGTCAGCGAGGTCCGCCGCGGCCAGCGGTTCGCGTTCGTCATGGACACCCGGCTGTGCGCGGGGGTCCACGAGCTCGCCGAGGGCTGCGACCTGCTGGTCATCGAGTCGACGTTCCTCGACGAGGACGAGGAGCTCGCCACCGAGCACGGCCACCTCACCGCCGGCCAGGCGGCGCGGGCCGCCCGGGAGGCGGGCGTGCGCCACCTCGTCCTGACGCACTTCAGCCAGCGCTACGCGGACCCGGAGGAGTTCGAGCGGCAGGCGAGGGCGGCCGGCTACGAAGGCGAGCTGACGGTGGCCCGCGACCTGATGCGAGTGCCGGTTCCGAAACGTCGGTGAAATCGCCGTACCATGCTCTGATGCCCCTGCCCAAAGCTGAACTGCACCTCCACATCGAAGGCACCCTGGAGCCCGAGCTGGCCTTCGAACTGGCCGCCCGCAACGGGGTCGCCCTGCCCTACGCGGACACGGACGCCCTGCGCGAGGCCTACCGGTTCGAGGACCTCCAGTCCTTCCTGAACCTGTACTACGAGCTCATGGCCGTCCTGCGCACCGAGCGGGACTTCGAGGACCTCGCCGACGCCTACCTGGCCCGCGCCGCCGCGCAGGGCGTACGGCACGCGGAGATCTTCTTCGACCCGCAGGCGCACCTCGCCCGGGGCGTGGGGATGGGCACGGTCGTGGAGGGCCTGTGGCGGGCGCTGGGCCGCAGCCGGGAGAAGCACGGCGTCTCCACCCGGCTGATCATGTGCTTCCTGCGCGACGAGTCCGCCGAGTCGGCCCTGGAGACCCTCGACGCCGCGAAGCCGTACCTGGACCGCATCATCGGCGTCGGCCTGGACTCCGCCGAGGTCGGGCACCCGCCGGTGAAGTTCCGCGAGGTGTACGAGGCCGCCGCCGCCCTCGGGCTGCGCCGCGTCGCGCACGCGGGCGAGGAGGGCCCGCCGGCGTACGTCACCGAGGCCCTGGACGTGCTCGGCGTCGAGCGGATAGACCACGGCCTGCGCTCGCTGGAGGACCCGGCGCTGGTCGAGCGGCTGGTGCGCGACCGCGTCCCGCTGACCCTGTGCCCGCTCTCCAACGTCCGGCTCCGCACGGTCGACACCCTCGCCGACCACCCGCTGCCCGCGATGCTCGACGCCGGTCTGATGTGCACGGTCAACTCCGACGACCCCGCCTACTTCGGCGGCTACGCCGACGACAACTTCGAGGCCGTGCGCACCGCGCTCGGCCTCACCGAGGAGCGGCTGCGGGAACTGGCCCGCAACTCCTTCCTCGCCTCCTTCCTGGAGGACGACGAGGAGCTGCGGGCGCGCTGCCTGGCCGAGGTGGAGGCGTACACCTTCCCGTCGGCGTAGGACTCAGCCCGTCCCGGACCCCGGTGCGGCGGCCGCCGACCGGGGTCCCGCCGTGTCGTAGGCGTGCCGCACCGCAACGGCCGGCGCGTCCACGTCGATCTCCACGACCGGCTGCTCCGTGGCACCGACCTCGGGCACGGCCCCGCTCGGCGTGCCGGTGGCGGCGGCGACCAGGGCGGCCGGGGTGCCGCCGCGGCGGCGGATCGCGCCGGGCAGCAGCGGGCGCCCGCCGGTGTGCAGGGCGACGGCCGTCATCGGCAGGGCGGCCAGGAGCAGGCCGGCGCCGAGGACCAGGCCCATGCCCGCGTAACCGGCCTGTGCCGACAGCACACTGCCGGTCAGCGGTCCGGCCGCGGTGCCCAGCGAGGACGCCGACCCGACGAGCACCGCCCACCGGCCGCGCGGGTCGAGCGAGGCGGCGAGGCCGATCAGGTACGACAGGACGACCGGGTACAGCGTGTTCCAGGCGATCTCGCCGGTCGCGAACGTCGTGGGGGTGGTCGCGGACGCGCTCACCGCGATGCAGCCCGCGATCAGCACCGTGCCCGCGCCGATGGGCATGGCCCGCCCGAGCCGCGGTCCGAGCGCGCCGGCCGCCAGCACGCCGACCAGTCCGGCGCCCAGGGCGACGGCGAAGACGGCCCCGAGGGCGGCGTCGCCCAGACCGGCCTGCGTCAGCCCGATCCGGCCGCTGACGCCCCACAGGGAGTTCTGCGCGAGGGACCAGCACAGCACGGTCGCGGCGAGGACGAGTCCCGAGCGGCGGCGGGGGAGCGGAGCGGTGGGGTCCGTGCCGGGCGCGGCCGGCGACGCGGCCGTCCCGCCCGGCAGGCGGCCGGTCAGCGGCCACACCGCGAGGGCGGTCAGCGCGATCGCGGCCAGCGGCAGGCCGTGCGCCCGGCCGAGGTGCGGCACCGTCAGGTAGACGGCGCCGGCCAGCGCGGACACGGTCAGCAGCCCCAGCGTGGAGGCGCGGTGCGGGTCGCGCTCGGCGGCGATCCGGGTGGCGGCGACCGTGGTGGCCGTACCCGAGCCGAAACCGCCGAGGACCGCGCCGGCGACGACGGCCGGGACGGCGGTGGTGAGCGCGGCGGAGCCGTAGCCGACGACGGCCAGGACGAGCCCGAACCGGGCCAGCGTCCGGGCGCCGATCCGCTGCACCCGGGAGGCGAGCAGGAAGCCCGCGGTCGCCGAGCTCAGCAGCAGGGCGCTGCCGACGGCGCCGGCCTGCGTGGTGGTCAGCGGCAGGCTGGTGTCGAGCCTGCCGACGGTGGTCGGCAGCAGATAGGGAGGAAGGTACCCGGCCGTGAAAAGGGCGACGAGGGGCCAGGGAGTGGTACGGGGGGCGAGCACGGGCGTTCCCAGGGCATGCGAAAGGGACGTGGGAGGGGGAGGGGGCGACGACCGTCCGACGGACAGGAACGCGCGGGCAATTTGTATCAAGCCAGGGGAGGCCCGAAACAGCCACCCCACCGTGATCTGGATCACATTTGTGTTTGCGTGCGGTGGACCGGGGTAGAAGTGGGCGCTAACGCCAGTGGACCGAGCCGCCCCCGGCCGGAATCGTCGCCTCCACCTTGGCCCTGATCTCCCGCATCACCGCGACGATCCGCGCCTCGTGATCCGGCGTCAGACGGGCCACCGGCACCGAGCAGCTGATCGCGTCCAGGGCCGGAACCTCGTGGCGCAGCGCGAAGCCGAAGCCGACGATGCCGGTCACGCCCTCCTCGCGGTCGACCGAGTGGCCGCGCTCCCGGATCTCCGCGAGGTCGGCCGCCAGGGACTCCCTGCCGGTGTGCGTGTTCGGGGTCAGCGCCTCGTACGGCCCCTCGGGCAGCTCGTCGTCCGGCCGCTCCGCCAGCAGCGCCTTGCCCAGGGCGCCCGCGTGGGCGGGCAGCCGGCGCCCCACCCTGCTGATCGTGCGGGGGTACTCGTGCGACTCCCGCGTCGCCAGGTAGGCCACGTCGTGCCCGTCGAGCCGCCCCAGGTGGATCGTCTCGCCCAGCGCCTCGGACGCCTCGTCCAGATACGGCCGCACCACCCGCACCCGGGGGTCCGAGTCGAGGTAACCGGTGCCGGTGAGCAGGGCGCGGATGCCGATGCCGTACAGCGAGCCGGTGACGTCGGTGCGGACCCAGCCGCGCGAGATCAGGGTCTGGAGCAGCGCGTACATCGAGCTGCGCGGCACGCCCAGCTCGTCCGCCAGCTCCTGGAGCCGGGCCGGGCGGTCCCCGCGCGCGGCCAGCACCTCCAGCAGCTCGACCGTGCGCGCCGCCGACTTCACCTCGCGGACGCCGCCCGCCGCGCCCCCTGTCCCGGACATGTGCCGATCGTAGACGGACGCCGCCGGCCCATTGACGGCTCCCGTGCGCGTATCTAATCTCCATCTCCGTACGTGGACGACATCTACATACGGAGACGGTGTGAGAGCGTGGGTCCCGCCACCGGCCCCGGCCCCGTGAACCCGGGACCCTGCTCGCCGCCGGACCCGACCTCGTAGGAGCCGCCCTGTGAACCTCACCGTCACCGACGTCCGCCTGACGCCGATCCTCGTCGCCGACCCGCCCCTGCTCAACACCCAGGGCGTCCACCAGCCGTACACCCCGCGCCTGATCGTCGAGGTGGAGACCGCCGACGGGATCACCGGCGTCGGCGAGACCTACGGCGACGCCAAGTACCTCGAGCTGGCACGCCCCTTCGCCGACAAGCTGGTCGGGCGCCGGGTGAGCGACCTCAACGGCTTGTTCGGCGCGGCCGACGAGGTCGCCGTCGACTCCTCCCGGGTCTCCGGCCGGGTGGACGTCGGCGGGCTGCGCGGCGTCCAGACCGCCGACAAGCTGCGCCTGTCCGTCGTCTCCGGCTTCGAGGTCGCCTGCCTCGACGCCCTCGGCAAGGCGCTCGGCCTGCCCGTGCACGCGCTGCTGGGCGGCAAGGTCCGCGACGCCGTCGAGTACAGCGCCTACCTGTTCTACAAGTGGGCCGGCCACCCCGAGGGCGTGGCGTGCGAGCCGGACGACTGGGGCGCCGCCCTGGACCCGGCGGGCGTCGTCGCCCAGGCCCGCGCCTTCACCGAGCGGTACGGCTTCACGTCCTTCAAGCTCAAGGGCGGCGTCTTCCCGCCCGAGGAGGAGATCGCCGCGATCAGGGCCCTCGCCGAGGCCTTCCCCGGCCACCCGCTGCGCCTCGACCCCAACGGCGCCTGGTCCGTGGAGACCTCGCTCCGGGTCGCCGCGGAGCTCGGGGACGTCCTGGAGTACCTGGAGGACCCCGCGCTCGGCACCCCGGCCATGGCCGAGGTCGCCGCGAAGACCGGGGTGCCCCTCGCGACCAACATGTGCGTGACGACGTTCGCCGAGATCCCGGAGGCGTTCACCCGGGGCGCCGTCCAGGTCGTGCTCTCCGACCACCACTACTGGGGCGGGCTGCGCAACACCCAGCGGCTCGCCGCCGTCTGCCGCACCTTCGGCGTCGGCGTCTCCATGCACTCCAACACCCACCTGGGCATCAGCCTCGCCGCCATGACCCACGTGGCGGCCACCGTCCCGGACCTCCACCACGCCTGCGACTCCCACTACCCCTGGCAGTCCGAGGACGTGCTCACCGAACGGCTCGCCTTCGACGGCGGCCGGGTCACCGTCTCCGACGCCCCCGGCCTCGGCGTCGAACTCGACCGCGACCGGCTGGCCTTCCTCCACCGCCGCTGGCTCGACGACGACGGCGCCCTCCGCGACCGCGACGACGCGGCGGCGATGCGTGCCGCCGACCCGAAGTGGGCCGCTCCGTCCGTGCCGCGCTGGTGAACCCTTCCCCGGCCTGTCGGCGGCGTGGTGCACACTGGCCTGAACCGCACCATGCCAGGGAGCGCACCGTGACAGCGACCACCGTGTCCGCGGCGTCCGACGGGACCGTCATGACCGCCGTGTCCGCCGACGAGAGAACACACCGCCACCCGCAGGACGAGGGGTCGGACCGGCACCCGCAGGTCGACCCCCTGGCCGGCCTGCGCACCCCGCAGGACCCGCCCTGGGACGTGTACCTCACCGGCACGGTCTTCCTCGACGTCATCTTCACCGGGCTCGACTCCGCCCCGGTGCGCGGGACCGAGTCCTGGGCCCGGGGCATGGGGTCGAGCCCGGGCGGCGTGGCCAACATGGCGACCGCGCTGGCCCGCCTCGGCCTGCGCACCTCGCTGGCCGCGGCCTTCGGCGACGACCACTACGGCGACTACTGCTGGGACGCGCTCGCCCGGGGCGAGGGCATCGACCTGACCCCCTCGCGCACGGTGCCCGGCTGGCACTCGCCGGTGACGGTCTCCATGGCGTACGAGGGGGAGCGCACGATGGTCTCCCACGGCCATGAGCCGCCGCCCGGGGAGCCGTCGCCCGACTGCCCGCCGCGCGCGCGTGCCGCCGTTGCCTCCCTCACGCCCGGGGTCCGCGCCCCGTGGATCGCGCAGGCCGCCGCGCGGGGCACCCGGATCTTCGCCGACGTCGGCTGGGACGACACCGGAGCCTGGGACCTGGCCGGGCTGGCCGACCTCGCGCACTGCGAGGCGTTCCTGCCGAACGCGGAGGAGGCCATGCGCTACACCGGCAGCACGTGCCCCCGCGCCGCGGCGCACGCCTTGACCGAGCACGTACCGCTCGCGGTGGTCACCCTCGGCGCGGAGGGCGCCTACGCGGTGGACCGGCGGACGGGGGAGAGCGCCGAGGTCCCCGCCATCGCCGTGGAGGCGCTGGACCCGACCGGCGCCGGGGACGTGTTCGTCGCCGGGTTCGTCACCGGCACCCTGGCCGGCTGGCCGCTCGCCGACCGCCTCGCATTCGCCGGCCTGACCGCCGCCCTCTCCGTCCAGGAGTTCGGCGGCTCGCTGTCGGCGCCGGGCTGGTCCGAGATCGCGACCTGGTGGCACGAGGTCCGGTCGGTCGAGGGACAGGACCCGGCGGCCCTGCGCCGGTACGCGTTCCTGGCGGACCTGGTCCCGGACGAGCCGGCCACGCCGTGGCCGCTGCGGCGGGCGGTCCCGACCATCGGCTTCCGCCGCCCGGCCTGACCGCCGCCGCCCTCGGCCGCCCTCAGAAGCCGAGGCGGCGGAGCTGCTTGGGGTCGCGCTGCCAGTCCTTCGCGACCTTCACGTGCAGGTCGAGGAAGACGGGGGTGCCCAGCAGGGCCTCGATCTGCTTGCGGGACTTGATCCCGACGTCCTTCAGGCGCTTGCCCTTGGGGCCGATGATGATGCCCTTCTGGCTGGGGCGCTCGATGAAGACGTTGGCGTGGATGTCCAGGAGCGGCTTGTCGGCGGGGCGGTCCTCGCGCGGCAGCATCTCCTCCACGACCACGGCGATGGAGTGCGGCAGCTCGTCGCGCACGCCCTCCAGCGCGGCCTCGCGGATCAGCTCGGCGACCATGACCTGCTCGGGCTCGTCCGTGAGGTCGCCCTCCGGGTAGAGCGTGGGGCCCTCCGGCAGCAGCGGGATCAGCAGATCGGCGAGCAGGTCCACCTGCTGGTTCGCGGTGGCCGACACCGGGACGATCTCCGCCCAGGTGATGCCCAGCTCCTCGCCGAGCCGGTCCACCGCGATGAGCTGCTCGGCCAGCGTCTTGCCGTCGACCAGGTCCGTCTTCGTGACGATCGCGACCTTCGGGGTCTTCTTGATCCCCGCGAGTTCCTTGGCGATGAAGCGGTCGCCCGGCCCGAGCTTCTCGTTCGCCGGCAGGCAGAAGCCGATGACGTCCACCTCGGCCCACGTCGTGCGCACCACGTCGTTCAGCCGCTCGCCCAGCAGCGTGCGCGGCTTGTGCAGGCCCGGGGTGTCGACCAGGATCAGCTGGGCGTCCGGACGGTGCACGATGCCCCGCACCGTATGCCGGGTGGTCTGCGGGCGGTTCGAGGTGATCGCCACCTTCTGCCCGACCAGAGCGTTCGTGAGGGTGGACTTGCCCGCGTTGGGGCGGCCCACGAAGCAGGCGAAACCGGCCCGGTGGACAGCCTCGGCCGGCTTTTCGGATGACTGGGTACGCACGCTCATGGCGCCCATTGTCCCTGATCCCCGGAGCCCCGCCGTACCATCGCCGGAAGCGGACCCGGCGGGGCGGACGGGGGTCAGTCCGCGCTCACCGTGTCACGGACCGTCCCGTCGGGCGAGGCGACCAGCACCGGGGTGCCCGCACCGCCGAGGTCCCGGACCGCCGCCAGGTCCTCGGCCGACGCCGACCCGGCCCCGGTCACCACGGCCGCCGCCTCCAGCGACCTCGCACCGGACGCCACCGCCATCGCCACCGCCGTGCGCAGGGCGCTGAGCTTCAGGGAGTCCAGGGCGACGGTCCCGGCGACGTAGGTACGGCCGGTCTCGTCGCGGACGGCCGCGCCCTCGGGGACGCCGTTGCGGGCGCGGGCGGAGCGGGCCAGGGTGACGATCTTGCGGTCCTCGGGGTCGAGGTCGGTGGTGTCGGTCATGGTCAGAGCATACGGAGGCAGCGCGCCGGTCACCCCGCCACCGGGTACATCGCCCCGCGCCGCCCCTGGGGCGAGGCCAGCCACTCCAGCTTCGCGGCGGTGTTCGCCTCGTCCAGCGGCGTGTGCAGCACGATCGTCAGGTCGGGCCGCGCGGGCACCTTCAGCGCCGTCGACTCCACGCACAGCAGACCGACCAGCGGATGCTCCAGCTCCTTGCGGATCTGTCCCGCGTCCTCGATGTCCCGCTCCTCCCACAGCCGCAGGAAGTCGGCGCTGTCGTCCCGCAGCCGGGCCAGCACCTCCCGGAAGCCCTCGTCGTCGGGACTGGCCGAGCACGCCGCGCGGAACTGGGCGACGACCGTACGGGCGTTGCGCTCCCAGCTCCTGGAGCGGGCCCGGTACAGCGGGTCCGTGAAGAAGTCGACCAGGCAGTTCTGCGTGGTGTCGGGGCGCATGCCCAGCACGAGCGCGGCCGCCTCGTTGTACATCACGCAGTTGTAGTACCGGTCCATGATGTGCGCCGGATACGGCATCCACGTGTCGATCAGCCGCCGCAGCCCGTCGCACATGTCGCGCCGGTCGGGTTCCACCTCGGGCGCGGGCGGATTGAGCCCGGCCAGCAGGTACAGGTGCCGGCGCTCGGCGTCGCTCAGCCGCAGCACGCGGCCGACCGCGTCCAGCACCTGCGGGGAGACGGAGATGTCCCTGCCCTGCTCCAGCCACTGGTACCAGGAGGGCGCCCACCCCGGCGAGCACGGCGACCTCCTCGCGGCGCAGCCCCGGCGTGCGGCGCCGCCCGCCGCCGTCCGGCAGCCCCGCCTCGGCCGGCGTCACGCGTGCGCGGCGGCTCATCAGGAACTCCCGCAGTTCGCGCCGCCGATGGGTCTTGAGCCCGGTTTCCGTCACGTGCCGATTCCCCCTGATTCCCGGCTGGTGGTGTCACCACCAGGACAACTGGCCGCTCCCCACGATCATTCCGGCGCCCCCAGGCTCTTGTCCATGGCGATCGACACCTCCACCTCCACCCCGCCGGCGCCCGTCGGCACACCGGCCGCGGCCCGGCTCTCGCCCCGCGACCGGCTCGTCCTGTTCGTGCTGTGCGCCGCCCAGTTCATGGTCGCGCTCGACTTCTCCGTCCTGAACGTCGCCCTGCCCGTCCTCGGCGCGGACCTCGGCATGAACCAGTCCGCCCTCCAGTGGGCGGTCACGGCGTTCGCGCTGCCGTCCGGCGGCTTCCTGCTGCTCTTCGGCCGCATGGGCGACCTCTACGGCCGCCGCCGGCTGTTCCTCGCCGGCCTCGCGCTGTTCGGCGCCGCCTCGTTGCTGGCGACCCTCGCCTGGGACCCGGCCTCCTTCCTCGCCGGACGCGCCCTGCAGGGCCTCGGCGCGGCGGCCATCGTGCCGACCGGCATGTCCCTGCTGACGACGACCTTCCCGGAGGGCCCGGCCCGCGACCGCGCCCTCGGCATCTCCGGCACCCTGCTCTCGCTCGGCTTCACGGTCGGCATGGTGGCCGGCGGGGTGCTGACCGACCTGCTGAGCTGGCGCTCCACGATGGGCCTGCTGACCCTGTTCGCCCTGGGCGTGCTGCCCCTCGCCCCGGGCCTGCTCCCCGAGTCACGCACTCCGGACCGCCCCCGCCTGGACGTGCCCGGCGCCGTCACCGTCACCGGCGGGCTGCTCTCGCTGATCTACGCCCTGTCGACGGCCGCCGAGCACGGTTTCGGCCGTACCGACGTTCTCGTCGGTCTCGTCGCGGGCCTGCTGCTCCTGGCCGCCTTCGCGGTCGTCGAGTTTCGCACCGCCGCTCCGCTGGTGTCCCTGCCGATGCTGCGCCGCCGCACGGTGGCCTGGGGCAACCTGGGCGGTCTCGTCACCTTCTCGATGATGTCCACGGTGGTCTTCGTGCTCACCCTGTACCTCCAGGAGGTTCTGCACCTGTCCGCCTTCGGGACGGGTCTGGTCTTCGGCGTGCAGGGCGTGCTGTCGGTGGTGGCCGGGACGTACGCGCCCCGCGTGATCGGCCGTTTCGGCGCCCGCCGCACCCTGGTCGGCGCGCTCGCCGGGCAGGGCGCCCTGGGACTGTGCCTGACGGCCCTGGGGGAGGGCGGCTGGTCGGTGTTCCTGGCCACGGCCGCGGTGTCCCTGGCCAGCATGTGCCACCTGGGCGCGATCATCTCCTACGGCCTGACCGTCACCTCCGGCGTCCCCGACGAGGAGCAGGGCCTGGCGACCGGCCTGGTCACCTCCACGCAGCAGGTCGGCATCACCGTCGGCATCCCGCTGCTGGGCGTGCTGGCCACCACCTCGGCGGACCTGCGCTCCGGTGTGCACACGGTGCTGGTGCTGGACGCGGTGATCGTGCTCGCGGCGGCCGCCCTGATCGGGGCCGGACTGCGGACCCGCCGCTCAGGGACGGTCGAGGCGCAGCCTGTCCGCGCGCGGTAGGCCGGCGACGACCAGGTCGTACGAGTCCTCGACCAGCTCCCGGACGACGCGGTCCGGGAGCCCGCCGTCGACGGTCACCGTGTTCCAGTGCCGCTTGTTCATGTGCCAGCCGGGCACGATCAGGCCCTCGTGCTCGGCGCGCAGCCGGATCGCGTCCTCCGGGTCGCACTTGAGGTTGACCTTGAGCGGCCGCGCGTCGAGCGCGGTGAGGGCGAACATCTTTCCCTGGACCTTGAAGACCGAGGTCTCCGGGTTGAAGGGGAAGTCCTCCACCGCCGCGTTGAAGGACAGGCAGAGCGCGCGCAGCTGCCGGGGCGTCACTCCGCCGTCTCCTCGGCGCCGGCCCTGGCCGGGGCCACCGGCTCCACCAGCACCGTCACGATCTTGTTCCGGCGGCCCGCGGAGGACTCCGCCGTCAGCCGCAGCTCGCGGCCGTCGGGCAGTCCGACGATCGACGTGGCCCCGGCGATCGGCACCCGGCCGAGCGCCTTCGCCAGCAGGCCGCCGACGGTCTCCACGTCCTCGTCGTCGAACTCCTCGAGCCCGTACAGCTCGCCGAGGTCCCCGATGTCCAGGCGGGAGGTGACCCGGAAACGGTCCTCGCCCAGCTCCTCGACCGGCGGCAGCTCGCGGTCGTACTCGTCGGTGATCTCGCCGACGATCTCCTCGAGGACGTCCTCGATGGTGACGATGCCGGCCGTGCCGCCGTACTCGTCGATGACGACGGCGACGTGGTTGTGCTCCTTCTGCATCTCGCGCAGCAGGTCACCGGCGTTCTTGGTGTCGGGCACGAAGAAGGCCGGGCGCATCGCCGTGGACACCAGGTCGCCCTCCGCGTCCCGGCTGATGTGCGTCTTGCGCACCAGGTCCTTCAGATACACGATGCCGACGATGTCGTCCTCGCTGTCACCGGTGACCGGTATGCGGGAGAAGCCGGAGCGCAGGGCGAGGGTGAGGGCCTGGCGGATGGTCTTGTACCGCTCGATGACGACGAGGTCGGTCCGCGGGACCATGACCTCCCGCACGAGCGTGTCGCCCAGCTCGAACACCGAGTGCACCATGCGGCGCTCCTCGGCCTCGATCAGCGACTCCTTCTCGGCGAGGTCGACCAGCGCCCGCAGCTCCGCCTCGGAGGCGAAGGGGCCGCGGCGGAAGCCCTTGCCGGGGGTGAGCGCGTTGCCCAGGAGGATGAGCAGCGACGGGATCGGGCCCATGACCCGGCCCAGCGGCACCAGGACGTACGCCGCCGCCGTCGCCGTGTTCAGCGGGTGCTGACGGCCGATGGTGCGCGGGGACACCCCGACGGCCACGTACGACACCAGCACCATCACGGCGATGGCGATCGCCAGCGCCTCGCCGGTGCCGTCGAACTCCTTGAGGCAGGCGTACGTGACCAGCGCGGCGGCGGCCATCTCGCAGGCGACGCGGACCAGCAGCGCCACGTTGAGATAGCGCGTGGGGTCGGCGGCGACCTTGGCCAGCCGGGCACTGCCGCGCCGCCCGGAGCGCACCGCCTCCTCGGCGCGGAAGCTGGACACCCGCGCCAGGCCGGCCTCCGCGCACGCGGCGAGCCAGGCGACCACGACCAGGGCGACCGCGCCGGCGACGAGCGGGAGGCTCATGAGACCGTCGGGGCCGGAGACGGGCCGGTCAGGCCCTTCTCCGCACGCCAGCCGTCCACGATGGCCGCCTGGAGGCCGAACATCTCGGCCTTCTCGTCGGGCTCCTCGTGGTCGTAGCCGAGCAGGTGCAGCACCCCGTGGACGGTGAGCAGCTGGAGCTCCTCGTCCATGGAGTGCCGCGTCTCCGCCTCGGCGCCCTGCCTGGCGGCGACCTCCGGGCAGAGGACGATGTCGCCGAGCAGGCCCTGCGGCGGCTCGTCGTCGTCCTTCGACGGCGGACGCAGCTCGTCCATCGGGAAGGACATGACGTCCGTCGGACCGGGCAGGTCCATCCACTGGATGTGGAGCTGCTCCATGGCGTCGGCGTCCACGACGATCACCGAGAGCTCGGAGAGCGGGTGGATGCGCATCCGCGCGAGCGCGTGGCGGGCGATGTCGAGGATCGCCTGCTCGTCGACCTCGGTTCCGGACTCGTTGTTGACGTCGATCGACATGGTCGTGCTGGTCTACTTCCCCTGGGAGGCCTTGGCACCGGGCTTGCCGCGCCCCTTGTGCCCGCCGTTCTCGGTGCCATTCGTGCTGTCGTACTTCTCGTACGCGTCGACGATACGGCCCACCAGCTTGTGCCGGACGACGTCGTGGGACGTCAGCCGGGAGAAGTGGACGTCGTCGACGCCCTCCAGGATCTCCTGCACCTGCCGCAGACCCGACTTGGTCCCGCCGGGCAGGTCGACCTGCGTCACGTCACCCGTGATCACGATCTTCGAGTCGAAGCCGAGACGGGTCAGGAACATCTTCATCTGCTCGGGGCTGGTGTTCTGGGCCTCGTCCAGGATGATGAAGGCGTCGTTGAGGGTCCGGCCGCGCATGTACGCGAGCGGCGCGACCTCGATCGTCCCGGCCGCCATCAGCCGCGGGATCGAGTCCGGGTCCAGCATGTCGTGCAGCGCGTCGTACAGCGGGCGCAGGTAGGGGTCGATCTTCTCGTAGAGCGTGCCCGGCAGGAAGCCCAGCCGCTCGCCGGCCTCGACCGCCGGACGGGTCAGGATGATGCGGTTGACCTGCTTGGACTGCAGGGCCTGCACCGCCTTGGCCATCGCCAGGTAGGTCTTGCCGGTGCCCGCCGGGCCGATGCCGAAGACGATGGTGTGCTTGTCGATCGCGTCGACGTACCGCTTCTGGTTCAGCGTCTTGGGGCGGATGGTGCGGCCGCGCGAGGACAGGATGTTCTGCGTGAGCACCTCGGCCGGGGTCTCCTGGCCGTCGCTCTCCCCGTTCTCGCTCGCCTTGAGCATGGCGATCGAGCGTTCCACTGCGTCCTCCGTCATCGGCTGCCCCGTGCGCAGCACCAGCATCATCTCGTCGAACACGCGCTGCACCAGGGCGACCTCATGGGCGTCGCCGACCGCGCTGATCTCGTTTCCCCGGACATGGATGTCGGCCGCCGGGAAGGCCGTCTCGATCACGCGCAGCAGGGCGTCGCCGGATCCCAGGACGGTCACCATGGGGTGCTGGGCGGGGACGGTGAAGTGTGCTCTCGCCTGCCCCTGCGCGGGGGTGTGAGCTGAGGGTGTCTGAGTCATGGGCCGGCGCTCGAGGCCTGCACGTCCTCCTCTGCGGCGTGCGCCGCGTGACAGGTGTGTCTGCTGCCTCCCAGCGTACGACTCCCCGCCGACAGCACCCAGGTCTTTTATCCGACCGGCCCCCGGGTATGCCCCGGGGCACTCACCGCCGGCCGCGCAGCAGGTCCCGGAACCAGTGGTACGACGCCTTGGGCGTCCGCGTCCCCGTGGCGAAGTCCACGTGCACCAGCCCGAACCGGCGCGCGTACCCCTCGGCCCACTCGAAGTTGTCCAGCAGCGACCACACGAAGTAGCCGCGCACGTCCACGCCCGCCTCCAGCGCCCGGTGCAGAGCGCGGACGTGGCCGTCGAGGAAGGCGATGCGCTCCTGGTCGTCCAGGCCCTCGTAGGAGCAGCCGTTCTCCGTGATGACGACCGGCGGCAGCCGGTCGCCGTAGCGGTCGCGCAGGCCGGTGAGCAGCTCCGTTAGCCCCTCGGGGACCACGGGCCAGCCGAAGTCCGTCAGCGGCCGGCCCTCGACCGGGTGCACCGAGAAGGGCAGCCCGGCCGGGAGCCGCACGCCGCCGGTCCCGGTCTCCGTGTCCTGCGGGGCGCCCACCCGCGCCGGCGCGTAGTAGTTCACGCCGTACCGGTCCAGCGGCTCGGAGATCACCTCCAGGTCGGCGTGCACGTCGCCCGGCATCAGGTCGCCGATGCCGTCCGGGTACCGGCCCAGCAGCAGGGGGTCCGCGAACAGGCGGTTCAGCAGGATGTCGTAGAACTCCGCCGCCTCCCGGTCGGCGGCCGTGTCCGAGGCGGGCCAGGTGGGTCCGTGCGAGTTGGCGATGCCGATGTCGCTCGCGCCGGCCGCGCGCAGGGCCCGTACCGCCAGACCGTGCGCGAGGAGCTGGTGGTGGGCCGCCGGGAGGGCGTCGAACAGCAGCTCCCGGCCGGGGGCGTGGGTGCCGAGGGCGTGGCCGAGCAGGGTGTGCTCGGCGGGTTCGTTGAGGGTGAGCCAGGTGCCGACCCGGTCGCCGAGCCGCCGCGCGACGACCGACACGTACTCCGCGAACCGGGACGCCGTGTCCCGTTCGAGCCAGTCCAGGTCCGCCGGGAGGTCCCAGTGGAAGAGGGTCGGCACCGGGCGGACGCCCACCGCGCACAGCTCGTCGACCAGGCGGTCGTAGAAGTCCAGGCCGCCGGGGGAGTTCACCCGGGGCCAGGAGACCGAGAAGCGGTAGGCGTCCACGCCCAGGCCGGCGAGCAGCGCCACGTCCTCGCGGTAGCGGTGGTAGTGGTCGCAGGCCACCGCCGCCGTCGAGCCGTCCCCGATCCGCCCCGGCTGGTCCGCGAACACGTCCCACACGGACCGTTCGCGCAGGTCGGCCGCGCCCTCGATCTGGTGTGCCGAGGTCGACACGCCCCACAGGAAGCCGTCGGGGAACCGGGGTACCGGGCTGCTCGGGTCGGTCGCCATGCGCGGATCATCCGTACCCTCGGTAACGGAAGTCAACGCCCTTGCGCGCCGAGGGTGTTGCGCGCGGTGTTACGCGCCCTCCTTCAGTACGCGCGAGATGAGCCTGCGCTGCTCGTCCGTCAGCCGGGGATCGGCCGCGTACACCGTCCTGCCGTCCACGGTGATCTGGTAGCTGAACCCGTCCGGCACCCCGACGGGCGGCGTGCTCCGCCCGTCGGCGACCGCCCGCTCGGCCAGGGCGTGCCACTCGGCCGCGTCGGGGCGTTCCGCGGTCTCGACCTCCGCGTGGCGTTCGATGCCCGCGAAGCCTCCTGTGCGCCTCACCTGAATCCGCATGGGACCGTGTCTAGTACGGAACTACCGCGTGCGCACCCCGACCTGTTCCCAGGCCTTGCGCACCGCGTCCAGCTCGTCCGCGTCGCCGTAGCGCTCTTGGGCGGCCGCCACCGTCAGCGCCGCGAAGTCCGTGAACGAGGCGTCCTCCCGCAGCTCGCCCCCGGTCAGCACGTCGTACCAGACCTGCCCGGCCCGCTCCCAGGCGTGCCCGCCCAGCTCCGTGGCGAGCAGGTAGAAGGCGTGGTTGGGGATGCCGGAGTTGATGTGCACGCCGCCGTTGTCCCGGCCGGTGCGTACGTAGTCGTCCATCGTCGCGGGCTGCGGATCCTTGCCGAGGACGTCGTCGTCGTACGCCGTGCCCGGCGCCTTCATCGAGCGCAGCGCCACTCCCGTCACCCGCTCCGCGAGCAGTCCGGCGCCGATCAGCCAGTCGGCCTCGGCGGCGGTCTGACCGAGCGTGTACTGCTTGATGAGGGAACCGAAGACGTCGGACACCGACTCGTTCAGCGCGCCCGGCTGGCCGTAGTAGGTCAGGTTGGCGGTGTGCTGGGTGACGCCGTGCGTCAGCTCGTGGCCGATCACGTCCACGGGGATGGTGAAGTCGAGGAAGATCTCCCCGTCCCCGTCGCCGAACACCATCTGCTCGCCGTTCCAGAAGGCGTTGTTGTACTCGCGGTCGTAGTGCACGGTCGCGTCCAGCGGCAGTCCGGCGCCGTCGATGGAGTCGCGCCGGTACGCCGTCAGGAACAGCTCGAAGGTGGCGCCGAGCCCCGCGTAGGCGCGGTTGACCGTCGCGTCCTGGCCGGGCTCGTCGCCCTCGCCCCGCACCTTGCGGCCGGGCAGGTCGGTGCCGTGCCGGGCGTCGAAGATCGTGCGGTGGGGCCTGCCGGCCTCGGCGCCGGCGCGCGGGGTCACGGTGGGGGCGCCGATGACGGTGGTCAGACCGCGGCGGGTGCGCTCGGCGGCGTCGCGCTGGATGGTCCGGCGCGCGGGCCCGGCGAGCACGGGGTCCTCGTTCCGGGCCAGTTTGTCGAGGACGTGCGGCGGGACGATGGTGCAGAAGACGGGCTCGAAGCCCCCGTTGGTCGTCATGCCCGGAACCATCGCACTGTGTGACTCCACTGTCACTACCTGCAACCATGATCGGTGGAATGCGGCGCCAAGAAGCCCCGGTGAGCAGCCGGAAGTGGTATACGGCACTTTTTGTCCGGGTTCCCTCCGTGGTCCCGCATACTGATACGGACCCGCGTGACCGGCGAGGCTCGGCTAAGGTGCTGGGCACTATGCGTTACGGGCTGCTTCTCCTTAGCTGCCGCGGCGAGGGCCTGTAAGAGGCCGACTCCCTCCCCGCGGTGCTTGGTGTTGCGCGTCGGCCGTCCTTCCGGACACGCGGACACCGCGGACATCACGAGGAGCCCACGCGATCATGGCCAACCGCCAGCAGCCCAGTTCCATGCCGACCACCAAGTACCGCGGCTACGAGCAGGTCGACATCCCCGACCGCACCTGGCCCGACCGGCGCGTCACTCAGGCCCCCCGCTGGCTCTCGACCGACCTGCGCGACGGCAACCAGGCACTGATCGACCCCATGTCGCCCGCCCGCAAGCGCGCGATGTTCGACCTGCTGGTCAAGATGGGCTACAAGGAGATCGAGGTCGGCTTCCCGGCCTCCGGCCAGACCGACTACGACTTCGTGCGGTCGATCATCGAGGACCCGGACGCCATCCCGGACGACGTGACCATCTCCGTACTGACCCAGGCCCGCGAGGACCTGATCGAGCGCACGGTGGAGTCCCTGAAGGGCGCCCGGCGGGCCACCGTCCACCTGTACAACGCCACCGCCCCCGTCTTCCGCCGCGTCGTCTTCCGCGGCTCGAAGGACGACATCAAGCAGATCGCCGTGGACGGCACCCGCCTGGTCATGGAGTACGCCGAGAAGCTGCTGGGCCCCGAAACCGAGTTCGGTTACCAGTACAGCCCCGAGATCTTCACCGACACCGAGCTGGACTTCGCCCTGGAGGTCTGCGAGGCGGTGATGGACACCTACCAGCCCGGCCCCGGCCGCGAGATCATCCTCAACCTGCCCGCCACGGTGGAGCGTTCGACGCCGTCCACGCACGCGGACCGCTTCGAGTGGATGCACCGCAACCTCTCCCGCCGCGAGTACGTCTGCCTGTCCGCCCACCCGCACAACGACCGCGGCACGGCGGTCGCGGCGGCCGAGCTGGCGGTCATGGCCGGCGCCGACCGCGTCGAGGGCTGCCTGTTCGGCCAGGGCGAGCGCACCGGCAACGTCGACCTGGTCACCCTGGGCATGAACCTGTTCTCGCAGGGCGTCGACCCGCAGATCGACTTCTCCGACATCGACGAGATCCGCCGTACGTGGGAGTACTGCAACCAGATGGAGGTCCACCCGCGCCACCCGTACGTGGGCGACCTGGTCTACACGTCCTTCTCCGGCTCCCACCAGGACGCCATCAAGAAGGGCTTCGACGCCATGGAGGCCGACGCGACGGCCAGGGGCGTCACCGTCGACGACATCGAGTGGGCCGTCCCCTACCTGCCCATCGACCCCAAGGACGTCGGCCGTTCCTACGAGGCGGTCATCCGCGTCAACTCGCAGTCCGGCAAGGGCGGCATCGCCTACGTCCTGAAGAACGACCACAAGCTGGACCTGCCCCGCCGGATGCAGATCGAGTTCTCCAGGCTCATCCAGGCCAAGACGGACGCCGAGGGCGGCGAGATCACGCCGACGGCGATCTGGGACGTCTTCCAGGACGAGTACCTGCCCAACCCGGACAACCCCTGGGGCCGCATCCAGGTCAAGAACGGCCAGACCACGACCGACCGCGACGGCGTCGACACCCTCACCGTCGAGGCCACGGTCGACGGCGCGGAGACCACCCTGGTCGGCAGCGGCAACGGCCCGATCTCGGCGTTCTTCCACGCGCTCCAGGGCGTCGGCATCGACGTGCGCCTGCTGGACTACCAGGAGCACACGATGAGCGAGGGCGCCTCCGCGCAGGCCGCCTCGTACATCGAGTGCGCGATCGGCGACAAGGTCCTGTGGGGCATCGGAATCGACGCGAACACCACCCGTGCCTCGCTGAAGGCGGTCGTCTCCGCCGTCAACCGGGCGGCTCGCTGACCAGCCGAATCGGTGGTTCAGGGCCCCGCACGCCGGAAAACGGCGGGCGGGGCCCCGTCGTATACCGGCCATCTCCACACGCAGGTCACGGAAAGGTCTCTCCCCGGGTACTGACTCCACGTCGGTGATGTGGCTAACATCACGCCAGCGCGGCGATGCTGCCGCGCCGTTACGGAGGTGCGACGTGCTGCCTGGACGGGGACGAGACGACCGAGCTGCCCGGCTGCCGCGCATCCTGGGCACGCGCACCGCGTGGACGCCCGTCGGCGACGGCGAGTTCTTCTGCGCCGGCTGCGGGGGCGACCGCAACTACCAGCGCCTCGCCGGCCGCCGCCGCTTCACCCTGCTCGGGGTGCCGGTGCTGCCGCGCGGCGAGTCCGCGCCCACCGTGGAGTGCGCCTCCTGCCGCCGCCACTACGGCACGGACGTCCTGGACCACCCGACCACCACCCGCTTCTCCGCGATGCTCCGCGACGCCGTCCACACCGTCGCCCTCGCGGTGCTCGTGGCGGGCGGCACCTCCTCCCGTACGTCCCTGGAGACGGCGGCCGTCGCGGTGCGCGCGGCCGGCTTCGAGGACTGCACCGAGGACCAGCTCGGCGCGCTGGTCGAGGCACTCGAAGCCGACACCGGGCGGGTGCGCGACGAACCCTGCGTGCCCGGCCTGGCGATAGAACTGCACGAGGCGCTGGACCCGCTGGCCCCGCACCTCGCCGCCGTCGGCCGTGAGTCGATCCTCCTCCAGGGTGCCCGCATCGCCCTGGCCGACGGCCCCTACACGCCCGCCGAGCGCGACGCCCTGGCGACGGTCGGCGCGGCGCTGACCCTCTGCTCGGACGACGTGACCCGGCTGCTGGAGTCGGCGGGCACCCCTTCCTGACCCCGCTCAGCGGCCTCCCGTGAGGTCCAGGCGCAGCACGTGGCGGTCCATGCCGGGCCCGAAGTAGTCCCGGCGCAGCCCGGCGTCGGGTTCCTCGGGACGGAAGCCGAGGGAGCGGTAGAGCAGGATCGCGGCGTGGTTGGCGGGCTCCACGGTGAGCCGGACCCGTTCGATGCCGTCCCGGCGCAGCCGGGCCAGGATCTCCGTCATCAGTTCCCGGCCAAGACCGTGCCGGCGCCGGTCCAGGGTCACGCACAGGCCGAGGATCCAGCTGTCCCGGCCGAGCGCCGGGGTCGTCGTGGCGGCCAGCACGTAGCCGCGCAGCCGGCCCCCGCCGTCGTCGAGGACCAGGAAGTGCTCCGCGTACATGTCGAAGAGCTGACGCAGCAGGAAGCCCGGGTAGGCGACCTCCTGGAAGACCTCCTCGTCGAGTCGTCGCAGTTCGGGAAGGTCGGACTCCCGGGCCGTCCGCAGAAGCGGAGGCAAGGTGTCCGGGAACGGCCTCCGCTGCGCGAGCTGCTCGTGGCGGTCCAGGGCGCGTTCCAGTGGTTCGGCGGTCATGCAACCCCCAGTCAGGATGTGCGGACGTCAACTCGACGGGCAACGGCGCGACACTCGAAGGAATGACGGGTCCCGCTGGCGGCCGGTGCTCCTTCTGGCTAGAGTGAGCGCCCAACTCCCGCTGTGCAAGGGAGAGTTAGGTTGTGCAACGGTGCGCCTGACGTGCGCCCGGAAGATGTGGACTGGCGGGTTCCCGGCTGTCCGGATGTCCTGCGGCGGCCTATCTTGCGAGCAAGGAGACGCCTCTTTCCATGGCCGGCGTCCGCAGGACCCGCGCTCGCGTGCGCGCGGTCTTGTCCACAAGCGAACGGAACGCGGCAGGGTGACTATGGACCGCAATGCCGACGCGCCTTGGTCGAAGTTCGATCCAGAGGTGTATGTCGACAACAACTACCGGACCCCGCTCGAGGTCGACCGGCTGATCGTGCGCCTCATGCGCGACTACTTCAGCCGCTGTTTCGCGGGAGCCGTACCGGATGCCGTCCGGGGTGTCGACGTCGGTGCCGGTGCGAATCTGTATCCCGCCCTGTCCATGCTGCCCTGGTGCGAGAAGGTGCTCCTCCTGGAGTACGCCGTACCGAACGTCGAGTACCTGGAGAGGCAGGCCTCCCCCCGGGGGTACGACACGGCCTGGGACGCCTTCTGGGAGGAGCTGCGGGTGGCCCCGGCCTACCGCGACCTCGAGCCGAGAGCCCGGTTCAGCGAGATCGTCCGGGTCGAGCGCGGCAACCTCTTCGACCTCGACGGGCAGCGCCGCTGGGACCTCGGGACGATGTTCTTCGTCGCCGACTCGATGTCCGAGTGCCCCGAGGAGTTCCAGCGGGGCGTGCGCTGCTTCATGAACGCGCTCAACGAGGGCGCGCCCTTCGCCGCCGCGTTCATGAAGGAGTCGGTCGGCTACCGGGTCGGGGAGCACCAGTACCCGGCCTACCGGGTGAACGAGGAGCGGGCCAGGGAGAGCCTGACCCCCTTCTGCAAGGAACTGGAGATCCACGACCTGCACCACGTGGTGCGGCCGGGACACGAGGGAATTCTCCTCGCCCTGGGGCAGCGGAACGCGGAGATTGCCGCCCCGTGAGAACGGGGACCATGTCCGAGCGCACGGTCTGACACACAGGGCAACGAGATCTGTACGAGGGGTACGGGGATGCAGATCAAGCCACGCCAGCACCTGCTGGACATCTGGCAGGCCATGGCCCGCCACTCGTTCGACGACGGGAAGCTGGTCCAGGGGCCCACCGACGGGCTGAGCAGCGTCGCGGACGCCGAGCGGCTGCTCTGCCTGCTGTATCCGGCGACCGAGGTGCCCGCCTTCCGCCTCGACCAGCCCGACACGACCGAACGGGACGTGCTGCGCGCGCTGGAGAGGGTCGGCACCCGGCTGGAGATCCCCGCCAACCTGATCACCGCGCTCGCCCAGTTCACCCGCACCCACACCGGACCGGACGAGAGCCCCACCTTCGCCGGCGGGCACTACTTCAAACCGGCCGACCCCCAGGGGAAGATCACCCACGAGCAGAGCCAGCTCGGCGTGGTGGACTCCTTCTCCATGTCCGTCACGCTCTCCCTCGCCACCCTCGGGTACCTCAAGGTCTACGAGACCACCACCACCCGCCCCGAGATCCTCAAGGCGATCGCCGAGCTGCGCGAGGCCACCAACGCCCGGCTGACCTCCGCCATGATCAGCCTGCTGCGCTCCTTCACGGTCAACGTCTTCGACGCCGAGTCCGAGCAGGGCCGCAGGCTGATCCAGGTCATCGGCCAGGGCAGACAGTCCGACCGGATCGCCCTCCAGCAGTTCTCCCGGAGGTTACGGCCCCTGCGCGCCACCATCATCGAGAGCCTCACCCGCGGCATCCAGTTCGACGAGGGCATCCGGGACGAGAGCCAGCTCTTCGAGTGCGGCTGGGCCTGGGGCATCGTCCAGGACGCGCCCCGCGTCACCGACCTGGACGTGCAGGTGCCCGGCCAGCCCGACGGCATCGCCGACCGGCTGCCCTACGTGTACTTCACCGTCGTCGCCCTGGACGGTATCCAGGACCTGTTCTCCGAGCGCACCCTCACCCTCGGGCTGCTCGACGCCGACCAGCAGAAACTCGCCGAGGCCCTGCGGCTGCGCTGGGAACTGAGCCAGCAGTACTGGTCCGCCATCGCCCGCTTCGGCTCCGAGCGCTGGCCGCTGGAGGACCTGCCCTGGCAGACGACCGGCCTGCAGCTGGAGTCCGAGTACTTCTCCCTCACCGTCGCCGCCATCCTCGTCCACGACCTGGTCCGCCGGAAGGCCACCGACGACGACCTGACCCGCACCGTCGCCATCATGGAACGCCTCGCCGACCGCGGCCGCGTGACCAGCCGGATGACCCGGGACGACCCCACCATCCGGCTGCACAACCCGGGCGTCACCATGCCGCTCGCCGGATCCGAGCGCTCCGGCAGCCCCCTGCTGTGGCGCATGACCGACTTCTCCGCCCAGCTCCTCAAGCGGATCATCCAGCTCGCCGAACTCTCACGGAACATCGGCGCCCAGGACCGGCTGCTCCGCCTCGCCGAGCAGACCTTCGAACACCTGTGGAACCGGCGGATAGAGGACGACGACGGCGCCGGCCTCTGGGACAACGTCCGGGCCGTCTACCCGGACGCGCACGACGCCGAACTGCGCATGTCCTGGAGCATCACCGAGCGCGTCACCGAATGCCTCGTGGCCGCCCGGAACCTGTACGAGCAGCAGCCCATCCGCAGCCCCGAACTCGCCGAACTGGCGCGCGAACTGCTCAGCGAGGCCACCCACCTGTTCGGCAAGGAGCAGCTCGAGGCCTCCGCCGCCGCCGACGGGAGCAGGGCCCGGGCGATGCGGAGCATCGAGAGCCGTCTCGACCACGCCCGCAGCCTGGTCGACGACCGGCCCGCCACCGCCTTCGCGCTCGCCCTCCCCGTCCTCCAGGAACTCGACACCCTGGCCCAGGCCAGGGGCGCCGCCGCCCAGGAGGTGTGAGCGTGCTCGTCTTCGCCGCCTCCGACAAGGGAGGCACCGGGCGCTCGGTGACCAGCGCCAACCTGGCCTACCAGCGCGCCCTCACCGGCGACCACGTGGCCTACGTGGACTTCGACTTCGGCTCGCCCACGGCCGCCGCCGTCTTCGACGTGCCCGGCGCCATGCGCGGCACCGAGGAACGCGGTCTCCACTCCTACCTGGAGGGCGAGACCGCCGAACCGGTCAGGATCGACGTCTGGCGGCAGACCGAGCACCCCCTGCTGCGCGCCCGCCCCAACCAGTCCGGTCGGCTGGTCCTGTTCCCCGGCGACGCGGGCGGCGGCGAGTTCGCCACCGGCGAGGACGCCCTCGAACGCTGCGTCGACCTGCTGCTGCGCCTGAACAGCGAGTTCGACCTGATCGTCGTCGACCTCAGCGCCGGCCGCAGCTACGCGGTCGACATGGTCCTCGCGGCGACCGCGCACCCCCGGATGCAGTTCGTCCCCTTCCGCTGGCTCGTCTTCCACCGCTGGACCCGCCAGCACGTGATCGCCGCCTCCGGACTGGTCCACGCCGAGCACGGCATCATCCGCGGCGGCGTGGAACGCGGCCACGACGAGAAGGCGCTGCGCGCCGCCACCCGCTTCGTGCGGGCCGCCGTACCCGACCCCGAGTCGCCCCTGTGGTCGCAGGGATCGCCCGCGCAGGCCGCCTGGATGCAGGCCTGCGACGAGGCGCTGCGCCGGCTCGCCGCCGAGCACCGCATCGGCGACAGCGTCGTCCTCGGCGTCGTGCCGCTGGAGCCCATACTCCAGTGGCGCGAGCAGCTGATCACCGAGGAGGACGTGCTCTCCACCCAGATCGCCAACAAGGAGACCCTGGAAGCGCTGGAGGAGATCGCCCGGCGCCTGACGGACGAAACGTACTGGGGGCGGCCGTGACGGAGACCGGGTTCCGCGAGACGGCCGCCGAGCCGCGCACCGAGGCGGTGCCGCTGGCCCATCTCTCCCTGGAGCTGGGCCACCTCTACATGGAGGACTTCGAGGCCGGACCCGAGCGGCTGCGCGAGCACTTCACCCAGGTACAGCCCTGGGTGGCCGCCGCCCGTGCCGCCGCTGCCGCCCGCACCGGCGGCAAACGCGCCCGGATCAGCACCTGCTTCCTCATCGACGACTACTTCGCGCGCTTCTCCACCCCCGCCGAGGTCGTCCCCATGCTCCTGGCGGAGGCCGAGCGGGCGGGGCTGACCGTCGACTACCTCGCCCGCGAGTCCGGCTGCGCCGTCACCGGCAAGGTGCCCGTCGCCGAGGCGGTGGCCGGCCGCATCGTCGAGTCGCCGCCGCCCGGCAGTTACGGCCTGCGCCCGCCGGCCACGCAGAGCGGCTGGCTGGCCAACGGCGAACGCAGCCCGGTCGCCCGCGCCCCGCAGGCGATGAAGCGCGCCGTCGCCTGGCAGCCGCCGCGGGAGACGGCGGCCCGCCGGCACTCCGTCTTCCTGGACGTCGAGCTGTGGAGCGACGACGCCGACGGGCAGCGCACCTGGTCCTGCCCCTTCCTCGCCGCGGTGTGGCAGCTCGCCCGCCTCGGCCTGCTGCGCAACCAGGGCGAGGCCGTCCTCGTGCCCCAGGCGCACACCGGCTCCGGCTTTCCCGACGACTGGGACGACCTGCCCTCGCTGCTGCGGCTCAACCCCCGGGCGGACCCGTTCGCCGCCTACCGGGCCTGCTCGGTGCTGCCGAACCGGTTCCTGCCCGTCGAGCACGCCGTGCGCGTGATCCTCGACCAGATCGAGGCCGACCCCGACGCCCTGGACCAGGTCGCCAAGCGGTCCGCCGGCGAGCGGATGCCCGTCCCCGACTCGGTGGCGGACCGCATCTCCTACGTCTACTACGCGGGGCTCTGACATGGCGTCGCGGGAGATCGCGCCGGGCCCCGTCCTCGCCTGCGGGGAGGTCCGCACCTGCCTGCTGCCCACCCGGCAGGCCCTGGACATCCGCGCCGCCGCCCAGCTCCTGGCCCTGCGTTCCGACGAACGGGTCCTGCTCTCGGAGCGCCCCAACCTCTACGCGCGTTCCCCCGACACCCTCACCGGCGTCGACTGCCACCTCCCCAGCGCCAACGGCGCCCGGATCCGCGCGGTCGGCACGGTCGTCGCACGGGCCTCGCTCACCGAGGGCCGCGTCCTGCAGTCCTCCGCGCACTTCCGCGTCCCCGCCGCCGGCCCCGACCAGCGCCGGCCCTGGGGCCAGTACCTGGTGCGGCCCGGAGTGGTCGAGCCGCTCGGCAGACTGCCCCGCGAGGCGGTCGCGCAGGGCGTGCTCGGCGGCGGACGGCACGGTGACCTCGACGCCGGACTGATCGCCGACGGCCTGCTCACCCGGCTGCTGCGCCACCCGCTCCTCGACCACCGCCCGCCCCTCAGGTCCCGCCCCACCCGGCTGCGCTGGGCGGCGCTGCCGGCGACGCCGGGCGAGGGGCCGTCGATCGAGCGGTTCACGCTCGCCGAGGACGAGTTGCGGACCGTGCTGCTCCGGGTGCCCGAGGACACCGCCGGCGGCGACCTCGCCGGCCTGTGCGACGACCTCGCCCTGCACGACTGGCTGCTCACCACCCTGGTCCGCGTGCTCGACGGCATCCGCCTGGGCGCCGGCCCGGAACACGGCCACGCCCTCGTCGAGGCACTGCGCCCCGCCGTCGGCCACCTGCTGCACCTGTGGATGCCGCGGGCCCGGGTGCCGCAGGAACTGGCCGCGCTGTGGGACCCCCTGGAGGAGCGACCCGGCTTCACCCGCCAGTGGCAGACGCTGGTGCAGCGCATCCGCGACCAGCTCACGCTGCACTCGATCCCCTCCGTCCACCGGGAGGTGGAGCCGGCCTCCTGAGCGGACGGCACGACCTCCCAGGCACATCCCCGCACCCCGATCCGACGCGCATCCCAACGGGGGGAGAAGCGAGATGAGCACGGCACAGTCACCCCAGCCCGACGGCACGGCCGTTCCGCCGGACCGCACGAACGGCCGGGCGGTCCCCGGCCGCACGAACGGCCCGGCGGTCCCCGGCCGCACGGCCCTGACGGGCGAGTCCCCATGGCCGCGCCGCCTGCTGGCCGGCCTGATCCTCGGCGCCCTGGCCTGGAGCGTCACCGCACTGCTGAGCCCGGGCAGCGGCGCGCCGCGGCAGTTCGCGACCGCCGCCCTGTGCGCCGTCGCCGCGGTGCTCGTCCAGTACGTGCACGGCCTGGGCCGGCGGGCCGAGGAACCGCGGCCGGAGGACCCGCACGCCCATGAGCTGCGGGTGGAGGAGCACACCCGGCGGGTGGAGGAACACACCCGCCGGGTCGAGACCGCGCTGGCCGAGCACGCCGCCGCCGTGCGCGACGGCCTGAACCAGTACGACGACGAGCTGCGGACCGGCCTGGTCAGGCACACCGAGGACGTGAAGCAGCTCGTCGAGAGCCACCTCGAGCAGGCGGGTCACGGCACCGAGCAGCCCCACCTGCCGCCCTACCCGCCGCTCGACCGGGCCCGCATCGAGGGAGTGCCCGAACTGGCCAAGAGCTTCGCGGAGGTCCTCGCCCCCGGGCCCTCGATCCTCTACACCTTCGTGCGCCTGGAGATGACCCGGGTCGTCGGCTACATGGCGGACCTCACCAACCTGACCGCGGAGTGCCCCGGCGAGAACCACGACTGGATGCTCGCCCTCACCCGCGCCGCCGAGCAGAGCATCTGCGCCACCAGCACCTCCGTCGACCGCCTGTTCTGGAACAGCGAGCCCGCCAGCCGCTACCTGGAGGCCCAGCAGGACGCGGTCGACGAGCACGAGGTGTCGGTGCGCCGGCTGTTCCTGCTGGAGAGCGCGCGCGAGCTCGACGACCGGCTGCTGCGGCTGTGCGAGGAGCAGGAACTGCGGCACATCGAGGTACGCGCGGCGGTGCTGCCCGAGCTGCCGCCGCACCTCCAGCGCGGCACCACCAACGACTTCATCGTCTTCGACGAGGAAGTGTCCTTCGAGATCGAGCAGGACCTGCGCGACGTCAACGTCAGGACCCGGCTCATCGCCCGCCAGGAGCATGTACGGGACCGGATGAAGCGGTTCAAGGAGCTCTGGGACGCGAGCATGAGCCTGCGCGAGCTGGAGGTGCGCGTCGACGCCGAGGAGGACGGCAACTGGATGGTCGACCGGGCCTGACATCACCGGGCGCCGCCTGGCTGGTGCTCGGGCTGTGGATCGCCGTTCGGGCCGTCGTCTCACGGTCCTCGTCGTGTACAGGGCGACCGGGCGGTGGACCGCCTGTGGCGAGCGCCGACTCCACCATGGCCGGGATCGCCCGGATCGCGGGCCCGCACCGGCGCCGTGGCTGGGTGCTCATGACGGCGGTCCTTCCGTGCGGTGCGAGGAGCCGGAGGAGGAGCCGGGACGGGGGGCGGGTGCGGGTCCGGCGGTTGTTGCGGGACGACCGGTACTGGTCGGGGTGCCGCCGTTCTGGCCACGGGTGGCGATCAGCGACCAGGCGATGGAGACGGTGATGGTGACGGCGATGACGCCGAGGGTGAGGGGGATGGGCAGCTTGCCGACGGGGGTTTCGGACAGGATGAGCTTGACGCCGGCGAAGGCGAGCAGCACGGCCAGGCCGTAGTGCAGGTACTGGAAGCGTCGCAGGAGCCCGGCCAGGCAGAAGTACAGGCTCCGAAGTCCCAGGACGGCGAAGGCGTTGGCGGTCCACACGATGAAGGTGTTGGTGGTGATCGCCAGGACGGCGGCGACGGAGTCGACGGCGAAGATCAGGTCGGTGGCCTCGACGGCGACCAGGACCACGAACAGCAGCGTCGCGACGCGCTTGCCGCTGACGCGGACGAAGAACTTGTCGCCGTGGAACCGCGGATCGGTCGGGATGAGCTTCTTGACCAGGCGGACGACCGGGTTGCGGTCGGGGTGGACTTCCTCGTCCTTGGAGACGGCCATCTTCCATCCGGTCCAGATAAGGAACGCGCCGAAGAGGTAGGCGGTCCAGAAGAACACCTGCAGCAGCTCGGCGCCGATGAAGATGAACACCAGCCGGGCCGCCAGCGCCCCGATCACGCCCCAGAACAGCACCTTGTGCTGGTAGGTGTCCGGGACGGCGAAGAACGAGAAGACCAGAGCGAACACGAAGACGTTGTCGATCGACAGGGCCTTTTCGATCAGATAGCCGGCGTAGTAGGTGGAGGACGCGTCCCCGCCCTGCCAGGCCCACAGAATGAGGCCGAAACCGAGGCCGATGGCGATCCACAGGCCGCTCCACAGCGCGGCCTCGCGGAAGCCGATCACGTGGTTGTCGCGGTGGGCGATCAGGTCGACGGCGAGCATCACGCCGATGCCGGCGGTGACCGCGGCCCACACCCACAGAGGGACGGCGAACGACAGTTCATTCATGGCTGATCGGCTTCCTGGGACGGTGACGGACAGGACGCACGAGGGAAGAGAAGGGGGCGGTGCCGGGCCCTGACAGACATACGGAGGGTGAGCCGGGCCCGGACCGCCGGTTCGCGGTCACATAGGCGCTCACCTCCCCGGTGAACGCCGGTCACCGGGCGGTGGCGCGGACGCATCGCGAGGGTGACGTACGCACCTACCGACGGCCAGACCGGCCAGTTCCGGCGGGTATGAGACAAGCGTCACCCGGCCGCCTGATCCACGTCAAGTGTTGCGCGAAATTTAGTTCGTCAATTTCTTTTCGCGAGAAGGTATTGGTCATACGAACCAAGGGTCGTATGATGAAGGGCATGACCCCGCCCTCCTCTGCCGCGCGCGGCGGCCAGTGGACGTTCCTGACCAACCACGCCCGCGTCCTGATCGCCCTCGCCCGGGACCCGGAAGCGCGCGGCCGCGACGTCGCCGACCTGATCGGCATCACCGAGCGTGCCGTGCAGCTGATCGTCGCCGACCTCGAAGCGGCCGGATATCTCACCCGCACCCGGGTGGGCCGCCGCAACCGCTACACCATCGACCCCACCGTCGCCCTGCGGCATCCGACCGAGGCGGACCACCCCGTCGGCGATCTGCTGACCACTTTCCTGCATCGTGAGGACATCCCGGACGCGGGCGCCGACACCGGGCGCGCCGCCTCCTGACCCTCCTGCCCGGCGGTCCGCGACGGCGCTGGGGTGCATGCCATCGGCCCCGGCCGCCCTCCCCCCGTGGGGCGGTCCGGGGTCGATCCCTCGCCGGGCGTCCGGCATCAGACGGGAGGGCGGGGCGGTCAGGGGGCCCGGGGTGCCGGTGAGGCCGCGTGGACGAGCGGCCCGCCGCGGATGGCGGCTGCGGGCATCACCGTGCGCGCTCCAGCCTCGGCGGCCCGCTGTGCGAGACCACCAGCAGCGAGCAGCCATGGGTGACAGACCGGGCGCAACCGGTCGTCGTGGCCCACGAGTCCGGGCTGGTGACGCCGGACGACCGTCAGGCGCAGTAGGTGTCCGTGCCCGGCCGCTGTCCGGTCGCCAGGAAGCGGGAGACCGTGCGGTCGCCGCAGGCGTTGCCGTTGGCCAGGTAGGAGTCGTGGCCGGTGGAGTCCACGGTCACCATGACCGCGCGCCGGCCGAGCGCCTCCCGCATCCGCAGCGCGCTGGCGAGCGGGGTGTTGACGTCCCGCTCGTTCTGCACGAGCAGCACGTTGGACGGCCCCCGGTCGGTGATCCGCACCGGTGCCTCACGCGGCGGGTACGGCCAGGCCGCGCAGAGCATCGCGTTGCGGGGCATCCCGGCGGTGAGCGGGTACTTGGCGCGGCTCTCGGCGACGTCCTTCTCGTACCCGGCCGCGCCCTTGGGCCATGCCACGTCGTTGCAGAGCACCCCGGCGCCCACGGCGGCGACGTTCTGGAGCACGGCCTCGGGCGGCGCCTGGGGCGCGGGCGGCACGGTGCCCTCCGCCGCGGCCCGCATCAGCCGGGCGAGCGTCGGGTAGCGGCCGGGGGCGGCGAAGCTGTCCAGCATGGTCTGGCGCAGCACGTTGCCGTTCAGCTCCTCGGGATTGGCGCCGGGCCACGGGATCGGCTCCCGGTCGAGCCGGGCGGCGAGCCGCAGGAACAGCGGCCGCACGTCGGCGGCCCGGTCCGCCAGGCGGTCGGGGTTGCCGGGCTTCGACGCCCACGCGGCGAAGTGCGGGAAGGTGTCCTCGACTCCCCGCTCGTGCGCCGCGAGCCAGGCACGGTTGACCAGAGCCGGGTCGGGGTTGTCGACGCTGTCCAGCACGATCCGGTCGGTGCGGTGCGGGAACAACTGCGCGTACACGGACCCGACGTACGTCCCGTACGACACTCCCCACGCCGAGATCCTCCGCTCGCCGAGCGCGGCCCGGAGGCGGTCGATGTCGCGGGCCTCGTTGGCGGTGCTGAGGTGCTTGATCAGCTCGCCGCCGTTGCGTGCACAGGCGTCGGCCATGCGCCGGGCGGTGGTCATGTTCCCGTCCACCGAGCCGTCGGGGGCCGGCCAGGGGCGCAGCCTGGAGGTGGCGAGGTCGCCGTACTCCAGCCCGCAGTCGGCGGGAGTGGACGGCGCGAGGCCGCGCGGTGCGAACCCGATCAGGTCGTGGGTGTCGCGGACCTCCTGGGGGAGCTTCTGCCCCTTCCCCGACGGGTCGTTGAGGCTCGACCCGCCCGGGCCGCCGGCGAGGAGCAGCAGGGCCCCGCGCCGGGCGTCCGGCTTCTCGGCGGGGATGCGGGAGACGGCCATCTCGATACGGGGGCCGTCGGGATCGGCGTAGTCCATCGGCACGTCGAGGGTGGCGCACTCCTGCCGGGGGTCGAGCCCGGTGCCCTCGCAGGCGGACCAGGTGAGGGCTTCGGGTGTACTCCCGCCCGCCGCGGAGGCGGTCACCGGCGCGGTGACGCCGAGGAGGGCGGTGGACACGCCGACGATGGCGGCGTTGCGGATGCTTCTGCTTCGCTTGCGCTGCGTCATGCGAGGAGCCTCGCGGAATTCCGGGGGGCGCCACATCCGGGCAACATCCCGATATTTACGGGGGGTTACCCCCTAGGGAGAGCGCTGTGCGGGGCTACCAGTCGCTCACGTTGGTCTCGAAGTTGAGCCAGGCCAGGGAGGCGATGGTGCTCATGGACGGGCACAGCTCCCGCAGCTTGGCCGAGTCGGTCTTGGGCGGTGTGGAACCCATGCCGTAGCAACCGAGCTTGCGGACGGTGTTCACCACCTTCACCACCTGCCCCGCGGAGTCCTCGACGTCTGTGTACTGACCGTCCGGGAAGTCCCGCTCGGCGCTCTCGGCCATGGCGCCGGCGAGCTCCCCGGCGGCGGTCAGGTCCTTCCCGCACCCCGGGTCGTCCCAGGCGACGTGGCTGCACATCGGGGAGCTGCTCACGCCGTAGGCGATCCGGTAGGCCGGCATCAGCTCCGCCGGGGTCGCGGGCTCGGCCGAGGACGCGGCCGCCGACGGCTGCCCCGAGTCCGCCGGGGCGGAGGAAGCGGCCCGGGTCGGTTTCCGGTCGGCCGTTTTCCCGTCATCGCCACCGCAGGCGGACAGCGTCAGGAGCGTCGTGGCGGCTGCGGACAGGACGAGGGCGGATCGGCGCGTCGTCATGGGGTTCACTCAAGCGCCGGACCCGTTGTTCAGACACCCGGTGCCCAGGACTGAACAACGGTGCGGACGAACTCCGTCCAGGCCGCCGACCCGACGACGATCACGGGACCGTCGGCCACCTTGCTGTCCCGGAGGGGTATGACACCGGGGACTCCGTGGGCGACTTCGAGGCAGTCGCCGCCTTGGCCGTTGCTGTAGCTGCTCTTCGTCCAGTGGGCGTTGCTCAGGTCGAACTCGCGCATCGTCTGAAGTCCTCCGCCGCCGACTCGATCAGGGGCAGGGACGCCTCCGGCGACAGCGCGGCGACCCTGAGCAGATCGTATGTGCGCTGGGCGTGCATCACCACGGCTGGATCGTCGATGAGAGTCCCGGAATACTCCGTCTCTGTATAGGCCACCGGCGGGGCGTCCTCGAAGCCCATGAGCTTCAGCATCCCGCCCATGGAGGCGTGCGCTCCCACCTCGTACGGCAGTACTGTCACCATCGCCACGCGCTCCCGCAACAGCCGTGCGATGTGGTCCAGTTGCGCCGCCGCAACCTGTGGCCCGCCCACCGGCATCCGCAGCACGCTCTCGTGCAGTGTCATCCAATACTCGGGCCGTGTGGCGTCGGTCAGAATCAGTGACCGCTCCAAGCGCGCGGCGACGATCTCCTCGACGTAGGAGTCCGGCTTGAACGGGTTCGCGGCGATGGTGACCGCGCGGGCGTAGTCGGCGGTCTGGAGCAGGCCCGGCACGACCGTCGGGGCGAACTCACAGATCTTCGTGGCCAGCCGCTCCAGCTCGACCACCCCGGCGAAGTAATCCGCATACCGGGGATCATCAATCAGCTTCCGGCACAGGCGCTCGAAAATACCGTCGGTTTGTAGCGCCTCGTCGATCCGCTGGGCCACATCCAACTGTGGTTTCCGAATTGCCTGTTCGAACTGGCCGATGTAGCCACCGGAGACGAAAACCCTGGATCCCAGGTCCACTTGGGTGATTCCGGCGTCCTCCCGCCGTCGTTTCAGTTCCGTTCCGAAGAACTCCCACGCGGCCTGCCGTGAACCATTGGCCATAACCAACCCCCATGTGCTGAACCGCACTTGTAGTGCACGTACTCCTGCCGAGTGTAGGCACGTCGCGGCATTCTGGGGGCGCGAAGAGTGAAACCGTAAAGGGAAGGGAAAGCGATGGAGGCACGGCACTCGGCGCTCTGCGTCGAAGGAGCGGAGGACACGGTGAAAGAATTGCGCGCGGCGCTCGCGGAGGCAGGAATTGTTCTGCCCTCACTCGGTCTCGACCCGGTGAGTCTTGCGCGGGAGGCACCCTGCCCGCTCATCGAATTGGGCCGGTGTTCCGTCGAGACCGCGCAGCGCCTCGCCGCGGTGCTGCGATGACGACGATGCCGCCCGTCGGGGTCTACGCCGTGGACACCCGCACCGGACGGGTCGGCATCGTCATGGGGCACGAGGGCCCGTACGTCCAGCTGCGGCCGTACGGCGGGGGCCGGGAGTGGGACGCCGAGCCGGGTGACGTACGCCACGCCACCCCGGCCGAGCGGCTCAGCGCGGCGACGGCGTACACCAACGCGAGAAGCCGGGGCGAGGTGCCGTGAGGCATGCGGGAGAATGGACCGCATGAGTCTGTTCCGCGACGACGGCATCGTGCTGCGCACCCAGAAGCTGGGTGAGGCGGACCGGATCATCACGTTGCTCACGCGCGGTCACGGGCGGGTACGCGCCGTGGCCCGGGGGGTGCGCCGCACGAAGTCGAAGTTCGGGGCGCGGCTGGAGCCGTTCTCGCACGTGGACGTGCAGTTCTTCTCGAAGAACAGCGAGCTGGTCGGGCGCGGTCTGCCGCTGTGCACGCAGAGCGAGACCATCGCGCCGTACGGCGGCAAGATAGTGACGGACTACGGCCGGTACACCGCCGGGACGGCCATGCTGGAGACCGCCGAGCGGTTCACGGACCACGAGGGCGAGCCGGCGGTGCAGCAGTACCTGCTGCTGGTCGGCGCGCTGCGCACCCTCGCCCGGGGCGAGCACGCGCCCCCGCTCGTCCTCGACGCCTTCCTGCTGCGCTCCCTCGCGGTGAACGGGTACGCGCCCACCTTCGGCGACTGCGCGAAGTGCGGCATGCCAGGACCGAACCGGTTCTTCTCGGTCGGATCGGGCGGTTCCGTCTGCGCCGACTGCCGGGTGCCCGGCAGCGTCGTACCCTCGCCGCAGGCCCTGGAACTGCTCGGTGCGCTGCTCACGGGAGACTGGGGCACCGCGGACGCGTGCGAGGCGCGGTACGTCCGGGAGGGGAGCGGGCTGGTGTCCGCGTACCTGCACTGGCACCTGGAGCGCGGCCTGCGCTCCCTGCGGTACGTCGAGAAGTCCTAGACACACGTAGAGCACGAGGAGACGAGAGACACATGGCCGTACGCGGTTTCCTGGGGCGTCAGCGCCGGGAGTACAGGACGCCGGAGCCGCACCCGTCCGGCGCGCGGCCGCCCAGGCTCGGTGAGCTGGTGCCGGAGCATGTGGCGATCGTCATGGACGGCAACGGGCGCTGGGCCAAGGAGCGCGGGCTGCCGCGCACCGAGGGGCACAAGGTCGGTGCCGAGCAGGTCATGGACGTCCTCCAGGGGGCGATCGAGATCGGCGTCGGGAACGTCTCGCTGTACGCCTTCTCCACCGAGAACTGGAAGCGCTCGCCGGAGGAGGTGCGCTTCCTGATGAACTTCAACCGCGACTTCATCCGCAAGTCCCGCGACACCCTCGACGAGCTCGGGGTGCGGGTGCGCTGGGCGGGGCGGATGCCCAAGCTGTGGAAGTCGGTCGCCAAGGAGCTCCAGGTCGCCCAGGAGCAGACCAAGGACAACGACCGGCTCACGCTGTACTTCTGCATGAACTACGGCGGCCGCGCGGAGATCGCGGACGCGGCGCAGGCCCTCGCCGAGGACGTGCGGGCGGGACGGCTCGACCCGTCGAAGGTCAACGAGAAGACCCTCGCGAAGTACCTGTACTACCCGGACATGCCGGACGTGGACCTGTTCCTGCGCCCGAGCGGGGAGCAGCGGACGTCGAACTACCTGCTGTGGCAGAGCGCGTACGCCGAGATGGTGTTCCAGGACGTGCTGTGGCCGGACTTCGACCGGCGCGACCTGTGGCGGGCGTGCCTGGAGTTCGCCTCCCGGGACCGCCGCTTCGGCGGCGCCATCCCGAACGAGGAGCTGCTGGCCATGGAGGGCAGGAGCGCGGAGGCCTGAGCCCGGCGGGCCGAAAAGGCCGAAAAAAGGGCCCGGGGCTCAGCCCCGGGCCCTTGGCGGCTCAGCCGCCGGAGGCACTCGCGCAGTCGGCGCAGGTGCCGAAGATCTCCACGGTGTGCGCCACGTTGACGTATCCGTGCTCGGCGGCGACGGCCTCCGCCCACTTCTCCACCGCGGGGCCCTCGACCTCGACCGCCTTGCCGCAGATCCGGCACACCAGGTGGTGGTGATGGTCGTCGCTGGAGCAGCGCCGGTAGACGGACTCGCCCTCCGCGGTGCGCAGGACGTCGACCTCGCCGGCGTCGGCGAGCGACTGCAACGTGCGGTAGACCGTGGTGAGCCCCACCGAGTCGCCCTTGTGCTTGAGCATGTCGTGGAGTTCCTGCGCGCTGCGGAACTCCTCGACCTCCTGGAGAGCCGCCGCGACGGCGGCCCGCTGCCGGGTGGCGCGGCCCTTCACGGGCGGTCCAGCGGTCGTCACGGGGTGCCTCCTCACGTCTGCACTGCCGGGGCCATTGTGCCAGCCCGGGCTGTCCGCGGTCAGGCGCCGACGTCGCCGCCGGTCCCCCGGGAGGCCGGAATCCTGCACTCCGCGGGATCCGCGGCGGACCGGGCGAGGGCGGCGGCCCGCGCGCGTCGCCGGGCCAGTGGTGTGGCCAGCGCCGTCAGCACGATGAACGCGGCGATGGTGAGCAGCACGATCGTCGCGCCGGGCGGCACGTCCTGGTAGTAGGACGTCACCGTGCCGCCGATCGTCACGGTCACGCCGATCGCGACGGCGATCGCGAAGGTCGCGGCGAAACTGCGGCTGAGCTGCTGGGCGGCGGCCACCGGGACCACCATCAGCGCGGAGACCAGCAGCAGGCCGACGACGCGCATCGCGACCGTCACCGTGACCGCCGCCGTGACGGCGGTCAGCAGGTTCAGCGCGCGCACCGGCAGCCCGGTGACCCGGGCGAACTCCTCGTCCTGGCTGACGGCGAAGAGCTGGCGGCGCAGCCCCAGGGTGACGAGCACCACGAAGGCGGCCAGCACGCAGATCGCGGTCACGTCGGACTCGGACACCGTCGACAGGGAGCCGAAGAGGTACGAGGTGAGGTTGGCGTTGGAGCCGGTCGGCGCGAGGTTGATGAACATGACGCCGCCGGCCATGCCGCCGTAGAAGAGCATGGCGAGGGCGATGTCGCCGCGGGTGCGGCCGTACCAGCGGATCAGCTCCATGAGGACGGCGCCCAGGACGGAGACCGCGGTCGCCATCCACACCGGGGACCAGGAGAGCAGGAAGCCGAGGCCGACGCCGGTCATGGCCACGTGGCCGATGCCGTCGCCCATGAGGGCCTGGCGGCGCTGGACGAGGTAGATGCCGACGGCCGGGGCGGTGATGCCGACCAGGACGGCCGCCAGCAGGGCCCGCTGCATGAAGGCGTAGTTCAACAGTTCCATCAGCTCAGCAGTCCTGTGCGCATCGGTTCGGCGCCCGCGGGTGCGTGCGGGTGTACGTGGTCGTGGCCGGGCAGGGCGTGCTGGCCGACGGCCTCGGGGGGCGGGCCGTCGTGCAGGACGCAGCCGTCGCGCAGGACGACGGCCCGGTCGATCAGGGGCTCCAGGGGGCCGAGCTCGTGCAGCACGAGGAGGACCGTGGTGCCGGCGGCGACCTGCCCCCGCAGCGTCTCGGCCAGCACCTCCTGGCTGGCCAGGTCGACGCCCGCCATCGGCTCGTCCATGATCAGCAGTTCGGGCTCGGAGGCGAGCGCGCGGGCGATCAGCACCCGCTGGTGCTGGCCGCCGGAGAGGGCGTTCACCGAGTCCTTGGCCCGGTCCGCCAGGCCGACCAGCTCCAGGGCCCGGCGCACGGCCTCGTGATCGGCCCTGCGCAGCACGCCGAAGCGGGCGCGGGAGAGCCGGCCGGAGGAGACGACCTCGGTCACCGTCGCGGGCACACCGCCCGCGGCCGTGGTGCGCTGCGGGACGTAGCCCACGCGCGCCCAGTCGCGGAACCGGCGGCGCGGGGTGCCGAACAGCTCGACCTCCCCGGCGACGACCGGCACCTGGCCGATGACGGTGCGCACGGCCGTGGACTTGCCCGAGCCGTTGGCGCCGAGCAGGGCCACGACCTCGCCGCGGCGCACGGTGAGGTCGATGCCGCGCAGGACGGGGCGCGCGCCGAGGTCGGCGCGGACGCCGCGCAGTGCGATGACGGGATCGGACATGTCACCCTCCGGCTGGTCGGTCTGGTCGGTCACTTGGCGCCCAGGGCCTTCTGGAGGGCCGCGAGGTTGGCCTCCATCACCTGGAAGTAGTCGTCGCCGCGCGACTGGCCGGTGATGCCCTCGATCGGGTCGAGGACGTCCGTCTTCAGGTTCGCGTCCTTGGCGACGGTCTTCGCGGTCTTGTCGCTGACGAGCGTCTCGTAGAAGACGGTGGAGACGCCGTCGGCCGCGGCCATCTTCTCGAGGGCCTTGATCCGGGCGCCGCTGGGCTCGGACTCGGGGTCGAGGCCGCTGATGGCCTCCTCGGTGAGGCCGTAGCGCTCGGCGAGGTAGCCGAAGGCGGCGTGCGTGGTGATGAAGACCCGGGTCTTCGTGTCCTTCAGCCCGGTCTCGAACCGCGTGTTCAGCTCGCCGAGCCTCTTGACCAGGGCGCCGGTGTTCTTCCGGTAGTCGGCGGCGTGGTCGGGGTCGGCCTTCTCGAAGGCCTTGCCGACGCCCTCGGCGACCTCGGCGTACTTGACCGGGTCGAGCCAGACGTGGGGGTCCTTGCCGCCGGTCTCCCCGCCGTGGTCGTGGCCGTCGTGCTCGTCCTCCCCGGCCTCGTGGTCGTGCTCGGCCGCGTGGCCGCCGACCTCCTTGCCGTGCTCCTCCAGGGAGGTCAGGGAGGCCGCGTCGATCTTCGTCCCGACCCCGGACTGGGTGACGGCCTCGTCGACGGCGGGCTGGAGGCCCTTCAGGTAGAGCGCGGCGTCCGACTCCTCGAGCTGCGCCCGCTGCTTGGTGCTGACCTCGAGGTCGTGCGGCTCCTGGCCGGGGCCGGTGAGGCTGGTGACGTTGACGTGCTCCCCGCCGATCTGCTCGGCGAGGAAGGCCATCGGGTAGAACGACGCGACGACGTCGAACTTGTCCGTGTTGCCCGCCACCGCGGTGTCGCCGGAGCAGGCCGAGAGGGTCCCGAGACCGAGTGCGGTGGCCGCGGTGACCGCTATGCCGGATATGCGGCGTCGTCGTGCGTTCATGACACTCATTTTCAACGAATCTGGAAACCGTTGTCAACAAGCGCCCGAACGGCCCCCGATTTGGCCGGGGGGCGTCCCGCGCCGGTAACCTGGGGCATTCTCTGGAAGCATCTCGCTTCGTCGCCCGTCGTCGTAATGAAGAGAGCACCGTGGCCGCCGACAAGATCGACACCATCGTCAGCCTGAGCAAGCGCCGTGGCTTCGTATTCCCCTGCAGTGAGATCTACGGCGGTCAGCGCGCCGCCTGGGACTACGGTCCGCTGGGTGTCGAGCTCAAGGAGAACCTGAAGCGCCAGTGGTGGCGCTACATGGTCACCTCGCGCGAGGACGTCGTCGGTATCGACTCGTCCGTCATCCTGGCCCCCGAGGTCTGGGTCGCCTCCGGTCACGTCGCCACCTTCACGGACCCGCTGACCGAGTGCACCTCCTGCCACAAGCGGTTCCGTGCGGACCACCTGGAGGAGGCGTACGAGGAGAAGAAGGGGCACGCCCCCGAGAACGGCCTCGCCGACCTCAACTGCCCCAACTGCGGCAACAAGGGCACCTTCACCGAGCCCAAGCAGTTCTCCGGCCTGCTCTCCACCCACCTCGGCCCGACCCAGGACAGCGGCTCCGTCGCCTACCTGCGGCCCGAGACCGCCCAGGGCATCTTCACCAACTTCGGCCAGGTGCAGACCACCTCGCGCCGCAAGCCGCCGTTCGGCATCGCCCAGATGGGCAAGTCCTTCCGCAACGAGATCACGCCCGGCAACTTCATCTTCCGCACCCGCGAGTTCGAGCAGATGGAGATGGAGTTCTTCGTCAAGCCGGGCGAGGACGAGCAGTGGCAGGAGTACTGGATGGAGCAGCGCTGGAACTGGTACACCGGCCTGGGCATGAGTGAAGAGAACATGCGCTGGTACGAGCACCCGAAGGAGAAGCTCTCCCACTACTCCAAGCGCACCGCCGACATCGAGTACCGCTTCCAGTTCGGCGGCAGCGAGTGGGGCGAGCTGGAGGGTGTCGCCAACCGCACCGACTACGACCTCGGCGCGCACTCCAAGGCCTCCGGCCAGGACCTCTCCTACTTCGACCAGGAGGCCGGCGAGCGCTGGACGCCGTACGTCATCGAGCCGGCGGCCGGTGTCGGCCGGGCGATGCTCGCCTTCCTCCTCGACGCCTTCGTCGAGGACGAGGCGCCGAACGCCAAGGGCAAGATGGAGAAGCGCACCGTGCTGCGCCTCGACCCGCGGCTGGCGCCGGTGAAGGTCGCGGTGCTGCCGCTCTCCCGCAACCCGGAGCTGTCGCCCAAGGCCAAGGGCCTCGCCCAGGCGCTGCGGCAGAACTGGAACATCGAGTTCGACGACGCCGGTGCGATCGGGCGCCGTTACCGCCGCCAGGACGAGATCGGCACGCCGTTCTGCGTCACGGTCGACTTCGACACGCTGGACGACAACGCGGTGACCGTGCGGGAGCGCGACACCATGAAGCAGGAGCGTGTGTCGCTGGACCAGATCGAGGGGTACCTGGCCTCGCGTCTGGTCGGGTGCTGATCGTTCGTTCCGGCTGAGGTACCAGGGGGCTCCGCCCCTTGGACTCCCGGGCCCGTGCCCACCCCTTACCCGTGTCGGGTGAGGGGTGGGCGTTCGGCGTTTCGGGGCGCGCGCCCGCGCCGGCCCGCGCGCCACGTGCCGCCTGCCGCCTCAGCCGGTCGTCCGCGGCAGCCGCAGGCTCAGCAACCCCGTCAGCGCCACCGCCGCCGGCTGCACCAGCAGCGTCGTCACCAGCGCGTCCGCTGCTGCTCGACCCGACCGAGCGCGCCCACCTCTTCCAGCTCGCCGGGGCCGTCGACCCGGCGCCCGCGACCGACTGCCCGTCGGTCACCCCGGCGCTGCGCGCCCTGCTGGAGCAGTTCGAGCCGTATCCGGTGTGCGTGCAGAACAGCCGGTACGACATCCTCGCCCACAACCGCACCTACGGGCTGCTGCTGTGCGACCTGGACGCGGTGCCGCTGGAGGACCGCAACTGCATGATCCTGTCCTTCACCCACGACGACTGGCGGTCGTCCATCGTCCACCTGGAGGAGACGCAGCGGCTGATGGCCGCCCGGTTCCGCGCCACGATGGCCGGTCATCTCACCGAGCCCGCCTGGAAGACGCTGCTGGAGCGGCTGCGGTCGGAGTCCGCCGAGTTCCGGGAGGCCTGGGAGCGGTACGAGGTGGTCGCCCACCGCAGCAAGCGCAAGGAGTTCGTCAACCGGTACGTGGGCCGGATCGGCCTCGACCACACCGACCTGTGGCTCGGACCGGAACCCGGGCCCCGCATGGTGACGTACGCCCCGGCCGACGAGACCTCGCGGGAGCGGCTGGAGAAGCTGCACGCGATCGCCCTGGAACGCGGGGGCACGTCGCCGGGATGACCGCCCGAGGTGCGGGAACCCGGGGATGTGCGGAAGGTGATGTTCCCAGGGTTCGTCAGTTCGCACAGGGCGAGGACAGTCATGGCTGAGCAGAAGTCGGCGCAGACGCTACCGCGGCCGTTGCACGCGGCCGCCTCTGCGCTGCGGAAGGTGCCGGGCGCCGGGACGGTCGGCCGGGCGGCCGAGGGGGTGCTGGACAGGATCGGGGCCGTGTCGCCACGCGGGCGGCGACTGGTCGTCTACACCGGTGCCGGGGTGGCGGGCGTCGCCGGTTTGGTGGAGTGGCCGGTGGCGATCACGGGAGCGGCGGTGGCGTGGCTGACCCGGCCCCGGCAGCAGGAGACCCCACCGCCGGAGGCGGGTGCCGCCGACGGGGGCGCGGCGGTGGCGTCCGGCGGGCGTGCGGCGGCGGGCGCGGGTGCCTCCGGCGGGCGTGCGGCGGTGGCGTCCGGTGGGCGTGCCGCGGCGGGGACCGCGGCGGCGAGGAAGAACGCCGCGAAGAGGACCACGACGAGGAGCGCGGCCACGGAGGCCGGCGCCACGAGGAAGAGCGCGGCGGCGAAGAGCGTCGCGGCCAAGAGGGTCGCGAGCAAGTCGGCCGCGGCCAAGACGGTCGCGAACAGGGCGGCCGCGGCGAGGCGGGCCGGGACCGGACCGGCCGCGGCGGGCGGGTTGGCCGGAGCGGGCACGGCGAAGCCGGCGGCGGGTGGACCGGCGGAGGTCGAGTCGGCCGCCACGAGGACGCCTTCGAGCGGGCCGGCCGGGACGAAGCCGGCCGGCACCACGTCCACGGCAAGGGAGTCGGCCGGGGCGGGGGCGGCGGCGCAGAAGAGCACCGCGACCAAGGCCGCCGCTCGGAAGGCCGTGACGGCGAAGAGCACCGCGACCAAGGTCGCCGCACAGAAGGGCACCGCGAGCGGGACCGCCGTGCGGAAGGGCACGGCGAGCGGCACCGCCGCGCGGAAGAGCACCGCGACCAAAACGGCGGCGAAGACGGGATCCGCGACCGGGACCGCGGCGCGGAAGTCGGCCGCTGTGAGGGACGTCGCGGCGAAGGCCGCCTCGGCCGGGACGGCCGCGCAGCAGAGTGCCGCGGCCCGGTCCGCGGCGCAGAAGGCCGTCGCCCGGAAGAGCACCGCCACCAAGGCCGCCGCCCAGAAGGCCACCACCAGCGGCCCCGCCGCACGGAAGTCGGCCGCCGCGAAGGCCGACGCGGCGAAGACCGCCTCGACGGGGACCGCTGCCCGGAAGGCTGCCGCTGGGAAGGCCGACGCGGCGAAGACCGCCTCGACGGGGACCGCTGCCCGGAAGGCTGCCGCTGGGAAGACCGACGCGGCGAAGACCGCCTCGACGGGGACCGCTGCCCGGAAGTCCGCCGCAGCGAAGACCGACGCCGCGAAGACCGCTTCGACCGGGGCCGCCGCGCGCAAGTCCGCCGCCGCGAAGACCGACGCGGCGAAGAGCATCCCCTCCGCGAAGGGCGCCGCGGGTACCCGCGACGCGGGCGGTGGTTCCGCGTCGCGCGGTCGGCGCGCGGGCTGAGAGGCAGCGATGGCGGGTGGACTCCTGACGCGTTCCACGGGCGCCGTCGCCGGGATCGTCCTGGCCGGCCCCCGCCTGGTCGCGCGCGGCACCGCCCCCGCGGTGGGCGCCGCGGCCGGCGCGGTCGCGGGCACCGCACGGGCCGGCGTGCGCGGCGCGGACTTCGCGGCGAGGGCGGCCCACGTCGCCCGCACCGCGCTGCCGGGCGGCGCCCGCCACTGGCGGGCCGGCCCCCGGGCCCACCTCGCGCTGCGGCCGGCCGCGACCGAGCGGGTGCGCCGGGCGGGCGGCACGGAACACGTCGCGCGCCGCGTCGCGGCGGCCCTCGCCGAACACCCCGACGTGGCCCTCGCCTACTGGGACAACGGGCTGGCCCGGCTGGTGGTGACCGCGACCGAGGAGGAGCTCACCGACCGGGTGGTGGACCGGGCCACCGACCTCGCCGAACAGCACGGCCTGGCCCGGGCCGACGACGACGTCGAGGAGCTGGCCCACCCCGGCGACCCGGCCTCGGTGCGGGTCGCGGCGACCGCCCTCGGAGCCGACCTGCTCGGCATCGCCGCCGCCCTCACCGCGTCGTCCCTGCGGCTGCCGCCCTCGCCCCGCCTGCTCACCGCCGTGGTGACGCTGCTGCGCGAGAACCCCAGGTTCCGCGCCTGGCTGCGCGAGCGGATCGGCGCCCACCGCATGGACCTGACGCTGGCCGCCGCCAACGCGGCCGTGCACGGCGCGGGCCAGAGCCCGACCTCGCTGGTGCTCGACGGCGCGGTGCGCGCCTGTCAGCTGGGCGAGGCGGTGGCCCGGTCGGCGGCCTTCGAGGCCGTGCACGACCAGCTCTGCCACCCGGACCGGGGCAGCCTGCCCGCCGACCTGACCCTGCGCCCGCCGCTGCGCACCTCCCCGGCCCACGACTACGCCGCCCACGCCTCGACCGGCAGCATGGCGGGCGCGGTGGCGACCCTGCTCGTCAAGCACGACCTGGCGGAGGCCGCCGAGGCGGTGCTCGCCGGCTCGCCCAAGGCCGCGCGCTACGGACCCGCCGCCTTCCACGCCGTACTGAGCGCCGCGCTGTCCCGGACCGGTGTGCTGGTGCGCGATCCGGAGCGGCTGCGGCAGCTCGAGATGACGGGCACGGTCGTCCTGCACCCCAGCGCGCTGCGCACCCCGCACGCCGGGGCGGACCCGTGGACCGAGGACGTCCTGGACGCGGCGCGCCGCGCGGGGCTGCGCGTGGTGATGGTGGAGGACCCGGCACTGGCCGACTTCACCGGCCTCGCGGACCAGGTCGTCAGCGCCCGCCGCCCGCTCCGCGACGTCGTGGAGGAAGCGCGCGCCGAGGACGGCGGCGGTGTCATCACGGTCGTACGGCCCCTGCCCGGTGACGACGACACGGTGCCGGCCGGGCTGTTCGGCGGTGACGTGGCCGTGGCGCTGGCCGACGCGGGCTCCCCGGTGGCGTGGGGCGCGGACGTACTGGCCACGCGCGGCCTGGCCGACGTGTGGCGGGTGCTGCGCGCGGTGCCGGCGGCCCGCGCGGTCGGCAACCGCTCGCAGACCCTGGCCCGGGCCGGGGCCGCGCTGTCCGGGTTGCTGGTCGCGGTCGGCGAGGCGCGCGGCAGGGGAGTGACCTCACCCCTGCCCGGCGTGCGGCACGCGCCGGTGGACGCGAGCGCGGCGGCGGCCCTGCTGTCCGGGGCGCGCGCCGCCCTCGGCGTGGCGGCGGCCCGCGCTCCGCACCCCCGGCCCCGGGTGGCGTGGCACGCGCTGGACGCGGCGGACGTACGCGACCGGCTCGAGCGCGAGGGCGAGCCCGAGCCGACCGCCGTCGAGCGGGCCACGGGCCGGGTGCGGGAGGCGGCCGGACGGGCGAGCCGGGTGCGGGCGCTGGCACCGGCGCGGTGGTCGTGGCAGCTCGCCCGGGCCGTGCGCGGCGAGCTGGACGATCCGCTCACCCCCGTGCTGGCGGTCGGCTCGGCGGCCTCCGCGATCCTCGGCTCGGTCGTGGACGCGGCGCTGGTGATCGGCGCGCTTGACCTCAACGCGCTGGTCGGCGGCTTCCAGCGGCTGCGGGCCGAACGGGCGCTGTCCGGGCTGCTCGCCGAGCAGAAGCAGAAGGCGCGGGTCAGCGAGGAGACGTACGCGGAGGCGGAGACGCCCGCGGAGGGCGAGCCGCGGATCGTGGACGCCGCGAAGCTGCACCCGGGGCACGTGATCGAGCTGCAGGCGGACGACGTCGTGCCCGCCGACGCCCGGCTGCTGTGGGAGGACGGCCTGGAGGTGGACGAGTCCGCGCTGACCGGCGAGTCGCTGCCGGTGGACAAGCGCGTGGACCCGGCGCCGCGGGCACCCGTCGCCGAGCGGTACTGCATGGTCTTCGAGGGCACGACCGTGGTGGCGGGCCGGGCCCGGGCCGTCGTCGTGGACACCGGCGACCACACCGAGGCCGCGCGCGCGGTCGCCCTGGCCGCCCGGACCCCGTCGGCCGCGGGCGTGCAGGCCCGGCTCCAGGAACTCACCCGCAAGGCGCTGCCGCTGACCCTGGCCGGCGGCGCGGCGGTGACCGGGCTGTCGCTGCTGCGCGGCACGCCCATCCGGGGGGCCGTCTCCGGCGGCGTGTCGGTGGCGGTGGCCGCCGTGCCCGAGGGGCTGCCGCTGGTGGCGACGGTCGCCCAGCTGGCGGCGGCCCGCCGGCTGAGCCGGCACGGCGTGCTGGTGCGCACCCCGCGCACGCTGGAGGCGCTGGGGCGCATGGACACCGTGTGCTTCGACAAGACCGGCACGCTGACCGAGAACCGGCTGCGGCTCACCCGGGTCGCGGGCACCGACGGCACCGTCCGCGGGGCGGGCGACCCGGACGCCGCCGGCACCGTACGGGTCGCCGCGCGCGCCTGCCCCCGTCTGGACGGCGACGGTGCCCGCCCGACCCACGCCACCGACGAGGCCGTCCTGGACGCCGCCGGGCCCGACCCCGGGTGGACGCAGGACGAGGGCCTGCCCTTCGAGACCTCCCGCGGCTACGCCGCCGCCGTCGGCCGGGACGCGGACGGCGCCCCGGTCCTGGTGGTCAAGGGCGCCCCCGAGACCGTGCTGCCCGCCTGCACCGGCCTGCCGTCGCACACCCTGGACGCGGCGCACGACCTGGCCGGTGCGGGACTGCGCATCATCGCGGTGGCGCAGCGGCCGCTCCGCCGGGGCGAGCGTGCGGCCGGCGTCCTCGAAGAGCCGCCGTCCGGGCTGGAGTTCACCGGACTGCTCGCGCTGGCCGACGTGGCGCGCGAGACGTCCCCGGCACTGGTGCGCGGCCTGCGCGAGGCGGGCGTACGGCCCGTGGTGCTGACCGGCGACCATCCGCAGACCGCCCGCGCCATCGCCGTCGACCTGGGCTGGCCCGAGGACGCGGTCGTGGTCACCGGCGACGAACTCGCCGCCGCCGACCGCTCGGCGCGCTCCCGGATGCTGCGCGACGCGGATGTGGTGGCCCGGGTGGCGCCCGAGCAGAAGCTCCAGGTCGTGGAGTCGCTGCGGGACGCCGGGCGGGTCGTCGGCATGGTCGGCGACGGCGCCAACGACGCGGCGGCGATCCGGGCCGCCGACATCGGCGTCGGCATCAGCGCCCGCGGTTCGGCCGCCGCCCGCAACGCCGCCGACCTGGTCGTCACCGGCGACGACCTGCTGGTGCTGGTGGAGGCGGTGCGCGAGGGCCGGGCGCTGTGGCACAGCGTCGCCGACGCGATCGCCATCCTGATCGGCGGCAACGCGGGCGAGGTCGGCTTCGGCATCATCGGCACCGTCCTCGGCGGCTCCGCCCCGCTGTCCACCCGCCAGATGCTGCTGGTGAACCTCTTCACCGACCTGTTCCCCGCGATGGCCGTGGCGGTGACGGAGACGGGGGACGCCGAGCAGGAGAAGGACGACGCGGGCGCGCCGCTCGGCACGGCGGTGCTGGGGGCGCCGCTGATCCGGCAGATCCGGCACCGGGCCATGACCACCGCACTCGGGGCGACCGCGGCCTGGCTCCTCGGCCGCTTCACCCCGGGCACGGCGCGCCGCTCGACGACCATGGCCCTGTGCGCGGTGGTCGGCACGCAGCTCGCCCAGACCCTGGCCGACCGGCGCGGCAGCCGGCTGGTGCAGGTGACGTCCGTCGGTTCCGCGGCCGCGTTGGTGGTGCTGGTGCAGACGCCGGGGGCGAGCCAGCTGTTCGGGTGCACGCCGCTGGGGCCGGTCGCGTGGACGGGCGTGGCCGCGGCGATCGCGCTGGCGCTGGCGGGGCAGCGGGCGTTGCCGGTGGTGGAGGAGGCCGTGGCGCGGCACTGGCCGAAGGTGGCGGAGCGGCTGCCGGCGGTGAGGCCGGCCGCCTCGGTGTGAGGAGCGGGGTGAGGGTGGGGACGCCGGGTGGGTCTGCCACGACGTTGGCACGGCGCGGTGGGGCACGGCAGGCGCGGTTCCGGCCTCCGGATCGTTTCGTCGGAACCAGGCACGACCGCTGTCGTCCCTGACCTGAAAGGTTCATTCCCTGCGAGGAATTGCCGGTCTCCCGTGCGCTCCGCAGGATCGGGTCCGAATGGATTCGCCGGTCAAGGAGACGAAGATGATCGAGATCGACCCGCAGCAGCTGGCCGAACGCTACATCGCTCAATGGAATGTGCCCGACGCCGCGGAGCGCCGCGCGGCCGTCGAACGGCTGTGGGCCGAGGACGGCGCCCACGTCCTGCACCCGCCTGCGCAGATACGGGAGGCCGCCGCGGAACTCGGCTTCGACCACCCCACTTTGGAGGCTCGCGGATACGACGCCATCGAGATCCGCGTGGCGCGGAGCTACGAGCGGTTCGTCGAGAAGCAGGGTGTTGCCTTCCGGGCGCGCCCGGGTGCGATACGTCTGCGTGGTGTGGTCAGGATCGGCTGGGATGCGGTGTCCACCGCGACCGGTGAGGTGGTGGGTGGGGGTTCGGACATGCTCGTACTCGACGACCACGGCCGTATCAAGTCCGATTACATGTTCCCGGGCTCCTGACGGGCCTCGGCGCACGCCCTTGCCCCGGCGGCTGCCGAGAGAGCCTGGGCCGTCGCCGGGTCGGCCGGCAGGAACGCCTCCAGCTTCAGCTCGGCAAGCGTCACGTCGACGGCGGTGGCGAAGGTCGTCACGGTCGTCATCAGGCGGAGCTCACCGTAGGAGGAGCGCAGGTGGAGCGGCACCGCGAAGCCGAGTTGCCCGGTGGACGGCTCCAGTGCGGGAACGTATCCGGTGAGTTCGGCGTGCAACTCCCGCAGATGGCCGAGCCGCATCAGGATGTGGCGCGCCCACTGGGCGAGGTTGAGGATGCGGGGAGCCAGTCCGTCGGGATGCAGCGCCAGGCGGTAGACGTTCGTGCCCGGACCCACCAGCTCGGCAGCCGCGCCCTCGGTGATCACGTCGAACGCGGTGTTCGCGGCGATCAGGTCACCGCCCCGGTCCACCACCAGCGCCGGATAGGGCAGATGCCCGCGCAGGATGTGGTCGATCGCCGTGCGCACGGGGGCCAGCACCGGATCGTCCAGCGAGCTCTGCGGGTAGGCGGGCGCGTACCCGGCGGCCAGCAGCAGTTCGTTGCGTTCCCGCAGCGGCAGCTCCAGCGACTCGGCCAGGCGCACGACCATGTTCCGGCCCGGGAGGGACCTGCCGGATTCGATGAAGCTGACGTGGCGCTGGGTGGTGCCCGCTCGCAGCGCCAGTTCCAGCTGGCTTACATGAAGGCGGGTGCGACGTTCACGAAGCGTACGGGGGAAGTCCACGGGCCTGTTGTAGCGGCGGCGGGGGGTCCTGGGCCATTCCCCGCAGGGAATTGTCGCCACGCGCAGGGGCCGGGAACGTTGCCGGCATGGACATCGGTGTACTGCTTCCGACCGCGGGCGCCCAGTGGGGCCCTGCCGGCGACCCTCGCGAGCTGGTCGACTTCGGCCGCTGCGCGGAACGCTGGGGTTTCTCCTCGCTCTTCGCCAACGATTCTCTGCTCAGCCCGCGCATCGAGGCGCTCACGATGCTGGCCGCGCTCGCCCCGGTGACCGAGACCGTGACGCTGGGCACGGCTGCGCTGATGCCGTTCCTGCGCCGGCCGATCCAGGCCGCGCAGGCACTTGCGTCGATCGACCTGCTGTCCGGGGGCCGGTTCACCGTGACCGTCGGTGCCGGCTTCCCCGGCCGCTTCGGGCGGCCCCTGTACACGCTGTCCGAGCTGCCGTGGGAAAGGCGCTTCGCCCGCCTGGACGAGACGGTCGCGCTGTGGCGGGCCTTGTGGGACGGCGCCGACGCCTTCCACGGCGAGATCCTCCGGTTCGACGGCATCCCGCCCATGACCATGCCGTCCCGAGCAGGCGGCCCGCCCATCTGGCTCGGCGGCGCGACTCCCGCGGCGCTGGCCCGCATCGGCCGGCTGTACGACGGGTGGCTGCCCTATCCGCCCGACCCGGCCGACTACGCGTCCGGCCTGCGCAGCGTCCACCGAGCGGCGGCCGGCGCGGGGCGCGAGGGCGAGGCCATCACCCCCGCGCTGTTCGTCTCGGTACGGATCGACGACGACATCGCAAGCGGCCGTCGGGCGCTGGACGACTACGCGCGGGCCGTCTACGGCATGCCCCTGGAGGAGCTGGAGAAGATCCAGGCAGTGGTGACCGGGTCCGCGTCCCAGGTGCTCCAGCATCTGGGACGGTACGTCGCCGCCGGTGCTCGGCACATCGTCGTCCGCCTGGGTGCCCTGGACCTGTGTTCCCAGCGCGACCAGCTCGAACGGGTCGCGGACCTGATCCCCGCCGTCCGGGCGGCAGCGGATCACGCCTGCGCCCTGGACAGCGTGTGAGTCCGGTCCGGCCGCCACGAAGCGACGCCGGCGGGACGCGCCCCTTCAGGGCAGGGGCGTGCCCCCCCCGGGGGGAGGTCGTGCGGGTGCCCGCGCCGCGGGGGGCGTCGTCAGGCGCTCGTTCGTATCGGCTGCCGTACCTCCGGTGCCTCCAGTTCCTCCGCCGTGCGCCGGGCCGTGCGGCGGGCCCAGCGGCCGGTCGTCACGGCGCCGAGGACCAGGACCGCCAGGCCGCAGGCGGCCAGGATCCACCAGCCGGGACGGGCGGCGGAGACGAACGCGGACCGGTACGACGACGCGCCCACGCCCGCCGCCAGCACCGCTCCGATCACCGCCACGCCCAGGGTCTGGCCGAGCTGGCGGCTGGTGGAGGCGACGGCGGCGGCCACGCCGGCCTGGGCCCGCGGCATGCCGGAGACGGCGGTGTTGGTGATGGGCGCGTTGACGAAGCCGAAGCCGACGCCGAACAGGACGTACCCGATGAAGAGGGTGACGTTCGACGTCTCCGCCTCGAAGGCGGCGAACAGGACACCGCTCACGGTCAGCGCACCGCCCGCGATCAGCAGGGGCACCCGCGGCCCCCGGCTGCCGACCAGCCGTCCGGACAGCGGGGCGCACAGGAAGGTCGGCACGGCCATCGGCAGCATCCACAGGCCGGCGTGCAGGGCGCTCAGCCCCCGCACGTTCTGCAGGTAGAGCGTGGACAGGAACAGGAAGCCGCCCAGCGCGGCGAAGGCGCTGATCGCCGTGACGGTGGCCCCGCTGAACGGCACCGACCGGAAGAAGCGCAGGTCGATGAGGGGTTCGGCGCGGCGCGGTTCGTAGCGCAGCAGGCCGAGGAGCGCGGCCAGCGCCAGTACGGCGTAGGGGAGCACGGAGAGGAACCCGGCGCTCGGCGCCTCGATGATCGCGTACGTCAGGGAGCCGAACAGCACGATCACCATCAGCTGGCCCAGCGGGTCGGGACGGCGGGCCCTGGGGGCGCGGGACTCGGGGACGAACCGCAGGGTGAGCAGGAGCGCGACGAGTCCCACCGGCAGGTTGACCCAGAAGATCGAGCGCCAGCCGACCGACTCCACCAGCAGCCCGCCCACCAGGGGACCGGCGGCCATCGAGATGCCGACGACCGCGCCCCACACGCCGATCGCGCGGGCCCGCTCGCGCGCGTCGGTGAAGGTGTTGGTGATGATCGACATGGCGACCGGGTTGAGCATCGAACCGCCCACCGCCTGCACCATCCGGAACACCACCAGCGACGACAGGTCCGGCGCCAGCGAGCACAGCAGCGAGCCGGCGGTGAAGACGACCAGTCCGGTCATGAAGACGCGTCTCCGGCCGATCCGGTCGGCCGTGGAGCCGGCCAGCATCAGCAGCGCGGCCAGCACCAGCGTGTAGGCGTCGATCGTCCACTGGAGCCCCGACGTGCTCGCGTGCAGGTCACGCTGCATGGCGGGCAGGGCGACGTTCAGGATCGTGTTGTCGATGCTCACGATCAGCAGGCTCATGCAGCAGATGCCGAGCACGAGCAGGCGTCGGCGGTGGGTCAGCTCGGGCATGATCTCCATCGTACGCCGCTTCGATAGTGCGGTTAACTAATGACCGTTACATGATCTCGCGGCGGCGCAGGCCGAGCACCGCTCCGCGTGCGTGACAATGGAGGAATGTCCACGCCCACCACGCCCGCCCCCGCCACCGCGAAGCCGCCGTTGCAGATCGGCCCGCACACCGTCGCACCGCCCGTGGTGCTGGCGCCGATGGCCGGAATCACCAACGCGCCCTTCCGCACGCTGTGCCGGGAGTTCAGCGGCGGCAAGGGCCTGTTCGTGAGCGAGATGATCACGACCCGGGCGCTGGTCGAGCGCAACGAGAAGACCATGCAGCTGATCCACTTCGACGCGACCGAGAAGCCGCGCTCGATCCAGCTCTACGGTGTCGACCCCGCGACCGTCGGCAAGGCCGTCCGCATGATCGCGGAGGAGGACCTGGCCGACCACATCGACCTGAACTTCGGCTGCCCGGTGCCCAAGGTGACCCGCAAGGGCGGCGGCTCCGCCCTCCCGTACAAGCGCAACCTGCTGCGGGCCATCCTCCGCGAGGCCGTCAGCGGCGCCGGTGACCTGCCCGTCACCATCAAGATGCGCAAGGGCATCGACGACGACCACCTCACCTACCTCGACGCCGGCCGCATCGCCGTCGAGGAGGGCGTGACCGCGGTCGCCCTGCACGGCCGCACCACCGCCCAGCACTACGGCGGCACCGCCGACTGGGAGGCCATCGCCCGCCTCAAGGAGCACGTCCCGGAGATCCCGGTGCTCGGCAACGGCGACATCTGGTCCGCCGAGGACGCGCTGCGCATGGTCCGCGAGACCGGCTGCGACGGCGTCGTGGTCGGGCGCGGGTGCCTCGGACGCCCGTGGCTGTTCGCCGACCTGGTCGCCGCCTTCGAAGGGCGCACGGACGCCTTCGTCCGGCCGACGCTGCGCGAGGTCGCCGACGTCATGGTCCGGCACGCCACCCTTCTCGGCGAGTGGATCGGCGACGAGGCCCGCGGCGTGATCGACTTCCGCAAGCACGTGGCCTGGTACCTCAAGGGCTTCGCCGTCGGCTCCGAGATGCGCAAGCGCCTGGCGATCACCTCCTCGCTGGAGGCGCTGCGCGCCGGTCTCGACGAGCTCGACCTCGACCAGCCCTGGCCCACCGGCGCCGACGGCCCCCGCGGCCGTACCTCCGGAAACAACCGGGTCGTCCTGCCGGACGGCTGGCTGAAGGACCCGTACGACTGCGCGGGCGTCGGCGAGGAAGCGGAACTCGACACCTCCGGCGGCTGATCGCGTCCGCCCCTGCCGCGTTCACCCCGGCGTTCACCCCTGCGTTCACCCCTTGGACGGACGCGGGGTCGAGCCGTACGCCGTCAGGAAGCGGTCGCGGAAGGAGCTCATCCGCCACACCGGCGCGTCGTGGGCCGGCCGGAGGCCGTCGGTCCAGTTCCAGCCGTCGATCGCGCCGAGCACCTTCGGGTCCTTCGCGACGATCGAGACGGGCACGTCCCGGCTCGCCCCGTCGCCGCTGACCCGCGCGATCGGCTGGTGGTCGCCGAGGAAGACCAGGACGGTGTCGTCGGTGCCGTAGCGCTCCAGCCACTGGGTGAGGCAGGTGACCGAGTACTGGATCGACCTGCCGTACTCCTCGCGGGACAGCGCGGAGTCGGCGATGACGTCCGCGGACTTCCGGCCCGCCGCCTCGACCCCGTCGAACACCGAGCCGTCGCCGAGCTCGTCCCAGCCGACCATCCTCGGGATCGGCGCCCACGGCTGGTGGCTGGAGGTCAGGATGATCTCGGCCATCAGCGGCTTGGCGCGCTTCCCGCCGTGCTCCAGCCGCTGGAACGCCTCCAGCGCGTACTGGTCCGGCATGGTCGACCAGCTGAACTTCGGCCCCTCGTACCCGAGCCGGTGGGCGTCGTAGACCTTGTCCAGCCCGTGGAAGCGGGCCTCCGGCCAGGTCTTCTGCACGCCGGGCATGATGCCGACCGTGTCCCAGGCCCCCGTGTCGCCGAACATCGCGGTCAGCGTGCGGTGGCCGCCCGACGTCACCGTGCGGTAGCGCTGCTGGCTGTCCACCCACAGGCCGGACAGGAAGGTGGAGTGGCCCAGCCAGCTACCGCCGCCGTACGTGGGCGAGGTCAGCCAGCCGCTCCTCGCCCGGTAGCCCGCCGCCGCCAGCGCCTTCGTGCTCGCGTCGAGCGTCCGGTCCACGCCCGGGGCCATGGCCGGGTCCTCGACCGCGCTGCGGCCGTAGCTCTCGATGAAGGCGAAGATCATGTCCTTGCCGCGCAGGTCCGGCACCAGCTCCTCGCCGGGCGTGGCCCCGAAGGCGTCGTCCTTCGCCTCCCTGGCGAAGGCCGCCTCGTCCCGCACCGTGTCCACCACCCGCTCGGTCTGCGCCCTGAGGGCGTGGGCGGCCCGGCCGGAGACGAGCGGCATGCCGAGGGCCTGCAGACCGAGGACCGAGCAGGTGATCCACACGGCGCCGGCGGCCAGCACCCCGCGCGTCGCCCGGTCCCGGTGCGCGGCCAGCAGATCGCCCAGGCGGACCGTCGCCAGGACCGTGCACACCAGCAGCGCGAGCGAGAGCGCGACGGCGCCCAGGGCGGCCAGGGTCGCCACCGTCCCGCCCAGCGAGTCCGCCACGTACGCGCGGGCGTCGTCGAGCAGGCCCCAGTCGAGCACGACGTTGAAGCCGCGGCCCAGGTACTCGCCGAAGCCCATGTCCAGCAGGTTCAGCAGGGTCAGCACGCCGAGGCACCCGCCGCACAGCACGGCCACGGCCCGCCGGGGCCGCCGCGGCAGGCCCAGCAGGACGGCGGCGCCGACGACCGCCTCGCCGGGTATCTGCGTGAAGCGGTTCGGCTCCAGGGCGATGTAGGTGTTCGGCAGGAGCAGCGCGGCGAGGACGAGGGCGGCGGCCAGGACCGTGGTGGTCCGGCGGAGGACGCGCGCGGGGACGGGATGGCGGGTGCGCCAGGCGCGCCAGTGGGCGCGGCGGGCGGCGAGGTGGCGGCGGGGCGCGGGTACCGCCGTATCTCCGGCGCCGGGCCCCGCGGCGGCTCCCGGTGCCGAGTCCGCCGTCTCCGCGGTGCCGGTGTCTGTGCCTGCGGCTGTGCTGGTGCTGGTGCTGGCGTCTGGGTCCGGGCCTGTGCCGGCGGCGTCGGCGGCCGTGTGCGGTGGCCGGTGGAAGCGCGTGAAGACAGGCACCCGAAGGTCCTTCCCTGTGGAACCCGGTGGACGGCGGACCCGGTGCGGGGGCCCGGGTCCGCCGCACTGATGTACGTCCCGCGCCCGGGATGCGTTCAGCCCGGTGCGGCCGCGCCCCGGACGGCGTCCCGGAACGACGTCCGCATGGTGAAATCCGGCAGGCTGTGGCAGCGTGATTCTCGCCACCTCTGATAGCGACACTGCTCAGATGAGCGGATCTTGACCGAGTCCACTTCTCCAAACGGTGGCACTGAGTGCCATCCCATGATCGTTCATCGATTGAACTCAGACGAAGAGAATGGCGCTCATGTGAGCGATACGCCGGGTCGACGGGAGTCCATTCGTTCAAGAAGTGAAAACACAGACCGCCGCTCGCTTGCCAAGCTTTGACTTTCAATCCGCTGGCGGACGAGTGGTTACAGGCGCATGACGCACAAGTGGACGTACCCAGGTGCCTTCGATCTGGGTACATTCCTCGCCGTCAGGGCAGCCACCGCGTCCTCGAGGAGTCGAGACCCGTGTCGGAAAACAAAGAACCCCAGGTAGCCGAGCAGGGCACCGGCGTTGAGGGCGTGAAGTTCGTCTACGACTTCACCGAGGGCAACAAGGACCTCAAGGACCTCCTCGGTGGCAAGGGCGCCAACCTCGCCGAGATGACCAACCTGGGCCTTCCGGTCCCTCCCGGCTTCACCATCACCACCGAGGCCTGCAAGACCTACCTCGACAGCGGCGAGGAGCCGGCGGCACTGCGTGACGAGGTGAGCGCGCACCTCGACGCCCTCGAGGCGAAGATGGGCAAGAAGCTCGGCCAGGCCGACGACCCCCTCCTCGTGTCGGTCCGCTCCGGAGCCAAGTTCTCCATGCCCGGCATGATGGACACCGTCCTCAACATCGGCCTCTCCGACAAGTCGGTGCAGGGCCTGGCCAAGCAGGCCGGCGACGACCGCTTCGCGTGGGACTCCTACCGCCGCCTGATCCAGATGTTCGGCAAGACCGTCCTCGGCGTCGACGGCGACCTCTTCGAGGAGGCGCTGGAGAAGGCCAAGGCGGCCAAGAAGGTCACGGTCGACACCGAGCTAGAGGCCGCGGACCTGAAGAAGCTGGTCGCCACCTTCAAGAAGATCGTCAAGAAGGAGGCCGGCCGGGACTTCCCGCAGGACCCGCGCGAGCAGATGGACCTCGCCATCAAGGCGGTCTTCGACTCCTGGAACGGCGAGCGCGCCAAGCTCTACCGCCGCCAGGAGCGCATCCCGCACGACCTCGGCACCGCCGTCAACGTCTGCTCCATGGTCTTCGGCAACCTCGGCCCCGACTCCGGCACCGGCGTCGCCTTCACCCGCGACCCCGCCTCCGGCCACCAGGGCGTCTACGGCGACTACCTGCAGAACGCCCAGGGTGAGGACGTCGTCGCGGGCATCCGCAACACCGTGCCGCTCGCGGAGCTGGAGCGGATCGACAAGACGTCGTACGACCAGCTGATGCGGATCATGGAGACTCTGGAGAACCACTACCTGGACCTGTGCGACATCGAGTTCACGATCGAGCGCGGCCAGCTGTGGATGCTCCAGACCCGCGTCGGCAAGCGCACCGCGGGCGCGGCCTTCCGCATCGCCACCCAGCTCGTGGACCAGGGCCTGATCGACGAGGCCGAGGCGCTCTCCCGCGTCAACGGCGCCCAGCTCGCCCAGCTGATGTTCCCGCGCTTCGACGAGAGCGCCAAGGTCGAGAAGGTCGGCAGGGGCATCGCGGCCTCGCCGGGCGCGGCGGTCGGCAAGGCCGTCTTCGACTCCTACACCGCCGTGAAGTGGTCCCGTTCCGGTGAGAAGGTCATCCTCGTCCGCCGCGAGACCAACCCCGACGACCTGGACGGCATGATCGCCGCCGAGGGCATCCTGACCTCGCGCGGCGGCAAGACCTCCCACGCGGCCGTCGTCGCGCGCGGCATGGGCAAGACCTGTGTCTGCGGCGCGGAGGAGCTGGAGGTCGACACCAAGCGCCGCCGGATGACCGTGCCCGGCGGGCACGTCGTCGAGGAGGGCGACGTGATCTCGATCGACGGCTCGTCCGGCAAGGTCTACCTGGGCGAGGTCCCGGTGGTCCCCTCCCCGGTCGTGGAGTACTTCGAGGGCCGCATGCACCCGGGCGCCGACGACGCCGACGAGCTGGTCGAGGCCGTGCACCGCATGATGGCCTTCGCCGACCGCAAGCGCCGGCTGCGGGTGCGCGCCAACGCCGACAACGCCGAGGACGCGCTGCGCGCCCGCCGCTTCGGCGCCCAGGGCATCGGCCTGTGCCGCACCGAGCACATGTTCCTCGGCGACCGGCGCGAGCTGGTCGAGCGGCTGATCCTGGCCGACACCGAGGCCGAGCGCGAGGAGTCCCTCAAGGAACTGCTGCCGCTGCAGAAGCAGGACTTCGTCCAGCTCTTCGAGTCGATGGACGGACTGCCGGTCACCGTCCGCCTGCTCGACCCGCCGCTGCACGAGTTCCTGCCCGACATCACCGAGCTGTCGGTCCGCGTCGCCCTCGCCGAGTCCCGTCAGGAACCGCACGAGAACGAGCTGCGCCTGCTCCAGGCCGTGCACCGGCTGCACGAGCAGAACCCGATGCTGGGTCTGCGCGGCGTCCGCCTCGGCCTGGTCATCCCCGGCCTGTTCACCATGCAGGTCCGGGCGATCGCCGAGGCCGCCGCCGAGCGCAAGGCGGCCAAGGGCGACCCGCGCGCCGAGATCATGATCCCGCTGGTGGGCACCGTCCAGGAGCTGGAGCTCGTCCGCGACGAGGCCGACCAGGTCATCGCCGAGGTCGAGGCGGCCACCGGCGCGAAGCTCAAGCTGTCGATCGGCACCATGATCGAGCTGCCGCGGGCCGCGCTGACCGCAGCCCAGATCGCCGAGGCCGCGGAGTTCTTCTCCTTCGGCACCAACGACCTGACGCAGACCGTGTGGGGCTTCAGCCGCGACGACGTGGAGGCCAGCTTCTTCACGGCCTACCTGGAGAAGGGCATCTTCGGCGTCTCCCCGTTCGAGACGATCGACAAGGACGGTGTCGGCTCGCTCGTCGCCGCCGCCGCCAAGGCCGGCCGCGCGACCCGCCCCGAACTGAAGCTCGGCGTCTGCGGTGAGCACGGCGGCGACCCGGAGTCGGTCCACTTCTTCCACGAAGTGGGTCTGGACTACGTCTCCTGCTCGCCGTTCCGCATCCCGGTCGCCCGGCTCGAGGCCGGCCGCGCGGCCGTCACCTCGCAGGGCAGCGACCACCGCTGACCCCGCGCGGGGCACAGGACCCCGGAGCCGCCGTCTGTCACCCGACCACCCTCACCGATCGGCGGCGGCTCCGGATCACGAGAAGGGGCGGCACCCTTGTGCGGGGGTGCCGCCCTTTCGTGCGTCGTCCTCCGGGAGGGAGCCGGCGTTCGCTCGGCTCCGTCGTCACCCGGGCCGGGGCGTCGCCGCGGTCACGCTGCCCGCGACGCCCGCCAGTGACGCGACCGCCGGGGAGCGGCTGCCGGGCGGCCAGGCGATCACCGTGGTCACCCGCGGCGCCGACGACGGGGCTTCTCCGCACCGCGGACGCCCGGGCAGGGCGCCGCGATCGCCATCCGGCTCGCCACCCTCCCGGCCGACGGCCCCCACGGCGGCTTCGACATTGCGGCTCCGTGACGGGCGGGTCGCACGGTGCGGGACGACACCGTTCCTCCCACCCGTCCTGGCTGACAGCCCTTACCGCAGTGGCTCCACGTAGAACAACCCTGGGATGTCACGGCCCACCACTGTCCGATAGGCGCCGCGGTGCTTCTCCTCGTCAAGCGGTGCGCCCAGCAACAGGCTTTCCAGGACCGCGTACGGGGCGTGCTGCCAGTCGATGGTGACAGGGTTTGCCGCACTTCCCGCCTTCACTGCCAGAAGAGCACCTTCGAAACCGGCGACGGCAGCGACGAGCGGATCACTGTGGCAACTCATGTCGGCGAGGAAGACGGCTGCCTGCTGCTGATGGTAGGGCGTTGCATCCGGCCTGCCGGCGAATCGACCTGCTACTTCGTCGAAGGTTCCGCGCTTCTTGAGCAGGGTCGATGTCAGAATGCAAGTTCTCTCGATCGCAAGACTCCGCCACCACCCTGCAATCTCCTGGAGCACTGAGAGCCGCCCCGAGAGCCGTACCCTACGGAAGTACGGGTGATCGTTCTTCGGTTCCTGCTCTCTGTGTTTCAGCAGGGTCAACAGGCCGACTTGCAGCTCCGCCAGCTTCATCGGGTCACTGCCAGGTCGGCGAGGGGTGAGGACTCCAGCGCTGTCCGCAGTCGGACCAGCTCGGAGGCGATCAGGTCCGGCCCGAGGATCGGCACTGCCTCGTCCAGAAGTTCGTAAGTGACGGTTTCCACGAGCGGTGTCCGGTAGGCCACCTCGTTCGCCAGGTCGAGCGTCGACTTCTTGATGGGGCGTGAATGCACATCCAGCATCATCCCTCTGTGCTCGACGCCGCCGGCAACGTGAATCTCTCGTACGGCCGACAGGTCGAGTTCGTTCAGGAAGTCTTCGATTCTGAAACCATTGTTCGCCTGGTCGCATTCCAGATTGTAGACATCGAGAAGGAGTCCGCACCCAGTGGCCGATGTCAGTTCATTGAGGAATGCTGCCTCCGTGTAGTCGCTGCCATGGTCCGGAATCAGGCGTACCACGTTCTCCAGGAGGAACGGGACGGGGTAACGCTCTTGAATGGCTGTGACGCGCTCGACGGCAAGATCAAGCGCCTCTTCCGTTCGAGGAAGAGGCAGCATTGTGCCAAGAAACTCGCCGTGTACCTTCGTGTATCCGAGGTGTTCACTGTGCCAGGCGATGTCCACCGTCTCCTCGAGCTGATCGAGGCAGCGGAGGTAGTCGTCCGACCAGCCGTCGTAGGAACCGAGGGACAGTCCGACCCCGTGGACGATCACGGTGGCGTCGCTCGCCACATCCCTCAGCTCATGCAGAGCGTCAAGCCGGAGGCTCGCCCCGTCGGAATCTTCGTCGACGAAGGCGTCGGGCGTCACTTCCAGGTGATCCACCAAGGGCAGGAGTCGTTCGAGGAGGTTGCGGTCGCCGGGGGTGTAAGTGGTCGCAATCCCCGGCAGCCGACGACTCCGCGACTCAGGTGCGGTCACGAATTGGCTCCAGCTAGAGTCGTACATCCACGCCGATGACGTCGTCGTCGCGGAGAAGCTCGTTCAGGCCGCTGTGGATTTCGGGGTCACCGCTACGGAGAGTCAGGTCGATACCCGCCAGGCCGCACCTTGTGCATCCTGACGGCTTCAGCTTCCGAATCAGGTCTTCAACCGCCTTGTGGACTACTTCCAGTTCGGTGTCCGGCTTGAAAGTGACTGTGACGTTCCGTGCTGCCTGCGCGTTGCTCGCGCCGGTTTGCTGCTCCATGTGGCCACTCCGATTCCGTACGGGATGGGGTCGAGCGGTTGAGCCGACCAGGGAAACTCATTTGGGGTGCTGTGGTTTCGTGCACGCGGCGTAGGCGATGGTGATCCCCGCAGCCAGGGCGATCCATCCCCACATCCCGCCGCCTTCCTCCTGGAAGCGCTCTTCGCTGAGGCCCACGGTCGAAGCGGCCTTCAGTACCGTGTCCTGGTCGCCCGTGAGAACTGCGTTGTGGAGGTCGACCAGAGTTCCCGGATAGCGCTGAAGTATCTCCAGGAAAAGGCGAACTTTCGGCTCCTTCCGCTGGGGGCTGCGTCCTCTCGTTCTCCAGATGAGCACCTCCGGTATCGCCATGCAGCCGGGGAGGTGCGTTTGAGTGATCGCTGCCCGGGTGAAGCCATTCCGGGCGGAGCGCCTGTGCCCCCGGAGGACCCGGGCGGGGGTCGGCCGGCCGTGCGCGGCCGACCGCGCTGGCACACTGGGCGTCGTGGCCAACTCCTATGCGCAGCCCATCCTTCGGACCGCGGACCTGGCGGAGGGGTTGCGGGTCGTCGAGAGGCTGCTGGGGATCGCCGATCTGAGGGATCTGGAAGTCGACTTCGATGCCCGCATCTCCTCGCCGCGCTCCCTGGCGAAGGTGCTGGGTGTGCTGCCGGACGCCGACTGGTGGGCGGAGGGGGCGAGCGGTGGCGCCTCGGACACGGGGGACGACCCGGCGGCCTGCCTGCCGGTCCGGCTGCGCCGCTGGGCCGGGGCAGCCCGGGCCGTGGAGCCGTTCCTCGAGGCGGTGGGTGACGGCCCGGCGTCGGTGCGGTGGGACTTCAACGCCTGGCCCGAGGCTCCCGAGGTGGGCCTGGCGGCGGGAGGAACCCGCGGAGCGTTCGTCACCCTGTGCGTGCGTGCCCGCGACCTCGACCTGCGGGAACCCGCCGCCGACTGCACGGTGTTCGTCCACGTCAAGCAGGTCGAGGCCGCACGCGCGCCGTGGCTCGCGGCCCGGGTCGGGCTGCGGGTGATCGGCGACCTCGTGATGGCGCCGTACTGAGACTCCGCGAAGGGGAGCCGCCTGCCGAAAGGGTCGGTGGCTGTTCCTGGAAGCGGGTCAGCGCGAGGATGCCGGGCCGTCGGATGCGCGCCCGGGTCGGGGCCGGGGGCGACGCGGAGTGACGAACGTAGTGAGGTGAGGGACCCGCGGCGTCGATATGGAGGACCCGTGACGTGACCGGACGGTAGCTCTCCGTTCCGGGGGTGCCTGCGCGTACGGTGGGACGAGGTCCGGGAGATCGGGAAGGAGCCGTCGATGGCCGGCTGGAGCGTGCGCGACATCCCCGATCAGGACGGGCGGACCGCCGTCGTCACCGGGGCCAACAGCGGGCTCGGGTACGTGGTCGCGCGGGAGCTGGCGCGCAAGGGTGCGCGGGTCGTGCTCGCCTGCCGCGACGAGGGGCGGGCCCGGGCGGCCCTGGAGCGGCTGACCGGCGAGGTGCCGGACGCCGACGCGGAGACGGCGCGGCTCGACCTCGGTGACCTCGCCTCCGTCCGGAAGTTCGCGAGCGCGCTGCCGTACGGGCGGATCGACCTGCTGGTCAACAACGCCGGGGTGATGGCGCTGCCCCACGGCACGACGGCGGACGGGTTCGAGACGCACTTCGGCGTCAACCACCTGGGGCACTTCGCCCTGACCGGACTGCTGATGCCGGCGCTGCTCGCCGCGCCGGACGCCCGGGTCGTCACCGTCTCCAGCATGCTGCACGCGCTGGCCGACATCGACCCGCGCGACCTCAACAACGTACGGCGGTACGGGCGGTGGACGGCCTACGCCCGCTCGAAGTCCGCCAACCTGCTGTTCACGCACGAACTGGCGCGCCGGCTGGCGGCGCGGGACGGCGGCCCGCGCGTGACGGCCGCCGCCGCCCACCCCGGGTACGCGGCGACCAACCTCCAGACCGCCGGACCGCGCGCCGAGGGGCGGCGGGTCGCCGAGCGCCTGATGCTGCTCACCAACCTGGCCGTCGCCCAGCCTGCCGAGGCGGGCGCGCTGCCCGTCCTGTACGCGGCCACCGCGCCCGCCGTGGCCCCCGACTCCTTCACCGGCCCGTCCTTCGCGATGTGGCGAGGGGCGCCCGCACCGTCCTGGCGGGCACCCCGGACCCGGGACGACGCGATGGGGGAGCGGCTCTGGTCCGCCTCCGAACGCCTGACGGGGGTCACCTACGAGGCGCTGCGTTCCTGAGCGCGGTGCGGACCAGGGTCTGTCGTTCGGACCAGGCCGGCTGGGACGGACGGTGCGTCCCGGCATGATTCAGACGAAAGGCCCTAGTGACCTGAGTCAGAGATTCGTCGGCAGTAGGCGGCGACTTTGTCGAGGATCTCGTCGGCGGTCTTCGTCCAGACGAACGGCCGTGGGTTGTCGTTCCAGTCGGCGAGCCATGCTCGGATGTCGCGTTCGAGGGCCTGGACGGAGCGGTGGACACCGCGCTTGAGCTTCTTCTGCGTGAGCTCGGCGAACCACCGCTCCACCAGATTCAGCCAGGACGAACTCGTCGGCGTGAAGTGCAGGTGGAAGCGGGGATGCGCCAGCAGCCACTGTTTGATGGCGGGCGTCTTGTGGGTGACGTAGTTGTCCAGGATCAGGTGCACGTCGAGTTCGGCGGGTACTTCCTTGTCCAGCTTGGTGAGGAACTTTTTGAACTCGACGGCCCGGTGCCGTCGGTGGAGGGAGCCGATGACCTTGCCGGTGGCGACTTCGAGGGCCGCGAACAGGGTGGTGGTGCCGGCCCGGACGTAGTCGTGGCTGCGGCGTTCGGGGACCCCGGGAACCATCGGCAGCACGGGCTGGGACCGGTCCAGGGCCTGGATCTGCGACTTCTCGTCCACACACAGGACCAGGGCTTTCTCCGGCGGATCCAGATACAGACCCACCACGTCACGGACCTTGTCGATGAACAAAGGGTCGGTGGAAAGCTTGAACGTCTGTGACCGGTGCGGGGCCAGCGCGAACGCCCGCCAGATCCGCGAGACCGTCGACTGCGACATGCCCGTGGCTGCCGCCATCGACCGGGTCGACCAGTGGGTGGCGTTCTTCGGCTTCTCCTCCAGCGTTTTGACGATGACCCGCTCGACGTCCGCGTCGGTGATCTTCCGCGGGACACCGGGCCGCGGCTCGTCGGACAAGCCGTCCAGACCACGTTCCAAAAAGCGCCGCCGCCAGGTGCGGACCATGTCCGCGGTGACACCGAGCCGGCGTGACACTTCCATGATCGAGTGCCCCTCGGCGCACGCCAGAATGATCCTTGAGCGCTGAGCCAGGGACTGGGCTGTCGAGCGACGACGCACCCAGCCCTCCAGCACATCGCGTTGGGCATCAGTGACCGACAACGGCGGAATCTTCGGACCCGGACGACTCATACCCAACCAACGACGAATCTCCGACTCAGGTCACTAGCCTAGGCCCGGAACGGCCCGCGCACCTCGTAGGTGACACCGCCGGACGAACTCCCGCTCGCGCCCCGCTGGCTGGAGAAGTACAGCCGGGTGCGTAGGGCCGAGCCGCCGACGACGGCCGTGCGCAGGAGGGTACGACGATCCACTGCTGCCTCCGGGTGTCATGACCGGCCCCGCCGCCGGGCCCCGGCGCGGGGCGGCTCGGGCGGTCTGCCCGCAGTGGGTCAGGCGGCTCGTACCTCGTACGTCGCCACCCGCACCGTCTCGTCGTCCAGGCACTGCCCGGTCGTGAGGTCGAAGCGCTGCTTGAGCAGCGGGGAGGCGACGAAGGGGCGGCCCCGGTGACTGCCGGTCAGGCCGCGGGAGAGGACGGCCGCGCCGGTGAACGGGTCGCGGTTGTCGATGGCGTACAGCCCGCCGTCGCGGTCGCGGAACAGGGCCACCTGCCCGCCGTCCGGCAGCAGGGCCGCCACGCCGCGGCCGGGGAGCAGGGCGCCCAGGTCGCAGGCCGTGAACCAGTCGTCCGTCAGCCGCAGCCGGACCTTCGGGCCGGTGGTCTCGGGTGCCAGGGTCTCGGGTGCCAGGGTCATCGCCGGGTGCTTCCTTCCAGGAGGTCGTCTTCCGAGGGGCGTCGCCTGCCGATGGACAGCAGCGGCAGGTCGGGCTTCATCTGGTCGCGTTCGGGCACGAAGCCGACGACCGGGTCGGGCGTGTCCGGCGCGTTGACGAAGGACACGAACCGGGCCAGCTTCTCGGGGTCGTTCACGGTCTCGGCCCACTCGTCGCGGTAGTGGGACACGTGCGCCCGCATCAGGGACTCCAGCTCGTCGCAGATGCCGAGCGAGTCGTGCACCACCACGTCCCGGACGTGGTCCAGGCCGCCGGGGATGCGCTCCAGCCAGGTGGAGGTGCGCTCCAGCCGGTCGGCGGTGCGGATGTAGAACATCAGGAACCGGTCGATCAGGCGCACCAGTTCGGCGTCGGAGAGGTCCTGCGCCAGCAGGTCCGCGTGGCGCGGGGTGGCGCCGCCGTTGCCGCCGACGTAGAGGTTCCAGCCGTTGGACGTGGCGATCACGCCGAAGTCCTTCGACTGCGCCTCCGCGCACTCGCGGGCGCAGCCCGACACCGCCGACTTGAGCTTGTGCGGGGACCTGAGCCCCCGGTAGCGCAGCTCCAGGTCGATCGCCATCCGCACCGAGTCCTGGACGCCGTAGCGGCACCAGGTCCGCCCCACGCAGGACTTCACGGTGCGCAGCGACTTGCCGTACGCGTGCCCCGACTCGAAGCCGGCGTCCACCAGCCGGGCCCAGATCAGCGGCAGCTGCTCGACCCGGGCGCCGAACATGTCGATGCGCTGACCGCCGGTGATCTTCGTGTAGAGCCCGAAGTCGCGGGCGATCTCGCCGATGACGATGAGCTTCTCCGGCGCGATCTCGCCGCCGGGGATGCGCGGCACGACCGAGTACGAGCCGTTGCGCTGGAGGTTGGCCAGGAAGTGGTCGTTGGTGTCCTGCAGGGCCGCCTGCTCGCCCTCCAGGACGTAGCCGCTGGCGCCGATCGCCGGGGCGAGGGAGGCGATGACCGAGCCGACCGCCGGCTTGCAGACCTCGCAGCCCTCGCCGCCCCGGGCCTCCTCGCGGCCGTGCCGGTCCAGGAGTTCCCGGTAGGAGGTGATCCGCAGGGCGCGGACGATCTCGTACAGCTCCTCGCGGGTCTGCGCGAAGCAGCCGCACAGGCCCTTGTCGACCTCGACGCCGCTCGCCTCCAGCTCGGCGGTGACCAGCTGGCCGAGCACCTTGACGCAGGAGCCGCAGCCGGTGCCGGCCCGGGTGCACTTCTTCACCTCGGGCACCGTCGTGCAGGAGTGCTCCGTCACCGCGCCGCGGATCGTGCCCTTGGTGACGTTGTGGCAGGAGCAGATCACCGCGTCGTCGGGGAGCGCGGACGGGCCGAGCCGGTCCGGGGCGCCCGCGCCGGCCGGCAGCACGAGGGACTCGGGCGGGACCGGCGGGACCGAGCCGGTGAAGGCGCGCAGCGTGCCGTAGGCCTCCGCGTCGCCGACCAGGATGCCGCCGAGCAGGGTGCCGTCGCGGCCGACGACCAGCTTCTTGTACAGGCCGGCGCGGGAGTCGGAGTAGACGACGTCCAGGCAGCCCTCGGCCGTGCCGTGGGCGTCGCCGAAGGACGCCACGTCCACGCCGAGCAGCTTCAGCTTGGTGGACAGGTCGGCGCCCGTGAACGCCGCCTCGTCCCGGGCGATGGCCGCGGCGGCCGTCTCGGCCTGCTCGTACCCCGGGGCCACCAGCCCGTAGACCCGGCCGTCGGCGGCCAGCGCGCACTCGCCGATCGCGAAGACGTGCGGGTCGGTGAGGGTCCGGCACTGCTCGTCGACGCCGATGCCGCCGCGTTCGCCGACCGCCAGTCCGCAGTCGCGGGCCAGCTGGTCGCGGGGGCGGACGCCGGCGCTGAACACCACCAGGTCGGTGGCGAGCTCGGAGCCGTCGGACAGCTTCATGCCGATGACGGCGCCGTCGTCGCCGGTCAGGACCTCCTGCGTGCCGACGCCCGTGTGGACGGACAGGCCCATCCCCTCGATGGTGCGCAGCAGCGCGGCGCCGCCGCCCTCGTCGACCTGCACCGGCATCAGCCGCGGCGCGAACTCCACGATGTGCGGGACGAGCCCGAGCCCCTGGAGCGCGCCCGCCGCCTCCAGGCCGAGCAGCCCGCCGCCGACCACCGCGCCGGTCGTCGCGTCCTTCGCGTACTCCTCGATGGCGAGGAGATCCTCGATCGTGCGGTAGACGAAGCAGCCCTCCGCGTCCTTGCCGGGGACCGGCGGGACGAAGGGGTAGGAGCCGGTGGCCAGGACCAGGACGTCGTAGTCGACGGCCAGCCCCGAGCGGGCGGTCACCCGGCGGGCCTCGCGGTCGACGGACTCGGCCGGGTCGCCGACGTGCAGTTCGATGCCGTGCCGGGCGATGAAGTCCGGGTCGGTCAGCGACAGGTCCTCGGGGGACTTCCCCGAGAAGTACGAGGTGAGCTGCACCCGGTCGTACGCCGGGCGCGGCTCCTCGCACAGCACGACCACGCGGTGCGTGGCGGTCAGGCCGCGCTCGGCGAGCGCCTCGAGGAAGCGCTGGCCGACCATGCCGTGGCCGACGAGCACAATGGTGGGGGTGGGCCCCGGGGTGGCGGTCATCAGGAGCCTCCGTCGTTGGTGAGCAGGTGGAGCAGGGGGCCGCCGTCGGACGGGAGCGGCTCTGCTCCCTCCCAGGCGCGCGCGAGCGCGCCGACGGTGCCGAGTTCGCCGACCAGGACCCCGCCGACCAGCCGGTCGTCGCGGACGACGACCTTGCGGTAGGTGCCGCGGGTGGCGTCGGCGAGCCGCACGACGTCGTCGCCGGGGCGGGGGTCGGTCTCGCCGAACGAGGCGAGGTCGAGGGGGCCGTCCGGCCCGGTGAGGGTGAGCCGGGTCAGGGACCGGGTGCCGGTGTAGCGGGCGGCGCGGTCGCCGGCCAGCAGCGCGGCCAGCGCGCCCGCCTGTTCGAGGGCGGGCGCGGCCAGTCCGTACACGGTGCCCGCGTGCTCGGCGCAGTCGCCGACGGCACGGATGTGCGGGTCGGAGGTGCGCAGCTCGTCGTCGACGACCACGCCCTTCGCGACGTCCAGTCCGGCCGCCCGCGCGAGACCGGCCCGGGGCCGGACCCCGCAGGCCAGGACCACCAGGTCGGTGCCGAGGGCGTACCCGTCGGACATCTCGACCGACCGCACCGCACCGCCGGCCGAGCGCACGTCCCGGACCCGGCACTCGGTGTGCACCTCGACACCGAGCTCCTCCAGACGGCGCCGGACGAGCGCGGCGGCGGCCGGGTCGAGCTGGCGTTCCATGAGTCGCTCGGACTGCTGGGCGAGGACGACCCGCGCGCCGCGCACGGCCAGCGCGCGGGCGGCGGACACCCCGAGCAGGCCCCCGCCGACGACGACCGCCCGCACTCCGGGCCGCACCGCCTTGGACAGGGCCAGGCAGTCGTCCATGGTGCGGAACGCGTGCACGCCCTCGGGCAGCTCGCGGTCCGGGGTGAACAGGCCGCGCAGCGGCGGCAGCACGGCGTTGGAGCCGGTGGCCAGGACCAGCGTGCCGTACGCGATCACCGAGCCGTCGGCGCAGTGCACCGTCCGCCCGGCCCGGTCGATGCCGGTGACCCGGGCGCGGGTCAGCTCCGCGGGCGCCGGCAGGGCGGTCACCTCGGGTCCGAACCGGCCGGCGAGCACCTCCGCGAGCAGTACGCGGTTGTACGGGCGGTGCTCCTCGTCGCCGACCACCAGGGCGGGCGTGCCGAGCTGCACCGAGCCGCCGGGCGAGCGTCACACCCGCGAGCCCGGCGCCGATCACCACCACACGCGCATTCGAGGTCATGGCAACGAGCGTGCGACGCGGGTGTTACCCGGCCGCATCCCCGCTGTTTCCCACCGGGAACGCTGCCCTCAGCGGGGGCGGGGGAGGGATGTGAGGGGCGGCGGGCCCGCCGAAATTCCCCCGGCGGGCCGCCGGGGAACCTCAGAAGTCCCTCATCTCGATGGACTGCACATCCATCCCGGTCCTAGGGTCGCGATCATGCCCGACATATCGCTGACCATGGTCGTTCTGCTGTGCCTCGCCGCCCTCGCGGCCGGGTGGGTCGACGCCGTGGTCGGCGGCGGCGGACTCCTGCTGCTGCCGGTGCTGCTGCTCGGCCTGCCCGCCGGGACCCCCGCCGCGCACGCCCTGGGCACCAACAAGGCGGTCGCCATCGTCGGCACCACGGGCGCTGCGGTGACCTACGCCCGCAAGGCGCCCGTGGACGTCCGCACGGCCGTGCGCATCGGGCTGGCGGCCCTCGCCGGGTCCTCCGGCGGGGCCTTCTTCGCCGCCGGCATGAGCACGGAGGTGCTCAAGCCGGTGATCATGGTGGTGCTGCTCGCCGTCGCGGCCTTCGTGATCCTGCGCCCCGCCTTCGGCACCGCCCCGGCCGCCGGCCCGGCCACCCGCCGCCAGGTCCTCGCCGCGATCGGCCTCGCGGGCCTCGGCATCGGCTTCTACGACGGCCTGATCGGCCCCGGCACCGGCACCTTCCTTGTCCTGGCGCTCACCGCCGTCCTGCACCTGGACCTGGTGACGGCCTCCGCCACCGCCAAGATCGTCAACTGCTGCACCAACGCGGGCGCCCTGGCCACCTTCGCCTGGCAGGGCGCGGTGCTGTGGCAGCTCGCCGCCCTGATGGCCGTCTTCAACCTCGCCGGCGGCATGTTCGGCGCGCACACCGCCCTGAGGAAGGGCAGCGGCTTCGTCCGCGTCGTCCTGCTGACGGTCGTCTTCGCCCTGGTGGCGAACCTGGCCTACGAGCAGTGGCTGGCCTAGGGTCCGTCGTTCGGATCAGGCCGGCTGAAAGAGACGGTGCCTCCATGCGGGCCGGCATGATCCGGACGACGGGCCCTAACCGCGCAGGGCCAGCAGCTCCACCACGCCGGTGGTGTCCTCCTCCCCGTGCCCCCCGGCGAGCCGTCGCTCCAGCAGCGCCATGTACGGGGTCAGCAGCTCCGCGCTCACTCCCTGTTCCGCGGCCGTGCTCAGCAGCGTCGCGTTGGCCGCCACCTGCATCGCGAGGTTGGAGACGACGTCCTTGCCGTAGTCGCCGCTCGCCAGCTGGTCGGCGGTCTTGTGCACCGAGCCGGACATCGCGCCCAGCCACGACGCCAGCAGCGGCGCGAAGTCCTTCGGGGCGATCTCCTCGGGGCGGATCAGCGCGAAGGCGTGCACGATGCCCGCGAACATGCCGCTCATCGCGCTCAGCAGGGCCACGTCGTGCAGCGCCGCGAAGCCCGCGTCCTCGCCGACGAAGCGGGTGCCGGCCGGGACGGCGAGGGTGTCGCGGTGCTCCTCGAAGAGGGCGGGGGAGCCGCTGTAGAAGACGTAGCCGCCGGAGCCGGGGTCCCCGATCATCGGCGGCACGGCCATGATCCCGCCGTCCAGGAAACGGGCCCCGCGCGCCGTCGCCCACGCGGCGCGGGCGCGGCCCTCGCCGGGCGTCCCGGTGGTGAGGTTCACCAGGTCCCGCCCGGTCAGGTCGGCCGCGTCCAGGGCCTCGCCGACCGAGGCGTCGTCCAGCAGGCAGACGATCACCAGGCGGTTCGCGGCCACCGCCGCCGCGGCGCTCGGGGCGACCGTCGCGCCGTCGGCGGCCAGGGCCTCTGCGCGGGCGGGGGTGCGGTTCCAGACGGTCACGGGGTGGCCGGCGGCGAGCCAGGCGCGGACGAGGGCGGCGCCCATGGCGCCGGCGCCGAGGACGGTGAGCGGAATACGGGGAGCGAATGCCTTGTCAGTCATGACGATCAGCCTCCGCCGAGGCCGGGACCCGCTCAAGTACGCACTTCTTAGTGGGTGGTTACCTCGGGGGAAGCATGCAGGCAGCGGACAGGAACAGGGGGACGGGCATGGGGACGGCACGGCGGCCGGGGGCGTACGTCTGCGGGGTCGACGCGGCGATGGACGTCATCGGCGGCAAGTGGAAGGTGCTGATCCTGTGGGCGCTCGGGGAGGGGACGTGCCGCTTCGGCGCCCTGCGCCGCGAGCTGCCCGGCGTGACGGAGAAGGTGCTCGCCGCGCAGCTGCGGGAGCTGGAGGCCGACGGCATCGTGCACCGCGAGGAGTACGGCGAGGTGCCGCCGCGCGTCGAGTACTCGCTGACCGCCCGGGGCGTCGCCCTCAACGAGGCGCTGGCGCCGCTCGGCGCGTGGGGCAGGGCGAACGTCCTGAACGCCTCACCGGCTGCCGGTGAGGTGCGCGAAGACGACCACGTTCCCCTGGTACCCGGTCCCGCGTGAGTAGCCGCCGCCACAGGTGATGACGCGCAGCTCGGGCCGGTCCGCCGCCCCGTACACCCGCTCGTCGGGGAAGTCCGTCGCCGCGTACACCTCCACCGCGTCCACGGTGAACACCGCGACGCCGCCGTCGCGCCGGTCGACCTCGATGGCGGCGCCCTTCGCCAGGGCGCCGAGCCGGTAGAAGACGGCGGGCCCCTCGGCGTTGTCGACGTGCCCGGCGACGATCGCGGTACCCGTCTCGCCGGGCGTCGTGCCCGCCTCGTACCAGCCGGCGAGGTTCGTCCGCTCGGCGGGCGGGACGTCCAGGCTGCCCGTCGGCGTCAGGCCGAGACCGGTCAGCGGGGCGTCGACGCCGATCGCCGGGATGCGCACGCGGTCGGGCGGGGAGGGCGGCAGCGCCGGCGCGGCGGGTGCCTCCCGGGCCCGCGCCGAGCCGGCCTGCGCCGAGCCGGCCTGCGCGGCCGACGGCTGCGGCGGGGCCCCGTCCTCCGCGCCGCCGCCGAGGAGATACGCCCCGGAACAGAGGGCGGCCGCGGTGACGACGGCTATCGCGGTGTTGCCGACCCTGCGCATGACGACCACTCTCCCTCGGGGGTTTCCCCGGCCCCCTCCGGGCCGCGAGGGGCATCGGACCCGGAGGGGGCGGGGAAGTGCGGTACCGGCGGACGGGCAGCGGAGGGTGCCCGTCAGATCCCGTCGCCTCTCGCCCGGCGATGCAGGAGCCAGGTACCGCCCGCGGCGGCGACGGCGAGAGCCGCAACGCCGGCCGCGGTCTGCACGGGATCGGGGCCGAGAGCGCCGCCGACCCCCGTCTTGACGCTTCCTCGCGGGTACACCTGCTCGCGGGCGGCGGTCAGCGTGACGACCAGGTCGCCCGTCACCCGGCGGCCGCTCCGGGCGCAGACGGCGACGATCTCGTACGTCCCCGGCTGCGCGCTCGGCGGCACGTCGAACCGCCCGGTCACCTCGCCCCCGGGTGTGTCCGGCGCCAGCGGGAACCGGCCCGCGCCCACCGCGTCGGCGTCGCCCGTCGCGGAGCCGTCGTCGTCGCACGCCGAGGTGGTGACGACGGCCTCGTCGCCGGGCACGACCGAGGAGGGGTACACCTCCAGCCGGCCGGTGGCCTCGTCGCCGGAGTACGCGGGCGCGGTGGCGAGACCCGCGGCCGCGACGGCGAGCGCGGTACCGGTCAGCAGGCGGGCGGTGCGTCGCATCGGTGCTCCTTCGAGCTCTTCGGTGGCCCTGCCCTACCGAGGAAAGTGGCACCGGACGCGCCCCGCTTCCCGAGCGCGCCCCGCGACTGCGGCGAACGGGTGGCACCGGAGGGCCCGCCGGGCCCGTCCATGATCACGTCCCCGCAGGTCACCGCGGCGGTCCGGGCCGGCGGCGGAAAAGATCCGGAAGGGTGCGCGGCGGGCGTGTGAACGGGTGACCGGGCTGTCCGCCGCGGGGCGCCGCGGACACGGGCTTGACCTCGAGCAAACTTGAGGTACCAGGGTGTTCCGCATGACCACACAGACCGCTCCCCTGCACGTGACCCTGCTCGTCGGCAGCAACCGCCACGGCCGCTTCGGCCCCGTCGTCGCCGACTGGCTCCTGGACCACCTCCGCGAACGCGACGACCTGGTCCCCGAGGTCGTGGACGTCGCGGCGACCGACCTGCCCACGGACCTCGCCCGGACCCCGGAGGCGACCGCCGCGCTGGCGGGGGTCACCCCGAGACTGGCGGGTGCCGACGCGTTCGTCGTCCTCACCCCGGAGTACAACCACTCGTTCCCGGCGGGCCTGAAGAACCTCGTCGACTGGCACTTCGGCGAGTGGCGGGCCAAGCCCGTCGGCCTCGTCTCCTACGGCGGCCTCGCCGGCGGCCTGCGCGCCGTGGAGCATTTGCGTCAGGTCTTCGCCGAACTGCACGCCGTGACGGTCCGGGACACGGTCTCCTTCCACAACGCGGGCGCGGCCTTCGACGACGCGGGCACGCTCAGGGACCCGGCCGGCCCGGACGCGGCGGCGAAGACCATGCTGGACCAACTGGTGTGGTGGGGCCGGGCCCTGCGTGAGGCGAGGGAGAAGAGCCCCTACGGCGCCTGACCCCGGGGCCGGCCCGCGGACCCGTCGGGCGCCGGCGCAGTCCGCCTCCGGGCGGCCGCCGCCCGGAAGTCACGCGCGAGGTCCGCGTCGACCACCGGCAATTCGAACGAACCTGCACGGCACGGCGGCCGGCCCCCCGGGAAGGGTGCCGGCCGCCGTGCGGTGCCGATGGGCCGTCAGCCCACGTTCACCGCGCTCCACGCCGCGCCGACCGCGGCGTACTCGGTGCTGCCGGCGCCGTACAGCTCCTCGGCCGCGCTCAGGGTGGCGGCCCGCGCCCCCGCGTAGTCCGTGGAGGAGGTCATGTGCACCGTCAGCGCCCGGTACCAGATGGCGCCGAGCTTGTCCCGGCCGATCCCGGTCACCGTGGAGCCGTCGCAGGTGGGGGAGTCGTAGGCGACCCCGCCCACGGTCCGTGCGCCGCTGCCCTCGGCCAGCAGGTACGCGAAGTGGTTCGCGACGCCGGACGAGTAGTGCACGTCGAGATCTCCGACCGAGTCGCTCCAGCAGTCCGCCGAGGCGCCGTCCCTGCTCGGCCGGTCCATGAAGCGCAGGGCGCCGCGCCCGAAGCCGGAGCGGACGACCTTCTCGCCGATCAGGTAGTCACCGGCGTCGGCGGAATTGCCCGCGTACCACTCCACCAGCGTGCCGAAGATGTCGGAGGTGGCCTCGTTCAGGCCGCCGGACTCGCCCGAGTACGTCAGCGCCGCCGTCGACGACGTCACCCCGTGCGACATCTCGTGCCCGGCGACGTCCAGCGACACCAGCGGCCCGAAGGTCGTCCCGTCACCGTCGCCGTACGTCATGCAGAAGCACGTGTCGTCCCAGAAGGCGTTGTTGTACCGGGTGCCGTAGTGCACCCGGTTGGAGGAGCCCTTGCCGTCGCCCGCGATGCCGGTCCGCCCGTGGACGTTCCGGTAGTAGTCCCACGTCACGTCGGTGCCGTACTGCGCGTCCACCGCGGCGGAGGCGCGGTCGGCGGTCGTGCCCGTGCCCCAGTGGTTGTCGGCGTCGGTGAACACCGCCGAGGGCGCCCGGCTGAGACAGATGGTCAGGACGCACAGGTCGTTCTGGTTCGCCGCGTCGCCCGTGTACGTGCCGCCGCGCGTCGCGTCCTTGAGCTGGTAGGCCGACCCCGACTGCGTCGTCTCCAGCGGCACCGTGCCGCCGTACAGCGACCGGCCGTCGCCCGAGACCGACTCGATGGTGTCCCAGGCGTCGATGCGGGAGCCCGTGCGCGCGTCGGTCAGCACCGTGCGCGCGACCGGGTTGCCCAGCGAGTCCTGCGCCACCGCGTTCGTGCGCCAGGCCAGCTTCGGGGCGCCGTGCAGGGCGTCGACGACCAGCTCGGGCTTGGCGGTGAGCCGCTTCAGGAGTTCGCCCGGGTTGGCGGCGCGCAGCGCGTCCGCCGCCAGGCCGGCGGCCCGGGGCGCGGACAGCTTCGGCGTGACGGTGGACAGGGAGAGGGACGTCCGCGTCGCGCGGTCGGCGCCGCGGTAGTCGCCGCCGGGGGACAGGTGGACGACGAAGTCGCCGCCGAGCACGGGAAGTTCGTGGTAGGTGCGGTCGTAGCGGACGTGCTGGGTGCCGTCCTCGTCGACGACGACGTCACGTGCGCGCGTGTCCTGGGCCCCCGTCAGGCCCAGGCTCGCGGCGTGGTCCGCGAGGGCCGCCGCCGCGTTGTCGAGGGCGGCGGCGGGGGTCGGCCGGCCGGCGGCACCCGCGGTGGGGACGAGGGCGGCGACCAGGAGGGACGCGGCGGTGACGGCGATGCCGCCCGTGACGGGAAGGGAACCTCTGACGCGCCGTATTCGGCTCATCGATCTCCTCGGGACAGGCGCTTCGGGCGCGTGGGGGCGCTGGTGGCGCATGGGGGGCTCTGGTGCTGAATCGGATTCAAGGCCCCGCCGGATGTCATGTCCATAGCGCTCGCGTGGAGATCATGAGGGGAGAGAATGACCTTCGTGGACACCGAGCGACGGCCCTTCTTCGTCTACGGGACGCTCCGTCCCGGCGGCGCCCATCACGCCCGCTTCCTCGGCGGCCGCACCCGGGCCGTGGAGCCGGCCCGCCTCACCGGCGCCACGCTGTACTCCGGCCCGGGCTACCCCTGGGCCGTGGAAGCTCCGGACGGCACGGTGCGGGGCGACCTCGTCACCCCTGTGCCGGAGGCGTACGACGACGTGCTGGCCGCCCTCGACCGGCTGGAGGAGTACGTGCCGGGCGACCCGGGCAACCTGTACGACCGCGTGGCCAGGGACGTCGTCCGGGACGCCGACGGGACGTCCGTGCGCGCCTGGGTGTACGTCGCCGCCCCGGCCGTCGCCGCCCGGCTGCGGGCGCGCGGCGTCCCGGTCCCCGGCGGCGACTGGCGGATCCGGTGAGTGCTACGCCACCGTTTCCACCCGCACCGCGCACACCTTGAACTCCGGCATCCGCGAGGTCGGGTCCAGGGCCGGGTTGGTCAGGGTGTTGGCGCGGCCCTCGCCGGGCCAGTGGAAGGGCATGAACACGGTGTCGGGGCGGATGCCGGTGGTGATGCGGGCCGGTGCCACCGCCCGGCCCCGCCGGGAGACGACGGCCAGCGGATCGCCCTCGGCCGCCCCCAGCCGCGCCGCGAGCCTCGGGTGCAGCTCAACGAAGGGTCCGGGCGCGGCGGCGTTCAGCTCGGCCACGCGCCGGGTCTGCGCACCGGACTGGTACTGCGACACGACCCGCCCCGTGGTCAGCAGCACGGGGTACTCGTCGTCGGGCTCCTCGGCGCTCGGGCGGTGCGAGACGGGGACGAAGCGGGCCCGGCCGTCGTCGGTGGCGAAGCGCTCCAGGAAGAGGCGGGGGCTGCCCGGGTGCGGCTCGGCCCCGGCCGTGTCCGGCGCGGGCGCCGGACACGGCCAGAACACGCCGCTCTCCTCGGAGAGCCGCCGGTAGCTGATCCCCGAGTAGTCCGCGGGCCCGCCCGCGCTCGCCCGGCGCAGCTCCTCGAAGACCTCCTCCGGATCGGTCGGGAAGCCCTTCTCCAGACCCCGCTCCGCCCCGAGCCGCCCGGCCAGTCCGTGCAGCACCTCCAGGTCGCCGCGCACCCCGTCCGGCGGCGTCACCGCGCGCCGCCGCAGCAGCACCCGGCCCTCCAGGCTGGTCGTGGTGCCCGTCTCCTCCGCCCACTGCGTCACCGGCAGGACGACGTCCGCCAGCGCCGCCGTCTCCGACAGCACCACGTCGCACACGGCCAGGAAGTCCAGCGAGCGCAGCCGCCCCTCGACGTGTGCCGCGCGCGGCGCCGACACCACCGGGTTGGAGCCCATCACCAGCAGCGACCGGATGTCCGTGCCCAGCGCGTCCAGCAACTCGTAGGCGCTGCGCCCCGGCCCCGGCAGCGAGTCCGGGTCCACGCCCCACACCCCGGCGACATGCCGCCGCGCCGCCGGGTCGGTCAGCTTGCGGTAGCCCGGCAACTGGTCGGCCTTCTGCCCGTGTTCGCGTCCGCCCTGTCCGTTGCCCTGCCCGGTCAGGCAGCCGTAGCCCGACAGGGGCCGCCCGGCCCGCCCGGTCGCCAGGCACAGGTTGATCCACGCGCCCACCGTGTCCGTGCCCTTGGCCTGCTGCTCGGGCCCGCGCGCGGTGAGCACCATCGCCGCCCGAGGCGCGCAGAACAGCCGAACCGCCTCCCGCAGTTCGGGGACGGACACCCCCGTGATCCGCTCCACGTACTCCGGCCAGTGCGCCATCGCCGCCGCCCGCGCCTCCTCCCAGCCCGCCGTGCGCTCCTCGACGTAGCGCTCGTCGACCCGCCCCTCGGCGACGACCAGGTGCAGCAGGCCCAGCGCCAGCGCCAGGTCGGTGCCCGGCCTCGGCGCCAGGTGCAGATCGGCCTGCTCGGCGGTCCTCGTGCGGCGCGGATCGACGACGATCAGCGTGCCGCCGTTCTCGCGCAGCTCGTGGAAGTACCGCATCGACGGCGGCATCGTCTCCGCCGGGTTCGAGCCGACGAGGATCACGCACCCGGTCCGCGGGATGTCCTCCAGCGGGAACGGCAGCCCCCGGTCCAGCCCGAACGCCCGCGTGCCGGCCGCCGCCGCCGACGACATGCAGAACCGCCCGTTGTAGTCGATCTGCGAGGTCCCCAGCACCACCCGGGCGAACTTGCCCAGCGCGTACGCCTTCTCGTTCGTCAGCCCGCCCCCGCCGAACACCCCGAGCGCGTCCGCGCCGTGCTCCTCGCGCGTGCGCGCCAGGTTCCCGGCGATCCGGTCCAGCGCCTCGTCCCACGACGCCGGCACCAGCGCGCCGGCACCGTCCCGGACCAGCGGCGAGGTCAGGCGGACCGCCGACGCGAGCACCGCCGGCGCCGTCCGGCCCTTGCCGCACAGCGCGCCCCGGTTCACCGGGAAGTCCGCCCGCTCGGTCACCTCGACGCTCCCGTCGGCGGCGGGCGTCAGATTCATCCCGCACTGCAGCGCGCAGTACGGGCAGTGCGTGGGCGTCGGGGTGCTCTGCATGCCGTCCAGCGTGCGTCGCCCGTGTTACGCGACCGGGCGGCCGATTGTTACGCCGCCGGGACGGTGACCTCCCGGCCGCCCTCCGGCCGCGGTGAGGGCCGCGTCAGCGCCCGGCGGCCAGCGCCTCGGCCACCCCCGGCTCCTTCGGCCCGAGGAAGCGCGGATCCGGCTCGAACACCGCGTCCAGCGCCGCCTTGCCCGCCGCGAGGACCTCCCGCGCGCCCCCGTAGTACCAGGTCACGTCGTGCTCGGCGTCGACCCCGACGCCGTACGACGCCACCCCCGCCTCCTGGCACAGCGCCACGGCTCGCCGGATGTGGAAGCCCTGGCTGATCAGCACGGCCCGGTCGACCCCGAAGATCCTCTTCGCGCGGACGCAGGAGTCCCAGGTGTCGAAGCCCGCGTAGTCGCTCACGATCCGCCCGTCGGGCACCCCGTGCCGGACCAGGTACGCGCGCATGGCGTCCGGCTCGTCGTACTCCTCCCGGCTGTTGTCCCCGGTCACGAGCACCACCTCGATCCGCCCCGCGCGGTACAGCTCCGCCGCCGCGTCCAGCCGGTGGGCGAGGTACGGCGACGGCTCGCCCTCCCACAGCCCGGCACCGAAGACGACCGCGACCTCCGTGCGGGGCACGTCGGCGGTGGTGCGCAGCCGGTCGCCGGCCACCGCGTACATCCAGGTCGACGGCAGCAGGGCCAGCACACACGCGGCCATCACCGCCTGGACCAGCCGTCGCTGCCCCGTACGGGTGCGCGGAAGGCGCGGTCTGCCAGGTCTCCAGCGGCGCATCGGTCGGTTCCCTCCCCGGTCGTCCCCTGCTCCCAGGGACGTGCGAGGGCGCCGTCCGGTTCGCCGCCCGCTCACACCGGGCGGCCGGTAGCGTGTGAGGCGACGGCACATCACCGTGACGCCGGCGCAACGGGGAGGCAACGTCCCCCCGCCACGCTCGGTGCATGACGGCGACCACGATGACGCGCAGGACGAGCGGCACGGACAGGACGGGCACGACGCACCCCGGCGGTGGCCCCGCCCTGGTCGTCGTCGCCCACGGCAGCCGCGACCCCCGCGCGCTGAGCACCGTACGGGCCCTCCTCGACCGGGTCCGCGCCCTGCGCCCCGCCCTGCCGGTGCGCCTCGGCCACATCGAGCTGAACGCCCCCCTGCTCCCGGACACGCTGGCCGCGCTCGGCGACGGCGAGGCCGTCCTCGTGCCGCTGCTGCTCACCCGCGGCCACCACGTCGGACGGGACGTCCCCGAGATGGCGGCGGCCTCCCCGGCCCGCACCCGGGTGGCCGCTCCGCTCGGCCCGCACCCCCTCCTGGTGGACGCCCTCCACGACCGCCTGACCGAGGCCGGCTGGCCCGCCACCGCTCCGGCGGGCGGCGCCGTCGTCCTCGCCTCCGCGGGCTCCCGCGCCCCGGCCTCCCGCGCGGACACGGCCCGCACGGCGGCGCTCCTCGCCGCCCGCCTCGGTGTCCCGGTCGTCCCCGCCTACGCCTCGGCGGCCGCGCCGACGGTCCCGGAGGCCGTCCGCGCCCTGACCGCCCGGGGGTACGACCGCATCGCCGTCGCCTCCTGCTTCACGGCCCCCGGCCGCTTCGCGACGGAGTGCGCGGCGGCGGCCCCGTGGATCGCGTCGGCCCCCCTGGGCACCCACCCGGCCATGGCCCGCCTCCTCCTGCACCGCTACGACGAGGCACTCAAAGCGGGCAGCGCCTGTGAACGCCGGGCGCCGGCGACCCCCTAGGGGCGCGCGAGACCGTACCGACGTGCGGGTCCGCCGCGCGGGCGCGACCGGCCGCACACGACCCGCGGCAGCGCACCTACGGAACCCCGCGGACGGGAAGGCGCCTGACTGTCACACCTTCCCCTTACTGTTCACGACATGGAAGGCACCGCACCCCCCGCCCCGTACGACCCCACGTCAGTGGCCCGCTGGGCCCCGGAACCGGACAAGCGCCCCGGCCGCACCGCCTTCCAGCGCGACCGCGCCCGCGTCCTGCACTCCTCCGCCCTGCGCCGCCTCGCCGGCAAGACCCAGGTCGTCGCGCCGGGGGAGGGCAACCCCATGTGGGACGCCAGCCCCCGCACCCGCCTCACGCACTCCCTGGAATGCGCCCAGGTCGGCCGCGAGCTCGGCGCAGCCCTCGGCTGCGACCCGGACCTGGTGGAGGCGGCCTGCCTCTCCCACGACCTCGGCCACCCGCCCTTCGGCCACAACGGCGAGACCGCGCTGAACGAGTTCGCCGAGGACTGCGGCGGCTTCGAGGGCAACGCCCAGTCCCTCCGGCTGCTCACCCGCATCGAGCCCAAGCGCTTCACCGACGAGGGCTCCGTCGGCCTCAACCTCACCCGCGCCACCCTCGACGCCGCCACCAAGTACCCCTGGCCCCGCGGCGCCCACCCCGGCGACCCGGCGTCGCCCAAGTTCGGGGTGTACGAGGACGACCGCCCCGTCTTCGAGTGGCTGCGCGAGGGCGCCCCCGGCACCCGCACCTGCTTCGAGGCGCAGGTCATGGACTGGTCCGACGACGTGGCGTACTCCGTGCACGACGTCGAGGACGGCCTGCACGCCGGTCACATCGACCCGAACTGCCTGCTCGCCGACCCCGAGCGCGAGGCCGTCTTCGAGGCCGCCGTCGGCCGCTACGTCCCGGCCGGCACCGACCACGCCGAACTGGCCGCCGCCCTCGACCGCCTCCTCGCCCAGGACTGGTGGCCGCACGGCTACGACGGCTCGGCCGTCGCCCAGGCCCGCCTGAAGGACGCCGCCAGCCAGCTCATCGGCCGCTTCTGCCTCGCCGCCGAGACCGCCACGCGGGCCGCGTACGGGGACGGCCGCCTCACCCGCTACGCCGCCGAACTGGTCGTCCCCCGCGAGACCCGCATGGAGTGCGCCGTCCTCAAGGCCGTCGCCAACCGCTACGTCATGCAGCGCGCCGAACAGACCCGGCTGCGCGCCGACCAGCGCGTGGTCGTCGCCGAACTGGCCGAGGCGCTCACCGCCCGCGCCCCCGACGGCCTCGACCCCCAGTTCCGCGCCCTGTTCGACCGGGCGGGCGACGACCGGGCCCGCAAACGGGTGATCGTCGACCAGATCGCCTCCCTCACGGACGCCTCGGCCCGCTCGCTTCACGCCCGCCTGACGGGTCATCCATGAGACTGTCGGTGGCCTGATCGGGTCACTCCCCCTTCCCGCGCCACGCGGTGTGCGGGACGCTCGCCTGTGGCGGCACCCTGACGAGGAGGCAACAAGTGGTCGACGCGGATCAGACATTCGTCATCGTCGGAGGAGGCCTGGCGGGCGCCAAGGCGGCCGAGACACTCCGCACGGAGGGTTTCACCGGCCGGGTGATCCTCATCAGCGACGAGCGCGACCACCCCTACGAGCGCCCGCCGCTGTCCAAGGGCTACCTGCTCGGCAAGGAGGAACGCGACAGCGTCTTCGTGCACGAGCCCGCCTGGTACGCGCAGCACGACATCGAGCTGCACCTCGGCCAGACCGTCGTCGCCGTCGACCGTGCCGCGAAGACCGTCCACTACGGCGACGACGGCACCTTCGTCCGGTACGACAAGCTGCTCCTCGCCACCGGAGCCGAGCCCCGCCGCCTCGACGTGCCGGGCACCGGCCTCGCGGGCGTCCACCACCTGCGCCGCCTCGCCCACGCCGAGCGCCTCAAGGGCGTCCTCGCCTCCCTCGGCCGGGACAACGGCCACCTCGTGATCGCCGGCGCCGGCTGGATCGGCCTGGAGGTCGCGGCGGCGGCCCGCGAGTACGGCGCCGAGGTCACCGTCGTCGAGCCGGCGCCCACCCCGCTGCACGGCGTCCTCGGCCCCGAGCTGGGCTCCGTCTTCGCCGAGCTGCACGAGGCGCACGGCGTCCGCTTCCACTTCGGCGTGCAGCTCACCGAGATCGTCGGCCAGGACGGCGTGGTGCTCGCCGCCCGCACCGACGACGGCGAGGAACACCCCGCGCACGACGTGCTCGCCGCGATCGGCGCCGCCCCCCGCACCTCGCTCGCGCAGGCCGCGGGCCTGGAGATCGCCGACCGCGCGCACGGCGGCGGCATCGTCGTCGACGAACGGCTGCGCACCTCCGACCCCGACATCCACGCGGCCGGCGACGTCGCCTCCTTCCCGCACGCCCTGTTCGACACCCGCCTGCGCGTGGAGCACTGGGCCAACGCCCTCAACGGCGGCCCCGCCGCGGCCCGCGCGATGCTCGGCAAGGACGTCGCCTACGACCGCGTGCCCTACTTCTTCTCCGACCAGTACGACCTGGGGATGGAGTACTCCGGCTGGGCGCCGGCGGGCTCGTACGACCAGGTGGTGATCCGCGGGGACGCCGCCAAGCGCGAGTTCATCGCCTTCTGGGTGAAGGAGGGCCGCGTGCTGGCCGGGATGAACGTGAACGTGTGGGACGTCACGGACCCGATCCAGCGGCTGATCCGCTCGAAGGCCCGGGTGGACACCGAGGCGCTCGCCGACCCGCACGCATCCCTCGAAAGCCTCATTCCGTAGCTCCGATTCCGTCCCCGTAGAATTCACACGTGGCAGGACGGATCAACGACGAGGACGTGAAGGCGGTACGGGACGCGGTCCCGATCGACGCCGTCGTCTCCGAGTACCTCCAGCTGCGCAACGCGGGCGGCGGCAACCTGAAGGGGCTGTGCCCGTTCCACGACGAGAAGTCGCCGTCCTTCCAGGTCAGCCCGAGCAAGGGTCTCTTCCACTGCTTCGGCTGCCAGGAGGGCGGCGACACCATCACGTTCGTGATGAAGATCGACCACCTCACCTTCTCCGAGGCGGTCGAGCGCCTGGCCGGACAGGCCGGCATCACCCTGCGCTACGAGGAGGGCGGCTACAACCCCGCCCACCAGCGCGGCGAGCGCATCCGCCTGGTCGAGGCGCACAAGATCGCCGCCGAGTGGTACGCGGAACAGCTCGCGACCTCCCCCGAGGCCGACACCGGCCGGGCCTTCCTCGCCGACCGCGGCTTCGACCAGTCCGCCGCCGTCCACTTCGGCGTCGGCTACAGCCCGCAGGGCTGGGACCACCTCACCCGCTTCCTGCGCGGCAAGGGCTTCAGCGACAAGGAGCTGGTCCTCTCCGGCCTCGCCCAGGAGGGCCGCCGCGGCCCCATCGACCGCTTCCGCGGCCGCCTGATGTGGCCCATCCGCGACATCGGCGGCGACGTCGTCGGCTTCGGCGCCCGCAAGCTCTACGAGGCCGACAACGGCCCGAAGTACCTCAACACCCCCGACACCGCGATCTACCGGAAGTCGCAGGTCCTCTACGGCATCGACCTCGCGAAGAAGGACATCGCGAAGGCGTCCCGCGCGGTCGTCGTCGAGGGCTACACCGACGTCATGGCCTGCCACCTGGCCGGCGTCACCACCGCCATCGCCACCTGCGGCACGGCGTTCGGCGGCGACCACATCAAGATCCTGCGCCGGCTGCTGATGGACAACGGCTCGGCCCGCGTGATCTTCACCTTCGACGGCGACGCCGCCGGCCAGAAGGCGGCCCTGCGCGCCTTCGAGGACGACCAGAAGTTCGCCGCCGAGACCTACATCGCCATCGCCCCCGACGGCATGGACCCCTGCGACCTGCGCCTCGCCAAGGGCGACGACGCCGTCGCCGACCTGGTCGAGCCGCGCACCCCGCTGTTCGAGTTCGCGCTGCGCCAGATCGTCGCCCGCTACGACCTGGACACTCCGGCCGGCCGGGCCGCGGCCCTCGACGAGGCCGCCCCGGTGGTCGCGCGCATCAAGAACAGTGGCGCCCAGCACGAGGTCGCCGTGCAGCTCGCCGGCATGCTCGGCATCCTCGACACCCAGTTCGTCGTCAAGCGCGTCGCCCAGCTGGCCCGCTGGGCCCGCGACCGCGGCGGCCGGGGCCCCGCCCCCGACCGGCCGCAGCGCGGCGGCGGTGACGGCCCGCAGCAGTACGCCGCCGCCACCGGGCCGGCCCCCCGCGGCCCCGCGCTCAACCTGCGCAACCCCGTCTTCGCCACCGAACGCGAACTGCTCAAGCTCGCCCTCCAGCGCCCCCACCTGGTCTCCCCGGCCTTCGACGCGTACGGCGTGGACGAGTTCACCGCCCCGCCCTACGCGGCCGTGCGCCAGGCGATCATGGAGGCGGGCGGCGCCGAGTTCGGCGTCCAGGACCCGCAGGACTATTTGGTCCGGGTCCGCGAGGCCGCCCCCGACGACACCGTCCGCGCCATGGTCACCGAACTCGCCGTCGAGGCGATCATGCTGCACCGGGGCGTGAAGGACGTCGACGAGGTCTACGCGGGCGCCCAGCTCGTCACCGTCCGGCGCCGCGCCGTCGAGCGCCGCATCCGCGACATCACCGGCCGCCTCACCCGCCTGGGCGGCCACGGCGACCCCGCCGAACTCGCCGCCGTGCAGAACGAGCTGTGGGTCCTCCAGCAGTACGACCAGACCCTGCGCGAACACGGCGCCGCCGCGCTGTAGCAGCGCCCGCCGGTCAGCAGGCGGTCACGGACCGGACGCAAAAAGTCACCGCACGCCCCTCGTGGCGGCGATGTGTCGTACCCCACACTGGGGCGGTGCCCGACTTCTCGGAGCACGGCCGACCCGTCCCCGACGGTTCCCGAGGCCGCCCGGTCGCGTTCCCCGCGCACGGGACGGACAGCGGCGAGCGAGCCGGCTCCGCCCCCGAAGCACCGCTGCCTCCCCCGCCGGCAGCGTCCCCCCTGGAGGTCGCCCCCGTGCAGACCCGGACCCTCACCCAGACCGACGCGCGGACGGACGCCACGCGCCCCGAGGAGCCGCAGGCCGACGCCGTCGAGGCCGCCGAGGAGCCGCCGGCCGAGGAGGCCGCCGGGGAGCCGTCCGAACCGCCGGCGCCCACGCGCACCGAGAGCGGCGGGCCCTCCGCCGACCTGTTCCGCCAGTACCTGCGCGAGATCGGCCGGATCCCGCTGCTCACCGCGGCCGAGGAGGTCGAGCTCGCGCGCCGCGTGGAGGCCGGGCTGTTCGCCGAGGAGAAACTGCGCCTCACCCCCGACCTGGACAGCCGCCTCGCCCTGGACCTCGACCGGATCGTCGTCCTCGGCCGCGTCGCCAAGCGCCGCCTGATCGAGGCGAACCTGCGGCTCGTCGTGTCGGTGGCCAAGCGGTTCGTCGGACGCGGGCTCACCATGCTCGACCTGGTCCAGGAGGGGAACCTGGGCCTGATCCGGGCCGTGGAGAAGTTCGACTACGCCCGCGGCTACAAGTTCTCCACGTACGCCACCTGGTGGATCCGCCAGGCCATGTCCCGCGCGCTGGCCGACCAGGCCCGCACCATCCGCGTCCCCGTCCACGTCGTGGAGCTGATCAACCGGGTCGTCCGCGTCCAGCGCCGCATGCTCCAGGAGCACGGCCACGAGCCGACCCCGCAGGAGGTCGCCGCGCACCTGGACCTGCCCCCGGAGCGCGTCGGCGAGGTGCTGCGCCTGGCCCAGGAGCCCGTCTCCCTGCACACCCCGGTCGGCGAGGAGGACGACGTCGCCCTCGGTGACCTGATCGAGGACGGCGACGCCACCAGCCCCGTCGAGTCCGCCGCCTTCCTGCTGCTGCGCGAGCACCTGGAGGCCGTGCTCTCCACCCTCGGCGAACGCGAGCGCAAGGTCGTCCAGCTCCGCTACGGCCTGGTCGACGGCCGCCCCCGCACCCTGGAGGAGATCGGCCGCATCTTCGGCGTGACCCGGGAGCGGATACGCCAGATCGAGTCCAAGACCCTCAACAAGCTCCGCGACCACACCTTCGCGGACCAGCTCAGGGGCTATCTGGACTGACCGGGGCCCGTGGGCCGGGCCCCGGCCCGCTCAGCCGTCCACCTCGGCCACGGCCTGCGCGAACTGCGCCTTGTACAGCCGCGCGTAGGCCCCGTCGGCCGCCAGCAGGGCGGCGTGCGCGCCCTGCTCGACGATCGACCCGTTCTCCATGACGAGGATGGTGTCCGCGTCCCGGATGGTGGAGAGCCGGTGCGCGATGACGAACGAGGTCCGCCCGTGCGCCAGCTTGGCCATCGCCTTCTGGATCAGCACCTCGGTCCGGGTGTCCACCGAACTCGTCGCCTCGTCCAGCACCAGGATCACCGGGTCGGACAGGAAGGCCCGCGCGATGGTGATGAGCTGCTTCTCACCGGCGCTCACCCCCGTGCCCTCGTCGTCGATCACGGTGTCGTAGCCGTCGGGCAGCGTCCGCACGAACCGGTCCGCGTGCGCCGCCCGCGCCGCCTCCTCGATCTCGCCCCGGGTGACCTCGCGGGACGCGCCGTACGCGATGTTCTCCGCGATGGTGCCGCCGAACAGCCAGGTGTCCTGGAGCACCATGCCGATCCCGGCCCGCAGCTCGTCCCGGGACATCTTCGCGACGTCGACGCCGTCCAGGGTGATCCGGCCGCCGGACACCTCGTAGAACCGCATCAGCAAATTGACCAGCGTGGTCTTGCCGGCGCCCGTCGGGCCGACGATGGCGACCGTGTGCCCCGGCTCCACCGTCAGCGACAGGTCCTCGATCAGCGGCTTCTCCGGGTCGTAGCGGAACGACACGTGCTCCAGCTCCACCCGCCCGCGCAGCTCCTCGGGCCGGACGCCGGGGATCGGGTCCGCCGACTGCTCCTCCGCGTCCAGCAGCTCGAAGATCCGCTCCGCCGACGCCACGCCCGACTGCACCAGGTTCGCCATCGACGCCACCTGCGTCAGCGGCATCGAGAACTGCCGCGAGTACTGGATGAAGGCCTGCACGTCACCGATCGACAGCGAGCCCGAGGCCACCCGCAGGCCGCCGACGACCGCGACGAGCACGTAGTTCAGGTTCGACACGAACATCATCAGCGGCTGCATGACGCCGCTGTTGAACTGCGCCTTGAACCCGGCCTCGTACAGCGCGTCGTTGTGCTCGGCGAACTGCTTCGCCGACTCCTCCTGCCGGCCGAACACCTTCACCAGCGCGTGCCCGGTGTACATCTCCTCGATGTGCGCGTTCAGCTGCCCCGTCGAGCGCCACTGCTGCACGAACTGCGGCTGCGACCGCTTGCCGACCCGCGTGGCGACCACGAAGGACAGCGGCACCGTCACCAGCGCGACCAGCGCCAGGATCCAGGACACGTAGAACATCATCGCCAGCACGCCGATGATGGTCAGCAGCGAGTTGATGAGCTGGCCCATCGACTGCTGGAGCGTCTGCCCGATGTTGTCGATGTCGTTCGTCGCACGCGACAGCACCTCGCCGCGCTGACGCTTGTCGAAGTACGACAGCGGCAGCCGCGACAGCTTCGTCTGCACGTCCTCGCGCAGCCGGAACATCGTCCGGTTCACCGCCCGGTTCACCAGCCGCGTCGCCACCGCCATCAGCAGCCCGGCCACGGCGAACACCGCCAGCGCCAGCAGCAGCACGTGTCCCACGGAGGTGAAGTCGATGCCCTCGCCCGGCGTGAAGTCCGTGCCGCGCAGCATGTCGGCGACGTCCCCGTCACCGCGCTCCCGCATGGACGCGAGGACCTGCTCCTTCGTCGCCCCGGACGGCATGTCCCGCCCGACGATGCCCGCGAAGACCAGGTCGGTGGCCCTGCCGAGGATCTTCGGCCCGACCACGTTGAGACCGACGCTGAGCACCACACAGGCCAGCAGCGCGTAGATCGTCGCGCGCTCCGGCCGGAACTGGGCGACGAGCCGTTTGCCCGACCCCTTGAAGTCCATCGACCGCTGGTCGGGACCGCCCCCGGCCATCATGCGCCCCCCGGGCCCCGCCATCAGGCAGCCTCCGCTTCCGTGAGCTGGGAGAGCACGATCTCCCGGTAGGTCTCGTTGTCCGCCATCAGCTCGTGGTGCCGGCCCACGCCGACCACCCGCCCCTCGTCCAGCACGATGATCCGGTCGGCGTCCCGGATGGTCGCCACCCGCTGCGCCACGATCACCACGGTCGCCTCGGCCGTCTCCCGCGACAGCGCGGCGCGCAGTGCGGCGTCGGTGGCGTAGTCGAGCGCCGAGAAGGAGTCGTCGAACAGGTAGATCTCCGGGCGCTGCACCAGCGTCCGGGCGATCGCGAGCCGCTGCCGCTGGCCACCCGACACATTGGTCCCGCCCTGCGAGACCGGCGCGTCCAGCCCGCCCTCCAGCCGCTCGACGAACTCCTTCGCCTGGGCCACCTCCAGCGCGTGCCACAGCTCCTCGTCCGTGGCGTCCGGATTCCCGTAGCGCAGGTTGGTCGCGACCGTGCCCGCGAAGAGGTACGGCTTCTGCGGCACCAGGCTCACGATCCGGGCCAGCACCTTCGGGTCGACGGTCCGCACGTCCACGCCGTCGACCAGCACCTCCCCGTCCGTGGCGTCGAACAGCCGCGGCACCAGCCCCAGCAGCGTGGACTTGCCGCTGCCGGTCGAGCCGATGACGGCGGTCGTGTCGCCCGGCCGGGCCACCAGGTCGATGCCCTTCAGTACCGGCTCCTCGGCCCCCGGATACCGGAACCCGGCACCGCGGACCTCCAGGTGCCCGTGCCGGCGCAGCTCGGTGACCGGCGCGAGGGGCGGCACCACGCTGCTCTCCGTGTCCAGGACCTCCTGGATCCGCTCGGCGCACACCTCGGCGCGCGGCACCATCATGAACATGAAGGTGGCCATCATCACGGACATGACGATCTGCATCAGGTAGGCCAGGAACGCGGTCAGGTCACCGATCTGCATCCCGCCGCTCTCGATCCGGTGGGCGCCGAACCAGACCACCGCGATCGACGACAGGTTCACCACCGTCATGACCACCGGGAACATCAGCGCGAGCAGGTTGCCGGTGCCCAGCGCCACCTCCGTCAGGTCCGCGTTGGCCTTCCGGAACCGCTGCTGCTCGTACTCGTCCCGCACGAAGGCGCGGATGACCCGGTTGCCGGTGATCTGCTCGCGCAGCACCCGGTTCACCGTGTCCAGCCGCACCTGCATGGCCCGGAACAGGGGCCGCAGCCGCCGCACGATCAGCGTCACGCAGACCGCCAGCACCGGCACGACCCCGACGAGCACCCCGGACAGCGGCACGTCCAGGCCCAGCGCCATCACGATGCCGCCCACACACATGATGGGCGCCGACACCATCAGCGTGAACGTCATCAGGGCCAGCATCTGGACCTGCTGCACGTCGTTCGTCGTCCGCGTGATCAGCGAGGGCGCGCCGAAGCCGCCGACCTCCCGCGCGGAGAAGGACTGCACCCGGTCGAAGACGGCACCCCGCAGGTCCCGGCCGAGCGCCGAGGCGGTACGGGCGCCGTAGTAGACGGCACCGATGTTGCACACGACCTGCACCAGCGAGATGCCGATCATCAGGGCGCCGTAGCCCAGGATGTAGCCGGAGTCACCGCTGACGACACCGTTGTCGATGATGTCCGCGTTCAGGGTCGGCAGGTAGAGGCTGGCGCAGGTCTGCAGGAACTGCAGCGCCACCAGCAGGGCGATGGGTTTCTTGTAGGGCCTGAGACAGGTCCGCAGGAGTCGTATGAGCACGCTGGGTCTCTCGGAGTCGGCGACAGGGGCGGTCGGTCGCCCCTGGCACCTATCGTCGGACACTCCACCCGCGTTACCTCAACCGATTAAGCCGACAGCGTCGTACTTCCGGCCGCACGGGCGCCCCCGGACCGCCGCCTAGCGCAGCGCCCCCGGGTGGGTCTGCTCCCGCACCGACACGTACTGCTGGCGCACCGCCTGGCCCACGGCCAGCTCCTCGCCCGGCTCCAGCACCTGCGCGACCGCGCCCTGCCAGGCCGGGGGAGTGCGCGGGTCCAGCGTCCCCTGCGACACGCCCAGCGCCCAGGCCGCCTGCCGGGCCGCGCCGGTCGCCGCGTAGTCCGCGGGCTGCGGTACGACGACCTGCACCCCGAACAGCGCCGGTGCCACCGCCTGCACGGCCGCCAGCTCCGCCGCCGCCCCCAGCAGGAACACCCGCCGTACGTCCACCCCCCGGCCGCGCAGCACGTCCAGGGCGTCGGCGAGGCCGCACAGCATGCCCTCGAACGCGGCCCGCGCCAGGTGCTCGGGCTTCATCGACTCGCGCCGCAGCCCGGCCAGCGTCCCGGCGGTGTGCGGCAGGTTCGGTGTCCGCTCGCCCTCCAGGTACGGCAGCAGGACCAGCCCGTGCGCGCCCGGCGTCGACTTCATCGCCAGGTCGGACAGGCTCTCCAGGTCCGGCAGACCGAGCAGTTCGGCGGTGCCGCGCAGGGTCCGTACGGCGTTCAGGGTGGTGACGACCGGCAGGTGCATGCCGGTGGCGTCGGCCAGGGAGGTGATCATGCCGCTCCGGTCGACGAGCGCCTCGGGGTGCACGGCCATGACGGACCCGGAGGCGCCGAGGGAGACGACCGCGTCGCCGAGCCCGATGCCGAGCCCGAAGGCGGCGGCCATCGTCTCGCCGGTCCCCGCGGAGATCAGCAGGCCCTCCGGCGTCGTGCCGGCCGCGTCGGACGGGCCGATCACCTCCGGCAGCATCGCCTGGTGCCCGAGCGCCAGCTCGACCAGATCGGGCCGGTACCCGCCGGTCGCCGCCGACCAGTAGCCGGTCCCGGAGGCGCCGCCCCGGTCGGTGGTCCGGCGGGCCGGCCGCCCCAGGAGCTGCCACACCAGCCAGTCGTGGGCCTGGAGCAGCACGGCGGTCCGCGCGGCGGCCTCGGGCTCGGACCTGGCCAGCCAGCGCAGCTTGGTCACCGGCTGCGGCGCTGCGGGCACGCAGCCCACCGCCTGCGCCCATTCCTCGCGTCCGCCGAGCGCGTCGATCAGGTCGGCCGCCGCCACCTGCGAGCGCTTGTCGCCGCCCACCATGGCCGGGCGCACGGTGTTGCCCTGCGAGTCCAGCGGCACGACCGAGTTGGCCTGGGCCGAGACCCCGATGGCCTGCACGCCCTCCAGCAACCCGCCGCCGGCGGCCTCCCCGAGGGACAGCAGCCAGGCCTGCGGGTCGACGTCGGAGGGCCGGCCGCCGCCCTCGGGGCTCTCGACCGGATGCGGCGCGTATCCCTGCCGGAGCACGGCACCCGTGTCCGCATCACAGACGACGATACGAGTGAAATCGGGCGCACTGTCCAACCCGGCGACTATCCCCATGCGGAAATTCTGCCGCACGGCGGAGGTGTCCGTACCGGGTGGGGTCACGCGCACGCGCCTCAGGTGTTGCTGGTGCCCCAGTCGTCCGAGGCGCTGCCGCCCGCGTTGCGCTCGCGCAGCGAACGCACCCGCTGGGCCACCGAGTCCGGCATCCGGTCGCCGACCTTGTCGCTCATCACGTGGTAGGCCTTGTCCGCGATGTGGCGGCCCTGCTGCGCCGCCGACTCCGCGGTGTTGCGGACGGCCGGGTTCTGTGCGACCTGCCGGGCGGACTTCCTCAACTGCTCGTAACGCTCCCGCCCGGCCTTCGTGCCGAGCACGTATCCGAGGGCGAGTCCGACGACGAATGTGAGCCGGTATCGCATGGCGGCCACCTTCCCTTGCGTAGCTCCGTAGGTGCCGGGGAGTACCGATTGGCGAAGCACCCCCCTGCTTGCGCTAATGTATGTGTCGCAGCGAGCGCGCGCCCCCTGGCGAATACCCGGGTGGGTGCGTTCGATGCAACGAGGCATTCCTCCGTAGCTCAATTGGCAGAGCAGCCGGCTGTTAACCGGCAGGTTACTGGTTCGAGTCCAGTCGGGGGAGCTCGGTCCTCCGTAGCTCAATTGGCAGAGCAGCCGGCTGTTAACCGGCAGGTTACTGGTTCGAGTCCAGTCGGGGGAGCATGATGAACGAGGACCCTTCGGGGTCCTTTTTCATGTCCGGACGCTTGCTCCCGCAACTGCCGGGAAGCCACGGGAACCGCGCGGCACGCTGCGGTGTCCCAAGGTCGTGAAGGCGCCGTGGTGAGCCGACCAGCCGAGGCAGGAGATCGTATGAGCGGCTATGCTGCGGCAGACGGCGCGCACACATGTACGCGACACGCCGTTATGGGGCGGTAGCTCAGCCGGTTAGAGCAGCGGACTCATAATCCGTCGGCCGTGGGTTCGAGTCCCACCCGCCCCACTGAGCACCACCCACCCCGCGCGGGGGACGCCGGATCACCGGCCTCCCTCGCCGCCTTCCTCGGTCTCGTCGTCGCGTTCGCCCTCGGCCTGGGACGGGGTCGTCTGCGACGGGTTCGGGACGTCCGTCCGCTCGTCGTCGCGTTCGCCCTCGGCCTGGGACGGGGTCTGTTCGCTCATCGTGGCACCTCCTGCCGGGCCGCTCTCCCGCGCCGAGTACCCCCGCCCGCCGTGTCGGTACCACGCCCACCGGGACCGGTCTCAGCGGCCGGCCCGGTCCAGGGCCGTCCGCAGCGCCGCGCGCACCTCGGGCGGTGGCGGCGGGCCGTCGTCGCGGGCGCCGTCGGTCACCGCCGCGGCCACCGTCCGCAGCTTGGTGTTGGACAGCTGCGAGGCCTCCCGCAGGATGTGCCACGCCTCGTCCGGCGTACAGGCGTGCAGCGCCATCAGGACGCCCCTCGCCTGGTCGATGACCGGACGGGAGGCGATGGCCTGGCGGAGCTGCTCCACCTCCTCCTGGAGCCGGTGCAGCCGCTCCGACCGCTCCGCCGCCACCGCCGAGCCCACCGGCTCCGCGGTGGAGGGGCGGGGCGTGCCGCGCAGGGGAGCGGTGGTGTCCAGGCCGAGCAGTTCGAGGATCCTGCGCGGCTGGCCGGTCCAGTTCCGTGCCGTCACCGGCACCGCCCACCGGTCGCCGTAGCCGCGCAGCAGCTCCAGGAACTGCAGTCCGGCCGTGTCCATGAAGACCACGCCGCTCATGTCCAGGTCGACCCGGTCGATGCCCGCGGGCAGTGCGGCCAGGGCCTCGGCCAGGACGTCCGCACACCCGTGGACCAGCTCTCCGTGCGCGACGAGCAGCGCTCGGCCCTCCTCCGCTCGGCCGTCGATCACCAGGGCGGCCGGCCTCCCCGCCGGACGTGGTGGTGCCCCTGAGGTCATGTCACCGCCTTGTGCGTCCTCGTTGTTGCCCGACGACGACCGCGACGTCACCCGGCCGCCGTCTGCCGGAGCGCCTGCCCCCCGTCCGCGGGCGGTACACCCCGTTGCGGGGAATGACCGGCCCACGGACGGGTAAAGGCTGTGCGGGTCCCGGCCGGGCCGCCCGCTCAGAGGGGCGACTGCCAGGTGGCCGTCGTCACCGGGGTGCCGCCCGCGGGGGCCGTGCCGCCGGGGTCCCCGCCGGACACCGGGGCGCCGTACGTCCCCTCGGGCGTGCCGTCGTGCGTGACCGTCAGCCGCACGGCGTCGCGGCCGTCCGGCAGCGACGCGGTCGCGTCGACGGAGACCTCGACGCGCAAGACGCCGTGCCCGCGCGACGCGGCGGCCAGGGCGCGGCGCAGGGCGTCGAGGAGGCCGTCGGCGACCCCGTCCGGCACGCGGCTGTCGACGGGGCCCCTGAAGTGGGTGGAGGGCGGGAAGCCGAGCCGGGCGGCCGCGGACGCGGTCTCGCGCAGCACCCGGCCGCGCAGGCCGGCCGGCGGTCCGGCCGGGGGCTGCTGGAGCGCGAGGATCGCCGTGCGGACCTCCTGGACCGTGGACCGCAGTTCGTCCACCGCCCGGCCGAGCAGGTCGCCGACCTCGTCCGCCCCGGGGCGGCGCAGGGTGGACTCCAGCATCATGCCGGTGGCGAACAGCCGCTGCACCACCAGGTCGTGCAGGTCGCGGGCGATGCGGTCGCGGTCCTCGTAGACCGCGAGGCGCTCCCGGCCGCGCCGGGCGTCGGCGAGGACCAGGGCCAGGGCGGCCTGGGACGCGAACTGGGTGGCGAGCAGCCGTTCGACGTCCGTGTAGGGGCGGCCGCCGCGGCGGCGGGGCAGCGCCAGCGTGCCGATCAGCCGGCCGTTCGCCTGCAACGGCAGCATCATGCTGGGCCCGAACCGGTGCCGCACGCGCGTGGTCATGCGCGGGTCGGTCGCCGAGTCCGCGACGAACACCGGCTCGCCGCCGAGGAGCTGCTCCAGGACGGGGCTGCCCGGGGCGATGACCGCGCCGACGATGCCGTCCGGGTCGTCGGGCGCCGAGGCGGTCACGATCTCCATGCCGCCCTCGGCGGTCGGCTGGAGGATGACCCCCGCCGAGGCGCCGGCGAGCAGCCGGGCCCGTTCCGCGACCGTCGTCAGGGCGTCCTCCGCGCTCTCGCCGGTGAGCAGCGCGGTGGTGACGGCCGCGGCGCCCTCGATCCAGCGTTCGCGCTGCCGCGCCGTCTCGTACAGCCGGGCGTTGCCGATGGCGATGCCGGCCTGCGCGGCGAGGACCCGCAGCAACTGCTCGTCGTCGGCCGTGAACGGACCGCCGCCGGGCGGCCCGGCCAGCCGCAGCTCGCCGAACTCCTCGTCCCGCACGTGGATCGGCACCCGGAGCCGGTCCCCGGTCCCCGCGGCGCCGTCCCCGGGGCCGGTGCGGATCTCGGGGAGGCCGGTCGCGTCCGGGTCGGCGGGGGTCAGGGTCGCGCGGGCCGCTCCGGTCAGTTCGGCGGCGCCGTCCACGACGTTCCGCAGGGTGCCGCGCAGGTCGAGGTCGGTGCCGACGCAGAGGACGGCGTCGAGGAGGCGGTTCAGCCGTGACGCGGGCCGCGGGGTCATGCCGTCGGACTCCCGGCCGGGTCAGTCGGCCAGCGGGTCCAGCACCAGCGGTTCGACCCGGCCCTCCAGCATCGTGCCGAGCCCCTGGACGGCGCACACGTCGGGCCGCTCCGCGATGTGCACCGGCATGCCGGTCGCCTCACGCAGCATCTGGTCGAAGCCGGGCAGCAGCGCACTGCCGCCGACCATCATGATCCCGCGGTCGGCGAGGTCCGCGACCAGGTCCGGCGGGCAGTCGCGCAGCACCTTGCCGATGCCGTCGAGCACGGCGGTCAGCGGCGTCTGGATCGCGTTGCGCACCGCGGCGGTGTCGACCTTCACACTGCGGGCCAGTCCGGTCGCCACGTCCCGCCCGTGGATCTCGGTGGACGTAGGACCCTGCGGGGTGAGCCCGTTCCCGGCCAGGGCGAGCTGGAGCGGCCGCACCGACTGGCTGGGCAGGACCAGTTCGTGCTGGTGGCGCAGGAGCTGCACGATCGCGTGGTCCACGGCCTCGCCGCCGACCGGGATGCGCTCGGCGGTGACGGTCGAGCCGAGGGAGAGCACCGCGACCTGCGTGGAGTGCGCCCCGCACACCATGATCATCGTCGCCTCGGGCTGTTCCACGGGCAGCCCGCAGCCGACCGCCGCGGCGATCAGGGTGTCGACGAGCTCCACCCGCCGGGCGCCGAGCCCGACCAGCGTCTCGATCGCCGCCCGCTGGGCCAGCGGATCGGCGTCGTGCGGCGTGCAGACGGCGGCGCGCAGCCGGGGCTTGCGGCGCAGCGTCCGGCGGATCCTGTCGCCGAGCAGGTGGCGCAGCATGCGCTGGGCCATCTCGATGTCGACGACCGTGCCGCCGGAGACCGGCCGTACGACCCGGATGTAGCCGGGGGTGCGGCCGGTCATCTTCTCCGCGAGCTCGCCCACCGCGATGAGCGCGCCGGTGCGCGTGTTGACCGCGGCGGCGGACGGCTGGTCGACGACCAGCCCGGTGCCCTTCACATAGACCCGGGTCCTCGACGCGCCGAGGTCGACGCCGAAGTGGCAGCGGCGCAGCTGCTCCAGAGTGGCGGTCATGGCAGTTCCTCCCGAGAGCGCGGACCGTACGGGTCCGGCGGGGTGGCCGGTCTTCTAGGCATCGTGCGCGCGGGCGGCGGCGGGCGCCGCCCGGAGGGGGCCGGGCGGGGGGCCGCCGAATGGGGGGCGGCGGAGCGCACCCCGCCGGCGGTGCGCGGCTCCGGCGTACGGCGGCGGGGCGCGGGGACGCCGCGTGCCGCCGCGCCGTGCCGTCGTCGCGTGGCGGGAACCTGCCGGGGCGCCAACCCGCCACGTCCTGACAACTCCCTTGCACCACATGCCCCCTGAGACTCTTCGCAGCACTCCAAGAAGAGAGGCGAGGATGAGCAGAGGACCAGTCAGACGCGTGGCGACCCTCCTGTCGGCCGGGCTTGCGCTGGCACTGTTGCCGGCCGCACCGGCCGCGACGGCGCGCGAGGCTCCCCAGGGCCCCCGGATCCAGGCGGCCACCCGTACCGTCACCCTCGTCACCGGCGACCGGGTGACCGTCACCGACCTCGGCGGCGGCCGGCGGACCGTCACCGTCGAACGGCCGGCGGGCGCCACCGGCGCCGTGCGCACCCAGAACGCGAACGGCGCGATCAGCGTCGTACCGGACGAGGCCCTGCCCTATCTGCGCGCCGGGCGGCTCGACGAACGGCTCTTCGACGTCGACGAGCTGCTGCGCCAGGGCCTCGCCGACGGCGAGAGCGGCGAGCTGCCGCTGATCGTGACGTACGGGAAGGACGCGCGGACCCTCACCCCGCGCGGCGCCGAGCGGACGCGGGCGCTGCCCAGCGTGCGCGGCGCCGCCGTCGACGCGGACAAGGGGCGCACCTTCTGGCGGGCGTTCACCGGGCAGGACGGCATCGACGGCGTGTGGCTCGACGGCCGGGTCACCGCGGCCATGGCCGAGAGCAACGCCCAGATCGGCACCCCCGAGGCCTGGCAGGCCGGGCTGACCGGCAAGGGCGTCACCGTCGCCGTGCTGGACAGCGGCGTGGACGCCGGCCACCCCGACCTCGCCGGGCGGATCGCGCGGAGCCGCAGCTTCATCGCGGGGGAGGAGGTCGCCGACCGGCACGGCCACGGCACGCACGTCACCTCCACCGTCGGCGGCAGCGGTGCCGCCTCCGGCGGCAAGGAGAAGGGCGTCGCGCCCGGCGCCACGCTCGCCGTCGGCAAGGTCCTGAACGACCAGGGCTCGGGCAGCGAGTCCGAGATCATCGCCGGAATGGAGTGGGCCGCCCGGGACGTCGGCGCCGACATCGTCTCGATGAGCCTCGGGTCGACCGAGGCGAGCGACGGCACCGACCCCATGGCGCAGGCCGTCGACACCCTCTCCCGCGAGACCGGCGCGCTGTTCGTGATCGCCGCCGGCAACACCGGGGCGCCCTCCTCCATAGGCTCGCCGGGTGCCGCCGACGCGGCGCTGACCGTCGGCGCCGTCGACTCCGCCGACCGGGCGGCCTGGTTCACCAGCGCCGGCCCCCGCTACGGGGACAACGCGCTCAAGCCCGACCTGTCCGCCCCCGGCGTCGGCATCCTCGCCGCCCGGTCCCGGCTCAGCGAGGGCACCGGCGACTACACCTCCATGGACGGCACGTCGATGGCGACGCCGCACGTCGCCGGAGTGGCCGCCCTGCTCGCCGAGGAACACCCCGACTGGACCGGCGCGCAGCTCAAGGACGCGCTGATGTCCACGTCGAAGCGGCTCGACGCCTCCGCCTACCAGCTCGGCGCGGGCCGGGTCAGCGTGCCCGACGCCGTCGGCGCGCGGATCACCGCGACGGGCAGCGCCGACCTCGGCTTCCACTCCTGGCCCTACGACGGCAACGAGCCGGTCACCCGCACCGTCACCTACACCAACTCCTCCGACGCCCCCGTCGCGCTGGACCTGTCCGTGCAGGGGGCGCCCGACGGCGTCGCCGCCCTCGCCGACACCACGCTCACCGTGCCCGCGCACGGCACGGCGTCCACCACGGTGACCGGGGACGGCGCGAAGGCGCCGGTCGGGAACACCGGCGGGCAGATCGTGGCCTCCACCGGCGGCACGCCCGTCGCGCACACCGCGTTCGGGCTGGTCAAGGAGGAGGAGCGGTACACGCTCACCGTCCACGTCAAGGACCGCGCGGGCGCGGCGACCGCCGCCGATCTCGCCGTCCAGCGGCTGGCCGAGGGCGTCGACACCGTGCCCGCCCACGTCGGCGACTCCGGCACCCTCCGGCTGCGGCTCGCCCCGGGGACGTACAGCCTGACCTCCTTCCTCGACGTGCGCGGCAGCCACGGCGCCGACTCGCTCGGCCTCGGCTTCCTCGCGGCCCCCGAGGTCGTCCTCGACCGGGACCGGGAGATCACCCTCGACGGCCGGAAGCTGCGCGAGGTCCGCGCGGACGTCGGCCGGCGCACCGAGACCCGGCAGCTCCTCATGGAGTACGACCGCAGTGCGAACGGCTCCGACCTGTTCGGCGCGGTGCAGGTGCCCCTGACGTACGACAGCGTCTTCGCGGCGCCCACCGGGAAGGTCGCCCAGGGCGGCTTCGAGTACCGGACCGTGTGGCGGCTCGGCAGGCCGATGCTGGAGGCCAAGGGGATCACCGAGGCCGTCGTGCAGCCGGGCGGCACGCTCGCCGAGGGCCGGACCAGGCTGCCGCTCGTCGACGTCGGCGCCGGCCCGGTCACCGGGGCGAAGGGCAAGGCGGTCCTCGCCCGGCTCACCGGGGGCACCGAACCGGCCGCCCTCGCCCAGGCCGCCCAGGACGCGGGCGCCAAGGCGCTGTTCGTCACCGACGACGCGCCCGGCCGGCTGATGGCGTGGTGGGGCACGGACGACAACGCCGACCGGCCGCTCACGATCGCCACGGTGAACGCCGCCGACGCCGCCCGGCTGCGCGCGGCGGGCCGCGTCGACATGACCGGCACGCGCGACACGCCCTTCGTGTACGACCTGTCCGAGGGACACCCCGGCGGGGTGCCCGACCGGGACCTGACGTACGAGCCCGGCACCCGTGACCTGGCCGCCGTGCACACGAAGTACCACGCCGCCGAGCCGGTGGCCGGGGGTGGGTTCCGGTACTCCATCACCGGCACCTTCCCGATCGGTATCGGCTTCAAGGAGCGCATCGACTACCCGGCCGAACGCACCGAGTACGTCTCGACCGGGCCCGGTCAGCTGTGGCACGAGTCCGTGGACGCCGCCGACGGCGCGCTGGAGCAGCGCGGCGGGCTGGTGCGGTACGAGGGCGGGACGCGCCCGGTGCTCGACTGGTTCAAGCCCGTCTGGCACCCGTGGCTCGGCACCGGGCTGGGCTGGGGCCAGCAGCGCGCCGGCGACCGGCTCCAGTTCAACGCCCCCGGCTGGGGGGATTCCGGTCCCGACCACACCGGCTTCGGCGACGTGTGGAGCGAGGGCAGCGGGATGACCCAGACCACGGCGGTGTACCTGGACGGGGAGCTGGTCGACGAGGGGCCGTCGTCCGCCGCCTACGTGGATGCCGCGCCCGCCGACGAGCACACGTACAAGCTGGTCACGGACACCGCGCTGGACGCGGACCGCTGGACGCTCGGGACGAGGGGCCGAGCCGAGTGGACCTTCCGGTCGGCCGCGACCCCCGAGGACCGGTGGACCTTCCTGCCCCTGATCAACCTGTCCTTCGACGTGGACACCGACCTCGCGGGCGAGGTGCGCGGCGGGCGGAAGCTGTCGGTCGGGCTCGGCGCCGAGTACGTGGCGGGTGCCCCGGACACCGGGACGATCGGCGGCGGGACGCTCCAGGTGTCCTACGACGACGGCGAGTCCTGGAAGCCGGTCCGGCTGACCGGCAAGGGCGCGTCCTGGCACGGGACGCTGGACGTGCCGCGCGGTGCCGAGCACGTCTCGCTGCGGGCCTCGGCGCGTGACGACCGCGGCGGCTCGGTCACGCAGGAGATCGTGCGGGCCGTGGGCGTCCGGTGACGCACCGGGGGCGCCCGTGACACGCGGACGGCGCCGCCTCCCTGGGACGGGGAGGCGGCGCCGCCTGGTTTCTCCGACCGTCAGACCAGCCAGCCGACGAAGTGGACGAGGCCGGCGAGGATGTCGGTGAGAAGGTTCATGATCGTGCAGCTCCTTGCGCTGTTCATGGTGTGGGACCTGCGCTCGGCTACGGTCTGCAGCCCGTCGCTCGCGCACCGTCAGTATCTCCGGGCGCACGAACCCCGTGCGATCTCATGAGCGACGATCACCTGTTCCAGGGAACAACTGCTCCCCTGTTCGAAGCCGCAGCACGCCCAGCTCCGCCAAGTCCTGCGGACGCAGGCGAAGTTGGCCGGCCGTCGCCTCCACCTCGTCCGGGGCGCGCTTCAGGATGGCCGCGGCGAGCTCCGGCGCGATGACGGAGAAGTAGCTGTCCGGCGTGGCCCAGGTGCTGCCGGGCGCGGCCAGGGCCAGCGCGCCGCCCGAACCGCCCTCCCCGATCACCAGCGTGGTCACCGGCGTCCGGGCCGCGGCCACGGCACCGAACAGGTCGGCGATCGCGGCCCCTGCCCCCTGGCGCTCGGCCTCCGCGTCGTTCGCCGCGCCCGGGGTGTCCACCAGGGTCAGCACCGGGATGCCGAGCCGGTCCGCGAGCCGGACCAGCCGGGCGGCGGTGCGGAAACCGGCGGGCCTGGTCGCCGCCCCGGTCTGGGCGGCGTACGCGACCGTCCGCCCCGCGTGCTCGCCGAAGCCGCACAGCATGCCCCCGGCGTCCGTGCCGCCGCAGCGGTCGCCGGACAGGGCGACGCGGTGGGTGAAGTAGGCGTCCAGGTAGGCCCCGGCGCGCGGCCGGCCGGGCGCCCGGGCCCGCCGGACCGCCTCCCACCCCGTGTCCGGCAGGCCCGTCGCGCCCAGCGGCTCGGGCACCGGCGCCGGGGCGTCCGACGGCGCCGTCAGCAGCCGCAGCCAGCGCCCCAGCGTCCCGCGCAGCTCCCCGGAGGGCACGACGGCGTCCGCGCTGCCCGCCGCCACCTGCGCCTCGGCGGTGTACGCCGCCGGGTCGGCGTCCGGCGGCCGGACCCGGGAACCGGCGAAGCCCACCTGGGCGCCGGGCAGCGCGAGGACCACGTCGGCGCCCGCGCCCAGCGTCGCCCAGCCGCCCCCGGTCGCCGGGTCCCGCAGCACGGCGATCTGCGGAAGGCCCGCCTCGCGGGTGAGCGCCGACTGGCGGGCCACCCGCTGGAGCTGGGTCAGCGCGAACATCCCCTCCTGCATCCGGCTGCCCCCGGTGGCGACCAGCGGCACGACCGGCAGCCGGTGCTCCCGCGCGTACGCGTACGCCGCCTCCAGCCGGTCGCCCGTGCGCCGGCCGAGCGAGCCGCCGAGGAACCCGAACTCGAAGGCGAGCAGCACGGCACGCACCCCCTCGACGTGCCCGGTCCCGCAGACCACGGACTCCGTCTCGCCGGTGCGCCGGGCGGCGCGGGCGCGCTGGGCGCCGTAGCCGGGCCAGCCGAGCGGGCCGTCGGGTTCCGGGCCGCCGCCCGCCGGGTCGCCGCCCGGGCGGGGGAAGCTCGGCGAAGTCGTCGGTGAGGAGGGCGAGGAACGCGCGGGCCGGGAGCCGGTCAGTCATGGGCCAGCGCCCGCTTCATGATCTTCCCCATGTCGTTGCGGGGCAGGGCGTCCAGGCACCGCAGGACGCGGGGCCGCTTGTGCGGGGCGAGCCGGCCGGCGACGTGCGCGGCCAGCTCCTCCAGGGTGGGCGGCGCCTGGGCCTCGGCCGGGACGATCCAGGCCACGACCCGCTCGCCGAGGTCCGGGTCGGGTTCCCCGGTGACGGCCGCCTCCCGCACCCCCGGGTGCTCCAGCAGCGCGTTCTCGATCTCCCCGGCCCCGATCTTGTACCCGCCGCTCTTGATCAGGTCGGTGGCCTTGCGGCCGACGATGCGGACGTAGCCGTCGGGATCGCGCACCGCCATGTCGCCGGTGCGGAAGAACCCGTCCCCGGTGAAGGCGGCGGCGGTGGCGTCGGGGCTGCCCAGGTACTCCGTGAACAGGTTCGGGCCGCGCACCTGGATCTCGCCGACGGTCTCCCCGTCGTACGCCGTGATCGGCGTGCCGTCCTCCTCCACGAGCCGCAGCTCCACCCCTGGCAGCGGCACGCCCACGGTCCCGGCGCGGGGCTCGCCGTCCGCGCGGACGCTCGTGTTCATCAGGGTCTCCGTCATGCCGTACCGCTCGATCACGCGCCGGCCGGTCGCGGCGGCGATGCGCTCGTGGTCGTGCACGGGCAGCGCGGCCGACCCGGACACCAGCAGCCGGGCACCCGCGAGCGCCTTGGCCAGCTCCGGGTCGCCGGGCAGGGCCTCCGCGACCCGGTGGTACATCGTCGGCACCCCGAACAGCATGGTCGCGCCGGCGCTCAGCTCCCGCGCCACGCCCTCGGTGCCGAACCGGCCGAGGTGCCGCACCGATCCGCCGCGCCGCAGCGGTCCGAGGATCCCGAGTACCAGCCCGTGCACGTGGAACAGCGGCAGCCCGTGCACCAGCACGTCGTCGCCGGTCCACTGCCAGGCGTCGGCGAGCGCGTCCAGGGTGGCGGCGAGCGCCCGCCGGGGGATGACGGCGCCCTTGGGCGGGCCGGTGGTGCCGGAGGTGTAGACGATCAGCGCCGCGTCCCCGGGACCGCCGTCGTCCGCGGGGGCGGGGCCGGCGGCGCGCACGTCGACGTCCACGCGCGGCAGTCCCGCGAGCGGCCCGGGCAGTTCGTCGCCTGGCGCGGCCAGCACCAGGGCCGGGCCGCTGTCGGACAGGATGTGGCCGAGCTCCTGGTCGCCCGACTTCGGGTTGAGCGGCACGGCGGCGACGCCGGCGAGCAGGGTGCCCACGACGGCGACGGCGGTCTCCAGCGCCGGCGTCGCCCACACGGCCACCCGCCCGGCGCCCCGTACCCGCTCACCTACGGCCCCGGCCGCCGCGGCCAGTTCCCCGTAGGTGAGGGAGCGTTCTCCGAAGCGCAGGGCGGCGCGGCCGTCCGGGGCGCCGGTGAGGGCGGGGAAGAGGGAGGACACGCGTTGCTCCTGGGGGCTCGGGGAACGGACACCCGGTTCCTACCCCGGCCCCACCGCGATCCGACGCGGCGGGAGGTTGACGCCGGTCACGTCACCCCCGCGGCACGGCCGCCGTCCGCTGGAGCAGCCCCCAGGTGAACTCCGCGACCACCTCGTGCCGCCCCCCGTGCGCGTCCGGGGCGGTGAGGGCGAGCCCCCACCGGGTGGGCGCCGAGCCCTGGAGCGGCCGGGCCGGGGCGAAGGCGCGGGCGGCCTCGTCGACCGTGCAGGACCACGGGGTCAGGTCGTCCAGCGTGCGCAGCGGCGGTCCCTGGGCGCCGGGGGCGCGGACCAGCCACTCGTTCCAGACGACGCCCCTGCCGGCCACGAGCACCTCGAAGCGCAGGTCCGGCCACAGGGGCAGCCGCCACAGCCGGGCCTCGCACTCCAGGTCCCCGATGCGGCGCGGGGCCGCCGACTCGGGCTCGCCCAGCACCGAGCGGTAGCGGGAGGCGGCAGAACGGGCCCGCGGCGAGCGGAGCATCGCCTGCCAGCGCCGGTTGGCCTCCCGCATGTCCGCGATCGAGGCCCCCAGTTCGCGGCGGGCGTCCTCGACCAGGCCCGGGTTGTGGTCGGCCATGCGGCGCAGCAGCACGAGCTGGAAGTCGAGCGGCGTGAACGGGCCGGCGGGGCGCTTCGCGGAGGGCATGGGCCCATCGTCGCGCACCGGGGCAGGACGGGCCCGCGTGCCCATTGCCGGGGCAAACGCAGTATGAGTAGCCTGTGTTCGCCATTCCGATCGCCTGTTGATATCTCGAACATCGGGTATCGCGACCGCAGGCGCCTGAGACACCTAGGGAGGGGGCCGGACATGGGACGTCTCGTACCCGCCGTGACCCGGGCTCTCGACATACTGGAGCTCTTCCTCGACGGGGACGGCACGCTCTCCGCCCCCGACATCGTGCGCAGGCTCCAGCTGCCGCGCACCACCGTGCACGAACTGGTCACCACCCTCGCCGCCCGCAAGTACATCGTCCCCGTCGCGGGCCAGCCCGGACGGTACCGGCTCGGGGTGCGTCCGTACCAGCTCGGCGCCCGCTACGCCGAGCACCTCGACCTCGCCGCCGAGGGCCAGCAGGTCGCCCGGAGCGTCGCCGAGACCTGCGACGAGACCGTGCACGTGGCGATCCTGGAGGACACCGACGTCATCTACATCGCCAAGGTCGACTCCACGCACGCGGTGCGCATGGTGTCGGCGGCCGGGCGCCGGCTGCCCGCCCACTGCACGTCCGTCGGCAAGATGCTGCTGGCCTCCCTGCCCGAGCCCGAGGTCGCAGCCCGCTTCCCCGACGGCGCCGAGCTGACCGCGATGACGCCGAACAGCATCACCGACCCGGCGTCGCTGCGCGCGGCCCTGGCCGGGATCCGCGAGCGCGGCACCGCGGTGGAGAACCGCGAGTCCAACCCGGACGTCTCCTGCGTGGCCGCCCCGGTCCGGGACCGCACCGGCAGGGTCGTCGCCGCGCTGTCGATCTCCGTGCCCATGATCCGCTGGAGCGAGGAGCGCCGCGCCGAGCTGGAGGAGCTCGCCGTGAAGGGCGCCGCCGACCTGTCCGAGCGCCTCGGCCACCGGAGCCCGGCATGACCTACGAGGTGGCGGTACGGGCCGAGGCCGCCCTCGGCGAGGGCCCGACCTGGGACGCGGACGCGGGCCGGCTGATCTGGGTGGACATCCTGGGCAGCCGCGTGCACACCTACGACCCCGTCTCCGGACGGAGGACGGTGCGCACCACCGGGCAGCACGTGGGCGCGGCCAAGCCGCGGGCCGGGGGCGGGCTCGTCCTGAACCTGCGCGACGGCATCGGCGTCCTCGACCCCGACGGGACCTTCCGCCTGCTGCACCACGACCCCGTCCCCGGACGCCGGGCCAACGACGCCGCCGTCGCCCCCGACGGCAGCCTCTGGGCCGGCACCATGCGCTACGACGAGGCCCCCGGCGGCGGCACGCTCTCCCGCCTCACGGGCGACGGCACCGTGACGACCGTCCTGGACGACGTGGCGGTCAGCAACGGCACCGGCTGGAGCCCGGACGGCCGGCTGATGTACTACGTCGACTCGCCGACCCGCCGGATCGACGTCCTCGACCACGACGCCGCCACCGGCCGGGTCTCCGGCCGGCGCCCGTTCGCCGCCGTCGAGGAGGACGCCGGCTTCCCGGACGGGCTCGCCGTCGACGCCGAGGGCTGCGTGTGGGTGGCGCTGTGGGGCGGTTCGGCGGTGCGCCGCTACACGCCGGACGGCGCCCTGGACCGGGTGGTCGGTCTGCCCGTCCCGCTCGTCACGGCCTGCGCGTTCGGCGGCGCCGGCCTGACCGACCTGTACGTCACCACGGCCCGTACCGGCCTCACCGCCCCGCACCCGCTCGCCGGGTCGGTGCTGGTGGTGCCCGGAGCGGGCCGGGGGCTGCGGCAGCCGGCGTTCGCCGGCTGACCGGGGCCCTGCCCGGCGGATCAGGCGCCGGTGCGGTCCAGGGCGCGCAGGATGTCCCGTTCGGACGGGGTCAGCGGCGGCTCGGTCGCCGGGGGCAGCGGGGGACCGGCCAGCGCGGCCAGCAGGGCGGCCGGGCGCAGCACACGGGACGGGCCCGCCAGGATGCTGGTCACGTCCCACAGGGCGGCGGCCGCCGGAGGGGAACCGGCCGCCGTCCGCGTCAGGCGCCGGGTGTACGCGGCGACGAGACGGTCGGCGGCGTTCGGACTTCCGCCGCGCGTGTCCGGGTACCTGACGTCCTGTCCGACGGCCATGGCCCACGCCGCGTCGACCGACCGGGCCGCCCGGCGCTGCACGCGGCGGGCGAGTCCGGGCGCGGTGGGGCCGGCCCGCCGCACCTCCCCGGCCAGGACGCGCGCGCCCAGCGCGGCCACCGACATGCCCTGCCCGTAGGCCGGGTTGAAGGTGGCCAGCGCGTCGCCGAGGACGACGAGGCCCTCGGGCCAGTGCCGGGCCTTCTCCACGTAGCGCCGCACGTTGCTGGTGCTGCGGCTGACGTGCACCCCGGTGAGCGGTTCGGCGCCCGAGACCAGCCGGCCCACGATCGGGTCGGGCAGCTCCAGCGCGTACCGCAGGAAGCCCTCCGGGTCCGCCGGGGGCTCGCCGCCCCGCGTCCCGGCGAGGCTGACCATCCAGCGGTCGCCCTCGACGGGCAGGACCATGCCGCTGCGGCCCGGCCGGGACACGTACGGGTCGGCCTGCACGACCGTCAGCGGGAACCGCCCGGCGCCCTCCGGCACACGGTAGACGCGGGTGGCGTTGACCAGGCCGGAGTCCACCGTCCGCTCCCGGACGCCGGGCACGCCGAGGCCGTCCAGCCAGGTGAGCAGCCGCGAGCCGCGACCGCTCGCGTCGACGACGAGGCCGGCGTCGAGGACCTCGTCCCCGGTGCCGTCCGCCGCCGCGACGCGGACACCCGTGACGCGCCGCGAACCGCCCGTCGGTTCCCGCACGACGGCCCGGCGGACGTCGATCCCGGCCCGTTCGAGGACCGCCCGGCGTACCGACCAGTCCAGCAGCGCCCGGCTGCACGTGATCATGGCGGGGCCCTCGTGGCGCCAGCGCCGCAGCCAGCCGTCGGGCGTCAGCGCCAGCATGCCCGAGCTCAGCGGTATCTCGTGCGCCCCGGCCGCGAGCAGGCGCTCGCGCATCCCGGCGCCGGGGACGAGGTCCTCCATGGCGGCCAGGCCCCCGGCCATCAGCAGATGGGCGTGCCGCCCCTGCGGCAGGCCTCGGCGGTGCTCCGGCCCGTCGGGCAGTTCGTCGCGCTCCAGCACGACGACCTCGTCCACCGCGGTGGACAACGCCGCCGCGGCCAGCATGCCGGCGAGCCCGGCACCGATGACGACAGCTCTACGGGACATGGGTCTCCTCCGGTTCGGCCGGGCCACGGCCAACTTCCGCCGGACCCGGGCGGGTTCAGCCGTGGGTCCAGCCGTGGGCGGCCCTCACCGTACCCTCGCGCACGGTGGCGCCGGCCGGAGAGGCCGCCAGGGCCCGGGCCAGCTCCACCAGACCGCCCGGGCCGGGGACCTCCGTGGCGTGCAGCCGGTAGGCGCTCGGGGTGTCCAGCGGCGCCTGCCGCTCGGCGGCGCGGCGCGCGGCGTCGGCGAGCATCGCCGCCTCGGCGGCCAGCCGCGCCTCGTGGGCGGAGCGGCCCGCGCGCAGGGCGGCGTCCCGTTCCCGTTCCCGCACCCGGTCGTCGAAGTACGGGGCCAGGGCGAGCAGCGCGTCGTGGATCGACACCTCGCGCCACTGGAGCCGTTCCCGGGGAAGCTGCCACCAGGAGGCCGGCGGCTTCGGGGCGGTCGGCACGAACCGCAGCAGCGACCACAGCGGGCCGAGCCCGCGGTAGTCGTCCAGCCCCCGCCACTGGGCGACGAGCGCCGGCAGCAGCCGCGGCAGCACGAACCCCGCCGAGCAGGTCAGGGCGCCGAGCGAGGCCATGGGCGGGGCGAGCGTCGTGGACAGGAAGTCCAGGTCGTGCCCCTGCCAACGGGCCACGACCGCGGTGTACTTGGCGAGCTGGAAACCGACCACGTCCAGCAGGCTGCCAACCAGGATCAGCCGCAGCCCGGTCCGCAGCAGCCCGTCGACCTCCCGCAGCCACCGGACGCACACGGCGCACATCACCAGCGTCGCGGCGCTGTGCCCGAGCAGGTACAGCAGGATCATCTCCCGCATGTACGGGGTGTTCGCGTAGTACGTGTCGAGGTCGGTGAGCCGTTCCGTGTGCGCGTCGGCGAGCACGAACAGGGCGACGAGCGCGACGATCAGCAGCCCGTAGGCGGCCATGCTGCGCAGCACCCGGCGCCGGATCCGCGCGCGCGAGCCGCCCCGCCAGTTGATCAGCAGCACGAGCAGCGCGCAGCTGTAGGCCGACAGCATCCCGTACGTCAGGGGCGCCCCGAAGTTGGGTACGCCGGTGAGGTCGTTGACGGCGGCGAGGGTCAGCGGGGCCGCGCAGACGAGGACCAGGGAGCCGAGGACGATCGCCGCGCAGGTGGACAGGGCCAGCGGGCTGCGGACCGGCCCGCGCGGCCGGCGCAGCAGCACCAGGCAGGACAGCCCGAACGCCCCGGCCGCCAGATACACGACGAGACTCATGCCGGACAACTTCCCTCCCTCGTCGGCCGGTTCAGGCGCGCCCGGTCCACTCGCGTGCGGTTCATGCCCCGCCCGCCGTGGCCGCGGCGCCGCGTTCCCGGGCCGCGGCGGCGGGACGGGCGGTGGCCAGCGCGTCGGCGACACACACCAGCGCGGCCGGTCCGGGCAGCCGCTCGGGCAGCCGGCCGGCCGGGCCGGGGCGGGCGCCGCCGTGCGTCCTGCCCGCAGGAGTGTCCCAGAGTTCCCTCGCGCGTGCCGCCGAGGCCACCACCACCGCCCACGCGTGCGCCTCCGCCCGCTCCCGGTCGCCGGTGGCCCGCAGCACGGCCTCGTGCGTGCGGTCGTACAGCGCGCCGTCGAGATGCGGGGCGAGGTGGCTCAGGGCGTTGTGGATGCTGGTCTGCCGCCACACCAGCCGGGTCGCGGGGGAGGACAGACGGGGCCGGGGCAGCCGCAGTGAGCGCCGGGTGAGGACGTCGTCGAGCACCCGCTCCAGCGGGGCCAGCCGCGCGTACGCCCGCCCGGCCCGGCGCCACTCGGCGGCCCGCGGGACGACCAGCGGGATCAGTATCCCGGCGACGGTCAGGAAGGCGCTCACCGCGGCCGCCGCCGGGGAGATCCCGGTGACGAGCACCGCCCAGTCCCGCCCGCTCCAGCGCGCGGCCACCGCCGCCAGTTTGGCGACGCTGTACCCGGCGTTGCACAGCGTGCCGGCCCCCAGGACCGTCAGCCCCACCCGCAGCGGGCCGTGCACCTGCCGGGCCCAGCGCAGCGCCGACACCGTGGTGACCGTGACCGCGGTGAGGTGCCCGGCCAGGTACAGCACGATCATCTGGCCGATGTACGGCGTCGTCGCGTAGTAGGTGTCCAGGTCGGTCCGGCGCTCCACGGGCGCGTCGCCCAGCGCGAAGGTGACCGCGATGCCGAGGACGACGAGCGTGTGGGCGAGGATCCAGCGGCGGGCGACGACGCGCACCCGGGGCCCGCCCCGCCAGTGGACGACCAGCACCAGGGCGGCGGCGCCGTACGCGGTGATCGACGCGTACGTGAGCGGCGCGGCCAGGTTCGGGATGCCGCTGAGCCGGTTGACGGCGCCGACGGTGGGCGGGGCGCCGAGGAGGAAGCAGAGCCCGGCCAGCCCCAGCACCGCGCAGAGGGAGCGCAGGTAGGGATCGTGGCGGTGACGCACGAGATCGGGGGTCCGGGCGGCCAGGCCGAGCCACAGCACGGCGCAGCTGATGTAGTTGGCCAGGCCGTTCACCGGTGGGGTCCGCGGTAGTTGAGCGCGGCTCCGATGCGCCCGGCCAGTCCCTCGGCGTCGTCGTCCCGCGCCGCGTACACGGAGTCCCGCGGGGCCTCCAGCCAGCCGCGCAGCCGACGGCCCATCAGCATGCCGAAGCGGTCGGCCTCCTGCTCCTCGGTCAGGCTGAAGTCGGTGCGCGCGGCGACGGGCCGGGGCGGGGCGTCCCCGGCCGGGGACGGGTCCGCGTGCGGCGTGTGCCGGCTCATGTGCCACACCTCGTGGCAGAGGATCACGATCTGGTGCCACACGGCGGCCCGCCGGTCGACCACCACGACGTCGTGCGTACCGGCCTCCAGCCAGAGCCCGCTGGCGGTGTGGGGCGGGAAGGTCTCCCGGCGGACCACGATCTCGCGGCCCCGCCACTGGGCGACGGACGCGACGAGCGCGTCGAACAGGGCTTCCGGGTCCGCGGGGACGGGTACCCGGATGGGGTCGATGAGCGCGTCGGCGAGGCGACGCATCTGCCTGCTCGTGCGCACCGTTCTCCTCCCGGGTTCCGTTCCGCTCGCGGGGGTGCCGCGCGATCCCGCCCCCCTGCAATATGCCAAGACTCCGGTCCGCCCGGCCACCTCCGCGACCGGGTGGTCCCGGTGCCCGGCGGGCGGGTGCCGCGGCTGCCCGGCCCGGGGTCCGGCGGACCGGTCCGCGGCCCTGCCGAGGTTACGCGCCGGGGTCCGCCCGCGTCCCGCGATCCGGAGACCGTCGTTCCATAAGAAACGACCTCCGCCGCCCGAACGGAAAGTCCCGCTCGGCTTATTGACGTGGGCGCGCTCCCACCTTACGTTCCGTTCGAAGTGACGAGCATGATCCGAAATCTCGAACAATGAGGCGAGGCGAGGCGAGGCGAGGCGAGGCGAGGCACGGGACGGCCCGGTCCGCGCCGCGGGCGCTTCCCGGCCGCGGCGGGTGGTCCGGCGGTCGCGCGAACACCGGCCTCGCCGGCCAGTGACCGAACCCCGCTCCGGAAGGAACTCATGCGAACAGCCCGCTTCACCCTCGACCCCGCCTTCACCGTCGGCACGGTCGACCCCCGCCTCTTCGGCTCGTTCGTGGAGCACCTCGGCCGCTGCGTCTACACCGGCATCCACGAGCCGGGCCACCCCACCGCGGACGCCGACGGCCTCCGGCAGGACGTGCTCGAACTGGTCCGCGAACTCGGGGTGACCGTCATCCGCTACCCCGGCGGGAACTTCGTCTCCGGCTACAAGTGGGAGGACTCCGTCGGCCCGGTGGAGGACCGCCCCCGCCGCCTGGACCTGGCCTGGCGCTCGACGGAGACCAACCGCTTCGGGCTGTCCGAGTACATCGCCTTCCTCAGGAGGATCGGCCCCCAGGCCGAACCGATGATGGCGGTCAACCTCGGCACCCGGGGCGTCGCCGAGGCCCTCGAACTCCAGGAGTACGCCAACCACCCCTCCGGCACCGCCCTGTCGGACCTGCGCGCCGAGCACGGCGACAAGGACCCCTTCGGCATCAGGCTCTGGTGCCTCGGCAACGAGATGGACGGCCCCTGGCAGACCGGCCACAAGACCGCCGCGGAGTACGGCCGCATCGCCGCCGAGACGGCCCGCGCCATGCGCCAGATCGACCCCGGCGTCGAACTCGTCGCCTGCGGGTCCTCCGGCCAGTCCATGGAGACCTTCGCCGCGTGGGAGGCGACGGTGCTCGAGGAGACGTACGACCTCGTCGACCACATCTCCCTGCACGCCTACTACGAGCCGCTCGACGGCGACGTCGACTCCTTCCTGGCCTCCGCCGTGGACATGGAGTCCTTCATCGAGAACGTCGTCGCCACCTGCGACCACGTCGGCGCCCGCCTCAAGTCGAAGAAGAGGATCAACCTCTCCTTCGACGAGTGGAACGTCTGGTACATGTCCCGGTCCCTGTCCGAGGTGAGCGCCCTGGACTGGCCCGAGGCCCCGCGGCTGCTGGAGGACAGCTACGGCGTCACCGATGCCGTCGTCCTCGGCTCGCTGCTGATCGCCCTGCTGCGGCACGCCGACCGCGTCACCGTCGCCTGCCTCGCCCAGCTCGTCAACGTCATCGCCCCGATCATGACCGAACCCGGCGGCCCCGCCTGGCGCCAGACGACCTTCTTCCCCTTCGCCCAGGCCTCCCGGTACGGCCGCGGCGAGGTCCTCGACGTCCGGGTGGACTCACCGGCGTACGAGACGAGGAAGTACGGGGAGACCGACCTGCTGCACGCCACCGCCGTCCGCGCCGAGGACGGCACGGTGACCGTCTTCGCCGTCAACCGCTCCCGCACCGAGCCGCTGCCGCTCGAGGTCGCGCTCGGCGGCCTCGGCGTCACCGGGGTCGTGGAGCACAGCGTCCTCGCGGACGCCGACCCCGACGCCCGCAACACGCTCGCCGAGCCCGACCGGGTCGTCCCGCACCCGGTCACGGGCACGGCCCTGGCGGACGGCAGGCTGACCACCGTCCTGGAGCCGCTGTCCTGGAACGTGATCCGGCTGCGCTGAGCTCAGGGCTCCCGGCGGCCGGGGGAGGCGACCGGGGCCACCGGCACGCCTCCGGCCGCGCTGCCCAGCAGCGTGAGCCGTACCGAACCCGGCCCCGCCGGGGTGCCGCCGCCGGCCAGCACCGCCAGCGCGAGGGTGTTGGCGGCGGCGCGCGTGCGCAGGATGCCGTTCGGCAGCACGAGCGTGCGCTGCGGGCTCTTCCCGCCGTTGACGTACTCGCCCATGTTCCAGCCGTTCAGGAAGACCTGGACGCGGTAGTCGCGGGCCGGGTCGTCGTCGAAGGCGAGACCGACGGAGGCGTCCACGTCCGGCGGGACGTCCAGCCGGAACACCGTCCGGTACCACGCGACGCCCTGCCGCCGGTCCGCGCGCGGCAGGGACACGGACTCCCAGCCGCCGTCGTCGTACCCGGGCAGGTGCCAGCCCTTGCGCTCCCCGTACAGCCCGCCGTTGTTGAGCGGCCCGCGCACCGGGTCGGGGGCCGCCGCGCCCCGCACCCGCCAGTGGACGGCCGGCGAGGCGCCCCGGAAGACGACCGACGTGAGCCCCCGGGCCGCCCGGCCGTCGTCCTGCCCGCGCTGCGTGCGCCGGACCAGGACGGACAGGAGGGGGGAGTGCGGCCGGCCCCCGTCCAGCCGCTCGCGCAGCCGCTCCGGCACGAGGAAGCCGGCCGTGTCGCTCCACGTGCCCTTTCCGTCCTGCCGCGCCACGTCGTGGGTGCCCAGCGGCTCCCCGTCCAGCCAGGCCATGAGCATCCCCCGCGCGCCCGTGGCGGCGGTGAGGGAGACGGACTCCAGGCCCGCGGCGCCGGTCAGCCGGCCGCGGTACCAGACGTCGCCGTAGTGGTAGCCGTAGTCGTCGGCGAAGAGCACGGGCTGCTCCTCGGGCACGCGCGTCGTGCTGTGCGACGTCCGGCGGTCGGCGACCGTCCAGCCCGAGTCGTCGTAACCGGGCTCGGCCTCCGGGTTCTCGTCCCGGCGCCGCCAGCCGTCCAGCGCGGGCAGCGCCGGCTCCGTCACGCCGGGCAGCGGCCGCCGCGACCGCAGGCTCTGGGCACGGCTGACCGACGTGGCGACCGCGCGGCCGTTCCAGGTGACGTCGGTGATGCCGCGCGGCGCCCACACCTCCAGCCCGTAGGCGTCGACCATGTCGCCGGTCAGCCGCACCGTGTTCCCGTCCAGGGCGGCGTCGCGCAGCAGCGCCGGGCCGTACACGAGCCCCTTGCCCGAAGGGGTCTCGTACGGCCACAGCCGCAGGGAGGTGGCGTCGTCCGCGAAGAGCAGCAGCAGCGTCCGGTCGGAGCCGCCGCTGCGCACCCGCACCCGGGCCAGGCCGTCCGCCCCGAGCGGCACCGTCACGTGCAGCTGCTCCTTGTCGTACGCCCAGGCGGCCTCCTCGTCCAGCCGGGTGGGCCACGGCTCCTCCGGGCAGTCCAGCACGAGGTGCGCCATCTCCCCGGCCCGGCCCACGAAGGCGGCGATGTCCAGCCGCCCGACGCCGAGGGTCAGCATGGGCTGCACGGTGGCGTGGGCCAGCTTGCGTCCCCCGCCCAGGTCGAGGCCGGCGGCGAGCATGCGGGCGTCCCGCGCGGGCACGGTCACCGGCACGTCCGTCCCGCCCAGCGGCAGCGTGGACGTCACGGCCGCGGCGGAGTCGTTGCGCAGGACGTACACCTGGGCGCCGGTGTCCGGGTTGGTCAGGTGCCGCACCTGGATCCGGGCGTCGCCGGCCCGGACCGCGGGAGCCTCGTCCAGCCGCGCGAAGTCCGGGACGTGGCGCAGGAGATGCCCGATCTGGTGGAGCGGGGCGAGCCGTTCCGTGGGCCTGCGCGCCTCGTCGATCGCGGCCGCCGGGTCGTACGTGGGAGTGGGCGCCGACGGCGCGGCCAGCCAGCCCCACGAGGTGCCGCCGAACGCCGTGCCGACGTCGTGCAGCGTGACGCCGTCGGCGAGGTGGGCGAGATGGACCCGCCGGGCCTCGGCCGCGTCCGCGCCCCGGTGCGCCTCGCCCCGGGCGAGCGGGGAGTCGTCGTGGAGGAGGGGCACGTCGATGCCGTCCGCGCGGACCTTCTCCCGGAGGCGGGCCAGCGCGTCGGGCCGCGGGGCGTCGAGGCGGTAGAGCAGGACCGTGCCGGTGCCCCGCGTGTACTGGTGCCGGGCCACGACGGCGTTGACGCGGGTCAGCCACTCGTCGGCGTGCCGCAGATACGCCGGCCCCGCGGTCCGGGCGTCGGTCCCGGCTGCCGTCAGCCAGCCCGGCAGACCGCCGGCGTCGACGTCCGCGCCGATGTGCGGGCCCGGCCGCAGGACGACGTACAGGCCGGTCTCGGCGGCTGTGCGCAGGAACAGGTCCAGGTCGCGGACGCCGGTGAAGTCGTAGTGGCCCGGGGCGGGGGAGTGCTGGTTCCACGCGAGGGGCACACCGACCGCGTTGAAGCCGTGCGCCCGCATCTTCTGGAGCACGTCCCGCCACAGGGACGGACTCGGCAGCCGGAACGGCTGCAACTCGCCGGCCCACAGCACCAGGCGCCTGCCGTCGACCAGCAGGGAGTGCCGGTCGAAGGCGATCCGGTGGCGCACCCCGTCGGCGCCCGGCGGCGCGGGCGCCGGGCCGGTGGGCACGGGCCCGGGCGCGCCGGAGGCCGGCACCGCCCCGCCGCTCACGCTGCCGCCGAGGGCGAGACCGAGGACGGTGGTGCCCGCGAGGGCGCTGAAAACTCGTCTGCTGAGCTCCACGGGAGCCTCTCCTGTTGCCTGTACCGCCGGTGCCGGTGCGTCGGCCGGGACACCTGTGCCGGGCCCATTGTCCACAACGCCCCGCACAATGGACGTATGAGGATCTCGGCACGGGCGGACTACGCGGTACGGGCGGTCCTGGAACTCGCCGTCCGTCAGGGCGACTGCCCCGTGAAGGCGGAGACGGTCGCCACCGCCCAGGACATCCCGCACAAGTTCCTGGAGGGCATCCTCGGCGACCTGCGCCGGGGCGGCATCGTGGAGAGCCGGCGCGGCGGGGGCGGCGGGTACCGGCTGGCGCGCGAGGCGTCGGCGGTCACGGTCGCGGACGTCATCCGGGCGGTGGACGGCCCGATCGTCTCGGTCCGCGGCGAGCGGCCGACGGGCCTCGTGTACACGGGCACGGCGGGGCCGCTGCTGCCGCTGTGGGTGGCGCTGCGCGCCAACGTCCGCCGCATCCTGGAGGGCGTGACCATCGCGGACCTGGCGGCGGACGCGCTGCCCGCCCCGGTGCGGGAGCTGGCGGCGGAACCGGCGGCGTGGGAGAACCCGTAGGACGGCCGGGTCACGGTCAGTGCGTGGCCCGCCGGGCGGCCGGGGTCAGCCCGTGCGGCCCATGCCCGCCGCGTCCGGCCAGGCCCGCGGACCCGGGCGGCCCGCCGCCGGGACCGGGTCCAGGCCGTTGGTGCCCCGGACCTGGGCGGCCGTGAGACCACCGCGGGCCGGGACACCGGGCGGGGTGGGGCCGGTGGGCGCCGGATACGCGGCCGCCGCGGCGGCCGGAGCCGGGGCGGGCACGGGCTGGGTGACCGGTGCCGGGTGGGGGATCGGCACCGGCTGTGGATACGGCGGCGCCGGCTGGGGGAACGGCGCGGGGAACGGCACCGGTTGCGGCTCGGTCGGCACCCGCGTCGGCACCTCCGCGGGCACCTCCGCCGGCACCGGTATCGAGCCGGGCACCGCCGCCGCGGGGGCGACGGGCACCGCGGCGGGGAGCGGCATGCCGGTGCCGGTGGCCGGAGCGGCGAGCTGCCGCAGGCCGGCCCCGTTGGTCTCGCTCATCAGGCGGTCCACCGCCGCCGTGCCCGAGCTGTAGCCGGTCCCGGTGGCGGGCCCGGGCACGGCGGCTCCCCTCCCGGTCCCGTAGAGCACCTGTTCCAGGCCGGACACCAGGCGGCGCACGTCCGCCCGGGGGCGCACCACGAGACGCAGGAAGCGGCTGGAGGACCCGATCTTGTTGCCGCACTCGCGGACCAGGACCCGGTGCTCGGTGAGCATGCGGTCCCGGACGACGGTGCCCTCGGCGCCCACCGGGAGCCGGACGAAGAGGAAGTTGCCCTGGGAGGGGTACACGGTCAGGCCGGGCAGCGCCGAGAGCTGTGCGGCCATCTCCAGACGGTCCCGGCGGACCTGGTGCAGGCTCTGCGCGTACTCGGGGCCGTGGTCGCGCAGCATGAACACCACGTGCTCCGCGAGGGAGTTGAGGTTCCACTTGGGGAGCATGGCGCGCACCCGCCCGGCGAGCGCGGGGTTGGCGACCAGGTAGCCGAAGCGGATGCCGTGCAGCCCGAAGTTCTTGCCGAGGCTGCGCAGGACGACGACGTTGGGCCGCAGCATCGCCTCCTGGACCACGCTGGGTTCGGCCTCGGCGTCGGCGAACTCCAGGAAGGACTCGTCGACGACCACGAGGTCCCGGTCGGCCATCGCGTCCAGGAACTGCACGAGCGCCTGCTTGTGCAGATAGCCGCCGTCGGGGTTGTTGGGGTTGCAGACCACCACCGTGCGCGTCCCCCTGGCCCGGACGAACTCGGCGTACTGCGCGAGGTCGAGGGCGAAGCCGCCGGACTCCTGGAGCGGGAACATGTCGACCCGCTTGCCGGTCTCCATGGGCTGGTCGGTCCAGCGGCCGAAGGTGGGGACGGGGACGGCGAGCGAGTCGCGGACGAGCAGGTGGTCGATCCAGGTGATCAGCTCGGTGGAGCCGTTGCCCATCGCCACGCACTGCGGGGGCAGTCGCAGCAGTCCGCACAGCTCGGCGGTGATGGTGTCGGCGCCGCTCGGGTAGTACGTGATGATCTCGCGCAGCCGGCCGGCCATCTCGTCGAACATCGCCGGGGTGGGGAAGTACGGGTTGCAGGGGATGCAGAAGTCCACCGGCCCGGCGCCCGCCCCGTCGCCGCTCTCCCGCGTCAGCGCCGCCATGGACGGGCTGTGCGCCGCGGTGCTGCGGAACAACGAGGTGACGCTGCCGGACAAGGGGGACCTCCGTCGGTGGACGGCCCGCGCGGGGGAACGCGGGCCGCCCTCACATACGGAGGCGGAGGGGGCGCCGTTCAACTCGTGTGAAGAAAGTGTGTCCCTCCCACGGCGTCACGGCGTCACGGCTTCGCCCCCCACGGCGTCGCGGCTCACGCGCCGAACGAGTGCACCGTCGTCGTCCGGTACGTCTGCCCCGGCCGCAGGACGGTCGACGGGAACGACGGCTGGTTCGGCGAGTCCGGGAAGTGCTGCGTCTCCAGGCACAGCGCGTCGCCCTGCCGGTAGACGGAGCCGCCGGTGCCGGTCAGCGTGCCGTCGAGGAAGTTGCCGGAGTAGAACTGGAGCCCCGGCTGGTCGGTGGCGATGCGCAGGGTGCGGCCGGAGGAGGCGTCGCGCAGGGTGACGACGTGCTCGGGCCGGTCGGTGATGCCCTTGTCCAGCACCCAGTTGTGGTCGAAGCCCTTGGCGGTGACGAGCTGCGGGTGGCCGTCCCGGATGTCCCGGCCGATCGGCTTGGCGCGGCGGAAGTCGAACGGGGTGCCCGCGACCTTCGCCAGCTCGCCGGTGGGGATCAGCCCGGCGTCGGTGGGCGTGAACCGGGAGGCGGCGATCGACAGCTCGTGGTCCTCGATCGTGCCGCTGCCCTCGCCGGCCAGGTTCCAGTAGACGTGGCTGGTGAGGTTGACGACGGTGGCCTTGTCGGTGGTGGCCTCGTAGTCGATGCGCCACTCGCCGCGCCGGGTGAGCGTGTACGTCACCTCGGCCCTGAGCGTGCCCGGGTAGCCCATCTCGCCGTCGACGCTGGTGTAGTGCAGGACCAGGCCCACGTCGGAGCCCCGGGTGAACGGCTCGACGTCCCACACCCGGTAGTCGAAGCCCAGGGCGCCGCCGTGCAGGGAGTTCTCGCCGTCGTTGACGGAGAGCTGGTACTGCTTGCCGTCCAGGGTGAAGCGGCCCTTGGCGATGCGGTTGCCGTACCGCCCGATCAGGGCGCCGAAGTGCGGGCTGCGGGCCACGTAGTCGTCGAGGTTGTCGAAGCCCAGCGAGACGTTCTCGTAGCGGCCCCGGCGGTCGGGGATCTCCAGGGACTGCACGACGCCGCCGTACGACAGGACCCTCATCCGCGTGCCGCCGTTCTCCAGCGACCAGCGGTACACCTTCGTGCCGTCGGCGAGCCTGCCGAAGAGCTCCTTCACCGGCTTCCTGCCTCCCATGGCGTGCGCCGTGCCGCCGAGGGCGGTCGCGGTGATGCCGGCGGCCGCGGCGGATGCCATGACCGTGCGTCTGCTCAGTTCCATTGCGGCTCCTTGTACTTCCGTGGAAGAAGCGGGCCCCGCCCGGAGGGGGCGGGGCCCGAAGTGACCTACGAACCGACCTTGCGCTTGTTCCACACGTCGAACCCGACCGCCGCGAGCAGCACCAGGCCCTTGATGACCTGCTGCCAGTCGGTGCCGATGCCGACGAGGTTCATGCCGTTGTTCAGCACGCCCAGGACCAGACCGCCGATGATCGCGCCGAGGACCGTGCCGACACCGCCGCTCATCGACGCGCCGCCGATGAACGAGGCCGCGATGGCCTCCAGCTCGAAGTTGAGGCCTGCCTTGGGCGAGGCCGCGTTGAAGCGGGAGGCGAAGACGAGACCCGCCAGGGCCGCGAGCATGCCCATGTTCAGGAAGACCAGGAAGGTGACCTTCTTGTCCTTCACGCCCGACAGCTTGGCCGCGGGCAGGTTGCCGCCGATGGCGTAGATGTGGCGGCCGATGATCGCGTTGCGCATCAGGTAGCCGAAGCCGACGACCAGCACGCCCAGGATGAGCAGCACGATCGGGGCGCCCTTGTAGCTGGCGAGCAGCAGCGTGACCACGAGGACGGCGGAGACCAGCGCGACCAGCTTGAGCAGGAACAGCTTGGCCGGCAGGACGTCCAGGGAGAACTCCTGCTGGCGCCCCCGGTCGCGGACCTCCTGGAAGACCACGAAGGCGATCAGCGCGAGACCGAGCAGCAGGGTGAGGTTGTGGTAATTGGTGTTCGGGCCGACCTCGGGCAGGAAGCCGTTGGCTATCTTCTGGAGGTCCTTCGGGAACGGGCCGAGCGTCTGGCCCTTCAGGAAGATCTCCGTCAGACCGCGGAAGAGCAGCATGCCCGCGAGGGTCACGATGAACGACGGTATGCCGAGATAGGCGATGAAGAACCCTTGCAGGGCCCCCGCGACCGCGCCGATGGCCAGGCACAGCACCACCGCGAGCGGCCAGGACAGATCGTGTTCGACCATCAGGACGGCGGCCATCGCGCCGATGAACGCCGTCAGCGACCCGACCGACAGGTCGATGTGGCCCGCGATGATGACGAGCATCATGCCGATCGCGAGGATCAGGATGTAGCTGTTCTGCAGCACCAGGTTGGAGACGTTGCGCGGCAGCAGCAGGTCGCCGTCGGACCAGACGGCGAACAGCGCCACGATCAGGCCGAGGGCGATCAGCATGCCGTACTGCCGCATGTTGCGGCGCATGCCGTCCAGCATCAGCTGCAGCAGGCCGCCCCCGTCGGCCGAGGCGCCTTTGCCCGGTGGTGCGGGGGCCGGGGTCTTGGCGGTCACGTCCGTGCTCATCGGGTTACCTCTTTGTCCTTCGTCATCTGACGCATCAGCGCTTCCTGCGACGCCTCGGCCCGCGAGAACTCACCCGTCAGCCGTCCCGCGGCCATCGTGTAGATGCGGTCGCACATGCCGAGCAGCTCCGGCAGTTCGGAGGAGATGAAGACGACCGCCTTGCCCTGGGCGGCCAGCTGGTCGATGACCGTGTAGATCTCGTACTTGGCGCCCACGTCGATGCCGCGGGTGGGCTCGTCCAGGATCAGCACCTCGGGACCCGCGAAGATCCACTTGCTGAGGACGACCTTCTGCTGGTTGCCGCCGGACAGCTTGCCCACCGGCTCGAAGACGGTCGGCGCCTTGATGTTCATGGACTTGCGGAAGTCCTCGGCGACCTGCCGCTCCCCGTGCTCGTCGACGACACCCCGCTTGGCGACCTTGCCCAGCGCGGTCAGCGAGATGTTGCGGTTGATGTTGTCGATGAGGTTCAGGCCGTAGTGCTTGCGGTCCTCGGTGACGTACGCGATGCCGTGTTTGACCGCGTCCGGGACGGTCCTGGTGCGGATCTCGGTGCCGTCGCGCAGGACCGTGCCGCCCGCGTATCGGCCGTAGGCGCGGCCGAACACGCTCATCGCCAGTTCCGTGCGGCCGGCGCCCATGAGACCGGCGATGCCGACGATCTCTCCGCGCCGCACCTCGATCGACACGTCGTCGACGACCTTGCGCTGCTGGTCGAGGGGGTGGTGCACGGTCCAGTTGCGGATTTCCAGGGCCGGTGCGGCCCCTGCCTCCGGCTGGTGCGGGGTCCGGTCCGGGAAGCGGTTCTCCAGGTCGCGGCCGACCATCCCGCTGATGATCCGGTCCTCGGTGGTGTCGGCCGCCTTGACGTCGAGCGTCTCGATGGAGCGCCCATCGCGGATGATCGTGACCGAGTCGGCGACCCGGCGGATCTCGTTGAGCTTGTGGGAGATGATGATCGACGTCATCCCCTGGTCCTTCAACTGGAGGATCAGGTCGAGGAGTTTGCCGCTGTCCTCGTCGTTGAGCGCCGCCGTCGGCTCGTCGAGGATGAGCAGCTTCACCTTCTTCGACAGGGCCTTGGCGATCTCCACCAGCTGCTGCTTGCCCACGCCGATGTCGGCGACGCGGGTCTCCGGGTGCTCGTCCAGACCGACCCGGCGCAGCAGCTCGGTGGCGTGCCTGAGCGTGTCGTTCCAGTTGATCAGCCCGCGCTTGGCGTGCTCGTTGCCGAGGAAGATGTTCTCCGCGATGGAGAGGTACGGCACCAGCGCCAGCTCCTGGTGGATGATCACGATGCCGTGTTCTTCGCTCGCTCTGATGTCCCTGAACCGGCAGGTCTCCCCTTCGAAGAGGATGTCCCCCTCGTAACTGCCGTGCGGATGGACGCCGGAGAGCACCTTCATCAAGGTCGACTTCCCGGCGCCGTTCTCGCCGCAGATGGCGTGGACCTCGCCCTGGTGAACGGTCAGCGTGACGTCCGACAGCGCTTTGACACCGGGGAAGGTCTTGACGATCGAGCGCATTTCCAGGACGGGTCCCGCCATGGTCGTGCCTTCCAATCCTTGGGTGGGCCCGGTTACTTGAGGTCGTTCTCGGTGTAGTAGCCGTCGTCCACGAGGGCCTCCTTGTAGTTGGACTTGTCGACGCTGACCGGCTGCAGCAGGTACGCGGGGACGACCTTGGCACCGTTGTCGTAGGACTTGGTGTCGTTGACCTCGGGCTTCTTGTCATTCAGGGCGGCGTCGACCATGTTCGCGGCGACCTTGGCGAGCTTGCGCAGGTCCTTGTAGACGGTCTGGGTCTGCTCACCCGCGATGATCGACTTCACCGAGGCGAGTTCCGCGTCCTGACCCGTGACGACCGGCAACGGCTTGCCCGCGGAGCCGTAGCCGTCCGACTTCAGGGCGGACAGGATGCCGATGGAGATGCCGTCGTACGGCGAGAGCACCGCGTCGACGCGGGCGCTGCGGTAGCTGGAGGTCAGCAGGTCGTCCATGCGCTTCTGCGCGGTGCCGCCGTCCCAGCGCAGCGTGGTGACCTGGTTGAGGGCCGTCTGCTTGGACCGGACGACGAGCTCGCCCTTGTCCATGTACGGCTTCAGGACGTTCATCGCGCCCTGGAAGAAGTACCTGGTGTTGTTGTCGTCGTTTGAGCCGGCGAACAGCTCGATGCTGAAGGGGCCCTTCTTGGAACCGTCCTTCAGGCCGAGCTTGTCGGCGATGTAGCCGCCCTGCAGTTCGCCGACCTTCTCGTTGTCGAACGAGGCGTAGTAGTCGACGTTTTCGGTGCCGAGGATCAGCCGGTCGTAGGAGATCACCGGGATGTCGGCGTCCTTGGCCTGCTGGAGCACGTTGTTGAGCGACTTGTTGTCGATCGCGGCGACGATCAGCGCGTCCACGCCCTGCGTGATCATGTTCTCGATCTGGGAGACCTGCTGGTCGGGGTCGTCCTCGCCGTAGACGAGCTTGGTCTTGTACCCCTTGGCCCTCAATTCCTTCTCGACGTTGGCGCCGTCGGCGATCCAGCGCTCGGAGGACTTGGTCGGCATCGCGATGCCGATGGTGGCGCCTTCGGCGCCGCCCTTGTCGTCCTCGCCGCCGCCCTCGCTGTTCTGGCCGCAGGCGGTCAGGGTGAGGGCGAGGGTGGCGGCCGAGGCGATGGCTGCGAGTGCGGCTCTGCGGTTGCGCATGGTCATCATCCTTGATGTGGGTGCAGGGCTCGGTCTGGTGGTGCCGGCACGCTGGAAGCGCTGAGGGTGGAACGACCGAGAGCAGGTGTGTGGGATTGTGCGCGGTCGTGTCGTCTTTTGTGAAGGGGGTTTCCGGAACGTTATGACGAGATCTCGAACCGGTTGAGCGGACCCGGAAGCCGCGAGCCGAGCGGGGCCATGTCCCCCGCGGCGCCGTGCCGTTGGAGGAGGTCCAGGGCCAGCCGGCCGCGCCGCACCCGCTCCTTGGCGGTCGCCAGCGTCAGTTCGCGCAGGTGGTGTCCGTAGGGGTAGATCCCCGGCGCCTTCGACAGGCCGAACTTCAGGTACAGCGGGGCGCCGCGCCGGATCAGCTCGGCGACCTCGTACATGCGCACATAGCCCCCGAGGTCGTCCGGGGCCTCGATGTACATGTCCATCGGCGCGGCCGAAACCCGACGGATTTCGGTCAGGTGGTCCAGCGTCAGGTCGCTGGGCACGTTGACCGAGTCGGCGCCCAGCCGCTCGTACACCTCGTACGAGGCCGGGTTGACGGGACCCACCAGCGCGGACAGCTTCAGCGTGGTGTCGGCCGGCAGGACGCCGGCCGACCGCGCCCGGTGCAGCGTCCACAGCACGCCCTCGTCGGCGACGAGCAGGCACCTGACGCCCAGCTCGGTCGCCCGGACGGCGTCCTCGACGCATCCGGCGACCGCGTCGTGGCCGCGGGCCCGGAGCCCCGCGCCCCCGGAGTCGGTCCGGGTGGATCCGCCGATGTCCCAGGTGCCGCGCGGCCCGGTGAACAGGCAGAGCTCGATGTCGCGTTCGGCGGTGGACTCGACCATCTCGGTGATCTCGGCGTCGGTCAGCATCCAGACGCCGCTGCCCTGGCTGATCCGGTGGATCGGCACGTCCAGCCGCGAGGACTCCTTCAGGATCACCGCCAGCGCCTCCGGCCCCTCGCAGGAGGGGACCTCGGTGCGCCAGCGGCCGCCGCCCGGGAAGGAGTGCGGCGAGGCGTCGGCGGGGTCCAGGGCGGGCGCGGCCAGGCCGAGCGCGGTGAGCGCCTGCTCGCCGGGCCGGCGGGCGGCTGCCTGGGCGGAAGAGTCGGTCACGGGCTGTCCTTCGTGTTCGATGTGCCGCCCCGAGATGCCGGTTCGAGATACCGGACATGGTTCGCGGCGAAGGGTACGGAAAGCTCGGTTCGGGTGGGGTACGCCGGTACGGGGGCCGTCAGGTCGCCCCCGTACCGGCGTACGGCCTCAGGGACGCAGCAGCACCTTGCCGACCCTCGGGTCACCGGCGCCGACCAGCTCGATGGCCCGCGCGAACTCGGCGAGCGGCAGCTCGTGCGTCACCAGCGGCAGCGGGTCGAGCAGGCCGGCGCCGAAGACCCGCACGGTGTGCGCCCAGGCGTCCGGCGGCGCCCCGAAGACGGTGTGCACCTCCAGCTGACGCACCACCAGGTCGGTCGGGTCCAGACCGCCGGCGCCCGGCGCCGGGATGCCGGTCAGGACCAGGCGCCCGCCCCTGCGCAGCAGCGCGGCGGAGGTGCGGGCGGCGTCCGCGGATCCGGCGGTCTCGATCACGACGTCGAAGTCGTCCGGCAGGGGCTGGTCCCTGGTGCGGAAGTCGGTCGCCCCGTACTGCCGGGACAACGCCTCCCGGTCCCCGCGCGTGCCGACGACCAGCAGTTCGGCCGGGGAGGCGGCGCGCAGGAACTGCACGGCGAACATGCCGAGCGTGCCGGTGCCGACGACGGCGACCCGCTCGCCGGGGCGGGCGTTCGCCTTGAGCGCGGCGGCGGCGACGCAGGCGGCCGGCTCCAGCAGGGCGGCGGCCGTGAGGTCGGCGTCGTCGGGCAGGACGTGCAGCAGGCGCGCGGGCAGGGTGATTGTGGGTGCCATGGCGCCCGGCTGGGTGAAGCCTGTCTCCTCGTACCCGGCGCCGCACAGGGTGGTCTCGCCCGCGTGGCAGCGGTCGCACACCTGGCAGTTGCGGAAGCCCTCGCCGACGACCTTGCGTCCCACCAGGGACCCGGGCGCCCCGGCACCGACCGCCTCGACGGTCCCGGACCACTCGTGCCCGGGGGTGAGCGGGTACCGCACGTACCCCTCGGGCCGGTTGCCCTGGTAGACCTCGCGGTCGCTGCCGCAGATCCCGGCGGCGTGCACCCGCACCAGCGCCTCGCCGGGGCCGGGTTCGCGGGGCTCGTGCGCCACGAGCCGGTGCTCGCCCGGCGCCTCGACGACGACCGCGCGGCTCATGCCTGCGTCCCCTTGGGCTTGCGCTGCTCCCAGCCCTCGGCCCACAGGTCGAACCGCGCCTGCTGCTGCGGGAACTCGGCCGCCGCGTCGGTGTCCAGCTCCACGCCGAGGCCGGGGGCGTCGGACAGGTGGAAGCAGCCGTCCTCCGGGTCCACCCGCGGCGCGCCCTTGACGACCTTCTTGATCTCCGCGTCGGCGAAGTCGTTGAAGTGCTCCAGGATCTTGAAGTTCGGCGCGGTGAAGCCGACCTGGAGGCTGGCGGCGGTGAGCACGGGGCCGCCGACGTTGTGCGGGGCGACGAGCGTGTAGTGGGTCTCGGCGGTGGCGGCGAGCTTGCGGGTCTCCCAGATGCCGCCGATGTGGCCGACGTCGGGCTGGATGATGTCGACGGACTGGTCCTCGAACAGCTCGCGGAACTCGATCCGGTCGTGGATGCGTTCGCCGGTGGCGACCGGGAGGTCCACCTTCTCGGCGACCTTCCTGAGCGCCCTGAGGTTCTCCGGCGGCACCGGCTCCTCCAGCCAGGCCGGCTTGAAGGGCGCCATCTCCCTGGCCAGTCGCACCGCGGTGGCGGGGGAGAAGCGGCCGTGCATCTCCAGCATCAGCTCGGCGTCGGGGCCGATGGCGTCGCGCACGGCCTCGATCAGCGACACGGCGTACAGGGTCTGCTCGTGGTCGAGCTCGAAGTGCCCGGTGCCGAACGGGTCGATCTTCAGTGCCCGGTACCCGCGCTCCATCACGCCCTGCGCGGCCTTGTGGTAGGCCTCCGGCGTCCGCTCGGTGGTGTACCAGCCGTTGGCGTACGCCTTGACCTTGTCGGTGACGCGGCCGCCCAGGAGCTGCCAGACGGGGACGCCGAGGGCCTTGCCCTTGATGTCCCAGCAGGCCATCTCGACGACGGCGATGCCGGACATCACGATCTCGCCGGCACGGCCGTAGTCGCCGTACTTCATGCGGCGGACCAGGTCCTCGACAGCGAACGGGTCGGAACCGAGAATGTGGTTGGCCTCGGCCTCCTTCAGATAGCCGAGGAGGGCGTCGGTGTGGCCGAGCATCCGGGTCTCACCGACTCCGGTGAGGCCCTCGTCGGTGTGCACCTGGACGTACGTCAGGTTGCGCCACGGCGTCCCGACCACGTGTGTGCTGATTCCGGTGATGCGCACGGCGGTTGCCCTTCGCTCTGTTCGATATTTCGTCACTCGTTCGAAATGCTGGCGTGACAGTAAGGAGGGGGCGGCGGGGGTGTCAATGGGTCGGACAGGTAACGGTTTCGGCAGTTTGGCGAGGGCGGGGCGCGACGGGTCCGGGCGCTTTCCCACACAACCTTCACAGCGGCCTCTGGAGACGCAGCCGTCGCAGAACTTAACCTTCCCGCGTCATGGACTTCTGCCACCCGTGCCGACGGCACCTCAACGGCGCCCTCGCCTGTCCTGGGTGCGGCACTCCTGCCCCCGGACTCCCCGCGCCCGAGGCCCACTTGACGGCGGCCGGGGAGCGTCCGCCGGGGGCCACCGGCGCACCGGACACCGCCGGCACCCCCTACGCCGGTGAAGCCTCCGGCACCGCCGATGCCTCCGGCGCCTCGGGTGACGAGGGTCCGGCCGGTCGTGGCGGCAGGGCGAGCCGCCGGGACCGGAAGGCCGCCGCGCACCGCCGGCGCCGTCGCCGGACGCTGCTCGTCGCCGCGGGGTTCGTCCTGGCGGCCGGCGGTCTGAGCCTCGCCGAACTCGGCACGGACGCCGCGCACTCCCCGGCGCAGCCGGTGGCCGCCGGGGGCGAGACGGCGGACGGTGCCTCGACACGGGAGGTGGGGGAGGCCTCGGCCGAACCGGCCGCCGGGACCTCGATATCGACCTCGTCCTCGGCCGGCCCGTCCCCCGGCGCCTCCGCCTCCGGTTCCGCGTCCGCCTCGGCCTCGGCGTCCGCGTCGGCCTCCGCGTCGTCGTCCCCGGACGCGGGGGAGCCGGGAGCGGCGACCGGGAGCGGAAGCCCGTCGGAGCCCCCGGCGCCGGAGGCGACCCCCGGCCCGGACGGTCCGTCGACGCCCCCGGACGCCCCGCCCCCGGCCGAGACCCCCACCCCGACGCCCACGCCGGACCCGACCCCCACGGAGACGTGCGACCGCTTCCTGTGGTGGTGCACCTAGCCAAGCCGCTCGAGGGAAGCGGGATGGCGGGGGAGGCACCCCGTCGGCGCGGGGCCGAGCGCCCCTCCGGCGGAGGCGCCGGTCCACCGGGGGACACGCGCCGGCGCGCCCACGCCCGGCAGGGACCGGACCCGGGCCGCCCGCGGAGGCGCGCTCACCGGCCCCGCCCGGCCCGCGCTCAGACCCCCAGCATCCGCCGCAGCGCGTCCCGCAGCGCGACCCGCTCCTCCTCCGCCAGCCCCGCCAGCGGCTCCCGGGCGAAGCGCAGGGTCTCCCGCAGGTCCCGGGCCACCCGCCGGCCCTCCTCCGTCGCCGCCGCCACCTTCACCCGCCGGTCGGTCGGGTCCGGGCGGCGCTCCACCAGCCCCCGCGCCTCCAGCCGGTCCACGATCCCCGTGACGTTCGACGGCTCGCACTTCAGCTTCTGCGCCAGCTTCCGCATCGGCAGCGGCTCCAGCGAGAGCAGGCTGAGCAGCTTGGCCTGCGCCCCGGTGAGGGCCCGCTCCGCCGCGGCCTCCTCGTAGTCCGCGTGGAAGCGGGCCACGACCTCGCCGATCAGTTCGACGACTTCGAGGGTGAGCGCGTCGGGTCGGCGGGGAGTGTCGCGTGGTGTGGCCATGGAATCCAGGGTACCCAGTTGTTTGACAACCTGAAATGTTCAGTCGCATGGTTGTTTCAGGCACTGAAACATTCTCCCCGCACTCCCAGGAAGGCGTCCCCATGGCCGACTCCCCCGCTCTCCCCACCGTCAACCGCGAATGGCACCTGCTCAGCCGCCCGGTCGGCTGGCCCAAGCCGGAGGACTTCTCCCTCGTCGAGGCGGAGGTCCCCACCCCGGGTGAGGGCCAGGTGCTCGTGCGCAACCTGTTCCTCTCCGTCGACCCGTACATGCGCGGCCGCATGAGCGCCGCCAAGTCCTACGTCGCGCCCTTCGAGCTCGGCAAGGTCATGCAGGGCGGGGCCGTCGGCGAGGTCGTCGCCTCCAACGCCGAGGGCATCGCCGTCGGCGACCACGTCCTGCACTTCTTCGGCTGGCGCGAGTACGCCGCCGTGGACGCCGCGAACGCCGTCAAGGTGAACCCGGAGGCCGCGCCCCTGTCGACGTACCTGGGCGTGCTCGGCATGACCGGCCTGACCGCCTACGCCGGCCTGCTGCGCACCGCCGCCTTCAAGGAGGGCGACGCGGTGTTCGTCTCCGGCGCCGCCGGTGCCGTCGGCAGCCAGGTCGGCCAGATCGCGAAGCTCAAGGGCGCCTCGCGGGTCATCGGCTCGGCCGGTTCCGACGAGAAGGTCAAGCTGCTGGTCGACGAGTACGGCTTCGACGCCGCCTTCAACTACAAGGAGGGCCCGGTGGCCGAGCAGCTGCGCGCCGCCGCACCGGACGGCATCGACGTCTACTTCGACAACGTGGGCGGCGACCACCTGGAGGCCGCCATCGGCTCCCTCAACCGGGACGGCCGCATCGCCGTCTGCGGCATGATCTCGGTCTACAACAACACCGAGCCGGCCCCGGGCCCGAAGAACCTCGCCCGCCTCATCCAGACCCGCGGCCGCATCGAGGGCTTCCTGGTCGGCGACCACTACGACCTCCAGCCGCAGTTCGTCCAGGAGGTCGGCCCCTGGGTCCGCTCCGGCGAGCTGAAGTACCGCGAGACGGTGGTCGAGGGCATCGAGAACAACCTCGAGGCCTTCCTCGGCGTCCTGCGCGGCGACAACACCGGCAAGATGATCGTCAAGCTCTGAGACTGAGGGCGGACCTTCCCGGAGTTTCCGCCATGCGATAGCGTCATTCCGAAATCCGTCGTGATCGTGGGCGCGAGTCACGGCGGACCGAGGAGGAGGACACCCGCATGCCGATCCAGCAGTCCGAGGTCCTGTACACCGCCGTCGCCACCGCCGAGAACGGCCGCGACGGACGCGTCGCCACCGATGACGGCAAGCTCGACGTGGTCGTGAACCCGCCCAAGGAGATGGGCGGCAGCGGCGCCGGCACGAACCCCGAGCAGCTCTTCGCCGCGGGCTACAGCGCCTGCTTCCAGGGCGCGCTCGCCGTCGTCGCCCGCCAGGAGGGTGCCGACGTCTCGGGTTCGACCGTCACCGCCAAGGTCGGCATCGGCAAGAACGACGACGGCTTCGGCATCGTCGTCGAGATCTCCGCCGAGATTCCGTCCGTGGACGCCGCCACCGCGCGGGCCCTGGTGGAGAAGGCCCACCAGGTCTGCCCGTACTCCAAGGCGACCCGGGGGAACATCACCGTGACGCTCGCCTGACCGGGCCCCTCACGCACACCGGAGGCCGCGTCCCCGAGCCCGGGGGCGCGGCCTCCGGCGCCCGGTAGAGTTCCGCCCATGCGTGATCTTGGGGCGGGATTCGGCCATCTCCTGAAGGGCCAGCGCTGGGTGACCCGGCACGGCAGGAGCTACGGCTTCGGGCTCCTCCCGGGCCTGATCACCCTCGTGCTGTACGCGGCCGTGCTGGTCGCGCTGGCGCTGTGGGGCGAGGACGTCGTCGGCTGGGCGACCCCCTTCGCCGACGACTGGCCGAGCCCCTGGCTCGGCCTCTTCCGCGGTCTGCTCACCGCCGTCCTGTTCGCCCTCGCCCTGCTCATGGCGGTCCTGACCTTCACCGCGGTCACGCTGCTGGTCGGGCAGCCCTTCTACGAGAGCCTCTCCGAGCGGGTCGACCGGGACGTCTCCCCGGACGGCACCGCACCCGTGTCGAACCTGCCGCTCTGGCGCGAGCTGTGGATCTCCGCCCGCGACAGCCTGCGCATCCTGCTGCGCGCCGCCGTCTGGGGCGTGCTGCTCTTCGCCGCCGGCTTCGTGCCGGTCGTCGGCCAGACGATCGTGCCGGTGATCGGCTTCTTCGTCACCGGCTTCTTCCTCACCGAGGAACTGGCCGCCGTCGCCCTCCAGCGCCGCGGGGTCGAGCTGCGCGAGCGCCTCGCCCTGCTCCGCTCCCGCAAGACGCTGGTCTGGGGCTTCGGCACACCCCTGGGCGTGGCGTTCCTGGTGCCGTTCGTCGCCGTGTTCCTGATGCCGGGCGCGGTCGCCGGCGCCACGCTCCTCGCCCGGGAGCTGCTGGGCGAGGAGACCCGCGAGGGCGGCACCGAGCCCTCCGACGACGGTTCCGGCGACGGGTCCGGCGATGGCACGGCGTCCGGCGGCACGTTCACGGACCCCGCCGGACGCGGCGGCCGTTTGTGAAGGATTCGTACGAACCGCGCACCGGGCGCCGCTTGACGGACCGGTGGGCCACCACGGCGTTTACGGTCGGACCGGGGCGCCGCACGGCGACCCCCGCGGGACAGCCCCGGTCCGGGACCTGACGGCCGGGCCGGGGCTCACGCGGCCCGCCGCCCCGACCGCCCGCCGCCCCACGACCGCCGCCGTCCGGCCCGGCGACGGCCACCGCCCCGGGCTACCGTGCCGAGAAGCCGTACACCGTCTCCGAGCGGAACACCTCGCCCGGCCGCAGCACCGTGCTCGGGAAGTCCGGCCGGTTCGGGGAGTCCGGGAAGTGCTGCGTCTCCAGCGCGATGCCGTCGCCGGGCGCGAACGGCTCGCCCAGGTGGTCCGCGGTGTACAGCTGGAGGCCGGGCTCGGTGGTCGCCACCGTCAGCGCCCGCCCGGACGCCGGGTCGTACAGCTCGGCGACCGGCACCGCGGTGTCCGTCACGCCCTTGTCGAGGACGAAGTTGTGGTCGTAGCCCGCACCGACCTTGCGGGCCCGGCGGAAATCGAAACGCGTGCCCGCCACCTCGGCGGGCGCACCCGCCGGGATCAGGTCCGCGTCGACCGGCGTGATCCGGGACGCGTCGATCCGCAGCTCGTGTCCGCCCGTGTGACCGGAGCCGCCCAGGTTGAAGTAGCTGTGGTTGGTCGGGTTCAGCACGGTCGGCGCGTCGGTCACCGCCTCGTACGCGATCCGCAGCGCGCCCGGCTCCTCCAGCGTGTACGTCGCCGAGATCTCCAGGCGGCCCGGGAAGCCCTCCTCGCCGTGCGGGCTGATCCTGCGCAGGCGGACGCCGTGCCGCCCGGCGGGTTCCGCGTCCCACACGCGCTTGTCGAAGCCGCGCTCGCCGCCGTGCAGCGAGTTGGGCCCGTTGTTGCGCGCCAGCGTGTACGTCCGCCCGTCCAGCGTGAAACGGCCGCCGGCGATCCGGTTGGCGTACCGGCCGACGAGCGCGCCGAAGTAGGGCTCCGGGTGCGTCAGATAGCCGTCCGGACCGGCGAACCCCAGCACCACGTCCGCGGTGCGCCCGTCCCGGTCCGGGACCTCGGCCGACTGCACGATCCCGCCGTACGTCAGGACCCGCACCCGCACGCCGGCCCGCTCCAGGGTCCAGCGGTGGACCGGCGTGCCGTCGGAAAGTGTGCCGAAGAGTTCGTTCATGTGCGGAACTCTAGGACACGCCGGGGACCCGCCCGGACCTGCGTCGGCGCGGTCCGTCAGGGGGTCTTCGCGGTGACGGCGCGATAGGCGATCTCCGCCAGCCGGGCCTGCCCGTCCACGCTCGGGTGGAACCAGTCCCACTGGCTCAACTGGTCGGTGCCGAACCGGAAGCCGTGCACCGCCCCGCCGTCGGTACGGCACTTGCGGTCCTTCGCGCAGACCTCCCGCAGGACCTCGTTGTAGTCGTCCACGCGGTCCCGCACCGTGTTGCGCCGCAGCGTCGCCGCGGCGTCCACGGCGTCCGCGTCGGCCAGCATCGACGGGCAGATGCCGAGCTGCCACACCTGCTTGCCCAGCGGGTTGGTGCGCCCCTCGGACCACAGCCGCTTCAGGTCCGGGATGCCGGCCACGTACACCTGCGTCCTGGGCAGCTCCCGGCGCAGCGTACGCATCGCGTCCTCGAACTGCGCCCGGAAGTCGGCCACCGGGGTCATCGCGTCGGTGGAGGTCCGGCAGGCGTCGTTCGCCCCGGCCATCACCGTCACCAGTTCCGGTCTCCGTGCCGCCGCCCGCCTCACCTGCCCGGTCAGGTCCGCCATCCGGGCCCCGGTGACCGCGTAGTTCCAGCTCCGCCCGGCCGCCTTCGCCCCCAGCAGCCGCACGGCCAGGCTGTCGACCTCGGCACTGCTGCCGGTCGCCCACGACACCTCGGGGCAGTCCGACAGGATCGCGCAGGCGTCGAAGCCGCGGGTGATGGAGTCGCCCACCGCAGCGACCGACCCCGGGCTCGTGTCCCAGGCCGGCGTGGGACTCGGCGACGGCCGCCCGGAGCCGGTGCCGGACGCGCCGGGGGAGTCGCCGCCGGCGGCGTCGCAGCCGGCCACGCCGAGGACGGCGGCGGTCAGCACGGCGAGCAGGGCACGCGAACGGCGCAATCGGACCCGAGTTCCGTGATCCGTCCCCTGCCCCATGCCGGTACCGTCCCTCGCCTCGTGCCTCCAACGTCCTCAACCCATGACACGACGCCAGGGTTCCCGGGCCCCGGATGCGACGGCTCACATCCGTACAGGCGTCCTGCCGGGTGAATGCCGACGGTTTCCCGGCACCTGGACCGACGGTACGTCACACTCCTTGCGCCGTCGCACGGTAGCCTCGCCCTCATGTGGCCCACCCGGTCACGGCCGTTCCACCCGTTCCGAGAAGTCCCGCTCAGCCCGGAGGTTCCGGTGACGACCCGTGGAGTCCTGTACGTGCACTCCGCGCCGCGCGCGCTCTGCCCGCACGTCGAGTGGGCCGTCGCCGGTGTGCTCGGAACCCGCGTCGCCCTGGACTGGATCCGGCAGCCCGCCTCGCCCGGCACCTGGCGCTCGGAGTTCTCCTGGCAGGGCCAGGCCGGCACCGCCTCCAAACTCGCCTCCGCGCTGCGCGGCTGGCAGATGCTGCGCTTCGAGGTCACCGCGGAACCGTCCGCCGGAGCCGAGGGCGAGCGCTACAGCTGCACCCCCGACCTCGGCATCTTTCACGCCGTCACCGGAATCCACGGCGACATCCTGATCCCCGAGGACCGGCTGCGGGCCGCCCTGGCCCGCTCCCGGGCCGGCGAGACCGACCTGGAGAAGGAGATCGCCAAGCTCCTCGGCAAGCCCTGGGACGACGAACTGGAGCCGTTCCGGTACGCCGGCGAGGGCGCCCCGGTGCGCTGGCTGCACCAGGTGGTGTGACGCCGCGCCCCCGGGCGCCGGGCGCGACGGCACGCGAAAGGGCCCCCACCGGCCGGTGGGGGCCCTTTCAGGCGCGTACGGGGGTCGCTCAGACCGCCCGGAACGCCAGCACCACGTTGTGCCCGCCGAAGCCGAACGAGTCGTTCAGCGCGGCGATGCGGCCCTCGACGGGCAGCTTGCGGGCCTCGCCGCGGACGATGTCCGCGGTGGCCTCGGCCTCGGGGTCGATGTTGTCGACGTTGATGGTCGGCGGCGCCACCCGGTGGTACAGGGCGAGCACGGTCGCGACGGACTCCACGCCGCCCGCACCGCCGAGGAGGTGACCGGTCATCGACTTGGTGCCGGAGACCGCCATGTGGTCCACGTCGTCGCCGAGGACCTTGCGCAGCGCCTTCAGCTCGGCGAGGTCACCGGCGGGCGTCGAGGTGGCGTGCGCGTTGACGTGCACGATCTCCGCCGGGTTCAGGCCGGTGCGGTCCAGCAGGTGCTGCAGGGCGGCGGAGATGCCGCGGCCCTCGGGCTCCGGCTGCACGATGTCGTGGCTGTCGGCGGAGATGCCCTGGCCGACCGCCTCCGCGTAGACGCGGGCACCGCGCTCGGCGGCGTGCTCGGCGGACTCCAGCACGAGGACGCCGGCGCCCTCGCCGAGGACGAAGCCGTCCCGGGCGATGTCCCAGGGACGCGAGGCACCCTGCGGGTCGTCGTTGTTCTTGGACATCGCCATCATGTTGCCGAAGGCGGCGATGGGCAGCGGGTGGATCGCCGCCTCCGTGCCACCCGCGACGACGACGTCGGCACGGCCGGAACGGATCATCTCGATGGCGTAGCCGATGGCCTCGGCGCCCGACGCGCAGGCGGAGACCGGCGTGTGCACGCCCGCCCGGGCGCCCACGGCCAGACCCACGTTGGCGGAGGGGCCGTTCGGCATCAGCATGGGGACGGTGTGCGGGGAGACGCGGCGGACGCCCTTCTCCTTCAGCACGTCGTACTGGTCCAGCAGGGTCGTCACGCCGCCGATGCCGGAGGCGATGACCGCGCCGAGCCGGTCGGGGTCGACGGCGCCGTCCTCACCGGCCTTGGCGGTGAAGCCGGCGTCCTTCCACGCCTCCTGGGCCGCGACCAGCGCGAACTGCGCCGAACGGTCCAGCCGGCGGGCCTGCGGCCGCGGAATGACCTCGGAGGGGTCCACGGCGACCGGGGCCGCGATGCGGACCGCCTGGTCGGCGGCCCACTCCTGCTCGAGGGGCTTGACGCCGGACCTGCCGGCCACCAGCCCCTCCCAGGTAGAGGCTGCGTCGCCACCCAGCGGTGTGGTTGCGCCGATACCGGTGACGACCACGGTGCGATTGGTCGAGCTCACGGGAATTCTTTCTCCAACGGGATACGGATTCGTACGGCGCCACCGCCGGGTGGCGGGGCAGTCAGCCCAGAGGCAGTGATCGGTCGATCAGCTCTGGTGCTTGAGGATGTAGTCGGTCGCGTCACCGACGGTCTTGAGGTTCTTGACGTCGTCGTCCGGGATCTTGACGTCGAAACGCTCTTCGGCGGCGACGACGACCTCGACCATGGACAGCGAGTCGACGTCCAGGTCGTCGGTGAAGGACTTGTCCAGCTGGACGTCCTCAACCGGGATACCGGCGATCTCGTTCACGATCTCGGCGAGACCGTCGACGATCTCCTTCTGAGTGGCGGCCATGGCGGCGCTCCTTCGTAGATGTTCCAGAGGGTGTGGCTCTTGTGCTCCGCCCCGGACCGCGTGATCCGGCACGGAGTGCCTAGGGGAGAGTAACGACCGTCGCGGCGTAGACGAGACCCGCCCCGAAGCCGATGACGAGCGCGGTGTCGCCGCTCTTCGCCTCACCGGTCGCCAGGAGCCGCTCCATAGCGAGCGGGATCGAGGCGGCCGAGGTGTTGCCGGTGGTGCGGATGTCACGGGCGACCGTGACGTGCTCCGGCAGCTTCAGCGTCTTCACCATCGAGTCGATGATCCGCACGTTGGCCTGGTGCGGAATGAAGACATCCAGGTCGTCCGGGCTGATCCCGGCCGCTTCCAGCGCCTGCTGGGCGACCTTCGCCATCTCGAACACGGCCCAGCGGAACACCGCCTGGCCCTCCTGCGTGATCGCAGGAAACTTCACGTTGCCCTCGCTGTCGAGGGGCAGCTCCGAGACGTCGCCGATCCGGAACCGGTCCCACGGCACCGTCTGCTTGATCGTCTCGGACTTGTCGCCCTCCGAGCCCCAGACCGTCGGGCCGATGGCCGGCTCCTGGGACGGGCCGACCACGACCGCGCCCGCGCCGTCGCCGAACAGGAAGGCCGTCGCCCGGTCCTCCAGGTCGGTCAGGTCCGAGAGCCGCTCCACGCCGATGACCAGGACGTACTCCGCCGAACCCTCGACGATCATGCCCTTGGCCAGCGTCAGGCCGTAGCCGAAGCCCGCGCAGCCCGCCGAGATGTCGAACGCCGCGGCCTTCCCGGTGCCGAGCTTGTCGGCGATCAGCGTGGCGACGGCCGGGGTCTGGCTGAAGTGCGACACGGTCGAGACGACCACGGCGCCGATCCGCGAGGCGTCGATGCCGGCGTCCGCGATGGCCTTGCCGGACGCCTCGATCGACATGGCCGCGACGGTCTCCTCGGGCGAGGCCCAGTGCCGCGTCTCGATGCCGGAGCGCGAGCGGATCCACTCGTCGGACGAGTCGATCGTCTCGAGGATCACCTCGTTGGGCACGACCCGCGTGGGGCGGTAACCGCCCACGCCGAGGATGCGTGCGTACGGGGCGCCCTTGCTGGGCTTGATCTTCGGCATGCTCTGGGGCTCCTTGTCAGGCCTGCTCGGCGACGAGCTCGCGGGCCGCGTCGAGGTCGGCGGGGGTCTTCAGGGCCAGCGTCCGCACGCCGGGCAGCGCGCGCTTGGCCAGGCCGGTCAGCGTGCCGCCGGGGCACACCTCGATCAGGGCGGTGACGCCGAGCTCCTTGAACGTCTCCATGCACAGGTCCCAGCGGACCGGGTTGGCGACCTGGCCGACCAGACGCTCCAGCACCTCGGCGCCGGTGGCGACGGCCCGCCCGTCCTTGTTGGAGACGTACGTCACCTTCGGGTCGGCCGGCGCCAGCTCCTTGGCGGCCTCGGCCAGCTTGTCCACCGCGGGCGCCATGTGGTGCGTGTGGAACGCGCCGGCGACCTTCAGGGGCACGACCTTGCGGACGCCCTCGGGCTTGTCCTCGTTCAGCGCGGCCAGCTGCTCCAGGGTGCCGGCCGCCACGATCTGCCCCGCGCCGTTCACGTTCGCCGGGGTCAGGCCGAGCTTCTCCAGGTGCGCCACGCTCACCTCGGGGTCGCCGCCGAGCAGCGCCGACATGCCGGTCTCCGTGACGGCGGCGGCCTCGGCCATGGCCAGGCCCCGGCGGCGCACGAGGGTCAGCGCGGCGGTGTCGTCGAGGACGCCCGCGAAGGCGGCGGCGGTGAACTCGCCGACACTGTGGCCCGCGACGGCGCCCGGCAGGAGGTCGCCGAGGGCCGCGGCGGACAGCAGTCCGGCGGCGACCAGAAGCGGCTGCGCCACGGCGGTGTCGCGGATCGCGTCCGCGTCGGCCTTCGTGCCGTAGTGGGCGAGGTCGAGTCCGATGGCGTCGGACCACGCGGCGACGCGGTCGGCGGCACCGGGGAGGTCGAGCCATTCAGTCAGGAAGCCGGGCGTCTGGGCGCCCTGGCCGGGAGCGACGAGTACGAGCACTCTCACACTCTCTCTTGAGGACGGCCACGACCGCCCGTGGGGACAAGGACGAAGAACACGAGGGGGTTTTGTGGACCCCCGACAAAAACCTAGAGTTGCGGATCTCCATCGGCCAGACGCCCCAGGATGAGCGCGATCCGCAGGGTGAAGGCAGACCGTACATCAGAGGGCGACCACCCGGTGACGTCCGTCACACGTCGGAGCCGGTAGCGCACGGTGTTCGGGTGAACGAAGAGCATCCGCGCGGCGCCTTCGAGGCTGCTCGCCTGCTCCAGATAGACACTGAGCGTCTCCAGGAGCGCGGCCCCGGCGTCCTCCAGCGGTCTGTAGATCTCCTCCACCAACTGCTCGCGGGCCGAAGGGTCGGAGGCGATCGCGCGCTCCGGCAGCAGATCGTCCGCCAGCACCGGCCGCGGAGCGTCCTGCCAAGCGGTGCAGGCCTTCAGGCCGGCCGCGGCCGCCTGCGCGGACCGGGTCGCGGCCAGCAGGTCCGGCACCACCGGACCGGCCACCACCGGCCCCTGCGCGAACGGGCCGATCAGCGACTTCGCGACGGCCAGCGGATTGTCGCTGCCGCCCGCGATCACCACCAGCCGGTCCCCGAGCACCCCGGTCAGCACCTGGAGCTTGGCGTGCCGGGCCGCGCGCCGGATGGCCTCCACGGTCAGTTCGGAGTCCCCGTCGGGGGCGGTGCCCAGCACCACGCACACGTGTTCGGGGGAGTTCCAGCCCAGCGCCGCCGCCCGGGACACGGCGCCCTCGTCGGCCTCGCCGCTGAGCACCGCGTTCACCACCAGCGACTCCAGCCGCGCGTCCCAGGCACCGCGTGCCTCGGCGGCCTGCGCGTACACCTGGGCGGTCGCGAAGGCGATCTCCCGGGCGTACACGAGCAGCGCCTCGCGCAGCACGGACTCGTCGCCGGGCGCCGCCACCTCGTCGATGGCCGACTCCATGACCTCGATGGTGGTCCGCACCATCTCGACGGTCTGCCGCAGCGTGATCGCCCGGGTCAGCTCGCGCGGCGCGGTGCCGAAGACGTCGGTCGAGATGGCCTGCGGGGCGTCCGGGTGCCGGAACCACTCGGTGAAGGCGGCGATGCCGGCCTGGGCGACCAGCCCGATCCAGGAACGGTTCTCCGGGGGCATCGCCCGGTACCACGGCAGCGTCTCGTCCATCCGCGCGATCGCCTGCGCGGCGAGCGATCCGGAGGACTGCTCCAGTCGCTTCAGGGTCGGGGCATGCGGATGGACGGCGCGCGCCGTGGGCTCGGGCTTGCTGGTTTCGGGTTCGGGCACGGGGACAAGACTGCCTTATCCGGACGGGCGGGCTTGCCGCCGGGTCTACGGTGGACGGCGTGATGGACGTACGGCGCGCCGACGAGCGCTATCCAGGCGGCGACCGGTCGGCCGGCATCGAGTCGCGCCACGCCTTCTCCTTCGGCCCCCACTACGACCCGGACAACCTCCGCTTCGGCGCGCTGATCGCCTGCAACGAGGAGCGCCTGGCACCCGGCGCGGGCTTCGACGAGCACCCGCACAGCCACACCGAGATCGTCACGTGGGTGGTGGAGGGCGAGCTGACCCACCGGGACAGCGCGGGCCACGAGACGCTCGTGCGCGCCGGGGACGTGCAGCGCCTCGGCTCGGCGGGCGGCGTGCGGCACGTCGAGCGCAACGACGGCCCGGTGCCGCTGACCTTCGTCCAGATGTGGCTGGCCCCGCGCGAGCCCGGCGGCGACCCGTCCTACGAGATCGTCCGCGGCATCGCCGACTCCACCCCCTACGCCGTCCCCGGGGCGGGCGCCATGCTGCACGTACGGCGGCTCGCGGCGGGGGAGCGGACGGCGGTGCCGGACGGGGCGTACCTCTACGTCCACGTCGTGCGCGGCACCGTGCGCCTGGACGGCGAGGTGCTGGAGGCGGGGGACGCGGCGCGGATCACGGACGCGAAGGAGGTGGAGGCGGTCGCGGTGACCGCCGCCGAGCTGCTGGTGTGGGAGATGTCCTAAACCTCCGCCAGCACCGCGTCCGTGAAGGGCGGCCACGCCTCGGCCGCCCACGGGCCGAAGGCGCGGTCGGTCAGGGCCACGCAGGCGACCCGGGCGTCGGGGTCGATCCACAGGAAGGTGCCCGACTGGCCGAAGTGCCCGAAGGCGCGGGGCGAGGACGAAGCGCCCGTCCAGTGCGGGGACTTGGCGTCGCGGATCTCGAAACCGAGGCCCCAGTCGTTGGGGTTCTGGTGGCCGTAGCCCGGCAGCACACCCTTGGTGCCCGGGTACTGCACCGTCATCGCCGCGGCGACCGTGCGCGGGTCCAGCAGGCGCGGTGCCTGCACCTCGGCGGCGAACCGCAGCAGGTCCTCGACCGTCGAGACGCCGTCCTTCGCGGGGGAGCCGTCCAGGGTGGTGTCCGCCATGCCCAGCGGCTCCAGCACCGCCTGCCGCGCGTACTCGGCGAACGGGATGTCGGTCGCCTCGGCGATGTGGTCGCCGAGCTGCTCGAAGCCGGCGTTGGAGTACAGCCGCCGCTCCCCGGGCGGGGCGGTCGTCCGGTGCTCGTCGAAGGCCAGCCCCGAGGTGTGCGCGAGCAGGTGACGGACCGTCGCACCGGGCGGGCCGGCCGGCTCGTCCAGCTCGATCGCGCCCTCCTCGTAGGCGACGAGCGCCGCGTACGCCGCGAGCGGCTTGGTGACCGAGGCGAGCGGGAAGCGCCGCCCGACGGGGCCGTGGGTCCCCAGGACCGTGCCGTCGGCGCGGACGACACCCGCCGCGGCGGTGGGAACCGGCCAGTTCTCGATCAGTGCGACGCTCTTCAAGGACATGCCACCGAGCCTAAGCGGCCCACGGGCGCGGCCGCACCGAGGGGTCGGGTCGGACGTCGCCGCCGCGGCACCGGTGACCGGCCGCACCGGCCGTCCCGCGCGTTTCCCGCCGTCGTGCTTGCCTGGAGTGCACTCCAAGGTCATAGCGTGTGGGCCATGACGGTGATGCAGACCACGGCCGGGACGGCCCGGCCGAACGCCACCAGAACCGACACCTGCGCCGCCCCGCCCCGGCGCCACCCGCGCCCCGAGGGCCAGGACCGCTACACCATCAGCGAGGTCGTCGCCTTCACCGGGCTGACGGCCCACACGCTGCGCTGGTACGAGCGGATCGGCCTGATGTCCACCATCGACCGCTCGCACACCGGGCAGCGCCGCTACAGCAACAGCGACCTCGACTGGCTCGACTTCGTCGGCAAGCTGCGCATGACCGGCATGCCGGTCGCCGACATGGTCCGGTACGCGGAGCTGGTGCGCGAGGGGGAGAGCACGTACCTCGACCGGCGCGAGCTGCTGGAGTCGACCCGCCGCGACGTACTGGCGCGGATCTCGGAGCTCCAGGACACCCTCGCCGTGCTCGACCGCAAGATCAGCTTCTACGGGGACGCGGGACGCGTCTAGAGCTCCGCGAGGAGCTCCGCCTTCTTCGAGGAGAACTCCTCGTCCGTCACCAGCCCCGCCCGGTGCAGCTCCCCGAGGTGCCGGATCCGCTCGGCGATGTCCGCGGGGTCCCGGCGGGGCGCCGGCACCGGTACCGGCGTCGCGTGGCCCCGCTCCCGCACCGCGGCCAGCACCGCCGCGGCGAACGGCAGCGACTCGTGCACCGGCCCGTACCCGAGCCCGAACACGACCGACGCGGGGTCCTGGTCGGCCTGCGGGGCGACCGCGTCGGCGTCCCGCGGCAGCAGCCGGAGGTACCCCTCGAACGCCTCGGGGGACCGCCACTCCACGCCGCCCAGCGCGGCGACCGGGAAGCTCTGGTCGCCGGCCTTCCACTTCGCCGACGACGCGCCCGTCCAGGACCAGCGGAACGTCACCGCCGTCCCGTCGAAGGACGCCTTCCCGTCGTAGGCCTTGAAGTGCAGCGGTGCCTCGGGCGCCGCCACCAGGTACCGCTCGGTCCTGCCGGACTCGCTCAGCAGCCCGCGCAGCTCGTCGGCGTAGTACTCCGCGAGGGTCTCCCGCTCGGCGGGCAGGACCAGCCGGTACGGGTCGCAGCCCTCCCTGAGCTGTCCGGCCGCCGCCTCCATCAGCGGATCGGCGCCGGGGCGCGGCTCGGCGCGCAGCACGACGGTGCCGCGTTTCCCGGGCGTCAGCGTCACCCCGGCGAGCGCCTCCAGCGGGACGCGGCGTTCCCCCAGGGCCTGGAACAGCTTGGGTGTTCGAATCCCCCGTTCGTAGCGGATGAGCACGGAGTCGGACTGGAACTCCCAGGCGGCATGAAATCCGGCCAGTACGTCACCCATGCGGCTCATCGTATGCGGCACGCGCTTCTTCGTCCCCTGTCCGTGCAAACCGGAGTTTCCGCTCCTCTACGCGCGTTCCGCCGTCACCGCTGCGGACAAACCCGCCCGGCATGTGCCGTCCTCTCCGGCGCAGGCGAGCGTGCGGTATGCGCCAACGCCGATCCCGGCGAAGTTCGCGAGGCTCTCCGTGCCCGGTACGAAGTACCCGGCGTGCCCCTGGGCGCCCCGCGCCGACAGCACCCGGGCCCCGAACGCCGCGGACACCGGGTCGGCACCGTGTCCCAGCCCGCCGAGCTCCAGGTACGGCACGTCCTGGATCCAGTCGTCGGCGTCCCGCATCGACCACACCCGGGCGGAGGTGTGCAGGTGGGATGCCTTCTCGACCCGCATGCCGGGACTGCCGGCCACGGCGATGTCGCTCACCCGGCCGGGCAGCGCGCCGGCGGCGACGCCGCACACGACCGAGCCGTAGCTGTGGCAGAACAGGGAGACGGGCGCGCGGCCGGGCAGCGCCCGCAGCAGCGCGTTCAGCCGGACGGCACCGCGCTCGGCGCGCGTGGCCGTGGCCGCCTCCATGCCGAGGCCGGCGGGGGAGGTGTAGTCGGCCCAGGCGATCACCGCGGTCCGCGTCGACGGGCTCGCCGCGCGTTCGGCCGCGTAGAGCGACTCGGCCATGCCGGCGGGCGCCGAGTACCTGCGGTCGGAGCGCTGGAAGGTGAGCAGCTCGGTGTCCACGCCGGGGACGACGACCGACACCCGTTCGGCGCGGTCCAGGTCCCCGAACACCTCGGCGACCCGGCCCGAGCCGGCCGGGTCGAAGGCGAGGATGTGGCGGCCGGGGGCGAGCAGGGACGCGTAGCGCTCCACGCGCCGGCCCGCCTCCCGCTGCCCGGACGGGGAGAGGCGCTTGTCGTGCAGGCGCCGCCCCTCGACCGTGCGCGCCTTGCCGAGTGCCGCGCGGTTGGCCCGGTAGCGCAGCTCGACCGGCGCGCCGTTCATGTTGCCGACGGCCAGGGGGTACCGGCGGGCCAGGTCCGCACGCTGAGCCGCGGTGAGCGAGGCGAAGAAGCGGGACAGCCGGGCGGGAGCCGCCTGTGCGTCGGGCAGCGGACGTCCGTCCACCCGGCCGTGCTCCCAGGCCGTGATCGAGGCCTCGAGCGCCGTGGGTCCCCGCTGGTTGCGCAGGGCGGTCCACCCGGTGGTCGCCAGCATCACGAACACCACGGCCAGGGCGAGCAGAGCGCGCCAGACGTTCAGTTGCGGGGAGGTGTCGAAGGAAGTCACTGGGAGGACACACTAGGAGAACGGCACGGTCTCGCGTGAATCCAGTGATGCGGATCACGTTTCGCTCATGTGGTACGGGGCCGCCACGTCCCGGCGAGCGCGGGCCCGACCTGATCGAGGTAGGAGACCGTCAGGGCGCGCAGCGCCGCGAGGCCGGTCTCGTCCCGTTCCGACCAGATCCGCTCCGTCACCCGCACGACCGCGCCGAAGACGGCCACGGCCACGCGCGGCCGCGGGTCCTCGTCCGGGTCGAGGCCCTCGCGGGCGGCGACGACGCGGGCGAGCTCCTCCTCCAGCTCCGCCGCGCGCCGCAGGTCGGCGGCGAGCAGCGCGGGCGTCGACTCGATCACCCGGCGGAAGCGCAGGTGCAGCTCGAGCGGCACCAGCTCCTCGACGGCTTCGCCGATGGTGTCCCAGCTCTCCTCCAGCGCGCCGCGCAGCGCGTCCAGCGGCGCCTCGCCGGGCGGGCGGCGGTGCACGGCGCGGACGAAGTGCGCCTCGGCGAGCCGTGAGACGTGGAACGCCGCCTCCTCCTTGCTGGCGAAGTAGCGGAAGAAGGTGCGCTGCGAGACGTCGGCCGCCGCGGCGACGTCGTCGACGGTCGTCTCCTCGTAGCCGCGCTCGGTGAACAGCTCCAGGGCGAGGCGCAGCAGCGTCTCCCGGGTGTGCCGCTTCTTGCGTTCGCGCAGTCCCGGCCGGGGAGCCGCCTGGGCGTCTCCCGCCGCCGCCGGCGTGTCCGCCGTCGTCAAAGGTGGTCTCCCTGTCCCCGGTGCGTCACCGTTTCACCTGATCAGGCTAGGTTCAGGCTATACGGGCCCTGCGTATGAGACGTGTCGGTTACCGACCGATGAATTGGATTGTCAACTGTCAGCGACTGTCACTAGCCTCTGAAGTTATGACTAGTCAGACCACCATCGACAAAACCGGGCCGGGGGACGGGCCGCCCACGCCGTCGGAAGCGACGCCTGCCTCGGGGCTGCGCGGCCACCCGTGGGCCACCCTCGTCACCGTCGCGGTCGGCGTCATGATGGTGGCCCTCGACGGCACCATCGTGGCCATCGCCAACCCGGCCATCGGCAAGGACCTGGGTGCCAGCTGGCCCCAGCTCCAGTGGATCACCAACGCCTACTTCCTCGCTCTCGCGGTCTCCCTGATCACGGCGGGCAAGCTCGGTGACCGTTTCGGCCACCGGCAGACCTTCCTCATCGGCGTGGCCGGCTTCGCCGCCGCCTCCGGTGCCATCGGGCTGTCCGACAGCATCGCGATGGTCATCACCTTCCGCGTCTTCCAGGGCCTGTTCGGCGCGCTGCTCATGCCGGCCGCGCTCGGCCTGCTGCGGGCCACCTTCCCGGCCGAGAAGCTCAACATGGCCATCGGCATCTGGGGCATGGTCATCGGCGCCTCCACGGCGGGCGGCCCCATCCTGGGCGGCGTGCTGGTCGAGCACGTCAACTGGCAGTCGGTGTTCTTCATCAACGTGCCGGTCGGCGTCCTCGCCGTGGTGCTCGGCGTGCTGATCCTGCTGGATCACCGGGCCGAGAACGCCCCGCGCTCGTTCGACATCCTTGGCATCGTCCTGCTGTCGGCCTCGATGTTCTGCCTCGTCTGGGCGCTCATCAAGGCCCCGGACTGGGGCTGGGGCTCCGGCCGGACGTGGCTGTTCGTCGTGGTGTCGGTCGTGGGCTTCGTCCTGTTCGCCTTCTGGGAGAACAGGGTCGAGGAGCCGCTGATCCCGCTGACGATGTTCCGTTCCGTGCCGCTGTCGGCGGGTGTCGTCCTGATGGTCCTGATGGCCATCGCCTTCATGGGCGGCCTCTTCTTCGTCACGTTCTACCTTCAGAACGTGCACGGCATGAGCCCGATCGACGCCGGTCTGCACCTGCTGCCGCTCACCGGCATGATGATCGTCGGCTCGCCACTGGCGGGCGCGATGATCACCAAGGTCGGTCCGCGCATCCCGCTCGCGGGCGGCATGGCGTTCACCGCGATCGCCATGTACGGCATGTCCACGCTGGAGACGGACACCGGCAGCCTGGCGATGTCCATCTGGTTCGCCCTGCTCGGCCTCGGGCTCGCGCCCGTCATGGTCGGCGCGACCGAGGTCATCGTCGGCAACGCGCCGATGGAGCTGTCCGGCGTGGCCGGCGGCCTCCAGCAGGCCGCGATGCAGATCGGCGGCAGCCTCGGCACGGCGGTGCTGGGCGCCGTGATGGCCTCCAGGGTCGACAGCGACCTGGCCGGCAACTGGGCCGAGGCGGGTCTGCCCAAGCTCGGCCCGGAGCAGCAGGGCCAAGCCGCACAGCTCGTGCAGCAGGGCGTCGCCCCGGTGCCCGAGGGCACCCCGGCGCCGATCGCCGCGAAGATCGCGGACGTCGCGCACGACACCTTCATCTCCGGTATGAGCCTGGCGTCGCTCGTCGCCGCGGGGGTGGCCGCCGTGGCGGTGCTGGTCGCGTTCCTCACCAAGCGCGGCGACAACGCCGAGGCCGGCGCGGGCGTGGGCCACATCTGACGAAGGGTGCGGCCCTGTCGCCCGGGTTCGTCCATCAGGGTGACAGGGCCGGCGAAGCCTCCCCGCCGGGGGGCCTCGCAGGTCACAGTGGGTCAAGTCCTCCGCAGGGCATGGGGGGACGAGAGGCTGCGGCGCGCTGCCGGAGGGGGGCAGCGCGCGGGCAGCACACCGCGGGGGGATTGTCCACCCGGACGCGGGTACTCGCACATCAACCCGAGATGAACCGAACTCGGCCAGAGGTTCAGGGAGTTGATGATGGCGAGCTTCGAACACGGTACGCGCAGGAACCCCCGGTCGCCCGGCCGGACGTGGTCAGGGACCGGGCCGGACCGCGCGACACTCGGCATCATCGGCGTCGTCTGCGCGGTCGCGGGCTTCTTCACGCTGGGGATCATCCTCGGCCCCGCCGCGATCGTCTGCGGATGGCTCGCCATGGGGCGCAGCTGGGAGGGTTCACGCCCGGTGCCCGCGGTGGTCGCCTTCGCCCTGGGTGCCATCGACGCGCTCCTGGCCATCATCTGGCTCGCCGGGTCGGCCGGCATGAACAACGGCATGCTCTGACCGGTCGGCAAGCCCGACGGCAGGCGCGAACGAGGAGGGCCCCCGGCGACGCCGGGGGCCCTCCTCGCGTCGTCCGCGCTACGCGTCGCCGCCCGCGACCCCGGGGTCGGCCGCCGTCACGTCGAGCAGCCGGTAGCGGTCCACCGCCTGCTTCAGCACCGACCGGTCGACCTTGCCCTCCCGGGCCAGCTCGGTCAGCACGCCCACCACGATCGACTCGGCGTCGATGTGGAAGAAGCGCCGCGCCGCACCGCGCGTGTCCGCGAAGCCCCAGCCGTCGGCGCCCAGCGACTGGTAGGTCCCCGGCACCCACCGGGCGATCTGGTCCGGCACCGACCGCATCCAGTCGGACACCGCCACGAACGGTCCCTGCGCGCCGGCCAGTTTCCGCGTCACGTACGGCACCTGCTGCTCCTCCTCGGGGTGCAGCAGGTTGTGCTCCTCGCACGCCACCGCCTCGCGGCGCAGCTCGTTCCAGGAGGTCGCCGACCACACGTCGGCCCGCACGTTCCACTCGTCGGCGAGGATCCGCTGCGCCTCGACGGCCCAGGGCACCGCGACCCCGGACGCCATGATCTGCGCCGGGATCGAGCCGCCGGTGCCCGCGCTGAAGCGGTGGATGCCCTTGAGGATGCCCTCGACGTCCACGTTCTCGGGCTCGGCCGGATGCCGGATCGGCTCGTTGTAGACGGTGAGGTAGTAGAAGACGTCCTCGCCGTGCGGGTGCCGCTCGTCCGCGCCGTACATCCGGCGCAGGCCGTCCTTGACGATGTGCGCGATCTCGAAGCCGAAGGCCGGGTCGTACGCCACGCACGCCGGGTTGGTGGAGGCGAGCAGCTGCGAGTGTCCGTCCGCGTGCTGCAGGCCCTCACCGGTCAGGGTCGTGCGGCCCGCGGTCGCGCCCAGGACGAAACCGCGCGCCAGCTGGTCGCCCATCTGCCAGAACTGGTCGCCGGTGCGCTGGAAACCGAACATCGAGTAGAAGACGTAGACCGGGATGAGCGGCTCGCCGTGCGTGGCGTACGCCGAGCCCGCCGCGATCAGCGAGGCCGTGCAGCCGGCCTCCGAGATGCCGTCGTGCAGCATCTGCCCGTTCGGCGCCTCCTTGTAGGCGAGCAGCAGCTCCCGGTCCACGGACTCGTACTGCTGGCCGAGCGGGTTGTAGATCTTCGCACTCGGGAAGAAGGAGTCCATGCCGAACGTGCGGTACTCGTCCGGCGCGATCAGGACGAAGCGCCTCCCGAGCTCCTTGTCCCGCATGAGGTCCTTCAGCAGCCGCACGAAGGCCATCGTCGTCGCGATGGACTGCTGACCAGACCCCTTCTTCACGGTCGCGTACGTCTTGTCGTCCGGCAGGGCCAGTGGCTTCGAGCGCACCACTCGGGTCGGCACGTAGCCGCCGCAGCCCTGGCGGCGGTCGTGCATGTACTGGATCTCCTCCGTGTCCCGGCCCGGGTGGTAGTACGGCGGCGGGCCGGACTCCAGCTCCTTGTCGGAGATCGGCAGGTGCAGCCGGTCGCGGAAGCGCTTGAGGTCGTCGACCGTCAGCTTCTTCATCTGGTGCGTGGCGTTGCGGCCCTCGAAGTTCGGGCCAAGCGTCCAGCCCTTGATCGTCTTGGCCAGGATCACCGTCGGCTGGCCCTTGTGCGCCTTGGCCGCCGAGAAGGCCGCGTAGATCTTCCGGTGGTCGTGACCGCCGCGGCCCAGGTGCAGGATCTGGTCGTCGGTCATGTTCTCGACCATCGCGCGCAGCCGGTGGTCGTCGCCGAAGAAGTGCTCGCGGATGTAGGCGCCGGACTCGGTGGCGTAGGTCTGGAACTGACCGTCCGGGGTCGTGTTCATCCGGTTGACCAGCACGCCGTCGCGGTCCTGGGCCAGCAGCGGGTCCCAGGTGCGGTCCCACACCAGCTTGATCACGTTCCAGCCGGCGCCGCGGAAGATCGACTCCAGCTCCTGGATGATCTTGCCGTTGCCGCGCACCGGGCCGTCCAGGCGCTGGAGGTTGCAGTTGACCACGAAGGTCAGGTTGTCCAGGCCCTCGCGGGCGGCGATGGACAGCTGGCCCAGCGACTCCGGCTCGTCCATCTCGCCGTCGCCGAGGAACGCCCACACGTGCGACTTCGAGGTGTCCGCGATCCCGCGCGCGTGCATGTAGCGGTTCATCCGCGCCTGGTAGATCGCGCCGATCGGGCCGAGGCCCATCGAGACGGTCGGGAACTCCCAGAAGTCCGGCATCGACCGCGGGTGCGGGTACGACGACAGCATGTGGGGCGCCTTGGACTTCTCCTGCCGGAAGCCGTCCAGGTGCTGTTCGGTCAGCCGGTCCAGCAGGTACGCGCGGGCGTAGATGCCCGGCGAGGCGTGTCCCTGGAAGAAGACCTGGTCGCCGCCGTCGCCCTCGTCCTTGCCGCGGAAGAAGTGGTTGAAGCCCACGTCGTACAGCGAGGCGGAGGAGGCGAAGGTGGCGATGTGGCCGCCGACGCCGATGCCGGGCCGCTGCGCGCGCGAGACCATCACGGCGGCGTTCCAGCGGGTGGCGTTGAGGATCTTGCGCTCGATCTCCTCGTTGCCGGGGAAGAACGGCTCGTCCTTGGTGGCGATCGTGTTGACGTAGTCCGTGCTGCGCATCTCGGGCACGGCCACGCGCTTCTCGCGGGCCCGCTCGATCAGGCGCAGCATCAGGTAGCGGGCCCGCTCACGGCCCCGCGCGTCGACGGCGGCGTCCAGGGAGTCGAGCCACTCCCGCGTTTCCTCGGGGTCGAAGTCAGGAACCTGACTCGGCAGGCCGCCAATGATGATCGGATTGCGATCGGATGCGGAAGCCACGCTGTTCCTTCGCTGTCGAGGGCCACTTGTGCCGGTGTCTGCGCCGATTCCCCATCGTGTACCTCGCGGGGGCAAACGTCATCTGTACCGTGGGGTAATCGGTTCCCCCATGGGGACCGGGGGCACGTTCATTCGAGTCTCGTACCCACACATGGTTCCCAAATACGCAAACGGGGCACAAGGGTGTGGTGTACGTCACCTTCGGCTCGGACGGCATGGCTGGAGTTGCGGCGACACGGCCGGGATCGTCACCGTTTCGGCGGTCCCAGTCGCCGGGTACTTGCGCGATCCGTCCCGCCCGTGTGGACTACGGCCAGGCTTCGCGCACGCGCGTGGCTGAGAATTTCACCCAAGACATGATCAGGAGGCAACCCGTGAGCGCGACCGCGGACCACGCGGAGGAGCGGACGAACCCTGCCGCCAGGCTGGGTTTCCAGCCCGGGCAGGTGGTCCAGGAGATCGGCTACGACGACGACGTCGACCAGGAGCTCCGCGAGGCCATTGAGGGCGCCGTCGAGGGCGAGCTGGTGGACGAGGACTACGAGGACGTGGCCGACGCCGTCGTGCTGTGGTTCCGTGACGACGACGGCGACCTGACGGATGCGCTGGTGGATGCCACCACGTACATCGAGGAGGGTGGGGCGATCCTGCTCCTCACGCCGAAGACCGGCCGTCCGGGGTACGTCGAGGCCAGCGACATCTCGGAGGCCGCCACGACGGCCGGCCTGACGGCGTCCAAGAGCGTCAGCGTCGGCAAGGACTGGAGCGGCAGCCGGCTGGCGACCCCCAAGGCCGCCAAGTCGAAGCGGTAGCCGGTCCGGCTCCGCGTCACCCGGCTCCGGACGGGCCGACCGCCGTCGGCCCGTCCGCGGGTCCGTGATGATCCCTGCGTAGGGTGTTTCCAGCGAATCACCCTTCGAAGGGACGAACAGGACCATGACGATCCAGGTCGGCGACAAGGCCCCCGACTTCGAACTCAAGGACAACCACGGCGCGACCGTGAAGCTGTCCGACTTCCGCGGCCGGAAGAACGTCGTGCTGCTCTTCTACCCGTTCGCCTTCACCGGCGTGTGCACGGGCGAGCTGTGCGAGGTGCGGGACAACCTGCCGCAGTTCTCCGACCGCGACACCCAGGTGCTCGCCGTCTCCAACGACTCCATCCACACCCTGCGCGTCTTCGCCGAGCAGGAGGGCCTGGAGTACCCGCTGCTGTCCGACTTCTGGCCGCACGGCAACGTCTCGCGCGCCTACGGCGTCTTCGACGAGGACAAGGGCTGCGCCGTCCGCGGCACCTTCATCATCGACCAGGAGGGCGTCGTCCGCTGGACCGTCCGCAACGGCCTGCCGGACGCCCGCGACCTGGCCGAGTACGTGAAGGCGCTCGACGCCCTCTGAGCGACACCGTGTGATTCGTCGGCTCCAGGGCCTGCGGCGGGCGGGAACCCGTCACTAGGATCGATTCGTTGATCCGACAAGCCACACCACGTCATCCAACGCACTACGGGGCTTCCCGCCCCTGGACACCAAGGGAGGACTCGTGGGAGTCAGCCTCAGCAAGGGCGGCAACGTATCGCTGACCAAGGAGGCCCCGGGACTGACCGCGGTCATCGTCGGTCTGGGCTGGGACGTCCGTACCACGACCGGCACCGACTTCGACCTCGACGCCAGCGCGCTGCTGCTGGACAGCTCGGGCAAGGTCAGCAGTGACGCCAACTTCGTCTTCTTCAACAACCTGAAGAGCCCCGACGGATCGGTCGAACACACCGGCGACAACATCACCGGTGAGGGCGAGGGCGACGACGAGCAGATCAAGGTCAACCTCGCGGCGGTCCCCGGCGAGATCGAGAAGATCGTCTTCCCGGTGTCGATCTACGACGCCGAGAACCGCCAGCAGTCGTTCGGCCAGGTGCGCAACGCGTTCATCCGCGTGGTGAACCAGGCCGGCGAGGCGGAGATCGCCCGCTACGACCTCTCCGAGGACGCCTCCACCGAGACCGCCATGGTCTTCGGCGAGCTGTACCGCAACGGGGCGGAGTGGAAGTTCAGGGCCATCGGCCAGGGCTACGCCTCCGGCCTGCGCGGCATCGCGCAGGACTTCGGCGTGAACGTCTGAGTCACCGCTCCGTCCGAGGCGACGGCCTCGATCGTCCGGCGCCGCACGGTTTACGTGCGGCGCCGGACGCGCAGGAAACCCAAGAACCATCACCCGGGGAGGGACCATCACCATGGGCGTCACTCTTGCCAAGGGGGGCAATGTCTCCCTGTCCAAGGCCGCACCGAACCTCACGCAGGTGCTGGTCGGTCTCGGCTGGGACGCGCGTTCCACCACCGGAGCACCCTTCGACCTCGACGCCAGCGCGCTGGTGTGCAGCGGGGGCCGGGTGCTCGGTGACGAGTGGTTCGTCTTCTACAACCAGCTCAAGAGCCCGGACGGCTCCGTCGAGCACACCGGCGACAATCTGACCGGCGAGGGCGAGGGCGACGACGAGTCCGTGCTCGTCGACCTCCCCAAGGTGCCCGCCCACTGCGACAAGATCGTCTTCCCGGTCTCGATCCACATGGCGGACGAGCGCGGCCAGACCTTCGGGCAGGTCAGCAACGCCTTCATCCGGGTGGTCAACCAGGCCGACGGCCAGGAACTCGCCCGCTACGACCTCAGTGAGGACGCCTCCACCGAGACCGCGATGATCTTCGGCGAGCTCTACCGCTACCAGGGCGAGTGGAAGTTCCGTGCAGTGGGGCAGGGGTACGCGTCGGGGCTCCGCGGCATCGCTCTAGACTTCGGAGTCAACGTTTCGTAAAGCCGAGTACGGCGCGGGGGAGCCCCGTACACACACGATTGGGTAGCCAGTGCTTCTGAAAACCTTCGGCTGGTCGTTCGCGGTCACCGCGCTCGGCCTGGTCGCGGCGGTCTTCTACGGGGGGTGGACCGCTTTCGGGATCGTGGCGATCCTCTCCGTCCTCGAGATCTCGCTGTCCTTCGACAACGCGGTGGTCAACGCCGGAATCCTGAAGAAGATGAATGCCTTCTGGCAGAAGATCTTCCTCACCGTCGGCATCCTGATCGCCGTCTTCGGCATGCGCCTGGTCTTCCCGGTCGTCATCGTGGCCATCAGCGCCCAGCTCGGGCCGATCGAGGCCGTCGACCTCGCGCTCACCGACAAGGACCGCTATCAGGAGCTGGTGACGGACGCCCATCCGTCGATCGCCGCGTTCGGTGGCATGTTCCTGCTGATGATCTTCCTCGACTTCATCTTCGAGGACCGGGACATCAAGTGGCTGCAGTGGCTGGAGCGGCCGCTGGCCAAGCTCGGCAAGGTCGACATGCTGTCGGTCTGCATCGCCCTGGTCGTGCTGCTCGTCTCCTCGATGACCTTCGCCGCCCACGCCCACCAGCACGGCGGCGCCCACGCGGACAAGGCGGAGACGGTCCTGATCTCCGGCATCGCGGGTCTGATCACCTACATGATCGTCGGCGGTCTCTCCGGCTACTTCGAGGACAAGCTCGAAGAGGAGGAGGAACGCGAGCACGAGGCGGAGGAGCAGGCCGTGCGCACCGGCAAGCCCAAATCGGCCGTCGCGCTGGCCGGCAAGGCCGCGTTCTTCATGTTCCTCTACCTCGAGGTCCTGGACGCGTCGTTCTCCTTCGACGGCGTGATCGGCGCCTTCGCCGTCACCAACGACATCGTCCTGATGGCCCTCGGTCTCGGCATCGGCGCCATGTACGTCCGTTCGCTCACGGTCTACCTGGTCCGCCAGGGCACCCTGGACGACTACGTCTACCTGGAGCACGGCGCGCACTACGCCATCGGCGCCCTCGCCGTCCTCCTGCTCGTCACCATCCAGTACCAGATCCACGAGATCATCACCGGCCTCGTCGGCGTGGTCCTGATCGCCTGGTCCTTCTGGTCCTCCGTGCGCCGCAACAAGGCGCTCGCGGCGGCCGGCGGACCGGGCGACGGCGAGAAGACGGAGGTCTCCTCCGGGGTGTGACACCCCGGGGTCCCGGGCCGGTGCGCCCCCGGTGCGTCCGCGCCACCGGTGTGAACCCGGCCCGGACGAGGAACGCTCTGTGCGGGGCGGCCGACGAGGACGACTCCTCGGGGCCGCCCCGTCGGCGGTGAAGGGAACGTGGGGGCGGGAATGGGCTTCTTGGACGGGCTGTGGCGCGGCCGTGAGAACGAGTTCGACTCGGGCAGCGCGGCCACCAACTCGATCGAGCTGACCAAACGGCACAGCCAGGTCTCACTCACCAGACAGGGCGCGGCCACCGGGCACCTGCGCATCAACCTCACCTGGCGGATGCGGACCTCCGACATCATGGGCGTGCAGCGCGAGAGCCTGCTGAGGCACCCCTTCAAGGCCCTCAAGCCCCCCGAGGTCGTCGGCCACAGCCAGAGCATGGTCAACGTCGACCTCGACCTCGGCTGCCTCTACGAGCTCCAGGACGGCACCCGGGGCGTCGTCCAGCCGCTCGGCGGCTACCTGGGCGACGTCAACGCCCCGCCGTACGTCAAGCTCAGCGGCGACGACCGGTTCGGCTCGGCCTCCGGGGAGACGATCTACGTCAACCTCGACCACCGGGACTCCATCAAACGCCTGCTGCTCTTCGCCTACATCTACGACCAGACGCCGGCCTTCGACCGTACGCACGCCATCGTCACCCTCTACCCGAGCAACGGGCCGCGCATCGAGATAGGCCTCGACGAGCGCCACCCGCAGGCCCGGTCCTGCGCCGTGGTGATGATCGAGAACGTCAAGGGCGAGATCCTGGTCCGCCGCGAGGTGAAGTTCGTCTACGGCTTCCAGGGAGAGCTGGACCGGCTCTACGGGTGGGGACTGCAGTGGGGGCGGGGCTACAAGACCAAGGTCGAGCGCTGAGCCCCGCACCGGCCGCACCCGCGTACCGCTGAGCGGCGCCCGCTAGCGGCCGACGAACTGCGGCCCCTGCGGCGGCAGCCGGAAGTCCGGACCGGGCGCCGTGGCCGCCGGCGCCGGGTAGCCGTACCCGGACTGCGCCCCGGCGGCCCCCGCGGTGGCGGGCGCCGCCTGCGGATATCCGTAGTCCGGCCGCCCGGCCGGCTGCGGGTAGCCGTAGGCCGGCGGTGTCGCCGGCGGCTGCTGCGGATAGCCGTACGCGGGCTGCGCCGGCACCCCCGCCGGCTGCTCCGGGGGCAGCGGGTACGAGACCTCGGAGGAGGACAGGACGGGCAGCGGCTGCACGGTCGTCGGCTCGTCGGGGCCGAACACCGGCCGGCCCGGCGTGGACGGGGTTGTGGCGGGCGGCTCCGGCGAGGCGGCCGCGGCCGGCTCCTGCGCCGCCTCGGACTCGTCCACGGAGATCCCGAAGTCGGTCGCCAGACCCTTCAGCCCGTTGGAGTAGCCCTCGCCGAGCGCCCGGAACTTCCAGGCCTCCCCGCGCCGGTACAGCTCCCCGCAGATCAGCGCCGTCTCCTGGCCCGTCTCCGGCCTGACGTCGAAGTAGGCCAGCGGCTCCCCGTCGGCGACCGTGGCGTCGTACAGCACGATGCGCAGGTCCCGTACCCGGTCGAAGGCGACGCCGTCCGCCGAGGCGACCACCAGGATCCGGCGCACCGAGGGCTCGACGCCCGGGAGGTCCGTCTGGATCGTGTCGGTCAGGCCCTCGGGGACCCGCTTCTTGCCGAGCCGCCAGACCTGCCCGGACGGATGCCGGGGCTGGTTGTAGAAGACGAAGTCCTCGTCGGAACGCACACGGTCCTCGGGGCCCAGGAGCAGCGCGGAGGCGTCGACGTCCGGGACCCCCTGCCCGGGTGTCCAGCGCAGCACGGCGCGTACCGTGGTGGCTTGCAGCGGGACGTTCGACCCCTTCAGCATCGCGTGCGTCATGCCGTCATCCTGCCCTCTCGGTCCTGCTCACGACAACGCGGGGGCGGGCTGCCCGGGGCCGTGCCCCCGCAGCCCGGTCGCCCGCCGCCGACACGGCGGGGTTACCTGGAATTCATGCCCGGTGGGAACCACCGACATGGATACGTACGTACTATTACCGGCCACCTTGGACTGTTCACCGGACGCCCAGACACCGCGGGGGAGTATTCATGCGTCATTTCGGTCACCTCGCCCCTGAGGTGCGCCAGCGCCTCTTCCACCGGGAACCCTGCGAGTTCACCGCGGACTCCCCGGCCCGGCTGCTGTCCGCGGCCCTCGGCGCCACGCTCTACAGCCCGGCCACCCGGCCGAGGCTCGCCGACGACGTCCTCAAGCAGGGCGCGCGCGGCGTGGTGTCGATGGTGCTGTGCCTGGAGGACTCGATCGACGACGCCGACGTGGCGGCCGGCGAGGAGAACCTGGTGCGGCAGTTCACGGACCTGGCGGACCGCACGGCTCCCGGGGCCCCCGTCGGCACCGAGGTGCCGCTGCTGTTCGTCCGGGTCCGCACCCCCGAGCAGATCCCCGACCTCGTGCGGCGCCTCGGCCCGGCCGTGCGGCTGCTGTCCGGGTTCGTGCTGCCCAAGTTCACCGGGGAACGCGGCGTGCCCTTCCTGGAGGCGGTCACCGCGGCCGAGGCGGCGAGCGGCCGGCGCCTGTTCGCCATGCCGGTCCTGGAGTCGCCGGACCTGCTGTACCGCGAGTCGCGCGTGCAGACGCTGGAGGGGATCTTCCGGGCGGTCGACAAGTACCGCGACCGGGTGCTCGCCCTGCGCCTCGGCGTGACCGACTTCTGCTCCTCCTACGGGCTGCGCCGGGCCCCCGACATGACGGCGTACGACGTCCAGATCGTCGCCTCCGTGATCGCCGACGTGGTGAACATGCTGGCCCGGGCCGACGGCACCGGATTCACGGTGACCGGGCCGGTGTGGGAGTACTTCCGGGTCCAGGAGAGGATGTTCAAACCGCAACTGCGGCAGAGCCCGTTCCTGGAGGTGCAGGCGGTGGAGCTGCGCCAGAAGCTGATCGAGCACTCCATGGACGGTCTGCTGCGGGAGATCTCCCTGGACCGGGCCAACGGCCTGCTCGGCAAGACCTGCATCCACCCCTCGCACGTGCTGCCCGTGCACGCCCTGTCCGTCGTCAGCCACGAGGAGTTCAGCGACGCCCAGGACATCCTGCGCCCCGAGCGCGGCGGCGGAGGCGTGCTGAGGTCGGCGTACACGAACAAGATGAACGAGGTGAAGCCGCACCGCGCCTGGGCCGAGCGGACGCTGCTGCGCGCCGAGGTCTTCGGCGTGGCCCACGAGGACGTCGGCTTCGTGGAACTCCTCGCCGCCGGCCTGTCCGACTGAACCCGCCCGACCGAACGCAAGGAATCGATGAACGACGCAGTGGACCACGGGAGGCACGAGCACATGGACGAGGGGGCGCGTGCCGGGGAGCACGCCGGCGTCTGGTCCGGCAGCTGGGTCGCGGAGCGGCTCGGCGTCGGGATCGCGGGCGACGACGCCCTCACCGGCATGCTGGGACTCGCCCTGCGCCGCAACCCCAAGCGCGCCCACCTGCTCGTGTCCAACGTGCTCGGCAAGCACGTCCCGCAGTCCCCGTCCGTCGTGTACGGCCACGGTCTCGCCCTCGGCCGGCGCGTCCGCGGCCTGCTGGGCGCCGAGGAGGCCGGCCGGGCCGTCGTCCTCGGCTACGCGGAGACCGCCACCGGCCTCGGCCACTCGGTCGCCGACGGCCTGGGCGCCGCCCCCTGCCTGCACTCCACCCGCCGTCCGGTCGCCGGGGCCGTCCCCGCGGGCGGCTTCGAGGAGTCCCACTCGCACGCCACCTCCCACCTGCTGCTGCCCGAGGACCCGGCGCTGCTGACCGGCGACGGTCCCCTGGTGCTGGTCGACGACGAGTTCTCCACCGGCAACACGGTCCTGAACACCGTCCGCGCCCTGCACGAGCGCTACCCGCGGGGGTGGTACGTGGTGGTCGCCCTGGTGGACATGCGGTCCGCGGCGGACGTGGGACGGCTCGAGGAATTCGCGCGGGAGATCGGCGCGCGGGTGGATCTGGTGACGGCGGCCTCGGGGACGGTGCGCCTGCCGGAAGGGGTGCTGGAGAAGGGGCAGGCACTGGTGGCGCGGTACGAGGCGGAAGGGCCCGGGGCCGGTGGCCCGCCGTCCGCGGCGCCGTCGTGGCCGGTCGCGCGGTTCCCCACCCCCGTGGACCTGTGCTGGCCTCCCGGCCTTCCCGACGGCGGACGGCACGGCTTCACCCCCGCCCACCGTGCCCGCCTCGAATCCGCCCTGCCCGGCATGGCCGCCCGGATCGCGAAGGCGCTGCCGGCCGGTGCCCGCCGGGTGCTCGTGCTCGGCTTCGAGGAGCTGATGTACGCCCCGCTGCGCCTGGCCTGCGAGCTGGAGCGGACCGCCGGGGCCGAGGTGCGCTACTCCACCACCACCCGCTCGCCCGTCCTCGCGGTCGACGACCCCGGCTACGCGATACGCACCCGGCTGGTCTTCCCCGCGCACGACGACCCCGCCGACGGCCCCGGCGAGCGCTACGCCTACAACGTCGCGGGCGGCGGCTTCGACGCCGTCGTCGCCGTCGTCGACTCGGCCGCCGACACCCCCGCGCTGCACGCGCCGGACGGACTGCTGGCCCGGCTCGCCGCGCACGTCCCGCACGTCCTGCTCGCGGTCGTCCCGTCGTACGTGCCCGGCTCCCCCGGGTCCCCGCACGCCCCCGAAAGGCCCCCGATGCTGCCCGAGCCCCTGCGCGGCCCCGCCTTCTCCTCGTACGCCCCCGACGAGGTCGGCTGGCTGCTCCAGGACCTCTCGGAGGTGACGCTGGAGGCGCCGACCGAGGAGCGCGAGGAGGCGATCCAGCGGGGCGGCGCCCACTACGCCGAGTCGCTGCCGGTGGAGTACCAGCCCAGCGAGCAGTACCAGGAGCTGTTCCACACGGCGCTGGAGGCGTCCGCGGCACGCCTCGCGCGGGCCGTCGGCGCCGTCACCGAGATCGTGCTCACCGAGCGGTCGCCGCGGCCCGTCCTGGTCTCCCTGGCCCGCGCGGGCACCCCCGTCGGCGTCCTGATGCGCCGCTGGGCGCAGTACCGGCACGGCCTCGACCTGCCGCACTACGCCGTGTCGATCGTCCGGGGCCGCGGCATCGACGCCAACGCGCTGCGCAGGCTGGCCGCCGACCACGACCCGGCCGACGTCGTCTTCGTCGACGGCTGGACCGGCAAGGGCGCCATCACCCGCGAACTCGCCGCCGCGCTCCGCGACTTCGAGGTCTCCGACGGCATCACCGGCTTCGACCCGGAGATCGCCGTCCTCGCCGACCCGGGCTCCTGCGTCCGCACCTACGGCACCCGCGACGACTTCCTCATCCCGTCCGCCTGCCTCAACTCCACGGTCTCCGGCCTGATATCCCGCACCGTGCTCCGCGCCGACCTGGTCGGCCCGCACGACTACCACGGCGCGAAGTTCTACCGCGAACTCGCCGGCACCGACCTGTCACGGGCCTTCCTGGACGCCGTCTCCGCCCGCTTCCCGGAGGTCGCGGACACCGTCGACGCGCAGGTCAAGGAGCTCCTCGCCGCCGACCGCACCCCCACCTGGGAGGGCTGGGCCGCCGTCGAGCGCATCAGCGAGGAGTACGGCATCCACGACGTCAACCTCGTCAAGCCCGGCGTCGGCGAGACCACCCGCGTGATGCTGCGCCGGGTGCCGTGGAAGGTGCTGGCCCGGGCCGGTGCGGGCGCCGACCTCGACCACGTGCGGCTGCTGGCCGAGCAGCGCGGGGTGCCCGTGGAGGAGGTGGCCGGCCTGCCCTACACCTGCGTCGGGCTGATCCACCCGCAGTACACGCGCGGCGCGACCGGCGCCGACGGCAGGGCGGTGACGCGCTGATGCCGGTGCTCGTCGCGAGCGACCTCGACCGCACGCTCATCTACTCCGCCGCCGCCCTGGGGCTGACCATGCCCGACGCGCGGGCGCCGCGGCTGCTGTGCGTGGAGGTCTACGAGAGCAGGCCCCTGTCCTACATGACCGAGACGGCCGCGGGACTGCTCGCCGGGCTCGGCGAGACGGCCGTCTTCGTGCCGGTGACCACCCGGACCCGCGAGCAGTACCGGCGGATCAGCCTGCCCGGACCGCCGCCGAAGTACGCGATCTGCGCCAACGGCGGGCACCTGCTCGTCGACGGGGTCTCCGACGCCGGCTGGCAGGCGCGGGTGGCCGCGCGGCTGGCCGACGAGTGCGCCTCGCTGGACGAGGTCCGCGACCACCTCATGGGCGCCGCCGACCCCGTATGGGTGCGCAAGCAGCGGGTCGCCGAGGACCTGTTCGCCTACCTCGTCGTCGAGCGCGAGCTGCTGCCCGAGGACTGGGTCAAGGAACTCGCCGTCTGGGCGGAGGACCGCGGCTGGACCGTGTCCCTCCAGGGCCGCAAGATCTACACCGTGCCCAGGCCGCTGACCAAGAGCGCCGCCGTGCGCGAGGTCGCCCGCCGCACCGGCGCCGATCTCACCCTGGCCGCCGGCGACTCCCTCCTCGACGCCGACCTGCTGCTGGCCGCGGACCGGGGCTGGCGTCCCGGCCACGGCGAGCTGGCCGACTCCGGCTGGACGGCACCGGCGATCGAGGCCCTGCCCGAGCGCGGCGTGCTGGCGGGGGAGCGGATCCTGCGCGAGTTCCGCACGGCGGCGAGCGGGGGCTAGTGCCCGGTGGCGCTCAGTGGCGGTCGGCCTTGCGGCGGCTGCCGCGGCCCCGGCGCAGCAGCCGCAGCAGCACGAAGGCCACGACGGCCAGCGCGGCGACGGCGAGCACGACCTTCGAGTAGGCGGAGACGACGGTGCTGACCTGGTGCCAGTTGTCGCCGAGGAAGTAGCCCGCCAGGACGAACGCGGTGTTCCAGATGGCGCTGCCCGCCGTGGTCAGCGCCGTGAACACCGGCAGGGGCATGCGCTCCACGCCCGCCGGGACGGAGATCAGGCTGCGGAAGACGGGGAGCATCCGGCCGAAGAACACGGCCTTCGTGCCGTGCCGGCGGAACCACTCCTCCGTCCGCTCGATGTCCGAGACCTTCACCAGCGGCAGCCGTGCCGCCACGGCGACGGTCCGGTCCCGGCCGAGGAGCGCCCCGATGCCGTACAGCGCGAGGGCGCCCACCACCGAACCGGCGACGGTCCACACGAGCGCGGCGACCAGGTTCATGCTGCCGGTGCTGGCGGCGAAGCCGGCCAGCGGCAGGATCACCTCGCTGGGGATCGGCGGGAAGAGGTTCTCCAGGGCGACGGCCAGCCCGGCCCCGGGCGCGCCGAGGGTGTCCATCAGGTCGCTGATCCACTGGGGCGCGCCGCCCACCGCCTCCGCCGCGTTGAATGCCATGTCCCCACGCTAGGCGGACGAACCTGAAGGGATCCTGAGCGGCCGGGGCGCGTCGGGCGCCCCGGCGTCACCGGTCAGCCGCAGCAGCCCCCGCCGCAGCAGCCGCCACCGCCTCCGCCGCCCGCGCGGGGCGCCGGGGCGGACGCCGAGCCGCCGACGGCGACCGCCGACAGCAGCTTCACCGTGTCGTCGTGGCCCGCCGGGCAGGGCGCAGGGGCGGAGGACTCGGCCATGGGCCGGCTCAGTTCGAAGGTGTCGCCGCAGCTGCGGCAGCGGTACTCGTAGCGAGGCATGCGCACAGGTTAACCGGCGGCCCCGGACGGCCGGTCCCGGCGGCGGGAGCCGGTCTCAGTGCCCGCCCCCGCGCTCCTCGCGGATGTGAGCCACCACGTCGGCGACCGTCCGGCGGACCGCGTCCGTCTCCGTCAGGAAGTGCCAGTAGTCGGGGTGCCGGCCCTCGAGCGTGGTGACCGCCCGTTCCAGCCGGGCCACGGCGTCGTCCAGGGGACGCGCGTGCCGCGGGTCGGGGGTGTTGCGGCCCGCCATGGCGAGCCGCTGGGCGTCGCGGATCGCGAACCGGGTGCGTTCGATCTCCTGCTGCGGGTCCTTCTGCACGGCGTTGAGCTGCCGCAGCCGGTCGCCGGCGGCCGAGACGGCCTCGTCGGTGCCGTTCAGCAGCGCGCGGACCGTGGACAGCAGGGCGGTGGCGTCGGGCCAGCGCTGTTCGTCGCGGGCGCGCTGCGCCTGGGCCAGCTTGCGCTCGGCCTGCCGGACCGTTTCACCGGCCTGGTCGGGCACGTGCTGGAGGTCCTGCCAGCAGGCGGCCGTGAACCTCCGCCGCAGCTCGCTCAGCACCGGTTCGACCTGCCCGGCGCGGGTGGTCAGAGCCTGGGCGCGGGTGCGCAGGGAGACCAGCCGGTGGTCGGTCTCGGCGGCCCGCTCGGGCAGGCGTTCGGCCTCGGCGCGGACCGACTCGGCCTCCCGGATGACCCGCTCGGCCCGCTCCAGGGTCTGCGGCACGCCGTGCTGTCCGGCGCCCTGGTTCAGCCGGGTCAGCTCCGGGCCCAGGGTGGCGAGCCGGGCGGCCAGGTCGTCCGCCTTCAGCCCGGCCCCGCGTACGGCGTCCAGGGCGTCCGAGGCGGCGAGCAGGGCCTGCCGGGCGCGCTCGACGGCGGGGGCGAGCCGGGCCAGCTGGGTCTCGGCCTTGCCGAGCAGCGGGCCCAGTCCCTCGGCGAAGCGGTCCAGTTCCTGCTTGACCCGGCCCAGTTCGTCCTTGGCGGCCGTGAGGTCGGTGCGGGCCCGGGAGGCGGCCGACGCCTCCAGGTCGTCCCGCTCCAGGTCGTGGGCGTCGACGGCGCTGATGTACCGGCCGCTGGCCTCGTCGATGCGCCGGCCCAGCTCGGCGAAGCCGTCGACGGCGCGCCGGGCGGCGGGGGAGGAGTCGACGGCCGCGATCGTCTCGATGGAGATGCGCAGGTCCCGCTGGGCGGTGTCCAGCTCGTAGAAGGCCGCCGCGGCGGCGTCCTTCGCGGCCTGTGCCTCGGCCCGCTGGCTCTCGGCCCGGCCGCCGAACCAGCGCCGGGTGCCGCCGCCGGCGAACGCGGCGGGCAGGGCGAGCGCGGCGAGCAGCGGCAGGCCGAGCAGAGTGAGCGTGTCACGCAGCGCTCCGGGCGGGCGCTTGCCCGGGGCCCGGTGCGGCGGGCGCGGCGCACGCGGCACCATCGGCGAGTACGGCTGCGATGGTGTCGCCGTCACATCCCTCTCCCGTGTCGTCCGTCCTGCCCGGGTTCATTCTCCCACCCGTAAGGGACGAACACACGGGCCGGTCAGTTCGCGGTTCGGACCGTGACTTTGCCGTCCTGGGTGCGCGCGGTCACCACGTGGGAGCTCGTGTCGGCCCGGGGCACGGACACGTCGACCGACCCGTCGTCGCTGTCGGCGGACACCTTGTACGTGGCCCGGGGCAGGTCGACGGTGACGGAGCCGTCGTCGCTGCGGGTCTCCACCAGGTCGGGGACGGTGCCGAGTTCCAGGTGGATCGAGCCGTCCTTGGTGGACGCGTCCACCCGGCGCGAGGAGACCTCGGCGCGCAGCGACCCGTCGTCGCTGCGCAGGGTCAGCGGTCCGGTGGAGTCCCCGACCCGCACGGATCCGTCCGCCGTGCGGATGTCCAGCGCGTCCCGGAAGCCCTGCGCCCGGACGCTGCCGTCGTCGCTGCGCACCGTGACGGTGACGCCGCGGGGCACCTCCACGCGGTGCCTGGTGTCGCAGTCGGCGACCAGACCGGAGCAGTGCGTCCGCAGTTTCAGCCGGTCGCCCTCCATGCTCCAGGTCACCTCGGGGTCGGAGCCGACGACGACCGAGCCCTTGAACCACCGGGTGACCTCGACCCGGCCCGGCGCGTGCCCGTCCGCGGCGACGATCTCCAGCGCGGAGTCGTCGGCGTCGACGGTGAGGGTGCTGCCCTGGAGGGCGAAGGACCGGTGGTCCGGTTCCTTGTCCTCGTCGGCGGAGGAGCAGCCGCTGAGCCCGGCGACGAGGACGGCGACGGCGCCGGCGGCGGCGAGGGCGCGGACGGTGACGGTACGGGCGGCCATGACGGATCTCCCCCTGTGACGGATGTCGAGGCACCGCTCCGGGACGCCCGGCCGGCGGGGCCGGCGGGCCCGGTGCGGTGATGTTCCCGACCGTAGTGACCGGGGTCCCCCGCGGGGATCCGGGCCGCTCCCGGATCCGGGGTGGGGTTAACCCCCGCCCGGGGCCGGGCCCGCCACGCGCTTTCCGGACGACGCCCGGGGCCATGTAGGCTGTCGACTCGTCCTGGGTGCGTAGCTCAGGGGTAGAGCGCCTGCCTTACAAGCAGGATGTCGGCGGTTCGAAACCGTCCGCGCCCACCAGGACCGGCGTCGGTGCCGGTCGAGAGGCCCCCGGAGATCCTCCGGGGGCCTCTCGCGTACGCCCGCCCCTACGCGTCCTGCTCCGCCCCGGTCTCGTGGGCGTGCTTGAGCTCCGTGCGCGCGGCCACGCGGTCCGGGCCGGTGATCCCGGACCAGTAGCGGTGGGTGGTGACGAAGACGGCGAGCTCGCGCTCGCGCTGCCGGAGCTTCTCCACCTCGGCCTGTTCGTCCTCCGACCAGCCGGGTGAGGCGGGGCGCTCGACCCTGCGCCAGCCGGTGTCGTCGCTGAAGCCGTCCAGCGGCTCGACGGACCAGGGAAGTCTCTTCAGCAGGGCCGACAGCTCGGCCCGGACCTGATGCAGTTCCTCCTGACCGGCGAGGAGGTCACTGGGGAAGTCGTAGGTCGTAGCCACGCCCTCAATCATACGCCTGTTCGATTTTGCGGCGCGCGTTCCCTTCGGCGGTTCACGCGAACGGGTGGCCACGGCCCGGCCGCCCGGCGTGCCGCTCTCCGGCGGGTGGGTGCCGCTTCGGTGCGGGCGCCCCGCGGGCGGGCCTCGGGGTGGAGACTGGAGCCATGTGCCGCAGCATCAAGACGCTCCGCCCGCCCGCGCTGGCCGAGGAGGCCACCGGGGACGAGATCAGGGCCGCCGCCCTGCAGTACGTGCGCAAGGTGTCCGGGTTCAGGGCGCCGGCCGAGCACAACCGGGAGGTGTTCGAACAGGCGGTGGAGGCCGTCGCCGCGGCCACGGCCGAGCTGCTGGACGGCCTGGAGGTACGGGGAGGCGCCGGCGCGCGCCGGGCGGGATGACGCCGCTGCCGCCGCCGTCCCGCCCCCGCTACGAGGCCTCGGTGGCCTGCGGCTGGCGGCGCATCAGGTACGCCGCGCCCGCCCCCGCGCCGAACAGTGCGAGGAAGGACACCCCCGTCGCGAGCCAGCTCGGGCCGAGCCACTGGCCGCCGAAGTAGCCGAGGGCGACGCTGTAGGCGGCCCAGGACAGTCCCGCGAGGGCGGACCAGGGCAGGAACTCGCGGACCCGGCGGTGTGCGGCTCCGGCGACGAGGGAGACGACCGAGCGGCCGGCCGGGGCGAAGCGGGCCAGGACGACGAGGGCGCCCCGGGCGCCTCCGCTGCGGGCGAGCGCTCCGCCGAGACGCTGGTGCGCCGTGGTCAGCCGGCGGGACCGGGCGATCGCGCGGTCGAGGCGGTCCCCGCCGCGCCAGGCCAGGCGGTACACGGCCAGGTCGCCGAGTACGGAGGCGGTCGTGGCGCACAGCAGGAGGAGCACGATGTCGGGGACGTCGTGCGGCACCCGCCCGGCCGCCGCCGCGCCCGAGCCCGCGGCCGCCGCGGTGGCCGCCGTGATCACGAGCACGCCGCTCGGCAGCACCGGCAGGAAGATGTCGAGCAGCACCGACAGGGCCACCAGCGCATAGATCCATGGGCTGCTGACCAGCGCCGCGACATTCCCGAAACCCTCGACCACCACTACTCCCCTGGATCCCCCGTGGACCGGACCGTGCCGCGGTGCGCGGGGAAACGGCAGGAGCGGTCGATGACAGCCATACAGCGTACGCGTGGGGTGTGACAGAGGGTTCACAGGGGGCTCGCGCGCAGGGCACGGAGCGTTCACCCGGCCGCCGGAAACGGTGCGGCGCCCACCCGCGCGGGGTGGGCGCCGCACCGGCCGGCTCAGGCCGCGACGGGCGTCTGCTCCGGGGTCTGCTTCTCCGGCTCGGACGAGCGCCGGGCCAGGACCCGGTCCAGGCCGAGGGCGCCGGAGCCGGTGAAGGCCAGCAGCAGGAAGGCCCAGCAGAACATCGCGGAGGCCTCGCCGCCGTTCTCCATCGGCCACAGGGCGCCCGGCTGGTGCACCTTGAAGTAGGCGTACGCCATCGAGCCCGAGGCGACGACCGCGGCGGCGCGCGTGCCGAGGCCCAGCAGGACGAGACCGCCCGCGACGAGCTGGATCACGGCCGCGTACCAGCCCGGCCAGGTGCCGGCCTCTATCGTGCCGCCGCCTCCGGAGGCGCCGCCGAGCACGCCGAAGAGGGAGGCGGCGCCGTGGCAGGCGAAGAGCAGGCCGACGACGATGCGGAACAGGCCGAGGGCGTAGGGCTGGGCGCTGTCGAGGCGTGCGGACATGTGGGGGGTGCTCCTTCGGTCGGGCCGGTCCGTGGGGGACCGGTGGGGGACGGAACCGATCGGGATGCCCACGTTAGGTGGCCCTAAGGAGTACTTGCAAGTTCAACATTTGGCCACGACGTGGCTCCGGGTTACTGGTTCGTAGGGGAAACCACCGCACGTACGGGTCGTCCCACGTGCGCCGCCCGGGACCGGCGGGCTGACCGAAACCGCGCGGAGCCCCGGGCTCCGCGCGGCCTTGCCCCTAAGTCAGCGCCCGGTCCGTGACCGTCCGCAGCTCCGTCGTGCCGTCGGGGTCCGAGCGGGCCTGCTCCAGGCGCAGCCGGGCCGAGCGGCCGCGCAGGGTCAGCGTCATGAGCTGGTTGCCGAACCAGGGCCCGCCGGTCCTGCGCCAGGAGACCGCCGGCGGCGCACAGCGCCCGTGCCGGGTGATGAGACGGCCGAGGGCACGCGCCGGGGCGCTCCAGCCGAAGCGGAAGCCGAGCCGCATCGAGAGCGGGACCGAGTTGTGCACGGGGGAGCAGGTGAGCTGCACGACCCGGGCGTCGGGGCCCCCGCCCGGCCAGGACGGCTCGGCCACGTAGGCGTGGTGGACGTCCCCCGACAGCACGCTCACCGTGGCGGGCGCCCCCGGCCCCTTCCCGGTGTCGGCGATCAGGCCGGCCAGCGCGTCGAAGGAGGCCGGGAAGGCCGGCCAGTGCTCCAGGTCCGCCCCGCGTCTGATCCGCTCCCCGAGCCGGGCCCAGCGGGCGCCCCGCTCGCCGCCGCACACCGAGGCGTTCCAGGCCTCCAGGTCGTGCACCAGGTGGGGCAGCAGCCAGGGCAGGGAGGTGCCGATGAGCAGGTGGTCGTACGCGCCCTCGCCGTCGTCCCGCCCGTCCAGCACCTGCTCGCGCAGCCAGGCCTCCTCGCCCGCGTCGAGCATCGAGCGCCGGTCCTCGTCCAGGACCCGGGCGGCGCGGGAGTCCACCATCACCAGCCGCACCCGGCCGAAGTCGCGCCGGTAGCTCCAGCGGACGGAGGCGGGATCGGCGTCGGCCCGGGCGGCGAAGTCGCGCAGCGCGTCGGTGCTGTCGGGCGCCGCGCGGACGGCCGCGTAGAGCGGGTCGGCGGCCAGTTCGGCCGGGGAGAGGTTCCCCAGCTGCTGGTACACCCAGTACGACATCAGGCCGCTCAGGATGCGCTCGCGCCACCAGCCGGTGGCCCGCATGTCGGCGACCCAGGCGGCGGAGGTGTTCCAGTCGTCGATCACGTCGTGGTCGTCGAAGACCATGCACGAGGGCACGGTGGACAGCAGCCAGCGCACCTCCGGGTCGCTCCACGACTCGTCGTAGAGCCGGGTGTACTCCTCGTAGTCCGCGACCTGGTCGCCCGGGGACTCCGCCAGGTCGCGGCGCCCGGAGATCCAGCGGCGGGTCGCGTCGGAGACCTCGTCGGCGTACACCTGGTCGCCGAGCAGCAGCAGCACGTCGGGCCGCGCGCCCCCCGGGTCGGCCGCGATGCGGGTCGCCAGGGAGTCCAGGGCGTCCGGGCCCACCGGGTCCTTCCCGCCGGCCGGCGGTGCGGCCCAGCGGCAGGAGCCGAAGGCGACGCGCAGGCCGTCGTCGGCGGCCGGCGTGGCGATCACCGAGGGCGGGAAGCGCGAGTCGGGCGGCGGCCACACGGGGGCGCCGTCGAGCAGCACCTCGTACTCCGTCGCCGTCCCGGGCGTCAGGCCGGTCACCGGGACCAGGACGTAGTGGTGGCCCGCGACCTGGAACGTGCGGGCCGTGCCGTGCGCGCCGTCGGCGCAGCGCACCTCGGCGGTGCAGGGACGGTTCGTCTCGGCCCAGATGGTCGCGGACGAGCCGTCGTTGTACCTCAGCAGTGGTCCAAGGCGCAGTTCCGCCATGGCGATCCCCTCCTCCGTCGCCCCGTACGGTACGGAACGACGGAGGGGTGCGGGGAGTGTCCGCGCCGGAGCCGGAGCGGTCTCAGCAGCTCGCGAGCTGGTTCGTCAGCGCCGACTTCTCGGCGGAGTCGACGGAGAGGCCGTAGTAGTACTTCACCTGGACCCAGGCGCGCACGTACGTGCAGCGGTAGGCGGTGCGTGACGGCAGCCAGGTGGCCGGGTCCTGGTCGCCCTTGGCCTGGTTGACGTTGTCGGTGACGGCGATGAGCTGCGGGCGGGTCAGGTCGTTGGCGAACGACTGGCGGCGGGAGGTGGTCCAGCCGCTCGCGCCGGAGTCCCAGGCCTCGGCGAGCGGCACGACGTGGTCGATGTCCAGGTCGGAGGCGGCGGTCCAGGTGGCGCCGTCGTAGGGGGAGTACCAGCTGCCCTTGGTGGCGGCACAGGAGGAGTCGGTGACCACGCCCGAGCCGTCGCGCTTGAGGACCGTCTCGCGGGTGTTGCAGGTGCCCGACTGGGTGATCCAGTGCGGGAAGAGGTCGCGGTCGTAGCCGGTGCGGTTCTCGGTGGCCACGGTGAGGGAGGCGAGGTAGGAGCGGGCGGTGGCGGCGCTCACCGGGGTGGGCAGGGCGGCGGAGGCGGCCGGGGCGCCGAACAGCCCGGCGGAGGCTATGAGCCCGGTGAGCGCGGCGAGGCCGGCGAGACGTCGACGCGCGTAGAACTTCGGCATGCGAACTCCCTTGGGGGGTGGGGGTCTGGGGCGCGAGCGAAGGAATGCTCGCGGCGCCGCATGGCGCACAGATGTGCGGCCGGTAAGAAGTTAGTGACGTGTGCATGGCACGTCTAGAAGCGCGACGGGACTTTCGCCCTCGATGTGGCGGCCCGCCGGGGCGCGGTGGTGCTGGTGGCGGGCTCAGGGGTGCGGAGCCGGCGGGGCCAGGTGGGCGGTTCGGCGGGCGAACGGCGGGTGACTGTCCGCCCGTGCGGTGGCGCGATGGCCGACCTGTTTTGTACCGTGGGGGAACAAAGTGGCTCCCGCCCGTTCTCCCTGACCGGCGGGCGGGGCCGCCTTGTTCCCTCCCCGTGTCTTGGAGTCTGCCGATGACGGCCACCACCACTGTTCTCTCCGCCCGTGCCCTGCTGCTCGACATGGACGGCACCCTCGTCAACTCGGACGCCGCCGTCGAACGCATCTGGCGGCGCTGGGCCGGCCGGCACGGGCTGGACGGCGACGAGGTCATGAAGGTCGTCCACGGCCGGCAGGGCTACGCCTCGATGGCGCTGCTGCTGCCGGACCGGCCGATGGAGCGGAACCACGCCGACAACGCGCGGATGCTCGCCGAGGAGACCGCCGACACCGAGGGTGTCGTGGAGATCGCCGGGGCGCGGGAGTTCCTCGCCTCGCTGCGGGGGCTGCCGCACGCGCTGGTGACCTCCGCCGACGTCGCGCTGTCCACCGCGCGGATGGCCGCCGCCGGGCTGGGGCTGCCGGACGTCCGGGTGACCGCTGAGTCGGTCGGCGCGAGCAAGCCGGACCCGGAGGGCTTCCTCAAGGGCGCGGCCGAACTGGGCGTCGACCCCGCGGACTGCGTCGCCTTCGAGGACTCCGGGGCCGGGATCGAAGCCGCGCGGGCCGCGGGGATGCGGGTCGTGGGGGTCGGGCCGCGGGCCGGTGCGTACGGGCCGGACGTGGTGGTGCGGGATCTGACGGAGGTGCGGGTGGAGGCCGACGGGTGTGGGGGGCTGCGGCTGTCCGTGGGCGGCGGGGTGGCCTGACGCGTCTGCGTGCGCCGAGGGGGGCGGGTGCGGCCGCGGTCGGTGAGGGGGTGACCGTGGGGGTGGCGGGGTCGCGGGCGGGGAGCGCGGCCCGGCGCCGACGGGGTGCCGCCGCGCCCACCCGTGCCGCCCTCGGCGGCACGATTGCCCGCGGCTGAGGCGCTTGCGGTGGCCGGTGCGGCACGATGCCCGCGGCTGAGACGCTTGCGGCACGGTTGGCCGCGGCTGAGGCGGGTCAGGGCTGGTGGGTCTCCGTTTCCAGCATTCGGCGGGTGGTCTCGTCGTACACGCCCGGTTCGGCGCGGATGCCGCGGGCCCACTGGTAGGTGCGGACCGATTCCTCGACCTGGCGGTTGTAGGTGCCGTTGAACTCGCCGGTGTACAGGTGGAGCTGGGTCAGGCGCTGCTGGAGTTCCACGACCTCGGCGCCCCGGTCGCCCCGGTGCAGCGTGCCGCCGCCGTCGTAGGGGCCGCCGTCGTCCTGCCCGTCGGTCCCCGGGGCGAGCGCGGGGGCGCTCGGCGTGGTCGTGGTCGGCTCGGGCGACCGCGACGGTGTCGGCGAGGCGCTGGAGGCCGACGGGGACGGCGAGGGGGAGGACGAGGGGCTCGCCGACGCGGAGGCGGACGGGGACGGGGACTCGGTGACCGGCTCGGCCGTGGTGGCGCTCGGCTCCGGTGCCGTCGACGACGCGGTGGCCGACGGGGCCGGTACGCCCGCCCGGACCTCGTCCGGCAGGGCACCGTCCCGCGACGGCGACTCGTAGGAGAACAGGCCGCTCGCGTACCCGGCCGCCCCCACCACGATCACGGCCGCCCCCGCGACGCCGAGCAGCACGCCCAGCCGCCGTCGGCGAGGCCGGCCGCCCCCCGTGCCCGCCGGCACGCTCCGCAGCGGCGCCGTCGACGCCGGGTCGTCCGCCGAGGTGTCGAACAGGCGCACGTCGTGGTCGCTGGGCGCACCGGCCGAGGGCGCCAGCGGCGTGGGCAGCACGGACGCCGCCCCCGTGGCCGGGGGCGCGGCGGACGGCCCGGCGTCGACGGCGCGCAGCGTCATGGTGGCGTCCGGGTCCGGCGCCGGCGGCGTGGACTCCGGCGGGAGCGCCGCCGGTTCACCGGTGCCGTCCAGTTCGACGTACGGCCGGATCCGCAGCGGGTCGAAGTCCTCCGCGGCCGCGGCCTGGGCCGTGCGCGCGTCGCGCAGGGCGTCGGCCGCGCGGGACCCGCAGGCACAGGACGGCGTGTGGTCGGCCTCCCTGGGTGCTCCGCACTCCGGGCAGGGGTGCTCCGAGGGCCGCCCCCCGGGCCTGTGCGGCCCCTGCGACGGCTTCTGTTCCTGCTCCACGCGCTCGTCCCTCCCCTCGCGACTCCCCTCGCGAACTCCAGAGATTATGCAGATCTTCTCCACACTTTCGCGCACACGCCTCCGGAACACCCGCCTTCCGCAGGACTGAACAGGCCATAACGGGCCACACCGATAAGGATGGGGTGTGGGTGGCGGCACCCGTGGACAGCGCCGGGAGGTCATCGATGGCAGCGGATGTGCGCGAAGCGACGGAGGCGGCAGGGCCCGAGGACCGCGAACAGGTCTCCCGTGGCGTCCTGGTGTCGATCGGGGCCCTGCTCCTCGGCATGCTGCTCGCCGCCCTCGACCAGACCATCGTGTCGACGGCGCTGCCCACCATCGTCAGCGACCTGGGCGGGCTGGAGCACCTGTCCTGGGTCGTCACCGCGTACCTGCTGGCCGCGACCGCCGCGACCCCCCTGTGGGGCAAGCTCGGCGACCAGTACGGCCGCAAGCGGCTGTTCCAGACGGCGATCGTCATCTTCCTGGTGGGCTCCGCGCTGTGCGGCGTCGCGCAGAGCATGTCCGGGCTGATCGCCTTCCGCGCCCTTCAGGGCCTGGGCGGCGGCGGACTGATGGTGCTGTCGATGGCTATCGTCGGCGACCTGGTGTCCCCCCGGGAACGCGGGCGCTACCAGGGCCTGTTCGGTGCCGTGTTCGGCGCGACCAGCGTGCTGGGGCCGCTGCTCGGCGGGGTCTTCACCCAGCATCTGAGCTGGCGCTGGGTGTTCTACATCAACCTGCCCGTCGGCATCGTCGCGCTCGCCGTGATCGCGGCGGTGCTGCACATCCCGCGCCGCACCACCCGGCACGTCATCGACTACCTGGGCACCCTGCTCATCGCCTCCGTCGCCACCTGCCTGGTGCTGGTCGCCTCGCTCGGCGGCACGACCTGGGCGTGGGGATCGCCGCAGATCGTCGGGCTGGCGGTGCTGGGCGTCGTGCTGGCCGTGGTGTTCGTGGCGGTGGAGCGCAGGGCCGCGGAGCCCGTCCTGCCCCTCAAGCTCTTCCGCGTCCGCACCTTCACGCTCTCCGCCGTCATCAGTTTCATCGTCGGCTTCGCGATGTTCGGCGCGATGACCTACCTGCCCACGTTCCTCCAGGTCGTGCGGGGGGTCACCCCGACCATGTCCGGTGTGCACATGCTGCCGATGGTGGTCGGCGTGCTGCTGGCCTCGACCGGCTCCGGGCAGATCGTCAGCCGCACCGGGCGCTGGAAGGTGTTCCCCGTCGCGGGCACGGCCGTCACCGCCTTCGGCCTGGTCCTGCTGCACCGGCTCGACGAGAACAGCTCGACCGCCGAGATGAGCGTCTACTTCTTCGTCTTCGGCGTGGGCCTCGGCCTGGTGATGCAGGTCCTCGTCCTCATCGTGCAGAACGCCGTTGCGTACGAGGACCTGGGTGTGGCCACCTCCGGCGCCACCTTCTTCCGGTCCATCGGCGCGTCCTTCGGCGTCGCGATCTTCGGCACGGTCTTCTCCGGCCGCCTCGGCGACCGGCTCACCGACGTGCTCGGCGGCGCCACGCTGCCGCCCGGCGTCTCCGCGGACTCGCTCAAGGCGGACCCGCGCGGCATCGGCGCCCTGCCCCCCGCCCTGCGCCCGGACGTCCTGCACGCCTACGCGTCCGCCATCACCGACGTCTTCCTGTACGCCGCCCCCGTCGCCCTCCTCGGCTTCGCGCTGGCCTGGTTCCTCAAGGAGGACCGGCTGCGCGGCTCGGTCACGGCGCCCGACGGCTCGCAGACCTACGCCAGCAACCCGGTCGAACGGTCCTCGCACGACGAGGTGTGCCGCGCCCTGTCGGTGCTCGGCACCCGCGAGGGCCGCCGGGAGATCTACCGGCGGATCACCGAACGGGCGGGCTACGACCTGCTGCCCGCGGCGAGCTGGATGCTGCTGCGGGTCAGGAAGTACGGCCGGGTGGAGCCGGCCGTGCTCGCCGAGCGCAGCCCCGTTCCGCTGACCGCCGTCATGGCGGCCGCGCGCCAGGTGGAGGAGCGGCACCTCGCCGTCCGCGAGGGCCCCGACCTGGTCCTGACGGACCGGGGACGCGAGTACGCCGAGCGGCTGGCGCAGGCCCGGGAGGACTCCCTGGCCGAGCTCCTCGGCGACTGGTGGGGGCCGGACCGCCCGACCGACCTGGTGCGGCTGGTGAAGGAGCTCACCGGTGAGCTGTGCGGGTCGGAGCGGGAGCGCCCGCACGACGAGCGCACCCTCCTCACCCGGTCCCCCTGAACCCCTCAGACGGCGGCCCCGTCCAGCGGCTTCGTGAACCAGTGCTCGGCGTACGGGTCGTCCTTGTACGCCTCGGTCTCCGTGTAGCCGAGCCGCGCGTACAGGGAGCGGGCCTCGACGAGGTCGCCGCGGGTGTCGAGGACGATCCGCGCGGCGCCGAGCTCCCGCGCGGCCTCCTCCGCGGCTCCGACCAGCAGCGCGGCGCCGCCCCGGCCGCGCAGGTCCGCCCGCAGGAACACCCGGGTCAGCTCGGCGGTCGTGCCGTCCAGCAGCCGTACGCCCGCGGTGCCGGCCGGTTCACCGGCGTACCGGGCCACCAGCAGCCGGGCCAGGTCGGCACCGGAGTGCGCGGCGATCTCCCGCTCCAGCTCGTCCGGGTCGGTGCGCCGTCCCTCGTGCAGCAGGTACCAGCGGTCGCTGACCTCCGTGTAGTACGCGCGCCACAGGGCGGCGGCGACGGGGGAGTCGTGCGGTTCCGGGGCGACGGTCCAGGTCATGACCGGCATTCTCGGGACCGGCCGTCCGGTGCGCGACCGTATTTTCCCACCGATGCGCCGTCGGCGCCTCCCGGGCGCCGTTTGAGGCGGATCTGCGCGGCAACACGAAGTGCGAACCGGCCGTCCGAGAGCCGGTGGCCCGAGAACCCGGAAGGCACACATGTCCACAGGCGTGATCATCGCTCTGATCGTGATCGTGGCGGCCGTGCTCGTTGTCGCGGCCGTCCTGGCCTCGCGCGCACGGGGCTCCCAGCACGGCGGAAACCTGAAGCGGCGCTTCGGGCCCGAGTACGACCGGGCCGTGGCCCGGCACGACGGCGACACCAAGGCCGCCGAGCGTGAACTGGCCGAGCGCGTCGAGCGGCACGGGTCGCTGCAGACCAGGCAGCTCGACCCGGCCGAGCGCGAGCGCTTCGAGGCGCGCTGGACGGCCGTGCAGGAGCGCTTCGTCGACTCCCCGCGCGAGGCGGTCGCCGAGGCGGACCTTCTGATCGCCGAGGTGGCCGGCGCCCGCGGCTTCCCGGACGGCGGCCAGTACGAGGAGCAGCTCGCCGCGCTGTCCGTGCACCACGCCCACCACGTCGAGGGCTACCGGCGCGTGCACCGCGTGACGCACGCGCGAGTGGACGGGGCGCAGGACAGCGGTGCGGGCACGGAGGAGATGCGCGCGTCCCTGGTCGATGCGCGCGCCCTGTTCGAGGACCTGCTGCGCCCGTCCCGCCACGACGGCGGCCGGCACCGGACCGGGGCGGAAGGCGGCGCACCCGCACCGGCCCGCGCGCACCACTCCTGGTCGTTCAGCAAGCGTCAGCCGAAGGAGAGTTGAGCCACATGTCCGACGTGACCCGGCAGCCCGGCGGCACCCCCGCCGAACGAGACCCGCGGATCCCCGGCGCCCACGGCGAAACCGCCCCGGGCGCCCACCGCGCCGATCACGGAGCCGGCCCGGCGGGCGGCTTCGACCAGACCCCCGGCGGGCGCGCCGACCAGGGCGCCGGCCCCCGCACCGGCAACGACGCGGGCACCAGCGCCGGACACGACACCGGCCACGACGCCGGCCACGACACCGGTCTCGGTGCCCGTATCCGCGACGGGGTCACCCCCGGCTCGGGGACCCACGGCACCGGCAACGGCGCCGGTACCCGTGCCGAGGGGGCCGTGGACGGGCACGGGCTGCTGCCGCACGAGGAGTGCGACAGGCTCGGGCAGCGGCTCCACCACGCGGTGACGGAGTTCGTCGACGCCCCGCGTGCCTCGGTCGAGGAGGCCGACCGCGTCCTGGAGGAGCTCGCCGCCCGCTTCACGGACGCCGTGACGCACCGCCGCCGCGCCCTGCGCACCTCCTGGCAGGACGGCGAGGAGACCCGCGCGACGAGCACCGACACCGAACAGCTCCGCCTGGCCCTGCGGGACTACCGCGAGCTGGCCGACCGCCTGATGCACGTGTGACGCGCAGGCGTCACCGCTCCGCCCGGCGCTCCCGCCACCGGCCCACGACCTCTTCGACGTCGTAGGGCTTGAGACCCAGCGGGGGCCCGGGCGGTGGCTTGAACATGACGTCACGGATCTTGACGTTGATCTGCTCGACGATCGTGCGGGCGGCCCCCTCCGTCGGGGCGTCCACCGCCGCCTGAAGCGCGTCCTCCGCCTCCTTGCGCAGGGCCAGCGTCGGCGGCAGCACGGAGAGGCCCTCGCGGGCCATCTTCCGCTTGACCCACCACAGTTCGTCGTACGGAGTCTCCACGTCGCTCGGGAGCGGTTTCCCCGCCCCCGGCAACCGGTCGAACGCGCCGCGCGCGTCCGCGTCGCGGATCTGCTTGTCGACGAAGGACTCGAAGTCGACGCCCGGTGGCTTTCGCTCGGTCATGACCCCATTGTGCCGGACACCGCACCACCGGCCGATCTATCATGCGGCGGCGACCAGCCAACGCCCAGCCGGGACGTCTCGAAGGAGCGCACGTGCTCGAACTCACCATGGCCGCCGTCACCGCGGCGGACGCGGGCGCCACCGCCGGTATGCAGATGGCCGACGCGCCCAGCGAGCCGGGCGCGGTGCTGCGGGTGGGCCGGGACCGGTCCGTGTGCCGGCTGTCGACGCCGGACGACTGGCTGTTCGTCTCCCGCGTCCACCTGGAGTTCCGGTGCGGCCCCGACGGCACGTGGCAGCTCACCTGGCTGCGCGGCTCGCAGCCGGACCCGTCCTCCGAGGTCCGGCTCACCGCCGGCGCGCACACGCAGCCCCTCGTCCACGGCGGCACCGTGGCGCTGCCCAGGGGCGGCAGCGGCGAGATCGTCGTCCAGGACCGCACCGGGCCGCGCAGCGTCAACGTCGGCTTCTACCACGAGGCGTAGGCCGCCGCCCGGCCGCTCAGGCCAGTACGCGGGCCAGCGCGAAGCCGTCGTAGCCCTTGCTGCCGACGGTCTGGACCGCGGTGCCGCTCAGCCGCGGATGGCTGCCGATCATCTCGATGGCGGCGCGGGTGCCGCGCACGTCCTCGGCGTCGCTGCCGGCGTCGGCCACCCGGCCGCCGCGCACCACGTTGTCGATGACGATGAGGCTGCCGGTGCTGGTGAGCCGCAGCGCCCACTCCAGGTAGTGCGGGTTGTTGCCCTTGTCGGCGTCGATGAAGACCAGGTCGAAGGGCGGCGGGTTGTCGTCGGCGAGCTTCGGCAGCGACTCCAGCGCCGGGCCCACGCGCACGTCGACGACGGACTCCAGGCCGGCGCGGGCGATGTTGCGGACGGCGATCTCGGCGTGCCGGGCGCTGTACTCCAGCGTGACCAGGCGGCCGTCGGCGGGCAGGGCGCGGGCCAGCCAGATGGTGCTGTATCCGCCGAGGGTGCCGATCTCCAGGATGGTGCGGGCGCCCTGGACCTGGGCGAGCAGGTGGAGGAACTTGCCCTGGGTGGGGGTGACGGCCACCGGCGGCAGCCCGGCGGCGTCACTCTCCCGCAGGGCGGCCTCCAGGGCGTCGTCCCCCGGTGCGAGATGGCCGGTGAAGTAGGCGTCGACGTCGTCCCAGAGCCGTGAGTCGCTCATACCGGGGATGCCTCCCGTACGCGTGGTTAGCACTGCTAAATAGATGCGCTAACGAATATAGACGCGCGGGGAGGGCGTGTCCCGGAGTTGACCGGGGCCCGGCCGGGTGTGTCCCCCGGCCGGGCCCCGGTGGCCCCGGTGTGCTCGGCTGGCCTCGGTGTGCTCAGGCGGCCTCGGTGCGCTCGACCGCGGGGGCCGAGCCGGGCAGCGGGCGTCCGGCCGACTCCGTCATGAACCACACCGCCGCGCCGCCGATCACGGCCGCGCCCATCATGTAGTAGGCGGGCATCATCATGTTGCCCGTCGCCCCGATGAGCGCCGTCACCACCAGCGGCGTCGTGCCGCCGAAGAGGGACACGGAGACGTTGAAGCCGATCGACAGCGAGCCGTAGCGCACCCGGGTCGGGAACAGCGCGGGCAGGGCGGACGGCATCGACGCGGTGAAGCAGACCAGCAGCAGGCCCAGCGCGGCCATGCCGAGCCCCACGGCGAGCAGACTGCCCTGGCGGATCAGCAGCAGCGCGGGGACGGACAGCAGCAGGAAGCCGGCGCAGCCCGCCGCGATCACCGGCCGTCGCCCGACCCGGTCGGTGAGCGCGCCCGCGAACGGCTGCACGATCATCATCAGCGCCATCACGGCCAGCACGACCAGCAGTCCGTGCGTCTCGTCGTACTTCAGCTCGCTCGTCAGGTAGCTGGGCATGTACGACAGGAGCATGTAGTCGGTGACGTTGAAGACCAGCACCAGGCCGACGCACAGCAGCAGCGTCCTCCACTGCCCCGTGATCATGTCCCGCAGGGGAACGCGGGGCCGGGAGGCCTCCGCCTTCTCGACCTCGGCGGCGAACGCCGGGGTCTCCTCCAGCCGCATCCGCAGGTACAGGCCGATGATGCCCATGGGTCCGGCGATCAGGAAGGGGATGCGCCAGCCCCAGGAGGTGAGGTCGCCGTCGGACAGCAGCGCCGTCATCAGGGTCACCAGTCCGGCGCCGCCGATGTAGCCGGCGAGCGTGCCGAACTCCAGCCAGCTCCCCAGGAACCCGCGCCGCTTGTCCGGCGCGTACTCGGCGATGAAGGTGGACGCGCCCGCGTACTCGCCGCCGGTCGAGAAGCCCTGCACCAGGCGGGCCACCAGGAGCAGCACCGGCGCCCACACGCCGATCGACGCGTAGGACGGGATCAGGCCGATGGCGAACGTGCCGGCCGCCATCATGATCATCGTGACGGCGAGGACCTTCTGCCGCCCGACCCGGTCGCCGAGCGGGCCGAAGACCATGCCGCCGAGCGGCCGGACCAGGAACGCCGCGGCGAAGGCGCCGAAGGTGGAGAGGAGCTGGGCGGTGGGGTTGCCCGAGGGGAAGAAGACCTTGCCGAGCGTCACGGCGATGTAGCTGTAGACGCCGAAGTCGAACCACTCCATGGCGTTGCCGAGCGCCGCTGCCTTCACGGCGCGCTTGACGAGGGCGGGGTCGGTGGAGGTGACGCGGGCGCCGGACGCCGACGCACCGGAGCGGACCGGCTTCTCGAGGGACGGATGGGATGCGACGGTGGCAGCCGACAAAACTCCGCTCACCTACCTTTCGACGGGGACAGGGACACCGCGACCCGCACGGCGGCACTGTCGCCGGGCCGGAAGGAACCCGCGGCAACGCGCCACAGGCCGAAAAGCGACCATAGGCGCTGATGTGCCGCTTACGCCCGGTAGGGTGTTCGTTGCACAGTGCATCAATATGTCGTGCAAACAGGCACGTCTCGTCGGTACGGAGCACGCCCTGGGCCTCTGACCTGTGATCCTTCTCGCTCCGGCCGGGGCCGTGAGGGGCCGGCGGAACAGGACGGGAAGCGCCCCGAGTACGACCGCACTATCGTCATGCGGACAAAAGGCGGCCGAGGGGCCGGCCGATGACGGACGGCGGTCAGGCGGAACGGGGGTTGCCTGCGTCTCCCCCAGGGGGCGGTGCGAGCCTCATAGGGTTCGCAGGGACAGCACCGCGCACACGGGCGCGCGGACGAGCGGGGCGGGAGGCCGCGGGGCGTGGCGAATGCGGAGAGCAGTGGGCGACCGGCGGAGGCCTTCGGCGCACCGGCCGTCGCGGCGACCAGAGCACGGCTGCGCGCGGCGCGGCTGGGACTGTGGCTGGTCGCGGCCATCCTCGCCGTACGCCAGCTGGCCTCGGTCCTCGGCACCCCGAGCGGAGAACGGCTGACGGACCTGGAGACGTGGGTCGGGGAGCACGGGGTCCTGCACGTGGAGGGCTCGCTGTACGACTCCACGCAGTTCACCGGCACCCCCTTCGTCGGCCTCGTCCTCAAGCCCTTCACCCGCGCCGCCGAACAGGCCCTCGGCTGGGGCTGGACCTTCGGCTCGCTGCTGCTGGTCGTGGCCCTCGGCGTGGTCGCCGCCCGCGCCCTGCCCCAGCCGGTGGGCCGCCGCACGGCGCTGCTGGCGGCGCCGGTCGCAGTGAGCCTGCTGATGCTCTCGCTGCCGGTGCGCAACGCGCTGTGGCTCGGCCAGACCAGCATCCTCCCCGTCCTGCTCGTCCTGCTGGGCTGCTTCACCGTCCGCGGCGAGCACGGCGAACGTGTCGGCGGCGTGCTGATCGGCGTCGCCGCGGCCTTCCAGCCGACCGTGCTCCTGTTCGTGCCCCTGCTGTGGTTCACCGACCGCGGACGGGCCGCCGTGTCCACCGCCGCCACCTTCGCCGCCTGCACGGCGATCGCCTGGGCGGCGATGGCGCAGGACTCGTACACCTATTGGGTGCACCACCTGGCGGGCGTCGGGCTCGGCGGCGCGGCCGACGACCTCGCCAACCAGTCCCTGCACGGCGCCCTGCTGCGGCTCGGCCTCTCCGGCCCCCTGGAGATCGCCCTCTTCCTCGTCCTCGGCGCGGCCGTCGCCGTCCTCGCCCTGCGCCGCGCGGTGCGCTACGCCCGCGACGGCCAGCTCCTGCTCGCCGTCGCCGTCACCGGCTGCGCGGCCGTCGCCGTGTCGCCGGCCACCTGGCAGCACCAGCTCCTGTGGGTGCTGCTCGCGGTCGTCGGCCGGGTCGGCAGGCGCGCCTCCGACCGGTACGTGTGGCCGGTCGCCGTCGTGCTGGTGATGACGCTGCCCGCCAGGATGATGCTGCCGGACATGCCGGCCCTGTACCCGCTGCGCGACGACCTCGTGCTGCTCGCGGCGCTGGCCGCGGCCGTCGCCGTGCCGTTCCTGCCCCGCACCTCGCCGTACTACGACTCCCCGGTGCCGACGAGCTACGCGGCACCGGTCCCCGCCCGCTTCCGGCACGTCCCGCTCCTGCCCCACCTGCGCAGGGTCCTGACCCGCCCCAACCTCCTCCTGGAACTCCTCCTCATCCGGGTCACCTACGCCGCCTACTCCCAGGTCCGGCTCGCGGCGACCGGCGGCAGCAACTCCGCCGGCCGGGAGCGGGCGGAGGCGCACGGCCACCAGATCCTCGACCTCGAGCGTGTCCTGCACATCGACATCGAGCACGCGGTCAACCACGCGGTGGTGCGGATCGGCTGGCTGCGGGACTTCTTCGACTTCTACTACACGTCGTTCCACTTCTTCGTCCCGCTGACCGTGCTCGGCGTCCTGTACTGGCGCCGCCCGGTCGACTACCGCTGGGCCCGCGCCTCCCTGGGCTTCGCCACCCTGCTGGCCCTGGTCGGCTTCTGGCTGTACCCGCTGGCCCCGCCGCGCCTGATGCCGGGGCTCGGCATCATCGACACGGTGCACGGCGTGCAGGACTTCTCCAAGCCCGACTACGGCACGCTGACGGCCCTCACCAACCAGTACGCGGCGATGCCGTCGCTGCACTTCGGCTGGTCGCTGTGGTGCGGACTGGCGATCGCGGTCATCGCGCCGAAGACGTGGATGAAGGCCCTCGGCCTGCTCCACCCGCTGTTCACGGTCTCGGCGATCGTGGCGACCGGCAACCACTGGGTGCTGGACGCGGTGGGCGGCGCGCTCGTGGTCGGCGGGGGCTTCGGGCTGACGTACCTGCTCCAGGGCCCCCGGGCCCGGACGGTGACGGCCGCGGCGCGGCAGGCCCTGCCGGCTCCCTCCCGTCCCCCGGCCGACGAGGTCAGCAGCGGTCCGGCGTCGTCGGCGAAGGAAGGTACGCCGAGCTGATCCGGTACTCGCCCGCCGCCGGGACGGTCAGCCGCGTGAACTCGCCGTCCCGGGTCAGGCACCCGCCGTCGGCCCGCAGCCACGGTGACCAGGCGACCTTCACGGTGACCGGGCCCGGCCGCTCGGCGCGCAGCACCAGCTCGACGCCGGTGGTCGTCACGACGGTGCCGGGCGCGGAGACCAGCGGCACGGCGTCCCGCACCCGGTAGACCCGCCAGTGCTCGTCCTGCCAGACCGGCTCCAGCCACTCGGGCCGCAGCCCGGGGTCCCGCACGAGCGCCGCCTCGGCCTCGGCGGGGCCGTCCGGCCTGCCGAGCGGCAGGACGACGAGGCCGACGCCCCAGCGGTCCAGCCAGGCCCGGTAGCCGGCCGCGGAGAAGCTGCCGTCGTAGAAGAGACGGCCGCGCTCCACGTCGAGCTGCCGGTTCCAGCCGCGGGCGAGATTGACGTGCGGGGCGAGCCCGGCGGCCTCGCGGTGGTTGCGGGCGGGCACGACCTCGACCCGGGTGCGGTCGGCGCCCAGCCCGTCCAGCGCCCGGACGAGCCCGTCCGTCTCGGCGGCCCAGGCGGGCACGGCCGTGGACACCCGCAGGTCGTCGACGGTCTTCTTCCCCACCCATCCGACGGAGTAGACGAGCGCGACGACCAGGAGAGCGCTCGTGACGCGCCGCTTCCGGTCCACGGTGAGCAGGGCGGCGAGCAGCGCGGCGGGCGCGAACAGCTCGACGAAGCGCTCGACGTTCGTCCCGACGGGCGAGGCGACGAGGTACGTCAGCACCGTCCCGACCGCGTACACGGCGCCGCTCCACCGCGCCACCCGCCAGGTGCGCGGCGCCAGTACGGTGACGGCCAGCCCGAGCGCGACGGGCGGCCAGATCCGGCCCGCCGGCATCGGCTGCTCCCCGGTGAAGGGGAAGAACAGCGTGGTGAGCCCGACGACGGCGGCGGGCGGTATCAGCAGGACCAGGGCCCGGCCCCAGTCCCGCACCAGCAGGAACCCGGCCCCGACGACGGCCAGGAACAGCCCGGCCACCGGCGACGCCATGGTGGCGAGCGCGGCGTAGGCGGCGGCGAGGGCGAGCCGCCGCTCCCGGACCAGCGGCACGCACGCGGCCAGTCCGAGGGCTACGCCCAGGGCGAAGGTCGTCCGCCCCGAGGCCACGTTGCACCACAGTGCGAGCGAGGCGAGCAGCGCGGGCCACAGCGGCCGGCGCACCCCCGCCCGCCTGATCAGCACGGCCGCCAGCCAGGTGGCGGCCAGCCCGGACGCCACGGTGACCGTGCGCACGCCGAGCGCGGCCATCAAGTAGGGGGATATGAGGCTGTAGTTGGCGGTGTGCATCCCGCCGTACCAGAACAGCCCGTACGCCGACCCGCCGTGCCGCGCCGCGAAGTCCGCCCACGCCTGCTGCGCCGCGAGGTCACCGCCGCCGGTGGCGAGGTACGCCCACCACAGCCCGTACAGGGGCAGGGTGGGCAGCGTCGCGAGCAGTGGGACGCGGTGCCGGTGCCAGAAGGTGCGCGGCGCGTCGTTCCGGCGTCCGTCCGCCCGTTGTTCGGGACGGGAGACGGTGAGATCGGCAGGGACCACGGTCGGGGTTTCCGTTCGGCTTCGTCAGCTGCGTCCGGTGCGGACACACGTGCGAAGACGATAATTCGAACAGAAACGTTGATCCGACCCGGGGCCGGGTCATCAGGCCGGTACGGAGGCCCAGTCGAGGAAGGCGGCGAAGGCGGCGGGGGCGAGAGCCAGGACGGGGCCCGCCGGGTCCTTGGAGTCGCGGACGGCGACGGCGGAGCGCAGTTCGGCGACTTCGACGCAGTTCCCGCCCTGGTCGCCGCTGTACGACGACTTGCGCCACGCGAGCCGGCCGAGCGGCGCGCACTCGACGCACTCGCCGCCCTGGTCGCCGCTGTAGCTGGACTTACGCCACTGGATCCTCGTCGGCATTGCTTTGTTCTCCATAGCGTTCCTCCATCACCCGGCGGATCAGCTCCGCCGAATCCCTGAGAGAAAGCGCGGCGGCCCAGAGGTGATCGTAACGGAGCGAACAGTCCTTCACCGTGTCCGGGTTGGCCGTCGGATGACCGGTGCCGTACCCCTCTGTGTAGACGATGGTCGGGTCGCTGGCGAAGCGGAAGAGGGTAAATGAGCCTTGCAGCCCCGCATGCGCCCCCACAGAGAACGGCAGCACCTGCACGTTGATCCGGGGATTGCTCTCGAACGACAACAGACGGGCGAGTTGACCCCGCATCGTCTCCCAATCGCTGATCTCCTGGTGCATGGCCGCCTCGCTGAGCACCAGCCACAGAACCGGCGGCTCGGCCTTTTCGAAGATGCGCTGGCGTGCGAGTCGCACGGCGGTACGGTCGTCCAGGTCGGTCTCGTCCAGCGCTCCGAGTACGCCTCGTACATACGCATCGGTCTGGAGCAGTCCGTGCACCATGTGCGTCTGGAAAGCGCAGATCTCGACCGCCCGCGCCTCCAACTCGGCGACCTGTTGGAACCACCCCGGAAGCTGACTGCGCATCACCAGCGTGACCAGGCGGGACAGCAGTCCGCCCGTGCCCAGCGCCGCGTCCACCCGTTCACTGAACTCCGGCGTCGGCAGTTTCCGGGCGGTCTCGATCTGGCCGACCAGGGAGCCGGTGTAGTTCACGATGTCGCCGAGCTGCCGTTGGGTCAGTCCCGCGGCCTCGCGGTACCGGCGCAGCTCGAAGCCGTAGTAGTCGAGCGGTGAGGCTCCCGGGTCGAGGATGTTGACGTGGGTCACGCAGAGGCCCCTCTCGCGCAACTCGGCCCACCGCGGGACCGGTTGTATTCGTTCGGTAGCCCACGGTAGTCGCCCCACGTCAGGCTCGTGCCGTGAACGATTACTTTCCCCCGGCCCTCGTGGGTCACTGCCCGGACCAGTACACGATGCGCTTCACCGCCGGCGCGCACTCGGCCCGGCACGTCCGGCGGATCGTCCGCTCCTACCTGGCCGAGTGGGAGCTCGCCGGACTCACCGAGGCGGTGGAACTGGGCGTGACGGAGCTGCTGGCCAACGTCGTGCGTCATGTCCCGGACCACCGCTGCACGCTGCTGTTGCTGCGGCGGGCGGACGGGTCCGGAGTCCGGGTCGAGGTGACGGACGGCAGTCCGCGACGCCCGCGCCTGTCCGGCGAGGTGCCCGACGACGCCGAGGGCGGGCGGGGGCTGGTGCTGCTGGACGCGGTGGCCGACACGTGGGGTGTCACGTCGGGGCCGGGGCGCGGCAAGACGGTGTGGTTCGAGTGCGGGGACCCCGCGGAGCGGTGCGCGGGGGCGCCCCCCGTCCTGGAGGCGGGGGACGCCCGGTGATCACACCGTCGCGGTGTGCCCGGTGATCGGGCAGGTGCCCGCCGCCACGGCCGCGGTGAAACCGGCCGTCCTGGCGGTGGGCGCCGTCCCGCCGATCTGCTGGAGGATCTCGTCGGAGAGGAGGTCCTCCTTGCCCTTGAGGGCGTCGGCGACCTTGAGGTCGGTGTTGAAGACCATCTCGGCGGCGACGTTGTCCTGGACGATGCGGGCCAGGTTGTCCAGGGCCACGGCGATCGGGTCCGAGGGGGTCTCCACGGTCGGCAGGTCGATCAGGTGGGTGTCCGCCTTCGCCTGGTTCGATGATCGTAGATCCGACCGAAAGCGGCCGTGAGGGGGCCCATGTGTGGCCCGTCGGCTACGAGGCGGCTTCGTAGGTGCCGCGGGTCACGTGGGGCTGCTCACCCCGGCGGCCTTCCCGGACGTGACCGGCGTCTCGATGGAGCGGGACCGGACGGACCGCGGCCGACGGATCAGTGGCAGAGGGCGCTCAGGATGTCGAAGTCGCTGGTCATGCGATTGCTGACCGTGTCGTAGTACTCCCGGAGCTGGTCACCGCGCCAGGTGTCGCCGGAGGCGTTCGCGGACCCGATGTCGTTCAGGGTGCTCCTCAGCTCCTGCATGTCGTCGGCGAGATCGTTGATTGCGCCGGAGACGTCCGGGTCGTCGGCGTCCTTCGCGGCGAACTCCAGGTCGACCTCCAGATCGATCAGCTCGGCGGTGCCCGGGTCCGTCGCCTCGTTGTATTCGCTGACGCCGGACATGGCGTCCTCGCAGCCGGCCGGTGTGGTGTCCTCGGGTTCGGGTTCGGAGGTGTACTCGTCGGGCTCGGGTGTGTAGTCGTCCGGTTCCGGTGTGTCCTCCGGCTGCTGAGGGCTCGGGACGGCTTCGCCTCCGGCGGACGGTGTCCCGCCGGCGTCCGCCGACACGGCGGGCTCGTCCGCCGTCTGCGACTCCAGCCGGTCGAGGAGCTTGCCCGGGCCGATCACGAGCACCATCACGCCGACGACGACGGCGAGGAAGCCGAGCCAGCCGTAGCCCGAACCGGTGCCGGAGCTCGACGGGGCGTCGATCTTCTTCGTCTTCTTCGGGTCCGGAGCGCGCTTCACGGTCGTGGCCGTCGCGCTGTACTTCGCCGTGTCGTAGGCCGCCAGTGAGCCGGCCACGGTGTCGGGGAGCCAGCCGCCGGTGAGGTCGAGGGTCTCGCCCCCGGTCCCGCGGCGGGCCTGCTTCATGATCCAGTCGACGCCGGGCCGTTTCGCGGGGTCCTTGGCGAGGCAGGGTCGGACGATCTCGCGCAGCTGGGGCGGACAGGCCTCCAGGTCCGGGTCCTCGTGCAGGATGCGGTAGAAGAGCGCCTCGGTGTTGCCCTCGCCGAAGGCGGCCTGGCCCGTCGCCGCGTACGCGGCGAGGTTGCCGAGGGCGAAGACGTCGCACGGTGGTCCCGCCGAGCGGCCGCGGACCTGCTCCGGAGCCATGAACGCGGGGGTGCCGATACGGATCCCGGCGGTGGTGGCGGACGTCGCGTTCGCCGCGTGGGCGATGCCGAAGTCGATGACCCGGGGCCCGTCGTCGGCGAGGAGGATGTTCGCCGGCTTGAGGTCCCGGTGTACCAACTCACGGGCGTGGACGGCCGCGAGGCCCTCCGCGACACCGGCGATCAGCCGGAAGACCGTGGACAGGGGGAGGGGCCCGTGCTCGGAGACGGCCTGTGCGAGCGATGGGCCCGGTACGTAGGCGGTGGCCAGCCAGGGGAGTTTCGCCCCGCTGTCCGCGTCCACCACGGGCGCGGTGTACAGGCCCTCGACGCTCCGGGCAGCCTTGATCTCCCGTTGGAAACGGCGGCGGAACTCCGGATCGTGTGCGTAGTCTGGCCGTACGACCTTGATGGCGAGTGGCCGGCCGCCCGGGGTGAAGGCCAGGTACACGCGCCCCATACCGCCGGCGCCGATGAGTGCCCGGACCTCGTATCCGCCGACGGTCCTGGGGTCGTCGGCGTCGAGCGGGGTGAATCTGCCGGTCATCCGTACCCCCGTACTGCCACGCCAGCCGTTTGGATACTGGCACTATCCCACGAATGCGGGTCAATGGGAGGCCACTTCGGGACGTCAGGTCACGGCGAGTCGAAGGTGACCGGGGTCTCGAAGGCCGCCCGGCGGGTGGCGCGGCGCAGGGCCTTCAGCACCGGTGTGCCGAGCGCGAGGGTGAGCGCGACCGTCATCGCGGCGCGGCCCCCGTCCCAGCCGAGGGACGTGGCCAGGCAGTACGCGAGGAAGCGGGCCAGGTTGTCGGCGACCGACGCGTCCGGGTCGAAGGCGATGTTCGAGGCGAGCGTGTTCATGAAGGTCCAGCCCGCGAGGTTCATCACCGTGCCGTAGGCGAACGCGGCCAGGAACCCGTACACGGCGAGCAGGAGCAGTTCGCCCCGGCCGCGCAGCCGGTCCGGGAAGGGCAGCAGGCCCGCGCCCATCGTGAACCAGCCCATCGACAGCATCTGGAACGGCATCCACGGCCCCACCCCGCCCGTGAGCAGCGCGGACGCGAACATGGTGACCGAGCCGAGGACGAAGCCGAAGCCCGGGCCGAGGACCCGGCCGCTGAGGACCATCAGGAAGAACATCGGCTCCAGGCCGGCCGTCCCCGCGCCGATGGGGCGCAGTGCCGCGCCCGCCGCCGCCAGCACGCCGAGCATCGCCACGGCCTTGGGGCCGAGACCCGACTCCGAGATCGTCGCCGCCACCACCGCCACCAGCAGCACCAGCACGCCCGCGAACAGCCACGGCGCGTCCTGGGCGTGGGCGTTCACCGAGGCGTCCGGCGGGGCGAGGAAGGGCCAGCCGAAGCCCGCCACGCCCACCGCGCTGACCAGCACCAGGGCGACGACGGAACGGGGGCCCAGGCGGACGGCGCGGGCCTGGCGCTGCGGTGCGGCGGGCTTGGTGTCCGGGTGTGCGTCGCTCACGACAGGGCCTCCCGCACCTGCGCCACCGTCAGCCACCTCTGCGGCGCCAGGACCTTCGCGACCTGCGGGGCGAAGGACGGGGAGGCCACCACCACGTCCGCCGCCGGGCCGTCGGCGATCACCTCGCCCTCGGCGAGCAGCACGACCCGGTCGGCCAGCTCGGCGGCCAGTTCCACGTCGTGCGTGGCCAGCACGATCGCGTGGCCGTCGGCCGTGAGCGAGCGCAGGATGCCCGCCAGGCGGGCCTTCGCCGCGTAGTCCAGGCCGCGCGTCGGCTCGTCCAGGAGCAGCAGCGGCGGGCGGGCCGTCAGCACGACGGCCAGGGCGAGGGTCAGGCGCTGGCCCTCCGACAGGTCGCGGGGGTGCGTGCCGTCGGTGACGCCGGGGAGCAGCTCCGTCAGCAGTGCGCGGCAGGTGCCGGGCGCCGCGTCCGCGTCCCGGTCCGCGGCCCCGCACTCGGCGGCGACCGTGTCCGCGTACAGCAGGTCGCGCGGCTCCTGCGGGACCAGACCGACCCGGCGGACGAGCTCGCGCGGGGCCGTGCGGTGCGGCACGGCGCCGCCGGCGCGGACCGAACCGGCGGACGGTTCGACGAGGCCGACGAGCGCCGCAAGGAGGGTGGACTTGCCGGCGCCGTTGCGGCCCATGAGGGCGACCGTCTCGCCGGGGGAGACGGCGAGGCCGACGTCGCGCAGCGCCTGGACGCGGCCGCGCCGGACGGCGAGGGAACGGACCTCGGCGGCGTACGGGGAGGGGGCGGCGTCCGGGACCTTCCGGCGGCGGGGCCACCGGGAGGCGGGCGCGGGCCGGGGCGCCGGGAGCACGGAGCCCGCGGGGGTGCGTTCCGGGGGCCGCCGGCCGTCCAGCCGCTCCCGCAGCGGGGCCGCGCGGCGGCGGGCGTCCCGGACCGTCAGCGGCAGCGGGGACCAGCCGGCCAGCCGGCCCAGGTCCACCACCGGCGGACACACCGGGGACACGGCCATCACCTCCGCCGGGGAGCCGATGACCGGCGCGGCGCCCGGGGACGGCAGCAGGACGACCTGGTCGGCGTACTGCGCGACGCGCTCCAGGCGGTGCTCGGCCATCAGCACCGTCGTGCCGAGGTCGTGGACCAGGCGCTGGAGCACCGCCAGGACCTCCTCCGCGGCGGCCGGGTCCAGGGCGGAGGTCGGCTCGTCCAGGACCAGGACGGCGGGGTGCGGGGTGAGGACCGAGCCGATGGCGACGCGCTGCTGCTGGCCGCCTGAGAGCGTGGCGATGGGACGGGCGCGCAGGCCGGACAGGCCCAGCAGGTCGAGGGTCTCCTCGACCCTGCGGCGCATCACGTCCGGGGCGAGGCCCAGGGACTCCATGCCGTAGGCGAGCTCGTCCTCGACGGTGTCCGTCACGAAGTGGGACAGCGGGTCCTGGCCGACCGTGCCGACCACGTCGGCGAGTTCGCGCGGCTTGTGCGTGCGGGTGTCGCGGCCGGCCACGGTGACCCGGCCGCTCAGGGTGCCGCCGGTGAAGTGCGGCACGAGGCCGCCGACCGCGCCGAGCACGGTCGACTTGCCGACGCCCGACGGGCCGGCCAGCAGGACGAGTTCGCCCTCGGGGACCTCGAAGTCCACGCCGCGGACGGTGGGTTCGGCCACTCCGTCGTACGTCACGGAGACATCCTCGAAGCGGATCACGACGGCTCCTCGACGGGTGCGGAGGCGGGCTCGGGGGCGGGGGTGACGAACGCCGGGAGCAGACCGACGAGCACCGCCGCCGCCGGCCACAGCGGGAGCGACGGCGCGACCAGGGGGACCACGCCCGGATGCAGCGCCGCCGGGTCGACGGACGCGGCCACGGACATCAGGGCCGCGACGGCCACGCCGGAGGCGGTGACCAGCCAGGCGCGGGCGTCCCAGCGGTCGGGGCGGTAACGGGTGCGCGGGGACCGGCGGCCGCCGAGCCACAGTCCCCCGAGCGCGGCGGCGAGCCCGGCGACGAGGACCGGGACGCCGTACGTGCCGCCGGCGGCGGTCAGCACGCCGTACGTCCCCGCGCAGACGCCGAGCAGTCCGCCCAGGGTGAGGGCGGCGGTGGTACGGCGTACGGCGGCGGGGACCTCGGCGGTACGGCCGTAGCCGCGGGCGTCCATCGCGGCGGCGAGGGCGACGGAGCGCTCCAGGGCGCCCTCCAGCACCGGCAGTCCGACCTGGAGCAGGCCGCGCACGCCCTTGTCGGGCCGGCCCCTGAGGCGGCGGGCGGCACGCAGGCGGTGGACGTCGGCGACGAGGTTCGGGGCGAAGGTCAGGGCGACGACGACGGCCACGCCCATCTCGTACAGGGCGCCGGGGAGGGACTTGAGGAGGCGGGAGGGGTTGGCGAGGGCGTTCGCGGCGCCGACGCAGACGAGGAGGGCGGCGAGCTTCATCGCGTCGTACAGGGCGAAGGCGAGGCCCTCGGCGGTGACGCGGCCACCGAGGCGGATGCCCTGCGCCCAGTGGGGGAGGGGGACTTCGGGGAGGGTGACGAGGGTGCGGGTGCCGGGGATGGGGGAGCCGAGGACGGTGGTGAAGACGAGGCGGATGAGGAGGACGGCGAGGGCGAGCTTGACGAAGGCGCCGTAGGAGCGGGACCAGGGGGCGTCGGGGCGGCGGGCGATGACGACGTAGGCCGAGACGGCGACGAGGAGGGCGAGGAGGAGGGGGTTGGTGGTGCGGGTGGCGGCGGTGCCGAGGGCGAGGGCCCAGAGCCACCAGGCGCCGGGGTGGAGCTGTGGGGTGCGCCGGGCGCGGGGGGTGGGTGCGCCGGGCGTCGGGCGCGGGGTCGGGGTGCGCCGGCGCCAGGGGGTGGGGGCGCTCGCCCGCGCTGACGGGGCGCGGCCTGCGCCCACCCTCCCCCGCTCTCGGCTGCGCTCGAGCGGGGCGACCCCCGTCGCCCCAGCAGGCTGGGTGGGCTGGGCGGGGTGCGCGGCTCGGCTGGCCGTGGGCTGCGCAGGCGTTGGGTCAGGAGTTGGCATTTCCGCGCCGCCTCGACTGCCAGGCCGCTGCCGCGGCCAGGGCCGCGACGATCGCCATGCCCGTGACGAGGCCGGCCGACGGACCGCCGTCGTCCTCCTGCGCGGGCTTCTGCTCGGGGGCCGCGGTCGTCGTCGGGTCCTGCTTCCGCGACGACACCTGCTCCCCGCACCCCGCCCTCGGGTAGCCCGCGATGGCGCAGAGCAGGGCGTTGGTGTCGTAGCGCAGGGGACCCGCCACGGCGGCCAGGGCGTCGGCCGTCGTGGCGTCGGCGGCGACGCGCGCACAGGCCGTACGGCCCGCGGGCGGGGTCTCGCCGGACGGGGCGTCGGACGCCGTACCGAAGTCCAGGACGAGCGCCACCCGCTTGCTGCCCTCCTCCGCGGGCGTCTTCGCGCAGATCGCCGCGAAGTCCGCCGTGCCGCGCGGCTGGGCCGCGTCGCCGGAGTCCTCGCTCACCGAGAAGCGGAAGCCCTGCACGTCGCCGTCGGAGGGGCGGGCCGTCGAGGGGCCCTGGGTGGCGTACGTCCAGTGGTCGCCGTCACGGTCCCAGAAGGACCAGTACCGGTAGCCGGTGGCCTGCGCCGGGCCCGCGCCCGCGACGATCACGAGCGCGGCCAGCAGCAGGAGCGCCAGGCGGCGTATCACGGCTGCTGCTTCCGGTTGCGGCCGCTGATGAAGATGCCGATGCCGATGCCGAAGACGAGGCAGACGCCGACGAACCACCAGACGCCGAACGGGGAGTCGTCCTTCCCGTCCTTCTGCTCGTCCTTCCCGGACTGGCCGGTGGCACGGTCGCTCACCTTGACCCCGCTCGGGGCCGGACCCGTGGCGTTGAGCTGCTCCACCAGGTCGGTGCCGCCGAAGGCGCGCGGGTCGGTGCCCGTGGCGTGGGCGGCGAGGATGAGCTGCGCGTAGGCGGCGGGCCCGCTCTGCGCGGCCCAGGCCGCGGCGTTCTTCTCCAGCCAGGCCAGCGGCTTCGCGGCACTCTTCGCCCCGCCCTGTGCGGCGAGCGCGACGACGGCGTCGGCGGTGTTGCCGTAGTCGGGCTGGGGGTCCGCACCGGCGAGGGCGGAGGTCAGGTGGCCGTCCTTGGCGACGGTCCGCGCGAGGTGGGCGGCGCCGTTCGCGGCGGCCTGCTCCCGGGTGGGCCGGTCCGCGCCGGCGCAGCCGGTGGCGCCGCCCGCCGCCTTGCCCGGCTCGGCGACCAGGCCCTTGCCGAGCGCGCCGAGGACACCGGCGGCGGTCGCGTCGTCGTTCGCGAGGAGCTTGCCGTCCTTCTCGGGCTGGTAGGCGAAGGCCCCCGCGCCCTCGCCGCCGGAGCAGGGCAGGGCGAACGTCAGCAGGGCGTCGTAGGGCGACCTGCCGCCCTTCGTGACGTCCTCCGGCTTGGTGCCGGTGGCCGTCAGGGCGCCGATGACCACGGAGGTGGAGTTGGCGTCGCTGGGACCGCCCGGGGTGTAACCCCAGCCGCCGTCCTTGTTCTGCACGGACTTCAGCCAGGCCAGGGCGTCCTCGACGACGTCGCCGCGCCCGCCGACGGCCCACAGGGCCTGGACGGCGGCGGCCGTGCTGTTGGTGTCGACCATGGTCTTGGCGTCGCACGGCTTGCCGGTGTCGGCCCGGTAGGGCGCGAAGGCGCCGTTGTCGCACTGCTGCCCGGCGAGCCAGTCCACGGCCTTCGTGGCCGGGATCACGCCCGCGGTGTCCTGGGCGAGCAGCGCGAGCGACTGGCGCCAGACCCCGTCGTACTGCGGGTCGGCGGTGCCGTAGAGCCCGGCGGGCGCGGTCGCGGAGGCGGACGGTGACGGGTCGGCGGCGACCGCGGGCGCGGCGGCGGCGCCGAGCACGGCTATGGCGGCCAGAGCCGCGGCGCTGCGACGGCGGACGTTCATGATCGGCGGGTGCCTTTCCCTGTGCGGGACCGGACAGCACGGGGCACCCCCGGCGGCTCGGCCCCGTATGCCTCGACGGTGCCCGTGCACGGCGGGCGCCGGGCACGTGAGCCGGTCACAGTTCCGCCCGGGGCGATCCGGCTCACCGCCCGGGACGGACGGCTCACGGTTGCGGGTCAGCGCCGGAATTGCACCGGCTTCCCCCCGTACGGGTGTGATGACGACGCCGCCACTTTACCCGCCCGTAGGCAGGCGGGCCGAGGGCGGTCGCGGGGGACGGGAGGGCCTCCCGTACCTTCCCGTCATGCCACTGGGGAGACTGCTCGGTTCCGGGCGCACGGCCGACGTGTACGAGATCGACGAGGCGTGGGTGCTGCGCCGCGATCGGGAGGGCATCGGCGACGCCGTGGCCGAGGGCACGGTGATGGAGCACGTGCGCGCGCACGGCTACCCGGTGCCCCGGGTGCGGCCCGGCGGTCCGGGAGCGCCGCGGACCGATCTGGTGATGGAGCGGCTGTCCGGGCCGACCATGCTGCGGGCGTGCCTGTCGGGCTCGCCGACGCCCCGCGAGGCGGGTGCCGAACTGGCCCGGCTGCTGCGGCGGCTGCACGAGGTCCCCGCCCCCGGCTCCGCGGATCCCGGCGTCCGCGTCCTCCACCTCGACCTGCACCCGGACAACGTGATCCTCACACCCGACGGGCCCCGGGTCATCGACTGGTCCAACGCCGAGGAGGGCGACCCCGGCCTGGACTGGGGCATGTCCGCGGTGATCCTCGCCCAGGTGGCCGCCGACCCCGACGGGCCGATGGCCGGCCCCGCGGGGGAGATGCTGGCCGCGCTGCTCGCCGACCCCTCGGGCCTCACGCCGGACGGCCTCGCCGAGGCGCGGCGGCGGCGCGCGGCCAACCCGACCATGAGCCGGCGGGAACGGGAGGTCCTGCCCGCCGCCGAGACGCTGATCCGCTCGCACCTGGGCTGACCCGACCGGCCTGCCCCCGAAGGGCTCCCGGTCCGTTCACCGGACCGGGGTGCTCGCCTCCCCGGCCTCCGTCAGGTCGAGCAGACGGCACACCGTGTCGATGTCCACCTTCACCTGGTCGAGGGACGCGCGGCCCGCGAGCCAGGCGATCAGGGTGGAGTGCCAGGTGTGCTCGACGACACGGACCGCGGAGAGCCGCTCGGGGGCCGGGTGGTCCGGGCCGCCCATCGCGTCCAGGATGATCGCCGTGGTCTGCCGGGAGACCCGGTCGACCTCGGGGGAGACGCTGCGGTCGGCGAAGGTGAGGGCGCGGGCCATCGCCTCGGCCAGCCGCGGCTCGCGCTGGAGGGCGCCGAAGGCCCGCATCAGGGTCTGCGCCACCCGCTCCGCCGCCGTCTCGCCGTCCGGCGGCTGCTTGCGCAGCGTCGCGTGCAGGCGCTCGAGCTGGTCCTGCATGGTCGCGACCAGCAGATGGACCTTGGACGGGAAGTAGCGGTACAGCGTGCCGAGGGCCACCTGCGAGGACTCGGCGACCTCGCGCATCTGCACCGCGTCGAAACCGCCCCGGGCGGCCAGCCGGGCGCTCGCCTGGAGGATGCGGCGACGGCGCGCCTCCTGCCGTTCCGTCAGGGGCGGGGAGGGCGGGGAGCGGCGCACGGGTCCGGCCGCCGTTCCCGCCACCGGGTTGTCCACCTTGGTCACCTTGGTCACCTTCTTCCCCCCACCCGGCCCGGCAGGTGTCCCGCCGGGGCCGCCGTCGTGGCGTGAATCACCTGATCCACTCGTCACAGGGCCCCTACCTGCCGGTAGATTCGAGGCCTCTGACGATCAAGTCTGAAACTTGTTCCAGATTAACGTCCCGGCGTAGTGTCGCGGGACGAAGCAGGGAGAGAGGGGCCCGGGAGTGACCGCTGAGGCCAGTCAGGCGGGTCCCCGTCAGGAGGTCGCCGCCGACGGCTTGCGACCCCTCCGCATCGCGCTCCTCACCTACAAGGGGAACCCGTTCTGCGGCGGCCAAGGCGTCTACGTCCGCCATCTGTCGCGCGAACTGGCCCGCCTCGGCCACCGGGTCGAGGTCATCGGCGCCCAGCCGTACCCCGTGCTCGACGAGGGGCACGACGACCGGCTGTCCCTCACCGAGCTGCCGAGCCTCGACCTCTACCGGCAGCCCGACCCCTTCCGCACCCCGAAGCGCGACGAGTACCGCGACTGGGTCGACGCCCTCGAGGTCGCCACCATGTGGACCGGCGGCTTCCCCGAGCCGCTGACGTTCTCGCTGCGCGCCCGCCGCCATCTGCGCGCCCGCCGCGGCGACTTCGACGTCGTCCACGACAACCAGACCCTCGGCTACGGCCTCCTCGGCGACGTCGGCGCCCCCCTCGTCACCACCATCCACCACCCCATCACCGTGGACCGGCAGCTCGAACTGGACGCCGCCGACAGCCGCAAGCGCCGCCTGTCCGTGCGCCGCTGGTACGCCTTCACCCGCATGCAGAAGCGCGTCGCCCGCCGCCTGCCGTCCGTGCTCACCGTCTCCGGCACCTCCCGCCAGGAGATCGTCGACCACCTCGGCGTACGGGGCGACCGCATCCACGTCGTCCACATCGGCGCCGACACCGACCTGTTCTCGCCCGACCCGTCGGTGCCGCAGGTGCCCGGCCGGATCGTGACCACGTCCAGCGCGGACGTCCCGCTCAAGGGCCTGGTCTTCCTCGTCGAGGCGCTGGCGAAGGTCCGCACCGAGCAGCCCGACGCCCACCTCGTCGTCGTCGGCAAGCGGCCCGCCGAGGGGCCCGTCGCCCAGGCGATCGAGCGGTACGGCCTCGAAGGCGCCGTCGAGTTCGTCAAGGGCATCTCGGACGCCGAACTCGTCGACCTCGTGCGCTCGGCGCAGGTCGCCTGCGTGCCGTCCCTGTACGAGGGGTTCTCGCTGCCCGCCGCCGAGGCCATGGCGACCGGCACCGCGCTGCTCGCCACGACCGGCGGGGCCGTCCCGGAGGTCGCCGGCCGCGACGGGGAGACCTGCCTCGCCGTGCCGCCCGGCGACGCGGGGGCGCTGGCCGCCGGCCTGAACCGGCTGCTCGGCGACCCGGAGCTGCGCGCCCGGCTCGGCGTGGCCGGACGCGACCGCGTGCTGCGGCACTTCACCTGGGCCCGTGCCGCCGAGGGCACGGTCGCCCGCTACCGCGAGGCCATCGGCCCCGCCCCCACGGCCACCCCGAGGATCGTGCCCGCGACCCCGACCCCCAGTGACACCGGCGTCTATCCCGAAAGCAGGGCCACGTGCTGACCGTCGACTTCTCCCGGTTCCCGCTCGCCCCCGGCGACCGCGTCCTGGACCTCGGCTGCGGCGCCGGCCGGCACGCGTTCGAGTGCTACCGGCGCGGCGCCCAGGTCGTCGCGCTGGACCAGAACGGCGAGGAGATCCGCGAGGTCGCCAAGTGGTTCGCCGCGATGAAGGAGGCCGGTGAGGCACCGGCCGGTGCCACCGCCACCGCCATGGAGGGCGACGCGCTGGCCCTGCCCTTCCCGGACGAGTCCTTCGACGTCGTCATCATCTCCGAGGTGATGGAGCACATCCCCGACGACAAGGGCGTCCTCGCCGAGATGGTCCGCGTCCTCAGGCCCGGCGGGCGCATCGCCATCACCGTGCCGCGCTACGGCCCCGAGAAGGTCTGCTGGACGCTGTCCGACGCCTACCACGAGGTCGAGGGCGGCCACATCCGCATCTACAAGGCGGACGAACTCCTCGCACGCATACGCGAGGCGGGCCTCAAGCCGTACGGCACCCACCACGCGCACGCGCTGCACTCGCCGTACTGGTGGCTGAAGTGCGCCTTCGGCGTCGACAACGACAAGGCGCTGCCGGTGCGGGCGTACCACAAGCTGCTGGTCTGGGACATCATGAAGAAGCCGCTGGCGACCCGGGTCGCCGAGCGGGCGCTCAACCCGCTGATCGGCAAGAGCTTCGTGGCCTACGCGACCAAGCCGCACCTCCCGCCGGTGGACGCCGCGTGACGTCGCCCAGGAGTCCCCGCACCCCCCGCACCGAACACCTCGTCCTGCCCGGCGTCCTCACCGACGAGCAGGCCGCGGCCACCGTCCGCGGCATCCTCGCCGTACAGCGCGAGGACGGCGCCATCCCGTGGTTCCGCGGGCACCACCTCGACCCCTGGGACCACGTCGAGGCGGCAATGGCCCTGGACGCGGCCGGCGAGCACGACGCCGCCGAGCGCGCGTACACGTGGCTGGCCCGGCACCAGAACCAGGACGGCTCCTGGTACGCCGCCTACGCCGACGGCGACTTCGCCGACGTCACCGACCGCGGCCGGGAGACCAACTTCGTCGCCTACGTCGCCGTGGGCGTCTGGCACCACTACCTCGCCACCGGCGACGACACGTTCCTGGACCGGATGTGGCCGGTCGTCGTCGCCGCGACCGAGTTCGTGCTGCGACTCCAGCAGCCCGGCGGCCAGATCGGCTGGCGGCGCGACGACGACGGCACCCCGGCGCACGACGCGCTGCTCACCGGCAGCTCCTCCGTCCACCACGCGCTGCGCTGCGCCCTCGCCATCGCCGAGCAGCGCGAGGAGCCGCAGCCCGACTGGGAGTTGGCCGTCGGCGCGCTGCGGCACGCCATCCGCCGCCACCCGGAGCGGTTCCTGGACAAGGACCGCTACTCGATGGACTGGTACTACCCGGTGCTGGGCGGCGCGCTGACCGGCACGGAGGCCAGGTCGCGCATCCAGGAGAGCTGGGACCGCTTCGTCGTCCCCGGCCTCGGCGTGCGCTGCGTCGTCCCCAACCCGTGGGTGACGGGCGGCGAATCGGCCGAACTCGCCCTCGCGCTGTGGGCGGTGGGCGAGTCCGACCGAGCCCTGGAGATCCTCCAGTCCATCCAGCACCTGCGGGACGCCGAAAGCGGCCTGTACTGGACCGGGTACGTCTTCGACGACCAGGTCGTCTGGCCGCGCGAACTGACCTCCTGGACGGCCGGTTCCCTGCTGCTCGCCGTGGCCGCGCTCGGCGGCCACGAGGCGACCTGCCAGGTCTTCTCGGGCGACCGGCTGCCGAAGGGCCTCGACCCGGACTGCTGCGTCTGACCGGGAGGCCGGCGGGTCAGCGGTGGCCGAGCCGGCCGGCGATGGCGTGGCCGACGAAGAGGTAGACGACGGCGGCCAGACCGTACCCGGCGACGACGCGCGCCCAGGCCTCGTCGAACGTGAAGAGGTCCCGCGACCAGCCGGCCAGCCAGTCGGCCGCGTCATGGACGAACCGCACCAGGTCGTTGGCCCGGTTGGCGTCCAACAGGTACATCAGTATCCACAGGCCGAGGATGAAGGCCATGACGTCCGCGACGATCGCGATGGCCCGGCCCGCGGTGCTGGAACCGTGGTATCTAGACATGCCTTGCGTATGGCCCCGGAAGCCCGGGGGAAACCTGCGCGGACGGCCCCCCGCCCGGAACTGCGTCCGGACGGGGGGCCGTTGAGTCTGTTCGGACCTTCGAAGGTCAGCCGCGCTGGATGCCCGAGGTGTCCTGGAGGACGCCGCGACGGCCGTCCTGCGTCTGGGCGACCAGGTTCGCGCCGCGCTGCTCGACGGCCAGGTACCAGGTGCCCGGCGCCAGTTCGGCGATCGGCGTCGGCGAGCCGTCCTCCGCGAACAGCGGACGCGGCACCGGCACGGCGAACCAGAACGGCGAGAAGTCCCCGGCCGGCTGGGCCTGCGCCTGCTGCGGCTGCGGGGCCTGCGGCTGGCCCTGCTGCGGCTGACCGCCGAACGACGGCTGACCGGGCTGACCGGGCTGACCGGGCTGGCCGGGCTGACCCGGCTGCCCGCCGTACGGCTGCTGCGGCGCACCCGGGTAGCCGTAACCACCCTGCGGCTGGGCGCCGTAGGGCTGCGGCGCGGCCGGACGCTGGGCCGGCACGAGCGGGCTCTTGAGGGCGGGAACGAGCGGGGTGGCGAGGGCGGCGGCGGCCATGACCAGCGTCGCGATGAGGGCGAGGATCAGGCCCATGCCCGCGTCCGGACCGCCGGAGGAGCTACCGAAGTTGTCCGTGCCGCCGGCCGGGTCGAAGACGTTGCCGAGCGCGCTCCACGCGGCGAAGATCGCGAAGGCGGCGCCGAACTGCCCGAGTTCGAGCCCCGCGATCTTCCGGGGCTGCGGCAGCCCCCGGGAGACCACGACGAGAGCGGCGGCGATGATGCCCGCAAGGACGACCCCCATCAGGACCGGGCCGCTTTCCCACAAGTTGGGCATTTCGACACTGTCGGGCACGCCGTCGATCGAGTAGAGGTCGAGGAACGACGCGATGAACAGCAACACCGCTGCTCCGATCACCACGCCGTCGCCTCGAGTGAGGGAGCGGATATTCACTTCAGGTCCTTCGTAGGTCGTCTCGTCGTCGGTAGAGGCGTCGCTGTCACCATGTCGCCGTCGGGCCCTGATGGGAAGCGCGGGGGTGACCCCTCATCGTACGGACGACACTATCGTCCGTACGGCGGACCTGTCCGCAGGGATCTGCGCGGTGATCGCTACCCGCGCAGGAAACTCACGATTCCCTCAGACATCCCCTGCGCCGCCTTCTGCCGCCACTCGCCGCTGGTCAGCAGTGCCGCGTCCGCGCTGTCGCGCATGTTGCCGCACTCGATGAACACCTTGGGAACCGTTGACAGATTGAGACCGCCCAGGTCCGTGCGCGTGACGAGACCGGTACCGCCGCCTAGGTAGTTGGCGGGCGCGCTGCCCGTGACCCGGACGAAGTTGCCCGCGATGCGCTGGCCGAGTTCGGCGGAGGGGGTGACGACGGCGCGGGTGTCGGCGGCACCGTCGTGCACCCTGCCCGGCAGGATGACGTGGAAGCCGCGGTTGCCGGCCCCCGCGCCGTCGGCGTGGATGGAGATCGCGGCGTCCGCACGCGCCTCGTTGCCGATCCGGGCCCGTTCGTCCACGCAGGGACCGAAGGGGCGGTCGCCGTCCTGCGTCAGTTTCACCGTGGCGCCCTGCTCCTCCAGGAGCGTGCGCAGCCGGTGGGCCACGTCGAGGGTGAACTTCGCCTCGGGCCAGCCCGCGTTGGTGGACGTGCCGGTCGTGTCGCACTCCTTGCGGTTCGTGCCGATGTCCACCTGCCGGTTGATCTCGGACGAGTGCCGGAAGTTGCCCGGGTTGTGCCCCGGGTCGATGACGACGACCTTGCCCTTCAGCGGGCCGGACCCGGCGGCGGGCGCGGACGCCCGCGGGGACGCGGGGGACGTGCCGTCCGCGGACGCGGAGGACGTGCCGGTGGGCCTCTTGGCGTCCGCGGTGGGGGACGCGGGACCGCCGGAGGACGGTGCCGGCGACACCGACGCGCCGCTCGCCCGGTCCGTGCCGCCGCCTCCGTCGCCCGGGCCGCCGACCGCGGCGTACACCCCCCACCCGAGCAGCGCCCCGGGGACGAGCGCGGCGAGCGCCACGGTCAGCGGGCGGCGCAGACGGGAACGGCGGGGCTGGGGAGGATCGAAGTCCGGGCCTGTGTACGACACGTCAGCCACCTTAGAGGCCCCCGGCGGGCTCCGCAGGGCCCCCCGGGGCCCGCCCCGGACCCCGTCGCCGGACCGCGGCGGCGCACGCGCGCCCGGTCAGTCGTCGTCGGACTGCTGCTCGTGCCGGTAGGTGCCCCGGGCCAGCTCCTGGAGGAGTTCGTGCTCGGTCTTGCCCGTCACCCGCGCCATGGTGCGCAGCAGCTGTGCGCAGAGAGCCGCCGCGCCGTCCATCAGGGCCTCCGTCGCCAGCGGGTCCTCCCGGCGCCGCTCGGCGACGTACTCGGCCAGCAGGTCGTCCCCGGAGACGTAGGCGGTCATGAACTCGATACCGGTGCGGACGCGGTCGTAGTCGCTGCTCATGGCCGAACCATCGCACACGGACGCGCCGGAGGCGCCCTCAGATCCCCTTGCCCGTGCGCCGCAGGACGCGCAGCGAGTCGGTGGCCGAGACCTCGGTGAAAGCGCCGGACGCGAGGGCGCGGAGGTAGACCCGGTACGGGGCCTGGCCGGTGAACTCGTCGGCCGGGTCCGGGAAGACGTCGTGGATGACCAGCAGGCCGCCGTCGGCCACGTGCGGGGCCCAGCCCTCGTAGTCGGCGTTCGCGTGCTCGTCGGTGTGGCCGCCGTCGACGAAGACCAGGCCGAGGGGGGAGTTCCAGACCGCCGCGACCCGGGGCGAGTGGCCGACGAGGGCCACCACGTGCTCCTCCAGGCCGGCCCGGTGGAGGGTGCGGCGGAAGGTGGGGAGCGTGTCCATCACCCCGAGCTCGGCGTCGACCGTCTCCGGGTCGTGGTACTCCCAGCCCGGCTGCTGCTCCTCGCTGCCCCGGTGGTGGTCGACGGTGAGCGCCGTGACCCCGGCCCGGCGGGCGGCGTCGGCCAGCAGCAGGGTGGAGCGCCCGCAGTACGTGCCGACCTCGAGGAGCGGCAGTCCGAGCCCGCCCGCCTCGGCCGCCGCCGCGTACAGCGCCAGTCCCTCGTGCGCGGGCATGAACCCCTTCGCGGCGTCGAAGGCGGCCAGGATCTCCGGCGTGGGTGCCGCGGGCATGGGGGTCCTCCCGGTGGTGCGTGCGTGCTGGCGCCCCATGCTGCCGCACCCCCCGCCGCGCGCTGCGGCAGGGGGTGCTCCGGGGCGGGCGGCGCGGGTCAGGCGGAGACCGGGGCGCCCGGCAGGGACAGGTCCAGGTCGACCGGGCGCTCGTCGCCCCCGTGGGTCGCCGCGTGGGCGAGCGGGCCGTGCCCCGCGGCGCGGGCGGCCAGGACGTACGGGCCCTCGGCCGGGACGGCGAGCGTGTAACTGCCGTCCCCGGCGGAGAGCGTCGCGCCCGCCTGACGGCCGTGGCGGTCGATCAGCGTGACCTTGGCGCGGGCGACGGGCACGCCGTCGGCGGCCAGCACCCGGCCCCGGAAGCCCCGCAGCGCCTCCTCGGCGCGCGCCAGGTTCTCGTCCTCCTCGCTGCTCGCCCGCAGCTGCGTGGTGGCCGCCGGGCGCCTGCGCGGCAGGAAGAAGGCCAGCGCGAGTCCGGCGGCGACCGCGACGGTCGCGATCAGGAAGGAGACCCGGAAGCCGTGCATGGTCGGGACCGCCACGCCGCCGACGGTGGTCGAGGTGTTGGCGAGCACCATGCCGATGACGGCGCTGGACACCGACGTGCCGATGGACCGCATCAGGGTGTTGAGGCCGTTGGCCGAGCCCGTCTCCGAGGCCGGGACGGCGCCCACGATCAGCGCGGGCAGCGACGAGTAGGCGAGGCCGATGCCCGCGCCGAGCAGCACCGAGGTGACGACGGTCTGCCAGGCGGCGCTCATCAGGCCGAGGCCGCCGCCGTAGCCGACCGCGATGACCAGCAGGCCGATGATCAGGGTGGTGCGCGGGCCGTAACGGGCGGACAGGCGGGCGTACACCGGCGCGGTGAACATCATCGTCAGGCCCAGCGGGGCCACGCACAGGCCGGCGACGACCATCGACTGGCCGAGGCCGTAGCCGGTGGCGGAGGGCAACTGGAGGAGCTGGGGCAGGACGAGGGAGACGACGTAGAAGGCGACGCCGACCATGATCGAGGCGAGGTTGGTGAGGAGCACCTCGCGGCGGGCCGTGGTGCGCAGGTCCACCAGCGGGGCCGCGACGCGCAGCTCCATCAGGCCCCACAGCAGCAGCACCGCGACGGCGGCGGCGAACAGGCCCAGCGTGGTGGCCGATCCCCAGCCCCAGTCGCTGCCCTTGGTGATCGGCAGCAGGAAGAGGACCAGGCCGGCGGAGAGGCCGAGCGCGCCGGGGAGGTCGAAGGAACCCCTCGCGCGCAGCGGGGACTCCGGTACGGCCAGGAGGGTCAGGGCGATGGCGAGGACGCCGAGGCCGGCGGCGCCGTAGAACAGGGCGTGCCAGTCCGTGTGCTGGGCCACCAGGGCGGCGGCGGGCAGCGCGAGGCCGCCGCCGACGCCGATCGAGGAGCTCATGAGGGCCATCGACGAGCCGAGCCGCTCGCGGGGCAGCATGTCGCGCATGAGGCCGATGCCGAGGGGTATCGCGCCCATCGCGAAGCCCTGGAGCGTACGGCCGACGATCATGGGCAGCAGGGCGGCGGTGAAGGCGCTGACCAGCGCGCCGGCCACCATCACGGACAGGCTGACGATCAGCATGCGCCGCTTGCCGTACAGGTCGCCGAGGCGCCCCATGATCGGCGTGGCGACGGCTCCGGACAGGAGCGTGGAGGTCAGGACCCAGGTGGCGTTGCCGGGCGTGGTGTCCAGGAGCCGGGGCAGGTCCTTAATGACCGGGACGAGCAGGGTCTGCATCACCGCGACGACGATGCCCGCGAAGGCGAGCACCGGGACGGTGGCCCCGCTCGCTCTGCGGGCGGGTTCGTCGGTCGTCGTGTGGGACATTGAGTGAGGCCTCCAGGCCGGGGAGTCGGGCGAATGCGATGCGTGACGTGTGCAGGCTGAACCTCGTGCGCCCGGGCAACTATTCCGTTGCTTCGAGTCCCTAACGATTTCTTGACCTTCTCTTGGGACGTGCCGGAACCGGGCCCGCGCGGTCCGGGACCGGGCGCCCTGGTCCGGAGTGCGGTGGGACCCGTGTCCCGGTGGCCGGCGTCCCGTACGGTCGTCGCCGTCCAGCACCGTGCCGACAGGAGACGCATGCCCATCGACGCAGCCCGGGCGCTCGCCGCCGCTCCCCGCGTCCGCGATATCGCCTGGGACCACAAGGACGTCCTGCTCTACCACCTCGGCATCGGCGCAGGCGTCCCCGCCACCGACCCGCGCGAGCTGCGCTACACGCTGGAGTCCCGGCTGTGCGCCCTGCCGAGCTTCGCCACCGTCGCGGGCGGCGGCCCGCCGGGCGTGATCGGCACGCTGTCCGTGCCCGGCGTCGACGTCGACCTCGCCCGGGTGCTGCACGGCGGACAGGGCCTCGAGATCCACCGGCCCGTCCCGGCGCGCGGCCGGGCGACCGCGACCTCGCGCGTCGTCGCCGTGCACGACAAGGGCACGGCGGCCGTCCTCGTCCTGCGCACCGAGGCCGCGGACGCCGCGGGGCCGCTGTGGACCGACGAGGCCGAGGTCTTCGTCCGCGGAGAGGGCGGGTGGGGCGGCGAGCGGGGCCCGTCCGGCCGCCCGGCGCCGTCGCCGGCCGGGGAGCCCGACCTGGTCGTCGAGCGCCCCGTCCGCGAGGACCAGGCCCTGCTCTACCGGCTCTCCGGTGACTGGAACCCGCTCCACGCCGACCCGGCGTTCGCCGCGCGCGCCGGGTTCGGCCGGCCGGTCCTGCACGGACTGTGCACCTACGGCAGCACGCTGAAGACGGTCGTGGACACGCTGCTCGACGGGGACGTGACCCGGGTGCGCGAGTACCGCACGCGCTTCGCCGGGGTCGTGTACCCGGGGGAGACCCTGCGGGTGCGCATGTGGCGGGGCGACGGCGTCGTACGGGTGGCGGTCGGCGCCGTCGAGCGTGACGACGCGGCCGTCCTCGCCGACACCCTGGTGCGGCACGGCTGACCGCCGGGGCCCGCGCCGGCGGCGACGACGGCCCCGCACGTCGCGAGCGACGTGCGGGGCCGTGTCTCCCGTTGTGCTCGGCGTGCCGTCAGGCCGCCGTTTCGGTCTCCTCCACCGGCTTGCGGTGGCGGCCGCGCGGCGTGGCCGCGTCGTCCTGGCTGGAGACCGGTCCTCGGTGCCGGCCGTGGCCGGTGCCGGTCGTTCGAACGTCGGCACCGGCGGCCTGGATCGGCTGGGTCGTGCTGGCGTCGTTCATCGGTAGGAATTCACCCCGTCAACATGATCTTTCCTGAAGCCGGGCGAGTGTAACCGGCACACCGCGGCCCGGATCCAGGCGGCCACGCCGACCGGCACTAGTTCGTTACAAGCCGTGCCAGAGGGGCCTGTTGCAGCGGAACCGGGCGCGACGGAGCGGAGGCCGGATCCTCCGTTCCCGCGGAAGTCCCCGGCTCCGTACCGTCGGTCCGCCCGTCCTCGGCGAAGGGGACCGGCAGCCTGGCCACCCCGCACGGCGACTCCCGGGTGGCGTACGGCAGACGGAGCTCGCCGCCCGCCGTCCACGTCCCGGCCCCCGCCAGCCAGCCCTCGGGAGCCGCGAGATGCCGCACCCGGCGTTCGACCGGCCGCCACACCCCGACCCAGCTGCCCAGCGCGCCGTCCACCCGCAGCGCCACTCCGCAGCGCTCCGGCGTCAGCATCTGACCCGGCTGGACCGCGAACGGCGTCACGGCGCAGTCCGGCAGCCGCAGGCACTCCGGGAACCGCACCGGCAGGGTGCTGCCCAGCACTCCCCAGCCCAGCCGGGCGTGCCCCGGCGAGGGCGCGTCCGAGCGGATCAGCACCAGCCCGCTGTCCGGGTCGGCCAGCAGTATCCGGTCGTCGCTGTCCGCGGCGATCTGCAGCAGCGGCGACACCTCGCCGCCGCACCCCAGGTCCACCACGACCGCCTTGGTGCGCCCGCCGGTCTCGCGGTCCACGGCCAGCATCCGCCCCTCGCGGTCCAGCCAGACCCCGCCCGAGCACCGGCCGGGGATCTCCGCGAGGTGCCGGGGCCCGGACGAGCCCCCCGCCACCTGCCACAGCGCCGTCGAGCGCGGGCCGACGGCCAGGGCGTACGCCCGCTCGCCGCCCGGCACCGGCGGCAGCAGCCGGGGCGGGGCGGTGCCGTCCGGGCACTCGATCGCGCCCAGCGGCTGCTCCCCGGTACCGGGCCCGGTCGGGTACAGCAGCGCGAAGAGGTGCCGCCCGGCCGCGACGCGGTGGACCAGGACCCGCCCGTCGGCCATCGGCTGCACCTCGGTGCCGGGCTCCTCCGGCTGATGGCCGGGCAGCGGCACCGCGTACGGCTCCGGACCGTCCAGGGTCCAGCGCTCCGGGTACCAGGAGTCGCCGGCCGGGGCGAGGCGCGCGGCGTAGGCGCCCTCCGCGGTGATGGCGCAGGCCGCCCGCGGTGTCCCGGCGTTCTCCGGGCCGTCGTCCCCGTGGTCCGCCGAAGGCTCGATAGCACAGACCGTCATCGTTCGGTCACCTCCGGCGACGAAGCTAGTTTTCGTACGCACACGCGGGGGAGCGGAGACGGCCTCCATCACACATACGGGTGGCGCAGGAACGGTTCGCCTGAGGAAAGCGGGAGGTGTGTGCTGGACGGTGCCGGTCCGCCCGGGCCGGCCCGCGGCGGGTACAGCGGCCCAGAAGCTCCAGGTAGCCTTGCGTGCGTGCCCCGTCTGTCAGAAGTCATCGCCGCGCTGGAGAACCTGTGGCCCGCCGAGCGGGCCGAGTCCTGGGACGCGGTCGGCACCGTCGCGGGCGACCCCGACCAGGAGGTCTCCCGGGTGCTGTTCGCCGTCGACCCGGTCCAGGAGATCGCCGACGAGGCGGTGGAGCTGGGCGCCGGCCTGCTGGTCACCCACCACCCGCTGTATCTGCGCGGGACGACGACGGTCGCGGCCTCCACCTCCAAGGGCCGCGTGGTGCACACGCTCATCAAGAACGACGTCGCCCTGCACGTCGCCCACACCAACGCCGACACCGCCGACCCCGGCGTCTCCGACGCGCTGGCCGGCGCCCTCGGCCTCCGCGTCGTACGCCCCCTGGTGCCGGACCCGTCCGACCCCGAGGGCCGCCGCGGCCTGGGCCGCGTCTGCGCGCTGGAGCACCCGCTCACCGTCCGCGAGCTCGCCGCCCGCGCCGCCGAGCGGCTGCCCGCCACCGCGCAGGGCATCCGCGTCGCCGGCGACCCCGAGGCGGTCGTCCGCACGGTCGCGGTCAGCGGCGGCTCCGGCGACAGCCTCTTCGACCACGTACGGGCGGCGGGTGTCGACGCCTTCCTCACCGCGGACCTGCGCCACCACCCGGTGTCCGAGTTCACGGCGGATCGCGCCCACAGTCCTCTCGCGCTGCTCGACGCCGCGCACTGGGCCACCGAGTGGCCCTGGTGCGAGCTGGCCGCAGCCCAGCTCGACGAGATCTCCGACCGCAACGGATGGGACCTCCGGGTCCACGTGTCCCGCACGGTCACCGACCCCTGGACCGCCCACGCGGCGTCCACCACGACAGCGAACACCATGGGAGCCCCCAACTGAACGCCGCGCCCGCCGACCAGATCCGACTCCTCGACGTCCAGGACCTCGACGTCCGCCTCCAGCAGCTCGCGCACAAGAAGCGGTCGCTGCCCGAGCACGCCGAGATCGAGTCGCTGACCAAGGACCTCACCCAGCTCCGCGACCTGCTCGTCGCCGCGCAGACCGAGGAGAGCGACTGCGCCCGCGAGCAGACCAAGGCCGAGCAGGACGTGGACCAGGTGCGCCAGCGCGCCGCCCGCGACCAGCAGCGCCTGGACTCGGGGGCCGTCACCTCCCCGAAGGACCTGGAGAACCTCCAGCGCGAGATCGTCTCCCTCGCCAAGCGGCAGGGCGACCTGGAGGACGTCGTCCTGGAGGTCATGGAGCGCCGCGAGTCCGCGCAGGAGCGGGTCGCCGAGCTGACCGAGCGGGTCGGCTCCGTGCAGGACCGGATCGACGACGCCACCGGGCGCCGGGACGCGGCCGTCGAGGAGCTCGACGGCCAGGCGGCCTCGGTGGCCAAGGACCGCGAGGTCATCGCGGGCGCCGTCCCCGCGGACCTGCTGAAGCTCTACGACAAGCTCCGCGAGCAGCAGGGCGGCGTCGGCGCGGCCAAGCTGTACCAGCGCAGCTGCCAGGGATGCCGCCAGGAGCTGGCCATCACCGAGCTGAGCGAGATCCGCTCGGCGGCGCCCGACACCGTCGTCCGCTGCGAGAACTGCCGCCGCATCCTCGTGCGCACGGCCGACTCCGGACTGTAGGGGGCCGGTGCGGTGAGCGCGGGGGCAGATCCGGCGGCGGGTCCGCCGCGGGAGTTCGTCGTGGAGGCCGACGGCGGGTCGCGGGGCAACCCGGGGCCCGCGGGCTACGGCGCGGTGGTGAGCGACGCGGTGACGGGGGAGACCCTGGCCGAGGTCGCCGAGTACCTCGGCGTCGCCACCAACAACGTCGCCGAGTACCGCGGCCTGCTGGCCGGCCTGCGCGCCGCGCACGGGCTGGATCCGTCGGCGTCCGTCCACGTCCGGATGGACTCCAAGCTCGTCGTCGAGCAGATGTCGGGCCGCTGGAAGATCAAGCACCCCGACATGAAGCCCCTCGCGGCCGAGGCGGCCCGCGTCTTCCCGCCGGGCCGGGTGACCTACGAGTGGATCCCCCGGGCGGGCAACAAGCACGCCGACCGCCTGGCCAACGAGGCGATGGACGCCGGCGCCCGCGGCGAGCAGTGGTCGCCGTCGGCGTCGACGGCCGACCTGCACGCGACCGGCACCGCCGGCGGGCGCGCCGCCCGGGGCGGTCGTGCCGGGGGTGCGCCGGGCGGTGCCGGTGCCGGGGCGGGGGCCGCACGGTCCGCCGATTCCGGGACCGCGGCGGACGCCGGGGCACGGGCCGCCGCTCCGGACGGGCGCGGTGCCGGCGCCGCCGAGGGCGAGCGCATCGCCCGGACGGCGCGGACCGCGGCCGGTGCCCGGCCCTCCACCGCCGCTGACGGGACCACGCCGGACGCCCTGTCGTCGCCCGTCGCCGGGACGGGACGCGGCGCCGACGACGCGCGGGCCGCCAGGACGGTGGCCTCGCCCGGCTGGGGTCCGCCCGACATGGGCGCCCCCGCCACCTTCGTACTGCTCCGGCACGGCGAGACGCCCCTGACGCCGCAGAAGCGGTTCTCCGGGAGCGGGGGCGGCGACCCGTCGCTGTCCGCCGCCGGCCGCGAGCAGGCCGCCAGGGCCGCCGAGGGCCTCGCCCGGCGCGGCACGATCCAGGCGGTCGTCGCGTCACCGCTGGCCCGTACCCGCGAGACCGCCGCCGTCGTCGCCGCCCGCCTGGGCCTGGAGGTCACGGTCGACGAGGGGTTGCGCGAGACCGACTTCGGCGCCTGGGAGGGGCTGACCTTCGGCGAGGTGCGCGAGCGGTACCCGGACGACCTGAACGCCTGGCTGGCCTCCCCGGACGCCGAGCCGACCGGCGGCGGCGAGAGCTTCGCGGCGACCGGCGCCCGCGTCGCCGCCACCCGCGACCGGCTGGTCTCCGCCCACGCGGGCCGCACCGTCCTGCTGGTCTCGCACGTGACGCCGATCAAGACGTTCGTACGGCTCGCCCTCGGCGCCCCGCCCGAGTCGCTGTTCCGCATGGAACTGTCGGCGGCGTCGCTGTCGGCCGTGGCGTACTACGCCGACGGCGGCGCCAGCGTCCGCCTGTTCAACGACACGTCCCACCTGCGCTGAGCCCCGCCGCCGCGCGGGCCAGCGCCTCGACCCGCGCCCAGTCGCGCCCGGCCACGGCGTCCTTCGGCAGCATCCAGCTCCCCCCGACGCAGCCGACGTTGGGCAGCGCCAGGTACTCCGGCGCGGAGGCCGGCCCGATGCCGCCGGTCGGGCAGAACCGGGCCTGCGGCAGCGGGGCGGCGAGCGCCTTGAGGTAGGCGGTGCCGCCCGCGGCCTCGGCCGGGAAGAACTTCATCTCCCGCACCCCGCGCTCCAGCAGCGCCACCACCTCCGACGTGGTCGACACCCCCGGCAGGAACGGCACGCCGGATGCGCGCATCGCCTCCAGCAGCGTGTCCGTCCATCCCGGGCTGACCAGGAACCGCGCCCCGGCCGCCACGACCTCGCCGACCTGTTCCGACGTGATCAGCGTGCCCGCGCCGACCACCGCGTCCGGCACCTCTTCGGCGATCGCCCGGATCGCCTCGACCGCGACCGGCGTCCGCAGCGTGACCTCGATCGCGGGCAGCCCGCCGGCGACGAGCGCGCGGGCGAGCGGTACGGCGTCCGCGAGGTCGTCGAGGACCACGACGGGGACGACGGGGGCGAGGTCCAGGACCGAGCCGGCGGGCGAGGCGGACGGGGAGGCCGGCAGCGGTGAGGGGGGCAGCGGTGAGGTCATGGCCTCATCGTGCCCTCCGAGTGCATCCTCTGCAATTGTCGTTGCGTATGGCGCAACGCCTGCCCGGTGGGGTCAGTGGATCTCCTCCACCAGCACGTCCAGCGACCACGGCTTCCCCGCCTTCGCCGGTGCCTCGGCCTCGACCGCGTACCCCAGGTCGCGCAGCGCCTCCACCAGCTCCGCCGGGCCCTCCGGCGCGGTCCCGGAGGTCAGCAGGCTCCGGACGATCCGCCCCTTCGTCGCCTTGTTGAAGTGGCTGACCACCTTCCGGGTCGGCGCGTGCAGCACGCGCACGGACGCCGTCCGCCCGGCCACCTCGCCCTTCGGCTTCCACGCCGCCGCGTAGGCCGCCGACCGCAGGTCCAGCACCAGCCCGTCCCCGGCGGCCTCCGGCAGCACCTCGGCCATCGGCGCCCGCCAGTACGCGCCCAGGGCCCCCAGGGCGGGGAGCTTCACGCCCATCGAGCACCGGTAGGAGGGGATCCGGTCGGTCACCCGCACGGCACCCCACAGCCCGGAGAACACCAGCAGCCAGCGGGCGGCCCGCCTCCTGGCGGCCGCGTCGAGGGAGGACAGGTCCAGGGCGTCGTAGAGCACGCCGGTGTAGATCTCGCCGGCGGGCCGCGCCCCGGCCGTCCGCAGCTCCGCGTTCTTGGCCACCTCGCCGCGCAGCCCCTCGCTCAGCCCGAGCACCTCACGGGCCTTCTCGTCGTCCCCGGCGCACAGCTCGACCAGCTCGGCGAGGACGGTCTCCCGGGCGGGCGTCAGCCCCGGAAGGGACAGCGTCTCCGGCTTCAGCGGGGCGCCCCGGCCGGACGACGCCTTACCCTCCGACGGCGGCAGCAGGACAAGCACGGGTACTCCTTCGGTCGAGCTCCTGGCCAGGGTACGGGGTGGCTCCGAGGGGGCCGGTGCCCCATACTCACCGGAGTCGATCACCGGGAGGGGCTGGCTCATGGGGCGCGCAGGCGCACACGGACGGTCCGCGGGGCGCGTCCTCGCGACCGTGGTGACGGCGGTCGCCGTCGCCGGACTGACGGGCGGCTGCTCGTCCCACGACAGCGCGCAGGACGACGAGACGCGCGAGCACTACTGCTCCGCGCTGGGGACCTGGCAGCGGACGAAGGCCCGGTCCGAGAACGCCGACGTCGCCGGATACGCGGTCCTCGCCGCCGCGCGACGGCTCGACCGGGAGGGCCTCGACCGCTCCGGCAGCCACGTCCTCCAGGACACCGCCCTGGCGGTCGACACCGCGGACCTCGGCGCCGAGGGCCGGGTGGCGTCCTACTGCACGGACGCGGGCTTCGAGACCTACGTCCGCTGAGCCACGCCCCGCCCTCGCTGATCCTGTGCCACGATCGAGGGAACGGTTCCCGATCTCCCGGACAGGTGATCCGGAGGGGGACGACTACCGCATGCTCGGCACCTTCGCCTTCGGCAAGCCGGTGGAACTCCCGGCTCCCTTCTCCTTGGAACTCGACACCACCGACTTCCTGTGATCCCCGGGCGCGGGCGTGCGGGGCGGGGCGGTGTCGGCGCCCGGTAGCATGGGCGGCACGGCAGACGAGCCGGGCGGGCGGCCGCGTGGAGTCCCTCACGGGACTTCCCGAGGAACGTCCGGGCTCCACAGGGCAGGGTGATGGCTAACGGCCACCCGGGGTGACCCGCGGGACAGTGCCACAGAAAGCAGACCGCCGGGGATCTCGGTCTCCGGTAAGGGTGAAACGGTGGTGTAAGAGACCACCAGTGCCCAGGGCGACCTGGGCAGCTAGGTAAACCCCACCCGGAGCAAGGTCAAGAGGGGACGCCTCCTCGCGAGAGAGGGCGGCCCTGCGCGGACGTTCGAGGGCTGCCCGCCCGAGTCCGCGGGTAGACCGCTGGAGGCCGGTGGCAACGCCGGTCCTAGATGGATGGCCGTCGCCGGCGGGACCGCGAGGACCCGCCGGAACAGAACCCGGCGTACAGCCCGACTCGTCTGCCGCCCCTCCTCGGGCCGCCGTCACGGAACCTCCACGATCAACGGCATTCCCACACCCCACGACCCGGCTGATCCCGCGGCCCGTGCGTGCAACGGGCGTGGGTGTACGTATAGTTGGCCGAAATTCGACAGCTCGTGCGGGGCGGGGAGCGGTGAGAACCACGCGGTGGGAGCGAAGTGGCGTCGCGCCGGAGCGGGCCCTGCCCGTTTCGCGCCCTTCGGCCGGACTCGCCGGGCGCCGTCCCGGATACCACGGCGGGACGCACGGGCGACGGGTTCGCGACGAACTCGGATTGCTGACGGACCATGCAACAAGCGGGGTTTTCCCGCACGTCAGGGTGATTAGCATGAGCCGTACGTGGACGGAAGATCGTCTTCCTGTCGGCTGACCCCTTTCCCGGCCCGCGGCCGCTTCGCGCCGTCACCCCGCTTCCCCTGCTCTCACCGACCGAGGGACCGCTCCATGCCAGTGCCTGCTTCGCCCAGCCAGCACCAACCGGCGGTGGCGCCGCGCACCTCGCTCGCCGCACGGTCGGTCGTGCCGGTGACGACCGCCGCCGCCGGCGGCGCGACGGTCGCCCTGGCACCGTCCGACGCCTCCACGTGGGTCCTGGCCGTGGTGGTGGTCGCCTGGGTGTGCGTGACCGTCACCGTCCTCGTCGCCCACCGGCTGGTCCACCGCGCCCGGAGCGCGGCCGCCGAGCGCGAGACGGAGAACAACCGCCTCAGGGCCGAAGCGGCCCGGCTGTCGGTCGAGATGTCCCACCTGGCCGGCCAGACGCTGCCCGACCTGGCCGAGCGCCTGCGGCAGGGCACGAGCGCGGCCGACGTACTGGCCAGCGTGCCGCCGTCGTCCGACCCGCACCTCCAGCGGCTGACCCACACGTTCGCCGCGGTCGTCGAGGAGGACGTCCGACGGCTGGCCGCCCTGGACGGCGAGCACCGCACGCTGCGCGACGAGATGGACCTGGCGGCGGCCGAGTACGAGCGCTTCGTGAAGGAGACGCTGCCCGCCGCGGTCGCCCGGCTGCGCGAGGGCCGGTCCGCCGACACCGTGCTCGCCGAATTCGAGCTGCCCCGGCTGCCGGAACTGCGGATCCCGGCCGAGTCCTTCATCCGCGAACTCGCCCACAGCGAGCGGCGCGCCGCCGCGGCCCAGGCCGCCTCCGCCAAGGCCCTCAGCCGCGTCCAGGCCAAGGCCGTGCGGATGCTCGCCGACCTGCGGGACATGCAGGAGCGGCACGGCGAGGAGGTCTTCGGCGACCTGCTGAAGCTGGACCACAGCACCTCCCAGCTCGGCCTGATGACCGACCGGCTGGCGCTGCTCATGGGCGGCAGGTCCAGCCGCGCCTGGAACAAGCCGATCGTCATGGAGAGCATCCTGCGCGGCGCCGTCGGCCGCATCTCCGCCTACCAGCGGGTGCGCCTGCACTGCTCCACCCGCGCCGCCGTGTCCGGCTTCGCCGCCGAGGGCGTGATGCACCTGCTCGCCGAACTGATGGACAACGCCGCGAACTTCTCCCCGCCCATCGACGAGGTGCACGTCTACGTCGAGGACCGCAGCGCCGGCATCGTCGTCACCATCGAGGACAGCGGCCTGAAGATGGCCGACGCGGCGATGCGCCGCGCCGAGGAGGCCGTGACCGGCCGCGTCACCGACCTGGCCTCGCTGCAGGGCACCCGGCTCGGCCTCGCCGTGGTGGGCCGGCTCGCGGTGAAGTACGGCATCAGCGTCAACTACCGCCCCTCCTCCCGCGGCGGCACCGGCGTCGTCGTCCTGCTGCCCCTGCACCTGCTCGCCCAGCAGCGCGACCTGGTCCCGCACCAGACGGCCCCCCGGCCCGAGGCCATGCCGGCGGCGCTCGCACCCGCGCCGGTGCCCGAGGCCCACGAGCGCCCCGCCGCGGCACTGCCGGCGGCCGGCGAGCGCCCCGCGGCGGCGGCACTGCCGGCCGCCACCGAGCCCCCCGCCGCCCGGCCCGAGCTGCCCGCACAGCGACGGCACCGGCGGCCCGACGGCACCACGCCGAACGGTCTGCCGGTGCGAGCCCCCGGCCGCACCATGGCCGAGGCGGAACGCGAACGCGAACAGCGCCACTCGACGTCCGCGCAGGCCGCCGACGCACCGCCGGCCCGGCGCCCGGCACGCGACGCGGGCTCCCGGTTCGGCGCCTTCCACCGCGCACGGCAGTCCGCGGACGGTACCGCCGGACCGGCCGCCCGGCCCGGAACCGAGCCGCCCGCGGCTCCCTAGTCCCCACCCCTTCCCGTACGGCGTCCGGAGCGACGGCGCCCCCTTCCCGCTCGAGCTCGTGAGATAGGAGGAACGGGCCGGTGGCCGGTCAGCCGGGCACCACCGTCCCATCACCCATCATGCAGACCACCGACAACAGCCTCAGCTGGCTCCTGCAAGGTCTCCTGGAACAGACCCCCGGAGCCCGCCACGCCCTGGTCCTCTCCCGGGACGGCCTGAAGCTCTGCTGGAGCGAGCACCTGACGCTCGACCTGGCCGACCAGCTGTCGGCGATCTGCTCCGGCATCCAGGCCCTCGCCCAAGGGGCCTCCATGGAGTTCGGCGACGGCACCGGCGGGGTCCGGCAGTCGATGACCGAGTTCCACGGCGGCCTGCTGTTCATCGTGGAGGCCGGCGAGGGGGCGCACCTCGCCGTCATCGCCGGCGAGGACGCCGATCCCGGAGTGGTCGGCCACCAGATGACGGAGCTGGTCGAGCAGATCGGCGAGCACCTGCGGGCCGAGCCGCGGGACCAGACCAGGGCGAACGGCACCGCGTGATGCGCAAGCCCGTCGACACGGGTGATCCCGACCGGCTCTACACCGTCACCCGTGGACGCAGCCGTGCCGACGAGTCCTTCGACCTGGTCACCCTCGTCGTCAGCGAGAGCGGGCCGGTGCCGGGGATGCAGTCGGAGCTCGCCCGGATCCTGGAGATGTGCCGGCACCCCACCGCCGTCGTCGAGATCGCCGCGGAACTCGCACTGCCGGTCACGGTGGTGCGGATCCTGCTCGGCGATCTGCTGGACACGGGCCGCATCACCGCCCGCCACCCGCGCACGGCGCAGTCCGTCGCCTCCCTGCCTGATTCCGCCCTACTCCAAGAGGTGCTCCATGGGCTCCGCAACCTCTGAGCCGCCCTCCCACCGCACACCGCTGAACGACACCGCGGAGACCGGTCTGAAGATCGTCGTCGTGGGCGGGTTCGGCGTCGGAAAGACGACCCTCGTCCGCTCCGTGAGCGAGATCCGGCCGCTCAACACCGAGGAAGTGATGACCCAGGCCGGTGTGGGTGTCGACGAGACCGGTGCGGTGACGGGGAAGACCACCACGACGGTCGCGTTCGACTTCGGTCGGATCACCCTCAACGACCGCATGGTGCTGTACCTGTTCGGAGCACCCGGCCAGGAGCGCTTCTGGTTCCTGTGGGACCGGCTGTTCTCGGGAACGCTGGGCGCCGTGGTCCTCGTGGACACCCGGCGGATGGACGACTCCTGGTACGCGATCGACAGGCTGGAACACCACCGCACGCCCTTCGTGGTGGCCGTGAACCGGTTCGACGACGACGGCGTCCGCTACTCCCTGGACGAGATCCGCCAGGCGCTCGCCCTGCCCGCGCACGTGCCGATGGTCGACTGCGACGCGCGGGTCAGGCAGTCCGGCAAGGACGTCCTGCTCACCCTGGTCAACCATCTGCACGACATGGCCATCGCCCAGGAGGCGACACTGTGACCGACTCCGGCTACCCTTCCGCGCGACCGGCGCCCCCGGGCTGCCCCGCCCACGCCGGGGCGGTGCGCCTCGGGGGGCTCGAGTACCAGCAGACGCCGGCGCAGCTCTACCGAGCGCTGCGCCGGGAGCACGGCCCGGTCGCGCCGGTTCTGCTCGACGGCGACATCCCCGCCTGGCTCGTGCTGGGGTACTCGGAGGTCACGTACGTCACGAGCCACGACGAGCTGTTCGCGCGCGACTCGCGGCGCTGGAACCAGTGGGACTCCATCCCGCCGGACTGGCCGCTGCTGCCCTTCGTCGGGTACCAGCCGTCCGTGCTCTTCGCCGAGGGCGAGGAGCACCGGCGGCGGGCCGGGGTGATCACCGAGGCGCTGGAGGGCATCGACCAGTTCGAACTGTCCCACGACTGCCTGCTGATCGCCGACGAGCTCATCGCCCGGTTCGCCGGCAGCGGCCGGGCGGAGCTGATGGCCGACTACGCGCACGCCCTGCCGATGCGCACCGTGGTGCACATGTGCGGGATGCCGACCTCGGGCGAGGACACCCGCCGGCTCGTCGACGACCTGCGGATCTCCCTGGACGCCGTCGAGGGCGACGACCCGGTGGCGGCGTACGCGCGCGTGGGGGAGCGGCTGCGTCGGCTGGTGCGGGACAAGCGGGCCGTCCCCGGCCCGGACGTCACCTCGCGCATGCTGGCCCACCCGGCGGGCCTGACGGACGAGGAGATCGTCCAGGACCTGATCTCCGTGATCGCGGCGGCGCAGCAGCCGACCGCGAACTGGATCTGCAACACGCTGCGGCTGCTGCTGACGGACGAGCGGTTCGCCGTGAACGTGTCGGGCGGCCGGCTCAGCGTGGGCGAGGCGCTCAACGAGGTGCTGTGGCTGGACACGCCGACGCAGAACTTCATCGGGCGGTGGGCGGCACGGGACGTCCAGCTGGGCGGTCGGCAGATCCGGGCCGGCGACTGCCTGGTGCTCGGGCTGGCCGCGGCCAACACCGACCCGCAGATCTGGCCCGAGGGGCACGTGGGCGCGGAGAACGCCGCGCACCTGTCGTTCAGCAACGGCGAGCACCGCTGCCCCTATCCGGCTCCCCTGCTCGCGGACGTGATGGCGCGGACGGCGGTCGAGACGCTGCTGGAGCGGCTGCCCGACCTGGTGCTGGCGGCGGACCCGGAGGAGCTGGCCTGGCGGCCGTCGATCTGGATGCGCGGGCTGTCGGCGCTTCCGGTGCGGTTCACGCCGGTGGTGCAGTAGCGCGGCTTCCGGGCCCGTGATCAGGGCCCGGACACCGGCGCGGACCGGCGGGTGGGACGGCGGTGCGGGTCAGTCCCGGACGGGCGTGAAGCGCACCGGGAGGCTCTGCGGTCCCCGGGTGAACACCCCCTGCTCGGCCGGTTCGAACCCGTCGGCGAGGCGCACGTCGGGCATGGCGTCGAGGAGCTGGCCGACGCCGATCTCCACCTCGGCCTTGGCCAGCAGCGCGCCGACGCAGAAGTGCCGGCCGAGCGCGAAGGCGAGGTGGTCGGCGGCGGCGGAGAAGGCGGTCGTGGTGGTGAGGTCGTCGCGGAGGACGTCGAAGCGGTCGGGGTCGCGGTAGCGGCTCTCGTCACGGTTGGCCGCGCCGATCAGGCAGGTGACGGTGGCGCCCGGGGGTATCGTGCCGCCGCTGAGCGTCACCTCCGTCGCCGACTGCCGCATGATCATGTGGACGGGCGGGGTGAACCGCAGGGTCTCGGCGAAGGCGCGCGGGATCAGCGAGCGGTCCGCACGGACGGCGGCGAGCTGGTCGGGGTGGAGCAGCAGGTTCGCGAAGATGCCGGCGATGGCCTTGTCGGTGGTCTCGCCGCCGGCGGCGAGCAGCAGGCTGCAGAACGCCTTGACGTCCTCGTCGCTCATCCGCACCCCGTCGACCTCGGCGGCGCACAGCGCGGACAGCAGGTCGTCGCCCGGGTTCTCGCGGCGGTCCCGGATGATCGGCAGCATGTACTCGGCGAACTCCACCCGGGTCCGCTCGCCGGCCGCCGTCACCTCCGGGTCGCCCGACAGGTTCCCGAGGAAGGCGATGACGGCCGTGTACCAGCGGTGGAAGCGGGAGTGGTCGGCCTTGTCCAGGCCCAGCATGTCGGCGATGACGTTGACCGGGAAGCGGGTGGCGTAGTCCGTGACCAGGTCGGCGGAGCCGGTGTGCCGGAAGGAGTCGATCAGTTCGCGGGAGTTGCGCTCGATGACGGGCAGGAACTTCCGCTCCAGGTCGCTGCCGCGGAAGGCGGGGGCGACGAGCGCCCGGCGCACGGCGTGCTCCCGCCCGCTGAGCTGGAGGATCGTCTTGCCGTGCACGGGCTCGATCTGCCAGGCGTAGTTGTCCGTGGTGAACTCGCCGGCCTTGTCCTTGAAGACGCGCTCGACGTCCTCGTAGCGCGAGACGATGTAGCTCTGCGTCGCCTCGTGCCAGATGAGGGGCGCGGTCTCCCGCATGACCCGGTAGGCGGGGTAGGGGTTCGCCGCGAACTCGGGCGAGAGGATGTCGGGCACCTGCTGGGCGGTGGGCATGGGGCTCCCAGGGTCGTGACTTGGTGTACGGCACAAGGTTATTGATCATTCATCAGTTCCGACAGGGCGCCAGGTGCACCACTCGCCCGACGGTGCGAGGCGGGGAGCCCGGGTGACGTCCGGTGCGTGGCGTTCCGTAGTCTCCTGGCTGTTTCGTGCGACACCCGGTGCAGGAGGAGGCGGACCGCATGGCCCACACGCGCTACGACCAACGGATCCGGGTGTTCGTCCAGGTCTGCGGCGGCGAGCACGACTGGCGGGAGGCCGAGGCCCGCTTCGAGGCGCACGGCTGGCCGGTGCGCGACGCCCACCCCGCGGGCGGGGGACCGCTGGGCACGGCGCTGGAAGCCGACCCGGGGTCCCGCGTGTACGAGATAGAGGTCCGCCTCTTCGGCGCGGCCAAGGGCAGCGACCGGGGCGCGGCCGACCGGGTGCGCAAGGTGCTGCGCGGCGCGCACCTCGAAGGGTACGTCCGTCGGGCCGAACTCCTCGAGCGCGACCGGGAGTTGTTCCCCCACTGGCGGATCGTGAGCACCGCCCACCGGCGCCCCGGCAGGCAGCCCGCCTGGCGACGGCACCTCACCCGCGCGGCCACGCGGCTAGGCAGGCACGACACCGGCGGATTCGTCGCGGGCGGGCCGCGCCAGGCGCTGCGGCTGGCCCGCGCCGACGCTCCCGCCGGGGCCCCCCGCCCCGCCGTGGCCGTCCGGCCGCTGGACGGGCGGCGCCGCGAACCCGCTCCGTACCGGCGGGAGGAGCAGCTGGAGCGCTCTATCTACCGGCTGGTCCTGTGGACCCTGCTGTCGGCGGGCGCGCTCACGCTGGCCTCGGCGGCGGTCCCCGGCGCCCCCCGGTGGATCCTGGGAACCCTGGCGCTCTTCGGTGCCTGCGGATCCCTCTGGTCCGGCTGGGACATGAGCCGGGCGGGCAAGCGGCAGGAGGGCGTCGTCCTCGCCCTGCTCTGCCTGCTGGTCTTCGCCGCCTTCGGGATGGGCCTGCTCAGCAGCGACGGCAAGGCCTGGACCCCGCGCGAGACCCTCACGACCGCGGTGGTGGTCGCCGTCCTCGCGGGGCTGTGGCTCCTGGCGCGGCAGTGGACGTGGGGCGAGTGGGTCGCCTGGGCGGTCCCGCTGACGGCGACCCTGACCGTCTCCGCCTTCGTGGCCGCGGGGTCCGTCCTGCACGCCCTGTACGCCGACGGCCTCTCGCTCAGCCCGTCGGACCTCGACGTGCCGCCGGTCTGGCAGTTCGCGGCCTCGGTGAAGCTGCTGGTGATGCTCAGCCTCGTCATGATCGTCCCCGCCTGGTGGGGCTTCGCCAAGCACCGTCACCACCGGTACGCCACCCCGGGGGACGGCACCAACATCATCCTGAACGTGTGCCTCTTCGTGGCGATGCTGGCCGGCGCGGGGCTGCAGGCCTGGGACTCCGCCGCGACGGCCGTGGACCGGACGGTCGCGGCGGCCCGGCGCGGTGCGGAGCCGCCGTCGTACTTCGGCGTCGAACCGAAGTGGACCTGCGTACGGCTCGTCGTGCCGGCCGACGAAGCCGCCGGAGAGGGACCGCGGTTGAACGCGTCCCGGCCCTACCTCTCCTTCGGCATCGCGGGGGAGACGGCGGTGCTGTGGGACCCCGCCACCCGCGAGCCCGTGAAGCTGCCGGCGAGTCAGGTGTGGCTGGGGCCGGCGAAGTCGGGCAAGGTCACGTGCCCGGTACGCCCGGCACCGGGCCCTACGAAAGTTTCGTAGCCACTCCTCGCGCTTTCTGATCTACGTTCCGGCCTCCGCTGCTCGCGGATGGCTCATTCCTGGCATGTATGCGCCTGAACAGCCAGAACCCTCGCCCCTTACGCCTCTCCCGCGTCCGAAGCTTTCGAAACAATTACCGAAACTCTTGACGCTCGACGGGTGCAGGCCAACACTGGCGCCGTCGTCGAACCCCCAGGAGAGGAAGCATCGCGATGAACGTCCTCGCCGGACCGAGGCGCCGCGGACGCGGCTCGGTCTCCCTGTCAGTCCGCGGCGCGTGGGCCGTCGCCCTGGCCGCCCTGGCCGCGCTGCTGCTGCCGGCCACCGCCCACGCCGACACGGTCGTGACCACCAACCAGACCGGTACCGACAACGGCTACTACTACTCGTTCTGGACCGACAGCCAGGGCACCGTCTCCATGAACATGGGGGCCGGCGGCCAGTACAGCACCTCGTGGCGCAACACCGGCAACTTCGTGGCCGGCAAGGGCTGGAGCAACGGCGGGCGCAGGACCGTGCAGTACTCGGGCACGTTCAACCCCTCCGGCAACGCGTACCTGGCTCTCTACGGGTGGACCTCGAACCCGCTCGTCGAGTACTACATCGTCGACAACTGGGGCACCTTCCGGCCCACGGGCACCTTCATGGGCACCGTGAACAGCGACGGCGGCACCTACGACATCTACCGGACGACGCGGTACAACGCCCCGTCCGTCGAGGGCACCCGCACCTTCGACCAGTACTGGAGCGTGCGGCAGTCGAGGCGGACCGGTGGCACCATCACCACGGGCAACCACTTCGACGCGTGGTCGCGTGCCGGGATGCCGATGGGCAGCTTCAACTACTACATGATCATGGCGACCGAGGGCTACCAGAGCAGCGGCAGCTCCAGCATCAACGTCGGCGGTACGTCCGGCGGTGGCGGCGGAGGGGGCGGTGGCGGCGCCTGCACCGCGACGCTGTCGGCGGGACAGACCTGGGGTGACCGGTACAACCTCAACGTCTCGGTGAGCGGCTCGAGCAACTGGACGGTGACGATGAACGTGCCGTCCCCGGCGAAGGTCCTGTCCACCTGGAACGTCAGCGCGAGCTACCCCGGCGCGCAGACGCTGACCGCCAAGTCGAACGGCAGCGGGAACACCTGGGGCGCCACCATCCAGGCCAACGGGAACTGGACCTGGCCGACGGTCAGCTGCAGCGCGGGCTGACACCATCCACCGACCAGCGAGGAGGACAACTTCGTATGCGCACCAGACCCCGTCCGTCATGGCGTCCCCTGGTCACCGGGGCGGCCGTCGTCGCGCTGGCCGCCGCCGGCACCGTCGCCGCCGACGCCGCACCCACCCAGGCCGCCGCCTGCACCGGCTACGTCGGCCTCACCTTCGACGACGGCCCCTCCGGCAACACGTCGTCCCTGTTGAACGCCCTCAAGCAGAACGGGCTGCGGGCCACCATGTTCAACCAGGGCCAGTACGCGGCCCAGAACCCGTCCCTCGTCCGGGCCCAGGCCGACGCCGGCATGTGGGTCGCCAACCACAGCTACACCCACCCGCACATGACCCAGCTCGGCCAGGCCCAGATGGAGTCGGAGATCTCCCGGACCCAGCAGGCGATCGCGGCCGCGGGCGGCGGTACGCCGAAGCTGTTCCGCCCGCCGTACGGCGAGACCAATTCCACGCTGCGGTCGGTCGAGGCCAAGTACGGCCTGACCGAGGTCATCTGGGACGTCGACTCGCAGGACTGGAACAACGCCAGTACCGATGCCATCGTGCAGGCCGTGTCCCGGCTCGGCAACGGCCAGGTCGTCCTCATGCACGACTGGCCCGCCAACACCCTCGCGGCGATCCCCCGCATCGCGCAGACCCTGGCGGGCAAGGGCCTGTGCTCCGGCATGATCTCCCCGGCGACCGGCCGCGCGGTCGCCCCCGACGGCGGCGGCACCGGCGGCGGAGGGGGCGGTGGCGGCGGCTGCACCGCGACGCTGTCGGCGGGACAGACCTGGGGTGACCGGTACAACCTCAACGTCTCGGTGAGCGGGGCGGGCAACTGGACGGTGACGATGAACGTGCCGTCCCCGGCGAAGGTGTTGTCCACCTGGAACGTCAGCGCGAGCTACCCCAGCGCGCAGACACTGACCGCCAAGTCGAACGGCAGCGGGAACACCTGGGGCGCCACCATCCAGGCCAACGGGAACTGGACCTGGCCGACGGTCAGCTGCAGCACCGGCTGAGCCGCACGAGGAAACATGCGGCGCGGTGGTCGTCCGACCACCGCGCCGGACGCCGACTGCGCCTCGCTGCGGAACGCCGCCAAGCTGAGCGAGGTCGTCCGCACCGAGAGTAAACAACTCCCAGAGCTGGACCCCTAGGTCGGGTCATCCTCGGTGGTCTCTCTGAGACGGTCCACGACCGCCTCGGCGAGCGCCTTGAACTCCTGGTAGCAAGTCTGTACGTACTTCTGCGTGCTGCCCAGGGCACCGTCTGCGGCTTTGAGATCGAACATCGGCTTGCGGGCGTCGTGCGCGAGCGGCATCAGACTGCGGTAGTTGCGCAGGGTGGCGATCTCGTACGAGCGGTCGTCGGTGGGCCAGTCCGCGTGCCCCAGAACCGCCGTGCCGTAGACCCAGGGGATCCGGGTGAGCCAGCGCTCGTACGCCCGCACGGGCCGGTCGAGGCGCATCTCCGGCTGCATGATCACGTAACCGAGCGGCTGCATGGCTGCGCTGGGGGAGGAGATGGACGACGGGATCTTGGGCTTTACCAGATCCTGCCACTGGCTGCGCCACTCGCGCAGCGTTGGGCCCAGGTTGAGCAGTCCCTTGAGGGAGAACAAGTCGGCGGCCATGGGCATGAGGACCGTGTCGGCGGCGATCAAAGCAGCCCGGTTGATGGCTCCGAGGTTCGGGCCCACGTCGATGAGTACCAGGTCCGCGTCGACCTCGCGCGCCGCCCGCTCGATGATGCGGTGGAAGGCCGTCGTGGTGCGGATGGCCGCGGGGTCACCCCCGTAGCCGTTGAGCCAGGCCGCCGACAGTTTGTCCTCGAACTTGCTCAGTTCCAGGTTGCCCGGCAGGAGCCACAGGCCCGAGGTGATCGTCACCGGGCTGACCGGTGCGATGTCGCCGGTTCCCTCGAGAATGGGACGCACCGCGTCCGCGACGGTGTGCTGCCCCTCGGTGCGGGTGAAGAGCTTGCGCTGCTCGGGGTAGTCGTTCTGGGCGAATAGTTCGGAGCCCTTGTCCCAGAGCTCCTCCAGTTCGTTTTCGTCCAGGATCGCCGCCGTCAGGTTGGACTGGGGGTCGAGGTCCACCGCCAGGACGCGCGCCCCCTGGCGGTGCAGCATGTGGGCCAGATGGTAGGCGAGCGTCGTCTTGCCGACGCCCCCCTTGTTGTTGAACAGGGCGACAGAGATCACTGCGCTCTCCTCACGGTCACAGACCAGGATGAGTCGTCCACGGAAAACTCGGCCGGCGGGTTGCCGTTGCGGTCGAGGGCCGCACGTACCCGTCCGATGCCCCTGCCGAAGCGGTTGACGTAGCCAAGGGATTTCATCGCGGCGGCGAGGGAGGGGTTGCGGTAGTCGTTGACCTGGTCGAAGTTGTCGCTGCGGACCTGACCGTAGGGTCCGCCGGGGTTGGTCACCTCGATCCGGTCGTCGAACCACACGATCCTGACGGGCGCGTAGGACGTCTCGTAGTTGCGGTGCATGATCGCGTTCATGCAGAGCTCGCGAAGGGCTGCAAGGGGATAGTCGGGGCGTGACTCCTCCTTGAAGCCGGAGGACTGGACCACCCGGGTGTGCAGGTGCCCCCGCAGTACCGTCTCGAGCCGGTCGGCGGTGGCCACCACGTTGTGCCGCAGTTCCTGCTCGTCCGCGATGGCCGCGTCCAGGTCGCTGCCCTGGTAGCGGACGTGTTCGACGTCGACCGGCTCGCCGACGTGCCGGAGACGGTTCCCGACGCGACCGCGGTGCCCTCCCCGAAGGCCCGCGTACTCGTCCCGCTGCTCTTCCTGTGCGCCCTCGTGGCCATGGCCGTCGGACTCGGCGTCACCGGGGCCGCAGCCGAGTTCACCGGACCGATCGTCATCGCGCTGGCCATGGCCGCCGTGCCCGTCGCGCACCGGTTCGGCGTGACCGTGCTGGACTCCTTCGCGGAGCCCTCGGCCCCGTTCGCAGCCGCCGCGCACGACGAGCTTGAGCCGACTCCCGAAGCCGTCCGCCGGGCTGCCTGAGAAGGCGCGCGCTGCACGCCGTCCTGAACAGCAACCCGGCCGCCCGCGCCAAGCCGCGCCTGCAGGAAGCATCGCTGAGAACGACGACTGGCTCCGGCCCGGACGCCGGTTCAGCACCAGCGGGTGCGGGGGCAGTTCCAGTGGCCGCCGCCTCCGCCGCCGTTTCCGTCCGACGAGTCGTCGGAGCCGCCCGTCAGGCCGTTCGGGAAGGCGCTGTTGCGGTTCCGGTCGCCGGGGAACGGGTCCCGGTAGTCCGGGTCGCCGTCGTCGTCCCGGTCCGGCAGGTTCGGCCGGTCGCCGTCGTCGCGGTCCGGGTCGGGGCAGCCGTTGTCCGGGTGGGTCAGTTCGAGCGTCACCCACAGGTCGACGGTGACGTCCCCGCCCTCGGCCGGGTCGGTCACGCACACCCGCCAGTCGTCGTACTCGCCCTCGTCGGGGAGCTGGTCGTTGACGTACGCGGTGGACGCCATGATGTGGTCGTCCGGGACGGTCCCGAGGGCGGCGACCTCCTTGTGCGCCGTCTTCCACGTCTTCCAGACGAGATCCGGCATCGTCGGCCACGGGATCGCCCCGCCGTCCGCCGCGGGGCAGGGGGCACCGTTCTTCACCGCGCCGAAGTCGATCGTCCTCGTCCCGGACGACGTCCAGCCGGTCTTCTGGAAGCAGACGGTCCAGTTGAGCCGCATCATGATGCTCTTGTCCTGGTCGGACGCGTCGTGCTCGTCGACGCCGAACCCGGCGGCCTCGGCCCGGTCCCGGGCGTCGTCCAGCGTCATGCCCCGGTAGTCCGCGGCCTCCGGCCGGGGCCTGGGGCTGGGCTTCGGGGTCGTCCCGGCCGCCGACGGCGTCGCCGGGGCGAGGGCGCCGGCCGTGACGCCCGCGCCGCCCTTGCCGTCCGCCTCCGCCGCGACGGTCGCCGCGCCGTCCTCGGGCGGATCCGGGAGGACCCCGCCGAGCAGCGCCATGGCCCCGATCGTGACGATCACCTTGGTGCCCTTCTGCCAGGGGCTGTCCTTCCACACCAGGACGATCGCGGCGACCAGGGCGACGAAGCCCAGGTACTCGCTGACCAGGCCGAGCAGGGGCACGGCGGCCACGAATCCGATGCGCGCCCGGTCGGTCCGCCACCAGCGGGTGCGAGGGCGGTCGGGTCCGGGAGATGCCGGTGGCGTGGGCGGGGCGGGCGGGCGGTGCATGGGCGGTGTCTTTCCTGGTGCGGGTGGTGATGGCCCGTGAGGTCAGTCCGGCGCTCCGTCGGGCGACCGCATCGTACAGCCCGCCCCCGGCCCGGCCGGACCCCGGAGCGACCGGCCCGCCACCCGTGCCAGATGCCGCCCGAACACCTCCCGCGCGTCGGGCGTCAGGGTCCGCAGGGCCACCATCGCCGTGATCACTACGTCGCACAGCTCCGCCTCGACGTCCTCCCACGTGTGGGTGACCCCCTTGCGCGGGTTCTGGCCCGTCGCGCCGATCACCGCCTCGGCGACCTCGCCGACCTCCTCGGACAGCTTCAGCATGCGCAGCAGCAGGCCCTCACGGCCGCCGACGGGCTGGTCCGCCTCCAGCCACTTCCACAGGGAGTCGACGGTGGTCCAGGCGTCGTCGGCGGGCGTGCCGCCTCGGTTGTCGGTCATGCGGGGCAGCCTGCCACGGGCCGCGGGGCCGCCGCGTCAGTCGAACAGCTGCTCCTGCCGGCCCTCCGCCGCCTTGCGTACCCGCTTGTTGCGCGCCCCGACGACCACCGCCGTGGCGGCCGCCGTCGCCGCGAAGGCCGCCGGAACCATCCAGTTCCGGTTGACCGCGTGGCCCAGGGCGTGGTCGACGGAGAGGCGGCCGGGGCCCGTGACGGCGAGGCCGGCGGCCGTCAGGCCCAGGGAGGCCGCGTACTCGTAGCCGCCGGCCTGGGCGAAGAAGCCGTTCGGGGCGTGCACCGCGGCGGCGCCCGTCATCGCGCCGGCCGCCGCCGCGCCCGCGGCCGGGGTGGCCAGGCCCAGGGCCAGCAGCACGCCGCCCCCGGCCTCCGCGAGGCCCGCCGCGGTCGCGCTGGCCCGGCCCGGGGTGTAGCCCATGGACTCCATGGCCTTGCCGGTCCCCTCCAGCCCCCCGCCGCCGAACCAGCCGAGCAGTTTCTGCGCGCCGTGCGCGGCCAGCACGCCGCCCGTCCCCAGACGGAGCAGCAGCAGTCCGAGGTCGCGTCGGTCGTAACAGGTCATGTCTGCTCCTTCGGGCGGTGACGGCGGTGACGGGCGCTTACCGCCGTGACGTCTGGGGTGGGCACCTCCCAGGTTCCCACCGTCGCACCGTCCGCACCCGGCCGGCCCGCCGCGGGCGCCGTTCGGGTGGCGGGGCGCCGGGGCCGGTGTGACGCTGGCCGGCATGACGATTCAGACCACCCGTCTCAGCGACCCGGCCGTCCGGGCCTTCGTCGCCGCCGTCAACGCGCACGACCGCGAGGCCTTCCTGGCGCTGCTCGCGCCAGACGCCACCATGGCCGACGACGGCGACGACCGGGACCTCGCCCAGTGGATCGACCAGGAGATCTTCTCCTCGAACGGCCACATGGAGGTCGACAACGAGTCGAACGGCGGGCGCGCCCTCATCGCCCGCTACCGCAACGACACGTGGGGCGAGATGCGCACCCGGTGGAACTTCACCGTGGACGAGGACGGCCGCATCGCCCGGTTCGAGACCGGCCAGGCGTAACCGGGGACCGGCGACGCCGTTCCCCCCGGGTGTTGCCTTCGGGTGCGCTTCAACTCCTAGCCTCCCCGGGCATGAACACCAACGGAACCACCACGCCCCCCGGTACGGCCGGGGCCACCAGGAGCCTCGGCCGCAGCGGCATGGAGGTCAGTGCGCTCGGCTTCGGCTGCTGGGCCATCGGCGGCGAGTGGCGGGACACCGCCGGGCAGCCGCTCGGCTGGGGGCACGTCGACGACGACGAGTCCGTACGGGCGGTCCGGCGCGCCCTCGACCTCGGCGTCACCTTCTTCGCCACGGCCGACGTCTACGGCGCCGGGCACAGCGAGCGCGTGCTGGGCCGGGCCCTCGGAAAGCGGCGGGACGACGTGGTCCTCGCCACCAAGTGGGGCAACGTCTTCGACGCGCGCACCCGCACCCTCACCGGCTCCGACGACTCGCCCGCGCACGTGCGCCGGGCGCTCACCGCGTCGCTGGAACGCCTGGGCACCGGCCACGTCGACCTCTACCAGCTGCACCTCGCGGACGCCGACCCAGGGCGGGCCGCGGAACTCCGCGACGTCTGCGAGGACCTCGTGCGCGAGGGGCTGGTGCGCGCGTACGCGTGGAGCACGGACGACCCCGCACGCGCCGCCGTGTTCGCGGCCGGTGAGCACTGCGCGGCCGTGCAGCACCGGGCCAACGTCCTTCAGGACGCGCCCGGGATGATCGCCCTGTGCGAGGCCTCCGGGCTGGCGAGCGTCAACCGCAGCCCGCTCGCCATGGGACTGCTCGGCGGCGGGCACGCGGCCCGGCGGGCCCCGGCGGCCGGTGACATCCGCAGCAGGCCGCCCGCCTGGCTGCCGGGGTTCGGGGACGGGACCGGCGCCGACCCCCGGTGGCTGGCCCGGGTCGAGGCGCTGCGGGACGTCCTCACCGCGGGCGGCCGTACGCTCGCGCAGGGCGCCCTGGCCTGGCTCTGGGCCCGCAGCGACCGGACCGTGCCGATTCCCGGGTTCCGTACCGTCGCCCAGGCCGAGGAGAACGCGGGCGCGCTGGACAGGGGGCCGCTCACCCCCGGCCAGATGGCCGACGTCGAGCGGATCCTGGCACGCTGACGCCGGCACGGTGTGCGCGGCAGCCGTTCCGTCCACCGGTGCGCATCCCGCGGTCCCCCCGCGGGATCCACCCCCACCCGGTGGCCGGAACGGCTGCCGCCTTCCCCCCTGGGTATGGCTTGCGGAGCTCCGGAAGGCCGATGCTCCGAGTGTGAAGCTTCGGTGAAGGAAAGTTGAGCATACGACCGCTGTCGCCCGCAAGGGCGCGGACCGTTGCGTTCCGAATGTGCGGATCGTCAAGAGCCCGTCCGGCAGGCCCCGTTCAGCCGCGTCCCACGTACGGCATCGCCGTCGCCAGGACCGTCGCGAACTGCACGTTCGCCTCCAGTGGCAGCTCCGCCATGTGCCGCACCGTGCGCGCCACGTCGGCGACGTCCATCACCGGCTCGGGCACCACCTCCCCGTCGGCCTGCAGCGCCCCGGTCCGCATGCCGGCCGTCATGTCGGTCGCCGCGTTGCCGATGTCGATCTGGCCGACCGCGATGCCGTAGGGGCGGCCGTCCAGGGACAGCGACTTGGTCAGGCCCGTCAGCGCGTGCTTGGTCGCCGTGTACGCCACCGAGTGCGGGCGCGGCGTGTGCGCGGAGATCGAGCCGTTGTTGATGATCCGGCCGCCCTGCGGGCTCTGCTCCTTCATCTGCCGGTACGCCGCCTGCGCGCACAGGAACGCCCCGTTGAGGTTGGTGTCCACCACGTGCCGCCACGCGTCGTAGGGCAGGTCCTCGACCGGCACGCCGCCGGGGCCGAACGTCCCGGCGTTGTTGAACAGCAGGTCCAGCCGCCCGAACCGGTCGCGCACGGCGGCGAACAGGGCGGCCACGTCCTCGGGCCGTGACACGTCTGCCCGCACGGGGAAAGCGGTGTCGCCGGGGGCGAGCGCCGCCGTCTCCTCCAGGGGCCCGGTGCGGCGGCCCGCCAGGACCAGCGTCCAGCCCGCGCGCGCCAGTTCGGCGGCGACCGCGCGGCCGATGCCGGAACCGGCACCCGTGACCACGGCGATCCGCCCCTGGTCCGCCATGTCGTACGTTCCCTCGTCGGTGATTCTCACGGTGTTCATGACGCCGCAGCGTACGCGTGGGGGATCGGCCGGCGATCTTGCGGAACTCATCCGTCCGCCACAGCCCCGTCATGTCCGCGCCAAGCTCGCGTCGTTCCCGGCCATTCGAATGCCCCCTGCACCCACCGCAAGGGGAGGAACGGATGACACCCGCGAACCACCAGGCCCCGCACCGTGCCCAGGCCGCCCGGGCCACGCACGCGCCCGAACTCCGCGCCGCCGCCCGCCACCTGGGCCGCCGCCGCTTCCTGACCGTCACCGGCGCCGCCGCGGCGCTCGCCTTCTCCGTGAACCTGCCCGCCGCCGGCACCGCGAGCGCCGCCGAGCTCGACCCGGCGCAGCTCCCCGGAGACCCCTTCACGCTCGGCGTCGCCTCGGGCGACCCGCTGCCGGACTCCGTCCTGCTCTGGACCCGCCTGGCCCCCGCGCCCTACCAGACCGACAGCGGACTGCCCGCGAAACGCGTCGACGTCGGCTGGGAACTCGCCCTCGACGAACGCTTCCGCCGCGTCGTCAGACGGGGCACCACCACCGCCCACCCCGAGTTCCACCACACCGTCCACGTCGAGGTCGGTCACCTCGCCCCCGGCCACGTCTACTACTACCGCTTCCGCGCCGGCCGCTTCGTCAGCCCCGCCGGCCGCACCCGCACCGCGCCCCCGGCCCGCAGCCGCACCGCCGGGCTCACCTTCGGCCTGGTCTCCTGCCAGCGCTACGACCAGGGCTACTACACCGCCTACCGGCACCTCGCCGAGGAGGACGTGGACGTCGTCTTCCACCTCGGCGACTACCTCTACGAGTACGCCGTCAACTCCGCCGGCGGCTCCCGCGCCTACCCGGCCGGCACCCTGCCCGCGCAGTTCAACCACGAGACGGTGACGCTGGAGGACTACCGCCTGCGGTACGCCCTCTACAAGTCCGACCCCGACCTGCGGGCCGCGCACGCCGCGCACCCCTTCGTCGTCACCTGGGACGACCACGAGACCGAGAACAACTACGCGGGCGACACCCCGGAGAACAGCGTCCCGCCGGAGGAGTTCCTGCTGCGCCGGGCCGCCGCCTACCGGGCGTACTGGGAGAACATGCCGCTGCGCCGCCCCCAGCTCCCCGAGGGCCCGGACCTGAAGCTGTACCGGCGTCTGCACTGGGGCCGGCTCGCCCAGTTCGACGTGCTCGACACCCGCCAGTACCGCTCCGACCAGGCCTACGGCGACGGCTGGCAGTACCCGGGCCCGGAGTCGCAGGACCCGTCGCGCACGCTCACCGGCGACGCCCAGGAGCGCTGGCTGATCAACGGCTGGCACCGGTCGGACGCCGTCTGGAACGTGGTGCCCCAGCAGGTCACCTTCTCCCAGCGGTACAACTCCACCACCGCGCCCTCCAAGGTCTCCATGGACTCCTGGGACGGCTACCCGGCCTCCCGCGAGCGGGTGCTGGCCGGCGCGCAGGCCGCCGGAATCGAGAACCTGATGGTCCTCACCGGCGACGTGCACGTCCACTACGGCTTCGACATCAAGCGCGACTTCGCCGACCCGGACTCCCGGACCCTGGGTACGGAGATCGTCACCTCCTCCGTCACCAGCGGCGGCAACGGCTCCGCGAAGCCGTCCAACTGGGACACCTACCTGGCCGCCAACCCGCACCTGCGGTTCTACAACGGCCTGCGCGGCTACGCGACGGTGTCCCTCGGCCGGGAGCTGGCGCGCGCCGACTTCAAGACGGTGTCCCACGTGACCACGCAGGGCGCGCCGCTCACGACCGCCGCCTCCTTCGTCACGGAGGTGGGGGAGCAGGGGCTCAAGCCGGCGTGACCTCGCGCTCGGCGGCCGGCTCGCCGGTGCGCTCGCCCGGGTAGCGGACGCCGACGCGGTCCCGGATCGCGTCGAGCGTCCGCATCACGGCAAGGGTGCCGTCGAGCGGGACCAGCGGCGACTCGGTCTCACCGGCCCGCAGTGCCCGCATCACCTCCCGGGCCTCGTGCTCGAGGCTCGCGCGGGGCCCGTCGGCCGGGTCGGCCGTGAACCTCTCGGGTTCGCGGCCGTCCCGGTGCAGCACGAAGTGCTCCGGGAAGAAGAAGCCGTCCGGGACGTCGATGCGGCCCAGGGAACCGGTGACCGACGCCGAGTTGGGCGTGCCGCCGGTGATGGAGCAGTGCACCGAGGCGAGAGCGCCGCTGTCGTAGGACAGCAGCGCACCCGTCTGGAGGTCGACCCCCTCCTCCGAGAGCACCGCGCGCGCCGCGACGTCCGACGGCTCGCCGAGCAGGAGCTGCGCGAACGACACCGGGTACACGCCGAGGTCGAGCAGCGCGCCGCCGCCCTGCGCCGGGTCCCGCAGCCGGTGCGCCGGTGGGAAGGGGCCGGCCAGTCCGAAGTCCGCCTGGACGCTGCGGACCTCGCCGATCGCACCGTCCTCCACCAGCGCCTTCAGGCGCCGCACCAGCGGATTGCAGTACATCCACATCGCTTCCATCAGGAAGGCCCCACGCTGCCGCGCCAGCGCGACCAGTTCCTCCGCCTCGCGCACGTTCAGCGTGAACGGCTTCTCGCAGAGCACGTTGCGGCCCGCCTCCAGGCAGAGGCCGGCGGCGGTGCGGTGGGCCGCGTGCGGAGTGGCGACGTACACCACGTCGATGTCCTCGTCCCGGGCCAGCGTCGCCCAGTCGCCGTAGGCCCGCGGTATGCCGAACCGCTCCGCGAAGGCCTTCGCCGACGCCTCGGTCCGCGAGGCGACCGCCACGACCTCCGCGTCCGGCAGATCGACCAGATCCGCCGTGAACCTAGCCGCCATCCCGCCGGTCGCCAGAACTCCCCAGCGCACCCTCTGCTCGGCCACCCTGTCCCCACCCTCGCTCACGTTCAGACAAGTCCGTACGAGCTGAGAGCATAGGTGCCGGATCCGGAGAACAGGGAGGGGCACATGCCCGAGCGCGGGCCGTCCATACCGCAGGCGTCACCGACGAGGACCGCACGGCCGGGCACGCCCCCGGCGGCCGGGCCGGACCCGCGGCCGGCCGTCCGCGCGCCGCGCGGCACCCGCCGCACCGGACTGCTGGTCACGCTCGTCCTCGGCGGGCTGACCGCGACCCCGCCGCTGGCGATGGACATGTACTTGCCCGCGCTGCCGGAGGTCACCGAGTCCCTGCGCGCGCCGGCGGCGACCGTCCAGCTCACGCTCACCGCCTGCCTGGCCGGCATGGCCCTCGGGCAGCTCGTCGTCGGCCCGATGAGCGACAAGTGGGGCCGCCGCCGTCCGCTGCTGGCCGGCCTCGCCGTCTACGTCGTCGCCACCGCGCTGTGCGCCGTCGCCCCCACCGTCGAGCTCCTGGTCGCGGTCCGGCTGGCGCAGGGCCTCGCCGGAGCCGCCGCCATCGTCATCGCGCGGGCCGTCGTACGGGACCTGTACGACGGTGTGGCCATGGCCCGCTTCTTCTCCACGCTCATGCTGATCTCCGGCGTCGCCCCGGTCGTCGCTCCGCTCATCGGCGGGCAGATCCTGCGGGTGACGGACTGGCGGGGCGTGTTCGCCGTGCTCACCGTGGTCGGTGTGCTGCTGGGCGGGGTGGTGTGGGCCTGGTTGCCCGAGACGCTGCCGGTGTCCGAACGGCACGCCGGCGGGGTGGGTGACACGCTCCGCTCGATGCGCGGCCTGCTCGCCGACCGGGCCTTCACCGGGTACATGCTCGCCGGCGGCTTCGCCTTCGCCTCGCTGTTCGCCTACGTCTCGGCCTCCCCGTTCGTCGTGCAGGAGATCTACGGCGCCTCCCCGCAGACCTTCAGCCTGCTGTTCGGGCTCAACTCGATCGGCCTGGTCGTCGTCGGCCAGATCAACGGCAGGATCCTCGTCGGGCGGGTCGCCCTGGACCGGGTGCTGGGCCTCGGCCTCCTGGTCGTCATCGCCGCCGCGACCGCCCTGCTGCTGATGACCCTCGGCGTCTTCGGCGAGGTTGGGCTCGTGCCGATCGCCGCCGCGCTGTTCGTGCTGATGTCCGCGATGGGCATCAGCCTGCCCAACACCCAGGCGCTCGCGCTGATGCGGGTCGAGCGGTCCGCCGGCTCCGCGTCCGCGCTGCTCGGCACGTCCTCCTTCCTCATCGGCGCCGTCGCCTCCCCGCTGGTCGGGATCGCCGGGAAGGACACCGCCCTGCCCATGGCCGTCGTCCAACTCGCCGCGGCGGTGGTGGCGCTGGCCTGCTTCCTGGGCCTGTGCCGTCCCCGGGCGGGGCGCGCGACCGCGGAGGGGGCGGAGAGCTGAGCGCTCCGAGACTGCGCCTCGACACCCCGGAGCGGGCCGGGCTCGACCCCGGGGAGCTCCGACGTGTCGTGGCCGACGTGCACGCCCTCACCGCCGGTGAGCGGCCCTGGGCGGCCGGGGCCGTCGTGGCCGTGGGCCGCGGGCCGGTGCTCGCCGTCGAGGAGGCGGCGGGCTGGGCCGTGCGGTACGCGTCGTACGACCCGGTCACCGACACGGGCGTGGAGCTGCCCGAGGGCGCCCGGGTGCCGGCGACCGTGGACACGCCCTTCGACCTGGCGTCGTTGACCAAGCTGTTCACCGCGGTCGCCGCCGTGCAGCAGATCGAGCGCGGCACGCTCGGCATCGACGCGGAGGTGGGCGCCTACCTGCCCGACTTCCGCGGGGCCGCGGCGCACGGGACCACCGTGCGGCAGCTTCTGACGCACACTTCCGGGCTACGGCCCGAACTGCCGCTGTACGACTGCCCCGACGACGAGGCACGGCTGCGGCGGCTGCGCGCGGAACCGCCGGTCGGGGTGCCCGGTACCTACTGCTACTCCGACCTGAACATGCTGCTCCTCCAGCACGTGCTCCAGCGCATCACCGGCCGCGGCCTCGACGTCCTCGTGCGCGACGGGATCACCCGGCCGCTGGGCATGACGGCGACGCGCTTCGGGCCGTGCCCGGAGGCGGCGGCGACGGAGGACCAGCGGCGGCCGTGGGCCAAGGCGAACCGGGGGATGCTGCGGGGCGTCGTCCACGACGAGAACGCCTGGGCGCTGGGCGGCGTGGCGGGGCACGCGGGACTGTTCTCCGCCGCGCGGGACCTCGCGGTCTTCTGCCGGGCGCTGCTCGCGGGAGGCTCCTACGGGCCCGCGCGCATCCTCGGCGCCGACTTCGTGGAGCTGCTCCTGACCGAGCCGGGGCTCGGCTTCGCGCTCGACCGGCCCTGGTTCATGGGGGAGCTGGCGGGGCGCGGGGCGGCGGGGCACACGGGCTTCACGGGGACGATGCTGGTGCTCGACCGGGCGACGGACACGTTCGCGGTCCTGCTCGCCAACACGGTCCACCCGCGGCGGCGGACGCCGGACAACGGGCCGCGGGCGACGCTGGGGACGCGGGTGGCCCGGGCGGTGCGCGCGGTCCGCCGGGCCGGGGGCCCGCCCCCGCCCCGTAGAATTCCCGGGTGAACGCCCCCGCCAGCTCCGCCGACACCCTGCGCGCCGCCCTCGCCGATCTCGTCGACGGGCTCCCGCCCCGCCAGGCCGCGCAGGCCGTCGAACGGCTGATCGCCAACTACCGCGGGGCCACCCCGACCGACGCCCCGATCCTGCGGGACCGCGCGGACGTCGTCGCGTACGCCGCGTACCGCATGCCGGCGACCTTCGCCGCCGTGCGGTCGGCGCTCGCGGCGTTCTCGGACGCCGTGCCCGGCTGGACGCCCGCCGGCCACGTGGACGTGGGCGGCGGGACCGGCGCGGCGACCTGGGCCGTCGGCGACACCTGGGGCGGTACCCGCCCGGTGACCGTGCTCGACTGGGCCGAGCCCGCGCTCGCCCTCGGCCGGGAGATCGCCGCCGCCGATCCGGCCCTGCGCGACGTCCGCTGGCAGCGCTCCCGGATCGGGGCGGCGCTCACCCTGGAGAGCACCGACCTCGTCACCGTCTCCTACGTCCTCAACGAACTGACCGCCCCCGACCGCGCCGCCCTCGTCGACGCCGCCGCCGGCGCCGCGCAGGCCGTCGTGATCGTCGAGGCGGGCACGCCCGACGGGTACGCCCGGGTCATCGAGGCCCGCGCCCGGCTGATCGCCGCCGGCTTCCATGTCGCCGCCCCCTGCCCGCACAGCGCCGCCTGCCCCATCGTGCCCGGCACGGACTGGTGCCACTTCGCGGCGCGGGTCAGCCGCTCCTCCCTGCACCGGCAGGTCAAGGGCGGCTCCCTCGCCTACGAGGACGAGAAGTTCAGCTACGTGGCCGCCGCCCGCTTCCCGGTCGCCCCCGCGCCCTCCCGCGTCGTCCGGCGCCCGCAGATCCGCAAGGGGCAGGTCCTGCTCGACCTGTGCGAGACCGACGAGCAGCTCCGCCGCCGGACGGTCACCAGGCGCCACGGCGACCTGTACAGGGCGGCCCGCGACGCGGACTGGGGCGACCCCTGGCCTCCGGCGGCGGAGCGCTAGTCACGCCTCCTTCCGGGCCGCCTCCTGCCGTTTCTCCTGGAGCCTGCGCAGCAGCTCCCGCTTCTGGGCCCGCGCGTCCGGCGCGCCGCCGGTCCGGTCGCCCCGGCCGCCACCGCGCAGGGCCTCGCGGCCGAGGTTCCGGCGCGCGCCGCCCACGCCCAGCATGTTCCCGGCTCCGCCTCGGGTCATCAGAGCTCACGTCCCTTCACATCCGTATGCGACGAGACGGTTCGTCTCGTGCTTGCCCTCCCACTGTCAGGCGAGACGCGCCGTCTTGTCAACTGGTAAATTCGGGCCATGGCCAACCGGAAACCCACCCAGGTCCCCTCCCCCGGCAAAGCGCACCCCGACGTCACGCGCCGCAGCGCCAGGTCCCGCCGGGCCATCTACGAGGCCGCCCTCGCACTCGTCGCCGAGGCCGGCTACCCGAGGACCACCATCGAGGGCATCGCCGCCCGCGCCGGCGTCGGCAAGCAGACCATCTACCGCTGGTGGTCCTCCAAGGCGGAGGTCCTGCTCGAAGCCTTCCTCGACCTCGAGGAGCAGGCCGTCGAGGCCCAGGGGCAGCAGGAGACCTACGCCATCCCGGACACCGGCGACCTCGCCGCCGACCTGAAGGCCGTGCTGCGCGCCACCGTCGACCAGCTGCACGACCCGAAGTTCGAGGCCCCCTCCCGCGCCCTGGCCGCGGAGGGCGTCGTCAACGAACAGCTCGGCCGGGAGTTCGTCGCCAAGCTGCTCGAGCCCTCGCTCCAGCTCTACGTCGACCGGCTGCGCGCCGCCCAGGAGGCCGGTCAGCTCCGGCCGGAGATCGACCCGCGCATCGCCCTCGAGCTCTTCGTCTCCCCGCTCGCCCAGCGCTGGCTCCAGTACACGGCCCCGATCTCCTACGACTACACCGACACGCTCGTCGACTACGCGCTGTACGGACTCGCTCCCCGCTGACCAGTGAAGTTTGTCCCTTTCCCGGCCCCGAAGCGCGGAATGGTGGGACGATAGGGCATGCTGGGGCGCACGACGGCGAGGCGAGGAGATAGATGAGCGCGGACTTCGGTGGCCGGACCGGCTTGCGGGACAAACTCTCCCAGTGGCTGCGCAAGGGCCGCCCGAAGGAGGCCGCCGGTGACGGCGGCCGGGAGTCCCTGCTGCTCGCCGCCGCCGCCGCGGGACTGCCCCTGGCTCCCGCCGCCCACCCGGTCGGCTACCGCTGTTCCTGCGACCGCGTCGGCTGTCCCACCCCCGCCCGGCACCCGGTGTCGTTCGCCTGGCAGACGCAGTCCACCACCGACCGGGCACAGCTCGAACGCTGGGTCCGGCACCAGCCGCAGGCGAACTTCATCACCGCGACCGGCATGGTGCACGACGTCCTCGACGTACCCCTCGAGGCCGGCCGCGAGGCGCTGCGGCGGCTGCTCGACGCGGGCGTCGAGGCCGGCCCCGTCGCCGAGAGCGACGACGGCCGCATGCTGTTCTTCACCCTCACCCGCGGCACGCCCGAGGAGGAGGACGAGTGGTGGCCGTGCGAGCTGGACTGCCACCCCGAGACCATGGACGAGCACCCCGGCCTGCGCTGGCACTGCCGCGGCTCCTACGTGCTCGTACCGCCCGCCCGGCTGCCCGGCGAGGACCGGACGGTGCACTGGGTGCGCGGCCCCGAGCACCCGCTGCCCGAGCCGCTGACCCTGCTGGAGACGCTCACCGACGCCTGCGCCCGGCACGTCGGCGAGGAGAGCGACCCGGCCGGCACCGCCTGGCCGCTGCGCCGCTGAGCGAAGGCCGGCCGCGGGGCGCTACTCGCCCTTCGCCGACGTCATGCCCTGGATGCGGCCCAGGACCGACACCTGACCGCTGCCCGCCGGGTCCAGCGCGACCTCGTTGGAGACGAACTCCATCGTCAGGGACTGTTTGATCTCGCCGTCCGTCAGCGCCAGCACGTCCTTGTTCGGGGCCGGCACCGAAGTGCCCTGCGCGGCGGTCTGCTTCTCGAAATGGCGCGTGGTGAAGAACACCATCGCCCCGCCGTCCTTCGTCCGCAGCGCCAGCGGCGCGTAGTCGCCGTCCGTCAGCGGTTCGTCGATGTACTGGGTGACCAGGCCCGGCCTGATCGACCGCTTCTCGCGCAGCGCGCGCCACGAGCTGGTGTGCGCGCCGTCCGCGAAGACCTTCCCACCGTCCTTGAGGTACGCCGTGTAGTCCTTGCTCAGTCCCGCGGGCGCGGCGGCCAGTTCGGTGGAGTTCGCGGGAACTGCCTCGGCCCAGCCGTCCTCGTCGGTCTTGAACTCGGGCACGTCGCCGGGGGCGACCAGCGTCAGGTAGGCCACCTCCCAGGTGTCCTCCAGACCGTCGCGGGTGAACACCAGCAGCCAGCGCGCCGCGCCGCCCTTGTTGGCCCTGGTGTCGGCGACGAACCAGCGCGGCCAGCCGGCCTTCTTCGGGATCGTGAACTTCGCGTCCGTCAGCTCCAGCGGCGTGTGCGACGGGTTGCCGCCCGGGTCGTTGGCCCGGCCGGCCTTCAGCCGCGCCGAGTCGATGGCGGCGAGGGCGCCGGTGGTGTACTCGGCGTCCAGGGAACCGTCGTACGCCTTGTCGGCCTTGTTGTACGCGTCCGTGAACCGTTCGAGCGCCTTCGCGGCCTCGGCCCGGGTGGTCGCGGGGAGCACCTCGCGCTCGCCGTGCACCACCACGCAGCCGCTCGCGGACAACGACAAAGCCGTCACCGAGACCGCTATCAGCGCGCTCCGGTCAAGCCTGCGGGGCCTTCGAGGGCCGCGATCCCTGCTCATCAGGTTCCTTCACCTTCCCCTTCCCGGAGGCGAACCCTACCGGGGCGAGGAACAGTGCGAGCGCCGGGACCAGGTACAGCAGCCACACCGTGACCTGGAGGACGGTCGGGTCGGGCTGGAAGTTGAACACGCCCTTCAGCAGGGTGCCGTACCAGCTCGCCGGATCGACGGTGCCGCTGATGTCGAAGGCCAGGTTCGTCAGGCCGGGCAGCAGGTCGGCCTCCTGGAGGTCGTGCACCCCGTACGCGAGCACGCCCGCGGCCACGACGACCAGCATGCCGCCGGTCCAGGTGAAGAACTTGGCCAGGTTGATGCGCAGCGCGCCCTTGTAGAACAGCCAGCCGAGCAGCACCGCCGTCGCCAGACCCAGGGCCACGCCGATCAGCGGGCGTGGGGTGCCGTCGCTCGCCGCGTGCACCGACGCCCACACGAACAGGGCGGTCTCCAGGCCCTCGCGGCCGACGGCGAGGAACGCGGTGGCCACCAGCGCGCCCGTGCCCATCCTCAGGGCCGCGTCCAGCCGGCCGTGCAGCTCCGACTTCAGGTGACGGGCTGTGCGCCGCATCCAGAACACCATCCACGTCACCAGCACCACGGCGAGGATGGACAGGGAGCCGCCGAGGGCCTCCTGCGCCTTGAACGTCAGTTCCTGGGAACCGAATTCGAGCGCGCAGCCGAAGCCGAGCGCGATGGCGACGGCGACACCGATGCCGGCCCAGATCGGCTTCAGCGCGTCCCGGCGACCGGTCTTGACCAGGTAGGCGATGAGGATGCAGACGACGAGGGAAGCCTCCAGGCCCTCACGCAGTCCGATCAGATAGTTGGAGAACACGGTTACGCCTCCTTGGCGAACAGCGTGCTGCCCCACCAGTCGTCCGCGTCACGGACGCCGGGCGGGATCGCGAAGACCGCCGAACCCACGTGCTGGATGTATTCGTTGAGCGCGTCCGTCGCCAGACTGCGCTGGACGCGGATGAAACCGCTGCGCACGTCGCGCTGGTAGGCGAGGAAGAACAGGCCCGCGTCCAGGCGGCCCAGACCGTCGGTGCCGTCGGTGAACGAGTAGCCGCGGCGCAGGATCGTCGCCCCGCCGTTGGCGTCGGGGTGCGCCAGCCGGACGTGCGCGTCGGGCTTCATCGCCTTCAGGAACGGCTCGTCGCGCTCCTTCGCCTTGCCGACCGGGGCGCCCTCGCCCTTGTCGCGGCCGAAGACGTCCTCCTGCTCCTGGAGCGAGGTGCGGTCCCAGGTCTCGATGTGCATGCGGATGCGCCGGGCGACGAGGTAGGAGCCGCCCGCCATCCAGTCGGCCCCGTCCTTCGCGTCGGCCCACACGTGCTCGTCCAGGCGCTCCGTCTCCGTGCCCGAGATGTTGCGGGTGCCGTCCTTGAACCCGAACAGGTTGCGCGGGGTCTGGGCGTCCGCCGTCGTCGAGGACGTCTTGCCGAAGCCGAGCTGGGACCAGCGCACGACGACCCTGCCGAAGCCGATGCGGGCCAGCTGGCGGATCGCGTGCACGGCGACCTGCGGGTCGTCCGCGCAGGCCTGGACGCACAGGTCGCCGCCGCTGCGGTTCCTGTCGAGGTTGTCGCCGGGGAACTTCGGCAGGTCGACCAGCGCCTCGGGGCGCTGCCCGGCGAGCCCGAACTTCCCGAACAGGGACGGCCCGAAGCCGATGGTGAGCGTCAGCCGGGACGGCCTGAGGCCCAGCGCCTCGCCGGTGTCGTCCGGCGGGGCCTCGGCCAGTCCGCCGTAGGCGCCCTCGCCGACCGGTTCCCCGGCGGTCATCCTCCGGGCCGCCGCCGTCCACTCCTTCAGCAGCCGCACGAACTCGGCACGGTCGTCGGTGGTCACGTCGAACGCCGCGAAGTGCAGCCGGTCCTGCACCGGGGTGGCGATGCCCGCCTGGTGCGCGCCGTGGAAGTCCACCGCGCCGCCCGCGTCGGCGCCGGCCGGGTCCACGTCGTCGCCGGCGCGGGCCATCGCCATCGCCCCGCCGGCCGCGGCGGCGCCGAGGGCGAGCCCCGCGCCGCCCCAGCCGATCAGCGTCCGGCGCGTGGGGGCCTGCGTCCTGCCGTCCGTGTCCGTCATCGTCGTCCTCCGGCGCTCACTTGCCGACCACGGCGGCGGCGAGCTTGGACAGCGGCTCGGCGAGCGCGTTCACCGCGTCCGACAGCTCCTTGCGGTCGGCCTTGCCGACCTTGTCGTAGGAGGTGAACTCGTACGAGTCCGGGCCGGGCCGGTACTGGTCGAGCAGCTTGTCCAGAGCGGCGAACTGCTTGTCGAGGTCCGCCGTCAGCGCCGCGTCGTTCTCCTTGGCGACCGGCTTCAGCAGCTCGTACGACTTCTGGGCGCCCTCGACGTTGGCCTTGAAGTCGACCAGGTCGGTGTGCGAGTAGCGCTCCTCCTCGCCGGTGACCTTGCCGGTGGCGACCTCGTCGAGGAGTTCCTTGGCGCCGTTGGCCATGGAGGTCGGGGTGATGTCGGCCGTGCCGACGCGGTTCTGCCAGTCCTTCAGGTCGGTGACCAGCGTGCCGGCGAGTTCCTTCTCGCGGTCGCCGATCTTCCTGTCCTGCCACAGCGCCTTCTCCAGGCGGTGCCAGCCGGTCCAGTCGGTCGCCGGGTCCTGGCCGTCCTCCAGGCCGTCCTCGCGGACGTCGACCTGCGGGTCGATGTCGCCGAAGGACTCGGCGACCGGCTCGGTGCGCTCCCAGCCGATGCGGGAGGGCGCGTACGCCTTCTTCGCGGCCTCCAGGTCACCGGCCCGGACGGCCTCGGCGAACGCCTCGGCCTTCGGCAGGGTCTCGTCGGCCTGCTGCTGCACGTACTGGCGGTAGGCGGCCACGGCCGCGTCCAGGCGCGGATCGCGCGTGGCGGCCTTGCCGCCGGTGGCCTTGACGTCCTGGCGGATGCCCTTGCCCTTCATGCCCGGCTTGCAGGCGATCCGGTAGTCGCCGGCCTTCACCTCGGCGGTGACCCGCTGCTTGGTGCCGGGGCCGATGTTCTCCCGCTCGGTGACCACGCGGTCGTCGGGGAAGAGGAGGTAGACCTCCGTGACCTTGGACCCCTTGTTCTCGATGGCGAGCTCGACGTGCCCGGCCGGGAACTCCTTCGCCGACACGTCGCACGCGTCGTCGGTCGCCGTGACGGTGACGACGTGGTCGCCGTCCGCCGCGCCGCTCTTCTCCGTGCACCCGGTCACGGCGGTCAGGGCCGCCGCGGTGGCGACGGCGGTGACGACGGAGAGTCTGGCGGCTCGCATGCGGGCTCCAAGGGATGGCCGAAAGTACGCGTGACGGACCTCATAGGGAAGGTGAGGCTCGCCTAACGTACCTAAGGAATTCCTGACCGATACCCGTCCATGCGGTGATCCGAATCTCATGGACGGTGTATGAGCACGAGACGGTCACGGTGGCTCAAAGAGGTGCTCATAAGAAAGTCAAAGGAAGGTCAAAGGTCGCGTCGCGGGATCACGGTCGCCGCCTCCGCGCGCGGAAGCGGAAGCACCTCCTCCGGCCGGTCGCTGCTTGAATGCCCCGGTGACTGACTACGACGTACTGCGCGTCTTCTGCGCGCCGAACGGCGGATACGGCAACGAGCTCGGCGTAGTCCGCGAGGGCTCCGTGCTGCCCGAGCGGGCCGACCGGCAGGAGCTCGCCGCCAAACTCGGCTTCAGCGAGACCGTGTTCGTGGACGACCCCGAGCGCGGCGTCGTCGACATCTACACCCCCACCCTGCGCCTGCCGTTCGCCGGGCACCCCTGCGTCGGCACGGCCTGGCTGCTGGACGTGCCCGAACTCGTCACCCCCGCCGGGGTGGCCGGCGCCCGGCAGGACGGCGAGTTCAGCTGGATCGAGGCCCGCCCCGAGTGGGCGCCGCCGCGCACCCTGCGCCAGTACGCCACGGCCGGTGAGGTCGACGCGCTGCCGGTGCCGCCGAAGGGGGAGTGGATCTACGCCTGGGCCTGGGAGAGCGAGCCCGCGGGACGCGTCCGGGCCCGCGCCTTCCCCGGGCGCGACGACGGCATCGACGAGGACGAGGCGACGGGGGCCGCGGCGCTGCTGCTGACCGAGCGGCTGGGCCGGGCCCTCAACATCACCCAGGGGGCCGGTTCGCAGATCCTCACGGCGCCCCAGCCCGAGGGGTGGATCGAGATCGGGGGGCGGGTGCGCCTGGAGCGGTGACGCCCGTCCGGCTCCGCCCCCGCGGGCCCGGGCGCGGGGTCAGGCGGACAGCGGAAACTCCTCGCCCAGGGCCCGGAACACCGCCGTGTTCAGGGCGAACGCCCGCCCGCACTCGGCGGCGACCCGCTGCTTCTCCAGGTCGTCGGCGCGTATGCCGTCCAGCAGTTCGCGGTACTCGCGGCTGAACGCGGCCGGGTTGGCGATCCCCTCGAAGACGTAGAAGCGGACCCCGTCGCTCTTGCGGGCGAAGCCCCACGTCCGCTCCGCCCGGTCGCGGATGATCCGGCCGCCGGACAGGTCGCCGAGGTAGCGCGTGTAGTGGTGCGCCACGTATGCCGCCGCCCGGCGCACTCGCGGATCCGGGCCGCGTAGGCCGCGGTCGCGGGCAGGGCCGTCAGACCCGTGCGCCAGTCCGGTCCGCGCAGGTGCTCCAGGTCCCGCTCCAGCGAGGGCAGCCGCATCAGCTCCGCCCGCACGAAGGGCCCCGCCACCGGGTCCCCGGCCAGCCGGGCGGCGGGGGCCTCCAGGGCCGCGTAGACGAACCAGAGCTGCTCCGTGTAGCGCGCGTACGCGTCGACGCCGAGCCGGCCGCCGAGCAGATCGCCCATGAACGCGGAGGTCTCCGCTTCCACGTGCCGCTCGTGGGAGGGCGTACGGAGGAGGGTGGAGAAGGAGTCCATGGCCGGTGCGGTCAGGGCAGCGTGAGGATGTCCGCGCCCGTGTCCGTCACCACCAGCGTGTGCTCGAACTGGGCGGTCCGCCTGCGGTCCTTCGTCACGACCGTCCAGCCGTCGTCCCACATGTCGTACTCGTGCGTCCCGAGCGTCAGCATCGGCTCGATCGTGAACGTCATCCCGGGCTGGATGACGGTCGTCGCGTGCGGGCTGTCGTAGTGCGGGACGATCAGCCCGGAGTGGAACGACGAGTTGATCCCGTGCCCGGTGAAGTCCCGCACCACCCCGTACCCGAAGCGCTTGGCGTACGACTCGATGACCCGGCCGATGATGTTGATCTGCCGGCCCGGCCTGACCGCCTTGATCGCGCGGGCCAAGGACTCCCTGGTCCGCTCGACGAGCAGCCGGCTCTCCTCGTCCACGTCGCCGACCAGGTAGGTCGCGTTGTTGTCACCGTGCACGCCGCCGATGTACGCCGTCACGTCGAGATTGACGATGTCGCCGTCGCGCAGCACGGTGGAGTCCGGGATGCCGTGGCAGATCACCTCGTTGACGGAGGTGCACAGGGACTTCGGGAAGCCGCGGTAGCCGAGCGTCGAGGGGTAGGCGCCGTGGTCGCACATGTACTCGTGCGCGACCCGGTCCAGCTCGTCCGTCGTCACGCCCGGCGCGATCAGCTTCGCGGCCTCCGCCATCGCCTGCGCGGCGATCCGGCCGGCCACGCGCATCGCCTCGATCGTCTCGGGCGTCTGCACCTCCGGGCCGGTGTACGGCGCCGGCGCCGGTTTGCCGACGTACTCGGGCCGGCGGATGTTGCCGGGTACGGAACGGGTGGGAGACAGCTCCCCTGGTACGAGCAGCGACTGGCCAGACATGCCGCGAGTCTAACCAGCGGGCACGGGGGAACATGTCGGTGGCGAGAGGAGCTGGTCATGGCCCTGTTCAAGAAGCGCACGGTCGGAAAACCGGGCGAGTGGTACTACTGCCTGGAGCACAAGAAGGTCGAGGAGGGCCCGGAGTGCCCGGCCAAGGACCGGTTCGGGCCGTACGCGTCCCGGGCGGAGGCCGAGCACGCGATGCGGACCGCGCGCGAGCGCAACCTGGAGTGGGAGAACGACCCCAAGTGGCACGACGCCCCGGCCGGACGCGGGGACGAGAGCTGATCAGGCACTCGGCGCGGTGGCGGCCGCGCGCCTGTCGCGCAGCCGCACCGCGTGCTCGTTCGTCCGCGCGTCGTAGGCCATGAGTCCGGGCAGGCACAGCGCCAGCAGCCCCACCGCGCCGGCGCACAGCAGCCCGCCCGACCACACCGACGCCCGCACCCCCACGAGCGCGGCCGTGCCGCCCGCCCGCACCTGACCGAGCTGCGGACCCACCGAGTACGACAGCAGCTCGATCCCGGCGAGCCGGCCGCGCAGCTCGTCCGGGATCGTCTGGTTCCACATCGCCCCGCGGAAGACGCCGCTGACCATGTCGCAGGCGCCGGCCAGGACGAGGCACAGCAGCACCAGCCACACGTTCCCGGCGACGCCGGCCGCGGCGACCGCGACGCCCCAGCCGACGGCCGCCAGCACCACCATCCGCCCGTGCCGGTGCACCCGCGACGTCCAGCCGCTGCTCACGCCGACCAGCAGCGAACCCGCCGGGATCGCCGCGTACATCAGGCCCAGTGACCACTCGGCGCCCAGCTCGTCCGCGAGGAACGGCAGTACGGCGAGCGGCATCGCCAGGAACATCGCGGCGAGGTCGATCGCGTACGTGCCCAGCAGCTCCTTGCGGCTCCACGCGTAACGCGCGCCCTCCGCGATCGCCGCCCAGGACGGCTTCGCCGCCTCGTGCGCGGCCGGGCACGCGGCGAGACCGATCCCCAGCAGGACGGACACCGCGAAGGTGACGACGTCCACCGCGTACGCCCACCCCAGCCCCGCGTACGCCACCACGACGCCGGCCAGCGCGGGACCCGCGATCCCGCCGACCTGCCAGCGCAGCGCGTTCAGCGACGCGGCGGCCGGCAGGTGCTCGTGCGCCACGATCCGCGGGATCAGCGAGTCCAGGGCCGGCCGCTGGACCGCGCCGAGCGCGGAGGAGAGGGCCGCGACGGCGTACAGCGGCCACACGGCCGGGCCCGGCAGCAGCGCGTTGACCAGCAGCACCGCGCACAGCAGGCCCTGGCCGGCCTCCGTCCACAGGATCAGCTTCCGCTTGTCCCAGGCGTCGGCGAGCGCCCCGCCGTACAGCCCGAACACCACCAGCGGCACCAGCTCCACGGCCCCGATCGCGCCCACGGCCGCAGCCGACCCCGTCAGCTCCTTGATCTGCACCGGCAGCGCGACGAGCGTCAGGAAGCTCCCGAAGTTCGTGATCAGCCCCGCCAGCCACAGCCGCCGGAAGTCGGCGGAGGCCCGCCAGGGGGAGAGGTCGGGCAGCAGGGCACGCAGCCCGGTGGGCCCCGCAAAGGGGCCGGGGGAGTCGTCGGTCACGAACGCCCATCGTCGGCGGGACGACGGCCGGGGGCAACGGGTTTTGTCCCCGGGGCGGCCCTCACCAGCGTGGCGGCGGTGGGGCCGTCAGGTGGTCGGTCAGGCGGGAGAGGCGGTCGCGGAAGCGGCGCCGGCCGCGTGGCGGCGGCACCGCGTTCTCCCCGGCCGCCGCGCTGACCAGGTGCTGCACGGTGTCCAGGTCGAGCTCGGCACCGTCCGGCACGGTCAGCGTCTCGTGCGCCATGGCCGTCAGCTCCCGCTCCCCGCTGCCCAGGGCCAGCACCGTCGCGCCGGCCCGGCGGGCGTCGTACACCCGCTCCAGCAGTGGGGCGCCCGGCTCGTCCGGCGTCACCACCAGCAGCGTCTCCCCGCGCCGGGCCGCCGCCAGCCGCCCGAGCCCCACCGCCAGGTGCGCCGGGTCCGACGGACGCGCACCGTGCCGCACCAGCGTCGGCGCCAGCTCCGGCGTCCCCGACCAGGCGGCCTCGTCCACCAGGTGGGCGGCCAGATGCCACGGCTCGTACCCGGCCGTCCCCACCAGCAGCAGCCCGCCCCCGTGCGGCACCACCGATCCCCGCAGCGCCCCCGCGAAGCGCCGGGTGGCCCCCAGCCACTCGGTCCCGGCGAGTACGTCCCGCAGCAGTGCTACCCGTACGGCGTCCATGGGCCCGCATCCTGCCGCAACCGGGCCCGCCCGTCCCGGCGTTCGCCCCGATGTCCCCCGTCCCGGGGACGGCGTCCCGGCCGGCGGCACCCGGACCGGTGCGGCGGCCGGGACGGACGTAGGGTCGGCCCATGACCTCTACCGACAGTGCCGCACAGAAGGCCCCCGCCAAGGACCCCTGGGACCTGCCCGACGTCTCCGGGCTGGTCGTCGGCGTGCTCGGCGGAACCGGCCCGCAGGGCAAGGGCCTCGCCCTCCGCCTCGCCAGGGCCGGCCAGAAGGTGATCGTCGGCTCCCGCGCCGCCGAGCGCGCCCGGGCCGCCGCCGAGGAGCTCGGGCACGGCGTCGAGGGCGCCGACAACGCCGAGACCGCCCGCCGCAGCGACATCGTGATCGTCGCCGTGCCGTGGGAAGGACACGGCAAGACCCTCGAGTCGCTGCGCGAGGAGCTCGCCGGCAAGCTCGTCGTCGACTGCGTCAACCCGCTCGGCTTCGACAAGAAGGGCGCCTACGCCCTCAAGCCCGAGGAGGGCAGCGCCGCCGAGCAGGCCGCCGCCCTGCTGCCGGACAGCCGGGTCACCGCCGCCTTCCACCACCTCTCGGCCGTCCTCCTCCAGGACCCGGAGATCGACGAGATCGACACCGACGTCATGGTGCTCGGCGAGGTCCGGGCCGACGTGGAGATCGTCCAGGCCCTCGCCGGGCGCATCCCCGGCATGCGCGGCGTCTTCGCGGGACGGCTGCGCAACGCCCACCAGGTCGAGTCGCTGGTCGCCAACCTGATCTCCGTCAACCGCCGCTACAAGGCACACGCCGGGCTCCGCGTCACCGACCTGTGAGGCGATGGGGGACACTGGTGGGTGCCGGCCGCCACGGCCGGATCCGCAGTACCCGCACGTGTCCCCCGACAGGAGCCCCGCCCATGCCCCGCCTCGCCGTCTACGCCCTGATCGTCTGCGTGCTCGCCGTGGCCGCCGCCGTGGTCTCCTTCGTGCAGGGCAGCGTGGTGATCGGCGTCGTCTGGGTGCTGCTGACGGGCCTGTCGTCGAACATGTGCTGGTACTACCTCAGGCGCGGCCGGGACCGGCGCCGTGAGTCGGTCACGAACTGACCGAGCAGAACTCGTCGGTCTGCCAGAACCGGTACAGCTCGAAGCCGCAGTACGAGTCGAAGTCGCTGATCCCCAGCCCGCGCAGGATCGCGTCGACCGCGTCGAAGAACACGCCGTTGACCGCCGGCAGCCACAGCAGCGCGAACACGAACAGCAGTCCGAACGGTGCGAACGGCTCCACCTGGCGCCGCACGCCGTACGACAGCCAGGGCTCGACCACCCCGTAGCCGTCCAGGCCCGGCACCGGCAGGAAGTTCAGGATCGCGGCCGTGACCTGGAGCAGCGCGAGGAAGGCGAGCGCGAGCCGGAAGTCGCGCGGCACGCCGTCCAGCGCGTCCAGCCAGAACGGGGCCGTGCACACGGCGGCGAACAGCACGTTCGTCAGCGGGCCCGCGGCCGAGATCAGGCTGTGCCGCCAGCGCCCGCGGATGCGGTCGCGCTCGATGAACACCGCACCGCCCGGCAGGCCGATCCCGCCCATGATCACGAACAGCACGGGCAGCACGATGCTCAGCAGCGCGTGCGTGTACTTCACCGGGTTCAGCGTGAGGTAGCCCTTCGCGCCGACCGAGATGTCGCCGCCGTGCAGCGCGGTGCGCGCGTGCGCGTACTCGTGCAGGCAGAGCGAGACGATCCACGCCGCCGTCACGAACAGGAACACGGCCACGCCCGGCTGCTCGGCGAACCCGCTCCAGGTGGCCCACCCGGTGACCGCCATGACGGCGAGGATCCCGAGGAACACGGGACTGATCCTCCGGTCGCCGGGACGGGTGGTGGCGGCGGTCATGGGACTCCCTGACTGGCTTGCGGACGTGCGGCGGGACCCGCGGGGCACGGGACTGCCCGACCGTACCCGGCCCGGCGCGTGTTCGGCGAGGCCCCGGGCTCCCGGCCGGGCGCTGCCGCGCCGCACCGGACAAACCCCGTGACCGGCCCCGACGGCACCGGGGACAATGGACCCCGTGCGCTACCGCATCCTCGGCACCACCCAGGCACTCCGGCCCGACGGCACGGCCGCCCCCGTCGGCGGGGCGCGGCTGCGTGCCCTGCTGACCGTGCTCGCCCTCAGGCCCGGCCGCGCCGTGCCCGCGGGACTGCTGGTGGAGGAGGTGTGGGGCGCCGACCCGCCCGCCGACGCGCCGGGCGCCCTCCAGGCACTGGTCGGACGGCTGCGCCGGGCGCTCGGCGCGGACGCGGTCGCCTCCGCCGACGGCGGCTACCGGCTCACCGCCGTCCCCGACGACATCGACCTGCACCGCTTCGACCGGCTGGCCGGCGAGGGCTCCCGCGCCCTGGCCGACGGCGACCCGGACAAGGCCGCCGAACTCCTCGACGCCGCCCTCGACCTGTGGCGCGGCCCCGCCCTCGCCGACCTGCCCGACCGCACCGCCGAGGCGGCCCGCTGGGAGACCCGGCACCTGGACGCCCTGCGCACCCGCCACGCCGCCGCCCTGGACCTCGGGGAGGCGGAGCACGCCCTGCCCGGGCTGACCGCGCTGTGCGACGTCCACCCCCTGGACGAGTCCCTCCAGGCCCTGCGGCTGCGCGCCCTGCGCGACACCGGCCGCACCGCGGAGGCACTGGCCGCCTACGAGGACGTACGACGCCTGCTCGCGGACCGGCTCGGCGCCGACCCGGGCCCCGAACTGCGTGCGCTGTACGGGGAGTTGCTCAACCCCTCGGGGACCGCCGCCGCCCCGGCGACCCGCCCCGGTCCCGGGGCACGCCCGGGGCCCACCCCTCGCGCGGGATCCGCCGGCGCCGCGCCGCACTCGGGCTCCGCGACACCGTCCGCCCCCGCGGGCTCCACCGGTCCCGTGACGCCCGCCGGTCCTGCGGGCTCGGCCGGTCCCGTGACGCCCGCCGGCCCGGGGGCAGCCGGTTCCGGGTCGCGTCCCGGTTCCGGGGCGCCGTCCGACCCCGCGGGGTCCGCCGGTTCCGCGCAGCACCCCGGGTCCGCGCGGCATCCGGACCTCGCGGCACCCACCTCCGCGTCGGCGCCCGCCGGCCATACGGCACCCACCGGCCATACGGCACCCACCGGCCATACGGCGCCCGCCGGCCCCGCGGCGCGCTCCGCGGCGGACCACGCCACCGCGACCACCCACCCCGCCGGGCCGGGAGTCCCCGAGACCGGCTCACGCCCCCGGGGCAACCTCCGTGCCCGGCTCACCTCGTTCGTCGGGCGGGACGCCGACGTCCAGGCCCTGCGCGCCGACCTGTCGACCGCGCGGCTCGTCACCCTGCTCGGGCCCGGCGGCGCCGGGAAGACCCGGCTGTCGCAGGAGGCCGCCGAGGGCGCCGGGGACCCGGCGCTCGACGGCGCGTGGTTCGCCGAACTCGCCCCCGTCGACGACCCCGGCGCCGTCCCCGAGGCCGTGCTGACCGCCCTCGGCGCCCGCGAGACCGTGCTGTACGGCGCCGGCGCCGAGGAGATGCGCGCCGTCACCGCCACCGACCGCCAGGCCACCGCCGTCGAGCGCCTCGTCGAGCACTGCGGCCGGCGCCGCATGCTGATCGTCCTCGACAACTGCGAGCACGTCGTCGACGCCGCGGCCCGCCTCGCCGAGGAACTGCTCGCCCGCTGCCCACGCCTGACCGTCCTCGCCACCAGCCGCGAACCCCTCGGCGTCCCGGGGGAGCTGCTGCGCCCGGTCGAGCCGCTGCCCGAGCCGGCCGCGCTGCGGCTGCTCGCCGACCGCGGCGGCGCCGCCCGCCCCGGCTTCCGTCCCGACGCCGACGCGGAGACCGCGGCGGCCTGCGCCGAGATCTGCCGCCGCCTGGACGGCCTGCCGCTCGCCATCGAACTGGCCGCCGCCCGGCTGCGCATGCTCACCCCGCGCCAGATCGCCGACCGCCTCGACGACCGCTTCCGCCTGCTCACCTCCGGCAGCCGCACCGTCCTGCCCCGCCAGCAGACGCTCCGCGCGGTCGTCGACTGGTCCTGGGAGCTGCTCGACGAGGAGGAACGGGACGTCCTCGGCCGCCTGTCGGTCTTCGCGGGCGGCTGCGACCTGGCCGCCGCCGAGGCGGTGTGCGGGCCCGCCGCCCTGGACGTCCTCGGCTCCCTCGTCGACAAGTCCCTGGTCGTGGCCGCGCCGTCCGGCGGCGACGGCATGCGCTACCGGCTCCTGGAGACCGTCGCCGAGTACGCGGCGGAGCGCCTCGACGAGGCCGGCGGCCGGCCCGCCGCCGAGCGCGCGCACCTGACGTACTACCGCGAACTGGCCCGCACCACCGACCCGCTGCTGCGCGGCCCCCGGCAACTGCCCGCCATCGAGCGGCTGGAGCGCGAGTACGAGAACCTGCGCACCGCCCTGCGACACGCCATCGCCGAGCGCGACGAGCAGGAGGCGCTCAGCCTGGCGCTGTCGCTCGTCTGGTACTGGCAGATGCGCGACCTGCGGGTGGAGGCCCGCAACTGGTTCAGCGAGGTCATGACCCTCGGCCCGGACCCGTTCGCCGAGCCGGGGCGCCGCGCCGAGCCGGTGTGGGAGCGGTGCACGGCCGCCCCGCCGCCGATGACCGGCGAGGTGCTCGCCGAGGCCCGGCGCGGCGTCCACCTGGCCCACCTCGCCTGCATGGACACCGAACTGGACGCCTGGCAGCGCCCGCAGGCCCAGCGGAAGCTGCGCATCATCGCCGAGACCTACGAACCCGGCATGCCCCAGACCTGCTCCCCTCCCGGCCTGCTCTGGTTCTTCGCGGTGATGCTCTCCGGTGACGTCGAGCGGCTGCACGAGATCATGAACGCCGCCGTGCGCACCTGCCGCGAGCGCCAGGGATACGACTGGGAGCTGGCCGGCAGCCTCCAGATGCGGGCCAACCTGCTCGCCAACCGCACCGACTGGGCGGGCGACGCGGCCCGCGACGCCGACGAGGCACTGGAGATCTACCGCCGTCTCGGCGACGCCTGGGGCACCGCCGAGGCCCTGTCCGCACGCGCCGAGGCCTACGAGCGCCGGGGCGAGTACCGGCGTGCCGCCGCCTCCTACGAGGCCGCCGCGGAACTCGCCCAGCGGCTCGGGGCGCACGCCCAGGTGGACATTCTCGACGCCCGCCTCGGCAGCGTGCTGCTGGAGGACGGCGACGCCGAGCGGGGCGAGCCCATGCTGCGCGCCGTGATCGCGCGGACGGAGGGGACGGGACACAACGGCGCGATGCCGGCCGCCCGCCTCTACCTCGCCGGGTGGCTCGGCATGACCGGCCGGACCGCCGAGGCCCGCGAGCAGCTGCGGCTGCTGCGCGAGAACTTCTCCATCTCCCACTTCGTCGTCTTCGACGCCTTCATCCTCGCCGCGGAGGCCTGGCTCGCCACCCTGGACGGCGACCACGAGGAGTGCCTGACCAAGGTCCGGCAGTCGCTGGAACGGGCCGACGACCCGCTGGCCTCCGCCGTCGCCCCGCACATGCGCTCCGGATACCTGGCCATCGCCGCCATGGCGCTGGCCCGGGCGGACGGCGGGCGCCGGGCCGCGGACGGCGCGCGCTGCATCGGTGCCGCCGACGCGATGCTGCCCCCGCAGCACGTCGCGACGGGCCTGGAGCGGGACGCGCGCGTCCGGGCCGCGGAACGGGTCCGGGACGTGCTCGGCGCCGAGGCGTACGAGACCGCGTACGCCGAGGGCGCCGGCCTCACCAAGGAGGAGGCCGGCGCCCTGGTCTGACCCTCGTCAGGCCTTCGTACGGAACTTGTGGATCGCGATCGGCGCCATGACCGCCGTGAGCGCCACCGACCAGCCCACCGTCATCCACAGGTCGTGTGCGACGGGACCGCCCACCATCAGGCCCCGCGCGGCGTCGGCGAGGCTGGAGAGCGGGTTGTAGTCCGTGAAGGACTTCAGCCAGCCCGGCATCGACTGCGTCGGCGCGAAGATCGAGGAGCCGAACTGCAGCGGCATCAGCACCAGGAAGCCCATCGCCTGCACGGACTGCGCGTTCTTCATCATCACGCCCAGCGTGAGGAAGATCCACATCAGGGCCGAGCCGAACAGCACCGACAGTCCCACGGAGGCCAGCAGACCGCCCCAGTTGGTGATGTCGAAGCCGACGAGCACGCCGACGATCATCAGCACCACGGTGGCGAACAGCATCCGCAGCAGCTCTACAGCGATCTTGGCGAACAGCACGGAGCCGCGCCCGATCGGCAGGGACCGGAAGCGGTCCATGACGCCGGAGTTGAAGTCCTGGTTGAAGCCGGTGCCCACGCCCTGGGCCATGTTCATGCCCATCATGGCCATCAGGCCGGGCACGACGTACTGGACGTACGCCTGCTGCCCGCCGCCCAGCGACTGCCCGATGGAGCCGCCGAAGACGTAGACGAACAGCAGCGTGAAGATCACCGGGAACAGGATGGCGTCGAACATCGACTCCGGGTCCTGCCGGATCCACAGCAGGTTGCGGCGGACCAGCGCGCCGGTGTGCCGCACGTGCCCGCGCAGCGAGATCCGGGCGTCGGGAGCGGGAGCGGCAACGGGACTGACGGTGGCGGCGCTCATACGGCGACCTCCTCGCGGGCGTCGGTGGTGGGCGCGGGCTCCTGCGGGGCACTGGCGCGGTGGCCGGTGAGGGACAGGAAGACCTCGTCCAGGCTGGGCATCTCGGTGGTGATGGAGGCGATGGTGACACCGCGCGCGGTGACCGCGCCGACCACGGCGGTCAGCTGCTCGTCACTGAGGATCGGCACCAGCACGGCCCCGCGCTGGGTGTCCACGGTGGAGTTGGCGAGCCCGGTGATGCCCATGTCGTCCAGGTACGCGGCGAGCGGGCGCAGCTGCGCGGGGTCGACCGGGCGGACGCGCAGGGTGCGCCCGCCGACCTTCGCCTTCAGCTCCTCGATGCCGCCCTTGGCGATGACCTTGCCGCGGTCGACGACGGTCAGCTCGGAGGCGAGCTGCTCGGCCTCCTCCATGTACTGGGTGGTCAGCAGCACGGTGACGCCGTCGCCGACCATGCGCTTGACCTCGTCCCACACCTCGTTGCGGGTGCGCGGGTCCAGGCCGGTGGTGGGCTCGTCCAGGAAGAGGACGGCCGGGTGGCCGATCATGGAGGCGGCCAGGTCGAGCCGGCGCCGCATGCCGCCCGAGTAGGTGGACGCGGGGCGCTTGCCGGCCTCGGTGAGCGAGAACCGCTCCAGCAGTTCGTCGGCACGCGCGCGGGCGTCCCGGCGGGACAGGTCGAGCAGCCGCCCGATCATGTAGAGGTTCTCCCAGCCGGGGAGCTTCTCGTCCACGGACGCGTACTGCCCGGTGAGCCCGATCACCCGCCGCAGCTGCCGCGGCTGCCGTACGACGTCGTAGCCGGCGACGTGCGCCTGCCCGGTGTCGGGGGTGATGAGGGTGGACAGGATGCGGACGAGGGTTGTCTTGCCGGCGCCGTTCGGCCCGAGCACACCCATCACGGTGCCCTCGCGCACGTCCAGGTCGACGCCGTCCAGCGCCTTGGTCTCGCCGTAGTGCTTGACCAGCCCCCGCACGGTGACCGCGCTGTTCGCGGACGCGGGGGTGTCGTCGATTCGCTTCATGTCCACGACGATCCCAGGGGCCGCCGACAAACCACCGACGAACCACCGACACGCCGCCGACAGCGCCGGCGGGCCGCCGCACGGCCGGCCGACGCTCGGGTTCCGGCGCCGTCGTGCACCCGCCACACCAGCGGGCCGGTGGGTGACGGAGCGTCCGGCGGGGGATCAGCCCGCGTGCTGCGCGGCGCCCGCCGTGCGGGGCGCGGCGTGGTGGACGGGCCGGTCGGGGGCGGCGTGTTCGAGGCGGCGCAGCCACAGGGTGGCCAGGAGCAGCAGCCCCGTGAAGACACCCAGGAGGAGTGCGGACGCCCACATCTGCCTGCTCCCGGGGGACTCCCACCCCGTCCAGGCGGCCGACACCGCCCACAGGCAGAGGCCCGCCGCGTAGAAGGTTCGGATACGGCGCAGTTGACGTAGCTGACGCATGGTCTGCAGGGGGGAGCGGTGCTCGGTCGTCGCTGCCATGCCGAGCCGTGTACCCAGGGTTCGGCCCGCTACGTGTCGCACGTCCCGGTGAACGCGGACACCCGGTCCGCCGTCGGCCGGGGGCGGGAAAGGAGCCGGCCCCGCCGACGGGGGAAGATCGGCGGGGCCGGGTGGTGCCGTGCTGGTCTAGTGGACGGAGTGCTCGTCCAGCGGGAACGTTCCGCCGACGACGTCCTCGGCGAACGACTTCGCCGCGTCACCCATGACCTGGCGCAGGTCGGCGTACTTCTTCACGAACTTCGGCACCCGTCCGCCGGTCAGCCCGAGCATGTCGGTCCACACCAGCACCTGCGCGTCCGTCTCCGGACCCGCGCCGATGCCGACGGTCGGGATGTGCAGGGTGCGCGTCACCTCGGCGGCCAGCTCGGCCGGCACCAGCTCCAGGACTACCGCGAAGGCGCCCGCGTCCTGCACGGCCTTGGCGTCGCGCAGCAGCTGCTGGGCGGCCTCCTCGCCGCGGCCCTGCACTCGGTAGCCCATGGCGTTGACGGACTGCGGGGTGAGGCCGATGTGCGCCATCACCGGGATGCCGGACTCCACCAGCAGCTCGATCTGCCGGTGCGAGCGCTCGCCGCCCTCCAGCTTGACCGCCCCGGCGCCGGCCTCCTTCACCAGCCGGGTCGCCGAACGCAGCGCCTGTACCGGGCCCTCCTGGTAGGAGCCGAAGGGCAGGTCGGCCACGATCAGGGCGCGGCTGGTGCCGCGGACCACGGCGGCCGACAGCATGATCATCTCGTCCAGCGTGACGGGCACGGTGGTGTCGTAGCCGAGGTGGCAGTTGCCCGCGGAGTCACCGACGAGCATGACCGGGATGCCGGCCTCGTCGAACACGGACGCGGTCATCGCGTCGTACGCGGTGAGCATGGGCCACTTCTCGCCGCGCTCCTTGGCGGCGGTGATGTCGCGGACGGTGATGCGGCGGGTGCTCTTGCCCCCGTACAGTGCCCTGCCGCCGTCGGCGGACTTGGCCTGAGGCGTCTGGGCAGCCGAAAGCTGCGTCATGGCAACGGCTCCTTCATGTCATCTCGAGGCGCCCTGACGGCGTCCCCGGATCCCTCCCATGGTGGCACCTCGTGCCGCCGGACGGCTAGGGGACCCTCGCCACATGCCGTACGGCGGTGGCCGGTGTAAGAGGTCGGTAAGAGAATTACGATACGGAACGGTCTCGTATCTTACGGATCCTAGGCTCGTCCGCATGACTACTCCTGCCGACTCTTCCTCCCGGCGCATACCGGAAGAGGTGCACCGGCGCCGCTGGGCCATCCTCGGCGTGCTCATGCTGAGCCTGCTGATCGTGGTGCTCGACAACTCGATCCTGAACGTCGCCATCAAGACCATCTCCACCCCCGAGCCGACCGGCCTGGGCGCCACCCAGAGCGAGCTGGAGTGGGCGATCAACGCCTACACCCTCGTCTTCGCGGGCCTGCTGTTCACCGCCGGCCTGCTCGGCGACCGGCTCGGCCGCAAGAAGGTCCTGCTCGGCGGCCTGGCCGTGTTCGGCATCGGCTCGGCGCTCGCCGCCTTCTCCGGCTCACCCGGCCAGCTCGTCGCCTTCCGCGCGGTGATGGGCCTGGGTGCCGCCTTCGTCATGCCCGCCACCCTCGCCGTCCTGATGAACGTCTTCGAGCGCGAGGAGCAGCCCAAGGCCATCGGCATCTGGGCCGGCGGCGTGGGCCTGGCCATCGCCATCGGCCCGATCACCGGCGGGCTGCTCCTGGACCACTTCTGGTGGGGCTCGGTCTTCCTCGTCAACGTGCCGATCGTCGTCGTGGCCCTCGCGCTGATGCTGTGGCTGGTCCCCGACTCCCGCGACCCGAACCCCGGCCGCCTCGACCCGGTCGGCGTCGTCCTGTCCGTCGTCGGCCTCGTCCTGCTCGTCTACGGCATCATCAAGGGCGGCCAGCTCGCCGACTTCACGGACCCGACCGTGCTGGCGACGATCGGCGCGGGTCTCGCGGTGCTCGTGGCCTTCGTCGTGTACGAGAAGCGCAGCAGCCATCCGTCCATCGACGTCACGTACTTCCGTAACAAGGTCTTCTCCGCCGCGATCGCCGCCATAGCGCTGGTCTTCTTCGCCCTGATGGGCGTGACCTTCTTCTCCGTCTTCTACACCCAGAGCGTGCTCGGCTACTCGCCGCTGGAGACCGGTCTGCTGATGCTGCCGCTGGCCGCCGCGCAGCTGGTCTTCGCTCCCCGGGCCCGCCTGCTCGTCGACCGCTTCGGCAACCGGGCCACGACCACGGCCGGCATGGCGCTCATCGCCGCGATGCTCGCCGCGTTCGCCACGCTGGAGGCGGACACGCCGGTCTGGCTCCTGGAGGTCTACTTCTTCCTCATGGGCACCGGCATGGCGCACATCATGACGCCGACCAGCGTCGTCATCATGCAGGCCCTGCCCCGCGAGAAGGCCGGCTCGGCCTCCGCGCTCAGCAACACCTTCCGCCAGGTCGGCGGCGCCCTCGGCATCGCCGTCCTCGGCTCCGTGCTGTCCACCGCCTACCGCACCGGCATCGAGGGCGACCTCGACCGCGTCCCGGCAGACCTGCGCCACACCGCCGGGGAGTCCATCGAGGCCACGCTCGGCGTCGCCGCGAAGCTCGGCCCCCGGGGCGAGGCCCTGGTCGGACCGGCCCACGACGCCTTCCTGCACGCCATGCACGTCACCGCCCTGTGGGGAGCGGGCGTCGCCGTGCTCGGCGTGGTCGTGGTGGCCCTGTTCCTGCCGGGCCGCACCCCGGAGCCCGCGTCGCCCGAGCGGGAACGGGAGCCGGTGGCCACCATGGAGTAGTACGGACGTACGAGGGACAATCGTCCCAGCCCAGTGAAAGGACCCGGCACGTGAGCCTCGACAGCCGCTCGCCACACGGCTTCCCCACGCGGGGGCGCCCCCGCAGCGAGGCCGTCGAGCGCGCCATCATCGAGGGCGTGCTGGAGCTCCTGGAGCAGGGCGTCCCGCTCGCCGAGCTGTCCGTCGAGCGCATCGCGCGCATGGCGGGCGTCGGCAAGGCCACCATCTACCGCCGGTGGAGCGGCAAGGAGGAACTCCTCGTCGACGTGGTGCGGGCCGCCGAGCCCGCGGACCCGGTCCTGCCCGGCACCTCGATGCGCGACGACCTGATCGTCGTCCTGGAGTCGCTGCGGCAGCGCGGCCTGACCAACCGGTCGGCGATCCTGCACAGCGTGTACGCCCAGATGAAGTCCAGCCCCAGGATCTGGGCGGCGTACCACAACACCGTCATCGAACCGCGGCGCAGACTCGGCATCGAGATACTGCGCCGCGGCCGCGACCACGGCGAACTGCGCGACGACATCGACCTGGGGCTGCTCCACGACATCGTCGTCGGCCCCATGCTGGTCCGCGCGATCATGCGTCCGGAGGGCGACCTCCCCGAGGACCTCGCCACGCAGATCGTCGACACCCTGCTCGGCGGCCTCCGCCCCGTGGGCCCGCCGCGCCCATAGGGCCCGAATGTGCTCGTTCTGTCACAGAGACCCCCGCTCCCGCCCGTGTTCGGAACTCCGGACGCCGCCCCGGACGTCCCTGTGCCCGTACGGCCGTCATGGGACGGCGGGAACGGAACCGATCATCCCCTAGGGTGCTGAGACACGGGGGGGCGACGGTGTGCACGGCAGGCAGTGAGGCGGCGGTATGGCGCAGCAGGCGTACATGACGGAGACGGACAACGGCGGCTCGGGACCCGAGCGTCGGGGCCCCCGGCTCCGGCGCCTGTTCGACCGGATGACCACCGGCTGGCGCGGCGACCGGAAGATCTGGCGCCGGGGCCTGGTCACGGCGGCGGTGGCCGTCCTCCTGGCCGTGGTGATGGCCGCGCACTCGCACATCCCCAACGCCGTCGGGAACCTCGGCAGCCTCACCGAGACGTTCCTGCCGTGGTTCGGCCTGCTGGTGCCGGTCCTGCTCGTGATCGCCCTCGTCCGCAAGTCGGCGACGGCGCTGATCGCGCTCGTCCTGCCGGTGAGCGTGTGGCTCAATCTCTTCGGCGGCCTGCTCTTCGACAAGACCGGCGCCGGCGGCGACCTCACCGTGGCCACGCACAACGTCAACGCCGACAACGCCGACCCGGCCGGCACCGCCCGCGCCGTGGCCGCCGCCGGCGCGGACGTACTGGCCCTGGAGGAACTGAAGGCGTCCGCCGTCCCGATGTACGAGAAGGCGCTGGAGGCGAAGTACCCGCACCACGCGGTGGTCGGCACGGTCGGGCTGTGGAGCAGGTACCCGATGAGCGACGTGAAGGCCGTCGACATCCGGCTGGGCTGGAAGCGCGCGATGCGCGCCACCGTCGCCACCCCCTCCGGCCCGGTCGCCGTGTACGTCGCCCACCTCCCCTCCGTCCGGGTGAAGCTGGAGGCCGGCTTCACCGCCCGGCAGCGGGACAAGAGCGCCGAGGCCCTCGGCGAGGCCATCGCCCACGAGAGGCTGCCCGGCAAGATCCTGCTCGGCGACCTCAACGGCACCATGAACGACCGCGCGCTCACCGCGATCACCTCCCAGATGCGCTCACCGCAGGGCGCCGTGGGCGACGGCTTCGGCTTCAGCTGGCCGGCGTCCTTCCCGATGGCCCGCATCGACCAGATCCTGGTCACGGGCGTCGAACCGAGGACGAGCTGGACCCTCCCGGAGACCGGCAGCGACCATCTGCCGATCGCCGCGCGTGTGAAGGTCGACACAACGGCTTCCTGAGATTCGCCGAGGGAATACTCGCCCTGAGAGGCTTTGTTCCGTACGGGAACATACAGACGCTCCTCCGTACGCACTCCGCTCTCGAAAGGCGAGACCCTTCATGCCCCTGGCCCTGCTCGCCCTCGCCGTGGGCGCCTTCGGCATCGGCACGACCGAGTTCGTGATGATGGGCCTGCTGCCCGATGTCGCCGGCGACCTCCACATCTCGATCCCCACCGCCGGACACCTGGTCTCGGCGTACGCCCTCGGTGTCGTCATCGGCGCCCCGTTGCTCGCGGCGGCCACCGCGCGGATGTCCCGGCGCACGGTCCTCATCGCCCTGATGGTCCTCTTCGTCGCCGGCAACGCGCTGTCGGCCGCCGCCCCCGGCGAGATATCCCTGCTCGCCGCCCGCTTCGTCAGCGGTCTGCCGCACGGTGCCTTCTTCGGCGTCGGCGCGGTCGTCGCCACCGGCATGGTCGCGCCGGAGCGCAAGGCCCGCTCCGTCTCCCTGATGTTCCTGGGCCTGACGGTCGCCAACATCGTCGGCGTCCCCGCGGCCACCGCCATGGGCCAGCACTTGGGCTGGCGGGCCACCTTCCTCGGGGTCAGCGCGATCGGCGTCGCGGCGATAGCGGCCCTCGTGGCACTGATCCCGCGCGACCACGCCCCGGCCCCCACGACGGGCCTGCGCGGTGAACTGGCCGCCCTGCGCTCCCTGCCGGTCTGGCTGGCACTCGGCACCACGGTCGCCGGTTTCGGCGCGCTCTTCGCCGCCTACAGCTACATCACGCCGATGCTCACGGACGCCGCCGGCTTCGCCGAGGCCAGCGTGACCCTGCTGCTCGCCCTGTTCGGCGTCGGCGCCACCGCGGGCAACCTGCTCGGCGGCCGGCTGGCGGACCACTCCCTGCGCGGCACGCTCTTCGGCGGCCTCGCCTCCCTGGTCGTGGTCCTCGCGCTCTTCCCCCTCCTGATGCGCACGGAGGTCACGGCGGCCGTCGCGGTGGCGCTGCTCGGCATGGCCGCGTTCATCACCGGCTCCCCGCTCCAGCTGATGGTCATGGAGAAGGCCTCGGCCGCCCCGTCCCTCGCCTCCTCGGCCAACCAGGCGGCCTTCAACCTCGCCAACGCCGGCGGCGCCTGGATCGGCGGCCTCGCCCTCGCGGCGGGCCTCGGCGCCACGTCCCCGGCCCTGGCGGGCGCGGCCCTGGCGGTCCTCGGCCTGGCGGTCGCGGGCACGGCGTACGCGGTGGACCGCCGGACCACCACGGCGGAGGCCGTCCACCGCCGCGTGGTCGCGGGTCACGTACCCGAGACGGCGGAGCCGGTGCGGCGGTGACGAGGACTCCGTAAGCGTCGACCGCGGCCGTCAGGTAGCGCGGCCCCGGTTCCGACGCCCGGTCTCCTCGCGCCCTTGTCCACGGGGCCTCCGAGGTCCCTCGTGGTCGTGCATCACGCGGCGAGCCGTCACTCTCCGGAGTGCCGTCCAGGCCATCCCGCCGAGCCGCGCCGGCTTCCCGCCTACCGTCGTACGCGTCGCGACAGGACGCGTACGACGGAGGTGCGGATGTCGGTGGGCGGTGCTGCGGACGAGCCCGGGTGGGAGGTCGACCCGGACGACGAGTGGGGCGTGGCCGTCATCGCCACCGTCGGGCGGCAGCTGAAGCTGCGGCGCGAGGCGGTGGGGATGCGGGCGGGCGACTTCGGGGCGGCGGTGGGGTACGGGGAGGATCTCGTCTACAAGATCGAGGGCGGGAAGCGGATTCCCCGCCGGGAGTACCTGGAGAAGGCCGACCAGGTGCTGGGGGCGGACGGGCTCATCACCGCGGCCTGGGAGGACGTGAAGAGGGTCCGGTATCCCAAGCAGGTGCGGGACTTGGCGAAGCTGGAGTCACGGGCGGTCGAGTCACTCTCGTACGGCAGCTACAGCCTGCACGGGCTTCTTCAGACGGAGGAGTATGCGCGTGCGCTTCTCCGTACGCGTCGGCCGGCTCTCTCGGAGGACGAAGTCGAGAGTGCGCTCGCCGCGCGCATGGGACGCAAGGGGATGTTCGACCGTGTCCCGGCCCCGGAACTCAGCTTCGTCCAGGAAGAGGCGACTCTCAGAAGGCCCGTTGGGGGCAGAATGGTCCTCCGCGAGCAGCTCGAACATCTGCTGGAGGTCGCGCGAATGCGGCACGTGGAGATCCAGGTGATGCCGACGTCTCGCGGTGACCACCCAGGAGCGGGGCGGATTCAGGTGCTCAAGTTCGACGACGGTACCGCGGTCGGCCGCGCAGATGACGAGTTCGGCAGCCGACCTGTCTCGGAGCCTCGGCACCTGCGCATCCTCGAACTGCGCTATGGCATCATCCGGGCCGAGGCACTGGGCGCCAGGGAATCGGTGGCCTTCATCGAACAACTGCTGGGGGAGACATGAGTCGCAAGGACATATCCGGAGACCTCGCCGACCTGGCCTGGTACAAGAGCAGCTACAGCGATACCAGCAACCCCAGCGATTGCGTCGAGGTCGCCATGACCCCCGTCGCTATTCACGTCCGTGACTCCAAGCGACCGGACGGTCCCCGCCTCGTCGTCTCGCGGGCGGCGTGGGGCGGTTTTCTGGGCGGTGCCGGCGAGGAATGAGCAGGCCCCGGACGCGGTGGTCCGGGGCCCGGTGTGCTTCGGCTCAGATGCTCATGGGGCGCACCTGGCCGAGCGTCGCCGACGCGCCGAGGCCGGCGCAGACGGAGACCGGACCGGCCTCGGCGTAGAGACCCGCGGCGACGGAACCGCCGGTCGTGAAGACGGCGGCGCTGGCGGCGAGGCCGCCGGACACCTGGTCGAGGTCCGTGTCGGAGAGTTCGGCCGATTCGACCTGGGGGACGTGGTTCATGACAGGTCCTTCCCTTCGTGCGAAAGAAGTCGGAGCGGTGAGGCGCGCACGCCCGGGATGCGGATCGGGGAGCCCGGGACGATCACCGGCGCGCCGCGCACCGATCAAAGCACGCGTCCGAACGGCCCACCATCCAGACGCTGTTGAGCGTTCAATCGCAACGCCACCGCGTTCACCGGTGTGGGCATGGCGTCGGGGAAAAAGCCCCTGTCTTCACGCAATCCGCCCTGGGGGAGAGGCTTACCCGCCGCGCGGACGCCCGCAGCCGCCCCGGCTCCCGCCGTTCCGGACCGTTCGCGTGACCGAGTGATGGACGGTGTGCGGGTCCGGGGAATGTTCGGGGACGCCGTTCATCCGTGGCTAAACGAGCTGACGGGGCAGGCCCGGACAGGCATAGTGCTGAGGTTCTCCCGCTTCACCCGCAACGGAGGAACAGCCGTGAGCGAGCCGTCCATCGAGGTCGTCCGCGCGGAGGCCGCGCGGTACCGCGACCATGTCACGGCCTCCTGCGCCGACGCGCTGAACGCGGAGGAGACCGTACTCGTCAGGAGGGAGGCCGCCAGGGCCGCCGCCCGCCGGGCCATCCACGAGGAGGCCACCCAGGAATGGTGGCCGCTCGCCATCCCGGGGTGCCTCCTCGTCGCCGCCGCGCTCCCCTGGATCATCCGGTTGTTGGCAGTGCACAAAGGGGACCAGGTGACCCTGGGAATCCCCTGGTTCAACCGTGTCATCGCCAGGCACGACGTTCCCACGCACCACTCCGCGTCCCTGTGGATCGGCTTCGGCATCTTCGTCGTGGCGGCCGGCATGCTGCTGTGGACCCAGCATCTGTACGCACAACCGCCCGTGCGGAGTCTGCATGCGGGGCGGATGGCCCTGCTCCACACCCTCGGTCTCGGCCTTGTCACCGTCTCCCTGACCTTCTTCGCCTACTCGGGAGACGTCCGCGGCGGCCAGTGGCCCACGGCCCGCGATGCCCTGGTGCGGTTCGCCGCGCAGGTCGCCCAGGCCGTGCTGATCACCCTGGGCCTCGCCCTGCTCGTCGCGGTCTGGATGTCGATGTGCTTCGGTCTGATCAAGTGGCTGGTCCGCCCCGTCCTGCGCCCTTACGACCTCCTGCTCCTCAGCATGATCGACGCCTGCGCGGTCACCCACGCCCACCGCGGCACCTGGTTCCGCAAACGCTCACGAAGGGCGGTGGAACGTGCGCTGGAGAAGGCCGCCCGCAAGGCGGAGACCGCGCTGCCCGCCCGCCCGTTCGCAGGCGGGCGCGGGCCCGCCCGGGCCGACACACTGCGGCTGGCCACCGTCCTGCGGCAGCACCGGCCGCCGATAGCCCGAGCCAGCGGGCCGGCCTCCTTCGACCTCGTCAGGCAGTCCCTCTGCGCCGGGGTGCTCGCGCTGATCGACGACGACTGGGAGACCCTGACCGCCGCGGCTCCGCCGGTGACCGCCCTGTCCCGGCTGCGCAGGACCACGGCCGCGGTGTGGCCCCCGGTCGTCCTCCTCACCGCGGCCGTCGCACTGCCCTGGATACCGGCGGTGGCGCAGGCGCCCGACGTGGCGAGCGGGGTGCGGGTCACCCTCATCATCACGGCCGTGCTGAGCCTCGTCCTCCCGCGTGACTCCACCGCGAAGGCCTCGATCCTCGATGCCCTCGGCAAGGCCCTGTCCGGCCGCTCCGACAAGTAGCCCCCATGACGGACGCGTTCTCAGGCGGCCTACTGTGAGGCGGCGGCGTCGGGGCGCAGGTCGTCCAGGCCGAGCCGGTGCGCCGGGGCGCCGGGGCGCCGGGGCGCCGGGAAGGATCATCGTCCATCGGGGTGCGGATCCACACGGCCGACAGCCCGACGACGCCGGGAGCCTGGAGTGCGAAGCAGACTCATATGCCCCTGTGCGGTCGCCGTATGACTACTTCCGGGTGACGCTGAGCTCGGTCGGTGTCCGGGCTGGGATGCGCGGGCAGCAGCGGCGCCAGGCGGAGGCCGAAGCGCCCAAGGTCTGTTACGAGAAATGGATCGTCTGTCAGACCTGTCTGGGAGGCTCCGGGCATGGAGATGACGGTGCAGCTGACGATCGACTGCTCCGATCCGCGGAGAATGGTGACGTTCTGGGCCCCGGCCCTGGGTTATGTGCCCGAGCCCGCGCCGGACGGGCACGCCACGTGGCGTGCCTACTGGGTGGCGATGGGGGTGCCCGCGGAGGAGTTGCCGACCGGGGCCGGCGACATGGCGGAGTCGATCGTCGATCCGGCGGGTCGCGGACCACGCGTGTGGTTCCAGCAGGTCCCGGAGCTGAAGACCGCCAAGAACCGGTGGCACTTCGACCTGAAGGTCGGTGGCGGCCGTGACGTCCCGCTGGACGTGCGCGCGCGGCGGGTCAGAGCCGCGGTGGACCAGCTGGTCGAAGCCGGTGCCACCGTGCTGAGGATCAAGGACGAGCCGGACATGGGGCTCTACGCCGCGGCCATGCAGGACCCCGAGGGCAACGAGTTCGACGTCGTCTGAGGGCCGTTGCGACGGTGCTGGTCACAGCGACTCGCCCACGGCCGCGACCAGCACGGCCGTGGGCTACCCGCCCCGGCCGGCCCTACAGCACAGGCAGCGACTTCCGCAGCTCGAACGCCGTGACCTGGGAGCGGTACTCCTCCCACTCCTGCCGCTTGTTGCGGACGGAGCAGGGCACTCCTGCTGGACGGATAGGCGAGATCGCCATCGCTGGATAAAGTCGTCCCGTTACGACTGGTTGCGGGGACAACCAAAGCGCCTCGGGGAGGGCATGCAGCATATGAGTCGTCGTTCTCAGGGCTTGGTCGGTGTCTGGGCAGAGATGCAAAGGCAGCAGCAGCGCCAGGTGGAGGCCGATGCTCGGCGGCGGAGACAAGAAGCGCAGCAAGCTCGTGCCTACCAGCGGCGAGCCGCCCAGAGTCACCGCGAGTACATGCAGACAGAGGCACTACGCCGTACTGAAGAACTGGACGCACAGGTGGCCTCCCTTCAGCAACTTCTCGCCTCGGGTTGCCAGGCTCCGGCTTTCAGGGCTCCCTCCCTCATGCGTCCCGAACAGGTCCAGCCGTTCTCCGCCGGGCCGCTGACGCAGCCCGTGCCCATGCCGAACTTCGACAGCTACCAAGTGCAGAGCGGATGGAGCCCCGGGCGCCGAGCGCAGGCCCAGGCCGAAGCCCGGGCGCGCTTCGACCGGGACTGGCACGCAGCCCAGGCGGCCGAAGCACAGCGACAGCAACAGTTGGCGGCGTACCAGCGGGAGTACCAGCAGTGGGCTGAGGCCCAGTTGGCCGAAGTGCGGCGACACAACGCCAACATCGCCGAGCTGACCGAGGGAGTGAGACGCCGCGATCCCGACGCCGTGGTCGAGTACTTCTCAGCGGCTCTCTACGCGTCGACCGCATGGCCCGAGGGTTTCCCACGTCAGGTGGCAGCGGCCTACGACACGGCAGCCGGACAGTTGGTGCTGGATTGGGAACTGCCCGCCTACAGCATCGTCCCTGAGGCTAAATCCGTTCGGTACATGTACGCGGCTGACCAGCACAAGGAGGCCCCCCGGCCGGTAACTCAGCGTCGGGCTCTCTACCGGGAGGTGCTCGCGCAGTGCCTGTTGCTCGTCCTGCACGAACTCTTCGCCGCGGATGAACCGGGTGCACTTGAGTCAGTGGCCTTGAACGGTTTCGTGGACGGGCACGACCCCACGACGGGTCGACCGGGCCACATTTACCTGGCGACCGTCATGGCTCCGCGCTCGACGTTCCGCGACCTGCACTTGGCACAGGTGGATGCCTGCAGCTGCCTGGCCGATGCGCTGCGCGGGCAACTGTCGGCTCGTCCCGACCAACTCACTCCGGTGCGGCCGAGCCGCCGGCCGCAGGAGGTCGGGAACCGTGTCGTCACGCATGGCAGCGACGAGGAACCCGACCTGTACGAGATGGACCCGATCGCCTTCGAGAACCTCGTCGCCGATCTCTTCCGGGCTATGGGAATGCAGGCCGTCACCACCCAGCGCTCGAACGACGGTGGGGTGGACGTCGACGCGCTTGATCCGACACCCATCCGAGGCGGCAAGATCGTCGTACAGGTGAAGCGCTATCGCAACACTGTGCCGCCCACCGCGGTGCGTGACTTGTACGGGACCGTACAAGACGTCGGTGCCAACAAGGGCGTGCTCGTGACGACGTCACGATTCGGCCCTGGCTCCCACACCTTCGCCAACGGCAAGCCGCTGGAACTGATCTCGGGATCCGAACTCGTCGACCTGCTGCATCGCCACGGGCTACGGGGACGTCTGGGCGATGGTGCCCGTCAATCTGCTGTGCCCTCGACGCCGACGGTTCCGGACACTCGACTGCCTGACGACTACAACGTCCTCGGCATGTCGTGGAGTGGAAACGTCGCCCTGGACGTGTGCGCTCTCGTCTGCCGCGGGAACCGCGTCATCAACGACGATCACTTCGTCTTCTATAACAACCCGCAAACGCCTGACGGCAGCGTGCGCGCTCTTCCCGCCGATGCACCCGACAAGGCCGCGATCTGCGTGTCCTTCGACGCGCTGCCGGATGAGGCCGACCGGTTCGTACTAGTCGCTGCCGTTGACCCGGAGGTCAACCCGGACGCCGACCTCTCCGGCTTCACGGATGCGTGTATCCGGCTTCTGGACGCTGGGATGACCGAACTCGGAAGACTCGAGGTCTCCGACGGCCGGCCGCGCGAGACCGCCCTGGTACTCGGCTCCTTCCGCCGCAGGTCAAGCGGGGACTGGCACTTCGTCCTCGGCGGCAAGGGCTACACGGGCGGTCTGGAGGAACTCGTCAAGGACTACGGCATCGAGGTGGAGTAGGTCATCGGCGCTCGAGTCTGGATGCCCAGGTGACCCGAAATCGATTCGTGGACTGAAGCACCTGGTGCTGTGACCGCATAGGTCCACCGGGTTGCCGTCGAGGGGTGGGCGTGGGCAGGGCGTTCACGCGTCGAGGGTGTAGCTGACCTCAGTCCGGGCGACGGTGACACCGGCCCGCTCGTAGAGGCCGTTCGCTCCGGCCGGGCTGTCGGCGTCCACTTCGATGCTCGCTCGGCCGAATCCGTCGTCCTGGGCGCAGCGCAGCGCGTGGCCGATCAGCGCGCCGGCCACGCCACGCCTGCGGTAGGCGCGGCGGGTTCGGGAGACGGTCAGCAGCATGCCGACGGCCGCGCCGCTGGCCGCGTCGCGCAGCAGGAAGCTGAGACCAGGGCGGAAAGCCTGCCAGCCGAGCAGCCCGCGCCACTGCTCCAGCGGCGTCGGGACCCCGCCCCGACGTTCGAGGAAGCTCTCGTTGCCGACCGCGTAGAACTCGTGGTCGTTGTCCGCGGAGTGGCTCTCGAAGGCGAAGCCCTCGGGCGCCGGCGCGGCGACGATGGCGGCTCCGAGCGGGTGCCGCAGGTGCGAGTACCGCCGGAAGGAGGTCATGCCCGCGGCTCGGTAGCAGGCGAGCGCGCCGTCGTTGAGCGCGTTGTTGTGGACGTCGACGGCGAGCGGCAGTCCGGGGTGATGGATCGAATGCAGAACCCTCGCACTCCTGATCCCGGCGGCCAGCAGCTCCGTACCGAGTCCCCGGCGCCGGTGGTCCGGATGTACGCCGCCGCTGACGACCACACGATGCACCCCCTGCGCCACCGGCTTGTGCGCTGCGGAGGAGTAGCCGACCATGAGGTCGCCGTCGAAGACGCCGACCGTGCCGCGGTCGAGGTCGAGCAGCGGGGCGTTGATCTGGTCGGCGGCATCCTCCTCGGAGTAGTACTCAGCGAGCACGTCGACCACTTCGATGGCGTTGAGCAGCCCGGCCAGGGCGGCGGCGTCCGTCGCGGCGATCGGACGGCGGGTGAGACTCGCGAGGTCGAAGGCCATGGGCCGACGCTAAGTCCTGTCCCGTAAGCGTTGGCGGGGAGGTGCTGCTGCGGAGGGAGGGAATCTGCGCCATGCATGGCCGTCGTCGCTGTGGGAGCGCCGGCTGTGGGTTGGAACAGTCGGCCAGCGACCGGCATCTGCGGGCCGCCGATCAGGTGACATCCGATTCAGTGGGTTGCGATGCTGTGCGGCATGATCATGATCGCCGTCTCTCCGGCCGCAGACACATCTGACCCGATAGGGGTCAGAGCTAGGTTGTGCAGCCGGGCGATGCCGAGCATGGCCTGGTGAACTCCGTCGCCCTTGAGCCGGCAGTCCCGCAGGATCTTCCAGTTCTTCAGCCGCGAGAGGGCGTGTTCCACCCGCGCACGGGCCCGACGATGGACGGCGTTCTCTGCCTCTTGCTGTGGGCTGAGGTGGCTCTGGCCACGTCGTTTGCGGTGCGGGATGAGGAGACCAGTGCCTTGGTAGCCGCCGTCGGCGATGGTCGGCACTCCGCGGCAGGCACGGTCGATACCGGACTCGCTGAAGGCCCGGCAGTCGTTGCGGCTGCCGGGCAGTGGGAGACCAATGGCCACGACCAGGCGGCTGTTGGCGTCGATGACGACCTGCAGGTTGGTCGAGTACCGGTAGTTCTTGCTGGATGCGGCGACGCTGCGGTCGCGGGTGGCGTCGACGATGTAGACGGTGTCCTTGCGCGGCCGGCGAGCAGGCGAGATGGCCAGCAGCGGTGCGAGATGGTCCAAGATACGGTCGGCCGCAGACTTCGAGACTCCGAACAACGGCGCTACCTGCCGCAACGTGAGGTTCGTGCGCCAGTACGTCGCCACCAGCAGCACCCGGTCCTCCAGCGGTAGCCGCCACGGCCGGCCACGCTGAACGTCGCCACCTCGACGCCGTACCAGTGCCACCAGCCTGGCGAACTGCACCTCGGTCAGACCTGCAAACGGCTCGATCCACTTCGGATCATCAGCTGAGATCACCCCACCCATGCCCGACCAACGCACCAGCCGCACCACCGGTTACGGGACAACCTTTAGGCAGGACAGGATGACGACGTCATCCGTATTTCCGCGTGCGGAGTCCGCGCGTAAGGCCCGGAGACGGCCTAGTTCAGGAGCACGGAAATTACAGTTTCGTCGTTCGAACCATCAGGTCGTCCAGACCTCGTCCAAGACAGCGGAGAGTCCGCACTGCCGCTTGACAGTGCGCAGGTAGGCCGGATGACTCGTACGGGCCACAAGGAACGCGCACGAGGAAGTCAACTCCCGTAACTAGGTGTAACCTTAAGCTGGCGTGTGTCGTTTGTTGCTCAATGCACACCAGGGGGACCTTGGGTGGGGGAAGAGCTACTGCCGCGCAACCATCAGTACAAGGTTGTGCGCGAAGCCCTTGAGGAGATCATGTCCGCCGGCGGCTGGTCACTCCACAAGGCCGGCCACTGGGGCAGTCTCATCTGTGACGCCGGCTGCCACCGCATCCCCGTCAGCGGCACGCCGCGAGTCGCGGAGCGGCACGCTCGCGACCTGCTGCGACTAGCGAGGACCTGCCCACTCCCGGACGATGATCCCCGAAGCAAGAAGCGATCTGTGGCTTGACATCGCGCTTCACGAGCCGGTATCGGGGTAGCATGGCGTTGACAGCCGTCAACAGGTTAATCGACCAGAGGGGGAGCGCCGATGACGACCTACGCACTCAGCTTTGAGGTGCAGCCGCCGTGCGACGTGGCTGCTGTCGAGGCAGCGTTCTACGAGCACTTCGACGGAACAGTCGCTGATTCCTTCGGGCGCTTTCTCATCACTATGTACATGGACGGCCACGACAACGGAGAGAGCGCCGCAAAGAGTGCGGCGATGGAGCTCCAGCGCAAGCTCGACGTCGTGGTCTGCCGCATGGACCGCGACCTGGTTGATGCCTCGGAGATCGCTCGCCGCACCAACCGCAGCAGGGAAAGCATTCGCCAAATTATTCACGGTGAGCGCCACAAGCGGGAAGTGTTTCCAACACCGCTGGGCGCCCCCAATGGAAAAAGAATTTGGGAATGGGGCGTTGTCAACGAGTGGCTTCATCGAAACATCTCGGGAAGCGGCGACCCTGAGCGTTACCTCAGCCGGGAGGAAATGGCCGTCGTAGACGCATGGCTTGTTCGATGGGGCACGATTCCCCAAGAGCAACACGTGCGCTCTGAATTCTACGAGATCACTGCAGCGCAAATGGTGAACACCCAGTTTCAGCGCTCCAGGGCATCTCATCGCCCGGGTGTCGACTGGGTTTCCTCCTGGAATATGCGGCGCCAGACGCAGACTGAATCGCTAGCTTCGCGAAGTGCTGGTTGAGGCGGAACACTATGCCTTTCGTTCTAGACGTGGCAGAAGATGAGCAGAAGCAGGCACTCAGTGTGGCCAAAAAAGCTCGCCTCTCGGGCATTAGGGTTCTTGAGATGCATGCGAAGGTGCTCGACGCGGAAGCTGCTGATGAACTCCAACCGCTGGAGGAGCTCTCGACGAAGCTCACGGTGGGACGTTCGGAGGACCGCTTGCTATACCGTTTCGAACACGATCTCACCATCAAGGGCTCGGGCGGCAAGGATGCCCTGCAAATTGGCCTCCATGTGGGTGCCCTCTTCGACTTTCCAGAAGAGGGCACTCCAGACGGAGATACGAGCGAGGAAGCGCTTGCCGCATTTGGGCGAACCACCGTACAATTTGCGGTTTACCCCTATGTGCGCGCAACGGTTTCAGATCTGGCAGCCCGTTTGGGCTGCGGTCCGGTCACGCTAGACCTACTAGTCTTGCAGTAGGGGGCAGGAGGCCCACTGCACGGGCCGGAACGTTGTGGCGTCCTGCACCACGGGTCTACTCAACCGCCTGGAGGGCGTCAGGGACGCGGCCGTACGCCAGCACGCCGCGCGCAGGGCGGCTCGTACGGCGCGCTGGCGAGCTCCATGGGCGTCACCCGAGCCGCCGCCCAGTCCCGGCGCGACACCTTGCTGAAGAAGGACCCGAGCGAGATGGAGAAGTGGGCCACGAGCAGCAGCTGATTCCTGCAGCGGCGCCGTGCAGCAGACGAGCAGCACCGCTCGCTGCCCGCGCGCAAGCACCGTGCAGCGGGATGCAGCAGCGCCCTGGACCACCTGGTGGTCCAGGGCGCTGCATGGGTGCTCGGGAGGCCCTTACGCCTCAACGTACGCGACGATCGTGATCTGCCGAAGGGCCGTGGCGTAGTAGATGACGCGGACGCCGTCGATGTCGTCGACGTAGTCGCGCAGCAGGGTGTCGGGCACCGGAGTGCCCAGCTCGGGGTTGACGCTGATCGCGACGATCGCGCGGTCCAGGCGGTGCGTCTCGGCCGCGGTCAGCTTCTCCAGCTGGCTCAGCGCGGGCTCCACCAGGACGACCTGGGAGCGGCGCGGTGCGTGCTCAGGCGACACGGGGCTGCTCGCCGGCGAGGCGCTCCAGGTGGGCGTCGCGGGCTTCCTCCCACAGCACGCCGGACTCTGCGGTCGGGTAGCCGTGCTCCGCGATGTCCTCGAGGACGGGCCTTGACCCCGGTTCCTGGGCACGGGTTATGCGGCTTGCGTCAGCGTAGTTGATGTCGTTCGGAAGGTGTTCTCGTAGGCGATCGGACTGCGGTGTCCGAGGCGGGAGTGACGGCGTCGGGTGTTGTAGCGGTTCAGCCAGCGGAAGGCGTCGAGGCGGGCCTCGCCCTCGGTGGACCAGCGCTTTCGACCCTGAAGCGTCTCGCGTTTGAACGTCGCGTTAAAGGACTCGGCGAGCGCGTTGTCCGCGCTGGAGCCGATCGCGCTCATGGACTGGCGGACGCCTGCCGTGCGGCAGGCGTCGGTGAAGGCCCGGCTGGTGTACTGGGCGCCGTGATCGGTGTGCAGGACCGCCCCGGCGAGGCCGCCGCGGGTCCGCTCGGCGGCGGCCAGGGCGTCGGTGACGAGGTCGGTGCGCATGTGGTCCGCGATCGCCCAGCCGGCAAGACGCCGTGAGGCGAGGTCGATGACGGTGGCCAGATAGAGGAACTTCCCGCCGTCCAGCGGGAGATAGGTGATGTCGCCGACGTACTTCGTGTTCGGCCTGCTTGCGGTGAAGTCGCGGCCGATGAGGTCTGGGGCCTTGGCCGCGGCCGGGTCGGCGACAGTGGTGCGGTGTCTGCGGCGCAAGCGCACGCCCGCCAGACCGGCACCCCGCATCACGCGCGCGATCCGCTTGTGGTTGACGCGCTCGCCCGCCTCGCAAGCTCGGCGGTGATCCTGGGGACGCCGTAGGTGCCGTCCGACTTGTGGTGCACGGCCCGTATCCGGGCGGCGAGGCGGGCGTCGGCCGCCTGCCGGGCGGCCCGGTCCGCAGCGGTGCGGCGCCAGTAGTAGAAGCTGGAGCGGGCGATGCCGAGGATGGTGCACAGCCGCTTCACGCCGTAGCGGCGGTGGTGGTCGGCGACGAACTGGAAGCGGTTCACCAGCGCGTCTCCCCGGCGAAATACTTCGCCGCCTTCCGCAGGATCTCGCGTTCCTCCTCCAGCTCGCGGACCTTCTTGCGCAGAGCGGCGTTCTCCGCCTCCAATGGCGTGGGCGGCTCGGCCGGCACCTCGGCTCGGCGTCCCCGGGGCCGGCTCGCACCAGCGGCCCGGACCCAGTTCCGCAGGGTCTCGGGATTGATCCCCAGATCGGCAGCGACCTGCCTGATCGTCACTTCGGGCCGCGACTGGTACAGCGCGACCGCGTCCGCCTTGAACTGCGGCGGATAGTTCTTCATGACCACGAGATGTCCGTTCTCAGATCCTCAGGATCCAGTGTCTCGTGTGTCCAAGATCAGGGGTCAAGGCCCGACCGAGGCGAGGACGTCGACCCGGGCGCGTTGGTCGGCGGCGTAGGCGCGGACGGACGCGGCGGCGTTTTCATCGATGGGCTGGCGGTCGGGGGCGGGCGTGGGGGCCGGCTGCTCGCTCATCCGGGGCTCCTGGCTGTCATCTGGCGTGTGTCACCACGGTATCGCCGGGTCGGGGTACTCCGGGACAGTACGGGCAATCGCGCCTTGCCTATTGGATCAGTCCGGCTCGGGTCGCCCATTGGTGAAGGTCACCGCAGGTCGGGGAAAGTTTTCGGGACCGTTCTGTGAGAGTGACCAGCGCTCGATGCAGTTCCCTGCTGAGGTAGAAGAGCCAGTGGCTGCCCTGACCGCTGACTTGGTAAGAGAGCAGGCGAAAGGCGGCGACGGCCTCCTCTTCGGCGCCGTCCGCACGGCGGTTTGGCAGGCCGGCCAGGATCTCGTAGTCCTGTCGGCTGACCGCGGCCTGGGCTACGTCGCTCAACGGCGTGGCGTGGAGGGTTTCTATGCTGGCTGGCCTTCCCGCCGCGACGGCGTCAGCAGTCACCGCCCGCATGGCCGCCGAGGCAAAGATCGCGAACAGCTTCTCGCCCTGCTCGCTGTCGATCCCCCGCTCGCGGAAGGAGTCGTGGCGCCTGGTCTGGCGCCACGACTCCTGGTCCACCAGAGGGAGGATGCACTGCCCCAGCAGTACACACTCGCGCCACACCGTGTCACCGCCACCGCTGGGTTCCACTGGTACGTCAACTCCCTCGCCGCATAGCCGGAGGACCTGTTGTGGGACGCGCTATCGGTACAACCCGACAGCAGGCTCGTGCGTTCCTTACGCGCAGGGCACGTAGAGGACAGGACTGTAGGCCCGACCCGTCGACGTGCCGCCGCCGTAAGCCACGATGGTGCCGAGAGTGAAGGAGCGCCAGGCGGTGTTGGGGTCACCGGGATGGCTCTCGCAGGTGGCCGAGGCGCTGCTGGACCTCAGCGGGGGAGGGCAACTGTACTGGCGGGGGCCGGAGCCTCCGGTCATCCAAGTGCCGGAGTAGTTGTTGTAGAACTCCACGTCCACCTCGCTGTTGCAGGAGGCGGGGGATCCACCGGTGCAACTGGAGATTCCACCGGTGCCGATGATGCGGGTACCGCTCAGGTTGGGCTTGTTGGCGAATATCTCGCAGGTGACGGCTACAGCAAGTGAGGGATCGTCAACGGTCACCAAGACCTTGGGCGGTCCCGGGTTGGGCGGCGGCGCCGCCTGTGCAGCGGGGACTGCCGTAGCGAATAGCGCAGCGCAGATACTTGCCGCAGCCACTAAGGATCTTGAGCGCATGAGCCCTCTCCTTCTCTCCGCCCGCAGCCCGGCCATGTATAGACCAAGGGGGAACGAAGGTCCGACCGTAGGGCCGGAATGTGCACCACAGCAGGCCCATTTCAGGACAACGGCCACTAGCTGCTCAGTGCTGCGTCCGCCGGCGGGTGCGGGGGCCTGCTGGTGTTCATCCGAGGCTCTTGGGGGTGTGTTTGGTAACGCCGGGGCATCCACCGACTGACGGAAGGTGACGGGTCGGGGCTCTGTTCTGACGCCACCCGGAAGTTGTATGTGTCGGGCAGGCTCCTCCGCCCGTAAGACGGGCAGAGGAGCCGCGGCGGTTGATGTCTTCGGCGGGTGCGTCAAAGCGGGAGATCCGAGCACGCCACAGAGACGGCCTGGGGCCAGCGAGACTTCGTAGGGCGACAATCCACGGCCGCCTGCCCCTTTGTCGTCAAAGAGGGAATCTCGCCCCGGCCGGCCCTACAGCACCGGCAGCGACTTGCGCAGCTCGAAGGCCGTCACCTGGGAGCGGTACTCCTCCCACTCCTGCCGCTTGTTGCGGAGGAAGAAGTCGAAGACGTGCTCGCCGAGGGTCTCGGCGACCAGGTCGCTGTGCTCCATCAGGGCCAGGGCCTCGCCCAGGTTCTGCGGGAGCGGCTCGATGCCCAGCGCGCGGCGTTCGGCGTTGGACAGGGCCCACACGTCGTCCTCGGCGCCCGGCGGGAGCTCGTAGCCCTCCTCGATGCCCTTGAGGCCGGCGGCCAGCAGGACCGCGTAGGTCAGGTACGGGTTGGCGCCGGAGTCGATGGAGCGGACCTCGACGCGGGCCGAGCCGGTCTTGCCGGGCTTGTACATCGGGACGCGGACCAGCGCGGAGCGGTTGTTGTGGCCCCAGCAGATGTAGGACGGGGCCTCGCCGCCCGCGCCCGCCGTGCGCTCCGAGCCGCCCCAGATCCGCTTGTACGAGTTCACCCACTGGTTGGTGACCGCCGAGATCTCCGCCGCGTGCCGCAGCAGGCCCGCGATGAAGGACCGGCCGACCTTGGAGAGCTGGTACTCCGCGCCCGACTCGTAGAAGGCGTTGCGGTCGCCCTCGAAGAGCGAGAGGTGCGAGTGCATGCCCGAGCCCGGGTACTCCGAGAACGGCTTCGGCATGAAGGTGGCCTGCAGGCCCTGCTCCAGCGCGACCTGCTTCATGACCAGGCGGAACGTCATGATGTTGTCGGCGGTGGACAGCGCGTCGGCGTAGCGCAGGTCGATCTCCTGCTGGCCGGGGGCGCCCTCGTGGTGGGAGAACTCCACCGAGATGCCCATCGACTCCAGCATCGTGATCGCCTGGCGGCGGAAGTCCATACCGATGTTCTGCGGGGTGTGGTCGAAGTACCCGGAGTTGTCGGCGGGCGTCGGGACCGTGCCGTCGACCGGCTTGTCCTTCAGCAGGAAGAACTCGATCTCCGGGTGCGTGTAGAAGGTGAAGCCCAGGTCGGAGGTGCGGGCCAGGGCGCGCTTGAGGACGTAGCGCGGGTCCGCGAAGGACGGCGAACCGTCCGGCATGAGGATGTCGCAGAACATGCGGGCCGTGCCGGGCGCCTCCGCGCGCCAGGGCAGGACCTGGAACGTGGACGGGTCCGGCTTGGCGATCATGTCGGACTCGTAGACCCGCGCGAAGCCCTCGATCGCGGAACCGTCGAAGCCGATGCCCTCGTCGAATGCCTGCTCCAGCTCGGCCGGGGCCACGGCCACGGACTTGAGGAAGCCCAGCACGTCCGTGAACCACAGGCGTACGAACCGGATGTCGCGCTCCTCGAGCGTCCGGATCACGAACTCCTGCTGCTTGTCCATCTTCCGCTTCCCCATCCTTGCTGGTCACGCCGCCTGTCTCCGGTACGGCGGAAGGCGGTCGGGCACCTGAGCATCACACCACAGGACCATTTCGTACGCGTTGCGGAGCCCGATCGGCCGGCCGGCCCCGGCCGATACGGATGCCGGCCGTGTGCACCGCTCACCCGCAGCGTAGAGGCCGCGTGTTCGATCGGGCCATTCCTGCGGCCCCGCGGCGTCGGATCATGCGACATCCCTACGAAAGACCCCGCCCGCACCATTACGATCAGCGCACTCACCGCCCCCCTTTCCCGGAAGGCACACCCCATGGGTTCCGCCAAGAAGAGCAGCAACACGGCGCGGCAGGCGCGCATAGCGGAGATGCGCCGCGCCGAGGAGGCCCGCGACCGCCGGAACCGGATCCTGACCATCGGGATCAGCACCCTGGTCGTCGCCGGTCTCGTCGTCGGCGGTGTCGTGCTCGTGCGCTCGCAGACCGACGACTCCGGCGACACGGCGGCCACCGACTCCAAGACCTCCGGCTCGTTCGTCTCCGGCTCGGACGGTGTGCGCTCCTGGAAGGGCACCCTCTCCCGCAACCACGTCGCCAAGAAGGTGACGTACCCGGTCGAGCCCCCGGTCGGCGGCGACCACAACCAGGTCTGGATGAACTGCGACGGCGACGTCTACACCAAGCCGCTGAACAACGAGAACGCCGTGCACTCGCTCGAGCACGGCGCGGTCTGGGTGACCTACACCGACAAGGCGCCCAAGGCCGACGTCGATGCGCTGGCGGCGAAGGTGAAGAAGACCCCGTACTCGCTGATGAGCCCCGACGACAAGCAGAAGGACCCGATCGTGCTGACGGCGTGGGGCCACCAGCGCACCGTGACGGGCGCGAGCGACCCGAACGTTAACGCGTTCTTCGAGAAGTACGTCCAGGGCGAGCAGACCCCCGAGCCGGGCGCCGCCTGCACCAACGGACTGGCGCAGTGAAACCGAAGCGGGCCGGCTGGATCGCGGGATCAGCCGCGGCGGCACTCGTCGCGGCCGGTGCCATCACCTACGCGGTCGCCGGCGACGACGGCGGGGACGCCACCCCGTCCGCCGCCTCGGCGGACGCCGGGTTCGCGCGGGACATGGCGGTGCACCACCAGCAGGCCGTCGAGATGTCGTACGTCGTGCGGGACCGCACCGAGGACGAGGAGGTGCGGCGGCTCGCCTACGACATCGCGCAGACCCAGGCCAACCAGCGGGGCATGCTGATCGGCTGGCTCGACCTGTGGGGGCTGCCGAAGGTGTCGTCCGACCCGCCCATGACCTGGATGGGCATGGGCGACATGCCGTCCGCGGGGGAGGGCTCGCTGATGCCCGGCATGGCCACCGACGCCGAGATGAAGAAGCTCGCAGGCCTGAGCGGCAGGCCGGCCGAGGTGTACTACCTCCAGCTCATGACCGAGCACCACAAGGGCGGCGTCCACATGGCCGAGGGCTGCGTCGCCCGGTGCACGGTCGGGGTGGAGAAGCGGCTGGCCCGGGGGATGGTCGAGTCACAGGAGTCGGAGATCCGGCTGATGGCCGACCTGCTGGTCCAGCGCGGCGCCAAACCGGAGGCGTGACCCGGGGAGCACGGACGAGCCCGCCGCGCGCCCGGCACGCCCGAGCCCGCCCCGTGCCCGGCACGGTCGAGCCCGGCCCTCGTGTCCCGGCACCGTCGAGCCCGGCCCCGTCGAGCCCGGCCCCGTCGAGCCCGGCCCCGTGCCGAGCACGGCCCGGAGTCGGCGGCCGGAGACGCCGCGGGCGCCGCGTCAGCGCTGCCGCTTCAGGTCCGTCAGCACCTGGTGCAGCGGCTCCGTCTGCCGGCGCCGGTACTCCTGGATCGCCCAGCCGTTGCCGTCCGGGTCCGTGAAGTACATGAACGTCGCCCCGTCGTCCGGCGCGTACCGCACCGGCTCGGACACCTCCAGGCCGCGCCCCACCAGTTCCGCGTGGGCCGCCTTGATGTCGGCGACGCACAGCTGCAGACCCTGGTACGACCCGGGTTCCGGCCGGGTCCGGCCCTGCGCCATGTCCCAGATGGCGTCACCGAGGGCGATCGAACACCCCGAGCCCGGGGGCGTCAGCTGGACGATCCGCATCCCCGGCATCACCTCCTGGTCTATGTCGACGTGGAAGCCGACCCTGTCCCGGTAGAAGTCCCGGGCGCGGTCGATGTCCGTCACGGGCAGCGGGATCACTTCGAGGGTGAAGTCCATGCCCTCACCGAAGCCGATAACCGCCCACCGCGCCACCGAAAGAGCGGAACTCCCCGCACGGCGGCGACCGGATCGCGGACGGCACGGCCCGCACCCTGCGCCTCCCCGCCGCTCCCCGGTTACGCTCAGGCCGTACGACCTTGATCCGACGGGGCCGGTCCCACCGGCCCCGCAGGTCCGACAGGAGGCCGAGATGACGGCGCCGGGGCGCAGGAGCAGTACCTTCACGCGACTGCTGCGGCACGGCTTCACCGATCCCTCGGCCGCCGAGCGGCTGCTGGACGGCATCGAGCTGACACCGGTCCGCAACGACCCGGTCCTGCTGGAGGCGCTGGGCGCGACCGCCGACCCGGACCTCGCCCTGCACGGCCTGGTCCGGCTGCTGGAGGCACAGCCCGACCCCACCGCGCGCCAGGAGCTGCTGGACACCCTGATAGCGGCCAAGCCGCTGCGCGACCGTCTCCTCGGCGTGCTCGGCGCCTCCGAGGCGCTCGCCGACCACCTCGCCCGGCACGCCGGCGACTGGCAGGCCCTCGTCACCTACGAGCCGCGCGACCTGCACCGGGGAGTGGCGGAGTTCGAGCAGGGCCTCGCCGGGGCCACCGACCCCGTCTCCCTGCGCGTCGCCTACCGGCGCTGCCTGCTGTCCATCGCCGCCCGCGACGTGTGCGGCACCATCGACGTCGCCGAGACCGCCGCCGAGCTCGCCGACCTCGCCACCGCCACCCTGCGCGCCGCCCTCCGGCTCGCCGAGGAGGACGCGCCCGAGGACGCCGCGCTGTGCCGGCTGGCCGTGATCGCGATGGGCAAGTGTGGCGGACACGAGCTGAACTACGTCTCCGACGTCGACGTCATCTTCGTCGGGGAACCGGCCGGCGAGGCCGACGAGACCAAGGCGCTGCGGGCCGCGACCGGACTGGCCTCGCACATGATGCGGATCTGCTCCGAGACGACCGTCGAGGGCTCCATCTGGCCCGTCGACGCCAACCTGCGCCCCGAGGGCCGCAACGGCCCGCTGGTGCGCACCCTCAGCAGCCACCTCGCCTACTACCAGCGCTGGGCCAAGACCTGGGAGTTCCAGGCGCTGCTCAAGGCCCGCCCGGTGGCCGGCGACCCGGCCCTCGGCGGCGAGTACGTCGCCGCCCTCCAGCCCCTGGTGTGGCAGGCCGCCGAACGCGAGAACTTCGTCGCCGACGTGCAGAAGATGCGCCGCCGGGTGGTGGAGAACATCCCCGTCGCCGAGGTCGACCGCCAGCTCAAACTGGGGCCGGGCGGCCTGCGCGACGTCGAGTTCGCCGTGCAGCTGCTCCAGCTCGTGCACGGGCGGGCCGACACGTCGCTGCACAGCGGCACGACGCTGGACGCGCTGAAGGCCCTCGCCGCGGGCGGCTACGTCGGCCGGGTGGACGCCGCTCAGCTCGACGAGGCCTACCGCTTCCTGCGCTCCATGGAGCACCGCATCCAGCTCCACCGGCTGCGGCGCACCCACCTGGTGCCCGAGGAGGAGGCCGACCTGCGGCGTCTTGGCCGTTCCCTCGGCCTGCGCAACGACCCGGTCAGCGGGCTGCTGCGGGAGTGGCGGCGGCACGCGGCCGTCGTACGCCGACTGCACGAGAAGCTGTTCTACCGGCCGCTGCTCGACGCGGTCGCCCAGCTCGCGCCGGGGGAGACCCGGCTGCGCCCCGACGCGGCCCGCGAGCGGCTGGTCGCCCTCGGGTACGCCGACCCGGCCGCCGCCCTGCGGCACCTGGAGGCGCTGGCCTCCGGCGTCACCCGCAAGGCCGCCATCCAGCGGACCCTGCTGCCGGTGCTGCTGGGCTGGTTCGCCGACTCCGCCGACCCTGACGCGGGCCTGCTCAACTTCCGCAAGGTCTCCGACGCGCTCGGCAAGACGCCCTGGTACCTGCGGCTGCTGCGGGACGAGGGCGCGGCCGCCGAGAACCTCGCCCGGGTGCTGTCCGCCGGGCGGCTCGCGCCCGACCTGCTGATGCGGGCGCCCGAGGCGGTGGCCCTCCTCGGGGACGGCGACGCCGGGGGGCTGGCGCCCCGCGGACGGGCCCAGCTCGAGCAGGAGGTGCTGGCCGCGGTGCGCCGCGCGGACGGCGTGGAACAGGCGGTCACCGCCGCGCGCGGGGTGCGGCGCCGCGAGCTGTTCCGCACGGCCGCCGGCGACATCGTCGGCTCCTACGGCACCGAGGCGCAGCCCGCGGAGGCTGACCAGGGCGCGCTGGTGGACCGGGTCGGCGCCGCTGTCTCGGACCTGACGGCGGCGACGCTGGCGGGCACCCTGCGGGCCGTGGTCCGCGAGGGCTGGGGCGACACCCTGCCCACCCGGTTCGCGATCATCGGCATGGGCCGCTTCGGGGGGCACGAGCTGGGCTACGGCTCGGACGCGGACGTCCTGTTCGTGCACGAGCCCCGCGACGGGGTCGGCGAACGGGAGGCCGCGGACGCCGCGAACAAGGTCGTCGCCGAGATGCGCCGGCTGCTCCAGGTGCCCAGCGCCGACCCGCCCCTGATCATCGACGCCGGCCTGCGGCCGGAGGGCAAGTCCGGACCGCTGGTGCGCACGCTCAAGTCCTACGAGGCCTACTACCGGCGCTGGTCGCTGGCGTGGGAGTCGCACGCGCTGCTCCGGGCCGAGTTCGTCGCCGGCGACGAGGACCTGGGGCGGCGGTTCACCGAACTGGTCGATCCGCTGCGGTACCCGGCGCAAGGACTCACCGAGGAGGCCGTACGGGAGATCCGGCGGCTCAAGGCCCGCATGGAGTCCGAGCGGCTGCCGCGCGGCGCCGACCCCAAGCTGCACGCCAAGCTGGGGCCGGGCGGCCTGTCCGACGTGGAGTGGACCGTGCAGCTCACGCAGCTGCGGCACGGCCACGCGGAGGCGGGCCTGCGCACCACCAGGACCCGGCAGGCCCTCGCGGCGGCGTGCGAGGCGGGGCTCGTCTCCGAGGAGCACGCCGCGACCCTCGACGAGGCGTGGGTGCTGGCGACACGCGTGCGCAACGCGGTGATGCTGGTGCGGGGACGGGCCGGCGACACGTTCCCGACCGACCCGCGCGAACTGGCGGCCGTGGGCCGCTACCTGGGACACGGCACCGGCCACGCGGGCGACATGCTCGACGAGTACCGCCGCACGGCCCGCCGCGCCCGCACGGTGGTGGAGGAGCTGTTCTACGCGTGACGGGGCCCCGACCGCGCGCAGGGGGGCCTACGGCGCGCGGCCCGCGCACCGGCGCCCCGCGCCGCTACACCCGCCCGGCCGCCCACGCCCTCCGCCGCGCCCCGCTCCCCGGCACCACCCGGGGCAGCGCGTACGGCAGGCGCCCGTACCAGACCCGGGCCACCGCGTAGCCGAAGGCCAGGCACAGCAGGCCCCCCACCGCGTCCAGCCAGAAGTGGTTGGCGGTCGCCACGATCACCACCAGCGTCAGTGCCGGATACACCAGTCCCAGCACCCGGACCCACGGCACCGACGCCAGCGCGAAGATCGTCAGCCCGCACCACACCGACCAGCCGATGTGCATCGAGGGCATCGCGGCGTACTGGTTGGACATGTTCTTCAGGTCACCGGACGCCATCGACCCCCACGTCTGGTGGACCATCACCGTGTCGACGAAGTTCCCGCCGTTCATCAGGCGGGGCGGGGCGAGTGGATACAGGTAGTAACCGGCCAGGGCGACACCGGTCGTGGCGAACAGGACCAGACGGGTCGCCGCGTACCGGCCCGGATGACTGCGGTACAGCCAGACCAGCACACCCAGGGTCACCACGAAGTGCAACGTGGCGTAGTAGTAGTTCATGCCGACGACCAGCCAAGTCACCGAGTTGACGGCGTGATTGACCGTTTCCTCCACGGCGACGCCGAGCTGCTGCTCGACCCGCCAGATCCAGTCGGCGTTGCGCAGTGCCTGACCGCGCTGCTCCGGCACGGCGTTGCGGACGAGCGAGTACGTCCAGTAACTGAGGGCGATCAGCAGGATCTCGAACCACAGGCGGGGCCGGCGCGGCCTGCGAAGCCGGCGCACGGGTCCCCGCCCCGTCTCCTCCGTGACGGGGTGCGAAGCGCCCTCTTCGCGGCGCTCCGAAGTCCTCACGGTCGCGTCACCCATAGGCATGAAGTCTGCCAGAAAAGCCCTTTCCCACCGATCATCCCCCAGGCGGGTCCGGGCCGCACCCGGTGCCTCGGGGTGAGATCAGGGCCGGTGCCGCTCGCCCGGCGCCGAGGCCGTCGAGCCGCGCACCACCAGCTCCGGCATGAACACGAACTCGCTGTGCGGCGCGGGTGTCCCGCCGATCTCCTCCAGCAGGGTGCGCACCGCCGCCTGCCCCATCGCGGGGACCGGCTTGCGGACGGTCGTCAGCGGCGGGTCGGTGAAGGCGATGAGCGGGGAGTCGTCGAAGCCGACGACCGAGACGTCCTTGGGCACGTCCAGGCCGCGCTGCCGGGCCGCCCGTATCGCGCCCAGCGCCATCATGTCGCTGGCGCAGACCACGGCCGTGCAGTCCCGCTCGATGAGCGAGGTGGCCGCCGCCTGGCCGCCCTCGAGGGTGTAGAGGGAGTGCTGGACGAGTTCCGTCTCCACGGTCCGCGCGTCGAGGTCAAGTTGCTCCTGGACCGTGCGGACGAAGCCCTCGATCTTGCGCTGCACCGGCACGAACCGCTTCGGGCCGAGGGCCAGCCCGATGCGGGTGTGGCCCAGCGAGACGAGGTGGGTGACGGCGAGGCTCATCGCGGCGCGGTCGTCGGGCGAGATGAACGGCGCCTGCACCTTCGGCGAGAAGCCGTCGACCAGGACGAACGGCACGCCCTGGGCGCGCAGCCGCTCGTAGCGCTCCATGTCGGCGGTGGTGTCGGCGTGCAGTCCGGAGACGTAGATGATGCCGGCCACCCCGCGGTCGACCAGCATCTCCGTCAGCTCGTCCTCGGTGGAACCGCCCGGGGTCTGGGTGGCGAGGACCGGCGTGTAGCCCTGGCGGGTCAGCGCCTGGCCGATGACCTGGGCCAGAGCCGGGAATATCGGGTTCTCCAGCTCCGGGGTGATCAGGCCGACCAGGCCCTCGCTGCGCTGCCGCAGCCGCACGGGGCGTTCATAGCCCAGGACGTCGAGGGCGGCGAGCACCGACTGCCGGGTGGTGGCGGCGACGCCCGGCTTGCCGTTGAGGACGCGGCTGACCGTCGCTTCACTCACGCCCGCCTGGGCGGCGATGTCGGCAAGCCGTGTGGTCACAGGGCTGGACTGTACCTGCCGGATGGCGCCTTGCACACCGACCGGGCGCCGTGGGCGGCCTGTTGGACGGCCCGGCGCGGGCTGCTGCGTCATCGCGCTCCCTCGAAGAAGTGATGGCAAGAGCTTGCAGAGTCTTGCACAACCGGCCGGATACCGCTCGCGCCCTGTAAACAAGCGTCTCGTGGCGGTCGCCAGGAGGTCACGCGCGGATAACTTCGGAGATGTCTTGCACTTTTTTGCAGCAAGACCTTTCGCCGCGCTTACATCGCTGTTACGTTCACGTCGCCCGACGGCAGCAACGGCGCGTCGGTGACGGCAGGAGCGGCGGACGGGCCCGCGACCCTGCACCACACGGGCTTTCACCCTCAAGGAGAACTCATGCGGCGTGGCATAGCGGCCACCGCTCTGGTGGCGTCCCTCGCCCTCGCGGCGACGGCGTGCGGCGGGGACGACAGCGACAGCGAGTCCGGCGGACCGGTCACCATCACTTACTGGGACACCTCCAACGCGACCAACGAGGCGCCGACCTACAAGGCCCTGGTCAAGGAGTTCGAGGCCGCCAACAAGGGCATCAAGGTCAACTTCGTCAACGTGCCGTTCGACCAGGCGCAGAACAAGTTCGACACCGCCGCAGGCTCCAAGGGCGCCCCGGACGTGCTGCGCTCCGAGGTCGGCTGGACCCCCGCCTTCGCCAAGAAGGGCTTCTTCCTGCCGCTGGACGGCACCGAGGCCCTCGCCGACCAGGCCAAGTTCCAGCCCAACCTGATCGAGCAGGCCAAGTACGAGGGCAAGACCTACGGCGTGCCGCTGGTCACCGACACGCTCGCCTTCGTCTACAACAAGGCGCTGTTCGAGAAGGCCGGCGTCCAGGCCCCCAAGACCTGGGACGACCTGAAGAAGGCCGCCGCCACCATCAAGGACAAGACCGGCGTCGACGGCTTCTGGGGCTCCACGGCCGGCTACTACGCCCAGCCGTTCCTGTACGGCGAGGGCACCGACACGGTCGACGCCGACGCCAAGAAGATCACCGTCAAGTCGCCCGAGGCCCAGAAGGCCTACGGCACCTGGCTGAGCCTGTTCAACGGCAAGGGCCTGCACAAGGCCGACACCACCGCCGACGCCTACGCGCACATCCAGGACGCGTTCGTCAACGGCAAGGTCGCCTCGACGATCCAGGGCCCGTGGGAGATCACCAACTTCTACAAGGGCTCGGCGTTCAAGGACAGGAACAACCTCGGCATCGTCACCGTCCCGGCCGGCTCCGCCGGCAAGGCGGGCGCCCCGACCGGCGGCCACAACCTGTCGGTCTACGCCGGTTCGGACAAGGCGCACCAGGAGGCGGCGCTGAAGCTGGTCAACTTCATGACCTCGGCGAAGTCCCAGGAGACCGTCGCCCTGAAGAACTCCACGCTGCCGACCCGCGACGACGCCTACACCGACAAGGTCAAGGCCGACCCGGGCATCGCCGGCTACCAGACGGTCCTGCCCGCCGCCCAGCCGCGCCCGGCCCTGCCCGAGTACAGCTCCCTGTGGGGTCCGCTGGACGACGAGCTGCCCCAGATCGCCGGCGGCAAGAAGTCCCTCGGCGAGGGACTGGGCGACGTCGAGACCGCGATGACCAAGCTGGTGCCGGACTTCGGCAAGTGATCCCGCGTGGCCGCCGGGTCCCCCGCCCAGGGGGGAGGGGATCCGGCGGCCACCGGCCCACGCGTCGTACCCCTTGATCTTCCTGCTGCTCCCGAAGGTGTCGAACCATGACAGTCGCCATCGACCGCGCGACCGGCAAGCGCCGCGGTGACCGCACCCCGCGGCCCGGCCTCGGCCGGCGTCTGAGAGACGGATACCAGAAGCACTGGTACGCCTACGCGATGATCGCGCCGGTGGCCGTCGTGCTCGGCGTCCTCGTGCTGTACCCGCTGGTGTACGGCCTCTACCTCACGCTGACCGACGCCAACAGCCTCAACTCCGCGCGGACCATCGGCGTCAACCACATCGATGCCACCTACAAGTTCATCGGCCTGGACAACTACGCCGACATCCTGTGGGGACCGACGGCGTACGACCGGTTCTGGTCACACTTCATCTGGACGATCGTGTGGACGGCGCTCTGTGTCGGCCTGCACTACTTCATCGGTCTCGGCCTCGCGCTGCTGCTCAACCAGAAGCTGCGCGGACGCACCTTCTACCGGCTGGTCCTGGTCCTGCCGTGGGCGGTGCCGACCTTCGTCACGGTCTTCGGCTGGCGCTTCATGCTCGCCGACAGCGGCATCATCAACTCCGCGCTCGACGCGCTGCACCTGCCGACGCCGCTGTGGCTCGAGGACGTCTTCTGGCAGCGGTTCGCCGCGATCATGGTCAACACCTGGTGCGGTGTGCCGTTCATGATGGTCTCGCTCCTCGGCGGCCTCCAGTCCATCGACGCCAGCCTGTACGAGGCGGCCGAGATGGACGGCGCCAACGCCTGGCAGCGCTTCCGCTTCGTCACCCTGCCGGGGCTCAGGTCCGTCAGCTCCACCGTCGTCCTGCTCGGCATCATCTGGACCTTCAACCAGTTCGCCGTGATCTTCCTGCTCTTCGGCAACACCGCGCCGGACGCGCAGATCCTCGTCACCTGGGCGTACCAGCTCGGCTTCGGACAGCAGCCGCGCGACTTCGCGCAGTCCGCCGCCTACGGCATCCTGCTGCTGGCCATCCTGATCGTCTTCACCTCCTTCTACCGCCGCTGGCTGAACCGCAATGAGCAGCAGCTCGCGAACTGAGGCAGGAGCCACCATGACCACCACCACCGTGCCGGCCGGCGCGCCGGCCGACCAGGCCCCCGCCCCCGCCGCGCCGAAGCGACGGGTGCGCGGCCGCAGCGAGCGCAGCCGCACCGCGTCCCTCGTCTCCCACGGCATCCTGACCGTCGCGAGCCTCGTCGCCCTCTTCCCGATCGCCTGGCTGGTCTACCTGTCCCTCGGTCCGGACAAGGACGACTACCTGCACCCCGGCGGCATCTGGTCGAAGATGACCTTCGACAACTACGCGTTCGTGCTCCAGCACACGAACTTCTTCGACTGGCTGAAGAGCTCGCTGATCGTCTCGCTGGGCACCACGGTCATCGGCGTCATGGTCGCCGCCACCACCGGCTACGCCGTCTCGCGGATGCGCTTCCCGGGCTACCGCAAGCTGATGTGGATCCTGCTGGTCACCCAGATGTTCCCCATCGCGGTGCTGATCGTGCCGATGTACCAGATCCTGTCCGAGCTCCAGCTCATCGACAACTACTTCGGTCTGGTCCTCGTCTACTGCTCCACCGCGGTGCCCTACTGCGCCTGGCTGCTCAAGGGATACTTCGACACCATCCCGTTCGAGATCGACGAGGCCGGCCGGGTCGACGGACTGAACCCCTTCGGCACCTTCTTCCGGCTGATCCTCCCGCTCGCCAAGCCCGGTCTGGCCGTCGCCGGCTTCTACAGCTTCATCACGGCCTTCGGCGAGGTCGCCTTCGCCTCGACGTTCATGCTGAGCGACACGAAGTACACCTTCGCCGTCGGACTGCAGAGCTTCGTCAGCGAGCACGACGCGCAGCGCAACCTGATGGCGGCCACCGCCGTCCTCGTCGCGATACCCGTCTCCGCGTTCTTCTACCTGGTGCAGAAGAACCTGGTGACCGGCCTCACGGCCGGCGGCACGAAGGGCTGACGACCGCCCCACCGACTCCCGCGCCTCACCGCGCGGGTGGCGGCCGCAGTGACCATCCGACCCCGCTGTCACCGCGGCCGCCTCGTCCCCCGTCGCCGGACCCCGCCACGACTCCATGACCCGAACCGCCCCGTTACGTACAAGGACGCCATGAGCCAGCAGCACTCCGCCGCACCGGCCCCCACCTCAGCCACCGCAACCGTCACGAGGCGCCGCGACTGGTGGCGCGACGCGGTCATCTACCAGGTGTACCCGCGCAGCTTCGCCGACAGCAACGGCGACGGCATGGGCGACCTGGAGGGTGTCCGCACCCGCCTGCCGTACCTGCGCGACCTGGGCGTGGACGCCGTGTGGCTCAGCCCCTTCTACGCCTCGCCGCAGGCCGACGCCGGCTACGACGTCGCCGACTACCGGGCCGTCGACCCCATGTTCGGCACCCTCCTGGACGCGGACGCGCTGATCCGCGACGCGCACGGGCTGGGCCTGCGCATCATCGTCGACCTGGTCCCGAACCACTCCTCCGACCAGCACGAGTGGTTCAAGCGCGCCCTCGCCGAGGGCCCCGGCTCCCCGTCTCGGGACCGCTACCACTTCCGCCCCGGCAAGGGCGAGAACGGCGAGCTGCCGCCCAACGACTGGGAGTCCATCTTCGGCGGCCCCGCCTGGACCCGCGTCACCGAGCCCGACGGCACGCCGGGGGAGTGGTACCTGCACCTGTTCGCCCCCGAGCAGCCCGACTTCAACTGGGAGCACCCGGCCGTCGGCGACGAGTTCCGCTCCATCCTGCGCTTCTGGCTGGACATGGGCGTGGACGGCTTCCGCATCGACGTCGCCCACGGCATGGTGAAGGCGGAGGGGCTGCCCGACCTTGGATCGCACGAGCAGCTGAAGCTGCTGGGCAACGATGTCATGCCGTTCTTCGACCAGGACGGTGTGCACGACATCTACCGGCAGTGGAGGCTCATCCTCGACGAGTACTCCGGTGAGCGGATCTTCGTCGCCGAGGCGTGGACCCCGACCGTCGAGCGCACCGCGAACTACGTCCGCCCCGACGAGCTGCACCAGGCGTTCAACTTCCAGTACCTGGGCACCCACTGGGACGCCGAGGAGCTGCGCACGGTCATCGACCGCACGCTGGACGCCATGCGCCCGGTCGGCGCCCCGGCCACCTGGGTGCTGTCCAACCACGACGTCACCCGGCACGCCACCCGCTTCGCCAACCCGGCGGGCCTCGGCACCCAGATCCGCCTGGCCGGCGACCGCGAGCTCGGGCTCCGCCGGGCCCGCGCCGCCACCCTGCTGATGCTGGCGCTGCCCGGCTCGGCCTACGTCTACCAGGGCGAGGAGCTCGGCCTGCCGGACGTCGTCGACCTGCCCGACGAGGTGCGCCAGGACCCGGCGTACTTCCGCGGCGCGGGCCAGGACGGCTTCCGCGACGGCTGCCGGGTGCCGATCCCGTGGACGCGCGCGGGGTCGTCGTACGGCTTCGGCGACGGCGGGAGCTGGCTGCCGCAGCCCGCCGCCTGGGGCGAGCTGAGCGTCGAGGCCCAGACGGGCGACCCGGGCTCGACCCTGGAGCTGTACCGGGCCGCGCTGGCCCTCCGCCGCGAGCGGGCCGACCTGGGCGCGGGCGACGCCGTGGAGTGGCTGCGGGCACCCGAGGGCGTCCTCGCCTTCCGGCGCGGTGAGTTCGTGTGCGTGGCCAACACCACCGGTGCGGCGGTGACCGTGCCGGTGTACGGCCGCGTGCTGCTGGCCAGCGGCGAGGTGACCGAGGCCGCGGGCGAGGCGACGGTGCCCGCGGACACGACGGTGTGGTGGACGACGGCCTGACGGCCGCCGCCCGACGGAGGTTCGGCAAGAATCTTCGTTCAATTGCGTACGGCCCGCTGCCCTTTCGGGCGGCGGGCCTTTAACATCTGCGTCACCGAAAACCTGCTGAAGCTTTCAGCAAGAGCCTTCAAAGAAGAAGGAACCCCCACATGGCACGCAGATTCCTCACGGGGGCCGTCGCCCTGGCAGCGGCCGCCCTTGTCATGGCCCCAACGAACGCGCAGGCCTCCCCACCCGGCGCGAAGGACGTCACCGCCGTCCTCTTCGAGTGGAACTTCGCCTCCGTGGCCAAGGAGTGCACCACCACCCTCGGCCCCGCCGGGTACGGCTACGTCCAGGTCTCACCGCCCGCCGAGCACATACAGGGCGGGCAGTGGTGGACCTCGTACCAGCCGGTCAGCTACAGGATCGCGGGGCGGCTCGGTGACCGCGCCGCGTTCAAGAACATGGTCGACACGTGTCACGCGGCCGGCGTCAAGGTCGTCGCCGACACGGTCGTCAACCACATGTCCGCCGGCAGCGGCACGGGCACCGGCGGTTCGTCGTACACCAAGTACAACTACCCCGGCCTGTACTCCTCGTACGACTTCGACAACTGCACCGGGCAGATCACCGACTACGGCGACCGCGGGAACGTCCAGAACTGCGAGCTGGTCGGCCTGGCCGACCTCGACACCGGCGAGGAGTACGTCCGCAAGACCATCGCCGGGTACATGAACGACCTGCTCTCCCTCGGCGTGGACGGCTTCCGCGTCGACGCCGCCAAGCACATCCCCGCCGCCGACCTCGCCAACATCAAGTCCCGCCTGACCAACCCGGGCGTGTACTGGAAGCAGGAGGTCATCCACGGCGCCGGCGAGGCCGTCCAGCCCACCGAGTACACGGGCAACGGGGACGTGCAGGAGTTCCGGTACGCCTACGACCTCAAGCGCGTCTTCAACAACGAGAACCTCGCCTACCTCAAGAACTACGGCGAGGGCTGGGGCTACATGAGCAGCGGCGTCTCCGGTGTCTTCGTCGACAACCACGACACCGAGCGCAACGGCTCCACGCTCAGCTACAAGGACAACGCCACCTACACCCTCGCCAACGTCTTCATGCTGGCCTGGCCCTACGGCGCCCCGGACGTCAACTCCGGCTACGAGTGGTCCGACTCCGACGCCGGACCCCCCAACGGCGGTCGGGTGAACGCCTGCTGGCAGGACGGCTGGAAGTGCCAGCACGCCTGGCCGGAGATCAGGTCGATGGTCGCCTTCCGCAACGCCGTGCGCGGCCAGGCGGTCACGAACTGGTGGGACAACGGCAACGACGCCATCGCCTTCGGCCGCGGCAACAAAGGCTACGTCGCCGTCAACCACGAGCCGGGCGCGCTGACCCGCACCTACCAGACCTCCCTGCCGGGCGGGACGTACTGCGACGTCCAGGGCAACAGGACCGTGACCGTGAACGGCTCCGGCCAGTTCACGGCGACGCTGGGAGCCAACACCGCGCTCGCTCTGTACGCGGGCAGAAGCGGCTGCTGACCGGCCGCTGAGCACGTGCCGTGCGCAAGGGCCGTGAAATTCCTTTCCGTTACTTTCACGGCCCTTGCCGCAAGACTTGCGTCGGCGCTACGGTCACGCCGGGGTCGGACCCGATCGAGCCGTAATCGCAAGGAGTTCACACCGGTGATACCGAGATGGCCGGCGCCTGTGAAGCGCCGCACCGCCGCACCCGGAGGGGCCGCGGCCCCACGGATCGCGGCCGTCACCGTCGCCGCGCTCGCGGCGACACTCCTGACACCCCTCGCCGCACGGGCCGGAGCCCCGCCCGCGCCCCCGTCGGACGCGAAGCTGGCGAAGACCGCCGCCCGCCACGACCTGACCCGCGAGCAGTTCTACTTCGTCCTGCCGGACCGCTTCGCCAACGGCGACACCCGCAACGACCGGGGCGGCCTGACCGGCACCCGGCTCACCACCGGCTACGACCCCACCGACAAGGGCTTCTACCAGGGCGGCGACCTCAAGGGGCTGACCGGGAGGCTCGACTACATCAAGGGCCTGGGCACCACCTCCATCTGGATGGCGCCCATCTTCAAGAACCAGCCCGTGCAGGGGACCGGGGCGAACGCCTCCGCCGGCTACCACGGCTACTGGATCACCGACTTCACCCAGGTCGACCCGCACTTCGGCACCAACCAGGACCTCAAGGACCTCATCTCCAAGGCGCACGCCAAGGGCATGAAGGTCTTCTTCGACGTCATCACCAACCACACCGCCGACGTCGTCGACTACGAGGAGAAGTCCTACGACTACCTCTCCAAGGGCGCCTTCCCGTACCTGACCCGGGACGGGCAGCCCTTCGACGACGCCGACTACGCGGACGGCACCCGGCGCTTCCCCCGCGTGGACGCCGGCTCCTTCCCGCGGACGCCGACGGTGCCGGCCGCGAAGAAGGACCTGAAGGTCCCGTCCTGGCTCAACGACCCGGCGATGTACCACAACCGGGGCGACTCGACCTGGGCCGGCGAATCGGCCACCTACGGCGACTTCAACGGCCTCGACGACCTGTGGACCGAACGGCCCGAGGTCGTCGACGGCATGGAGAAGATCTACCAGCGGTGGGTGAAGGACTTCGCCATCGACGGCTTCCGGATCGACACCGTGAAGCACGTCGACATGGAGTTCTGGACGCAGTGGGCCACCGCGCTGGACGCCTACGCGGCGAAGCGGGGCCGCGAGGACTTCTTCATGTTCGGCGAGGTCTACTCCGCCGACACCTCCGTCACCGCCCCCTACGTCACCCAGGGCCGCCTGGACTCCACGCTGGACTTCCCCTTCCAGGACGCCGCCCGCGCCTACGTCTCCCAGGGCGGCAGCGCCGCGAAGCTCGCCGCCGTCTTCGGTGACGACTACAAGTACACGACCGACAAGGCCAACGCCTACGAGCAGGTCACCTTCCTCGGCAACCACGACATGGGCCGCTTCGGCACCTTCCTGAAGCAGGACGACCCAGGGGCCGGCGACGCCGAACTGCTGCGGAAGGACAAGCTGGCCAACGAGCTGATGTTCCTCAGCCGCGGCAACCCGGTGATCTACTACGGCGACGAGCAGGGCTTCACCGGCGCCGGCGGCGACAAGGACGCCCGCCAGCCGATGTTCGCCTCCCGCATAGCCGACTACCTGGACGACGACCAGCTCGGCACCGACCGCACCCACGCCGAGGCGGCCTACGACACGAGCGCACCGCTGTACCGTCAGATCAGCACCCTCGCGAAGCTCCGCAAGGCCAACCCGGCCCTCGCGGACGGCGTCCAGACCGAGCGGTACGCCGCCGACGGCGCCGGCGTCTACGCCTTCTCCCGCACGGACGCCGGAACCGGCACCGAGTACGTCGTCGCCCTCAACAACGCCGACACCGCCAGGACGGCCACCTTCGCCACCGGCTCGGCCGGCACCACCTTCCGCGGCCTCTACGGCACCGACGCCACCGTGCGGTCCGGCGCCGACCGGCGGATCACCGTCACCGTGCCCGCCGGCTCGGCGATCGTCCTGAAGGCCGCGGGCCGGCCCGCCGCCCCCGCCACCGCGCCGGCGATCACCCTGAAGGCCCCGGAACCCGGCGCCACCGGCACCGTCGAACTGACGGCCGGTGTCACCGGCGGGCAGCTCAACCGCGTCGTCTTCGCCGCCCAGACCGGCAACGGCGCCTGGCGCACCCTCGGCTCCGCCGACCACGCCCCCTACAAGGTCACCCAGACCATCGGCGAGGACACCCCGGCCGGCACCGCCCTGCGCTACAAGGCGGTCGTCGTCGACTCGGCGGGCCGCACCGCGAGCGCCACGGCCGCCTCGGTCACCGGCACCCCGCCCGTCGAGCAGCCGCCCACCGCCGCCTCCCGCGACTACGCGATCGTCCACTACAAGCGGCAGGACGGGAACTACGGCGACTGGGGCCTGTACGCCTGGGGCGACCTCGCCGACGGCGAGGCGACCACCTGGCCCGCCACCCACCCCTTCACCGGCCGGGACGCCTACGGCGCCTTCGCCCACGTCAGGCTCAAGCCCGGCGCGTCGAACGTCGGCTTCCTCGTCATCGACAAGGACGGCAACAAGGACGTCGCCGCCGACCGCACCATCGACGTCGGCAGCACGGGCGAGGTGTGGATCGAGCAGGGCAAGGAACAGGTCGTCACCGAGCGGCCCCAGTACCCGGCCCAGGACACCACCAAGGCCGTCCTGCACTACCAGCGCCCCGACGGCGCCTACGACGGCTGGGGCCTGCACGTGTGGACGGGCGCCGCGAACCCCACGGACTGGTCGAAGCCGCTGGCACCGGTGAGGACCGACTCCTTCGGCGCGGTCTTCGAGGTGCCTCTCACCGAGGGCGCCACCAGCCTCAACTACATCCTCCACAAGGGCGACGAGAAGGACCTGCCCACCGACCAGGCCCTCGACCTCAAGGCGAACGGGCACGAGGTGTGGCTGCTGAGCGGCCAGGAGAAGTACCTGCTGCCGCAGCCCGCGGGCTCGGCCGCGGCCGTCGACCTCACCACCGCCAAGGCCGTCTGGATCGACCGGGACACCGTCGCCTGGAACGGCGCCGAGAGCGCCGCCTCCACCCAGCTGCTCGCCTCCCGCAGCGGCTCGGTCAAGGCGGAGAACGGCACCCTCACCGCGGCCGACGCCCAGTGGCTGCGCCTGACGAGGACGACCCTCACCGACGCCCAGAAGGCGAAGTACCCGCACCTGAAGGCGTACACCGCCTGGTCCGTCGACCCGCGCGACCGGGACCGGGTCCGCGAGGCCCTGCGCGGCCAGGTCGTGGCCTCCCAGCGCGCCGCCACCGGCGCGGTGCTCGCCGCGACCGGCGTCCAGACCGCCGGCGCCCTCGACGACCTCTACGCCGGCGCCACCCGGGCGAGCCTCGGCCCGGTCTTCCGCCACGGCCGCCCCACGCTGTCCGTGTGGGCGCCGACGGCGCAGAGCGTGAAGCTGGAGATCGGCGACCGCACGGTGGGCATGCGCCGCGACGACGCCACCGGCGTCTGGTCCGTCACCGGCCCGGCGTCCTGGAAGGGCAAGCCCTACCGGTACGTCGTCCAGGTGTGGGCGCCCACCGCGGGCGAAATCGTCACCAACAAGGTCACCGACCCCTACTCCGTCGCCCTGACCACCGACTCGGAGCGCAGCCTCGTCGTCGACCTCGACGACCGGAAGCTCGCCCCGGGCGGCTGGACGGACTACACCAAGCCCGAGGCGGTGCCGCTGAGGGACGCCCAGATCCAGGAGCTGCACGTCCGTGACTTCTCCGTCGCGGACCGCACGGCCGACCCGGACCTGAGGGGCACCTACCTCGCCTTCACCGACAAGGACAGCGACGGCTCGAAGCACCTGCGCGACCTGGCGAAGGCCGGCACGTCCTACGTGCACCTGCTGCCCGCCTTCGACATCGCCACCGTCCCCGAGGACAGGTCCCGCCAGGAGACGCCCGGCTGCGACCTCGCCTCCTACCCGGCCGACTCCGACCGGCAGCAGGAGTGCGTGACGAGGACCGCCGCCAAGGACGCCTACAACTGGGGCTACGACCCGTACCACTACACGGTCCCCGAGGGTTCCTACGCCACCGACCCGGACGGCACCGCCCGCACCGTCGAGTTCCGCAGGATGGTCAAGGGGCTCAACGACGACGGCCTGCGCGTCGTCATGGACGTCGTCTACAACCACACGGCCGCGAGCGGCCAGGCGGCCACCAGCGTCCTGGACCGGATCGTGCCCGGCTACTACCAGCGGCTGCTGGCCGACGGCTCGGTCGCGAACAGCACCTGCTGCGCGAACACGGCCACCGAGAACGCCATGATGGGCAAGCTGGTCGTCGACTCGGTCGTCACCTGGGCCAGGGAGTACAAGGTCGACGGCTTCCGCTTCGACCTCATGGGCCACCACCCGAAGGCCAACATCCTCGCCGTCCGCAAGGCCCTCGACGCGCTGACCCCCGAGAAGGACGGCGTCGACGGCAAGAAGATCATCCTGTACGGGGAGGGCTGGAACTTCGGCGAGGTCGCCGACGACGCCCGCTTCGTCCAGGCCACCCAGAAGAACATGGCCGGCACCGGCATCGCGACCTTCTCCGACCGGGCCCGCGACGCCGTGCGCGGCGGCAGCCCCTTCGACGCCGACCCCGGCGTCCAGGGCTTCGCCTCCGGCCTGTACACCGACCCCAACTCCTCGAAGGAGAACGGCACCGAGGCCGAGCAGAAGGCCCGCCTGCTGCACTACCAGGACCTGATCAAGGTCGGCCTCTCCGGCAACCTCGCCGCCTACCGCTTCACCGACACCGACGGCAAGGAGGTCAGGGGCTCCGAGGTCGACTACAACGGCGCCCCCGCCGGATACGCCGACGCCCCGGGCGACGCCCTCGCCTACGCCGACGCCCACGACAACGAGTCCCTGTTCGACGCCCTCGCCTTCAAGCTGCCGGCGGACACCTCCGCCGACGACCGGGCCCGCATGCAGCTCATCGCCATGGCGACCGCCGCCCTCTCGCAGGGCCCGGCGCTCTCCCAGGCGGGCACCGACCTGCTGCGCTCCAAGTCGCTGGACCGCAACTCCTTCGACAGCGGCGACTGGTTCAACGCCATCCACTGGAACTGCGCCGACGGCAACGGCTTCGGCCGAGGGCTGCCGCCGGCCGCCGACAACAAGGACAAGTGGTCCTACGCGGCACCCCTGCTCACCTCGGTGACGGCCGGCTGCCCGCAGATCCGGGGCACCTCGGCCGCGTACCAGGACCTGCTGAGGATCCGCACGGGCGAGAAGGACTTCTCCCTCGCCACGGCCGGCCAGGTGCAGTCCCGGCTCTCCTTCCCGCTCTCCGGGAAGGACGAGACACCCGGCGTGATCACCATGCGCCTCGGTGACCTGGTCGTGGTCTTCAACGCGACCCCGCAGGAGCAGCGGCAGCGGGTGGGCACGCAGGCCGGGACCGGCTACCGCCTGCACCCGGTGCAGGCGTCCGGAGCGGACCCCGTCGTGAAGCACGCGGCCTACTCGGCGGAAACCGGCACCTTCACGGTCCCGGCCCGCACGGTGGCGGTCTTCACCCGCGCCGGCTAGCGGGACGCTGCGGTTAGGGTGCTCCTGTCCGCCGTAGAACAGGAGCACCCATGCCGCAGATCACTGTCGAGCGTTCACCCTCCCTCGACGACGTCGACTGGACGGCGTTCGCCCTCGCCCTGCACCCGGTGGTCGTCGAGACGGCGGCCGCGCGGCTGGAGGCGTGCAAGACGCGGGTCCTGATCACCGAGGACGAGGCCGTCGGCGCCGAAGGGGAGGGGCACGCCGTCGTGTACGTCTCGATCGCCCTGCTCGCCGGGCGGTCCGACGAGACGAAGGCGCGGCTCGGCGAGGCCGTGGTGGAGCTGCTGCGCAAGCACGTCGAGCCCCGGGACGGGCTCACCCTGCACCTGTCGGCCGAGGTCCGCGACCTCGACCCGTCCTACCGCAAGGCCGAGATCTGACCTAGGACACCGGTTCGATCAGCCGGCCGGCCGGCTCCGTGAACGGGCCGTCGGCCGGCTCGTCCGCGACGACGCGGCGGAGCAGCGCGCCCATCTCCTCGTCGTGGGCGGCGCTCACCGCCAGCAGCGCGGCGAAGTCGTGCACGAGCTGGGACTCCAGCTCGGCACGCGGGATGCGCCGGCCGTCCAGCCAGATCAGGGCCGTCGACTCGGCGAGCGAGATCCAGGAGCGCACGACCAGTTCCAGGCGGGCGGGCGGATCGGTGACGTCCAGGTGCGCGAGGATCTGGACATACGCGGCCTGCCGAACGGAGTCGACGAGCGCGTTGGTCGTGGACGAGCCGACGGCCGGGCCGCCGCGCATCAGGGCCGAGAAACCGGGGCCGTGCTCGTCGACGAAGTCGAAGTAGCGCCCCATCACCCGCAGCAGCCGCGCGCCCAGCGGCCCCTCCATGGGCTCCACGAACCGGGCCGCCAGATCGCTGGAGGCACGCTGCAACGCGGCCTCGTACAGGCTGAGTTTGCCGGGGAAGTAGTGGTAGACCAGCGGACGCGAGATGCCGGCGGCCGAGGCTATCTCGTCGATGGAGACCTCGTCGGGCGAGCGGCGGCTGAACAGTTCGAGCGCGACGCCGATCAACTGCTGCCGCCGCTCCTCGACGCCCATTCTGCGGCGCACCCCGGTAGTCATACGAACACCTTACCGATCGAATCCGGCCTTCGAACGGGCCGGACCGGGCATCGGTGTTCACCGGTCTCACAGATCCAGTACGAGCCGCGCACTCCTGGCGCGCGAGACGCAGATGAGCATCGAGTCGCCGCGTTCGGAGTCGGTCAGCAGCTCGTCCCGGTGGTCGATCTCGCCCTCCAGCACCCGCTGTTGGCAGGTCCCGCACCAGCCCTGCTCGCAGGAGTACGGCGTGTTCGGCAGCTCGGCGCGCACGGCGCCCAGCACGGAAGAGCCGGCGCCCACGGTCAGGGTGCGGCCGCTACTGACGAGTAGGCCCGCTCGGAACCCGTCGGCGCCCACTTGTTGACGCCGGTGTCAGCAAGCGTGGCTCCCGCGGCTAGCGCAGTCCGCCGATCGTCCGCCCGTCCTTCAAAACGCCCTTCAGCTGGGCCTGCGCCCCCTTCTCGGCCGCCGCCGTGAGCAGGTGGCCGTCGGCGGAACCCTCGACGCCGCCCGTCGCCTCGATCGACTCCGTGTCCCGGCTGCCGGCGGCCAGCAGGTACCAGTGCCCGCCCTCCGACTTCCACAGCACCCCGGCCAGCACGTGCGGATCGCGCTTGCCGCACGCCGGTACGTCCTCGGCCTTCGCGGCCACCGCGCCCCGCGCCCCGCCCGGCGTCCGGAACTGCGCCATCACCCGGGCCCCGTCGCCCCGCCAGGTCTCGGCCCGCGTGCACACCCACTCGCTCGCGCTTCCCCCGTCCGTTCCGTCAGCGCCGGGCAGCGGCTGGCTCGCGAACTCCCAGGCGTTCACCGACCGCACCCCCTGCCCGCGCACGGCGCCCAGCGAACAGGCGTACGGCGCCCACAGACGCAGCGCCCCGGCACCGGAGGCCTCCTCGGCCTTGCCGGGCCGCCCGGTGGTGAGGCGGGCCGGCACCAGCTCGCCGAGGTCGCTCGCCAGCCGGGTGTGCGAACCGTCGGTCAGCTGGAGCACGTTCCACGACGTGCAGGCGCCGGACCGCTGGACCGGAGTGGCCAGCGGCGAGGTCACCCCGTCGGTCAGCGTCAGGTCCATCGCGCCGGAACCCGGCCTCGTCAGGTCCCGTTCGGCCGCCTTCGTCACCCAGGGCGCCGTCAGGTAGCGCACGTCGCCGTCGGACCGGCCCAGCACCACCGCGGTCGCCTCCTTCCGGCCGGCCCCGTCGGCCCGCGCGAAGTCGAGGGCGGCGCCCGCCGTGCCGTCCTTCGGCTCGGCGTACCGGACGACGCGCAGACCGTCGTAGAAGATCACCACGTGGGCGGTGTCGACGGTCCCGGCGTACAGCAGCTGCGGCGGTCCGGCCGGCCCGCCGCTCGCGGTGCCCGCCGTCGCCGAGACCCGCACGTCGCCGCCGGGGCGGGCCCAGACGGCGAGGGCCCGGCGCAGCAGCTTCGTGTCGCCGGTGAGGGCACCGCGCGCCGGCCACACCGAGAAGTCGGTGCGCGCGGACGTCTTCCAGGCGGCGGGCGCGGCCTTCGTCAGCCTGCCGGGGTCGAGCGCCGCCTCGGCCGCCGGGTTGCGCGCGTACGCCGGGGCGGCGGCGCCGTCCGGGCCCCAGCCGTCCCCGGGCAGGCTCAGCAGCGCCCCGCCCACCGCCAGCGCGGCCGCGGCCGCCAGTGCCGCCTTCGTGTGCCGGCGCCGCCGCATCAGATCGGTGGGCCGCACCTGGAGCCGGCAGGGGTCGAACTCGGGGGAGGCCAGCAGCGCGTACTGGTCCGCCACCCCGTCGGCCTCGCGCAGCGCGGCGTCGGCGTCGGCGACCCCGGCCGCGGTGAGCAGCCGCCGTACGTCGCCGTCGGGGAGCCTGTCGAGACCGCGCAGCACGTACGCCGCCCGGGCCGGACCGGACAGGGCGGACAGCCGCTGGTCCAGGGCGAGCTCGTCGGCACCGCCCGAGCGCGGGAAGAGCTTGAGCCCCCACACCTGGGGCAGCAGCGGCGGGAACTGGGACCGCCTGGGCCACGCCCGGCGCCGGAGCGGCAGCCCCGCCTCCAGCGCCGTGCGCACGACCCGCAGACGCACCAGGGCGTACCCCGGGTCGCCCTCGCGGCCGGCCGACTGGGCCGGGATGACGGGGGTCGTGGTGCGGTTCCTGGGCAGTGCGCGCTGCGTCAGCGCGTGCGCCGTCAGCACCCGGCGGCTGCGGCCGAGGCCCGGCGGCAGCACCAGGTAGGCGAGCCGGACCAGGCCCGGGTAGTGCTCGACGAGCGCGGCCTCGGCCTGCTCGACGTCGACGACCGGGCCGCCGACGGACGGTGCGGAACGTGGGGCGACATCCTGTGACTGCACGTCCAGCAGAACGAGCCAGTCGGCCCGTGGTCACCCGGGGCGTTGAGCGCTCCGCCCTCCGTGGCCGTACCGATGGGCAGAGCCCCGCGCCGGGGCTCCGTGCGGCATGTCGCCGGAAGGACCGGAGGAACACATGGGGCTGACCCGACCGAGGCTCGCGCTGGCCGGAGCGGTGACGGTACTGGCGCTGGCGGGCTGCGCGTCCGAGGGGGACGGCGAGGCGGCCGTACCGGAGACGGCGACCGGGAGCCTGGAGCACCTGGCCGCCGAGGCCGAGTGCGAGCCGGACCTGCAGACCGACGCGGACACCATCCGCCAGGCCATCTGCGTGAAGGGCGACGAGAAGTACGTCCTCGCCACCTTCGCCACCGACCGCGGACAGCGCGAGTGGATCGACACGGCCAAGGACTACGGCGGTTACTACCTCGTCGGCCGCAAGTGGGTCGCCGTCGGCCACGAGGACGTCGTGGCCGGCCTGCGCGGCCGGCTCGGCGGCTCCCTGGAGCAGGGGGCGCGGCACGGGGGCGCCGCGCACCCGGCCGGGCACGGCGGTCACGGCGGCTGACCTCCCGCGGACACGGGAGGGCCGGTGGCGGACTCCGCCACCGGCCCTCCCGGTCCCCGGCCGCCTTTACTACGTGCAGTCCTGGCCGTTGTTGATGCAGTCGACCACCTTGTTCATCAGGTCCTCGTCCATGACGTTGATGAAGTCGTTGTGGTCGGTGATCGGCTTGTGCAGCTGCTCCGGGAAGCTGTCCACGGCGTACGGGTTGCGCACCTGGCCGTTCTCGACGACCGGGGTGGGGATGTCGTACACCAGGCGGACCTGGAGCTGGGGGATGGCCCGGAAGCCGTCCGGGCAGTTGCCGTTCTCGTCGACGAACGCCGTGTGGGTGCGGTGGTTGGCGCTGTCGGTGTTCTGGCCGTCCCAACAGCTCTGGAAGTTGGCCGTCCGCACCACCTGGCTGCCGTCGGGGCACAGCGGGTACTTGTCCGTCACCTGCCGGTCCTCGAAGCCGGTGCAGCTCCACGAACTGTTGGCGTTGGCGTCGCCGTTGACGAAGGACTTGGCGTCGCCGGTGATGATGCGCAGGAACTTGGGCATCGCGACCACGTCGCCCTGCCGGTTGCCGACGAACTTCAGTTCCGCCTGGGCCGGCTTGAGGATCGTGCCGATGTTGCCCTCGGCACCGCCGCCCTGGTCGCCCGCGTCGAACTCCTGCGTGCCGTCCTGGAGCCGCAGCACCGGCCAGTAGTAGGTGGACCTGTCGCCCTGGTTCCGGCACGAGGTGTCGGCGTTCGCCAGGTCGTCGTCGCTCGAGAAGGCGTCGTTGTCCTGGTTGCCGACGTAGTCGTGGGTGTGGTGCGCGCCGTTGTCGACGCCGGGGGCGGCGATCAGGTTGTCGCTGTTGAAGAGGTTGTTCTCGTTGACGCCGCAGTCGGTGGTGAAGGTGCCGGTGGAGCCCCCTTCCCCGTCGGCGGCGAGGCCGTTGCGGCTGTTGCGCGAGTCGGGCCGGACGTCGTTGATGTCGACGAAGTCGTCGGCCACCGGGCCCGCGACACCGTTGCCGTTGTCGTCCGGGTTCTGGCCGTCCCCGCCCTGGTCGTCGCCCTGGCCTCCGCCTTGGTCACCTCCGCCCTGGTCACCGCCGCCGTCGCCCTGGCCGCCGTCGTCCTGCGGCTGGTCCACGGGGCGGCCCTGGCATGCTGCCAGGTCGTCCAGGTTGTCGTCCGCCCGGCCGCCGGCCCGGTTGATCTCCAGCTGGATCCGGTCGATGATCGCCTTCCGCCGGTCCTTGAGCGGACCCAGAATGGCGTTCTCCACGAACCGGGAGTCCCCGGCCTGCGCACGCCGCGTGGTGGCGAGCCGCTGGTAGGCGTCGGTGATCTGACTGTCCAGCGTCGCCAGTTCGCCGTCCACCTCCCCGCGGGCGCGGTCCGGCACCTCCTTGATCCGCTGGCCGACGTCGGGACAGCTGATGGTCGCGACCTGCGCCGCGGCCGACCTGGTGCGGTTGTGCGGTGAGTGCTCCTCGTGGGCCGAGGCGTAGAAGTTCGCCCAGACCAGCCCGCCCCCACCGAGCGCCAGGGCCGCCGCCCCGGCAACGGCTTTCGTGGCCAGCGGCATTCGGCGTTTTCTTGTGTTGCGTCCCATGGAACTCCTCTGACTTCCTTGCGGGGCATCGAGGCGCCCGACAGGAGTGAAGCGGCTCCCTTCCATACGGAAGCCGCTCCGGAGGTGTTCACCCGTCCCGGCGATTGCGGGGACGCGAGGGACCGGTGTGACTCAGCGTCCGTGGTCGAGATACGCCAGAACCGCCAGGACACGGCGGTTGTCGTCGTCCGAGACCTCGAGGCTCAGCTTGGCGAAGATGTTCGCCGTGTGCTTCGCGATCGCGCGCTCCGTGACGACGAGCCGGCCCGCGATCGCCGCGTTGGTCCGCCCCTGCGCCATCAGTTCCAGCACCTCCCGCTCCCGGGGCGTCAGCCGCTCCAGCGGCCGGTCCTCCGCCGCGCGCCGGCTGAGCAGCTGCTGGATGACCTGCGGGTCCATTGCCGTGCCGCCCGCCGCCACCCGCCGTACGGCGTCCACGAACTGCTCCGCGTCGAAGACCCGGTCCTTGAGCAGGTACCCCACCCCGCCGCTGCCGTCGGCGAGCAGCTCGCGCGCGTAGAGCTGCTCCACGTGCTGCGACAGCACCAGCACCGGCAGCCCCGGCCGCTCCCGGCGGGCGGCGAGCGCGCACTGCAGGCCCTCGTCGGTGTGCGTGGGCGGCAGCCGGACGTCGACCACGGCGACGTCCGGATCCAGTTCGGCCAGCGCCCGGGACAGCTCGGGACCGGACTCGACGGCCGCGGCGATCTCGAAGTCGTGGGCCTCGAGGAGCCGGACCAGTCCGTCGCGCAGCAGGAACAGGTCTTCGGCTAGGACAACGCGCAAGGGATCTCCATGGTGACCATGGTGGGACCGCCCGCCGGGGAGCTGACGGCCAGGACGCCGTCGAATGTACCCAGCCGCCGCTCCACCCCGGCCAGCCCGGACCCCGGTCCGGCCACCGCACCGCCCTTGCCGTTGTCGGTGATGGACACGCGCAACTGCCCCTCGGCGTGGTGGACGTCGACCCAGATCCGGTCGGCGCCGGAGTGCTTCACCGCGTTGGTGAGCAGCTCGCTGACCGCGAAGTACGCGGCCGACTCCACGGGCGCCTCCGCGCGGCCGGGCAGGTCCACGTCGGTCTCGACCGGGACGGGCAGCCGCAGCGCCAGCGCCCGTACGGCGTCGCCGAGTCCGCGTTCGGCGAGGACCGGCGGGTGGATGCCGCGCACCAGCTCGCGCAGTTCGGTCAGCGCCTCGGCCGAGGACTGCCGGGCCTGCGCCAGCAGCTCGCGGGCCTTCGACGGGTCCTTCTCGATCAGGGCCTCGACGGTGCCCAGGTCCATGCCCATGGCGACCAGCCGGGCCTGGGCCCCGTCGTGCAGGTCCCGTTCGATGCGGCGCAGTTCGGCGGCGGAGGTGTCGACGGCGTCGCGCCGCGTCTCGGTCAGCACGCGCACCCGCTCGGCCAGTTCGCCCTCACCGCCGAGGAGGCCGGCGGTGAGCCGGAAGTGGGCGTGCAGCATGCGCGGGGCGAGCCAGAGGGCGGGGAGCAGGAGGGCGATGCCCAGCGCCGCGGCGTAGTACGCGGAGGTCTGGTCGGTGACGTGCACGAAGCCGTACCAGTACCCGTCCGGCAGCACCCGCCACAGCCCGGCCGCGATCACGAGCCCCTCCAGTGGATACAGGGGCAGCGCGAAGGCGAGCAGCGCGAGGACGAACCCCGCCGTCATGTCGGCCGGCAGCCAGCGGACGTCCCGCCAGGTCGCCGGGTCGCGGAGCATGCCGAAGGTGCGGGCCCACGGGTTGGCGTCCGCCGGCAGCGTCCGGTACGTCCGCGGGATCCGCACCCCGCCCCACTCGGCGGCCAGCAGCCGCCGCCGGTCCGCGAACTCCCGCACTCCCCGCAGCACCCACGGGGTGGTGACGATGCCGACGCCGATCGGGACGAGCGCGACGGACACCAGGGTCAGGCAGAAGCACAGCACCGCGCAGGGAAGGCAGATCAGTGCCAGGCCGAGTCCCCGCACGGCCGCCAGGCCCACGTTCCGTATCCGCATGCCGCCGCCGTCGCTCGTCGTCTCGAAGCCCATGGCATCAGTCTCGCGGAGGCGGCGGAGCGGGTCACGGGGCCGGGCCCCCGGTCAGGGGGTGGTGCCAGGTACACCCCCGGCCACCGCGAGCACCTTCGCCTCCGTCTCCGGGTCCAGCCCCACCGGCGGCCGGTCCGGGCGGAGCGGCGCCGTGCCGCCGATGTCCCGCAGCCAGGCCCAGGTGTCGGAGACGGTCTCGGCCACCGGCCGGCAGCGCAGTCCCGTCGCCAGCGCGCGGGAGACGTCGGCCGTGTGCAGGGCGTCGTGCAGGTCGCTGCCCGGCGGCACCCACACCGGCAGCTGCGTCCACGGCCGCACGCCGGCACCGAGGACGGTGTCCGGAGCCGTCCAGCGCAGTTCGGCCGCGCCGCCGGTGACCCGGACGCAGGCGTCGAGCAGGTCGCCGGTGGTGGTGTGCCCCGGCGCGGAGGCCAGGTTGTACGGCCCGCTCAGTTCCCGTTCCACCGCGCCGAGGGTCCAGGCGGCGAGGTCGCGGACATCGACGTACTGCAGGGGCAGGTCCCGGGGTCCGGGAGCGAGCACCGGGCCGCCGCGCGCGACGCGGTCCAGCCACCACGGCAGCCGCCCGATGTTCTCGTACGGGCCGAGGATCAGCCCGCTGCGCACGAGCACCGAGCGGTCCGCGCCGAAGGCGTCCAGGACGGCCAGTTCGGCGCCCCGCTTGTCCAGGGCGTAGTCGCGCTGCCCGGCGTCCGCCGCGGCGCCCTCGACCAGCGGGGCGTCCTCGGCGTACCCGGCGGGCGGGGCCCAGGCGTACACCGAGCAGCTGGACACGTACACGTACCGCCCGGCGCGGCCGGTGAGCAGCCGGGCCGCGTCCCGCACCGCGCGGGGCGCCGCCGACCAGGTGTCGACGACGGCGTCCCAGGTGCCCTCGGCGAGGGCGGCGAGCCCGTCGGGTGCGGTGCGGTCGCCGTGCAGCGACCGCACGCCGGGCGGGGCCGCGTGCCGTCCCCGGTGGAAGACGGTCACCTCCCAGCCACGCCCGAGCGCCGCCTCCACGACGGCCCGCCCCACGAACTCCGTACCGCCCAGCACCAGTAGCCTCATGCGGGCCACTCTGCCCGGTGCGAGGGCGCGGGGGAACGGGCCTCTGCCGACAGCAGAGCCTCAGCGTCCGGTGGGCGGCGTGTACTTGTAGCCGACGCGCCGCACGGTCTGGATCGTCCGCCGGTGCTCGGCGCCCAGCTTGCGGCGCAGCCGGGCCACGTGCACGTCCACGGTGCGGCCGTCGCCGACGTGGCCGTAGCCCCACACGGTGGTGACGAGCCGGTCGCGGGTGTGCACCCGGTGCGGGTGCGCGACGAGGTGGGCGAGCAGCTCGAACTCCAGGTAGGTCAGGTCGAGTTGCCGCCCCTCGACGGCCGCGGTCCGGCGCGCGGCGTCGATCCGGACGAGCGGGTCGCCGAGGACCTCGGCGTCCCTGGTGGCCTCGGTGTCCGCGGTGCCCCTGCCGTCCCGCCGTGCGGTGCCGGGCACGGCCGCCGGCGGGAAGGGCGGCTGCTGGTCGGCGGGGACGAGCACCAGGTAGCCGACCATGGGCGGCCGGCCCGGCAGGGTGGGCAGCGTGTGCGGGGGAGCGGGCAGCCAGGTGGCACCCGGCGGCAGCAGGTCCGCGACGGTCACCACCTCGTCCCGGTCGACGGCCCGCAGCCGCGGGTGACCGTGGGGGGCGGGGGAGACGGAGGACACGGAGGACAGGGAACGGGTGGTCGCCATGAGTCGTCAGCTCTTTCGCGCGAAGGGGTTCGTCGAGGACGTACGCGGTTCGCGCCGGCCGGAGGCCGGGAAGGGATCCGGGCTTTAGAGGGCCGGCGCGTTCGTCGCGCGACAACACACCCGGTCGAAGTCGTGGTGCTGACGGGAAGGCCAGAACGGCTCGAGGTCACGGCGACCTGTCGCGTCGTACTTCCGGAAGCTGGCCATGTCCCCATTGAAGCAGACACCGGCGCCCGGCAGGAGCCCCCTCTCACCGCTCGGACAACGCGCGGGGGCGCCCACCCCGACCGGTGGACGCCCCTCGGCGCTGACTGATGCGGCGCGGATCAGACCTGACCGGCCTTCTCCAGGGCGGAGCAGCAGGTGTCCACCAGCAGACGGGTCACCACGTACGGGTCGACGTTGGCGTTGGGACGGCGGTCCTCGATGTAGCCCTTGCCGTCCTTCTCGACCTGCCACGGGATGCGGACCGAGGCGCCGCGGTCGGAGACGCCGTAGGAGTACTCGTTCCACGGGGCGGTCTCGTGCAGGCCGGTGAGGCGGTCGTCGATGCCGGCGCCGTAGTTCTTGACGTGGTCCATCGGCTTGGAGCCCTCGCCGAGCGACTCGCAGGCGGTGATGATCGCGTCGTAGCCTTCGCGCATCGCCTTGGTCGAGAAGTTGGTGTGCGCGCCCGCGCCGTTCCAGTCGCCCTTGACCGGCTTGGGGTCGAGGGTGGCGGAGACGCCGAAGTCCTCGGCGGTGCGGTAGAGCAGCCAGCGGGCCACCCACAGCTGGTCGGAGACCTCGAGCGGCGCCAGCGGGCCGACCTGGAACTCCCACTGGCCGGGCATGACCTCGGCGTTGATGCCGGAGATGCCGAGGCCGGCCTTCAGGCAGTTCTCCAGGTGCGCCTCGACGACGTCACGGCCGAAGATCTCGTCCGAGCCGACACCGCAGTAGTAGCCGCCCTGCGCGGCCGGGAAGCCGCCCTCGGGGAAGCCGAGCGGACGGGACCCCTTGAAGAAGGTGTACTCCTGCTCGATGCCGAAGATGGGCTCCTGCGCGGCGAACCGCTCGGCCAGGGCGGCCAGTTCGGCACGGGTGTTGGACGGGTGCGGCGTCATGTCCGTGTCGAGGACCTCGCACAGCACCAGGATGTCGTCGCCGCCGCGGATCGGGTCGGGGCAGGAGAAGACCGGCTTGAGCACGCAGTCCGAGGAGCGGCCCTCGGCCTGGTTGGTGGAGGACCCGTCGAAACCCCAGACGGGCAGGGCGTCCAGACCCGCCGGGGCGTCCGTGATGATCTTCGTCTTGGAACGGAGCTTGGCCGTCGGCTCGGTGCCGTCGATCCAGATGTACTCAGCCTTGAAGGTCACGGGGCCACATCCTTCGGGGTGCGTTTTGGCGCACTTGCGGGTGCTGCGGCACCGGTGCGCCGCTTCTACTGCCGTCAGCGTGTCAACGGGCGATTTCCCGTCCGTTGCCCGTTTGTGAATCCCGTGTTACCGGGGGGTGGTGTGGCGCGACTCACGGGCCCGGGAGGCGGCTCGGCGTCTCCGCCCGGCGGGTACCGGGCGGAGACGCCGAGGGCGGGGGTGGAGGGGCGGTCAGCCCACCTTCTCGATCAGCGCCCGGCGGACGAGGAACTTGCCCGGCTCCCGGACCTGTTCGAACGCCGCGTCGTTGAGCAGCACGCAGCTTCCCGAGACCGAGTCGACCCGCACGGTCGTCGACCTGCCGTTGTCCAGGTTGGTCACCCGGAGCCGGGTGCCCGCCGGGAACTGGTTGCTGGACGCGGCCGGGGCGCCGCCCTCGGCCGGAGAGGGTGACGGTGGAGCCGTTGCACACCTGCTCACCCGCCTGCGCGGCGCCGCCCGCCTCCCCGGCCTGCTGCTCGCCCGCTTCCTGGCCGGTGCCGTGTCCGGTGTCCTGGCCAGTCTCCTGCCCGGCGCCTTGGTCGGCGTCCTGCCCGGTCGGCTGCCCGGTGTCCTGGCCGGCGCCCTGCCCGGTCTCATGCCCGTTCCCCGGCGGCTGCGCGGTCGGGGAGTCCTGAGCCGACTCCCCGACCGCGCACCCGGACGCCTCCTGCTTGCGCTCGATCTCCTCGACGACCGCCTCCCGGTTGGCGATCCGGGCCTCCGACTGCGCGTCGGGGGCGGCCCGCTGGCCCTCGATGAACCGCAGGTTGTTGCCGAGCGCGGTGGCCAGGCCCTGGCACACGGTGGAGTCCTGCGCGGACCTGGTCTGCGCGTTCTGGGTGGTCTGCGCCGCGTTCGAGGCGTTCGCCGTCACGAAGGCCCCGCCGCCCGCCACCGACGCGGCGCCCACCAGCAGCGCGATCTTCTTCTTCGTACCGAGACTTCTCCTGCGCGACATGCGCGCCTCCTGAAGAGGTAGGGGAGCGTACGCCGCTATGTACGAGATACCGAACGGGGTGACTCAGCGGTCACGGGGATCGGCGGACATAACCTGCGTCACGGCCGTCGCCGGGACGGGCCTCAGCGGGACAGGGCGTCGCGGACCGCCTCCTCGGAGCGGCCCACGACGGCCGTACCGTCGTCCGCCGTGATGATCGGGCGCTGGATCAGCTTCGGGTGCGCGGCGAGCGCGGCGACCCAGCGGTCGCGTGACGCGTCGTCACGGGGCCAGTCCCGCAGACCGAGTTCCTTCGCGTCGGCCTCGCCGGTGCGGGTGATGTCCCAGGGTTCGAGGCCGAGGCGGGTGAGAACCGCGCGGATCTCGTCCTCGCTGGGCACGTCCTCCAGGTAACGACGGACGGTGTAGTCGGCGCCCTCCGCGTCGAGCAGGCTGATGGCGCTGCGGCACTTGGAACAGGCGGGGTTGATCCAGATCTCCATTCCGCACACGGTAGCCCGAGGGGCGCGAAACCCGTTCCCCCCGCACGCCTCAGCACCCCCGAAAGCCCTTGTGGCCAGGGGCTTTTGTCAGTGGAAGGGGGTAAAATAGAAGCAGTGTTCGAGGGTGTCGCCGGGGTGGCCGGACGGCGCCCCGACCGCGACAGGAGGATGCCCGTGCCCGCTGCCGCACTGAAGCAGAAGCCGTTGCCCACCCAGTCGACCGCCAAGCGCCCCGTCCTGCTCGACCTGCCGTACGCACCCGTGGAGAAGAGCCCGCTGCCGGCGGGCCGCCCCCGCGAGTGGTACGTCACGCACAACCGCCGGCTCAAGGCGATGCGCCTCGCCATCGCCCTGCTCGACTCCGGCGTCCACCTGCCCCGGCAGGCCCGCAACGAGACGATACGCAGCACCGCGGAGACGATCGGCGTGCACCCGCCGTCGGACACCACGTGCCACATGGTGCGGGCACTGATGCGGTACTCGCGTTGACGCGGGCGCCGGGTGCCGGCCGCTGCCGTCCGGTACCCGGCGTCGCGGGTGCGCCCCCGGTGCTCCCTACGCCGACAGTTCCCGCTCCAGAGGCGTCCGGAAGCGCGGTGTGATCCGGGTCGCGCCCACCCAGCCCCGCAGCCGCTCGGCCTCCGCCGCGATCGCCGCCCCGGCCTCGCGTCCGAGCCCCTCGGCGCCCGGCACCCGCCAGACGATCTCCCCGTCGGCCCGCTGCGCCCAGCCGCCGACCACGCGGCCGTCCCACCACACCGTCGGGCCGACGTTGCCGCTGCCGTCGAACAGCATCGGCCGCAGCCCGGGCTCCAGGTACCAGTCGCGGTGCCGCCAGCCCATCGCCGTCGGATCCAGCCCGGGCAGCAGCGCGGCCCAGGGCCCGGCGGGCGCCGCCACCGGACCGGCGTCCCCCGCGGCCACGTACCCCGTGCCCTCGTCCAGCGTCACCTCCTCCGCGCCGATCGCCGCCAGCGCCCGGCGCACCTCCGTCACCCGCCACCCCGTCCACCACTTCAGGTCCTCCTCGGTGGCCGGCCCGCACGCCCCCAGCCACCGGCGCAGCAGCTCCGCCTGCGCCTGCGCGGTGTCCAGCTCGGGATGCTCGGGCGCCGGCGCCCAGCGGAACTGGCTGGACGTCCACGACCCCAGCGGCCGGCCCCGCACGACCTTGCCCTCCACGCCCAGCACCTTCAGCAGCCGGGTGGAGACCGTGTGCACGCCCTCGTAGTTCTTCCCGGCCGCGTACACGAACCGCTCCTTCAGCCGCGGTTCGTCCCGGGACAGCTCGGCCGCCGTCGCCTGTCCGCGCCGGGCCAGCGCCGCCAGCAACGACTCCTCGACCTCCGCCAGCCAGGCCGCGTCCGGTGCCCCGGCGGTCGCCATGTGCTTGAGCAGCGCGGCCCGCTCCCGGGCGGCCACCGCGAGACCGGTCGAGGCGTGCACGACCGCCGTCAGCCCGGCCGGGAGGACGAACACGGTGTGCCGCATGCCGTGCATCCGGACCAGCGTCCCGTCCTCGTAGAGCGCGCGCTCCGTCTCGGCCACCGTCTTCGCCGGGTCCGCCAGCCGCGCCCCTACGGCCAGGTACACCGTCGAGGGATCCGTGCCGTGCAGCGCCACCAGCGAACCGGCGACCTCCTCCGGGCTCCCCGCCCGGGCCCCGCCCGCCAGTCGCTGCCGCAGCGCGAGCCGCGCCCGCCGCTCGGCCCCTCCGATGTACCGCCGTCCGTCACCCATCCCGGCCTCCGCCCGCCCGTCGCCTCCCGGAACGGCCATCCTGCCCGACCCCACTGACAGCCGGCCGGGGCCGTGCCGTTCACAGGCCGGGCGCGCCCCACACCGGGAACCACCGGCCCAGGTCCTCCTCGAGAGGCAGCTCGCCGGCGAGCACCGCGCGGATCCGCAGTTCCAGCGCGTTGTCCCGCTGCTGCCGGTCACCGGGCAGGGGCGCGAAGGGGTAGAAGGTGCCCCTCTTGTAGAGGTAGACGAGCGCGAGCCGCCGCCCGTCGTCGTCGCGGAAACCGGCCAGGGAGCACAGCAGCTGCGGCCCGAAGCCGTTGACCTCCATCGAGCTGTTCACCGCGTGCAGGTCGTTCACGAGCGCCGGCAGCTCGTCGGGGGAGCGGTGCGAGACGAGCCAGGAGTAGCCGTAGGCGTCGTGGCGCAGCTCCACCGGCGTCCGGCCGGCGTCCGCGTCCAGCAGGGCCCGGACCTCACGGTGCGTCTGCTCGAAGGCGGCGCCCTCGACCGTCGCGAAGCACACCGCGCCCTGCCCGGTCGGTGTGAAACCGGCCGCCGGCCGAAGGGTCAGCGCCGCCGAGGGGAGCGCGAAGAGCCGGTCCAGGTCGGGCGTGACGGGCTTGGAGCGGCCGAGCAGGATGTCCAGCAGGCCCATGATCCTCAGGCCTTTCCGGGCGTCGCCGCCTCACCCAGTTCGGCGGAGATCCGGCCCAGCTGCTCGAGCCGTTGCTCCAGGCTGGGATGCGTGCCGAAGAGCCGTGCGAGGCCGGGCTCGGCGCCGAAGGCGGGCGTGAAGTAGAAGGCGTTGAAGGCCTGGGCCGTGCGCAGGTCCTTGGTCGGGATGCGGGCGATGTCGCCGGTCACCTTGGTGAGCGCCGCGGCCAGCGCCGAGGGACGGCCGGTGAGCAGGGCGGCGGCCCGGTCGGCGGCCAGCTCCCGGTACCGGGACAGGGCCCGGATCAGCAGGAAACTGAGCGCGTACACGGCCGCGGAGACGCCCATCACGGCCGCGAACACGACCAGGGTGTTCTGGTCCCGCCGTCCGGCGCCGAACAGCTGCGAGTAGAAGGCGAACCGCACGATCAGCCCCGCGATCACGCCCAGGAACGACGCGATCGTGATCACGGCGACGTCCTTGTGCGCCACGTGCGACAGCTCGTGCGCGAGCACGCCCTCCAGCTCGGCCGGCTCCAGCCGGCGCAGCAGCCCGGTGGTCACGCAGACCACCGCGTTGTCCGGGTTCCGCCCGGTCGCGAACGCGTTCGGCATGTCCATCGCGGACACGGCGACCACCGGCTTCGGCATGCCGGCCATCGCCGACAGCCGGTCGACCACCGCGTGCAGCTCCGGGTACTCGTCCCGCTCCACGATCCGGCCGCGCATCGCGAACAGCGCGATGCGGTCGGAGAACCAGTACTGCGCCCCGAACATCAGAGCCACGATCACCACGACCAGGACCCAGGACTTCAGCAGCACGATCAGCGCGGCGAAGAAACCGACGTACAGCAGGCCCAGCAGGAACAGCGTGGTGCCCATGCGCACGGTCAGTCGCCGGTCGCTCCGGAAGCGGCTCTGCATCTGGATCACCCCGCAGTCGTGCACTCGTCCCGCAAATCCAGTGTGCACCCGGCACACCCCATGAACGGGTCGCGGCCGCTACCGGAGGCGGCAAAGAAGAGACCCTAGTAGTGGGGCGAGCGGAAGTTGATGTAGCCGAGCAGGACGATCACGCCGGCCACGCAGCCGAGCACCACGGCGGTGGACACCCACGACGAGCGGCGGCCGGATCCCACGTGGTCGGGAGCGGCACGGAAGGGGACCGGCCCGGGCGGGTTCTCCTTCCAGCGCGCGGCGAGCATCCGGGCGCGCGCGGAGGGTTCCTTGTGCTCGGCACCGTCCGCCCACCTGAGGTCGAACTCGCGTTCCTCGTCGTTCCGATCGGACATGCCCTCTCCCCGTCCCCTGCCCCGGCCATCGTGTCAGGGCCATGATCCCGAAACCCGGCGCCCCGGGGAAGCTTTTCGGCCAACGACGGAGCCCCCGCCCCCTGACGAGCAGGGGGCGGGGGCTCCGCACGGTCCGGACACGGTCCGGGTGCCGGTCACACGTCGAAGTACATCTCGAACTCGTGCGGGTGCGGACGCAGCTGCAGCGGGGCGATCTCGTTCGCGCGCTTGAAGTCGATCCACGTCTCGATCAGGTCCGGCGTGAAGACGTCGCCCTGGAGGAGGAACTCGTGGTCGGCCTCGAGGCGGTCGAGGACGGCGCCGAGGGACGTCGGGACCTGCGCGACGTTGGCGTGCTCCTCGGGAGCCAGCTCGTAGAGGTCCTTGTCGATCGGCTCGGCCGGCTCGATCTTGTTCTTGATGCCGTCCAGGCCCGCCAGGAGCAGCGCCGAGAAGGCCAGGTACGGGTTGCCGGAGGCGTCCGGGGCGCGGAACTCGACGCGCTTGGCCTTCGGGTTCGAGCCCGTGATCGGGATGCGCATCGCGGCGGAGCGGTTGCGCTGCGAGTAGACCAGGTTCACCGGCGCCTCGAAGCCCGGCACCAGGCGGTGGTAGGAGTTCACCGTCGGGTTGGTGAAGGCCAGCAGCGACGGGGCGTGCTTGAGGATGCCGCCGATGTAGTAGCGGGCGGTGTCCGACAGGCCGGCGTAGCCCTGCTCGTCGTAGAACAGCGGCTCGCCGTTGGTCCACAGCGACTGGTGGACGTGCATGCCCGAGCCGTTGTCACCGAAGATCGGCTTCGGCATGAAGGTCGCCGTCTTGCCGTTCTTCCAGGCCACGTTCTTCACGATGTACTTGAAGAGCTGGAGGTCGTCCGCGGCGGCGAGCAGCGTGTTGAACTTGTAGTTGATCTCCGCCTGGCCGGCGGTGCCCACCTCGTGGTGCTGGCGCTCGACCTTCAGGCCGGACCGCTCCAGCTCCAGCGAGATCTCGGCGCGCAGGTCGGCGAAGTGGTCGACCGGCGGGACCGGGAAGTAGCCGCCCTTGTAGCGGACCTTGTAACCGCGGTTGTCCTCGAGGGCACCGGTGTTCCAGGCGCCGGCCTCGGAGTCGATGTGGTAGAAGGACTCGTTCGCGCTGGTGGCGAAGCGGACGGAGTCGAAGACGTAGAACTCGGCCTCGGGACCGAAGAACGCCGTGTCGGCGATGCCGGTGGAGGCGAGGTAGGCCTCGGCCTTCTTCGCCACGTTCCGCGGGTCGCGGGAGTACTGCTCGCCCGTGATCGGGTCGTGGATGAAGAAGTTGATGTTGAGTGTCTTGTCCCGGCGGAACGGGTCGATGCGCGCGGTGGACAGGTCGGGGCGCAGGGACATGTCCGACTCGTGGATGGCCTGGAAGCCGCGGATCGAGGACCCGTCGAAGGCCTGCTCGTCGTCGGGGTCGAACGCCTCGGCGGGCAACGTGAAGTGCTGCATGACGCCCGGCAGGTCGCAGAACCGGACGTCGACGAACTTGACGTCCTCGTCCGCGATGAACTTCTTGGCCTCGTCGGCGTTCTGGAACATCCAGCTCCTCCTACTCCCGACCGTCCCGCCGGGGTGGTAGATCGTTCGTGCGGCCAGTGCGGGTGGCACACGCTGCATCGACCCTAAGGACGGGTGATTTCTCGGGCGTGACCCGTTTGTTTCGCAGAAGTTAACCGGTTCCCTCCCAGCCTAGGCCTCAACCGTGTAGGGCACACCCCGCTGCGCACCCCACCGTTCCCCGGGCATATCGGGGCCCAGTACCGTGGACGGGTGGACAACAGGCAAGCAATCGGATCGTGGCTCTCCGGGCCGCGCGCGGCCATCGAAGGGGCCGGCGCCGATCTCGGATACCGGGGTGAGCAACTCGGGCTGCCGGAGGAGGGGTCGGGCTCCATCGCCCGTCCGGGCCGCAGGCTGGGCGCCCTCGCCGTGGACTGGGCCCTGTGCTCCCTGATCGCATACGGCCTGATCACGGGCAGCTACGGCCAGACGGCGAGCAACTGGGCCCTGCTGATCTTCTTCGTGCTCAGCGTTCTGACCGTCGGCACGGTCGGCTTCACCCCGGGCAAGCGCCTCTTCGGCCTGCGCGTGGTGGAGCTGGGCACGGGCCGGGTCAGCCCGGGGCGCGCGCTGCTGCGGGCGGCCCTGCTGTGCGTCGCGGTCCCCGCGCTGATCTGGGACCGGGACGGCCGCGGGCTGCACGACCGGCTGGCCCGCACCGTGGAGGTCAGGATCTAGCGTCCGCCGGCCGCCGGCGCGGCACGGTGACGGCGATGGGGCGCCCGGAGTGATCCGGGCGCCCCATCGGCGCAGGTGCGTCGTGGTGCCGCTGCGGGCACCGCCGGCTCAGCGCCGGGGGTTGCCGCCCTTCGGCATGCGCATGCCCTTGGGCATCGGGCCCTTGGGGAGGGGCATGTTGCTCATCAGGTCGCCCAGGGCGCGCAGCCGGTCGTTGGTCGCGGTGACCTGCGGGCCGGTGAGGACGCGCGGGAGCTTGAGCATGGTCGTGCGCAGCTTCTTCAGCTCGACCTGGTCCTCGCCGGTGCCCACGATCAGGTCGTGGACGGGCACGTCGGCGACGATCCGGTTCATCTTCTTCTTCTCGGCCGCGAGCAGGGACTTCACCCGGTTCGGGTTGCCCTCGGCGACCAGCACGATGCCGGCCTTGCCGACCGCTCGGTGCACCACGTCCTGGCTGCGGTTCATCGCCACCGCGGGGGTCGTGGTCCAGCCCCGGCCGATGTTGTCCAGCACCGCCGCGGCGGCGCCCGGCTGGCCCTCCATCTGCCCGAAGGCCGCCCGCTCGGCCCGGCGCCCGAAGACGATCGCCGTCGCGAGGAAGGCGAGCAGCAGGCCCAGGATGCCGAGATAGATGGGGTGACCGACCAGGAAACCGATCGCGAGGAGGACACCGAAGACGACGATGCCGACACCCGCGAGCACAAGACCGATCTTCTTGTCGGCCTTGCGGGTCATCTTGTAGGTCAGAGCGATCTGCTTCAGTCGCCCGGGGTTCGCAGCGTCCGCTGCAGGTTCCTTCCTCGCCATGACGTGAAGTCTACGTGGCCCGGAAGGCGCCGACGACGGCAGTGCCCGGCACCGCCGTACGGGGGAGGTCAGAGGTGGCCGGCGACGACCTGCTGCTGCAGGACCCGCTCGGTCTCGATGCGGTCCTTGGCCCGGCGGCGGTCCTCCAGCACGGAGGTCCAGGCGTTGCGCCGGGCGGTGCGCTGGCCGCGGCTCATCAGCAGCGACTCGACGGCCCGCAGGGCGTCGGTGAACGAAGGGATGGCGGTGGCGCGAACGGGCGCGGCCTGCATGGCGGAGGTCTCCCTCGGTGCGGATCCGGGTACGGAAGTACGTCCTGTGATTCCAGGGTTACTGATTGGTGTTACCAGGGCGTGACCCGCCGGTCAAACGCACATGAAGCGGTGGTGCCGGGACCCGGAACGGCGCCGCGGCCCCGACCGGTGCCCTCATCTGCGAGGACGGTCGGGGCCGCGGCACATCGGCCAGTACCGCCGAGTAGGGGCTTGTGCGTGAATTCACACGCGGCGCGCCCCCGCCGGGCGGGCGAGGGCTGGCGGTGCGTCAGACGGCCTGGCCGGCGACTACGGTGTCGCGCTTCTCGACCGCCATCCGGTAGAGCCGCCCGGCGCGGTAGGAGGAGCGCACCAGCGGGCCGGACATCACGCCGGAGAAGCCGATCTGCTCGGCCTCCTCCTTCAGCTCCACGAATTCCTGCGGCTTGACCCAGCGTTCCACGGGATGGTGGCGCACGGACGGACGCAGGTACTGCGTGATGGTGATCAGCTCGCAGCCGGCCTCGTGCAGCTGCTTGAGCGCCTCGCTGATCTCCTCACGGGTCTCGCCCATGCCGAGGATCAGGTTCGACTTGGTGACCAGCCCGTAGTCGCGGGCGTCGGTGATCACCTTCAGGGAGCGCTCGTAGCGGAAGCCGGGGCGGATCCGCTTGAAGATGCGCGGCACGGTCTCGACGTTGTGCGCGAAGACCTCGGGGCGCGAGTCGAAGACCTCGCGGAGCAGCTCCGGCACCGCGTTGAAGTCGGGGGCCAGCAGCTCGACCTTGGTGCGGCCGTCCTGGCGCCCGGCGGTCTGCTGGTGGATCTGGCGCACCGTCTCGGCGTACAGCCAGGCGCCGCCGTCCGGCAGGTCGTCGCGGGCCACGCCGGTGATGGTGGCGTAGTTCAGGTCCATGGTGACCACGGACTCGCCGACCCGGCGCGGCTCGTCGCGGTCGAGCGCCTCGGGCTTGCCGGTGTCGATCTGGCAGAAGTCGCAGCGCCGGGTGCACTGGTCGCCGCCGATGAGGAAGGTCGCCTCGCGGTCCTCCCAGCACTCGTAGATGTTCGGGCAGCCGGCTTCCTGGCAGACCGTGTGCAGGCCCTCGCTCTTCACGAGGTTCTGCATCTTCGTGTACTCGGGACCCATTTTCGCCCGGGTCTTGATCCACTCGGGCTTGCGCTCGATGGGGGTCTGGCTGTTGCGGACCTCCAGGCGCAGCATCTTGCGTCCGTCGGGTGCGACTGCGGACACGACCGGCTCCCTAGCGTTCGATTCTTCGGCGACCTTCAGGGTACGCCCGTTGATTTGATGCCCGGCGAGGGTGACGGCCTTGCTGGGGACTGCCGGCCCCCAGGCCCCTGCTCGGGCCTGGACGACCTCCTGCGGGAACGCCGGACGGGCCGCGTTTATGCCGCCGGCGCCGGTATCAGGCCGGGGTCTTCTCGATCTCCCTCGGCTTCAGGTCCGCGTTCTCCAGGACGTCGCGCAGGTGGCGCTCCACCACCGGGAGCACGTCCTCGATGGTCACCTCCCGGCCCAGCTCGTTCGCCAGGGAGGCGACGCCCGCGTCACGGATGCCACACGGGATGATCTTGTCGAACCAGGTGTTGTCCGGGTTCACGTTGAACGAGAAGCCGTGCATGGTGACGCCCTTCGCCACCCGGATGCCGATCGCGGCGATCTTGCGGTCCTCGCGGCGCTGGCCCGCGTTGGACGGGGCGTACTCCGGCCCGTTGAGGCGGGGGTCGAACTCCTCGTCGGTCAGCCGCGGGTCGAAGTCCAGGGACAGACCGCCGAGGGCCGGGCGCTTCTCCACCGGGTCGCCGAGGACCCAGACCCCGCTGCGGCCCTCGACCCGGGTGGTCTCGACGCCGAACTCCGCGCAGGTGCGGATCAGGGCCTCCTCCAGCCGCCGTACGTGGGCGACGACGTCCACCGGGCGCGGGAGCTTCTGGATCGGGTAGCCGACCAGCTGGCCCGGGCCGTGCCAGGTGATCTTGCCGCCGCGGTCCACGTCGACGACCGGCGTGCCGTCGAGGGGCCGCTCCTCGTCCGCGGTGCGCCGCCCGGCGGTGTAGACCGGCGGGTGCTCGAGGAGCAGCACCGTGTCGGGGACCTCGTCGGCGAACCGCGCGGCATGCACCCGGCGCTGCTCGTCCCACGCCTCCTGGTAGTCGACACGGTCGGCGCCGAACCCCATGCGGACGAACCGGAGCTCACTCACGGCAAGAGCCTCCCTGGAAGGTCGTAAGGCACGAACCGTGCCCACGCCACTGTACGACCGGCCGCCGGACCTCCGTCGGGGGGCCGCTGCCCGTCAGCTCGACACGGAATCCTCACACGATCGGATGAATACCCCCGAAAGTATGCGATGAGCTGCTTACTCTCCGCTACATTCGCGCCGTTCACGAGGCCATAAGGGCTGCTCACAGGCGCTCCGGGCACGACGAGGGCCCGGAAGGCAGGAGACCGCACCGCACCATGACGGAACGACCCGCGCAGCGCACCCCCAACCGCCAGCTCGCCGCCCTCATCGCCGAGGCGGGGTTCTCCCATGCGGGTCTCGCGCGACGCGTCGACCAGCTCGGACTCGAGCACGGCCTGGACCTGAGATACGACAAGACGTCCGTCACCCGGTGGCTGCGCGGCCAGCAGCCCCGCGGCACCACCCCCGCCCTGATCGCCGAGGTCTTCACCCGGCGCCTCGGCCGCCGCCTCACCGCCCAGGACCTCGGCCTGGACGCCTGCGCCCCCGTCTACGCGGGCCTCGAGTTCGCCGCCGGCCCGGAGGAGGCCGTCGACATCGTCAGCGGGCTGTGGCGCAAGGACTCCGGCAGCCACGCCGAGCTGCGCAAGATCGCCTTCACCCCGGCCGGTCTCGTCGTCCCCAGCCGGGACTGGCTGATCGGCCGCGCCGACGAGAGGGTGGCCCGCACCGAGGCGCCCGTCCGCATCCCCGCGCAGGGCCGTCCGGCGTTCCCCGGCGGCCCGGCTCCGCTCGCCCCCGCCCGCAGGCGGGTGCCGGCCGACCGCGGGCCCGGCCAGAAGGTCACCGGCGGCGACCTCGCCGCGCTGCGCTCGGTGGGCGAGCTGTTCCGGAGCCTGGACGACCGGTACGGCGGCGGACACGCCCGCCAGGCCCTCGTGCGCTACCTGGAGCACGAGCTGGAGCCGATGCTGCGCGGCAGCTACGGCGAGCAGACCGGCCGCCGGCTGTTCGCCGCGGCCGCCGACCTGACCCGGCTCGCGGGCTGGACGTCGTACGACATCGCCGCACACGGGCTCGCCCAGCGCTACTTCGTGCAGGCGCTGCGGCTCGCCCAGGCGGCCGGGGACCGGGCGTACGGCTCGTACGTGCTGGTCACGATGAGCCGCCAGGCCGTCTACCTCGGCCACGGCCGCGAGGCCGTGCAGCTCGCACGCGTCGCCCAGCAGGGCGTCGGCACGTCGGCGCCGCCGGTGGTGCAGACGCTGCTGCACGCCGCCGAGGCGCGGGCGCACGGCGTGCTCGGCGAGGTGCGGGCGTGCACGGCCGCCCTGGTGCGGGCCGAGCGCGCCCTGGAGGCCGCCCGGCCCGGGGACGAGGTGCCGCACTGGGCGCGCTTCTTCGACGAGGCCCAGCTCGCCGACGAGCTCGGGCACTGCCACCGCGACCTCCAGCAGTTCCGCGCCGCCGCCCAGCACGCTGAGCGCTCCCTGCAACTGCGCGCCCCCGCCTACGCCCGCAGCCGCCTGTTCTGCCGGGTCGTCCTCGCCACCGCCCGCCTGGGCCTCGGCGAACTCGACCAGGCCTGCCGGCTCGCCGCCGAAGCCGCCGGAGAGGCGGCCGAGATGCGGTCGGTACGGGCGGCGGAGTACGTGCGCGACTTCGAACGGCGCCTGGAGCCGTACCGGGACGCGGCACCGGTGCGCGGCTACCGGGACCGGGTGGCCGCCATGGGGTAGCCGCCGCGCTGTCCACGACGCCATACACGTCATGCGCGGGAGCCCCGCCCCGGTGTGCGGGCCGGGGCTCCCGCGCCGGGACGTGCGTCAGGCCGCCCGCGCCGCCGGCAGCGGCTCCGCCCGGTGCATCGAACCGCCCGCGCCCAGGTCCGTCAGGATCGCCGCCGAGGCCCGGTGGGCCGAGTGCAGCGCCCCCTGGACGGTGCTGGTGTCGCGGTGGTCGCCGCACACGTACAGGCCGGCCAGCAGCCGCACCGGCCGGTGCGGGTCGTGCGGCGGGCGCATGGCCGGCACCGCGTCGGCCGTGTGGTGCACGGCGAGGGTCTCCCAGCGGCCGGTCGGTGTGCCGTACAGGCGGGCCAGGTGGATGCGGACGGCGGCGTCCACGTCGGACGGCACGGGACCGAGGACCGTCGACGAGACCAGGGCGCGGCCGGCCGGCGCGCGCGACGGGTCCACGTGGCTGACCACCGCCGTGTGGGCGACCGGACCGCCGCGGTCCGCGTCGAGCAGCAGGGACGCGCCGGTCGCCGGGGGCTCGTCGGTCGTGTGGTGCACCACCGTCACCGGATGGAAGTCCGGCACCCGCAGGCCCGGCAGCAGCTCGGCGGCGGCCCGGGCGTCGGTCGCCACCAGGACGGCCCGGCACCGGATGACGCCGTGCTCGGCAGTGGTCACGGCGTTGGTGGCGACCGAGGTGACCCGGACGCCGGTGTGCAGGGTGCCCGGCGGCAGCCTTCGCGCCAGCAGCTCCGGCACGGTCTCCGCACCGCCCTCGGGCAGCACCGGCCGCCCGCTCGCGAAGGCGCGCAGCGCGAGGTCGGCACACCGGCTGGAGGTGGTCAGGTCCGGGTCGTGCAGCAGCGCGGCGAGCAGTGGGCGCAGGAAGCCGTCGATCGTGCGGGCGGGCAGTCCGCGGGCCGCCAGCGCCTGGGCCGCGGGCAGCTCCGGGCGGGCCAGCAGCCGTTCGATCGGCGTGCTCGCGAGGCGGGTCAGCGCGGCGCCGAGCCGGGCCTGGTCGACGGCGGTGCCCAGCGGGGCGCCCGTGCGGGGCCGGGGGGCGGGCGCCGGCCTTCCCGGCACCCGGGAGGCGGGAACCAAGCGCCGGGGCGCGGAAACCGACCGTGGGGCGCTCGCGAGGGCGCGCACCGTATGGAGTGCGCCCCGTGCGCCCCGTGCGCCGGCCGGGGCACCCGCGCGATGGTGGCGACCCTCGCTGTGCAGCAGCACCCCGGGCGCGAACGGCAGCAGCGCGAGGCCGTCCAGCCCGGGGACGAGGCGCAGTTCGGGATACGCCGTGGAGAGCAGCTGTCCGATCCTGTCGAGACGGAATCCGTCGACCTTCTCGGTCGCCATCCGGCCGCCCACGCCGTGGGCGGCCTCCAGGACCGTGGTCGTCACTCCTGCGCTGGTCAGCCGATGCGCCGCGGCGAGGCCGGCGATCCCGGCCCCCACGACGACGACGTCCGCCTGGTACGCGGGCTCAAGCACGTGCCCCTCCTCGAGGTTGCGCGGCCGCTGGAGACGTGATGCCCCCAACCGGCTTGAGGGATACCCGAGTTCACTCCGAGATTAAGGCCGGGAACGGTCAGGGGGAGTCGCACGGAGGCAGGGCACGGTCGCACGGCGGTCGCATATGGCTGCCATACGGCCGTCAAACGGTCACAAGGCGGCCGGGCCCCGTCTCACAGCGCCGCCCGGATCGCCCCGTCGATCTCCGGGAACGCGAACCGGAAACCCGACTCCAGGAGACGGGCCGGAAGCACGCGGGCGCTGCCCAGGACGTCGCCGGACATCTCGCCGAGCACGGCCCGCAGCACCGGCGCGGGCACCGGGAAGGGCGTCGGCCGGTGAAGCACCCGCCCCATCGCCGCGGTGATCTCCCGGTTCGTCGACGGGTGCGGGGCGGTGACGTTGAAGGGGCCGGAGAGGTCGTCCCGGTCCAGTAGGTGCCGGATCGCCGCCACCTCGTCGTGCAGCGCGACGAACGACCAGTACTGCGAGCCGTCGCCCAGCCGCCCGCCGAGCCCCGCCCTGAACAGCGGGAACAGCCGCGCCCAGGCCCCGCCCTGCCGGGAGACGACCAGCCCGGTCCGGACGAACACCGTCCGCACGCCCGCCTCCCGGGCGGGTGCCGCCGCGTCCTCCCACTCCACGCACAGCGACGGCAGGAAGCCCTCGCCCGCGGGCGCGCTCTCGTCGACGGGCCGGTCGCCGGTCTCCCCGTAGTAGCCGATCGCGCTGCCGTTCACGAAGACCCGCACGGGCCGCCGGAGCGAGGCGACGGCCTCGGCGAGCGCCCTGGTGCCGTTCACCCGGCTGTCGCGGACGCGCGCCTTGTACGCGTCGGTCCAGCGGCGGTCGCCCACCCCCGCCCCGGCCAGGTTGACCACGGCGTCGCACCCCTCGAGCCCGGCCGCGTCCACGCGTCCGGCGACGGCGTCCCACCGGACCTCGTCCGGCCCCTGCGGCGCGCGCCGCACCAGGCGCACCACCTCGTGGCCGTCCGCGGTCAGGGACCGCACCAGCGCGCTGCCGATGAGACCGGAGGCGCCGGCCACCGCGATACGGGAACGTTCCGAGTCGTCCATGGGCCCATCCTGCCCGGAACCGGGGGAAGATCGCCGTCCGGAACGCGCGTCGTACAGTGATCGCCATGCCAGTCGCCCACATACGCCCCGCCCGGTCCGAGGACGAGCGGCCGCTGCGCCTGCTCGACCGCGCGACCTGGTCGTACCAGCACGCCGTCTCGCCCCCGCCGGGGCCGGACGACCCCTTCTTCCGGGAGCACTCGGGCCCCGCGGACCACCTCGTCGCCGAGCTCGACGGCGGCCTCGTCGGCTACGTCCGCCTCGGCTTCCCGACGCCACTTGCCTCCAACACCCACGTCCGCCAGATCCGCGGCCTCGCCGTCGCCGACGCGGCCCGCGGCCACGGCGTCGGCCGGGCCCTCGTCCGCGGCGCCGTCGCGGAGGCCCGCCGGCTGGGCGCCCGCCGCATCACCCTGCGCGTCCTCGGCCCCAACACCGCGGCCCGCAGGCTCTACGAGTCCGAGGGGTTTACCGTCGAGGGCGTCCAGCCGGGCGAGTTCTTCCTGGACGGCAGTTACGTCGACGACGTGCTCATGGGACGGCCGCTGGTGTAGGTCCCGGGGCCGCCGGGCGGTGCCACCCGGCGGCCCGGCTCGCGTCGCGGGCGGACCGGATCAGCCCGACAGTAGGACCATGCGTGTCTTCCGAGGTCCGCGCGGCCCGCGGGAACGGCGTGCGGACCGCATACCGGCGCCCGTCCGGGTGCTGCTGTGCTGCGTGCCCGGCATCGCCGCCGCCGCGGCGCTGGCGATGTGCGCGGGCGGTGTCGAACGGGCCTCCGACCCGCACGTCCGCGCGGCCACCGTCCCGCGGCACACGGCCCCGCGGCCGCCCGTCGTGCCCCGCTCGGTCTGGCTGGGCGGCGAGGCCCGCGCCCAGCCGGCCCCGCGTTACGACGACGAGGTCCGCGCGGTCTTCGTCCACCACACCGACACCCCGAACGACTACGACTGCGCCGACGTGCCGGCCATCCTCCGCGGGGTCTACACGGGCCAGACCGGCGCCAGGGACTGGGACGACATCGGCTACAACTTCGTCGTCGACCGCTGCGGCACCATCTACGAGGGCCGCGCCGGCGGCATCGACCGCCCCGTCACCGGCGCCCACACCCAGGGCTTCAACCACCGCACCACCGGCATCGCCGCCCTCGGCACCTTCACCGCCGGCGTCCCCGTGCCGGACGCCCTGACCGAAGCGATCGCCGCCCTCGCCGCCTGGAAGCTGGGGCCCACGGACACCGACCCGCGCGGGACGGTCCGCCTGGTCTCCAGCAACGGCCTCAGCCGGTACGCCGCCGGCAGCACCGCCACCCTGCCCGCCGTCGCGGGGCACGGGGAGGGTTACCAGACCAGCTGCCCCGGCGAGGCCCTCACCGCCAGGCTCCCGCACATCAGGGACCTCGCGGCCCGCCTCCAGGGCAGGACCGGCTGACCCGGTCGGGGCGCCTCAGCCCGGCCCGAAGCGCTCCCACAGCCGCGGGAGGCGTTCGGCGACGGCCCGGTCGTCCTCCAGGTCGACCGGGGCGCCCAGCGGCTCCGCGGGCGCGGGCGCGATGCCGAGGTCGGGGGCGACGGTGCCGGTGAGCTGCTCGTAGGCCTCGTCGGCCGCGTAGCCGAGCTCCTCCCCGTCGCCGTCCAGCTCCTCGTCGAAGTCGTCCAGCAGCTCGGCGAGGGAGTCGGGCTCGTGCACCGCGCCCTCGTACACCTCGCGGCCCTGGCCGATCAGCCAGCACCGGAAGTAGTCGAAGGCGTCGTCGCTCGCCCCGCCGAGCAGCACCCACGCGGCGGCCCACAGGTCCCACGTGCAGGCCCGGTTGTAGCGGGCCTCGAAGTGGCGGGCGAAGTCCAGGACGAGGTCCGGGTCCAGTTCGAGGAGCCGCTCCACGAGCAGGTCGGCCTGGTCCTCGGGGTCACCGTCGGCGCCGCGCCGGGCCGCGTCGATCAGCTCCCAGAACTCCGTCTCGTCCATCACGGGTCCAGCATCGGCCCTGCGGGGGTACGACGCACGCGGAGCGGATCGGATCGTTATGTCCGGGCGGGCGGCGCCTCCGGCCGGCCGTGGTCCCCGTACAGCGCGGAGAGCCGCCGGGCGTCCCGGGCGAAACGTTCACGCAGTTCCGCGGGCGCCAGCACCTCCGCCTCCGGCCCGAGCGCCCTGAGCTGGGCGAGGGCGACCTCCTCGGACTCCACCGGCATCGTCACCGTCACCCACCCGTCCGCGTCCGGCCCGCCGGCGGCCTCCAGGGCCTCCCGGGCGGCCGGCGCGTCCACGGCGTACGGCAGCCCCCGCACGCCCTCCGCGGACAGCCGTACCACGACCTCCGCCCGCAGGATCGAGCGCGCGAACTGCGCGGCCCGCTCCGCCCAGAACGCGGGCAGGTCGAACTCCGCGTCCCGCGTGAACCGCTCCTCGTCCGGCTCCACCGCCGTGAACCGGTCGATCCGGTACACCCGGAACGAGCCCCCGTGCGCCACCCGCGCGCACAGGTACCAGACCCCCGCCTTCAGGACGAGCCCGTAGGGCTCCAGCTCCCGGACGACCTCGTCCTCCCCGCGCCGGTAGCGCGCGGTGAGCCGCCGGTCGTCCCACACCGCGTCCGCGACCGCCGGCAGCAGCCCGGGCGTCTCCGGCTCCCGGAACCAGCTCGGCGCGTCCAGGTGGAACCGCTGCGCCGCCGTGCGGGAGGCGTCCCGCAGCGAGGGCAGCAGCGCGGCCGACACCTTCAGACGGGCAGCCGACGCCGCGTCCTCCAGGCCCATCTCGCGCAGCGCCCCGGGGACCCCGGACAGGAACAGCGCCTCGGCCTCGCCGCGCGCCAGCCCCGTGAGCCGCGTCCGGTACCCGCCGACCAGCCGGTACCCTCCGGCCCGGCCCCGCTCGGCGTACACCGGCACGCCCGCCTCCGACAGGGCCTGCGCGTCCCGCGTCACGGTCCGCTCCGACACCTCCAGCTCCCGGGCCAGCTCGGCGGCGGTCATGGCCGGGCGGGACTGGAGCAGCAGCACCATCTTGATGAGGCGGGCAGCACGCATGCGCACATCATGCAGGAGGCCCCCGCCGAAGCGGGGGCCTCCTCGGGTCAGAGCCTTACAGGCCGTAGCGCTCGCGCGCCTCCTTCACGGCCGTCGCCTGGACCTCGCCGCGCTTGGCGAGCTGGGCCAGGGCCGCGACCACGATGGACTCGGCGTCCACGCCGAAGTGGCGACGGGCCGCCTCACGGGTGTCCGACAGACCGAAGCCGTCGGCACCCAGCGAGGACCAGTCCTGCTCGACCCACTGCGCGATCTGGTCCGGGACCTGGCGCATGTAGTCGGAGACCGCCAGCACCGGGCCCTCGGCACCCTGGAGCGCCTGGCGGACGTACGGGACCCGCTCCTCGCCGCGCAGCAGCGCGGCGTCGGCCTCCAGCGCGTCCCGGCGCAGCTGCGTCCAGGAGGTCGCGGACCACACGTCGGCGGCCACGCCCCACTCCTCGGCGAGCATCCGCTGCGCCGCGAGCGTCCAGTGGATGGCCGTGCCGGAACCCAGCAGCTGGATGCGCGGCGCGTTGGCGACCGGGGTCAGACCCGCCGACTCCGCCGTGTTGAAGCGGTACAGGCCCTTGACGATGCCCTCGTCCACACCGGCCGCGGACGGCTTGGCCGGCTGCGGCATCGGCTCGTTGTAGACGGTCAGGTAGTAGAAGACGTCCGGGTCCTCGCCGGGGGCCGTCTCGCCGTACATGCGGCGCAGACCGTCCTTGACGATCGTCGCGATCTCGTACGCGAACGCCGGGTCGTACGACAGGGCGGCCGGGTTGGTCGCCGCGATCGCGGGGGAGTGGCCGTCCGCGTGCTGGAGGCCCTCACCGGTCAGCGTGGTCCGGCCGGCGGTGGCACCGACCAGGAAGCCGCGGCCGAGCTGGTCGCCGAGCTGCCACATCTGGTCGGCCGTGCGCTGCCAGCCGAACATCGAGTAGAAGATGTAGAACGGGATCATCGCCTCGCCGTGCGTCGCGTACGACGTCGAAGCGGCGATGAAGTCGGCCATGGACCCGGCCTCGGTGATCCCCTCGTTGAGGATCTGGCCGTTCTTGGCCTCCTTGTAGTACATCAGCTGGTCGCGGTCGACCGGCTCGTACGTCTGGCCCTTGGGCGAGTAGATGCCCAGCGACGGGAACAGCGACTCCATGCCGAAGGTGCGCGCCTCGTCGGGGACGATCGGCACCCAGCGCTTGCCGGTCTCCTTGTCGCGGACCAGGTCCTTGACCAGGCGGACGAACGCCATGGTGGTGGCCACGCTCTGCGTGCCGGAGCCCTTGTCGAAGGCCGCGAACGCCTTGTCGGCCGGGGCCGGCAGCGGAGCCAGCGGGTGCACGCGGCGGGCCGGGGCCGGACCGCCGAGGGCGGCACGGCGCTCCTGGAGGTAGCGGACCTCGGGGGAGTCGGCGCCCGGGTGACCGTAGGGGACCACGCCGTCGACGAAGTCGCTGTCCTTGATCGGCAGGCCGAGCAGGTCGCGCATGTTCTTGAACTCGTCCACCGAGAGCTTCTTCATCTGGTGGTTGGCGTTCTTCGACGCGAAGCCGGTGCCGAGGGTGTGGCCCTTGACCGTCTGGGCCAGGATCACGGTCGGCGCGCCCTTGTGGGCGAGCGCCGCCCGGTACGCGGCGTACACCTTGCGGGACTCGTGACCGCCGCGCGAGTAGTGGAAGCACTCGAGGATCTTGTCGTCGGACAGCAGCTTCGCCATCTCGGCGAGCGCCGGGTCCTTGCCGAAGAAGTCCTCGCGGATGTAGGCGGCGTCGCGCGTCTGGTACGTCTGCACCTGCGCGTCCGGTACCTCGCGCAGCCGGCGTACCAGCGCGCCGGTGGTGTCGAGCTGGAACAGCTCGTCCCAGGCGGTGCCCCACAGCGACTTCACGACGTTCCAGCCGGCGCCGCGGAACTGGGCCTCCAGCTCCTGCACGATCTTGAAGTTGGCGCGGACCGGACCGTCGAGGCGCTGCAGGTTGCAGTTGATGACGAAGGTCAGGTTGTCCAGGCCCTCACGGGAGGCGAGGGTGAGCGCGGTGGTGGACTCCGGCTCGTCCATCTCGCCGTCGCCGAGGAACGCCCACACGTGGGAGTTCGTCAGGTCCTTGATGCCGCGGCTGGTCAGGTAGCGGTTGAACCGCGCCTGGTAGATCGCGGAGATCGGGCCGAGGCCCATGGAGACGGTGGGGAACTCCCACAGCCAGGGCAGGCGGCGCGGGTGCGGGTAGGACGGCAGACCGTTGCCGCCGGCCTCGCGGCGGAAGTTGTCGAGGTGCTGCTCGGTCAGCCGGCCGTCGAGGAAGGCGCGGGCGTAGATGCCGGGGGAAGCGTGGCCCTGGATGTAGAGCTGGTCGCCGGAGCCGTCCCCCTCCTTGCCCTTGAAGAAGTGGTTGAAGCCGGTCTCGTACAGCCAGGCCGCGGAGGCGAAGGTGGCGATGTGGCCGCCGACGCCGTACTTGCTTCCGCGCGTCACCATCGCCGCCGCGTTCCAGCGGTTCCAGGCGGTGATCCGCTGCTCGAGCTCCTCGTCACCGTCGATCGCGGGCTCGTCGGCGGTCGGGATGGAGTTGACGTAGTCCGTCTCGAGCAGCTTCGGCAGTGCGATGCCGGCGCCCTCGGCGCGCTCCAGTGTGCGGCGCATCAGGTACGCGGCACGGTGCGGCCCGGCCGCCTTGGTGACGGCGTCCAGAGACGCGCGCCACTCGGCGGTCTCCTCGGGGTCGCGGTCCGGGAGCTGGTCGAGCTCGCTCGGCTGGATGGCGTTGGGGTCGGTCATGTCGCCGCCTTCCTCAGTCGAAGGGGGTTCCCTCAAGGTCAAGGGTTCGGGGGTGCCCTAGGTCTTTGGCAGGACAGGGCTGGGGCTTGGGTGCTGTAACACCTGCGGCTTCCGCCGCGCGGCCCGTCGGTGACTGTAACCCCCTGATCGATGATCGATCAAAGGGTTGAGGGGCAAAACCTCTCGATACCGAGAAAGTCGGCACGCGGTGCCTCCGGCGGTGGCACGGGGTGACCTTGTTCGGTGGGTGTTTGTGCAGGTGAGCGCAATACAGCTCGGGTGGTCGCGGTGTGTCTGGCGGCTGTCGGCGCGTGGCGGCTGATCGCGCAGCCCCCAGGGGTCGGGAATGGGAAGGGGCGGCGGGGGCGAGAAAACTAGGCCCGCGGGGCGCAGCCCAGGACGTGGGCCTTGACGATCTCCGGGATGCGGGGGTCGTGGCGCCGGAACGCCGCGACCAGCTCCTCGTGCTCCTCCGCGTACGACTGCTGCACGGTCCCCAGCCACCGTATCGACAGGGCCGTGAACACCTCGATGCCCAGGCCCTCCCACGTGTGCAGCAGCACCGAGTTGCCGGCCGCCCGCACCAGCTCCCGGTGGAAGCCCACCGTGTGCCGCACCTGGGCCGTCCCGTCGGCCACCCGGTCGGCCTCGTGGAGCGCGGCCACATGGGGTTCCAGGACGGAGCAGTCCTCGGCGAGCCGGTCCGCCGCCAGCTCCGCCGCGATGGCCTCCAGGCCCGCCCGGACCGGGTAGCTCTCCTCCAGGTCGGCGGCGGTGAGATTGCGGACGCGTACGCCCTTGTTCGGCGCCGACTCGATCAGCCGAAGCGACTCCAGCTCGCGCAGCGCCTCCCGCACCGGGGTCTGGCTCACCTCCAGCTCGGTGGCGATCCGCCGCTCCACGATCCGCTCGCCCGGCTGCCAGCGCCCGCTGATGATCCCTTCCAGGATGTGCTCGCGGATCTGTTCGCGCAGCGAGTGGACGACGGGCGCGGTCATGAGAGCTCCTTCAGGAGGGGCGGCGGGCGGGACCCCTGGGGCGTTCGGCCTTTAGACAATACGGCCGTCGCGGCGCGCGGGAAGGGCGCACGGGGGCGCTTCCACGCAGGTGAGACGAGACTTACACGGCGTGCCGCCGCCGGAACGCGACGGTGCCCCCGCCCGGGAAGCTCCGGGCGGGGGCACCGTACAGGCCCATGGGCAGGGGAATTACAGGCCGAGCTCGACCTCGAACTCGCCCGCTTCCAGGATCGCCTTGACCGCCGTCAGGTAGCGGGCGGCGTCGGCGCCGTCCACCAGGCGGTGGTCGTAGGACAGGGTCAGGTACGTCATGTCGCGGACGCCGATGACCGTGCCCTCCTCCGTCTCGATGACGGCCGGACGCTTGACCGTCGCACCGAGGCCGAGGATGGCGACCTGGCCCGGCGGCACGATGATCGTGTCGAACAGCGCGCCGCGCGAACCGGTGTTGCTGATGGTGAAGGTCCCGCCGGACAGCTCGTCCGGAGTGATCTTGTTGGCGCGGACCTTGCCGGCCAGCTCGGCCGTGGCCTTGGCGATACCGGCGATGTTGAGGTCACCGGCGTTTTTGATGACCGGGGTCATCAGGCCCTTCTCGGAGTCCACCGCGATACCGATGTGCTCGGTGTCGAAGTAGGTGATGGTCCCCTCGGCCTCGTTGATCTTGGCGTTGATGGCCGGGTGGGCCTTCAGCGCCTGCGCCGCGGCCTTGACGAAGAACGGCATCGGGGAGAGCTTGACGCCCTCACGGGCCGCGAACGCGTCCTTGGCCCGGGCGCGCAGCTTCATCAGGCGGGTGACGTCGACCTCGACGACCGACGACAGCTGGGCCTGCTCGCGCAGCGCCTTGACCATGTTGTCGCCGATGACCTTGCGGATGCGCGGCATCTTGACGGTCTGGCCTCGCAGCGGGGAGGCCTCCAGGGCGGGGGCCTTCTTCGCGGCGGTCCCGGCGGCAGCGGCGGCCGGAGCCGGAGCGGCGGCCTTCGCGGCCTCGGCGGCGGCGGTGACGTCCTGCTTGCGGATGCGGCCGCCGACGCCGGTGCCCTTGACGGTGGACAGGTCGACGCCGTTCTCGGCGGCGAGCTTGCGCACCAGCGGGGTGACGTAGGCGCCGTCGTCCACCGGCTGGGCGGCGGCCGGGGCGGCCGGGGCCGCCGGAGCGGCGGCCGGGGCCGGCGCGGGCGCCGGGGCGGCCTGCTGCGGGGCGGGCGCCGGGGCGGCCGGAGCCGGAGCAGCCGGAGCGGCCGGGGCGGGCGCGGCCGGAGCCGGAGCAGCCGGAGCGGCCTGCTGCGGAGCCGGGGTGGGCTCGGGCTGCGCGGGGGCGGCGGGCTCGGACGGGGCGGCGGCCGGAGCGGCACCCGCCTCACCGATGACGGCCAGCTTGGCGCCGACCTCGGCGGTCTCGTCCTCGCCGACCACGATCTCCAGCAGGGTGCCGGAGGCGGGGGCCGGGATCTCGGTGTCGACCTTGTCGGTGGACACCTCGAGCAGCGGCTCGTCGGCCTCGACGCTGTCGCCGACCGACTTCAGCCAACGGGTGACCGTGCCCTCGGTGACGGACTCGCCGAGCGCCGGCAGGACCACGTCGGTGCCCTCGGCGGAGCCGCCGGCGGCGGCCTCGGCGGTGGGAGCGGGGGCCGGGGCGGCCTGCTCGGTCGACGGGGCGGCCGCGGCGGGCTCGGGCGCCGGCTCGGCGACCTGCTCGGCCTGCGGGGCGGCCTCGGCGGCCGGGGCGCCGGAGCCGTCGTCGATCAGGGCCAGCTCGGCGCCGACCTCGACCGTCTCGTCCTCGGCGACCTTGATGGAGGACAGCACGCCGGAGGCGGGGGCCGGGATCTCGGTGTCGACCTTGTCGGTCGACACCTCGAGCAGCGGCTCGTCGGCCTCGACGCGCTCACCCTCGGCCTTCAGCCAACGGGTGACGGTGCCCTCGGTGACGCTCTCGCCGAGCGCCGGAAGGGTTACGGAAACCGCCATGGTTTCGGTTGCTCCTTACGAAATTGCGGAAGTCTGTGTCGTCGCGCCCAGTGACCGAGGGAAGGTCAGTCGTGGGAGTGCAGCGGCTTGCCGGCCAGCGCCAGGTGGGCCTCGCCGAGCGCCTCGTTCTGCGTCGGGTGGGCGTGGATGAGCTGGGCCACCTCGGCGGGCAGCGCCTCCCAGTTGTAGATCAGCTGGGCCTCGCCGACCTGCTCGCCCATGCGGTCGCCGACCATGTGGACGCCGACCACGGCACCGTCCTTGACCTGGACGAGCTTGATCTCGCCCGTGGTCTTCAGGATCTTGCTCTTGCCGTTGCCGGCCAGGTTGTACTTCAGGGCGACGACCTTGTCCGCGCCGTAGATCTCCTTGGCCTTGGCCTCGGTGATGCCCACGGAGGCGACCTCGGGGTGGCAGTACGTCACCCGCGGCACGCCGTCGTAGTCGACCGGGACGGTCTTCAGACCGGCCAGCCGCTCCGCCACGAGGATGCCCTCGGCGAAGCCGACGTGCGCGAGCTGGAGCGTCGGGACCAGGTCGCCGACGGCGGAGATGGTCGGGACGTTGGTCCGCATGTACTCGTCGACCAGGACGTAGCCGCGGTCCATGGCGACCCCGGCCTCCTCGTAGCCCAGGCCCTGCGAGACCGGGCCGCGGCCGATGGCGACGAGCAGGACCTCGGCCTCGAACTCCTTGCCGTCGGCGAGGGTGACCTTGACACCGTCCTGGGTGTACTCGGCCTTGTCGAAGAAGGTGCCCAGGTTGAACTTGATGCCCCGCTTGCGGAAGGCGCGCTCCAGCAGCTTGGAGCTGTTCTCGTCCTCGACCGGCACGAGGTGCTTGAGGCCCTCGATGATCGTGACGTCGGTACCGAAGGACTTCCACGCGGAGGCGAACTCGACGCCGATGACGCCGCCGCCCAGGATGATCGCGGACTTCGGCACGCGGTCCAGGACGAGGGCGTGGTCGGAGGAGATGATCCGGTTGCCGTCGATGTCCAGGCCCGGCAGCGACTTCGGCACGGAGCCGGTCGCGAGCAGGACGTGGCGGCCCTCGACGCGCCGGCCGTTGACGTCCACCGAGGTCGGGGAGGACAGACGGCCCTCACCCTCGATGTAGGTCACCTTGCGCGAGGCGATCAGACCCTGCAGGCCCTTGTACAGGCCCGAGATCACGTCGTCCTTGTACTTCTGGACGGCCGGTACGTCGATGCCCTCGAAGGTGGCCTTCACACCGAACTGCTCGCTCTCGCGGGCCTGGTCGGCGATCTCGCCCGCGTGCAGCAGGGCCTTGGTGGGGATGCAACCCTTGTGCAGGCAGGTGCCGCCGACCTTGTCCTTCTCGATCAGGGCGACGTCCAGACCCAGCTGCGCCCCGCGCAGGGCCGCGGCGTAACCACCGCTACCACCGCCGAGGATCACTAGGTCGAAAACGGTGCTGGCGTCGTTCGCCACGTCACGTCCTCCATGCATGTGCGCCACCGGTCAACGGTGACCGGCTGGCGGCTGGTGTCCGGCCGCTCGTTCTTCGGCCCTTGGTTGGGGCCCTGTCCTGCCGAGCCCCATCTTCGCACTTGTCGGCCCCTTACGAGACGCCGGGCCGGGGTGTGAGACACCCCACGTTCCCTCGTGACGCAGGAGGCGATGATGCCCTCGGGGGCGCTGGGCCGTGCTGCCGGCCGACGGCGGGGCAGCGCACTCGGGGGCGCGGGCTGTTCCGATCCGCGGCTCCCGCCGTGTGGCCGCGACGAGCCACCACGGACCCGTGGCCGCCGAATCACCCGCACCCCCGAGCCGGCAGGCGCCCCTAGCCCAGGTCGCCCGCGGCCGTCAGCTCGGCGACCCGCACCAGCGTCCGCACCGCCGTGCCCGTGCCGCCCTTCGGCGTGTAGCCGAACGGCGCGCTCTCGTTGAAGGCCGGGCCCGCGATGTCCAGGTGCGCCCAGGTGATGCCCTCGCCGACGAACTCGCGCAGGAACAGGCCGGCCACCAGCCCGCCGCCCATCCGCTCACCCATGTTGGCGATGTCGGCCGTCGCGGAGTCCATGCCCTTGCGCAGGTGCTCCGGCAGCGGCATCGGCCACGCCGGCTCGCCGACCTCCTCCGCCGCCTCGTGCACCGCGGCACGGAACGCGTCGTCGTTCGCCATGATCCCGTACGTGCGGCTGCCCAGCGCCAGCATCATCGCGCCGGTCAGCGTCGCCACGTCGATGATCGCGTCGGGCTTCTCCTGCGAGGCCGCCCACAGGGCGTCGGCCAGGACGAGACGGCCCTCGGCGTCGGTGTTGAGGACCTCCACCGTCTTGCCGCTGTACATGCGCAGCACGTCACCCGGGCGGGTGGCGGAGCCGGACGGCATGTTCTCGGCCAGCGCCAGCCAGCCGGTGACGTTGACCTCGAGGCCGAGGCGCGCGGCGGCGACGACCGCGGCGAACACGGCGGCCGCACCGGCCATGTCGCACTTCATCGTCTCGTTGTGCCCGGCCGGCTTCAGCGAGATGCCGCCCGAGTCGTAGGTGATGCCCTTGCCGACGAAGGCCAGGGACTTCGTCGCCCTGGACGAGGTGTACGACAGCTTCACCAGCCGCGGACCCGACGCCGAACCGGCGCCGACACCGAGGATGCCGCCGTAACCGCCCTTGGTCAGCGCCTTCTCGTCGAGCACCTGCACCTTGATGCCGTGCTCCTTGGCGGCGGCCTGCGCGATGGCGGCGAACGCCTCGGGGTTCAGGTCGTTCGGCGGCGTGTTGACCAGGTCGCGGGCGCGGTTCAGCTCCTCGGCGACGGAGGCGGCACGCTCGATCGCGGCCTTGTAGGCCTTGTCGCGGGGCTTGCCGCCGAGCAGCGCGGCCTCGGCGAGCGGCGCCTTGCCGTTCTTCGCCTTGGCGTCCTTGCCGTTGGCCTTGTAGGCGTCGAAGGAGTACGCGCCGAGCAGCACGCCCTCACCGACGGCGCCGGCGTCGGCGGCCTCGGTCAGCGGCAGCGCGAAGACGGCCTTCCTGGCACCGGCGAGCGCGCGGGCCGCGGCACCGGCGGCCCGGCGCAGCGCCTCGGCGTCGAAGCCGGCGTCCTTCTCGGGCTCGGCGCCCAGGCCCACCGCCACCACGACGGGGGTCTTGAAGCCGGACGGCGCGGGCAGCTTCGTCACCTCGCCCTCCGCGCCGGAGGCACCGAGGGTCTCCAGCACGTCGGCGAGCCTGCCGTCGTACGCCTTGTCCACGGCCTCGGCGCCCGGTGCGACGACGGGGCCGCGTGCGCCCTTGGCGACACCGATCACGATGGCGTCGGCCCGCAGGCCGGGCACCGCTGCGGTGGAGAGAGTGAGAGCAGTCACGGTGGTGAAATCTCGCTTCCGTATGAAGTCCTGAATGGCCGAATGCGGGTGGGTCGACCGGGCCCGACAACCGACCCTAGATCCCTCCTGCGGTGTGGTATCCACCCGGGCAGGCGAACACCCGGCACGAGCCTACGCTCGCGCCGCCGCCCGCTCGCCGCCGCGCCCCCGCGTTTCCGGTGCCGCCGGGGGCGTAGGAGATCATCGGGGGGTATGCCGACCCCACCCTCTGGAGCACGCCCCATGAGACGCCCGGCCCTGCTGACGGCCCTGCTCCTGCTGCTCGCGGGCTGCTCGTCGGCGTCCCCCGACGACGAGCGGGGCGACGCCGGACCCTGGCGGCCGCGGCCCGGCACCGCCTGGCAGTGGCAGCTCAGCGGCAGGCTCGACACCACCGTCGACGTGCCGGTCTACGACATCGACGGCTTCGACCACGGCGCGTCCACCGTGGCCTCCCTGCACGACGACGGCCGCAAGGTCATCTGCTACGTCTCGACCGGCGCCTGGGAGGACTTCCGCCCCGACGCGGCCGGCTTCCCCGAGTCGGTGCTGGGCGAGGGCAACGGCTGGGAGGGCGAACGCTGGCTGGACATCCGGGCGACGGACGTCCTGGAGCCGCTGATGGCCGAACGCCTCGACATGTGCCGGGAGAAGGGCTTCGACGCGGTCGAGCCGGACAACATGGACGGCTACCGGAACGAGACCGGCTTCCCGCTCACCGCCGGCGACCAGCTCCGCTACAACCGGCTGATCGCGCGGCTCGCCCACGAACGGGGCATGGCCGTCGGCCTGAAGAACGACCTGGACCAGATCCCGGACCTGGTGGACGACTTCGACTTCGCCGTCAACGAGCAGTGCGCCCAGTACGGCGAGTGCGCCGACAACAAGCCGTTCATCGACGCGGACAAGGCGGTCTTCCACGTCGAGTACGAGCTCCCGACCGACCGGTTCTGCGCCGAGTCCCGTGAGCTGCGGCTGAGTTCGATGCTGAAGAAGTACGAACTCGGCGTGTGGCGCGAGGCCTGCTGAGCGTCAGCCCAGCACCAGGACGACCAGCGCGGTCGTGGCCGCCGTCTCCGCGACCCCGCCGAAGACGTCACCCGTGACCCCGCCGAAACGGCGGACGCAGTGCCGCAGCAGCAGTTCGGCGACGGCGACGGCGCACAGCACGGCGAGTGCCGTCCGGGCCGCGTCGTACGGCCCGAGGAACGCGCCCGCCGCGGCCCCGGCCGCCGCGACGGCGACGACCGCGCCCACGGCCCGGCGTGCCGGGACCACCCCGGCGACCGCGGCGCCCAGTCCTTCCGGGCGCGCCGCCGGGACCCCGGCCCGGGCGGCCAGGGTGAGCGTCACCCGGGCGGCGGCCGCCGAGACCACCGCGGCGAGGGCGCCCCGCGCCCACGAGGCGTCGTACGCCTGCGTCAGTGCGGCCACCTGGGCCAGCAGCACGAGGACGAGGGTGATCACGCCGAAGGGCCCGATGTCGGACTGCTTCATGATCCGCAGCGCGTCCTCGGCGGGCTTCCCGCTGCCCAGTCCGTCCGCGGTGTCGGCCAGCCCGTCCAGGTGCAGCCCCCGGGTGAGTACGGCGGGCACGGCGGCGGTGGCGACCGCGGCGAGCAGGCTGCCGGCGCCGAGGAGGAGCAGCACGAGCCCGACGGCGGCGGCGGCGACGCCGACGGCCAGGCCGGCCAGCGGGGCGCACAGCATGCCGCCGCGCGCCGCGCCGCGGTCCCAGCGGGTCAGCCGGACCGGGAGCACGGTGAGGGTGCCGAAGGCGAACCGGAGGCCGTCGGTGGAGGGGGTCCTGAGCACCGGCGCAGACTACCCGGCGGTCACCGGGGCACTTCCGGGGCTCGGGGATAAAGTTCCCCTATGGGAGATTGGTGGCAGCGGAACATCGTCGAACCGGGAAAGCTGCCGCTGCTCCTCGCCCTCACGGCCTTCGTGCTGACGTTCGTGATCACCCGGACCGTGACGCGCCTGATCCGGGCGGGCAAGGGCCCGTTCGGGAACGTCCAGGCGGGCGGTGTGCACATCCACCACGTGGTGCCCGGGGTCGTCCTCACCGTCGTCGGCGGCTTCGCCGCGGTCGCCGGCGGCCGGTACGGGTTCGGGTCCGCCCTCGCGGCGGTGGTCTTCGGCATCGGCGCGGGTCTCGTCCTGGACGAGTTCGCGCTGATCCTGCACCTCGACGACGTCTACTGGACCGAGGCCGGACGCAAGAGCGTGGAGGTCGTCGTGATCACCGCGGCCCTGGTCGGACTGGTCCTCGCCGGGTTCACGCCGTTCGGCGTCGACGGCGTCTCCCAGGACGAGCTGCGGGACCGCGCCAACGTCATCGCGACCGTCGGGGGCAACTTCGTCTTCTCCCTCCTCGCCCTGGCCAAGGGCAAGGCACGTCTGGCGATCTTCGGCGTGATCATCCCGCTGCTGGCCCTGATCGGCGCCGTCCGCCTCGCCCGGCCCGGTTCGTTCTGGGCCCGCCGCTTCTACGGCCGGCGCCCGCGCGCCCGGGCCAGGTCCCGCCTGCGGGCCTACCACCACGACCGCCGCTGGTCCGGGCCGCGCCGCGCCCTCCAGGACTGGATCGGCGGCCGCCCGGACCCGGGACGCCGCTGATCCGGGACGCCCGCGCGAGCCCGCTCACTCGCCGCCGTCGGCGACCTCCGGCAACTCCGCCGCCAGCGCCGCCGCGGCCTGCACCAGCGGCAACGCCAGCAGACCCCCCGCGCCCTCACCCACCCTCACGCCCTGCGCCAGCAGCGGCTCCAGCGCCATCCGGTCCAGCGCCTTCGCCTGCCCCGGCTCCCCGCTGTCGTGGGCCGCCAGCCACCAGTCCGGCGCCCGGAACGCCACCCGCTGGCCCACCAGCGCGCACGCCGCGGTCACCACGCCGTCCAGGATCACCGGGACCTTCCGCACCGCGCACTGCAGCAGGAAGCCCGTCATCGCGGTGAGGTCGGCGCCGCCCACCGTCGCCAGCAGCTGGAGCTGGTCCCCGAGCACCGGCCGCGCCCGCCGCAGCGCGTCCCGGATCGCCGCGCACTTGCGCATCCAGGCCAGGTCGTCGACGGCCAGCCCGCCCCGGCCGGTGACGACCGACGCGTCCGTGCCGCACAGCGCCGCGACCAGGACCCCCGCCGCCGTCGTACCGCCCACGCTGATGTCGCCGAGCACCACGAGATCCGTACCGGAGTCGGCCTCCTCGTCGGCCACCGCCGTCCCGGCCCGGAAGGCGGCCTCCGCCTCCTCCGGGGTCAGCGCGTCCTCCACGTCGATGCGCCCGCCGCCGCGCCGCACCCGGTGCTTCACGACCTCGGCCGGCAGCGTCTCCGGGTCGCAGTCCAGCGCCATGTCGACCACCCGCACCGGCACCCCGAGCCGCCGGGCGAGCACGGACACCGGCCGGCCGCCCTCCAGCACCGCGCGCACCAGGTCGGCCGCGCCGCCCGCGGGACGGGCCGACACGCCCAGCTCGACGACCTTGTGGTCACCGGCGAAGAGCACCACCCGGGGCCGTTCGACGGGCCGTACCGGTACGGCGGACTGTGCCGCGGCCAGCCACTCACCCAGGTCGTCCAGCCGGCCCAGCGACCCGGGCGGCACGACCTGACGCTCCCGGCGCGCCTCGGCGTCGCGGCGCACCCCGCCGTCGGGGCGCTCGATCAGATCGGTGAAGTCGTCGAGATTCAGCGAGCTCATTCGCCGAACAGTACCGGCCCCGGCCGGACGCCACGGAGGTCACATCCGCACCGCGCCCCACCGGCGTCGTTGCCCTCCGGATCGTCATCCCCTACGTAACGTTTTGCGTTGGATTGTCGTACGTCCTCCTCCACCTGTCGGGAGCCGCCCATGTCCGAGCCCTCCGCCCCCTCGGTGCCGTCTCCCGTGCCCCCGGTGCCTCCCGTCCCCCTCTACGGCCCGCACCGCGCCGACTGCCCCTGGTGCGGCTCGCGGCGGCTGCGCTCCCGGCCCGGCCACCAGGGCCCGCGGCGGGGCGCGCCGGCCCGCTCCGTCCTCGACCGGTGCCGGGACTGCCGGCACACCTTCCGCAACCCCATGCCCGTGCCCCGTCCAGCCCCCCTCGTCCTCCGGGCCGGCGTCCGCCTGCGGCACGTCCAGGCCGCCCGCGCGATGCTCCGCCACCACCCCGAGCCCGAGAGCTGGCTCGACGTGGGCACCGGCGACGCCGACTTCCCGCGGGCGGCGCGGGAGTACTTCCCGTACACATCCTTCGACGGCGTGGACCCCACCCACCGCGTCCTGCGGGCCCGCGCGGCCGACCGCCTCGAGGAGGCGTACCTCGGCCGGCTGACGGACCCGCACATCGCCGCCCGGCTCCGCGCCCGCTACGACGTCGTCAGCCTCTTCCAGCACCTGGAACGCGTCCCCGACCCGCGCGCCGAACTGCGCGCCGCCCTCCACGTGCTGCGCCCCGGCGGCCATCTGCTCCTCGACGTCGCCGATCCGCGCCGCCTGTTCGCCCTGCCGCCGGGCACCCCGCACCCGGCGGGCCTGCGCGCCGAGCTGGAGGCCCACGGCTGCACGGTCCTCACCGCCGGGCGGGCCCCCCGTCTCGTCGCCCGCAAGGGGGCGTCAGCCCCGTAGCACCAGCGCCTGGCCCGCCACCACCAGCAGCACCTGCTCGCACTCGCCGGCGAACGCCGCGTTCAGCCGCCCCAGTTCGTCGCGGTAACGGCGGCCCGACGCGGTGGCCGGCACGATGCCCGACCCGACCTCGTTCGACACGGCGACGACGGTGCGCCGGGTGGCGCGCACCGCCTCCGTCAGCTCCCGCACCCGGTCCCTGAGCGCCCGTTCCCCGCCGTCGGCCCACTCGGCGTCGTCCCACGCCCCGACGGCGTCCATCGCGTCCGTGAGCCACAGCGACAGGCAGTCGACCAGCAGCGGCGGCCCGTCGTCCTTCAGCAGCGGGACCAGATCGCAGGTCTCGACGGTGCGCCAGGAGCCCGGCCGCCGCTCGCGGTGCGCGCGGACCCGGACCGCCCACTCGGTGTCCCCGCCCCGGGAGCCGCCGGTGGCCACGTAGAGCACGTCGGGGAAGGACTCCAGCCGCCGCTCGGCCTCCACCGACTTCCCCGACCGGGCCCCGCCCAGCACCAGCGTCCGCCGCGGGACGTCGGGCACGTCCTCGTACACACCCGTCACCAGCGTCGTCCCGTCCGGCACCGCCCGCGCCCCCGCCGCCGCGAGCCGCCGCGCCAGCTCCCGGCCCGGCGGCACGTCGTGACCGAGGTGGACCGCGACGACGTCCGTCGTCGGCCCCGCCGCGCCCACCGCCCGCAGCTTCGCCAGCGCGTCGGGGCGTCCCACGACGTCCGCGAGGACCAGGTCGTAGGGCTCGGCGGTCTCCGCCGGACCGGCCGGCGCCCCGCCCGGCGGCAGGTACAGCAGCCGTTGCCCGTCCGGCCCGGTCACGGCGTACCCGGTGCCCGGCGCGTCCAGCGCCACCGCCCGCACCCGGTGCCCCGTCAGCAGCGCCAGCTCCCGCCCGTCCGGCACCCGCCCCGGCTGCGGCAGCCCGGCCGGCACCTCCACGGCGGGGCCGTCGTGCGGGTGCGACAGCAGCACCTGCCGTACACCGGCCAGCGAATGCCCGGCCCGCGCGGCGGCGAACGCGGCACCGGGGGTCAGGTCGAGGAGCAGCGCCCCGTCCACCAGCAGCGCGGTCGCCGCGCGCGCGTCGTCGCCCTGCGCCGCGGCACACGCCGCACAGGGACAGTCGGGGCGGGGGAGTCCCGCGGGGGCACCGGTGCCGAGCAGAGTCACGTCCACGCCCCGATTTTCGCCGCTCGCCCGGAGACGTGCGCGCCCGAGGCCCCCGAGGGGCCCGGCCGTGCCCCGGCCTTCTACGACCCGGCCGGCTCAGCGCATAGGCTTCGACCGGGAGCCGGACCAAGATCCGGCTTCCGCTCTGCATGTGCTCACATCTTGGAGGCGTACATGGCGGCATGGACGTGGCGGTTCGAGACGGCCGGCGGGACGGAGGTCCAGCCCGCGGTGCAGCCCGAGGAGTTCACCACGCAAGGGGACGCCGAGTCCTGGATCGGGGAGCACTGGAAGGACCTCCAGGAGGGCGGCACGGACCAGGTGCGGCTCTTCGAGGACTCCACGGAGATCTACGGGCCGATGAGCCTGCACGCCGAGGAGGCCTGACCCGGGCGCCGCGGGAGGGGGCGGCCACGACCGGCCGCCCCCTCCCGCGTCACTGCTCGCCCAGCGTCACCTCGGCGGTGCGCCGGTCGCCGCCGCGGGTGTAGGTGACCTCGGTGCGCTCGCCCGGCCGCATCGACGCCAGGGCCTCGGAGAGCGAGGTGATCGTGGTGATGTCCGCGTCGCCCAGCCCGGTGATGACGTCCCCGGCCCGCAGGCCCGCCCGGTCAGCGGCACCGCCGTCGCCGACGCTGACGATCGCCACACCGGCGGCACGGTAGTCGTCGTCGACGACCGTACGGCCGGTGATGTCCAGCGCCGCCCGCCCCGAGTCGGTGACCTTGCCGTTCCGGATGATCTGGCCGGCGATCGTCTTCACCGTCGAGGCCGGGATCGCGAACCCGATGCCGGGTGCCGCGCTGTCGCCGAGGGCCGGGTCGGTCGCGGCGAGCGTCGGGATGCCGATGACCTGCCCGTCGAGGTTCACCAGGGCGCCGCCGCTGTTGCCGGGGTTGATGGCGGCCGAGGTCTGCACCATGTTGGCGAGGGTCGCCCCCGTGCCGCCGTCGTCGCGCCCCTCGGTGACGGTCCGTCCGGTCGCCGACACGATGCCCTGCGTCACGCTGGACGACAGCCCCAGCGGCGAGCCCATCGCCAGCACGATCTGTCCGACCTCGACCTTCGAGGAGTCCCCGAACCCGGCCGCCCGCACGCCCTCGGGCACCTTGTCCAGCTTGACGACCGCGAGGTCCTGCTCGGGGTAGGTGGAGACGAGCCGCGCGGACAGCGGGTCCTCGCTGTGGGCGGTCGTCACCCGGAAGTCCGTCCGGTCCCCGACGACATGGGCGTTGGTGACGACGTGGCCCTGACCGTCGTAGACGACCCCCGAGCCCAGGGCGTCCCCGGCCTGGATCTGCACGACCGAGGGCAGGACGTCCTTGATCACCCGCTGGTAGTCGGCCTGGAGGTCATTGGCCGCGGCCGGCGCGGCGGCCCTGGTCGTGGCGGCCTCCCGCCCGGCGCCGGTACCGGCTTCCGGCCCGGCGCCCGCTCCGGCCGCGGTGCAACCGGTGGCGAGCAGCAGGGCGCACGCCGGCGCGGCGACGAGGGCGCGTGGCCGGGACACACGGGTGCGGGAGACGTCCATGCCCCGAGTCTCACGGCGGCCCGGACGTCCTGCTTCCGTACGGCACCCGAACGGGCGCCGCGGGGCGCCTGGGGGGGTGTCCGACACATGCCCGCGGCGTCGCGGCGCCCGGTACGCACGCTCGCCGCGTTGCCGGAAACCCCCTACCCCCGCACCCCGCACAGGTGCAGCAGCGCCGCGATCCCGCGGTACGGGTCCGTCCGGCCGGCCCGTTCCTCGGCAGCCAGCAGCGTCTCGAGGTCGTCCGGGGCCGCGGCACCGTCGGCCGCCGTGTCCGTGAAGACCCGGACGCCGTACCAGGCGTTCAGCGGGGCGCCGATGCCGGCGAGCCTGGCCGTCAGCGTCACGAGCCGGTCGGCGCGGACGTTCAGACCCAGGCGGTTGCGGTAGGCGGTGGTGTCGAAGGAGGCGAGCGCGCCGGCCCAGTCGCCGGACAGACCCGGGCGCATGGCGAGCGCGTCACCGTTGCGCACGAGCAGCGACAGCAGGCCGCCCGGGGCGAGCATGCGGGCCAGCCCGGCCAGCAGCGGGTCGGGCTCCTCGACGTACATGAGCACGCCGTGGCACAGCACCACGTCGAAGCTGCCGGGCAGGAAGTGCACGCCGGTGTCCCGGCCGTCGCCCTCGATGATCCGCATCCGCTCCCGGATGCCCTCGGGCTGGCCCGCCAGGGCCTCCCGCGCCGCGGCGATCATGGTGGCGTCCCGCTCCAGGCCGGTCACCTGGTGCCCGGCCCGTGCCAGCCGCAGCGCCTGGGTGCCCTGCCCCATGCCGACGTCGAGCACCCGCAGCCGCTTGCCGACCGGGTAGCGGCCGACTATCTGCTCGTCGAGCTGCCGGGCCACCAGTTCCTGCCGTACGACGTCGCGCAGACCGCCGAGCTTGTCCAGCCATGCCTCGGCCGCGCCCCCGGTGAACGGCGTGGTGCTCAGGGCCGCTCCCCGCGCTTGACCTGCGGCTTGGGCAGCCGGAGCCGGCGCATCTGCAGCGAGCGCATCAGCGCGTAGGCGACCGCGCCGCGCTTGCGGTCGTCGGGGAAGCGCTCTGCGAGGCGCTTCTTCAGGCGGAAGCCGGTGACCAGGGAGTCGAGCACGATCAGCACGATCACGACCAGCCACAGCAGCAGCGCGACGTTCTGCAGCGAGGCCACGCGGATCATGCTCAGCACGAGGATGACCACGGCCATCGGCAGGAAGTACTCGGCGATGTTGAACCGCGAGTCGACGAAGTCGCGCGCGAACTTGCGGACCGGGCCCTTGTCACGGGCCGGCAGGTACCGCTCGTCGCCGCTGGCCAGCGCCTGGCGCTGCCGCTCCATCGCGGAGCGGCGCTCCTCGCGCTGGCGCTTGGCGGCCTCCTTGCGCGTCATCTGCGTATTGGCGACGCTGCGGCGCTGGGACTGGGCCTCACTGCGCTTGGGCGTGGGCCTGCCCTTCGGGGCCTGCGGGTCGCGGGGCTGCTTGGAGTCGGTCACCGGCGTCCTGACGGCGCTCGGGGCCTTCTCTTCCTTGGCACGGCTACGGAACACAAAACCCAAGGGTACGGGGTGGGGGAGTGCGGACCCCAGTCCGGTGGGGAACGATCCGGCAACGCCAGTCGTCGGTAAGGGGACAGAGGGGGACGTTGCGTACGGCCCCGGCACCGGGGTTCCGGGGCGTCTCCCCGGGGAGCACCTACTCCTTACGCCGGACCGGGAGCGTACGCAGTCGTCCTTGGGGATGAGCGCATCCGTCCCCGAACAGTGCGGTAATGGATGCAGGGCCCGTACTGTGGGTCTTGTTGCAGTCGCTGGAGCTGGAGTCGGTCAGAAGGGGGCGCGCGAAGCCCATGAGCGGTGTCATGAAGCGTATGGGGATGATCTTCCGCGCGAAGGCCAACAAGGCCCTTGACCGGGCCGAGGACCCGCGCGAGACCCTCGATTACTCGTACCAGAAACAGCTTGAGCTGCTGCAGAAGGTGCGCCGCGGCGTCGCCGACGTGGCGACCAGCCGCAAGCGCCTGGAGCTCCAGCTCAACCAGCTCCAGGGGCAGTCGTCCAAGCTGGAGGACCAGGGCCGCAAGGCGCTCGCGCTGGGCCGCGAGGACCTGGCCCGCGAGGCGCTCTCCCGCCGCGCCGCGCTCCAGCAGCAGGTGACCGACCTGGAGACGCAGCACGCCACCCTCCAGGGCGAGGAGGAGAAGCTCACCCTGGCGGCCCAGCGCCTCCAGGCCAAGGTGGACGCCTTCCGCACGAAGAAGGAGACCATCAAGGCCACCTACACGGCGGCCCAGGCGCAGACCCGCATCGGGGAGGCGTTCTCCGGCATCTCCGAGGAGATGGGCGACGTGGGCCTGGCGATCCAGCGGGCCGAGGACAAGACCGCCCAGCTCCAGGCGCGGGCCGGCGCCATCGACGAGCTGCTCGCCTCCGGCGCCCTGGACGACCAGTCCGGCATGCACAAGGACGACATCCAGGCCGAGCTGGACCGGCTCTCCGGTGGTACGGATGTAGAGCTGGAGCTGCAGCGCATGAAGGCCGAGCTGGCCGGCGGCAGCTCGTCCGACCGGCAGGCACTGGAGGGCGGGCAGGGCCAGTCGCAGCCCCAGCAGCAGCCGCAGGACACCCCGCGTTTCGACAAGCAGTAGCCCACACCCAGGAGGGCGACATGATCGTGAGGATCATGGGGGAGGGGCAGCTGGCGCTGCCCGACGGCCGTCTCGCCGAGCTGAACAAGCTGGACGACGAACTCCTCGCCGAGATGGAGAACGGTGACGGCCCCGGTTTCCGCGCGACCCTCCAGGCCCTGCTGGCCAAGGTCCGCGAACTGGGCGAACCGCTGCCGGACGACTCCCTGGAGCCGTCGGACCTGATCCTCCCCGCCCAGGACGCCACCCTTGAGGAGGTCAGGGAACTCCTCAGCGACGACGGCCTCATCCCGGACGGCGCCTGACGGCACCTTCGGGGAACGCCGGCCACCGGTACCGCGGCGGCGCCGGTCACTTTCAGCCCGTCCGGCGCTCGAGGACGAGGCCGTTCAGGCCGAAGCGGGGGTCCGGGGGCGCAGCCCCCGGGCCGACGGCCACCATGACGCCGGGCACCCCGCGAAGAGACGCCCGCTACGGCTACCGTAAACACGCGTGAGCACCCTCGCCCGCGCCCGCTGCCGCCTCGGCGCCCATCCCTCCGCCCTGGACGCGGCCCTCGCGGCGGCCGTCCTCGTGTGCATGGTGGCCGGATCCTTCGCCGACCCGCACGGCCCCGACGGCGTCACCTGGGGCGTCCGCACCCCCGACCCGCTCAGCCTGCTCCTCATGGTGCTCGGCGCCGCCGCGCTCGTCCCGCGCCGCCGGGCCCCCCTCGCGGTCCTCGCGTTCACCGGCTGCCTCTCGATCGTCGAGTGCGTCACCGGCGACCCCCGCACGCCCGTCGTCATGTCCGCCGTCGTCGCCCTCTACACCGTCGCGGCCACCACCGACCGCTCGACCACCTGGCGGGTCGGGTTGCTCACCACGACCGTGCTGACCGGCGCCGCCATGCTGGCCGGCCCCCTGCCCTGGTACGCCCAGGACAACCTCGCCGTCTTCGCCTGGACCGGCATCGGCGCCACCGCGGGCGACGCCGTCCGCAGCCGCCGGGCCTTCGTCCGGGCCATCCGGGAACGCGCCGAGAAGGCCGAGCGGACCCGCGAGGAGGAGGCCCGCCGCCGCGTCGCCGAGGAGCGGCTGCGCATCGCCCGCGACCTGCACGACGTCGTCGCCCACCACATCGCCCTCGTCAACGTCCAGGCCGGGGTCGCCGCCCACGTCATGGACAAGCGGCCCGACCAGGCCAAGGAGGCCCTCGCCCACGTACGGGAGGCCAGCCGGTCCGCGCTGGGCGAACTGCGCGCCACCGTCGGCCTGCTCCGCCAGTCCGACGACCCCAGGGCCCCGACCGAACCGGCCCCCGGCCTGGACCGGCTTGACGAGCTCGTCGCCACCTTCCACCACGCCGGTCTGCACATCGAGGTGGCCCGTGCCGACCAGGGCGCCACCCTGCCCGCCGCCGTCGACCTGGCCGCCTACCGGATCATCCAGGAGGCGCTGACCAACGTGCAGAAGCACGCCGGACAGCGGGCGAAGGCGGAGGTCAGCATCGTCCGGGTGGGACCGAACATCGAGGTCACCGTCCTCGACGACGGCGCCGGCGGGACGGACGCCCCAGCCGACGGCGGCGGGCACGGCCTGCTCGGCATGCGCGAGCGCGTCACCGCCGTGCGCGGCACCCTCACCACCGGTCCCCGCTACGGAGGCGGCTTCCGGGTCCATGCGATCCTTCCCGTCAGGAACCGTGACGACGCCGCGAAGGATGCCGTATGACGATCCGTGTCCTGCTCGCCGACGACCAGGCGCTGCTGCGCAGTGCCTTCCGGGTGCTCGTCGACTCCGAGCCCGACATGGAGGTGGTGGGGGAGGCGTCCGACGGCGCCGAGGCGGCACGGCTGGCCGCCGAGCACCGGCCCGACGTGGTGCTGATGGACATCCGGATGCCCGGCACGGACGGGCTCGCCGCCACCCGGACGATCAGCGCCGACCCCGCCCTCGCCCACGTCCGCGTGGTCATACTGACCACCTTCGAGGTCGACGACTACGTGGTGCAGTCGCTGCGCGCCGGTGCCTCCGGCTTCCTCGGCAAGGGCTCGGAGCCGGAGGAACTGCTGAGCGCCATCCGCGTCGCGGCCGGCGGCGAGGCACTGCTGTCCCCGGCCGCCACCAAGGGACTCATCGCCCGCTTCCTCGCCCAGGCGGGCACCGCCGACGACGCCGACCGCGACCCGGCCCGCGCACGGAAGCTCGACTCGCTGACCGGGCGGGAGCGCGAGGTGCTGGTGCAGGTGGCCGGCGGGCACTCCAACGACGAGATCGCCGAACGGCTGGAGGTCAGCCCGCTCACGGTCAAGACGCACGTGAACCGGGCGATGGCCAAGCTGGGCGCCCGCGACCGGGCCCAGCTGGTGGTCATCGCGTACGAGTCCGGGCTGGTACGTCCAAGGGTGGAGTGACGTCCACCCGGCCGTACTGCGGCGGGAGTATGCGCCGGATAAGGAAATGGACCTGGGGCCTACGGAACCGGGCCCACCCATGGCCCAAGGTGTTGAGGTGGGCGCCCGCACCTGTGCCCTCCCTCCGCTCGGCCACAGAAGAGAGACCCTGATCCATGTCCTGGCTGTCGAGATTCAGCCTCGCGCAACGAGCCCTGACAGGGCTCATGTCGATCGTCGCGCTCGTCTTCGGGGCGATCGCGATCCCCCAGCTCAAGCAGCAGCTGCTGCCCACCATCGAACTGCCCATGGTGTCCGTGCTGGCGCCGTACCAGGGCGCTTCGCCCGACGTGGTCGAGAAGCAGGTCGTCGAACCGATCGAGGACAGCCTCGAAGCGGTCGACGGCGTCTCGGGCATCACCTCCACCGCCAGCGAGGGCAACGCCGTGATCATGGCGTCCTTCGACTACGGCAACGGCACCCAGCAGCTCGTCGCCGACGTGCAGCAGGCCGTCAACCGGGCCCGCGCCCAGCTCCCGGACGACGTGGACCCGCAGGTCATCTCCGGCTCGACGGACGACATCCCCACCGTCGTCCTCGCCGTCACCTCGGACAAGGACCAGCAGGCGCTGGCCAACCAGCTCGACAAGACGGTCGTCTCCGAGCTGAAGGACATCGACGGGGTCGCCCAGGTCGTGGTCGACGGCGTACGGGACCTCCAGGTCACCGTCACCCCCGACCAGGCGAAGCTCGCGAAGGCCGGCGTGAGCCCGCTGGCCCTGAGCCAGTCCCTCCAGGCGGGCGGCGCGACCGTACCGGCCGGCTCGTTCGACGAGGGCGGCGCCAACCGCACCGTCCAGGTGGGCGGCGGCTTCACCTCGCTGGAGCAGATCCAGAACCTGATGGTCACCGGCGAGGGCGTGAAGAAGCCGGTGCGCCTCGGCGACGTCGCCACGGTCGCGGAGGAGGAGGCCAGGGCCGACTCGCTCACCCGCACCAACGGCAGGCCGAGTCTCGCGGTCGCCGTCACCATGGACCACGACGGCAGCGCGGTCGCCATCTCGAACGCCGTCGAGGACAAGCTGCCCGGCCTGCGCGAGCAGCTCGGCTCCGGCGCGACGCTCACCGTCGTCAGCGACCAGGGCCCGGCGGTGTCCCAGGCCATCGAGGGCCTGACCACCGAGGGCGCCCTCGGTCTGCTCTTCGCCGTCCTCGTCATCCTGGTCTTCCTGGCGTCGATCCGCTCCACCCTGGTCACCGCGGTCTCCATCCCGCTGTCGGTGGTGCTGGCGCTGATCGTGCTGTGGACCCGCGACCTGTCGCTCAACATGCTGACGCTGGGCGCGCTCACCATCGCCATCGGCCGCGTCGTCGACGACTCGATCGTGGTCCTGGAGAACATCAAGCGGCACCTCGGCTACGGCGAGGAGCGCCAGGAGGCCATCCTCAGGGCCGTCCGCGAGGTCGCCGGCGCGGTCACCTCCTCCACGCTCACCACGGTCGCCGTGTTCCTGCCGATCGGACTGGTCGGCGGCATGGTCGGCGAGCTGTTCGGCTCCTTCAGCCTGACCGTCACCGCCGCGCTGCTGGCGTCCCTGCTGGTGTCGCTGACGGTCGTCCCGGTGCTGTCGTACTGGTTCCTGCGGCCCCCGAAGGGCACCCCGGAGGACGCCGGGGAGGCGCGGCGCCTGGCCGAGGAGAAGGAGGCGAAGAGCCGCCTCCAGCGCCTCTACGTCCCCGTCCTGCGCTTCGCCACCCGCCGCCGCCTGACCAGCGTGGCCATCGCCGTCGTCGTGCTGATCGGCACGTTCGGCATGGCGCCGCTGCTGAAGACGAACTTCTTCGACCCGGGCGACCAGAAGGTCCTCAGCGTCAGGCAGGAGCTGAAGCCGGGCACCAGCCTCGCGGCGACGAACGCCCAGGCCGAGAAGGTCGAGAAGCTGCTCGGCGCGACCGAGGGCGTCAAGGACTTCCAGGTCACCGTCGGCTCGTCCGGCTTCATGGCGGCCTTCGGCGGCGGCACGGACACCAACCAGGCCTCGTACCAGCTGATGCTGGAGGACTCGGCGGACGCCGAGGACGTCCAGGACCGCATCGAGGACGGGCTCGCGAAGCTCGACGGCATCGGCACCACCACGGTCGCCGCCGGCGACGGCTTCGGCAGCCAGGACCTGAGCGTGGTCGTGAAGGCGGCCGACGCGCAGGCGCTCCGCGAGGCCGCGGAGGAGGTCCGCAAGGCGGTCGCCGGGCTCGACGACGTCACCGACGTCACCAGCGACCTGGCGCAGAGCGTGCCGCGCATCTCGGTCCGGGCCAACGCGAAGGCCGCCGAGGCCGGGTTCACCGACCAGACGCTCGGCGCGGCCGTCGCCCAGGCGGTGCGCGGCACCCCGACCGCCAAGGCGGTCCTCGGCGACACCGAGCGCGACGTCGTCATCAGGTCCGCCCGGCCGGCCGCGACGCTGGCCGAGCTGAAGGCCCTGAACCTCGGCGTGGCCGAGCTGGGCGACATCGCCACCGTGGAGCTGGTCGACGGCCCGGTGTCGATGACCCGCATCGACGGCCGGCGCGCGGCGACCATCACCGCCAAGCCGACCGGCGACAACACCGGCGCGGTGGGCACGGCCCTCCAGTCGAAGATCGACGGGCTGGACCTGCCGGCTGGCGCCACGGCCGAGATCGGCGGCGTCACCGCCGACCAGGACGAGGCGTTCGTCAACCTGGGCCTGGCCATGCTCGCGGCGATCGCGATCGTGTTCATGCTGCTGGTCGGCACCTTCCGGTCGCTGGCCCAGCCGCTGATCCTGCTGGTGTCGATCCCGTTCGCGGCGACCGGCGCGATCGGCCTGCTGATCGCCACGGGCACCCCGATGGGTGTCCCGGCGATGATCGGCATGCTGATGCTGATCGGCATCGTGGTCACCAACGCCATCGTGCTGATCGACCTGATCAACCAGTACCGCAAGCAGGGACACGGCGTCGTCGAAGCGGTGATCGAGGGCGGCCGGCACCGTCTGCGGCCCATCCTGATGACGGCCCTGGCGACGATCTTCGCGCTGCTGCCGATGGCGCTCGGCGTCACCGGCGAGGGGGGCTTCATCGCCCAGCCGCTCGCGGTGGTCGTGATCGGCGGTCTGATCACCTCGACGCTGCTGACGCTGCTCCTGGTCCCGACGCTCTACGCGATGCTGGAGCTGCGCAAGGAGCGGCGCGCGAGCAAGCGCGCGGCCAAGCGCGGCGAGGTCCCCGCCCCGGGGACGGCCTCCGACGAGCCGGAGCCGGAGCTCGCCCAGCGCTGACCCGCCGTTCCACCGCGTCCCACCGCACCGGGCACCCGTCGCACGACGGGTGCCCGGTGTGCTGTGTCCCGTGCGCCTCGCCCACCTGGTCCGGCGACCAGGGAAGCGCGCTTCCTCGCCTTCTGCCGGGCAGGTGGAACCTGGCCTCTCGGCGGAAGACACCTCCGGAGCCGGTCGGTGATCCTGAGACCCGATCATGCGGACAGGATCCCGCCGCCCACCGGCGACCGGTCCACCGCCTCGCAGCAGGAGGCCAGCGCTCCCGATGTCGACCGACACTTCCGCGGCAGAACTCTTCGACCCGATGTCCCCGGAGTACACCGCCTGTCCCTACGCGGCGTTCGCCCGCGCACGGCAGGAACAGCCGGTCGCCCACCAGACCGCGCTGGACGAGTGGATCGTCACGGGACGCGCCGAGATCGAGGCCGTGCAACGGGACCACGAGGACTTCACCAGCCGCTACAACCTCGACGGCTCCTACCCCTTCTGCCCGGAGGCGAAGGAGATCCTCGACGCCTCGCTGTTCTTCCGGGTCGCCCTCTACAACGTCGACCCGCCGGCCCACACCCGGTTCCGCAACCTCGTCAGCGAGTTCTTCTCCCCGCGTGTCCTGCGCCGCCGCGAGGCCTCGATCCGGGAGATCGCCGCCCGGCTGGCCGCCGACATCGCGGCGAAGGACGGATGCGACCTCCTCCAGGAGTTCGCCTACCCGCTCCCCATGACGGTGATCTGCGACATCATCGGCATCCCGGAGGAGGACCGGGCCACGGTCAAGGCCTGGAACAACGACTGGCTCGCCCTCCAGGTCGTCCCGCTCCCCCCGGAGCAGCAGGTGCACTGCGCCGGCAACGTGGTCACCTACGAGAAGTACGTCCTCGGCCTGCTGGAGCGCCGCCGCCGCGAACCGGCCGACGACCTGCTGACGGAACTGGTGCGGGCCGCCGACGCGGACGACCCGGTGTGCACGGTCGAGGACGCCGTGGTCGCGCTGCGCGTGATGATCGCGGCGGGGCACGAGACCACCACCAACCTGATCTCCAACGCGGTCCACCAGCTGCTGCGGGAACGCGACCGGTGGGAAGCGGTCGTCAAGGACCCGGGCCTGGCCGGCGCGGCCGTGGAGGAGACCCTGCGCTTCGACTCCTCGGTGCAGGGCGCCCCCCGGGTGGCCACCCGCGCCAAGCGCGTCGGTGAGACCGAGATCCCCGAAGGGGCCCGGCTGCGGGTGATGTTCGCGGCCGCAGGACGCGACCCCGAGTGGGTCGAGGACCCGGACACCTTCCGGCTCGACCGCCAGGGCCCGCCCCGGCACCTGGGGTTCGGCCACGGCATCCACTTCTGCGTGGGCGCGGCCCTCGCCCGCCTGGAGGCCCGGATCGCCCTGGAGGCCCTGGTGGAGACGCTCCCCGGGCTGCGCCTCGCCGACGGCTTCGCGCCGCGGTACCTGCCGGGCGGCTTCGTCTTCCGCGGCCTCGCCGAGCTGCCGGTCACCTGGTCCTGACCGGGCCACGCCGTCCCATCCACCCGCCGTCCCACCCCACGGAGGCAAGAACAACATGGCTCTCGCGACCGCCGCACCGTCCGTTCCCCCCATGCCGGGACGCATTCCGCTCGCGGGCCACGCCGTTCAGATGTTCCGCAACCCGTTGCGGTTCTTCCAGAGCGTGAGTGAGCAGGGCGGCCTGGTACGGATCTGGCTCGGCACCAAGCAGGCCTACGTGGTCAGCGACCACGACATGCTCTACGACATCCTCGTCCGCAAGTCCAAGTCCTTCGAGAAGGGCATGCAGTTCGACCAGGCCCGTCCGCTCCTCGGCAACGGCATCCTGCTGTCCGAGGGCGACTTCCACCGCAGGCAGCGCCTGCTGATGCAGCCGGCCTTCCACCACGAGAAGATCGGCACCTACGTCGACGTCATGCGCGAGTCGGCCACCGACGTCTTCGGCACCTGGCGCGACGGCCAGCGCGTCGGCATGTACAACATGTTCTACGAACTGGCCGTGCGCATCGTCATCAAGGCGCTGTTCTCCACCGACATGGTGGAGCAGGACGTGGCCGAGGTGTACAAGTCGATGCCCGTCGTGATCTCCGGCGTCGAGAAGCGCGCGGCCATCCCGCCGGCCCTCCTGGACCGCATCCCCACCCAGTCCAGCCGCGAGTTCCACGGCGCCATCGGCCGGCTCTACTCGATGGGGCGCCGCATCATCGCCGACTACCGGGCCAAGGGCGCCGGCGACCAGGCCGACGACCTGATGACGCTGCTCTTCGCGGCGCAGGCCGGCGGCAACAAGGAGATGACGGACAAGCAGATCCAGGACGAGTTCATGACGCTCCTGACGGCGGGGTCCGAGACCACGCCGAGCGCCATGAGCTGGACCTGCATGCTGCTCGGCCGCCACCCCGAGGTGCAGCGCCGGATGCAGGAGGAGGTCGACAAGGTGGTCGGCGACCGCCCGGTCGAGGCCGGCGACCTGCGCGACCTGGACTACACCCGGCGCGTCATCCAGGAGGCGCTGCGGATCTACCCGCCGGTGTGGGCCCTGGGCCGCAAGTGCGTGCAGGACACGGAACTCGGCGGTCACCTCATCCCGGCGGGCACCGAGGTCCTCTACTCCATCTACGCGGTCCACCACGACCCGAAGACGTACGACAACCCCGAGGCGTTCGACCCCGACCGCTGGCTGCCGGAGCGGGCCAGGCAGGTGCCGCGCAGCGCGTTCATGCCGTTCGGCGCGGGCGTCCGCAACTGCATCGGCGAGTCCTTCTCGTGGTTCGAGACCCAGACCGTCCTCGCCACCCTCATGCAGCAGTGGACGGTGCAGCCGATCACCGGCGAGCCGGTGAAGCCGATAGCCATGGGCGCCCTGGTCCCCGGGGAGCTGCCCATGAAGGTCGTCAGGCGCGACAAGTGACCGTCACCGACGCGCTGACGGAGAGCGCGGCGGTCACCGGGCGGGTCAACGGCAGCCTCGACGCCTTCCTGCGGGAGCGGCTCGCCGGGGAGTCCGACCCGGCGGCCCGTACGGCACTGGCGCTGCTGCGCGACTTCACGCTTGACGGGGGGAAGCGGATCCGCCCGCTGTTCTGCTACTGGGGCTGGCGGGGCGCCGGCGGGTCCCCGGACGACCCCGAGGTCATCACCGTGGCCGCGGCGCTGGAGCTCTTCCACACCGCGGCCCTGATCCACGACGACATCATCGACAACAGCGAACTGCGGCGCGGCCGGCCCACCGTCCACCTGTCCCTCGACAAGTGGCACGCCGAGCAGGACTGGCCGGGCGAGAGCCGGACGTTCGGGCAGAGCGGCGCGCTGCTCGTCGGGGACGCCTGCCTGATCTGGTCGGAGGAGCTGTTCCACAACAGCCCGCTCGTCACCCGGCGCGAGACCGCCAGGCGGCTGTTCACCCGCCTGCGCCAGTCGGCGGTCTACGGGGAGTACCTCGACCTGGTCGGTGAGACCCGCAGCGGACGCCTCGACGACGCGCTGAGGATCATCCGGCACAAGACGGCGAGCTACACCGTCCGCTACCCCCTCCAGATCGGCGGCGCCCTCGCCGGCGCCGACGGCGAACTGCTGGCGGCGTACGACACGTTCGGACTGCTGCTGGGCGAGGCCTTCCAGCTCCGCGACGACCTGATCGGGCTGTTCGGGGCGTCCGAGCTCACCGGCAAGGAACCCTCGGACGACGCACGGCAGGGCAAGCCCACCGCCCTGATCGCCGTGGCCCGTGAGCGCGCCGACGCCGCTCGGCGCGCGCGGCTGGACCTGCTCTACGGGGACGACCGGCTGGACCTGGACGGCCTCACCGAACTGCGGGAGGTGGTGCGGGCGACCGGAGCCCCGGCCGTCGTCGAGCGGATGATCCGCGAGCGGCACGCCGACGCGGTCCGCGCACTGCGCGGCGCCCGCGTGGAGCCCTCCGCGCTGACCGAGCTGGAGGCGCTGGCGGCGACCTCCGTGCACCGTGAAAGGTGAGTGACTCCATGTCGACCATTCCCAAGCCGTTCTCGTACGGCACGGAGATCTACCTGCCCGAGTTCCCCTACCTGCTGCCCGCGTGCAGTCATCCGCGCACGGACGACATCCGCGCGGAGTCGGACGCCTGGGTCAAGGAGGCCATGGGGTTCGCGATGACGGACCCCCGGGAGATGGAACTGCTCCTGGAGGAGACCGCCTCCCTGTGGACCTGCCTGGTGCTGCCGACGGCCCGCGAGGACCGGCTGCGCCACCTGTGCAAGTACACCGAGTACCTCTCCGTCTTCGACAACGCGATGGTGGACCGCGCCAGGATCGGCAAGGACCCGGCGGCGGCCCAGGAGACGTTCCGCCGCGTGGCGGGCATCCTCGACGACCAGGCCGACGGCGCCGACTTCGCGTGGGGCTCGGTGCTGCACGGGCTGTGGAAGGACATGCGCGCGGACATGCCGCCCACGGTGTGGGACCGGTTCATGGGGGAGGTCCGCCGCTTCCTCGCCGGCTGCGTACACGAGATCACCTCCCGCTCCGAGGACCGGGTGTTCGACTACGAGAGCTACATCGAGGTCCGCAAGGACAGCGTCGGCATGGGCATGTACTTCGTGCTCGGCGAGTACGGACTGGGCATCGACCTGACCGAGGACCTGCGCCGCCACCCGGAGCTGCGCGGGATCGTCGACACGGCCCTGGTCCACATCATGCTGACCAACGACATGTTCTCGTTCCGGGCCGAGGCGATGATGGACGACTACGTCAACGCCCTGTCGGTGCTGCGCCTGAGCGAGGGACTCGGTCTCCAGGAGGCCGTGGACCGCCTGTTCGCCCTGGTCGACGGCAAGCGGGCCGAGTTCATGGCGGCGCGGGCGGCCATCGAGGCGAGCGACCTGGGCCGGCGCGAGGACGTCCGCGCCTATCTGGACGCGCTGTGGCACATGATGGCCGGCAACCTGCAGTGGTCGTACCTGACGTCCCGGTACAACGGCCCCGGCCACCGGTGGAACGGGGTGCGTTCGGGTGTGCTGACGCTGCACCGGGACCGCACCGTCTTCAGCGACCGCGCGTACTGCTCGCTGCCGCGGGCCGAGGAGGTCCCGGCGTGAGCACCTCGTACACGACCGCGCCGGGGCGGGTCCCGGGTCTGGGCCACGCCGTGGCCCTGATGCGCGGGCCGCTGGGGTTCCTGACCTCGCTGCGCGCCCACGGCGATCTGGTGCGGGTCGACCTCGGCCCCATGCCGTCCCTGTTCGTGACCTCGCCGCCGCTGATCCACACGCTGCTCACGGACCGCAAGGACCTGCTGGACAAGGGGCGGTTCTACGACAAGGTCCGGCCGCTGACGGGCAACGGCGTGATCCACGCCTACGGCGACGAGCACCGCCGTCAGCAGGCCATGATCAAGCCCTCGTTCCACCGGGACGAGATCACCCGCTACGTCGAGGTGATGCGCGAGGTCACCGCGGAGAAGACGGCCGGCTGGCGGGCGGGGGAGACGATCCCGGTCGACAAGGCCATGCGGGACATCACGTTCAACATCCTGGCCCGCACCATGTTCGGCTCGGTCGTCGACCGTTCGGCCCACGAGGAACTGGCGGGCATCCTGCCCGTGGTCCTGGAGGCCATCATGTGGCGCACGGTGTCGCCGGGCGACCTGCTGGAGAAGCTGCCGCTGCCAATGAACCGCCGGTTCGACAAGGCCTTCGCCCAGCTCCGCGACGCCATCAGCCGCGTCATGCTGGCCTACCGGCAGGGGGCGGCGGAACCCGGCCGGGCGGGCATGCTCGCCATGCTGCTGGCGGCCCGGGACGAGGAGACCGGGGAGGGGATGACCGACGAGGAGCTCTGCAACCAGATCGTGTCGGTCACCATGGCGGGGTCGGAGACCGCCGCCACGGCCATGGCCTGGCTGTTCTACGAACTCGCCCGCCACCCGGAGATCGAGGAGCGGGTGCGCGCCGAGACCGAGGAGGTCGTGGGCGAACGGGACTTCACGATGGCCGACGTCGGCAGCCTGCCCTACAGCCGCCGGGTGCTCCAGGAGCTGATGCGGGTGCGGCAGCCGATCCTGGTCATCTCGCGGCGGGCCGTGCGGGACTTCCCCCTCGGCAGCGGACACGTCAAGGCCGGCACCGAGCTGTTCTACAGCCCGTACGCCGTGCACCGGGACCCCGAACTCTTCCCCGACCCGCTGCGCTTCGACCCCGACCGCTGGCTGGAGCGGCCGGCCGCCGCTCTGCCGAAGGGCGCGTACACGCCTTTCGGGGCGGGGCCCCGGCACTGCATCGGGGAGCAGTTCGCGTGGGCGATGATGCACGTGGTCCTGGGCATGATCGTCCGCCGCTGGCGGCTGACACTCCCCGACGGGGTCGCCGTCAAGGAGATGCCGTGGGCGACGGTCAACCCCAACCACATGCCGATGACGGCGAGCGCGGTGCGGCCCCGGAAGCCGGTGGCGTGCCCGTGAGCCTGCGCATCTCGGTGGACACCGACCGCTGTTGCGGCGCGGGCATGTGCGCGCTGAGTGCTCCGGACGTGTTCGACCAGCGGGACGGTGACGGAACGGTGGTTCTGATGACGCAGTTCGCGCCACCTGGCCGAGAACTTTCGGTGCGGACCGCCTCGGAGAACTGCCCGTGCGGTGCCATTTCCGTGACCGGCACGGTAAAGGCCGGGTACGCGGACGGGAAAGACTGACGCGGTACGCCCCCGTGAGCACGCCGGAAACCGGGCCGATCGTCGAATCCCTTGTGGGGGCACCGGCGTTCGATTAGCCTTCCGGTCGTTACGGGGGCGCCGCACAGTGATCATTTGGCCGAGGAAAGGTTTCTTTGCGCTCCCGCATACGCTACTGAAGAGTAACGATAACGGGGTAGGGGAGCGCATTGCCGGTCGCCCATACGCACAACGCGTCGTTCGATTCTCTAGCTGACACCGTGCGAGTGGTCGTCTGCGACCGCCACCCGCACGCCAGATTCGGTGTACGGACGCTCCTCTCCCAGGACGCGGGGATCACCGTGCTCGCCGAGGCGGCGGACGAACGGCAGGCGGTGAAGCGGGTCGTGGAGCACCGCCCCGACGTCGTCCTGCTGGAGGCCGGGCTGGCCGAAGTGGTGCACGAACTGGCTAGGGCGGTCCACGGCCCGCTCGTCGTGGTCTACGGCATCGAGACGGTGACGCCGGAGCGGCTGGCCGACCTCGTCAGGGGCAACGTGTCCGGCGTCGTCCACCGGGACGCGGCCAACGACGAGCTGGTCCACGTGGTGCACGCGGTCATGTCGGGCGGCGGCTACGCCTCGCCGGAGCTCACCGGATGCATGCTCCAGGCCATCCGGGCCGGCTACGCGGCCCCGGGCGTGGACCACCACCTGCGGGACCGGCTCACCGAACGGGAGAACGTCGTCCTGAACCTGCTGTGCCAGGGGCTGTCCAACAAGGCCATCGCGGCCGCGCTCTCCGTCAGCGAGAAGACCGTCAAGTTCCACGTCTCCAACGTGCTCTCCAAGTCGGGGGTCAGCACCAGGACCCAGCTGATCGCGGCCCTGGGCTCCTTCTCCGCCCCCTACGGCCACCCCCTGGGACGCCGCAGCGCCTGAGGCCGCCACCGTCCCCGCGGTGGCCGGTCCCCACCTGGTCCATGGTCCAGGATCATGGGCGACCGGCCTCGCCGGGAGGCGGGCCGGGACCCTGGTACTCAGGCCGAAGACACCCCGACGGCGTCCGGAAATACTGGTTCCGCGCGGGCGGCGAGAATTCTTCCCGCTTTACTTCGGAAAAGGGCCGGCGTGCGGCGCACGGCTCGAATTGACGCAACGGGAATGAGTGCTTGATGTCGAGGCTGCGGTATCTGGATCCCAGCGAGGCCTATCACGCATTTGTCGACTGGTCCGGTTCTTATTCCATAGCGATGGACGGCGTCGTCGACACCGACCTGCTCATACGGGCGTTCGACGCCCTCCGCGACGCCGTCCCGCTGCTGAACGGAAGCCTCGGCCGGGACGAGCAGGGCTATTTCTTCCGCATTCCGCCGGGACAGCGGCCGGAGACCACCGTCCTCGACGTCGCGGGAAACGGCGCGGAGCGGGAATCGGCCTATCTGGCGGAAATGGCACGCCCGCTGGACTCCGGCCGCGGACTGTGCCGGCTCGTCCTGGTGCGCGGCCCGGACGCCGCGCACGTCATCCTGGTGCTGCACCACAGCATGATCGACGGGCGCGGCGGCGTCACCCTGCTGGAGAAGCTGTGCCGCAACTACACCGCGCTCACCGAGGGCCGGACACCGCCCTACGCGGCTCCCGGAGCCCCCGCCCAGCTGTCCGCCGAGACCCTGCTGAGGACCCGCGGCCCGGCCGGCGTCGACGAGACCGCCGTGGACCGGCCGGCGCTGCGCGCGGCACTGGCCGCCGCCCCGTCCCCGGAGCCGCTGCGGGTGGTGCCCGGGCGACTGCGGCTCGACGCGCGGGAGACCTCCGCGCTGCGCGCCTCGCTGCGCGCCGACGGATGCTCGGTGCACGCCTTCGTGGCCGGCGCGGCGACCGTGGCGGTACGCGAGGGGCGGCCCGAGCCGGGCACGCCCGACCTGGTCTGCGGCTGCCCGGTGGACCTGCGTGGCCGGACCGATCCGCCGGTGACCGTCGAGGAGTCCACCAACTTCGTCAGCGGCGTGGAGACGTCGGTCCCGGTGCCCCGCGGCGCCGACCCCACCGAGGTCGGCCGCGTGATCAAGGAGCGGCTCGACAAGGCCGTCGACAGCGGCGAGGCGGAGCGCGCCATCCTCCAGGCCGGCCAGTTCGCGGCCGCCGAACCCGTCTCCGTCGACCTGGTCGTCACCAACCTCGGCCCGCTGCCCGAGTTCACGGCACCCGCCGGGATCCGGGTGACGGACTTCCGCGGCTACACCACGACCACCATGCACGGCCTGCTGCTGTTCGTCGTGACCTCCTACGGCGGCCGGCTCAGCATCGAGATCACCTCGCCCGAGGGCCTGCTCTCCGAGCAGGAGCGCACGGCCCTCGCGGACCGTACCGCGGAGTTGCTCCGCGCCCGCACCACGAACCAGGAGCGCGCATGACCGAGCAGGGAGCCAGGGCCCCACGTATCCCGACGGAGCGAGTCCACCCGCTGGACCCCCCGCCGGAGCTGTCCGAGATGCGCTCGCGCTGCCCCGTGGCCCCGCTGACCTACGCGGACGGCCACGAGGGCTGGATCGTCACGCGGCACGAGTTCGCCCGGCAGGTGCTGTCCGACCCCCGGTTCAGCTCCGACCCGCGCATCCGGCACTCCGCGGTGCACGACGTCCTCGGCGACGGGCAGCCGCCCGAGGAGGACGTGCCGGGCATGTTCGTCGGCATGGACCCCCCGGAGCACACCAAGTACCGCCGGCTGCTCACCGGAGAGCTGAGCACCCGGCGCATGCGCGAGATGGAACCGAAGATCGCCGCGGTCGCGCACGAGCTGGTCGACGGGATGCTGGCGGACGGGGCGGCCACCGCCGACCTCGTCACCGGGTTCGCCATGCCTTTGCCGTCCCGGGTCATCTGCGACCTGCTGGGAATCCGGTACGACGACTGGAAGGAAATACAGCCGGTCTCCGAGAAGATGCTGCGCATCGATTCCTCCGCCGACGAGGTGAAGGAGTGCTACCGCATCATCTTCGAATTCCTCGGGAACGTCGTGGCCATGAAACGGAAAGAGCCGGCCGACGACCTGCTGAGCGGACTCGTGCAGTCGGCCGAACTCACCGACGTGGAATTGACCAGTGTGGCGTTCCAGCTTTTCACCGCGGGCCACGAGACGACCGCCAACATGTTCTCGCTGGGCACCTACACCCTGCTGACCCACCCCGGTCAGCTCGCCGCCCTGCGCGCCGACGAGTCCCTCATGAACGGTGCCGTCGAGGAGCTCCTGCGCTACCTGACCGTCATCCAGTTCGGCATCTCGCGCGGCGCCAAGGAGGACGTGGAACTCGGCGGGCGGACCGTGCGGGCCGGGCAGACCGTCACCGTGTCGCTGCCCGCCGCCAACCGGGACCCCGGCCGCTTCGAGGACCCGGACCGCTTCGACGTCACCCGCGTGCCCTCCGGCAACGTCGCCTTCGGCTTCGGCGTGCACCAGTGCGTGGCCCAGCAACTGGCCCGGGCCGAGCTGAGGATCGGCTTCCAGGTGCTGCTCGAGCGGCTGCCGCGGCTGCGCCTGGCGGTGCCCGCCGAGCAGGTGCCGATGCGGGACGGGGCCATCGTGTACGGGTGCCGGGAACTGCCGGTGGCGTGGTAGCCGCCCGGGGGCCGCGCTCAGCGGGGCGGCAGGCGCAGGCCGCCGTCCAGCCGGATGGTCTCGCCGTTGATCATGCGGTTGGCGAGGATGTGGACCACCAGCTCGGCGAACTCCTCCGCCCGCCCCCACCTGCGCGGATGCGGGACGACGCCGGCCAGCGCGGCCCTCTTGTCGGCGGGCAGGACCTCGGCCGCCGGAGTGTCGAAGAGCCCCGGGGCCACGGTGACCACCCGGATCAGGAGGCCGCCGAGATCCCTGGCCAGCGGCAGGGTCATGCCCGCCACCCCGGCCTTGGAGGCGGCGTAGGCGGCCTGCCCGGTCTGACCGTCGAAGGCCGCTATGGAGGCGGTGTTGACGATGACGCCCCGCTCCCCGTCCACGGGCTCGTTGCGGGCCATCGCCTCGGCGGCCAGCCGTACCACGTTGAAGGTGCCCACGAGGTTCGACTCGACCACGTCGGCGAACTCCTTGAGCGAGTGCGGGCCCGAGCGGCCCACCACCCGCGCCGCGTGCGCCCGGCCGGCGCAGTTCACCGCGGCCCGCAGCGCCCCGTGCTCGGCCGCGACGCCGACGGCCCGCTCCACGTCGCCCTCCACGGCGACGTCCCCGGCCACGAACACGGCCTCGGGGCCCAGCCGTCGCACCGCCCGCTCGCCCCGTTCCCGGGAGCGTCCGAGCAGCACCGGCCGGATGCCGTCGGCGAGCAGCCGCTCGGCGGTCGCGAGACCCAGACCCGAGGTTCCACCGGTGACGAGAGCGACGGGACGGGGCATGGCAGGCCTTTCCTCGGAAGGAAGCGGAGGACCGCGGTAGGGGCGAACCCATAGTGGTCGAGGGCCCCGTATACGGCAAGCATTTCTTGGGATTGCCCGCGATGTCGCAATTTACGTGAGGAGTGTGCGGACGGTGCGAAATTCGACTCCGATGCCCGTGGGAATTCGGTCGATAGGGCGTTACGTTCCCGACCTGGAAGTGTCGAACGCGGATGTCGTCGCCCGCTTCGACACCAGTGACGAATGGATCCGGGAAAAACTGGGAATTCATACGCGCCGGGTGGCCCGCCCCGGCCAGCTGACCTCCGACCTGGCGGTCGAGGCGCTCCGGGACGCCTGCGCGCGCGCCGACGTCGACCCCGCGACCATCGACCTGCTCATCTGCTGCACGGGGACCCCCGACCACATGCTGCCCGCCATGGCGGCGGCCGTCCTGCGCAAGGCGGGCCTGTACGACATCCGGGGCTTCGACGTGAACGCCGGCGGCTGCGCGGGCGGGGTCTTCGCCCTGGACGTGGGCGTGAAGTACATCCGCTCCGGGGAGTACCACCGGGTCGCCGTCGTCATCGCCGACACGGTCGCCCAGTGCCTGGACCCCGAGGACCGCACCGGGCACGCCATCTTCGGCGACGGAGCCGGCTGCTACCTGCTGGAGGAGTGCCGGGAGGGCAGCGGCGTCGGCCCCACGCTGATGCGCACCAAGCCGGAGCTCTACGACGTCGCCTTCACGGAGCGTCAGGACCCGCCCGGGGGCCTGCCCAACCGCTTCAGCGGGCCCAACTACATGCGCATGGACGGCAGGGGCGTGCGCGACTTCGCCCTGGACGTCGTGCCCGACTTCGCCGAGCAGGTGGTCAAGGCGTCCGGCACCACGCTGGACGACGTCGACCTCATCGTCACCCACCAGGCCAACCCGACCCTGCTGCGCCGGCTGATCCGCGAGCTGGGCCAGCCGGAGTCGAAGGCCGTCGTGGTGGCGGACCGCCTGGGCAACACCAGTGGGTCCAGCGTGATCCTGGCCCTCGCGGACGCCGTGGACACCGGGCGGCTGCGGCCGGGCGACGACGTCCTGCTGGTGTCGTTCGGCTCGGGCATGAGCTACGGCGGGACCGTCCTGCGCTGGTGCGCCCCGGAGGACTTCGGCGCCGGACTGGCGGGAGCGGCATGACCCGGCCCGAGGCGGACGACCCGCGCGAGGTCAGCGTCGTCACCGGGGCCTCCCGGGGCATCGGGCGGGCGGTGGCCTGCGCGCTCGCCCGCCGCGGCGGCCACGTGGTGATCAACTACAAGCGGGACGCGGAGGCGGCGCGGAGCGCGCTGGAGGAGGTCGAGAAGGCCGGCGGCGAGGGCAGCCTGTTCCGCGCGGACGTCGAGGACCCCGAGGCGGTGGGGGAGCTGTTCGGGTTCGTCGAGGGCCGGTACGGACGCCTCGACCACCTGGTGGCCAACGCCGCGGCGGGCCCCGCCAAGAGCGTCGACCAGGTCGAGCTGCGCCATCTCGCCCGCAGCCACGCCATGAACTCCCAGTCCTTCGTGGTCGCCGCGCAGTACGCCGTCCGCCTGATGGACCGGGGCGGCCGGATCGTGGCCGTCTCGTCCCTCGCCGCCGGACGCGCCATGCCCGGCTACGCGGCCATCGGGGCGCAGAAGGCGGCCCTGGAGGCATGGGTGCGCTACTTCGCGGCCGAACTGGCCCCCAGGGGCGTCAATGTGAACGCGGTGACCGGAGGGATGATCCGGACGGACTCCCTGGGCCACTACCTCGGCGCCACGGGCCTGACGGACGGCGACATCGTGCCGCACATCCCCAAGGGCCGGGCCGGCTCGCCGCGGGAGGTGGCCGACGCCGTGGACTTCCTGCTGTCGCCGGCCGCCGAGTACATCACGGGCCAGAACCTGGTGGTCGACGGCGGACTGAGCATCTCCGCGCCCTTCTGCGGCCACCCGGCCTGAGGACCGGCCGCACGGCCGCCGGAAGCCCGGCCCGGCGGGCGGTCCGGGCCGGCGCGCGGCCGGCCCGGACGGCGGAGGCTACGGCAGCGCCAGCATCCGCTCCAGCGCCAGCTTCGCGAACGCCTCGGTCTCCTTGTCGACCTCGATGCGGTTGACGAGGGTGCCCTCGGCGAGGGACTCCAGCGCCCACACCAGGTGGGGCAGGTCGATGCGGTTCATCGTCGAGCAGAAGCAGACCGTCCGGTCGAGGAAGACGATCTCCTTGCCCTCCGGAGCGAAACGGTTCGCCAGCCGCCGGACCAGGTTCAGCTCGGTGCCGATCGCCCACTTGGAGCCGGCCGGGGCCGCCTCCAGCGCCTTGATGATGTACTCGGTCGAGCCGACGTGGTCCGCCGCGGCCACGACCTCGTGCCGGCACTCGGGATGCACCAGCACGTTCACGCCCGGGATGCGCTCGCGCACGTCGTTCACCGAGTCGAGGCTGAAGCGGCCGTGCACCGAGCAGTGACCGCGCCACAGGATCATCTTGGCGGCGCGCAGCTCGTCCGTCGTCAGCCCGCCGTTCGGCCGGTGCGGGTTGTAGACGACGCAGTCCTCCAGGGACATGCCCAGGTCCCGCACCGCGGTGTTGCGGCCCAGGTGCTGGTCGGGCAGGAACAGCACCTTCTCGCCCTGCTCGAAGGCCCAGTTCAAGGCCCGCTCGGCGTTGGACGACGTGCAGATGGTGCCGCCGTGCCTGCCGGTGAACGCCTTGATGTCCGCGGAGGAGTTCATGTACGAGACGGGCACGACCTGCTCGGCGATCCCGGCCTCGGTCAGCACGTCCCAGCACTCGGCGACCTGCTCGGCGGTGGCCATGTCCGCCATGGAGCAGCCGGCCGCGAGGTCGGGCAGGACCACCTTCTGGTCGTCGGAGGTCAGGATGTCCGCGGACTCCGCCATGAAGTGCACGCCGCAGAAGACGATGTACTCCGCCTCCGGGCGCGCGGCGGCGTCCCGGGCCAGCTTGAAGGAGTCGCCCGTGACGTCCGCGAACTGGATGACCTCGTCGCGCTGGTAGTGGTGACCGAGGACGAAGACCTTGTCCCCGAGCTTCTCCTTGGCCGCACGGGCGCGCGCGACCAGGTCCGGGTCGGAGGGCGAGGGCAGGTCGCCGGGGCACTCCACGCCGCGCTCGCTCCTCGGGTCGGCCTCGCGGCCGAGCAGCAGCAGGGCGAGGGGCGTCGGCTGCACGTCGAGCTCCTGGGGTTGGGCGGTGGTCACGACACGCACCCTTTCTACTTTTCGTCGAACTGACGCTATATATCATAACCGGTTCACGTCACTTTGACGATGCTCATCATGTCGATGTGACGTGAATCCCGGCCGCCGAGCCGCTGTCGGCGCTCCGGGGCATGTGCGAGCATGAGGAGAAGGCCGAGGAGCACACCACGGGTCCGTCCCGGAATGAATCCGCGGCCCCGTCGGTTGGAACCGTCGGCAAGCAGTCTCCGTACAACCCGGGAGAGATGTAGATGTCCGTATCGGACGAGACCACCACCGTCACCGACGGCATCATCCTGACCGACGCCGCCGCGGCCAAGGTCAAGGCCCTGCTCGACCAGGAAGGCCGTGACGACCTGGCGCTGCGCGTCGCCGTCCAGCCCGGCGGCTGCTCCGGCCTGCGCTACCAGCTCTTCTTCGACGAGCGCTCGCTCGACGGCGACGTCGTGAAGGACTTCGGCGGGGTCAAGGTGACCACCGACCGCATGAGCGCCCCGTACCTGGGCGGTGCCACCATCGACTTCGTGGACACCATCGAGAAGCAGGGCTTCACGATCGACAACCCGAACGCGACGGGCTCCTGCGCCTGCGGCGACTCCTTCAGCTGAGCCGCGCGACACCGTGCGAGAAGGGCGGCGGCCCGGGGTTCCTCCCCGGGCCGCCGCCCTTTCGCCGTCCGTGCCGCCGGGCGTCCGTGCCACCGGGCGTCAGCGCCCGTCGGACGGCGCCGGAAGCCGGGCACCGGGCTTGAACAGCGGGACCCCCTGGCCGTCCGTCCCCACGACCTTCCGGTCGCCGAGCGGCCCGCCGAGCGTCACCGTCCGTGTGTACTCCTTGGCGATCAGGATGCAGATCCGGTCCGGGTGCGGGGTCTCGGTCACCGTGACCGTCACCCGCCCCGCGTCCTCCTTCGCCGTCGCGTCGTAGTCGGAGCACACCCCGCCGGTGAAGTGCACGGTCAGCTCGGAGCCCTCGGCCGTGTAGCCGCTCACCGGCACGTCGTGGGGCGAGGCCGGTGCCGACGCGGACCCGCCGGAGGGGGACGGCGACGGCGCGGGCGAGGTCAGGTACTTCGGCTCGACCGCCGGATACGTCACCGTGAACACGTCCTCGGTGCCCGGCGCGCGCACCTCGAACAGCCAGGACGGCACCAGCGTCGGCCGGCCCCGCACCGACTGCGCGGCCAGCCCGAACACCGCGTCCCGCACCGTGACCGTCTGCCCGCCGGACGCCCCCGGCTTCCCGGACACGCCCGCCGACGGCTCGCACGGCCCCTCCGGCATGCCCTCCCGCGCCGGCACCGGCCCCGTGCACCCGCCGATGCCGGCCCGGGAGCCGCCGCCCGGCTCGTTCAGCAGCGCCAGCGTCTCCTTCGCGTCCAGGACCGGATACGTGTCCCCCTTGACCGGCGCCTTCACCCGGCCACTGCCGCCGACGACCTCGCCCCGCGCTCCGACGACCACGCCGGTCGTCCAGCCGTACGTCGGCAGCCCGCCGACCTCGGGTTCGGCGTTCACCGCGCGCCGGGCGCCCATGACCTGGCTGGCGTCCAGCTTGGCGTCGTCCTGGCCCAGCGCCTTGAGCACCGGCGCCGCCGCCCTCTTCGCGGCCTCCTCGCTCACCGGTGCCCCGCCGGCGGACGGCGCCTTGCACGCCGGGCCCTTGCGGCAGTCGTCGGTGCCGGGCGTGTACCGCTGGAACGTCCAGGTCCCCGGCGCCTGCCGGTTCACCGTGAGCAGCGGGCCCGCGCCGTCCTTGGCGTTGCCGGCCTTCCAGGCCCCGCCCTGGAGCCGCGGCGCCCCGTCGATACCGAGGGCCGCCGCCAGGCGGGCCACCTCCTCCTGGCCGACCTCGCCCCTGGCCCCGTACACGGGCGCCGAGCCGGGACCCTCGGGGAGCGGGCCGTCGGCGCGGTAGGTGACGCCGTGCGGGTCGGGCTCGCCGGGCGCGATGCCGTTGGTGTCGCCGCCGCCCCGGCCGCCGGGGGACGGGGTCCCGTACCCGTCGAGGGCGAGCGGCGGGGGAGTGTCGTCGCCCGGTGCCCCGGAGGACGTACCGCCGTCCGAGTCGCCGCCGGACGCGGACGTGGCCAGATACGCCCCGCCCACCCCCACGGCCAGGACGGCGGCGGCGACTGACGCGACGGCGACCGCCCGGGGGCGCCGCCGCGCGGGACGCCCGGTGCCCGCCTCGCCGGCGGCGGGGACGTCGTCGTTGTCGGGTCGCTCGGTGTTCACCGCATCGCTCCTTCGGCTGTTGCTGGGGACAGCGGTGGGACGCGGTGGGGGAGGATCCGGTTCCCCTCGGCCGGCGCGTGTCGCCCGAACGGCCGAAGGAGGCCCGGAAGTGCCCTAGTCTCCGTAGTCCGACATCGCCTCCAGCAGCCGGGCCGACGTCCGCGGCACACGCACACCGTGGATCAGCGACAGGGGGACGGGGCGGGCCGTCACCCGTACGGGCGGCGCCCAGTGCGGCGTCATCCGGGCGCAGTCGCCGCGGAGCGACGCCAGACCGCCCTCGAGGTCGGCCGGGGCGGGTGCGACGGTCTTCGGGTTCGTCATAACGGAACCGTAGGCACGTTCGGCACGGCGTAGGAAGTTCTACTATCGGGTAGTTTCACCTGCTTCGGAGTCGGCGTGCCGCCGGGTAGCGTGAACCGGTAACCCCGCCTCCCCTCAGGAGAGAGTCCACGCCGTGCGCATCGCAGTCACCGGCTCCATCGCCACCGACCACCTCATGACCTTCCCCGGCCGCTTCTCCGACCAGCTCGTCGCGGACCAGCTGCACACGGTCTCGCTCTCCTTCCTGGTCGACCAGCTCGACGTGCGCCGCGGCGGCGTCGCCGCGAACATCGCCTTCGGCATGGGCCAGCTCGGCACCCGGCCGGTCCTGGTCGGCGCCGCGGGCTCGGACTTCGCCGAGTACCGGGCCTGGCTGGAGCGGCACGGCGTCGACACCGACTCGGTGCGGATCTCCGAGACGCTGCACACCGCCCGTTTCGTCTGCACGACCGACGCCGACCACAACCAGATCGGCTCCTTCTACACGGGCGCGATGAGCGAGGCCCGCCTCATCGAGCTGAAGACCGTCGCCGACCGCGTGGGCGGCCTGGACCTGGTCTCCATCGGCGCCGACGACCCGGAGGCGATGCTCCGGCACACCGAGGAGTGCCGCGCCCGCTCCATCCCCTTCGCCGCCGACTTCTCCCAGCAGATCGCCCGGATGAACGGCGACGAGATCCGGATACTGCTGGACGGGGCGACCTACCTCTTCTCCAACGAGTACGAGAAGGGGCTCATCGAGACCAAGACCGGCTGGACGGACGAGGAGATCCTCGCCCGCGTCGGACACCGGATCACCACCCTCGGCGCGCGAGGCGTGCGGATCGAGCGGGCCGGCGAGGCGACCATCGAGGTCGGCGTCCCGGACGAGGAGCGCAAGGCCGACCCGACGGGCGTCGGCGACGCCTTCCGCGCGGGGTTCCTGTCGGGACTGGCCTGGGGGGTGCCGCTGGAGCGGGCGGCGCAGGTCGGGTGCATGCTCGCCACGCTGGTCATCGAGACGGTCGGCACCCAGGAGTACCAGCTGCGCCGCGGGCACTTCATGGAGCGGTTCACCAAGGCCTACGGGGACGAGGCGGCGGAGGAGGTCCAGGCGCACCTGCGCTGAGGCCCCGAGCGGGGCGGCCGCCAGGCCGCCCCCGGGGCGTCAGCCGACCCGGCGGACCAGGTAGGCCGTTCCCCTTTCCGCCGGCTCCTCGCCCACGTACTCCTGCCCCCGCATCTCGCACCACGCCGGGATGTCCAGGCGGGCCGCCTCGTCGTCGGACAGAACGCGGACCGTGCCGCCGACGGGGACGTCGCCGATGACCTTGGCCAGTTCGATCACCGGAATGGGGCAGCGGCGGCCGATCGCGTCCACGACGAGGTCGGCCCCCGCCTCCCGGACGGCCTCCGTCCCCGTCGGCGCCCCCAGCTTCTCCCGGACCGCGGCCACCGTGCCCGGCAGCACCTCCAGGAACCGCTCGACGTCCTCGGCGGGCGTCCCGGACGGCAGCGACACCCGGACGTTGCCCTCGCTGAGCACGCCCATCGCCCTCAGGACGTGGCTCGGCGTGAGGGTGCTGCTGGTGCAGGACGAGCCGGAGGAGACCGAGAAGCCGGCCCGGTCCAGCTCGTGCAGCAATGTCTCCCCGTCGACATAGAGACACGAGAAGGTGACGACACCGGGCAGCCGGCGCTCCGGGTCCCCGACCACCTCCACATCCGGCACCGCGCCCGGCACCCGTGTCCGGATCCGCTCCGTCAGCTCCCGCAGCCGAGCCCCCTCCTGGGCCGCCTCGGCCCGGACCGCCCGCAGCGAGGCCGCCGCGGCCACGATCGCCGGAAGGTTCTCGAAACCGGGCGCCCGGCCCGACTCCCGCTCGTCCCCGGGCCCTTGCGGCGCGAACCGGACACCCTTGCGCACGACCAGCAGCCCCACCCCCGAAGGCCCGCCCCACTTGTGGGCGCTCGCCGCGAGCAGCGACCAGTCGCCGGCCACCCGCCCCCAGCCCAGCGACTGGGCCGCGTCCACCAGCAGCGGCACCCCCGCAGTCCGGCAGGCCTCCGCCACCTCCGCCACCGGCTGCTCGGTGCCCACCTCGTGGTTGGCCGACTGGAGACAGGCCAGCGCGGTGTCGCCCCGCAGGACCGCCGCGTACGCCGCCGGGTCCACCGCCCCCGTCCGGGCCACGGGGACCTGCGTGACGGTGCCGCCGTCCCGCTCGTGCGTCTCGGCGGCGTGCAGGACGGAGGAGTGTTCGACCGCTGACACGATCAGGTGGCGTCCGGACCGGCGCCGCCCCGCCAGCGCACCGGCCACGCCCGAATGCACCGCGCGCGTCCCCGAAGGAGTGAACGTCAGCTCGTCCGGCCTGCACCCCACCGCCTCGGCCGCCGCCTCCCGGGCCGCGTCCAGCAACAGCCGGGCCCGCCGTCCTTCCCGGTAGAGCCGGGCGGGGTCGGCCCACCCCTCGTCGAGGGATGCCTGGAGGGCCTGGCGGGCCACGGGGTGGAGCGGAACAGCGGAAGCAGCGTCAAAGTAGGCCACGGGGCAACGCTATGACGTCCGGCGGGGGAGTGCCGCCGGGGGGCGGGAAGCCGTGCCCGGGACCCGGTTCCACCGCCGGGCGCGGCGGGCCGCGACGCACCGTCAGCCGCCGGAACGGCCGCATCACCGGCCCCCGTAGGCCCTCCACCCCACCCTTCGGGGTGAGCGGCGGCGCGTATGCCACCCTCCCCGCGACCCCCCCGAGGGCGTCGGCTAGGGTTTGGTCCGCATAAACATCAAACCCCTGCCCGACGCAGGGCGGCGACCGACCAGCGAGAAGGCCGCAGCCGAACAGCGCGGGCGAGACTCTCGGGAAGGCGCTACGTGAGTCCCAACGGCTCCGACCGCTCGCCGCGGCGCCCGATGCGGCGGAAGCTGCTGCAGGCACTGACCGCGGGCCTGGTCCTGGCGACCGCCACCGGTTGCACATACAAGGACTTCCCCCGCCTTGGCATGCCCACCCCGACCACGGAAGAGGCTCCGCGGATCCTCTCCCTGTGGCAGGGTTCCTGGGCCGCCGCGCTCGCCGTCGGCGTGCTGGTGTGGGGCCTGATCCTGTGGTGTGCATTCTTCTACCGGCGCAGCCGCACCAAGGTCGAAGTTCCACCGCAGACCAGGTACAACATGCCCATCGAGGCGCTGTACACCATGGTCCCGCTCATCATCGTCTCGGTGCTGTTCTACTTCACGGCCCGTGACGAGTCCGAGCTCCTGAGCCTCAAGAAGAAGCCCGACGTCACGGTGAATGTCGTCGGCTTCCAGTGGAGCTGGTGCTTCAACCACATCGAGGACGTCGCCGGTTCCACCGGTGACGCCAAGACGTCCGCGGAACTGGAAGCGATCCCGAACCGCTTCAAGGACGACTTCCCGGCGAACGCCGGCGGTGTCTACGACTGCGGTGTCCCCGGCACCCGGAACCCGCAGAACAACAACCCGGGTCCGACCCTCTGGCTCCCCAAGGGCAAGACGGTCCGCTTCGTGCTGACCTCGCGCGACGTCATCCACTCGTTCTGGGTGCTGCCGTTCCTGATGAAGCAGGACGTCATCCCGGGCCACACCAACGCCTTCGAGGTGACCCCCAACAAGGAGGGCACCTTCCGGGGCAAGTGCGCCGAGCTGTGCGGCGTGGACCACTCCCGGATGCTGTTCAACGTGAAGGTCGTCTCCCCGGAGCGTTACGAGCAGCACCTTCAGGACCTCGCGAAGAAGGGGCAGACCGGTTACGTTCCCGCCGGCATCGCGCAGACGAGCCACGAGAAGAACCGGGAGACGAACAACCTGTGAGCATCCTCAACGAACCCCAGGGTGCCGCGGCAGGGTCCCACTACGAGGACGAGCTGCCGGTCCGGCGCCAGAGGCGTGGTGAAGTGGTCGTCAAGTGGCTGACCACCACGGACCACAAGACGATCGGTACGCTGTACCTGGTCACGTCGTTCGCGTTCTTCTGCATCGGCGGTGTGATGGCGCTCATCATGCGCGCCGAGCTGGCCCGCCCGGGTCTGCAGATCATGTCGAACGAGCAGTTCAACCAGGCGTTCACGATGCACGGCACGATCATGCTGCTGATGTTCGCGACGCCGCTGTTCGCGGGCTTCGCGAACTGGATCATGCCGCTGCAGATCGGCGCGCCGGACGTGGCCTTCCCCCGGCTGAACATGTTCGCCTACTGGCTCTACCTGTTCGGCTCGCTCATCGCGGTGGGCGGCTTCCTCACCCCGCAGGGTGCGGCCGACTTCGGCTGGTTCGCCTACTCGCCGCTGTCCGACGCGGTGCACTCGCCGGGCATCGGCGGTGACCTGTGGATCATGGGTCTGGCCTTCTCCGGCTTCGGCACCATCCTCGGCTCGGTCAACTTCATCACCACGATCATCTGCATGCGTGCCCCGGGCATGACCATGTTCCGCATGCCGATCTTCACCTGGAACGTCCTGCTGACCGGTGTGCTGGTCCTGCTGGCCTTCCCGGTGCTGGCCGCGGCCCTGTTCGCGCTCGAGGCGGACCGCAAGTTCGGTGCGCACGTCTTCGACTCGGCCAACGGCGGAGCGTTGCTGTGGCAACACTTGTTCTGGTTCTTCGGGCATCCAGAGGTGTACATCATCGCGTTGCCGTTCTTCGGCATCGTCAGTGAGATCATCCCGGTCTTCAGCCGCCGCCCGATGTTCGGTTACATGAACCTGATCGCGGCCACCATCGCGATCGCGGGTCTGTCGGTGACCGTGTGGGCGCACCACATGTACGTGACCGGCGGAGTACTACTGCCGTTCTTCTCGTTCATGACGTTCCTGATCGCGGTCCCGACCGGCGTGAAGATCTTCAACTGGATCGGCACCATGTGGAAGGGCAGTCTGTCCTTCGAGACGCCGATGCTGTGGACGATCGGCTTCCTGATCACCTTCACCTTCGGTGGTCTGACCGGCGTGATCCTGGCTTCGCCCCCGATGGACTTCCACGTCTCCGACTCGTACTTCGTGGTGGCGCACTTCCACTACGTGGTCTTCGGCACCGTGGTCTTCGCGATGTTCGCCGGCTTCCACTTCTGGTGGCCGAAGTTCACCGGCAAGCTGCTGGACGAGCGCCTGGGCAAGATCACCTTCTGGACGCTGTTCGTCGGCTTCCACGGCACCTTCCTGGTCCAGCACTGGCTGGGCGCCGAGGGCATGCCGCGTCGTTACGCCGACTACCTGGCGGCCGACGGCTTCACCGCCCTGAACACGGTCTCGACGATCGCCTCGTTCCTGCTCGGCATGTCGATCCTGCCGTTCTTCTACAACATCTGGAAGACGGCCAAGTACGGCAAGCCGGTCGGCGTGGACGACCCGTGGGGCTACGGCCGTTCGCTCGAGTGGGCGACCTCCTGCCCGCCGCCGCGGCACAACTTCCTCACCCTGCCGCGCATCCGCAGCGAATCCCCGGCGTTCGACCTGCACCACCCGGAGATCGCCGCGCTCGACCAGCTCGAGAACGTCGGTCACGGTGAAAAGACCCTCGCTGGCGGCAAGGAGGCCGGCAAGTGAAGATCCAGGGCAAGATTTTCCTCTGGCTGAGCCTCTTCATCCTCGCCGTGGCGGTCACGTACGGCGTGTGGTCGAAGGAGCCGGCCGGCGCCACGGCCCTCTTCCTGGCCTTCGCCCTGTGCCTGATGATCGGCTTCTACCTGGCCTTCACGGCCAGGCGGGTCGACGTCGGTGCGCAGGACAACAAGGAAGCGGACGTCGCCGACGACGCCGGCGAGGTCGGGTTCTTCAGCCCGCACAGCTGGCAGCCGCTGGCCCTCGGCCTCGGCGGTGCCCTCTCCTTCCTGGGCGTGGCCGTCGGCTGGTGGATCATGTACTTCTCGCTGCCGGTCATCCTGGTCGGCCTGTGGGGCTGGGTCTTCGAGTACTACCGCGGTGAGAACCGCACCCAGTAACACGCGATGAGCGCACAAGGGCCCGGACACTCCGTCAGGAGCGTCCGGGCCCTTCGTCTGCCGTACCGGACCTCACTCGTCCGGATTACTCCACCGTGCCGCCCCTGACGCCGCTCCCTAGCGTGAGGTCATGAGGAACACGGTTCACTTCCAGGCGCGGGGGCGTACGGTCGTCGGCTGCACCCTGCTGGTGATCGCTCTCGGCGCGAGCGCCACTGCATGCCTGGGCGACGACGACAATCCGCTGTCGGCCACGCCCTACGACGCGGCCGGCCAGATCTCCTTCAACGGCCCCACGGACGCCGGGAAGAAGGCCGACCCGGACAAGCCCCTGGAGGTCGTCGCCGAGGGCGCCGACGGGCGCATCACGGACGTGACGGCCGTGGACGCCGCCGGCCGCTACGTGGCGGGTGAACTCTCCGCCGACGGGGGCCGCTGGCACAGCACCTCACCGCTGGCCGCGGGCGCCCGCTACACGGTGCGCGTCAGCACCGAGGACGGGGACGGCGCACCCGGCCGCAAGGTCCTCACCTTCGAGACGGACAAACCCACCGCCAAGAAGACCCTGGACGTCACCTTCGGGCCCAAGGCGGGCGCGTACGGCGTCGGCCAGCCCATCACGGCGGAACTGAGCCGGCCGGTCGCGGACAAGGCCCAGCGGGCCATAGTGGAGCGCGGCCTGAGGGTGCAGTCCACCCCCGCGGTGCAGGGCGCCTGGTACTGGGTGGACGACAAGAAGCTCCACTACCGGCCCCAGGAGTACTGGCCCGCCCACGCCACCGTCCAGGTGCGCAGCAACCTCGACGGCATAAGGATCGGCGACCGGCTCCGGGGCGGCAGGACCACGTCCCTGAAGATCACCACGGACGACCACGTGGTCGCCGTCACCGACGCCGCCGCGCACACCCTGACGGTCTACCGGGACGGCGAGGAGGTCCGGCAGGTCCCCGTCACGACGGGCAAGCCCGGCTTCGAGACCCGCAACGGCGTCAAGGTCGTGCTGGGCAAGGAGCCCTTCGTACGCATGCGCAGCACGACCGTCGGCATCGCCGAGGGCTCGTCGGAGTCGTACGACCTGCCGGTGTACTTCGCCACCCGGGTCACCTGGAGCGGCGAGTACGTACACGCCGCCCCGTGGTCCGTCGGGTCCCAGGGCTCCGCCAACGTCAGCCACGGCTGCGTCGGCATGAGCACCGAGAACGCCGAGTGGTTCTTCGGCGAGGTCCAGGAGGGCGACGTCGTCCAGGTGATCAACTCGGACGGCGAGACCATGGAGCCCTTCGGCAACGGCTTCGGCGACTGGAACCTGGACTGGGCCAAGTGGCGCCAGGGCAGCGCCCTCACCGGCGGCACCTCGAACGCCTCCGGCGCGGCGGAGCAGGCCCGGGTGCGCCCGGAGAGCGTGTGAGAACGCCCCCGGGGGCGACGTCCCCAGGGGCGCGGGGAACGGCGCGGGGAACAGCGCTGGCGGCCACGGCGGCACCGCGGCCGCCGACCGGCCCGTACCTTCGCCCCCGCGGGCGCCCCTAGACGCCCTGCAGCCGCTTCTGCCGCAGCAGCGCGGCCAGTGCGCCCGCGAACTCCACCGGCTCCACCGGAGAGGCCACAGCGGCCTCCGCACGGCTCCAGGTGGCCAGCCAGGCGTCCTGCGGCCGGGCGATGAGCAGCAGCACCGGCGGGCAGTGGAAGATCTCGTCCTTGATCTGCCGGCACACGCCCATGCCGCCCAGCGGGACGGCCTCGCCGTCCAGGACGCAGACGTCGATCCCGCCCTTGTCCAGTTCCCGGATGACGGCGGCCGGCGTCGCGCACTCCACGAACTCGACCACGGGCACGTCCGGAGCCGGCCGGCGGCCGGTCGCGAGCCGCACCTGTTCGCGGGTGTTGGAGTCGTCGCTGTAGACCAGCACCGTGGCGGTCGCCTGCATGCTTCCTCCGATACGCGGTGGGGACTGTCGTGCCCGTTGCGCCGGATGCTACTCCCTCGGACAGCTCGTCAGCACTGGTTCGGACACGGCTTCGAGGGGCCGTTCGATGGGCCATACGGGCACTACAGAGGGGGCGGACACTCCGAACGGCACCCCCCGGGGTGAGGGCGGGATAAGCGACCGACATAATGTCGGTCGTGGCGACAGCAACGACAGTAGAAACCGGGCACGCGCACCCGTCGGTCAACCGGCCGAACCTCACCAGCGTCGGAACCATCATCTGGTTGAGTTCCGAGCTGATGTTCTTCGCGGCCCTCTTCGCGATGTACTTCACCCTGCGATCGGTGACCGGCCCGGACTTCTGGTCCGAGAAGGCCGAAGCGTTGAACTTCCCGTTCTCCGCGACGAACACCACGATCCTGGTGCTCTCCTCCCTCACCTGTCAGCTCGGCGTCTTCGCCGCCGAGCGCGGTGACGTGAAGAAGCTCAGGATGTGGTTCATCGTCACCTTCGTGATGGGTGCGATCTTCATCGGCGGTCAGGTGTTCGAGTACACCGAGCTGGTCAAGCACGAGGGCCTCTCGCTCTCGTCGGACCCGTACGGATCGGTGTTCTACCTGACCACCGGCTTCCACGGACTGCACGTGACGGGCGGCCTCATCGCCTTCCTGCTGGTCCTCGGCCGTACCTACGCGGCCCGGAGGTTCACTCACGAGCAGGCGACCGCGGCCATCGTCGTGTCCTATTACTGGCACTTCGTCGATGTCGTCTGGATCGGCCTCTTCGCCACGATCTACATGATCAAGTAGTCGCGGCACGCACCCGCGCAATACCAGAAGCATCGACGCAGAAGATCCTGACACCGGGGTAATCCGTGAAAAAGCTCTCCGCACGACGACGCCATCCGCTGGCGGCGCTCGTCGTCCTACTCCTCGCGCTGGCATGCACCGGGGGGCTGTACGCCGCGTTCGCGCCCGCGAGCAAGGCGCAGGCCGATGAATCCGCCCAGTCCCTCGCCATCGACGAGGGCAAGAAGCTCTACGCCGTCGGCTGCGCCAGCTGCCACGGCACCGGGGGTCAGGGCAGCAGCGACGGTCCGAGCCTGGTCGGCGTCGGCGCCGCCGCCGTCGACTTCCAGGTGGCCACCGGCCGCATGCCGGCCCAGCAGCCGGGCGCCCAGGTCCCGCCCAAGCCGAACCTCTACTCGCAGGCCGAGATCGACCAGCTGGCGGCCTACATCGCCTCCCTGGGTGCCGGTCCGGCCGTCCCGACGGAGGAGAAGTACGGCCCGGAGGGCGCGGACATCGCCAAGGGCGGTGAGCTGTTCCGCACCAACTGCGCCCAGTGCCACAACTTCACCGGCAAGGGCGGCGCGCTGACGCACGGCAAGTACGCGCCCAGCCTCGAGGGTGTCGACCCGAAGCACATCTACGAGGCCATGCAGACCGGCCCGCAGAACATGCCCTCCTTCCCCGACACGACCATGTCGGAGCAGAACAAGAAGGACATCATCGCCTACCTGAACGCGGTCAACGGTGACGAGACCGTCAGCCCCGGCGGTCTGTCGCTCGGCGGCCTCGGGCCGGTCAGCGAGGGCCTCTTCGGCTGGATCTTCGGCCTCGGTGCCTGCATCGCCGTCGCCGTGTGGGTCGCCGCTCGGACCGCAAAGGCCAAGAAGTCATGAGTAGCCAAGACATTCCAGAAGAGAACCTGCCTGCTGAGCAGGGCACCGCGCACGGTGCGGTGAAGGTCGCGGACGAGGCTCACCCGTTCGCCGACCCGGGGCTGCCGCCCCACGAGCACCGGATCCAGGACATCGACGAGCGGGCCGCCAAGCGGTCCGAGCGTGCGGTCGCGTTCCTGTTCACGCTGTCGATGCTGGCCACCGCGGGCTTCATCGCCTCGTTCGTGGCCATCCCGAACGACAGGGCGATCTACGTCTTCCCGATCGGGCACGTGAACGCGATGAACTTCGCGCTCGGCCTGACCCTGGGCGTGGCGCTCTTCACGATCGGCGCGGGCGCCGTCCACTGGGCGCGCACCCTGATGTCCGACGAGGAGGTCGCCGACGAGCGTCACCCGATCGAGGCGGCCCCCGACGTCCGTGCCAAGGTCCACGCGGACTTCAAGCAGGGCGCCAAGGAGTCCGTGATCGGGCGCCGCAAGCTGATCCGCAACACGATGCTGGGCGCGCTCACGCTGGTGCCGCTCTCCGGCGTCGTCCTGCTGCGCGACCTCGGCCCGCTGCCCGGCACCAAGCTCCGCCACACCCTGTGGTCCAAGGGCAAGCTGCTCGTCAACATGAACACGAACGAGCCGATGCGTCCCTCCGACGTCGCGGTCGGCTCGCTCACCTTCGCCATGCCCGAGGGCCTGGAGGAGCACGACGAGAACTTCCAGAACGAGATCGCCAAGGCGGCCCTGATGATCGTCCGGCTCCAGCCGGAGGACATCAAGGACAAGCGCGAGCTCGAGTGGTCGCACGAGGGCATCGTCGCGTACTCGAAGATCTGCACCCACGTGGGCTGCCCGATCTCCCTGTACGAGCAGCAGACGCACCACGTGCTGTGCCCCTGCCACCAGTCCACCTTCGACCTCTCCGACGGTGCCCGGGTGATCTTCGGTCCCGCCGGTCACGCCCTGCCGCAGCTGCGCATCGGCGTGAACGACGAGGGCTATCTCGAGGCGCTCAGCGACTTCGAAGAGCCCGTCGGTCCTGCTTTCTGGGAGCGCGGATGAGCACGTCAGCGACCAACGAGTCCCGCTCTCGCGGGAAGGCACCGGCCGGCGAGCGCGTCGCCGACTGGGCCGACGGCCGGCTCGGGATCTACTCCCTGGCCAAGGCCAACATGCGCAAGATCTTCCCCGACCACTGGTCGTTCATGCTCGGCGAAGTGTGCTTGTACAGCTTCATCATCATCATCCTCACGGGTGTGTACCTGACGCTGTTCTTCCACCCGTCGATGAACGAGGTCACGTACCACGGCTCGTACGTGCCGCTGCAGGGTCAGCTGATGAGCGAGGCCTACGCCTCGACGATGAACATCAGCTTCGACATCCGGGGTGGTCTGCTCATCCGGCAGATCCACCACTGGGCGGCGATCATCTTCCTCGCCGGCATGTTCGTGCACATGATGCGCGTCTTCTTCACCGGCGCGTTCCGCAAGCCGCGTGAGATCAACTGGCTGTTCGGCTTCCTGCTGTTCGTCCTCGGCATGTTCACCGGTTTCACCGGCTACTCGCTCCCGGACGACCTGCTCTCCGGCACCGGTGTCCGCTTCACGCAGGGCGCGATCCTGTCCGTGCCGATCGTCGGCACGTACATCTCGATGTTCCTGTTCGGCGGGGAGTTCCCCGGCCACGACTTCGTGGCCCGGTTCTACTCGATCCACATCCTGCTGCTGCCGGGCATCATGCTCGGCCTGGTGGTGGGCCACCTGATCCTGGTCTTCTACCACAAGCACACGCAGTTCGCGGGTCCCGGCAAGACCAACAACAACGTCGTCGGCATGCCGCTGCTGCCGGTGTACATGGCGAAGGCAGGAGGCTTCTTCTTCCTGGTCTTCGGTGTCATCGCGGCCGTCGCCGGCCTCGTGACGGTCAACCCGATCTGGAGCATCGGCCCCTACCGGCCCGACCAGGTGTCGACCGGAGCCCAGCCCGACTGGTACATGGGCTTCGCCGAGGGTCTCGTCCGCGCCATGCCCGGCTGGGAGATCAACTTCTGGGGTCACACGCTGGTCCTGGGCGTGTTCGTCCCGCTGCTGGTCTTCGGTCTGTTCCTCGCCGCGATCGCCGTCTACCCCTTCATCGAGTCGTGGGTGACCGGCGACAAGCGCGAGCACCACATCCTGGACCGGCCGCGCAACGCCCCGACCCGTACGGGCCTCGGCGTCGCCTGGGTCACGGCGTACATCATCATGCTGATCGGCGGTGGCAACGACATCGTCGCCACGCACTTCCACCTGTCGATCAACGCGGTCACCTGGTTCGTCCGGATCGGGTTCTTCGTCGGCCCGGTCATCGCCTTCGTGATCACCAAGCGGATCTGCCTCGGCCTCCAGCGCCGCGACAAGGACAAGGTGCTGCACGGACGCGAGTCCGGCATCATCAAGCGCCTGCCGCACGGTGAGTTCATCGAGGTGCACGAGCCGCTCAGCCAGGGCGCGCTGCACACCCTCACGTCGCACGAGCAGTACGAGCCGGCCGAGATCGGCCCGACGGTCGACGAGAACGGCGTCGAGCGCAAGCCGAAGAGCGCGGAGAAGTTGCGCGCCAAGCTCAGCAAGGCGTACTACGGCGAGGGGTCGCAGATCCCGAAGCCGACCGTCGACGAGTACAAGGAGATCACGAGCGGCCACGGCCACCACTGAACCCTCCAGCGTCGCCACACCACGGTCGAAGGGCCCCGTCCGGTCTGCGGACGGGGCCCTTCGCCGTGCCCGGGGGCTGGATAGGGTGGGACCACACTCTTTCCACGACGTACACGATTCAGGAGCGGCTCATGAGCGCTGTGACCCCCGCTGGAGGCGACACCGCGGCGGGCCGCTCCTGGCCCGCCCTGCTGAACGGTCTGCTGGACGGCCGCGACCTGTCCGCCGACGACACCGCCTGGGCGATGGACCTGATCATGCGCGGCGAGGCGACCGACGTGCAGATCGCCGGGTTCGCGACGGCGCTGCGGGCCAAGGGCGAGACCGTCGGCGAGATCTCCGGCTGCGTGCGGTCGATGTACGAGCACGCGCACGTGATCGAGGTCCCCGGCGAGACGGTCGACATCGTCGGCACCGGCGGCGACGGCGCCAGGACGGTCAACATCTCCACCATGTCGGCCGTCGTGATCGCCGGCACCGGCGCGAAGGTCGTCAAGCACGGCAGCCGTGCCGCGTCCTCGGCGTCCGGCGCGTCCGACGTGCTGGAGAAGCTCGGCGTCAACCTCGAGCTGACCCCGAAGCGGGTGGCCCAGGTCGCCGAGGAGGCCGGGATCACCTTCTGCTTCGCGGTCAAGTTCCACCCCGCACTGCGCCATGTGGCGACCGCGCGCGGCCAGCTGGGTGTGCGGACCGTGTTCAACTTCCTCGGACCGCTGACCAATCCGGCGAAGGTGAAGGCCCAGGCGGTCGGTGTCGCCGACCCCCGGATGGCCCCGATCATCGCCGGGGTGTTCGCCGAGCGCGGCAACTCCTCCCTGGTGTTCCGCGGCGACGACGGCCTCGACGAGCTGACCACGACCTCCACCTCCCGGGTCTGGGTGGTGCGGGACGGCACGGTGACCGAGGAGACCTTCGACCCGCGGGACGTCGGCCTGGAACTGGTGCCGGTCGAGGCCCTGCGCGGCGCCGACGCCTCCTACAACGCCGACGTCGCCCGCCGGCTGCTGGCCGGCGAGCGGGGCCCCGTCCGTGACGCGGTGCTGCTGAACTCGGCGGCGGCCCTGGTGGCCCTGAAGCCCGGCGACGGCCCGCTCACCGAGCGGATCCGGGCCGGCATGGAGCAGGCCGCCGCGTCCATCGACTCCGGCGCCGCCCGGCGGACCCTGGAGCGCTGGGTGGCCGCCAGCAACGCCTGAGCGGACCGTGACGCCCGTCCCGCGATCCGGACCCGGGTTGCGGGGCGGCGATCACTTCACGTACGTTCCCTTCCAGGTCATGAGTGACAGTCATACGGCCCCGGCCGACTGTCCGGCAACCCTCCGTCCGTGGCGGGGTGCCCCGGGTGAGGACCAGGCCGTGGACAGCAGGGTTCACGGCAAGCGCGGACCCCTCGCGGAACCAGGGGTCCTGGGTCGTCCGAGGGAGTCTTCCGTGAATCAGCGAATGCGATAGGGCCGCAGAGCCCCGCCTCCGCATCCCCTCTCTTCCGCTCGTCCCGCGCTCGAGCCGTACCCGCTCGCGCGGCGACGAACTCTGCCTTCACGGGAGCACCCATGTCCGTCTCCGCCGTCGCCGCCGACCAGTCCGTCGCCGCCCCGCTGCCCGTCCTGGGCCGGGACGTCACCGTCCCGCTCGTCACGGGCGGCGAGGTCACCTACGCCGCGCTCGACTACGCCGCCAGCGCGCCCGCGCTCCAGCGGGTCTGGGACGACGTCGCCGCCTACGCCCCGTACTACGGCAGCGTGCACCGCGGCGCCGGGTACCTGTCGCAGCTGTCGACCGACCTGTTCGAGAACGCCCGGAGGACCGTCGCCGAGTTCCTCGGCTGCCGGGACGCCGACCAGGTCGTGTTCACCCGGTCCACCACCGACTCCCTGAACCTGCTCGCCGCCGCCCTCCCGGCCGGCTGCCGGGTCTTCGTCTTCGAGACCGAGCACCACGCCTCGCTGCTGCCCTGGCGGGACGCGGACGTGACCTGCCTCGACGCCCCGAGCAGCCCCGCCGACGCCGTCGAGACCCTGGAGCGCGCGCTGGCCGCCCGCGAGCCGTACGGCCCCGCCCTGGTCTGCGTCACCGGCGCCTCCAACGTCACCGGCGAGCTGTGGCCGGTGCGCGAACTGGCCGCCGCCGCGCACGCGCACGGGGCCCGGATCGTGCTGGACGCCGCCCAGCTCGCCCCGCACCACCCGGTCGACGTCCGTGACCTGGACGTCGACTGGGTCGCCTTCTCCGGGCACAAGCTGTACGCCCCCTTCGGCGCCGGTGTCCTCGCGGGCCGTGCCGACTGGCTGGGCGAGGCCGAGCCGTACCTCGCCGGCGGCGGGGCCAGCCGCAGCGTCACCCGGCGCGCGGACGGCGGCGTGGAGGTGCGGTGGCACGACGGCGCCGCCCGCCACGAGGCCGGGTCGCCCAACGTCATCGGCGCCTACGCCATCGCCTCGGCCTGCAAGGCGCTCACCGAGGCCGGGTTCGGCACGCTGGTCGCGCGGGAGGAGTACCTGGTCCGCAAGGTCCGCGAAGGGCTCGCTCAGGTGCCCGAGGTCCGGGTCCTGTCCCTCTTCGGCGACGACGCCGCCCGCGTCGGCGTCCTCTCCTTCGTGGTCGACGGCTGGAACAGCTCGCACTTCGCCGCCGCCCTCTCCGCGGAGTACGGCATCGGCGTCCGCGACGGCCTGTTCTGCGCCCACCCGCTGCTGCGCACCCTGCTCGGCAGCGACCCGCAGACGCAGGGCGAGTGCGGCGCCCCCGAGGCGGCGCCGGGGGAGAGGTCCCTCAACGCCGTCCGGGTCAGCTTCGGCGCGGGCACCCCGGACGAGCACGTGGAGCGGTTCGTGAACGCCGTCAAGGAGCTGGTCAGCGACGGCGCCCGGTGGAACTACCGCACCGAGGACGGCCGGTGCGTGCCGGACACGTCCGCCGCCGGGACGGGTACCGCCGCCTGAGCCGCCCGTACCGGCACGGCGGCGTCCGGACGGCGGGCCCTAGTTGTCCAGGCCGATCGCGAACGCCGCCTCGAGGTCGTGCTGCGAGTAGGTGCGGAACGCCACGTGGGTGTCCGTGCCCTCCACGCCCGGGATCTTGCTGATCCGGCCGGGGATGACCTCCGCCAGGTCCTCGTGCTGGTGGACCCGCACCATGGCGATCAGGTCGTAGGTGCCGGTGACCGAGAAGACCTCGGTGACGTTCTCCAGCGAGGCGATCTGCTCCGCGATCTCGGGGATCCGGTCCACGCTGGTCTTGATGAGGACGATCGCGCTGATCACGGTTGATTCTCTCCCTCGGTGCGCACTGGGACACCCACTCTAGGGCGTGGTCCGCCGGGAGGCGACGCCCGGCCGGGGCTTCAGCGCACCAGGGCCTCCAGCGAGGCGCGCATCGTCGCGCGCAGCCGCCGCATCCGCTCGGCGCCGTGGGCACGGCTGTCGTACTCGTACTGCACGAGCAGCCGGCCGTCCAACGAGGCGACGAAGAGCTTGGGCGGCAGGCCGGGCGCGTTCACGGTGGCGCCGAACCGGACCAGGCGCACGTCGTCGGGGACGGGATGGGCCGGGATACGGCCGACGTTGGAGATGCCGTGGGTGACCACCGGGACCGGTACCGCGACGCCCCGGGCGCCGGCCCGCCGCGCGGCCAGCAGGAAGCGCTCGGGGTCCCGGCGGGCCAGGGCCGTGGAGACCTGACCGGACACGGCCCGGCCGACGGAGGTGGGGTCGTCGTCGTGTGTCACGGTCAGCGGCGTCTGGAAGCCGGTGATGCAGTTGACGACCACGTCGCGGGGCAGCTCGGGCGTCAGCCGGGGGAGCAGGTCGACCGCGTGGCCGCAGACCAGGGGCAACGGACCGTCGTCCGGGCCGGAGGCCGTCCGGCACCACCGTCGGCCGACCGCGCCCGCCGTCCATCGCCGGGGACCGGAGCCCCGCGGCGGCGGGCGGCGGTGTGTCAGCGCGGCCGGGGCACCATCGGCAGCGGGCCCGCGGTCAGGCTCATCCCGGCCCGCGGCCTCACCGCGGTGCCGGGGACCGGACACAGCCGCCAGCGGGAGGCGAGCGCGGCGAGGGCGAGCGTGGCCTCCGTCATGCCGAAGACGTCGCCGATGCACTTGCGGCTGCCCGCGCCGAACGGCAGGTACGAGGAGCGCTTGACGTCCCCGGCCCGCTCGGGCAGCCACCGGTCGGGGTCGAACCGCTCCGGGTCCGCGAACAGTGCGGGGACGCGGTGGATGACGTACGGGCTGACCAGCACGTCGGCACCGGCCGGCAGGCGGACGCCGCCCAGGTCCGTCGGCTCGGTCGTGGTGCGGGTGAACATCCAGGCCGGCGGGTACAGCCGCAGCGTCTCGGTGAAGATCCGCTGGGTGTACGCGAGCCGCGGCACGTCGGCGTACGCGGGCGGACGGCCGTCCAGCACCTCGTCGACCTCGGCGTGCAGCTTCGCCTCGGCCTCGGGGTGGGCCGCGAGCAGGTGCCAGGCCCAGGTCAACGCGCTCGCGGTGGTCTCCACACCGGCCAGCAGCAGGGTCATGACCTGGTCGTGGACCTCCTGGTCGGACAGGGCGCCGCCGTCCTCCTCGTCCCGCGCGGCCAGCAGGGCCGACAGCAGGTCGCCGCGGTCCCCGCCGGCCCGCCGGTAGTCGGCGACGATGCCGTCGATGAGGGTGTGCAGTCGGCCGAGCGCCGCGTCGAACGCGCGGTTGGCGGGCAGCGGGAGCCTGGCCAGCAGCCCGGTGGGGTCCATGGCCCGGCGGTAGGCGCCGTGGACCATCACGGGCAGGCTGCGCTGGATCTCCGCGACCGAGTGCGGTGCCATCTCGGTCGAGAACAGCGCGCGGGCCGTCACCCGCGCCGTCAGTGCCTGCATCGCGTCGCCGACGTCGGTCGGCCGCCCGGCCTCCCAGGTCTCGGCGTGCGCCGCGCACTCGTCCCGCATGACCTCGGCGTAGGCGGCGATGCGCGCCGGATGGAAGGCCGGCTGCACCATGCGCCGCTGTCTGCGGTGGTCGGCCCAGTCGGAGGTGATCAGCCCGTTGCCCAGGATCGGGCGGGCCTTCTCCTTGACCGGTCCGCCGGTGTCGTAGACCCGCGCGTTCAGCAGCACCTGCTGCACCAGGTCCGGGTGGCAGGGCAGATAGGCGGGCCTGCCGCCGATGCGCAGCTCGACCAGGTCCCCCACGGCGGGCAGGGAGGACAGGAACTCCAGGGGGCGGCGGGCCAGCAGGTGCGCGTGGCCCACGAGGGGCAGCCGGCCGGGTGCGGGCACCGGCCGGGGCGCGCGTGCGGTGTCGGAAGGGATGGTCGTCATGCTTCGGATGTCCTCCGGTCCGGGACTGCGGCGTACGGAACGTCACACGGCAGCGTCGTCACCGCCGCTCCAGACGCATCGGCAGCGGGCCCGCCTCCAGCGTGGCCTTCGGTACGAGGCGCAGCTCGCCGCCCGGCACCGGACGCAGCCGCCAGCGCGCGGCGACGGTGGCGACGACGAGCGCGGTCTCGGTGAGTGCGAGGACGTCGCCGATGCACTTGTGGCTGCCCGCGCCGAACGGCAGCAGCGCCCCGCGGGGGACCAGCGCCGCGCGCTCGCCCTCCCAGCGCCCGGGGTCGAAGGTCTCCGGGTCCGGGAAGAGCTCGGGGTTGTGGTGCAGGGCGTAGGCGCTGTACAGGATCATCGTGCGGGCCGGGAGGGTCCGCCCGCCCAGCCGGACCTCCTCGGCGGTGACCCGCATCGCCATCCAGGACGGCGGGTACAGGCGGAGCGCCTCGGTGATCACGTTGCGGGTGTAGGGCAGCGCGGGCAGGTCGTCGTAGACCGGGGTGCGTCCGTCCAGCGCCCCGTCCACCTCGGCGTGCACCCGCCGCTCCACCTCGGGCAGCGTGCCCAGCAGATGGAAGACGAAGGCCAGTGTCGAGGCGGTGGTCTCGCTGCCCGCGACCAGGAAGGTGATGACCTGGTCCAGGACCTGACCGTCGGTCAGCCTCTCCCCGGTGTCGGGATGCCCGGCCGCGAGCAGCATCGAGAGCAGGTCGTCGTGGCCGGTGTCCGCGCGGCGCCGCTGGGCGATCATGCCGGCCACGATCTGCCGCAGCCTGGCATTGGCCCGGTCGTAGGCCCGGTTGCCCGGAGTGGGCAGCCGCTCCAGCACGCCGAGGGGCGCGACGGTGCGCCGGTAGATGCCGTGCGAGACCGTGCGAAGGCACTGCCGAGCCTCCTCGATCGTCGCCGCGTCGAGGCCGGTGGAGAACAGCGTGCGGGCGGCGACCCGCATCAGCAGGCCGTGCATCGCGTCGCTGATGTCCCGCGTCTCCCCGGACCGCCAGGCGTCGGTGACGGTGCGCGTGTCCTCCGCCACGGCCGTCGTGTAGGCACTGATCCGGGTGGTGTGGAACGCGGGCTGGATCAGCCGGCGCTGGAAGCGGTGCTCCTCCCCGCGGGACACCGAAAGGCTGTTGCCGAGCAGCTGGCGGGCCTTGTCGAAGACACCGCCCTTGTCGAAGACGTGCGGGTGGAGCAGCACGTGCCGCACCAGCTCGGGGTGGGCGGCCAGATAGGCGCGTCCCGGCCCGAGCCGTACTTCGACCAGGTCTCCGTGGGCGGGCAGCGAGGCGAGGAACTCGAGGGGGCGGCGCCACAGTGCGGGCACGTGGCCCAGCACGGGCAGGGCGCCGGGCGCGACGCCGACCCGCCAGGCCCGTTCCGCCGCCGACTTGGTGGTGCGCATGCGGCGGTCTCCCTACTGGATCGTCGAGTTGACGTCGTTGACCGGGGCCTGGTAGCGCCGGTCGCGCGTGGTCCACACGAAGTTGCCGTGGATCAGGTCGAGCAGGACGTCCCGGGTGGTGTCGTCGAAGGCCCGTATGCACCGCAGGTCCTCGGCCATGTCGTCCAGCCGGGCGCGGAAGAAGCGCCGGAAGTCGTCCTCGTCCGACACGTCGCACAGCCGGAAGCAGTTGGTGACCTGCCCGAGGGCGTGCTCGCGGTCGTAGGAGTAGAAGTCGTTGACGACGGCCAGCCCGCGGGTCGTCATCCGGGCGGCGAGGCCCGTCTTGGCGTGCTCGGTCAGCTGCGGGTGCCGGTAGATCGGGTAGGACATCCGCATCCAGAAGTCCACCCCGACGTCGGTGACGCGGTAGCGGAAGTACTGCTCGGGCGAGGTGCCGCACAGCACGGTCTTCAGGCGCGAGTCGCGGAACATGTGGTCGCTGGTGACGAAGGCGCGGGCGCCCTCGTACGCGAACTCCGCGTCCTGCGGGGAGTAGTACCGCTCGCACACCGAGCGCAGCTGGGGCAGGAAGAGGCCGAAGTCGTGCAGGGCGGAGTCCATGTCGTCCCACACGAACGTCACGCAGTTGAGCACGCAGACGGCCTTGAACGCCTCCATGTCCTCGATGTGCCGGGCGCTCTGCGACCAGCGCACCACGTCCATGTAGGAGATCCAGCGTTTGTCGGAGACGCTCTTGCCCAGCGGGGCGACGGCCCGGTTGCAGGCGTCGATGACCTCACGCAGCTCCGCGTCCGTCATGGGCACCTTCCTCGCCTCGTAGCCGACGTACCGGTCGAAGAGCCCGGCGAACGCTTCGGTGCACTCCTGCCGGTAGCGGGCGGCGCCGGTGGCCGGGGTCGCGGGGGCGGTCAGTTCGGCGCTCACGAGTTCCTCCTGGTGGCCGTGACGGCGAGGTGCTTCAGTTCGGTGACCGCCCCGGCGGTGAAGGGGGCGGCGTCCAGCGCGCGCAGGGCCTGCCGGTAGCGGTCGTCGATCATGCGTTCCACGGTGTCCCGGGCACCGGTGGCCGCGAAGAGCCCGCGGACCTCCTCGGCGCCGGCCTCGTCCAGGTGGGGGTCGCCGATCAGCGCGCGCAGCCGGGCGGCCTGCGTCTCGGTCCCGGCCCGCAGAGCGAGGGCGACCAGGGTGGTGTTCTTGCCGGCGCGCAGGTCGTCGAGGCGGGACTTGCCGGTGTCGCGGACGTCCCCGTACACGCCGAGGAGGTCGTCGCGGAGCTGGAACGCCTCGCCCAGGGGCAGGGCGTACGCGGTGCAGGCGGCCATCGCCTCCGGCCCGGCGCCGGCGAGGGCGGCTCCGATGTGCAGGGGGCGTTCGACCGTGTACTTGGCGGTCTTGTAGCGGTTGACCAGCAGTGTCGCGTCGATGTCGTCCGTCAGCTCGCCGGTGGCCTCCAGGTCCAGGTACTGGCCGAGCATCACCTCGGTGCGCATCTCGGTGACGAGCGGGAGGACGGCGGCCAGTTGCCCGGGGGCGAAGCTCCGCGGTGTGCAGCAACTGGTCCGACCAGGCGAACGCGAGATCGCCCAGCAGCACCGCCGCGCCGAGGCCGAACCGCTCCGTCCGGTCGTCCGCCCCCTGCCCGGCCAGCAGGCGGTGCACGGTGGGGCGGCCGCGGCGGGTGTCGCTGTCGGCGGGCCCCGGTGATGAGTGCGGTTGGAGGTCGTCTCGCCGGCGGCGAGCGGTCCGGAAGGGCACGTCGTGGCGGCTCAGGCCGCCGGAGCCGCTACGGAGCGGTGCGCCGCGGTGCGGCGGGGCGCGGGTCCGGCCACGCGGGCGGGACGGGTGCGAGGTGAGCCGGCGAGAATCTGCGGGGGCCGCCGGACGCGGACGGCGTGCGGCCCCGGCCGCGTGCGCCACCCCGCCCCGGAACGCGGGCGAACAGGGTGATCACCGGGCGGCGGAAGGGTGGGAAACGGTGAGGTGAGTCGCGGAACCATGTGTCACGGCCGGGTGTGTCCCGGCCCGCGGAACGGACGTACGAAGAGCCGTGTAACCGTATGCTCCGGACATTCGTCCGGAGCTCCTTCCCCGTTTTTTCCACTGTGTCCCCCGGGCAGGTTTGGTCGCGGGTTCGCCGCCAACGCGTCCGAACCCATGAGCGATGGTATGCACAGGGCTACCGGGCGTGACAAGGGCATATATTTTCCGGGCTTTTTCCGGAGCCGTGTGCGAACGTCTCCGTTCCTCAGGCCGACCGGCCGTCCCCGTCCGGCTCCGAACCGGTGCGCGGCACGGGCTCGCCGGCGCCCCCGAACCGCGCCCAGGCGAAGACGAAGCCCAGCCCGAAACCCACCAGGTGCGCGAGGTAGGCCACCCCCGGGCCGTCGCCGGCCCGCCCCGCCGCCATCCACTGCAGGAACGCCCAGAACGGCAGCACCACCCAGGCCGGGAAACGCAGCGGCAGGAAGAGGAGGAAGGGCAGGAGGCTGGTCACGCGGGCGCGCGGGAACAGGAAGAGGAACGCCCCGAGGACCGCGGAGATCGCCCCGGAGGCCCCGACCAGGGACTCCTGGGAGTGCGCGTTGGCCGCCGCGTAGCCCAGCAGCGCCAGGTAGCCGCAGCCGACGTAGGACAGCAGGAACTGGAGCCGTCCCATCCGTGCCTCGGTCATCGCGCCGAAGACGTAGAGGAAGAGCATGTTGCCGAGCAGGTGCACCCAGCTTCCGTGGACGAACAGCGCCGTGGCGGGGGTCAGGGCGGCCCCGGGGGAGTCCTCGAACAGTTCTGCGGGGATCACGCCCCAGTGGCGGAACCAGGCACGCTGCGCGGTGAGCAGCTCCTCGCCGGAGCGGTGGGCCGGATCGAACCCCGACGCCGGGCTGACCAGGAACAGCAGACAGCACAGGATGATCAGCGCGTACGTCACGGGCGCCGTCCGGCCGTGCGGCGGGCGGGCCGCACCGCGCGCCCCGGCCTTCCCGGCGGCTGCCCTCATCCAGTCGCGGATCATGAACACAGAGCATGACGCAACCGGGCGCATCCGCCCATATCGCCTCGCCGCCGTGGACACGTGGGCGGCGGGTACCCGCCAGGCCGTAGGGTTACGAGCCATACGCGCCGGGGAGGCCGGGGCGTCGCGGACACTGGAAGAGAGCGAACAGGCACGATGACGGTTCCCCTGCCGACCGACGCGACGCGGTGGCGCTGCACCCTCTGCGGCAACCTCACCCGGTTCGACGTGACCCGCGCCTCGAAGGTCGTCGAGTACGTGCACCTCGATCTGGCCGGAGAGCCGACGGTCGAGGAGCGCGAGGTGCTCAGTGAGACCATCGAGTCGGTGCGGTGCCGCTGGTGCAATGCCGTGGACCAGGTGGAACTCGTGGACAGGCCCGGCGCCGGCTCCTGACGGGAGCGGGTCCCGCGGGCCGTGGTCCCGTACCGGGGCCGCGCACAGGCATGCGCAGGCAGCAGAGGCATTGGGGTGACGGATGGTGGAGACACACGGCGGGGGGCCGGACGACGGCGCCGCTGAGGTGCTCGACCGCCCGCTGCCCGACGGAGTGCGCCGCAGGGTCGTGCAGATCGTCTCCGACGGCTTCGGCGGACTCACCCTCGGCGAACTGCCCGCGCAGCTGAGACAGTACGCCCGCTTCGCCCCCAACCGCCGGGCCAAGTTCGCCGGCAACGCCATGGCCGCCGCCGTGGAGACCGACCCCCTGTTCCGGCAGCGGATCGGCGAGAAGTTCAGAGAGGCCCAGCCGGAGCTGGCCGGCGCCCTGGACTCCAACTCCCCGCCCCCGGCCGCGGACCCCCTCGACGTGGCGGCCGCGGCCTACGTGCTGCGCCCGCACGGCTGGGTGAAGCTGGTGACCGCCGCCGGCGAGGAGGTGCAGCGCGCGCACGCCGAGCGCGCCGACGAGGAGAGCCGCGCGGAGCTGGAGCGGCTGCAGGAGGAGCTGGCCCGGGCCCGGGAGCACACCAGGACCGAGACGGAGCGGCTGCGCGGCGAGCTGGACGCGGCGAAGAAGGAGACCGAGTCGCTGCACCGCAAGCTGCGCTCCGCCCTCAGCGACGTCAAGCGCGGCGAGGCGGCCCTGCGCAAGGTCCGGGACGAGATGGACGCCGTCCGCGCCGAGGACAGCGCCCAGCTCTCCGCCGCCGAGAGCGAGAGCCGTCGGCTCAAGGCCCGCCTCGGCGAGGCGGAGGCCGCCCTGGAGGCCGCCCGCCGGGCGGCACGCGAGGGACGCAGCACCGAGGACATGCGCGTCCGGCTGCTCCTCGACACGCTGCTGGACGCCACCCAGGGGCTGCGCCGGGAGCTCGCGCTGCCCCCGGTGTCGGTGCGGCCCGCGGAGACGGTGGACGCGGTCGAGCCCGGCCGGATGACCCCGAAGGACATCGCCGCCCGCGCCCTGTCCGAGCACGACCCCGCCATCCTGGACCAGTTGCTCGCGCTGCCCCAGGCGCATCTGGTCGTCGACGGCTACAACGTCACCAAGACCGGCTATCCGCAGATGCCGCTGGAGAAGCAGCGGCTGCGCCTGCTCGGTCAGCTCTCCCAGCTCGCCGCGCAGACCGGCGCCGAGACGACCTGCGTCTTCGACGGGGCCGAACTGGCCGCGCCGGTGCTCCTGGCGCCGCCGCGCGGGGTGCGGGTGCTGTTCTCCAAGCCCGGTGTCACCGCGGACGAGTTGATCCGCCAGCTGGTGCGGGCCGAGCCGCCGGGCCGGCCGGTCATCGTCGTCTCCACCGACCGCGAGGTCGCCGACGGGGTGGCGAAGGCGGGCGCGCGGCCGGTGGCCTCGGTGGTCCTCCTCAAGCGGTTCTCGCGCGGCTGAGTCCCGGGCGGAATGTCCCCGGAGCGCCGTCCGTCCCAAGCGCAACCTACGGGTGCCTTGCCCGGATTGAGGGGCGTTCGATGCGACGCACGGTCAAGGCTGCCTCACCGCACGTGAGTTCACGGCAAAATATGCCTCATCGGTCTCACTATTTTCAGCTGAGGATTTGAACTCATCACGACTTGGTCACTAGGGTCTGCCTTCGAACCCCCGATCGGGTGATCCCCCTCAAGAAGGAGCTCGACTCCGTGGCGTCCCACCGTCGTCCCAAGCAGCCGAGCCGCACGCGTGTGACCGTGCTCACCACCGCCGCGGCAGCCGCAGTCGCTCTCAGCTCGCAGGCGGCCAACGCCGCGCCGAGCGAGAAGCCGAGCAAGGACGAGGTCAAGGCCAAGGTCGACAAGCTCTACGAAGAGGCGGAGCAGGCCACCGAGAAGTACAACGGGGCCAAGGAGAAGCAGGAGAAGCTCCAGAAGGAGATCTCCACCATCCAGGACAACGTCGCCCGCGGCCAGGAGGAGCTCAACGAGCTGCGCGACGGCCTCGGTTCGATGGCCAGCGCCCAGTACCGCTCCGGCGGCATCGACCCCTCCCTCCAGCTCTTCCTGTCCGCCGACCCGGACGACTACCTGGACAAGGCCTCCACGCTCGACCAGCTCAGCGGTCAGCAGGTCGAGTCGCTGAAGAAGATCCAGGAGAAGCAGCGCGACCTGGCCCAGCAGCGAGCCGAGGCCTCCAAGAAGCTCAAGGACCTCTCGGCCACCCGCACCGAACTGGGCAAGAAGAAGAAGGAGGTCCAGGGCAAGCTCTCCTCCGCCCAGAAGCTCCTCAACACGCTCACCGCCGCGGAGAAGGCCGCCCTCACCGCCGAGCAGGACCGCGCCACCCGCAGCAGCGAGCGCGAGGCCCTCTCCGGCTCCACGGCGTCCGCCTCCGGCCGCGCCGGTGCCGCGTTCTCCGCCGCCCAGAGCAAGATCGGCACGCCGTACGTCTACGGCGCCACCGGCCCGTCCTCCTTCGACTGCTCCGGCCTCACCTCCTGGGCCTACGCGCAGGCCGGCGTCGGCATACCCCGCACCTCCGAGGCCCAGGCCAACTACGGCACGCGCATCTCCTCGATGAGCGACCTCCAGGTCGGCGACCTCGTCTTCTTCTTCAACGACCTGCACCACGTGGGCCTCTACGCCGGCAACGGCCAGGTCCTGCACGCGCCGCGCACCGGCACGGTCGTCCGCTACGAGTCGATGAACACCATCGGCGGCCCCTTCATGTGGGGCGTCCGCGTCTGACCCGCGTCCCGGGACGACCATCCGCGAACGTCCCGCCCGTGCCGCCCGTTCGGGGGAATCACGGCACGGTGTTCCGACCGCCCGCCCCGCCGTCTGACCTGCGTCAGCGGCGGGGTGCCGCGTTCCGCGCCCCTTCCCGGCCGTTGGTCGCCGGCCCCGCCGCGGGGTTACTGTCTGCCGCGTTTCCCGTCCGCCAGCGGAAGGAGTGCGGCTTCCCGTGGGGTCCCATCGCCGCCTTGCACCGTCCGGGCTCGACCGCGGCGCCACCGCCGCCCTCGGCCTTCTCTCCGTAGCCACCGCCGTCCTGGGCGCCGTACCGGCGGCCGTGGCCGCGCCGCACGACGACACACGTGCCGAGGTGGACCGCCTGCACACGGAGGCGGAGCAGGCGACCGAGGCCTACAACAAGGCCGACGAGCGCACCGACGCCCTGCGCGAGGAGGTCGACGCCGCCCAGGACGAGATCGCCCGCAAGCAGCAGCGGATCAACACCATGCGGGACGGGCTCGGTTCGCTCGCCGGAGCCCAGTACCGCGCGGGCGGCGTCGACCCGTCCCTCGCGCTGCTGCTCTCCGCCGACCCGGACGACTACCTCGACAAGGCCTCCGTGCTCGACCGGATCACCGCCCACCAGGCCGGCGAACTCCGGGAGCTCCAGCGGGTCACGCGCGAACTGACCCAGGACCGTGCCGAGGCCGCCCGCAAGCTCGCCGAGCTGGAGAAGGGCCGCAAGGCCGTCGCCGCCCACAAGAAGACCGTCGAGCGCAAGCTCGCCCGGGCCCGCCGGCTGCTCGGCACCCTCCCGGCCGGTGAACGCGCCGCCTACGGCCGCGCCTCGCGCTCGGGCCGCGCCGACCTGTCCGCCCTCGGCGGCGTACCCGCCTCCGGCCGGTCCGCGGCCGCCTTCGCCGCGGCCCGCTCCGCGCTCGGCAGACCCTACGTGTGGGGCGCCAACGGCCCCACCGGCTTCGACTGCTCGGGCCTGACCCAGTGGGCGTACGCCCAGGCCGGGGTCGGTCTGCCGCGCACCTCGCAGGCACAGCGGTACGCGGGCCGCCGGATCCCGCTCTCCGAGGCGCGGCCCGGCGACCTGGTCGCCTACCGGGACGACGCCAGTCACATCGGCATGTACGCCGGCAACGGCCAGGTGATCCACGCGCCCCACCCCGGCGCCCCGGTGCGCTACGACCCGGTCGGCATGATGCCGGTCTCCTCGGTCACCAGGGTCTGACCTCCCCGAACCCGGGCCCCCGCGGCCCGGCGCCCGTACGATCGGGAGGATGGCTGGTCGAAGGCGCGTGTCGGGTTCCTCGGTGGTGGCGCTGTGCCTGCTGCTGGTCTCCCTCGTGGCCTGCGGCGGCCGGACCGCGGCCGACCCCGTCGGGGCAGAGGTGCAGCGGGTCCTGGACCGGCGCGCGGCGGCCGTGCTCGCCCACGACCGGACCGCCTGGGCCCGCACCGGCACCGGGACGGGCTTCGCCAACCTGGCCGCGGTGCCGCTGGCCGACTGGTCGTACCGCGTGACCGGCGTCCACCGCACCGGCGACACCGCCACCGCCGACGTCGACCTCAGCTACCGCGTCGAGGGCTACGACCGGGGCGCCGTCACCACCGCCCGCACCGTGCGGCTCAGCCGGGAGCGGGACGGGGACTGGTCCGTCGACTCCGACCGGCCCGCGGAGCGGTCCGGCCAGCAGCCGTGGGACCAGGGCCCGGTGCGGGTGGTGCGGGGCGAGCACAGCCTCGTCCTCGGCATCGGGCAGTCCACCGTGGCGCTGAGCGGCTACGCGGACCTGGCCGACCACGCGGTGCCGGCCGTGTCCGACGCCTGGGACGGCGCGTGGAGCCGCCGGATCGTCGTGCTGGTGCCCACGTCGCTGGAGGGGATGGCGGGGCTGCTCGGCTCACCCGCCTCCTCCTACCGGGGCATCGCCGCGGTCACCACCGGCGAGACGGGCGGCCGGGAGCGGGCGCCCGCGGACCGGATCATCGTCAACCCCGACGCGTACGGGCTGCTCGGCACCCTGGGCCGGCAGGTCGTGCTCACCCACGAGACCACCCACGTCGCCACGCGCGTCCACACCACCGCCGCCACGCCGCTGTGGCTGTCCGAGGGCTATGCCGACTGGGTCGGCTACCGGGCCGACGGCCGCGCGCCGTCGCAGGCCGCCGCCGAACTGACGCGCGCGGTGTCCGAGGGCCGGCTGCCCGCCGGGCTGCCCACGGACGAGGACTTCGGCTTCACCGGCGAGGCGGACGCGCTCGCCCGCGCCTACGAGGGCGGCTGGCTGGCCTGCCGCATGATCGCCGACGAGTGGGGCGAGGACCGCCTGGACGCCTTCTACCGGGCCGTGGGCGCCCACGACGGACGCGCGGGCGCGGTCGAGGACGCGATGCGGGACGTGCTCGGCACGAGCGGGGACGCGTTCACGGCGCGGTGGCGGGAGTATCTGCGGACGGAGCTCGGCTGAGCCGCCGGGAGGCGGCGGAGCGTCCCGGCCCCCCGCGCGGCACGGTGCCGCGCCACAGCGCCCGGGCCGCGACGAGCGCGGCCGCCACCAGCAGCCCGTTGCGGACGGACAGGAGCGCGATCCCCAGCGGGTCGCTCGCCACGACGTGCGCGAACCAGACGGGGAACTCCAGCACCGTCACCGCGCCCGCCGCCAGCACCAGCGCGGCGGGCACCCGCATCCGGCTCGCCCGGAAGCACCCGCAGACCCCGGCGAGGCCGACCAGCCAGACCAGGTACTGGGGGCTGATCACCCGGCTGGTCACCGTGAACAGCAGCACCGCCGTGAGCGCCGCGTCCGCCGCCGTGTGCGCCGCGAACCGCGAGGCCGCGAGCCGCCACAGCAGCAGCCAGCCGAACGCCGTCGCGGTCAGCGCGAGGGCGACCGTGCTCACCGTGCCCACGTGGGGGCCGAGGAACTCAACGGAGCCGTAGTTGAGCAGCACCTGGCCGTCCCAGCCGAAGTGCCGGGCGACGTGCAGGGCGAGCGAGCCCAGGGACTCCACCTCGGTGCCCCGCTCGCGCTGGAACGTCAGGAACGCGAACGCGCCGGGCATGGTCACGGCGAACAGCGCGGCCAGGACCGCCCCCGTCAGGGCCGCCGCCGCCCAGGTACCGCGCCCGCGCAGGCCGGCGAGCACCAGCGCCGGCCACACCTTCAGCAGCGCCCCGAGCGCCGCCAGGGCACCCGCCGCCCGGGGATGCCGCCCGGCGGCGAGCAGCGCGGCGACCGCGACGGCGGTGACCATCACGTCGTACCGGGCGTACACCGTCGGACCGAGCAGCGGGACGCCCGCCACCCACACCCGGGCGCCGGCCCGGGACCGGCCGCGTCCCCGGCCGGCCCGCAGCAGCAGCGCCAGGACGGTCAGGTCCGCGGCACAGGCCAGCGCGAAGAAGGCGGTGGGGTAGTCCCAGAAGGGCAGCAGGCCGGGGGAGAGGATCGCGAACGCCGCGGCGGGCGGGTACTGCCAGGTGACGTCGTCCAGGGGGAACGTCCCGGTGCGCAGGACGTCGTACCAGTCCCGGTAGATGACCGACACGTCGCTGGTGACGTCCGGGCCCGGGAGGACCAGCACCCTCAGCACGAACAGCAGCAGCACCAGCCGCGTGACGCCCCAGGCCGTCAGCGGCCCCAGCGGGGACCGCGCCGCGTCCGTCGTCTCCACGTGCTCCCTGCCCGTCCGCGTGTGCCGTGCCGGTGCCCCATGATGGCCCGGACGCCCGCGCGCGCTCCACCGACACGGCCGGGCCCCGCCCCGGGCGGCCGGTTCGGTAGGGTCGGCGGCGATGCGCAAGACCTTGATCGTGACGAACGACTTCCCGCCCCGCCCCGGCGGCATCCAGGCCTTCCTGCACAACATGGCGCTGCGCCTGGACCCCGAGCGGCTGGTCGTCTACGCCTCCACCTGGAGGCGGAGCCGGGAGGGCCTCGAGGCCACCGCCGCCTTCGACGCCGAGCAGCCCTTCACCGTCGTGCGCGACCGTACGACGATGCTGCTGCCGACGCCGGGCGCGACCCGCCGGGCGGTCGGGCTGCTGCGCGAGCACGGGTGCACGTCGGTGTGGTTCGGGGCGGCGGCGCCCCTCGGGCTGATGGCGCCCGCCCTGCGCAAGGCGGGCGCCGAGCGGATCGTCGCCACCACCCACGGGCACGAGGCCGGCTGGGCCCAGCTGCCCGCCGCCCGGCAACTGCTGCGCCGGATCGGGGAGTCGACGGACACGATCACCTACCTCGGCGAGTACACGCGCTCGCGGATCGCGGGCGCGCTCACGCCGGCGGCCGCCGCGCGGATGGTGCAGCTGCCGCCGGGCGTCGACGAGAAGACCTTCCACCCGGACAGCGGCGGTGACGAGGTGCGGGCCCGGCTCGGGCTGACCGACCGGCCCGTCGTGGTGTGCGTCTCGCGGCTGGTGCCGCGCAAGGGCCAGGACACGCTGATCCGGGCCATGCCGCGCGTCCTCGCCGCCCAGCCGGACGCCGTCCTGCTCATCGTCGGCGGCGGCCCCTACGAGAAGGACCTGCGCCGCCTCGCCCGGGACACCGGCGTCGCCGCCTCCGTGCGCTTCACCGGCGCCGTGCCCTGGGCCGAGCTGCCCGCGCACTACGGCGCCGGGGACGTCTTCGCCATGCCGTGCCGCACCCGGCGGGGCGGGCTGGACGTGGAGGGGCTCGGCATCGTCTACCTGGAGGCGTCCGCGACCGGCCTGCCCGTCGTCGCCGGCGACTCCGGCGGCGCCCCGGACGCCGTGCTCGACGGGGAGACGGGCTGGGTCGTGCGCGGCGACTCGGCGGAGCATACGGCCGACCGCGTCACCGCTCTCCTCGCCGACCCGGAACTGCGCCGCCGGATGGGCGAGCGGGGCCGGTCCTGGGTCGAGGAGAAGTGGCGCTGGGACCTGCTGGCGGAACACCTGAAGACCCTGCTGTAACGCGGGGGGTCTCGGCAACGGGGGCCAGGGCATGCGGGTCAGGGGCGCGGGGAACTGCGCGACAAGCCACGACGCACCGGCACCCGCCCACGGTGACAAGGGGGCACCTCCATGGGCGCCCCCCGCTCGGCTACTTCGCGTAGATCGCCTCGATCTCGTCCGCGTAGTCCTTCGCCACCACGTTCCGCTTCAGCTTCAGCGACGGGGTCAGGTGCCCCGACTCCTCCGAGAACTGGGCGCCCAGCACACGGAACTTGCGCACCGACTCGGCCTTCGACACCGCCGCGTTGCCGTCGTCGACCGCCGACTGGATCGCGGCGAGCAGGTCCGGGTCCTCGCGCAGCGAGGCCACCGTCGAGCCGGCCGGCTTGCCGTGGTCCGCGCACCAGCGGCCGAGGAACTCCTCGTCCACGGTGACCAGCGCGCCCACGAACGGCCGCCCGTCGCCGACCACCATGCACTCCGCGACCAGCGCGTGCGCCCGGATGCGGTCCTCGATCACGGCCGGGGCGACGTTCTTGCCGCCGGCGGTGACGATGATCTCCTTCTTGCGTCCGGTGATGCGCAGGTAGCCGTCCTCGTCGAGGGTGCCGATGTCCCCGGTGTGGAACCAGCCGTCGGCCAGCGCCTCCGCGGTCGCCCCCGGGTTGTTCCAGTACTCCTTGAACAGGTGCTCGCCGTGCAGCAGCACCTCGCCGTCGTCGGCGATGCGCACCACCGAGCCGGGCAGTGGCTGGCCGACCGTGCCGATCTTCTGCCGGTCCCAGGGGTTGAACGCGGTCGCCGCGCAGGACTCGGTCAGGCCGTAGCCCTCCAGGACCGTGAAGCCGATGCCGCGGAAGAAGTGGCCGAGGCGCTCGCCGAGCGGGGCACCGCCGGAGATGGCGTACTCGCCGCGCCCGCCGAGGACCGTGCGGAGCTTGCTGTAGACGAGCCTGTCGAAGACCTTGTGCTTGATCCTCAGACCGACGGACGGCCCCGACGGGGTGTCCAGGGCCTTGCTGTACGCGATCGCCGTGTCGGCGGCCTTGTCGAAGATCCTGCCCTTGCCGTCGGCCTGCGCCTTGGCGCGCGCCGAGTTGTAGACCTTCTCGAAGACGCGCGGCACGCCCAGGATCAGCGTCGGCCGGAACGCGGCCAGTTCGTCGGTGAGGTTCTTGATGTCCGGGACGCAGCCCAGCTTGATCGGCGCGATCATCGGCGCGACCTGGACGAGGCGGCCGAAGACGTGGGCGAGCGGGAGGAACAGCAGGACGGAGCACTCGCCCGTGCGGAACAGCGGGCGCAGGCGCTCGACGACGTTGCCGCACTCAGCGAAGAAGCTGCGGTGGGTGAGCACGCAGCCCTTGGGGCGGCCGGTGGTGCCCGACGTGTAGACGATGGTCGCCGGGTCGTCGGCCTTCGCGATCGAGCTGCGCTCCTCGACCGCCTCGTCGGTGACGTCCCCGCCGAGACGCCCCAGCTCCTCGACGGCACCGGCGTCGATCTGCCAGACGTTCTTGAGGGCGGGCAGCCGCTCGCGCACCGATTCCACGGCGGCGGCGTGCCCGGCCGACTCCACGACGCACGCCGTGGCGCCCGAGTCGCCGAGGATCCACTGCACCTGCTCCGGCGAGCTGGTCTCGTACACCGGCACGGTGATCGCGCCCGCGCTCCAGATCGCGAAGTCCAGCAGTGTCCACTCGTAGCGCGTACGGGACATCAGGCCGACCCGGTCGCCCGGCTGGACGCCGGAGGCGATGAGGCCCTTGGCGGCGGCGTGCACCTCGGCGAGGAAGGCGCGAGCGCTCACGTCCTGCCAGGTGCCGCCGGCCTTGCGGGCGATGACGGCGACGTCCGGATGCTGCGCGGCGTTTCTGCGGACGATGTCGGTCAGATTTCCGTCCGCAGGGACCTCGTACAAAGCCGGAAGGCTGAACTCGCGCAAGACTGCTGCTCCTCATAGGGCGCCGGCGCCACGACGTTGTGTGATGCGACGGTGCGGTCCAAGGCTCGGGCAAGTGCTCGAGGAGAACATGCCGATTCACATGTTGAAATCCTGAGCACGACTGGACTGCCCGGACGTTACCCGCCGGTATGGCGTCTCCGACAGGGGGTCCCCGCGAGATGTTCGCTGCGTCACACGGATGGGGTTTCCTTGGCGCAGAGTAGTCGACACCCGGGGCGACCAGCCAGTAACCGCAGGTCCGGCCCCCACTGTTCACGCGGGACGCGCACACTTACCCTTGATCGCCATGGCACCCACACCGGCCGGCAACACGACGACGCGCGTCCACGTGGTGAGCGACGTGCACGGCAACGCGCGCGACCTGGCCAGGGCCGGCGAGGGCGCCGACGCCCTGATCTGCCTCGGGGACCTGGTCCTCTTCCTCGACTACGCCGACCACTCGCGCGGCATCTTCCCGGACCTGTTCGGCGAGGCCAACGCCGACCGCATCGTCGAGCTGCGCACCGCCCGCCGCTTCGCCGAGGCCCGCGAGCTGGGGGCCCGGCTGTGGGCGGGCGTCGGCGAGAACCGCGGCGCGCTGATCGAGCGGGCGGTGCGCGGGCAGTACGCCGAGCTGTTCGCCGCGTTCCCCACACCGACGTACGCCACCTACGGCAACGTCGACATGCCGCCCCTGTGGCCGGAGTACGCCGGACCGGGCACGACCGTGCTGGACGGCGAGCGCGTCGAGATCGGCGGCCGGGTCTTCGGCTTCGTCGGCGGCGGCCTGCGCACCCCGATGCGCACGCCGTACGAGATCGGCGACGAGGAGTACGCCGCGAAGATCGAGGCCGTCGGCGAGGTGGACGTGCTGTGCACGCACATCCCGCCGGAGGTGCCGGAACTGGTCTACGACACGGTGGCGCGGCGCTTCGAGCGCGGCAGCCGCGCCCTGCTGGACGCGATCCGGCGGACCCGGCCGCGCTACGCCCTGTTCGGCCACGTGCACCAGCCGCTGGTGCGGCGGATGCGGATCGGGGCGACCGAGTGCGTGAACGTCGGCCACTTCGCGTCGACGGGGAAGCCGTGGGCGCTGGAGTGGTGAGCCCGCGCGGCCGGACTGTCGCAGGCAGGTGGTGACATCCGCCGCTCCGGTGCGCGATAGCCTTCACGCGGCACACGCGTGCGCGCTCCGGCGCACGGCGTACCTCAGTACCGGCCCGCATCTGGAGGAGCCACGGCGATGGCGGAACACACCAGCTCGAGCATCACGATCGAGGCGGCACCGGCCGACGTCATGGAGGTGATCGCCGACTTCGCCCGCTACCCGGACTGGACCGGTGAGGTGAAGGAGGCACAGGTCCTCGCGGCCGACGCGCAGGGGCGTGCCGAGCAGGTCCGACTCGTCATGGACGCCGGGGCGATCAAGGACGACCAGACGCTGGCGTACACCTGGACCGGTGCGCACGAGGTGTCCTGGACGCTGGTCAAGTCCCAGATGCTGCGCTCGCTCGACGGCTCCTACCTGCTCCGGCCGGCCGGATCGGGCACGGAGGTCACGTACCGGCTCACGGTCGACGTCAAGATCCCCATGCTCGGCATGATCAAGCGCAAGGCCGAGAAGGTCATCATCGACCGCGCGCTGGCGGGCCTGAAGAAGCGCGTGGAGTCGGCCCCGAAGTAGTCGGCCGGCCGGGGCGGGCACGCGGCGGGGAGCGGCGCGGCGGTCCGGCGCGGGGGCGGCGGTAGCGTTCAGCCTCATGCGCACCATCCTGATCACGGGTCCGGGCGGCAGCGGTCGTACGACCGTCGCGGCCGCCACCGCGCTCGCCGCCGCCCGTGCCGGCACCCGCACCCTCCTGCTCGGCGCCGACCGCGACGACACCCTCGGCGCCGCGCTCGGGATGCGCACCGGCCCGGAACCGGCCCCCGTCGAACCAGGCCTCACCGTCCGGCGGCCCGACGCCGCCCGGGGCTTCCGGGACGGCCTCGCCGCCCTCCAGGACCGCGCCGCCTCCGCCCTCGGCCTGCTCGGCGCCGCCCGCCTGGACGCCGAGGAGCTCACCCCGCTGCCCGGCGCCGAGGAACTCGCCCTGCTGCGCGCCCTGCGCGACGCCGCCCTCGCCGAGGGCCCCGGCTCCCACGAACTCGTCGTCGTCGACCTCCCGCCCGCCCCCCGCGCCCTTGCCCTGCTCGCCCTCCCCGAGGAACTGCGCCGCTACCTGCGCCGCCTGCTCCCGCCCGAGCGGCAGGCCGCCCGCGCCCTGCGGCCCGTCCTCGGCCGGCTCGCGGGCGTCCCCCTGCCCGCCGAGTCGCTGTACGAGGCCGCCGCCCGCTGGGACCTGGAGCTGGCCGCCGCCGAGGCCGTCCTCGCCGACCGGAACACCGTGGTGCGGCTCGTCGCCGAGCCCGGACCCGCCGGTGCGGACGCCGTGCGCACCGCCGGCCTCGGCCTCGCCCTGCGCGGCCTGCGCACCGACCTGCTGGTCGCCAACCGCGTCCTGCCCGAGGAGGCCTTCGCGGACGGCTGGTCCGCCGGCCCCCTCGCCCAGCAGCGCAAGGCGCTGGAGGCGTGGGAGGAGGCGTACGACGTCCGGACCGTCACCCACCTCGGACGTGACCCGCGGGGCGCGGACGACCTGGCCGCCCTCGGCGCGCCGGGCGCCGGCCGGCCCGCCGCCCCGGTCGAGTGGCCCGTCACCGACCGGCTGGCCGACGACGGCGTGCTCGTCTGGCACATCCCGCTGCCCGGTGCCATACGCGACGATCTCGACCTCGTCCGGCGCGGTGACGAACTCGTCGTCACCGCCGGTCCGTTCCGCCGGATCGTGCCGCTGCCGTCCGCGCTGCGCCGCTGCACCGTCGACGGGGCCGCCCTGCGGGAGGGCACCCTCGCCGTGCGGTTCGCGCCGGACCCCCGGCTGTGGCCGCGCGGACGCTGATCCCGCCGCGCCCGTTCGGGTAACGTCGGAGGGACGAACCGTAGTCAGGAGTCCGTCATGAGCGAAGAGCTCCCCCGTCCGAGGACGCGCGCCACGACGCGGCCGACGCGGTAGGGCCGGCCGGCGAGGCGCGGGCGTCCGACACCGACGCGTGGGCGACCGCCTGCGCGGAGGACCTGGAGGCCGAGAAGGCCCGCCGCCGGTCCGAGTACGGGCCGCAGCCGGGGTCGGCCGCCGAGGAACTGCGCCGGCTCGTCGACACGGTCGCGGAGAAGCTGTCCGGCCTCCAGTCCCCGCTGCTCGGCCAGGTCGCCGGGCCGGCCGCCCAGCAGGTGGTCCGTCAGGTCGTCCAGCAGGCCAAGGCCGCCGTCGAACCGGTCATCGAGCGCAATCCAGATGTTTTCGACCACCTCGCGGCGGCCGGCGGCGAGCTCCTCGCCGCCTACCGCTCCGCCGTCCAGAACCAGGAGCGTCGCTGGACCGCCCGGGCCACCGACGCCGCCGACCCCCGTGACCTGGACGAACCCGGCGACGACGGCGACGGGGGCACCGGCCCGGGGCAGCGTATCGACTTGGACTGAGGCCCCCCTCGGGTACGGTTGGCCGTAGCGGGGCTCGACCGGAACTGAGGGATTCATGGGACTCACCATCGGCGTCGACATCGGCGGCACGAAGATCGCGGCCGGCGTGGTCGACGAGGAAGGCAACATCCTCTCGACCTTCAAGGTGCCGACCCCCACCACACCCGAGGCCATCGTGGACGCCATCGCCTCGGCGGTGGAGGGCGCACGCGCTGGGCACGAGATCGTCGGCGTGGGCATCGGCGCCGCCGGATACGTCAACCGCCAGCGCTCGACGGTCTACTTCGCGCCGAACATCGACTGGCGCAACGAGCCGCTCAAGGAGAAGGTCGAGGCCCGCGTCGGCCTCCCGGTCGTCGTGGAGAACGACGCCAACGCCGCGGCCTGGGGCGAGTACAAGTTCGGCGCCGGCAAGGGCCACCGCAACGTCATCTGCATCACGCTCGGCACCGGCCTCGGCGGCGGCATCATCATCGGCAACAAGCTGCGCCGCGGTCACTTCGGCGTGGCCGCCGAGTTCGGCCACATCCGCATGGTGCCGGACGGACTGCTGTGCGGCTGCGGCTCGCAGGGCTGCTGGGAGCAGTACGCCTCCGGCCGCGCCCTCGTGCGCTACGCCAAGCAGCGCGCCAACGCCACCCCCGAGCGCGCCGAGGTGCTGCTCGCGCTCGGCGACGGCACGCCCGACGGCATCGAGGGCAAGCACATCTCGGTCGCCGCCCGGCAGGGCTGCCCGGTCGCCGTCGACTCCTACCGCGAGCTGGCCCGCTGGGCCGGCGCCGGCCTCGCCGACCTGGCCTCGCTCTTCGACCCGTCCGCCTTCATCGTCGGCGGCGGCCTGTCCGACGAGGGCGACCTGGTCCTCGACCCGATCCGCAAGTCGTACAAGCGCTGGCTGGTCGGCGGCAACTGGCGTCCGGTGGCCGACGTGATCGCCGCCCAGCTCGGCAACAAGGCCGGCCTGGTGGGCGCGGCCGACCTGGCCCGCGAGCCCGACCCGATCATGTAAACGACGCTCACCACACGCCTGCGGGGGCGCGGGGCGGAGTCCATTCGGGACTCCGCCCCACGGGCGCGACAGGCCACGACGTACCGACAGCCGCCCACGCTCCTCGCGCCCCGAGCCGTTGGGCGTACTGTGATCCACATGGAGCCGCTCCCCAACTCCCGCACCGAACCCGACGGTTCCGCCGTCGTCCGGGTCCTCAGCTACAACATCCGCTCGATGCGCGACGACACCGACGCCCTCGCCCGCGTGATCGCCGCCTGCGCCCCCGACCTCGTCCTCCTCCAGGAGGCCCCCCGCTTCTTCCGCTGGCGCAAGAAGCTCACCCGGCTCGCCGCCGCCTCCGGACTGGTGCTCCTCTCCGGGGGCGCCACGGCCGCCGGGCCGGCGCTGCTGTGCTCCCTGCGGGCCACCGTGGAGCGCACCGAGGACGTACTGCTCCCGCTCACCCCCGGCCTGCACCGCCGCGGACTCGCCACCGCCGTGGTCCGCTTCGGCGGAGCCCGGCTCGGCGTCGTGAGCTGCCACCTGTCACTGCAGAAGGACGAGCGGCACGCGCAGGCCGGCCTGCTCCTCGACCGGGTCGCCGCCCTGGGCGTGCGGCACGTGGTGGCGGGCGGCGACCTGAACGAACGCCCCGGCGGCCCCACCTTCCGGCGGCTCGGCGACGGGCTGCGGGACTGCTGGACCGCCGCGCCCTGGGGCGGCGAGTACACCTCCACCGCCACCGACCCGCACCAGCGCATCGACGCGGTGTTCACCACCGAGGGCATCGAGGTGCTGGGCTGCGGGGTGCCCGTGGGACTCCCCGGGGTGGCCGAGGACGACCTGAGGGCGGCCACGGACCACCTTCCGGTCCTGACCGCCCTCCGCGTGCCCGCGGCCTGAGCCCATCCGGCGCCCGGGCCGAGCCCGGCCTCAGACCACCGCGCCCCGCCCCGGGTCGTCGTCGTCCTCGTCGCCCGTCCGCATCCGCATGACCAGCGTGGCGAAGCCGCCGAGGAAGCCGCCCAGGCTCAGGGTCGTCAGCCACCAGGTCATGTCCCAGCCGAGCACCACCGCCAGCAGGAGCAGCACCGGGCCGCCCAGCACGCCCAGCCAGGCGAACTTCGCCGTGGTGTCGCCCTCGGGCAGCGGCGGCGGCTCGGGCGGCACGAAGTGGCCCTCGTCGTCCTCGCCCGGATCACCGTCGGAGGGCTCGGCGAGACTGTGGTCACGCGGCCCGACACCCGGGGCGAAGGCGACGGAGCTGCCCAGCGGACGCGCCGAGGCCGGCCGCTCCGGCTCGGGGCCGTCGTCGTTCGTCTCCGGCTCCAGCAGGGCCAGGTCCTCCACCGACTTGAACGGCTTGGCCCCCGCCGGGTCCGGCGGCTCCTCCCCGTACCCGGCGACGATCGCCGCCCAGGCCGCGTCCTCGTCGAAGGGCGCGGCCCGCTCCTCCGGCGCGCGCTCCTCCTCGGGCCCCCGGCCTTCGGGCCGCTCCCGCCCGGCCTCCCGCTCCAGCTCCCCGTCCACGTCCCGCTCCTCACGCTCCACGTCCCGCTCCTCCCGGTCCTCGCGGTCGGAGTCGTGCTCAGCCACCTGCGGTCGTCCCTTCCCCACCGGCACCGGACTCCGGCTCCCTGACGGAACCGGGCGCCAGCCGGCCGATGAACGCGATGCTCTCCGCGAAGATCCGGTCCGCGTCGTGGTCCAACGTCGCCACGTGGTAACTCTGTTCCAGCAGGACCTCCGTGACGTCCGTCGAGGACACCCGGCCGAGGATGCGCGCCGAGTCCGCCGGCGGCACCACATGGTCCTGCGGGCTGCGCAGCAGCAGCAGCGGCTGCGTGACCTGCGGCAGATCGCCGTCGGCGAGACGGAAGAAGGTGCGCAGCGAGTGGGCCGCGTGCAGCGGCACCCGGTCGTACCCCAGCTCGGTGCTGAGCGGCTTGGCGATGTCGCTGGCGATGCCCTTGGCCGCCGGGACCAGATGGCGCAGCACCGGAAGGGCGTGCTGGGCCACGCCGTGCATCCGGTTCGCCGGGTTGACGACCACCACGCCCGACACCGCGTCGCCGTGCTTCGCGGCGAGCCGCAGCGCCAGGGCCCCGCCCATCGACAGGCCGGCCACGAACACGCGCGCGCAGCGCTCCCGCAGGGCGCGCAGCTCGCGGTCCACCTCCGCGTACCAGTCCTGCCAGCCGGTGACCTGCATGTCCTCCCAGCGGGTGCCGTGCCCGGGCAGCAGGGGCAGCGCGACGGTCAGACCGCGCTCCGCGAGATACCGCGCCCACGGGCGCAGCGACTGCGGGGAACCGGTGAAACCGTGGCAGAGGAGGACGCCGGCCTCCCCGCCCTCGTGGCGGAACGGCTCGGCTCCGGGCAGGACCGGCACGTCTCGGTCTCCTGTCGTCAGGGGGCCGGCACAGCCGGACCGTCGGGTGCGATGGACACGTGTGCGGTACTCGCGGGTACTTCACCGTACGCGACCGCACTGACACCGACCAGGGCCGTCGGGGCCATTGACGGTGCCCCGGGATAGGGTCTGACCCACAGACACAGGAGGCACTCGGTTGTTGTACGGCGCGATGAAGGTCACCGTCGGGGGTTCGCTGAAGCTCGCCTTCCGGCCCTGGGTGGAAGGCCTGGAGCACATCCCGGCCGAGGGCCCCGCCATTCTGGCGAGCAACCACCTGTCGTTCTCCGACTCGTTCTTCCTGCCGGCCGTCCTCGACCGCAAGGTGACCTTCATCGCCAAGGCCGAGTACTTCAACACGCCCGGGGTCAAGGGCCGGCTGACCGCCGCGTTCTTCAAGGGCGTCGGCCAGCTCCCCGTGGACCGCTCCGGCGCGCGCGGCGCGGGCGAGGCCGCCATCAGGAGCGGCATAGAGGTCCTGGAGCGCGGCGAGCTGTTCGGCATCTACCCCGAGGGCACGCGGTCCCCGGACGGCAGGCTGTACCGCGGCAAGCCCGGCGGCCTCGCGCGCGTGGCGCTCGCCACCGGCGCCCCGGTCATCCCGGTCGCCATGATCGACACCGAGAAGATCCAGCCGCCCGGCAAGGTGGTGCCGAAGCTGATGCGCCCCGGCATCCGCATCGGCAGGCCCCTGGACTTCACCCGCTACCAGGGCATGGAGCACGACCGCTTCGTGCTCCGCGCGGTGACCGACGAGGTCATGTACGAGATCATGAAGCTCTCCGGCCAGGAGTACGTCGACATGTACGCGACCGCCATGAAGCGGCAGCTCGCGGACGCGGCGAAGGCCGAGAAGGAGGCGGGCAAGGCGGCGAAGGCCGCGCTCGCGCAGGCGGAGAAGGAACAGACGGCGAAGGAGAAGGCGGCCGAGCGGGACGGCGGCGCCGAGCGGAGCACCGAGCCCTAGCCGGGCCGGGGCCGGGGCCGGGGGCGGGGGGACATGGCCAGGCGCGAGAGAGTCATGAGGATGTCGGTCGAGCAGCCGCTGTGGCGCGCGCTCGCCGGCTACCGGGTGCTCACCATGCTGTACGCGATCGGCTTCTTCACCACCGCCTGGTCCGGCTTCACCCGCCCCTGGCTCGCCGTCGGCTACTACGCCGTCCTCTTCGTCTGGACGCTGGCGACCCTGCCCAGGGTCTCGGGCGCGGCCGGCTGCACCAGGGGCTTCCTCGCCGCCGACCTCACGATCGCCCTCACCGGCATCCTGCTCACCCCCTTCGCCGACGCGCCCGAACGGGTCATGGACGGCGGGCCGACCCTGCCGTCCATATGGACCGCCGGTTCCGTCTTGGCCTTCGCCATCAAGGGCGGCTGGCGCTGGGCGGCCATGGCCTCCACCCCGGTCGCCGTGGCCAACCTCGTCGAACGCGGCACCCCGGCCCGCGACACCGTCCACAACGTGATCCTCGTCTGGGTCGCCTCCATCGCCATCGGCTACGTCGTCGAGGTCGCCCGCGCCTCCGAGCGCACCCTCGCCCGCGCCCTGGAGATCGAGGCGGCGACCAGGGAGCGGGAGCGGCTCGCCCGGGACATCCACGACAGCGTCCTCCAGGTCCTCGCCATGGTGCAGCGGCGCGGCGCCGTCATCGGCGGCGAGGCGGCCGAGCTGGGCCGGATGGCCGGCGAGCAGGAGGTCGCGCTGCGCACCCTGGTCTCCGGCGGCCTGGTCCCCGTCTCCCGGGTGTCGGAGGACACCGCCGAGGGCGCCGTCGTACGGGCGGTGGAGGAACCGGACGAGGACGCCCCGGACGGTCCCGTCGACCTGCGCGCACTGCTGGCCCCGTACGCCGGGGCGCGCGTGAACCTCGCCGAGCCCGGCGCCCCGGTGCCCCTGGCCCCGGCCGCCGCGCGGGAGCTCGCGGCCGCGGTGGGCGCCGCCCTGGACAACGTCCGCAGGCACGTCGGCGAGGACGCGCGCGCGTGGATCCTCGTCGAGGACGAGCCGGACGAGGTGATCGTCACCGTCCGCGACGAGGGCCCCGGCATCCCCGAGGGACGGCTCGCCGAGGCCGAGGGCGAGGGGCGGCTGGGCGTCGCCCTGTCCATCCGGGGACGGCTGCGCGACCTCGGCGGCACGGCCGAACTGATCTCGGTGCCCGGACAGGGCACCGAGGTGGAGCTCAGGGCGCCGAAGGCGCCGGGCACATCCATGGACACCGGCGGCAGCGCACGGGGGAAGGCGGACCGATGACCGAGCGACAGGATCCGATCAAGGTCATGGTGGTCGACGACCACCCGATGTGGCGCGACGCCGTGGCCCGGGATCTCGCCGAGTCCGGCTTCGAGGTGGTCGCCACCGCCGGCGACGGCGAACAGGCCGTGCGCCGCGCCCGGGCGGCCGCGCCCGACGTGCTCGTGCTCGACCTCAACCTGCCCGGCAAGCCCGGGGTCCAGGTGTGCAAGGAGGTCGTCGGCGCCGACCCGAAGCTGCGCGTCCTGGTGCTGTCCGCGAGCGGGGAGCACGCCGACGTCCTGGAGGCGGTGAAGTCCGGCGCGACCGGATACCTGCTGAAATCGGCCTCCACCGGGGAACTGCAGGACGCGGTGCGCCGCACGGCCGTCGGCGACCCGGTCTTCACCCCGGGCCTGGCCGGGCTGGTCCTCGGCGAGTACCGCCGCCTCGCCTCCGAACCGGCCCCCGCCCCGGACACCGGCGAGCCCGGGGCGCCCCGGCTCACCGACCGCGAGACCGAGGTGCTGCGCCTGGTCGCCAAGGGCCTGAGCTACAAGCAGATCGCCGAACGCCTCGTCATCTCCCACCGCACCGTGCAGAACCACGTCCAGAACACCCTCGGCAAGCTCCAGCTGCACAACCGGGTGGAGCTGGTGCGGTACGCGATAGAGCGGGGCCTGGACGACGCGTGACCGGATCGGGACGGTGACCGGACGCCCACAGGCGGCACTTTCCCGGCCTGTCGGCGGCCGCGGACGGGGCGCCGTATATTCGGCCCGGAGCCCAGCGGAACGGGAGCGGTCATGGAGATCCTGGCCTTCGGCGTCCAGGCCGACGAGAAGCCCCTGATCGAGGAGGCGTTCCTCGGCCACGACGGCGTCCACTGCGTGGACGTCTTCCTCACCGAGGACACCGCCCCCATCGCGGCGGGCCACGCGATCGTCTCCACGTCCGTCAACGCCGACCTCGGTGCACGCGTCCTGGAGATCCTCGCGGCCGGCGGCACCCGGATGGTCGCCCAGCGCTCCACCGGCTTCAACAACGTCGACCTCGACACGGCCGAGCGGCTCGGCATGACCGTCGCCCGCGTCTCCTACTACTCGCCCCACTCGGTCGCCGAGTTCGCCTGGACGCTCGCCATGGCCGTCAACCGCCGCATCGTGCGGGCTTCCACCCGCACCCGCGACTTCGACTTCCGCCTGCACGGCCTGATGGGCCGCGACCTGCACGGCCGCACCGCCGGCGTCCTCGGCACCGGCAAGATCGGCGAGGCGTTCGCCCGCATCGCCCACGGCTTCGGCATGCGGCTGCTCGGCTGGGACGTCGCCGAGAACCCGGCCTGCCTGGAGCTGGGCATGCGCTACGTCGCCAAGGACGAGCTGCTCGCCGAGTCCGACCTGGTCAGCCTGCACGTCCCGCTGATGGCCGAGACCCAGCACCTGATCGACGCGGACGCCCTGAAGGCGATGAAGGACGACGCCATCCTGGTCAACTCCAGCCGGGGCGGCCTGATCGACACCGCGGCCCTGGTCGGCGAACTGCGCGCCGGCCGCTTCACCGGGGTGGGCCTCGACGTGTACGAGGCGGAGGCGGGCCTGTTCTTCCTCGACAAGTCCCTGGAGGCCATCGCCGACGACACGCTGGCCCGCCTCGTCACCTTCCCGAACGTCCTGGTCACCTCGCACCAGGCCTACTACACCGAGGACGCCGTCCGGCAGATCGTCGACGCCACGGTGCGCAACGTCCTCGACTACCGGGCCGGCCGCCGCTCGGAGAACGTGCTCGTGCCGCGCACCTGACCGGTCAGCTCCCGCACGATCGCCGCGCCGTTCAGCGTCAGCACCGACTCCGGGTGGAACTGCACGCCGGCGAAGCCCGGTCCGCGCAGCGCGTGCACCTCGTGCGCGGCACTCCGGCTCACTTCCACGCCGCGCGCGGCCAGCCCGGCGGCCGCCCGGTCGTCGCAGCGGGCCACGAAGCTGTTGTAGAAGCCGACGGTCTCCCGCCGCCCGAACAGGTCGATCCCGGTCTGCGCCCCCTGGAACGGCACCTCCTTGCGGACGATGCCCAGACCCAGCTCGGCCGCGACCAGCTCGTGCCCCAGGCAGACCCCGAGGACACCGTGCCGGCCGTCCCGGAGCACGTCCGCGGTCAGCGCGCGCAGGAAGCGCATCTTCGGATCGGCGGAGTCGCACGGGTCACCGGGACCGGGCCCCAGCACCACCGGGCCCTCGTGCCCGAGCACCGCCTCGCGCAGCCCCGGCTCGTCGTACCGCCGGACGGTGACGCCGAGCCCGGCCGAGCGCAGCACGTGCGCGAGCATCGCGGTGAACGTGTCCTCCGCGTCGACGACCAGGGCCTGCCCGGTGAGCACGTCCGACGGTTCCCGCATCCGCAGCCAGAACGGCGCCAGCGAGGCCCGGCGCCCGTCCAGGGCCGCCCGCACCTGCGGATCGTCGGCCAGCCCCGGCCGCCCGGCCTCCGCACGCGGCCGGGCGGGACGCACCCCCAGCGCCGCCAGCACCCCGGCCGCCTTGGCGTGCGTCTCCGCGACCTCGCCCGCAGGGTCCGATCCCCGCACCAGCGTGGCGCCGACCGGCACCCGCAGCCGCCCTTCGGCGTCGATGTCCGCCGTACGGATGAGGATGGGCGAGTCGAGGCTCTGCGCACCGCCCGCGTCCCGGCCGAGCAGCGCCAGCGCACCCGCGTAGTAGCCCCGCCCCCCGGCCTCGTGCCGCTCGATGACCCGGCAGGCGTTCTGCACCGGCGAGCCTGTGACCGTCGCCGCGAACATCGTCTCCCGCAGCACCTCCCGCACGTCCAGCGAGGAACGGCCGCGCAACTCGTACTCGGTGTGCGCGAGGTGGGCCATCTCCTTCAGCCGGGGTCCGACGACGACGCCGCCCATGTCGCCGACGGTGCACATCATCTTGAGCTCCTCGTCGACCACCATCGACAGTTCCTCGATCTCCTTGCCGTCGGCGAGGAAGCGCAGCAGGTGCTCGGGGGACGGTCCCTCGGCGGGATAGCGGTACGTGCCGCTGATCGGGTTCATGACGACCGTGCCCCCGGACATCCGCACGTGCACCTCGGGGCTGGCCCCCACCAGCGTCCGGTACCCGGTGTGCACCACGAAGGTCCAGTACGCGCCCCGCTCGCCCTCCAGCAGCCGCCGGAACAGGGCGAGCGCGTCGGCGCGCCCGAAGCCGGGGACGCGCCCCCCGTACGTCCGCCGGATCACGAAGTTGGCGCCCTCGCCCCGCCCGATCTCCTCGTCCAGCACCCGTGCGACGATCCGCGCGTACTCCTCGTCGTCCACGTCGAAGCCGCCGTCCTCGACCCGCACGTCGTGCGCGGGCAGCTGCTCCAAGGCCTGGTCGAGCGGGATGCCGTACCGCTCCTCGGGGGTCAGCACCAGCAGCGGTGTGCCGTCGTCGCGGACGTCGAAGCCGCGCTCGCGGATCTGCCGGAACGGCACCAGCGCCAGCCCCTCGTCGGGCAGCGCGGCGAGCCGGTCGTGCTCCGTCACCGGGCCGAGCAGCAGTTCCACGGTGTCGTGCGGGTGGCCCGGGGTGCGGCGGCGGAGCAGGGCGAACGGGCGGTCGCCGGCGGCCAGGGCGCGCAGGTCGAACTGTGACATGGGTCCGTGTCCTTCTCGTTCTCTCGGTGAGAGGAACGGCCCGGACGCGAAAACACCGAAGGCCGCCTCTCGGGCGGCCTTCGCGAAGTCTTGCGTACGCGCAGTCAGTGGGCCGCCGGAGGAGCGGTCCACCACCAGTTCTGGGTCGAGTGCGCGAACATACGGCGCAGCGTACCCCACCGCGGCCCGTCCACAGGGCGTGCACCGTGTCTCACTCCCTGGGCATGCGCCGGGAGCGGTCATCCGACCCCGTAGTGTTGAGGCCGTGACCGTGAACGCTAAGACCAGCCCGAGCGCTGGCAACACCTGGCGAGACCTGCCCGCGGCGCAGCAGCCCGAGTACCCCGACACCGAGGCTCTGCGCGCAGTGATCGCGGACCTCGAGTCGTATCCGCCGCTCGTCTTCGCGGGCGAGTGCGACCAGCTGCGTGCCCGGATGGCGGCCGTCGCCAAGGGAGAGGCGTTCCTCCTCCAGGGCGGCGACTGCGCCGAGGCCTTCGACGCGGTGTCCGCGGACCACATCCGCAACAAGCTCAAGACCCTGCTCCAGATGGGCGCCGTGCTCACGTACGCCGCCTCGGTGCCCGTGGTGAAGGTCGGCCGGATCGCCGGCCAGTACTCCAAGCCGCGCTCCAAGCCGACCGAGACCCGCGACGGCGTCACGCTGCCGACCTACCGCGGCGACTCCGTCAACGGCTTCGACTTCACCGAAGAGGCCCGGATCCCGGACCCCGAGCGGCTCAAGCGCATGTACCACGCGTCGGCGTCCACGCTGAACCTGGTGCGCGCCTTCACCACGGGCGGCTACGCCGACCTGCGCCAGGTGCACGCCTGGAACCAGGACTTCGTGAAGTCGTCCCCGTCCGGCCAGCGCTACGAGCAGCTCGCCCGGGAGATCGACAGCGCCCTGAACTTCATGCGGGCCTGCGGCACGGACCCGGAGGAGTTCAAGACCGTCGAGTTCTACTCGTCGCACGAGGCGCTGCTGCTCGACTACGAGTCGGCGCTCACCCGCGTCGACTCCCGCACCGGGCAGCTCTACGACGTCTCCGGGCACATGGTGTGGATCGGTGAGCGCACGCGTCAGCTGGACCACGCGCACATCGAGTTCGCCTCGCGGATCCGCAACCCGATCGGCATCAAGCTCGGCCCGACGACGACGGCCGAGGAGGCGCTGCAGTACATCGAGCGTCTCGACCCGGACCGTGAGCCCGGCCGGCTGACCTTCATCGTCCGGATGGGCGCGGACAAGATCCGCGACAAGCTCCCCGAGCTGGTCGAGAAGGTCACCGCGTCCGGTGCCACCGTCGCCTGGATCACCGACCCGATGCACGGCAACACCTACGAGGCGGCCTCCGGCCACAAGACCCGCCGCTTCGACGACGTGCTCGACGAGGTCAAGGGCTTCTTCGAGGTCCACAAGTCGCTCGGCACGCACCCGGGCGGCATCCACGTGGAGCTCACCGGCGACGACGTCACCGAGTGCGTGGGCGGTGGCGACGAGATCTTCGTCGACGACCTGCACCAGCGCTACGAGACGGCCTGCGACCCGCGCCTGAACCGCAGCCAGTCGCTCGACCTGGCGTTCCTGGTGGCGGAGATGTACCGGGACCAGTGACGGTCCGCCCCTGACCCGGGCGGCGGGCACACGGAATGGGGCGCGGGTCACATACGATCCGCGCCCCCTCCGCTTTTGCCGCTCCCGCGTGGTGGGTAAGGTTAGGTTTGCCTCACCGACCAGTCGGGTCTCCGGTCGTCGGTACGGCACGACCCAGTACCCCGCTCGGGAGGTGAACCGCGTGTTCGTCTGCAGCTGCTTCGGTGTCACCGAGGAACAGGTGAAGGGCCACGCGGAAGCCGGCGCCTGCACGCCCCGGCAGATCGCGTCCGCCTGCAAGGCCGGCACCGACTGCGGCGGCTGCGTGCGGCGCATCCAGGCGCTGCTCGGCCGCGGCGCCTGCCCCCGCCGGCAGCTCGCCGACCAGGGGGAACCGGTCCTCTCGGAGATTCCGGAAGCCGCCTAGACCAGCTTCGGTCCCGACGGGTCGGGCTGGGACTGCTCGATGACCGTCGACAGGTAGAGCGACTCGCCCAGTTTGTCGATCAGCTCCAGCTGGGTGTCGAGGTAGTCGATGTGGTGCTCCTCGTCGGCGAGGATCGCCTCGAAGACGTTGGCCGACGTGATGTCGTTCCTGGCCCGCATCACCTCGACGCCACGGCGCAGCCGGTCGATGGCCTCGACCTCGATCTCCCGGTCGGCCTGGAACATCTCCGTCACGCTCTGGCCGACCCGCACGTGGAACAGGCGCTGGTAGTTGGGCAGGCCGTCGAGGAGCAGGATGCGGTCGGTGAGGAGCTCGGCGTGCCGCATCTCGTCGAAGGACTCGGCGCGCGTGTACTCCGCGAGCTTGGTCCAGCCCTTGTGGTCCTGCAGCTTCGAGTGCAGGAAGTACTGGTTGATCGCGGTGAGCTCGGCGGTCAGCTGCTCGTTGAGGAACTCGAGGACCTCGGGGTCGCCCTGCATCGCGTAAGGCTCCTTCCACGCGGGAACTGGCGGGTTGCGCCGCATGATTGCACCGGCATCGAAGATCGTCCAGTAAGTCTTGACTTAGTAAGTACGTACAGATTTAGAAAGAAATGCCCCTTTTGATCGCGTGTACCCGCATGTAAGGGGGCCGTGTCCGGGGCATCGGTCCGGGTCTGTCAGGATGGAGGCATGGGTCAGCCGGTGGAACACGGGTCGGGAGAGGGCGGTTCGGGGAAGACGCCGCAGGTCGAGCTTCCGCCGGGACAGCGGCTCCAGCGCGGCTGGCCGGTCACCCACTACGGTCCGGTCCCCAAGTTCCGGCCCGAGCGGTGGGAGTTCCGGGTCTTCGGCGCCACCGCCGGCGGCGACAAGCACTGCTGGACCCACGAGGAGTTCACCGCCCTGCCGTACACCACGGTCGTGGCCGACCTGCACTGCGTGACGAAGTTCAGCATGCTCGGCTCCGAGTGGGGCGGTGTCCCGGCCCGCACGATCCTCGAGATCGCCCCGCCCGCGCCCGCCGTCACCCATGTGATGGTGTGGGCGGAGTACGGATTCAGCTCCAACCTCCGGCTGTCCGACTTCGCCGCCGAGCGGACCCTGTTCGCCACCCACAAGGACGGCGAGCTGCTGACCGCCGAGCACGGCTTCCCGCTCCGCCTGGTCGTCCCCCACCTGTACGCCTGGAAGGGCCCGAAGTGGGTCCGCGGCATCGAGTACATGACCGCCGACCGCCGCGGCTTCTGGGAGGAGCGCGGCTACCACAACATCGGCGACCCGTGGCGGGAGCAGCGCTACTCCTACCAGGAGGAGCCCGGGGACGGCCCCGGGCTCTGACCCGGCCGCCGGATCAGCCGTCGCGCAGCTTCTTCAGCCGCTCCACGTCCGCGGCGTGCCCCTCCTTGCCGCCCGGCGTCTCGATGACCAGCGGCACGCCCTCGGTCGCCGGGTGCGTCATCAGCGCCCGGAACGGGTCCTCGCCGATGTGTCCGGCGCCGATGTTCTCGTGGCGGTCCTTGTGCGCGCCCGCCACGTCCTTGGAGTCGTTGGCGTGGATCAGCTTCAGCCGCCCCTCGCCGACGGTGTCCACCAGCAGGTCCAGCGTCCGGTGCATGCCGGCCGGGCCGGTCAGGTCGTGCCCGGCGGCGAAGATGTGGCAGGTGTCCAGGCAGACGCCCAGCTTCGGATGGGCGTCCAGCGCCTCGAAGTACGGCCCGAAGTCCCAGGTCCGCGAGCACAGGGAGGCGCCCTGTCCGGCGGTCGACTCCAGCAGCAGGTACGGGTCGTCGTCGTGGGTCAGCTCCTCCAGCAGCGGCAGCATGAACTCCCGCACCTGCTTCAGGGCCACGGAACGGTCCCGTCCGCCGGTCGCGCTGCCGGTGTGCACGACCACCCCGAGCGCCCCGATCTGGCGCCCGCGCCGCAGCGAGTGCCGCAGCGACTCCACCGACCGCTCCACCGTCGCCTCGGTGTGCGACCCGAAGTTGATCAGGTACGGCGCGTGCACGTACGCCGGGATCGACTCGGTGGCGCAGGCCTCCCGGAACGCCTCGTCCTGCTTCGGGTTGCCGGCCGGGATGGCCCAGCCGCGCGGGTTGGCGACGAAGACCTGCACGGCCTCCGCCCGCAGGTCACGGGCGTAGGACAGGCCGACGGAGTGCAGGCCGCCGGCCACGGGCACGTGACCGCCGACGGGGTTGCGCGGGAGGGCGGACTGTTGACTGTTCACCCATTCAGGGTGTCATGCCCGGTCAGGGGTCCGGGCCGTGAGAGCCGTCACCTGATGGTGATCTTGATGGTGGAGCCCTTGGGTGCCGTGTCCCCGCCGTCGACGGACTGGTCCTTCACGGTGTCGCCGAACAGCCCGAGCAGCCCGCGGTCCTCCTTCACCCCGAACCCGGCGTCCTCCAGCTTCCGCTTCGCGTCGTCCACGCTGTCGCCCACCACGTCCGGCACCTCGATCATCTCGGGGCCCTTGGACACGGTCAGCGTCACCGTGTCGCCCTCGGCGGCCCGGCTGCCGGCGTCCGGTGTCTGCCGGGCGACCTGCCCCTTGTCGTACTCGGAGGTGACCTGCTCGGTGGCGACCTTCACCTTCAGGCCGGCGTCCGTCAGCTCGGCCCTCGCGTCCGCCAGGTCCTCGCCGGTCACGTCCGGCACGTCGATCGGGCGGCCCTTGCTGACCTCGAGGGCGACCGCCGAGCCCGCGCGCACCTCGGTGCCCGTCCCCGGGTCCGTGGAGATCACGAAGCCCCTGGGGACGTCCTCGCTGAACTCCCGGGTCACCATGCCCGGTTCCAGCCCCTCGTCCTCGAGCAGGGTCCGCGCCCGGTCCAGCTTGTAGCCCTGCACGTCCGGCAGCTTCACGGTGTCGGGACCGTCGGAGATCGTGAACGACACCGAGTCGTTCCGGCGGATCCGGGTGCCGACCCCGGGGTCGGTGCTGATGACGGTGCCCCGCTCGACCGTGTCGCTGTAGGCGTGCCGGACCGCGCCGACGTCCAGCCCGGCCTCCTCCAGCCGGTCCTCGGCCTGTGCCTGGGTCTTCGACAGCAGCGGCGGGACCTTGGTGAACTGGCCGGAGTTGATGTACCAGACGCCCGTGCCGACGCCGAGGACGAGCAGCACGGCGACGACGAGGGCCACCGGCCCGCGCTTCAGCCGTGGGCGGCGGCTCCGGGGCGGCAGCGGCGGCTCCGCCGACAGCCGGCTGGTGCGGTGCACCCCGTCGGCGCCGGGGACGCCGGCCGGGCCGGCGGGCGGGCCGGCGTCCTCGTTCACCGGCAGCGGCCGGGGCAGTGTCAGGGCGCGCGGGATCACACTCGTGCGGTCCTCGGCGTTGTCGTGGTCCGCGGCGAGGGCCTGCGGGGGCATCGCGTCCAGCTGCGCGGCGGTCAGCGCCGCACGCGCCTCACGGGCCCGTGCCAGCAGCGCCACGGCGTCGTGCGGGCGGACCTCCGGGGTGCGCGCGGTCGCCGAGGCGACCAGGTCGTCCAGCGGATACGCCATCCCCGGGACGGCGGCCGACGGCGGCGGCACGTCCTCGTGGAGGTGCTTGTAGAGGATCTGGGCGGGGGAGTCCCCCTCGTGCGGCTTGCCGCCGGTCAGCATCTCGTACAGGACGACACCGCACGCGTACACGTCGACCCGCGGATCTGCGGTGCCGTGCTCGATCTGCTCGGGCGCCAGGTAGGAGACCGTGCCCAGCACCGACCCGGTGGTGCTGGTGACCGTGTCCACGGCCCGCACCAGCCCGAAGTCGGCGACCTTGACCCGGCCGTCGTCCCCGATCAGCACGTTCTCCGGCTTCATGTCCCGGTGCACGAACCCGGCCCGGTGCGCGGCGCCCAGCGCGGCCAGCACCGGCTCCAGGATGTCCAGCGCGGCCCGCGGCTGGAGCGCCCCGCGCTCGCGCAGCACGTCGCGCAGGGTGCAGCCGGCGATGTACTCCATGGCCAGATAGACGTACGCCCCCTCGGCCCCCTGGTCGAAGACCTGGACGACGTTGGGATGGTCGAGCCGCGCCACCGACTTGGCCTCGCGGATGAACCGCTCCACGAAGGTGACGTCGGTGGCGAGCGTCGGATGCATCACCTTCAGCGCGAGCACGCGGTCCAGGCGGGTGTCCACGGCCCGGTAGACCGTGGCCATCCCGCCGACCGCGATCCGCGCCTCGACGCGGTACCGGCCGTCGAGCACCTGCCCGACGAGAGGGTCCTGAAGGGTCGTGTCCACGCAGGCGAGTGTACGAGCCGCCGCGGACACCCGGCGGCCACGTCCGGATCCGCGGCGGTACTGGAGCGGACCTGTGACGCTTCCCACCCCACGCCCCGGCCGGCCGGCCGCGGGGGGTCGCCCCCGCACGGGCTCACCGGAAAGCGGGCCGCTCCGGATCCAGCACCGCCAGGCCTTCCGCGGGAGACGACGCCTCCGCGAAGTGCCGGCGCGGAATCCGCCCGGCCCGCCGGGCCAGCCTCCCCGCCTCCACCGCGGAGCGCATCGCGGCGGCCATCAGCACCGGCTCCTGCGCCCGCGTCACCGCCGAGGCCAGCATCACCCCCGCACAGCCCAGCTCCATCGCCAGTGCCACGTCCGACGCCGTACCGGCCCCCGCGTCCAGGATCACCGGCACGCGCGCGTGCTCCACGATCAGCTGGAAGTTGTGCGGGTTGCGGATACCGAGCCCGGATCCGATCGGCGACCCGAGCGGCATGATCGCCGCGCACCCGACGTCCTCCAGCTTCCGGGCGAGGACCGGGTCGTCGTTCGTGTAAGGCAGCACCGTGAAGCCGTCGTCCACCAGCGTCTCCGCCGCGTCCAGCAGCTCGATCGGGTCCGGCAGCAGGGTGCGCTCGTCGGCGACGACCTCCAGCTTCACGAGGTCCGTGCCCAGCGCCTCGCGCGCGAGTCGCGCGGTGAGGACCGCCTCCCCGGCGGTGAAGCAGCCGGCCGTGTTCGGCAGCACCCGGATGCCGAGCTTCTCCAGCACCGACAGCACCGACCCGTGCACGGACGGGTCCACCCGGCGCATCGCGACGGTCGTCAGCTCCGTCCCGGACGCCACCAGCGCGCGCTCGAGCACGTCCGGGCTGGGAGCACCGCCGGTGCCCATGATCAGGCGGGACGTGTAGGCCGTACCGCCGAGCACGAAGGGATCGTCGGCCATGGGTCAGCCTCCTTGGACGGCGGTGAGGACTTCGACGCGGTCGCCGTCGGACAGGGCGGTGGCGGACCACTGCGCGCGCGGGACGACGGTCTCGTTCAGGGCGGCGGCCACTCCGGACGGCGCCGCGGTGAGCGTGCGCACCAGTGCGTCCAGGGCGGTGCCGGGAGCCACCTCGCGCGGCTCCCCGTTGACGCGGACGTTCATACGGTCCCCTCCGTGAGTGCGGGGGCGGCGCTGAAGCGCCGCGGAGTGAAGGGGCGGGCCTCCTCCGGGAAGCTCCCCGGTGGTCAGGACGTCCGCCATGACGTCGCCGGTGACCGGGGTCAGCAGCACGCCGTTGCGGTAGTGCCCGGTGGCCAGCAGCAGCCCCTCCGGCCCGGCCGGGCCGAGCAGCGGGGCGTTGTCCGGGGAGCCGGGGCGCAGACCCGCCAGCGTCTCCGTGAGGGGCAGCTCGGTGATGCCGGGGACCAGCTCGTGGGCATCGCGCAGCAGCTCGTAGACGCCGCCCGCGGTCACCGTCGTGTCCCAGCCCAGCTCCTCGCTGGTGGCGCCGACGACCAGTTCGCCGCTCTCCCGGGGCACCAGGTAGAGCGGGTTGCCGCGCACCACGGCACGCACCGTCCGGCTCAGCAGCGGCCCGTGCGTCCGCGGCATGGTCAGGCGCAGCACCTGCCCCTTCACCGGCCGGACCGGCGGCAGTACGTCGTCCGGCACGCCCGCCAGACGCCCGCTCAGGCTGCCTCCGGCCAGCACCACCTGCCCGGCCCCCAGCGCCGTCCCGTCGGCCGTGACGACGCCGGTCGCCCGGTCCCCGGCGAGGGTGAGCCGGTCGGCCCACACCCGGTGGAGGACCACGCCCGAGCGCTCGCAGGCGGCCAGCAGCGCGCCGGCCAGGCGGCGGGGGTCGATCTGGTGGTCGCCGTCCACCCGCAGCCCGCCCCGCACGCCCGGCGCGAGCATCGGTTCCAGGCGTCGGCACTCGCGGCCCGACAGCCACTCGGACTCCAGGCCCGAGCGCTCCTGCAGCGCGTGCAGTTCCCGCAGGTGGGCGCGGTCGTCGGCGTCCATCGCGACGGCCAGGGTGCCGCAGCGGCGGTACCCGAGGCCGTGGCCCGTGAGGTCGGTCAGCTCGGCGGCGAACTCCGGATAGCGGCGGGCCGAGGCGAGGTTCAGCGCGAGCAGCGTCTGCTCGCCGTAGTGCAGCTCCGTGACGGCGGCCAGCATTCCGGCCGCCACCCGGGCGGCCCCGCCGCCCGGGTCGGGGTCCACGAGGGCCGTGGCGAGCCCGCGCTGCGCGGCCCGCCAGGCGGTGACCAGGCCGATGATCCCGCCGCCCACGACGAGCACGTCCGGCGTACGCGCGGACGTGCGGGACGACGACGGTACGGACGGTGCGTTCGGTGGGGACGACATGGGCGTCCAGCCCCTCCCTTCGCCGGCATGACCCGGATCAGGTTCGTACGGTCGGAGGCCGCCAGCCTCCCTCTCAGCCCGGTGCGTCCGGGCTCCCGCGAGTGCTTTACGTTGGCCACCCTAGCCCGCAGCGCGCCGAACTCGTAAGGGAGTCTCCACCGTGGCCCGTTCGCTCGACGGTCTCGTCCTCGCGCCGGTCGCCGACCAGGCCCCCGGCCAGGTCGGGACCCGCACCCGGTTCACCTACCACGAGGAGGACGGGGCGGTCTGGGCCGAGTACGCGGGCGGCGACGTCGTCCGCGGCCGGCTGGTGGGCACCCGCGCGGGCGACCGGCTCGACTTCCGCTATGTCCAGCTCAGGACCGACGGCAGCACCTCGTCGGGGCACTGCGTCTCGACGGTCGTCGACCTGCCCGACGGGCGGATGCGCCTGGAGGAGAGCTGGGAGTGGGAGTCCCGGCGGGGGAGCGGGACGAGTGTTGTGGAGGAGATCACCGCACACGGGAACCGACCGGCGATTTGCCGGGTGTCTAAGGTGATCGGGTGAACGAGCAGACGCAGGAGCGGGGAGCGGACGCGGAGTGTCGCGTGGTCGTCGTCGGTGCGGGCATGGCGGGCGTGCAGACCGCGGTCGCCCTGCGCGAGCAGGGCTTCACCGGCACGGTGACGCTGATCGGCGCCGAACCCCACCAGCCGTACGACCGCCCCCCGTTGTCCAAGGCCGTCCTGCTCGGCACGGCCGAGGGCTCCGCCTTCGACGTCGACTTCGAGGCGCTCGGCATCGAGCTGCGGCTCGGCTGCGAGGCGCTCGGCGTCAGCCCCGGCACGCACGTCCTGGACACCTCCGCCGGGCCCGTGCCGTACGACGTCCTGGTCGTCGCTACCGGTGCCGAACCGGTGCTGCTGCCCGGCGCCGAGGACGTCCCCGGCGTGCATCTGCTGCGCACCCTGGACGACGCCGAGCGGCTGCGTCCGGTGCTCGCCCGGCAGCACGACATCGTGGTCGTCGGCGCGGGCTGGATCGGCGCCGAGTTCGCCACCGCCGCGCGCGAGGCGGGCTGCGCGGTGACCGTCGTGGAGGCCGCCGACCGGCCCCTCGCCGGTGCCCTGCCCGCCGAGGTCGCCGCCCCCATGACCGCCTGGTACGCCGACGCGGGCGCAGTCCTGCGCACCGGCGCGCGCGTGGAGCGCGTCGAGGCCGGCCACGTCGTCCTCGACGACGGCTCGCGACTGCCCGCCGGCGCCGTGGTCGTCGGCATCGGAGCCCGGCCCGCCACCGCCTGGCTGGCCGGCTCCGGCGTCGAGCTCGGCCCGCAGGGCGAGATCCTGGCCGACGACCGCCTGCGCACCTCCGTGCCGGACGTCCACGCGGTCGGCGACTGCGCCTCCTTCCCCTCCGGCCGCTACGGGGAGCGCCTGCTCGTCCATCACTGGGACAACGCCCTCCAGGGCCCGCGCACGGTCGCCGCCGACATCGTCGGCGCCGCCACCGGTGAGGTCCCGCCGGTCTACGACCCGGTGCCGTACTTCTGGTCCGAGCAGTTCGGCCGGTTCGTCCAGTACGCGGGGCATCACACGTCCGCCGACACCACCCTGTGGCGCGGCGACCCCTCCGGCCCGGCCTGGACGGTCTGCTGGCTGCGCGACGAGCGGCTGATCGCCCTGTTGGCGGTGGGCCGCCCCCGCGACCTGGCCCAGGGCAGGCGCCTGATCGAGGCGGGCGCGCGGATGGATCCGCGGCTGCTCGCCGACCCCGCGCGGCCGCTCAAGGCGGCGACGGCGTAGTCCGCCGCCGGCCTCTCGGGGCGGGTCCGGCTTCCTGGTGTCAGTGGCAGATGGCAGGCTGGAGGCGTGACCGAGATTGACGCAAAGACCGATGCTCTCGTACCCGCCTGGCTCACCGTCCCCGACATCGCCGAGATGCTCGGTGTCGAGGTGACCCGGGTGCGGCAGCTGATCAAGGAAGGCCAGCTCATCGCCGTACGCCGCGGCGAGAACCGCGCGCTGCACGTCCCGGCGGCCTTCATCGACGAGGACAAGGTCGTCAAGGGCCTCGTCGGAACCCTGACCCTGCTGCGGGACGACGGCTTCACCGACGAGCAGATGCTCGAGTGGCTCTTCACCCCGGACCCGACCCTGCCCGGCACCCCCGCCCAGGCGCTGAGCGAGAATCGCGGCACGGAGGTGAAGCGCCGCGCCCAGGCGCTCGCCGTCTGACCTGACACACCGTCGGCGTGCGGGCCCCGGCGGCCCGCACGCCACGGCCGCGGCCCGCGCGGCGCCCTGCCACGCCGCCCGCCGCGCCGTACGCCACCGACCTGGGGACACACGTATGCCCGAGACCGCCGTCACCGCCCGCGCCCGGCTCGCCGACGCCCGGCTGTACCTGTGCACCGACGCCCGCAGGAGCCAGGGCGACCTGCCCGAGTTCCTGGACGCGGTGCTGGCCGCCGGCGTCGACGTCGTGCAGCTGCGCGACAAGGGCATGGAGGCCGCCGAGGAGCTGGAGCACCTGCGGATCTTCGCCGACGCCTGCGCGCGGCACGGCAAGCTCCTCGCGGTGAACGACCGGGCGGACGTCGCCCACGCCGCCCGCGCCGACGTGCTGCACCTCGGCCAGGGCGACCTCCCGGTGCCCGCCGCCCGGGCGATCCTCGGCGACGACGTCCTCGTCGGCCGCTCCACGCACGCAGAGTCCGAGGCGGCCGCCGCCGCCGTCCAGGAGGGCGTGGACTACTTCTGCACCGGCCCGTGCTGGCCGACCCCCACCAAGCCCGGCCGCCACGCGCCCGGCCTCGGCCTGGTCCGCCACACCGCCTCCCTGGGCACCGACCGCCCCTGGTTCGCCATCGGCGGCATCGACCTCGGCAACCTCGACGAGGTGCTGGACGCGGGCGCCCGCCGGGTCGTCGTCGTCCGCGCCATCACCGCGGCGGACGACCCCGGCGCGGCGGCGGCCGAGTTCGCCAAGCGCCTGCGGCAGGCGTAGGCCGGGAGCGCGTCCGGCGCGGCTGCCCGGGGCATGTGTCCAAGGGATGGACAACAAGTCGACAAAAAGGGCAAATGTCCCCCATCCGGTTGGGGGGTCGCCGGTCCCTGGCTAACCTGCCCGTATGGCCCTCGGAACCGCATCCACCAGGACTGATCGCGCACGCACCGTGCGGGACATCCTCGCCGCCGGCAAGACGACGTACTCGTTCGAGTTCTCCGCGCCGAAGACGCCCAAGGGCGAGAGGAACCTGTGGAGCGCGCTCAGGAGGGTGGAGGCGGTCGCCCCCGACTTCGTCTCCGTGACGTACGGCGCGGGCGGTTCCACCCGCGCGGGCACGGTCAAGGAGACCGAGCAGATCGTCGCCGACACGACCCTGACCCCGGTCGCCCACCTGACCGCCGTCAACCACTCCGTCGCCGAGCTGCGCAACATCATCGGCCAGTACGCCGACGCGGGGATCCGCAACATGCTGGCCGTGCGCGGCGACCCGCCCGGCGACCCGACGGCCGACTGGGTCCCGCACCCCGAGGGACTGACCTACGCCGCCGAACTGGTCAGGCTGATCAAGGAGTCCGGCGACTTCTGCGTGGGCGTGGCGGCCTTCCCGGAGATGCATCCGCGCTCCGCGGACTGGGACACCGACGTGACGCACTTCGTCGACAAGTGCCGGGCCGGCGCCGACTACGCGATCACGCAGATGTTCTTCCAGCCCGAGTCGTACCTGCGCCTGCGCGACCGGGTCGCCGCGGCCGGCTGCGAGACCCCGGTCATCCCCGAGGTCATGCCGGTGACCAGTGTGAAGATGCTGGAGAGGTTGCCGAAACTCAGCAACGCCTCGTTCCCGGCGGAGCTGAAAGAGCGGATCCTCGCGGCACAGGACGATCCGGCCGCTGTACGCTCCATTGGCATCGAGTTCGCCACGGAGTTCTGCGCGCGGCTGCTGGCCGAGGGTGTGCCCGGACTGCACTTCATCACGCTGAACAACTCCACGGCGACGCTGGAAATCTACGAGAACCTGGGCCTGCACCACCCCCCGCGGGCCTAGACCGGCCGCACGTATTTGCGACACACTGCGTAACGGCCACTGGGAGAGGGGCGTACATGGGCTGGACGGTCCTCTACATCGCGTTCGGCATCGTCGCGCTGTGGCTGCTCGGTGAGGTACTGCTGCAGTACAAGGCGCGGCTGCGCTGGCGGTTGCTCGCCTTCGGCGGGTTCGCCGGCGTCGTGGCCGGTGTGCTGATGTCCAACGTGCTCGTCATCGGACTGGGTGCCGCCGCGTTCGCCGTCGGCCAGACCTACGTCACGCTGTCGTTCCGCCGCGGCTTCGAGGCCGGATGGGCGGTCAACGCCCCGGCGGGCCTGGTGGGCAGCAAGCGCCGTCGTCCCGAACGGACGCGTCGGGAACCGACGTTGGAGGTCTCCGGCCTGGAGGCCGACGACGCCGCCCCCGGCGCCCACGAGGAACCCGCACAGGGCCACGACGGCGCCTCCTACGGCCACGACGACTACGACCGCGACGACGTCTTCACCCCGGTCCGCCCCGCGGAGACCACCGCCGTCTACGCGCCGCAGCCCATGCCGGACGACACCGGCTCGTACGGCGTGTACGGCGACGACTCCGGCTACGGCCAGGACCGGCAGACACCGGCCGCCGCGCAGAGCGCCGACCAGTCCTACGCCTACGACTACTCCGGCTACGGCCAGCAGGGCTACGGCTACGACACCGGTCAGCAGCAGCAGTACGCCGCCTACTCCGACCCGTACATCGGCACCCACACCTACGGCGGCGGGGCGTACGACACCGGCGGCTACGACACCACCGGCGGGACGCAGGCGCAGTACGACCAGCAGGGCTACGGGCAGGGCCAGTACCCCGCCGGAGCACCCGGCGGCTACGGCGGCGAGACCCCGGCCGGCGGGGTGTGGGTGCCGCAGCAGCGCAGCGCCGACGACCCGTACGGCGGCGAACTCCCGCCGGAGCAGACGTACCCGTACCAGGGCAACGGCCAGGCGCAGGGTCCGAGTCAGGGGTACGACGAGCAGTACCGCTTCTGACGGCTTCCGGGCCCGGTGACGGGCCCGCCGGTCACCGGGTCACTGCGAGCCCCGGAAGTCCGGTCCCTCCACGACGAGTCCGGCGACCAGGGCGCCCGACATGCCCGTGTGCGGGAGCCCACCGCCGGGATGCGACCAGCCGCCCGCCGTGAACAGCCCCGCCAGGCGCGTGCTGTTGGCGGGGTGCAGCAGCCGTCCGCCGGCCGCCGCCAGTGCCGGGGCCGGGATCGCGCCGCCGGCCGCTCCGGTGTCCGCCGCGATGTCGGCCGGGGAACGCACCTCCTGCCACAGGACGCGCTCCCGCAGGCCCGGCACGGCCCGCTCGGCCACGGCGACGAGACGCTCGGCGAGGCCTTCGGTGCCGGTGCCCGCGGGCACCGTCGAGGTGAGGGTGAGCGCCTCGTGGTCCGGGCCGGGGACCAGCCCCGGGTCGTCCGGCCGCAGGATCGTGACGGTCGGCCGCGCGGGAGCACCGGGCGCGGCACCGAACAGGGAGTCCAGCTCCTCCGCGCGGTCCTCCGCGTGCACCACCGTCCGGTGCGCCGTGCCCGCGGGACGGCCGCCCCGCAGTGCCAGCAGCACCGTGACCCGGCTCGTCGCCGTCCCGCGCTGCGGCGGGACCTCGCCCTCACCGCGCACCGCCGTGTCCCCGGCGAGGCGGTCCAGCACGCCGGGTGCCACACCGGCGACCACGATCTCCGCCTCGTCCGTCCCGCCGTCGGCCAGCTCCACGCCCGCCACCCGGCCGTCCTTGCCGGCGATCCCCGTGACCTCGGTGTCGAAGCGGAACTCGACCCGCCGGTCCAGGCAGCGTTCGTACACCGCCCGCGCCAGCTCCCGCAGGCCGCCGCGGACGTACCACATGCCGAAGGCGTGCTCCATGTACGGCAGTACGGCAGCGTTCGCCGGGACGGCCCGCGGATCCAGGCCGTACGCGAGCGCGTGGCTCTCCAGCAGGGCGGCGAGGCGGGCGTCCCGCAGCTCCCAGGCGGCGACCTCGGCGAGCGTGCCGGCCCGCCGGGTGCGCAGCAGCCGCTTGTGGGGGACGGCCGGATAGGGCTCGCGTTCGGCCAGCACCCGCCAGTCGGGCCACAGGGGCTCCTCGAGGAGCGGCCGGCGCGTGCGTTCCCAGGCGTCCCGGGCACGCACCAGGAGATCGCCCCAGCGCTGCCCGGCGGGCCGGCCGAGCGCCTCGTCCAGGGCGGTGACCACGCCCGCCCGGGAGGCGTTCGGCAGCGAGGCCGCCGTGCCGTCCGCGAACACGTGGCGTGACGACGGGTCGACCTGGACCAGCTCGACGCGGGACTCCAGCGGCTCCTTGCCGGTCTTGACGAACAGGTCGCGCCAGACCGCGGGCAGGGGCAGCAGACCGGGACCGGTGTCGAAGGAGAAGCCGCCCCGCTCGAAGCGGCGCACCGCCCCGCCGTACGTCCCGGTCCGTTCGTACACCGCCACCCGGTGGCCCGCGACGGCCAGCCGGGCGGCGGCCGCCATCGCGCCCATCCCGGCGCCGATCACCGCAATCCGTGCCATGCCAGGGACTTTATCCGCCGCCGCCGGCCGTCCCGCCCGAGGGGCCGTGCGGGGGTGCGGGGCGCGGGGGGTGGCCACCCGGGTCGAGTACCCCGACGGACGCGCGGGTGACCGGCCGGCGCCACAGCCCGGTGGGCACGCGTGCGCAGGACTGAGTACCCGTACCTAGCCGAGGAGATGAGTACCCGCGCGGATGGGCCCCGACCTGCGGTGACGAGAGAGTGGAGGCACGGAGAGGGGCACGGCTCCGGCACCGGCGACACGGGGCGCCGGAACGGAGCCGGGCCCGCGATCCGCTCCTTCCGCCGGCCGCGGCCGGCGGGAGCGAGGCACGGGGGGAGCCCGGGGGACGACCGCTACGGAAGTCCACGGGGGAACGTACGGGGGAGTACGGGAAGGCGCCGGTCCGACGGCGGCCCGCGGGGGACGCGGCCGGCGACGGACCGGCGTTCTCCGTGTCCGGACCGCCCTCAGCGGCGGCCGCTCACCCGGCCCTGGAGCAGCCGGGAAAGGGCCGCGTGCACGTCGTCGAGTGACCGCTCCGGCTGGAACGACTTCCAGTCCAGCGCCGCCACCAGGACCATGCCGACCAGCGCGGCGGCGGTCAGCGGCACGTCGATCTCCTCGCTGAACTCGCCGCTCGCCACCCCGTCGCGCAGCACGCCCTCCACCACCGCGACGGCCTGTTGCCGGACCACCAGCAGCGTGGACTGCCAGGCCCGGTTGGTCCGCCACAGCTCGGCCACGTAGAGCTGGGTGAAGGCGGGGTAGCGGTCGATGAAGACGAGCCCCGCGCGGACCATCGCGTCCAGGGCGTCGACCCGGCCCCGGCCCTCCCGCTCCGTCCGCTCCGCCGCCTCCCGCAGCGAGGCCGTCAGGAGTCCGACTCCGTGCCGCAGCAGCTCCTCGAAGAGGACGGACTTGCTGGCGAAGTTGTAGTAGACCGTGCCCTTAGCGACGCCGGCGCGCTCGGCGATCTCGTCCACGGTGGTCGCGGAGAAGCCCTGCTCGGCGATGAGGGTGACCGCCGCCTCGTAGAGCTTCTGCCGGGTGGCCTCGCGCCGGCTGCTGCCCGGCGAGGCGGTGCTGCTGCTGTCCATGGTCCCGATTCTCACAGCACCCCGTCCGGGGTGGTCACCGCAGGGCCCGGCGGCTCACCGGACGACCAGGTCTCGAACGCACGATCGCATCAAAAGTCCAGGTCGGGACGGATTGTCAGTGGCATACCGCACGATGGGCACATACGGCACCTCCTGCCAGGACGTGCCGTCACGGAGACGACAGGAGGATCGTCATGGCCCACTCGTCCGCAGCCGCCGCCCGGCGGCCCCGCGCAGCCGGCCCTGCCCCCTCACTGAACGGCCCGGCGAGCGACGTGCACCCCGTGCTCCGCCGGAAGCCTCGCCCCGCCCGCCGCCCTGGACCTGCTCGCCCAGGCCCGCGCCGGGCTGGAGGAGGCCACCGTCCTCGAAACGCCGAACGAGCGTTACGCGACGGCCCACCTCGCCGCCCTGCGCACCGCCGCCGCCGTGCTCGCGGCACGCGGCCGGCCGGAGACCACCCCGCGGGCCCGGGCCCGCATCCGGAGCGCCTGGGAGGTGCTCCCCGAGATCGCGCCCGAACTCGCCGACTGGAGCGCGCTGTTCGCCTCGGGCGCAGGGCGCCGTGCCCGGGCGGAGGCGGGCATCCGGGGGGCGGCGGGCAGCCGGGACGCCGACGACCTGATACGCGACGTGTCGATGTTCCTGCGCCTCGTGGAGCGGATGCTCGTCCTCCAGCCGGTCCTGCCCCAGCCCCGCGCCGACACGGAGACCCCGGACCCGGGCCGTCCCGGCACGGACCGGCCGGACGCGGGCGGCGCGGGCCGGGAGCTGTCCGACGTGGGGTGAACGCGCCGGTCCGCAGGGTCCCGGGTCCCGGGCGGCGGGCACCCGGCGTGACCGGCCGGCGCGCCGGAGGCAATAGGGTGGGAGACGCCTGAAGCCTGCCCCTTCCCGCACCCGGGCCGGGGAGGCAGCCCGTTCGCTCCGCCCCTGCCAGAGGCGGTGCCGCGCCGAGGAGTCAACTGCCGTGTCGGACCCGATGCGCCCGCCCGCCTCCCCCCACCGCCCCCTGGCGGCATCGCTGCGCTCCGACCCCTCCCGGTCCCGCGCCGCCCTGCGCACCGCCGTGGTCCGGGAGGTCCTCGAGGACGCCGTCGACCGCCGGGTCAAGGCCACGGGCCGCCAGTCGCTGGACGTCCTGGACACCGGCGGCGGCAGCGGCAACTTCGCGGTGCCCCTGGCCCGCCTCGGCCACCGCGTCACCGTCGTCGACCCCAGCCCCAACGCGCTCTTCGCCCTGGAGCGCCGGGCCGCCGAGGCCGACGTCGCCGACCGCGTGCGGGGCGTCCAGGGCGACGTCCGCGGCCTCTTCGACGTGGTCGAGCGCGGGGCTCACGACGTGGTGCTGTGCCACGGCGTCCTGGAGTACGTGGACGACCCCGCGGAGGGCGTGCGCAACGCGGTGGCCGCCCTGCGCCCCGAGGGCGTCCTCAGCCTGCTCGCGGCCGGCCTCGGCGGCGCCGTGCTCGCCCGGGCCCTCGCCGGCCACTTCACGGAGGCCCGGCAGGCGCTCGACGACCCGGACGGCCGCTGGGGCACGGGGGACCCGATGCCCCGCCGGTTCACCGCGGAGCAGCTCACCGGCCTGGTGGAGGGCGCGGGGCTGCGGGTCGGCGCCGTGCACGGCGTGCGGGTCTTCGCCGACCTGGTCCCCGGAGCGCTGGTGGACACCGAGCCCGGCGCCCTGGACGCGCTGCTCGGGCTCGAGGCCGCGGCGGCCGAGCTCGCCGCCTTCCACTCCGTGGCCACGCAACTCCACGTGCTCGGTGAGACGCGGGGAACCGGGCAGGCCTGAGCGCCGCCTCCCGAGGCAGGCCGCTGATCAGGGCCGCGGCTGCAGATGGAGTACGCCACAGGCCCCCCGAACGGAGGCATGGCGCCGTATGATCGAGGGAGACCGCCCGGCATGACGGGTCGGCCGCTGGGGAAAGTGAACTTCAGCGAGCCGGCGCGGCCATGACGGAGTCCGGTTGGCCAATTGGCGTAGAGGGGCGGGTTTCACGGGGGCGATTCCCTGCCTATCCTGAAGGGACCCCCCGGGTCGCCCCGGCGACTGCACGATGAGGAGGACTCCGTGCCGCTCTCGGAGCACGAGCAGCGCATGCTCGAGCAGATGGAGCGAGCGCTGTACGCCGAAGATCCCAAGTTCGCGTCGGCGCTCGAGGGAAGCGGGCTGCGTACGTACACCCGGCGGCGGGTCTACCAGGCGGTCGCGGGCTTCCTCGTGGGAATTGCGCTCCTCATGGCCGGTATGGTCGCCAAGCAGGTCTGGCTCAGCGTGGTGGGGTTCCTCGTCATGCTGGGCTGTGCGGTCCTCGCCGTGACCGGCTGGCGCAAGGCCCCGAAGCCGGGCGAGCAGCCCACCGCAGGCGCCGTGGGCGCCGGACCACAGGCACACCGTCAGGCGCGGCAAAGACGCTCCATGATGGATCGCATCGAGGAGCGCTGGCAGCGGCGCAGGGACGAGCAGCAGGGCGGCCAGTAGCCGCGGCCACCGCTCACCAGGACAGTCGCGTGAGGGGGTGACCACCGACCCGGTGGTCACCCCCTCACGCATGCCGGCGCGCCGTCACGCGTCGCGCCACCGGCAACGAGCCCGATCCCCATGCGGCACCGGGCCGGACCCCGCGGTCGCGCTGCGGGCACCGGGCCCGTCCCGTATTCACGCCACCGGCACCGGACCCCGCCCGTAATCGCGCCAAAGGCACCGGCACCGGCCCCGGCCCGTCGCGTGGACGGCCGGACCCGGTGCCTTCCGCGTGCGCGCGGGACTCAGCCCCGCTGCCCCGATGGCTTCCGCAGCGTCGGCCGGGCCGCCGAGACCCGCCGCTTGAGGGCCGCCCACCGGGCCGACAGGACCCAGACCACCCGGACGGTGGAACGCGGGGCGAACCGTGCGCGCAGTGCCGTCCGACGGCTGACCGTGGCCCGCAGGCCGGCGCTCACGCGGTGCACGTCCTGGGTGAGACCCACGGCCGGACGCGGCCGGGGCGCGTAGAGCACCTGCTCCACGGCGTCCGCCACCCGGTGCACCGCGGCCGCCGCGTCCGGGTCGAGCTGCCCGAGCCGGACCAGCCGGGCCGCCGCCCCGCGCGGTGTCTGCGATTCGTCCGGCGGGATGCCGAAGTCCCACGCCGTGTCGGCCAGCTCCTCCCAGACCGCCAGGACGTGCGGGGCCGCGTCCGCCTCGGCACGCCCGTGCGCCCCCAGCCGGACCGACCGGATCCGCATCCGCCACAGCATCGGCGCCAGCGGAAGCACCAGTACCGCGAGTCCGCCCAGCGACCAGGCCAGGACGACGTACCACTTCGGTCCGCCGCCGCCCGTGACCGGCAGCGCGGCCGCCGACTCGCTCGGGCAGGCCTCCAGCTTGCGCTGCTGGGCCGAGCAGCTCTCGCTCGCCGAGGGCGCCGCCGACGGCTCCGACGTCGCGTTCCGGGAGGGCAGCGCGGGGTCGGGGACGGCGTTGCCCGGCGTGTTCTCCACCGTGTAGGACGGCACCGAGCCCCGGGTCGGGGTGGGTTCGAACCGGGTCCAGCCCACGCCCTCGAAGTACAGCTCGGGCCAGGCGTGCGCGTCCCGCAGACCCACCGCCACCGAACCGTCCCCCTGCGGCGAGCCCGGCGCGAACCCGACCGCCACCCGGGCCGGTATGTCCAGGGACCGGGCCATCGCCGCCATGGCGAAGGAGAAGTGCACGCAGAAGCCCTGCTTGTCCTTCAGGAAGCGGGCGATCGCCTGCGAACCGCTGCCCACCTGCACCTGGGTGTCGTACTGGAACCCGCCGGTGACGGCGAAGTACTCCTGGAGCGCGACCGCCTGCTCGTAGGCGTTCGAAGCCCCCTCGGTCACCTCGCGCGCCGTCCGCGCCACCACCGGCGGCAGCGAGTCCGGCAGCTCGGTGTACTCCCGCCTCAGGGCCGCCGGCGGCGGCGGTGCGGCGGCGAGCTGCTCCGCCGTGGGCCGCACTTCCAGGCTGCGCACCTCGTACGTCAGCCCGCGCGTGTTCTGGCCGTGGTCGCCGACCAGCGTCATCCCGACCGGCTCGTAGCGCCAGTTGCCGCCGATCCGGACACCGCTCGGCGGGTACGGCATCGGCAGCCAGTCCTGGGCGTACCAGTCCGCGGCCGAGATCGTGGTCTGGGTCTGCACGCGCTCGACGTCGGGCCCGAGACCGGCCGGAGCGGGGAACGTGCCCCCCGGCACCGCGGTGATGTTCCGCTTGGAGGGCTTCCACGTACTGCCGTCGAAATCGTCCAGGGACACGATCCGCAGGTACAGGCCGGAGGCGTCGCTCGAATCGGTCTTGACGGTGAGGACCTGGCGGTCCTCGTCGACGTTGAGGCTGTCGCGCAGCGAGACCAGCGGGTTCACCGCGGAGATCGTGCCGCCGCCCCCGGTGCCGGAGCCGATGCCTGCCCCGGTGCCGTCCAGCAGCCCGCCGTCCATCGCGGGCAGCGCGAGCGGCACCGCCAGGGCGACGCCGAGCGCCAGCGCGCCGATGCGGCGCCCGGTGCGCACCGGGGCGACCGCGGCGCCGTGGTCCCCACCCGGGTGGCGCGGCGGCCCGCCGAAGACCCGGCCCCACTGCGAGAGCCGCTCGCGGCCCTCGGTCAGCAGCAGCATCAGATAGCCGGCCGCCGCGACCAGGAACCACAGCCAGTCGGCGCCGCCGTCGGACAGTCCCGCGGCCACCGAGTACAGGGCGAGCAGCGGCAGCCCGGCCGGGGCCGCGCTGCGGAAGGTCACGGCGAGGGTGTCCACCAGCAGGCCGATCACCAGCACCCCGCCGACCAGCATCAGACGGATGCCGTCGGACTCGAGCGGCGCCGGGATCGCGTACCGCGCGATGTCGTCGCCGCCCTCCCGCAGCAGCTCCGCGAAGTGCCGGAAGGCCTCCGGGCCGGGGATCAGCCCGGCGAGGGCCTGTCCACGGGCGAAGTCCAGGGTCAGCAGCATCAGCCCGGCGACGGCCTGCGCGGCGACGGTCAGCGGCCGGGCCAGCGGCACCCGGCGGGCCACCGCGCCCACCCCCGACTGCACCGCCAGCAGGATCGCCGCCTCCAGGAGCCAGAAGGCCGGGTCGACCAGGGGCAGCAGCGCGCACGCCGCCATCAGCGTGGCCCCCCACGCCCACAGCGCCAGCCGCGCCCGCCCGCTCATCCCGCGTTCTCCCCACCGTTCGCCGCCGCGAGCCCCGTGCGCTCCCGACCCGCCAGCCGCCACAACTCCTCCAGGCCGGCGCCCCGCGGCACGCCCACGGCGCTCCAGCCCGCCTCACGCAGCATCCGCAGCCGTTCCCCGTTCCCGTCCGACGCGCCGGGCACGTCGGACGGTTCCCGCCGCCATGTGTCGCTGTCCAGCACGAAGGCGACCGCACCGCCGCTGCGCTGCCGCATCCTGGCGGCCACGGTGGCCTGCTCCTCGTCCAGATCGCCGAAGAACGCCACCAGCAGCCCCTCGTTCCCGCCGCGCAGCAGGTCGTAGGCCCGGGACAGGCCCGTGCCGTCGGAGTGCTCGATCACGGCGAGGGTGTCCATCATCAGTCCGGCCGAGTCGGCCGTCCCCTGGCTCACGCCCGCGAACCCGTCGGCGCCCTCCCCGGGCACCGAGTCGCCGGTGTCGGTGAGCAGCCGCACGGAGTACCCCCGCTCCAGCACGTGCATCAGCACCGAGGCCGCGCCCGACACGGCCCACTCGAAGGCCGAGTCGGGGCCCGCGCCCTCGAAGGCCACGCCCCGGGTGTCCAGCAGCACCGTGCACCGGGCGCGCTGCGGCTGCTCCTCGCGGCGCACCATCAGCTCCCCGTAGCGCGCGGTGGAGCGCCAGTGCACGCGGCGCAGGTCGTCGCCGTAGCGGTACCCCCGCGGGATCACGTCGTCCTCGCCCGCCAGCGCCAGCGAGCGCTGCCGTCCGTCGCCGTACCCCGTCGCCTCGCCGCCCAGCCGCACCGGCGGCAGCGGCTCCACGCGCGGGACCACGGTCAGGTCGTCGTACGTGGAGAAGGACCGGGTCAGTTCGCACATGCCGAAGGGGTCGGTCAGGCGCAGCTGGAGCGGCCCCAGCGGATAACGGCCGCGCAGGTCGGAGCGGACCCGGTAGGACACCTCCCGGCGGCCCCCCGGCTCCACCCGGTCGAGCACGAAGCGGGGGCGCGGCCCGAGCACGTAGGGCACCCGGTCCTGGAGCATCAGCAGACCGGTGGGCAGCCGCGAGACGTTGTCGATGCGCAGGTGGACTCGAGCCTCGCTGCCCGCGGGCACCCGGCCGGGGGAGAGGCGGCGGCTGCCCGCGACCCGGTGGCGCGTGCGGTACAGCACCGTCGCGCACACCAGCGGCAGCACGCCCAGCAGCAGCCCGACCCGCAGCAGGTCGCTCTGTCCGAGGACGAAGGCGCAGATCGCGGCGGCGATGCCGGCGGCCAGGAAGGAGCGTCCGCGGGTGGTCAGGCCCGCCAGCGCGGTGCGGACACCGCCGGTCTCCCCGCGATCGCCCTCCGCCCCGCCCGTCCCCCCGGCGTCCATCACAGCCTCCGTGGCGGCTGCTGGCCGTACGCCGGCTCGCCGCGGCCCAAGCCGTAGCCGGTCTGCTGCGGGGTCGCCGAGGGCACCGGGGTGCGCTGCAGGATCTCGTGGACGACCTGCTCGGCGGTGCGGCGGTTGAGCTGGGCCTGCGCCGTGGGCAGCAGGCGGTGCGCCAGGACGGCGACGGCGAGGGCCTGCACGTCGTCGGGCAGCGCGTAGTCCCGGCCGCTCAGGGCGGCGGACGCCTTCGCCGCGCGCAGCAGGTGCAGCGTCGCGCGCGGCGAGGCGCCGAGTCTGAGGTCGGGGTGGGTCCGGGTGGCGGCGACCAGGTCCACCGCGTAGCGCCGGACCGGGTCCGCGACGTGGACGCCCCGGACCGCCTCGATCAGCTTGAGGATCTCGTCCGCGTGGGCCACCGGCTGCAGGTCGTCCAGCGGGTTCACCCCGCCGTGCACGTCCAGCATCTGCAGCTCGGCGTCCGGGCTGGGGTAGCCGATGGAGACACGGGCCATGAAGCGGTCGCGCTGGGCCTCCGGCAGCGGGTAGGTGCCCTCCATCTCGACCGGGTTCTGCGTCGCCACCACCATGAAGGGGCTGGGCAGCTCGTAGGTGTGGCCGTCGATGGTGACCTGGCGCTCCTCCATCGACTCCAGCAGCGCGGACTGCGTCTTCGGCGAGGCGCGGTTGATCTCGTCGCCGATCACCACCTGAGCGAAGATCGCGCCCGGCTTGAACTCGAAGTCACGGCGCTGCTGGTCCCAGATGGACACCCCGGTGATGTCCGAGGGCAGCAGGTCGGGCGTGAACTGGATCCGCCGCACGGAGCAGTCGATCGACCGCGCCAGTGCTTTGGCCAGCATCGTCTTGCCGACTCCCGGGACGTCCTCGATCAGCAGGTGCCCCTCGGCGAGCAGCACGGTCAGCGTGAGCCGCACGACCTCGGGCTTGCCCTCGATCACGGCTTCCACCGAACCGCGCACCCGCTCGACCACAGCGGTCAGATCGTCCCCCACCCGCGCATACGCCCGGACGGGGGCGCCCCCATGGCTCGCCTGATCGTCATAGGTCGTCACCCGGCCCTCCTCGGCCTTGCCCCGCGCTCCCGGGGAGCGAGGGGTACCAGCATTCCGGACCGGCCCACGTACGGCCGGCCGGCCCACCCCGAATCACGGATGCCGCGCGGAAACAGTTCCGCGCGACACCACTTCCCCGCATTCTTGCCGCCGTTACCGATTCGTGTCACTCGCCTGTGGACAACTGACCGCGATATGTCGGGTCTTGCGTCCTTTGCGGGTCTTGCCCGGCGGGGGCCGCCGGCCCGGGGCGGACAGGACGGCGGTGGTCAGGCGGGCTTGACCTCGCTCAGGCGGCCCGTCCTCACGTCGAAGACGAAACCGCGTACGTCGTCGGTGTGCATCAGGAACGGGGAGGTGCGCACCCGCTCGATCGACTGGCGCACGTCCTGCTCGACGTCCCGGAAGGACTCCACCGCCCACACGGGACGCTGGCCGACCTCGAGCTCCAGGTCGTGCCGGAACTCCTCGGTGATGGTCTCCATGCCGCAGCCGGTGTGGTGGATGAGGACCACACTGCGGGTGCCCAGCGCCCGCTGGCTGATGGTGAGGGAGCGGATCACGTCGTCGGTGACGACGCCGCCCGCGTTGCGGATGGTGTGGCAGTCGCCGAGGCTGAGGCCGAGCGCGGCGTGCAGGTCGAGCCGTGCGTCCATGCAGGCCACGACCGCGACACGCTGGACCGGGCGGGCGTCCATCCCGGGGTCGGTGAACGCGGCGGCATAGCGCGCGTTCGCCTCGACGAGCCGGTCGGTGACGGTGCCGTCGCCGGCTATGGCGGATTCTGAACCTGTGGGGACCGATGCGGAAGTCGTCATAACCATGACGTTACTGGTCACTGGTGCCCGGGGCCCGCCGTGAAGAGGGACAAAGAACGCCATCACGGCTTGTTGTGAGCCAATCCACAGGGCGTGAGAATGTACCTGTACGGGTGAGAAGCCCCGGCGCACCCGTTCACGGGCGCCGGCGTCCGCGACGCGCGGCCGGTTGATTGACCGGGCCACAGGGTGGACTAAAGTGACGCGAAGCGGGAGGCGAGGCTCTCCCCGCTGGACTGAACACCCCGGAGACCTGGTCGATGTCCCGCCAGATCTCCCCACGTGCGCGGCGCGTACGTACGGCTCGGCCTCCTCCCGCTCCTGGCCGGCTGACGCTTCCGGCGCCGGCAGGCCTCCCCTTCGGACGCGAGCGGGAGGGGACCCGGCGGTGCGTGACGCCGCGCCGGACCCGAGAGGCCGTCCCACTTGAGCCAGAGTCGACACGTCCCGGTGATGCTCCAGCGGTGCCTGGACCTGCTGGCACCCGCCCTCCAGGAGCCGGGGGCCGTGGTGGTGGACTGCACGCTCGGGCTCGGCGGGCACAGCCAGGCGCTGCTCGACCGCTTCCCCGAGGCCCGTCTGGTCGCCCTCGACCGGGACAAGGAGGCCCTGCGCCTGTCCGGTGAGCGGCTCGCCCCGTACGGGGAGCGCGCCACCCTGGTGCACGCCGTCTACGACGAGCTGCCCGACGTCCTCGACCGGCTCGGCGTCCCGCGCGTCCAGGGCGTGCTGTTCGACCTCGGCGTCTCGTCCATGCAGCTCGACGAGGCCGACCGGGGCTTCGCCTACGCCCAGGACGCCCCGCTCGACATGCGCATGGACCAGACGACCGGCATGAGCGCCGCCGAGGTCCTCAACACCTACCCGCCGGGCGAGCTGGTCCGCATCCTGCGGGCCTACGGCGAGGAGAAGCAGGCCAAGCGGATCGTCTCCGCGATCGTGCGGGAACGGGAGAAGGAGCCGTTCGCCAACAGCGCCCGGCTGGTGGAGCTGATCCGCGCCGCGCTGCCGCAGGCGGCCAAGCGCACCGGCGGCAACCCGGCCAAGCGCACCTTCCAGGCCCTGCGCATCGAGGTCAACGGCGAACTGTCCGTCCTGGAACGGGCGGTCCCGGCCGCCGTCGAGGCGCTCGCCGTCGGCGGGCGGATCGCCGTGCTGTCGTACCACTCCCTCGAGGACCGGCTGGTCAAGCAGGTGTTCGCGGCCGGCGCCGCCAACACCGCGCCGCCCGGGCTGCCGGTGGTCCCGGAACGCTACGCGCCCCGGCTCAAGCTGCTCACGCGCGGTGCCGAACTTCCCACCGAGGACGAGATCGCCGAGAACCGCCGGGCGGCACCGGCACGGCTGCGCGGAGCCGAGCGGATCAGGGAGTCCGTCGGGTGAAACGAGTGAGGCGGACCAGGCGGGTGCGGGTGTGCCACCCGGGCCGAGGGGAGGGCGAGTGAGCGGCAGGCCTCAGCTGAAGGGGAGGGCCGCCCGGCTCGCCCGGCTGCTTCCGCCCGGCGGCGGACGCGCCCGGGCCGCACGGGCGCCCTTCGTCCTCCTCGTCGTCCTCCTGCTGGGCGGCGGCCTCATCGGACTCCTCGTCCTGAACTCCGCCCTGAGCGAGGGCTCGTTCCAGCTGGACGACCTCGAGCAGGAGACGAAGAGCCTCACCGACGAGGAACAGGCGCTGCAACGGGACATCGACGCCTACTCGGCTCCGCAGGCACTCCACTACCGCGCCCGCGAACTCGGCATGGTGCCCGGCGGCGATCCCGCCTTCCTCGCCCCCGACGGCACCGTCAAGGGCTCGCCCGGCCCGGCGACGGCCGCCGCGGTCCCGCTCGTCCTCGCCCCGGAGGCGCTGAGCCGCCGGTCCGCCCCGGTCTCCGCCGGTACCGGCCCGGCCTCCGTCCCCGCCTCGGCGGCCCCAGCCATCCCGACCCCGACCCCCGGCAGGTGACGGAAGTGTCCGACAGGGAACCGCCGCGCCGCCGTGTGCCCGGACCCGCGAGGCCCGTCCGGCCCGGTGCCCGGCGGCAGCCCGGCCCCGGCGCCCGTCCGGCCCGCCGGCCCGGACCGCCCCGTCCGGGCGCCCCCCGCACCATCCGGCTGGGCAGCCCCCGGCCCCGGCTGCGTCTGATCGGTCTCGCGCTGACCCTCGTCCTGACGGCCTTCGTCGTACGGCTGCTCCAGGTGCAGGCCGTCGACGCCGGCACCTACACCGCCAAGGCCGAGCAGAACCGCTACGTCGTCCACACCCTGGCCGCCGACCGCGGCGGCATCACCGACCGCAACGGCGTGGCCCTCGCGGCCACCGTGGACGCCTACGACATCACGGCCGACCCCACGCTCTTCACCCGGGAGACGCTGAAGGTCGGCGACGGCCCCGAGCAGGCGGCGGCGCTCCTCGCCCCGATCCTCGGTACGGACCAGCAGGAACTGGTCGACCGGCTCCGCCCGGCGAACAAGAAGCTGCGGTACGTCCGCCTCGCCCAGCGGCAGACCCCGCAGGTGTGGAACCAGATCAAGGACCTGAAGGCCGCGCTCGCCAAGAAGGCCGAGACCGACAGGTCCGCCGTCAACGTCCTCGCGGGCGTCCTCGCCGACCCCAGCAGCAAGCGCGTGTACCCGGGCGGCGACCTCGCCGCCGGCATCCTGGGCTGGGTCGGCGCCGACGGCAAGGGCGGCGGCGGCCTCGAACGGCAGCTGAACGAGACGCTGGCGGGCCAGGACGGCGAGATCCGGTACGTGCAGTCCGGCGGACGCCAGGTGCCCACCGCCGGCGGCTCCGAGACACGCGCCGTGCCCGGCAGCGACGTCGAGCTCACCATCGACCGCGACATCCAGTGGGCCGCGCAGCACGCCCTCGGCGAACAGGTGGAGAAGTCCCAGGCGGACGGCGGCTACGTCATCGTCCAGGACACCGGCACCGGCGAGATCCTCGCCATGGCCAACTCGCCCGGCTTCGACCCGGGCGACCTGACCCACGCCGACCCCGCCGCGCTCGGCAACGCGGCCCTCCAGGACGCTTTCGAGCCCGGCTCCACCGCCAAGGTGCTGTCGATGGCGGCCGTGCTGGAGGAGAACGTCGCCACGCCGGCGACCCACCTCACCGTCCCCAACCGCCTCAAGCGCGGCGACCGGCTCTTCAAGGACGACATCGACCACCCGACCTGGTACCTCACGCTCAACGGCGTGCTCGCCAAGTCCAGCAACATCGGCACGATCATGGCCACCGGCGAGCTGGGCAGGACGCAGCAGGAGGCCAACAAGGTCCTCCACTCCTACCTGCGCAAGTTCGGCCTCGGCGGCTACAGCGGGCTCGGCTTCCCCGGCGAGACCAAGGGCATCCTCGCGCCGCCCGACCAGTGGTCGACCTCGCAGCAGTACACGATTCCTTTCGGCCAGGGCGTCTCCGTGAACGCGCTCCAGGCGGCCTCCGTGTACTCGACGATCGCCAACGGCGGCGTCCGCGTCGAACCCACGCTCGTCCGCGGCACCCAGGAGGAGGACGGAAGCTTCACCCCGGCCCCCGAGCCCAAGAAAACCCGTGTGATCAGCGAGAAGACCGCCAAGACCCTCGCGCGCATGCTGGAGTCCGTCGTCGACGACGAGGAGGGCACCGGCACCAAGGCGCGCATCCCCGGCTACCGCGTGGCGGGCAAGACGGGCACCGCCAACCGCGTGGATCCGGCCACCGGCAAGTACCACGGCTACACCTCGTCGTTCGCCGGGTTCGCCCCCGCCGACAAGCCGCGCGTCACCGTCTACTGCGCCATCCAGAACGCCACCGCGGGCAGCTACTTCGGCGGCCAGATCTGCGGCCCCATCTACAAGCAGGTCATGGAGTTCGCCCTCAAGACCCTCCAGGTCCCGCCGACCGGGGCCGCACCCGCCAACCTGCCGGTCGCCTTCAAGCCCTGACCGGCCGAGAGATCCCCGCACCGAGCAAGCCAGCACCGAGCCACCAGGAACCATCCGTGACAACGATCACCCCGGATCCCGGGAACCAGAGCAGCCCCGGCCCCTCGCTTCGCCCGGAAGCGGGTACGCCCGGTACGCTCACCGCCGTGCCACACGCCGATCAGTCCCAATCCACCCAGAAGGGCCACCCCGTGACATATCCGGGACCGCCCCGGCCGGTGCAGGTCTCCGCCACATCCCTCGCGGAACTCGCCGATCAGCTGGGTGTCACCGCGCCGGACAGCACCGCCGGGGTCACGGGCATCACCCACGACTCCCGCGCCGTCCGCCCCGGTGACCTGTACGCCGCCCTCCCCGGAGCCCGCGCCCACGGCGCCGACTTCGTCACCCAGGCCGCCGGTCTCGGCGCCGCCGCCGTGCTGACCGACCCGGCCGGCGCGGAGCGCGTCGCCGCCACCGGGCTGCCGGCGCTCGTCGTCGACGACCCGCGCGCGCAGATGGGCGAACTGGCGGCCACGATCTACGGCCACCCCGGCCGCGACCTCCTCCAGATCGGCATCACCGGCACCTCCGGCAAGACCACCACCGCCTACCTCGTCGAGGGCGGCCTGCGCACCGCGCGGACCACCGGCCTCATCGGCACGGTCGAGATGCGCATCGGCGACGAGCGCATCAAGTCCGAGCGCACCACGCCCGAGGCCACCGACCTCCAGGCCCTGTTCGCGGTGATGCGCGAGCGGGGCACCGAGGCGGTCGCCATGGAGGTCTCCAGCCACGCCCTCGTGCTCGGCCGGGTCGACGCCTGCGTCTTCGACGTGGCGGTGTTCACCAACCTCAGCCCGGAGCACATGGAGTTCCACTCCGGCATGGAGGACTACTTCCAGGCCAAGGCGCAGCTGTTCACGCCGGAGCGCAGCAGGCTCGGCGTCGTCAACACCGACGACGAGTACGGCCGCCGGCTCGCCAAGGAGGCCACGGTCCCCGTCGTCACCTACAGCGCCGAGGGCCACCCCGACGCCGACTGGCGTGCCGAGGACGTCACGGTCGGGCCGCTGGACTCGACGTTCACCGTGGTCGGCCCCAAGGGCGAGCGGATCCGCGCCAGGTCGCCGCTGGCCGGCCCCTTCAACGTGGCCAACACCCTCGCCGCGATCGCCGCCCTGGCCGCGGCCGGCCTCGACCCGCAGACCGCGGCCGACGGCGTCGCCGCCGTGCCGGGCGTGCCGGGCCGGCTGGAGCGCGTGGACGAGGGCCAGCCGTATCTCGCGGTGGTCGACTACGCCCACAAGACCGACGCGGTCGAGTCCGTGCTGCGGGCCCTGCGCAAGGTGACCGAGGGCAGTCTGCACGCCGTGCTCGGCTGCGGCGGCGACCGGGACACCACCAAGCGGGAGCCGATGGGCGCCGCCGTGGCCCGGTTCGCCGACACGGCCGTACTGACCTCCGACAACCCCCGCTCCGAGGACCCGCTGGCCATCCTCGCCACCATGCTCCAGGGCGCGGCGTCCGTGCCCGCGCACGAGCGCGGCGAGGTCCAGGTCTTCGAGGACCGGGCCGCCGCTATCGCCGCCGCGGTCGCCCGGGCCCAGCCCGGCGACACCGTGCTGGTGGCCGGCAAGGGGCACGAGCAGGGCCAGGACATCGCCGGAGTGGTCCGCCCCTTCGACGACCGCCAGGTGCTCCGCGAAGCCATCCGGAAGACCCAGGGATGAAAATCCAGAAGACCCAGGGGATGAACTTGTGATCGCCCTCTCCCTCGCCGAGATCGCAGAAGTCGTCGGCGGGCAGATGCACGACATACCGGACGCGTCCGTCGAGGTCACCGGACCGGTGGTCCGGGACTCCCGGGAGGCGGGGCCCGGCAGCCTCTTCGTCGCCTTCGTCGGCGAGCGCGTGGACGGCCACGACTTCGCCCGGGCGGTCGTGGAGGCGGGATCGGTGGCCGTGCTCGGCTCCCGGCCCGTCGGGGTGCCCGCGATCGTCGTGGACGACGTCCAGGCGGCCCTCGGCGCCCTCGCCCGCCACGTCGTACGGCGGCTCGGCACCACCCTCGTCGCCCTCACCGGATCCGCCGGCAAGACCAGCACCAAGGACCTCATCGCGCAGGTCCTCCGCCGCAAGGCGCCGACGGTGTTCACGCCCGGCTCGCTCAACAACGAGATCGGGCTGCCGCTGACCGCCCTCACCGCCACCGACGAGACGAGGTTCCTCGTCCTGGAGATGGGCGCCCGCGGCATCGGACACATCCGGTACCTCACCGAACTCACCCCGCCGCGGATCGGCCTCGTCCTCAACGTCGGCAGCGCCCACATCGGCGAGTTCGGCGGCCGGGAGCAGATCGCCCAGGCCAAGGGCGAACTCGTCGAGTCGCTCCCGCCGGCCGAGGAGGGGGGCGTCGCGGTCCTCAACGCGGACGACGCCTACGTGCGTGCCATGTCCTCCCGTACGAAGGCGAAGGTGATCCTTTTCGGAGAGTCCGACGAAGCGGACGTTCGCGCCGAGAACGTGCGACTCACGGACAGCGGACAGCCTTCCTTCAGGCTTCACACACCCTCCGGTGCAAGTGATGTGACCATGCGCCTGTACGGTGAGCACCACGTGTCGAACGCGCTCGCCGCGGCCGCCGTCGCCCACGAGTTGGGCATGTCCGCAGACGAGATCGCCACCGCGCTCTCCGAGGCGGGCTCCCTCTCCCGCTGGCGGATGGAGGTCACCGAGCGCCCGGACGGCGTGACGGTCGTCAACGACGCCTACAACGCGAACCCCGAGTCCATGAAGGCAGCGCTGCGTGCGCTTGTGGCCATGGGCAGGGGACGCCGGACGTGGGCGGTGCTCGGCAAGATGGCCGAGCTCGGGGACGAGGCGCTCGCCGAGCACGACGCGGTCGGACGGCTCGCCGTCCGGCTCAACGTCAGCAAGCTCGTCGCGGTCGGGGGCAGGGAAGCCCACTGGCTGCAACTGGGCGCATATAACGAGGGTTCGTGGGGTGAGGAGTCGGTGCACGTGTCCGACGCACAGGCGGCGATCGACCTGTTGCGCAGCGAGTTGCGCCCGGGGGACGTCGTACTCGTGAAGGCGTCCCGTTCGGTGGGACTGGAGAGCGTCGCCACGGCGCTGCTCGAGACCGGCGCCGAGGGTGAGGTCGCCGCCCGATGATGAAGCAGATCCTGTTCGCGGGAGTCATTGGCCTGTTCCTGACCTTGGTCGGCACCCCGCTGCTGATCAAGCTCCTGGCCCGCAAGGGCTACGGCCAGTACATCCGCGACGACGGCCCGCGCGAGCACGCCAGCAAGCGCGGTACGCCGACCATGGGTGGTATCGCCTTCATCCTGGCGACGGTCGTCGCCTACTTCCTCGCCAAGGTGATCACCGGCTACCTGGACGAGGAGGCCGACGCGGGGCCGACCTTCTCGGGTCTGCTGGTGCTGGGCCTGATGGTCGGCATGGGCCTGGTCGGCTTCCTCGACGACTACATCAAGATCGTCAAGCGGCGTTCGCTGGGCCTGCGGGCCAAGGCGAAGATGGCCGGCCAGCTCATCGTCGGCATCGCCTTCGCGGTCCTCGCGCTCCAGTTCGCGGACACCCGCGGCAACACCCCGGCCTCCACCAAGCTGTCGTTCATCACCGACTTCGGCTGGACCATCGGCCCGGTGCTGTTCGTGCTCTGGGCGCTGTTCATGATCCTCGCCATGTCGAACGGCGTGAACCTCACCGACGGTCTCGACGGCCTGGCCACCGGCGCCTCCGTCCTGGTCTTCGGCGCCTACACCTTCATCGGCGTATGGCAGTTCCAGGAGTCCTGCGCCAACGCGCTGACCCTGACCAACCCGGGCGCCTGCTACGAGGTGCGGGACCCGCTCGACCTGGCGGTGGTCGCCTCCGCGCTGATGGGTTCCTGCCTCGGCTTCCTGTGGTGGAACACCTCGCCGGCCAAGATCTTCATGGGCGACACCGGTTCGCTCGCGCTCGGCGGCGTGCTCGCGGGTCTCGCGATCTGCTCGCGCACCGAGCTGCTGATGGCCATCCTCGGCGGCCTGTTCGTCCTGATCACCATGTCGGTGGTCATCCAGGTCGGCTCCTTCCGCCTCACCGGCAAGCGCGTCTTCCGGATGGCGCCACTCCAGCACCACTTCGAACTCAAAGGCTGGTCCGAGGTCCTTGTCGTGGTCCGCTTCTGGATCATCCAGGGCATCTGCGTGATCGTCGGACTCGGCCTCTTCTACGCGGGATGGGCAGCGGACAAGTGACCTCCTCGGTGCCTTCGGAATTCACGGGCAAGCACGTCACCGTCGCCGGACTGGGCGTCTCCGGCGTCCCGGCGGCCAAGGTCCTGCACGGCCTCGGCGCGCACGTCACCGTCGTCAACGACGGCGACGACGAGCGCGCGCGGTCGCAGGCGGCCGAGCTCGAGGCGCTCGGGGTCACCGTGCGCCTCGGCGACGGCAACACGCTCCCCGAGGGCACCGAGCTGATCGTCACCGCGCCCGGCTGGAAGCCGGACAAGCCGCTGTTCGCGGCGGCGGAGCGGGCGGGCGTCCCGGTCTGGGGCGACGTCGAACTGGCCTGGCGCCTGCGCGGCCCCGGCGCCGCGCCCTGGCTGGCCGTCACCGGCACCAACGGCAAGACGACCACCGTCCAGATGCTGGCCTCCATCCTGAAGGCGGCCGGCCTGCGCACGGCCGCCGTCGGCAACATCGGCGTCTCGCTGCTGGACGCGGTCACCGGCGAGGAGGAGTACGACGTCCTCGCCGTGGAACTGTCCAGCTACCAGCTCCACTGGGCGCCCTCCCTGCGCGCCCACTCGGCCGCGGTGCTCAACCTCGCCCCCGACCACCTCGACTGGCACGGCTCGATGGAGGCGTACGCCGCCGACAAGGGCCGTGTCTACGAGGGCAATCAGGTCGCCTGCGTCTACAACGCCGACGCCACCGCCAAGCCGTCGACCGAGGACCTGGTCCGCGAGGCCGATGTCGAGGAGGGCTGCCGGGCCATCGGCTTCACCCTGGGCACCCCCGGCCCCTCCCAACTCGGCGTCGTGGAGGGCATCCTGGTCGACCGCGCCTTCGTGGAGAACCGGCAGAAGAACGCCCAGGAGCTCGCCGAGGTCTCCGACGTCACCCCGCCGGCCCCGCACAACATCGCCAACGCCCTCGCCGCCGCGGCCCTCGCCCGCGCCTTCGGCGTCTCCGCCGCCGCCGTCCGTGACGGACTGCGGGCCTTCACGCCCGACGCCCACCGCATCGCGCACGTCGCCGACGTCGACGGGGTGGCGTACGTGAACGACTCCAAGGCCACCAACACCCATGCCGCCGAGGCCTCGTTGGCGGCCTACGAGTCCATCGTGTGGATCGCGGGCGGACTGGCGAAGGGCGCCACCTTCGACGGACTCGTCACGGGGGCGGCGAAGCGGCTGCGCGGTGCCGTCCTGATCGGCGCCGACCGTGCGCTGATCCGCGAAGCCCTGGCGCGACACGCCCCGGAGGTACCCGTGGTCGACCTCGACCGGACCGACACTGGGGCGATGCTCCAGGCCGTCCAGGAGGCGCGGCGGCTCGCCCGGCCCGGCGACACGGTGCTGCTGGCTCCGGCCTGTGCCTCCATGGACATGTTCACCAACTACAACAAGCGCGGTGACGCGTTCGCGGAAGCCGTTCGCGAACTCGGCGCCTGATCCGGCCGCTCCTGCGCCGGGTGATCTCGGGAGGACGCGTGGGACGGTCCAGGCCGATGTACAGCGGAGGCCGCGATGCCCGGTAGCCGCACCGGACGTCCGCCCGTGCAGCGGGGCGCCGCCAAGCGGCCGCCCGCGGCGGGGCCGCCGCACGAGAACCCGGTCCTCGGCCTCTACCTCCGTCTCCGCCGCGCCTGGGACCGGCCGCTGACCGCCTACTACCTGATCTTCGGGGGCAGCCTGCTGATCACCGTGCTCGGCCTGGTGATGGTCTACTCGGCCTCCCAGATCACGGCGCTCCAGCTCTCCCTGCCCGGCTCGTTCTTCTTCCGCAAGCAGTTCCTGGCCGCCCTGATCGGCACCGGGCTGCTGGTGGCCGCGATGCGGATGCCGGTGAAGCTGCACCGGGCGCTGGCCTACCCCATCCTGGCCGGTGCCGTCTTCATGATGATCCTCGTGCAGGTGCCGGGGATAGGGATGTCGGTCAACGGCAACCAGAACTGGATCTCCCTGGGCGGCTCCTTCCAGATCCAGCCCAGCGAGTTCGGCAAGCTAGCGCTGGTGCTGTGGGGCGCCGACCTGCTCGCGCGCAAGCAGGACAAGAAGCTGCTGACCCAGTGGAAGCACATGCTCGTGCCCCTGGTGCCGGCCGCCTTCATGCTGCTCGGGCTGATCATGATCGGCGGCGACATGGGGACCGCGATCATCCTCACGGCGATCCTCTTCGGTCTGCTGTGGCTGGCCGGCGCGCCCACGCGGCTGTTCGCCGGGGTGCTCTCGATCGCCGCGCTGCTCGGTGTGATCCTCATCAAGACCAGCCCCAACCGCATGGCCCGGCTGAACTGCATCGGCGCCACCGACCCCGGCCCGGGCGACTCCTGCTGGCAGGCCGTGCACGGCATCTACGCCCTGGCCTCGGGCGGTCTGTTCGGATCCGGGATCGGCGCCAGCGTGGAGAAATGGGGCGAACTCCCCGAGGCGCACACCGACTTCATCTTCGCCGTCACCGGTGAGGAACTGGGCCTGGCGGGGACGCTGTCGGTACTCGCCCTGTTCGCGGCTCTAGGCTATGCGGGTATCCGCGTGGCCGGACGCACGGAGGACCCCTTCGTCAGGTATGCCGCGGGAGGCGTGACCACCTGGATCACGGCCCAGGCCGTGATCAACATCGGTGCGGTCCTCGGGCTGCTGCCGATCGCCGGTGTCCCCCTCCCGCTGTTCTCCTACGGAGGATCCGCCCTGCTGCCGACCATGTTCGCCATCGGTCTGCTCATCGCCTTCGCGCGCGACGAGCCCGGTGCGCGGGCGGCGCTCGCGCTGCGGCAACCTCGCTTTGGTAGAAAGCGGGGAACGGGGGGAACCGGGGGCTCGGGGCCCAAGCGGAACCCCCGGAGTTGGAACACGATGCGACGGCGCGCCTCGGCGGCGCGTTCGTCCGGAGAGCGGTGAAATTCGGTGCATGTCGTACTCGCCGGCGGAGGAACCGCGGGCCACATCGAGCCCGCGCTCGCCCTCGCGGACGCCCTGCGCAGGCAGGATCCGACCGTGGGCATCACGGCCCTGGGCACGGAACGCGGTCTGGAGACCCGGCTGGTGCCCGAGCGCGGTTACGAGCTGGCGCTGATCCCGGCCGTCCCGCTGCCGCGCAAGCCCACGCCCGAGCTGATCACCGTCCCGGGCCGGCTGCGCGGCACCATCAAGGCGACCGAGCAGATCCTGGAGCGCACCAAGGCGGACGCCGTGGTCGGCTTCGGCGGCTACGTCGCGCTGCCCGGCTATCTCGCGGCCAAGCGGCTCGGCGTGCCGATCGTGGTCCACGAGGCCAACGCCCGCCCCGGCCTGGCCAACAAGATCGGCTCGCGCTACGCCGCGCAGGTCGCCGTCTCCACCCCCGACAGCAAGCTGCGCAACTCCCGGTACATCGGGATCCCGCTGCGCCGCGCCATCGCGACCCTCGACCGCGCCGCGGCGCGCCCCGAGGCCCGCGCGATGTTCGGGCTCGACCCCAATCTGCCGACGCTGCTGGTGACCGGCGGTTCGCAGGGCGCCCGGCGCCTCAACGAGGTGGTCCAGCAGGTCGCGCCGTGGCTCCAGCAGGCCGGCATCCAGATCCTGCACGCGGTCGGCCCGAAGAACGAACTGCCGCAGGTCCACCAGATGCCGGGGATGCCCCCGTACATCCCGGTAAGTTACCTGGACCGGATGGACCTCGCGTACGCCGCGGCCGACATGATGCTCTGCCGCGCGGGCGCGATGACCGTCGCCGAACTCTCCGCCGTCGGACTGCCGGCCGCCTACGTCCCGCTGCCCATCGGCAACGGCGAACAGCGGCTGAACGCCCAGCCGGTGGTCAAGGCCGGCGGTGGACTGCTGGTCGACGACGCGGAGCTGACGCCCGAGTGGGTGCAGCAGAACGTCCTGCCCGTGCTCGCCGACCCGCACCGGCTGTACGAGATGTCCCGCGCCGCCGCCGAGTTCGGCCGCCGGGACGCCGACGACCTCCTCGTCGGCATGGTGTACGAGGCGATCGCCGGCCGCGCACACCGCTGAGGACGCATGACGGAAGGCAGGGAGCGTGGCCGGACCGACCACCGCCGAACGCGGTGAACGCCAGCAGAGGTCGTCCGGCCCGCCCGGCCCCGGGCGGTTCGGGCGACCCCGTCTTCGTATGATGATCACCCTGGCGTCCGCCGTCGTGCTCCTCGGAGGCGTGACGCTCTGGGTGCTGTACGGGTCGAACTGGCTCCGCGTGGAACGGGTGTCGGTCGCCGGCACCCGCGTCCTGACGTCGGCCCAGGTCCGCGAGGCCGCCGACGTGCCCGTCGGGGACCCGTTGGTCTCCGTCGACACCGAGGTGATCGAGGCGCGGCTCAGGCGGGCACTGCCCCGCGTCGACGAGGTCGACGTGGTGCGTTCCTGGCCGCGTTCGATCGCGCTGAAAGTGACGGAACGGACCCCGGTCCTGGTGACGCAAAAAGGCCGGAACTTCATCGAAGTGGACGACGAAGGTGTCCGGTACGCCACGGTCTCCCGCGCCCCGAAAGGCGTGCCCACGCTGAAATTGGAGCCGGCCCGTTCGGGTCCGGCCGCGGCGAGCCTGCGCCGCTTCGGCGAGGACCGTCTGGTGCGCGAGGCGGTGCGGGTCGCCGGGGCCGTCCCGGACGCGATCGCCCGGAAGACCCGCCTGGTCAAGGTCCGTTCCTACGACGACATCTCGCTGGAGCTGGCCGACGGCCGGACCGTGGCCTGGGGGAGCGGCGAACAGGGCGAGGAGAAGGCCCGGGCGCTCACCGCGCTGACGAAAGCGACGCCCGGCGCACGGCACTTCGACGTGAGCGTTCCCACCGCTCCGGCGTCATCGGGGAGTTGACGGGTATACGTGCAGGCCAGCACCCTGGTTGGGCAGCGCTACGGCTGATCACATAGGGTGAAAAGAAAAACGGGAGGTTCGGCGTGTTCGTTGAACGCGCGCCACTTGTCGACTTAGTGTCCTGTTCAGAAGACTTCAAGAAACGGACACACTGGTAACCCTAAACTTCAGCGTTAGGGTTCGGGTCGGCGCTACGGACCGTCCCATTCGGCATCAGTCGGCGGGTCGCGGGGCATCAGTGCTCCGGTGATCCGGCGACACGTAACTCGAGGCGAGAGGCCTTCGACGTGGCAGCACCGCAGAACTACCTCGCAGTCATCAAAGTCATCGGTGTCGGCGGCGGTGGTGTCAATGCCATCAACCGGATGATCGAGGTCGGTCTCAAGGGCGTCGAGTTCATCGCCATCAACACCGACGCGCAAGCTCTGTTGATGAGCGACGCCGACGTCAAACTGGACGTCGGCCGCGAACTCACCCGCGGACTCGGCGCCGGAGCCAACCCGGCCGTCGGCCGCAAGGCCGCCGAGGACCACCGCGAGGAGATCGAGGAGGTCCTCAAGGGGGCCGACATGGTCTTCGTGACGGCCGGCGAGGGCGGCGGCACCGGCACCGGCGGCGCGCCCGTCGTGGCCAACATCGCCCGCTCGCTCGGCGCCCTCACCATCGGCGTGGTCACCCGCCCGTTCACCTTCGAGGGACGGCGCCGGGCCAACCAGGCCGAGGACGGCATCGCCGAACTCCGCGAAGAGGTCGACACCCTCATCGTCATTCCCAACGACCGGCTGCTGTCCATCTCGGACCGCCAGGTCAGCGTGCTGGACGCGTTCAAGTCCGCCGACCAGGTGCTGCTGTCCGGTGTGCAGGGCATCACCGACCTCATCACCACCCCCGGCCTGATCAACCTGGACTTCGCCGACGTCAAGTCGGTCATGTCCGAGGCCGGTTCGGCCCTCATGGGCATCGGCTCGGCCCGCGGCGACGACCGCGCGGTGGCCGCGGCCGAGATGGCCATCTCCTCGCCGCTCCTGGAGGCTTCCATCGACGGCGCCCGGGGCGTGCTGCTCTCCATCTCCGGTGGCTCCGACCTCGGCCTGTTCGAGATCAACGAGGCCGCCCAGCTGGTCAGCGAGGCCGCCCACCCCGAGGCCAACATCATCTTCGGCGCGGTCATCGACGACGCGCTCGGCGACGAGGTGCGGGTCACCGTGATCGCGGCCGGCTTCGACGGGGGGCAGCCGCCGTCCAAGCGGGACAACGTCCTCGGCTCGGCCTCGGCCAAGCGCGAGGAGCCCGCCCCGGCGCGGCAGCCCGAGAGCCGCCCGTCCTTCGGCTCGCTCGGCAGCGTCAAGCCGAAGGAGGAGCCGGAGCCGGTCCCCGCGCCGGAGCCGGTCAGCGACCTGCCGCCGGTCGCCCCGCCGCCGGTCCCGCCGTCGCGGACCTACTCGGACAGCGCGGCCGAGGAACTGGACGTGCCGGACTTCCTGAAGTGATAGGACAGCGCGACACCGTGAACGGCGCGCACTTCGGCTTCACCGACCGGTGGGGCGGAGTGAGCGCCGTTCCGTACGAGGAGCTCAACCTCGGCGGCGCGGTCGGCGACGACCCGGCCGCCGTGACGGCCAACCGTGAACTGGCCGCGAAGTCGCTGGGCGTCGACCCGGCCCGGGTGGTCTGGATGAACCAGGTGCACGGGGCCGGCGTGGCCGTGGTCGACGCACCCTGGGGGGGCCGCCCGGTCCCACGGGTCGACGCGGTCGTCACCGCCGAACGCGGTCTCGCCCTCGCCGTCCTCACCGCCGACTGCGTCCCGGTCCTGCTCGCCGACCCCGTCGCCGGCGTCGCCGCCGCGGCCCACGCGGGCCGGCCCGGCCTGGTCGCCGGAGTCGTCCCCGCCGCCGTGCGGGCCATGACCGGACTCGGCGCCGACCCCGCCCGGATCGTCGCCCGCACCGGGCCCGCCGTGTGCGGCCGGTGCTACGAGGTGCCCGAGGCGATGCGCGCCGAGGTCGCCGCCGTCGAACCGGCGGCGCACGCCGTGACGAGCTGGGGCACCCCGGCTCTCGACGTAGGCGCCGGAGTGCACGCGCAGCTCGAACGGCTCGGGGTGCGCGACCCGGCGCAGTCGCCGGTGTGCACCCGGGAGTCGAAGGACCACTTCTCGTACCGACGCGACCGCACCACCGGGCGGCTCGCGGGCTATGTCTGGCTGGACTGATGGGGCATGACGGACCGTAAGGACGAACTCGCCGGGAACCTGGCGAAAGTGGAAGAGCGCATCGCCGCCGCGTGCGAGGCCGCCGGCCGCCGCCGCGAGGAGGTGACCCTGATCGTGGTCACCAAGACCTACCCGGCCGACGATGTGCGCATTCTCTCCGGACTCGGCGTGCGTCACGTCGCCGAGAACCGCGACCAGGACGCCGCACCCAAGGCCGCTGCTTGCTCGGATCTGCCGCTTTCGTGGCATTTCGTCGGTCAGTTGCAGACCAACAAGGTGCGCTCCGTGATCGGTTACGCGGATGTCGTGCAGTCCGTCGACCGTGCCAGGCTCGTCACGGCTCTGTCGCGGGAGGCGGTGCGCGCCGGCCGCGAGGTGGGGGTGCTCCTCCAGGTCGCGCTCGACGCGGGGGAGGGCGCGCGGGGTGAGCGCGGTGGCGTCGCGCCCGCGGGAATCGAAGAGTTGGCCGATCTGGTCGCCGGGTCGGACGGACTGCGGCTCGACGGACTGATGACCGTGGCGCCGCTGACCGGTGAGTACGCCGGTCGTCAACGGGCGGCGTTCGACCACCTCATGGATTTGTCGACCCACCTGCGCCGAGCCCATCCTGCTGCGAACATGGTTTCCGCAGGGATGAGTGCGGACCTCGAGGAGGCCGTGGCCGCCGGGGCGACACATGTACGCGTCGGCACCGCGGTACTCGGAGTCCGCCCCGGGCTCGGGTAACGTCGCCAGGAAGTCGGACCACAGCAGAAAATATGGTCATTACCGCCGAAAGGCGGAGGCAACGACCTAGTGGATCGCGGGCATTTGGCAGTCGTCAGCCGATCCACCACAGAGCGGAGGACTCAGAGCATGGCCGGCGCGATGCGCAAGATGGCGGTCTACCTCGGCCTCGTGGAGGACGATGGGTACGACGGCAGGGGGTTCGACCCCGACGACGACTTCGAACCCGAGCTGGACCCGGAGCCCGAGCGGGACCACCGGCGGCACGAACCGGCGCACCAGCCGCACGGTTCACACCAGCCCCAAAGGGACGAAGAGGTACGAATCGTCCAACCGCCCGTGCAGCGCGAGCCGGTGCCCCGTTCCGCTTCGCTCGCGGCGGAATCGGGCCGCCCGGCGCGCATCGCGCCCGTGGCATCCATCACACAAGAACGCGCAAGCCTGGAAAAGAGCGCACCGGTCATCATGCCCAAGGTCGTGTCCGAACGAGAGCCCTACCGGATCACCACACTTCACCCCCGGACCTACAACGAGGCCCGTACCATCGGGGAACACTTCCGTGAGGGCACACCGGTGATCATGAATCTGACTGAGATGGATGACACAGATGCGAAGCGACTTGTCGACTTTGCGGCCGGTTTGGTGTTTGGTCTTCACGGCAGTATCGAGCGGGTGACGCAGAAGGTGTTCCTGCTGTCTCCTGCTAACGTCGATGTCACGGCGGAGGACAAGGCCCGCATCGCAGAGGGCGGGTTCTTCAACCAGAGCTGAGACGCACGACCGGTTAGAGCAAGAGCACGGATCCGAGGACGGATCCGAGAGATGGTTCAGGGGAGAGGGAAGCACAGGTCATGAGCGTGGTCCTGGATGTCGTCTACATCGCGCTGATGTGCTTTCTCATCGTGCTCATCTTCCGGTTGGTCATGGACTACGTCTTCCAGTTCGCCCGCTCGTGGCAACCCGGCAAGGCGATGGTGGTCGTTCTGGAGGCCACCTACACTGTCACCGATCCACCGTTGAAGCTTCTGCGGCGGTTCATTCCGCCGCTGCGTCTCGGGGGCGTGGCGCTCGACCTGTCCTTCTTCGTACTGATGATCATCGTTTACATCCTGATCTATATCGTGAGCCGGCTGTGAGCGATGAGAGAGATACGGGCTTGCCGAATGCCGACGACTACGTTGAGGTGAAGAGATGCCGTTGACCCCTGAGGACGTGCGGAACAAGCAGTTCACGACCGTCCGCCTCCGAGAAGGCTATGACGAGGACGAGGTCGATGCCTTCCTCGACGAGGTCGAAGCCGAACTGACCCGGCTGCTCCGTGAGAACGAGGACCTGCGGGCCAAGTTGGCCGCGGCGACGCGCGCGGCTGCGCAGAACCAGCAGAACATGCGCAAGCCTCCGGAACCGCCGCAGGACCAGCAGCAGCATCAGGGGCATCCGCAGCAGGGCGGCATGCCGCAGCAGGGCATGCGAGGTCCCGGCGCTCCGGTGCCCGCCGGCATATCGGGCCCGCCGCAGCAGCAGATGGGTGGCCCCATGGGTGGTCCGCCCCAGCTGCCGAGCGGTGCCCCGCAGCTGCCCGCCGGTCCCGGCGGTCAGGGTGGCCCGCAGGGTCCCGGTCCGATGGGCCAGGGTCCGGGGCCGATGGGTCAGGGTCCGATGGGCCAGGGCCCGGGTCCGATGCAGGGCCAGATGGGTCCCGGTCCGATGGGCGGCCACATGGGCGGTCCGCAGGGCCCCGGTGGCCCCGGCATGCCCGGCCAGGGCGGTCCCGGCGGCGACAGCGCCGCCCGTGTCCTCTCGCTCGCCCAGCAGACCGCCGACCAGGCGATCGCCGAGGCGCGTTCCGAGGCCAACAAGATCGTCGGCGAGGCGCGTTCGCGTGCCGAGGGTCTGGAGCGGGACGCCCGTGCCAAGGCCGACGCCCTGGAGCGGGACGCGCAGGAGAAGCACCGCGTCGCGATGGGCTCCCTGGAGTCCGCTCGCGCCACGCTGGAGCGCAAGGTCGAGGACCTGCGCGGCTTCGAGCGCGAGTACCGGACGCGGCTGAAGTCGTACCTGGAGTCGCAGCTGCGTCAGCTGGAGACCCAGGCGGACGACTCGCTCGCCCCGCCGCGTACGCCCGCGACGGCCTCGCTTCCGCCGTCCCCGGCGCCCTCGATGGCTCCGGCCGGCGCGAGCGCCCCGTCCTTCGGCGGCAACCAGCCGATGGGCGGCGGGCCGAGCCAGTCGGGTCCGTCCTACGGCGGTCAGCAGCAGATGTCGCCGGCGATGACCCAGCCGATGGCGCCGGTGCGGCCGCAGGGGCCGTCGCCGATGGGGCAGGCTCCGTCGCCGATGCGGGGTTTCCTGATCGACGAGGACGACAACTGACGGGTGACGAACGGTAGTACGGCGTAGCCTTCGGCAGCGTTCAGGGCGGGCCCCGGGTTTCTGACCCGGGGCCCGCCCTTGTGCTGTGCGGGGTGCCGGTGCCGGGCGCGGCGCGCGTGGCGGTACGACGAAAGGCCCGGCCCTCCGGTCGAGGGGCCGGGCCTTTCGTCGTGTGCGTTACCGCTTGCGCAGACGGAACGTCAGGGACAGGCCCTCGTCCGTGAACGCGTCCCCGTAGGCGTCGTCCGCCTCGCCCTGGGCGAAGTCCGTGGCCAGGACCTCGTCGGCGATCAGGCCGGCGTGCCCGGTCAGGGCGGCGACGGTCGCCGGGTCCGTGGCCGTCCAGCGCAGCGCGATGCGGTCGGCGACGTCGAGACCGCTGTTCTTGCGGGCCTCCTGGATCAGGCGGATCGCGTCGCGGGCGAGGCCCGCACGGCGCAGCTCCTCCGTGATCTCCAGGTCGAGGGCGACCGTCGCGCCCGCGTCCGAGGCGACCGACCAGCCCTCGCGCGGCGTCTCGGTGATGATCACCTCGTCGGGTGCGAGCGCGATCGTCTCGCCCTCGACCTCGACCGAGGCCGTGCCCTCGCGCAGGGCGAGGGACAGCGCGGCGGCGTCCGCGGCCGCGACGGCCTTGGCGACGTCCTGGACGCGCTTGCCGAACCGCTTGCCCAGCGCGCGGAAGTTGGCCTTGGCCGTCGTGTCGACCAGGGAGCCGCCGACCTCGCTCAGCGACGCGAGGGACTCGACGTTCAGCTCCTCCGTGATCTGCGAGTGCAGGTCCGGGGAGAGCGCGTCGAAGCCCGTCGCGGCGATCAGCGCGCGGCGCAGCGGCTGGCGGGTCTTGACGCCCGACTCCGCGCGGGTGGCGCGGCCCAGCTCGACCAGGCGGCGCACCAGCAGCATCTGCTTCGACAGCTCCGGGTCGATCGCAGTCAGGTCCGCCTGCGGCCAGGACGCCAGGTGCACCGACTCCGGGGCGTCCGGGGTGACCGGCACGACCAGGTCCTGCCAGACCCGCTCGGTGATGAAGGGGGTCAGCGGGGCCATGAGCTTGGTGACGGTCTCGACGACCTCGTGCAGGGTGCGCAGCGCGGCCTTGTCGCCCTGCCAGAAGCGGCGGCGCGAGCGGCGGACGTACCAGTTGGACAGGTCGTCGACGAACGCGGACAGCAGCTTGCCGGCGCGCTGGGTGTCGTAGCTCTCCAGCGCCTGGGTCACCTGGTCGGTGAGCGCGTGCAGCTCGGACAGCAGCCAGCGGTCCAGCACCGGACGCTCGGCCGGGGCCGGGTCGGCGTCGCTCGGCGCCCAGCCGGTGGTGCGGGCGTAGAGGGCCTGGAAGGCGACGGTGTTCCAGTAGGTGAGGAGCGTCTTGCGGACGACCTCCTGGATCGTGCCGTGGCCGACGCGACGGGCCGCCCACGGGGAACCGCCGGCCGCCATGAACCAGCGGACGGCGTCGGCGCCGTGCTGGTCCATCAGCGGGATCGGCTGCAGGATGTTGCCCAGATGCTTGGACATCTTGCGGCCGTCCTCGGCGAGGATGTGGCCGAGGCAGACCACGTTCTCGTAGGACGACTTGTCGAAGACCAGGGTGCCGACGGCCATCAGCGTGTAGAACCAGCCGCGGGTCTGGTCGATGGCCTCGCTGATGAACTGGGCCGGGTACCGGGACTCGAAGAGCTCCTTGTTCTTGTACGGGTAGCCCCACTGCGCGAACGGCATCGAGCCCGAGTCGTACCAGGCGTCGATGACCTCCGGCACGCGCGTGGCGGTCCTGCCGCACCCGTCCTGCGGGCAGGCGAAGACGACCTCGTCGATGTACGGGCGGTGCGGGTCGAGCGCGGACTGGTCCGTGCCGGTCAGCTCGCTCAGCTCGGCACGGGAGCCGACGACGGTGAGGTGGTCGTCCTCGCAGCGCCAGATCGGCAGCGGGGTGCCCCAGTAGCGGTTGCGGGAGAGCGCCCAGTCGATGTTGTTGTTCAGCCAGTCGCCGTACCGGCCGTGCTTGACCGAGTCCGGGAACCAGTTGGTCTTCTCGTTCTCCTGGAGGAGACGGTCCTTGATCGCCGTGGTGCGGATGTACCAGGACGGCTGCGCGTAGTAGAGCAGCGCGGTGTGGCAGCGCCAGCAGTGCGGGTAGCTGTGCTCGTAGGGGATGTGCCGGAACAGCAGGCCCCGGGTGTCCAGGTCCTCGGTGAGCTTCTCGTCGGCCTTCTTGAAGAAGACGCCGCCGACCAGCGGGACGTCCTCCTCGAAGGTGCCGTCGGGGCGGACCGGGTTGACGACCGGCAGGCCGTAGGAGCGGCAGACCTTGAGGTCGTCCTCACCGAAGGCGGGGGACTGGTGGACCAGACCCGTACCGTCCTCGGTGGTGACGTAGTCGGCGTTGACCACGTAGTGCGCCGGCTCGGGGAACTCGATGAGCTCGAAGGGGCGCTGGTAGGTCCAGCGCTCCATCTCGGCGCCGGTGAAGGTCCGGCCGGTGGTCTCCCAGCCCTCGCCGAGCGCCTTGCCGACCAGCGGCTCGGCGACGACGAGCTTCTCCTGGCCGTCGGTGGCGACGACGTAGGTGACGTCGGGGTGCGCGGCGACGGCCGTGTTGGACACCAGGGTCCACGGGGTCGTCGTCCACACCAGCAGCGCGGCCTCGCCGGCCAGCGGGCCGGAGGTCAGCGGGAAGCGGACGTACACGGACGGGTCGACGACCGTCTCGTAGCCCTGCGCCAGCTCGTGGTCGGACAGGCCGGTGCCGCAGCGCGGGCACCAGGGGGCGACGCGGTGGTCCTGGACCAGCAGGCCCTTGCCGAAGATCTCCTTCAGCGACCACCAGACCGACTCGACGTACTCCGGGTCCATGGTCCGGTAGGCGTCGTCGAGGTCGACCCAGTAGCCCATGCGGGTGGTCAGCTCGGCGAACGCGTCGGTGTGCCGGGTCACGGACTCGCGGCACTTGGCGTTGAACTCGGCGATGCCGTACGCCTCGATGTCCTTCTTGCCGTTGAAGCCGAGCTCCTTCTCCACCGCCAGCTCCACCGGGAGGCCGTGGCAGTCCCAGCCGGCCTTGCGGGCCACGTGGTAGCCGCGCATGGTGCGGAAGCGGGGGAAGACGTCCTTGAAGACGCGCGCCTCGATGTGGTGGGCGCCCGGCATGCCGTTCGCGGTGGGCGGGCCCTCGTAGAACACCCATTCGGGGCGGCCCTCGGACTGCTCCAGGCTCTTGGCAAAGATCTTCTGCTCGCGCCAGAAGTCGAGCACGGCGTGCTCGAGCGCGGGCAGGTCGACCTGGGCGGGCACCTGTCGGTACTGCGTCATCGATCTTCCTCCGGCGGACGTACTGCCTTCCGTCGGAGGGACGAGAGCCGTAAGGCTACGTACGCCGCTGTGTGCGGCGCGCTCCCGCGGTACCACCCTCCTTGGCCCCCGGTGCGTCGTGTGCGCCGGTGAGCCCCCTCATTGGGGTCGCGAAGCCGGTTCTACTCGCCCGTCCCCGAGGTCGGGCTTTCCTCCGGCGGCTCCGGGGTGATCTTCACGTCGCGCTCACCCCCGGGCTCCCACCGTCCCCGGGTCGCTCTTGGCTGCGTACGCCGCTACTCGTCCCCATCCACGCTTCTCGCTCCGCCCAGTGTACGGCGCCGCACGGACGGCGGCCGACCGGTTTCCGCGCCGGGTGCGGCGAAGGCGCCGCGCGGCCCGGCGTGACCCGAATGCCGGGCCGCGCGTCCGGCTCCCGGCGGGCCCGGCCGGGAGCCGGAGCGGCGATTACCGGGCGGGGAGCTGGGCACAACGCATGCATGCTCGCCGCGCCGCGCGCGGTGGGCGGGCGAATCGGGCGGCGTGCCCCGTTGCCGCGGGACCCGAGTCGATTTATCGTCCCAGCACGATTCGCGCGCAAGATCACAAAATGTGAAGGGGTCGCGGCCATGGTGGCGAAGAAGACCGCCGTAGACCAGTCGGAGACGGCTGCGAAGAAGACCGCCGCCAGGAGGACGACGGCCGCGAAGAAAACCGCGGCGGAGGAGACCGCCGCGGCGGCGAGCACCGCCGACCGGAGCGCCGCGAAGAAGCCCGCGGCGAAGCGGCGGGATTCGGCGAAGAAGGGCACGGCCGGGAAGGACACGGCCGGGAAGAGCACGGCGAAGAAGGCGGACGCGGCCGAGGCCGCGGAGCAGACGGGAGCCACGACGGTGGTTGCGAAGAAGACTCCTGGCACGGCCACGGCGGCCACGTCCGCGGTTCCGAAGGCCCGCGGCGTCGCCGCGGAGCCCGGTGACCTCGCGGTACGCCCCGGCGAGGACCCCTGGACCCCGGCGGAGGTCGAGGAGGCGCGCGGGGAGCTGCAGTCCGAGGCGGACCGGCTGCGCACCGAGATCGACCAGTCGGAGCGGTCGCTGCAGGGACTGATGCGGGACTCCGGGGACGGCGCCGGCGACGACGAGGCGGACACCGGCACCAAGAACATCACGCGCGAGCACGAGCTGGCGCTGGCCGCCAACGCGCGCGAGATGCTCCTCCAGACCGAGCGTGCCCTGGGACGCCTCGACGCGGGCACCTACGGCCTGTGCGAGAACTGCGGCAACCCCATCGGCAAGGCGCGCATGCAGGCCTTCCCGCGGGCCACCCTGTGCGTCGAGTGCAAGCAGAAGCAGGAGCGCCGGTACTGAGCCGGAGACCGCCCCCGCCGAGGCCGGGGCGTCCGGCGGACCGGTGCGTCCTGGGCACGTGCGGGACGCGGGGCGTGCCGTACCCTCGTGCTCAGTCAGGTACCTAGGCTGAGGGACTCACGTGGCAGAGGCGGAGCGCATCATCGGTACGCCGGACACCCCGGACACGGCGGGGGACGGGCAGGAGCGGCCCGACGCCGAGCAGGCACGGCCGGCGGAGCCCCCGCGGGGCAGGCGCCGGATCGCCGTGCTGTTCGCGGTCGCCGTGTTCGCGTACCTCCTCGACCTGGGCAGCAAGATGCTGGTGGTCGCCAGGCTGGAGCACCACGAGCCCATCGAGGTCCTCGGGGACTGGCTGCGGCTCTCGGCGATCCGCAACGCGGGCGCGGCCTTCGGCATCGGCGAGGCGTTCACGGTGATCTTCACCGTGATCGCCGCCACGGTGATCGTCGTGATCGCCCGTCTCGCGCGCAAGCTGTACAGCGTGCCGTGGGCGATCGCGCTCGGCCTGCTGCTCGGCGGCGCGCTCGGCAACCTGACCGACCGGATCTTCCGCTCGCCCGGCGTCTTCGAGGGCGCGGTCGTCGACTTCATCGCGCCCAAGCACTTCGCCGTGTTCAACCTCGCCGACTCGGCGATCGTCTGCGGCGGCATCCTGATCGTGATCCTCTCCTTCCGCGGTCTCGACCCGGACGGGACCGTCCACCGCGACTGAGGGCCCCGTGCCGGACGGGCGTGCGGGACCGTCCGGCCCGTCCGGCATACTCGACGGGTGAGCACGCTTCCCGAGATCCGTACCCTGCCCGTGCCCGACGGCCTGGAGGGCGAGCGCGTCGACGCCGCCATCTCCCGCATGTTCGGCTTTTCCCGTACCAAGGCCGCGGAGCTCGCCGCGGCGGGCAAGGTGCAGGTCGACGGATCGGTGGTCGGCAAGTCCGAGCGGGTCCGCGGCGGCGCCTGGCTCGAGGTCGAGATGCCCCAGGCGCCCGCGCCGGTGCAGGTCGTCGCCGAGCCGGTCGAGGGCATGGAGATCGTGCACGACGACGAGGACGTGGTCGTGATCGTCAAGCCGGTGGGCGTGGCCGCCCACCCGTCGCCCGGCTGGACCGGCCCCACGGTCATCGGGGGACTGGCCGCCGCCGGATACCGCATCTCCACCTCCGGCGCCGCCGAGCGGCAGGGCATCGTGCACCGCCTCGACGTCGGCACCTCCGGCCTGATGGTGGTGGCGAAGTCGGAGCGGGCCTACACCTCGCTCAAGCGCCAGTTCAAGGAGCGCACGGTCGACAAGCGCTACCACACGCTCGTGCAGGGCCACCCCGATCCCACCAGCGGCACCATCGACGCCCCCATCGGCCGCCACCCCCAGCACGACTACAAGTGGGCCGTCACCGCCGAGGGCAAGCCCTCCGTCACGCACTACGACCTCATCGAGGCGTTCCGCGCCGCCTCCCTGCTCGACGTGAAGCTGGAGACCGGCCGCACCCACCAGATCCGCGTCCACATGGCCGCGCACCGCCACCCCTGCGTCGGCGACCTGACCTACGGCGCCGACCCGACCCTCGCCAAGCGGCTGGGCCTGACCCGCCAGTGGCTGCACGCCGTGCGGCTCGGGTTCGAGCACCCCGGCGACGGACAGTGGGTCGAGTACGCCAGCGACTACCCCGAGGACCTTCAGCAGGCCCTGGACCGCGTCCGCGAGGAGACCTACGTATGAGCACCCCGGCCTTCGAGGTGCGCGTCGCCGAGGACCCCGTCGACCGGGAGGCCTGCTTCGCGGTGCGCAAGGAGGTCTTCGTCGCCGAGCAGAACGTCCCGGAGGACATCGAGTACGACGCGTACGACGCCGGCGCCCTGCACGTGCTGGCGGTCCGGGAGGACGGCCTGCCGCTCGGCACCGGGCGGCTGCTGCACGGCGCGGCCGCCGCGGCGAAGAACGGCGACGGGGACCCGGCCGTCGGCTCCCTCGGACGGCTCGCCGTCGTCCGTGAGGCCCGTGGGCTGGGCGTCGGGGCCGCGCTGGTGCGCGCCGTCGAGGACGCGGCCCGCACGCGCGGGCTCACCGCGGTCGACCTGCATGCGCAGACGCATGCCCTGGGTTTCTACGAGCGACTGGGGTACCAGGCGTACGGACCGGAGTTCCCCGACGCGGGGATACCCCACCGCGCCATGCGCCGCGTCCTGTAGGAGCCGAGCCGCAGCGGCTGGTGGGGCCGGTCACATGGCAGGCTGGGGACCCGCCGTGTGAACGCCGAGACCCACCGGAGCGGTGACCGTGGATCAGTTGGCCCTGTTGTTCGTGCTGCTGCTGGGGGCCCTGCTGAGCGTCCCGGCCGGAGACCGGCTGGGGCTCCCGGCGCCCGTTCTGATGACGCTCCTCGGCATCGTGCTGGCACTGCTCGACTTCGTGCCCAACGTCGACATCCCACCTGAGCTCATCCTGCCCGCGCTGCTGCCGCCACTGCTGTACGCGGCCGTGCGGCGCACCTCCTGGCGGCAGTTCGCCGCCAACAAACGCCCGATCTTCCTGCTGGCCGTCGCGCTGGTGTTCGTCACCATGACCTGCGTGGCCACCGTCGCCCACGCGATCGTGCCGGGACTGCCGATCGCCGCCGCCTTCGCGCTCGGGGCGCTGGTGGCGCCGCCCGACCCCGTCGCGGCGACCGCCGTCGCGGGCCAGCTCGGGCTGCCGCGCCGCCTGGTGTCCATCCTGGAGGGCGAGGGACTCTTCAACGACGTGGCGGCCATCGTCCTCTACCACGTGGCCATCGCCGCGACCGTCAGCGGCTCCTTCTCGCCCTGGAAGGCCGGGCTCGACCTGGTGCTGTCCGCCGTCGTCGCCGTCGCGATGGGCCTCGCGCTGGGCTGGGGCGCCAACAGGCTGCTGGACCTGCTGGGGGACCCGACCCTGCAGATCGGGCTGACCCTGCTGGTGCCGTACGTGTCGTACGTGCTGGCCGAGGAGCTCCACGGCTCCGGGGTCCTCGCCGTGCTGACCACCGCCATGTTCCTCGCCGAGTACGCGGTCGGCGCCGACGACGTGATGACCCGGCTCACCGGGCACACGGTCTGGGACGTCGTCGACACCCTCGTCACGGGAGTGGCCTTCGGGCTGATCGGGCTGGAGCTGCACAACGCCGTCCGCACCGCCTCCGGGCGGTGGCCCGAGCTGCTGGGCTGGGCGGGCGCGGTCACCGCGGTGGTGATCCTCGTCCGGCTGGCGTGGCTGCTGCCGGCCACCTGGCTGACCCAGCGGCTGCACGCCCGCCGCGACCACGACGAGGACATCCCGACGAGCTGGCGGGAGACCGTCGTCATGTGGTGGTCCGGGATGCGCGGCGTCGCCTCGGTGGCGCTGGCGCTGGCGATCCCGCTGGAGACCGACGCCGGGTCCCCCTTCCCGAAGCGGGAGGAGATCGTCTTCATCGCCTTCGGGGTGATCATGGTGACGCTGCTGCTCCAGGGCCTCACGCTGCCGTGGCTGGTCAACCGGCTGGGGGTGCGCTCGGACACCGAGCGCGAGAAGGAGTACGAGAAGGCGCTCGCCGTGCGCGCGGCGAAGGCGGCGAAGCAGCGGCTCAGGGAGATCGAGGCGGTCGAGGACCTCCCGGAGGAGCTGTCCGAGCAGATGCTGCGCCGCGCCTTCGACATCGGCATCCGGATCAGCCCGGACATCGGGGACGAGGAGCGGCGCGAGGCGCAGCTTCAGCGGGCCCGCCGACTGAAGCGGATCCGCCGGATCCAGGGCGAGATGCTCAGCGCCGCGCGCCACGAGGTGCTGGCGGCACGCAGCGAACCGGGAGCCGACCCGGAGATCGTCGACCGGGTGCTGCGCCACCTGGACGTGCGCAGCCTGCGCTGAGCGCTCCGCACGGCGCGCTTCGGGTCACAGGGACTTGCGCGACTGGTGCGGGAAGCGGCGGGTCTCCCCGTCCGGCGCCTGCCGGGCGGGGGGGAAGCCGTCGCGGCCGGGGATCCGGTCCGCGTCCGCCGTGTTGACGCGGGGCAGGGCGTACGGGTGCTCGTCGGCCAGCCACCGGATCATCCGCTCGCGCACCTCGACCCGTACCGTCCAGATGTCGTCCGCGTCCTTGGCCGTGACCAGGGCCCGGACCTGCATGGTGTTGGGGGTGGTGTCCGTGACGGTCAGGTTGTAGGCCCGTCCGTCCCACGCCGGGCAGCCGCGAAGGATGTCCCGCAGCCGCTCGCGCATCGCGTCCAGCGGGGCCGTGTGGTCGAGGTGCCAGTAGACGACGCCGGTCATCTGGGGGGTGCCCCGGGACCAGTTCTCGAACGGCTTGGAGGTGAAGTACGACACCGGCATGGTGATCCGGCGCTCGTCCCAGGTGCGCACGGTCAGGAAGGTCAGCGTGATCTCCTCGACGGTGCCCCACTCGCCGTTCACCACGACCGTGTCGCCCAGGCGCACCATGTCGCCGAAGGCGATCTGGAGCCCCGCGAACAGGTTGCCCAGCGTGGACTGCGCGGCGATGCCGGCCACGATGCCGAGGACACCGGCGGAGGCCAGCAGCGAGGTGCCCGCCGTGCGCATCGCCGGGAACGTCAGCAGCATCGACGAGACGGCGACGACACCGACGACCGCGGAGACGACCCGCATGATCAGCGACACCTGGGTGCGCACCCGCCGCACCCGGGCCGGGTCTCGCTGGGCGTGGGCCTGGGCGTAGCGGGAGTACGACGTCTCGACGACGGCCGCGGCGATCCGGATCACCAGCCAGGCCGCCGAGCCGATCAGTACCAGCGTCAGCGTCCGGCCGACCCCCACCCGGTGCTCCGGGAACACCTGCGCCTCGACGTACGTCCCTCTCAGCAGCGCCGCGCACAGCACGACCTGGTACGGGATGCGGGCGCGGCGCAGCAGCCCCCACAGGGGCGTCTCCGGGTGCCGTTCGTCGGCCTTGCGCAGCAGCAGGTCGGTGGCCCATCCGATGACCAGCGTCAGCAGGACGGAGCCGCCGACCACGATCAGTGGGCGGAGTATGGTCTCCATCCCTCGAACGTAACCGGCCCGCCCGGGCATGAACCTGTGACTTGTGTCCCGCGCCGGGTGCCTCCGCCCGCCGAGCCGTCCCGCCCGGCTGGCACCATGGCCTCATGGACATCGTGCTCTTTCACTCGACCCACGGCCCGAGGCCCGCGGTGCGGCAGGCGGCCGGCCGGCTGCGCGACGCCGGGCACCGGGTATGGACCCCGGACCTCTTCGAGGGACGGACGTTCGACACGGTCGAGGAGGGCATGGAGTACCAGGAGCGGGTCGGCAGGGAGGAGCTGCTGAAGCGGGCCGTGCTGGCCGCGGCGCCCTACTCCGAGCGCGGGCTGGTGTACGCCGGGTTCTCGCTCGGCGCCTCCATCGCCCAGACCCTCGCCCTCGGCGACCACCGGGCGCGCGGACTGCTGCTCCTGCACGGCACCTCGGACATCGCAGCCAACGCCTCGGTGGACGACCTGCCGGTGCAGCTGCACGTCGCCGAGCCGGACCCCTTCGAGACGGACGACTGGCTCAGCGCCTGGTACCTCCAGATGGGCCGGGCCGGCGCCGACGTCGAGGTCTACCGGTACGCCGGGGCCGGTCACCTCTACACCGACCCCGGGCTGCCGGACTACGACGAGGAGGCGGCCGAGGCCACCTGGCGGGTGGCGCTCGGCTTCCTGGACTCGCTCCGGCGGGAGGACGCCCCTCAGACGGGGGAGTAGGCCCGCTCGACCCGCTGCGTGCCGCTGCGCGTGCGGTAGGACCGCGCCCACTTCGACCCTGCCTGCGGATCGGTGCGGTCGGAGACGACGTAGTAGTCCATCTGGGCGCGCTCGGCGGTGACGTCCAGCACGCCGTAGCCGTGCCGGTCGGTGTCGACCCAGTGGACGTGCCGGTTGGCCGCCCGGATGACCGGCGCGGCGACCGCGGACACGGTGCCCTCGGGGACCTTGAGGATGTCGTCCAGGTTGTCGGAGGTCACCGAGGTGACGACGAACTCCGTCGCCGCCGAGTCGGACAGCGGGTAGGTGCCGGCGTTGTGGGGCACGTCGTTGGCCCAGGCCATGTGGATGTCGCCGGTCAGGAACACGGTGTTGCGGATCGCGTTGGCACGCAGGTGGGCCAGCAGTTCGCGGCGGTCGTCCGTGTAGCCGTCCCACTGGTCGGTGTTGAGGGCCAGCCCCTCCTTCGGCAGGCCGAGGAGTTCGGCGAGCGGCTTCAGCAGCTCGGCGGGGAGCGCGCCGATCGCGAACGGCGACATCATCACCGGGTTGCCGACCAGGCGCCAGGCGGCGTCGGAGGACTTCAGGCCGGCCTTGAGCCAGTCGAGCTGGGCGCGGCCGGTGAGGGTGCGGTCCGGGTCGTCGACGTCGCCGTTGCCGATGGCGGTCTGCTGCGAGCGGAACGAGCGCAGGTCCAGGAGCGAGAGGTCGACGAGCCTGCCGAAGCGCAGCCGGCGGTAGGTGGTGCCGGCGATCGCCGGGCGGACCGGCATCCACTCGAAGTACGCCTGCTTCGCGGCGGCCTGACGTGCCGTCCAGCTGCCCTCGGCGCCCTCGGTGTGGTTCTCGGCGCCGCCCGACCAGGTGTCGTTGGCGAACTCGTGGTCGTCCCAGATGGCCACGACCGGGGCGGCGGCGTGCAGCGCCCGCAGGTCGGGGTCGGTCTTGTAGCGGGCGTGCCGGACGCGGTAGTCGGCGAGGGTGACGATCTCGTGGGTGGGCGCGTGCTGCCGTACGACGGTGTCGCGGGTGCCGTACTCGCCGGTGCCGTACTCGTAGATGTAGTCGCCCAGGTGCAGCCAGGCGTCGAGGTCTCCGCGCGCCGCGAGATGGCGGTACGCGGAGAAGTGGCCGGCTTCCCAGTTGGCGCAGGACACGACGCCGAAGCGCAGGCCGGTGACGGCCGCGTCGGCCGCGGGGGCGGTGCGGGTGCGGGCGACGGGGGAGTCGGTGGGGCCGGCGGAGAAGCGGTACCAGTAGTCCGTGGCGGGGGCGAGGCCGCGGATGTCCGCCTTGACCGTGTGGTCGGAGGCCGCGGTCGCGGTGACGGACCCCTTGGCGACGATGTTCGTGAACGCCTTGTCGGTGGCGACGGCCCAGCTCACCTCGGTGTCCGGGCCGGCACCCGAACCGGGCACGGCCTCGGGGGTCGGCGTCACCCGGGTCCACAGCAGGACGCCGTCGGGCAGCGGATCGCCGGAGGCGACGCCGTGCAGGAAGGCCGGGGCGGCATCGGCGGCGCCGGCGGGCAGCGCCGCGGCGAGCGGCGCCGCGAGGACGGCTCCGGCGGCCGCGGCCTTGACGACCGCACGGCGGCTGGGGGCGCGGGAGGCGGAGCGCCCGGCGGACGACGGGAGGGTCTCTTCGGACGATCTGTGTCGACTGGTCACGGCCGATCAGGTTACTGATCGGTATGGCCCCGAGTGGGCGAACTCGAAAAAGTTCGCCCACTCGTCGCCTACTTGATCACTTGGTGACGCCCGCGTCCTTGAGCGCCTTCTGCCAGTCGGCGGCCGTGCCCGGGTTCTCGATCACCTTGTCGTTGATCTTGATGGTCGGGGTCGACCGGACACCGTCGGAGTCGTCGAAGGACTTGCTCATGCGCATCGCCCACGCGTCGTAGGTGCCCTTCTTCACGTCGTCCTGGAACTTCTTGTTGTTCTTCAGGGCGTCGACCGTGTCGGCCACCTTGATCAGGTAGTCGTCCTTGGCGAAGTCGTCGGTCGTTTCCGCGGGGTGGTACTCGGAGGAGTACAGCGCGGTCTTGTAGTCGATGAACGCGTCCGTGCCGACGTTCAGCGCGGCACCGAGCGCGCTGAGGGCGTTCTTGGAGCCCTCTCCGCTGAGGTTGCCGTCGAGGAAGGTGCCGATCGTGAAGGAGAGCTTGTAGTCGCCGTCCTTCATGCCCTTGTTGATGGTCTCGCCGAGGTTCTGCTCGAGGGAGGCGCAGGCCGGGCAGCGCGGGTCCTCGTAGAGGTGGATCACGTTGTCGGACTTGGAGTCGCCGGCGACGATCGTGGTGCCGTCCTTGCCCGAGGTGTGGGCCGGCGCCACCACCTCGGCCTCTGCGGCCTTCTCCCAGCCGGTGGGCTTGCTGCTCTGCACGACGGCGTAGCTGATGCCGCCGGCTATGGCCAGCACGCCGACGATGGAGCAGGCCACGATGACCTGCCGCTTGACCTTGTCGCGCTTGGCCTGGCGCTCGCGCTCCTCGCGCAGGCGCTCACGGGCCGCCGTCTTCGCCGCCTGGGCGTTCCGCTTGCTCATGGTGAAGTTCTCTCCGGGGACGCGCACACGGGTGTGTGCGGGATGCGTACGGGGGCTGCCGGTGCTCGGTGGGTGACCGGGAGGTCACACGAGCGCGGGCGAGCACGGAGGTCCGCGCCGTCCCAGGGAGTGCGTGAGGATCCGCTCGCGGGCGCCGGCGGTGCGCCGGACCGCGGGGGCGGGGCGGCGCACCGCCGGCGCCCGCCGGACGGTCACGGCCGCGACGGCGAGCAGCAGGGGCCGGAAGGTCGTCGCCGTCACCGCGCTCAGCAACTGGGCCAGCGCGCGCTCTCCGCGCCGCAGCCAGGCCGCCGCGATCAGGCCGACGCCCACGTGCGCGCCCAGCAGCAGCCAGGCGGTCGCGGGGTCGGCGTGGGCCAGGGTGGCCGCCAGCCGGTCGCCGTCGGCGCCGGTGACCCGGGTCAGCGGGGCGGCGACACCCGCCCGGACCCCCATGCCGTCGCCGCACAGCACGTCGAAGCCCACGGAACGCAGGGGGCCGGCGACGGGGCCGCCCGCCCTGCCGTAGCAGACGTGCTGGCCCGTGGTGAAGACCGTGTCGGCGGCCAGCTCCAGCGGGATCAGCAGGGCGGCGATCCGCCCGAAGCCGCGCTCGCGCCGCCCGGCCAGGGCGTACGCGATCAGGAAGACGGCGGCCGCGACGGCGGCCACCGTGGGCAGCGGAAGCGGCACCCCGGACAACAGCACGTGCGACGCGGTGCTGAGCGTCACGACGAGGGCCGTGAACAGCGCCGCGCGCACGGCTCTGAGCGGGGTTCCGGATATGTCCATAGCGAGAGAAGAGTCTGTCATGAGGGCCGGTAAGAGCCCCCTAAAGGGTCCCTGTGAGGAGGGCGGCGGTCACAGACCCGGGATCCGGCCGTTGCGGAAGAGGTCGACGAAGGTCTGGTGGTCGGCGCGGGCGCGTGCCCCGTAGGTGTGGGCGAAGTCGACCAGCAGGGGCGCGAAGCCCTCCTCGTCGGCCGCGATCGCCGCGTCGATGGCCCGCTCGGTGGAGAAGGGCACCAGGGACTCCCCGGACTGGTCGTCCGCCGCCGCGTGCATCGCGGCCGTGGCCCGGCCCAGGTCGGCGACGACCTCGGCGATCTCCTCGGGGTCGTCGATGTCGCCCCAGTCCAGGTCGACCGCGTACGGCGAGACCTCGGCGACCAGCTGTCCGGCGCCGTCCAGCTCGGTCCAGCCCAGCCACGGGTCGGCGTGCGCCTGGAGGGCACGCTGGGAGATCACCGTGCGGTGGCCCTCGTGCTGGAAGTAGTCCCGGATCGCCTGGTCGGTGACGTGCCGGGAGACCGCCGGGGTCTGGGCCTGCTTGACGTAGATCACGACGTCGTTCTCCAGGGCGTCGCTGTTGCCCTCGAGGAGGATGTTGTACGACGGCAGACCGGCGGAGCCGATGCCGATGCCCCGGCGGCCGACGACGTCCTTCACGCGGTAGGAGTCCGGGCGGGTCAGCGACGACTCCGGGAGCGTCTCCAGATAGCCGTCGAAGGCGGCCAGCACCTTGTACCGCGTGGCCGCGTCCAGCTCGACGGAGCCGCCGCCGGCGGCGAAGCGGCGCTCGAAGTCGCGGATCTCCGTCATCGACTCCAGCAGCCCGAACCGGGTCAGCGAACGGGCGAGGCGCAGCGCGCCCAGCAGCGGGCCCTCCGCGGTGTCCAGCGTGAACGGCGGTACCTCGTCGCTCTTGGCCCCCGTGGCCAGCGAGTGGATCCGCTCGCGGTAGGCGCCCGCGTACACCCGCACCAGCTCGGTGATCTGCTCGTCGCCGAGCGCCTTCGCGTACCCGATCAGCGCGACGGAGGCCGCGAAGCGCTTGAGGTCCCAGGTGAAGGGGCCGACGTAGGCCTCGTCGAAGTCGTTGACGTTGAAGATCAGGCGGCCGGTGGAGTCCATGTACGTGCCGAAGTTCTCCGCGTGCAGGTCGCCGTGGATCCACACCCGGGAGGTCCGCTCGTCCAGGTAGGGGCCGCTGTACGTCCTCCCGCCGTCCCGCGCCGCGTTCCCTCCGCCGCTCTCCGCGTCCAGGTCGTGGTAGAAGAGGCACGCCGTGCCCCGGTAGAAGGCGAAGGCCGAGGCCGCCATCTTGCGGAACTTCACCCGGAACGCGGCCGGGTCGGCGGCCAGGAGCTCGCCGAACGCGGTGTCGAAGACGGCGAGGATCTCCTCGCCGCGGTGCTCGTCGCTGAGCTGCGAAACCGACATCGCTGGGTGCCTCCTGGTACGGGTGGTGCGTGGCGGGCGGAGCGGAAAACTCCACTCGGACCAACGTTCGAGGGCGCACGGGAGTGCCCGCGGCCCGGGGCCGGCCCGACGCGCGGGGCCCCGCACGAAGGTACGCGGCCGGAGCCCCGGAGTGTCAGTCCCGGGGCATAGACTTCGACGCTGACCCCCCGGACTGACCGCAGCCCGTCGCCCATTGTTTTCCCAGGAGGCCGCACGTGTCCAAGCCGCCGTTCACGCACCTGCACGTCCACACCCAGTACTCGCTGCTGGACGGTGCCGCGCGGCTGAAGGACATGTTCGACGCGTGCAACGAGATGGGCATGACGCACATCGCCATGTCCGACCACGGCAACCTGCACGGGGCGTACGACTTCTTCCACTCCGCGAAGAAGGCCGGGATCACCCCGATCATCGGCATCGAGGCCTATGTCGCCCCCGAGTCGCGCCGCAACAAGCGCAAGATCCAGTGGGGCCAGCCGCACCAGAAGCGGGACGACGTCTCCGGTTCCGGCGGCTACACCCACAAGACGATGTGGGCGACGAACAAGACGGGGCTGCACAACCTCTTCCGCCTCTCCTCCGACGCGTACGCCGAGGGCTGGCTGCAGAAGTGGCCCCGGATGGACAAGGAGACCATCTCCCAGTGGTCCGAGGGGATCGTCGCCTCCACCGGCTGCCCCTCCGGCGAGGTGCAGACCCGGCTCCGCCTCGGCCACTTCGACGAGGCCCTCAAGGCCGCCGCCGACTACCAGGACATCTTCGGCAAGGACCGCTACTTCCTGGAGCTGATGGACCACGGCATCGACATCGAGCACCGGGTCCGCGACGGCCTGCTGGAGATCGGCAGGAAGCTCGGCATCCCGCCGCTGGTGACGAACGACTCGCACTACACCTACGCGCACGAGGCGACCGCCCACGACGCCCTGCTGTGCATCCAGACCGGCAAGAACCTCTCCGACCCGGACCGCTTCCGCTTCGACGGCACCGGCTACTACCTGAAGTCCACGGACGAGATGTACGCCATCGACTCCTCGGACGCCTGGCAGGAGGGCTGTGCCAACACGCTCCTGGTCGCGGAGATGATCGACACCGACGGCATGTTCGAGAAGCGCGACCTCATGCCGAAGTTCGACATCCCCGAGGGCTACACCGAGATCACCTGGTTCCAGGAGGAGGTCCGCCGCGGCATGGAGCGCCGCTTCCCCGGCGGCGTCCCCGAGGACCGCCAGAAGCAGGCCGAGTACGAGATGGACGTCATCATCCAGATGGGGTTCCCGGGCTACTTCCTCGTGGTCGCCGACTTCATCATGTGGGCCAAGAACCAGGGCATCGCCGTCGGCCCCGGCCGAGGCTCCGCGGCCGGCTCGATCGTGGCGTACGCGATGGGCATCACCGACCTCGACCCGATCCCGCACGGCCTGATCTTCGAGCGGTTCCTCAACCCCGAGCGCGTCTCCATGCCCGACGTCGACATCGACTTCGACGAGCGCCGGCGCGTCGAGGTGATCCGGTACGTGACGGAGAAGTACGGCGCCGACAAGGTCGCCATGATCGGCACCTACGGCAAGATCAAGGCGAAGAACGCCATCAAGGACTCCGCGCGCGTACTGGGCTACCCGTACGCGATGGGCGACCGGCTCACCAAGGCCATGCCCGCCGACGTCCTCGGCAAGGGCATCGACCTCAACGGCATCACGGACCCGACGCACCCGCGGTACAGCGAGGCCGGCGAGATCCGCTCGATGTACGAGAACGAGCCGGACGTGAAGAAGGTCATCGACACCGCCAAGGGCGTCGAGGGCCTGGTCCGGCAGATGGGCGTGCACGCCGCCGGCGTGATCATGTCCAGCGAGCCCATCGTCGACCACGCCCCCATCTGGGTGCGGCACACCGACGGCGTGACCATCACGCAGTGGGACTACCCGCAGTGCGAGTCGCTCGGCCTGCTGAAGATGGACTTCCTCGGCCTGCGCAACCTCACGATCATGGACGACGCCGTCAAGATGGTGAAGTCCAACAAGGGCGTCGAGCTCGACCTGCTGTCGCTGCCGCTGGACGATCCCAAGACCTTCGAACTGCTCCAGCGCGGCGACACCCTGGGCGTGTTCCAGTTCGACGGCGGCCCGATGCGCTCCCTGCTGCGGCTGATGAAGCCCGACAACTTCGAGGACATCTCCGCCGTCTCCGCGCTGTACCGGCCCGGTCCCATGGGCATGGACTCGCACACCAACTACGCGCTGCGCAAGAACGGCCTCCAGGAGATCACGCCGATCCACAAGGAGCTGGAGGAACCCCTCCAGGAGGTCCTGTCGGTCACCTACGGCCTGATCGTCTACCAGGAGCAGGTGCAGAAGGCCGCCCAGATCATCGCGGGCTACTCGCTCGGCGAGGCCGACATCCTGCGCCGCGTGATGGGCAAGAAGAAGCCCGACGAGCTGGCGAAGAACTTCGTCCTCTTCCAGGCCGGCGCCAGGAAGAACGGCTACAGCGACGAGGCGATCCAGGCACTGTGGGACGTGCTGGTCCCCTTCGCCGGCTACGCCTTCAACAAGGCGCACTCGGCCGCGTACGGACTGGTCTCGTACTGGACCGGATACCTGAAGGCGAACTACCCGGCCGAGTACATGGCCGCGCTGCTCACCTCGGTCAAGGACGACAAGGACAAGTCGGCCGTCTACCTGAACGAGTGTCGGCGGATGGGCATCAAGGTGCTGCCGCCCAACGTCAACGAGTCGATGTCGAACTTCGCCGCGCAGGGCGACGACGTGATCCTCTTCGGCCTCTCCGCCGTGCGCAACGTGGGCACCAACGTCGTGGAATCGATCATCAGGTGCCGCAAGGCCAAGGGGAAGTACGAGTCCTTCCCCGACTACCTGGACAAGGTGGAGGCGGTCGTCTGCAACAAGCGGACGACGGAGTCGCTGATCAAGGCCGGCGCCTTCGACGAGATGGGGCACACCCGCAAGGGCCTGACCGCGCAGTACGAACCGATGATCGACAACGTGGTCGCGGTCAAGCGCAAGGAGGCCGAGGGCCAGTTCGACCTCTTCGGCGGCATGGGCGAGGAGCAGAGCGACGAACCCGGCTTCGGACTCGACGTCACCTTCGGCGACGAGGAGTGGGACAAGACCTACCTGCTCGCCCAGGAGCGGGAGATGCTCGGTCTGTACGTCTCCGACCACCCGCTCTTCGGCCTGGAGCACGTGCTGTCCGACAAGGCCGACGCGGGCATCTCCCAGCTCACCGGCGGCGACTTCGGCGACGGGGCGGTCGTCACCATCGGCGGCATCATCTCCGGTCTCCAGCGCAAGATGACCAAGCAGGGCAACGCCTGGGCCATCGCCACCGTCGAGGACCTGGCCGGCTCCATCGAGTGCATGTTCTTCCCCGCGACCTACCAACTGGTGTCCACCCAACTCGTCGAGGACGCCGTGGTGTTCGTCAAGGGCCGCCTCGACAAGCGGGAGGACGTGCCGCGGCTGGTCGCGATGGAGCTGATGATCCCGGACCTGTCCAACGCGGGCGCCAACGCACCCGTGGTCCTCACCATCCCGGCGACCCGGGTCACGCCGCCGATGGTCAGCCGCCTCGGGGAGATCCTCACGCACCACCGGGGCGACAGCGAGGTGCGGATCAAGCTCCAGGGGCCGACGAAGACCACGGTGCTGCGCCTGGACCGGCACCGGGTGAAGCCCGACCCGGCGCTGTTCGGCGACCTGAAGGTGCTGCTCGGCCCGTCCTGCCTGGCGGGCTGACCGAGGAGAGCGGCGAAGGGGCGCACCCGGTACCGGGTGCGCCCCTTCGGGTCACGGCGGGCGCGACGGCCCGTGCGCCGGACGTCAGTTGTGGCCGAAGCGCTTCTGCCGCTTGCGGGAGGCCAGGTCGCCTGACGGCATCTGCGGGGCGTGCTGCTCCTCGCGGTCCAGCACGGCCGCCTCGGCGGCCTGCGGGGCACGGGCGGACTGGGACTGCTTACGTTCACGGTTGTTCTTGTTCTTGGCCATGGTGATCTACCTCCTGAGGGGGATCTGTCGGGCCAGGTTCCGCATCAGATTCACATAGACTGAAAAAGAACGCATATCGGGTAATTACCGTGCGTGACGCGGCTCGTCGGGCGGCGGGCCGCCGAAACGCCACGCCGAAGATCGAGTTCGGGCCGTTAACCTCCGCGCCGTCGGGCAGACTCGAAGGAAGCCCGAAGCAAACCTCCCGGAAAGAGGGTGGACCGCGTGGACCGCTGCATCGTCCTGGTGGACGCCGGGTACCTGCTGGGGGCGGCCGCGAGTCTCCTCGCCGGGGAGCCCTCGCGCTCGCGCATCACCGTCGACCACGCCGCCCTCGTCCAGGGGTTGCGCGACCGCGCCGAGTCCGACACGCAGCAGCCCCTGCTGCGCATCTACTGGTTCGACGGCGCCCCCGACCGCGTCCCGCAGCCCGAACACCGCCGGCTGCGCGTGATGCCCCGGGTCACCGTGCGGCTCGGAGCCCTCACGCGCAGTGACGGCCGCTGGGCACAGAAGGGCGTGGACGCGGCCATGCACGCCGAGCTGACCGAGCTGGCCCGCAACCGGGCCTGTTCCGACGTCGTCCTGGTGACCGGCGACGGTGACCTGCTGCCCGGCATGATGGCCGCCAAGGAGCACGGCGTCGCCGTCCACCTGTGGGCCGTGCAGGCCGCCGACGGCGACTACAACCAGTCCGAGGACCTGGTCGCCGAGGCCGACGAGCGCCGCGTGCTGGACCGTGCCTGGATCACCAAGGCGGTGCGGGCCAAGGAGGTCGGCGGCATCTGCGCCCCGCCCCCCGTGCCCCGGCCCGAGATCGCCGCGATCCTGTCCGCGCCGCTGCCCGAGTCCGCCCTGTCCGCCGCGGCCGAACGGCCCGCCCCGGAGCCGGAGCACCCCACGGCTGACTCCGCCGCGCGCAACGGGACCGAGGAGCGCCCGGCGCCGGCCCGGGGCGTGCCCACCCCCAAGGACCTGGCCGCCCTTCGCGCCCCCGGAGCCCAGCCCGCCGCCCACCCGCCGACCGCCACCCTGCGCTGGTCCTCCGACAAGGGCTGGGTCGACCGGCCCGCCGCCGAGCAGGCCGAGGCCGTCTCCCTGCCGACCCTGGCCCAGCTCACCACGGCCGAGCAGCGCTGGGCCGACCGCGAGGAGGACATCACCACGGTCGGCGGCGACCCCTACGAGGTCGGGCAGGTCTTCGCCCGCCGCTGGGTGGAACGCCTCGGTGACCACGGCCACCTGCAGAAGCTGTCGGGTATGTACCCCCGCATCCCGCACCGGGTCGACGGGGAGCTGCTGCGGTACGCCGCGCGCTTCGGGCTGCTGGCCCACAAGGACGACCAGATCGACGAGCACGACCGGTACGCGATCAGGGCCGGGTTCTGGCGGGAGGTCGACGTGCGGACCGCCACCGAGCGTGCTCCCGCCGGGGAGTGACGCCCTGGCCGAATTGATGCTTATGGGCGGACCCCGGGACGAGGCGGGGTTCACGACCACGTACTCTCGTCCTTTGTGAATACGCGCGCGCCCCAGGCACTTCGACCCGGTGGCGATGCCGTGTGCGTGGCGCGCGGACTGACCAAGACCTATGCGGCGGTACGCGGCCGGCGCGGCGTTCCCGCCGCCCCCGAGGTCCGGGCCACCGACGACGTGACGCTGGAGATCCGCCGCGGTGAGATCTTCGGGCTGCTCGGGCCGAACGGCGCGGGCAAGTCCACCCTGGTCCGCCAGCTCACCGGCCTGATGCGGCCCGACGGCGGCAGCGTGGAGATCCTCGGCCACGACATCGTGCGCCACCCCGAGCGGGCGGCGCGCATCCTCGCCTACCTCGGTCAGGAGTCCAGCGCCCTGGACGAGCTGACCGTCTCCCTCGCCGCCGAGACCACCGGGCGGCTGCGCGGCCTGGACGCCGCCGACGCGCGCGCCGAACGGGACGCCGTCCTCGACGAACTGGGCCTGACCCCCATCGCCTCGCGCCCGCTCAAGAAGCTCTCCGGCGGACAGCGGCGCCTGGCCTGTTTCGCCGCCGCCCTGGTGGGGGAGCGCCCGCTGCTCGTCCTGGACGAGCCGACCACCGGCATGGACCCGGTGGCACGGCGCGCGGTCTGGGCCGCCGTCGACCGACGGCGGGCCGAGCGCGGCACGACCGTGCTGCTCGTCACCCACAACGTCATCGAGGCCGAGACCGTCCTCGACCGGGTCGCCGTCCTCGACCGCGGCCGCGTGATCGCCTGCGACACCCCGGCCGGGCTCAAGGAGCAGGTGGCCGGCGAGGTCCGCGTAGACCTGGTGTGGCGGGAGAGTGCACCGCTGGGCGTGCCCGAGGTCGCCGCGCTGCGGGACCGGGCCGCCGAGTCCGGACGCCGCTGGACGCTGCGGCTCGCCCCGGAGGAGGCCCGCACGGTCGTCGCCACCGTCACCGGCGGGGCCGCGTTCGCCGCGCTGGACGACTTCACCCTGGCCACGCCCAGCCTGGAGGACGTGTATCTGGCGCTGGGCGGCGCCGCACGGCAGGGGCTGGTCAGGACGTGAACCCGCGAGCGACGGGACCGCGCGCCGCCGCCTCCGTACCGGACGGGGCGAGCGCCTGCGTGAGGACCCGCTAAGTGCAGACTGGCTCAGCGACGAGTGGTGAAGGGGAGCAGCACGACGTGAGTGTCGTACCCGCCGAAGTCCTGCCCGACGGTGCCGTGGTCCCCGAGGAGCGGGGCACCGCACCGCTCGGGCCCCGGGCGCGGCTGTGGCCCTCCCTGGCGGCCGTGTACCGGGCGCAGCTGTCCCGGGCGCGGGTCGCGCGGATCCCGCTGCTGTTCGTGGCCACGTTCCAGTCGGTCGGCATCATGATCCTCATGCGTGGCGTCGTGGACGGCGGCGGCGAGGCGCAGGCCGTGGTCGCCGGGTCGTCGGTGCTCGTCGTGGCCTTCGTCGCGCTGAACCTCCTGGCCCAGTACTTCGGCCAGCTGCGCGCGAGCGGCGGCCTCGACCACTACGCGACGCTGCCCGTGCCGCCGGCCGCGGTGGTGCTGGGCGCGGCGGGCGCGTACGCGTCCTTCACCGTGCCAGGGACCGTGGTGACGGCGGTGGCCGGATGCCTGCTGTTCGGGCTGCCGATGACGCACCTGTGGGTGCTGGTGGCCGTGATTCCGCTGGCGGGCGCCGCGCTCGCCGGGCTGGGCGCGGCGCTGGGCCTGCTCGCGCCCCGGCCCGAGCTCGCCACCCTGCTGGGCCAGCTCGGCATGTCGGCGGCGCTGCTGCTGGGCGTGCTGCCCGCCGAGCGGATGCCGGAGGCGGTCCGGCTGGCCCGCGACCTGCTGCCCTCGACGTACGGCGTGGAGGCCTTCGCGCGCACCTTCGGGCCGCATCCCGACTGGGCCTTCGTCCTCGGCGACCTCGCGGTGTGCGCGTCGGTCGGCGTGATCTCGCTGGCCGTCGCCACCTGGGCGTACCGCCGGGCCGCCGTCCGGTGACGCGGCGCACAGCCGCGTTTGGCACGATGGCGGGGTGACCGCACCTCTGACTCCCCCTCCGCCGCCGAACGAGCACTCGTCGTCCCCGGACGGGCCGGTGCCTCCGCCCGTGGGCGCGCATGCGGTGGGCACCGCGTACGACCACCACGGCGAACAGGACGGCCCCGGGATGCTGACCGAAGTGCGGCAGGCGGCCGTGACCCTGGTGGTGGTGGCCCTCTCCGGCGCCCTGCTGGGCGTGCTGTGGTGGTGGCTGGCACCGAGCGTGCCGCTGGTCGGTGACCTGGTGGACGGCAACTGGGTGGTCTACCTGAAGGACTCCGAGGGCGAGCAGGCGATCGGCGTCGACGGCACGTTCACGCTGCTCGCGCTCGGGTTCGGCGTGCTCAGCGCGCTGGTCGTCTTCCTGCTGCGGCGGCGCGGGGGCGTGCCGCTGGTGGTGGCGCTGGGCGTCGGCGCCTTCCTCGGCTCGCTGCTGGCCTGGAAGGTCGGGGTGTGGCTGGGCCCCGGACAGGACGTGATCGCCCACGCGCGGGAGGTGGGCAGGGGCACGACCTTCCCGGCGCCGCTGAAGCTGGGCGCGAAGGGGGCGTGGCTGGCCTGGCCGTTCGCCGCGCTCGCGGTGCACCTCGGGCTGACGGGCCTGTTCGGCCCCCGGGACCCCGACCCGTACGCCCAGCAGCCGTACCCGCCGCAGTACCCGCAGGGGTCCCACGGCGGCAAGTCCGCGTAGGGCCCCTGTCCCGCGTAGGGCCCCTGTCCCGTGCCGTCGCGCCGGGCGCCGGCCGTGGTGCCAGGTACGACGGCCGGACGCGACGTCCCCCCGGCCGGTCAGGCGCGGCCGATGGGGGCGAGGACCGCGGCCGTCAGCTTCGCCAGGTCGGCGGGGGACAGCTCGACCTCCAGGCCGCGGCGGCCCGCCGACACGCAGATCGTCGCGTGGCCGGAGGCCGACGCGTCCAGGACCGTCGGAAGCCGCTTGCGCTGGCCGAGGGGGGAGATACCGCCCCGCACGTAGCCCGTGGTGCGCTCCGCCAGGGCCGGGTCGGCCATCGCCGCCCGTTTGCCGCCGACCGCGGACGCCAGCGCCTTCAGGTCCAGCTGGCCCGCCACCGGGACCACCGCGACCGTCAGCGCGCCGTCGACGTCCGCCACCAGCGTCTTGAAGACGCGCTCCGGCGCCACCCCCATCGCCTCGGCGGCCTCCTCGCCGTAGGACGGATGGGCCGGGTCGTGGTCGTAGGCGTGGACCGCGTACGTCACCCCGGCCGCCGTGAGGGCCACCGTCGCGGGCGTTCCCCCCGGCTGCTGCTGCTTCTTCGACTTCTTCGCCATCCGGGCCAGTACCTCAGTTGGAACTCGTCGGGCCGCGCGTCAGGTCGGACGCCGGCAGGGACGGCAGCGTACGGATGATCGCGGTCTCGGTGCGAAGGAGCTTCAGCTCGTCGCGCAGCCTGGACGCGGTGTCCGGTGCCTGGAGCAGCCGCTGCTTGGTCGGTGTGTCCAGCATCATCGCGGCGGCGACCAGGTACGAGACCACGCCCGGTTCGTCCGGCAGGTCCGCGCCCGTCGCCAGGGAGCGCTCGCGGGCCCCCGCCAGCCGCTTCTGGTACTGGCGGAACGACCGCAGCACGCCCTCGGCCAGCGCTCCCGCCTCGTCTCCGGGTTCCTCGGACAGCGGCTCGAGTTCGGCCGTCAGGAACGGTCCCGAGGCGTCCACCGACAGCACGCGCACCCGGTTCGTACCGGTCGCCAGCACCTCGAAGGTGCCGTCGGCCCGCTCCCGGATCGTGGCGGCGTCCGCGATGCAGGCCACCTTGTGGAAGGCCCTGGCCGGGTCGGCGCCGAAGCCGGCCGCGGGCCCGCGCTCGGGCGCGGCCGTCGGGTCGGGCATGCCGGGGGCGCTGGGCGCGACCTCGTGGCCGTCGCGGATCGCCACGACGGCGAATCGGCGCGGTTCTTCCTCGGAGGTCTTCAGCAACTCGCGCATCATGGCGCGATAGCGCTCCTCGAAGACGTTGAGCGGGAGCACCAGCCCCGGGAACAGCACCGTGTTCAGGGGGAAGAGGGGGAGCCGGACGGTGGTCACGACGCAGAAGCCTAATGGGCGCCGGGGCGGACGCGACCGCCGTGCCCACTTCGTGGATGGCGCGAACCCGCCGTCACCGCCGTGACCGCACCGCCGCGCGGACGTTTCCGCGCACCTGGAGGAACCGGCCGAGCGGGTCGTCCGCGTCCCGGTCCCACGGGAAGGACGTGACGTACGGGCCGGTCAGCCGCAGCTGTTCCGCCGCGTCCCGCGTGCGCTCCAGGCGCACCAGGACGTACGTCAGCAGGTTGCGCAGCTCCGCCGGCCAGGGGTCCGCCGCGGGGTGCGCGGCCGAGAGGGCGATCGCGCGGTCGGCCGCTTCGTCGAGCCGGGCCCGGCCCACGCCGGGCACGGGGTCGTGTCCGGGTGCCCGTACCGCGCCGCCGGGGGCCACCAGGCAGGCGAAGACCGCCCGCAGCGGCAGCGCCCGTACGAGTGCGTCCTCGGGGGCGTCCTGCGCGGCCGTCTCGGCGAAGTCGAGGCACTCGCGGTGGGCGCGGGGCGAGGCGGCCGCCAGGTACTCCAGGGCGGCGACGTGGCAGCCGTAGTGGTGCGGGGAACGGCGGACCGCCTGCTCCCACAGCCGTTCGAACTCGGCGTGGTCCGCGTGCGAGCCCCGGGCGGCGTCCAGCGCGACGTGCCACGGCACCGGGTCGGGCCCGCCGTCGTCGGTGGCCGCCGTGACCGCCGGGCCCGCCTGGGGCAGGAGTTCGGCGCGGGCCGGTGAGTCCCAGCAGCGGTCCACGGCCAGCCGGGCGCGGACCAGCAGGGCGCCGGGGTCGTCCGGGGCGGCGCCGTGCCAGCGCTCGAGCCATTCGGAGCGGGAGCGGGCGAAGGCGGCCAGGCCGGTCGCGTAGCGGTCACGGTGCTCCCACTCCGCGTTCTTCCGGGTGCCGGCGAGCAGGCCGGCCGCGGGCCCGTACTCGCCGCGCGCCGCGGCGACCAGGGCGGGGGCGAGGCGGTCGTCGGGGGCGTCGAGGAGCACGTCGGCCCCGTCGTCGTCGGTCGGTGCGGCGGCGGGCCGCGACGTACGGAGGAACGCGCGCAGCATGGCCAGTACGACGGCCCACGGTGCGCGATGGTTGTGCGCCGGGCGGCCCCGGCTTCGCCTTCGGCCCGCGGGTCCACCCGCCCGGACCACACGCCCCGTCCGCCTGTGCGGATGACGCCGTCGTGCGCGGGTGGCTCCCGCGGGGCGCACGCGCCGTGTCCTGCGCGCCCGCGCCCCGTGCGTGCCCGTGCCCGTGCCCGTCCGTACCGGGCGTGGCGGCGTGCCGTGGCCGTGGGCGTGGCTTCCCGGGTGCCGCCTGCGCCCACCCGTGCCGCCCCTGGGGGTACCTCCCAGGCCGTTCAGGCACTGGGGGAGGCACGACTGCCCGCAGGCTGTGGTCCGGCCGCTGGGACGCCACGTCCGAGGCGGGCCGTGGACCCGTGGGCGGGGCGGGGGCGGCGGGGTCAGTGGCGGCGCAGCAGTCGGGTCGCGCCGGCCGCGACCGTCGTGGCGAGGATCCAGCCGAGCAGGATCATCGCCGTCGCCAGCCACTGCCAGCCGCCGCGCAGCTGCCAGTAGCCCACCTGGCCCAGGTCGATGACCGGCAGCAGCAGGTCGAGGGCGAACAGGGCCGGGTTCCAGTCGGGATGCTCGCCGCTCTTCAGCGGCGGATGGTCGGTGCGCGAGAAGGCGAACGAGCCCGCCGCCCACAGCACCGCCATCCACACCGCGGCCCGTCCCGGCCGGTAGCCGTAGGCCACCGTCCAGTCCTGCGCGTACCCCACCAGCTTCGCGGCGAGCGGCAGGCTCTCGCGGCGCCGGCGGTGCTTGGCGAGCAGCACCTCGCGGGCGTCCTCGTCCTCGCCGCCGGCCCGCAGCACGGCGGCGAGGCGCTCGTACGGCTCCGGGTGGTACTCGGCGGTCGCGGCGCCCACCCACCGCAGCCGCTTCTCCAGCGGGAACGGCCCCCGCGGCACCAGGTTCTCGTAGGAGAAACCGCCCATCTGCAGCCGGCCGGGGCCCGGCCAGCTGGCCGCCCGGTCCATCAGGTTGACCACCCGGGCCCCCGACAGCACCACCCGCCCCCGCGCCGGCCGCTCCCCGAGGAACCGCAGCTCGGGCGTCTGCACCCGGCGCAGCGACAGCTCCTGGTCGTCGGTGAAGGTGAACCGGGCGTGCTCGAAGTCGACGGCGTCGCCGAACCGCCCGTCGTCCAGCCGCACCCCGCCCTCGCACTCGAACCGCTGGATCCGCGTCCCCTGCGCCGGAGTGGTGCCCGGCACCATCGGGCTGCCCAGGCCCGCCGGCGTCAGGTACAGGGTGCGCTCCACCGCCAGCCGCGGGGCGTTCAGCGCGTGCCGCGTGTACGGGTTGAGCAGCCGGGCGCCGCGCAGGCTCAGCGAGACCCCGACCTGGGCGCTGCGCAGGCTCACCTCGCCGTACGACTCCAGCATCTCGGCCTGCAGGTCCTGGCCGACGGTCATGCCGTCCGCGGCGATGGAACGGCCGCTGCGGTCCCGGTGCACGACGGCCTGGCTCAGCAGCAGGTCGGTGCCTATCTGGGCGTCGGTGAGCCGGATCCCGCCCGGAATCCGGCAGCGCGGCAGGTGCAGGTCGCCCTCGGTGTGCAGCCGGGCCGCCTCCAGCCGCGGCACGGAGCAGTCCACCAGCCGCAGGGTCGTGAAGCGGGTCTCGGGCAGCAGGACCTCCCGCTCGAAGCGGCAGCCCCGAAGCTCGACGTACGGCACCACCGTGCCGCCCGCCAGGTCCATCCGGTCGCTGATCCGCACCCCCACGAGCTGCAGCGAGGACACACGGCCCGCGAGCGCCGGCGGACCGTCGAGGAGCAGCCAGCACACGATGCGGGCCCGCACGGTCCGCTCGGGGCCCCAGGGCTGCCCGCCGTGCGGATCGTCCACGAGCGCGTCCCCGCTGCTGAGGTCGTACACGCTGCCGTTGCGGAAGGCCTGCCACATGCCCGCCTCCGCGGCGGTCAGGTCGTCCGGCAGCTCTCCGTCACGGCGGCCGTCCCCTCCGGTCATGTCGCTTCACTCCCTCCCCGGCTACTCGCGGGTCACACACGCTTCGTACAACCGTTCATGCCCGCTGGGTGATGCCCCGAACACTCAAAGTGAGGATGATTCGCCGGTTCCGCGGCCGGCCGTGACGAGCGGTCGCTTTCTGTATCAGCCATTGATACGCGCGAACGGGCTCCGACGCGGGTCTGAGAGAATTGGTTCCGTGATCTCCCGAATCGATCTGCGCGGCGACGCCCTCCCCGAGGGCCCCGCCCTGCGCGACCTGCTGCCCCGAGCCGACTTCGACGTCTCGGCCGCCCTGGAGAAGGTGCGTCCGATCTGCGAGGCCGTGCATCATCGTGGCGACGCGGCGCTGATCGACTTCGCCGAGCAGTTCGACGGCGTCCGGCTCGACCAGGTGCGGGTCCCGGCCGCCGCGCTCACGCGCGCGCTCGACGAGCTCGACCCGGCCGTGCGCGCGGCCCTCGAGGAGTCCGTCCGCCGCGCCCGGCTCGTCCACCGCGCGCAGCGCCGTACGACCCACACCACCCAGGTGGTGCCCGGTGGCACGGTCACCGAGAAGTGGGTGCCGGTCGACCGGGTCGGTCTGTACGCGCCCGGTGGCCGCTCCGTCTATCCGTCGTCCGTGGTCATGAACGTCGTGCCCGCGCAGGAGGCCGGCGTCGGGTCGATCGCGCTCGCCTCGCCCGCGCAGGCCGAGTTCGGGGGGCTGCCCCACCCGACGATCCTCGCCGCCTGCGCCCTGCTCGGCGTCGACGAGGTGTACGCGGCCGGCGGCGCCACCGCCGTCGCGATGTTCGCGTACGGCACCGAGTCCTGCCCGCCCGCCAACATGGTCACCGGCCCCGGCAACATCTGGGTCGCCGCCGCCAAGCGGTACTTCACCGGCCGGATCGGCATCGACGCCGAGGCCGGCCCGACCGAGATCGCGGTCCTCGCGGACGCCACGGCCGACCCGGCGCACGTCGCCTCCGACCTGATCAGCCAGGCCGAGCACGACCCGCTGGCGGCCGCCGTCCTCGTCACCGACTCCCCGGAGCTGGCCGACGCGGTCGAGCGGGAGCTGGAGCCGCAGGTCGCGGCCACCAAGCACGTCGACGACCGGATCGTCCCCGCGCTCAAGGGCCGCCAGTCCGCGATCGTGCTGGTCGACGGCATCGACGAGGGCCTGCGGGTGGTCGACGCGTACGGCGCCGAGCACCTGGAGATCCAGACCGCCGACGCCGCTGCCGTCGCCGATCGCGTGCGGAACGCCGGCGCCGTCTTCGTCGGCCCCTGGGCGCCGGTCTCCCTCGGCGACTACGCGGCCGGCTCCAACCACGTCCTGCCCACCGGTGGCTGCGCCTGCCACTCCTCGGGCCTGTCGGTCCAGTCCTTCCTGCGCGGCATCCACGTCGTCGACTACACGCGGGACGCGCTGGCCGAGGTCGCGCACCACGTGGTGACGCTGGCGGAGGCGGAGGACCTGCCCGCGCACGGCGCGGCGATCAAGGCGCGTTTCGCCGGAGGCGAACAGAACGGGCACAGTGAGTGGAAGGTCCCCGAGAGCAAGTGACGTTCGGAATCGACGATCTCCCCGTACGGGACGAGCTGCGCGGCAAGTCCCCCTACGGCGCCCCCCAGCTGGACGTGCCCGTACGGCTGAACACCAACGAGAACCCCTACCCGCTGCCCGAGGAACTGGTCGAGCGGATCACCGAGCGGGTCCGCGAGGCCGCCCGCCACCTCAACCGCTACCCCGACCGGGACGCGGTCGAGCTGCGCACCGGGCTGGCCGAGTACCTGACGCGGACCTCCGGACACCCCCTCGACGTGAGCAACGTCTGGGCGGCCAACGGTTCCAACGAGGTCATCCAGCAGCTGCTGCAGACCTTCGGCGGACCCGGCCGCACGGCGATCGGCTTCGAGCCGTCGTACTCGATGCACGGGCTCATCGCCCGCGGCACCGGCACGGGCTGGATCTCCGGCCCGCGCCGCGACGACTTCACCATCGACGTGCCGGCCGCCGAGAAGGCCGTCGCCGAGCACCGCCCGGACGTCGTGTTCATCACGACCCCCAACAACCCCACCGGCAACGCGGTCCCGGCCGAGACGGTCCTCGCCCTGTACGAGGCCGCGCAGGCGGTGAAGCCGACCATGGTGGTCGTGGACGAGGCCTACGTCGAGTTCAGCCACGGTGCCTCGCTGCTGCCGCTGCTCGACGGACGGCCGCACCTCGTGATCTCCCGCACGATGTCGAAGGCGTTCGGCGCGGCGGGCCTGCGCCTCGGCTACCTCGCCGCGCACCCGGCCGTCGTGGACGCCGTGCAGCTCGTCCGGCTGCCGTACCACCTCTCGGCCGTGACCCAGGCGACCGCGCTGGCTGCCCTGGAGCACACGGACACGCTGCTGAAGTACGTCGAGCAGCTGAAGGCCGAGCGGGACCGGCTCGTCACCGAACTGCGCGCGACCGGCTACGCGGTGACCGAGTCCGACGCGAACTTCGTCCAGTTCGGGCGGTTCGCGGACGCGCACGCCACCTGGCGGAAGATCCTCGACCGGGGCGTCCTGGTCCGGGACAACGGCGTACCGGGGTGGCTGCGGGTCACCGCCGGCACCCCGGAGGAGAACGACGCGTTCCTCGCTGCGGTACGCGACCTCAAGGAACAGGAGCAGAGCGGATGAGCCGCGTCGGGCGCGTGGAGCGCACCACCAAGGAGACGTCGGTCCTCGTCGAGATCGACCTCGACGGCACCGGCAGGACCGACATCGCCACCGGCGTCGGTTTCTACGACCACATGCTCGACCAGCTCGGCCGGCACGGTCTGTTCGACCTGACCGTGAAGACCGACGGCGACCTGCACATCGACTCCCACCACACCATCGAGGACACCGCCCTAGCCCTGGGCGCCGCCTTCAGGCAGGCCCTCGGCGACAAGGTGGGCATCTACCGCTTCGGCAACTGCACGGTCCCGCTGGACGAGTCCCTCGCCCAGGTCACCGTCGACCTGTCCGGCCGCCCCTACCTCGTGCACACCGAGCCCGAGAAGATGGCGCCGATGATCGGCGAGTACGACACCACGATGACCCGGCACATCCTGGAGTCCTTCGTCGCGCAGGCGCAGATCGCGCTGCACGTGCACGTCCCCTACGGGCGCAACGCGCACCACATCGTGGAGTGCCAGTTCAAGGCGCTCGCCCGGGCCCTGCGCTACGCCTCCGAGCGCGACGCGCGTGCGGCCGGCATCCTCCCCTCCACGAAGGGCGCACTGTGAACGGGTCCTCGACCGCGCTGATCTTCGTCGGCCTGATCCTGGTCGGCGGCATCATCTCCTTCGTCAAGCAGAAGATGCCCACGCAGCTCATCGTCCTGCTGTCCGTCGGCGCCGCGATGTGCCTCGTCGCGGGCGTCATGAGGCTGGAGGTGTGGAATTGACCGCTCCCGCCAAGCGGGTCGTCGTCTTCGACTACGGCTTCGGCAACGTCCGCTCCGCCGAGCGCGCCCTCGCGCGCGCGGGCGCCGACGTCGAGATCACCCGTGACTTCGACAAGGCGATGAACGCGGACGGGCTGCTCGTCCCCGGCGTCGGTGCCTTCGCCGCCTGCATGGAGGGCCTGCGGGCCGCCCGCGGCGACTGGATCGTGGACCGCCGGCTGTCCGGCGGGCGCCCCGTGATGGGCATCTGCGTCGGCATGCAGATCCTCTTCACGCGCGGCATCGAGCACGGCGTCGAGGCCGAGGGCCTGGACGAGTGGCCCGGCACGGTCGGCCCCGTGCGGGCCGACGTCGTGCCCCACATGGGCTGGAACACGGTCGAGGCACCCGCCGACTCCCAGCTCTTCGCCGGCCTGGACGCGGACGCCCGGTTCTACTTCGTGCACTCCTACGCCGTCCACGACTGGTCGCTGGAGTCGCACAACCCGCTGATCGCCGCGCCCAGGGTCACCTGGTCCACCCACGGCAAGCCCTTCGTGGCGGCCGTGGAGAACGGCGCCCTGTGGGCCACCCAGTTCCACCCCGAGAAGTCCGGCGACGCCGGAGCCCAGCTCCTCACCAACTGGATCGAGACCCTGTAGAGATGAGCAAGCTCGAACTCCTCCCCGCCGTCGACGTCCGCGACGGACAGGCCGTCCGGCTCGTGCACGGCGAGTCCGGTTCCGAGACCTCCTACGGCTCCCCGCTGGAGGCCGCCCTCGCCTGGCAGCGCTCCGGAGCCGAGTGGCTGCACCTGGTCGACCTGGACGCCGCGTTCGGCACCGGGGACAACCGCGAGCTGATCGCCGAGGTCGCGAAGGCCATGGACATCAAGGTCGAGCTGTCCGGCGGCATCCGCGACGACAGCACCCTCGCCGCCGCGCTCGCCACCGGCTGCACCCGCGTCAACCTGGGAACCGCCGCCCTGGAGACCCCCGAGTGGGTCGCCAAGGTCATCGCCGAGCACGGCGACAAGATCGCGGTCGGTCTCGACGTCCGGGGCACCACGCTACGCGGCCGCGGCTGGACCCGCGACGGCGGCGACCTCTACGAGACGCTGGCCCGCCTCGACCAGGAAGGCTGCGCCCGGTACGTCGTCACCGACATCGCCAAGGACGGCACCCTCCAGGGCCCCAACCTGGAGCTCCTGAGGAACGTCTGCGTGGCCACCGACCGCCCGGTCGTGGCCTCCGGCGGCGTGTCCTCCCTGGACGACCTGCGCGCCATCGCCGGTCTCGTCCCGTCCGGTGTCGAGGGCGCCATCGTAGGGAAGGCCCTCTACGCGAAGGCGTTCACCCTCGAAGAGGCCCTGGAGGCAGTGGCGACATGACGTCCGAAGCCGTACGGCGCGTGCAGAGCGGAAGTCCCTGGGAAGAGTCCTTCGGTTTCGCACGGGCCGTCGCGGCGGGCGACCGTGTCGTCGTGGCGGGCACGACCGCCTTCAAGGGCGACGTGCTGTACGGCGAGGGCGACCCCTACGAACAGACCAGGGTGGCCTTCGCCACCGCCCTCGAGGCGATCGGCGAGTTCGGACTGGGCGTCGAGTCCGTGATCCGCACCCGGGTGTACCTGGCCCACTCGCGGGACGTCGACGCCGCGGGCCGGGCCCACAAGGAGCTGTTCGCCTCCGTGCGCCCGGCCACGACCGTGCTGGTCGTGGAGGGCTTCGTCGACTCCCGGGTCCTGGTGTCGGTGGAGCTGGAAGCATTCAGAGAGCAGTAAGAGGCATCGAAGGAGCCGTGGATTCATGACCCTGGCGGTCCGAGTCATCCCCTGCCTGGACGTGGACAACGGCCGGGTCGTCAAGGGCGTCAACTTCCAGAACCTGCGCGACGCGGGCGACCCCGTCGAGATGGCCAAGGTGTACGACACCGAGGGCGCCGACGAGCTGACGTTCCTGGACATCACCGCCTCGTCGGGCAACCGCGAGACGACCTACGACGTGGTGCGCCGCACCGCCGAGCAGGTGTTCATCCCGCTGACCGTGGGCGGCGGCGTACGCACCGCCGAGGACGTCGACAAGCTGCTGCGGGCCGGCGCGGACAAGGTCGGCGTCAACACCGCCGCCATCGCCCGCCCCGACCTGATCCGCGAGATCGCCGAGCGCTTCGGCCGCCAGGTCCTCGTGCTGTCGGTGGACGCGCGCCGCACCGAGGCGGGCACCTTCGAGGTGACGACCCACGGCGGCCGGCGCGGCACCGGCATCGACGCGGTCGAGTGGGCGCACCGGGCCGCCGAGCTGGGCGCGGGGGAGATCCTGCTCAACTCGATGGACGCGGACGGCACGAAGGACGGCTACGACCTGGAGATGATCGCGGCGGTCCGCAGGCACGTCACCGTCCCGGTGATCGCCTCCGGCGGCGCCGGACGCCTCGCCGACTTCCCGCCCGCGGTCGAGGCGGGCGCGGACGCGGTGCTCGCGGCGTCCGTCTTCCACTTCGGCGACCTGCGGATCGGCGAGGTGAAGGACACGCTGCGGGAGGCCGGCCACCCCGTCCGCTAGCACGCCGCCCGTCAGCCCCGGCCGCCGCACGGCCGGGGCTTTCCCGCGCCCGCACCACAGGGGCCCGCGAACAGCGCACGGGCACAGGTCGTCGTTCCGTGTCCGAGAGGACCACCTCCGAGAGGACCCACGTCCGTGGCGAACACGCTGACACCGCAGGCCGCCGCCGCTCCCGTCCCGGCCCACCGCGACCGCAACGTCCTGCGCTGGATCGCCGCCTACACCGCCTCCATGCTCGGCGACACCGTCTTCTTCCTGGCGCTGTCCTGGGCCGCCGTCCAGAACGGCACCCCCGCCCAGGCAGGCGCCGTCACCGCCGTGAGCGCGGTCCCCCGGGCGCTGCTCATGCTCGGCGGCGGCGTGGTCGCCGACCGGCTGGGCCCCCGCCGGGTCGTCATCGGCAGCGACGCCGTACGGTGCGTCACCGTCCTGGCGGTCGCCGCCGTGCTCTTCGCGACCGACCCCGGCCTGTGGCTGCTGGCGCTGGTCGCCCTCGTCTTCGGCACCGTCGACGCCGTGTTCATGCCCGCCGTCGGCGCGCTGCCCGCCCGGATCACCGCCGGGGACCAGCTCGCCCGCGTCCAGGGCATGCGCGGGCTGGCGGTCCGCTTCGCGGCCGTCGTGGGCGCTCCGCTGGGCGGGCTCGGCGTCGCGGTCGGCGGATCGGCCGCCGCCTTCGCGCTGGCCGGGCTGTTCATCGCCGCGTCGCTGCCGCTGCTGGTGTCCGTACGGATGCGGGAACTGCCCTCCGACGGCACCACGGACGCCGCCCCGGACACCACCGCCTGGCGGGACCTGCGGGCCGGACTCCGCTACATCCGCCGCCACCGTGTCCTCGCCCCGCTGATGGTGGCCATCGCCCTCGGCGACCTCGGCTTCGTCGGCCCCCTCAACGTGGGCCTCACCCTGCTCGCGGACGAGCGGGGCTGGGGCGCCTCCGGGATGGGCTGGGTCCTCGCCGGGTTCGGCACCGGGGCGGGGGTGGCCGCCCTGCTGCTGACCGTCCGCGGACGCGTGCCGTACGCCGGACTGGTCGCCGCCGGCGCCATCGTCCCCGGCGCCGGCGCGATCGCCGTCCTGGCCCACGTGCCCGCCCTCGCCGGGGCCGTCGGCACGGCGGTGCTCGTCGGTCTCCTCACGGGACTCAGCGGCGCCGTGTGCGGGGCGCTGCTGCAGACCCAGTCGGAGCCCGCCTACCTGGGCCGGGTCACCGCCGTCGCCGGCATCGTCAGCCTGGGGGTGGCGCCGCTGAGCATGCCGGTGACCGCGGCCGCCATCGGCGTCTGGGGCACCGGCCCGGTCTTCTCGGTCAGCGCCGCGGTGTGCGGCCTCGGCGGGCTGGTCGCCCTCGGCGCGCCGGCCCTGCGGCGCGCCGAACTCCCCGCATGACGGCCGGGGCGCTCAGATCCCGAGCTGCTTCGTCTCGCCCAGCCGTACGATCGCGTCCTTCTCGCCCTCCAGCTCCACCTTCGCCGCGCTCTGCCGGCCGTACGCGAACAGCAGCAGCTCGGACGGCTCGCCCGTCGCCGTCACCACCGGCGTGCCGCGGTGCGCGACCGTCGTCTGGCCGTTGGGGCGGCGCAGGACCAGCCCCGTCGGGATGCCCCGGCCCACCAGCCGGGCGGTGCGCTCCAGCCGGGACCACAGGGCGTCCTGGAAGACCGGGTCCAGCTCGCGCGGCGACCAGTCCGGCTGGGCGCGGCGGACGTCCTCGGTGTGGACGTAGAACTCCACCGTGTTCGCGGCCTCGTCGACCTGCTTGAGCTGGAAGGGCGAGAACCGGGGAGGCCCGGTGCGGATCAGCTGGATCAGCTCCTCGTACGGCTTCGCGCCGTACTCCTCCATCACCCGGTCCAGACGGGACGCCAGCTGTTTGATCAGGGTGCCGCCGGCGGCGTCCGGACGGCGCTCGCGGACCACGACGTGCGCGGCGAGGTCCCGGGTCCGCCAGCCGTCGCAGAGGGTGGGGGCGTCCGGACCCGCCGTCTCCAACAGGTCGGCCAGCAGGAGCCGTTCACGCTTGGCGAATGTCGACATGGAGCCAGCCTACGGCCGCCGGCCGGGTCCGCCCAGTGGACGGCGCCGGGGCGTGTCCCCCGTGCGCGGCACAATGGCGTCATGACCAGCAGCTCCTCCCGGCGCCCCAGCCCGCTCGCCCCGGAGATCGCCGCGCGCCTCAAGCGCAGCTCCGACGGCCTCCTGCCCGCCATCGCCCAGCAGTACGACACCGGGGAGGTGCTGATGCTCGGCTGGATGGACGACGAGGCACTGCACCGCACGCTGACCACGGGCCGCTGCACCTACTGGTCGCGCAGCCGCGGGGAGTACTGGGTGAAGGGCGACACCTCCGGGCACTTCCAGTGGGTCAAGTCCGTCGCCCTCGACTGCGACGCCGACACCGTCCTGGTCAAGGTCGACCAGGTCGGCGCCGCCTGCCACACCGGCACCCGCACCTGCTTCGACGCCGACGTGCTGCTCGCGGACGGCGCGGGTGCCGACGCGGCCGGCACGGGTCAGTAGGGTTCGCCGCCATGGACGTCATGGACCTCGACACCTTCCGCAAGCTGGCCGCCGACCGCCGGGTCGTCCCGGTCTGCCGCAAGCTCCTCGCCGACGGCGACACCCCGGTCGCCCTGTATCGCAAGCTCGCCGCCGAGCGCCCCGGCACGTTCCTGCTGGAGTCCGCGGATGGGGGTACCTCCCAGGCGTTCAGCACTGGGGGAGGGCGGTCCTGGTCCCGGTACTCCTTCGTCGGCGTCCGCAGTGCCGCCACCCTCACCGAGCGGGACGGCGAGGCCCACTGGCAGGGCACCCCGCCCGTCGGCGTCCCCACCGACGGCGACCCGCTCGCCGCCCTGCGCGCCACCGTCGAGGCCCTGCACACCCCCCGCGACCTGGCCCACGACCTGGGCCTGCCGCCGTTCACCGGCGGCATGGTCGGCTACCTCGGCTACGACGTCGTGCGCCGGCTGGAGAAGGTCGGCCCGGGGGAGCGCGACGACCTGCGGCTCCCCGAGCTGACCATGCTGCTCACCAGCGACCTCGCGGTCATGGACCACTGGGAGGGCTCGGTCCTGCTGATCGCCAACGCGATCAACCACAACGACCTCGAGACGGGCGTCGACGAGGCCTACGCCGACGCGGTCGCCCGCCTGGACGCCATGCAGGCCGACCTCACGCGCGCGGTGGCCCAGCCCCCGGCCGCGCTGCCGCCCTCCGAGCTGCCCGAGTACACCGCGCAGTGGGGCGGCCCCGACTTCCAGGACGCCGTCGAGGACATCAAGGAGCGCATCCGCGCGGGCGAGGCCTTCCAGGTCGTCCCCTCGCAGCGGTTCGAGACGCCGTGCACGGCGAGCGCCCTGGACGTGTACCGGGTGCTGCGGGCCACCAACCCGTCCCCCTACATGTACCTGCTGCGCCTCGACGGCTTCGACGTCGTCGGCTCGTCCCCCGAGGCACTGGTCAAGGTCGAGGACGGGCGGGCCATGGTCCACCCCATCGCCGGCACCCGGCCCCGCGGCGCCACCCCGCAGGAGGACCAGGCCCTCGCCGACGAGCTGCTCGCCGACCCCAAGGAGCGCGCCGAGCACCTCATGCTCGTCGACCTCGGGCGCAACGACCTCGGGCGCGTCTGCGAACCCGGTTCGGTCGAGGTGGTCGACTTCATGTCCGTCGAGCGCTACTCGCACGTCATGCACATCGTCTCGACGGTCACCGGACGGGTCGCCCCGGACCGCACCGCCTTCGACGTCCTCACGGCGTGCTTCCCGGCCGGCACCCTCTCCGGCGCCCCGAAGCCGCGCGCCCTGCAGATCATCGACGAACTCGAACCGTCGCGCCGCGGCCTGTACGGAGGCTGCGTCGGCTACCTCGACTTCGCGGGCGACTCCGACACCGCCATCGCCATCCGCACGGCCCTGCTGCGCGACGGCACGGCCTACGTGCAGGCGGGCGCCGGAATCGTCGCCGACTCCGACCCGGTCGCCGAGGACACCGAGTGCCGCAACAAGGCGGCGGCGGTGCTGCGGGCCGTGCACACGGCCAACCGGCTCGGGCAATAGGGCCATTCTCACGCCCCGCATTCCGAACCCCGGGTGACGTATCGCCCGGGGTTCGGGCGATAGTGGAGTACGTGACAGCTGTTCCTCACCCCCGTACCCCCGCCGCAGGACCCGCCCGGGCCGGCCGCCGGAGCCTCGCCGCCGCCCTGCTGTGCGGCGCGCTCGGCGCGGCCGTCGTCCTGCTCGCCACCCGGCAGGAGTGGGCGGAGGGCACCGCGACCGTGGCCGGCGGCGCGTTCCCCCTGACCGCCAGGGGCAGCGACGTCACGGGCGTCCCCGCGGCGCTCGCGATAGTGGGCCTCGCCGCGCTCGTCGCCGTCTTCGCCGTCCGCCGCGCCGGCCGGTTCGCCGTCGCCGCCCTGCTCGCGCTGAGCGGCGCGGGCACCGTCGCCGCGGCCCTGGCCGGCGCCTCCGACGGCTCCGCCCTGGACGACAAGGCCGCCGAGGCCGCCGGCGACACCTCGGCCACCGTGGACGCCCTCTCCCACACCGCCTGGCCCTACGTCGCCGCCGCCGGCGGCGTCCTGCTCCTGCTGGCCGGGCTGCTGGCCCTGCGCTACGGCCGGCTGTGGCCCGCCATGTCCGGCCGCTACGAACGCGACGGCACCCCGCGTCCGCGCCGCACGGCCAAGGCAGTGGACCCCGACCGCCCCGAGGACCTGTGGAAGGCCCTGGACCGGGGCGAGGACCCGACCGGCGCCTGACCCGCGCGCACCCGGCGCGACGGCGCGGTTCGGCCGTGCGCCGAGGGGCACCCGTACACCCGCCACGCACCTCCGGGGCGTCCGGTCACCGCCACGCGCGCGTGGAGGACCACCCCCGGTCACGACGCGCGCACCCGTGCGGGACAATGGGCGCGAGCGTCCTGCTCAGACACGTACACAGCAACGAGGAGCAAGCAATGGCGGGCAGCAGCCACGGTCACACCCCGGCCGCCTGGGCGGGTGTCATCATCACCTTCATCGGTTTCTGCATCGCGGGCGTGTTCATGGTGGCGGCCCAGCCGGCGGGCTTCTGGGCCGGCATCGCGGTCGTGCTCCTCGGCGGCGTCGTGGGCTTCATCATGCGCGCGATGGGCCTCGGCCAGCCGAAGGAGGACCACCCGGTGCACCAGGTCAGCCGCGAGCCGGCCGGCGCCAAGGGCTGACCCGCCGCGGTCGCGCAGTACTCCCTGAGGGGTGGACCGGCACTCGGTGCCGGGGCCGCCCCTCACGTGCGCGCGGGGGCCGTGCCGGGCAGAATGCGGGGCGTGGACGAGAGCCCGAGACCGACCCCGAGCAGCACCCTGCCCCGCCCCGGCGGGGCGGCCGCCGCGGCCCGCGTGGCCGTACCGGCCGGGGTCCTGGCGGCCGTCGCCGGCGCCTTCGCCTACGTGGGGAGCGTCGACCCCAACGAACCCGGCCACTACCCCGCCTGCCCGCTGCTGCGCTTCACCGGCGTCTACTGCCCCGGCTGCGGCGGCCTGCGCAGCGCCCACGCGTTCGTCCACGGGGACGTCCTGACCGCGCTGCACGCCAACGCGCCGGCCGTCCTCGGCTACGCGGCCTTCGCCGTGCTGTGGACCGTCTGGGTGGTGCGCGCGGCGCGCGGCCGGCCGGTCCGGGTCGACCTGGGCCCGGCGCACCTGTGGACGCTGGGCACGTTGCTGCTGGTCTTCACCGTGGTCCGCAACCTGCCGTTCGGCGGCTGGCTCCACCCCTGACCGTCAGGGGAACGTCCAGGTGGCAAGACCACCGTCCACCGGATGCGGGGCCTGCGCGCTCCTCCGGATACCATCGCAGTGACCACACGTTTCGCCGTCTGAAAGGGGGCCGCTCGCGTGAGTGTGCTCGACGAGATCATCGACGGAGTCCGTGCCGACCTCGCGGAACGGCAGGCGCGCGTCAGCCTCGACGAGCTCAAGGAGCGCGCGGCCAAGGCCCGCCCCGCCAAGGACGGCGTCAGCGCCCTGCGGGGCGACGGCGTCAAGGTCATCTGCGAGGTCAAGCGCTCCAGCCCGTCCAAGGGCGCGCTGGCCGCCATCGCCGACCCGGCCGGACTAGCCGCGGACTACGAGGCGGGCGGCGCGGCCGTCATCTCCGTCCTCACCGAACAGCGCCGCTTCGGCGGCTCGCTGGCCGACCTGGACTCCGTCCGCGCGCGCGTGGACATCCCCGTGCTGCGCAAGGACTTCATCGTCACGTCGTACCAGCTGTGGGAGGCCCGGGCGCACGGCGCCGACCTCGTACTGCTGATCGTCGCGGCCCTCGACCAGCCGGCCCTGGAGTCGCTGATCGAGCGCGCCGAGTCCATCGGACTCAGCCCGCTCGTCGAGGTGCACGACGAGGACGAGGCCGAGCGCGCGGTGGACGCCGGCGCGAAGATCATCGGTGTCAACGCGCGCAACCTGAAGACGCTCGAGGTCGACCGCGGCACGTTCGAACGGGTCGCCCCCGAGATCCCCGCGCACATCGTCAAGGTCGCCGAATCCGGCGTCCGCGGCCCGCACGACCTCATCGCCTACGCCAACGAGGGCGCGGACGCGGTCCTGGTCGGCGAGTCCCTGGTCACCGGCCGCGACCCCAGGACCGCCGTCTCCGACCTGGTGGCCGCGGGCGAGCACCCGGCACTGCGACACGGCCGCGGCTGACCCGCCGGTAGGCTGACCCCGATGACGCTCACCCTCGCCCCGGCCCCCCGGGACCCGTACGCCCGCCTCGCGCGCGGCTGCCGGCCCCGAGGCTGTCGCGCGCCCGCACGCCGGGTGCACGGCCGCCGGGTGAGGTACGTCATCGGAGACGAGCCCGGCCAGGTCAACGGCCGTCGATGGCAACGCGCCCCATAGGGGCGCGGGGAACTGCGCGACCGGCCCACGACGGCCGGCAGCCGACAACGAGTCCTCGCCCCCACGGCGATTGGTCACACCAGACACTCACCGTGAGGTTCACGCATGCCCAGCAACTTCTTCATCCCCGACCCCGAGGGCCGGATCCCGAACGCCGAGGGCTACTTCGGCGCGTTCGGCGGCAAGTTCATCCCGGAGGCCCTCGTCGCCGCCGTGGACGAGGTCGCCGTCGAGTACGACAAGGCCAAGTCGGACCCCGAGTTCGCCCGCGAGCTCGACGACCTGCTCGTCCACTACACCGGCCGCCCCTCGTCCCTCACCGAGGTCCCCCGCTTCGCCGAGCACGCCGGCGGAGCCCGCGTCTTCCTCAAGCGCGAGGACCTGAACCACACCGGCTCGCACAAGATCAACAACGTGCTCGGCCAGGCCCTGCTCACCAAGCGCATGGGCAAGACCCGCGTGATCGCCGAGACCGGCGCCGGTCAGCACGGCGTGGCGACGGCCACGGCCTGCGCGCTGTTCGGCCTCGACTGCACCATCTACATGGGCGAGATCGACACCCGGCGCCAGGCCCTCAACGTGGCCCGCATGCGCATGCTCGGCGCCGAGGTCATCGCCGTGAAGTCCGGCAGCCGCACGCTCAAGGACGCCATCAACGAGGCGTTCCGCGACTGGGTCGCCAACGTGGACCGCACCCACTACCTGTTCGGCACCGTCGCCGGCCCGCACCCCTTCCCGGCGATGGTGCGCGACTTCCACCGCGTCATCGGCGTCGAGGCCCGCCGTCAGCTCCTCGAGCAGGCCGGACGCCTCCCCGACGCCGCGATCGCCTGCGTCGGCGGCGGCTCCAACGCCATCGGCCTCTTCCACGCCTTCATCCCGGACACGGACGTCCGCCTCATCGGCTGCGAGCCGGCCGGGCACGGCATCGAGACCGGCGAGCACGCGGCCACCCTGACCGCCGGCGAGCCCGGCATCCTGCACGGCTCCCGGTCCTACGTCCTCCAGGACGACGAGGGCCAGATCACCGAGCCGTACTCCATCTCGGCCGGCCTCGACTACCCGGGCATCGGACCCGAGCACGCCCACCTCAAGGACTCCGGCCGCGGCGAGTACCGCGCGGTCACCGACGACGCCGCCATGCAGGCGCTGCGCCTGCTGTCGCGCACCGAGGGCATCATCCCTGCCATCGAGTCCGCCCACGCCCTCGCCGGGGCCCTGGAGGTCGGCAGGGAGCTGGGCACGGACGGGCTGATCGTGGTCAACCTGTCCGGCCGCGGCGACAAGGACATGGACACCGCCGCCCGCTACTTCGGGCTGTACGACACCGACGCCGAGGTCGCCGCCGACGAGGCCGGCACCACCGCCGAGATCGAGGGGGACGCCAAGTGAGCGGGAATGTGCAGCTTCTGAACGACACCCTCGCCGCGGCGAGGGCCGAGGGCCGCGCCGCCCTGATCGCCTACCTTCCGGCCGGGTTCCCGACCGTGGACGGCGGAATCGAGGCGGTCAAGGCGGCGCTCGACGGCGGCGCCGACGTCGTCGAGGTGGGTCTGCCGCACAGCGACCCCGTCCTCGACGGCCCGGTCATCCAGACCGCCGACGACATCGCCCTGCGCGGCGGCGTGAGGATCGCCGACGTGATGCGCACGGTCCGCGAGGCGCACGAGGCCACCGGCAAGCCGATCCTCGTCATGACGTACTGGAACCCCATCGACCGCTACGGCGTCGAGCGCTTCACCGCCGAGCTCGCCGAGGCGGGCGGCGCCGGGTGCATCCTGCCCGACCTGCCCGTGCAGGAGTCGGCGCTGTGGCAGGAGCACGCCCACAAGCACGGGCTCGCCACGGTCTTCGTGGTCGCGCCGAGCAGCAAGGACGCGCGGCTCGCCGAGATCACCGCGGCCGGCAGCGGCTTCGTCTACGCCGCCTCCCTCATGGGCGTCACCGGCACCCGCGAGTCGGTCGGCGCGCAGGCCGAGGACCTGGTGCGGCGCACCCGCGCCACCACCGACACCCCGGTCTGCGTCGGGCTCGGCGTCTCCAACGCGGCGCAGGCCGCCGAGGTGGCCGGCTTCGCCGACGGTGTGATCGTCGGCTCCGCCTTCGTCAAGCGGATGCTGGACGCCCCCGACGACGCGGCCGGCCTGGAGGGCGTCCGCGCGCTCGCCGCCGACCTGTCGAAGGGCGTGCGTCGGCAGGCGTGACGGCAAGCCCATGACAGGGGGTCCCTCGTACGGGTGGACCTGGGACCGGGGAGGCGCTGTGCGCCTCCCCGGTTCGTTCTGCGGGGTGTGAGCGAGAAGAACCGAGACGGAAAGCGCACCGCCCGTGAGAAGCTGGCGGCCCAGCGCGAGAAGCAGAGGTCCAGGGACAAGCGCCGGCGCGCGCTGATCGTGGGCGCGTCCGTGGTCTGCGTCATGGGCCTGGCCGCGGTGATCGGCGTGATCGCCGCGAACGCCGGCAAGGACGACGGCAGCGAGTCGGCGGGCCCGGTCGTGGCGCCCTCGGGCGCGCAGGGCAAGGACAGCCTCGCCATCCCCGTCGGCAAGGAGAGCGCCGGGTCGACGCTCACCGTCTGGGAGGACTTCCGCTGCCCGGCCTGCAAGGCCTTCGAGCTGACGTACCGCGACACGATCCACGAGCTGACCAAGGCCGGGCAGCTCAAGGTCGAGTACCACCTGGCGACGATCATCGACGGCAACATGGGCGGCAGCGGCTCCCGCAAGGCGGCCAACGCCGCCGCCTGCGCCCAGGACGCCGGCAGGTTCCCGGCCTACCACGACGTGCTGTACGACAGTCAGCCCGAGGAGACCGACGACGCCTTCGCCGGCAACGGCAAGCTGATCGGGCTGGCCGGAAAGGTGGACGGCCTGGACACCCCCGCCTTCCAGAAGTGCGTGAAGGACGGCACGCACGACGGCTGGGTCGACAAGTCGAACAAAGCCTTCCTGAAGGCCGGCTTCAGCGGCACGCCGACCGTGCTGCTGGACGGCAGGAACATCTACAAGGAGGAGTCGATGACTCCGGCGAAGCTGAAGCAGCTCGTGCAGGAGGCCGACAAGTAGGCCCGGTCGGCCCCCCGCCCGTTACGGACCCGTAGCCGGGCTGGCCGCCGCACCCCCCGTCCCACACGGTAGCGTCGACCCTGCCATGGAACTTGCCTTCATTCCCAGCCCGTCGCGCGGGGTGCTGCACCTCGGTCCCATCCCGCTGCGCGGCTATGCGTTCTGCATCATCATCGGCGTCTTCGTTGCCGTCTGGCTCGGCAACAAGCGCTGGATCGCCCGCGGCGGGCGGGCCGGCACGGTGGCCGACATCGCGGTCTGGGCCGTTCCGTTCGGCCTGATCGGCGGCCGGCTCTACCACGTGATCACGGACTACGAGCTGTACTTCAGCGACGGCCGTGACTGGGTGGACGCCTTCAAGATCTGGGAGGGCGGCCTCGGCATCTGGGGCGCGATCGCGCTCGGCGCGCTCGGCGCCTGGATCGGCGCCCGGCGCCGGGGCATCCCGATGCCCGCGTACGCCGACGCCGTCGCCCCCGGCATCGCCCTCGCCCAGGCCCTCGGCCGCTGGGGCAACTGGTTCAACCAGGAGCTCTACGGCAGGGCCACCGACCTGCCCTGGGCGCTGAAGATCACGTCGTCGGCCGACGGGCGGGAGCCGGGCACGTACCACCCGACGTTCCTGTACGAGTCGCTGTGGTGCATCGGCGTCGCCCTGCTCGTCATCTGGGCCGACCGCCGCTTCAAGCTCGGGCACGGGCGGGCGTTCGCGCTGTACGTCGCCGCGTACTGCGCGGGCCGCTTCTGGATCGAGTACATGCGCGTCGACGACGCCCACCACATCCTGGGCCTGCGGCTGAACAACTGGACCGCGCTCTTCGTGTTCCTGCTGGCGGTCGTCTACATGGTGGTCTCGGCGCGGATGCGGCCGGGCCGGGAGGCCGTGGTGGAGCCGGCCGCGGAGGGCTCCGGCAAGGACGCCGGGGACGACGCGGAGGCGGACACGGACGCCAGGCCCTCCAAGGACGCCGCGACCCCCAAGACCGGGTCCGCCACGGACTCCGTGACCCCCAAGGACACCGGGGCCGCGAAGGACGCCGAGGCTCCCGGGAGCGCCGAGGCCGCCGGGGAGGCCGAGGACGGCCGGCGTGACGAGGACGCCGGGGCCGGCACCGCGGAGGACGTGAAGGACGGGGCCGACCCGGCCCGGAAGGGCTGACCGTCCGCCGTACGTCAGCGAGGGCGCCCGGAGCGATCCGGGCGCCCTAGGCGTGTGTCGGGCCAGGACGTGTCAGGCCAGGACGGGCCGCCGGGCCAGGGACAGGGTGCGCCGGGCCGTCGCCACCACCGCCGCGTCGATGAACCGGCCGTCCGGCAGCGCCTGGGCACCCGGCTGCGTGGTGGCCGCCTTGACGATCGTCTCCGCCTCCTCCAGCTCCCGCTCGGTGGGCAGGTACGCCCGCTCGATGATCGGCAGCTGACGGGGGTGGATGGCGGCGCGGCCCAGGAAACCCAGGGCGCGGCCGTGCGCGCAGGACGCGGCCAGGCCCTCCAGGTCCCGGGTGTCCGGATGCACCGTCTGCGACGGCGGCGCCAGCCCCGCCGCCCGCGCGGCCACCACCACCCGCGCACGCGACCAGTCCAGGCCCGCGTCACCCCGTACGCCCAGGTCGGCCCGGAGGTCCGCCTCGCCGAGGGCGATGCCGCGCAACGCCGGGTGGGCGGCGGCGATCGCGTAGGCCCGCTCCACTCCCAGGGCCGTCTCCAGCAGCGCGTACAGGGGCGGCCCGCCGGTCGCCTCGGCGACGGCGGCGACCTGCCCGGGGGACGTCACCTTGGGCAGGCGCAGCCCGGACAGCCCCGGCAGCGCGGCCACCGCCGCCAGGTCCGCCGCGCCCAGCGGCCCGGCCAGGGCGTTCACCCGCACGTGCACCGGCACCGGCTGCGGTTCGGTGAGCAGCTCGGCGGTGCAGGCGCGGGCGTACTCCTTGCGGTCCGGGGCGACCGCGTCCTCCAGGTCGATCACGACCACGTCGGCCCCGGCGGCGAGGGCCTTGGCGACCACCCGGGGCCGGTCCCCGGGGGCGTACAGCCAGGTCAGCGCGGGGGGCGTCATACGACCCCCGCCTCGCGCAGCTCCTTCACGTCCGCCGGGGTCAGACCCAGTTCGGTCAGCACCTCCTCGGTGTCCGCGCCGTGGGGCCGGCCGGCCCAGCGGATCGCGCCGGGGGTGGCGGAGAGCCGGAACAGCACGTTCTGCATGCGCAGCGGCCCCAGCTCGGGATCGTCGACCGTGGTGACCGTGTCGAGGGCCTGGTACTGCGGGTCGGTCATCACGTCCCGCACGTCCTGGACCGGGGCTACGGCCGCCTCCGCCTTCTCGAAGGCGGCGATCACGTCGGCACGGGTGTGCCGGGCGATCCAGTCGCCGACCGCCGCGTCCAGCACGTCGGCGTGCCGGGCCCGGTCGGCCCCCGTCGCGAACCACGGCTCGTCGACCAGCTCCGGGCGGCCCACCAGGCACATCACGCGCTCGGCGACCGACTGGGCGGAGGTGGAGACGGCGACCCAGGTGCCGTCGGCGGTCCTGTAGGTGTTGCGCGGGGCGTTGTTCTGGGAGCGGTTGCCGGTGCGCGGCTGGACGTGGCCGAGCTGGTCGTACCAGATCGGCTGCGGGCCCAGCACGGTCAGGATGGGCTCGATGATCGCCATGTCCACCACCTGGCCCTCGCCGGTGAGGTCGCGGGCGGACAGGGCCGTCATCACGGCGTACGCCGTCGCCAGCGCGGCGATCGAGTCCGCCAGCCCGAACGGCGGCAGCGTCGGCGGCGCGTCCGGCTCGCCGGTCATCGCGGCGAAGCCGCTCATGGCCTCGGCGAGCGTGCCGAACCCGGGGCGGCGCGCGTACGGGCCGAACTGGCCGAAGCCGGTGACCCGGGTGAGGACCAGGCGCGGGTTGACCGCGGACAGTTCGTCCCAGCCCAGGTCCCACTTCTCCAGGGTGCCCGGGCGGAAGTTCTCGATGACGACGTCCGCGGTCGCGGCGAGACGCAGCAGGGTGGTCCGGCCGGCGGGTTTCGACAGGTCGAGGGTGATCGTGCGCTTGTTGCGTCCCAGCAGCTTCCACCACAGACCGATGCCGTCCTTGGACGGTCCGTGGCCGCGGGAGGGGTCGGGGCGGGTGGGGTGCTCGACCTTGACGACCTCGGCGCCGAAGTCGCCGAGCATGGTGGCGGCGAGCGGACCCGCGAAGAGGGTGGCGAGATCGAGGACGCGCAGGCCGGCCAGGGGGGCCGGTACGGGCAGGGGCGCGGGGGGAGTCACGACGGGCCGGGGCATGAGCGGGTGGCCTCCGTGTGGGTGAGGTGGGCGAGGGTGTCGAAGCCGATGCCGTCGAAGCCGCCGACCGAGGTGGCCAGACGGTTCTTCAGCGGGGCGGTCCACTGCTCGGGCAGGGCGGCCGGGGAACCGGCGAGCAGGGCGGCGACGCTGCCCGCAGTGGCCCCGTTGGAGTCGGTGTCCCAGCCTCCCGACACGGCCCGGCAGACCGAGCCGTGGAAGTCGCCGTCCGCGTGGGTGAGGGCGGCGGCGATCAGGGCGGTGTTGGGGACGGCGTGGACCCAGTGGTGGGAGGGGGAGTGGGTGGCGTGGAGCGCGTCCACGACCACGTCGAAGTCGTCGTGCGTCCGCGCGAGCCGGACGGCGTGCCGCACCGCCTCGGCGAGGCGTGAGCCGGACGGGACGACCGTGAGGCCGGTGCGCAGGCAGGCGTGGACGTCGCGGGTCCCGGTGGCGGCCTCGGCGAGGACCGCCGCCGCGAACATCGCCGCGTGGACACCGCTCGCTGTGTGGGTGAGCGTCGCGTCGCGATGCGCCTGCTCGGCGGCGGCGGCCGGGTCGCCGGGGTTGGTCCAGCCGTGCACGTCGGCGCGGATCAGGGCGCCGATCCACTCGCGGAAGGGGTTGCGGTGGCTTGCCGTGAGCGGGGGTTCGAGACCGGTGAGCAGGTTGCGGTAGGCGACCCGTTCGGCGGTGAAGGCGCGGCCGGCGGGGAGTTCGTCGAGCCAGACGCGGGCGACGTCGGCGGTGGTGAAGGCCCGGCCGTGGCGCTGGAGGAGCAGGAGATTGAGGAGGGGGTAGTCGAGGTCGTCGTCCTCCGGCATGCCGTCGATGTTCTCGGCGAGGGAGGTGGACGCGGAGCGGCGGTTCCAGGGGTGGTCGGCGGCGAGCTCCGGGGGCACGCCCCGGGCCGTGAAGTACGACGTCAGGGGCCAGTTCCCGGTGGCCCCAGCGAGGCGGCGGATGCCGGTCAGGGGGAGCTTCTCGACCGGCTTGCCGAGGAGGCAGCCGGCGGCCCGGCCCAGCCAGGCGGCCTCCAGCCGTTCGGCGGACACGGCCGGGGGAGGGGCGGTGCGCGGCGCGGGCCAGTCCGGGCACCGGGCCCTGATGGCCTCCAGGTCCGTCGGTTCCCGCTCCGCCGACGGGTTCGGCAGGGCGGCCAGTTCGTCCAGCAGCTCCTCGGCCAGCAGGCGTACGCCGGGGGAGGCCGGCTGGGGGGACGCGCCCGCCCGGGACGGCGCGTCGCAGCCGCCCGCCGAGCGCCAGCGGGCGGCGACCGCCGACGCCTCGCGGCCGTCCAGCGCGGCCTGGCGCAGTTCGTGGCCGATCAGGTCCTCCGGTTGGACCCAGGTCAGTCGGAGCATCCCGCGCCTCCGATCGCGGCGAACGCCCGTTCGTGGGCGCGGCGTCGCGCGACGTCCCGCTCGAAGACCTCCCGGGCCACCTCGGTGAGTGCCGCCGCCGGCTCCCACAGGTCCAGGCGGCTCGCCTCCGCGACCGTCTTGGCCCAGTCCTCCGGGACGGGCGAACCCAGTGCCCCGGCCAGCGCGCCCGCCATCGTGGCGATGGAGTCGCAGTCGCGGCCGTAGTTGACCGCGCCGAGGACCGCGTGGCGGTAGTCGCCGCCGGACACCAGCAGCATGCCGAGGGCGACGGGAAGTTCCTCGATCGCGTGCAGCCGGGACGGACGGCGGGCGCCGAGACCGGGAGCGCGGTAGTCCGGGCCGACCGTGTCGTACGGTGCCACCGCCTCCCGCAGCGGCGCGAGAGCCGACTCGTAGTCCGAGTGCCGCGAGGCCGCCTCGGCGACCGCCTCGATCGCCGCCCGCGTGCCGTCCTTCGCCAGGGACAGGCACGCCGACAGCACCGAGTCCGGCGTCGCGCCGGGAGCGCACGCCGCCGCGACCGCCGCCGCGAAGACGCCGGCCGCCTCACGGCCGTACGACGACTGGTGCGCGCCCGCGACGTCCAGCGCCTCGGCGTAGGCGGCCGCCGGGCCGGCCGCGTTGACCAGGCCCACCGGGGCCATGTACATCGCCGCGCCGCAGTTGACGATGTTGCCGGTGCCGGCCTCGCGCGGGTCCGCGTGGCCGTAGTGGATCCTCGCCACCAGCCACTTCTCGGCGAGGAAGATCCGCTGGAGCGGGAGGGCCTCCGCCTCCAGTTCCGGGATCCAGCGGGGCACCGTCATCAGGTCCGGGACCAGGTGCTCGGCGACCGCGTACGCGTCGAGGTGGTCGCGGACGCCGGCGTAGACCCGGACCAGCGCGTGGGTCATCAGGGTGTCGTCGGTGACGTGGCCGTCGCCCTTGTGGTACGGGGCGACGGGGCGGGCGGTGCGCCAGGCGTCGCCCTGCCAGGGGCCGACGACGCCGTGGATCCGGCCGCCGTGGCGTTCGAGGATCTGCTCGGGGGAGTAGCCCTCGACCGGGCCGCCGAGCGCGTCGCCGACGGCCGCGCCGACGAGGGCGCCGGTGACGCGCTCCTCCAGGCTCGCCGTGCCGTTCTCCGATGTGCGGGCCGTCATGGTGTGCGTCCTCCTTCGGGTCGGGGCGGTTGCGCGGCGTGCAGGAGCCCGGCGAGTTCCACCAGGTCCGTGCCGGTGAGCCGGGGCAGAACGCAGCCGGGGAGCGTGCGGCAGGCGTCGCGCCAGGGAGCGGGGATGGACGCGCCGCCGCCGAGGGCGCCGGTGAGGGCGCCCGCCAGCGCCGGGGCGGAGTCCGCGACGCGGGACAGGCAGGCCGCCGCCGGTACCGCCTCGGCGATCCGGCCCCGGGCGGCCAGGGCCAGGGCGAGGGCGACCGGGACGGTCTCGGCGGCGGCGACGCCGTAGCTGTAGACGTGGTCGACGATCTGGTGCTCCAGCAGGGGGACCAGGGCGAAGGCACTGTCGGCCTCGGCCGTGAGGGCGAGGGCCTGCCGGGTGTTGCGGCCGATCTCGGTCTCCTCGGGGAGCTCGGCGAGCGCGGCGTCCACACAGGCCTCCACGTCGCTGCCGCCGAGGGCGCACGCCAGTGCCGCGGCCATGGCACGGGCACCGTGCACGCCGTCGCCGTCCTGGGTGTAGCGGGCGTCGAACTCGGCGAGGTCGGCGGCGAGCCGCGGGGCGCCGGGGTGGGCGACGGCCAGGACGCAGGCCCGGACGCAGGCGGCGTCGTCGAAGTAGTGCGGGTTGTCGTGGCCGGTGGCGGGCGGGCGCAGGCCGGTGGCGAGGTTGCCGAGCCCGGCCCGTACCGAGATGCGGGCGCGCAGGGGCAGGACGGCCGACTCGATCTCGGGGGCGCGGTCCGCCGCCGCGGCGACCTCGCTGGCGACGGCGTTCCAGGTGAGGTCGATCGCGGCGCGCGTCCGGCGCTCCCGGCTGAGGTCGCCGAGCGCGCTGTCGTCCCCGGCGCGCAGCAGGGCCTCCGCTGCGAACGCCGCCCACTCGGCGTCGTCCGACGGGCCGAGGCACAGGGGCTCCGGGGGCTGGTTCAGGGCGATGGGGACGGGGAGGGTGGTCGTCGCGTTCTGCTCGGCGAAGGTGTCCAGCTCGCGGGTGAGACGGCGGGTCCACTCGGGCATCCGGGCGGCGCGGTGCCGGGCGGCGGGCCAGCCGGCCGCGTCCCCGGCGGCGAGGCCGAGCAGCAGCCCTTCGACCCGCCGGGGCGCCTTCCCGGGCGAGGGGCGAGGTCCGCCGTCGGCGACCGGCGAGGCGGCACCGCCGACGGCGGGCCGGGCGGTGTCGTCGTCGGGGTGGGCCACGTACGCCGTGGTGGCCGCTTCCTCGTCGGCGGGGCGGGAGCGGGTCACGGCCACACCTCCGCCGTCCCGCCGTCCGGCACGGGTGCCACGAGCGCGGCGGCGTCGCGCCCGCTGGGCGCCGGGGCGCGGCGCTCCGCGGGCCCCGGTCCTCCCGCGACCTCACCTCCCGGCGGCCGGCCGCCCGGCACCAGCAGGTCCGCGATCTCCAGCACGTGGTGCCCGGCCATCGCCGGCAGGCAGGAGCCGCGGGCCGGGCCGATGGCCGAGGCCCACTCGGCGGGGATGGCGGCCACCCCGCGGCTCGCCCCGGCCAGCGCGCCGGCCACCGCCGCCGTGGTGTCGGCGTCGCGGCCCATGTTCACGGCCGTCAGCACGGCGTCGGTGAAGTCCCCGTCGGCCGCCGCGAACGCGCCGAAGGCGAGGGCGACCGCCTCGGGGGCGAGATCCGTCCACGGGTAGCCGCCGATGACCACCGCGGAGCGGACCGCGCGTTCGCCGAGGTGGGCCGCCGTCATCGCGCGGCGCAGACAGCGGGCCGTCCAGGAGTCGTCCGGGACGACGGCCAGGGCCGAGGCCACGACCGCCACGGGCGGCGCCCCCGTCATCGCCGCCGCGACACCCGCGGCCACCGCCTGCCCGCCGTAGATGCCCTCGCCGTCGTGGCTGACCGAACCGTCGACCGCCACCAGGCGGGCCGCCTCGGCGGGCCGGCCGGCCGCGAACACCCCGTGCGGCGCGGCCCGCATGGCCAGCCCGTCGCTCCAGGCGTGGCGGTGCTGGGCGGAGATGGGGGCGGCCAGCCCGCGGCGCAGGTTCTCCAGGGTGCCGCGCTCGCTGAAGCCCGCGCCCCGGAAGGGCCCCTCCTCCCGGTCCGCGATCCACTCGTGCCAGGCCGCCTCCACGTGGGCCGGGGTGAGCGCGGCACCGTGCCGGGCCAGCAGCAGACCCGAGAAGATCGCGTACTCCGTGTCGTCCGTGCCGGACGGCCGCTCCGCCACGTATCCGGTGATGCGGCCCCAGCGGGCGCGGATCTCGGAGGGCTTCATGTTCTCGGCCGGCGCCCCGAGGGCGTCCCCGACGGCCAGACCGAGCAGCGCGCCGCGCGCCCGTTCACGGAGCCCGGCGGCGTCCCCCGGGGCGGGGACCGAGGGAATGCAGGCGGTGGATGCCATGCGGCCTCTCCTCTCAGGCGGCGCCCGAAGAGGCGCACAGCCCTTTGCGGAACTGTCCCCGGTGCGGCTCGCCGCGCAGCCTCACACGCGCCGGCGTCACCCGGTCGACATGGGGGCAGACGAGATCACGCAGGACCGCGCGGGCACGAAAGCGCAGGTAAGCCCAGCCTTTCCTTGCTGGCGGGACGGGCATGACCGACGTACGTTTGGTGTTGTCGAAAAGTAGAACTCGTCCAAAAAGACCTCTGGGGGACCCGTGGCCATCATCGAGACCGAGGCGTCGCTGCACGAGGCGCACCGCGACAACCACACCCACAGGGACGTGAACGGCGGCTGGCTGCGCCCCGCCGTCTTCGGCGCCATGGACGGCCTGGTCTCCAACCTCGCCCTGATGACCGGCGTCGCCGGCGGGGCGGCCGGTCAGCAGACCGTCGTGCTCAGCGGCCTCGCCGGTCTCGCCGCCGGTGCCTTCTCCATGGCGGCCGGCGAGTACACGTCCGTCGCCTCCCAGCGCGAGCTCGTCGAGGCCGAGCTGGACGTGGAGCGCCGGGAGCTGAGGAAGCACCCGAAGGACGAGGAGGCCGAGCTGGCCGCCCTCTACGAGGTGCGGGGCGTCGAGCCGGAGCTTCGCCCGCGAGGTGGCCCGCCAGCTGTCCCGGGATCCCGAGCAGGCCCTGGAGATACACGCCCGCGAGGAGCTGGGCATCGACCCCGGCGACCTGCCGTCCCCGCTGGTCGCGGCCGTGTCCTCGTTCGGTTCGTTCGCCCTGGGCGCCCTGCTGCCGGTCCTGCCGTTCCTGCTCGGCGCCAGTGCGCTGTGGCCCGCCGTCCTGCTGGCGCTGGCCGGTCTGTTCCTGTGCGGCGCGGTGGTGGCCAAGGTGACGGCGCGCAGCTGGTGGTACAGCGGACTGCGGCAGCTCGCGCTCGGTGGCGCCGCGGCGGGTGTGACATATCTCCTGGGCAGCCTGTTCGGAACGGCCGTAGGATAGCCGGGCCTCGAACTTATGCGTCGGACCGCATAAGTAGTCGTTACTCGCTGGTTTCGAGTGCATGACCATCGGGCATGAGCCGTAAGCGCTGCGGGCAACGACGCCCGACGTGTACTCGCGGAGTGGGCGACGACGCTCCCCCCGCCCCCCAGGGCCCCGACGGACACCGATCTGTCCGCAGCGGTCTCCAAGGCTTCCGTCGCCGGGCTCCGGTACCCCGCCGGAGGACCCGCCGATGTCCGCATGATGGAACGGATTATCCCGGTTACCGAGAACCACTCCATCATGTAACCTACATCAAATTTTGCACCCACCGCAGAGGGCCAACGTCGTCCCTCGGCAACTTGCCACATGCCACCTGACGACGACGGGAGAGCCGATGCGTACGCCGCGCCAGCCGTCCCAGCACTCCGCGAATGGCCAGAACTGGTCCTTCATGGATGCTCGCCCTGCTGCGCAGGGTATGTACGACCCCCGCAACGAGCACGACGCCTGCGGCGTCGGCTTCGTCGCCACCCTCACGGGCGAGGCCTCCCACACCCTTGTCGACCAGGCCCTGACCGTCCTGCGCAACCTGGAGCACCGCGGTGCCACCGGCTCCGAGCCCGACTCGGGCGACGGCGCGGGCATCCTCTCCCAGGTGCCGGACGCCTTCTTCCGCGAGGTGGCCGAATTCGAGCTGCCCGAGGCCGGGGCGTATGCCGTGGGCATCGCCTTCCTGCCGGCGGACGGCACCGAGGACGCCGTCACGCGGATCGGGACGATCGCGGCAGAGGAGGGCCTCACCGTCCTCGGCTGGCGCGAGGTCCCGGTCGCCCCGCAGATGCTCGGCGCCACCGCCCGTTCGACCATGCCGGTCTTCCGCCAGGTCTTCGTGACCGACGGCGCCTCGCAGGGCATCGCCCTCGACCGCCGCGCCTTCGCGCTGCGCAAGCGCGCCGAGCGCGAGGTGGGTGTCTACTTCCCGTCGCTGTCCGCGCGGACCATCGTCTACAAGGGCATGCTGACCACCGGCCAGCTCGAGCCCTTCTTCCCGGACCTGTCCGACCGCCGCTTCGCGTCCGCGATCGCGCTCGTGCACTCCCGGTTCTCCACGAACACCTTCCCGTCGTGGCCGCTCGCCCACCCGTACCGCTTCGTCGCGCACAACGGCGAGATCAACACGGTCAAGGGCAACCGCAACTGGATGGTCGCCCGCGAGTCCCAGCTCGTCTCCGACGTCTTCGGCGCCTCCCCGGACCTGGAGCGGCTGTTCCCGATCTGTACGCCCGACGCCTCGGACTCCGCCTCCTTCGACGAGGTCCTCGAGCTGCTGCACCTGGGCGGGCGGTCACTGCCGCACTCCGTGCTGATGATGATCCCGGAGGCGTGGGAGAACCACGAGTCCATGGAGCCGGCCCGGCGCGCCTTCTACCAGTTCCACTCCACGATGATGGAGCCCTGGGACGGCCCCGCCTGCGTCACCTTCACCGACGGCACCCAGGTCGGCGCCGTCCTCGACCGCAACGGTCTGCGCCCCGGCCGCTACTGGGTCACCGACGACGGCCTCGTCGTCCTCGGCTCCGAGGTCGGCGTCCTCGACATCGACCCGGCGAAGGTCGTCCGCAAGGGCCGCCTCCAGCCCGGCCGCATGTTCCTCGTGGACACCGCCGAGCACCGCATCATCGAGGACGACGAGATCAAGGCCCAGCTCGCGGCGGAGATGCCGTACGCCGAGTGGCTCGAGGCCGGCGAGATCGAGCTGTCCGACCTTCCCGAGCGCGAGCACATCGTGCACACCCACGCCTCGGTCACCCGGCGCCAGCAGACCTTCGGGTACACCGAGGAGGAGCTGCGCGTCATCCTCGCGCCGATGGCCAAGGCCGGTGCCGAGCCGATCGGCTCCATGGGCACCGACTCGCCGATCGCCGCGCTGTCCGAGCGCCCCCGGCTGCTCTTCGACTACTTCACCCAGCTGTTCGCCCAGGTCACCAACCCGCCGCTGGACGCGATCCGCGAGGAACTGGTCACCTCCCTGCGCAGCTCGCTCGGCCCGCAGGGCAACCTGCTCGACCCGACGGCCGCCTCCTGCCGCAGCGTGTCCCTGCCCTTCCCGGTCATCGACAACGACGAGCTGGCCAAGCTCATCCACATCAACGCCGACGGCGACATGCCCGGTTTCAAGGCCGCGACCCTCTCCGGCCTGTACCGGGTGCACGGCGGCGGCGACGCGCTCGCCGCGCGCATAGAGGAGATCTGCGCCGAGGCCGACGCCGCGATCGAGAACGGCGCCCGGCTGATCGTCCTGTCGGACCGCCACTCGGACGCCGAGCACGCCCCGATCCCGTCGCTGCTGCTCACCGCGGCCGTCCACCACCACCTCATCCGCACCAAGCAGCGCACCCAGGTGGGCCTGCTGGTCGAGGCCGGCGACGTCCGCGAGGTCCACCACGTCGCGCTGCTCATCGGCTACGGCGCCGCGGCCGTCAACCCCTACCTGGCCATGGAGTCCGTCGAGGACCTGGTCCGCGCCGGCACCTTCCTGCAGACCGCCGACGGCGAGCCCGAGCAGGCCATCCGCAACCTGATCTACGCCCTCGGCAAGGGCGTCCTCAAGGTCATGTCCAAGATGGGCATCTCCACCGTCGCCTCCTACCGCGGCGCCCAGGTCTTCGAGGCCGTCGGCCTCGACGAGGGCTTCGTGGAGAAGTACTTCAACGGCACCGCCACCAAGATCGGCGGCGTCGGCATCGACGTCATCGCGAAGGAGGTCGCCGCCCGCCACGCGAAGGCCTACCCGGCCAGCGGCATCGCGCCCGCGCACCGGGCGCTGGACATCGGCGGCGAGTACCAGTGGCGCCGCGAGGGCGAACCGCACCTGTTCGACCCGGAGACGGTCTTCCGCCTCCAGCACTCCACGCGCTCCGGCCGGTACGACATCTTCAAGAAGTACACCGACCGCGTGAACGAGCAGTCCGAGCGCCTGATGACGCTGCGCGGCCTCTTCGGCTTCACCTCCGGCCGGCAGCCGGTGCCGCTCGACGAGGTCGAGCCCGTCTCCGAGATCGTCAAGCGCTTCTCCACCGGCGCCATGTCGTACGGCTCCATCTCCCAGGAGGCGCACGAGACGCTCGCCATCGCCATGAACCAGCTGGGCGGCAAGTCCAACACCGGTGAGGGCGGCGAGGACCCGGAGCGCCTGTACGACCCGGCCCGCCGGTCGGCGATCAAGCAGGTCGCCTCCGGCCGCTTCGGCGTCACCTCCGAGTACCTGGTCAACGCGGACGACATCCAGATCAAGATGGCCCAGGGCGCCAAGCCCGGCGAGGGCGGCCAACTGCCCGGCCACAAGGTGTACCCCTGGGTCGCCAAGACCCGGCACTCCACCCCCGGCGTCGGCCTGATCTCCCCGCCGCCGCACCACGACATCTACTCCATCGAGGACCTCGCCCAGCTGATCCACGACCTGAAGAACGCGAATCCGCAGGCGCGGATCCACGTCAAGCTGGTCTCCGAGGTCGGCGTCGGCACGGTCGCGGCGGGCGTGTCCAAGGCCCACGCGGACGTCGTGCTCATCTCCGGCCACGACGGCGGCACCGGTGCCTCCCCGCTCACCTCGCTCAAGCACGCGGGCGGCCCCTGGGAGCTCGGCCTCGCCGAGACCCAGCAGACCCTGCTGCTCAACGGCCTGCGCGACCGGATCGTCGTCCAGACCGACGGCCAGCTCAAGACCGGCCGCGACGTCGTCATCGCCGCGCTGCTGGGCGCCGAGGAGTTCGGCTTCGCCACCGCGCCGCTCGTCGTCTCCGGCTGCGTCATGATGCGCGTCTGCCACCTGGACACCTGCCCGGTCGGCATCGCCACCCAGAACCCGGTGCTGCGCGACCGGTTCGCCGGCAAGGCCGAGTACATCGTGAACTTCTTCCGGTTCATCGCCGAGGAGGTCCGCGAGATCCTCGCCGAACTGGGCTTCCGCTCCATCGAGGAGGCCGTCGGCCACGCCGAGGCCCTCGACGTCACCCGCGCCGTGAACCACTGGAAGGCGCAGGGCCTGGACCTGGCCCCGCTCTTCCACGTGCCCGAGCTGCCCGAGGGCGCGGTCCGCCACCAGGCCGTCGGCCAGGACCACGGCCTGGAGAAGGCCCTCGACAACGAGCTGATCAAGCTCGCCTCGGACGCGCTGGGCGCCACGGACGCCACCGGTGCCGCACCGGTGCGCGCCCAGGTCGCCATCCGCAACATCAACCGCACGGTCGGCACCATGCTCGGCCACGAGGTGACGAAGAAGTTCGGCGGCGCGGGCCTGCCCGACGACACCGTCGACATCACCTTCACCGGTTCCGCCGGCCAGTCCTTCGGCGCCTTCGTCCCGCGCGGCATCACACTGCGCCTGGAGGGCGACGCCAACGACTACGTCGGCAAGGGCCTCTCCGGCGGCCGGCTGATCGTCCGCCCCGACCGGGGCGCCGACCACCTCGCCGAGTACTCCACCATCGCCGGCAACACCATCGGCTACGGCGCCACCGGCGGCGAGATGTTCCTGCGCGGCAAGGTCGGCGAACGCTTCTGCGTCCGCAACTCCGGCGCGCTGGTCGTCTCCGAGGGCGTCGGCGACCACGGCTGCGAGTACATGACCGGCGGCCAGGCGGTCGTCCTCGGCGAGACCGGGCGCAACTTCGCGGCCGGCATGTCCGGCGGCACCGCCTACGTCGTCGACCTCGACCCGGACAACGTCAACGCCGGCAACCTCGACGCGGTCGAGGCACTGGACGACGCGGACAAGGAGTGGCTGCACGACGTGGTGCGCCGCCACGCCGAGGAGACCGGGTCCACGGTCGCCCGGAAGCTGCTCGCCGACTGGCCGGCCGCCGCGGAGCGCTTCAGCAAGATCATTCCCCGTACGTACAAGGCAGTGCTCGCCGCCAAGGACGCCGCCGAGCGAGCCGGTCTCTCCGAGACCGAGATCACCGAGAAGATGATGGAGGCGGCGACCAATGGCTGATCCCAAGGGCTTCCTGAACCACGGCCGCGAGGTCGCCAAGACCCGGCCCGTCACGGAACGCGTCAAGGACTGGAACGAGGTCTACGTCCCCGGCTCCCTGCTGCCGATCATCAGCAAGCAGGCCAGCCGGTGCATGGACTGCGGCATCCCGTTCTGCCACAACGGCTGCCCGCTCGGGAACCTGATCCCCGAGTGGAACGACTACGCCTACCGTGAGGACTGGTCGGCCGCGCAGGAGCGCCTGCACGCCACCAACAACTTCCCGGAGTTCACCGGCCGCCTGTGCCCGGCTCCGTGCGAGTCGGCGTGCGTGCTCGGCATCAACCAGCCGCCGGTCACCATCAAGAACGTCGAGGTCTCGATCATCGACAAGGCGTGGGAGACCGGGGACGTCGCCCCGCAGATCCCGGAGCGCCTGTCCGGCAAGACCGTCGCGGTCATCGGCTCGGGCCCCGCGGGCCTGGCCGCCGCCCAGCAGCTGACCCGGGCCGGCCACACCGTCGCCGTCTACGAGCGCGCGGACCGCGTCGGAGGCCTCCTCCGGTACGGCATCCCCGAGTTCAAGATGGAGAAGCGGCACATCAACCGCCGCATAGAGCAGATGCGCGCGGAGGGCACCCGCTTCCGCACCGGCGTCGAGATCGGCCGCGACCTCAAGGCGACCGACCTGAAGAAGCGCTACGACGCCGTCGTCATCGCCGCCGGCGCCACCACCGCCCGCGACCTGCCGGTCCCCGGCCGCGAGCTGAACGGCATCCACCAGGCCATGGAGTACCTGCCCCTGGCCAACAAGGTGCAGGAGGGCGACTACGTCGCCCCGCCGATCTCCGCCGAGGGCAAGCACGTCGTCGTCATCGGCGGCGGCGACACCGGCGCCGACTGCGTGGGCACCGCCCACCGTCAGGGCGCGGCCTCCGTCACCCAGCTGGAGATCATGCCCCGGCCGGGCGAGGAGCGGAACCCGGTCGCGCAGCCGTGGCCGACCTTCCCGATGCTCTACAAGGTGACCAGCGCCCACGAGGAGGGCGGCGAGCGGGTCTACGCCGTCTCCACGACCCACTTCGAGGGCGACGAGGACGGCAACGTCCAGTGGCTGCACATGAGCGAGGTCGAGTTCGTCGAGGGCAGGCTGACCCCGAAGCCGGGCACCGAGCGCAAGATCCCGGCCCAGCTCGTCACCCTCGCCATGGGCTTCACCGGCACCGACCGGGAGAACGGCCTGGTCGACCAGTTCGGCCTGGAGCTCGACGAACGGGGTAACATCGCCCGGGACGCCGACTTCCAGACCAATGTGCCGGGTGTGTTCGTCGCCGGTGACGCCGGCCGCGGCCAGTCGCTCATCGTCTGGGCGATCGCCGAGGGCCGCTCCGCCGCACGCGGCGCGGACCGCTTCCTGACCGGAGCCAGCGACCTGCCGGCCCCGATCCGCCCGACGGACCGCGCACTGGCGGTCTGACGGCCGGAAGCCCCACCAGTCGTCCCGCACAAAGGCGTGCGGAACACTGACGGCGCCTGCCCTGTCCCCGACCGGACGAACGGGCAGGCGCCGTCGCATGTTCAGGGCAGCTTGTAGGTGTCCCCGTACATCTCCCACACCAGCGGCGTGTCCAGGGCCAGGTTCCCCGCCTTCAGGAACCGGCGCTGGGCCGTGTCGACGCGTGAGGTGTCGATGTCCGGCCGCTTGGCCAGCATGGCGTCGCGCCGGATGTCGAGGAACGCGTCCAGGTAGGCCTTCTCGGACCCGCCCTCGCCCGGGGTCCTCGCCTTCTCCATGGCACGCTCGCGCAGGCTGTAGAAGCCGTCCGCGTCGCTGTCGGGGCCGTGGAAGACCATCGCGTCGAAGTAGACGAACTGGCCCAGCGTGCCGAGACCGTCCAGCTTGGCCAGGCGCACCGACGGCTGGAAGTAGACGCGGTCGCGCTCCTGCTCCTGGGCCGTGCGGAACGCGGGGAGCCGCGCCTCCGCCTCCCAGGCGGCCGTGAAGCCGGGGTCGAGGCCCTCGTGGGAGTCGGTGCCGTCCACCTCGCGCAGGGCCGGCAGGTACTTCGCCAGGCCGTTGTCCGGGTGCTCCTCGGTGTAGTGCTCGACCAGGGCGAGCAGGTCGTGGGTGCCGGTGCAGAAGCCGATGATGCCCGCGGTGTAGCCGTCGCCCTGACCGAGGTCCTCGATGGTGCCGTAGGCGCTGCGCCAGTCGGTGGTCGAGTTCTCGGCGCTGGACACCAGTTGCTGCGCCAGCTCCTTCTTCGCCGGGGCGGCGAGCCCCGGCGGCAGGTCGGCGATCAGCTCGTCGTCCGCGTTCCGCTCCTGCTCGGCGCGGTCCTTGGCGTCGTCGCGGGCCGACTGGGCGGTGGTGGCCGGCGGAGTGGCCGGGGCGTCGGCCGAGTCCGCCGGCATCAGGAAGTACACCCCCGTGGCGACCACGGGGACGGCCGCGAGGAGCAGCACACCGGCACGTTTCACTGGGGGATACCTCCACCTGACAGTTCCGAGACCTTGACCGCCGCCGACACCGCCAGCAGCACCACCACACCCGCGCAGGCGCCCGCCTGCACCGGCACCCGGCGTCCGTCGCGGGGCGCGTACGCGTACGCCGCGGCCACCGCACCGCCCGTCAGCAGACCGCCCAGGTGGCCCTGCCACGAGGTGAGACCCGCGGAGATCAGCAGCCACAGCAGCAGGAAGCCCATGAAGCGGTTGACCGGCGCCATGTCCGCGCCCAGCCGCCGGGCCAGGACGTAGTACGCGGCTCCGAGGCCGAAGACCGCGCCCGACGCGCCGACCGAGGGCTGGGCGGGATCGGCGAGGAGCAGGCACAGCACGGAACCGCCGAGCGCCGACAGCAGGTACAGGACGGCGTACCGGACGCGGCCGAGCATCGGCTCCACCACGCGGCCGAGCTGCCACAGCGCGGCCATGTTCATCACGATGTGCAGGATGCCGAACACGCCCTCGGTGGGCTCCAGGTGCAGGAAGGCGCCGGTGAGCATCCGCTCCCACTCGCCGGCCACGACACCCTCGGCACGGAAGTCCGCCGGGAACACGCTCTGGTAGACGTAGTGGCCGCCGTCCGGCCCGGCCAGGCGCGCGCCGACCATCGAGAACCGGTCCACGATCCCCGGCCGCACCAGCTCACCCAGGTACGCGAGGACGTTGAGCCCGATCAGTACGTACGTCACGACGGGCGTCGCGGAGATCCGGCCGCCGACGATCGTCCGGACCTGCCGCACGGACCGGGCGCCGTCCTTCACGCACTCCGGGCAGTGGTGGCCCACCGCGGCCTCGTGCATGCAGTCGGGGCAGATGAAACGGTCGCAGCGCGTGCAGCGGACATGACACTCCACCGCGGGATGGCGGTAGCAGGTGGTGACGGTGGACTCGGAATCCACGGCCGGCTCCTCGGGACGGGCGGACGGTGAGCCGGTGGGGACGGCGGCGAACAAAATATCGAAACACTGTGAAGCCGCCGAGAGGCGGGGTCCGCAGTGCCGTACGCCCGGCCGCCGGCCGCCGGGGCACGCGGGGGAGTCCGCACAGCCGCGGTCACCTTCACCGGGGTGCGGGAGGGCGAGCCGCCGCCCCTACGTGTCGCACTCCAGCACCGTCCGGCACAGCCCGCACCGCGCCCGCACCCGCCCCTGCACCGGCACCCCGATCCGCTGGTGGCACGTCGGGCAGGGGAACGACACCCGCAGCGGCCCGCGCGCGTCCGGCAGGAAGGAGTAGGGCGCGTCCGTCACGGGGGCGGCATGCGGGTCCGACGCGCGCCGCCGGTCCCGGGCGTACCGGCGGCGCCCCGCCCACCCGGCCGCCGTCAGAGGCGGCTGCTGCTCGTCCCGCAGGGCCCGCGCCCTGCCCTCGACGTACGCCGTGTAGGCCTGCGGACTGGTGAACCACACCGCCGGATCCTCCCCGAACAGCAGCGCCCGCTTCGCGAGCACGTACCCGAACTCCTCCGGCGTCAGGTACCCCAGCTTCTGCGACGACGTCGCGTCCTCCCGGAAGGCGTCCAGCAGCAGCCACCCCGCGCCCAGGTACGCCGCCGCCGTGTCCGTGAGGATCTCGTTGTCCCGCGTCCCCGGGAAGGACAGGTCCATCCGGTGCAGGTAGACGTGCATCACCTCATGGGCGAGCGCCGCGCCGATGTCCCGGCGGTGCGTGCGGAAGCGGTCGTTCAGCTCGACGAAGTACTCCGGGCCCGCCGCCAGCTCGACGTTCGCCGCATGCGTCATCCCACGGAAGGAGACGATCAGCCGGGCATCCGGCAGCCGGTAGTGAAGCACCAGCTCGCGCGCCACCCGCTGCGCGCCCAGATACAGGTCGTCCGTGTCGCAGAACGCCACGTCGGCCGGGGCCACACTGGCCGAGAACGTCCGGACGGTGTCGTACGACAGACGCCTGTACAGCGCCGTGATGGCGGCGCGCACCGTGTCCAGGTGCGGGAAGCCGTGCTCCACCGGACCACCGTTCGCCACGCCCGCACCCCCAAGACGCCTGACCGTGCCTCCACTGTACGAGCCGGGCCCCGGCGCCGCTCACGGCCTGAGACGGTCTGCGGCGGCCGGCGCGGCGCCCTTAGGGTGGTCGGCCATGACCACCAGCAACACCGGCACCGGTGCCGCCGACCCCGCCGTCCGCGAGGAACTGGCCCGGCTGCGGGACAGCATCGACAACATCGACGCGGCCGTCGTCCACATGCTCGCCGAGCGCTTCAAGTGCACCCAGCAGGTCGGCCACCTCAAGGCCCACCACCAGCTGCCGCCCGCCGACCCCGCCCGCGAGGCCAAGCAGATCGCCCGGCTGCGCGCCCTCGCCGAGAGCGCCAAACTCGACCCGGCGTTCGCCGAGAAGTTCCTCAACTTCATCATCGCCGAGGTCATCCACCACCACGAGCGCATCGCCGAGGACACCGGCAACGGGGCCGGCTGACCCACACCCCCGCGGGCAGGGGGCGGGCGCGGCGGCACCACGACGGCGCCCGACCGCGCACCCCCTCCGCCCCTCACCCGCCCCGGGCGCCCCGCACCCGGCGCGGGCCGGCGCGGACCGGACAAACCCCGCGTACCGATCCGCCCCTGTGCCCCGCCCACCGCATCAGGCAGCATGTCCTGCATGTCCGTACTGACGCGCGACGAAGCGCAGACCCGTGCCCAGCTCCTCGACGTCCACCACTACGCGATCGACCTCGATCTGACCGGTGGCGACGAGACCTTCGACTCCCGCACCGTCATCCGGTTCACCGTCCGCGCCGGGACGGACAGCACGGACACCTTCGTCGAGGTCAAGCCCGCCGAGCTGCGCAGCGTCACCCTGGACGGACACCCCCTCGACCCGGACGCCCTGGACGAGAACCGCCTGCCGCTGAAGAACCTCGCCCCCGGCGAGCACGAACTGCGCGTCGACGCGGCCATGCGCTACTCCCGCACCGGCGAGGGCATGCACCGCTTCACCGACCCCACCGACGACGAGACCTACGTCTACACCCAGCTGTTCATGGACGACGTGCAGCGCGTCTTCGCCGCCTTCGACCAGCCCGACCTCAAGGCCGTCTTCGACCTCGCCGTCACCGCGCCCGAGGGCTGGACCGTCCTCGCCAACGGCATCACCGAACACACCGGCGACGGCCACTGGAAGGCCGCCACCACCCCGCTCATCTCCACCTACCTCGTCGCCGTGGCCGCCGGCCCCTGGCACTCCGTGCGCACCGAACACCGCGGCCTGCCCTTCGGCCTCCACTGCCGCCGCTCGCTCGCCCCCCACCTCGACGCCGACACCGACGAGCTCCTCGACGTCACCCGCGCCTGCTTCGACCGCTACCACGAGAAGTTCGCCGAGCCCTACCCCTTCGACTCCTACGACCAGGCGTTCGTCCCCGAGTTCAACGCCGGCGCCATGGAGAACCCGGGACTGGTCACCTTCCGCGACGAGTTCGTCTTCCGCTCCGCCGTCACCGACACCGAACGGCAGACCCGCGCCATGGTCATCGCCCACGAGATGGCCCACATGTGGTTCGGCGACCTCGTCACCCTCAGGTGGTGGGACGACATCTGGCTGAACGAGTCCTTCGCCGAGTACATGGGCTACCAGACCTGTGCCGAGGCCACCCGCTTCACCGGCAGCTGGACCGACTTCGGCGTCACCCGCAAGCCCTGGGGCTACGACGCCGACCAGCGCCCCTCCACCCACCCCGTCGCCCCCGAGAACGTCGAGGACACCGCCTCCGCGCTCCTCAACTTCGACGGCATCTCCTATGCCAAGGGCGCCTCCGCGCTGCGCCAGCTCGTCGCCTGGCTCGGCGAGAAGGACTTCCTCGCCGGCATCAACACCCACTTCGACCGGCACAAGTTCGCCAACGCCACCCTCGCCGACTTCATCGACTCCCTCGCCTCCGCCACCGAACGCGACGTCCACGCCTGGGCCGACGCCTGGCTGCGCACCACCGGCGTCGACACCCTCGTGCCGGAACCGCGCGCCGAGAACGGCACCTGGCACCTGAACATCGAGCACCGGGGCAGCACCGGAGGCACCCGCCCCCACCGCGTCACCATCGGCGCCTACGACCACGACCTGCACGACGCCGGCCGCCTCACCCTGCGTCAACGCCTCGAGGCGGACGTCCCCGCCGACGGGAACATCACCCTCAGCACCGCGGGCGCCCGGCCCGCACTCGTCGTCCTCAACGACGGCGACCTCACCTACGCCAAGATCCGCTTCGACGCGGACTCCTTCCGGACCCTGCGCACCGCCCTGTCCGGCCTGCCCGACCCCCTCACCCGCGCCGTCGTCTGGAACGCCCTGCGCGACGCCGTCCGCGACGGCGAACTCCCCGCCACCGCCTACCTCGACACCGCCCGCGCCCACCTCCCGCACGAGACCGACCTCGCCCTCGTCGCGGGCGTCCTCGCCTTCGCCGCCACCCAGATCGCCGACCGCCACCTCACCCCCGAACAGCGGCCCGCCGCCCTGGCGACCCTCTCCGACCTGTGCCGCGACCTCATCCGCCGCACCGAGGACGGCGACCACCCCGGCCTGCGCCTGATCGCCGTACGCCACTACATCGACACCGCCGCCCACCCGGACACCATCGCCGCCTGGCTCGCCGACGGCACCGTCCCCGGCGGCCCCGAACTCGACCCCGAACTGCGCTGGCGCATCCTCACCCGCCTCGCCGTCCTCGGCGCCACCGACGAGACGGCGATCGCCGCCGAACTCGAACGCGACCCCAGCGCCACCGGCCAGGAGGGCGCCGCTCGCTGCCGCGTCGCCCTGCCCGACGCCGAGGCCAAGAGCAGCGCCTGGGCCGCGATGTTCGCCTCCGACGACCTGTCCAACTACCTGTTCACCGCCACCGCCCAGGGCTTCTGGCAGCCCGAACAGGCCGACCTCGTCGCCGGCTACGTCCCCCGCTACTACGCCGAAGCCGTCGCCGTCGCCGCCCGCCGCGGCCCCGCCATCGCCGAAGCCGCCGGCCGCTGGGCCTTCCCCGCGCACGCCGTCGACGCCGAGACCCTGCGCCTCGGCCAGGAATGCCTCGCCACCGCCGACCCCGTCCCCGCCCTGCGCCGCAAGCTCGTCGACCAGCTCGACGACCTCGCCCGCGCCCTGCGGGTGCGCGGCACCCCGGCCGGCTGACCCGGCGACGCGGCCGGCCTCCCGACCACGCGGAGGCCGGCCGCACCGCCACCCCGGCACACCCACCCCCGCCGAATTACCCCCTTTCGGGTTCTGATCGTTCGGCTTTCCGGGCGCGGGCACGCAACCGCGTACACCCTGTAGATCCCGTCCCCGCGCCCGGAGGACAGCCCATGGGCATGCCGCCCCTCGCCTCGGGCCCGCACGGCCCCGACGCCCTGCGGCCGCTGTGCGACACCGTGCTCGACGCACTGCGGGCCGGCGCCGCCGCCCGCGGCGGACCACTGCCCGCCGGCGGACCCGACGCCGTCACCGCCAGACTGTGCGACGCACTCGGAGAGGTCCTGCCCGAACGGGGCGACCCCGAGGCGCTCCGCGTCCTCGTCACCGCACTCGCCGAAGGCGCGGCCGACCCCGCCCACCCCCTGTGCGCCGCCCACCTGCACGGCCCGCCCCTCGCCGTCGCGGCCGCCGCCGACCTCGCCGCGAGCGCCCTCAACCCCTCCCTCGACTCCTGGGACCAGGCACCCGCAGCGTCCACCCTGGAAACCCTGCACGGCCCGCCCCTCGCCGTCGCGGCCGCCGCCGACCTCGCCGCGAGCGCCCTCAACCCCTCCCTCGACTCCTGGGACCAGGCACCCGCAGCGTCCACCCTGGAAACCCTGGTCACCCGCGCCCTCGCCGAGCAGGCAGGCGCCGCCGACGCCCTCGTCACCACCGGCGGCACCGAATCCAACCAGCTCGCCGTCCTGCTCGCCCGCGAGACCCGCGGTGCCGGCCTCCGGCTCCTCCACGGGGCCAACGCCCACCACTCCCTGCCCCGCGCCGCCTGGCTCCTCGGACTCCCCGAACCCGTCGGCATCCCCGCCCCGGCCGGCACCCTCGACCCCGCCGCCCTCGACGACGCCCTCACCACCCTCCCCGGCCCCCACCTCGTCGCCGCCACCGCCGGCACCACCGACGCCGGCCTCATCGACCCCCTGCCCGACATCGCCGCTCTCTGCGCCGCCCACGGCGCCCGCCTGCACGTCGACGCCGCCTACGGCGCGGGCCTCCTCTTCAGCGCCCGCCACCGCGCCCGCCTCGCCGGCCTCGACGCCGCCGACACCATCACCCTCGACCTGCACAAACTCGGCTGGCAGCCGATCGCCGCCGGCCTCCTCGCCGTCAAGAACCCCGACGACCTCACCGCACTGCGCCAGCGCGCCGACTACCTCTGCGCCGACGACGACACCGACGCCGGACTGCCCGACCTGCTGGGCCGCTCTCCACGCACCAGCCGCCGGCCCGACATCCTCAAGATCGCCGTCACCCTCAGGACCCTCGGCCGCACCGGCCTCGGCGCCCTCGTCGACGAAGTCTGCACCCGCGCCCACGAGTTCGCCGCCCTCGTCGACGACCACCCCGGCTTCACCCTCCACGCCCCGCCCACCATCAGCACGGTCCTGTTCCGGCCCGCACACGCCACCGACACCGACGTCGCCGCCGTACGCCGCGACCTGCTCACCACCGGCCGCGCCGTCCTCGGCCGCGCCCGCGCCGACGGCCGGCTCTGGCTCAAGGCCACCCTCCTCAACCCCCACACCCGGCCCGACGACCTGGCCGGCCTCCTCAGCCTCGTGGAAGGACACACCCCGCGATGAGCGCCCCCGCCCCCCACACCCCAGCGACACCCCGCGACCTCGTCGGTGTCGGCATCGGCCCCTTCAACCTCTCCCTCGCCGCCCTCGCCGACCCCCTCCCGGCACTCGACGCCGTCTTCTACGACCAGCGCCCCGCCTTCCGCTGGCACCCCGGCCAGCTCATCGACGGCGCCCGCATCCAGGTCCCGTTCCTCGCCGACCTCGTCACCCTGGTCGACCCCGCCAGCCCCTGGACCTTCCTCAACCACCTCCGCGCCCGCGAACGCCTCTACCCCTTCTACTTCGCGGAACGCTTCCACATCCAGCGCGCCGAATACGACGCCTACTGCCGCTGGGTCGCCGAACACCTGCCCACCCTCCGCTTCCACCACCAGGTCGACGCCGTGCGCTGGAACCCCGAGCGGGAACTCTTCGAGGTCGACTACACCCGACTAGACGCCGACGGAGAGGCCGACGCCGTCGGCCGCACCCACACCCGCAACGTCGTCCTCGGCATCGGCACCGAACCACACGTCCCCGACGCGCTCAGACCCCTCGCCGACGCCCCCGGCGTGCCCGTGATCCACTCCGCCGACTACCTCGACCACCGCGACGCGCTCCTCGCCGCCGAACACATCACCGTCATCGGCACCGGCCAGTCCGGCGCGGAGATCTTCCTCGACCTGCTCCGCCACCGCCCCGCCGGCCGCGAACGCCTCCACTGGCTCGGCCGCACCGAGGCATTCGCCCCCATGGAGTACTCCAAGCTCGGCCTGGAGCACTTCACCCCCGACCACACCCGCTACTTCCACACCCTGCCCGAACCCGTACGCGACCGCCTCGTCGCCGCACAGTGGCAGCTCCACAAGGGCATCGACGCCGACACCAGCGCCGCCATCCACGACGAGCTCTACCGCCGCACCCTCGACGGCGGCTGGCCCGACACCGTGCTCACCCCCGGCGTCCGCGTCCGCACCGCCGGCCGCGTCACCGCCACCCGGATCGAACTCCACCTGGAACACACCCAGCAGAACACCCGCTCCCGCCTCACCACCGGCGCCGTCGTCCTCGCCACCGGCTACCGCGAACGCCCCCTCGGCCGCATCCTCGCCGGCCTCGACCCGTACCTGCACCGCGACGACCGCGAACGCCCCCGCGTCGACGAACGCTTCCGCCTCTCCCTCGACCCCCGCGTCACCGGCTCCGTCTACGTCCAGAACGCCGAGACCCACACCCACGGCGTCGGCGCACCCGACCTCGGACTCGCCGCCTGGCGCAGCGCCACCATCCTCAACGACCTCACCGGGCAGGAGCCCTACCCCCTGCCCGGCCGCACCGCCTTCACCACCTTCGGCCTGGAACGCGGACGGCCCCAGATCCCGTCCGCACGCCACTACCGGGAACTCACCCCGCTGGCGGACGGAATCTGAGGCCGCGAACCGCGATCGGCGCGTCAGAACACCGGCGTACCCTCCCGCGTCAGCGACCAGTCCACCGACGCGAAGTCCTTCGGGTCCAGCACACCCCTCGCCGTCACCCACTCGGCGATCCGCGTACGGATCTCCGTCGACTCCGACCACAGCTCCTTGGCCGACGCCACGTGCGGGAACGCACCCCCGCCATTGGCCCGGTAGTTGTTCACCGCCAGCACGAACTGCTGCGCGTCGTCCAGCGGAGCACCCCCGAAGGAGAGATTCCTGATCCGCGAACCGGCCGCCTGAGCGACGTCGATCTCGTACGTCAGCCCCGACACGTAGTCGTAGTTGTAGTCCGGGCGGCCGCTGGCGTTCGTCAGCTTCTCCACGTCCACCGGCGCACCCGCCGCCGTCCGCACGTAGTACTCCGCCGAGTACTCCAGGTACGCCCGCAGCTGCGCCCCCGTCATCAGCTTCGCCACCAGCGTGTTGTCGTACACGTACAGGCTCGACAGGTCCCGGATCGTCACCTCGCCGGCCGGGATCTCCGACGTCCGCGAGAACGGCGACGCCTGCGCCAGCACCGGCAGCGACGCGTACTCCGTGCCCGCCAGCGCCTCCCTGACCACGTCCTCCTGCACCTTGGTGATCAGGTCGATGATCGGGGCGTCCTTGTACCGCGCCTCCACCGTCGTCAGCGTCTCGGTCGCCGTGCCGACCACCTGATTGACGTACGCCACGACCTGCGCGTGCTCGTCCGCCAGCAGCCTGCCGATCCGCGGGTCGTCCTCCACCGTGCTGGAATCACGCAGCGACGCCCGCACCGACTCGACCTGCCACCGGCCACGCTCGAATACCAGATCGAAGTCGAACAGGGTGAGCCGCTCGGCATAGCACAGCGGCTCCGACAGCACGACCGTCTTCCCCGTCCTCTCGTTGACGACCTTCAGCTCCGGGATCTCCACGTGCGCGTGCCCGACGAGAATCGCGTCGATCCCCGGCACCTGCCGGGCCACGTTCGCCGCGGCGTTCTCCACGTACGGCACCTGGTCACCGTAGGACGACGTGCCCGACGAACCCGAGTGCGCCGACACGACCACCACGTCCGCACCCAGCGAACGCAGCTTCGGCACCCACTTCGCCGCCTGCTCCTCCAGCCCCGGGAACGCCAGCTTCCCCTGCACGTACGCCTTGTCCCAGATCGCGATACCCGGGTTGGTCAGCCCCAGCACCGCCACCTTCACCGGCGGCGCGCCCTTCACCCGGAACGTCTTCATGAAGTACGGGGGGAAGGCCGGCTTCAGCGTCTTCGCGTCCACCGCGTTCGCACCGAGCAGCGGGAAGTCGCACTGCTCCTCGAACTTCCGCAGCGTCTCGATGCCGTAGTTGAACTCGTGATTGCCCAGCGCCACCGCGTCGTACCCGATCGCGTTCATCGCCTGCGCCATCGGATGGACCGGGCCGCCCTCGGCGGTGATCGGGTCCACCTTCGCGTAGTAGTACGTCAGCGGCGTGCCCTGGATGGTGTCACCCGCGTCCAGCAGCAGCGTGTTGTGCCGGCCCCGCTCCTCACGGATCCGGTTCACCAGCGTCGAGATCCGGGCCAGGCCCTGGGCGTTGCCCGCCGCGTCCGTGTACTCCGCGTCCTTGAAGTAGTCCCAGTTGAAGACGTGCCCGTGCAAGTCGGTCGTGCCGAGCACCGTCAGCGCGTACCGCTTCGGCTTCTTGGGACCCCGGTGCGCGGGAGCCGCCTCGGCCGCCGGAGCCGCCACCGCGCCGCCCAGCGCCACCCCCGCCCCCGTCACGGCGGACCTGCTCAGGAACTTCCGGCGGTTCAACGGCATGACTGACTCTCCTCGGTGACCCGTCACATCATCAACAACGCGCGTAGATTCTGTCCTGGGCATGGCACCTGTCAAGAGTGGGAACCGGGAGACACGCTCATCGGAGCGAGCCGGTGCACAATTCAACACTTGTCAATGACCCTTTACTCAGAGGTTGTTGAGTCGTCATGTGCGGCCAATTCGCTACCCGGCGGTAGGTCATAGGCTCGACCCATGCGCCGAGCGAAGATCGTCTGCACACTGGGGCCCGCCACCGACTCGTACGACCAGATCAAGAGCCTGGTCGACGCCGGAATGGACATCGCCCGCTTCAATTTCAGTCACGGCACCCACGCCGAACACGAAGAGCGATACCACCGCGTCCGGAAGGCCTCCGACGAGACCGGACGCAGCGTGGGCACCCTCGCCGACCTTCAGGGCCCGAAGATCCGGCTCGGCCACTTCACCGAGGGCCCCGTACTCCTTGAACGCGGCGACACCTTCACCATCACCGTCGAGGAGGGCGTCGGCGGCGACCGCCACATCTGCGGCACCACCTACGCCGGCCTCGCCGACGACGTCACCCCGGGCGAACGCGTCCTCGTCGACGACGGCAAGGTCTGCCTCGAGGTCACCGCCGTCGACGGCCCCCGCGTGCACACCACCGTGATCGAGGGCGGCGTGGTCTCCGACCACAAGGGCCTCAACCTCCCCGGCGTCGCCGTCTCCGTCCCCGCCCTGTCCAAGAAGGACGAGGACGACCTGCGCTGGGCCCTGCGCAACGGCTTCGACGTCGTCGCCCTGTCCTTCGTGCGCAGCGGCCGGGACGTCCTCGACGTCCACCGCATCATGGACGAGGAGGGCCGCCGCCTCCCCGTCATCGCCAAGGTCGAGAAGCCCCAGGCCGTCGAGAACATCGACGACATCGTCGCCGCCTTCGACGGCATCATGGTCGCCCGGGGCGACCTCGGCGTCGAGATGCCCCTCGAACAGGTCCCGATCGTCCAGAAGCGCGCGATCAAGCTGGCCAAGCGCAACGCCAAGCCGGTCATCGTCGCCACCCAGATGCTCGACTCCATGATCGACAACGCCCGGCCGACCCGCGCGGAGGCTTCCGACGTGGCCAACGCGGTCATCGACGGCACGGACGCCGTGATGCTCTCCGGCGAGACCAGCGTCGGTAAGCACGCGGCCGACACGGTGCGCACGATGGCCCGCATCGTCGAGGCGGCCGAGGAGGACATCCTCGCCAAGGGCCTGCCCCCGCTGACCGACCGCAACAAGCCCCGCACCCAGGGCGGGGCCGTCGCCCGCGCGGCGGCGGAGATCGGCGACTTCCTCGGCGCCAAGTACCTGGTCGCCTTCACCCAGTCGGGCGACACCGCCCGCCGCCTCTCCCGCTACCGCTCACCCATCCCGCTGCTCGCCTTCACCCCGGAACCGGCGACCCGCTCCCAGCTGAACCTGACCTGGGGCGTGGAGACCTTCCTCGGCCCGCACGTGGACTCCACGGACGCGATGGTCGACCAGGTGGACGAACTCCTGACCGAGTACGGCCGCTGCCGCAAGGGCGACGTGGTGATCATCACGGCCGGCTCCCCGCCGGGGGTCTCGGGCACGACGAACCTGGTCCGGGTCCACCACATCGGGGAGGACGACGGTCTCCGGTAGGTCAGTACTTGGGGCCGACGTGGGCGTCCATGAGGGCGACAGAGGCTTTGCGGGCGACAGAGACGTTGAAGGGGTCGCTGCCGCGTGCGAGGGTCGTCCACTCGACACCGACCGTGTCGAGGGTGTCGGTGAAGAGCTTCCGGATGTCTCAGTGCTGTGGATACTCACACGATCACCGTGCGTCACCGCGGGGTGCCGTGTGCAGCAAAAAGCGGAGGTTCACGAGAAGGTGAGCCTCCGCTTCAGGAGTGCCGGGTACGGGACTCGAACCCGTATGTCCTTTCGGACAGATGTGTTTGAGACATCCGCGTAAGCCAATTCCGCCAACCCGGCTGGTTAGCCTCAGCGAGTGTACCGGTTCACCCCAGTCAGCCGCAGCTAGGTAGGCTCTTGTCAGCAGTACCGCCTGCCCCGGAACAAGGAGCGCCCACGTGACCGCCCCCGAGTCGCCCCAGCCCGCTGACGTGCCCGAAGACGACAAGTCGCACGTGCCTCCGCTGACGACCCGTGTCGTCATCGCCGAGGACGAGGCGCTCATCCGGCTGGATCTCAAAGAGATGCTGGAGGAGGAGGGGTACTCCGTCGTCGGTGAGGCCGGTGACGGGGAGCAGGCCGTGGAGCTGGCCCGGGAGCACAAGCCCGATCTCGTGATCCTCGACGTGAAGATGCCCAAGCTGGACGGCATCTCCGCGGCCGAGAAGATCGCCGAGGAGAGCATCGCGCCGGTGCTGATGCTGACCGCGTTCTCGCAGCGCGACCTCGTGGAGCGGGCGCGGGACGCCGGGGCGATGGCGTACCTGGTGAAGCCGTTCAGCAAGAGCGACGTCGTCCCGGCGATCGAGATGGCCGTTTCGCGGTTCACGGAGCTGAAGGCGCTGGAGCAGGAGGTCGCGGACCTCTCGCAGCGGCTGGAGACGCGGAAGCTGGTGGACCGGGCGAAGTCGGTGCTGCAGACGCAGTACGGGCTCACCGAGCCGGCCGCGTTCCGGTGGATTCAGAAGACGTCGATGGACCGGCGGATGTCGATGCAGCAGGTGGCCGAGGCGGTCATCCAGGACGCCGAGGAGAAGAAGGCGTCCAAGGGCTGACGCCCGGTACCTCACGAGGCCCGTGTTCCCTGTGCGGCAGGGGGCGCGGGCCTCGTCGTGCGGTTCACACCGTCCCTGCACAGAACCGTCCGCCTCTCCCGTCGCGTCCTGTTCTAGGGTGCCGCCAGGCACCGGAACGGGGGAGGAGCTGTGGAGCAGACAGGGACGGCGCTCGCCGGGCGTATCGCCGAGCGGCGGGCCGGGGTCGGGGATCCGCGGGCGTTGGTGGGCGAGATGCGGAGAGCGACGCTGCTGGTTCCGCTGGCCGACGGCGGTCTGTGGAGTGCGCGTTCGGGCGGGGTGCGGTGGGTCTGCGCCTTGACCGACGAGGCCGCGCTGGCGCGCTTCGCCCTGCTGCACGCGCCGGGCGGGCAGTCCCTGGACTATGCCGCGCTGCTCGGTGCCCGCATCGTCGACGAGATCGTGCCGTCGTTGGGTGAGCCGGCGGGGCTCGCGGTGGACATCGCGACGGAGGACGGGTCGATGTTCTTCCCGCCGGTCGTCGGCATCGTGCCGGACCGGGCTGCCGTCGACGCGGGCGATGAGGTGCGGGCATGAGCGGGGACGGGTCGGACCTGCAGTTCGACGAGGCCGCGGTCGCGAAGTTCACCAAGGGGCTGGGCGGCACGATCGACCAGCTCGGTGAGATCGGTGACTCCACGGGCTCGGTGATGGGCAAAGGTTTCTCCGAGCTGGCGATGACCGGTATGGAGGCCGGGCACCACGGTCTGTCGACCGACTTCGAGGACTTCTGCGAGCGCTGGGAGTGGGGCGTGCGCGCCCTTGTCCACGACGCGAGCGAGATCGCCAACCGCCTGGGTTTGGCCGCGGGCACGCAGTGGGAGCACGACCAGTACGTCGAGGGCGCGCTGAAGGTCGGTGTGAACTCGGTGATGGGCGGCAATCCGCACGCGTCGGAGGAGGAGATCACCCAGCAGGGCTGGGGCGACGTGTTCACGCCGGACTATCTGGATCCGGACTGGAGTGCGCAGTCGTTCGAGCAGGCGGGGCAGGACATCTCGCAGACGTGGAAGGACACCGGTCGCACCGTTCTGACCGAGGGGGAGGGCGAGCGCCGGGCGGACCTGCTCAACCAGGCGCTCGGGATCTCCGACGATCAGTTCGACCAGGCGTTGGACGACACGTTCGGTCCGTCGCCGAAGGAGCGCGCGCAACAGGCGCAGCAGCAGGCACAGCAGGGTGAGTCCGGGGGGAACTGAGCGTGGGTATCGGCGGTTTCCTCAGCGACATCACTCCGGACTCGGTGGAGAACGCGGTCGAGGACGGTGTCGAGTGGGTCGGCAACCGGGTCGAGGACGCCGGCAACTGGACGGCGGACCGGCTGGACGACGTCGGCTGGGAGTCCGGTGCGGACTGGGTGCGGGAGCAGTCCCGTTCGGTGGCGAACCGGATGGGTGCCGAGGTCGACGAGATGGATCTCGGGCAGACCGAGGACAAGACGAAGCTGGTGTACGGCAGTGCGTCGAAGATCCGGTCGACCGCTGAGCGGTTGCGGGGGTTCCAGTCGTCGTTCGACGGTGTGGGTGACGGTCTCAAGGGTCTGGACTCGTCCGAGCTGAAGGGCAAGGCGGCGGAGACGCTGCGGACGGTGGTGGGGTCTCAGCCGCCGAAGTGGTTCACCGGGGCGGATGCCTGTGGGGAGGCGGCTGCCGCGCTGGAGGCGTTCGCCACGACGGTGACGTGGGCGCAGGGGCAGGCGCAGACGGCGATCGACAAGTGGAAGGAGGGCGTCAAGGCGTCGGAGGAGGCGGCGGACGCCCATCGCAAGAAGGTCGACGACTACAACAAGGCCGTCGACCGCTACAACGCGCAGGCTCCGGACAAGCGGGATCCGTCCACGTTGCCGCCGTGTCCGGCGCCGACGTTCGACGATCCGGGCAAGGCGCTGATGAAGGAGGCGCAGGATCTGCTGGCGGAGGCGCGCAAGCAGCGCAACAACGCCGCGGAGACGGCGCGCAGCGCGGTGCGTGCGGCGCGTGACAAGGCGCCGGAGAAGCCGTCGTACGCGGATCAGCTCGGTGGCGGTCTGCAGGAGGCGCAGATCATCGGTGATCATGTCGGTGGCGGGATCATCAAGGGCACCGCGGGGATCGTGAACTTCGTCCGCAGTGTCAATCCGATGGATCCGTACAACCTGACGCATCCGGCGGAGTACGCGACGTCGCTGAACAGTCTGGCGGCGGGGCTGGTGGTGGCGGCCAACGACCCGGTCGGCACGGGCAAGCAGATGGTCAGCGACTTCATGAAGGACCCGGCGGAGGGGTTCGGGCGGCTGATCCCGGACCTCGCGCTGACGGCGGCGACCGGGGGCGGCGGCGCCGCGGTCAAGGGGGTGCGGGTCGCGGAGGAGGCGGCCGACACGGCGCGGCTGCGCCGGCTGGTGGACGACGCGCCGGACGGCACGCACAACCGTCCCGACGGTGAGCGCGTCACGGACGGCACGGACCCGGTGGACCTCGCCTCGGGACGGATGTTCCTGCCCCAGACGGATGTCGTGATCCCCGGCATCCTGCCGTTGACGTTCACCCGGCGTACGGAGTCGGGTCTCACCTCTGGCAGGTTTCTGGGCCCGTCGTGGTCCTCCACGGTCGATGAGCGCCTCGTCGTCGACCCGGTGGGGGTCCTCCACGTCACGGCCGACGGTCTGCTGGTCACGTATCCGCATCCGGTGCCCGGGGCCCCGACGCGCCCGGAGTCGGGTACGGCACGGACGCTGCTGTCGCGTGACGCCGACGGCGATTACACGGTCACCGAGCCGGACAGCGGCTTGGTGCGGCGCTTCGCCGCCCCGGTGGGCACGGAACCGGGCGGTGACGGCACCTGCTGGCTGTCCCGCATCACCGAACGCAACGGCCACGCCGTCGACGTCGACCGGTCCGCGGACGGCCTGCCGCTGGCGCTGGTCCACTCGGCGGGGCACGAGGTGCGGGTGACGTGTGGCGAGGGCCGGGTGACCGCGCTGTCCCTGGCGGGGGCGGGCGAGGGCGGCGCGGACCTGTTGCTGATGCGCTACGGCTACGAGGACGGCAATCTCACGGCCGTCACCAAGCCGTCCGGTGCCACGACCACGTTCGTCTACGACGAACGCCGCCGCGTGACCGCCTGGATCGACTCCAACGGGAGCCGCTACGACTACGCGTACGACGACCGCGACCGTGTCGTCGTCGAGGGCGGCGAGGCCGGCCACGTCCAGATCACCCTGGCGTACACGGACCCGGACCCTCGGACCGGACACCGCACGACGACGCTGACCACGGCGGACGGCGCCGTCACGCGTCATCTGATCGGCCGCGGCTGTCGTGTCCTGGCCACCAGCGACCCGCTCGGTAGCACCACGCGGTTCACGTACGACGCTCGCGGCAATCTGTCGAGCCGCACCGACCCGCTGGGCCGCATCACCGCCTACACCTATGACGAGGACGGTCGTCTCACCGGGGTCACCCGGCCGGACGGCAGCCAGGTCCGGGGTTCGTACGGTCGGTTCGGGCTGCCGGTGGAGATCGACGAACCGGACGGTGCCCGCCGCACGCAGGAGTTCGACGGGCGCGGCAACCGGGTCTCGGTCACCGACCCGGCCGGCCGCACGACCCGTTACGCCTACGACGATGCCGGCCGTCCGACCTCCGTCACCGATGCCCTCGGCGCCACCACCGGGGTCCGCTGCGATGCCGCTGGTCTGCCGGTGGAGGTTACCGATCCGGCCGGCGGCACCACTCGCCTGGAACGGGACGCCCTCGGCAGAGTCGTGCGGATCACCGACCCGTCCGGCGGAGTCACCCGTTTCATGTGGGACGCCGACGGCAATCTCGCCCGACGTGTCGATCCGGGCGGGGCCACGACGTCGTGGACGTACGACGGCGAAGGCAACTGCCTCACCCACACCGACCCGGTCGGAGGGGTGACCCGCTTCGAGTACACCCACTTCGACCTGCTCGCTGCCCGTACCTACCCGGACGGTGCCCGTTATGAGTTCGAGCACGATGCGGCTTTGCGTCTCACCAGGGTCACCGATCCGCACGGACTCCCTTGGAGCTACGTGTACGACGCGGCCGGGCGGCTCACGGCCGAGACCGACTTCGACGGCCGCACCATTCGCTACCGCCGGGACCGGGCAGGCCGGTTGACCGCACGGGAGGACTCTCTCGGCCACGTCGTCTCTCTCACACACGACTCGTTGGACCGGGTGATCCGCAAGGACGTCGCGGGGCAGGTGACCGAGTACGCCTACGACCTTGCAGGGCGTCTCGTCCACGCTTCCGGCCCGGACACCGAACTGGCACGCGGCTACGACCGCTGCGGCCGGCTCAAGACCGAAGTCATCGACGGCCACGTGATCACGTACGCCTACGACGCGCTCGGCCGCCGGTCCCGGCGCGTGACCCCCACCGGGCATGTCACCACGTACGCCTACGACAAGGCCGGCCGCCCCGACCATCTGACCACCGGTGGCCACCACATCGCCTTCGCCCACGACGCCGCGGGCCGTGAGCTGTCCCGGGTCTTCGACGACATCTTCACCGTGCACTCCGCCTGGGACGAGTCGGGGCGGCTGGCCGCCCAGCACCTGACCGTCGGGGGCCGGACGCTTAACAGCCGGGCGTACACCTACCGCGCGGACGGGCACCTCGTCACGCTCGTCGACCAGCTCTCCGGCACCCGTGCATTCGCTCACGACCCAGTCGGCCGCGTCACCTCCGTGACCGCCGACGGCTGGAGCGAGCGGTACGCCTACGACACGAGCGGCAATCAGACGGAGGCGTCCTGGCCGGTCTCCCACCCCGGCCACGAGGCCACCGGTCGCCGGACGTACGAGGGCACCGCCCTCACTCGCGCCGGAAGCGTCCGCTACGAACACGACTCGCTCGGCCGCGTGATCCTGCGTCGGAGGACCCGTCTGTCTCGCAAGCCGGACACCTGGCGCTTCACGTGGGACATCGAAGGCCGCCTGACGTCCGTGGTCACCCCGGACGGAGCGCGGTGGCGGTATCGGTACGACCCGCTGGGTCGCCGCACCGCCAAGCAGCGCCTCGCCGCCGACGGTGAAACGGCTGTCGAGGAGGTTCTCTTCACCTGGGACGGCGCGGCACTGTGCGAACAGAGCACGGTGTCCCCGGACTTGCCCCGCCCAGTGGTCCTCACGTGGGACCACCGCGGCCTGGCGCCGCTGGCCCAGACCGAGCGCATCCTCACCGCGGACGTCCGGCAGGAAGAGATCGACCGCCGCTTCTTCGCCATCGCCGCCGACCTCGTCGGCACTCCCACCGAGTTGGTCGACGAGAATGGTGACATCGCCTGGCGCAGCCGGAGCACGCTGTGGGGCACCACGGCATGGTCCACTGCCGGGACCACCTACACCCCGCTACGGTTCCCCGGTCAGTACTACGACCCTGAGACCGGCCTCCATTACAACGTTTTCCGCCACTACGATCCCGCGACGGCCCGTTACCTCACCGCCGATCCGCTCGGTCTGGAACCCGCTCCCAATCCGACGGCATACGTGGTCAACCCCCACGTGTGGGCCGACCCACTGGGCCTGTCCCCCTATCCCTCCCGCGTCGAGGGGGGCGGCTGGGACGTGAGAGGTCGCAACCCGCTCGACATCGTCCCGGACGATGCCGAGATGCGGGTCCTCAAGCCGGACCCCAACGGCGGTGCGCAGAAGGGCGTCGAATACAAGTGGGACGATCCGGAGACGGGCAACAAGGTTCGTCTGCGGGTCCACGACAAGGACGGAACCGCTCCCGCCGGGTCCAACGCGGCGAACGGGGACATCTACCGTATCTCGATCGGCGGGAAGTACCAGGACGAGGCGGGGAACCTGTATCACCGTCAGGTCCACAACGCCAACAGTCCTCATTACAATCCGGACGCGGCCCATGCCACACACATTCCGTGGCCGGCCCAGTTTCCACTTCCGTACTAGTGACGAACGGGTGTTTCACAATGAAGTCCCACGACTTCATCAGCGTGGCTCGGATGGTATTGGGCGTCGACGCATCGGCGCGGGAACGCGCGGCCGACGAAGCGTCGGACCATGTGGGTTCGTACACGTCTGCTCAGGCTTCCGCTCTGGCGACCCTGCTGGCGGCGACCGCGGCCTCAGAGGGGGAGGAATCCGCCCTGGAAGCCGAGTTGCACGCGATCATCGAGCTCACCTCCACCGGCCATGTCCAGGTCGATCACCTCTCGCCTCTGCGTGAGATCGACGTCGACGACCTTCCTCCTCAGCTCCGCGACTACGTCACCGATCTTCTGGAGGGGTGAAGTGAAGGCACCATCAGATGTATCAAGAGTTTCTGACGCCTGACGACGAAGAGGTCTACAAAGCCCTCGGTGAATGGCCGGATTCGAATGAAGACGGAGTGCGTACGCTCACTCTCCGGGACGCTTCCGGGCAGACTCTCGTCTTCTCCTACGACGTGTTGTCACGGTCGGTCAGTATGCGCTGGACGAACGAGCAGGGCGCGGAGTTGTTGGACGTCTTCCGGGAGGGTGCGACGCGCCTGTCCGTCGCCGGCGGGGGCACGGGAACCGGCATATCCGTCGACTTTCACATGGGTGAATGCGCGGGTGCCACGGACATCCGGGTGACACCGGCTCTGTCGGTGAGGGACCGCCTTCTGTTCCAGTAGTGAGGTGGGGTTGGATCGATGAGTGACGCCACCTGGTGGGAGCGGCACGAGTGGGGTGTTCACTGCACTGGGTCGGCACCGAGCATGTCCTCCTCACCATCGACGACGCCGAGGCTGTGCTGTCGGAGAGTGCCGAAGACCGCGAAATCCCCATCCGTGCCCTAGGAGAAGGTGCTCCATGAGGTCAGGGCCTGGTGAGGTCTCCGTGGCCAGGAACCTCGGCGAGGCTCTGGACGAGGCCGGTGCCGAGAGCCGGGAGGTCCGGGACGCCGTCCGGGATTTCGTCGAGGCGGTGACGTTCGCGAGTGCGGACGAGATCCGCGGGATGCTGCGGGAGGTGCTCGCCGAGGACTGGATGGGGCTGCCGCCGTGGGCCCGCAATCTGGCCTACCGTCTCGCCTGCCTCCAGCGTCCGGACGACCCGGAGCTGCTGCGCGAGGCCGCCGCCGACCTGCTGTGCTTCGGCCCCGACTGGGACGCGGAGGCGGAGGACCTCAAGCGACGCGCGGCGGAGCTGGAACAGTAGTCCTCCGGCACGTGGCTCACGCACGGTGCCCGGGCCTGGTCACCATGCGGTGTTCGACGAGGTGACGCCACGGCACCGACGCGCGAGGGCCGCCACCGGAGTGCGGTGGCGGCCCTCGCGTGCCGGGTGCCGTCGGCTCAGTCCTCGCCGAGGTACGCCTTGCGGACGGACTCGTCGTGGAGGAGGTCCCGGCCGCTGCCGGACAGGACGATGTTGCCGACCTCCATGACGTGGCCGTGGTCGGCCAGGGACAGGGCGGCCTGGGCGTTCTGCTCGACGAGCAGGATGGTGGTGCCCTGCGACTTCAGCTCGGCGATCGTCGACATGATCTTCTGCATCATGATGGGGGAGAGGCCCATGGAGGGCTCGTCCAGCATGAGCAGCTTCGGCTGGGACATCAGGGCGCGTCCCATGGCGAGCATCTGCTGCTCGCCGCCGGACAGGGTGCCCGCGGCCTGCTTGCGGCGTTCGCCGAGGATCGGGAAGAGGTCGTAGGCCCGCTGGATGTCCTTCTCGACGCCCGGCTTGTCGTCGCGGAGGAAGGCGCCGAGGCGCAAATTGTCCTCGATGCTCATGCGGGGGAAGATGTGCCGGCCCTCGGGGGAGTGGGCGAGGCCCAGCGAGACGATCTGGTGGGCGGGGACCTTCTTGAGCGACTTGCCGCCGAACTTGATCTGGCCGCCGACCGGCTTGAGGAGCCCCGACAGGGTTCGCAGGGTGGTGGTCTTGCCGGCGCCGTTGGTGCCGATGAGGGTGACCACCTCGCCCGCGTCGACCTTGAACGAGATGCCCTTGACGGCCTCGATCTTGCCGTAGGCGACGCGGAGGTCCTCGACCTCGAGCAGTGCGGTCATCGGTCGTTCTCCTTGCCGGCCGAGGTGTCCGTGGTGGTGTCGGCCTGTGCGGCCTCGGCGGCCTCGACCTCGGCGGCTTCCGCGGCGCCGGGGTCGTTCTCGAGGGGTTCGCCGAGGTAGGCGGCGACGACGCGTTCGTCCCCCTGGACGGTGGCGCTGTCGCCCTCGACCAGTTTCTCGCCCTGGACGAGGACGGCGACGCGGTCGCAGAGGTTGAAGATGAAGCGCATGTCGTGCTCGATGACGAGGACGGCGATGCCCTTGTCGCGGATGGCGAAGACGAGTTCCTCGGTGGTCCGGGTCTCCTGGGGGTTCATGCCGGCCGTGGGCTCGTCCAGGAGCAGCAGGCCCGGTTCGCTGGCGAGGGCGCGGGCGATCTCCAGCTTGCGCTGCTCGCCGTAGGGGAGGTTGCGGGCGAGGTGCTCGGCCTTGTCGGCGAGGCCGACGAACTCCAGGAGTTCCATGGCGCGTGTCCGGGAGGCCGCCTCCGCCTTGTGGAAGCCGGGGCCGCGCAGGACGGCGGACCAGAAGCCTTCCTTGGTGCGGGTGTGGCGGCCGACGAGGACGTTCTCGAGGACCGTCATGTTGGCGAACAGCCGGATGTTCTGGAAGGTGCGGGCGATGCCGGCGGCGGTGACCTTGAAGGACTTGGGCGGCAGGACCTTGTCCTTGTAGCGGACCTCGCCCTCGGTCGGGATGTACAGGCCGGTCAGGCAGTTGAAGAAGGTGGTCTTGCCGGCGCCGTTGGGGCCGATGAGGCCGACGATCTCGCCGCTGTTGACGGTGAGGTCGACGCCGCGTACGGCGGTGAGTCCGCCGAAGCGCATGGTGACGCCGCGTGCGTCGAGGACGGGGGTGCCGGGGGCGGGGGCGCCCGCGGCGGTGTCCTTGGTGGTGGTGTCGGTGGTCATGGTGGTCAGGCCCCTGTCTTGCTCAGGACTGCGGGCGCTTCGGCCTCTTCGTGGAACTCCAGCTGGCGGCGCCGGTTGGGGATGAGGCCCTCGGGGCGGAAGCGCATCAGCAGCACGAGTGCGAGTCCGAAGGCGAGGAGCTGGTAGTCGCCGAGGAACTGGAGCTTGTTGGGAATGAGGAAGAGCAGTGCGGCGCCGATGAGCGGACCGGCGATGGTGCCCATGCCGCCGAGGACGACCGCGGCGAGCAGGAAGGCGGAGTTGGGCGGCGTGGTGCCGGCGAAGAGGTACTGCTCGGGGGTGACGGTGTAGGTGACGTGTGCCTGCACGGTGCCGGCGAGGCCGGCGAGGGTGGCGCCGACGGCGAAGGCGATGAGCTTGACGCGGAAGCCGTTGATGCCCATGGCGAGCGCGGCGGTCTCGTCCTCGCGGATGGCGACCCAGGCGCGGCCGATGCGGGAGTCGCCACTGCGCCGGAAGACGAGGACGACGACGGCCGTGATGATCAGCATCAGGAAGAAGTAGTTGGCGAACCGGCCGATGGTGAAGCCGGCGATGTCGTGCTGGATGCCGAGGTCGAAGCCGAGGATCTTGAGGTCGGGGATCGACGAGACGCCGTTGGAGCCGTTGGTGAGGTCCGGGCCCGACGTGCCGTCGGTGTTGTTGGCCGCGATGCGGAAGATCTCTCCGAAGCCCAGGGTGACGATGGCGAGGTAGTCGCCGCGCAGCCGCAGGGTCGGGGCGCCGATGAGGACGCCGAACACCAGGGAGGCGGCGGCGCCGACGAGCACCGCTGCCCAGAAGGGGAAGTGGACGCCGAAGGGCGAGCTGGGCGAGCCGGAGACCAGGGCCGCGGCGTAGGCGCCGACGCCGAGGAAGGCGACGTAGCCGAGGTCGAGCAGGCCGGCGAGGCCGACGACGATGTTCAGGCCGAGGGCGACCGTGGCGAAGATGAGGATGTAGACGCCGAGGGTGGCGTACTGGTCGTCGGTCTGTGTGAAGGGGAAGCAGGCCGCCGCGACGAAGGCGCCGCAGACGGTGATGTTCTGGTGCCGGGCGGTGATCTGCGTGATGTGGCCGATCAGTCCGGACTTGTTGAGGGCGGCGAAACCGAAGCCGGCCGTGATCAGGAAGCCGACGAACAGTTCGTCGTACTCGGTGCCGATGCCGTAGGTGAAGACGAGCAGGGCGACGGCGAGGACGGCGACGATGATCAGGAGCTCGGCGTAGGAGGGCAGCGGGCGCAGGGGGCGCGGGGTGCCGGAGGCGAAGGCGGCCCTGACGATCTGCCAGTTGTGGGCGCTGGTGTGCTTGAACTGCTCCCAGCCGGTGTCGTCGGGGTCGACCGGGTCCGGTTCCGGACGCTCGAACGGCAGGGCGAGCGAGCCGAGCAGGGCGATCAGGGTGGCGGCCGCCACGACGTAGCCGCCGGGCTCCAGGTTCACCACGCCGCCGAGCTGGGTGCTGATCGCGACGACCGTGTACCAGGCGGTGGCGAAGGTGGCGAGCGCGGCGACCTTGACGGCCGCGTCGGCGCCGGCGGGTGCGAGCCAGCCCAGTCCCCTGACGCCGTACGAGGCGAGGCCGAGGAGGGCGGTGAGGGCGCCGCCGATCAGCACCAGGACCTGCAGGCCGCCCGGGTAGCCGTAGACGGTGAGGTCGCCGGGGAACTCGGCGGTCCAGGTCCAGGCGAGGAAGGTGGACAGGACGGTGAGGACGCCGCCGCCGGTGGCGAGGGCTCGTCCGATGTGCGCGGGTATGCCGATGAGGCCGGTGGGGGCACCCGTGGTGGGGGTGTCCGGGGTCTTCGGAGCGGTGGTCTGTGTGGTCATCGGTGTCACGCCCTGTCCGCAACGCGTTCGCCGAGCAGGCCCTGTGGCCTGAACAGCAGCACGAGGATGAGGAGGATGAACGCCCAGACGTCGGCCCAGGACTGGCTGCCGAACTTGTCCAGGCCGGGGATGTCGGCGATGTAGGCGGTGGCCAGGGTTTCGGCGACGCCGAGGACGACGCCGCCGATCATGGCGCCGTAGATGTTGCCGATGCCGCCCAGCACCGCCGCGGTGAAGGCCTTCAGGCCGAGGATGAAGCCCATCTTGAAGTCGATCTGGCCGTACTTGAGGCCGTTGGCGACGGCGCCGACGGCGGCGAAGACGGCACCGAGGGCGAAGGCGACCACGATGATGCGGTCGGTGTTGATGCCCATGAGCTTGGCCGTGTCCGGGTCCTGGGCGGTCGCCTGCATGCCGCGTCCGGTGCGGGTGCGCATCACGAAGAAGGCGAGGATGGCCATGCTGACCGGTGCGGCGACGAGGAGGAAGATGTCGCCGGTCTGGATGGTGGCGCTGCCGATGTGGAAGGGCCCGCCCTCGATCTGGGGGAAGGGGAGCTTCGACTTGGCGTTCGGGTACAGCGCCCACACGGCCTGCTGGAGGGCGAGGGAGAGGCCGATGGCGGTGATGAGCGGCGCGAGGCGGGGGGCGCCGCGCAGCGGGCGGTAGGCGAACCGTTCCGCCCCGATGGCGACGGCGACGGAGACGATCACGGCACCGAGCAGCATCAGAGGCAGGGCGACCCACATGGTGGTGCCGTCGGGCAGGATGTACAGGTGGACCGTGAGCGCGCCGAAGGCGCCGACCATGAAGATCTCACCGTGGGCGAAGTTGATGAGCTGGACAATGCCGTAGACCATTGTGTAGCCGATGGCGATCAGCCCGTACATGGATCCCAGTAGCAGGCCGTTGACCAGCTGCTGCGGCAGTTCGTTCACCGCATGTCCTCCGAGACTTTCGGATGTTCGACGGATGTGGCCCGGATGCGAGTCCGCGCGGGGCGCCTGTGGAACAGCGCCCCGCGCGGCTCGTGGGCAGTGGTGTGGTGCGGGTGGGTCAGCCGGTGTAGGTGCCGGACTTCACGGCCTTCCACGCACCGTTCTCGACGGCGTACACGGTGAGCTGCTTGTTGGTGGCGTCACCGAACTCGTCGAAGGAGACCTTGCCGGTCACACCGTCGAAGGAGACGTTCTGCATGGCGTCCACGACCTTGGCGCGGGCGTCGTCGGGGAGCTTTCCGCCGTTGTCCTCGACGACCTTCTTGACGGCCTCGATGATCGCCCAGGCGGAGTCGTAGGAGTAGCCGCCGTACGCCTCGAAGGCCTCCTTGTAACCCTCGGCCTTGTAGTTGGCGACGAACTCCTTGGCGGAGGGGAGTTCCTCGACCGGCGCGCCGACGGAGGTGGCGAGGTCGCCGGTGCCGCTGGCGCCGGCGAGCTTGATGAAGTCGGCGCTGTAGATGCCGTCGCCGCCGACGACCGGAATCTTGGCGCCCGCTTCCTTGATCTGCTTGCTGAGCGGGCCGGCCTGCGGGTATTCGCCGCCGTAGTAGACGACGTCGGCGCCGGAGTTCTTGACCTTGGTGGCGACCGCGTTGAAGTCCTTGGTGTCCGGGTTGATGTGCTCGGTGCCGACCACCTGGCCGCCGAGCTTCTTGAACTCCTCGGTGAAGGTGCCGGCGAGGCCGGCGCCGTAGGTCTTCTTGTCGTCGATGACGAAGACCTTCTTCTTCTTGGAGTCGTTGTAGACGTACTGCGCGGCGAACGGGCCCTGGACGGCGTCCGTGGTCGCGGTGCGGAAGTACGACTTGTAGGCCCGGACCTTCTTGGTCTGCCAGTCCACGCCCTGGGTGAGGGACGGGTTGGTGTTGGCCGGGGAGACCTCGACCAGCTTGGCCGTGTCGAACACCTTCTGCATCGACTCGCCGACGGAGGAGTTCAGCGGGCCGACGACGCCGAGGACGTCCTTGTCGGCGACGAGCTTGGTGGCGTTCTGCTGGCCGACGGAGGGCTGGCCCTGGTCGTCGAGGGCCTCGACCTTGAAGGTGACGCCGTCGACGGTCTTCTGCTTGTTGGCGGTCTTCGCCGCGAGGTCCACCGAGTTCTTGATGCCGAGGCCGAGCGCGGACAGGTCGCCGGTCAGCGGGGCGTCGACACCGATGACGACGGTGGTGCCGCCACCGCTGCCGCCGTTCCCGGAGTCGGAGCCGCCGTCGTCGTCGCGCGAGCCGCAGGCGGTGAGGGTGAGCGCTCCCGCCGCCAGAGCGGCGGTGATGGCGATGAGCGAACGTTGACGCACGATCAGTCCTTTCCCTGGCGCAGCCGTTTCCCCGTGGAGACGGCCGAGTCGAGCGCTGGGCCGAAGTGACAATCCGACGGCGCGGTGACTGGCCGTGACTCTAAGCGTGTGTGGGGAACGTGGAGGAGGGTCTGACTCATGCTGTGACGCTCTTGTTATGACACGCGGTAATGCAGAGCGGTACTGGCTGGGAAGAAGGGCGGAATTCAGGCCGGTTTGCTCTGTCCGCATGCTGAGAACCCGCAGGACCGACGGGGCTCGTTCAGGCGTGTAAGTCGTTTTGGTGATTACCGGGAAACGTTGCCGCAGGCGACCTGCAGCGCCTGCGAGAGGTGCCCCGCATAGCGCGTTCCGAGGATGAAACTGTGCTCCTCCATTGCGCGCGTATTACGCAGCGTTACATCCAGGAAAGGGAGTCCGGGGTTCCGTGGTGCTTTTTCGCATTCCGTCACCCGCAGAGTGACGATGATCTTGAGGGCGGAATGCGACTTTGTCCGGAAAGGTGCCGCGGGGGTCGAGGTCGCCGAGAGTCCGGCGTAGGGCTGGGTCACCCGCGTCACCGTGACGGGTGGTCCGGACCGCACGCTGAGCAGCACCGCGAAGCTGAAGTCGCCGGCCGGGGCGTCGCCGGGACCGGCCACCGGGTCCAGGTAGACAAGGTCGACGGCCTGGGAGGGGTAGGGCGGCAAAGGTGCCGGGGGCGGCGGCTGCTCCCACGGCCGGCCGGCGTACAGATAGCCGCCGACCGCCAGGACGGCGAGGGCCGCGACCGTCGCGCGGACCGCCCGGCGGTGGCGTGCGTGGAGGCGGCCCAGGCGTGCGCGCGGCCGGCCTGGGCGACGGCGGGCGCGCGGCGTGGTCTCCCGCACGTGCGTGCCCTCGCCCGGCTCGACGGGACCGGTGCCGCTCACCGCCACGGCCCCCCGTCCGCGTCCCGGCCGGGTGGGCGTCCGGCGCACCGGGCCCGCGTCCGGCGGTCGATCAACTCCTTCGCGGCGAGGGCGCCCTGCGTGCGCAGGACGGGCCGCGCGGCGGCCACGACCTCCCGCAGGATGTCGTACTGCCGGTTCGACAGCCCCATCGACTGGTAGTCGCCGTAGGTGCCGCCGTCCAGCACCTCGCGCGACCAGTGGGCGACGACGCGCACGCACAACACGGCATCGGACACGGGCGACGGCGGCGGGACGGCGGTGGCCGGACGCGCCCCGCCGGTACCGGAGCCGCCGCCGCACGCGGTCGTCAGTACGGCCGTCAGCAGTGCCAGGGGGACCGCACGCCGGATCCTGCCCCCGGCGGCCGCCGGCCTGGGGACTCTGCCCCGTTCCATGCCCCGACGCTAAGGCGCCGGAGCGAGGGGGACAACGGGGACGACGGCAGTCCGGTCCGCCGCGCCCGCCCGGGCGCCCTCGCCGGAGTCAACGTCGCGCAGCAGGCAGGTCAGACGGGCGGTGCACACCCGCCGCTCCTGCTCGTCGCTGATCACGATCTCGTACGTCGCCGTCGTCCGGCCCCGGTGCACGGGCGTGGCCACACCGGTGACCAGTCCGGAGCGGACCCCGCGGTGGTGGGTGCAGTTCAGGTCGACGCCGACGGCGATCTTGGAGCTGCCGCCGTGCAGCATCGAGCCCACCGACCCCAGCGTCTCGGCCAGCACCGCCGAGGCGCCGCCGTGCAGCAGCCCGTACGGCTGGGTGTTGCCCTCCACCGGCATGGTGCCGACGACCCGCTCGGGCGCCGCCTCCAGGACCTGGACGCCCATCCGCGCCCCCAGGTGCCCCGCGGAGAACAGCGCGGGAAGGTCGACGCCCATGGCGGCGTACTCGTCGATGATCTCCTGCGGGAACCGCACCTGCTGCTGCTCACCCATGGGGCCTTGCTCCGTTCGTCGCGATCCGTCGGTCCGATGCGCCTGTCGGCTCGGCTGAGCGAACGCTCAGTCGGTCGCCGATTGTTCCAGACGGACGACGACCGACTTGCTGGCCGGGGTGTTGCTGGTGTCCGCCGTGGCGTCCAGCGGCACCAGGACGTTGGTCTCCGGGTAGTAGGCGGCGGCGCAGCCACGGGCCGTCGGGTAGTGCACGACACGGAAATCGGGTGCCCGGCGCTCCACGCCGTCCGACCACTCGCCGACCAGGTCGACGTAGGAGCCGTCCGCGACGTTCAGCCTCTCGGCGTCCTCCGGGTTGACGAGCACCACCCGGCGGCCGTTCCTGATGCCGCGGTAGCGGTCGTCCAGGCCGTAGATCGTGGTGTTGTACTGGTCGTGCGAGCGCAGCGTCTGCAGCAGCAGCCGGCCCTCGGGCAGCTCGGGGTACTCGACGGGCGCGGCGGTGAAGTTGGCCTTCCCGGTGGCCGTCGGGAAGCGGCGCTCGTCGCGCGGGGCGTGGGGGAGGGCGAAGCCGCCCGGGGCCGCCACGCGCGCGTTGAAGTCCTCGAAGCCGGGGATCACCCGCCCGATGCGGTCGCGGATCGCCGCGTAGTCCTTCTCGAACTCCTCCCACGGCACCCTGCTGTCCTCCCCGAGCACCCGGCGCGCCAGCCGGCACACGATGGCCGGCTCGGACAGCAGGTGGCGGCTCGCGGGCTCGAGCCGTCCCCGAGAGGCGTGCACCATGCCCATCGAGTCCTCGACGGTGACGAACTGCTCGCCGCCGGCCTGGAGATCGCGCTCGGTGCGCCCCAGCGTCGGCAGGATCAGGGCCCGCGCGCCCGTGACGGCGTGCGAGCGGTTCAGCTTCGTCGACACGTGCACGGTGAGGCGGGCGCGGCGCATCGCCGCCTCGGTCACCTCGGTGTCGGGGGACGCGGAGACGAAGTTGCCGCCCATGGCGAAGAAGACCTTCGCCTCGCCGTCGCGCAGCGCGCGGATGGCCCGCACGACGTCGTAGCCGTGCTCGCGGGGCGGGGCGAAGCCGAACTCCTTCTCCAGGGCGTCCAGGAACGCGGGCGCCGGACGTTCGAAGATGCCCATCGTGCGGTCGCCCTGCACGTTGGAGTGGCCGCGCACCGGGCAGACGCCGGCGCCCGGCCGGCCGATGTTGCCGCGCAGCAGGAGGAAGTTGACGACCTCGCGGATGGTGGGCACCGAGTGCTTGTGCTGGGTCAGACCCATCGCCCAGCACACGATGGTGCGCTCCGAGGCGAGGACCAGGCGCAGCGCCTCCTCGATCTCCGCGCGGGTCAGCCCGGTCGCCGCGAGCGTCTCCGCCCAGTCGGCGGCCCGCGCGGCCTCGGCGAACTCCTCGAAGCCGTGCGTGTGTTCGGCGACGAACGCCTCGTCGACCGCGCCCCCGGTCTCGAGGATCAGCTTGTTCAGGAGCCGGAACAGCGCCTGGTCGCCGCCGAGGCGGATCTGGAGGAACAGGTCGGTCAGCGCGGCCCCGGTGGTGAGCCCCTTCGGCGTCTGCGGGTTCTTGAAGCGCTCCAGGCCCGCCTCGGGCAGCGGATTGACGCTGATGATCCTCGCGCCGTTCGCCTTGGCCTTCTCCAGGGCGGTGAGCATGCGCGGGTGGTTGGTGCCCGGGTTCTGGCCGGCCACGATGATCAGGTCGGCCTTGTGGAGGTCCTCCAGCAGCACGCTGCCCTTGCCGACCCCGATGGTCTCGGACAGGGCCGAGCCGGACGACTCGTGGCACATGTTGGAGCAGTCCGGCAGGTTGTTGGTGCCCAGCTCGCGCGCGAAGAGCTGGTAGAGGAACGCCGCCTCGTTGCTGGTGCGCCCCGAGGTGTAGAAGACCGCCTCGTCGGGCGAGTCCAGGGCGGCGATCTCCTCGGCGACGATGCCGAAGGCGCGCTCCCAGGTGACCGGCTCGTAGTGCCCGCCGCCCTCCGGGAGGTACACGGGATGGGTGAGCCGCCCCTGCTGGCCCAGCCAGTAGCCGCTGCGGGTCGCCAGGTCGGCCACGGAGTGCGCGGCGAAGAACTCCGGGGTGACCCGGCGCAGGGTCGCCTCCTCGGCCACGGCCTTCGCGCCGTTCTCGCAGAACTCGGCCCTGTGCCGGTGGTCCGGCTCCGGCCAGGCGCAGCCCGGGCAGTCGAAGCCGTCCTTCTGGTTGACGCTCAGCAGCGTCAGCGCGGTCCGCCGCACTCCCATCTGCCGCTGCGCGATGCGCAGGGTGTGGCCGATGGCCGGAATGCCCGCCGCCGCATGCTGGGGCCCGGTGACCTGCGGCGCGTCCTGAACCGGATCACCCTTGGGCGGCTTCGTGGCCATCGCGCGCTCCTTCGCCTGCACGTGTGAGGTACGTCTCCGATCCTCGCATGGGCCGCCGACACCGAGGGAGGCCGGGCGGGAACGGGTGGAGGAGCGACGGCTGCGGTGGCCGCGGCTCCTCCACCGCCGCCGCGGTGCGTACGAGGGGTCCCGGCAACCGCGCGGCCGGCCGCGCCGGACGTCGGCGCGCGCCCGGCACCGGCGAAGCGCGGAGCGGGCTGTCAGTGGCACGTGGCAGGATCGTGAACGTGGCAGACACAGCATCGAAGAAGACCGAGACCCCCACCGGCGGCAGCCGCCCGCGCCTGATGCTCATGGACGGGCACTCGCTGGCGTACCGCGCGTTCTTCGCGCTGCCCGCGGAGAACTTCACGACCGCGACGGGCCAGCCGACCAACGCGATCTACGGTTTCGCGTCGATGCTGGCCAACACGCTGCGTGACGAGGCACCCACGCACTTCGCGGTGGCGTTCGACGTCTCCCGCAAGACCTGGCGCTCCGAGGAGTTCACGGAGTACAAGGCGAACCGCTCCAAGACGCCGGACGAGTTCAAGGGCCAGGTCCAGCTGATCGGCGAGCTGCTCGACGCGATGCACGTGACCCGCTTCGCCGTCGAGGGCTTCGAGGCGGACGACGTGATCGCCACGCTCGCCACCCAGGCCGAGGCCGAGGGCTTCGAGGTGCTGATCGTCACCGGCGACCGGGACTCGTTCCAGCTGGTCAGCGAGCACACCACGGTGCTGTATCCGACCAAGGGCGTCTCCGAGCTCACCCGGTTCACCCCGGAGAAGGTCGTCGAGAAGTACGGACTGACGCCCGCCCAGTACCCCGACTTCGCGGCCCTGCGCGGCGACCCGTCGGACAACCTGCCGGGCATCCCGGGCGTCGGCGAGAAGACGGCCGCGAAGTGGATCAACCAGTTCGGGTCCTTCGCGGAACTGGTCGAGCGCGTCGACGAGGTCAAGGGCAAGGCCGGGCAGAATCTGCGCGACCACCTGGAGTCCGTGAAGCTCAACCGCCGGCTCACCGAGCTGGAGCGGCGGGTCGAACTGCCCGGCACGGTCACCGACCTGGAGCGCCCGGCGTACGACCGCAAGGGCGTCGCGATGCTGCTTGACACCCTGGAGATCCGCAACCCCTCGCTGCGCGAGCGGCTCTTCGCCGTCGACCCCGGTGCCGAGGAGGCCGAGGCGACGCCGGTCGTCACGGACGGCGTGGAGCTGGACGGCACGGTGCTGGGCACCGGTGAGCTGGCCGGCTGGCTCGGCGAGCACGGCACGCGGCCCCTCGGCGTCGCGACGGTGGGCACCTGGGCGCTGGGCACCGGCTCGGTCGCCGAGGTCGCGCTGGCCGCGTCCGACGGGAAGGCCGCCTGGTTCGACCCGTCCCAGCTGGACGAGGCCGACGAGACGGCGTTCGCCGCCTGGCTGTCCGACCCGGACCGGCCGAAGGTCCTGCACAACGCCAAGGGCGCGATGCGCGTCCTCGCCGAGCACGGCTGGAGCGTCGCCGGCGTCGGCATGGACACCGCGCTCGCCGCCTACCTGGTCAAGCCCGGCCGCCGCTCCTTCGACCTGGACGCGCTCTCCCTGGAGTACCTGCACCGCGAGCTGGCCCCGGCCGCGGCGGCCGACGGACAGCTGGCCTTCGGCGCGGACGACGCCGCCGAGGCCGAGGCGCTCATGGTGCAGGCCCGCGCGATCCTCGACCTGGGCGAGGCCTTCGAGGGCCGCCTGGCGGAGGTCGGCGCCGCGGACCTGCTGCGCGACATGGAACTGCCCACGTCCGCCCTGCTGGCCCGCATGGAGCGGCACGGCATCGCGGCCGACCGCGACCACCTGCGGGCCATGGAGCAGATGTTCGCGGGCGCGGTCCAGCAGGCCGTGAAGGAGGCCCACGAGGCGGCCGGACGCGAGTTCAACCTGGGCTCGCCCAAGCAGCTCCAGGAAGTCCTCTTCGGCGAGCTGAACCTGCCCAAGACGAAGAAGACCAAGACCGGCTACACCACGGACGCCGACGCGCTGGCGTGGCTCGCGACGCAGACGGACAACGAACTGCCGGTGATCATGCTCCGCCACCGCGAGCAGGCCAAGCTGCGCGTCACCGTCGAGGGCCTGATCAAGACGATCGCCGCGGACGGCCGCATCCACACCACGTTCAACCAGACGGTCGCCGCGACCGGGCGTCTGTCCTCGACCGACCCGAACCTGCAGAACATCCCGGTCCGCACCGACGAGGGCCGGGCGATCCGCCGCGGCTTCGTCGTCGGCGAGGGCTTCGAGTCCCTGATGACGGCGGACTACAGCCAGATCGAACTGCGCGTGATGGCCCACCTGTCCGAGGACGCGGGTCTGATCGAGGCGTTCACCTCCGGCGAGGACCTGCACACCACCGCCGCCGCGCAGGTGTTCTCCGTCGAGCGGTCCGCGGTGGACGCGGAGATGCGCCGCAAGATCAAGGCGATGTCCTACGGCCTGGCGTACGGGCTGTCGGCCTTCGGTCTCTCCCAGCAGCTGAACATCGAGGCGGCCGAGGCCCGGGGCCTGATGGACGCCTACTTCGAGCGGTTCGGCGGTGTCCGCGACTATCTGCGCCGGGTCGTCGACGAGGCCCGGGCCACCGGCTACACGGCGACGGTCTTCGGCCGCCGCCGCTACCTGCCCGACCTCAACAGCGACAACCGCCAGCGCCGCGAGGCGGCCGAGCGGATGGCCCTGAACGCCCCGATCCAGGGCACGGCGGCCGACATCGTCAAGATCGCCATGCTCAACGTGGACCGGGCGCTGCGCGAGGCCGGCCTCGCGTCCCGCATGCTGCTCCAGGTCCACGACGAAATCGTCCTGGAGATCGCCCCCGGCGAGCGGGCCGCGGCGGAGGAACTGGTCCGCCGCGAGATGGCGAACGCCGTGGACCTCAGGGTTCCCCTGGGCGTCTCGGTCGGCTCGGGCGCGGACTGGGAATCGGCGGCGCACTAGCCGCCGACGCCGCGGGAGCCGGGAGCAGGACGGACACCTGCCCCGGCTCCCGCGCGTCCAGCCCCCAAGGCCCGGCTTCGGCGGCGGCGCCGTGCCGCAGGGCCGCGGATCCGGCGGTTCACCGCGTTCCCCCGCCACGAGCCCGGCCCCGCGGGCCTCCCGTCGCCCCCGTCCGCCGCCTCCGGAGGACCCGTCACTCAGGTGGCCCCCGCGGGAAAGCCCCCGCCCCCTTCCTCCCCCCAGGATGCGGGCATGGGTATACGCATGCTCCACCACCGGACGACACCGGCTCGGGCAAGCACGGACCGACCCGCCCGCGTGCCACTCCCGACGGTCCCGGACTTCGCGCCGGGCGCGAGCACCGGCCGCGTCCCGGCCACGCTCATGACGGCCCTGCGCCGTACCGGGGAGGGCCTCCGCCGCCGAGTGACCCGCCGGGGCCGCGCCGCCGCGGCGCCACGCGAGGTCCCCGCCCGGCGCCTCTGGGCCGACCTGGCCCGCGGCTACCTGACGCTCGCCCTCACCCTGCTGCCCCGGTCGCGCCCCGCGCGCACTCCCACCGCGTTCGTCGCGCCCGCCGACCCCCTCAGCGCGCCACCCGGCGGGCCGGCTCCGCACCGACGCCTCCCGGGGCGGCGGGGACCGGGACCGGACGCCACACCCTGATCCCCACGGCACACAGCAGCAGACCCGGGACCAGCCCCGCGCCCGCCCCGAAGCACACCGTCGGGACGACCTCCCAGGGCTTCGCCCCGGACGCCCCGTGCTCCCACCACCGGGCCGTCCGCTGCACCACCCCGGCCAGCGCACAGCCGCCGAGCACCGCCCCGGCCCACCACCGGTCCCGTGCCGACAGCGCGGGGACGCCCAGCGGCTCGGCCGGAGGCCGCCGGCGCAGCGCCCGCGCCACGAACACGACGATCACCACCGCCGCCACCGCGGAACCGCCGTACTGCAGGTACCAGTACAGCGGCGAGCCCGCGATCTCCCGTCCCAGCACGGGCAGCACCCGCATCCCCCACCGGTCGAGATGCGTGAACGCGTCCCACACCACGTGCGTCAGCGCACCCAGCGCCGCCGACACGTACCACCGCACCACCAGGGACGGCCGCACGCGCGCCCGTGGCGCCCCGCAGCGCAGCAGGGCGGCGAGACGCCCCTGCCGGGCCCGCGGCAGCAGCGCCACCACCGGCTCGCGCATCAGCAGCCACAGCCCCACCAGCGCCCAGGCGATGAGCACGTCGACCGAGAAGACCCCGGCGAAGGAGTGCGTCACGTCCCCGAACTCCATCGCTCCGGACACCAGACTCGCCGCGTAGTAGGTCATGTCGGGCGAGAACGAACCCGCGACCAGCACGGCCGGCACCAGGCGGCCCCGCCCGGAACCGTCGCCGCGCACGGCGGGCAGCACGGCCGCCGCATGACTGAGGGTGAAAGGCAACCCGGCTCCTCATATGGCCAACTGGTGAATATCGGGCACGAACGGGTGCCCACGCAAAGCAAGTTGTCGTAGGGTCGCCTGCGGCGCCGTACTGGTCGAACAGACGACCCTCGCGCTCGGAAAGTTGCGGCGCAACCTCCGGCTCGGGCCGCTCGTCCCCACGGGGACGGTACGGCGCGAGCACCACAGCCGAAGACGGACGGACGACGGAGACGGACGCGCGGGCGTCCACGGGAGGGGTCACTCTATGGCGGCGCAGTTCGACAGGAGACTCCGCAAGGCGGCGGTCACCACCACCGTCGCGGCGGTCGCGGTCGCGGCCCTCTCCGCGTCCCAGGCTCCCGACGTGACGGCGGACGGCAACGGCAGACGGACCACCGCCGACGGCACGCCGTCACCCTCCGCGGCCTCCGACGACAGCGCCACCGGCAACTCGCCCTACTACACGGACCTGCCGCCGCTCAACACCCCGAGCCCCGCGCCCACCGTCGGCACCCCCGTGTCCCGGGGCCCCGCCGAAGCGGGCATCCCCGCGACCGTCCTCGACGCGTACAAGAAGGCCGAGTCGGAGCTGCGCCGGGCCAAGCCCGGCTGCAACCTGCCGTGGCAACTCCTCGCCGCCATCGGCAAGGTGGAGTCCGGTCAGGCCCGCGGCGGCCGGGTCGACGCGAACGGCACCACCACCGGCCGCATCATCGGCCCGCAGCTCGACGGCAACGGCTTCGCGCTCATCAAGGACACCGACAACGGCGTCTACGACGGCAACAGCAGCTACGACAACGCCGTCGGCCCCATGCAGTTCATCCCGTCCACCTGGGCGTGGGCGGGCCGCGACGGCAACGGTGACGGCCTGAAGGACCCCAACAACGTCTACGACGCCGCCCTCGCCGCCGGCCACTACCTGTGCCGCAACGGCTGGGACCTGGCCGTCCAGGCCGACCTCAACCGCGCGATCCTCAGCTACAACAACTCGCAGGACTACCTGAACACGGTCCTGTCCTGGCTGGAGTACTACCGCAAGGGCACCCACGAGGTCCCGGACGGCTCCGGCGCGCTGCCGGTCGGCCGCAGCGACGACGGCGCCGTGACCGGGCCGAGCCCGTCGCCCGGTCTCACCGGCACCCCCGGCCTGCCCACCGTGCCCGTGACCCCGGGCACGTCGACGCCGTCCCCGGGCGGCTCCGGCGGCTCCGGCGGCTCCACCGGTCCGGCCGTCCCCGCCGAGCCCTCGCCGCCCGGCACCGGTTCACCGGACCCCACCCCCTCGATCCCGCCGACGACGACACCCACCCCCACCGACACGGTGCACCACCTGGAGAACGCCGGCACCTCCGGCCTCACCGCCACCGCGGGCGACACGTTCGCAGGGAGGATCAGCACCCGGGCCGAGACCAGGAGCGGGGAGGCCGTCGCCAAGGTCCGCATCCGCTTCACGATCGTCGGGGACACGGACGCCACCTTCGCCGGCGGCGAGAACGTCGCCACCGTCGTCACCGGCAGCGCCGGCGTGGCCGCGGCACCCGCACTCAGGGCGGGCGAGAAGACCGGCGCGTTCACCGTCCGCGCCACCGTCGTCGGCCGTACCGTCGCCGGCCTCGACTACCGGGCCACCGTCACCGAGCGCGTCGCCGACGCCCTCGCCCGCACCGGCGCCGCGGCGCTCACCTGCACCGTGGGCGGCGAGTTCGCGGACCGCGTCGAGGTGAAGGCGACGTACAAGGGCGCCGTCGCGGACAAGGTCGCCGTCACCGCCACGCTCGTCACGTCGGCGGCCGACCCGGCCGTGAACGACAAGGGCCCCTACTTCAAGGACGCGGACGGCAAGGCCGTCCGCGCCCTGAGCGGCCTGACGACCGACGCCCAGGGCCTGCTGACGCTGCCGAAGCTGTACGCGGACGACACCGAGGGCACGTTCGTGCTGCGCCTCACCACCGCGGGCGGCGCCACCCTCGACGTCCCGCTGAAGGTGGCGAAGGCAGAGGCCGAGCCGTCGCCGGACCCGTCCACCGGGGCTTCCCCCGACGCCTCGCCGAGCCCCTCCGCGGACCCGTCGGGCGACCCGTCGGCCGAACCCACCGCGTAGGCACCCGCCGGACCGGCACCGAGGGCGCCCCCTCCGCCGCGGCGGAGGGGGCGCCCTCGGGCCGTCCGCCGCGTGACGGCGGGAGCCGTCAGGTCCCGGACGCGGACTCCCGTCCGAGCCGCGCCTTCGTGTGCCGTGTCGCCTGCGCCGTGGCCGGGTCCTCGGGCCACGGATGCTTCGGGTACCGGCCGCGCAGCTCCGCCCGTACGCCCTTGTAGCCGTCCTTCCAGAAGGAGGCCAGGTCGGCCGTGACCGCCGCCGGCCGGCCGGCGGGGGAGAGGAGGTGGACGAGGAGCGGCACCCCGGCGATCTCCGGCGACCGCTCCAGACCGAACATCTCCTGCAGCTTCACCGCGAGAACGGGCTGCCCGGGATCGCTGTAGTCGACCCGGATCCCGGACCCGCTGGGCACGGTGATCCGCTCCGGCGCGAGCTCGTCCAGCCGCGCCGCCTCGCCCGACGCCCAGGGCAGCAGCCGCGTCAGCGCCTGCCCGGCGTCGACACGGGCCAGGTCGGCCCGCCGCCGGGCCCGTCCGAGCTCAGGCTCCAGCCACTCGTCCACGCGCGCGTGCAGCGCGTCGTCCGAGACGTCCGGCCACGGCTCGCCCAGCCGCTGCCGCAGGAACGCGAGCCGCTGCCGCAGCACCCGCGCGTCGGCGGACCAGCGCAGCAGCCCGAACCCCTCCCGCCGCAGCCCCTCCAGCAGCGCGTCCCGGACGAGGCCGGGGGCGGCGTCGGCCGGCGGGCCCACCGACAGCTCGACGGCCCCGAGCCGTTCGACCCGCCGCGCCACCACGTCACCGCCGGCCCAGTGGACTTCGTCCCGCTCCGTCAGCAGGGCGCCCGCCGCCAGCCGGGCCGTCGCCTCGTCCACGACCGCGCCGAGCCGCACCCGCGCGTGACCCCTGCCCACCGGCCGGTCGGCCGCGGCGACGGCGATCCACGGCGCCCCGCGCAGCCCGGACCCCTCCGGCAGCTCCGCCCGCGTCCCGGACGCCATCAGATACGAACCACCGTCCTTCCTGGCCACCCGCTCGGGATACGCCAGCGCGGCCACGAGCCCGACGATCCCGTCCTCCCCCGACCCGTCCGCCGCGCCCGAGGACACGTCACCCGCGGCGCCCCCCGCCGCACCGGCGGGTACCTCGTCGGGCAGTGCCGCGGCGGCCCGCAGGCGCCGCACCTCCGTCCGCCACCGGGCCCCGTAGGCGTCGCCCCCGCGCCGGGCCGCCCGCAGCACGGACGCCAGGTCGTCGCCGTACTCCCGCGGCGGCTCCTCGCCGAGCAGCGCGACCACCTCCGCCACCGTGCCCGAGGCGCCCGCGTCGAGCAGCGCCCGCCCCAGGCGGGGATGCACCCCCAGCCGCGACAGCCGTACGCCTCGCTCCGTGGCCCGGCCGGCCGCGTCCACCGCGCCCACGGCCGTCAGCACCGACCGCGCCGCCGCCATCGCGCCGCCCGGCGGCCGGTCCAGCAGCGCCAGCCCGGACGCCTCCGGATCGCCCCAGCACGCCGCCTGGAGGGCGAACGCCGTCAGGTCGGCCACCTTGATCTCCGGATTCGGGAAGCCGGGCAGCCGGGCGTCCTCCGCCTCCGCCCAGCAGCGGTACACCGTGCCCGGCGCCTCACGCCCCGCCCGCCCGGCCCGCTGCCGTCCCGCCGCCCGCGATGCCCGCACCGTCGTCAGCGCGCTCAGCCCGCGCCCGTGGTCGACCCGCGGCTCCCGGGCCAGCCCCGCGTCCACCACCACCCGCACCCCGGGCACCGTCAGCGACGACTCCGCCACCGACGTCGCCAGCACCACCCGGCGCCGCGCCCCGGGGGACAGCACCGCGTCCTGCACGGCGGCCGGCGCCCGCCCGTGCACCTGGAGCACCTCCACGTCCCCGAGCGCGGACAACTGCCCCGCGACCCGGGCGATCTCGCCGACGCCCGGCAGGAAGCACAGCACGTCCCCGTCCCGTTCGGCCAGCGCGCGCCGCACCACCGACGCCACGTGCGTGAGCAGGGCCGGGTCGACCCGCATCCCGTGCGGCGGCCGGACCGGCCGGGCGGGCGGCGCCCACACCGTCTCCACCGGGTACGCCACGCCCCGCGCCTCGACGACCGGCGCCCGGCCCAGGAGCCGGGCCCAGCCCTCCGCGTCGGTCGTCGCCGACGCGGCCACCAGCCGCAGCTCGGGCCGCAGCGCCTGCCGCACGTCCCACAGGAACGCCGCCGTCGTGTCCGCGTCCAGGTGCCGTTCGTGGCACTCGTCGAGCACGACCGCGTCGACACCGGTCAGCTCCTGGTCCCGCTGGAGCCGCTGCAGGAGCACGCCGGTCGTGACGACCTCCACGCGCGTGTGCCGCCCGGCCAGCCGCTCGCCGCGCACGGTGTACCCCACGCTGCCGCCGGGCTTCTCGCCCAGCAGCCACGCCATCCGCCGGGCCGCGGCCCGCGCCGCGATCCGCCGGGGCTCGGCCACGACCACGCGCCGCGCGGGCCCCTCGCCGAGCAGGCCCGCCAGCGCGAGCGGCACCAGCGTCGTCTTGCCGGTGCCGGGCGGCGCGACCAGCACCGCGGTGCCGTGGCCCTCCAGGGCGTCGTGCAGAGCGGGCAGGGCACCGCGCACGGGCAGCGCGTCCAGGGCGTCGTAACGGATCACGTCCCCAGTGTCGTACGCCGGCGGAAGCGCCCTCCACGCGCGCGTGGAGGGCGGAGGCCGGTCAGTCGCGCTCGCACACGAAGATCGCCGTCCCGGGGATCAGATGGCCGCGCAGCGGGGACCAGCCGCCCCACTCCGAGGTGTTCCAGTCCGGCCACTCCGGCTCCACCAGGTCCACCAGCCGGAACCCCGACGCCACGACGTCCCGGACGCGGTCGCCCACCGTCCTGTGGTGCTCGACGTACACCGCCCGGCCTTCGTCGTCCTGCTCGACGTACGGCGTGCGGTCGAAGTAGGAGGCGGACACCGACAGCCCCTCGGGGCCCGGCTCGTCCGGGAAGGCCCAGCGCAGCGGGTGCGTGACGGAGAAGACGAAGCGCCCCCCGGGCCGCAGCACCCGGCGCACCTCCCGCAGCACCAGCCGGGGGTCGGCGACGAAGGGCAGCGCCCCGTAGGCCGAGCACGCCAGGTCGAAGGAGCCGTCCGCGAAGGGCAGCACGGCCGCGTCCGCCTGTACCAGCGGGAAGCCGGCGCCGATGCGCAGCGCGTGCTGGAGCTGGCGGTGGGAGAGGTCCAGGGCCACCGGACGCGCGCCCTGGCCGGCCAGCCAGCGCGCGCACTGGGCGGCGCCGGCGCCGATCTCCAGGACGTCCTTGCCCTTCAGCTCCTCCGTCGGGCCGAGCAGCTCGGCCTCGACCTCGTCCAGGCCCTCGGGGCACCACACGAAGCGGTCGTCGCCGAGGAAGGTGCCGTGCTCGACCTGGTACTCGTCCGCGTTCCGGTCCCACCAGCCGCGGTTGGCGCGGGCACTCTCCGTGACACCGGCGGCGCGCCGGGTGGCCTCGGATTCCGTCTCTCCGGCTTCGGACGTTACGGGCTCTTGGATGACCGGCTCCCTCGTACTAGTCTGCGGCTCTTCCGGCCAGGCTGTCCGGGGCCTCGGGCACGGGACTCGACGGGTTCCGCGCGGCCTCCGGAGACGGCTTCTGCGCCGGGTATGCGGCGATCCGCCCCGGGTGGGCGGCTTCGCGCATTGACCATGCCCGGCCGCCCCCGTATGCTACAAGTTGCGCTGCGGGCCTGCGCACCTCAGACGTAGCAGGTCGCGCTCGCATCTGTTGTATGTCCCCTCGGTTCTCGAGGCGTCGCCACTGTTTTTCGGTGACGCTTACTTGGCTGTCCGGCTTCTGCAGAGCGAAACGGGCTCCCGGCGTAAGCAGTACCTACGACTTCAATGTCCGTACCGGAGCCCTTTCCCACATGACGAGCAGCACCGAGACCACCGCCACCACCCCGCAGGTTGCGGTCAACGACATCGGTAACGAGGAAGCCTTCCTCGCCGCGATCGACGAGACGATCAAGTACTTCAACGACGGCGACATCGTCGACGGCGTCATCGTGAAGGTCGACCGGGACGAGGTCCTGCTCGACATCGGTTACAAGACCGAAGGTGTCATCCCGAGCCGCGAGCTCTCGATCAAGCACGACGTCGACCCCAACGAGGTCGTCGCCGTCGGTGACGAGATCGAGGCCCTTGTTCTCCAGAAGGAGGACAAGGAAGGCCGCCTGATCCTCTCGAAGAAGCGCGCCCAGTACGAGCGTGCCTGGGGCACCATCGAGAAGATCAAGGAAGAGGACGGCATCGTTACCGGTACCGTCATCGAGGTCGTCAAGGGTGGTCTCATCCTCGACATCGGCCTCCGTGGCTTCCTCCCGGCCTCCCTGGTCGAGATGCGCCGCGTCCGCGACCTCCAGCCCTACGTGGGCAAGGAGCTCGAGGCGAAGATCATCGAGCTGGACAAGAACCGCAACAACGTGGTCCTGTCCCGCCGTGCCTGGCTGGAGCAGACCCAGTCCGAGGTGCGCCAGACGTTCCTCACCACCCTCCAGAAGGGTCAGGTCCGTTCCGGCGTCGTCTCCTCGATCGTCAACTTCGGTGCCTTCGTGGACCTGGGTGGCGTCGACGGCCTGGTCCACGTCTCCGAGCTCTCCTGGAAGCACATCGACCACCCGTCCGAGGTTGTCGAGGTCGGCCAGGAAGTCACCGTCGAGGTCCTCGACGTCGACATGGACCGCGAGCGTGTCTCCCTGTCGCTGAAGGCGACCCAGGAAGACCCGTGGCAGCAGTTCGCCCGCACCCACCAGATCGGCCAGGTCGTGCCCGGCAAGGTCACGAAGCTGGTTCCGTTCGGTGCGTTCGTCCGCGTGGACGAGGGCATCGAGGGTCTGGTCCACATCTCCGAGCTGGCCGAGCGCCACGTGGAGATCCCGGAGCAGGTCGTCCAGGTCAACGACGAGATCTTCGTCAAGGTCATCGACATCGACCTCGAGCGTCGCCGCATCAGCCTCTCGCTGAAGCAGGCCAACGAGGCCTTCGGTGCCGACCCGTCGGCGGTCGAGTTCGACCCGACCCTGTACGGCATGGCCGCGTCCTACGACGACCAGGGCAACTACATCTACCCCGAGGGCTTCGACCCCGAGACCAACGACTGGCTCGAGGGCTACGAGACCCAGCGCGAGGCCTGGGAGACCCAGTACGCCGAGGCGCAGCAGCGCTTCGAGCAGCACCAGGCGCAGGTCATCAAGTCCCGCGAGGCGGACGAGAAGGCCGCCGCCGAGGGTGGCGACACCGCGGGTGCGGCTCCGGCCGCGTCCGGTGGCGGTTCGTACTCCTCCGAGGGTGGCGACAACTCCGGCGCCCTGGCGTCGGACGAGGCGCTGGCCGCGCTGCGCGAGAAGCTGGCCGGCGGCCAGAGCTGAACACCGTGAACGCCGGCCGCTGAGGCCCGGTCGTTGACACCGAGGGGCCGTACCTTTCGAGGTGCGGCCCCTTCGCGTTGCCCGGCCGCCGTGAAGATCACCGCCTCCCGTTCCGGGAATGCCCGCCCCCGCACCGGCGTTATGACCCACGGACACCAGGAGGGGAGCGGTCACTGTGCTTGATCCGCAAGATTTGTACGCGTGGGAGCCGAAGGGCCTGGCCGTGGTCGACATGGCACTCGCCCAGGAGTCGGCCGGGCTGGTCATGCTCTACCACTTCGACGGATACATCGACGCCGGCGAGACCGGCGACCAGATCGTCGACCAGGTGCTCGACTCGCTGCCCCACCAGGTCGTCGCCCGCTTCGACCACGACCGGCTCGTGGACTACCGGGCCCGCCGCCCGCTGCTGACCTTCAAGCGCGACACCTGGACCGACTACGAGGAACCCACCCTCGAGGTGCGTCTCGTCCAGGACGCCACCGGAGCGCCCTTCCTGCTGCTGTCGGGCCCCGAACCGGACGTCGAGTGGGAGCGGTTCGCCGCCGCCGTGCGGCAGATCGTCGAGCGGCTCGGTGTCCGCCTCTCGGTCAACTTCCACGGCATCCCCATGGGCGTCCCGCACACCCGTCCCGTCGGGATCACCCCGCACGGCAACCGCACCGACCTCGTCCCGGGCCACCGCAGCCCCTTCGAGGAGGCGCAGGTCCCCGGCAGCGCCGAGGCGCTCGTCGAGTACCGGCTCATTCAGGCCGGTCACGACGCCCTGGGCGTCGCCGCGCACGTGCCGCACTACATCGCCCGGTCCGCCTACCCGGACGCCGCGCTGACCGTCCTGGAGGCCATCACGGCGGCGACCGGACTGGTCCTGCCCGGCGTCGCGCACGCCCTGCGCACGGAGGCCCACCGGACCCAGACCGAGATCGACCGGCAGATCCAGGAGGGTGACGAGGAGCTGACCGCGCTCGTCCAGGGCCTGGAGCACCAGTACGACGCCGCCGCGGGCGCCCAGACCCGGGGCAACATGCTCGCCGAGCCGGTCGAGATCCCGTCGGCCGACGAGATCGGTCTCGAGTTCGAACGCTTCCTGGCGGAGCGGGAGGGCGACGGCTGACGTCCCGCGGCGCCCCGTACGAGGTGCCGTCACCGGCAGGCCCTAAGCTTCCGCTCATGCTGAGTGTGGGCCTGACCGGCGGGATCGGCGCCGGCAAGAGCGAGGTGTCCCGGCTGCTGGTCGAGTGCGGGGCGGTACTGATCGACGCTGACCGCATCGCCCGCGAGGTCGTCGCGCCGGGGACCCCGGGGCTCGCGGCGGTCGTGGAGGCGTTCGGCGCGGAGGTGCTCGCCGGTGACGGCAGCCTGGACCGGCCCCGGCTGGGCGCGATCGTGTTCGCCGACCCGGAGAAGCTGACCGCGCTCAACGCGATCGTGCATCCCCTGGTCGGTGCCCGCTCCCGCGAACTCGAGAGGTCCGCGGCCGAGGACGCCGTCGTCGTCCACGACGTCCCGCTGCTCACCGAGAACGGTCTGGCGCCGCTGTACGACGTCGTGGTCGTCGTCGACGCCGACCCGGCCACCCAGCTGGACCGGCTGGTGCGGCTGCGCGGCATGACCGAGCAGGACGCACGCGCCCGCATGGCCGCCCAGGCGACCCGGGAACAGCGCCGGGAGATCGCCGACGTCGTCATCGACAACGACGTGCCGCTGGAGCGGTTGCGGCACCGCGTGGCGGAGGTGTGGGCGGAGCTGACCCGTAGGGCCCACGCGGCGCAGCCCCCGGCGAGTGCGCCGCCGCCCCGGCCGGCGCAGGAATAGCGGCCCCCGCGGGAGCGTTGAGCCCTTCCAGCGAGGGAAGGACTCTGCCGTGCCCGAGACCAGCGGTTCGACCGGACGGACTCCGGAGACGGACGTCATCGACTTCCGCGCCGCCGAGCAACTGCTCGCCGCGCGGGACCCGCGGGGCGCGGTGAAGCTCCTCGACGGAGTCATCGCCACGCACCCGGAGAACACCGCGGCACGGCTGCTGCGTGCCCGCGCCTTCTTCGCGGCGGCGCAGCTCAGACCGGCCGAGCTGGAGTTCACCATCGTCCTGGAACGCGAGCCGGACAACGCCTTCGCGCACTTCGCGCTGGCCCGCACCTTCGAGCGTCGGGGCTGCCCGGACCAGGCCAGACGCCACTTCCGGCTGGCCGCGGCCCTCGACCCGAACCCGGAGTACCTGCAACAGGCGCGGTTCGACTCCTGATCCCGACGGGACGGCCGGTGCGGGTCACGGGCTCCCGGGTGCCCCGGGCCCACCGGGGGGCGGCCCCCGGGGACCGTCCCGCGTGCGGTGCTCCGGTGGCCGGTACGGCGGGACGTCCGGGCCGGGCTGGTAGTGCGGGCCCTGGCGGATGTGCCGCATGATCACGGCCAGGTCGACCATGATGATCAGCCACAGGACCCCGAAGGCCACGGCCCAGCCGGGCCGCCCGGTGAGCGCGAAGACGGCCGTCCCGAAGATCGACCAGACCACCCCCCACAGGCTCAGCCAGAACCGCGCCCGCAGGGCACTGCGCGCGGTTGTCGGTTCACTTCCCGTACGCATGGGGATGACCACTCCTGTCAAAAACGTACTCCCGGAACGCCGAGGAGGAAACCGAGCCGTGCGACCGGACCGAGCCGTACTGCCCGACGCCTGATCGCACCGCACCGGTCGGTGACGCGGGACCCCGGGGCGACGCGGCTGAGGTCACCGGCGGACGCTCGCCGACCTGGGCCGCGACATGGCGGGGCATCGCAGCCGGCACGGCACGGGCGGGGTGCAGGCCCCGCAGTGGCTGACACACCACTTCCGGGGCGAGCCGTACCAGCTGGGGAGGCTCAGTTCGAGCGGGCCCGGTTCGGCCGGCGCATCGCGCACCGCTGCTGCGGCGGGCCGGTCTGGACGCCGTACCGGGGGAGCCCTGCCTGGAGGTGCACGTCCCCGGCTCCCGGGGACCGCTGACGCCGACCGCCTGCGACCGTTGCCTGGTCCTCGCCCGGGAGTTCGTCCGCCGTCACTTCACCGAGGAGCCGTACCCGGCCGCGGTCTGCCACTCCTGGCTGCTGGACCCGCAGTTGAAGCGGTATCTGGCCCTGGACTCCCACATCGCTGGCTTCCAGCAACGCTTCCGGGGGGTCCCGACGCTGAACCGGCCGACGCCGAGCCCCTCCGCTTCGTCTTCGGCGCCCCCGATGCGGCGGCCGCGCGGCTGCCGCGCCGCACGTCGGTGGAGCGGGCCGTCGGGGACCGTATGCGGGCGGTCGGCCACTGGCACCTCGGGCACGGCTGGCTGCCGCTCTGAACCGGCGACGGCCGGGCGTTCACTCGGTCGGGTGAACCGGCCGCGGAGTGGAACGGCTGTGCGGACGCGGCCCGTTGGACGGGCATGGAGCTGAAAATGCGAGAGGGACACCAGGGGACGGGGCCAGGGGCGATCACCCCGGACGGCTGCGCGGTCGAGCTCTACTCACGGCTGCCCGTCGGGACCGAGCCGGACATCGTGGCCGCGGCCGTGCCCGCGGGCGCGCGCATCCTGGAGCTGGGCTGCGGAGTGGGCCGTATGACCCGGCCGTTGCTGGAGCGCGGCTTCGACGTGACGGCGGTCGACGAGTCCGCCGAGATGCTGGAGCAGGTGTGCGGGGCACGCACCGTGTGCAGCCCGATCGAGCACCTCGACCTCGGCGAGACGTTCGAGGTCGTGATGTTGGCGTCGTTCCTCGTCCACGCCGGGGACGTCGAGGTGAGAAGAGGGCTGCTGGACGCCTGCGTCCGGCACGTCTCGGAGAGCGGCTGCGTGCTGATCCAGCGGGAGGGCGCGGACTACCACACGAACGTGCCGCGCGAGCGGGTGGACCCGAGCGGTTTCACCGTGCGGATCGTGTCGGCGAAGCCGGTCGGGGAGGGTGTCAACTCGGTCCACGTGGAGTACGAGTTCCCGGACGCGGTCTGGACACAGACCTTCCGCGCCCGGCCGCTGACCGAGGAGCAGTTCGAGGAGGCGCTGGCAGCGGCGGGGCTGAGGGTGGACCGTTGTCTCACCGAGGACGGGACATGGGTGCGGGCGGTTCCCGCGGACCGGGGGTGAGGGGACGGGCCGGCTACCTCGCCGGGCCTTCCGGGCGGCCCGGGCCCTCCAGGCCGCGCAGGCGTTCCAGCTCGCGCCGGTCCCGCTTGGTCGGGCGTCCGGCGCCCCGGTCGCGGATGCCGGCCGGGGCGACGGCCTCGCGGGGCGGGGGCGGCGGGGAGTTGTCGAGGTAGCACTGGGCGGCGATCGGGGCTCCGACCCGCTTGCGGATCAGCCGCTTCACGACGACGACCCGTTCCCTGCCCTCGTGCCGCAGGCGCACTTCGTCGCCGACGCGCAGGGAGTGCGCGGGCTTCACGCGCTCACCGTTGACCCGGACGTGACCGCCCCGGCAGGCGGTCGCGCCGAGGGAACGGGTCTTGATCAGGCGGACGGCCCAGATCCAGCTGTCGACCCGGACACTCTCGCCGGGCTGCGGCCCGGCGGCCTCGGCGGCGGCGACCGCGGCGGCGGTCTTCGGGTCGGGGGCCTGCTCGGCGGCCTTCGCCTCGCCGCCGGTGCTTTCGTCATGCTCGGAAGCCATGCCCGACCTTAGCCGCCCGGCCCCGTGCGGGGGACCGGATATCGGGGGGGGCCGGGAGACGGGGCCCGGGGCGCCGGGACCATCGGGTGCCGTGCCGTGCCGCGCGGCAGTCGACGGGACGGCCGCCCCCTCACGCGCGCGCGGCAGGCGGCGGCACAGCCGGCCCCCCCCGGGGGCGTGGCCGAGCGGTGGCCCGGTGGTCTTACGGTGGGGGCATGGACACCAGCGGCCTCGCCGGGCTCGATCAGCGGATCGCGGGGTGCCGGGCCTGCCCGCGGCTGGTCGCCTGGCGGGAGGAGGTGGCCCGCACCAAGCGGGCGGCCTTCGCCGACTGGACGTACTGGGGCCGCCCGGTGCCCGGCTTCGGCCCGCCGGACGCGCGCCTGCTGATCGTCGGGCTCGCCCCCGCGGCCCACGGCGGCAACCGGACCGGCCGGATGTTCACCGGCGACCGCTCCGGTGACGTGCTGTACCGGGCGCTGTACGACGTGGGGCTCGCGTCCCGGCCCACCGCCGTCACCGCCGACGACGGCCTGGAGCTCCACGGCGTCCGCGTCACCTCCCCGGTGCACTGCGCCCCGCCCGCCAACAAACCCACCCCCGCGGAGCGCGACACCTGCCGCCCGTGGCTCGTCCAGGAACTGGGCCTGCTGCGGCGCACGCTGCGCGCCGTGGTGGTCCTCGGTGCCTTCGGCTGGCAGGCCGCGCTGCCGGCGTTCGCCGGGGCCGGCTGGATGCTGCCCCGGCCCCGCCCCGCCTTCGCCCACGGCGCCCGGGTCACGCTGCACGGCCCGGACACCCCCGACCTGCACCTCTTCGGCTGCTACCACGTCAGCCAGCGCAACACCTTCACCGGCCGCCTCACCCCCGAGATGCTGCGGGAGGTGCTCCGCACCGCGGCCGGGGCGGCGGGGCTGCCCACGGCGGAAAGGGGATGAACGGCCGCGCCCGTCGGCGCTACGGTGCCCCGATGGGCCTGTATCCGAAGATCGAACCGTACGACCACGGCATGCTCGACGTGGGCGACGGCAACCACGTCCACTGGGAGACCGCGGGCAACCCGCACGGCAAGCCCGCGCTGGTGCTGCACGGCGGGCCCGGGTCCCGCACGAGCCCGAACCTCAGGCGCTACTTCGATCCCGCCGCGTACCGCATCGTGCTGCTCGACCAGCGCGGCGCCGGACGCTCCGTGCCCCCGGCGAGCGACCCCACCACCGACATGAGCGTGAACACCACCGGCCACCTCATGGCGGACCTGGAGCGGCTGCGCGCCCACCTGGGGATCGAGCGGTGGCTGGTGTGGGGCGTGTCGTGGGGGTCGGTCCTGGGGCTGCGGTACGCGCAGACCCACCCGGGCGTGGTGACCGAGCTGGTCCTGACCGGGGTCGCGACCGGCTCCAACGCCGAAGTGGACCTGCTCACCCGAGGGCTGGGCACCGTCTTCCCGGAGGCCCACGAGCGGTTCCTCGCCGCCCTGCCGGCCGGCGAGCGCGACGGCAACCTGGCCGCCGCCTGCAACCGGCTGCTGGAGTCCCCCGATCCGGACGTCCGGGAGCGGGCCGCGCGGGCCTGGACGGACTGGGAGACGGCGACCGTCCCCGCACCGCCCGGCTCGATCGCGCGCTTCCAGGACCCGGTGTTCCGGATGGGCTTCGCCCGCACCGTCACGCACTACTGGGGCAACGACCACTTCCTCGGCGACGGCAACGACGAAGGCGTGGTCCTGCGGGACGCGCACCTGCTGAAGGGCATCCCCGGCACCCTGGTGCAGGGCAGCCTCGACTTCGGCAACCTGCTCGGCATCGTCTGGCGGCTCCACCACGCCTGGCCGGACAGCGAACTGGTGGTCGTGGACGAGGCGGGACACGACGCCGGCGCGGTCGGGGACGACGCGCTCGTGGCGGCGACGGACAAGTACGCCCGCGCCGCGGCCTGACCGGCCGGCATTCCACCCCCTATCCACCAGGAGCTCGCAGCCGTGCCCTCCCTCACGGACCAGGCCTTCCTCGACACGACCGCCGACCGGCTCGCCGCCCTGCCCACCGTCCGGGCCGTCGCCCTCGGCGGTTCCCGGGCCCGGGGCACCCACCGGCCCGACAGCGACTGGGACCTGGCGGTCTACTACCGGGGCGCGTTCGACCCGGACGGCCTCCGTGCCCTCGGCTGGCCGGGGGAGGTGTCCGGCATCGGCGCGTGGGGCGGCGGCGTCTTCAACGGCGGCGCCTGGCTGACGATCGACGAACGCCGGGTCGACGTGCACTACCGCGACCTCGACGCGGTCGAGCACGAGGTGGCGGAGGCGGAGGCGGGCCGCTTCGGCGTGGAGCCGCTGATGTTCCACCTGGCGGGCATCCCGACGTACCTCGTGGTCGCGGAGCTGGCCGTCAACGAGGTGCTGCGCGGTGAACTGCCCCGCCCCGCCTACCCGGCGGCCCTCCGCGCCACCGCCCCGGAGCACTGGTACGGGATGGCCACGGCCACCCTCGCCTACGCCGGGGCGGGCCACGCCCCGAAGGGAGCGGTGACCCAGGTGGCCGGCGCGATCGCCCTGGCCGCGACTCAGACGGCGCACGCGGTGCTGGCGGCGCGGGGGGAGTGGGTCACCAACGAGAAGGGGATGGTCGCGCGGGCGGGACTGGGCGGCCTCGACGTCCTGCTGACGCGGCTGACGGAGGACCCGCGGTACCTGACCGGGGCGGTCACGCGGGCCGGGGAACTGCTGGGCGAAGCCATGGAGGCGGCCCGGCACGGTGCGCCGACGACGCGTGCGTGACGGCAGATCCCGCCCGGCCGCCGACCTGTGGCGCGCGTCACATCCTGGCCATGTCACGTTCGGGCCGCCTGCTTCCATCCGGTGGGTGTCGGCAAGTTGGCCAAGGAGGACGAACGATGAGCGCACGACAGGGGACCGGCACGGCGACCGCGCACCGCGTGGTGATCCTGGGGGCGGGATACGCGGGCATGGCCGCGGCCATCCAGCTAGCGGCCCGGACGAAGCGACGCGAGGACGTGCGGGTGACCGTGGTGAACTCGCGGGAGCGCTTCACCGAGCGCATGCGGCTGCACATGACGGCGACCGGGCAGCGGCTCGCCGAGCTGGACGTCCCGGAGCTGCTGGAGGGCACGGGCACGCAGTTCGTGCGCGGCTGGGTGACGGCGGTGGACGCGGACGCGAGGACCGTGCGGATCGACGACGACCGGGTCCTGTCCTACGACACGCTGGTGTACGCGCTGGGCGGCGTCGCCGACACCGCCGCGGTGCCGGGGGCCGACGACCACGCGTACACGCTGGGCGGCGCACAGGACGCCGAGCTGCTGGCCGACCGGCTGGCACGGTTCGGCCGCGGCACGGTGGTGGTCGCGGGCAGCGGGCTGACCGGCATCGAGTCGGCCGCGGAGATCGCCGAGCGGTACCCGGAGTCGAAGGTCGTGCTGCTCGGCAGGGAGGATCCCGGCGCGGCCATGACCCCGAGGGCGAAGGCGTATGTGCACGCCGCGCTCGACCGGCTGGGCGTCCAGGTGCGCGCCGGCGTCGAGGTGGTGAAGGTGCTGCCCGACGCGGTCGAGCTGGCGGGCGGGGAGAGCGTCGCGGCCGACGCGGTCCTGTGGACGAGCGGCACGCGGGCCCAGCCGCTCGCGGCCGCCGCCGGGCTGACCGTCGACGCTCACGGACGCGTCGTCACCGACGCCGCGCTGCGGTCGGTGTCCCATCCCGACGTGTACGCGATCGGCGACGCGGCCGCGATCCGCCAGGGCTACGGCGTCATGCACGGCACCTGCCAGGGCGGCATGCCGACCGGGGTGCACGCCGCGCTGTCGATCGACCGGGTGCTCAGGGGCAAGCAGCCCAAGCCGTTCCGCTTCGGCTACTATCACACGCCGGTGAGCCTGGGACGCGGCGACGCCGTGGTGCAGTTCACACGGCCCGACGACAGTCCGCGCCGGATCTGCCTGACCGGGCGCATGGCCGTCCGGTACAAGGAGACCGTGACCGCCTCGCCCTGGCCGACCTACGGCCGCATGAAGAAGATGCCCGCCTCGGGCGCGTTCTGGCCCCGCGGGGGCCGCTTCACCCGGAGCGGGGAGGGCAGGTGACCGGCCTCTCCACCGACCCCGGCCAGCAGGTCTTCCACGAGCACCGGCGGCTGCTGTTCTCCGTGGCCTACCGCCTCCTCGGCAGCGCGGCGGACGCCGAGGACGCGGTCCAGGACGCCTGGATCAAGTGGTCCGCCGCGGACCGGTCGCAGGTGGCCGACCCCAAGGCGTACCTGACCCGGATCGTCTCCAACCTGGCACTGGAACGGCTGCGCTCCACCCGGCACAAGCGGGAGACCTACGTGGGGCCGTGGCTGCCGGAGCCCATCCTCACCGGCGGGGACGCCTCCGAGGCCGTCATGGACGCCGAGTCGGTGTCGATGGCCATGCTGGTGGTGCTGGAGACGCTCAGCCCGCTGGAGCGCGCGGTGTTCGTGCTGAAGGAGGTCTTCGACTTCAGCCACGCCGAGATCGCCGAGGCGGTGGAGCGCTCCGAGGTCGCGGTGCGGCAGGCCGTGCACCGCGCCCGCGAGCACGTGCGGGCCCGACGGCCGCGCTTCGCCGCCGACCGCTCGCGTCAGCGCGATGCCACGGAGCGGTTCTTCGCCGCCGCGACCGGCGGGGACGTCAACGCCCTGATGGAACTGCTCTCCCCGGACGTCACCCTGTGGACCGACGGCGGCGGCAAGGTCCGCCAGGCCCTGCGCCCGGTGGTGGGCGCGGCCACGGTGGCCGCCTGGTTCGCGGCCATCGGCACCGTCACCTACCAGGGCGTCGAGCCCGCCGACATGAAGGCCGAACTCGTCGGGGTCAACGGCGGGCCGGGCGTGGTGTTCAGCGGACCGGATCGCGTGATCGCCACCGTCACCTTCGACTTCGGCCCCGACGGCCGTATCACCGCCATCCACAACGTGGCCAACCCGGACAAACTCCAGGCCGTCGCCGACGGCACGGCCTACGACGTCCGTACGCGGTGAGCGCCGTCACCGCGCGCCGCCGCGGAGCCCCGGCTCCCGGCGGTGGCGGGCCGGCGTCCGTCACCTCGCGGAAACGCGCCCGTTTCCGCCCCCTCACGAACCGCCCGTACTCTTGACAGCGCACGCCACAGCCCGGCCACCGTCGCCCGAAGGCTCACCTCCGCCCTCGACCAGACGACAGGAGCCCCGCGCCCCGTGCCCCGCACCGCCCGTCCCGCCGTCCTCGCGCTCCCGCCCTGGCTCGCCCACGCCCTGAACGCCCAGCGCGGGCCCGTGCCCTGGAGCGCGGTCACGCGGGGCGCGCTGGCCGGCGGGCCGCTGCTGCTCGCCGCCCTCCTCGCCGGGCGGACCTCCCTCGGCGTCGTCGCCGCCATCGCCGCCCTGCTCGCCGGCATCAACGACCGGCCGGGCAGTCGCCGTACGTCCGTCAGGCGGATCGGCGTCCCGGCGCTCGCGGGGGCGGCCGGGCTGCTGGGCGGCACCTTCGCGGGGCAGCACCTCGGGCCCGTCCCGCTGACCCTGGCGCTGACCGCGCTCGGAGTGGTCGCCGGAGGCGTCAGCGCCGCCGGAACCGTCGCGTCCGGGACCGGGACGCAGGTGATGGTCACCACCGCCGTGGGCGCCGGCATGCCGATGCCCGACCCCGGGTGGCAGAGCGTCCTCGCCTTCCTCGCCGGCGCGGGATGGCTGCTCACGCTGCGGCTGATCCTGCCCACACCCGGCTCCTTCGCCCGCGACGCGCGCCTCGACTTCCGCTTCGACGGGGAGCGCGCGGCCGTCGCCGACGCGTACGACGCCGTCGCCGCGCTGCTGGAGGCGGCGGGCACCGAACACGCCGGTGCCCGCCGGGCGGCGCTCACCGCCGCCCTCGACCAGGCGCAGGACGCGCTCGCCGGGCCCCGGCTGCGGCGCCACCCCTCCTCCTCGGCCGAACGCCGGCTGCACGCGCAGTACGCCGCCGCGCTGCCCCTCGGCGAGGCCGCGACCGCGCTCGCCTGGTCGGAGCACCCCGTGCCCGCCCGGGCCGCCGAAGGCCCCCGGCGGCTCGCCGCGGCCGTCCGCGGCAACACCCCCACCGGGCCGCTGCCCGCCCCCGCCCGCACCGAACCCGCCCTGCGGGCCCTCGACGACGCCCTCCTGCACGCGGCGGAGGCCTTCGACCGGGGCAGCGGCCGGGACCTGCACACCCGCAGCCGGCCGCTCACCTCCGTGGCGCGCACCGTCCTCGGCGCCGCCGGCCGGGAGTACGGACTGCGCGCCGGTCTGTGCTTCGGGGCCGGCGCCGCCGTCGGCCAGGTCCTGCACCAGGGGCACTGGTACGGGTCGCACCAGCACTGGTACTGGCTGCCCGCCACCGTCGTCTTCCTGGTCAAGCCCGACCTGGGCCCGCTGGTGTCCCGCGTGCTGTGCCGGGTGGCCGGGACCGTCCTCGGGGCGCTCGTCTTCGCCGCGTTCGCCGCCGTGCTGCCCCGGCCGGAGGGGTTCGTCGCGGTCGTCGTCCTCAGCGGGGCGCTCGTGCCCGTCGCCGCCCGGCACTTCGCCGCCCAGACCGCCGTCGTCACCGTCCTCGTCCTCGCCCTGGTCATGACCGGCGGCGAACCCCAGGCCGCGCTCAGCCGCATCGCGGAGACCCTGCTGGCCTGCGCGATCGTCCTGATCGTCGGGCATCTGCCGATGCCGGGGCAGCGCGGCGGCACGGTCCGCGCCCGGCTCGAGGCGGCGGGTGGCGCCGCACACGCCTACCTCGCCCACGTACTGAGCGAGCCCGACGACCGCGCCGCCCGGTGGAGGCTGCGCCGGGAGGCCTACCGCACGCTCGCCGAGGCCCGCACCGCCGTCGCCCTCGCCGCCGCCGAGCTGCCGGCGCTCGCCCGGCACTCCGCGGGCGCGGACGAGGTCGCCGCCGTCCTGGAACGGCTCGTCGACACCACCACCGCGTGCGCCGTGCACCTCGACGACAGCGGCCGCCTCACACCCCGGCTCACCGAGCGGCTCGCCGAGCTGCGCGACGAGCTGGCCGAGCGGCGCGAACGCGCGGGGCTGCGCCTGCCGGAGCTGCCGGTCGCCGGGCAGCCGCCGCACCGGACCGCCGGTCCGGAAAGAAATCCCACCGCACCGCGATGAGTTCCGCGCCTCCCACCGGTCAGCACCCCCGACGGACCGTTGCACAGGAGGAGCTGGAGCCCATGTCGCTTCCCGAGATCGTCTCGCGCGAGGACTGGCGCGCGGCGCGCGCGGCCTTACTGGCCCAGGAGAAGGCGGCCACCCGAGCGCGGGACGCGCTCAACGCCGAGCGGCGCTCACTGCCCATGGTGGAGATCGACAAGGAGTACGTCTTCGAGGGCGGCGACGGCAAGGCCACCCTGCTCGACCTCTTCGAGGGGCGCGACCAGCTCATCGTCCACCACTTCATGTTCGCGCCCGAGTGGGACGCCGGGTGCCGAAGTTGTTCGGCGTTCCTCGACCAGATCGGGCACCTGGCGCACCTGAGGGCACGCGGCACGTCCTTCGCGGCGGTGTCCCGCGCGCCGTACCCGAGGATCCTGCCGTTCAAGGCGCGGATGGGCTGGACCCTGCCCTGGTACTCGTCGTACCTCAGCGACTTCAACACCGACTTCGAGGCGACCCTGGAACACGAGGGGGAACTCGGCGAGCGCCCGGGCCTCAGCTGCTTCCTGCGGGACCGGGACCGGGTCTTCCACACCTACTCGACGTACGAACGCGGCCTCGACGGGCTCGGCTCGACCACCAGTCTCCTCGACCTGACCGCGCTCGGCCGGCAGGAGCAGTGGGAGCGGCCGGAGGGGCGCGCGTCGGCTCTCGGGGCGCCCGCGGGCAGCGACCGGATCCGGTACCACGACGAGTACGACGACTGACACGCACCGTGGCGAAGGGACCCGGACGGACGAGACGGCGCTCACACTTTGCGGTGAACGAGTGTCAACTTAGTCTCAGTACCATCACTTCACGAGGTGTTCGCTCCATGGTTGGCGTTTAACTCTACGAGTACAGCGCTACATGGAGGTGCAGGGTGAACGGGCGAACGGTGCTCGAGCGCTTTCCCGCCGGCGGGCCGCGCGGTTCCTGGCCGGCGGAGGAGTTCGCGCACGCGCGGCGTCTGGAGGGCCTGCCCGCCGAGGTCGTCATGGACCTCGCCTCGGACATGTTCCTGGTCGTCGTCCGCGGCGGCGGGACCACCGGTGACGCGGCCGCGTGACGGCGGACGGCCGGCACACCGGGTGAACGGCGGGATCAGCCCGCCCCGGGTGCGGGCACCGGCGCCTGCGTGAACTGCTCCGCCTGGAGCGAGTACAGCTCCGCGTAGACCCCGCCCGTGGCGAGCAGCTCGTCCGGTGTCCCGGACTCCACCAGCCTGCCCTGGTCGAGGACGTGTACCAGGTCCGCGTGGCGCACGGACGCCAGCCGGTGGGTGATCAGGACGACCGTCTGTCCACTGCCGGCCAGGGCGCGGATCTTTTCGAAGACCTCCAGCTCGGCCCGGGCGTCCAGGGCGGCCGTCGGCTCGTCCACGATGAGGATCCGGCCGCGCCGGTACGCCGCCCGGGCGATCCCGATCCGCTGCCACTGTCCGCCGGACAGCTCGTGGCCGCCGCTGAAGTTGCGGGCCAGCAGGGTGTCCAGGCCGCGGGGCAGGTCCGCGACCACCTCCTCGGCCCCGGCCTCGGCGACCGCGTCGGCCACGCGGTCGTCGCCCAGCGGCACGGAGGAGCGGCCCACGGCGACGTTCACCCGGGCGGTGAACGGCCAGCGCTTGAAGTCCTGGGCGACCATCGCGACGCGTTCGGCGAGCGCGTGCCGGTCCGCGGTCGCCGCGTCGACGCCGTCCCACGTGATGCGGCCACCGTCCGGGGTGTACAGCCCGGCGAGTAGTTTGACCAGGGTCGACTTCCCCGAGCCGTTCTCGCCGACCAGCGCGATGATCCGGCCCAGCGGCAGCGAGAGCGTGACGTCGTCGAGCGCGGGGCGGGTGGCGTCGCCCGGGTAGCGGAACGTGACGTTCTCGAACCGGACCTCCTTCGCGTCCTCCGGCAGCGCGGTGCCGCCGACCGGGATGGCCCGGCCGGCCGCCTCCACGTGCAGACGCTCCAGGTCGCCGACGAACAGGGCCTCCTCGTGCAGCGCGTTCAGCTCCACGACGAGCGTGCCGAGGCTCTGCGAGCCGGTGCGGATCGCGATGACGGCCGTGCCCGCCACCGACAGGGCCATCGCGCCGCCCAGCAGCAGCCCGCCGAGGGTCGCGTACGTCGCGGCCGTCGCCAGGCCGGTCCACGCCGCCGCGATCAGTCCCGTACGGGCCGCCAGCCGGGCCAGCCGGGCCTGCTCCGCCTCGGCGGTCTCCGACATCGCGCGGAAGTGCCGCAGCAGGAAGGGACCCACGCCGTGCACCCGGATCTCGGGGGCCGCCGCCGGTTCGATGAGCAGGCCGGCCAGCAGCCGTCCCGCCCGCTCGTGCTGCACCCAGGCGTGGAAGGACTCGTACCGGCGGCGGGCCAGGGTCAGTGCGCTCCAGGCGCTCGGCAGCGTCATCGTCAACAGCAGCGGCAGCAGCGCCGGGTGCAGCACGGTCAGCACACCGGCCGCGGCGACGAGCGAGATCATCGCGTTCACCACGCGCGTGCCGTACATGATCATGCGTCGTGCGGAGGCCGCGCCGTACTGGGCGGTGTCCAGCAGCTTGTGGAAGGCGTGGTCCTCGATGGCGGCCAGCTCCACGGCCGCCGCCCGCTCCAGGTAGCGTTCGGTGGCCACCCGTTCCACCTTGGGCTCCAGCCGCCCGGTCGCGTACGTCGAGGCCGCCCGCAGCAGCGCCGCGACCAGCATCACGGCGGCCACGGTGACCAGTGCGGGGACGGTTCCGCGCAGCCGCTCCCCGATCGGGCCGGCGGCCATCAGCCCGGCCAGCGCGGTGTTGACGGCGAGCAGGCTGACCGCCTGGGCCACGCCCCGGCCCACCTCGGCCGCCAGCACGGTCCGCGCCGCCTGCGGATCGGCCTGCCGGGCGAGCCGCAGACTGGACAGCAGCAGGGACGGCAACCGGGTCACCATGGCCCGGAACCCCAGCTCCAGGAACGCGTCCGCGTGCTGGCTCCAGCCCATGTCGTAGCGCAGGGGCCCGCCGAAGAGCAGCCGCTCCGACTCCGACACCCCGGCCTGCTCCGCGCCGCCCCTCTTCCCCACCGCGAGCCCCCGTTCGTGGACGAAGGGCCACTATCGCGGGGGCGGGCTCACCACGGGCAGGGCGCGAGCGGGGGAGACCGGAGCGCGCGGGCGCATGCCGGACCGGCCGGAGCGGACGGGGGCGTGCCGGGACGCACGAGGAGGAGTGGGTGGCTCGGAAGGGAGCGCGGAGCGACGGCACGGGGGCCGGCGGCGCGTGAGGGCGCGGAAGGACGCGACCGGGCGTGAGTCGTGCGCGGGAGGGCGCGAAGGCGCGCGCGGAGCCCGAGGGCCCGGGCGGCGGGCGGGGGAACGGTGCAAAGCGTCCCGGCGGCTACGCGCTCACCCGCGACCACGTCGGCGTCGTGTCCGTGAGGCGGCACAGCGCCAGGTAGAGCGGGATGGGCGGGGTGTAGGGGACAGTGCCGTCCGGCCGGTGGATCAGGCCGGGAAAACCGGGGGTGCCGGGGGTGTCGGGGACGACCGCGCCGGTTGCGTACCGCGCCGGGGCGGGCCACTCCAGGGCGTAGTCGGAGTCCGACGGGACGATCCACCACCAGTGGGCGTCGTCGGCGTAGACGCATCCCACGCGGGGCAGCCGGGGCAGCACCAGCGGGCCGAGACGCGCCGGCACCGTCACGGCGTCGCAGCCCAGCGGGGCCGTCATGCCGTCGGGCACGGGCAGTCGCCGGAGGCTCCCGGGCTCGAGCAGCGCGCGCTGCAGCCGGACCACGGTGTCCAGTCCGAGCGGGCGGACGCCGGACGAAGCCCTCATAGCCATGCGGTCCCCGTTCCACGGCGTGCCTCTGGGTGGTGTGCTTCCGCCTCGTCCTCGTCGCCGGTGCCGTCGGCGGGCCCGGGCTTCGGGCGGGCGCCCCAGCCCAGGTCGTCGCGGGGTTCGGCGGGGTCGTGCGGTGCGCTGGTGCCGCGCGGCAGTTCGGCCCAGACCAGCAGGCCGGGCCCGTGTTCGTGGGCGCCCCAGGCGTCGCACAGGGCGTCGACGAGGAGGAGTCCCCGGCCGTGCTCGTCGTCGGGCCGCTGGCCGTCCGACGGGTGCGGCTGGCCGGGCGCGCAGCCCTCGTCGCGCACGGCTATGCGCACCAGCTCGTCGCCGTCGTGCAGCTCGCACACGACGTACCGGCTCGCGGTGTGCACGATCGCGTTGGTCACCAGCTCGGAGACCACCAGGGCCGCGGTGTCACAGGTGTCCTCGCACACCGACCAGCCGTTCAGCCGGGCGCGTGTCAGGCGTCTGGCCTGCGCGGGGGAGCCCGGGTGTGCGGCCAGCTCGAAACGGAACCGGCGCTCGGCAGCGGCGGCCCCCGCGGGGCCGGCTCCCACGGCGGCGCCGAGGCCCCGGGGGGCCGCGACGGCGTCTGTTCCTAAGGGCGCGGACGGAATCACGCTTGCCACTATCGCCCCGCCGTGAACACTTGGCAAGTGTCACTCTGAAAAGTGCAGAGTGCTGTGTGACGGTCTGGACGGCCGTGGCACACTGCTTCGCAACAGCACGTCGAGCGGCGCCACTTCAGATCACCGAAGGTCTGCCCGGACTTTCGAAATGGTCTTCGAATGGCGCCGCCGGGCTGTCCGCACACACGGCGGCCGGCTCGTCGACGATCACGGGATCGCCGGGTCCGGGGATCACCCGTGCACGGAACAATTCAGGAATCTGCGTGGAGGTGGGACGGTGAGCGAGCCGCGGTCGGCGCCGACGGTCGGCCAGGTCGTCCTCGGCCGGCGCCTGCTGGACCTGCGCGAACGCGCGGGGCTCAAGCGCGAGGAGGCCGCCCGCATCCTGCGCGTGGCCCCCGCGACGGTCCGCCGCATGGAGATGGCCGAGGTCGGCCTCAAGATCCCGTACCTCCAGCTGCTGCTGAAGGCCTACGGCATCGGGGACGAGGAGGCCGAGGTCTTCGTCCAGCTGGCCGAGGACGCCAACAAGCCAGGGTGGTGGCAGCGCTTCCACGACATCCTGCCGGGCTGGTTCTCCATGTACGTCAGCCTGGAGGGCGCGGCCGCGCTGATCCGCTCCTACGAGCCCCACTTCGTCCCGGGGCTGCTGCAGACCGAGGACTACGCGCGCGGCGTGCTCCGCTCGGGCGCCATCGGCCAGACCCGGCCCGAGGACATCGAGCGCCACGTCGCCCTGCGCATGCAACGCCAGGACCTCCTCACCCGTGAGGACGCGCCCCGGCTGTGGGTCGTCATGGACGAGACCGCGCTGCGCCGCCCGGTCGGCGGACCGGAGGTGATGCGCGGCCAGATCGACAAGCTGCTCGACGCCACGAAGCTGCCCCACGTGACGCTGCAGATCGCCCCGTTCGCGAACGGGCCGCACCCCGGCACGTACGGGCCCTTCGTGCTGTTCCGATTCGCCGTGCCGGAACTTCCCGACATGGTCTACAGCGAGTACCTGACCGGCGCCGTCTACCTCGACGCGCGCACCGAGGTGGCGACCCACCTCGAGGTCATGGACCGCATGGCGGCGCAGGCCGCCACGGCACATCGCACGAAGGAGATCCTCCGGGATCTCCGCAAGGAGTTGTGAATGAACCGCATAAAGTCCCAGCCATCGCCACGCGGCCGCGCCGAGCGGATCTACAACGGCATGCCCGCCCGCGAACTGGGCAGCGAGGGCTGGCACAAGCCGTGGAGCGGCGGCAACGGCGGCAACTGCCTGGAGGCGATGAAGCTCGCCGACGGCCGGATCGCCGTACGGCAGTCCACCGATCCCGACGGACCGGCGCTGATCTACACCTCCGCCGAGATGACGGCCTTCATCGAGGGAGCGAAGGCGGGAGAGGCGGACTTCCTGCTGTCCTGAATCGCACGGCCCTGTTGTTGCTTGTTCTTAAGCTGTTTGGCACTGAGCCGATCACCGATTGCTGCGAAAACTTCACACCTTGGAGCGCGCCATGACCGGGCAGCCCCCTGCCGGCATCGACACGAGCAGGCCGCATCCCGCGCGGATGTACGACTGGTATCTCGGCGGCAAGGACAACTACCCGGTCGACGAGGAGATGGGCCGGCAGATGCTCGCCCTGGACCCGAGGGTGCCGGTGATGGCGCGGGTCAACCGCGCCTTCATGCACCGGGCCACGCGCTGGCTGGCCCGCCACGGCGTACGGCAGTTCCTGGACGTCGGCACCGGCATCCCCACCGAGCCCAACCTCCATCAGGTCGCCCAGGAGACCGTGCCCGACGCCCGCGTCGTCTACTGCGACAACGACCCGATCGTGCTGGCCCACGCGGCGGCCCTGCTGCGCGGCACGCCCGAGGGGGCGACCGAGTACCTCGCGGCCGACGTGCGGGACCCCGACGCCGTCCTGGACGGCGCCAGGAAGATCCTGGACTTCGACGAGCCCGTGGCGCTGTCGCTGGTCGCGCTGCTGCACTTCGTCTCCGACGAGGACGGCGCCCACGACCTGGTCGGCCGGCTGCTGGCGGCGCTGCCCTCCGGCAGTCATCTGGTGATGACCCACGCCACGGCCGACTTCACGCCCGAGGAGTCGCGGGCGGCCACGGAGAAGCTCAGGGCCGCCGGCGTCACCCTGGCCTTGCGCTCGCGCGAGGAGTTCGCCCGCTTCTTCGAGGGACTCGACCTGGTCGAACCGGGCATCGAGGTGCCCCACCTGTGGCACCCGGAGCTGGGCGAGCCGGTCGCCGGGCAGGACGACGGGGTCATCCCGGGATACGGGGCGGTGGCCCGCAAGCCGTGACCGGGGGCAGGGCGGCCCGCCGGGGTGCGGGGACGGCCGGTTTCAGGCCGTCATCGGCCGGTCGTACGGCCCGATGGGCGCCGGCAGACGCGTGCTGCCGCCCGACAGGTGGCGGTCGACGGCGGCCGCCACCGCCCGCCCCTCGGCTATCGCCCACACGATGAGCGACTGCCCGCGGGCGGCGTCCCCGGCGGCGAACACCCCCGGAACGTTGGTGGCGAAGTCCCGGTCCCGGACGATCGTGCCCCGGGGCGCCAGCTCCAGCCCCAGCCCGTCGACGAGCCCGTCCGTCCGGTCCGGCCCGGCGAAGCCGAGGGCGAGCAGCACCAGGTCGGCGGGGAGCGCCCGCTCGGTACCGGGCAGCGGACGCCGCCCGGCGTCCACCCCGACCAGGTGCAGCCTTCGCACGTGCCCCTCCGCGTCGCCGGTGAGGCGGAGCGTGGACGCCGCGAACAGCCGCGCGTCCGCGTCGGCGGCCGGCGCCGACCGCAGATGACCTGCCTCCTCGTGCGCGACCGACAGCCGGTAGAGCTTCGGGTACGTCGGCCAGGGCTCGGCCTCCTCGTCGCGTGCCGCGCCCGGCTGGGCGTAGATGTCCAGCTGGGTCACGGACGCGGCCCCTTCCCGCACCGCCGTGCCTAGGCAGTCCGCACCCGTGTCGCCCCCGCCGACGATGACGACGTGCCGGCCGGCGGCGGACAGCGGGGACGCCTCCAGGTCCCCCTCGCACACGCGGTTCGCCAGCGGCAGGTACTCCATCGCCTGGTGCACCCCGGCCAGCTCCCGGCCCGGCACGGGCAGTTCGCGCCAGGCGGTCGCCCCGACGGCGATCACGAGCGCGTCGTAGCGGGTCCGCAGCTCGGCGGCGTCGGCGTCCCGCCCGACCGCCGTCGCCGTACGGAACCTCGTCCCCTCGGCCCGCATCTGGTCGATGCGCCGCTCCAGATGACGCTTCTCCATCTTGAACGCGGGGATGCCGTACCGCATGAGCCCGCCGATCCGGTCGGCCCGCTCGTAGACGGCGACCGTGTGCCCGGCCCGGGTCAGCTGCTGGGCGGCCGCGAGACCGGCGGGCCCCGACCCGATCACCGCCACCGTCCGCCCGGACAGCCGGTCCGGCGGGCGCGGGGAGGTGAAACCCTCCTCCCAGGCCCGGTCGGCGATGGCGCACTCGACGTTCTTGATGGTGACCGCCGGCTGGTTGATGGCGAGCACACACCCCGCCTCGCACGGCGCCGGGCACAACCGGCCCGTGAACTCGGGGAAGTTGTTCGTGGCGTGCAACCGGTCGCTCGCCGCCCGCCAGTCCGAGCGCGCGACCAGCTCGTTCCACTCCGGGATCAGGTTGCCGAGCGGGCAGGCCTCGTGGCAGAAGGGCACACCGCAGTCCATGCACCGGTCGGCCTGCGGACCGATCAGGGGGAGCAGCGCGCCCGGGACGTACACCTCGTCCCAGTCCCGCACGCGTTCCCCGGCGGGCCTGCGGGGCCAGTCCTCGCGGGGCGTGGTCAGGAATCCCTTGGGGTCGGCCATGGCCGTCTTCCTTGCGTGCGGGCTGGCAGGCCGGGCGTCGCCGAACAACGCTCTCGCCGTCACCCTACGTCCGGCCGCAGCCGCCCGCAGGGCACCGGACGTGCCTCTTCCCCGGCCCTGCGGCCACCGCCGGCCGTCCTCCGCGCGCAGCCGCCACAGGTCCGGCGGCTGCTCGCGCTCAGGCGAGGGCCAGCACGTACGCCACCGCCGCGGCGGCGGAGGCACCCGCACGGACGTGGTTCCACGCGGTCCACTCGCGCACGTAGCCGGGCCACCGGCCGGCCGCCTCCGCCGAGGCCGGTTCCAGGCGGAGCAGCGCCTCGTTGCGCGGTATGTTCGCGGCCACGGTGACCCCGAACGACCCGATCAGGTACAGCGCGCTGCCCAGCAGCAGCTCCACCGCGCCCTCGTCCGGCCACCGCACGAACGTCACCACCGCGATCACCACGGACAGCACCGTCGTGCCGAGGAACACGAGCATGAACGCCGGGCGCACCGCGTCCCTGTTGATCGCGTTCATCGCCGCGACGCCCTGGGCGGGCGGCAGCGCGGCGAGACCCCGCATGACGAACGTCGAGAAGGCGCAGAAGACCCCGGCCGCCAGACCGGTCCCGAGCACCCCCAGTACCGCCAGCACGAAGTACGGCCCGTCGATCATGTCGCGTCCACTCCCACCCGTCGGACCGGTGCCCCGCCGGCACCGGCTGTCGTCGATCGCCCCCAGTCAACTCCCGCACGAGCACGGTGACCACGGCCGGGCGGCGCGGGATCACGCGGGGGCGTCCGGACGGGCCGCCACGCGTGCCGGACGGCCGACGGCGCATCATGGGCACGTGCGACTGGAAGCGATCACCTGGGACCGGCTCGGCGACCGGCTCGCCGAGCGACTGCTCGACCTGGAGCCGGCCGACGGCAGCCCCTGGCAGCGCGTCGCCTTCGACGGCGCGCCCGCCGCCCGCCCCGGCGACCTCGCCGAACGGGTCGGCGAGGCGCTGCGCCTGCGCGGCCGCCCCTCCCTCACCGTCGGGACGGAGGGCTTCCTGCGTCCCGCCTCCGTCCGCCTGGAGTACGGACGGCAGGACGTCGAGGCCTACTACAACGGCTGGCACGACACCGGCGCCCTGTGGCGTGAGGTCTTCGACCCCCTCGGTCCCGGTGGGGACGGGCGGGTGCTGCCCGACCTGTGGGACCCGGTGACCGACCGGGCCACCCGCAGTCCCTACGTCCACCTCCCGGCGGGCGGCGTGCTGCTGTTGCACGGGCCCTTCCTGCTGCGTCACTGGTTCCCCCTCGATCTCAGCGTCCACCTCGTCCTGACCCCGGGCGCCCTGCGCCGCCGCACGCCCGAGACCGAGCACTGGACCCTCCCGGCCTTCGGCCGCTATGCGGAGGAGGCCGACCCCGCCGCCACCGCCGACGTGCTGGTGCGTGCCGACGACCCGCGCCACCCGGCGTGGAACGGGTGACCGGACGGCATCCCCGAGTCCCGCCGGCCGTCGTGCCGCCGTCCCCGGGGCCAGTCTGCCGGGTCCGCGCGAGCGTCGTTCGAGCCTGTGGAAAGGGCAGATTCCGTTCCGTTTCCGCCTGTGGAGGAGTCGCGCGCTCCGCTTCGGGCGACCGCGGACGCGGACGCGGACGCGGCCGCCCGTCGCCCCTCGCCCGGAGCGTCGTCCGCTTCCGGCAAGTCGGGCAACTGGGATGATCGGGTCATGACGCGAACCGACGGATACCTCCTCGACAACCGGCAGGACGAGGCGGCGGAGCGCTTCGACGCCTTCGCCACCCTCTTCGATCCCACGACGTTCCGGCACCTCGAAGCGCTCGGCGTCGGACCGGGCCGGCGCTGCTGGGAGGTCGGGGCCGGCGGCACGTCCGTGGTGTCCTGGCTGGCCCGGAAGGTGGGACCGACCGGCGAGGTCGTCGCGACCGACATCGACACCTCACGAGTCGCCCCGGCCGCCCGCCCGCCGGTCGAGGTGCGCGTCCACGACGTGGCCGCGGAGGAACCCCCGGGGGAGGGTTTCGACCTGGTGCACGCCCGCCTCGTGCTCGTCCATGTCCCCGATCGGGAAAGGGCGTTGCGCTCGATGGTCGAGGCACTGCGCCCGGGCGGCCGGCTGCTCGTCGAGGACGCCGATCCCGCACTGCAGCCCCTGCTCTGCCCCGACGAGCACGGCCCCGAGCAGCAGTTGGCGAACCGGCTGCGGCAAGGCTTCCGCGAACTGCTAGCCCGCCACGGCGCCGACCTCTCCTACGGACGCAGGCTCCCGCGCCTCCTGCGGGAGAGCGGCCTGCAGCGCGTGGAGGCCGACGCCTACTTCCCGGTCACCTCACCCGCCTGTTCCGCGCTGGAGTCCGCGACGGTCCGGCAGATCCGCGCTCAGCTGGTCGGCGCGGGCGTGGCCACCGACGAGGACATAGAACGGCGCCCCGGGAGCCCGGGGCGTCCGCCCCGGCGGGCCGCCGGTCAGGCGTCGCACCCGGCTCGCGGAGGTCTCCCGCCCACCCGCTCGACCGCCGCCGCTCCCGCCCGGCACCCCTGCGCCACCGCCTCCTCGGGCGGCGCACCCGCGACCAGCGCGGCGAGGAACGCGCCCGTGAAGGCGTCACCGGCGCCCGTACTGTCCCGCGGAGACGCCGGGACGGCCGGGAGCCGCGCGCACACGGCACCGGACCGGGCCACCAGGGCCCCCTCTGCGCCCTGCTTGACGATCACCAGCGGAACGTGCCGGCTCAGCTCGGCAGCGGCGTCCGCGGCGTCCGGCGTCCCGGTGAGCAGGCACGCCTCGTCCCGGCTGGGCAGCAGGACGTCGACCCCCTCGACCAGCCCCAGGAAACGGCCGGCGCCCAAGGCCGTCAGGAAGCCCGCCGACGCCGGATCCAGGCTCACCGGCACCCCCCGCGCGTGTGCCGCGGCCAGCGCGACCGCCACCAGGGCGCGGCTCGGCTCCGAGAAGAGGAGGTAACCCGACAGGTGCAGACGCGCGACGCCGTCGAGCAGCGTGTCCGACCAGTCACCGGGCTCCGCCCGCAGCGACGCCCCGCTGTCGGTGAGGAACGTCCGTTCGGCCGAGGCACCCGTGTCGACCAGGCAGACGACCGTCCCCGTCGGCGCCGACCGGTCGACGACCAGGAGGGGCCGCACCCCGTGCGCCAGCAGCTCCCGCTCGTGCCAGTCCGAGGAGTCCGCGCCGACCCGCCCCAGCAGCCGCACGTCCCCGCACCCCTCGTACGCGGCCCAGCAGGCCACGTTGGCCCCCGCACCGCCGGGCAGCCGCCGGATCGACGCGGCCGTGTCCGTCCCGGCGGCGAGCGGCCCCCGGTGCCGGGCGACGACATCGGTGACGACGTCCCCGACGACCAGCAGCCCGCCGCCCGCCGCGGCGGTCACGCCCCGGTCCACGCCGCCGCGACCCGTGCCGCCAGCCGGACGTTGCCGCGCACCGCCGCCAGGTTGGCGCTCAGCGACGCGCCGTCCGTGTGCCGCACCAGGTGGTCCAGCAGGAACGGCGTGACCGCCTGGCCCGTGACGCCCTCCTCCGCGCACGCGCGCAGCGCGTCGGCGAGCACGCGCGCGTGCAGCGCGGGGTCGAGCTGCTCCTCCGGGGCGACGGGATTGGCGACGACGAGCGCCGACTCCGGCCCGCCGAGCGCGTCCTGCGCCCGCATCACCGCCGCCACCTGCTCCGGGGTGCGCAGCGTCCAGTCCACCGGATGCCCCGAGTCGGACAGGTAGAAGCCGGGGAAGCGGTCCGTGCCGTACCCGGCCACCGCGACGCCCAGCGTCTCCAGCCGCTGCAGGGTCGCCGGCACGTCGAGGATGGACTTCACGCCCGCGCACACCACCGTGATCCGGGTGCGCGCCAGCAGACCGAGGTCGGCCGACTCGTCCTGTGTCACGGTCCACTCCCGGTGCACCCCGCCGAGCCCGCCGGTCGCGAAGACGCGCACCTCCGCCCGGGCGGCCAGCAGCGCGGTCGCCGACACCGTGGTCGCGCCGCTCGCCCCGGCGGCCAGCGCGAGCGGCATATCGCGGTGGCCCAGCTTGCGGATGCCGTCCTCGGTCGCGACCCGCTCCAGCTGCTCCTCGTCCAGGCCGACATGCGGCCGCCCGTCCAGCACGGCGATCGTCGCCGGTACGCCGCCCTCCTGCCGCACGGCGGCCTCCAGCTCCCGGGCCACCAGCAGATTCCGCGGGCGCGGCAGCCCGTGCGCGATGATCGTGGACTCCAGGGCCACCACGGGGCGACGCCCGGCGATCGCCTCCCCTACCTCTTCCGACACCACCAGCACCACGCGCCTGCCTCCCCAGTCCGTCGGTTCTCCCTCATGCCTGGCGGGCGGGGCGCCGGATCAAACCAGGGGGACGGCGGCCCCGCTCAGAACAGCGGCTCGGGGAGCACACCCTCCAGCGCGAGCAACCGCCGCTTGGTGTCCACGCCGCCGCCGAACCCGCCGATGCCGCCGTCGCTCCCCACGACCCGGTGGCACGGCACGACGACCGGCAGCGGATTGGCCCCCATCGCCGCGCCCACCGCCTGGGCGGCCCCGGGCTGGCCCACACGCTCGGCCAGATCGCCGTAGCCGACGACCGAGCCGTACGGCACGCCGGACGCCAGCTCCCGCAGCACCTGCCGGTTGAAGCCCGATATCAGCGACCAGTCCAGGGGCAGCTCGAAGTCGTGCCGCTCGCCCGCGAAGTACGCCTCCACCTGCCGTGCCGCCTCGGCCAGCAGCGGGGAACCGGGCGCCTCGACGGGCCGGGTGCCCAGCCGGGACGCGAGCCGCTCCAGTGCCCGGTCGCGCACGGCGTCCGTGGCGTGGAACACGACGTTGACCAGTCCCGTCCGGCTCGCGGCCAGCAGCAGCGGACCGATGCCGGTGCCGACGACGGTCCACACGACCTGCTGCTCGTCCTGCCCGTGGCTGTCCATGCGCCCACCGTACGGCCCGCCACCGACAACGCCCGGGGCGCGCGGACGCCCGCCCCGAGCGTCGGGCGATCACAGTTCGGCGGAGTCCGCCGCCTCGCCCACCGCGTCCCGCACCACGTCGGGCTTGTTGGTGATGACGCCGTCCACCTCGTAGCCGGCCACCCGCCGGGCGGTGTCCGCGTCGTCGACCGTCCAGGTGAAGACCTCCATGACCCTGCCGTGCGGCCCGGTGAAGGTGTGGACGGTGGCGACGTAGCTCTGGGAGATCGAGCCGTAGGAGGGGTTGATCTGGTCGGTGAACTTCGCGTACTCGGGCAGGTCCGCCACGGCCGGGGTGCCGAGGAACCCGGTCTTGACGGCGGGCTTCAGGTCGTGGACGGTCCGGATGCTGTCCGCGTCGAAGCTCTGGACGACCAGCCGGCCCGCCACGTGCCGCCGGTCGAGCCACCCCTCGTTGGCGAGAGCCTTCAGGGTCTGGCGCTCGATCCCCGGGTAGAGCCCCGGGCTCTTGAGCTCCAGCAGCAGTTTCTGGTGGTGGAGCTCCACGCGTCGCACGTACTGCTCCAGGGTCGGCACGCGCGCGCCCGCGTACGCGGGGCCGAACCAGCTCCCGGCGTCCAGACGGGCGATCTCGGCGGCGGTGAAGTCCTTCACCTTCCAGGGTGCGCGGTCGGGGAAGACCTCCTCGACGTCGGTGGTGCGCTGCAGGCTGTCGTCGTGGATGACGACGAGTTCGCCGTCCTTGGTGCGCTGGACGTCGTTCTCCACCCAGCGGATGCCGAGCTCGGCCGCCTTGTCGACGGCGGCCAGCGTGTTCTCCGGCGCGTAGGCGGAGGCGCCCCGGTGGGCGACGACCGTCGGCGCGTCCCCGTTGTCCGGAGTGTCTGCGTGGGAACTGGGAGCCATGAGGACGACCCCCACGAGCGCGGTGGTCAGGACGGCAACTGCGCGCGCGTGCATGCGTACTCCTCGCGTCGAGCGTTCACGGACAGCACTACTGTGACAGCAGAGCGTCAACGAGAGATGGGTGCAGAATGGCCACAGGCTGAATGGGAGTTGCTCAACTCCGCTCACCGGGGCGGCACAACTGCGGCAAGGCCGTGATTCTTTGCCGGAGAATCGTTCGTCCGTTCCGGTGGGAGTCATACTCTCTGCCTCGGCCCTGACCGTTTGTACGGTCCTGGGAAGGGTGCGCAATCAGGGCATTCCGGGACATAAAAAGGCGGAAGGGTAGCCGCACATGCACGACACGGTCGACGGCTTCAGCTACGGACTCGTCACACCGCTGGTGGCTTACCTCATGGCCTGCCTCGGCGGCGCCCTCGGTCTGCGCTGCACCACCAGATCGATAGTTGTCACCCGATCGTGGCGCCCGGCATGGCTGGCCCTCGGCTCGGCGGCGATCGGCTCCGGGATATGGACCATGCACTTCATCGCGATGATGGGGTTCACGATCGAGCACACGCCGATCCGCTACGACTGGGCGATGACGTTCGCGAGCCTCGCCGTCGCCATCGTCATGGTGGGCGTGGGCGTCTTCATCGTCGGCTACCGGGGCGCGCGGGGAACGGCCCTGTTCACCGGGGGCACGATCACCGGCCTGGGGATCGCCTCGATGCACTACCTGGGAATGGCCGGTATGCGGCTGGACGGGCAGCTGGAGTACAACACGCTCACCGTGTCCGCGTCCGTCGCCATCGCCATGGCCGCCGCCACCGCGGCCCTGTGGGCGGCCGGGCAGGTCCGGGGATTCCTCTGGAGCGTGGGCGCCAGCCTCGTGATGGGCCTCGCCGTCACCGGCATGCACTACACCGGCATGGCCGCGCTCGACGTGCACCTGCACGGCACGGCCGTCCCCTCCGTCGGCGGCTCACCGGCCGAGCTGCTCGCCCCCATGCTGATCGGGCCCCTCGCTTTCCTCCTCCTCGCCGGCGTCGTGGTGCTCCTCGACCCGCTGATGATCATGGGGCGGCCGGCCGGGGTGCCCCTCGAGCACAAGCCGGGCATCCCCGCCCACCCCGAGTTCCCGCCCCGGGCCCACCGCCCGGCGCACCACCCCGCGCACCACACCCGCCGCCACCTCGCCCACCGGCGCCCCCGCACCCCGCAGAACCGCTGATCCGGACCGGTTGTCAGTGCGGGGTCGTACGGTGGATCCCATGCGGCCCGTTTCTCAGATCGAACGCACGGTGGCGCCCTTCGAGGTCGTCAGCCCCTACCAGCCGAGCGGCGACCAGCCGACGGCCATCGCCGACCTCGCCCGGCGCATCGAAGCAGGCGAGAAGGACGTCGTGCTACTCGGCGCGACCGGCACCGGCAAGTCCGCCACCACCGCGTGGATGATCGAGAAGCTCCAGCGCCCCACCCTCGTGATGGCGCCGAACAAGACACTGGCCGCCCAGCTGGCGAACGAGTTCCGGGAAGCTCCTGCCGAACAACGCCGTCGAGTACTTCGTCTCGTACTACGACTACTACCAGCCCGAGGCCTACGTCCCGCAGTCGGACACGTACATCGAGAAGGACTCCTCGATCAACGAGGAGGTGGAGCGCCTGCGCCACTCCGCGACCAACTCGCTGCTCACCCGCCGCGACGTCGTCGTGGTCGCCTCGGTCTCCTGCATTTACGGTCTCGGCACCCCGCAGGAGTACGTCGACCGCATGGTCCCCCTCCGCGTCGGCGACGAGCACGACCGGGACGAGCTGCTGCGCCGCTTCGTCGACATCCAGTACACGCGCAACGACATGGCCTTCGCCCGCGGCACCTTCCGTGTCCGCGGCGACACCATCGAGATCTTCCCGGTCTACGAGGAGCTCGCCGTCCGCATCGAGATGTTCGGCGACGAGATCGAGGCCCTGTCCACGCTGCACCCGGTCACCGGCGAGATCATCAGCGACGACCAGCAGCTGTACGTGTTCCCGGCCTCCCACTACGTCGCGGGCCCCGAGCGCATGGAGCGCGCGGTCAACGACATCGAGAAGGAGCTGGCCGAGCGCCTGACCGAGCTGGAGAAGCAGGGCAAGCTCCTGGAGGCCCAGCGTCTGCGGATGCGCACGACGTACGACCTCGAGATGCTCCGCCAGATCGGCAGCTGCTCCGGCGTCGAGAACTACTCGATGCACTTCGACGGCCGCTTGCCCGGCTCGCCGCCCAACACCCTGCTGGACTACTTCCCGGACGACTTCCTGCTCGTCATCGACGAGTCGCACGTCACGGTGCCGCAGATCGGCGCCATGTACGAGGGCGACGCCTCCCGCAAGCGGACCCTGGTCGACCACGGGTTCCGGCTGCCCTCCGCCCTCGACAACCGCCCGCTGAAGTGGGAGGAGTTCCAGGGGCGCATCGGGCAGACGGTGTACCTGTCGGCGACCCCCGGCACCTACGAGCTCTCCCGCTCGGACGGCGCCGTCGAGCAGATCATCCGCCCCACCGGACTCATCGACCCCGAGGTCGTCGTCAAGCCCACCGAGGGCCAGATCGACGACCTGGTGCACGAGATCCGTCAGCGGACCGAGAAGGACGAGCGCGTCCTCGTCACCACGCTCACCAAGAAGATGGCCGAGGACCTCACCGACTACTTCCTGGAGCTCGGCATCCAGGTCCGCTACCTGCACAGCGACGTCGACACGCTGCGCCGCGTGGAGCTGCTGCGCGAGCTGCGCGCCGGCGAGTACGACGTCCTGGTCGGCATCAACCTCCTGCGCGAGGGCCTCGACCTGCCCGAGGTCTCCCTGGTGGCCATCCTCGACGCCGACAAGGAGGGCTTCCTGCGCTCCGGCACTTCCCTGATCCAGACCATCGGCCGCGCGGCGCGCAACGTCTCCGGCCAGGTCCACATGTACGCCGACAAGATCACCCCGGCGATGGAGAAGGCCATCGACGAGACCAACCGCCGCCGGGAAAAGCAGATCGCCTACAACACGGCGAACGGCATCGATCCGCAGCCCCTCCGCAAGAAGATCAACGACATCGTGGCGCAGATCGCCCGCGAGGACGTCGACACCGAGCAGCTCCTCGGCTCGGGTTACCGCCAGTCGAAGGACGGCAAGGCCGCGAAGGCCCCCGTGCCCGCCCTCGGGGGCAAGGCGGCGGCCGGCGCCAAGGCGGCCAAGGGCAGGAAGACCGAGGCGGCGCCCACCGACCGCCCCGCGGCGGAGCTCGCCGGGCAGATCGAGGACCTCACCACCCGCATGCGGGCCGCCGCCGCGGACCTCCAGTTCGAGATCGCGGCCCGTCTGCGCGACGAGGTCTCCGAGATGAAGAAGGAGCTGCGCCAGATGAAGGAGGCCGGTCTGGCCTGACGGCCCGTCCGGCACGCGGTGTGTTGCAAGACCGACACAAAGTGCGGACCTGGGTACGGCACTGTCGGTGGCTCTGCGTAGGGTTCTGGTCAACCGCGGGCGCCGCGGCAACAGGGGACAGTTCGTAGAGGGGAATCAGCGCGTGACCGTCAACATGACCAAGGGTCAGGCCATCAGTCTGCAGAAGAACGACGGCGGCAGCCTGACGTCGGTGCGCATGGGTCTCGGCTGGCAGGCGGCTCCCCGGCGCGGCCTGTTCGGCTCGCGCACCCGGGAGATCGACCTCGACGCCTCCGCCGTGCTGTTCGCGGACAAGCAGCCGGTCGACGTGGTCTTCTTCCGTCACCTGGTGAGCGACGACGGCTCGGTGCGTCACACCGGGGACAACCTGGTCGGCGGTGTCGGCCAGGGCGGCGACGACGAGGCGATCCTCGTCGACCTGCAGCGCGTCCCGGTCCACATCGACCAGATCGTCTTCACCGTGAACTCCTTCACGGGACAGACGTTCCAGGAGGTGCAGAACGCGTTCTGCCGCCTGGTGGACGAGACCAACGGCGAGGAGCTCGCCCGGTACACGCTGGCCGGCGGCGGCGCCTTCACGGCCCAGATCATGGCCAAGGTGCACCGGGCGGGACAGGGCTGGGCGATGACCGCCCTCGGCTCCCCGGCCAACGGCCGCACCTTCCAGGACCTGATGCCGGCGATCCTGCCGGTCCTGTAGGGCCGGACGCCGGGCCGTCCCGTCGGGGGTCGGGCGGCCGGCGCGGCACACGACACGCGTCGCAACGAGTGACACAGGGGGGAAGGCGATGACGGCCGAGCTGGTGCGGGGGCAGAACCACCCGCTTCCCGAGGCCCGTCTGGAGGTCCGGGTCTCGGCCGGCACGCCGGTGGTGGCCGCGGCCACGCTCGGCGACGAGGACGGCACGGTCCACGGCGTCGAGTGGGTGGCCCACCCGGGCTCGCCCACGCTGCCCGGACTGGAGGTCTCCCGGCAGGCGGCCGCCGACCACCGGCTCGCGGTGGACCTGGACGCCGTGCCGGACGCCGTGCACCGGGTCAGTGTGCTGCTCGCCCTGGCCGCGGCCGGCGGGGCGGGCCCGTCCCGCTTCGGCGCCGTCGCCGCACCCTTCGTCGCCGTCACCGGCCTCGACGGCACCGAGGTCGCCAGCTACACCCTCACCGGCCTGGAGGCCGAGTCGGCCGTCGTCGCGCTGGAGCTCTACCGCCGGCAGGGTGCCTGGAAGGTGCGGGCCGTCGGCCAGGGCTACGCGGGCGGTCTCGCCGAGCTCCTCACCGACCAGGGCCTGCCGCAGGCCCGGCAGCTCGCCGGACAGGTCCAGGAGGCGGTGGCCGGCGGCCTGGCCCGCTCCGTGCCCGCTCCCGCGCCGCGTACGGCGGACGGCGACCGCGCCCGGCAGCCGGCCGCCCCGGACCACGGGGCGGCCGCTCCCCAGGGCACGCCCGGCTCCGCCCCGGCTGCCTCCCCGTACGGCCCCCAGGTCGCCGGCGGCCCGCAGACACCGGCCGGCCCGGGCCGGTCCGCACCGCAGCCGCCGTACCCGGGCGGCGCCGCGGTGGGGGACTCCTCCGGCGTCACCCCGCCGCCGGCCCCCGCGGGCAGCGGCCCCATCGACTACAGCCACCCGCGCCGCCGGCACGCGGCTCCGCCCGCGCCCGCCCCGACCGCGCCCCCGGCCGCCCCCGGGCAGCCCGCCCGGCCCGTCGCGGGCGACGCCACCGGCTGGTCCATGGACGAGCGGCTGTACAACCAGGTGTGGGGCATGTTCGAGGACCTCGCCCGCACCGCGGCCGCGTACCGCAGCGCCGTGGACTTCGCCGAGTCGCGCAGGGACAAGGAGATCGACCAGGCCCTGGCCGATCCGCGCAGCCGGATCGGCGGGCAGGGCGACGCCGCCCGCGAGGCCGCCCGCGCCCGCTACGACCGGCTCGTCGCGCAGGCCAGGGAAGCCCTCGACCGGGACCTCGCCCAGCTGGCCGCCGAGGCCGAGGTCGTCGAGCCCGCCCTGCCGGCCGCCTACGCCCGCTGGGACAACCCCGTCTGGCACGCCTACCGCGTGCCCATGGAGATCCCCATGGCCGCGCGCCTGGGCGACCTCCGGCTGCCCGAGGCCGACCGGATACGCATACCGATGCTCGTCCGGCTGCCGCTCGAACGGGGCCTGTGGATCGACAGCGGGCGCTCCGGCGGCTCCCTCGACGGCTCGTTCGCCGACTCCCACGAGAGGGGACGCCTGGCGCTGGAGTCGGCGGTCGCGCACGCGGCCCGGCTGCTCGCCGTCTACCCGGCGGGCGAGTTCACCGTCCACGTCGTCGACCCGGCCGGAGCGGGGGCACAGGCCCTGGCACCGCTGGTGCGGAGCGGAGTGCTCGCCGCCCCGCCGGCCCAGGGCGCCGCGGGGACGGCGGACGTGCTGGCCCGGCTCACCCAGCGCGTCGACCTGGTGCAGATGGCGCTGCGCGGAGGCGCCGCCGACGCGCTGCCGCCCGGTCTCGACACGTCCCAGCAGCTCCTGATCGTCAACGACTTCCCGCACGGCTTCGACGACCGGGCGGTGAACCAGCTGCGCTACCTCGCGGACGAGGGCCCGGCCGTAGGTGTGCACCTGATGCTGGTCGCCGACCGCGAGGAGTCCGCGGGATACGGACCGCTGCTCGACCCGCTGTGGCGTTCCCTGCTCCGTCTGACCCCGGTGGCCGACGACCATTTGGCCGACCCGTGGGTGGGCCACGCCTGGACGTACGAGCCCTCGCTCGTGCCGCCCGGCAGCCAGGTCCTTGGGCAGGTGCTCACCGCGGTGGCCGCGGCCCGTCGCTCGTGGAACCGGTGAGCCAAAGCTCGGGCCAAGTCCTCGTAAAGCCATCCTGACCTGGCGTTTTGGCTTCTCCTTTACCTGCCTCTTTACCTTTCCTTGGTGATTCGGGTACTGTTTTCCGTACGGAGGGGAGTACTCCCTGCCAGCTGCGGCGTACCCGTCAATACGGATCAGGCCAGATCCCGGGGCGTCGGCCCGTGGGCTCCGGACGCGCCTCGCGCACCGGACGCCCGGGGTGGAAGAGACCTCCGGCAGCGACGACGCTGACATCTGCCGTGTGACGTACTGCCGGAGGCGTAAGTGGAAGTTTCCGTGACCCTTTGGGTCCTGACCATCGTGGGCCTCGCCGCCCTCATCGCGGTCGATTTCTTCATCGGCCGCAAGCCGCACGACGTGTCGATCAAGGAAGCCGGGATCTGGACGGTCGTCTGGATCGCGCTCGCCGGGCTCTTCGGACTGGGGCTCCTCGTCTTCGGCGGCGGCCAGCCCGCCGGCGAGTTCTCCGCGGGCTTCATCACCGAGAAGTCCTTGAGCGTAGACAACCTGTTCGTCTTCGTCCTGATCATGGCGAAGTTCGCGGTGCCCTCGCAGTACCAGCAGCGAGTGCTCCTTGTGGGTGTCCTCATCGCCCTGGTCCTCAGGGCCGTCTTCATCGCCGCCGGCGCCGCGATCCTCGCCAGCTTCTCGTGGGTCTTCTACCTCTTCGGAGCCTTCCTGATCTGGACCGCCTGGAAGCTCATCCAGGAGGCCCGGGCCGAGGAGGAGGACGAGGAGTTCGAGGAGAACAAGCTGCTCAAGGCCGCCGAGCGCAGGTTCGGCGTCGCCGACCGGTACCACGGCACCAAGCTGTGGATCGAGGAGAACGGCAAGCGCGTCATGACGCCGATGCTGGTCGTGATGCTCGCGATCGGCACCACCGACGTCCTGTTCGCGCTCGACTCCATCCCGGCGATCTTCGGCCTGACCCAGGACCCGTACATCGTGTTCACGGCCAACGCCTTCGCCCTGATGGGTCTGCGTCAGCTGTACTTCCTCATCGGCGGTCTGCTGAGGAAGCTGGTCCACCTCTCGTACGGCCTGTCGATCATCCTGGGGTTCATCGGCGTGAAGCTGGTGCTGCACGCCCTGCACGAGTCCGGCGTCCACGTGCCCGAGATCAGCATCCCGGTCTCGCTCGGCGTGATCTGCTCGGTCCTGATCGTCACCACGATCACCAGCCTCCGGGCCTCCCGGAAGCAGGCGGAAGCGGACGCCCGGGACGCGGAGAAGCACGACGTCGAGGCCTGACCCGCGCACGACTGCCCGCCGGCGCCTCTCGTGAGAGAGGTGCCCGGCGCGCCGCTGGCGGCCGAGAGCGGTCCTCGTCCGTGTGACCGGGAATGCGGGGGCCGTTCGCCTCTGCGACGATCGCTGCATGATCACTCGGCCCAGGGCGCTCCTCGCACAGTGGACGACCGTTACGCCCGTGATCGCGGTCGTGCTGCTGATCCTCACCTGGGGTCGCGGCCTGCCCGGCGTGGTCGTGGCGGTGCTGACCATCGTCCTCGCCCTGTCCGTCCTGGCCGCCGTGCACCACGCGGAGGTGGTCGCCCACCGGGTCGGTGAGCCCTTCGGCTCCCTCGTCCTCGCCATCGCCGTCACCGTCATCGAGGTCGCCCTCATCGTGACCCTGATGGCGGACGGCGGTGACAAGAGCGCGACCCTCGCCAGGGACACCGTCTTCGCGGCCGTGATGATCACCTGCAACGGTGTGGTCGGGCTCAGCCTGCTCGTCGCCTCCCTGCGCCACGGCACGGCGGTGTTCAACCCGGAGGGCACCGGCGCCGCCCTCGCCACGGTGGCGACCCTGGCCACCCTCAGCCTGGTACTGCCCACGTTCACGACCAGCGCGCAGGGCCCGGAGTTCTCCACCGTCCAGCTGACCTTCGCGGCGCTCTCCTCACTGGTCCTCTACGGGCTGTTCATCACGACCCTGACCGTGCGCCACCGCGACTACTTCCTCCCGATCACCCGGCAGGGCGAGGTGATCACCGTCGAGGACCACGCCCACGCGCCGTCCGCCCGTACCGCACTGATCAGCCTGGGGCTGCTGGCCCTGGCGCTGATCGGCGTGGTCGGACTGGCGAAAGGGGTCTCGCCCACCATCGAGGACGGAGTGGAGGCCGCGGGACTCCATCACGCCGTCGTCGGCGTGATCATCGCCCTGCTGGTACTCCTCCCGGAGACCATCGCCGCCCTGCGCACCGCCCGCCGCGACCGGGTGCAGACCAGCCTGAACCTCGCCCTCGGCTCCGCGATGGCCAGCATCGGACTGACCATCCCGGCGGTCGCCCTGGCCTCCGTCTGGCTCTCCGGGCCACTGGTCCTGGGCCTCGGTCCCACCCACATCATCCTGCTCGCGCTGACTGTGGTGGTGGCCTCGCTGACGGTCGTGCCGGGGCGAGCTACGCCCCTGCAGGGAGGCGTCCACCTGGTGCTGTTCGCCGCGTACCTGGAACTCGCGATCAACCCGTAGCCGGCACCGCGCCGGGCCGCCCGGACCGGTACGCGCCCGGTACGCGGACCAGTAGGTGGATCAGTACGTGACGACGATCCGCCGGGCGGGCCCGTCGACGCGGACCAGTCCGCCGTAGGGGACGACGACCTGCGGATCGGTGTGGCCGAGGTCCACGTCCAACACGATCGTCGCGTCGGGGGCGTAGGTCCGCATCGCCCGCAGCACGGCCTCCCGCTGCTCCGCCGCGTAGCGGGCGCCTTCCCCGGGGCTGTTGGGGTGCTCGAAGGACCACGTCTTCGGGCGGCCCATCAGCAGGGCGGAGAACCGCCGGAGCAGGCCCCGCTCACCCATGCCGCGCAGCGTCCGGAAGACCTCCGCGGCGCTCGGCAGCTCCTCCGAGGTCTCCAGGAACAGCACGCCCCCGTCGTACTCGCCCGGATCGTGCGCGATCTCGCGGTCCGCCATCAGCAGCTGGCCGACGATCTCCAGGCAGCCGCCCCAGCTGCGGCCCTCGACCACCCGGTCGCCGTTGACCCACGACCAGCCCGAACCGGGCCGGGACCCCGGTTCCGTCCCGAGCGCCGCGGGGTCGGCCCAGTCCCGGTCGACGTCGTTCCAGCGCTCGGCGGGCCGCAGCTCGTAGGGCCCCGAGGTGAACAGCGCCGCCCGCAGGGAATCGGCGGTCTGCGGATGCATGGCACCGGACCGGCCCAGCTCGCACATCACGCTCGCGCCGTGGTACGCGACGATGCCCGTGTTGCGAAGGAAGGCGAGGAGGTTGGTGTTGTCGCTCCACCCGAAGAACGGCTTCGGGTCGGCTCGCAGCAACTCCCGGTCCAGGTGCGGCAGGACGGTGATCTGGTCGTCGCCGCCGATCGACGCGAACACGGCCCTGATGTCCGGGTCGGCGAAGGCCGCGTGGATGTCGTCGGCCCGTTCCCGCGGCGTCGCCCCCATCTTGCGGGTGGCCGGATACTCGACCGGTTCCAGGCCGTACTCGGCGCGCAGCCGTTCCAGGCCCAACTCGTAGGGCAACGGGAACAGTCCGGGCAGTCCCGAAGCGGGGGATATCACCGCGACGCGGTCTCCGGGCGAGGGCTTGGGCGGGTACATGATCGTCGTCATGCGGCGAGGGTAGGGCCGGCCGGGACGGAGGTGCACCGTGATAAACCGGGGGCCAGCGAGCGGTCGGCCAAGGACCGCCGCACCTCGAACGGACCGGAGGAACCGTGCCCCGCACCCTGGCCAACGCCCCGATCATGATCCTCAACGGGCCCAACCTGAACCTGCTCGGCCAGCGCCAGCCGGAGATCTACGGCTCCGACACGCTCGCCGACGTCGAGGCCCTGTGCGTCAAGACCGCCGCGGCGCACGGCGGCACGGTGGACTTCCGCCAGTCCAACCACGAGGGCGAACTGGTCGACTGGATCCACGAGGCACGGCTGCACCACTGCGGGATCGTGATCAACCCCGCCGCCTACTCGCACACGTCCGTCGCGATCCTGGACGCGCTCAACACCTGCGACGGGCTGCCGGTGGTGGAGGTCCACATCTCCAACATCCACCAGCGTGAGCCGTTCCGGCACCACTCCTACGTGTCGCAGCGCGCCGACGGAGTCATCGCCGGGTGCGGTGTGCAGGGATACGCGTTCGGTGTGGAGCGGATCGCGGCGCTGGCGGGGACGGGCCGGGCCGACACCTGAGGAGCCGGGGCCGCCGGCCGAGGGCGGGAAAGGGGGGACCGGCGGCCCACGCCGCCCAGGAGCCGTCGTCCTGCGCGGGGCTGCCCCCAGTCGACCGCCCCTCCGCTCGGTCCGGCAGCGCGCGCGGAGGGGCGGCGCCGGTGAACGGATCACACGGGGTGCGAACGGAGGGCGTTCACCACCCGCGCGCGTGCCACTCCGGCAGGTGCGGGCGTTCCGCGCCCAGCGAGGTGTCGTCGCCGTGCCCCGGGTAGACCCACGTCTCGTCCGGGAGGACGTCGAAGACCTTGGTCTCGACATCGCGGATCAGACGCGCGAACGCCTCCGGGTCCTTGAAGGTGTTGCCCACGCCGCCGGGGAAGAGACAGTCCCCCGTGAACACGTGCGGGTGCCCGTGCGGGTCGTCGTAGACGAGGACGATCGAGCCCGGGGTGTGTCCGACGAGGTGGCGGGCAGTGAGCTCCACCTGGCCCACCCGGATGACGTCGCCGTCGTCGACCGGCACGTCGGTGGGCACGGGAATGCCCTCGGCGTCGTGCCGGCCCGCGTACGTGCGGGCGCCGGTGGCCGCGACGACCTCGGCCAGCGCCTGCCAGTGGTCGCCGTGGCGGTGGGTGGTGACGACGGAGGCGATGCCGTCGTCACCGATCGAGCCGAGCAGCGTGTGCGCGTCGTTCGCGGCGTCGATCAGCAGCTGTTCGTCGGTGGCCCGGCAGCGCAGCAGATAGGCGTTGTTGTCCATCGGGCCGACCGCGATCTTGGTGATCATCAGATCTTTGAGCTCGTGCACCTGGGCGGGGCCGCCGACCCGCACCTCTCCGCTGTAGGTCATGACCGCCAGCCTAGGGCCTGTCGTTCGCATCACGCCGCAGACGCGGGAACGGCAAGGCACCGCCCGTCTCCTGCGGCATGGTCCGAACGCCGGACCCTGGCGCCGGGACGCCGCCGCGACCGCCTCCCGGAGCCCTCGGCTACAGCGGCGGCAGCGCGGGCAGCGTGCCCCCCTCCACGGTCAGCGCGGTTCCCTCGCGCCGCCCGGCGAGCCAGCCCAGCAGGTCGGCGGGGGTCCCGGTGACGATGATGGTCCGCGCGCCCTCCTCGCGGCCCGTGCTCCACGCGCGCGTGCCGTCCGTGAGGCGCGTGGACGGCACGTCCGGGTGCCCCGTGAAGCGGGCGGCCAGGAAGGCGGTCTCCCGCTCGGTGAACTCCTCCGGCAGGTCCTCCAGCTCGTAGCCGATCCCGAGGTCCACGTGGTGCAGCTCCACCTCGGCCCACCGCCGGAAGGGCACCCGTGACGCCGAGTCCGTGACGCCATTGCGCAGCGCGACCGTGCGCGACCAGTCGGCGGGGACGGCGCCCGCCTCCTGGAAGCGGGCCGCGCTCTCGCGCACGTCGGCGAGCTGGGCGTCGAGCGGGCGCGGGGCGTCCCGTTCGATGTCGGCGTCGCGGGCCTCGGCGGAGACGTACATGGGGCGGCCCTCCAGAACGTTCACGAGGGCGTCCGCGTTGCGGGCGAGGTGGGCGAGGACATGGCCGCGGGTCCAGCCGGGTAGCCGTGACTGGTCCGTCACGCCCGCGTTGTCCAGTTTGCCGACCGCGCTCAGCAGCCGTTCGGTGGCGTCGTGTACAGACGCCAGGTCACGCGCGTGATCAATCATGTCGTCGACCCTAGACGGCACCACACGTTCGGGTGAAGGCGGCGGACGACGCCCGCAAATCGAATGCACGTGCTATATGGTCGGGTGCGGCGTCGGGCATGCTGGGGAGTCGGGGTTTGTTGACAACCGGTGAATCCGACCGGCGTTGTCAGTGGCTCCCCCTAGTCTGAGAAAGACGGGGGCCCCGCCCCTGTCACTTCTCTCAAGAAAGGTGCGGACCGGCGTGGCCGACCGTCTCATCGTCCGTGGCGCGCGCGAGCACAATCTGAAAAACGTCTCGCTCGACCTGCCTCGCGACTCGCTCATCGTCTTCACGGGCCTGTCCGGGTCGGGCAAGTCCTCCCTGGCCTTCGACACGATCTTCGCCGAGGGCCAGCGGCGCTACGTGGAATCGCTCTCCTCGTACGCCCGGCAGTTCCTCGGCCAGATGGACAAGCCGGACGTCGACTTCATCGAGGGTCTCTCCCCGGCGGTCTCCATCGACCAGAAGTCGACCTCGCGCAACCCGCGCTCCACGGTCGGCACCATCACCGAGGTCTACGACTACCTGCGCCTGCTCTTCGCCCGCATCGGCAAGCCGCACTGTCCCGAGTGCTCCCGGCCCATCTCGCGCCAGTCGCCGCAGGCCATCGTCGACAAGGTGCTGGAGCTGCCCGAGGGCAGCCGCTTCCAGGTGCTGTCGCCGCTGGTGCGCGAGCGCAAGGGCGAGTTCGTCGACCTCTTCTCGGACCTCCAGACCAAGGGCTACTCCCGCGCGCGGGTCGACGGCGAGACCGTCCAGCTCTCCCAGCCGCCCACGCTGAAGAAGCAGGAGAAGCACACCATCGAGGTGGTCGTCGACCGCCTCACGGTGAAGGACTCGGCGAAGCGCCGCCTCACCGACTCCGTCGAGACCGCGCTCGGTCTGTCGGGCGGCATGGTCGTGCTCGACTTCGTCGACCTCCCCGAGGACGACCCCGAGCGCGAGCGCATGTACTCGGAGCACCTGTACTGCCCGTACGACGACCTGTCCTTCGAGGAGCTGGAGCCCCGCTCCTTCTCCTTCAACTCGCCCTTCGGCGCCTGCCCCGACTGCTCGGGCATCGGCACGCGCATGGAGGTCGACCCCGAGCTGATCGTCCCGGACCCGGACAAGTCGCTGGACGAGGGCGCCATCCACCCCTGGTCGCACGGACACACCAAGGACTACTTCGCCCGCCTGATCGGGGCCCTCGCGGACGCGCTGGGCTTCCGTACGGACATCCCCTTCGCCGGGCTGCCGCTGCGTGCCCGCAAGGCCCTGCTGCACGGGCACAGGACGCAGGTCGAGGTCCGCTACCGCAACCGCTACGGGCGCGAGCGCCGGTACACCACGGCGTTCGAGGGCGCCGTCCCCTTCGTCAAGCGCCGGCACAGCGAGTCCGAGAGCGACGCCAGCCGCGAGCGCTTCGAGGGCTACATGCGCGAGGTGCCCTGCCCCACCTGTGAGGGCACCCGCCTCAAGCCGCTCGTCCTCGCGGTCACCGTCATGGACAAGTCGATCGCCGAGGTCGCGGCGATGTCCATCAGCGACTGCGCCGACTTCCTGGGCCGGCTGAAGCTCAGCGCCCGGGACAAGAAGATCGCCGAGCGCGTGCTGAAGGAGGTCAACGAGCGGCTGCGCTTCCTGGTCGACGTCGGCCTGGACTACCTCTCGCTGAACCGGGCGGCCGGCACGCTCTCCGGCGGCGAGGCCCAGCGCATCCGCCTGGCCACCCAGATCGGTTCCGGCCTCGTCGGCGTTCTGTACGTCCTCGACGAGCCGTCCATCGGCCTGCACCAGCGCGACAACCACCGGCTGATCGAGACCCTCGTCCGGCTCCGCGACATGGGCAACACACTGATCGTCGTCGAGCACGACGAGGACACCATCAAGGTCGCCGACTGGATCGTCGACATCGGCCCCGGCGCCGGTGAGCACGGCGGCAAGGTCGTGCACAGCGGCTCCGTGAAGGAGCTGCTCGACAACGCCGAGTCGCAGACCGGCCTGTACCTGTCGGGCAAGAAGGCCATCCCGCTGCCCGAGGTCCGGCGTCCGCAGGACCCGTCCCGCAGGCTCACCGTGCACGGGGCCCGGGAGAACAACCTGCAGGACATCGACGTGTCCTTCCCGCTCGGCCTGTTCACCGCCGTCACCGGCGTCTCCGGTTCCGGCAAGTCGACGCTGGTCAACGACATCCTCTACACGCACCTCGCGCGGGAGCTGAACGGTGCCCGCAGCGTGCCCGGACGGCACACACGCGTGGACGGCGACGACCTCGTCGACAAGGTCGTCCACGTCGACCAGTCGCCCATCGGCCGCACCCCGCGGTCGAACCCGGCGACGTACACCGGCGTCTTCGACCACATCCGCAAGCTGTTCGCCGAGACGACCGAGGCGAAGGTCCGCGGCTACATGCCCGGCCGGTTCTCCTTCAACGTCAAGGGCGGCCGCTGCGAGAACTGCGCGGGCGACGGCACCATCAAGATCGAGATGAACTTCCTCCCGGACGTCTACGTCCCGTGCGAGGTCTGCCACGGTGCCCGGTACAACCGGGAGACCCTGGAGGTCCACTACAAGGGCAAGTCCATCGCCGACGTCCTGAACATGCCGATCGAGGAGGCGACCGACTTCTTCGAGGCGGTCCCCGCGATCGCCCGGCACATGAAGACACTCAAGGACGTCGGCCTCGGCTACGTCCGGCTCGGCCAGTCCGCGACCACCCTGTCCGGCGGTGAGGCACAGCGCGTGAAGCTCGCCAGCGAGCTGCAGCGCCGCTCCACCGGCCGCACGGTCTACGTCCTGGACGAGCCGACCACCGGTCTGCACTTCGAGGACATCAGCAAGCTGCTGACGGTCCTGTCGGGCCTGGTCGAGAAGGGCAACACGGTCATCGTAATCGAGCACAACCTCGACGTGATCAAGACCGCCGACTGGGTCGTCGACATGGGCCCCGAGGGCGGCGCGGGCGGCGGCCTGGTGGTCGCCGAGGGCACGCCGGAGCAGATCGCCGGCGTACCGGCCAGCCACACCGGCAAGTTCCTGAGGGACATCCTCGGCGCCGACCGGGTCAGCGACGCCATCCCGGCGCAGGCCACGCGCAAGGCGGCGAAGACGGTGGCGGCCAAGTCCACCGCCAGGAAGACGGCCACCAAGAAGGTGGGCGCCACCGCGGCGAAGACCGCGAAGGCGGCCAATACCACCAAGCCGGCCGCGAAGAAGACGACACGGGCGAGCAAGGCCTGACCCGCCGGGCGGACGCCCGCAGCCCCGGCACAGGGCGCCCGCCGGCACCCGGACGCGCCGTGTCCCATGGAAGAACCCGTGGGACACGGCGCGTCCGCGCGTCCGGCGCTCAGGAGCCCGCCGGCTCCACGAACTGCATGTCGAGCTGGATCTTCACGACCTCCCCGAGCAGCCCCGGAGCGAAGTCCAGCCCGAACTCGCTGCGCCGGATCTCACCCGCCGCCTCGAACCCGGCATGCCGGCTGCCGTCCATCGGCACGTCCACCAGCCCGCCGAACTCCACGGCGAGCGTCACCGGCCGGGTCACCTCACCGATCGTCAGCTCGCCCTCCATGACCCAGTCCTCGCCCTCGCCCGACACCCGGGTCGAGCGGTAGGTCATCGTCGGACGCTTCTCCACGTCGAGCAGACCGGCGGCGCGTACGTGCGCGTCCCGGTCGGCGTTGCCGGTGTCGACGGAGGCCAGGTCGACCGTCGCGGACACCCGGACGTCCCCGGCCGTCTCACCGACGAAGAGATCCGCCTCCACACCGGTGAACCGCCCCCGCACCTTGGCGATGCCGAGATGGCGGACAGTGAAGTTCACGGCGGAGTGAAAGGGGTCGAGAGCCCACTGACCGGGCGCGATCGGCAGGGGAGCGGTGGCGGTGGTGGCGATGTCGTTGGTCATGCCGACCACCCTGCGGGCCCCGCGCCCCGCGAGGGAGACCGGCCTGAGCGTGGTAGTCGCAGGGCCACCCTCCCGCCCGCACGGGTTGGTACGTTCCCCGGGTGAGCGACAACGAGTTGGGCACGTTTCTGCGCAGCTGGCGCGAGTCCGTCGGCCCCGCCGAGGTGGGGCTGCCCGCCGGCCCCCGCCGCCGCACGCCCGGACTGCGCCGCGCCGAACTGGCGACGCTCGCCGGCGTCAGCGTCGAGTACCTCACCCGGCTGGAGCAGGGGCGCGACCGGCACCCGTCCGCCCAGGTGCTCGGCGCCCTCGCGGACGCGCTGAACCTGTCCCTGAGCAACCGGATGGTGCTGCGCCGGCTGACCAAGGAGGCCGACGGCGGCGACCCGCTCCTGTGCGCGGCGGCCCCGCCGCTCTCCCGTGAGGCGCGGCCCACCGTGCGTGCCGTCCTGGACCGGCTGGAACCCGCCCCCGCCGCGGTGCTGAACTGGATCGGCGACGTCCTCGCCCACACCGCCGGCTACGCCCGGCTCACCGGCCCGCTCGGCCTGCTCGACGCCGAGCGGCCCAACCTGCTGCGCCACCTGTTCACCGACGAGCGCGCCCGCGCCGCCTACCCCGACTGGGACCGCGTCGCCGACGACCAGGTCGCCCGGCTCCGGCACAACTCCCCGCTGCGGGACCCGTACGTCACCGAGCTGGCCGACGAGCTGACGGTGACGGCGGGCGCGGAGTTCACCGACCGGTTCGCCGACCTCGCGCTGACCCCGCGACGCGTCGGTACCCAGCGCGTCCGGCATCCGGAGGCCGGTGCGCTGAGCCTGCTGCACGAGACGCTCGCGCTCCCCGAGGACGGCCAGTGGATCGTCGTGCACCTGCCCGCCGACGACGCCACGGCCACCGCCCTGGACCGCCTCGACGGACGCCGCCCCGGAGCCCTGCGTGCGGTACGGCCGGCCGGCTGAGACCGGCGGGCCGTCAGAGGGAGACCTCGTGGGCGTACGGCGGCTCCGCGCCCGCGCGCGAACAGGTGACCGCCGCCGCGCGGGCGGCGAACCCCAGCAGGTCCGCCCAGCCGTCGGGCCCCAGGGCGGCCACCGCGTGCCCGGACAGCGCGTCCCGCACCGCCAGGCCGTGCAGCAGCGCCGCGTTGACCGTGTCGCCCGCGCCGATGGTGTCCACCACCTCGACCCGCTCGCCCGGCACGGTGTACTCACCGCCGTCGCGGGTGAAGGCCGTCAGCCCGTCGCCGCCACGGGTGATCACCACCGCCGCCGGACCGGCCGCCAGCCACTCCCGGGGAGTGCCGCCCAGCCACTGGGCGTCCTCCTCGGACAGCTTCAGCAGCGACACCGACGGCAGCCAGCCGGCGAACCGGGCCCGGTAGGCGTCCGGGTCCGGGATCAGCCCCGCCCGGATGTTCGGGTCGAGCGCCGTGAACACGCCCCGCGCGGCCGTCTCGCGCAGCAGTTCCTCGTACGCGCTCGCCCCCGGCTCCAGCACCAGGGAGCAGGTGCCGAAGGACACCGCCCGGGTGCCCGGCGGCAGCACGGAGGGCACCGTGAACAGCCGGTCCGCGGTGCCCTCCACGTAGAAGGTGTACGCGGCCGAACCGTCCGCGCCGACCGTGGCAACGGCGAGCGTCGTCGGCTCGGCCCCGCGCTGCACCGGCGACACGTCCACGCCGGTCTCGCGCAGCCGGTCCAGCAGGGCCTCGCCGAAGGCGTCGGACGACACCCGCGAGCAGAAGGCGGCGGGGGAGCCGAGGCGGCTTAGCGAGACGGCGGTGTTGAACGGGCCGCCACCGAGCGCCGGGCGCAGCGCGGCGAGGGCACCCGTGCCCTGCGGTACCAGGTCGATCAGTGCCTCACCGGCGACGACGATCACGGGAGGGTCCTTTCATGGTCCGGTTCGGAGGCCTGCCGGGGCTGCTCGGGGCAGCCGCAGGACGTGCGGTGGACGAAGGCGCAGGGCAGCCGCACGGTCCGGGCCGGCCGGTTCGGCGCGGCGAGCCGCTCCAGCAGCAGCCGGACGGCCCGGGCACCGACGTCCTTGCCGGGCTGCGCGACGGCGGTCAGCCGGGGTGTGAACAGGTCCGCCCAGGCGAAGTCGTCGAAGCAGCACAGCGCGAGGTCGCCGGGCACGGACAGGCCGCGGTCCCGCAGGGCGCGCAGCGCGCCGAGGGTCATGTTGTTGTTGGCGGTGACCAGTGCGGTGGGCGGCGCGGGGAGGGACAGCAGGGCCGCCGTGGCCCGTGCTCCGCCGGCCGCGTCGGAGTCGCCGTGCACCACCAGCCGCTCGTCGAACGGCAGCCCGGCGGCGGCGAGGCCGTCCCGGTACCCGGTGATCCGCTCGGCCGTCGTGCTGAGTCCCGGCCGGCCCGCGACCAGGCCGATCCGGCGGTGACCGAGCCCGGCGAGGTGGCCGACCAGCCCGGTGGTGGGCCCGGCGCTCTCCGCGCACACCTGGTCGAAGGGGAGGCCGTCGCCCGGTGGTGCGTCGACGACCCGGTCGAGGAACACGGCGGGCACCCGGTGGCGTGCCAGGTAGGCGACGAGGGCGTCCGGGCCGGCGGAGGGCGCGACGATCATGCCGTCCACGCGCCGCTCGTGCAGCAGCCGCGCGACCTCGACCTCGTGCCCGGGGTCGTCGTGCGGGTCGGCGACGAGCAGGCTGTAATTGTGCTCCAGGGCCTCGGCCTCGACGCCCTGGAGGATCTCGGTGAAATAGGGGTTGCCGATCGCCGAGACCGCGAGACCCAGGGATCGGGTCCGGGAGGTCACCAGGGAGCGGGCGAGGGTGTTCGGGATGTAGCCCAGCTCGTCGACGGCGTCCAGCACCGCCCGGCGGGTGTGCGGCAGCACGGGGCGGGTGTCGTTGAGCACGTGCGAGACCGTCGCCACGGATACCCCGGCGCACCGCGCCACGTCGGCCATGGTCGCCACCGGTACGCCCCCTCTCGTCGTGCCGCCGGCGTGCTGCCGGGGAGCGTATCCCGTCCGACGGTCGGCGTAAACGCTTGCGCAAGCGCTTACGCGGGCGGTTGCGCGGTGCAGGCCCACACCGCGACCCGCCCGGCCGGACGTCGGGGACCGCCGGATATCGTCGCCCTGCACATCCCCGACCAGTGGAGACGCCCATGCCCGGCCGCCCCGTCCCGAGCCGCCGTACCGTCCTGCGCTCGGCGGCCCTCACGCCAGTCGCCGGGCTCGGCCTGGCCGCCTGCTCGCCGGGCGACGACGGTGCCGCCGCACAGCCGACCGCGCCCGTCGACCTGGGCACGGACGGCGAGGTCGCCAAGGGCGACGTCAAGCTCTACCGGGAGCGGAACGTGGTGGTCAGCCGGGCCGAGGACGGCTCCCTGAAGGCGTTCAGCACGATCTGCACGCACGCGGGGTGCCCCATCAAGAAGCTGGAGGGGACGAAGCTCGTCTGCCCCTGCCACGGCAGTGAGTTCGACGCCCGCAGCGGCGAGGTGCTGCACCCCCCGGCGACCGTGGCGCTCATGGAACTGCGGGTCGACGTGAAGCAGGGCCGGATCGTCGCGAGCCCCGGCACCTGACCGCCACGCGTCAGCGGCGCCGCCCGCTCACTCCCAGTCCCACGCGATCCCCAGCAGACCCGGCCGCACCCGCGCCTCCACGAGGTGCGCCGAGTGGTGCGGTCCGCTCACGGCCAGCTCCCGCCGGCCGCCGCGCGGCGCCGCCGCCGAGGGCTGCGTGAACCGCCGGCAGCGTGCGGGCCGTGCCGCCGCGTCGAACCTCACCTGGAGCGCGTACTGCCCGCCCGCCGCGCCGAAGGCGCGGACGTACTCGTGCGACACGCCCGCGGTGCCGTCCTCGACGCCGTAGCGGAACAGATAGGTGTCCCCGGCCCGCAGGCGGGTGCCGAACAGCAGCTCCGTCACCAGCACGCCGGTGTCGTGGTGGACGCGGACGCGTCCCGCACGGCAGTTCTCCAGCGCGTGGACGGCCATGCGCGCGGGAGCGCACCCCGGGTCGCCGTGGTGGACGGCGACGAAGCGGTCGACGCCGTCCCGGTGGGCGCGGACGATGTGGTGCGACTCGCGCCCCGCCAGCTCGCGCCGGGCCCCGATCCGGACCCGTTCGTGGTGCCCGAGGGTGTGCAGCCCGTCGTCCGCGGACGAGAGGCCGAGCTCGCCCAGCAGCCGGTCCAGGACGCCCGAGGCCTCGACGCGGGCCCGGTAGGTGCGCACCGCGGGCCGGTGGGCGGGGCCGTCGGCCTCGGCGAGCAGGCGGATCAGCGACTCCTCCGGCAGCTGGAGTATCTCCTCCAGGGCCCGCACGGCCCGCAGCGACTCCGGCCGCTGCGGACGCCGGGCGCCCTGCTGCCAGTAGCTGAGGCTCGTGACGCCCACCGTCACCCCGTGCCGCGACAGATGGTGCTGGACGCGCTGCAACGGCAGCCCGCGGGCGGCGATCGCGGCGCGCAGGGCGACGTGGAAGGGACCGCCGCGCAGGGCCGAGGCGAGCTCCGCGGCGTCGGCACCCGCGGTGCTGGCGTCCGTGGCGTCCATGACGTCCACGGTGCCGGCGGTCTCGGCGTCCGCGTGCTGTGTGGCGTGCGGCATGCAGGGGCCTTTCTGTGAAGGTTCACAACGGCTGGTCGGACCGTCCGGCGCCGATCCGCGGGGCCCGCCCCCGGTCGCGGCGCAGGGGAGGTCTGCACATCCGTACGCCGCGCTCAGGCCCCCGGGTTTCCCCGCATTGAAGCGTGTCGGCCTGGTCCCGACAACACCTTCGGCGGGACCCCGGCCCACTCCTGGCCGAGAACGCACGGGCCCGCCGCGTCGGGGCCACCGCGCGTGACCGGCCGGCCCCGGACGGTCTCCGGGCGGCCTCCCGCCGGCTGCCTTCCGCGAGTCCCGTCCGCCGGTCGTCCACAGGGGCCGCGCCCGTCGTCCACAGCCCCGCCGGACTGTCGGTCCCCGCCAGTAGGGTGTGAGTCATGGCCGACCCCTCCAGCTACCGCCCCAGGCCGGGAGAGATCCCGGACTCCCCGGGGGTGTACAGGTTCCGTGACGAGCACCGCCGGGTGATCTACGTCGGAAAGGCGAAGAGCCTGCGCCAGCGCCTGGCGAACTACTTCCAGGACCTGGCGAACCTCCACCCCCGCACCCGCAGCATGGTCACCACGGCCGCGTCCGTGGAGTGGACGGTGGTGTCCACGGAGGTCGAGGCCCTGCAGCTGGAGTACTCCTGGATCAAGGAGTACGACCCACGGTTCAACGTCAAGTACCGCGACGACAAGAGCTACCCCTACCTCGCGGTGACGATGCAGGAGGAGTTCCCGCGCGCCCAGGTGATGCGCGGCCACAAGAAGAAGGGCGTGCGCTACTTCGGGCCGTACACGCACGCGTGGGCGATCCGCGACACGGTCGACCTCCTGCTGCGCGTCTTCCCGGTGCGCACCTGCTCGGCCGGTGTCTTCAAGAACGCCGCCCGCACCGGCCGCCCCTGCCTGCTCGGCTACATCGGCAAGTGCTCCGCGCCCTGCGTCGGGCGCATCTCCGCCGACGACCACTGGGACCTGGCCGACGAGTTCTGCGACTTCATGGCCGGCCGTACGGGCACGTACCTGCGCCGCCTGGAGAAGCAGATGGCCGAGGCGGCCGAGGACATGGAGTACGAGCGGGCGGCCCGCCTGCGCGACGACATCGGGGCCCTGAAGAAGGCCATGGAGAAGAGCGCGGTCGTGCTCGCCGACGCGACCGACGCCGACCTGATCGCCGTCGCCGAGGACGAGCTGGAGGCGGCCGTCCAGATCTTCCACGTGCGCGGCGGGCGCGTGCGCGGACAGCGCGGCTGGGTCACCGACAAGGTGGAGGACATCACCACCGCCGCCCTCGTCGAGCACGCGCTCCAGCAGCTCTACGGCGAGGAGAGGGGCGACGCCGTCCCCAAGGAGGTCCTGGTCCCGGCCCTGCCCGACCCGGTCGAGCCGGTGCAGCAGTGGCTCACCGACCGCCGCGGCTCGGGCGTCTCGCTGCGCATCCCGCAGCGCGGCGACAAGAGGGCGCTCATGGAGACCGTGCAGCGCAACGCCCAGCAGGCCCTCGTCCTGCACAAGACCAAGCGCGCCTCCGACCTGACCACGCGCTCGCGCGCCCTGGAGGAGATCGCCGAGGCCCTCGGCCTGGACAGCGCCCCGCTCCGGATCGAGTGCTACGACATCTCCCACCTCCAGGGCGACGACGTGGTGGCCTCCATGGTCGTCTTCGAGGACGGACTGGTCCGCAAGAGCGAATACCGCCGGTTCCAGATCAAGGGCTTCCGGGGCCAGGACGACGTCCGTTCCATGCACGAGGTGATCACCCGCCGCTTCCGGCGCTACCTCGCCGAGAAGGAGCGGACCGGCGAGTGGGCCGACGGCGAGGACGTCCCGGAGGGCGAGCCCCTCAAGGACGAGGACGGCCGTCCGAGGCGCTTCGCCTACCCGCCCCAGCTCGTCGTCGTCGACGGCGGGCAGCCGCAGGTCGCGGCGGCGCAGCGGGCCCTCGACGAGCTCGGCATCGACGACATCGCCGTGTGCGGCCTCGCCAAGCGCCTGGAGGAGGTCTGGCTGCCCCGCGAGGACGACCCGGTCGTGCTGCCCCGCACGAGCGAGGGCCTGTATCTGCTCCAGCGGGTCCGCGACGAGGCCCACCGCTTCGCGATCACCTATCAGCGCGCCAAGCGCGCCAAGCGCTTCCGGTCGAGCCCCCTGGACGACGTGCCCGGCTTGGGGGAGACCCGCAAGCAGGCCCTGATCAAGCACTTCGGTTCGGTGAAGAAGCTCCGGTCGGCCACGATCGACCAGATCTGCGAGGTGCCCGGCATAGGCCGCAAGACGGCCGAGACGGTCGCCGTGAGCCTCGCCCGGGCGACCCCGGCCACGCCCGCCGTGAACACGGCGACGGGAGAGATCATGGAAGACGACGACGGGGCACCCGGGACGACGGCGGATGCCCCGGGGGAGCCCGTGTCCGCGGGCACCCCGGACGAACGACGGGGGCAGGAGAGATGACCGAGCACGGCACACATCCCGCATCGGGACGAGAACAGACCCACGCCACGGCCGGCGGGGAGGCGGGCCCGCAGACGGCCCCGCCCGACGGACGCCAGGACAACGGAGCACAGGTGAGTACGGGCAAGGAAACAGCCGGGGCGCACGAGGCGGCCATCCCCGAGCTGGTGATCATCTCCGGCATGTCCGGGGCGGGCCGTTCGACGGCCGCCAAGTGTCTGGAGGACCTGGGCTGGTTCGTCGTCGACAACCTGCCGCCCGCGCTGATCCCCACCATGGTGGAGCTCGGTGCCCGCTCGCAGGGCAACGTGGCGCGGATCGCGGTCGTCGTCGACGTCCGCGGCCGGCGCTTCTTCGACAACCTGCGCGAGTCCCTGGCCGACCTCGACGCGCGCGGTGTCACCCGGCGAATCGTCTTCCTGGAGTCCTCCGAGGAGGCCCTCGTACGCCGCTTCGAGTCGGTGCGCCGCCCGCACCCCCTGCAGGGCGACGGCCGCATCGTCGACGGCATCGCCGCCGAGCGGCAGCTGCTGCGCGAGCTGCGCGGCGACGCCGACCTGGTGATCGACACCTCCAGCCTCAACGTGCACGAGCTGCGCGCCAAGATGGACGCCCGGTTCGCCGGCGAGGAGGAGCCCGAGCTGCGGGCCACGGTCATGTCCTTCGGCTTCAAGTACGGCCTGCCGGTCGACGCCGACCTGGTCGTGGACATGCGCTTCCTGCCCAACCCGCACTGGGTCCCGGAGCTGCGCCCGTTCACCGGCCTGAACGAGGAGGTCTCGTCGTACGTCCTCAACCAGCCCGGGGCCAAGGAGTTCCTCGACCGCTATGCCGAGCTGCTCCAGCTGATCGCCGCGGGCTACCGTCGTGAGGGCAAGCGCTATGTGACCGTCGCCGTCGGCTGCACCGGCGGCAAGCACCGGTCCGTGGCCATGTCGGAGAAGCTCGCCGCCCGGCTCGCCGCCGAGGGCGTGGAGACGGTGGTCGTCCACCGGGACATGGGACGGGAATGACAGGACGAACTCCGCGGCTGAGCAGGCTGCGCCGGGTGGTGCCCGAGGGCCGCGGCGGCAGACCCGCCGACGCCCGCGCCGCCCGGCCCGAGCAGGCGCGCGGCGGCAGGCCGCGCCGCCGGGGCGCCCAGCCCAAGGTCGTCGCCCTCGGCGGCGGCATGGGCCTGTCCGCCTCGCTCGCCGCACTGCGCCGGATCACCGGCGACCTCACCGCCGTCGTCACCGTGGCCGACGACGGCGGCTCCAGCGGACGGCTGCGCGACGAGCTGGGCGTCCTGCCGCCCGGCGACCTGCGCAAGGCGCTGGCCGCGCTGTGCGGTGACGACGACTGGGGTCAGACCTGGGCCCGGGTCATCCAGCACCGCTTCCAGTCCCAGGGCGACCTGCACGAGCACGCGGTCGGCAACCTGCTGATCGTCGCCCTGTGGGAGCAGCTCGGCGACCACGTCCAGGCTCTCGACCTGGTCGGCAAGCTGCTCGGCGCGCACGGGCGCGTGCTGCCCATGTCCGCCGTCCCGCTGGAGCTCCAGGCCCTGGTCAGGGGCCACGACCCGGAGCGGCCCGAGGAGGTCGACACCGTACGGGGACAGGCCACCGTCGCCCTGACCCCCGGCGAGGTGCAGTCCGTGCACCTGGTGCCGAACGACCCGCCCGCCGTCCCCGAGGCGGTCGAGGCCGTCCTGGACGCGGACTGGGTGGTGCTCGGCCCCGGCTCCTGGTTCTCGTCGGTCATTCCGCACCTGCTCGTGCCCGACCTGCTGGACGCGCTGGCCGAGACGAAGGCGCGCCGGGTGCTCTCCCTGAACCTCGCGCCGCAGCCCGGAGAAACCGAGGGCTTCTCCCCGCAGCGTCATTTGGAGGTTTTGGGACGACACGCCCCTAAACTCGCCCTGGACGTGGTGCTGGCCGACGAGGCCGCCGTGCCGGACCGTGACTCGCTCGCCGACGCCGCGAAACGGTTCGGCGCCGCGGTAGAACTCGCTCCGGTCGCCCGGACCGACGGGACCCCGAGGCACGACCCGGAGCTGCTGGCCGCCGCGTACGACCGTATTTTTCGGATGCATGGAAGGATCGGCCCATGGCGATGACGGCAGCGGTGAAGGATGAGATCTCCCGGCTTCCCGTCACCCGGACCTGCTGCAGGAAGGCGGAGGTCTCCGCCGTTCTGCGGTTCGCCGGCGGCCTTCACCTGGTGAGCGGGCGCATCGTGATCGAGGCGGAGCTGGACACCGCGATGGCGGCCCGCCGACTCAAGAGGGACATCCTGGAGATCTTCGGGCACAGCTCCGAGCTGATCGTGATGGCGCCGGGCGGGCTGCGCCGCGGCTCGCGTTACGTCGTACGGGTGGTGGCCGGCGGCGACCAGCTGGCCCGCCAGACCGGCCTGGTGGACGGCCGGGGCCGGCCGATCCGCGGCCTGCCGCCGCAGGTGGTCTCGGGGGCCACCTGCGACGCCGAGGCCGCCTGGCGCGGGGCCTTCCTGGCGCACGGCTCGCTCACCGAGCCCGGCCGCTCCTCCTCCCTGGAGGTGACCTGCCCGGGCCCCGAGGCCGCCCTCGCCCTGGTCGGTGCCGCCCGCAGGCTCTCGATCGCCGCCAAGGCCCGTGAGGTCCGCGGCGTGGACCGGGTCGTCGTCCGCGACGGCGACGCGATCGGCGCGCTGCTCACCCGGCTCGGCGCCCACGAGTCCGTGCTGGCCTGGGAGGAGCGGCGGATGCGCCGCGAGGTGCGGGCCACCGCCAACCGCCTCGCCAACTTCGACGACGCCAACCTGCGCCGCTCGGCCCGCGCGGCCGTCGCCGCCGGTGCCCGGGTCCAGCGGGCCCTGGAGATCCTCGCCGACGACGTGCCCGAGCACCTCGCGGCCGCCGGCCGGCTGCGCATGGAGCACAAGCAGGCCTCCCTGGAGGAGCTGGGCGCCCTGGCCGACCCGCCGCTGACCAAGGACGCCGTCGCCGGCCGCATCCGCCGCCTGCTGGCGATGGCCGACAAGCGGGCCTCGGACCTCGGCATCCCGGGCACCGAGGCCAACCTTGGCGAGGACGAGCTCGCCGACAACCTCGTCGGCTGACCGGGTCGCCCGCCCCCCTGCCGCGACCGTACCGACCGCCCGATCACGGGCCGTCAACCGGCCGGTGCCGCCGTCCACTTGGGTGACCGGCACCGGCTGCGGCGTGTCCGTACCGCGCTCTTGACTCGATCATGAGGTGTCATGAGCCTGGCATCTGTTCGCTGCTGTGGCGGACCCACGCTAGGGGGGTTCATGAGACGAAGAGCGAGATCGATCCTCGCTGTCGGCGCGCTCCTGATCGGCGGAGCGAGCTTCGCACCCATCGCCCAGGCACGACCCGCGGATCCGGGGACCCCGGACGCGGACGAAGTGAAGGTGTTCCGCGCCGACGTCACCCAGCAGCAGGTGCCCCTGCTGCTGGCGGCCGGCCAGGACGCCCACGAACTCGGAGAGCGGGTTCCCGACGGGGGAACGGCCGCCGTCGAAGTCCTCCTCACCGACCGGCAGGCGAAGGCGCTGGAGAAGAAGGGTGTCGACCTCACCGAGCACACCCTCTCCGCCCGGGCCGCGAACCGCGTCGAGGCCGCGGCCGACGGCGTCTTCCGCCCGTACAGCGGCAGCGGCGGCCTCCAGGAGGAGATCCTCCGTACCGCCCAGCAGAACCCCGGCCTCACCAAGGTCGTCTCCATCGGCAAGACGGTCCGGGGGCAGGACATCCTGGCCCTCAAGCTCACCAGGAACGCGAAGAAGGCGGAGGACGGCTCCAGGCCCTCCGTCCTCTACATGTCCAACCAGCACGCGCGCGAGTGGATCACCCCGGAGATGACCCGGCGGCTGATGCACCACTATCTGGACAACTACACGAAGGACCGGCGGGTCAAGAAGATCGTCGACTCCACCGAACTGTGGTTCGTCCTGTCGGCCAACCCCGACGGCTACGACTACACCTTCCAGGACCCCGCCAACCGGCTCTGGCGCAAGAACCTGCGCGACGTCAACGGCGACGGCGTCATCAGCACCGGCGACGGGGTCGACCTCAACCGCAACTTCGCCTACAAGTGGGGCTACGACGACGAGGGCTCGTCCCCCAACCCCACCAGCGAGACCTACCGGGGCGCGAGCCCGGCCTCCGAGCCCGAGACCAAGGCGCTGGACGCCTTCGAGAAGCGGATCGGCTTCAAGTACGGCATCAACTACCACTCCGCCGCCGAACTGCTCCTCTACGGCGTCGGCTGGCAGGTGGCCACGGACACCCCGGACGACGTCCTCTACAAGGCACTCGCCGGCACGCCGGACAACTCCGCGATCCCCGGCTACCACCCGCAGGTCTCCTCGGAGCTGTACACCACCAACGGCGAGGCCGACGGCCACGCGGCCAACGTCAACGGCATGGCGATGTTCACCCCGGAGATGTCGACCTGCCAGACGGCCTCCGACGTCGACCCCGACGACCGGTGGAACGCGCGGGACTGCCGGTCGGGCTTCACCTTCCCCGACGACGAGAAGCTGATCCAGCAGGAGTTCGCCAAGAACGTTCCCTTCGCGCTCTCCGTCGCGGAGACCGCCGCCCACCCCGACCGGCCGTCCTCCGCGGTCGGCCTGGAGGCCGCCGACTTCACCCCGGCGGCCTTCACCACCTCCTACTCGCGCGGCGCCGACCAGGAGGTCTCGGTCGTCGTCCGCAAGGCGGTGCGCGACAAGGAGCTGAAGTACCGCGTCAACGGCGGCCGCACCCTCGACATGGCACTCAAGCCGTGGCGCGGCGGCGAGACGTACGGCGGCGAGGACAACCTGTACTTCGACGAGTACCGGGCCAAGGTCAAGGACGGTGTCCCGGGCGACAAGGTCGAGGTCTGGTTCACCGGCGAGACGCCCCAGGGCAGGAAGGTCTCCAGCACGCACTTCACCTACACCGTCGCCGAGCGGCCCCGCGCGGACGTCCTCGTCGTCGCCGAGGAGGGCGCGAAGGCCACGCAGACGCAGACGTACGTGGACGCGCTCAGGGCGAGCGGCCGGCGGGCGGCCGTGTGGGACGTCGCCACCCAGGGCGCGCCCGACGCGCTCGGCGTCCTCGGCCACTTCGACACCGTCGTGCACTACACCGGCGCGGCGACCCCGGGCAACGCCACCCAGCTCCAGCTCCGCGCCTTCCTCAACGAGGGCGGCCGGCTGATCGAGGCGGGCGAGCGGGCGGGCGGCAGCGTCGACCTCGGCGACGGCACCCCGTCCAACGACTTCAGCCAGTACTACCTGGGCGCCTACACCCGTACGTCGACCTCCGGCGCCACCGGCTTCACCGGCTCCGGCAAGCTCGCCGGCACCTCCGGCGCGCTCGGCGGTGCCCCCGGCAACCCGCTGGACACGGCCGGGACGTACAGCGTGACCGCGGACGAGCTGCCCGTCGCCGGCTACCCGCAGTTCGCGAGCGCGGGCGCGGGCAGATTCGCCGGCACGGTGAACCCCTACGGGCCCTACGCGGGCGACTGGATGGCGGCCGCCGTCCACACCGACGACGCCTACAAGCGCCTCACCCGCACCGTCGACCTCACCGGTGTCACCGCCGCCGACCGGCCCACGCTGCGCACCCAGCTCCTGTGGGACACCGAGCGCGGCTACGACCACGCACTGGTCGAGGCCCACACCACCGGCGCCGGGGACTGGACCACGCTGCCCGAGGCCGGCGGTGCGACCGGCACCGCCGTGCCCGAGGAGTGCGGGGCGGGCTTCTACATCGCCGACCACCCCTGGCTGGAGCACTACCTGACCCAGACCGACGAGGGCTGCACCGCGGCCGGCACGACCGGGCAGTGGAACAGCCTCACCGGCTCCTCCGGCGGCTGGCGGCAGGTGGAGTTCGACCTGAGCGCCTACGCCGGGAAGTCCGTCGAGGTGTCGGTCGCCTACGTCACCGACCCCGGCAGCGGCGGACGCGGCGTCCTCGCCGACGAGGCGTCGCTGGTCGTCGGCGGCACGGCGACCGGGACCGAGGGCTTCGAGACCTCGCTCGGCGCCTGGCAGGTGCCGGGGCCGCCCGCGGGCAGCCCCGCCGTACTGAAGGACTGGGCCCGCACCGGCACCCTGTTCCAGACCTACGGCGCGGTCACCACGGACGACACCGTGCTGCTGGGCTTCGGCCTCGAGCACCTCACCGCACCGGCCGACCGCGCGGCCCTCGTGCGGCAGGCACTGCGTGCCCTGGACGAGTGACAACGCGGTCTTCGGGAACTGACACCGTGTAGCCAAATCGGGTGATCGGTTCCCGGGGCCCGGGCGGTCCGTACCCCTACTGGCGGGTACGGACCGCCGTGCCGGGTATGGGCCGTCTCGATGTCACCCCGGCCGCCTCGGAGAGGTAGGGTCGGAGGTGGTCGGGGACATCCCAAATACAGCTCGCCGGCACATCGGGCCGGCGTACCAACGAGGAGATCGGTTCGTGACGATCCGCGTAGGCATCAACGGCTTTGGCCGCATCGGTCGTAACTACTTCCGCGCGCTGCTGGAGCAGGGTGCAGACATCGAGATCGTGGCTGTCAACGACCTGGGTGACACCGCGACCACCGCCCACCTGCTGAAGTACGACACCATCCTCGGCCGCCTCCCCTACGAGGTCTCGCACACCGAGGACACCATCACCGTCGGCGACAAGACCATCAAGGTCCTCGCCGAGCGCAACCCGGCCGACATCCCGTGGGGCGAGCTGGGCGTCGACATCGTCATCGAGTCGACCGGCATCTTCACCAAGAAGGCCGACGCCGAGAAGCACATCACGGGCGGCGCGAAGAAGGTCCTCATCTCGGCCCCGGCCAAGGACGAGGACGTCACCATCGTGATGGGCGTCAACCAGGACAAGTACGACCCGGCGAACCACCACGTCATCTCCAACGCCTCCTGCACCACCAACTGTGTGGCGCCGATGGCCAAGGTCCTCGACGAGAACTTCGGCATCGTCAAGGGCCTGATGACGACGGTCCACGCGTACACGAACGACCAGCGCATCCTGGACTTCCCGCACAAGGACCTGCGCCGCGCGCGTGCCGCCGCGGAGAACATCATCCCGACCACCACGGGCGCCGCCAAGGCCACCGCGCTGGTCCTCCCGCAGCTCAAGGGCAAGCTGGACGGCATCGCGATGCGCGTCCCGGTCCCCACCGGCTCGGTCACCGACCTCGTCCTCGAGCTGGGCCGCGAGGTCACCAAGGAAGAGGTCAACGCCGCCTTCCAGAAGGCCGCCGAGGGCGAGCTGAAGGGCATCATCGAGTACACCGAGGACCCGATCGTCTCCTCGGACATCGTCAACGCCCCGGCGTCCTGCACCTTCGACTCGTCCCTGACCATGGTCCAGGACGGCAAGAACGTGAAGGTCATCGGCTGGTACGACAATGAGTGGGGCTACTCCAACCGCCTCGTCGACCTCACGGTCTTCGTCGGCAACCAGCTCTGATCGACTCAGACCCAAGCGGCACCTCGAATGCGGTAGCAGGGCTCGGGCAGCGCAAGGTCGCGCTGCCCGAGCCCTGCGTCGCGTCCGCAGCGACCAGCCCTCGTAGGATCACGAGCGAGCACGAGAACCCAGGAGCCCTCTGCATGAAGACGATCGACGAACTGCTCTCCGAAGGCGTCGCGGGCAAGCGCGTCTTCGTCCGCGCCGACCTCAACGTGCCGCTGGACGGCACCACCATCACCGACGACGGCCGCATCCGTGCCGTGCTGCCCACCGTCAAGGCCCTGGCACAGGCGGGCGCGCGCGTGATCGTCGCCTCGCACCTGGGCCGGCCCAAGGGCGCCCCGGACCCGGCCTTCTCGCTGGCCCCGGCCGCCGCCCGGCTCGGTGAACTGCTCGGTGCGGACGTCGCCTTCGCCGAGGACACGGTCGGCGAGTCCGCCGAGTCCACGGTGGCCGGCCTCGCCGACGGCCGGGTGGCCGTCATCGAGAACCTGCGCTTCAACGCCGGCGAGACGAGCAAGGACGACGCCGAGCGCGCCGCCTTCGCCGACCGGCTGGCCGGCCTCGCGGACGTCTACGTCGGCGACGGCTTCGGCGCCGTGCACCGGGGGCACGCCTCGGTCTTCGACCTGCCCAAGCGGCTGCCGCACTACGCCGGCTACCTGATCGCCACCGAGGTCGGCGTCCTGCGGAAGCTCACCGACGACGTCAAGCGCCCCTACGTCGTCGCGCTCGGCGGCGCCAAGGTCTCCGACAAGCTCGCCGTCATCGACGAGCTGCTCGGCAAGGCCGACCGGCTCCTCATCGGCGGCGGCATGGCGTACACCTTCCTCAAGGCCAAGGGCCACGAGGTCGGCATCTCGCTCCTCCAGGAGGACCAGGTCCCGGCCGTGCAGGAGTACATCGAGCGGGCGGAGAAGAACGGCGTCGAGCTGGTCCTCCCCGTCGACGTGCTGGTCGCGCCGGAATTCCCGGACCTGAAGACCAAGGCCCCGGCCAACCCTTCTACCGTCGCCGCGGACGCCATCCCGGCCGACCAGGAGGGTCTGGACATCGGTCCCGAGACCCGCAAGCTCTACGCCTCGAAGCTCGCCGACGCGGCCACCGTCTTCTGGAACGGCCCCATGGGCGTCTTCGAGCACCCCGACTACGCCGAGGGCACCAAGGCGGTCGCCCAGGCCCTCGTCGAAGCCCCGGGCTTCACCGTGGTCGGCGGCGGCGACTCCGCCGCCGCCGTGCGTACGCTCGGCTTCGACGAGAAGGCATTCGGCCACATCTCTACCGGCGGCGGCGCCTCCCTCGAATACCTCGAGGGCAAGACGCTCCCCGGCCTCGCCGCACTGGAGGACTGACCTCAATGAGCACCCGCACGCCGCTGATGGCGGGCAACTGGAAGATGAACCTCAACCACCTCGAGGCCATCGCCCACGTCCAGAAGCTCGCCTTCGCCCTCTCGGACAAGGACTACGACGCCGTCGAGGTCGCCGTCCTGGTTCCCTTCACCGACCTGCGCTCGGTGCAGACGCTGGTCGAGCACGACAAGCTCAAGATCAAGTACGGCGCCCAGGACGTCTCCGCCCACGACGGCGGCGCCTACACCGGCGAGATCTCCGGCCCCATGCTGGCCAAGCTGCGCTGCGCCTACGTCGCCGTCGGTCACTCCGAGCGCCGGCAGTACCACGCGGAGTCGGACGAGCTGGTGAACGCCAAGGTCAAGGCCGCCTACAAGCACGGTCTGACCCCGATCCTGTGCGTCGGCGAGGAGCTGGACGTCCGCGAGGCGGGCAACCACGTCGCCCACACGCTCGCCCAGGTCGAGGGCGGTCTGAAGGACCTCACCGCCGAGCAGGCCGAGACCGTCGTGATCGCCTACGAGCCCGTGTGGGCCATCGGCACCGGCAAGGTCTGCGGCGCCGAGGACGCGCAGGAGGTCTGCGCGGCCGTCCGTGGCAAGGTCGCCGAGCTGTACTCGCAGGAGCTGGCCGACAAGGTCCGCATCCAGTACGGCGGCTCGGTGAAGTCCGGGAACGTCGCCGAGATCATGGCGCAGCCCGACATCGACGGTGCCCTGGTCGGCGGCGCCTCGCTGGACTCCGACGAGTTCGTCAAGATCGTCCGCTTCCGCGACCAGTAGAGCGGCCGGTGAGTAGGCGGTAGCGACGATACGTCGTACCCTTGCGGGGGCATGGTGGCCGTGGCCGCCGTGCCCCCGTCGTCCGTCAGAATCCGAGGAAGTTGGTCCAGCCGTGGTTTTGGGGTTCTCGATCGCCCTGATCGTCTTCAGCCTGCTGCTGATGCTGCTGGTGCTGATGCACAAGGGAAAGGGCGGCGGCCTCTCCGACATGTTCGGTGGCGGCATGCAGTCGTCCGTCGGCGGCTCCTCGGTCGCCGAGCGCAACCTCGACCGGATCACCGTGGTGGTCGGTCTCCTGTGGTTCGCGTGCATCGTCGTGCTCGGCCTGGTGATGAAGGCGAACAACTGACCCGGCACGCACTGAGTACGCAATGCCCCATGTCCGGTACGCGCCCCGTTGCGCGGCCTATCATGGGGCTTGCGTCTGTGTGCGGGAGCTTGTAACTCCAACCACTGGACGCGCGTTGGGCCTTACGTAGACTGAGGCGCTCGCAGCGAAGCGAAACGCCGACTCGCTTTGCGGCACCATCACGCAGGGAGTTACGACCGTGGCAAGTGGCAACGCGATCCGGGGAAGCCGGGTCGGGGCGGGGCCGATGGGCGAGGCCGAGCGCGGCGAGTCCGCGCCGCGTCTGCGCATCTCCTTCTGGTGCTCCAACGGACACGAGACGCAGCCGAGCTTCGCGAGCGACGCACAGGTCCCCGAGACCTGGGACTGCCCGCGCTGCGGCTTCCCCGCCGGACAGGACCGGGACAATCCGCCGGACCCGCCGCGCACCGAGCCCTACAAGACGCACCTGGCGTACGTGCGCGAGCGCCGCAGCGACGCGGACGGCGAGGCGATCCTCGCGGAGGCGCTCGCCAAGCTGCGGGGCGAGATCTAGTACGGCGGTCCGCCGTCGGCGCGTTGCGTCGCTTCGGCCTTCTCACCGGCCTGGCCCGGTTCACCCGCGGTCTTCCTCCTCTTCGGCCTTCCTCACCACTGATCAATTAGGTTGGGGGACAGCCGGGACAGCTGGGACACCGAGGAAGAAGGCTGAAGTCCGACATGAACGCAGACGGCCGTACCATGATCGACCAGACGCCCGAATGGAGGGCGCTGGCGGCGCACCGCGAGGAGCTCGGCGAGGTACGGCTGCGCGACCTGTTCGCCGCCGATCCCGGACGCGGCACGGGGTACGTCCTGCGGGTGGGTGACCTGTACGTCGACTACTCCAAGCACCTGGTCAACGACGAGACGCTCGCCCTGCTGCGCGAACTGGCCGCTGCCACCGACGTGTTCGGGCTGCGCGACGCCATGTTCCGCGGCGAGCGCATCAACATCACCGAGGACCGCGCCGTGCTGCACACGGCGCTGCGCGCCCCCCGCGACGCGGTGATCGAGGTCGACGGGGAGAACGTCGTCCCCGCCGTGCACGCCGTGCTGGACAGGATGTCCGGCTTCGCCGACCGGATCCGCTCGGGGGAGTGGAAGGGCCACACCGGCAAGCGCATCCGCAACGTCGTCAACATCGGCATCGGCGGCTCCGACCTCGGCCCCGCCATGGCGTACGAGGCGCTGCGGGCCTTCACGGACCGCTCGCTCACCTTCCGGTTCGTGTCCAACGTGGACGGCGCCGACCTGCACGAGGCGGTCCGGGACCTGGACCCGGCGGAGACCCTCTTCATCGTGGCGTCCAAGACGTTCACCACCATCGAGACGGTCACCAACGCCACCTCCGCACGGAGCTGGCTGCTGGACGCGCTCGGCGACAAGGACGCCGTCGCCCGGCACTTCGTCGCCCTGTCGACCAACGCCGGGAAGGTCGCCGAGTTCGGCATCGACACGGCCAACATGTTCGAGTTCTGGGACTGGGTCGGCGGACGCTACTCGTACGACTCGGCGATCGGCCTGTCCCCGATGATCGCCATCGGCCCGGACCGCTTCCGCGAGATGCTCGACGGCTTCCACCTCGTCGACGAGCACTTCCGCACCGCGCCCGCCGAGTCCAACGTCCCCCTGCTGATGGGCCTGCTGGGCATCTGGTACGGCAACTTCCACGCCGCCCAGTCGCACGCCGTGCTGCCGTACTCGCACTACCTGTCGAAGTTCACCGCCTATCTCCAGCAGCTCGACATGGAGTCCAACGGCAAGTCGACGGACCGCCAGGGCCGTCCGGTCCGGTGGCAGACCGGCCCGGTGGTGTGGGGCACGCCCGGCACCAACGGGCAGCACGCCTACTACCAGCTCATCCACCAGGGCACCGAGCTGATCCCGGCGGACTTCATCGGCTTCGCCCGGCCCGCGGCCGGGCTGAGCGGCGAACTCGAGGCCCAGCACGACCTGCTGATGGCCAACTTCTTCGCCCAGACCCAGGCCCTCGCCTTCGGCAGGACCGCCGACGAGGTGCGGGGCGAGGGAGTGCCGGAGGAACTGGTCCCGCACAGGACGTTCCGCGGCGACCACCCGACGACCACCGTCCTCGCCCCCGAGCTGACCCCGTCGGTGCTCGGTCAGCTCGTCGCCCTCTACGAGCACAAGGTGTTCGTCCAGGGCGCGGTGTGGAACATCGACTCCTTCGACCAGTGGGGCGTCGAGCTCGGCAAGGTCCTCGCCAAGCGCGTCGAACCCGCCCTCACCGAGGGCGCCGGCGTCCCCGGCCTGGACGCCTCCACGAAGGCGCTGGTCGGCGCCTACCGCGAGCTGCGCGGCCCGCGGTGAGCCCGGCGCGGACAGGTGGACGGCGGGATGTCGTCCACCTGTCGTAGAATCCCCCGGCGATCATCACAGCGAGTGCTCGGGGGAGCAGGATGGCACGTACGCACGGCAGTTGGACGGGCGGCAGACTGACGGCCCGGTCCCTGCTGAATCCCAAGCAGGCGGCGACCGCCGTGTTCCACCCCGCGTGGATCCCGCCCTCGGTCGATCCCTCGATCGAGCAGCTCAAACGGTTCCGGGTCATCGCGGGCGCGGTCGCCTCGCTCGGCGTCTACACCATCTTCGAGGGCGGCTTCGACGTCACCCAGCTGCTGGAGAACGCGCTGACGGCCTCCGTCGTCCTGCTGTTCATCACCCCGCTGGCGGTCGGCGCGATGCTCTTCGTCTGGCGGCGCACCGGCACTGTCGGGCAGTTGCGCGGGCCGCTGTTCAACGCGCTCAAGCTGCTGCTGCTGTTCGTCGGCTGCGTCGCCGCCCTGGTGGTGCTCGTCACCACGATCAACGCCTCGGGCAACCCCCTGCTGATCATCTTCGGCGGCCTGACGATGCTGTGGATGCTCGGATTCGTGGTCTGGGGGGCCATCAGGGTCTCGGGCAACTTCTTCGGCACCGCCGCCGTCCACCGCTGCCTGCCCGCGCTGCTGGCCACCGTGACGAGCTGGCTGATGGCCATCCCCGACCTGGTCACCGGCGACCTGCATGGGCTCAGCCTCACCCTGGGCGTCGTCTTCATCCTGGGCGCGCCCGTGACGGTCACCGCGATCGCGTTGCTGGAGACGGGGCGGCTCAGGCGCCGCTACGGCATCCGGCTGAAGGCCCACCCGGCGACCCTCCCGCCGCTCCCCGGACACGTCCCGCCGGCCCCCGGGCACCTCCCGCCGGTCCCCGGGCACCTCCCGCCGACCGGGCTGCCGCACGTGCCGCCGCAGGGCAACCCCTACGGCCACCCGTACCCGCCCGCCGGAGCCGGCCACCCGTACGCCCCCGGACCGCGCAACCCCTACGCGCCGCCGCCGCAGCCGCCGTACGGGCCCCACCCGAACGGGCACGGCAACCCCTACTCCCCGGGCCCGAACGGGACCTGACGCCGCGTCCGGAGCCGCACGACGAAACGCCGGGCCCCGTCGCGGGACCCGGCGTTCTCGGTGTGCGGCGGTGGCTACGCCGAGGCCGGCGGATACATCGTGCGCGGCAGCCGGGAGGCCGCCGCCGCGTCCAGCAGCCACAGGGTGCGGGCACGGCCCCGCGCCCCGGCCGCCGGCGCCTGGATCTCGCCGGCGCCCGACAGCGCCATCGCCACGGCGTTCGCCTTGTCCTCGCCCGCCGCGAGCAGCCACACCTCACGGGCCGTGCGGATCGCGGGCAGGGTCAGGGAGACCCTGGTGGGCGGCGGCTTCGGGGAACCGTGGACGCCGATCACCGTGCGCTCCGTCTCCCGCACTCCCGGGTGCTCCGGGAACAGCGAGGCCACGTGCGTGTCCGGGCCGACGCCGAGCAGCAGGACGTCGAAGGACGGGACCGCCGCGTGGTTCTCCGGCGCGGCCGCCTTCGCCAGCTCCCGCGCGTACGCCGCCGCCGCGGCCTCCACGTCGGAGCCGTGCGGACCGTCCGAGGCGGGCATCGCGTGCACCCGCTCCGGGTCCAGCGGCACCGCGTCCAGCAGGGCCTCGCGGGCCTGCGTGACGTTGCGCTCCGGGTCGCCCTCCGGCAGGAAGCGCTCGTCGCCCCACCACAGGTCGAGGCGGGCCCAGTCGATCGCGTCCCGGGCCGGGGACGCCGCCAGCGCGGCCAGCAGGCCGTTGCCGTTGCGGCCGCCGGTCAGGACCACGGATGCCGAGCCCCGGGAGGACTGGGCGTCCACGACCTTCGTGATCAGCCGGGCCGCCGCGGCCTCGGCCATCAGCTCCTTGTCCCGGTGCACGACCAGCTGGGGAGTGTCGCTCACTTCGCCGCCGCCTTCTTCACCGGTGCCTTCGCCCGCGCCGCGTCCTTCGCGGGCGCCTTCGCGGCCGTCCCGACGGGAGCGGGCACCGCGACGGGCCCCTCGTCCGCCTTCGCCTCGGACGAGGCCGGCGCGTTCAGCCGGTCCACCCCGAAGCGCAGCGCCGAGGCGTACGTGTCGTCCGGGTCGAGGCGCCGCAGCTCCTCCGCGATCAGTTCGGCCGTCTCGCGGCGCTTGAGCGCCACCGCACGGGCCGGCTGCCCCTGGATGGACAACGTCGCGAGCGAGCCGTCGGCCCGGTCCAGGACGACCGGACCGCAGTCGGTGTCCATACGGACCGCGGTCAGGCCCGGGCCGCTCGACGCGGTGCGCTGCACCGGGACGTCCAGCCGGTCCGCGAGCCACATCGCCAGCAGCTCGCAGCTCGGGTTGAACTCCTCGCCCTCCACCACGACGCTCTGCACCCGGCAGTCGACCTGGTCCAGGGCCGCCGCGAGCATCGACCGCCACGGGGTGATGCGGGTCCAGGACAGGTCCGTGTCACCCGGCGTGTAGGCGTCGGCGCGGGCCGCCAGCTCCCGTACCGGCTCCTCGCAGGCGTAGGTGTCGGTCACCCGGCGCTGGGCCAGCGCGCCCAGCGGGTCGCCCGCCGGGTCCAGCGGCGCGTTCACCGGCCACCACACGACGACCGGGGCGTCCGGCAGCAGCAGCGGCAGGACGACCGACTGGGCGTGGTCGACCACCTCGCCGTACAGGCGCAGCACCACCGTCTCGCCGGTGCCCGCGTCGGCGCCGAGGCGGACCTCGGCGTCCAGGCGGGACTGGGTGCGGTCCCGCGGCGACCGCGAGACGCGCTTGATGACGACGAGCGTGCGCGAGGGGTGCTCGTGCGCGGCGTCGCTCGCGGCCTTCAGCGCGTCGTAGGCGTTCTCCTCGTCGGTGACGATGACCAGGGTGAGCACCATGCCGACGGCCGGCGTGCCGATCGCCCGGCGGCCCAGCACCAGCGCCTTGTTGATCTTGCTGGATGTGGTGTCCGTGAGGTCTGTCTTCATGGCCGGCGCCAGCTCCGTCCGTCTCGCTCGAGCATCTCGTCCGCCTCGACGGGTCCCCACGTACCGGACGGGTACTGCGCGGGCGTGCCGTGCTCGTCCCAGTACTGCTCGATCGGGTCGAGGATCTTCCAGGACAGCTCGACCTCCTCCGTGCGCGGGAAGAGGTTGGCGTCGCCGAGCAGCACGTCCAGGATCAGCCGTTCGTACGCCTCCGGGCTGGACTCGGTGAAGGACTCGCCGTACGCGAAGTCCATGGAGACGTCCCGGATCTCCATCGACGTGCCCGGCACCTTGGAACCGAAGCGGACGGTGACGCCCTCGTCGGGCTGGACGCGGATGACGATCGCGTTCTGGCCCAGCTCCTCGGTGGCCGTCGTGTCGAAGGGGGAGTGCGGGGCCCGCTGGAAGACCACCGCGATCTCGGTGACCCGGCGGCCCAGGCGCTTGCCGGTGCGCAGGTAGAAGGGGATGCCCGCCCAGCGGCGGTTGTCGATCCCGACCTTGATCGCGGCGTAGGTGTCGGTCTTCGACCTGGGGTCGATGCCCTCTTCCTCCAGGTAGCCGACGGCCTTCGCGCCGCCCTGCCACCCTGCCGCGTACTGGCCGCGCACGGTGTCCCGGCCGAGGTCCTTCGGCAGGCGCACCGCGCCGAGCACCTTGGTCTTCTCCGCCGCCAGCGCGTCCGCGTCGAAGGAGGCGGGCTCCTCCATCGCGGTCAGCGCGAGGAGCTGGAGCAGGTGGTTCTGGATGACGTCACGGGCGGCGCCGATGCCGTCGTAGTAGCCGGCCCGGCCGCCGATGCCGATGTCCTCGGCCATGGTGATCTGCACGTGGTCCACGTAGGACCGGTTCCAGATCGGCTCGAACATCGTGTTGGCGAAGCGCAGCGCCAGGATGTTCTGGACGGTCTCCTTGCCCAGGTAGTGGTCGATGCGGAAGACCTGGTCCGGGGCGAAGACCTCGTGGACGATCGCGTTGAGCTCCTCGGCCGACCTCAGGTCGTGGCCGAACGGCTTCTCGATCACCGCGCGGCGCCAGGAGCCGTCCGTCTGGTCGGCGAGGCCGTGCTTCTTCAGCTGCTGGATGACCACCGGGAAGGACTTCGGGGGCACCGAGAGGTAGAAGGCGAAGTTGCCGCCCGTGCCCTGTGCCTTGTCCAGCTCCTCGATGGTGCCGCGCAGCCGCTCGAACGCCTCGTCGTCGTCGAAGGTGCCCTGGACGAAGCGCATCCCCTGGATGAGCTGCTGCCAGACCTCCTCGCGGAACGGCGTACGGGAGTGTTCCTTGACGGCGTCGTGCACGACCTGGGCGAAGTCCTCGTGCTCCCAGTCGCGCCGGGCGAACCCGACGAGCGAGAAGCCCGGCGGCAGCAGACCCCGGTTGGCGAGGTCGTACACGGCGGGCATGAGCTTCTTGCGGGACAGATCGCCGGTGACGCCGAAAATGACCAGACCCGACGGCCCCGCGATACGCGGGAGCCGTCGGTCTCCGGGGTCACGCAGCGGGTTGCTGCTTGACAAATTGTCAGCCCTCCGAGGGAGCGAGGCGCTTGAGCTCCGCCTCCGTCGACTTCAGCAGGTCGTTCCAGGCGTCCTCGAACTTGTCGACGCCCTCCTTCTCCAGGAGCTTGACCACCTCGTCGTAGGAGATGCCGAGCTTCTCGACGGCGTCGAGGTCGGCACGGGCCTGCTCGTAGGTGCCGGCGACGGTGTCGCCGGTGATCTCGCCGTGGTCCTCGGTGGCGAACAGCGTCGCCTCCGGCATGGTGTTCACCGTGTTGGGTGCGACCAGGTCGGTGACGTACATGGTGTCGCTGTACGCCTTGTCCTTCACGCCGGTCGACGCCCACAGCGGACGCTGCTTGTTGGCGCCGGCCTTCTCCAGGGCGTTCCAGCGGTCGGACGAGAAGATCTCCTCGTACGCCTGGTACGCGAGGCGGGCGTTGGCGACGGCGGCCTTGCCGCGCAGCGCCTTGGCCTCGTCGGTGCCGAGCGCGTCGATCCGCTTGTCGATCTCGGTGTCCACGCGGGACACGAAGAAGGACGCCACGGAGTGGATCTGCGACAGGTCCAGGCCGCGCTCCTTGGCCTTCTCCAGGCCGGTCAGGAAGGCGTCCATGACCTTGCGGTAGCGCTCCAGCGAGAAGATCAGCGTGACGTTGACGCTGATGCCCAGGCCGATGGTCTCGGCGATCGCCGGGATGCCGGCCTCGGTCGCCGGGATCTTGATCAGCGTGTTGGGGCGGTCCACCAGCCAGGCGAGCTGCTTGGCCTCGGCGACCGTCGCCCGGGTGTTGTGCGCGAGGCGCGGGTCGACCTCGATGGAGACCCGGCCGTCCTTGCCGCCGGTGTTGTCGAAGACCGGACGCAGGATGTCGGCGGCGTCGCGGACGTCCGCCGTGGTGATCATCCGGATGGCCTCTTCGACCGTGACCTCGCGGGCGGCGAGGTCGGTGAGCTGCGTGTCGTAGCCGTCGCCCTGCGAGATCGCCTTCTGGAAGATCGACGGGTTGGTGGTGACGCCCACGACGTGCTGCTGGTCGATCAGCTCGGCGAGGTTGCCGGACGTGATCCGCTTGCGCGACAGGTCGTCCAGCCAGATCGCGACGCCTTCATCGGAGAGGCGCTTGAGTGCGTCTGTCATGGGAAATGCATCTCCTACGTGTCGTATACGAGCGTCAGCGCTGGGCTGCGGCGATCGATTCCCGGGCGGCCGCGGCCACGTTCTCGGCAGTGAAGCCGAACTCCTGGAAGAGCAGCTTTCCGTCGGCCGAAGCACCGAAGTGCTCCAGGGAAACGATGCGGCCGGCGTCCCCGACGTACTTGTGCCAGGTGAGACCGATACCGGCCTCCACCGCGACACGGGCCCTCACGGACGGAGGCAGGACGCTGTCCCGGTACCCCTGGTCCTGCTGCTCGAACCACTCCACGGACGGCATGGACACCACACGGGTCGGCACGCCCTCGGCCTGGAGCCGCTCGCGCGCCTCCACGGCGACGTGCACCTCGGAGCCGGTGGCGATCAGCACGACCTGGGCGTCACCGCCGTCGGCCTCGAACAGCACGTAGCCGCCCCTGGCCGCGTTCTCGTCGGGCTCGTACGTCGGCACGCCCTGACGGGTCAGCGCCAGACCGTGCGGCTGGCCCTTGCCGAACTCCTTCGTCCAGCGGCGCAGGATCTCGCGCCAGGCGATGGCGGTCTCGTTGGCGTCGGCCGGGCGGACCACGTTCAGGCCCGGGATGGCGCGCAGCGAGGCCAGGTGCTCGACCGGCTGGTGGGTCGGGCCGTCCTCGCCGAGGCCGATGGAGTCGTGCGTCCACACGTAGGTCACCGGCAGGTGCATCAGCGCGGACAGGCGCACGGCGTTGCGCATGTAGTCGGAGAACACCAGGAAGGTGCCGCCGTAGATGCGGGTGTTGCCGTGCAGGGCGATGCCGTTCATCTCCGCGGCCATCGCGTGCTCGCGGATGCCGAAGTGGATGGTGCGGCCGTACGGGTCGGCCTCGGGCAGCGGGTTGCCCGCCGGGAGGAACGACGAGGTCTTGTCGATCGTGGTGTTGTTCGAGCCGGCCAGGTCGGCGGAGCCGCCCCACAGCTCGGGGATCACCGCGCCGAGCGCCTGGAGGACCTTGCCCGAGGCGGCACGCGTGGCCACGCCCTTGCCGGTCTCGAAGACCGGAATCTTCTCCTCCCAGCCCTTGGGGAGCTCGCCCCTGGCGATCCGGTCGTACTCGGCGGCGCGCTCGGGGTTGTTGTCCCGCCACTGCTGGTAGGCCTTGTCCCACACGGCGCGGGCCGCCCGGCCCTTCTCCAGGGCCTTGCGGGTGTGGCCGATGACCTCGTCGGAGACCTCGAAGGTCTTCTCCGGGTCGAAGCCCAGGACGCGCTTGGTGGCCGCCACCTCGTCGTCGCCGAGCGCCGAGCCGTGGGCGGCCTCGGTGTTCTGCGCGTTGGGGGCGGGCCAGGCGATGATCGAGCGCATCGCGATGAAGGACGGCCGGTCGGTGACCTGCTTGGCCGCCTCGATCGCCTCGTACAGGGCGTTCGGGTCCAGGTCGCCGTCCGCCTTCGGCTGGACGCGCTGCACGTGCCAGCCGTAGGCCTCGTAGCGCAGAGCGGTGTCCTCGGAGACGGCGGTCTCGGTGTCGCCCTCGATCGAGATGTGGTTGTCGTCCCACAGCAGGATCAGGTTGCCGAGCTTCTGGTGGCCCGCGAGGGAGGAGGCCTCGGCGGAGATGCCCTCCTGGAGGCAGCCGTCACCGGCGATGCAGTAGACGAAGTGGTCGAACGGGGAGGTGCCCTCGGCGGCCTCCGGGTCGAACAGACCGCGCTCGTAGCGGGCGGCCATCGCCATGCCCACCGCGTTGGCCACGCCCTGGCCCAGCGGTCCGGTCGTCGTCTCCACGCCCGTGGTGTGACCGTACTCGGGGTGACCCGGGGTCTTGGAGCCCCACGTCCGGAAGGACTTCAGGTCGTCCAGCTCCAGGCCGAAGCCGGCCAGGTACAGCTGGGTGTAGAGGGTCAGGGACGAGTGGCCCGCGGACAGCACGAAACGGTCGCGTCCGACCCAGTTCGCGTCGGCCGGGTCGTGCCTCATCACCTTCTGGAAGAGGGTGTAGGCGGCGGGCGCCAGGCTCATCGCCGTACCCGGATGGCCGTTGCCAACCTTCTGTACGGCGTCGGCGGCCAGGACGCGGGCGGTGTCCACGGCCCGCTGGTCCAGTTCGGTCCACTCGAGGTCTGTGGTGGTCGGCTTGGTGCTCACCCTGAGTCAGGGCTCCTCTCCACATGTCGGATGCCGGTGCACGTGGCGCCCACCGGCTGCCGGCGCGGTCGTGCGTCGGCCGGCCGCTGTCGAGCCTACCCCCGCAAGTACGTGCGTTTTTCCGCTGGAAACCAGACTGCAGGGACTCCGGTGGATCCGCCCGCCGACCGGGCGAAACCGCATTCGGCAAGTGAATACGCAGCCGCTCATCTGACTGCTCAATCGACTCTCCGTATGCACGTCGGAGCGTCCCCCTCAACACGAACGCACCCCCGCGAATGCCGGGGTCTGGGCAACGTCTAAAGTGGCGTGGTACGCGCGAGCCCTCACCGCCACTTCACCGGGCAGGCTCGCTGGGAGTCTCTGTCAGGGGTGTGCGTGACGGCCGTTGAATCCCGTCCTGCGGGGGTAATCGGGACGAGCCAGAGCCCGAGTCACCGGCCGTTCGGGGCCCGTGTCAAGGCGTTCGTGGCGCTGACCAAGCCGCGGATCATCGAGCTTCTGCTGATCACCACCGTTCCGGTGATGTTCCTGGCCGAGCAGGGCGTACCGGATCTGTGGCTGGTGCTGCTCACCTGTGTCGGCGGGTACCTGTCCGCGGGCGGCGCAAACGCGCTGAACATGTACATCGACCGCGACATCGACGCGCTGATGGACCGCACCTCGCAGCGTCCGCTGGTCACGGGCATGGTCAGCCCGCGGGAGTGCCTCGCCTTCGGCATCACCCTGGCGGTCGTCTCGACCCTGCTCTTCGGACTCACCGTCAACTGGCTCTCGGCGTGGCTGTCGCTCGGCGCACTCCTGTTCTACGTCGTCGTCTACACGATGATCCTCAAGCGCCGCACCTCGCAGAACATCGTCTGGGGCGGCATCGCCGGCTGTCTGCCGGTGCTGATCGGCTGGTCCGCCGTCACCGACTCGATGTCCTGGGCGCCCATCATCCTCTTCGCGGTGATGTTCTTCTGGACGCCGCCGCACTACTGGCCGCTGTCCATGAAGGTCAAGGAGGACTACGCGCGCGTCGGCGTGCCGATGCTCCCGGTCGTCGCCTCCAACAAGGTCGTCGCCCGGCAGATCGTGATCTACAGCTGGGTGATGGTCGCGGTGTCGCTGCTGCTGACGCCGCTGGGCTACACCGGCTGGTTCTACACGGCGGTCGCCGTCGCGGCCGGCGGCATGTGGCTGTGGGAGGCGCACGGGCTGCAGAACCGCGCCAAGGCCGAGGTCACGGGCGCCAAGCTCAAGGAGATGCGGCTGTTCCACTGGTCCATCACCTATGTGTCGGTGCTGTTCCTGGCGATCGCGGTGGACCCCTTCCTGCGCTGAGCCGACGGCCGCCCGACGGGCGGGGCGCGTGGTCAAGGCCACGCACCCCGCCCGTCGCCGTTTGATCTACCCGTCGGTAGCATCCTGGGCATGGCAGACACGCAGCAGGTTGACGCGAAGGCCGAGCGCCAGGTGACCCGGCTGGCCCGGCGGATCGACTCCTTCTCCAAGGCGCACGGCGGCGCCGAGGGCCAGGTGGCCCACATCGGCGAGCGCGGCGCCCGGATCGTCCTCGTCGGCGAGGACGGCGGCTGGGGCGACCTGGTCGCGACCACCCCCGAGATCGCGCGCAAGGCGGTGGAGAAGTCCGGCATCACCGTCCACGAGGACTTCGACGGCGAGTTCGCGGCCAAGGTCGCGACCGGCCCGTACGAGTGGTCGCGCATGGCGGGCATCCAGGTCGGCGGGCCGAGCAACACCTGACGCCGGTTCACCCGTTAGGACCGTAGGAAGCCGTGAGGCGCACGGTCCCGACGCGGGGAGTCCGGATGATCGAAACGCCGTCCCTCGTGGACCAGTACTGCCACGGCGTGCTGAGAACGGAGCTGGGCCTCGGCACCTTCGAGGCCCAGCTGGCCCGCACCGAGGGACCGCCCGCGCCGGGCACCACCCTCTTCGACACCCAGACCGGCTTCGCGGTGCGCCGCTGGTGCCCGCCCCTGCTCGGCCTGGAACCGCACTGCGCGCCCGCCCGCTACCTCGCCCGGCGCCGCGAACTGGGAGTCCTGGAGGCGGACCGCAGGCTGCTGCGTGGCAGCGGCATCACGACCTACCTGGTCGACGCGGACCTGCCCGGCGACCTCACCGGCCCCGCCGAGCTGGCCAGCGCGGCGGACGCCGACGCCCACGAGATCGTGCGCCTGGAACCGCTGGCCGAACAGGTCGCCGACACCTCCGGCACCGTCCGGGCCTTCCTCGCCAACCTCGCCGAGGCCGTGCACGGCGCCGCCGCGTACGCCGTCGCCTTCACCTCCGTCGCCGGTGTCCGGCACGGGCTGTCGCTCGCCCCGGAGCCGCCGGGCCCCGTCGAGGTGCGCGGCGCCGCCGCCCGCTGGCTGGCCGGACGCGAGGTCGGCGGTGAGCTGAGCGACCCCGTGCTGCTGCGTCACCTGCTGTGGAGCGCTGTCGCCTCCGGACGGCCGCTCCAGCTGCACGCGGGGCTCGGCGAACCGGGCCTGCGCATCGACCGCACCGACCCCGTGCTGCTGACCGACTTCGTACGGGCCACCGCCGGCCTCGGCACCGACCTGGTCCTGCTGCACGGCTACCCCTACCACCGCCACGCCGCCCACCTCGCCGGCGTCTTCCCGCACGTCTACGCCGACTCCGGGGCCGCCCTGGTGCGCACCGGAGCCCGGGCCGCCACCGTGCTCGCGGAGATCCTGGAGCTGGCCCCGTTCGGCAAGATCCTGTTCTCCAGCGGTGCCCAGGGCCTGCCCGAGCTGCACGTCGTGGGCGCCCGCCTGTTCCGCGAGGGCCTCACCCGGGTGCTCGGCACCTGGGTGACCGAGGGGGCGTGGGCGCGGGCGGACGCCCAACGGGTGGCGACCATGATCGCCTCGGGCAACGCGCGCCGGGTTTACGGCCTGGACTGAACCGGAGAGACTGGGCCGATGCCCACCGACGCCCTGCTCGACCGCTTCGTCACCGGCCTGCTGCCCCTCGAGCCCGTGGCCGTCTGGGCCCACGGCTCACTGGGCGGCGGCGACTACCAGGAGGGCCGCAGCGACCTCGACCTGATCGCGGTCCTGCCCCGGCCGGCCACGACGCGCACGGCCTGGCGGCTGGGGCGGCTCCACGCCCGCCTGCGCGCCGACCCCCTGGCCGGGCAGCTGCACTGCACCTACCTCTCGCCCGGCACCGCCGCCGACCCCGAGCGACGGCACCTGACCTGGGCCCACCGCCAGTTGTTCAAGCGGACGGTCACCCCGGTCACCCGGCGGGAGCTGCACAGCTTCGGGCGTGTCCTGTACGGCGAGTCGCCGGACCTCCTGCTGCCGCCGGTGCCGGACGCGGAACTGGCCGAGTACGTCGTCCGCAACGAGCGGGACTACTGGCGGCCGGTCGTGCGCAAGGCGGAGCTGTGGCGGCAGGACGTGTGGGTCGACCTGGGCCTGCTGACCTTCGCCCGCGCCACGGTCACGCTGCGGGACGGCCGTCTGATCACCAAGCGCGAGGCGCTGGCGGAACTGCCCGGCCTCGGCGCGCCCGGCGAGGTGGTCGAGGACATCGCGCGGCGGCGCTACGGCACTCCCGTGCCGCCCACCGAGGAGTGGACCGCGCGCCGCGGCGAGCTGACCCGGGACTACCTGGGCCCGGCCATCGACACGCTGGTGGCGTCGTACTCCTGAACCGGCAGCCCGGCCGCCGTCTCCTCGGGACGCTCCCGCAGCGACAGCAGCACCCGCAGCACCCCGATCCACACCAGGCACGAGCCGAGCATGTGCAGGCCGACCAGGATCTCGGGGAGGTCGGTGAAGTACTGCACGTAGCCGATGACGCCCTGGGCGAGCAGGATCAGGAACAGGTCGCGGGTGCGGTCCAGCGGCCCCTTGGGCGCGTCGACCGCCTTCAGCACGAACCACAGCGCGAACGTCAGCGTCACCACGATCCACGCCAGCACGGCGTGCCCCTTGGTGACGGTCTCCCAGTCGACCGGCATCCGCGGGACGTCGCTGGAGTCGCCCGCGTGCGGGCCCGAACCGGTGACCACCGTGCCGACCGCGATCAGCAGGAACGAGACGGCGACCAGGACCCGGACGAGCTGCTCGACGGCCTTGCCGACCAGCGGGCGCGGCACCGCGTCACCCTCCCGGGTGCGCTGCCACATCACCGTCGCGACGGCGATCAGCGCGGTCGACAGCAGGAAGTGCGCGGCGACGGTGTACGGGTTCAGGCCGACCAGGACCACGATCCCGCCGAGGATCGCGTTGCCCATGACCAGCCAGAACTGGAGCCAGCCCAGCCGGGTCAGATCGCGCCGGTACGGCTTCTGCGACCGGGCGGCGATGATCGCCCAGCCGACCGCGGCGCACAGCACGTAGGCGAGCAGGCGGTTGCCGAACTCGATGACGCCGTGGAAGCCCATCGCGCTCGTGGTGGTCAGCGAGTCGTCGGTGCACTTCGGCCAGGTCGGGCAGCCGAGGCCGGACCCCGTCAGGCGTACGGCACCGCCGGTGACCACGATGAGCACGGCCATGACGAGGGCGGCGAGCGCCGCCCGCCGGACCGTCCGGGGCTCCGGGGTCCAGCGCGCGGCGATGAAGGCGAGCGGATTGCGCACGGCGGCTGCGGCGTCGGCGCGGGTCACGTTTGGCACGCCGTCCATCGTAGGCGGCCGCTTGTGCGCGCGTTCACGAGGGTCGCCCGTCCGGGGTCCCCGCCTACTCCCAGCGGAAGAACCTCCCGGCGGCCGCGAGCCCCACGACCGCCCACACGGCGAGGATCCCCAGGTCGCCCCACGGCATCCCGGCCCCGTGCTGGAGGACGTCCCGCAGTCCGTCGGACAGGGCGGAGACCGGCAGCAGGCCGAGCACGTCCCGGGCCGCGTCCGGGAACTTGTCCAGCGGCACGATCACGCCGCCGCCCACCAGCAGCAGCAGGAAGACCAGGTTGGCCGCGGCGAGCGTGGCCTCCGCCCTGAGCGTGCCGGCCATGAGCAGCCCGAGCCCGGAGAAGGCAGCCGTGCCGAGCACCATGAGCAGCAGCACGGGGAACGGGCCGCCGTGCGGAGACCAGCCCAGCGCGAAGGCGATCACGGTCAGCAGGACGACCTGGAGCACCTCGGTGACCAGCACGGACACCGTCTTGGCGGTCATCAGGCCCCAGCGCGGCAGCGGCGACGCGGCGAGTCGCTTCAGCACCCCGTAGCGGCGCTCGAAGCCGGTGGCGATGGCCTGCCCGGTGAACGCCGTCGACAGCACGGCCAGCGCCAGGACGCCGGGGGCGAGGAAGTCCACGGCCTCGCCCTCGCCGGTGTCGACGATGTCGACCGAGCTGAACAGCACCAGCAGCAGCGTCGGGATGATCACCGTCAGCAGCAGCTGCTCGCCGTTGCGCAGCAGCATCTTCGTCTCGAGCGCGGCCTGGGTCGCGATCATGCGGCCGAGCGGCGCGGCGCCGGGCCTCGGGGTGTACGTGCCGGTGGTGGTCGTCATGCGCGCAGTTCCTTGCCCGTGAGCTCCAAGAAGACGTCCTCCAGGGTGTGCCGTTCCACCGAGATGCGGTCCGGCATCACCCCGTGCTGAGCGCACCAGGACGTCACCGTGGCCAGCAGTTGCGGATCGATCCTGCCGACGACGCGGTACGAGCCCGGCGCCTGCTCGGCGGCCGCGGAGTCCGCGGGGAGCGCTTTGAGCAGCGAGGCCACGTCGAGCCCGGGCCGGCCGGTGAAGCGCAGCGTGTTCTCGGCGCCGCCGCGGCACAGCTCCTCGGGGGAGCCCTGGGCCACGACCCGGCCGGCGTCGATGATCGCCACGTCGTCGGCCAGCTGCTCGGCCTCGTCCATGTGGTGCGTGGTGAGGATCACCGAGACGCCGTCGCCGCGCAGGTCCCGCACGAGGTCCCAGGTGGCGCGCCGGGCCTGCGGGTCGAGACCCGCGGTCGGCTCGTCCAGGAACACCAGCTCCGGGCGGCCGACCACGGCCATCGCCAGGGCGAGCCGCTGCTGCTGGCCGCCGGAGAGCCTGCGGTACGTGGTGCGGCCGCAGGAGCCCAGTCCGAGCCGCTCGATCAGGACGTCGACGTCCAGGGGGTGGGCGTGCAGCTTCGCGACGTGGCGCAGCATCTCGTCCGCGCGGGCGCCGGAGTAGACGCCGCCGGACTGGAGCATCACGCCGATCCGGGGGCGCAGCTCGGGCCCCTGCCGTACCGGGTCCAGGCCCAGTACACGCACGGTGCCGGAGTCCGGCGTGCGGTACCCCTCGCAGGTCTCGACGGTGGTCGACTTGCCGGCCCCGTTGGGGCCGAGTACGGCGGTGACACCCGTTCGGGCCACCAGGTCGAGGCCGTCCACCGCGGTCTTGTCGCCGTACCGCTTCACCAGGGCCTGGACCTGGACCACGGGCTCGCTTCGCATGGGTCACGAGTCTAGGTACGCCCGCGAGGGCTCAGGCGCGGGGGTGCGCGATGTCCTCCGCACGGGGCCGGTGCAGCGGCAGCCACCGCTCGGCGTAGGCGACGGCGTCCGCCAGCGGGAACAGCCGCACGTCGGCCGCGCCGATCCGCCCGCGGACGACGTCCCGGTCCCGCTCGAAGTCGTGGCCCAGCTCGTCGAACCGCTCCGAGGTGATCGAGACCTCGGTCACACGCTCCCAGCCCATCAGCCCCGGCCGCCCCACCTCGACGAGCGGGGAGGGGATCCGGTACTCGGCGAGGTGGAAGCCGGTGCAGGCGTCGTAGCCGGCGCCCAGCAGGAGTATTCGCGCGCCCATCCGTTCCAGGGTCGCCAGCGGGCTGCGCTCGCCCAGCCGGCAGTCGGCCGCGTGCCCCGCGACCACCTCGGCGGCGCGCGGGCCGAGGGCGGCGAACGACGTCTGCGGGTGCGCGCTGCGCCGGGCGCCCGGCCAGGTGCGCACGGTCTCGGGGATCACGCCGACCCCGCGCGAGGGGGTGATCAGCGGGTCGTAGGCGGGCATCGCCGCGCGGACGGCGTCCCACCACCGCGCGGGTACCGGCGGATCGCTCCACAGGGCCGGGTCGGAGAGGTCCCCGGTCTGGGTGGGGACCACCAGGGTGCCGTCCGGGCCGAGTGCGTCGAGGAGCCCCTGGACGACCGCGACGGGGCCTCCGCAGACCCAGCCGAGGGAGCTGAGGGAGGAGTGCACGAGGAGGGTGTCGTCGGTCCGGACGCCCAGCTCGCGCAGTCCGGCGGCGATCGTGCCGCGGGTGACGAGTGGGCCGGTCGGAGCGGGTGCGGGCATGCGGGCGAGTCTCGCCGAAGCGCGCCCCGAATGCCACCTTCCTGATCGACCGGAGATCGTTTCCGCAGGTCACGTCAGGTATCACATTAGGTATACCTAAGTGACGCAGGGCACCGTCCGGCCGTCCGGGCGCGGGTTGCCCCCCTCTGAAGAATTACGCAACAATGGCGTTGTGAAAAACGTTGGCGAGGCTCCGCAGGAGGAACTCGCGACCGGTGAGCGGTCCACCCGCAACCGTGTCGCGCGCTCCATCCTGGACCACGGGCCGTCGACCGTCGCCGAGCTCGCCGGACGCCTGCGCCTGACCCAGGCCGCCGTCCGGCGCCACCTCGACGCCCTGGTCGCCGACGACGTGGTCGAAGCCCGTGAACAGCGGGTCTACGGCACGCGCACGCGCGGACGCCCGGCCAAGGTCTTCGCGCTCACCGACTGCGGCCGCGACGCCTTCGACCAGTCGTACGACAAGCTCGCCGCGGACGCCCTGCGCTGGATCGCCGAGCAGGAGGGCGGGGAGCAGGCGATCGCCGCCTTCGCCCGAGCCCGGATCGCCGCCCAGGCGGGCGCGTACCGCAAGGCCGTCGAGGGCGCCGCACCCGAACAGCGCACCCAGGCACTGGCCAAGGCCCTGAGCGCGGACGGGTACGCTGCTACCGCGCGCAGCGCGCCCCGGCCCCAGCAGGGCGAGCAGCTCTGCCAGCACCACTGCCCGGTCGCCCACGTCGCCGAACAGTTCCCGCAGCTGTGCGAGGCGGAGACGGAATTTTTCGCCGAGCTGCTCGGTACGCATGTACAGCGGCTCGCGACCATCGCGCACGGCGACGGCGTCTGCACCACGTACGTTCCGAAGACTTCCAAGACCATCGACAACGCATCTGCAAGCACGGCCGGGAGGAACCCCGCATGACTCTCCCCACGGAGACTGCTCACCCTGAGCTCGAGGGCCTGGGCAAGTACGAATACGGCTGGGCCGACTCCGACACGGCCGGCGCCTCTGCCAGGCGCGGCATCGACGAGGACGTCGTCCGGGACATCTCCGAGAAGAAGAACGAGCCGGAGTGGATGACCAAGCTCCGTCTCAAGGGCCTGCGCCTCTTCGAGAAGAAGCCCATGCCGAACTGGGGCTCGGACCTGTCGGGCATCGACTTCGACAACATCAAGTACTTCGTGCGCTCCACGGAGAAGCAGGCGGAGTCCTGGGAGGACCTGCCCGAGGACATCAAGAACACGTACGACAAGCTCGGCATCCCCGAGGCGGAGAAGCAGCGCCTCGTCGCCGGTGTCGCCGCGCAGTACGAGTCCGAGGTCGTCTACCACCAGATCCGCGAGGACCTGGAGGAGCAGGGCGTCATCTTCCTCGACACCGACACCGCACTGAAGGAGCACCCGGAAGCTCTTCAAGGAGTACTTCGGGACCGTCATCCCCGTCGGTGACAACAAGTTCGCGTCGCTGAACAGCGCGGTGTGGTCCGGCGGCTCCTTCATCTACGTGCCCCCGGGCGTGCACGTCGAGATCCCGCTCCAGGCCTACTTCCGCATCAACACGGAGAACATGGGCCAGTTCGAGCGGACCCTGATCATCGTCGACGAAGGTGCCTACGTGCACTACGTCGAGGGCTGCACGGCTCCGATCTACAAGTCGGACTCCCTGCACAGCGCCGTGGTCGAGATCATCGTCAAGAAGAACGCCCGCTGCCGCTACACGACCATCCAGAACTGGTCGAACAACGTCTACAACCTGGTCACCAAGCGCGCCGTGGCGTACGAGGGCGCGACCATGGAGTGGATCGACGGCAACATCGGCTCCAAGGTGACGATGAAGTACCCGGCCGTCTACCTGATGGGCGAGCACGCCAAGGGCGAGACCCTGTCCATCGCCTTCGCGGGCGAGGGCCAGCACCAGGACGCCGGCTCCAAGATGGTCCACATGGCGCCGAACACCTCCTCCAACATCGTGTCGAAGTCCGTGGCGCGCGGCGGCGGCCGCACGTCCTACCGCGGTCTCGTCGAGATCGGCGAGGGCGCCCACGGCTCCAAGTCGAACGTGCTGTGCGACGCGCTGCTCGTCGACACCATCTCCCGCTCCGACACGTACCCCTACGTGGACGTCCGCGAGGACGACGTGTCCATGGGCCACGAGGCGACCGTCTCCAAGGTCTCCGAGGACCAGCTCTTCTACCTGATGAGCCGGGGTCTGAGCGAGTTCGAGGCGATGGCGATGATCGTGCGCGGCTTCGTCGAGCCGATCGCCAAGGAGCTGCCCATGGAGTACGCCCTCGAGCTCAACCGGCTGATCGAGCTGCAGATGGAAGGCGCGGTCGGCTGAGGCCCGTCCTTCGCAGCATTCCCAGATTTTCTTGACGCAGGAAGAGAGCAGACCGACAGCCATGGCTGAGGCTCAGAACTCCCCCACCCTCAACTCCGTTCGGGCGGGGGGACCCCCACCCGTGGGGTCCACCACCGCGGGCCAGATCGCGGTGGCCGCCGAGTCGACCGTCGCCACGCGCATGAGCGCGCCCCCGTCCTTCGACGTGGCGGACTTCGCGGTCCCCCACGGCCGCGAGGAGGAGTGGCGGTTCACGCCGTTGGAGCGGCTGCGCGGGCTGCACGACGGCACCGCGGTCGCCGGCGACGGCGTGCGGGTCGAGATCGACGCGCCCGAGGGCGTCGTCGTCGAGACCGTCGGCCGTGACGACGCCCGCATCGGCAGGGCGGGCGCCCCGGTGGACCGGGTCGCCGCCCAGGCCTACTCGGCGTTCGAGAAGGCCGGTGTGATCACCGTCCCCAAGGAGACGGTCCTCACCGAGCCGATCCGCATCGCCGTCCGCGGCGAGGGCGGGACCGCCTACGCCCACCAGATCGTCGAGCTGGGTGCCTTCGCCGAGGCCGTGGTCGTGATCGACCACACCGGTGACGCGGTGCTCGCCGCCAACGTCGAATACGTCCTGGGCGACGGCGCCAAGCTGACCGTCGTCTCCGTCCAGGACTGGGACGACAAGGCCGTGCACGCCGGCCAGCACAACACGCTGATCGGCCGGGACGCCACCTTCAAGTCGTTCCTCGTCACCTTCGGCGGCGACCTGGTCCGGCTGCACCCGCGCGTGGCCTACGCCGGCCCCGGCGGCGAGGCCGAGCTGTTCGGTCTGTACTTCACCGACGCCGGCCAGCACCAGGAGCACCGCCTCCTGGTCGACCACAACGTCCCGCACTGCAAGTCGAACGTCGTCTACAAGGGCGCGCTCCAGGGCGAGGACGCGCACGCGGTGTGGATCGGCGACGTGCTCATCGAGGCCATGGCCGAGGGCACGGACACCTACGAGATGAACCGCAACCTCGTCCTCACGGACGGCGCGCGGGTCGACTCGGTGCCGAACCTGGAGATCGAGACCGGCGAGATCGTCGGTGCCGGCCACGCCTCCGCCACCGGCCGCTTCGACGACGAGCAGCTCTTCTACCTGATGGCGCGCGGCATCTCCGAGATCGACGCCCGCCGCCTCGTGGTCCGCGGCTTCTTCGCCGAGCTGGTCCAGCAGATCGGTGTCCCGGACATCGAGGAGCGCCTCCTCGCCAAGATCGAAGAGGAGCTGGAGGCGTCGGTCGCATGACCTTCGTACGCGTCTGTGGAGCAGGCGAGCTGGAGGAGGACACCCCCAAGAGGGTGGAACTCGACGGCACGCCGATCTCCGTCGTGCGGACCGAGGGCGAGGTCTTCGCGATCCACGACATCTGCTCGCACGCGAACGTCTCGCTGTCCGAGGGCGAGGTCGACGACTGCCACATCGAGTGCTGGCTGCACGGCTCGCGCTTCGACCTCCGCTCGGGCAAACCCGACAGTCTTCCGGCGACGCGCCCCGTCCCCGTATACCCCGTAAAGATCGAAGGGGACGACGTGCTCGTCTCCCTCACCCAGGAGTCCTGAGGCACCCATGGCAACGCTTGAAATCCGAGACCTGCACGTCACCGTCGAGGCCGACAACGCCACGAAGGAGATCCTCAAGGGCGTCGACCTCACCGTGAAGCAGGGCGAGACGCATGCCATCATGGGCCCCAACGGCTCCGGCAAGTCGACCCTCGCCTACTCGCTCGCGGGTCACCCCAAGTACACGATCACCGGCGGCACCGTCACCCTCGACGGCGAGGACGTCCTGGAGATGTCCGTCGACGAGCGCGCCCGTGCCGGCCTGTTCCTCGCCATGCAGTACCCGGTCGAGGTCCCCGGCGTCTCGGTCTCCAACTTCCTGCGCACCTCCGCCACCGCCGTCCGCGGCGAGGCCCCCAAGCTGCGCACCTGGGTGAAGGAGGTCAAGGAGGCCATGGAGCGCCTCAACATGGACCCCGCCTTCGCCGAGCGCAACGTCAACGAGGGCTTCTCCGGCGGTGAGAAGAAGCGCCACGAGATCCTCCAGCTCGAGCTGCTCAAGCCGAAGGTCGCGATCCTCGACGAGACCGACTCCGGCCTGGACGTCGACGCGCTGCGCGTCGTCTCCGAGGGTGTCAACCGCGTCCGCGAGACGGGCGAGGTCGGCACCCTGCTGATCACGCACTACACGCGCATCCTGCGCTACATCAAGCCCGACTACGTCCACGTCTTCTCGGCCGGCCGCATCGTCGAGTCCGGCGGCGCCGAACTCGCCGACAAGCTGGAGGAAGAGGGCTACGAGGCATACACGAAGGGTGGCGCATCCGCGTGACACAGCTGCCGGGCCTCCTCGACACCGAGGCGATCCGCAAGGACTTCCCGATCCTGGACCGAGTGCTCCACGACGGTAAGAAGCTCGTCTACCTCGACAACGCCGCGACCTCGCAGACCCCGCGCCAGGTCATCGACGTGCTCGACGAGTACTACGAGCAGCACAACGCCAACGTCCACCGTGGCGTGCACGTCCTCGCCGAGGAGGCCACGGCGCTGTACGAGGGCGCGCGTGACAAGGTCGCGGAGTTCATCAACGCACCGTCGCGCGACGAGGTGATCTTCACCAAGAACGCCTCGGAGTCCCTGAACCTCGTGGCGAACATGCTGGGCTGGGCCGACGAGCCCTACCGCGTGGACCACGAGACCGAGATCGTCATCACGGAGATGGAGCACCACTCCAACATCGTGCCGTGGCAGCTGCTCGCGCAGCGCACGGGCGCGAAGCTCCGCTGGTTCGGTCTCACGGACGACGGCCGCCTGGACCTCTCGAACATCGAGGAGGTCATCACGGAGAAGACCAAGATCGTCTCCTTCGTGCTGGTCTCCAACATCCTGGGCACCCAGAACCCGGTCGAGGCGATCGTGCGCCGCGCCCAGGAGGTCGGCGCCCTGGTGTGCGTCGACGCCTCCCAGGCCGCGCCGCACATGCCGCTGGACGTGCAGGCCCTCCAGGCCGACTTCGTGGCCTTCACCGGCCACAAGATGTGCGGCCCGACCGGCATCGGCGTCCTGTGGGGCCGCCAGGAGCTGCTGGAGGACCTCCCGCCGTTCCTCGGCGGCGGCGAGATGATCGAGACCGTCTCGATGCACTCCTCCACCTACGCCCCGGCGCCCCACAAGTTCGAGGCGGGCACGCCGCCGATCGCGCAGGCGGTCGGTCTCGGCGCGGCGATCGACTACCTCAACACGATCGGCATGGACAGGATTCTCGCCCACGAGCACGCGCTGACCGAGTACGCGGTCAAGCGGCTGCTGGAGGTCCCCGACCTGCGCATCATCGGCCCCACCACGGCCGAGGAGCGCGGCGCCGCGATCTCCTTCACCCTGGGCGACATCCACCCGCACGACGTGGGCCAGGTCCTGGACGAGCAGGGCATCGCGGTCCGGGTCGGCCACCACTGCGCGCGGCCGGTCTGCCTGCGGTACGGAATTCCTGCGACCACGCGAGCGTCGTTCTATCTGTACTCCACGCCGGGCGAGATCGACGCGCTGGTCGACGGCCTGGAGCACGTACGGAACTTCTTCGGCTGACGGGACGAGCGAATCGCATGAAGCTGGACTCCATGTACCAGGAAGTCATCCTGGACCACTACAAGCACCCGCACGGGCGTGGTCTGAGGGATGGCGACGCCGAGGTGCACCACGTCAACCCGACGTGCGGTGACGAGATCACGCTGCGCGTGAAGTACGACGGCACGACGATCAGCGACGTCTCGTACGAGGGGCAGGGCTGCTCGATCAGCCAGGCCTCCGCCTCCGTACTGAACGACCTGCTGGTCGGCAAGGACCTCGCGCAGGCGCAGAGGATCCAGGAGACCTTCCTGGAGCTGATGCAGTCCAAGGGCAGGATCGAGCCCGACGACGCCATGGAGGACGTCCTGGAGGACGCGGTCGCGTTCGCCGGGGTGTCGAAGTACCCGGCCCGGGTCAAGTGCGCCCTGCTGAGCTGGATGGCCTGGAAGGACGCGACGGCCCAGGCGCTGGGCGCCGACGCCGAGAAGGAGACGACGGCATGAGCGAGACCGTGGAGATGAAGCCGGCCTCGGAGGAGGAGCTCCGCGAGGCCCTGATGGACGTGGTCGACCCCGAGCTGGGCATCGACGTCGTCAACCTGGGCCTCATCTACGGCATCCACGTCGACGACGCGAACATCGCGACCGTCGACATGACCCTGACGTCGGCGGCGTGTCCGCTGACGGACGTGATCGAGGACCAGGCCAAGTCCGCCACGGACGGCCTCGTCAGCGAGCTGCGCATCAACTGGGTCTGGATGCCGCCGTGGGGCCCGGACAAGATCACGGACGACGGCCGCGAGCAGCTCAGGGCGCTCGGGTTCAACGTCTGAGACACACACTCGCGAGAACGGCGGCACCCACCGGGTGCCGCCGTTCTCCTGTCTGCGACGGCTCCGTTATGTACGCTCGTACACATGGGATACCTGCTCCTGGCCGGAGCCATCGCCGCCGAGGTCGCCGGGACCACCGCCATGAAGTACAGCGAGGGCTTCAGCCGGCTGGTGCCGTCGGTCCTCACCGCCCTCGGCTACCTGATCTCCTTCGCGCTGCTCGCGCAGACCCTGAAGACCCTCTCCGTCGGCACGGCGTACGCCATCTGGTCCGGGGTGGGCACGGCGGCCATCGCCACGATCGGGGTGGCGTTCCTGGGGGAGGGGGTGACGCTCACCAAGGCGGCCGGCATCGCGCTGATCATCGTCGGCGTGGTGGTGCTGAACCTGGGCGGGGCGCACTGATGGCACGGCGCTACGACCCCGAGCGCCGGCAGCGGATCATCGACGCGGCGATCCGGGTCGTCGGGGCGAAGGGCATCGCGGGGCTCAGCCATCGCGCGGTCGCCGCGGAGGCGGACGTGCCGCTCGGCTCCACGACGTACCACTTCGCGACCCTCGACGACCTCCTGGTCGCCGCCCTGCGGCAGGCCAACGAGGGCTTCGCCCGGGTCGTCGCCGCCCACCCGGCGCTGTCGGACCCCGCCGCGGACCTGGCCGCCGCGCTGGCCCGCGTCCTCGGCGAGTGGCTGGCCGGCGACCGTACGGGCGTGGAGCTGGAGTACGAGCTGTACCTGGCGGCCCTGCGCCGTCCGGCACTGCGTCCGGTCGCGGCGGAGTGGGCGGAGGAGGTCGGCGCCCTCCTCGCCGCCCGCACGGACCCGGTCACGGCGCGGGCGCTGGTGGCCGTGCTCGACGGTGTCTGCCTCCAGGTCCTGCTGACCGGTGCGCCGTACGACGAGGGGTACGTGCGGGTGGTGCTGGGGCGGGTGCTGGCCTGAACCGAGCGGTCGCTCCGGCCGCAGGCGTCTGCACCGGCCCGCCACCTGAGACGCCCCGTCGGTCGGTTCGCACCCGACGGCCCCGGCCGGTTAGGTTGCCCCCATGACCGACACGACTGCTCCCCGCACCACCGGCGCCGTGGCCGCCGGCCTTGCCACGGTCGCCGCCGACGGCACCGTCCTCGACACCTGGTTCCCCGCCCCCGAACTGTCCGCTGCGACTGCCGAGGGCCCCGGCCCGGCCGGCACCGAGCGGCTCTCCGCCGAGCAGGCCGCCCAGTTGCTCGGCGGCGGCGCGACCGCGGCGGTCGGTCCGGACGCCCGTCGCGGTGTCGAGGTGGTCGCGGTCCGCACGGTCATCGCCTCGCTCGACGACAAGCCGATCGACGCCCACGACGTCTACCTGCGCCTGCACCTGCTCTCGCACCGCCTGGTCAAGCCGCACGGCCAGAACCTCGAGGGCATCTTCGGCCACCTCGCCAACGTCGCCTGGACTTCGCTCGGACCGGTCGCCGTCGACGATGTCGAGAAGGTCCGCCTGAACGCCCGCGCCGAGGGCCTGCACCTCCAGGTCACCTCGATCGACAAGTTCCCCCGCATGACGGACTACGTCGCCCCCAAGGGCGTCCGCATCGCCGACGCCGACCGCGTCCGTCTCGGCGCTCACCTCTCCGAGGGCACCACCGTCATGCACGAGGGCTTCGTCAACTTCAACGCCGGCACGCTCGGCACGTCGATGGTCGAGGGCCGCATCTCCGCGGGCGTCGTCGTCGGCGACGGTTCGGACATCGGCGGCGGGGCCTCCACCATGGGCACGCTGTCCGGCGGCGGCAACGTGATCATCTCCATCGGCGAGCGCTGCCTGGTCGGCGCCGAGGCGGGCGTCGGCATCGCGCTCGGCGACGAGTGCGTGGTCGAGGCCGGCCTGTACGTCACCGCCGGCACCCGCGTCACCATGCCCGACGGCCAGATCGTCAAGGCCCGCGAACTCTCCGGCGCCTCGAACATCCTCTTCCGCCGCAACTCGGTCTCGGGCGCGGTCGAGGCCCGCCCGAACAACGCGGTCTGGGGCGGTCTGAACGACGTCCTCCACAGCCACAACTGACCGTCCCGAACGGTCGCCGCGTTTCCGAGTGCCCTTCCGGACGCCCCCCCCGCGGGCCCGTCCGGGAGGGCACTCGTCCGTTCGCGGGACCGGGCGGTCACGCCGGGAGCGGCGCGGCGTCGGCGGTCAGGTCGCCGTGGGCCGCCAGCAGCCGGGCGGTCGTCCCGGCGTCCGCGGGGCGCAGCGGTGTGCGGACCGGGCCCGCGGGCAGGCCCAGCGCGTTCAGGAGGGCCTTGGCGGTGACCGTGCCGGGCAGGTCCGAGGCCGTCATCAGTTCGGTGAGGGCGATCGTCCGCCGCTGGAGCCGGGCCGCCTCCCGGACGTCGCCCGCGTCGAAGGCGTCCAGAACGTTCCGGAACGCTTCCGGCGCGACGTTCGCGACGGTGCTGACGCAGCCGGCGGCGCCGATCGCGTACAGGGCGAGGACCTGCTCGTCGCAGCCCGCGTAGTACGCCAGGCCGGTGCGGGAGAGCACCTTCTGGGTGCCGAGCAGGTCGTAGGAGCAGTCCTTGACGGCCACGACGCGCAGGCCGTCCGCGCCGGCCTTCTCGGCGGCCCGCGCCAGCTCCACCGTGTGCCGGGTGTCGGCGGTGCCCACCCCGGCGACCAGCGCCGCCCGGTCCCCGACCGCCTCGCGCACCGCCGTGACCAGCGCCGCCTTCTCCGCGTCCGTGGTGGTCGGCGACTCGCCCGTCGTGCCGGACAGCACCAGGCCGTCGCAGCCCCGGGACACCAGCCGGTCCGCGAGCCGCTGCGCGCCGTCGAGGTCGAGCGCGCCCGCCTCGGTGAAGGGCGTGACCATGGCGCACAGGACGCGGCCGAAGGGGCGGGCAGGGGCTGCGGGCGGCGGGTGGGTCTCCGCCGTCGTCTCTGTCGTCATGCGGGTAGTCTCGGCCCCCGAACGGTGCAGTTCTACTTAAATTTTCTACGCGGTATCGGTAAGAAATGCTGATCGTTTGAGCCTCGGGGTAGTGCCCGTCCGCCGGGGGTACCCGGAAGCCTCCGAACCGAGAGGAGGCGAATACCGTGACCGGGACCTTGCACACCAGGCCAGTGCACGACGAGCACCACTCCGTGGGCGAACTCGTCGGTCAGGCCACCGAACAGCTCTCCCGGCTCGTGCGCCAGGAAGTGGCCCTTGCCAAGGAGGAGCTCGCCGCGAAGGGCAAGCGCGTCGGACGCGGCGGCGGAATGCTCGGTGCCGCGGGCGCCATCGCCTACGTGGGCCTGTTCGCCCTGGCCGGGACGGCCACCGCCGCACTCTCGCTGGTGCTGCCGGTCTGGGCCGCGGCGCTCATCGTGACGGCGGTGCTCTTCGTGATCGCGGGCGTCCTGGCCATGCTCGGCCGTGCCCAGCTCCGCCGTGCCACACCCCCCACGCCCGAGCAGACCATCGGCAGCGTGAAGGCCGACGTGGACGAGATCAGGGAAAGGGCGCATCGATGACCGACGCGACGAGCGGAGACGGCGCGAGGACCGGCTCCACCGCGCAGCCGACCGGCGGTGCCAAGGGGCCCGACGAGCTGCGACGGCAGATCGAACTGACCCGCAGCCAGCTCGGCGACACCGTCGAGGAGCTGGCGGGGAAGGCGGACGTGAAGGGCCGCGCCAAGGCCCGGGCCGCCGACCTCAGGGACAAGGCGGGAGCCCTGACCGTGCAGCTGCGCAGCTCGGCCGCGCAGGCCGGTCACACCGCGCACGACAGGGCGAGCCGCGCCGGTCACACCGTGCACGACAAGGCGGGCAGCGCCGGGGACACCGCCCGCTACGAGGCCCGGCAACGGGTGCCCGAGCGGGTGCGCGGCGTGGTCCGGGCCGGTATGCGGCATCCGCGTCCGCTGCTCGTCGCCGGAACTGCGGCCGGCGCGGCGGTCGCGGCGGGTGTGCTGCGGCGCCGGCGGCACGGGCACTGCTGACCCGGCACGGCCGACCGGGCACCGCAGGATCCGGAGGCGGCGCGACGAGGGGTTCCGGCGACGGGCCCCTCGTCGTCGTTGTGCGGCGGCGGCATCCCGCACTTGACCTCGACCATGGTCGAGGTCGGAGGGTGGTGCGTGCACCCGACGACCACCGACCCGTGGAGGCCGGCATGACCCGCCGTACCGACGCCCACCCCGAACTCGAACGCCCCGACGTGCGGGCCCCCTTCTTCAGTACCTGGCGTGTCGGCACCCCCGAGCGGCAGCGGGAGACCGTCGACGCCATCGCCCGCACCTGGGAGCGCCGCCCCTGGCCCGCCGACGGCCTGCTGGGCTACCACGTCTACACCGGCCACGACGGCAGCACGCTGCTGCATCACTCGCAGTGGGCGAGCGAGCAGGCGTACGAGGCCTTCGTCAAGACGCACCGGCAGGAGCGCGTCGACGAGATCGACACCGCCGTGCCGGGCATCGAACGCCTGCGGCTCGGCCGGTACCGGCGCTACCGCAGTGGCACCCGGGCCGGCGGGACGGCGCCCGTCCCGGGCTGCATCGTCGTCGTCGACATCGAGTTCGAAGGGCCCGACCCCGAGCGGCAACGTGCCTGGGTGGACGCGGTCTTCGAGGCCCTGGACAGCGAGCCGAAGCCCGCCCCCGGCGGCATCTCCGCCCACTTCCACCTCAGCACCGACGGCACCCGGGTCCTCAACTACGCCGAGTGGGAGAGCGCCCGGGCCCACATCGACGCCCTCGCCGCCCCCGGCGACGGCGTCGGTTCGGCGACACCCCAGTGGGAGCGGGTGCAGAACTGGCCGGGCCTGAAGGGCAGCACGGTCGACCGCTACGACCACGCCCTCGGCCTGGTGCCCTGAACCCGCCCCCGCGCGCGAACCCGGGATGCCAGGACGCCGGCTACGGACGGAACCGCAGCACCTGCGGGTCGTGGTCGCTGATCTGGTCGGGGAACTCGGCGTTGACGTGCACGCTGTCGTAGGACAGGTGCCCGCCGCGCCGGATCGACGGGCTGACCAGTATCTGGTCGAGGACCTGGCTGTTGCCCTGGTAGACGTACGAGTAACGCTCGCTCGGCGGCAGCGACTTGACCGCCGACCACAACGCGCCGCCGTCCTCCAGTATCTTCGCCGTCCCGGAGAACTCGACGTCGTTGATGTCACCGAGGGCGATGACGTCCGCGTTCTTCTGGGCGGAGAGGATCTCCTTGACGAAGGTGTTCACGGCCTTCGCCTGGAGGTGGCGCTGGGTCTCCGAGCTGCGCGCCGGCGGCTGGTACCGCGCGGTCAGGCCCTGGTCGCCGCCCTTGGAGTTGAAGTGGTTGGCGATGACGAAGACCGTCCGGCCGCGGAAGACGAACTCGCCGGCCAGCGGCTTGCGGCTGTTCTCCCAGGCCGGGTTCGCCGGGTCGACACGGCCGGGGGAGTGCGTGAGCACCGCCTTGCCGCGCACCTTCGCCACCCCGGTCGCGGTGGCCGCGTCACCGGCCTCGCGGTCGGTGAAGGAGACCCGCCGCGGGTTGAACAGGAACGCCTGGCGGATGTTGCCGCCGGGCTCGCCGCCGTCCGCCTTGTCGACCGGGTCGACGCCCCGCCACTCGTAGCGCGGGCCGCCCGCCGCGACGATCGCGTCGATCAGCCTGCCGACCGTCACGTCGGCGGCCACGGTGCCGTCGTCCTCGGCGCCGTTGTTGTCCTGGATCTCCTCCAGGGACACGATGTCGGGCGACTTCAGGCGGTGCACGATCGCGTCGGCGTGCGCGGCGAAGGTGTCGTCGGACGGGTCGAGGTTCTCGACGTTGTACGTCGCCACCGCCAGCTCGTGGCCGCTCTGCGCACGCGTCGACTCGCGCTCGGTGCCGCCGCCCTCCAGGGCGCCGATCTCGCTCGCGACCAGCGTGTAGCCGCCGAACTGGTTGTAGTCCAGGGGGCCCGCGGTCGTGCCGGCGAGCGTGTCGCCCACGGTCGCGGCGGGGAAGTCGGCCGGCTTGCCCAGGGACTGGATCTGGAGCCGGCCGGTGTTCTGGGAGGCGTATGAGCCGTAGACCGTGCCGCCGCGGCGGTTGGCGTTCTCCCACGGCTTCACCGTGACCCACAGCTCGGTGTACGGGTCGGAGGCGCCGACCACGCGGGCGTCGGCGACCCGGACGTTCATGCCCTCGAGGGACTCGTAGTAGTCCAGGGCGTACTCCGCCGGGCGCAGCGGCAGGGCGTCGACCGAGCCGTTCGCGGCCGGGTCGCCGGCGGGGGCGTAGGCGCGCGGCACGGACCGGGCGGAGACGGTCGTCGCGGCCGGCACCGGGTTGCCGCCGGAGAGGACCGTGAACGTCGTCCGGGTGATCTCGGTCAGCGACTGGTTGCCGGACGAGGCGCCGCCCGGGACGTACTCCGAGACCGTGCCGGAGACGGTGACCGCGTCACCGACGGCGACCTTCGGCGTGGAGCTCGTGAAGACGAAGACGCCCTCGCTGGTGGCCGGATCCGCGTCCGGGTCCGGGTCCTGCATCCAGAAGCCCTTGGACGAGCCGTAGCCCCGGACGCCGGTGACGATTCCGGTCACGTCCGCGACCTGCCGGCCGGCGTACGGCGACAGCCGGGTCGTGCCCTGGATGTCGTGGATGCGCACCGACTCGGCGTGCGCGGGCGAGGTGAGGACGACGGTGGACGCCGCCGAGCAGACGGCGGCGACGGTGAGCGCGGCGAGGCGCGCGGAGGACTTGCTGGCCAACGGGATCCCTCCGGGGACGTGACGGAGCGCCGGGACGAGGGTGGGACGCGAGGGGCCACGGGGCCGTACGAGGCCCTGAGTGAACACTTGTCCCCCCGTTTTCTACGCGCGTCAATCTCCTGCCTGCCCGGGCCGGTTGTCAAGGTTTCGGCCATGTACGGCACCCGACGGGGAGATGAACCGGGCGGCATGGGTGGAAACCCGTCTAGGCTGAGCGGCTGAGCCGTACGGCGGTGAGGATGGCCGTACGGCGGTCGAGGCGCGCGAGGAGAAACAGCCGATGTCAGACAGCTCCACCCTGCCGCCCGCACGGCTGCGTCCCGAAGCGGAGCTGGCCCGCGACGCGCTGTCGACGCCGGTGCTCTCCCGGGCCGCCCGGCTCGCCCGCTGGGCAGGGCCGGACACCCGGGTCGACGCCGGCGGCGGGCTCGTCGAGGAACAGCTGCCCGCGGCGGCCGAGGTGCTCGGGCTGACCGGGGACGACGCCGCGGCGTACGCGAGCGAGGCGTGGCGGATCGCGGTGGACACCGGGCTGGTGGAGATCACCGACGAGGAGGAGGGCACCGTCACGACGGGCGAGGACCTCGCCCTGCTCACCGGCGGCTCCCCGCAGGACGTGCTGGGCGTGTGGCTCACCGCCCTGGAGACCGTGCTCGCCGACGCGAGCGTGCCCGACCTGGACGACCTGGTCGACGCGATGGCCGAGGGCGGCGAGGTCGACCTGTCGTCCCTCGGCTGGGACCCGGAGGCCGAGGCGGAGTTCCTCGACGGCGTGCTGGGCAACCTGTACCTGCTCACCGTCGGCGAGGACGGGCCCGACGGCTCCCCGGTGCCGCTGCCCGCGCTGGCCGCGTCCGTGATCGTGCCCAGCGACACGGGCGAGCCCACCAACGACATGCTGGAGCAGGTTTCCGACGCGATGATGCGGCTGGACGACCAGTTCCGGCTGCTGGAGCCCGTCGGTCTCGTCACGTACCGCCCGGTGGACGAGGCGCTGATGGCCGACGCGGACGAGGAGCCGGCGGCGCCCGTCGACGAGACCGACGTCGCCCGCTACGGCATGGTCGGGCTCACCCCGCTCGGACTGTACGCACTGCGCACCCGGCTGCTGGAGGCCGGTTTCGAGGCGCCGGCCGTCGGCGACCTCGCCGACAAGGGCGCCGACGCGCTGCTGGACGGCACGGCGTCCTTCCCGCCCGTGTCGGCCCACGCCGAGACCGAGCTGTGGCTGGCCCACCGCGAACCGCTTGCCGCGGCGCGCGAACTGCTGGCCGCCGCCCGCGGCTCGGACGCCGGCGCGCCCCTGCGCCGGCTGCGCTGCCAGCAGGCGCTTTCCCTGGTCGGCGCCGGCGCCGAGCCCGCGCTGCGCGAGGTCCTCGACGACGCGGAACTCGGCGGACTGGCCCGGGTCTGGCTGACCGAGCACGGGGCGCGGGACGTGCCCGCACCGCCGCAGGAGATGGTCTTCTGGCTGACCATCGACACCGTGGCCGCGCAGCTCGCCGCCGAGGGCAACTCCGAGGAACTGCAGGCCCTCGTGGAGGGCCTGGCCAGGCAGCACAGCGGGTTCTTCGACACGGCCTGGCGGGTCGGGCACCCGGCCACGGCGGACGTCCTGGAGGCGATGGGGCGGCTGCACCCCGACAAGAAGGTGGCCAAGGAGGCGCGGAAGGCGGCGTTCAAGGCGAGGTCGCAGCACGGGGGCTGAGCGTGCGTGGGTGACCGGGGTGTCCCGGAGCCCCTGGTCCGGCGGACCGGCGGGCGGGTGACGCGGCCCGGCGCCCGCGGGGTGCCTCCCCCACTCTCGGCTTCGCTCGAGCGGGGGACCCCCACCGCCCGCCCGTGCCGCCCCGGGCGGCACGGGTGCCCGCGGTCGCGAGGGCTCGCTCCGTACGCCCCGTGCGGATTCACGCAAGTGGGCAGGGTGCGGCCTCGCTCAGTTCAACTGCTGTTCAGACGTGGGCGACAACGTGACGCCGAACCGAGGTCCGCCACCCTCCACGGCACGCTCATCGTCACAGGAGACACCATGTCGCTCACCCGCAGGGACTTCGCCAGTCGATCCGCTCTCACCGGAGCCGGAGTCGTACTGGCGGGCAGCGTCGGCGCCCTCGCCACCGCCCCGCAGGCCCTCGCGTCCACCGACACCGAGAGCGCCGGGGACGCGCACGGCCACGGCCACGGCGGAGTCGGCTACGGACCGCTGGTCCCCGACCCGGACGGCATCCTCGCCCTGCCCGCCGGCTTCCGGTACGAGATCGTCACCTACTGCGGCCGGACCAAGCTGGAGACGGGCGAGTACACCCCCTCCAACCACGACGGCACCGCCACCTTCGAGGGCCCGCGCGGCACCACCCTCCTCGTCAACAACCACGAACTCGGCGGCCACCGCGACGGCTGGCCCCACCCCGTGCCGCTCACCGAGGGCCTGGTCTACGACCCCGCCGCCGCCGGCGGCTGCACGGTCGTCGAGGTCCGCCGCGGCGGCCACGTCGCCGAGTGGGTCGGCATCGCCGGTACCGCCACCAACTGCGCCGGTGGCAGCACCCCGTGGGGCACCTGGTTGACCTGCGAGGAGACCGAGGACAAGGCCGGCAGGAACGGCATGACCAAGGACCACGGCTACGTCTTCGAGGTCGACCCCGAGGACCGGCGCGCCAACCGCGACCCCAAGCCGGTCAAGGCCCTCGGCCGCTACGCCCACGAGGCCGTCGTCGTCGACCCCAAGCGCGGCCACCTCTACCTCACCGAGGACGCCTCCGGCCCCAACGGCCTGTTCTACCGCTGGACCCCGCCGCAGGGCTTCCGGCACGGCCGGGGCCGGCTGCGCACCCTCGCCGACGACGCCGGTGTCCTCGAGGCGTTCAAGTGCTTCGACTCCGGCGGCAAGTTCGTCGACGACCTCTCCCGTGCCACGAAGACCGGCACCGTCTACGGCGTCGACTGGGTCGAGGTCCCCGACCGTGACGCGAGGACCACCTCCGTGCGCAAGCAGTTCACCACCGGCCAGGTCACCCGCGCCCGCAAGCTGGAGGGCATGTGGTGGGCCGACGGCGGCGCCTACGTCGTCTCCTCCTTCGCCCGCGACGAGAGCCCCGGCCGGCCGCACGACGGCCAGGTCTGGTTCTACGACCCCAAGCGCCGCACCCTCACCCTGAAGGTCCTCCTCGGCGTCAACCCCGACTCCTCCGCGTACGGCGCCTTCGACGGCCCCGACAACATCACCGTCTCGCCGTACGGCGGCCTCGTCATCGCCGAGGACGGCGACGGCGTCCAGCACCTGTTCGGCGCCACCGACAGCGGCCGCACCTATCCCATCGCCCGCAACGAGCTGAACATCGGGTCCGAGGAGGAGCCCGAGTACAGCGAGTTCACCGGCGTCACCTTCTCGCCCGACGGCCGCACCCTGTACGCCAACATCCAGACCCCCGGCATCATGCTCGCCATCACCGGGCCGTGGAAGCGGCAGAAGCACCAGAAGCGCCAGTAATACCTTTCATCCCTCGGACGAGTGGTCCATTCGAGTCGGGTCACGACAGTTCCCCTTGTCGAAATAACGTTCCCGTGTCGTGTGCACGGTTGATCGGCAAGGGGAGGGCGATGGAACGGGTGTGGCGACAGGGGCACTCCGTCGCGGCCGTGTCGTGCGAACGGCTCCCGGCCAGGAATGGGTGACGCAACGCCGACGCGGTCGCCAGGCATGGGAATGGAAGCGCTCAGACACCCTTGTGCCTGGCGACCGGATCCCGATCGCGTTGACGGCCGGTCGTTTCGGGAGCCAGGGAAACTCGGACGAGGGCTACTTCGTGGGCGCCATGCTCGGTGATGGTGGAATGACGTCCTGTACCCCCGAATTCCATGGTGACCCCGCGGACGGTGCGGTGTCGTTCATGCGTGGCCTGGCTGCGGAGTACGGGTGCGGTGTGCGTGAGATGCCCACGGGGAGCATCGTGCGTTTGAGATTCCCGTACCTTTCAGGACGGCGCAATCCTATGACTCAATGCCTCAGGCGTTTCGGCGTATGGGGTCAAAGCTGTGCGGAGAAGCACCTGCCTGACGAGCTGTTCAGTCGTGACTTCTGGATCGGGTGCGTCTCCGGGCTGATCGACACGGACGGCCACGTGCGCGAAAGGCGCAATCCCAAGGGCACGGTGCACGGCTCGGTCGAGTACGCCACCGTCTCATCAGTACTGGCGAGGCAGGTAGCCGATGCCCTTCTGCGGCTGGGCGTCACCAGTAGGCACCGCGTGATCGAAAGGCGCTCCGAGACCGCACACTGGGTCAACGGCTACCGCATCAAGGGACGGCTTCCGATCCACATCGTTGACGCTTCTCGCGCCACGGCGGTGGTGCGTCTTGCGAACCTTCTGCATCTTCGTATCGGGTACAAGGCGACCAGGCTCGGGGGTATCGCGCAGGCGGTTGGTCATGTCGAGCCTGCTCGAAGTGACATGCACGGATACGACGAGAGCGTCGCCTTGGACAGAGTCGCGAACGTCGAACCGGCAGGCAGGAAACGCGTTCTCCGAGTACAACGCGCGACGGTCGGCAACGGCGGCCGTGGGTACCTCAGATAGGCTGGACGGAAGAATACCGCCGGGCAGGAGACGGGGATGACGCAGGTCAGGCCCATGCGTGCGGATGCCCGGCGCAATCGCGAGCGGCTGCTCGCGGTGGCGGCGGAGGCCTTCGCCGAACGTGGTGAGGGCGCCTCGCTGGACGACATCGCCAAGCGCGCGGGCGTCGGCGTCGGCACCCTGTACCGGCACTTCCCGACGCGCCGGGCGCTGCTGGAGGCCGCCTACCTGGAGCGCATCGAGGCGATCGCCGCCCGCGCCGACACGATCGCGGCCGGACGGCCGGCGGGCGAGGCGCTCGTCGCGTGGCTCGGCGAACTCGCCGCCGGAATGCTCCAGGTGCGCGGACTGAAGGCACTGCTGGGCACGGCCGTCACCGGCGCCGCGATGGGCGCGGTGTGCGGCGACTGCGTGCGGGGCGCGGCGACGCGGCTGGTCCGGGCGGCGCAGGACGAGGGCGCGCTGCGTCGGGACGTCGAACCGGTCGAGGTGCTGCGGCTCGTGCACGGGGTGGTGACGGCGTCCGAGATGGCCGGTGCGGAGGACGGGACCTCCGTACGGCGGTATCTGTCGCTGGTGGTGGACGGCCTGCGGGCGTAGGGCCGCGCCGGGGGACCCGGGGGCGGCCCTGGGCCCGGCCCCCTACAGCGCCTGGCTCGCCGGCTTCACCATGCCTCGCACCGTGCGGGACTTCACGAAGTCGCCCATGGCGGTCATCTCCCACTCGCCGGAGAACTGGCGGATCAGCTTCGCCATCATCACGCCGGTCTGCGGCTCCGCGCCGGTGAGGTCGAAGCGGACCAGTTCCTCGCCGGTGGTGGTGTCCAGGAGGCGGCAGTAGGCCTTGGCGACCTCCGTGAACTTCTGGCCGGAGAAGGAGTTGACGGTGAAGACCAGTCCGGTGACGTCCATGGGGAGCCGGCCGAGGTCGACGGTGATCGTCTCGTCGTCCCCGCCGCCCTCGCCGGTGAGATTGTCGCCGGAGTGGCGGATGGCGCCGCCCACGATCTGGAGCTTGCCGAAGTAGCAGCTGTCGACGTGGTTGCGCTGCGGGCCGTAGGCGATGACCGAGGCGTCCAGGTCGATGTCCTTGCCGCGGTAGGCCGGCTCCCAGCCGAGGCCCATCGTGACCTGGGACAGCAGCGGGCGGCCGCCCTTCATCAGGGAGACGGTCTGGTTCTTCTGGAGGCTGACCCGGCCCTTGTCCAGGTTGATCTTCCCGGTGCCGGGGGCGGGCGCGGGCGGCGCGGCCGGCGGAGCGGCGGGCATCGTCGGCGCGGCGGCGGGCGGGGCCGGCGGCGGGGTGACCGCCTGCGGCGCGGCCGGCTGGGCGGGCGCCGCCGGCTCCTCCACCGTGACGCCGAAGTCGGTGGCGATGCCCGCGAGGCCGTTCGCGTACCCCTGGCCGACGGCGCGGGCCTTCCAGGCGCCGTTGCGCAGGTAGACCTCCACGATGACGAGCGCCGTCTCGCTGCCGAGCTGCGGGGGCGTGAAGGTGGCGAGGACGGAGTTGTCGTCCGCGTTGCGGACGGTGGCGGTCGGTTCGATGCCCTGGAAGGTCTGTCCGGCGGCGTCCGGGCTTGCGGTGACGACGATCTTCTCGATGCCGGGCGGGACGGCGGTGGTGTCGACCGTGATCGCGTCCGGGGCGGTGCCGCCGCCGGAGCGGTAGGTCACGCCCGGGCCGGTGGGCTGGTTGTAGAAGATGAAGTCGTCGTCTGAGCGCACCTTGCCGTCGGCGGTGAGCAGCAGGCCCGATACGTCGAGCCGCACGGGCGCGGCGACGTCCACCGTCACGCGGGCGGCGGAGAGGGGGATGTTCGAGCCGGGGGTCATAGCTGTCATGCCGGGTGAACGAGCGAGGGCGTTTTACCGTTCCCTTACCCGGGGCCGATCGGGGGGCGGGCGGTGCTCCGGGGGCCGGCGCCCCCGGAGCACCGCCGGGCGCTACGGCACCACCACGATCTTGCGGCCCACGCCCGCCGCGAACTGCTCGAGCGCCTCCGGGTAGCGCTCGAGGGGGATGCGGTCGCTGATGAAGACGTCCGGGTCCAGGACACCGTTCGCGAACAGTTCGGCCGCGCGCTCGTAGCTGTGCAGGACCGCCATCGAGCCGGTGATGGTGATCTCCTGGTTGTAGATGCGGTACGGGTCGATCTCCACCCGCGTCGCGTAGTCGGCCACGCCGAACTGGAGGAACGTGCCCGCCTTCGCGACCCGTCCCAGGCCGTCCTGGATCGCCGCCGCGTTGCCCGTCGCGTCGACGACCAGGTCCCAGCCCTGGGGGCGGTCCAGCTCGTCCGGGGTCGCGGCCGACGCGGAGACGCCCAGGCCGCGGGCCGTCTCCAGGCGGGCCGGGTTGAGGTCCACCACGTCCACGCTCGCCGCGCCGGTCCGCTTGGCCAGCTCCAGCATCATCAGGCCCATCGTGCCCGAGCCGTAGATCAGGACGTGGGCGCCGAGGCGGGACTGGAGGACGTCGTAGCCGCGGACCGCGCAGGACAGGGGCTCGATCAGGGCGGCGTCCTGGGTGCGGACGTGCTCGGGGAGCTTCACGCAGTTCGCCACCGGTGCCACCGCGTACTGCGCCGCGCCGCCCGCCGTCGTGACGCCGATGGCCGCCCAGCGTTCGCAGAGGTTGTTGTGGCCGGTGCGGCAGTAGCGGCACTCGTAGCAGTAGAGGGACGGGTCGACGGCGACCCGGTCGCCGGCCGACACCTCGGTGACCGCGGTGCCGACGCCGACCACCGTGCCGGCGAACTCGTGACCCGGCACGATGGGCAGCTTGGGCGCGAACTCGCCCTGGAGGATGTGCAGGTCGGTGCCGCACAGGCCGCAGGCCGCGACCTCGACGACGACCTCGCGCGGCCCTGGCGTCGGGTCGGGGACCTCGCCGACGACGGCACGGCCCACGGACTCGATGACGGCGGCCTTCATTTCACGGCTCCCAACGACAGGCCCTGGACGAGTTTGTCCTGGGCGGCGAACCCCGCGGCGAGCACCGGCAGGGAGATGACGAGCGACGCGGCGCACACCTTGGCCAGGAAAAGGCCCTGGCTGGTGATGAAGCCGGTCAGGAAGACGGGGGCGGTCTCGGCGACCACGCCCGTCAGCACCCGGGCGAAGAGCAGTTCGTTCCAGCTGAAGATGAAGCAGATCAGGGAGGTCGCGGCGATACCGGGGAGGGCGATCGGGGCGACCACCCGGGCCAGGATCGTCGGCAGCCTCGCGCCGTCCACCCGGGCCGCCTCGATGATCGCCACCGGGACCTCGGCCAGGAACGACTGCATCATCCAGACCGCGATCGGCAGGTTCATGGACGTGTAGAGGACGACCAGCAGCCAGATGTTGTCCAGCATGTCCGTGTTCTTGGCGAACAGGTAGATCGGCAGCAGGCCCGCCACCACCGGCAGCATCTTGGTGGACAGGAAGAAGAACAGGACGTCCGTCCACTTCTTCACCGGGCGGATGGAGAGCGCGTAGGCGGCCGGCAGGGCCAGCACCAGGACGAACAGCGTCGAGGCGACCGATGCCACCGCGGAGTTGACCAGCGACGGCCACGGACTCGCGCCGCCGTCGGCACCGAAGAACTCCCGGTAGCCGTCCAGGGTGAGCGAGGCGGCGAAGGACGGCGGGTTGGTGGCAGCGTCCGACTCCGAGTGGAACGAGGTCAGCGCCATCCAGGCGATGGGCAGGAAGAACACGATGCCGGCCAGCCAGGCCGCCAGGCCCAGGCCCGCACCTGCCCTGCGGCGGGTACGGACGGGCTCGGCGTCGGTGACGACGGGGCGTACGGCGGTGGCGGTCATGCGCGGCCGACCTCCTCGCGGAACAGGGACGACACCACGCGCAGCGCGAAGGTGGCGATGACGATCGAGCCGATGACCACCAGGACGCCCGCGGCCGAGGCGAGCCCGTTCTCGTGGGCCTGGTAGAAGCTCTGGTAGACGGTGTAGGGCAGGTTGGCCGTGCCCAGGCCGCCGGACGTGAGGGTGAAGACCGCGTCGAAGTTCTGGACGATGTAGATGGAGCCGAGCAGGGCGCCCAGTTCGAGGTAGCGGCGCAGGTGGGGGAGCGTGAGGTGGACGAAGATCTGCCAGTCGCTCGCGCCGTCCACCCGGGCGGCCTCGATCTGCTGCTGGTCCCGGCTCTGGAGTCCCGCCAGCAGGATCAGCATCATGAACGGCGTCCACTGCCACACCAGTGACGCCTCGACGGCGAGCAGCGGGGTGTCCGAGATCCAGTCCGGCTGCGGGCCTCCGACGTAGTGCAGCAGGCCGTTGAGCAGGCCGTACTCCGGGTTGTACAGGACGTGCTTCCACAGCAGGGCCGCCGCCACCGGGACGACCAGGAAGGGGGCGATCAGCAGGGTGCGGACCACGCCCCGGCCCTTGAAGCGGCGGTCGAGGAGCAGGGCGAGGCCGAGGCCGAGGACCAGGCTGGCCAGCACCACGGCCGCCGTCAGCAGGATCGTCGTCCACACCGACTTGCGCAGGTCGGGGTCGGAGAGGACGTCGCCGTAGTTGGCGAGGCCGGTGAAGTGGCGGGCGTCGGGGTAGAGGGCGTTCCAGTCGAACAGGGAGATCACCAGCGTGGCCACGAAGGGCAGCTGGGTGACCGCGATCATGAAGATCAGGGCGGGGAGGAGAGGGGCCCGGGTGGCCCAGGCCCGCAGCCGGGAGGACGGCGGGCGGACGGTGGGGCGGACGTGGTCGGGTGCGGCCGCGGGGGCCGGGGTCGTGGCGGTCATCGTCCCTCGTACTCCTCGGAGATCTTCTCGGCGAGCTGCTGGGACTTCTTCAGGGCCTCCTCGACGGACTGACGGCCGGCGATGGCCGCGCTGATCTCCTGGGAGACCTTGGTGCCGAGGTCGGTGAACTCGGGGATGCCGACGAACTGGATGCCGGGCGCGGGGCGCGGCTGCACGCCGGGGTCGCCCGGCCTGGCGCCCTCGATGGCCTCCCGGGTCATCTCCTGGAAGGCGGCGGCCTCGGCGCGGTAGGCGGGGTTCTCGTACGTCGAGGCGCGCTTTCCGGCCGGGACGTCGGACCAGCCGACCTTGTCGCCGACCAGCTGCTCGTAGTCCTTGCCCGAGGCCCAGGAGACGAACTTCCAGGCCTTTTCGGCGTTGCGGGACGCCTTCTGGATGCCCCAGGCCCAGGTGTAGAGCCAGCCGGAGGACTCGGTCCGCTCGACGGGGGCCGGCGCGTAGCCGATCTTTCCCTTGACCGGGGACTTGGCCGACTCCAGGGAGCCCGCCGCCGACGTGGCGTCGTACCACATGGCGACCTTGCCCTGGGTCAGGTTGTTCAGGCACTCGGCGAAGCCGGACTGGGCGGCGCCGGACTCGCCGTGCTCGCGGACGAGGTCGACGTAGAACTTCGTCGCCTTCTCCCACTCGGGCGAGTCGAGGCGGGCCTGCCAGTCCTTGTCGAACCAGGTGCCGCCGAAGGTGTTGACGACCGTCGTCAGCGGCGCCATCAGCTCGCCCCAGCCGGGCAGTCCGCGCAGGCAGATGCCCTTCATCCCGGGCTCGGCCCCGTCCAGTTCGGCGGCGAACTCCGCCACCTGGGTCCAGGTGGGGTGGGCGGGCATCGTGAGGCCCTTGGCGGCGAAGAGGTCCTTGCGGTACATGAGGAAGGACGACTCGCCGTAGAAGGGCTGGCCGTAGAGCTTGCCGTCGTCGCCGGTGAGGGACTCGCGCATCGGCCCGAGGATGTCCTTCTCGTCGTACGCGGGGTCCTTCGCGACGTAGGGGTCCATCTCGTGGAGCCACTCGTTGCGGGCGTAGATCGGTATCTCGTAGTTGGAGAGGGTGGCGACGTCGTACTGGCCGGCCTGGTTGGCGAAGTCCTGGCTGATCTTGTCGCGGACGTCGTTCTCCGGCAGGACGGTGAAGTTCACCTTGATGCCGGTCTCCTTCGTGAAGTGGTCGGCGGTGAGCTTCTGCAGCTCGGTCATCTGCGGGTTGTTGACCATCAGGACGTTGATGGCGTCGCCGCCCGACCCCGCTCCGCCCGCCCCGACCCAGCAGCCGGAGAGCAGCGGGGCGAGCAGCGTCCCTGCGGCGGCCGTGGCGAGCAGGGCTCGCGGCCTCCGTCGGCTCTGGGTTCGCATGGATCGCTCCTGAACATATGGGGAGGTATGGGGCAGTGGCGGGCGTGGGGGTGCCCGGTGGGGAGGTGGGACGGACCGTCAGACGCGGATGACCTGCGGCCCGAGCAGCGAGTAGCGGTGGGCCTCGGCCGCGGGCAGCAGGGTGCTGGTGACGACGGCCTCCAGCGCGCCGATCTCCGCGAAGCGGCAGAAGCTGACGGCGCCGAACTTGGTGTGCGTCCCGGCGAACACGGTGCGGCGGGCGGCGCGGACGGCCTGGGCCTTGACCTCGCTGACCGCGGGGTCGGGGGTGGTCAGGCCGTGCTCGCGGGAGATGCCGTTGGCGCCGATGTAGGCCAGGTCGATGACGAACCCGGCGAGCATCTTCGTCGTCCAGTGGTCGACGGTGGCGAGCGTGCCCGGCCGGACCCGGCCGCCGAGCAGCAGTACGGAGGTGTCGCCGGCCCCGGCGAGGGCGCCCGCGACCGGCAGGGAGGCGGTGACCACGGTCAGCGGCCGGTCCCGGGGGAGGGCCTCGGCGATGAGCTGCGGGGTGAAGCCCTCGTCGACGAAGACCGTCTCGGCGTCGCCGAGCAGTTCGGCGGCGGCGGAGGCGATCCTGCGCTTCTCGGGGACGTGGCTGGTGGCGCGGAAGGCGAGTGTGGTCTCGAAGCCGGCGCTCTCCACGGGGTAGGCCCCGCCGTGGGTGCGGCGCACCAGGCCGTGGTCCTCCAGGGCGCGCAGGTCGCGCCGTACGGTCTCCTTGGCCACGCCCAGCTCGGCCGCGAGCGCGGTGACGTCGACCGAGCCGGTGGCGCGGGCGGTCCGCACGATCTCGCGCTGCCGTTCCTCCGCCGTCCTCGTGCCCATGCCGAACACCCGCCTCACCGCCTCGTCGCCGTGACCCTGCCCGTTCGGGCCCGGTGCGGACCCTGGGTGAAGTTCTACAGCGGCTCCGCGGCACTGACCAGGCCTGTTGCGGGCCCGATGCTGCCCGGTTGCGCCCGCTTCGGCCACCGGGTGCCCGCCGCGGACCTGGGAGGCGGCGGGGTGCGGGGTGGGAACGGGCAGGGCGGATGCCCGCATAGGGGGGCGGGCGGGCCCGTTCGGTGCCCGCCCGCCCGTCGTGGGGTCGTGTCCCGGTCAGTACGGCCAGATCGGAGGGTCGGTCACGAAGTGGCCGCCGAGGCGCGCGTGCGCCGGGTCGTCCGGGTCGAGGTCGCCCTGTTCGGCGATGAGCTTGGCGGCGTACGGCTCGGAGTCGTCCCGCGGTTCGTAGCCGAGCGCCCGCGCGGAGGTGAGGTCCCACCACAGCCGGGTGTTGGCGGAGGAGCCGTGGACGACCGTGTGGCCGACGTTCTCCGCGGTGAGGGCCGCGTGCAGGAGCCGGGCGCCGTCGGCGGGGCTCATCCACACCGAGAGCATGCGCACGCTGGTCGGCTCGGGGAAGCAGGAGCCGATGCGGACGGAGACGGTCTCCAGGCCGTGCTTGTCCCAGTAGAGCTGGGCGAGGTCCTCGCCGAAGCACTTGGACAGGCCGTAGAAGGTGTCCGGGCGGCGCGGGGTGTCGACCGGGATGAGGGGGTCGTCGCCCTGCGGGCGCGGGGTGTAGCCGACGGCGTGGTTGGAGGAGGCGAACACGATGCGTCCGACGCCCTCCTCGCGGGCGGCCTCGTAGAGGTGGTAGGTGCCCTCGATGTTCGCCTTGAGGATCTTGTCGAAGGAGGCTTCCAGGGAGATGCCGGCGAGGTGGATGATCGCGTCGACGCCCCGGACCGCCTCGCGCACGGCGTCCCTGTCGGCCAGGTCGGCGACGATCGCGTCCGGCTCGCCCTCGACGGGGCGCAGGTCGAGCAGGCGCAGCTCGTAGCCGTAGCCGGGGAGCAGGTCCCGCATCAGGGTGCCGAGGCCGCCGGCGGCGCCGGTGAGCAGAACGGTGCGGGGAGCGGGCATCCTCGGGGTCTCCTGGGGTCTCCACGAATCGGCCGCCGTACGCATGCACGCACGGCGTTCATATGCGTGGACACGCTAAGGAGGGGAGGCGCGGCCCGTCAAGTATCCGGGCGGACCGGTGCGGAAGTGAAGAATCCGCTGGTGTGTCGGGAGTTGACGCGCTTGACCGCCCTCCCGGCGGCGGCTTAGCGTGGAGGCGTTCAGAAATATAGACGCGGATCATACATATGGAATGGGGAGCGCCCGTGACCTCAGCCCCTCTCGCCGTCCGGCTCACTGCCCCCAGCGGGCCGCTGTTCTTCCCCGTCACGGCGTACGGCCCGGGCGGCGAGGTCGACCTCGACGTCTACCGGGCACACGTGCGCCGCGGCGTCGAGGCCGGGGCCGCCGCCGTGTTCGCCTGCTGCGGCACCGGGGAGTTCCACGCGCTCACCCCCGAGGAGTTCCAGGCCTGCGTGCGGGCGGCCGTGGAGGAGACCGCCGGGCGGGTGCCCGTCGTCGCCGGCGCGGGCTACGGCACCGCCCTCGCCGTGCGCTACGCCCGCCTCGCCGAGGAGGCGGGGGCCGACGGGCTGCTCGCCATGCCGCCGTACCTCGTCGTCGCCGGCCAGGAGGGGCTGCTGCGGCACTACCGGGAGGTGGCGGCCGCGACTTCCCTGCCCGTGGTCGTCTACCAGCGGGACAACGCCGTGTTCACCCCGGAGAGCGTCGTCGAACTGGCCCGCACGGACGGCGTCATCGGCCTCAAGGACGGGCTCGGCGACCTCGACCTGATGCAGCGGATCGTCAGCGCCGTGCGCACCGAGGTCCCCGGCGGCGACTTCCTGTACTTCAACGGGCTGCCGACCGCCGAGCAGACCCAGCTCGCGTACCGCGCCCTCGGCATCACGCTCTACTCGTCCGCCGTGTTCTGCTTCGCCCCCGAGATCGCCCTCGCCTTCCACCGGGCGCTCCGCTCGGGCGACGACGCCACCGCGCACCGCCTGCTGGACGGCTTCTACCGGCCGTTCGTCGAACTGCGCGCCCAGGGCCGCGGGTACGCGGTCGCCCTGGTCAAGGCGGGCGTACGGCTGCGCGGACTGGACGTGGGGGAGGTGCGGGCGCCGCTGCACGAGCCGGGCGAGGACCACGTGAAGCAGCTCGCCCGGCTCATCGAGCGGGGACACGCGCTGCTCGCCGACGGGGACGAGGGCGAGGGGGAGGGCAAGTGAGGACGTCGGCGTTCGTCTACCCCTGGGACGTCAACGGCGACCCCGGCGCGGCCGGGTTCGTCGCGGGCATCGGCGTGGAACAGGTGACGCTCGCCGCCGCCTACCACTCCACCCGCGCCCTCACCCCGCGGCACCCGCGCCACCGCGTCGTCACCGCCGAGTACGCCGCCGTCCTCTACCCGCCGGACCCCGCCCGCTGGGAGGGCCGCGAGCCGCGCCCGTACCCGGCCGGCGACTGGGCCCCCGGCGACGCCTGGGGCGAGGCCGCCGCCGCCCTCGCGGACGCGGGCCTCGAGGTGCACACCTGGGTCGTGCTCGCCCACAACTCCCGCCTCGGCGCCGAGCAGCCGCACACCTCCGTCGTCAACGCCTACGGCGACCGCTACCCCTGGGCGCCCTGCATCGCGCAGCCCGCCACGCGCGCGTACCTCACCGGCCTGGCCGCCGAGGCGGCGGTGCGGCCGGGGGCGCGCGGCACCGAACTGGAGTCCCTCGGCTGGTACGGACTGGCGCACCTGCACGCCCACGACAAGACCGGCGGGGTCGGCCTCGGCGACGCCGGGCAGTACCTGATGTCGCTCTGCTTCTGCCCGGACTGCCTCGCGGGATACGGCGCACGGGGACTCGACCCCGAGGAACTGGCAGCGGACGTACGGGCCGCGCTGGAGCCGGTGTGGCGGGGCGCGGCGCCGTCGGACGGGGGCTGGGCGGGCGTGGAGAAACTGCTCGGCGAGACGCCGGCGAACGCCACGCGCGCGTGGCGGGACGAGACCGCCCGCACGCTCCAGGAGGCGGCGGTCGCGGCCGTCCGGGCCGCCGCGCCCGACGGCTTCCAGGTACTGCTGCACGCCGACCCGGTGTCCTACCACTGCGGCGCCAACGCCGGCGTCGACCCCGCGCACGTCCTGTCCGTCGCGGACGGCGTCGTCGTGCCCTGCACGGGCGGGGCGGGCCTGCTGACGCCCTTCGCCGGGCAGGCCCGTGCCGGGGCCGTCCTGGCCGCCAACCTCACGGTGGTCTCCGGCATGGGCGGCAGCCCGGGCACCCTCGCCGCGGACGCTGCCCACGCCCGCGACCTGGGCGCCACGGAACTGCGGCTCTACCACGCGGGGCTGGCATCGGACGCGGACCTGGAGGCGGTGCGCTCGGCGCTGGCGGCGAGGTGAGCGGGGGCGGTGCGCACGGCACTGGCGGCGCGTGAGCGGGACGGTGCCTGCGGGGGCCCCGGTCGTGACGGGCGGGGTGGGCCGTGCCGGGTCGGACGGTGACGCGGAGGCGGTGCGCTCGGCGTCCGGCGGGTGGCCGGTCGCGTGACCGATGAGTTCCGCGGCCGCGACCGGTCCACCTCCTGAGAGAGCCTGCCACGCGTCACCGAGGAGCAACTGATGACCCAGGACACCACCGCCCCCACCCCCACGCTCGACCTCGGGCCGCAGACGCGGATCGTGGCGCGCCTCGCCGAGGGCGTGAGCGACGCGAGCCTCGGCGACCCGACGCCGTGCCCGGACCTGGCCGTGCGCAACCTGCTCGGCCACCTGACCGGCCTGGCCGCCGCCTTCCTCGACGCGGCCCGCAAGGACCTGGGCGCCCGCACCGACACCGCTCCCGACGCGAGCGTGCCGGACATCGGCCCCGGCTGGCGCGAGGAGCTGCCCAAGGTGCTCGACGCACTCGCCGACGCCTGGCGGGACCCGGAGGCCTGGACCGGCATGACCCGGGCCGGCGGCATCGACCTGCCCGGCGCGGTCGCCGGTGCCGTGGCGGCCGACGAGCTGGTGATCCACGCCTGGGACCTGGCCCGCGCCACCGGCCAGGAGTACACGCCCGACCCGGCCGCGCTCCAGGTCTCGCACGGCCTCCTGTCCGCCGCCGCCGAGGAGTCCGACCGGGGCGACGGCATCTTCGGCCCCGTCGTCCCCGTCCCGGCCGACGCCCCGCTCCTGGACCGCGCGGTGGGCCTCAGCGGCCGCGACCCCGGTTGGACCCGCCCCTCGCGTCCCGCGCGGTAGGGGAGCGCGGCACGACCGCGAGCATGCTCACGAGCCCCGACGACCGGCGCACCCGGCCTCGAAAAAGCTGATCACTGTTGTCGGTGGTCACTGCTGGCCTCCTGCCGCTCGAAGATCGGGCACCAAGGGGAGGAGAGCCATCGATGTCAGGAAGAGCCGGACGATCCGGCGGACGGGGGCCGCTGCTGGGCAGCTGCCTGGCGGCGCTTGCGCGCCGGGCACCGCGCACGCGGCACAACAGGGGAATCTGTCGCCCGTGGTCCGGGAGCTGCAGGCGGAGTACAAGGACTGCGCGACGGGTGACACACCGGCCTACGTCGGGCGGCGGTTCGCCGCTGCGGCTCGGAACGGGCGCGTCGATCTACCAAGCCCCTGACAACTCCTGCATCCCCGACCTCGACCCCGGCTGCGTCTGGAAGCCGTACCCGCTGGTCGGTGAAGGGCACCTGACGCTGGACGGCCGAAGCGGCCACGCGGCGCTCGGCGGCCCGCTGGTGGACACCGGTGACAGTTTCACCCTCGCCGTCGTCGCCAGGATCGACGACGCGGACGCCACCCGGCCGATGACGGTCCTCTCGCAGGCCGGTGAGCACACCGACGCGTTCCGGCTGCGCTACGCCCCGTCGGCGTTCGCCTGGCAGCTGGTCATGCCGGAGCGGGACGAGGCGGGTGCGCCCGAAAGGGTCGTGTCGCAGATCACGAGGCCGTCCGGCGCCGATGACTTCGGCACGCGGCTGGCCGTCGTCGTCTACGACGACGGCACCGACACGGTCAAGCTGTACGCCGACGGCTACACCAACGACGGGGCCACCGTCCACCTCCCCCACGGTTGGGCGAGCACCGGTCCCCTCCAGGTGGGGCGCGCCGGCACGGCCGAGGGCTGGGAGTACCTGAAGGGCGACGTCGACGAGCTCCAGCCGTACGCCGGCGCGCTGCGCGACCGGGACGTCATGGCCCTGGGGCACGAGACCGAGCCCTGCCTGTGCGGCTGACGCCGTTCGGTCCGTCGTCCTCGGCGGCTCGCGCCCCGGGCCGCTGAGGACGCGTACGGAGCCGGTGGCCGGACCGGGCCCGCCGGAACCTGGGCGCCGGCGGCAGGCGCGGCGACTCCGGTCGCCGTGCCTGCCGCCCGCTGTTCCCGGGAGCGCTTCCCGGTTCCCGGCGCGTTCGCATGGTTGCGGAGGCACACCATCCTCGCCCTGCGGGGCGACGACCCGGCCCGTACCCGCTCGCGGCTGATCCGGGCGCCGAACGCCACGCTGCGGGCCGGTTGCGCAGGTGAGGCGACCCCTTCCTCCGGTTTACGCATCGCGAAGGCGAACAGCCGACCCCGAGGGCTCAGGGGGTGCGGGGAACACCCCGCCGGGCCGCCGCCCGGTGCCCACTCGTCGTCGCGCCGGGAGCGCGCGCACCCCCGCCGGAGCCGCGCCGCCGTGCGTGCGAGCCCGGCACCGGTCTTCGCGTGCCCTCCGAACTTTCTTTGTCAGAAGCATTGACGCGGCCCAGCGCCCCTCCTACCTTCAACGCGTCGTACTCCGTACGTCATATATGAGACGCGATATGTGAGATCCGAGAGGCGCGCATGACCTCTGTGCCCACGCCGATCCCCTCCCGCACGCAGTACGTGCTGGAGGAGATCAAACGCCGCATCCTCACCGGACGCCTGACGCCCGGTCAGGCCCTGGTCGAGACCGACCTCGCCGCACAGTTCGGGGTGTCCAAGACACCGGTGCGCGAGGCGCTCAAGACCCTGGCCGGCACCGGACTGGTCGTGATGAGCCAGTACAAGGGCGTCACCGTGCGCATGGTGGACGCGGACATGGCGCGCGAGGTCTACGACGTGCGGCTGCTCCTGGAGCCCGAGGCCCTCAGGCGAGCCGTCCGCCGGGGCGCCTCCCTGGACGCCGCCCGCGACGCGCTGTCCCGGGCCGACCAGGCCACGGACACGGCCGAACGGTCGCTCGCCAACCGCGAGTTCCACCGCGCCCTGTACGTGCCGTGCGGCAACCCGCTGCTCGGCCGGATGCTCGACGAGGTGCGCGACCAGGCGGCCCTCGTCTCGGCCGTCGCCTGGGCAGCCGATCCCTCCTGGGAACGGGAGGCGTGCGAGCACCAGGAGATCCTGCGCCTCGCCCTCGCGGGCGACGCGGACGGCGCCGCGGGCGCCCTCCACGCCCATATCGCGTCGTTCGTCGAACGGGCCTTCCCGCACGCGGGTTCCGAGGCCCAGGAAGAGGTCGGTCAGGCATGACAACGACGTTCGAGACCCAGCGGGCGGCCCTGGCCGACGTGGTGGCGATCCCGGTGACCCCGTTCGCCGAGGACGGCTCCGTCGACCCGGCCACCTACCGGGCCCTGCTGCGTCGTCTCCTCGACGCCGGCATCACGACCCTCACGCCCAACGGCAACACCGGTGAGTTCTACGCCCTCTCCCCGGCCGAGCGCCGCCTCGTCACCGAGCTGACCGTCGAGGAGGCCGGGGACGGAGCCGCCATCCTGGTCGGCGTCGGCCACGACGTGCCGACCGCGGTGGCCTCCGCGCGGCACGCCCGCGAGCTGGGTGCCCAGATGGTGATGGTCCACCAGCCCGTCCACCCCTACGTCTCCCAGGCCGGCTGGGTCGACTACCACCGCGCGATCGCCGAGGCCGTGCCCGAACTGGGCGTCGTGCCCTACCTGCGCAACCCCCAGCTCCCCGGGGCGCGTCTCGCCGAACTCGCCGACCACTGCCCCAACGTGCTCGGCGTCAAGTACGCCGTCCCGGACGCGGCCCGGTTCGCCGCCTTCGCCCGCGACGCCGGCCTCGAACGCTTCGTGTGGGTGGCGGGGCTCGCCGAGCCGTACGCGCCCTCCTACTTCTCCGCGGGCGCCACCGGCTTCACCTCGGGCCTGGTGAACGTCGCCCCGGCGGTCTCGCTGAACATGATCGAAGCACTTCGATCCGGTGACTACCGGGCCGCCATGAAGGTCTGGGAGCAGATCCGCCGCTTCGAGGAACTGCGCGCCGCCAACGGCTCCGCCAACAACGTCACCGTCGTCAAGGAGGCCCTCGCCTCCCTCGGGCTGTGCCGCCGCGAGGTCCGCCCGCCGAGCAGGCCGCTGCCCGAGAGCGAGCGCGCCGAGGTCGCCGCCATCGCCGCGGGGTGGGCGATATGAGCCGGGAGAACACGCCGGCGAAGCGCCCGGAGGAGCTCAGGAGCCACCAGTGGTACGGCAGCGGCGTCTCGTCGGGCCTGCGCTCCTTCAGCCACCGCGCCCGCACCCGCCAGCTCGGCTACCTGCCCGAGGAGCACCTCGGCAAGCCGGTCATCGCGATCCTCAACACCTGGTCCGACATCAACCCCTGCCACGTCCACCTCCGCGACCGCGCCCAGGCCGTGAAGCGGGGCGTGTGGCAGGCGGGCGGCTTCCCGCTGGAGTTCCCGGTCTCCACGCTCAGCGAGACCTTCCAGAAGCCCACCCCGATGCTCTACCGCAACCTGCTCGCCATGGAGACCGAGGAGCTGCTGCGCTCCTACCCGGTCGACGGCGCCGTGCTGATGGGCGGCTGCGACAAGTCCACGCCCGCCCTGCTCATGGGCGCCGCCTCCGTGGACCTGCCGGCGGTGTTCGTGCCCGCCGGGCCCATGCTCCCCGGGCACTGGCGCGGCGAGACCCTGGGCTCCGGCACCGACATGTGGAAGTACTGGGACGACAAGCGGGCCGGCCTCATCGGCGACTGCGAGATGCAGGAGCTGGAGAGCGGCCTGGCCCGCTCGCCCGGCCACTGCATGACGATGGGCACCGCCTCCACGCTGACCGCCGCCGCCGAGGCCCTCGGCGTCACGGTCCCGGGCGCCTCCAGCATCCCGGCCGTCGACTCCGGGCACGACCGGATGGCCGCCGCGGCCGGGCTGCGCATCGTCGAACTCGTCCACCGGGACCGGAAGCTGAGCGACATCCTCACCGCGGACGCCTTCGAGGACGCCGTCACCACCGTGCTCGGCCTCGGCGGCTCCACCAACGCCGTGATCCACCTGATCGCGATGGCGGGCCGCGCGGGGGTCACCCTCACCCTCGACGACTTCGACCGCATCGCCCGCACCGTCCCGGTGCTGGCCAACGTCCGCCCCGGCGGACGGACGTACCTGATGGAGGACTTCCACTTCGCCGGCGGCCTGCCCGGCTTCCTGTCCCGCATCCCCGACCTGCTCCACCTGGACCGCCCCACCGTCTCGCACGACACGATGCGCGAGCAGATCGCGGGCGCCCTGGTCCACCACGACGACGTCATCCGCCCCCGGGACAACCCGGTCGCGCCCGAGGGCGGGGTCGCCGTCCTGCGCGGCAACCTCTGCCCGGACGGCGCCGTCATCAAGCACATCGCCGCCGAACCGCACCTGCTCAAGCACACCGGCCCCGCGGTCGTCTTCGACGACTACCGGACGATGCAGCGCACCATCAACGACCCCTCCCTGGACATCACCGCCGACAGCGTGCTGGTCCTGCGCAACGCCGGCCCCAAGGGCGGGCCGGGCATGCCCGAGTACGGCATGCTGCCCATCCCCGACCACCTGCTGAAGCAGGGCGTGCGCGACATGGTGCGGATCTCCGACGCCCGGATGAGCGGCACGAGCTACGGCGCCTGCGTCCTGCACGTGGCACCCGAGTCGTACGTCGGCGGGCCGCTCGCGCTGGTGCGCACCGGCGACACGATCACCCTCGACGTCGAGGCGCGCACCCTCCGGCTCGACGTCGACGACGCGGAGCTGGAGCGCCGCAGGGCCGCCTGGACACCGCCGCCCGCCCGGTACGAACGCGGCTACGGCGCGCTCTACAACGAACAGATCACCCAGGCCGACACCGGCTGCGACTTCGAGTTCCTGGCCCGCCCCGGCACGGTGCAGGACCCGTACGCCGGCTGACCCCGCGGCAGCGGGACACCGCACACCCATGCACCCGGAGAAAGCGCTTCCCGCCCCGCGGGCGCGCACCGCACACGCACCACCCACGCACGTCGTACGAGAACGGAGAACTGTCATGGCACAAGCCGCAGCCGTGGCGAAACCGCCCGCGCCACCGAGGCGGCGCCGTGCCTCCGCCACGCCGCGCAGGCTCCCGTACCTGCTGATCGGCCCGGCCGCCCTGCTGATGCTGGGCTTCATCGCCTACCCGGTCGTCAGCGTCTTCTACTACAGCCTGCAGAACTACAACCCGACCAAGCCGTGGCGGAACGGCTTCGCGGGCCTCGACAACTTCGTCAGGATCTTCACCGACGACCCGCAGTTCTGGGACACGCTCGTCTTCAGCGCCAAGTGGGTCTTCGTCGAGGTCGGGCTCCAGCTGCTGTTCGGCCTGGCGCTGGCGCTCATCGTCAACCAGACCTTCGTGGGCCGGGGGGTCGGGCGCGCCCTGGTCTTCTCCCCGTGGGCGGTCTCCGGCGTGCTGACCTCCGCGATCTGGGTGCTGCTCTACAACTCCCAGACCGGCGTGACCCGTTACCTCGCCGACATGGGCATCGGCTCCTACGGCACCAGCTGGCTGTCGGACACCTCGACCGTGTTCTCCGCGGCGGTCGTCGCCGACCTGTGGCGCGGCGTCCCCTTCTTCGCGATCCTCATCCTCGCCGACCTCCAGTCCGTCTCGAAGGACCTGTACGAGGCCGCCGAGGTCGACGGGGCCAGCCGGCTCAAGCAGTTCTGGCACATCACGCTGCCGCACCTGAAGGACGCCATCATCCTGTCCACCCTGCTGCGAGCGGTGTGGGAGTTCAACAACGTGGACCTGCTCTACACCCTGACCGGCGGCGGACCCGCGGGCGAGACCACCACCCTGCCCCTCTACATCGCCAACACCAGCGTCGACGCGCACGACTTCGGCTACGCGTCGGCCCTCACCACGGTCGCGTTCGTGATCCTGCTCTTCTGCTCGATCGTCTACCTGCGGCTGAGCAAGTTCGGAGGCGAGAACAAGTGATCACCAAGGAGGCCCCCGCGCCCGCCCCCGCGCCCGTGCGCACCGGCCACGAGCCGCCGCGCCCGGCGAAGAGGAAGCGCCCCGCCTGGGACGAGGTCCCCCGCTGGCAGATCTACCTGCCGCTCGGGATCTACCTGGTCTTCACCCTGATCCCGTTCTACTGGATCCTGCTCTTCGCGGTGCGGCCCGCGGGCTCGACCTCGCTCGTGCCCTGGCCCATCACCTTCGAGCACTTCGAGAAGGTCTGGACCGACCGCAGCTTCGGCACCTTCTTCCAGAACAGCGTGCTGGTCGGCCTCGCCACCCTGGTCATGACGACGCTCGTCGCCCTGGCCGGCGGCTACGCCCTCGCCCGGTTCGACTTCAAGATCAAGCGGGGCTTCATGCTCGGCCTGCTCTGCTCCCAGTTCGTGCCCGGCGCGCTGCTGCTGGTCCCGCTGTTCGAGATCTTCGCCGAGCTCCAGATGATCAACTCGCTCGTCAGCGTCATCATCGCCGAGACGGTCTTCCAGCTGCCGCTGTCGATAATCCTCATCAGCAACTTCATCAAGAACGTCCCCTATTCCCTGGAGGAGGCCGCCTGGGTCGACGGCTGCGGCCGGATGCGGGCCTTCCTGGTCGTCGTGCTGCCGCTGCTGCGGCCGGGCCTGATCGCCGTCGGCTCCTTCGCCTTCGTGCACTCCTGGAACCACTTCCTGTTCGCCCTGATGTTCCTCAACAACCAGGACAAGCAGACCATCCCGGTCGGCCTCAACACCCTGATGAGCGCGGACAGCGTCGACCTCGGCGCGCTCGCCGCGGGCGGCATCATCGCCGCGGTCCCCGTCGTGATCGTCTTCGCCTTCATCCAGAAGTGGCTGATCACCGGCTTCAGCGCGGGGGCGGTGAAGGGATGAGCCGGGTTCCCGTCGTCCTCGCCGGCGCCCGCGGCCACGGCCGCTGGCACGTCGCCAACATCCGCCGACTGGAGCGGGCGGGCCTGGTCCGCCTGGCCGGCATCTGCGAGCTCACCCCGCTGACCGAGCAGGAGGCCGGCGGCGAACTCCCCGAGCAGTCCGCCGACTTCGGAGCACTGCTCGATTCCACCGGCGCCCGGATCGCCGTCGTCTGCACGCCGATCCCCACCCACACCGACCTGGCGCTGACCGCCGCCCGCCGGGGCGTGCACCTGCTGCTCGAGAAGCCCCCGGCACCGTCGTACGCCGAGTTCCGGCGCATGGCCGACGGGGTCGCCGAGGCCGGCGTCGCCTGCCAGGTCGGATTCCAGTCGCTGGGCTCGCACGCCGTGCCCGCGATCCGCGCGCTGATCGCCGACGGCGCCATCGGCGATGTCACGGGCGTCGGCGGGGCCGGCGCCTGGGTGCGCGACGAGGCCTACTTCCGCCGGGCGCCCTGGGCGGGCCGGCGGCGGCTGGACGGTGCCGACGTGATCGACGGCGCGCTGACCAACCCCCTCGCGCACGCCGTCGCCACCGCCCTCGCGCTGGGCGGCACCGACCGCGCCGAGGACGTCGCCGGCATCGAGACCGAGCTCGGCCACGCCAATGACATCGAGGCCGACGACACGTCCTGCGTGCGGATCACCACCACGCGGGGACACCGCGTCACCGTCGCCGCGACCCTGTGCGCGGAGCGGGCCGACGAGCCCTACGTCCTGGTGCACGGCACCAGCGGGCGGATCACCTTCTGGTACAAGCAGGACCGCGTCCTGCTCCAGCGCGCCGGCCACGGCCCCGAGGAGTACGTCCACGGCCGCACCGACCTGCTGGAGAACCTGGTCGACCACCTCACCACCGGCGCCGCGCTCCTCGTCCCGCCGGACGGGACCGGTGCGTTCATGAAGGTCGTGGAGGCGATCCGCCGGGCTTCCGACCCGGAGCCGCTGCCCGACGGCGCCTGGCACCGCGTCCCCGGCGAGCGCCGCCGCGTGGTCCCCGGCATCGACCCACTCGTGGCCGCCGCCGCCGACACCCTCTCCCTTTACTCCGAACTCGGCGCCCCGTGGGCGCCGCGCACGGAGCAGCCGCTGAAAGAGGTGAGCACCCGATGACCGGCGCCGACTCCGCGGTGCTGCGCGTGGCGGGCCGCCCCGTCGGCCGGTACGTCGTCCGACCCGAACTGCCCGCCCGCCTCTCCCCGCGCCCCTACCTGCACCCCGTCACCACCCTGGCCGGCACCGCGGTCACCGAGTTCAGCCCCGCCGACCACCTCCATCACCTCGGCGTCGGTGTCGCCGTTCCCGACGTCGAGGGCCACAACTTCTGGGGCGGGCGCACCTACGTCCGCGACCGGGGGCCGACCGAGCTCGACAACCACGGCGCCCAGCGGCACTCCGCCTTCCAGCTCCGCGACCCCGACGGCTTCGTCGAGGAGCTGCGCTGGGTCGCCGCCGGCACCGAGCTGCTGCGCGAGCGCCGCACCGTCGCCGCCACCGGACTCACGGACACCGCCTGGGCACTGGACTTCACCTTCTCCCTCACCAACGTCACCCCGGACCCCCTCACCATCGGCAGCCCCGCGACCAACGGGCGCCCCGGAGCGGCCTACGGCGGCTTCTTCTGGCGGGCCCGCAAGGAGAGCACGGCCCCCCACGTCCTCACCGCCCACGCCGAGGGCACGCAGGCGGTCCACGGCCGCCGCGCCGACTGGCTCGCCCTGACCGGCGACACCTGGTCGCTGGTGTTCGCCGGGGCCACCGAACGCACCCGGCGCGACCCCTGGTTCGTGCGCACCGAGGAGTACCCCGGCGTGGGCTCCTCCCTGGCCCACGACGAGCGGCTGCCCCTCGCCCCCGGCGACACCCTCGTCCGTCGCGTCGTCACCGTCGTCGCCGACGGCCGCCTCGACGCCGGCGGCGCCGCGGCCCTCGTACGGAAGGCGGTGAGCCCATGACCCCCACGACCCCCGAGAACGCGGACACGTACACCAACCCGGTCCTGAACGCCGACTGGTCCGACCCGGACGTCGTCCGCGTCGGCGACGACTTCTACCTGACCGCCTCCAGCTTCGGCCGCGCCCCCGGCCTGCCGCTGCTGCACTCCCGGGACCTGGTCAACTGGACCCTGGCGGGCCACGCGCTGGACCGCCTGGAACCGGCGGACGCCTTCGCCGCGCCCCGGCACGACTGCGGCGTCTGGGCCCCGTCCCTGCGTCACCACGCCGGCCGCTTCTGGATCTTCTGGGGCGACCCCGACCAGGGCGTCTTCCAGGTCAACGCCCCCGGGATCGAAGGTCCGTGGACCGAGCCGCACCTGGTCAAGCCCGGCAAGGGCCTGATCGACGCCTGCCCCCTGTGGGACGAGGAGACCGGCGAGGCCTACCTCGTGCACGCCTGGGCCCGCTCCCGCTCCGGCATCAAGAACCGCCTCACGGGACACCGCATGCACCCCGACGGCACCGGGCTCCTCGACGAGGGCAAGGTGATCGTCGACGCCGACCGCATCCCCGGCTGGTTCACCCTGGAGGGCCCCAAGCTGTACCGGCACGACGGCTGGTTCTGGATCCTGGCGCCCGCCGGGGGAGTGGAGACCGGCTGGCAGGGCGCCTTCCGCTCCCGCGACTTCTTCGGACCGTACGAGGAGAAGGTCGTCCTGGAGCAGAAGGACACCGACGTCAACGGCCCCCACCAGGGCGGCTGGGTGCGCACCGCGGCCGGCGAGGACTGGTTCCTGCACTTCCAGCAGCGCGGCGCGTACGGCCGGGTGGTCCACCTCCAGCCGATGAGCTGGGGGACGGACGGCTGGCCCGTCCTGGGCGACGACGGCGCCCCGGTGACCGCCCACCGGCGTCCCGCGCTGCCGCCGCAGCCGCCCGCCGCGCCCGCGACCGACGACGACTTCCCCGGCGGACGGTACGGACGGCAGTGGTCGTGGACCGCCAACCCCGGCGACGGCTGGGCCACCCGGCACTCCGGGGACGGGCTCCGGCTCGCCTGCGTCCGCACGGACGACGCGCACGACCTGCGCAGGCTGCCCAACGTCCTGACGCAGCGGCTGCCCGGCCTGCCGTCGGCCGTAGAGGTGGAACTGCGCCTGGACAGCACGGAGCCGGGCGCCCGGGCCGGACTCGCGGTGCTCGGCGACGCCTACCGCTGGATCGGGCTCCAGCGGGGCGCGGACGGGGCGGTGCACCTGGTGCACCGGTTCGCCGAGTCGGTGGCGGAGGCCGAGCGCGACGCCGACCGTCCCCGCGTCGCCCCCGAGGGCCGGGTGCGGCTGCGGATCGAGACGGCGCCCGGGGCACGCTGCCGCTTCTCCTACGACCTCGGCGACGGCCACCGGCCCACCGGCCAGGTCTTCGCCGCCACCCCCTGGCGCTGGGTCGGCGCCCTGCTCGGCCTGTTCGCGCTCGCGCCCGCGGGCCGGGGACCCGCCGGTGCCGCCGAGTTCACCCGGTTCCGGATCGGACCCCGATAACCCCGTCCACCCGTACGCCTGTTGGGAGCCGCAATGACGCACTTCCGGAGCAAGCGCTTGCCGGACGCCGGCAGAACCCCCTGAACCACTCACGGCACCATCCCCCCCACGTCGTTCAGCACCGCACTGTTGGATCCAGAAGAAGAGAGCCGACCAATGAAGATCAGCATGCGCAGCAGCAGAAGCACCGCCAGGCGCCGGACGTCCGTCGCCGTCGCCCTGGGCGCCGTGCTCGCGCTGACCGCCACCGCCTGCGGTGACGACGGCAGCGGGGCGGGCGGCGACGAGGGCGCCGAGGGCAGCGGCAAGGGGAAGATCGTCTTCTGGGACAACAACGGCGGTATCCGCACGGCCGTCTGGAAGGAGGTCATCGCCGACTTCGAGAAGGCGAACCCGGACATCGACGTCGAGTACGTCGGCATCGCCGCCACCGAGTACCAGTCCAAGGTCGACACCGCCATCCAGGGCGGCGGTCTGCCGGACGTCGGCGGCGTCGGAGCGGCGATGCTCGCCGGCTTCTCCGCCCAGAACGCGCTGGAGCCGCTGGACAACCGGCTCACCGGGTCGTCCCTGAACGGCAGGGTCAACAAGGACATGATCGAGTCGCTGCGGGCCGCCGGCGGCGGCGACGGCCGGTTGTACTCGGTGCCGACGTCGGCCAACAACGGCGTCCTCTACTACCGCACCGACCTGTTCGACAAGGCGGGCCTCGAGGCACCCACGACCTGGGACGCCTTCTACACGGCGGCCGAGAAGCTCACCGCCGCGGGCAAGAACGAGTTCGGCTACACCATCCGCGGCGGCTCCGGCTCCATCGCGCAGGCGCTCGACGCGATGTACGGGCAGTCCGGCATCACTTCGTTCTGGGACGCGGACAAGAAGAAGACCACCGTCAACGACCCGAAGAACGTCGAGGCGCTGGAGAAGTACGCGGCCCTCTACAAGAAGGTCACGCCGGCCGCCGACGTCAACAACGACTTCGCCAAGATGGTCGCCCAGTGGGACTCGGGCACGATCGGCATGCTCAACCACAACCTGGGCTCCTACCAGGACCACGTGAAGGCGCTCGGCGTCGGCAAGTTCCGCGGCATCCCGCAGCCGGCCGGCCCGTCCGGCAAGCGGGTCCAGGTGTCCAACCCGGTCGACGGGCTGGGACTCTTCAAGAGCTCCAAGAACAAGGAGGCCGCCTGGAAGTTCATCGAGTTCGCCACCTCGAAGGAGCAGAACTCGAGGTTCAACGAGGCGGCCGGGCAGGTGCCGTCCAACACCGATGCCGCGAAGGACGCGTGGATCTCCAAGGCCGAGCCGACGAAGCTGGCCGCGGAGGCGCTGAACGACGGGTCCACGACCATCGTCCAGCTGCCGTACTACCTGCCGGACTGGAACACCATCTCCAAGGCGGACAACGAGCCGAACTTCCAGAAGGTGCTGCTCGGCAAGATGAGCGCGAAGGCGTTCCTCGACACGATGGCGGAGCAGCTCAACGAGGCGCAGGCCGAGTGGAACGAGCAGATGGGCTGACCTCCCTGAGCCGGACATCGCCGTGGGGCGGCCTGCGGATCGCAGGCCGCGGGCCGTCCCCGGCCGGTCGCGCCCAAGCGGCGGAGCCGCATACCGATACAGCCCCGCTCCCCCCGGGAGCCGTCCGTCCCCCGTCATGAGAGGTCGCCCGGCGTGTCACTCAGCCGAAGGCAAGTCACCGCGGCCGCCGCCGCCGTTCCCCTCGCGTTCGCCGCCGCCGGCACCGCGCGGGCCGGCGGGCACCGGCCCCGCACCCTCCACATCGCCGGCGACTCCACCGCCGCGCAGAAGTACGCCGACGCCGCGCCCGAGACCGGGTGGGGCATGGCGTTGCCGTTCTTCCTCCACAGGCGGACGCCCGTCGCGAACCACGCGGTGAACGGGCGGAGTTCCAAGAGCTTCGTGGACGAGGGCCGGCTGGACGCGGTCCTCGGCCTGATCCGGCCCGGTGATCTGCTCCTGGTCCAGTTCGCGCACAACGACGAGAAGCGCGAGGACCCCACCCGCTACACCGAGCCCTGGACCACGTACCAGGACCACCTGCGCCTGTACGTCGACGGCGCCCGGAGCCGCGGGGCACGGCCGGTGCTGGCCACGCCCGTCGAGCGGCGCCGGTTCGACGCGGTCGGCGACGCGCAGCCCAGTCACGGCGAGTACCCGGCGGCGATGCGGGCGCTGGCCGCCGAGGAGGGCGTGGCGCTGCTCGACGTTCAGGCGCTGTCGCTCGCGCTGTGGCAGCGGCTCGGCGTCGAGGAGACCAAGACGTACTTCAACTGGACCGCCACCGAACAGGACAACACCCACTTCAACCCGCCGGGCGCGATCGAGGTGGCCCGGCTGGTCGCGCGGGAGCTGCTGCGCACGCGGGTGCTGGCGCCCCGGGACGTGCGCCGGGCGGACGAGGACATCCCCGCGTCCTGGATCACCTGGCCGCGGCCGGGTACCGCGTAACACCCCCGAACCCGAGAAGGAGAGCCGCACCATGAGCACACAGAGATGGCATGGGCATGCCATAAAGAAGGCGGCCGCGCTGGCCGGCTGCACCGCCCTCGTCCTGAGCCTGACCGCCGCCGCCGCCGAGGCCCGACCCGGCCACCACCACTCCCGGGACGCCGCCCGGCAGACGCTGCCGGCGAAGGACGGCTGGGCCTCCCAGGGCACCGGCACCACGGGCGGCGCCGCCGCCGACGCCGCGCACGTCTACACGGTCACCACCTGGGCCGAGTTCAGGGCCGCCCTCGCCGCCGGCGGCGACGGGCCGAGGATCATCAAGGTGAAGGGGACTATCGACGCCGTGTCCGAGGGCTGCGACGCCTTCGCCGCCCCCGGCTACGACTTCGACGCCTATCTGGAGAAGTACTCGCCCGAGAACTGGGGCCTGGACACCGACCTGGCCGACGAGCCCGACGACAGCCCCGAGGGCCTGCGCCGCACCTCCGCCGCCCGGCAGGACCAGTCGATCAAGGCGAACGTCCCGGCCGACACCACCGTCATCGGCGTCGGCAGGAACGCCGGATTCAAGGGCGCCAGCCTCCAGATCAAGGGCGTGGACAACGTCATCGTCCGCAACCTCACCTTCGAGAGCCCCGTGGACTGCTTCCCGCAGTGGGACCCCACGGACGGCGACAAGGGCAACTGGAACTCCGAGTACGACAGTGCCGTGGTCCACGGCTCGACCCATGTCTGGCTGGACCACAACACCTTCACCGACGGCGAACACCCCGACAGCGCGGCCCCCACCCACTTCGGCATGCTCTACCAGCAGCACGACGGCCAGCTCGACATCGTCAAGGGCGCCGACTACGTCACCGCATCCTGGAACGTCTTCAGCGAGCACGACAAGACGATCCTGATCGGCAACAGCGACAGCGAGTCCACCGCCGTCGGCGACCGGGGCCACCTCAAGGTGACCTTCCACCACAACCTGTTCGAGAACCTCGTCGAGCGCGCGCCCCGCGTCCGCTTCGGCCAGGTCGACGTCTACAACAACCACTTCGTGGCCGCGGACGACTACGCCTACAGCTTCGGCGTCGGCAAGGAGTCCGCGCTCGTCGCCGAGCACAACGCCTTCACGCTCCCGGCCGGGGTCAGCGCCGCGAAGGTCCTGAAGAAGTGGAGCGAGGCACCCGTCACCGCCGCGCACAACCAGGTCAACGGCCGCACCGTCGACCTGATCGCCGTGCACAACGCCCAGATCCCGGGCGAGACCCTCCGGCCGGGCGCGGGCTGGACGCCGACCCTGCGCACCAAGGTCCTGCCGGCGAAGGCCGTCCCCGCGGTCGTCGACCACGGAGCGGGCGCCGGCCGCCTGCGCTGACGCACCCCCGAACCGGGCCGGGGCGTCCGCACCGCCCCGGCCCACCCCCCGTCCCCGAAGGAGCACCGCGCATGCACCGACCCGCCCTGTCCCGCCGAGGCTTCCTGCTCGCCACCGCGGGCGCGGGCGCCGCCGCCGGCCTCACCGCCGCTCCGGCCCTCGCCGGCGGCCGCCCCCGCCCGTTCGGCCGCCACGGCTCGCCGTCCGCCCGCCGCACCCCGAAGACCCTGTACGTCGACCCGCACGGCCGTGGCGACTTCACCACCGTCCAGGCCGCCGTGACCGCCGCCACCGGCGGCGGCTGGACGCTCGTCCTCGCCCCCGGCACCTACCGCGAGACCGTCACCGTCGACGCCACCCGCACCGACGCCACCTGGATCGGCGCCTCGGAGGACCCCCGCGACACCGTCGTCGTGTACGACAACGCGGCCGGCACCCCCAGGCCCGACGGCTCCGGCACCTACGGCACCAGCGGCTCGGCCACCGTCACCGTGCAGGCCGACGGCTTCACCGCCCGCCGGATCACCTTCGCCAACGACTGGCTGCGCGCCCGCCACCCCGACTGGACCGGGACCCAGGCCGTCGCCCTCAAGGCCCAGGGCGACCGCACGGCGTTCCACCACTGCCGCTTCCTCGGCCACCAGGACACCCTCTACGCCGACACCCGCGCCCTCGACCACTTCGCCCGCCAGTACTACGCCCACTGCTACGTCGAGGGCGACGTCGACTTCGTCTTCGGCCGGGCGACCGCGGTCTACGAGGACTGCCACTTCCGCACCCTGACCCGCACCGACCTCGCCGCCGCCCCCTACGGCTTCGTGTTCGCGCCGTCCACGGCGGGCGCCAACCCGCGCGGCTACCTGGTGACCCGGGGCCGTGTCACCAGCGAGGCACCCGACGGCTACTACAAGCTGGCCCGTCCCTGGGTGCCCAGCTCCGACACCACCGCCCGCCCGATGCTCACCGTGCGCGAGACCCACCTGGGCCGCGGCATCGACGCGGTCGCGCCCTATGCCGACATGCGCGACGCCTACCCGTGGCAGGAACAGCGGTTCCGCGAGTACCGCAACACCGGCCCCGGCGCGGCGGTCACCGTTCCGGCGAACCGTCCGCAGCTGACCCGCGCCGAGGCCGCGGCACACACCAGGGAGGCGTACCTCGGCGACTGGCGTCCCTGTGCCGGCCACCGGTGACCTGCCCGCCTTCCACCGGGCGCTCCGGGACGAGCTGACCTTCCCGCTCGCCTGGGGCACCTCGCCGATCCGCGACTTCGCGGCGTGGCGGCGCACGGCGCGCGCCACGGTCGAGGCACACCTGCTCGTCGACCGGCAGGAGGACACGCCGTACGCGCCCGAGTTCGCCGCCCGCCACGACGGCGACGGATACACGAGGGAGACGGTCACCCTCTCCCTCACCCGCTACGGCCGGGTCCGCGGCGCCCTGCTCACCCCGCGGGGCGCCGGGCCCTTCCCGGCCGTCCTCCTCCTGCACGACCACGGCTCCCGCTTCGACATCGGCAAGGAGAAACTGGTCCGGCCCTGGTACGACGACACGCGCCTGGCCGCCGCGCGGGACTGGGCGGACCGCCACTTCGACCGGCGGTTCCCCGGCGACGAACTGGCCCGGCGCGGCTACGTGGTGCTGTGCCTGGACGCCCTCGGCTGGGGCGACCGCGACCCGCTCGCCTACGAGCGGCAGCAGGCCCTCGCGAGCACCCTCTTCCACCTCGGCAGCTCCCTCGCCGGGCTGATGGCCCGTGAGGACGTCCGGGCCGCCGGCTTCCTGGCCGGCCTCGACCGGGTGGACGCCCGCCGGGTGGCGGCCCTCGGCTTCTCCCTGGGCGGCTACCGCGCCTGGCAGACGGCCGCGCTCAGCGACGACGTCACCGCCGCCGTGAGCGTGTGCTGGATGACCGGCCTGAAGGAGATGACGGTCCCCGGCAGCAACACCCTGCGCGGACAGTCGGCCTTCCACATGCTGCACCCCGGGCTGGCCCGGCACCTCGACCTGCCCGACGTGGCGAGCCTCGCGGCACCCGGACCGATGCTGTTCCTGGGCGGCGCCCACGACCCGCTCTTCACGTCCGAGGGCGTCCGCGCCGCCCACGCCCGGCTCCGGGCGGTCTGGGAGTCCCTGGGGGCCGGTGACCGGCTGCGCACCGAGGTCGTGCCCGGCGTGGGACACGCCTTCACCGGCGCCATGCAGGACGACGCCTTCGACTGGCTGGACACGGTCCTCGCGTGAACCCCCGCGCCGCCGGGCGACCCGCCGCGGCCGGGGGAGCGCCCCCGCCGGCCGTCACCGGCGGGGGCCCGGACGCGTCACTCGTAGCTGATGTCCGCGGCGGTGAAGTCGCAGGTCTTGCCGTAGGGGCCGACCGGGGAGAGCGCCTTGGGCTCCTTGCCGGTGTTGTTGCCCTGGAAGCGGACGCAGGTCTCGATCTTCTTCTTGCTGTCGCCGTGGACGCGGATGTTGCGCAGCGAGACCGTGTCGCCGTAGTTCTGGTTGACGCCGACGATCGACTTGCCGGGCGCGGTGACGTCCACGTCGTTGATGACGATCGTGCGCTGGTACTGCTTCTTGCAGTTGCCGCAGGAGCGGACCAGCTTGCCGAAGTCCTCGACCTGGAACTTGGTGACGACGAGCTTGCCCGCGCCGTTGAACTGGAGCACCTTGTCGTCGGCGTTCCTCGCGCCGCCCCCGTACACGGTGTACACGGCCGACGGCGACGTGCCCTTGAAGCTGGCGGCGTCCTCGCCGACGTCCAGCCACCAGACGTTCTGCAGGGTGCAGGAGCCCTTGCAGTGGACGCCGTCCGCGGCCGGGGTGCCGATGATCACGTTCTTCAGCACGGCGCCGTCCGCCAGTTCGAAGATCGGGCCCTGGTCCTCGTCCTGGCCGGAGGTGCCGAGGTCGCCGGTGCCGTAGAACTTCTTCAGCTTGCCGTCGTAGGTGCCGGAGACCGGGATCGTCGAGGAGACCGGCTTGCTGCCGGTGTCCTTGGGCCAGGCCGGAGCGGACGAGGCGGCGCCGGCGGTGGACAGCATCGTCGTCGTGACGATCGCCGCACCCGTGAGGCCGAAGGCGGTGGCCGAGGCGATCACCGCGCGGCGCCGGGTGACCCGGCGGCGGTGGCGGACGCGCTGTTCAGCTCGTGCAGTCATGCTCATGTCCTTGCGTGGGGAGGGGGACCTTGCGTCTCCTGGTCGCCGCACGCGGGGAAAGGGTTGCCGGGTCCGCGGATTTTTTTCACGAACCGTCGTCGTGGGGTGCGAAGTCGCCCCGGACCGCCAGGTGTCCGGACCCGGCGGTGGCCGTCGCGGCGTAGCGGTCGCCGTGCGCGTCGCGGCCGCCGCGCTCGTGGTTGTACTGGCCCGCGAAGACCCACTCGCCCGCCGGGACCGTACGGCCCCGCTTGAGCGTCCACCGGTGGACCAGGAAGCCGTCCCGCTCGTCGACCGTGAACGTGAAGTCGTCCTCGGGCAGCGACCGCCAGGCGCCGGTGGAGGCCACCCCGCCGGTCTGCGCCACCCTCAGCTCGACGGTGAGCGCGGTCAGCGGAGCGCTCGTCCGCAGGGTGATGTTGCTCTGCGCCCAGTAGTCGTTGCTGTGCGGGTCGACCGAGCCGTCCGACCACAGCGCGCCGTCCTCGACCGAGGCGGCCGGCGGACGGGTGGTGGCGGTCGCGGTGCCCGCCGGGGGGTCGGCCGGCGCCGGCCGGTCCGGCGCCCGCGTCGCGGGGGAGGTGCTCGGTTCCGGCACGACGGGCGGCGGCCCGGGCGCGCGGCTCGTGGGGCCGGCCTGCGACGGGGAGGACGGGGCCGTCGGCGACGTGGCGACCGAGCGCTGCGCGGGAGCGTCGTCCTTCACGGCGGACGCGACGGCGTACCCGCCGACCGCCAGGACGCCCGCCACCGCGGCCGTCGCGCCGGCCACCCGGGCCCAGCCCAGCGCCGGCGGCCGGGGCGCCCGGCGGCCAAGGTGGTCCTGCCCCGCCATGCCGCGCTCGACACGGGCCAGGATGCGCGCACGGTCGGGCTCGTGCGCCCCGGCCGCCTCGTGCAGCCGGGCACGCAGCTCCTCGTCCACCCGCCGCCCGGTCATCGCTTCCTTCCCGCGGTCTCGCCGGTGCGTGCGATCGCCGCGTGCACCTGTTGCGGTGCTCCCCGCGTGCCGAGCACCCGCTGCAGTTCGGCCATTGCCTTCGACGTCTGGCTCTTCACCGTACCCACCGAGATGCCCAGGGCGAGTGCGGTGTCCTTCTCGGAGAGGTCGAACGCGTGCCGCAGCACCACGCACGCCCGCTTGCGGAACGGCAGGGCGCGCAAGGCCTCCTGCACGTCCACCACGCCCGCGACGTCCGGGTTCTCCGTCCTCTCCTCGCGCTGCGACCAGAACAGGGCGACGCGCCGGCGCTCGCGCACCGCGCTGCGGATCCGGCTGCGGGCGAGGTTGGCGACGACGCCGCGCGCGTACGCCACCGGGTGGTCGGCCGCCCGCACCCGGTCCCAGCGGTGCCACAGCGCGAGCAGGGCGTCCGCCGCCAGGTCGTCGGCGGCGTCCGGCTCGCCCGTCAGCAGATGGGCGAGCCGGGACAGCTCGGCGTAGTGGCGCTCGAAGAAGGCGTGGAACTCCACGGAGGCGGCGTCGTCGACGACTGTGCCCACGGGCGGACTCTCCTCGCAGCGGCTTCCCCGGCGTCGAACAGCCGTGCGCCGGGCCGGAATCCGGAACTGTAGCAGCGCCGGCCGCGCCGACCGTACGGTGCGCCGAACACCGTATGGCGCACCGAACCGGAAGAGGAGGGGAGTTCCGGCCCTCTCGCCGGAAGACCCGCGTTCCAGTGCCGAGGCACTAGCCCTTGAGCGCCGCCTCCATCATCGCCTTGGCCACCGGTGCCGCCAGGCCGTTGCCGCTGACCTCGGAGCGGGCCGCGTCGGACTGCTCGACGAGCACGGCCACGGCCACCTCCCGGTCGGACGAGTCGGACTTGGCGTAGGACGTGAACCAGGCGTACGGCGTCTTGCTGTTGTTCTCGCCGTGCTGGGCCGTGCCCGTCTTGCCGCCCACGGTCGCGCCGGGGATCTGCGCGTTCGACCCCGTGCCCTCGTCGACCACCGTCCGCATGGCCGACCGCAGCTGTTCGGCGGTGGCTGAGCTGACGATCCGCTTCGTCTCCGCCGAGTCGTCGTAGTCCTCCAGCACGTCGCCGGCGCCGCCGGTGATCCGGGACACCATGTGCGGCGAGACCAGCCGGCCGCCGTTGGCGATGGCCGCGGACACCATGGCCATCTGGAGGGGGGTCGCCGTCACGTCGAACTGGCCGATACCCGTCAGTGCGGTCGACGGCCGGTTCATGTCCTTCGGGTACACGCTCGTGTAGGCCCGCACCGGCACGTCCTGCGTCTCGTCGTTGAACCCGAACCTCTCGGCCGTCGCGCGCAGCTTGTCCTGGCCGAGGTCCACGGCCATCTTCGCGAAGACGTTGTTGCACGAGTACTGCAGCGCGGTGCGGATCGTGGCGTTCTCGCAGGGGGCGTCCGGGTTCTCGTTGGACAGGTCGGTCGTGGTGTCCGGCAGCCGGTAGGGGTCCGGGCTGTCGGTCCGCTCGTCCACCGACCCGTACAGCCCGTCCTCCAGCGCGGCCGCCGCCACCACGAGCTTGAACGTCGAGCCCGGCGGCAGCGGCTGGCGCAGCGCGCGGTTGGTCAGCGGCTTGTCCGGGTCGCTCGTCAGCCGCTGCCACGCCTCACCGGCGGTGTTGGCGTCGGTCAGCGACGACGGGTCGTACGACGGGGTGGACACGATCCCGAGGATCCGGCCCGTCCCCGGGTCGATCGCGACGGCGGCGCCCTTCTTGTCGCCCAGCGCCTCCAGTCCGGCCTTCTGCACGTCCGGGTCGATCGTCGTGAGCACGTTGCCCGGATCGGCCCGCCGGCCGGTGACCGTGTCCATCAGGGTCTTCAACCGCGGGTCGGTGCCGTTGAGCAGGTCCTGGTAGATGCCCTCGAGCTGGGTCGGCGCGTACGCCTGCGAGGCGTAGCCCGTCACCGCCGCGTACAGCCTGCCGTCCGTGTACGAGCGTTTGTACGTGAGGTCGCCGCCCTTCGTCGGCGCCGAGCCGGTGACCGGCCGTCCGGCCACGATGATGTTCCCGAGCGGCTCCGCGTACGTCTCGATCGCGTTGCGCCGGTTGTCCTTGTGGTCCGCGAGCGCCCGGCCCTCGTAGAACTGCACCCAGGTCGCCCGCACCAGCAGAGCGAACACCAGGAGCAGCGTGAAGACCGAGGCGCGCCTGATCGTCTTGTTCATCCCGCCCACAGGACGAACTGGCCGGACCGGATCGTTCCCATGCGACCCGTTTTCTCATCTTTCTCATCGTCCGTTCATGACACGGGCTTCGCGAAACCGGCCTCGTAGGCCCGGATGACCGCCTGGGTGCGGTCGCGCGTACCGGTCTTGGCGAGCACCGACGCCACGTGCGTCTTCACCGTGGCCGGTCCCACCCGCAGCCGCCCGGCGATCTCGGCGTTGGTCAGCCCGGTCGCCATCAGCCGCAGCACCTCGCCCTCGCGCTCCGTGAGCCGCGCCACCCAGGCCGGCGGGGCGGGCCTGGCGCGCGCGTGCTCGGCCGCCAGCGCCCGGACCGCCGACGGGAACAGCAGCGTGTCGCTGCGCGCCACCAGCCGCACGGCCTGGACGAGCGTGTCGGCGTCGGCGCGCTTGAGCAGGAAGCCCGCCGCCCCGGCGCGCAGGGCGTCGTAGACGTAGGAGTCGTTCTCGAACGTGGTGACGACGACGACACGCGGCGGTTCGGCGAGCGTGGCGAGGATCCGCTCGGTGGCGCGGATGCCGTCGACCCCGGGCATGCGGACGTCCATGAGGACGACGTCCGGCCGGGTCTCGCGCACGACGGAGACGGCCTCGGCCCCGGTGGCCGCCTCGCCGGCGACCTCCAGGTCCGCCTCGGCGGAGAGGATGGCGCGCAGGGCGGTGCGGACCATGCGTTCGTCGTCGGCGAGGACGATCCTGATCGGCGTAGCGGTCATGCGGGTCCCTTCAACGGCAGGCGTACGTGGAGCCGCCACACCCCGTCGGCGGCGCCCGCCTCGGCGGCGCCGCCCAGCAGACGGGCCCGGTCGGCGATGCCGCGCAGGCCGTGACCGCCGCCGGGGCGCGGGACGCGGGGCTCACCGGGAGGATTCTCGACGGTGATGCGCAGCTGGCCGTCCACCACGTCGATCCGCAGTGTCACGGTGACCCGCTCACCCGCGTGCCGCAGGGCGTTGCTCAGTCCCTCCTGCACGATGCGGTACGCCTCGCGGGACACCGGCGGCGGCAGCGCGGCGGGGTCGGCGGCGACGGTGGCCGCCACCCGTGCCCCGCCCGCGCGGGTGCGGCGCAGCAGGCCGTCGAGGTCGGCGGCGAGCGTGGGCGCCGGAGCGGTGCCCGGCGCGTCGCCGTCCCGCAACAGCCCCAGGACGGCGTCGAGTTCGCCGACGGTGCGCCGGGTGGTGTCCTCGATCGCGGCGAGCGCCTCGCGGACGAATCCGGGGTCGGTGTCCAGCACCCGCCGGGCCGCACTCGCCTGGAGCCCCACCGCGCTGAGCGCGTGGCCGACCGAGTCGTGCAGCTCGCGCGCGAGCCGGTTGCGCACGGCGAGGTCGGTGGCCCGCGCCTCGGCCGCCGCGATCCGGTCCTCGGGGGAGGGGCCGAGCAACGCGGGCGCCCAGCGGGCCAGCAGCGCGCCGCAGCCGGCCGCGCACCCGGCGAGCGCGACGAGCAGCGCGGCACCCGCGGCCGGCGTGAGCGCGAGCGCCCAGGCGTGGTCGAGGAGACGGGGCAGCTCCATCCGGTCGCGCAGCGCCGGCACGAAGGGCAGCAGGATCAGCGCGACGGCGAACGGCGGCACCGCCAGCGACATGCCCGCGACGATCCCCCCGGTCCCCAGGTGCAGCGCGAACCATGCGGCGGTGCGCCCCTTCTCGCCCTTCGTCCGGGCGGGCCCGTAGGCGAGCCGGTCGCCCTCCACGCCGCACAGCCAGCGCACCACCCCCGACTCCAGCGGCCGGGTCGGCGGGAACAGCGAGGTGACGGCGGCGAGCGGCAACCCGAGGGCGAAGGAGCCGAGTTGCAGGGGCAGGGAGCCGAAGATGTCGTCGTCGCCGGCGACCGGGCCGACGACGAGCGACCCGACCAGCACGTACGGCATGGCGAGCGCGCCGCCGAGGATCAGGTGGACCCACCGCAGGCGCGCCCGCCGGCCCACCAGGGACCGGACGGCCGCGGTCACGGCAGCACGCGCGCCGGGGCCGGCCTGCGGGCCAGGAAGCGCGCGCCGACGGAGGCGAGGAGGAGGCCGACGATCATCTGGGCAGCGTAGGTGAGGACCATCAGGCCTGTCGGGCGGTCGGCGGGATCGCCCGCCACGGCGAGCGTGCCGAGCAGCATCCAGCCGCCCCAGCAGGCCACGGCGGCCGAACAGACCCAGGTGAGGGCGAGCGGCACCATGACCGGCAGGACGGGCCCGCGGCGGAAGGCGAGCAGCAGGGTGCCGGTGACGGCAGCGACGAGGAAGACGACGTACAGGGCCTCCAGCACGTAGAAGTCACTGGTGCGGTCCGCCGCCCGGCCCGCGCCGAGCCCGGCCGTGCCGCCGCAGGCCCACAGCAGCCGGACGGCGGCGGGGAACAGCGCGAGGACCGCTGCCACGACGGCGACGGCTCGCCGGCCCCGCCCGACGGCACGGACCGGCAGGTCCCCCGTCCGCCCCCGCCACACGTGCCCCCAGCGGTCCCGGGCGTACAGGACGAACAGCGCGCCGAGGGCGAGGCCCTGCACGATGAACCCCCCGTACACCACCCCGAACACCCACTCGTGCAGGAAGGGCTCCCGCCGCGCGTCGGCCCCCGTGGCGACACCGCCCGCGAAGGCCCGGGCGAGGAGCTGCAACGGGAACCCGGTCATGATCGGCGCGAGCAGCCCGGTGGCGACCCACGCCGGGAGCGCCAGCAGCCACGCGGGCACCCGCCGGCCCCAGGGGCGGGTCAGCACCAGCGCCAGCACGATCACACCGCTGTCCAGCACTACGGAGAATCCGTTGGCCACGGCCATGGTCACCCGGTGGTCCAGCAGGGCGCTGCCGTCGGGGATGCCGACCCGGCTCCCGGCGATCCAGGCGGCCTTGAGCCCGAGGTACGGCAGGCAGGCGACGACGGCGGCCGCCCCCAGGAGACGGCGTGCCGTGGTGGGGCCGGCGGCAGCGGCCGGGGCGGGTGTGAGCGTCTGCGTCATGGCTCCACGCTCCCGCCCAAGCGCCCCCGGGCACGTCCCGCGCACCGACGATCCGCCTCCGCCGCGCGGCGGAGACGGATCAGTCCGCGAGGTGGAGGACGACCTCGTCGATCACCTCGCCGCGCGCCGGAGCGAAGCCCCGGGCCCGGGCACTCGTCTCGAAGCCGCACTTCTCCAGCACGCGGCGCGACCCCGCGTTGTCCGCCGCCGCCCGCGCGTACAGGGGGCGGTCCACGACCTCGGCGAGCAGGGCCCGCAGCGCGGCCGTGGCCACGCCCCGGCCCCAGTACGCCCGGTCCACCCAGTACGTCACCTCGCGCTCGCCCGGCTCCCCGTACACCGCGGCGTTGCCGACGACGTCGCCGTCGCCGAGGATGGTCCGCACGACGTCGCGCGAGGTCCGGATCGTGTTCCAGTGGGTGGTGAACGCGTCCCAGTCCGCGGGATCGGGCGGGGTGAAGGCCGCCATGCGCAGGGCCTCCGGATCGTTCATCTGCCGGAAGAAGACGGGCAGATCACTGTCGTGGACCTCGCGCAGTGCGATGTGCATGCGTCAGAGCCTACGCGTCGCCAGGGTCAGCCGGTCGCGCGCGTCGAACAGCGCGTCCTTCACCATCTGCTCGTGCGCCGGCGTCAGCCGCGCCACCGGCACCGAGCAGCTGATCGCGTCCCGTGCGGGGGTGCGGTAGGGGATCGCCACGCCGAAGCAGCGCAGCCCCAGCGTGTTCTCCTCGCGGTCCACCGCGAAGCCCTGCTCCCGCACCTGGTGCAGCTCCTCGATGAGCTTCTCCCGGTCGGTGAGGGTGTGTTCGGTCAGCGCCGGCAGGGTCTCCGGGAGCATCTTGCGGACCTGCTCGTCGCTGTACGTGCTCAGCAGCGCCTTGCCCAGCGAGGTCGAGTGCGCGGGCAGCCGGCGGCCGACGCGGGTGAAGGGCCGCAGGTAGTGCTGGGACTGGCGGGTGGCCAGGTAGACGACGTTCGTGCCGTCCAGCCGGGCGAGGTGGATGGTCTCCGTGGTGTCGTCGGAGAGCCGGTCCAGCGTGGGCCGCGCCGCCGCGACCACCTCGTCGCCGTCGATGTACGACGTGCCGACCAGCAGAGCCCGGACGCCGATGCCGTACCGCGTGCCCGTCGCGTCCGTCTCCACCCAGCCCAGCTCGACCAGCGTGCGCAGCAGCATGTACAGGCTCGACTTGGGGTAGCCGACGGCCTCCTGGACCGACGCGAGGGAGTGCATGCCGGGGCGTCCGGCGAAGTACTCGAGCAGTTCAACCGTCCGCACGGCGGACTTGACCTGCGCTCCGCCCCCCGTCTCGCCAGCCGACATCGCCCTTGACCCCTTCGTTCGACGGGAAATAATGTCCACCGTATTCATCATCGGAGACAGCGTTCAGTATATCGAACGCGACCACCCCGATGCAGAGAACGCAGAGCACGTGGAGGGACCCGCGGTGGCAGCAGCACCAGTCTGGAGTGTCGACCCCCGTACCGGGAAGCAGCGTGAACAGGTCGCGGTGGAGGCCACGGACCAGGAGGTCGACGCCACCGTCCGGGCCGCCCACGCGGCGCGCGAGGCCCTCGCCGACCGCACCGTCCGCGCGGCCTTTCTGCGCACGGCCGCCGACGAGCTGAAGGCGGCCGAGGGCTCCCTCGTCGAGGTGGCCGACGCCGAGACCGCGCTCGGCCCGGTCCGGCTCGCCGGTGAACTCGCCCGCACCTGCTACCAGCTGCGGGCCTTCGCCGACATCGTCGACGAGGGCGAGTTCCTCGGCGTCGTCATCAACCACCCCGACGACACGGCCACCCCGCCGATCCCCGACCTGCGCCGCTACAAGGTGCCGCTCGGCGTCGTCGCCGTCTACTCGGCCTCCAACTTCCCCTTCGCCTTCTCCGTGCCCGGCGGCGACACCGCGAGCGCGCTGGCGGCCGGCTGCCCGGTCGTCGTCAAGGCCCACCCCGACCACCCGGCCCTGTCCGAGCTGGTCGCGAGCGTGCTGCGCCGGGCCGCCGCCCGGCACGGCATTCCGGAGGGCGTCCTCGGCCTGGTGCACGGCTTCGACGCCGGCGTCGAGCTGATCAGGCACCCGCTGGTCGCCGCGGCCGGCTTCACCGGCTCCGTGCGCGGTGGCCGGGCCCTGTTCGACGCGGCGGCGGCCCGTCCCGTGCCGATCCCCTTCCACGGCGAACTGGGCTCCCTGAACCCGGTCGTCGTCACCGAGGCCGCGGCGGCCGAGCGGGCCGAGGCCATCGGCGCCGGGCTGGCCGGCTCGATGACCCTGGGCGTCGGCCAGTTCTGCGTGAAGCCGGGCCTGGTCCTGGTGCCGTCCGGCGCCGCCGGTGACGGCCTGGTGAAGACCCTCACGGACGCCGTCAGCGACACCGACGCCGGGGTGCTGCTCGACCACCGCATGCGGGACAACTTCGTCGCCGGGGTCGCCGAGCGCGCGGCGCTGCCCGACGTGGAGTCCCCGGTGACGCCCGGATCGGGCGGCGAGCACACCGTCAGCCCCGGCTTCCTGACCGTGCCGGCCGGGCGGCTGGCCGACGGGGGCGAGCACGACCTGCTCCTCGAGGAGTGCTTCGGCCCGGTCACCGTGGTCGCCCGTTACACCGACGAGGCCGAGGTCCGGGGCGTGCTGTCCCGGCTGCCGGGGAACCTCACGGCGACCGTGCAGCTCTCCGCCGAGGAGGCCGCGGGGGAGGGACGCGGGGCGTCGCTCCTCGCGGAGGTGACGCCGCTCGCGGGGCGGGTGCTGGTCAACGGCTGGCCGACGGGGGTCGCGGTCGCCGCGGCCCAGCACCACGGGGGGCCGTACCCGGCCACGACGTCGACGTCCACCTCGGTGGGAGGCACGGCCATCGAGCGCTGGCTGCGGCCGGTCGCGTATCAGGGGGTGCCCGAGGCCCTGCTGCCGGCCGAGCTGCGGGACGGCAACCCGCTGGGGCTTCCCCGTCGGTTCAACGGGGTTCTGGAGCGCTAGCGCCGCCGGGGTGCGGCTCGGGAGCGGGGTGGCGCGCCGCTGTCGCCGGTCGCGCCCACGAGGCGGAGCCGCACGTCGACAAAGCCCCGCGCCCTGAGGGGCGTTCACCGGCGCCTGAGAGGATGACACAGTGGATCTCGAACTTCCCGAACTGCCCTTCCCCCTCCGTCCCTACGGACCCGACGGGGAGTGGTCCTACGAGGGCGGGGTGCTCACCGGCGTCGCCGGGCCCCGGCAGGACCGGTTCGTGCCGCCGGCCGGGGAGGCGCTGGAGCCCGCGTCCGACGCGCCGCGGCTGCTGGGGGCGCCCGACGGGGACTTCCAGCTGATCGCCCGGGTCACCGTCGGGTTCGGCGCGGCCTTCGACGCCGGGGTGCTGTACGTCCACGTCGGCGAGCGGGCCTGGGCCAAGCTGTGCCTGGAGTACTCCCCGGACGTGCCCACCGTCTGCACGGTGGTCACCCGGGGGCACTCCGACGACTGCAACTCCTTCACCGTGGAGGGGAATTCGGCGTGGCTCCGGGTCAGCCGCACCGGACGGGCCTTCGCCTTCCACGCCTCCCGCGACGGCGAACGCTGGACCTTCGTCCGCCTGTTCACCCTCGGCGACGAGAAGGAGACGGGCGCGGCGCTGGCCGGCTTCCTGGCCCAGTCGCCGACGGGCGAGGGCTGCGTGGTGCGGTTCGACCACCTGGAGTTCCGGCCGGGCGCGCCGGCGGACCTGCGCGACGGCGGCTGAGGCAACCGGAAGCCCGGCTCCCGCGTCCTGCGTTGCATGATCGACGAACGCGTGACCGAGAGCCGGGTGATCCGCACCGTCCTGCCCGCCGAGGTGGGCACGGTGACCGCCCTGCACGCCCGCGCCCGGGCGACGTACTACCCCGAAGGACTCCCCGACGACGGCTACGACTGGACCGCGGCCTGGCGCACCGCCGTCGAGCGGACCGACGGGCAGGTGCTGTGCGCCGTGGAGCGGGGGAGCGTCGTCGCCATCGCCTCGTTCCGCGCCCCGGAGGACGCCCCGGCCGGAACGGTGAAGCTGAACCAGTTCCACGTCGACCCCGGCCACTGGCGCACCGGCATCGGCACCGCCCTGCACGCGGCCTGCGTCGAGCAGTGGCAGGCCGACGGCGTGCGGACGGCGGTCCTCGACGTGCACGTCGGCAACCGGCGCGCCCAGGCCTTCTACGCCCGCCGCGGCTGGTACCCCGACCGGGACGACCCGCCCGCCGAGGGCGACCACCACCGGTACCTGCGCTTCGACGTGCCCGGGGAATGAGACGCGGCGCCCGGACGTTCGGGTATCCGGCGGAGGGGGTGCCTCCGCACCCGACGACCTGGAGAAGAGCCGACACATGCGCGTCGAGATCTGGAGCGACATCGCCTGCCCCTGGTGCTACGTGGGCAAGGCCCGCTTCGAGAAGGCGCTGGCGGCCTTCGAGCACCGGGACGGCGTCGAGGTGGTGCACCGGTCCTTCGAACTGGACCCGGGGCGCGCCAAGGACGACGTCCAGCCCGTGCTGACGATGCTCACCGCGAAGTACGGCATGAGCGAGGAGCAGGCCCGGGCCGGTGAGGACAACCTCGGCGCGCAGGCCGCCGCCGAGGGCCTGGACTACCGCACCCGGGGCCGCGACCACGGCAGCACCTTCGACATGCACCGGCTGCTGCACCTGGCCAAGGCGGAGGGCCGGCAGGAGGCGCTGCTGGACGCGTTCTACCGGGGCAACTTCGCCGAGGAGCGTTCGGTCTTCGACGACGACGAACGGCTCGTGGACCTGGCCGTCGGCGCCGGGCTGGACGCGGACGCCGTCCGCGAGGTGCTGGCCGACCCGACCGCCTACGCGGAGGAAGTGCGGGCGGACGAGCGGGAGGCCGCGCGGTTCGGGGCCACCGGGGTGCCGTTCTTCGTGCTCGACCGGGCCTACGGCGTCTCCGGCGCCCAGCCCGCCGAGGTCTTCGCCCAGGCGCTGACGCAGGCGTGGGGCGAGCGCGCCCCCCTGAAGCCCGTCGACGGCGGGGACGCGGCCGCCCAGGCGTGCGGCCCGGACGGCTGTGCGGTGCCGCAGAACTGAAACACCCAGGTCGCGGGGCTCGCATAAGCGGTCCTTGGGGATACCGCGAAGAAATACGCGATGGACGGGGAGGTCCCGGGGCCGCACAGTGGTGCCATGGAGAGCTTCGAGACCCTCGTCCGTGCCGAGTTCGATCCGAAGACCACGTACCTGAACACCGCCAGCACCGGCCTGCTGCCCGCCCGGACCCTCGTCGCCCTGCGTGACGCGGCCGAGTCCGCGGCGGCCGGGCAGCCCCTCGACATGTTCGCCGACGTCGAGGCGAGCCGGTCCGCCTTCGCCCGCCTCCTCGGGGTCCCCGCCTCCCGGGTGGCGGCCGGGGCGTCGGTCGCCACCTTCAGCGGACTCGTTGCCGCCTCACTGCCCGCGGGCGCCGAAGTCCTCACCGCCGAGGCCGATTTCAGCTCCCTGGTGAACCCGCTGCACATGCGGGGCGACCTGAAGGTGCGCAGTGTGCCGCTGGAGCGGATCGCCGAGTCGGTGGGCCCCGGCACCACGCTCGTCGCGGTCAGCGCCGTGCAGTCGGCCGACGGGCGGATCGCCGACCTCGCGGCGCTGCGGGACGCCGCCCGGGCGCACGGGGCGCGGACCCTGGTCGACAGCTCCCAGTCGAACGGATGGCTGCCGCTGGCGGCGGACGACTTCGACTACGTGACCGCCGTCGCCTACAAGTGGACGCTCTGCCCGCGCGGCGTCGCCTTCCTCGTCGTCCCGGAGGACCTGGGCGGACTGACGCCGCTGTTCGCCGGATGGGCGTCGGGCGAACGTCCCTGGGACAGCTGCTACGGCCCCGTCGAGGAACTCGCCCACTCCGCACGGCGCTTCGACGAGAGCCCCGCCCTCTTCTCCTACACGGGCGCCCGGCACTCCCTGGCGCTCCTCGAGGAACTCGGCGTGGACGCCGTGCACGCCCACGACACGGCCCTCGCCGACCGGTTCCGCGAGGGCCTGGGCTCCCTGGGCCACGAGGCGGTCCCCGCGCCCGGGTCGGCGGTCGTGTCCGTGCCCGGACTCGGCCACCGGCAGGGCGACCTGAGCCGCGCGGGCGTGCAGGTCTCCGACCGCGCGGGCCATCTGCGGGCCGCGTTCCACCTGTACAACACGGCGGCCGACGTCGACCGGCTGCTGGACGTGCTGGCGGGCTGAGCCGGCCGGGCCCGGACGGCAGCGGGCAGGGGCCTCCCGTCCCACACGAGAAGGCCCCTGCCCGAATCCGGGGACGCCGGTCACCTCACCGGCGTGAAGTCCCGCGCCCCGATGAACTCCGGGCGCCGGATCGGTGCCGCGAACGGCTCGACCGCCGTGTTCTCCACGCTGTTGAACACGATGAACACGTTGCTGCGCGGGAACGGCGTGATGTTGTCGCCGGAGCCGTGCATGGCGTTGCAGTCGAACCAGGTCGCCGAGCCGGCCTTGCCGGTGAACAGCCTGATGCCGTACTCCGACGCCATCTTCGTCAGCGCCTCGTCGGACGGCGTCCCCGCGTCCTGCATCTGCAGGGACTTCTTGTAGTTGTCCTTCGGCGTGGCCCCCGCGCACCCGAGGAACGTCTTGTGCGACCCCGGCATGATCATGAGACCGCCGTTGGTGTCGTAGTTCTCGGTGAGCGCGATGGAGACCGAGACGGTGCGCATGTTCGGCAGGCCGTCCTCGGCGTGCCAGGTCTCGAAGTCCGAGTGCCAGTAGAAGCCGCTGGCGCCGAAGCCGGGCTTGACGTTGATCCGCGACTGGTGGACGTAGACGTCCGAGCCGAGGATCTGCCGGGCCCGGCCGACGACCCGCTCGTCGCGCACCAGCTTCGCGAACACCTCGCTGATCCTGTGCACCTCGAAGACCGACCGGATCTCCTTGGACTGCGGCTCGACGATCGAGCGCTCGTCCGCCCGGATCGCCGGGTCGGTGGTCAGCCGCTCCAGCTCGCGCTGGTAGACGGCGACCTCGTCCGGTCCGATGAGCTGGTCGACGGCGAGGAAGCCGTCACGGTCCAGCGCCTCGAGATCGGCGGCCGGGACGGGCCCGGGGGTGTCGGGGCTGCCCCAGACCACCGGGTCCTGCCGGGGAGTGGCCACCTCGGTGGCACCACGGGTGGGGTACAGATCGGTGATGTTCGTTGTCGTGATGGTCACGATGACTCACACCTCCTCGGTGAGCAGCGGGTAGACGCCGTTCTCGTCGTGGTCCTCCCGTCCGGTCACGGGCGGGTTGAAGACACAGATGCAGTGGAAGTCCTCCTTGACCTTGAGCGTGTGCCGCTCGTGGCCGTTCAGGAGGTACATCGTGCCCGGGGTGATGTGGTAGGTCTTCCCGGTCTCGCGGTCGGTGAGCTCGGCGTCGCCCTTGGTGCAGACGACGGCCTCGATGTGGTTCGCGTACCACATGGACGTCTCCGTACCCGCGTACAGGATCGTCTCGTGCACGGAGAAGCCGACCTTCTCCTTGGCGAGGACGATGCGCTTGCTCTCCCAGGTGCCGGACGCCGACTTCACGTGCCGGTCGGTGCCTTCGAGCTCCTTGAACGAACGGACGATCACGGTGTTGCGATGCCTCCTAGGTGAGGGTGTGCAGGGTCTCCGGCGCCCATGGCCACGCGGGCCCGGGGCGCCGGAAGCGGTGGGGTGTCAGGCGGTCTCGCGCACGGCGCGGGCGAGGGTCTTCATGCCTTCGTCCACTTCGTCGGGCGTGATGGTCAGCGCCGGCAGGAGCTTGACGACCTCGCTCTCGGGGCCGGACGTCTCGATGAGCAGCCCCAGCTCGAAGGCGCGCCGGGCCACACGGCCCGCGCGGCTCTTGTCGTGGAACTCCAGGCCCCAGACCAGGCCGCGGCCCCGGTACTCCTTGACGTCGGCCAGGTTCTCCTCGGTGATGGCGATCATGTGCTGCTCGACCTGCTCACCACGGGTGCGGGTCTGCTTCTCCATCGCCGACCCGTCGGCCCAGTACGCCTCCAGCGTGGCGGTCGCCGTCACGAAGGCCGGGTTGTTGCCGCGGAAGGTGCCGTTGTGCTCGCCCGGCTCCCAGACGTCCAGCTCCGGCTTGAACAGGCACAGCGACATGGGCAGGCCGTAGCCGCTGATCGACTTGGAGACGGTGACGATGTCCGGGGTGATGCCCGCCTCCTCGAAGGAGAAGAAGGCGCCGGTACGGCCGCAGCCCATCTGGATGTCGTCGACGATGAGCAGCATGTCCTGGCGTGCGCACAGCTCGGACAGGGCGCGCAGCCACTCGGGACGGGCGACGTTGATGCCGCCCTCGCCCTGGACGGTCTCGACGATCACGGCGGCCGGCTTGTTGAGGCCGGAGCCCTGGTCCTCGAGGAGCCGCTCGAACCAGAGGAAGTCCTCGACGGTGCCGTCGAAGTAGTTGTCGAACGGCATGGGCGTGCCGTGCACCAGCGGGATGCCGGCGCCGGCCCGCTTGAAGGCGTTGCCTGTCACCGCGAGCGAGCCCAGCGACATGCCGTGGAAGGCGTTGGTGAACGACACGATCGACTCGCGCCCCTTCACCTTCCGCGCCAGCTTCAGCGCGGACTCCACGGCGTTGGTGCCCGTCGGGCCCGGGAACATGACCTTGTACGGCAGGTCGCGCGGCCGCAGCACGAGGTCCTGGAACGTCTCCAGGAAGCGGCGCTTGGCGGTGGTCGACATGTCGAGCCCGTGCGTGACGCCGTCCCGCTCCAGGTAGTCGATCAGCGCACGTTTCAGCACGGGGTTGTTGTGCCCGTAGTTGAGCGAGCCGGCGCCGGCGAAGAAGTCGAGGTACTCGTGGCCGTCCTCGTCGTACATGCGGCTGCCGTGCGCACGGTCGAAGACGGTGGGCCAGCCGCGGCAGTAGCTGCGCACCTCGGATTCGACCGTTTCGAAAACGCTGAGGTCGGGCTGGGTGATGGTCACGACGAATCGCTCCTCGTGGGGTGAGGGTGGGAGAGGAAGGTCGTACGGATCCGGGGACCGGTGCGGTCTCTGCCGGGAAGTGTGAGGGGGCCGGGGTGCCGGGTCGCCCGGGAGCGGGGCGGTCAGCCGCGGGCCGCGGCGGGGAGGGGACCGATGCGGTACAGCACCTCGGGCTCGTGCGGTCCGTCGGGGAAGAGGTCCGTCTCGAACAGCACCTCGCGCTCAAGCCGGGCTCCGTGCCGTTCGGCGAACGAGGTGAACAGCCGCTGGGAGGCGGTGTTGTCGGGGGAGATGGTGGTCTCCATCGTCACCGTCCCGCACTCCGCGGAAGTCCGGGCGGCCAGCTCGTCGAGCAGTGAAGCCGCGAGCTTTCGTCCACGGTAAGCCTCGTCCACGGCGACCTGCCACACGAGCAGCGTGTCGGGCCGGTCCGGCCGCAGGTAGCCGGTGACGAAGCCGACCGGCACTCCGTGCCCGTCGCGGGCAACGGCAGAGGTGGCCGCGAAGTCGCGGCACCAGAGCAGATAGCTGTAGGACGAGTTCACGTCGAGGACCTTGGAATCCTTCGCTATCCGCCACAGGGCGGCTCCGTCGGCCACTTCCGGGCGATCGATTCGCAGGTCTGCTTGCACGGCGGTCATGCAAATTGAATTTACCCAGTGGCTTTAAAAAATGCATCGCCGGATGGGGTTACGTGTGGACGCCTCGTGTGTTATCGCGCGGGCGCGTGCTTCCGCGCGAAACGGCGGCGATTTGGTAGTAAATGACCGGTGTATAAGCCGCAAAACGGTCAGCATGTGCAACGGGTCACAATCATGTAACCCGTCGGCGCGTGTCCGGCTGCCGGTGTTCGACGGTCAGGAAATCAGGGGGTTTAGGGTCGCGAAAACCGGGCAGGAGAATGGCGGAGGCTCATCGTTTGTAATTACCGAATTTACTTTCCGTGAGCTTCGGTAATTACGCGAATTCATGCTCCCGTAAAACCGGCGGCGGACGGCCGGTCCCAGGCGGCCTCGACGGCGCGAAGGGCCGCCTCCGGATCGGTCGCCAGGCCCTTCCCGGCCAGCGCGGCACCCAGTGCCGCCAGACAGCCCCGCACGGCCTCGCGCGTCGCGTCCGGCCCGTAGTGGTTGACCCGGATCATCTCCGCGGCCAGGGCGCCGCCGCCCGCGGCCAGCGGCAGCGCCGGGTCGGATTCCAGCGCCCGGGCCACCAGCTCCGAGGCGTCCAGGTCCGGGGGCACCCGGAGGGTCGTCGCCACCGGCGCCGCCTCGCGGGCCTCGTGCACGTAGGGCTCCAGGCCGCCGCCGAGCGCGAGCGCCCCGGCCCGGGTGGCCGCCGCCGCCGAGGTGTGCCGCGCCATCACCGCCGGCAGGCCGTCCGCCTCGATGCGCTCGAGGCACGCCTCCAGCGCCAGCATCTCCAGCTGCGCCGGCGCGTGCAGCAGCGCCGTGCGGCCGCCGTCGATCCAGCGTTCCTTCCAGTCCAGCAGGGAGAGGTAGGACCGGCGCGGCGCCCCGGGGTTGGCCGCCATCCGCGCCCACGCCCGCTCGCTCACCGACACCGCCGACACCCCGGCCGGACCGCCCATCGCCTTCTGCGCGCCGATGACGCACAGGTCCACGCCCCACGCGTCCGGCAGCACCGGTTCGGCACCCACCGAGGCCACCGCGTCCAGGTAGAACAGCGCGCCCCGGGCCCTGACCACCTCGCCGATCTCCGCGACCGGGTTGGTGTTGCCGGTCGCCGCCTCCGCGTGCACCAGGGACACGAAGTCGATCTCCGGGTGCTCGGCGAAGGCCTGCCGGACCAGGTCGGCCGTGACGGCGGTGTGGAACGGCACGGCGAGGTCGTGCACGGTCGCGCCGCAGTCCCGCAGCCAGTTGCCGAACGTCTGCCCGTACGGCCCGGTGACGATGTTCAGCGCGACGGTGTCCGGCCCGGCACAGCCGCGGATCGCGCCCTCCAGCGGCAGCAGCGCCTCGCCCTGCGTGATCACGACGTCCTGCCGCGTGCCGAGCAGGCGCGCCACCCGGTCCTCGATCGCGGCGAAACGGGCGGCGCTCAGCGGGGCGAGGTCCAGGAAGGGGTGGGTCACGGCGGTGCTCTCTTCACTCACGGTCAGGTGTACGACGCGTACGGAGTCGAGAGTAACCGCGGGCCCCGCCATCACTCGCGGGGGAGCCCGTCCGTTGCGACACCCCCACGCCCGGAATCGTGGCTTCCGCCATAGCGGCGGTGATCGCCGGGGTGATGGACTCGGCCCCGTGATCCTCCTCCTGCTCGTCCTCGTCGCCGTGGTGACGGCCGTCGTCCTCGGGCGGGGCGCCGGCACCTACCCCCGCCGGCCCGCCCCGCGGACGGGCGCCCCGGGCGTCCCCGCGCCGCCCCGGCCGGGCGCGCCCCTGCGCGTCGTCGCCGCGGCCGCCGGCGGGGCCGCCGCCCTGCTGTACCTCTGGGGCCTGGTGTGCGTGGGTTTCGCGGCCATGGAGGCGGAGGACGGCGGAACGGGTTCCGCGCCGCTGCGACCGTGCCGTACCGGCGTGTCCCCGGAGCTGTCCGGGCGGATCGTCGACTACTCCGTCTCCTACCTGCCCCTCGGCTTCCGCTGCGAGACCGCCGACGGCGACGGCTACGCGTCCGCGGACGTCCCCGGCTACGTCAATCCCGGCGCGGCCGCCCTCGCCCTCACCGCCGGCGCGAGCGCCGTCGCGGCCGGATACGCGACCGAGCGGCGAGCCCGCGCCGGACGGCAACCGGTGACGGGGCACTCGAACGGCCCCGGCGGCCCCGTCTAAGGTGCGGGGCATGAGCGATCGCGCGGTGCTGCACGTGAAGGGCCGGGTTCTCGTCGGGCCGGAGGAGGTCCGCGACGAACTGTGGGTCGTCGACGGCCGGATCTCGTACGACCGTCCCGCCGGGGCCGGCGACGTCCGCACCGTCGAGGGCTGGGCGCTGCCCGGTCTGGTCGACGCGCACTGCCACGTCGGCCTCGACCAGCACGGCGCCGTGCCGGGGGACGTCGCCGAGAAGCAGGCGCTGACCGACCGGGACGCGGGCACCCTCCTGATCCGCGACGCGGGCTCGCCCTCCGACACCCGCTGGATCGACGACCGCGAGGACCTCCCGAAGATCATCCGTGCGGGCCGGCACATCGCCCGCACCCGCCGCTACATCCGCAACTACGCCTGGGAGGTGGAGCCGGAGGACCTGGTCGCCTTCGTCGCCCAGGAGGCCCGGCGCGGCGACGGCTGGGTGAAGCTGGTCGGCGACTGGATCGACCGCGACCTCGGTGACCTGTCCGCCTGCTGGCCGCGCGGTGCCGTCGAGGCGGCGATCGCCGAGGCCCACCGCCTGGGCGCCCGCGTCACCGCGCACTGCTTCGCCGAGGACTCGCTGCGCGACCTGGTCGAGGCCGGCATCGACTGCGTGGAGCACGCGACCGGCCTGACCGACGACACGATCCCCCTCTTCGCCGAGCGGGGCGTCGCCATCGTGCCCACCCTGGTCAACATCGCCACCTTCCCGGCGCTGGCCGACGGCGGCCAGGGCAGGTTCCCACGCTGGTCGGACCACATGCGCCGGCTCCACGCCCGCCGGTACGACACCGTCCGCAACGCCTTCGACGCCGGCATCCCGGTCTTCGTCGGCACCGACGCGGGCGGCTCCCTGGCCCACGGCCTGGCGGGGGCGGAGGTCGCCGAGCTGGTCACCGCCGGCATCCCGCCCGTCGAGGCCCTCGCCGCGACGACCTGGGCCGCCCGGAGCTGGCTCGGCCGTCCCGGCCTCGACGAGGGCGCGCCGGCCGACCTGGTGGTGTACGAGCAGGACCCGCGCGCGGACGTGCGCGTGCTCGGCGCTCCGCGCCGGGTGGTGCTGAACGGGCGGGTCGTCGGCTAGCCGGCCCGGGTGACGCCGGGGAACACACATACCGGCGGAATCGAAAAGGCACGCGGAAACCCCACGAAGGGGTGAAGTGCCCTGGGATCGCTGACCGTTGGGGCCGGGCGGGGACATCCTTTGCGGGTCCCGAGCACGTCGCTCATGCGTGTCCCGCACGCATGTCTCCCTGGGGGTCCCTCCACCTTGAACGGCAACGCCTTCCGCATGCCCGCCCGCCGCCTCGTCACCGTCACGGCGGCCACGGCCCTGGCCGCCGGTCCCGCGGTCCTGGCCGGCGCGGGCACCGCCCACGCGACCGGCGACCACGGCCGCGCGAGCGCCTCCGTCCTGCGCACCGACCTGGACGTGTCCCTGCTCAACAGGACCGTGAACGTCCCGCTCACGGTCACCCTCGACGAAGTGCAGGCACCCGAGAGCGCCCGGAAGACGGCGCTGACCGCCCGGCTCGACGGCGTCGACGGCGGCGAACCCTTCAGCGTCCTGCGCGCCGACGTGGCCGACGCCAGGGCCACGACCACCGCGGACAAGGCGGAGGGACACACCGGCCTGGCCCGGGCCAGGGTCCACGTCCCCGGACTGCCGCTGCTGTCGGTCGTCGAGATCGAGCAGGTCACCTCCACGGCCACCTGCGAGGCGGGGAAGAAGCCCGTCGCCTCCTCGAACCTGCTGGGCGCGGTCACGGTCCTCGGCAGGAAGGTCACCCTGACCACCGGCGGTACGACGGACGTGAAGGTGCCCGGCGTCGGCGAGGTGCGGCTCGACCTGTCGAGGACGGAGACCACCTCGCGCACGGCCGCCGCCACCGCGCTCGAACTCGCGGTGCACGTCGACCCGCTCGACCTGGGCGTGGCCGAGGTCGACGGCACCCTGACCCTGGCGAGCGCCACCTGCGAGGCCCCGGCGGCCCCGGCGGCCGAGGACGAGCAGCCGCCCGCCGGGCCGGCCGCGGACGTGAAGCCCCAGGGTGCCCCCGCCGAGGCCGACCTGGCCGAGACCGGCGGCGGCTCGGCCACCCCGTACCTCGCGGCCGGCGCCGCCGCGCTCGTCCTGGCGGGCGGCGGAGCCCTGCTCCTCGCCCGCCGCAGGCGCGGCTGACCATGGAGCGGACGGCGACGGGCGCCGGGCGGCGCGCGGCAGAGGCGGAGCCCGGCGGGCCGGCCTCCGGCTCAGGCGGCCGGGGGCGTCAGCGCGTGCTCCAGGGCCGACAGGAAGCCGTCCGTCGTGGTCCGGTCCCGCACCGCGAGGCGCAGCCACTCCCCGCCGAGCCCCGGGAACGTGTCCCCGCGCCGGACCGCGTACCCGAGGTCGCGCAGCCGGTGCCGCACGGTCGCGGCGTCCGGCAGCCCGACGAGGACGAACGGCCCCTCGGCGGGCCCGGTGACCCGGACCCCGGCCGGGGCGAACCGCCCCAGCCCGGCGACGAGATGAGCCCGGTCGGCCGCGGTGCGGTGGGCGGCGTGAGCCGCCTCCGCCAGCGCGCGCGGCGCCACGCATGCCTCCGCCGCCGCCAGCGCGGGCGTGGACACGGGCCACAGCGGCTGGGCGCGCTCGAGGTCCGCGACCGTCTCCGGGTCCGCCAGCACGTACCCGACGCGCAGGCCGGCCAGACCCCATGTCTTGGTGAGGCTGCGCAGGACGACCAGCCCGGGCACGTCCGTCCGCCCGGCCAGCGCCTCCCGTTCACCCGGCACCGCGTCCATGAACGCCTCGTCCACGACCAGCGTCCGCCCGGGACGGGCGAGTTCCGCGACCGTGTCCGCCGGGTGCAGCACCGACGTCGGGTTCGTCGGGTTGCCGACCACCACCAGGTCGGCGTCCTCCGGGACGGCCGCCGGGTCCAGCCGGAAGCCGTCCGCCTCCCGCAGCAGCACCCGGCCGACCGTGTGCCCCGCGTCCCGCAACGCCGCCTCCGGCTCCGTGAACTGGGGGTGCACGACCACCGGCCGGCGCACCTTCAGCGCCCGCGCCAGCAGCACGAACGCCTCCGCCGCGCCCGCCGTCAGCAGCACCCGCTCCACCGGCAGCCCGTGCCGTGCCGCCACCGCCGCCCGCGCGGCCCGCCCGTCCGGGTAGGCCGCGAGGGAGCCGAGCGAGCCGGCCACGTGCTCCCGCAGCCACGCCGGGGGCGTGTCCGCGCGGACGTTCACCGCGAGGTCCACCAGCGCCGAACCGTCGTCGCGGACCTCCGCGTCCCCGTGGTGCCGCAGGTCGGGACCGCCGGGGTCAGTGTGCATGGGAGTGTGCGTGTCCATGCCCGTGATGGTGCCCGTGGTGGTGATCGCCGTCGTCGTCGGGGTGGAAGTGCGGCTGCTGGGGCAGCCCCACCTTGTCCTCGAAACCGGGCAGCGCGATCCGGTACACGCAACTGTCGCAGTTCATCCGCAGGTCGCCCCGCACCGCCTCCTCGTACCGCTCCCACACCAGGTCGAGCAGCTCCGGCTCGGGCCCGATGACGTCGGCCGACAGCACCTCGGTCTCCGGGTGCGCGGCGGCCCACTCCTCGGTCTGGTGCCGGACCCGGTCCGGGAGGATGCCGGTGAACAGGAAGTACGGCAGGACCACGACCCGTCCGGCGCCCAGCCGCGCGCACCGGTCCAGGCCGCCCGGCACGTCCGGCCGGGCCAGCGACACGAACGCGGTCTCCACGCCCGCGTAGCCGCGGCCCTCCCACAGCAGCCGCGCCGCCTTGAACACCTCGGCGTTGGCGTCCGGGTCCGTCGAACCCCGCCCCACCAGCAGCACGGTCACCTCGGACGGGTCCCAGGAGGGGTCGATCGCCTCGGCCAGCCGTCGCTCCAGCACCCGCAGCAGCGACGGGTGCGGGCCCAGCGGACGCCCGTACGTGTACGAGATGCCGGGGTGGCGCTCCTTCTCGCGGGACAGCGCCGCCGGGATGTCGCCCTTGGCGTGCCCGGCGGACACCAGCATCAGCGGCACCGCGGCGAACCGGCGCACGCCGCGCTCGACCAGTTCGGCGACCGCCTCGCCCAGCGGCGGCGGGGACAGCTCGATGAAGCCGCCCGCGACGGGCAGTTCGGGGTGGCGGCGGCCCAGTTCACGCACGAAGTCGCGGAACGCCTCGGCTCCGGCCTCGTCCCGGGTGCCGTGGCCGGCGATGAGCAGGGCGGGCGGGGTGGTCACAGGGTCTCCTCGGATTCCTTCGGCGCCTCGGGCGAGGCGGGGTGGTACAGCAGGGCGTTGAGCGCGGCGGCGGCGACCGCCGACCCGCCCTTCTCGGACACGTTGCTCACGGCGGGCAGCCCGCTCTCGCGCAGCGCGGCCTTGGACTCGACCGCCCCGACGAAGCCGACGGGCAGCCCGACGACGAGCGCGGGGGAGGCGTCGAGGGTGAGCAGCTCCTCCAGCGCGGTCGGCGCGTTGCCGATCACCCAGAGGGCACCGGGCCCGACCTGTTCGTACGCCAGCCGCATGCCGTGCGCGGAGCGGGTCACCCCCGGGCCGGCGACGGCGTCCCGCAGCCGGCAGACGGTCTCCCGCCGCGTGATGCCCGCGCCGACCATCTCGACGTCCACGACGACGGGCGCCCCGGCGTGCAGCGCCGCATGCGCCTTCTCCAGCTCGCCCTCGTCCATGACGAGGTCGGTCGCGTACTCCAGGTCGGCGGCGGAGTGGACGACCCGCTCCACCACCGCCCGGGTCAGCGGCGGGAAGTGCGAGGTGTCCAGACGGGCGCGCAGCCGCCGGTAGGACTCCTCCTCGATGGGATGGACGACGCGCTTCACTTCGGCTCCTCCTGCCAGCGGTAGCCGCGCGGGGTCACCATGCGCCCGGCGATCTCCCGGGTCGCGGTGTTGCCCACCGTCACGACCGTCATCATGTCGACCGTCGCCGGGTCGAGGTCCGCCAGCGTGGTGAGCCGGCTCGACTCGTCGGCCCGCGACGCGTTGCGCACGATCCCCACCGGCGTCCGGGGCGTCCGGTGCTCCGCGAGGACCGCCAGCGCCTTCGGCAGTTGCCAGTCGCGGCCCCGGCTGCGCGGGTTGTAGAAGGTCACGACGAGGTCCGCCTCGGCCGCCGCCCGCACCCGCCGCTCGATGACCTCCCACGGCGTGTGCAGGTCGGACAGGCTGATCGACACGTGGTCGTGGCCCAGCGGCGCGCCCAGGATCGCCCCGGCGGCCAGCGCCGCCGTCACGCCCGGCACCCCGACCACGTCGATGTCGTCGGACGCCTCGGCCAGCGCCGGCGACGCCATGGCGTACACGCCCGCGTCGCCGCTGCCGATGAGCGCCACCGCCTGCCCGCGCCGGGCCTCGGCCACGGCCGTCCGCGCCCGCTCCTCCTCCGCCCCGAGCCCCGACTCCATCACCCGGGTGCCGGGCCGCAGCAGGTCGCGGATCTGGTCGACGTACTGGTCCAGCCCGACCAGCACGGAGGCCCGCCGCAGCTCCGCCAGCGCACGCGGCGTCAGCAGGTCCCGGGCGCCCGGCCCGAGTCCGACCACCGCGAGCCGCCCGCGCCCCGGCCGCCGTACGACGGCACAGGTCGCCATGGCGGGAACGGCCGCCGACTTCCGCTTGGGCACGAGGAGTTCGCCCCCGCCGGCCAGCGCCGCCGCCTCCGCGACCGACGGGGTGCCGACCGCGACGAGCGGCGCGTCGGAGGGGTTGGGCACCTCGATGCCCGCGAGCTCCCCGGCGGGGTACGTCACCAGCGGCACGCCCAGCCGCCCGGCCGCCTCGACGATGCCGGGCTCCCCGCCCTTGGCGTCCACGGTGGCCAGCTCCGCGACCGACGCCGGCGACAGCCCGGCGTCCCGCAGGGCCGACTCCACCAGCCCGAGCACCTCCTCGACCGGCGCACCCTTCGACGCCCCGACGCCGACGACCAGGGTCGGCGGACGCAGCACGGCCTCACGCCCGGCCGGCTCCACCAGACGGTCCGTCACCCGGACCGCGTACGCACCCTCCCCGGCGAGCGGCAGCGGCGGCAGCGGCCAGGCCACCTCGGCCCGCAGCGCCACCGGCTCGCCGTCCAGCAGGGCCCGCGAGACCCCGGCTACGTCGCCCTCGACCGGCAGGCCCAGCGTGTCCAGGCCCGGCAGGCCCACGGCGTCCGTCGCCGTCGTCACCACCGGCTCGGCGCCCAGCACCCCGCACACCGCGCGGGCGAGTTCGTTGGCGCCGCCGCCGTGCCCGCCGACCAGCGACACGGCGAACCGCCCGCCCTCGTCGACGCACACCACACCCGGGTCGGTCCGCTTGTCGTCCAGCAGCGGGGCCACGAGGCGGACCACGGCCCCCGTGGCCAGGAAGCACACGAGCTGCTCGCACTCGGCGAACGCGGCCCGCACGGCGTCCGCGACGGGACCCCCGTACACGCGCGTGCGGTCCGGCCACGCCCCGGCCAGCCGGTCCCGTGCCGCAGCCCCCGCCGCGGTGGCGGAAATGAGGCCGATCACTGGGCCCCTCCTTCTTCGGTACGGCTGCCGGGCCTGACGCCCCACAGCAGGAAAACGGGATTGGTCGCCGCCAGCCGCGTCACGTCGCCCGGCAGCGGAGCGAGCCGGGACGACTGCAGCAGCACCCCGTCGCACTCCAGCCCGGTGCCGAGCAGCGCCTCGCGGGCCGCCGGCACCCGGTCCAGCGCGGCCATCGCGACCACCACGGCCCGCCGGGCGCGCCGCGCACAGGCCGAGACGATCGCCGGCAGGTCGCGTCCGCCGCCGCCGACGAACACGGCGTCCGGGTCGGCGAGGCCCGACAGCACCCCGGGCGCGGCGCCGCGCACCACCCGGACGTCGACGCCGTGCGCCGCGGCGTTGGCGCGTACGCGCTCGGCACCGTCCGGCGTCCTCTCCACGGCGGTGACGGCGGCACCGAGCCGCGCGCACTCCACGGCCACGGACCCCGAGCCCGCGCCGACGTCCCACACCAGGTCGCCGGGGCGCGGACCGAGACGGGCCAGGGCCAGCGCCCGCACCTCGAACTTGGTGATCATCGAGTCCCGGTGGGCGAACGCGGCCTCGTCCAGCGCCCACCCGGCGGGCCCCGGCCGCGGCCCGGCCACCGAGCGCACCGGGCCCAGTGCCCGCGCCTCGTCCAGGCACAGCACCACGCTCACCGCCGCACCCCAGTCCCGCGCGGCGGCCTCGGCGGGCGTCACCCGCTCCACCCGCTCCCCGGTGGACCCGAGCGCGGAGGCGACGACCAGCACCCGGGAGTCGCCCACGAGCGCGGCCCCCAGCTCCGCCGGTCCCGCGCCCGGCCCCGTCAGCACGGCCACCTTCGGGTGGGCGCGGCACAGGTTCACCGCCGTCCGCAGGTCCCGCCCGTGCGCGCTGGCCACCACGGCGTCGTCCCACGGCAGCCCGGCCCGAGCGAACGCGGCGGCGACGGACGACACTCCGGGCCGTACGTCGAGCAGCTCCGGCCCGAACCGCTCGGCCAGCGCCCGCACGATCCCGAAGAACCCCGGGTCGCCGGAGGCCAGCACGAGCACCGGCCGCTCCTTCGCCACGTACTCCGCGACCGTGTCCAGGGCCGGTGCCAGCGCCCCGAGGACGATCCGCCCGGCCCCTTCGGGCAGCCGTACAGCGTCCAGGTGGCGCCGCCCGCCGACGACCAGTGCCGCCCCGTCGGCCACGTCCTCGGGCAGCGGGGCACCGGTCCCCGCCCCGACCACCGTGATCACGTGCTCGCACCCCGCGCGCGCAGCTCCCTGCGGGCCTCGGGGTCGGCCCTGCGGTAGCCGTGGAAGTGCCCCGGGTGGTACAGGTGCGACCGGGTGCCGTGCGCGTCGAGCGCCGGACCGACCAGGAACAGGGTGTGCTTCCAGAGCTTGTGCTCCTTGACGGTCTCCTCCAGCGTGCCGATCGTGCACTTCACGACCAGTTCCTCCGGCCAGGTCGCCTGGTAGGCGACGACGACCGGCGTCTCGGTCGGGTAGCCGCCCTCCAGCAGCTCCCGCACCAGCTGTCCGCTGCGCGCCGCCGACAGGAACACCGCCATGGTCGTGCCGTGCTTCGCGAACTCCCGGACCTCCTCCCCGGGCGGCATCGGCGTCTTGCCGCCGCCGAGCCGGGTGAGGACGACGGACTGCGCGACCTCCGGGATGGTCAGCTCCCGCCGCGCGAGCGCCGCGACCGCCGAGAAGGCGGAGACGCCCGGCACGACCTCGGTCGCGATGCCGATCTCCGCGCACCGGTCGAGCTGCTCCTGCGTACCGCCCCACAGGGCCGGGTCGCCGGAGTGGATGCGGGCCACGCGCAGCCCTTCCCCGAGGGCCCGCCGGTACACGGCGACGACGTCCTCCAGCGACATCGTCGCCGAGTCCAGGACCTCGGCGTCCTCGCGCGCGTGCTGGAGGACCTCCGCCTGGACCAGGCTCGCCGCCCAGATCACGACGTCGGCCTCGGCGATGGCGCGGGCGGCGCGGAACGTCAGCAGATCGGCGGCGCCGGGACCGGCACCGACGAAGGTCACCTTGCCGGTACCGGTACCGGCGGTGGGAGCCATGGGGTCCATGGGAATCGGTCCTCTCCTGCGCATATTTACTGCGGTTGCTGCTGTCGGACGCGCGTGAGCGCGGGGTGATCGGATACCAAGGGCCCATGGCGGTCCTCGTCGCGCTCGGCGCGTTCCTGATGACGCTGGCCGGGGGCTGGACGGCACAGCGCGTGACCGACCGGCGCCACCTGGTCCTGGGCCTGGCCGGCGGCCTGATGCTGGGCGTGGTCGGACTCGACCTGCTGCCGGAGGCGCTTCGGGCGGCGGGCCGGGAGGTGTTCGGCGTGCCGGCGGCACTGCTGCTGTTCGTCGCCGGATTCCTGCTCGCCCACCTGGTGGAGCGCCTGCTGGCCGCCCGCCGCGCCGCGCACGGCGCCGAGGAGCACGGCCACCGCACGCCCGAGGTGGGCCTGACGGCCGCCGCCGCGATGGTGGGGCACAGCGCGATGGACGGCGTGGCGATCGGTGCCGCGTTCCAGGTCGGCGGCGGGATGGGCACGGCGGTCGCGCTGGCCGTGATCGCCCACGACTTCGCGGACGGCTTCAACACCTACACGCTCACGAATCTGTACGGCAACGCCCGCCGCCGGGCCGTCGCCATGCTCGTCGCCGACGCCGTGGCCCCGGTCGCCGGCGCGGCCTCCACGCTCTTCCTCACGATCCCGCAGGGCGTGCTGGGCGCCTATCTGGGTCTCTTCGGCGGCGTACTGCTCTATCTCGCAGCCGCCGAGATCCTGCCCGAGGCCCACCACGAGCACCCCGCCCGGTCGACCCTGCTGTGCACGGTCGCGGGCGCCGCGTTCATCTGGCTGGTGGTGGGCCTCGCCGAGTGACGTCCCGGGCCCGGGACGGCTCACAGCTTGCCGCCCCGCCCGCCCCCGCGCCGTGCCGGGGCGATGAGCGTGGACAGATAGGGCAGCGGCGCCCCGTCCAGTTCCGCGGCCGGCCGTACGGACTCCTCCGGCAGGCCCAGCGCCGAGCCCCACACGGCGTCGTCGAGCCGCCCGGTCTCCCGCAGCGCCTCGGCGACCTCGGCCGCCTGCCGGCCGAACTTGTAGGCGACGACCGTCCCCGGCCCGTTCAGCGCGTCCCTGAGCACCGCGGCCCCGGCGGTCACCGGCACCAGCGTCAGCGGCTCGGTGCCTTCCGTCAGCACGGCACCCGACCGGGCGGCGAGGTCCTGCATCGCGGTGATGCCCGGCACGGTCTCCACGACGGTGCCCGGAACGAGTTCGCCGACGGTCTGCGCGAGATACGTGAACGTCGAGTACACGTTGGGGTCGCCGATGGTCGCGAAGGCGACGGACCCGTGGCCCCGCAGCAGCCCGGCCACCCGCTCACCGGCCGCGTCCCACGCCGCCTCCCGGCGTCCCCGGTCGGCGCGCTCGTTCAGCGCGAACACGACCCGGACGACCTTCCCGGCGCTCACGTAGTGCAGCACGGTCGCCTCGGCGCGGCCCGGTTCACCGTCGTCCCCTCCGTCGGGGGCGGCCATCACGGGAACGACGACGACCTCGGCGGCGCGCAGCGCGTTCACGCCCTTGACGGTGACCAGCTCCGGGTCCCCGGGCCCGACACCCACCCCGATCAGCCTGCTGCTCATGACGTCCGGCACCTCTCCACGAACCGATGGGCGACACCGGGCTCGGACGCCCAGTGTGTGTGCAGATAGCTCGCGTGCACACCGCGTTCCACGAATCCCTCGACGCGCCGCTCCGGCGCCCGCATCCCCCACGCCGGCGCCGCCCCGGCCCCCGGCTCCACGACCGTCCGGTGGAACTCGTGCCCCCGCATCCGCGTCCCCGCGGCGGCCAGCACGCCGTCACTCACGGCCACGGCGTCCCGGTACCCCAGGGTCAGTCGCTCCGACATCCGCGCGGAGGCGTCCAGCACCCCGCACATGGGCAGCCCGTCCAGCTCCCGGCACAGGTACAGCAGCCCCGCGCACTCGGCGGCGACGGGAGCCCCGCTCAGCACCAGCTCGGCGACGGACTTCCGCAGTCCCTCGTTGGCGGACAGCTCGGAGGCGTACACCTCCGGGAACCCGCCCCCGATCACCAGCCCGCCGGTCCCCTCGGGCAGCTCCTCGTCCCGCAAGGGGTCGAAGGTGACGACCTCGGCCCCGGCGGCGGCGAGCAACTCGGCGTGCTCGGCATAGGAGAAGGTGAACGCGGCCCCACCGGCGACGGCGACGCGCTTCGGCCCGTCCGGCGCTTGAGGACGAGGCCGTCCAGGCCGAAGCGGGGGTCCGGGGGCGGCAGCCCCCGGGGTCGATGGGGGTCCCCCCGCTCGAGCGCAGCCGAGAGTGGGGGAGGGAGGGGGCGGCGGGGGCGAGGGGACCAGGGCCTCACCCGCGTCCCAGGCCGCACACGCCAAGGCACCCGCACCACGCGCCAGCCCGACCAACGCCTCCAGATCACAGCCGCCGGCGACCTGCGCGGCCATCGCGGCAACGGCCTCGACGGCCGAGGCACCCCGCTCGGCGACCGGCACCAGCCCCAGATGCCGGGACGGCGTCTCGACCTGAGCGGCCCGCCGCAGCACCCCCAGCACCGGCACCCCGACGGAGTCCAGCGCCTCCCGCAGCAGCGCCTCGTGCCGGTCCGAGCCGACCTTGTTGAGGATCACGCCCCCGATCCGCACCTCCGGATCGAAGGACACGAACCCGTGCACCAGCGCCGCCACCGACCGCGACTGCGACGACGCGTCCACGACCAGCACCACCGGCGCCCGCAGCAGCTTCGCCACCTGCGCGGTGGACGCCAGCTCCCCCTCGCCCGCCGCCCCGTCGTACAGCCCCATGACGCCCTCGACCACGGCGATGTCACAGCCCCGCGCACCGTGCGCGAAGAGCGGCCCGACCAGCTCCGGCCCGCACAGGTACGCGTCGAGGTTCCGCCCCACGCGCCCGGTGGCGAGCGCGTGGTACCCGGGATCGATGTAGTCCGGCCCCACCTTGTGCGGGGACACGGCGAGCCCCCGCGCGGCGAGCGCGGCCATCAGCCCGGTGGCGACGGTGGTCTTGCCGCTGCCCGAGGAGGGCGCGGCGACGACCAGCCGGGGAACGGCGGAGGTCACCACTCGATGCCCCTCTGCCCCTTCTGCCCCGCGTCCATCGGGTGCTTGACCTTGGACATGTCGGTGACGAGGTCGGCGAACTCCACCAGCGGCTCCGGCGCGTTCCGCCCGGTGATCACCACGTGCTGGGTCCCGGGCCGGTCGCGCAGCACGGACACGACCTCGTCGGTGTCGACCCACCCCCAGTGCATCGGATAGGCGAACTCGTCCAGCACGTAGAGCCGGTACGTCTCGGCGGCGAGGTCGCGCTTGACCTGCTCCCAGCCCTCGCGGGCCTTCTCCTCGTTGGTCGAGTTGTCGCCCTGGATGTCCCGCTGGACCCAGGACCAGCCCTCGCCCATCTTGTGCCAGTCGACGGACCCGCCCTCACCGCTGGCGCCGAGCACCCGCAGCGCGTTCTCCTCGCCGACCTTCCACTTCGCCGACTTGACGAACTGGAACACCCCGATCGGCCACCCCTGGTTCCAGGCCCGCAGCGCCAGCCCGAAGGCCGCGGTCGACTTGCCCTTCCCCACGCCCGTGTGCACGACGACCAGCGGACGGTTGCGCCGCTGACGCGTCGTCAGCCCGTCGTCCGGCACCACACTCGGCTGCCCCTTCGGCATTACGCGGCCCTCCTCTGCACGTCCTTCACCAAACCGGCGATGGAATCCGCCCGCAGCTCGTCGAGCGTCACCGCCGTACCGCCCAGGTCACCCGCGAGCCGCCCGGCCAGCCCGAGCCGCACCGGCCCCGACTCGCAGTCCACGACCACGGAGGCGACGCCCTCGGCCGCGAACAGCCGCGCGGCCCGCGAGGCCAGCGCCACGGGCTCGGGGCCACCGGTCGCCCGCCCGTCCGTCACCACCACGACCAGCGCCCGTCGCGCCGGGTCCCGCAGCCGCTCCACGCGCAGCGCCTCGTGCGCCTTCAGCAGCCCGGCCGCGAGCGGCGTACGGCCCCCGGTCGGCAGCGACTCCAGCCGGGCGGCGGCCGCGTCCACCGACGACGTCGGCGGCAGCGCCACATCGGCCGCCGACCCCCGGAAGGTCACCAGCCCCACCTTGTCCCGCCGCTGGTAGGCGTCCAGCAGCAGCGACAGCACGGCACCCTTCACCGCGCCCATCCGCTGCCGCGCCGCCATCGACCCGGACGCGTCCACGACGAACAGCACGAGATTGCCCTCGCGCCCCTCACGGGCCGCCTGCCGCAGATCGTCCCGGCGCACCACCAGCCCGGGCCCGCTGCGCCCCCGCGCCCGCTGGTGCGGGGCGGCCGCCCGCACGGTGGCCGCGAGGTGCAGCTTGGTCAGCGCCCCCCGGGGACGCCGGGCCCCGGTGGTCCGCCCGTGCTCGGTCCGCGCCCGCGAGCGCCGCCCGGCGGCACCCTCGCCGAGCCCGGGCACGCTCAGCACGCGCGCGCGGAACGGCTCGGCGGCCCGCACGGGCGACTGCTCGCCGGCGCCGCCGGACGAGGGTCGCGGCTCCCCGCCCTCCCCGCCCTCCCCGGCCTCGGGACGCGCGGCGGTGTCGCCGTCGCCCCCGGGCGCGTCGTCGGGCTCCGGCTGCCCGCCGGGGCCGCCGCCGGGACCCGGATCGTCCGGATCGTCGTCGCCCTGGTCCTGCCCGCCGAACTCCTCCAGGGTCTCGTCGAGCTTGTCCTCGTCCAGCCCCGGAGCGTCGAAGGGGTTGCGCCGCCGCCGGTGGGGGAGAGCCAGCAGCGCGGCCTGCCGCACGTCCTCCGCCAGCACGTCGGTCCGCCCGGCCCAGGCGGCCAGCGCGGTCGCGGTGCGCGCCATCACGATGTCGGCGCGCATGCCGTCCACCTCGAAGGCGGCACAGGTCGCCGCGATCTGCCGCAGCGCCCCGTCGCCCAGCCGCACCGACGGCAGCAGCTGGCGGGCGGCCACGATGCGCTGCCGCACGGCGGCCTCCTCGCCGGCCCACCGGGCGGCGAAACCGGCCGGGTCGTCGTCGTACGCCAGCCTGCGCCGCACGACCTCCACCCGCAGGTCGGGCTCGCGCGAGGCGGCGACCTCGACGGTGAGCCCGAACCGGTCGAGCAACTGCGGCCGCAGCTCGCCCTCCTCGGGGTTCATCGTGCCGACGAGCAGGAACTTCGAGGCGTGCCGCACGGACACCCCCTCGCGCTCCACGTACGAGGCGCCCATCGCGGCGGCGTCCAGCAGCAGGTCGACCAGGTGGTCGTGGAGGAGGTTGACCTCGTCGACGTAGAGGATCCCGCGGTGCGCGTCGGCCAGCAGGCCCGGCTCGAAGGCCTTCACGCCCTCCGACAGGGCCCGCTCGATGTCCAGGGCGCCGACGAGCCGGTCCTCGGAGGCGCCGACGGGCAGCTCGACCATCCGCGCCGGCCGGGACTCACGGGCCCCCGGCGCGTGCGGTCCGTCCGGGCAGGCGGGGTCGGGGGAGTCCGGGTCGCAGGAGAACCGGCACCCGGAGACGACGTCCACCTCCGGCATCAGCGCGGACAGGGCGCGCACCGCCGTGGACTTGGCGGTGCCCTTCTCACCACGCACGAGCACACCGCCGACGGCCGGGCTCACGGCGTTGAGGAGCAGGGCCAGGCGGAGGTCGTCCTGTCCGACGACGGCCGTGAACGGGAACGGGGTACTCACTTGTCGTCGCCCTCCAAGTCGCCTTCGAGCTCCAGATAGGTGGCGCGCAGCCGCTCCAGCGTCTCCGCGTCCGGCTCCGCCCACAGCCCCCGGTCGGCGGCCTCCAGCAGCCGCTCGGTGATGCCGCGCAGTGCCCAGGGGTTGGACTTCCTCATGAAGTCCCGGTTCTCCGCGTCGAAGACGTACTCGGCGCTGAGCTTCTCGTACATCCAGTCGTCCACGACCCCGGCCGTGGCGTCGTAGCCGAAGAGGTAGTCCACGGTGGCCGCCATCTCGAAGGCGCCCTTGTAGCCGTGCCGCCGCATCGCCGCCATCCAGCGCGGGTTGACGACCCGGGCGCGGAAGACGCGGTGGGTCTCCTCGCCGAGCGTCCTGGTCCTCACCTGGTCGGGCGTGGCGGAGTCGCCGACGTACGCCTCGGGAGAGGCGCCCGTCAGGTGCCGCACCATGGCGACCATGCCGCCGTGATACTGGAAGTAGTCGTCGGCGTCCACGAGGTCGTGCTCGCGGGTGTCGACGTTCTTCGCCGCCACCGCGATGCGCCGGAACGCCGTCTCCATGTCCCCGCGCGCCGCCCGCCCGTCGAGCCCGCGGCCGTAGGCGTAGCCGCCCCACACCGCGTACACCTCGGCGAGGTCCGCGTCGGAGCGCCAGTTGCGGGCGTCGATCAGCGGCAGCAGACCGGCCCCGTACGCGCCGGGCTTGGAGCCGAAGACGCGGGCCGTGGCCCGGCGCCGGTCGCCGTGCTCGGCGGTGTCCTCGTCGGCGTGCGCCCGCACGTAGTTGGCCCCGGCCGGCTCGTCCAGCTCCGCCACCGTCCGCACCGCGTCGTCGATCAGCCCGACGACGTGCGGGAACGCGTCCCGGAAGAAGCCGGAGATGCGCACCGTGACGTCGATGCGCGGCCGGCCCAGCTCGGCCGGGGGGATCACCTCGAAGCCGGTGACCCGGCGCGAGGCGTCGTCCCAGACCGGACGGCAGCCCAGCAGCGCGAGGATCTCGGCGATGTCGTCGCCCTGGGTGCGCATCGCGGACGTGCCCCACACCGTCAGGCCGACGGACTTCGGGTACTCGCCCGTGTCCTGGAGGTAGCGCTGGAGCAGCGAGTCCGCGAGGGACTGCCCGACCTCCCAGCTCAGCCGGGAGGGAATCGCCTTGGGGTCGACGGAGTAGAAGTTCCGGCCGGTCGGCAGGACGTTGACCAGACCGCGGGTCGGCGAGCCGGACGGCCCGGCCGGGACGTAACCGCCGTCCAGCGCGTGCAGGACGTGCCCGATCTCGTCGGTCGTCCGGGTGAGCCGCGGCACGACCTCCCGGCAGGCGAACTCCAGCACGGCGACCGCGTCGGGCAGTTCGGCGCCGAGCACCTCCCGCACCAGACCCGGTACGGCCGCGACGTCCCAGTCCCGGGACTCCATGCCCTCCGCGAACCGCCGGCACAGCTGCTCCAGCAGGTCGATCGCGTCGGCGGCCGACCGGGAGGGGCCCTCGACCAGGCCGGTCAGCTCCGCCGGCACCTTCACCGGAGCGCCCGGCTCGGCCAGCAGCTCCTTCTCCACCAGCCCGAACTGCGCGGCCAGCGCGGCCCGCAGACCCGGCAGCGCGTTCGCCCGCCCGCCCCACACCTGCGAGGCGCGCAGCACCGCCAGCACCAGGTTGACGCGCGGCTCGCCGACCGGACCGGCGCCGAGGATGTGCAGGCCGTCGCGGATCTGCACGTCCTTGATCTCGCACAGGTAGCCGTCGATGTGCATGACGAACTCGTCGAACGCGTCTTCGTCCGGCTGGTCGTCCACGTGCAGGTCGTGGTGGAGCTCGGCCGCCTTGACCAGCGTCCAGATCTGCGCGCGGACCGCCGGTGCCTTCGCCGGGTCCAGGTCGGAGACGAGCGCGTACTCGTCGAGCAGCTGCTCCAGCTTGGCCAGGTCGCCGTAGGTGTCGGCGCGCGCCATCGGCGGGACGAGGTGGTCGACCACCGTGGCGTGTCCGCGCCGCTTGGCCTGGGTGCCCTCGCCGGGGTCGTTGACGATGAACGGGTAGATCAGCGGCAGGTCGCCCAGCACCGCGTCCGGCGCGCAGCCGGCGCTCAGTCCGAGGCCCTTGCCCGGCAGCCACTCCATCGTGCCGTGCTTGCCCATGTGCACGACCGCGTCGGCGCCGAAACCGTGCTCCAGCCAGCGGTAGGCCGCCAGGTAGTGGTGGGACGGCGGCATGTCGGGGTCGTGGTAGATCGCGATCGGGTTCTCCCCGAAGCCGCGCGGCGGCTGGATCATGACGACGACGTTCCCGAACTGGAGAGAGGCCAGCACGATGTCGTCCCCGTCGACGTACAGCGAGCCCGGCGGCTCGCCCCACGCCTCCCGCATCGCGTCCCGCAGCTCCGTGTCCAGCTTCTCGAACCAGGCCCGGTAGTCGGCCAGCGGCACCCGCGCGGGGGCGGCGGTGAGCTGGTCCTCCGTCAGCCACTCCACGTCGTGGCCGCCGGCCTCGATCAGCCGGTGGATCAGCTCGTCGCCGCCGGACGGGTAGTCGGTGAGCGAGTACCCCGCGTCCCGCAGCGCGTCCAGGACGCGGACCGCGGACGCCGGGGTGTCGAGCCCCACCGCGTTGCCCACCCGGGAGTGCTTGGTCGGGTACGCGGTGAAGACCAGCGCGAGCCTCTTGTCGGCGTTCGGCTTGTGCCTGAGTGCCGCGTGCCGTACGGCGATCCCGGCGACCCGCCCGGCCCGCTCGGGGTCGGCCGCGTAGACGGGCACGTCGTCGGGGCCCTGCTCCTTGAAGGAGAACGGCACGGTGACCAGGCGCCCGTCGAACTCCGGGATCGCCACCTGCATCGCCGCGTCCATCGGGGAGAGCGCCGCGTCGGACGCCTCCCAGGCGGCGCGCGACGAGGTGAGGCAGAGTCCCTGGAGCACCGGCACGTCCAGGTCGGCCAGCGCGCCGACGTCCCACGCCTCCTCGTCGCCGCCCGCCGACGCCTGCGAGGCGTGCGTGCCGCCCGCGGCGAGGACGGTGGCGACCAGGGCGTCGGCCCGGCCCAGCAGCTCGTACAGCCCCGCGTCCGCGCCGCGCAGCGAACCGCAGTACACGGGCAGCGCGTTGGCGCCGCGCGCCTCGATCGCGTCGCACAGCGTGTCCACGAAGGCGGTGTTGCCGCTGAGCTGGTGGGCGCGGTAGAAGAGCACGCCGACCGTCGGGCGGTCCTCCAGGACGGCCCGGGAGCCGTGGACGCCGTACTCCGGCATCTTCCGCGGCTCGTCGAAGCCCTCGCCGGTCAGCAGCACCGTGTCCGACAGGAACCGGGCGAGCTGGGTGAGGTTGGCGGGGCCGCCCTCGACCAGGTAGCGCAGCGCCTCCGCCACGACCCCGGCCGGCACCGACGACTCCGCCATCAGCTCCGCGTCCGGCACGGACTCGCCGCCGAGCAGCACGGTCGGGACGCCCGCGGCCTTCAGCGCGGCGAGCCCGTCCTCCCAGGCGCGCTTGCCGCCCAGCAGGCGTACGACGGCGACGTCGGCGCCCTCGACGAGGGCCGGCAGGTCCTCCCGGACGTCGACCCGGGTCGGGTTGCCGATCCGGTAGGCGGCGTCCGACGCGCGGGCCGCCAGCAGGTCCGTGTCGGCGGTCGACAACAACAACACTGTGCTCATGCGGGCGCTCCCGGTGGAATGAAGGGCAGTCCTTGCGGCGCGCCGGACTCGATGAGCCGCCACAGCGCGTCCGTGTCCGCGTGCTGTTCGATCAGGTCGCCGAGCCGGTCGAGCTGCTCCTCGCGCAGCGCGGCGAACGAGGTGTCGGGGGCCGGCACGAAGCGGCGGCCCGCGGCGGCGGCCACCTCGCGCAGGAAGGCCCGCCGGAAGCCGTCCGACTCCAGCGAGCCGTGCCAGTGCGTGCCCCAGGTCCGGCCGGCCCGGCAGCCGTCGAGGAAGGGGGTCCCGCCCGTCACCTCGGCGACCCCGTGGTGGATCTCGTACCCCTCGACGCGCTCGCCGAGGGCCTCGCCCACCGGCCGCGTGAGGGTCTTCTCGCGGGCGAACCGCACCCGCACGGGCAGCAGCCCGAGCCCGTCGACGTGCCCGGCGCGGGACTCGACCTCGTCCTCGATGTGCTCGCCGAGGAGCTGGAACCCGCCGCAGATGCCGAGCACCGGCCGGTCCTCGGCGGCCCGGCGCGCGATCGCGTCCGCCAGCCCCCGCTCCCGCAGCCACCGAAGCGCCCGGACGGTACCGCGCGTCCCCGGCACGATCACGAGGTCGGCGTCGGCCAGCTCCTCCGGCCGGTCCACGAAGCGCACCACGACACCGGGTTCGGCGGCGAGCGCGTCCACGTCCGTGAAGTTGGACATCAGCGGCACCGCGCAGACCGCGACCCGCAGCACGTCCTCGCCGACCGGCGGCGCGACCGTGGACTCCCGCACCGTCCCGCGCAATGAGACACGCAGCCCGTCCTCCTCGTCGATGCCGAGCCCGTGCCGGAAGGGCAGGACGCCGTACGTCCGCCGCCCGGTGAGGCCGTGCAGCATGTCGAGGCCGGGCTCCAGCAGCGACACGTCGCCGCGGAACTTGTTCACGAGGAACCCGGCGACCAGCGCCTGGTCCTCGGGCGACAGCAGGGCCACCGTGCCGAAGAAGGACGCGAAGACGCCCCCGCGGTCGATGTCGCCGACGACCAGGACCGGCAGACCGGCGCCCCGGGCGATCCCCATGTTCACGATGTCGGTCCGGCGCAGGTTGATCTCGGCCGGGCTGCCCGCTCCCTCGCAGATCACCGCGTCGTACGTGTCCCGCAGCCCGGCCAGGCAGTCGAGCACCGTGCCGAGCAGCTGCCGCTGCCGCCCGCCGTGGTAGCCGCGGGCGCTCATCTCCCCGACCGGCTTGCCGAGCAGCACGACCTGGCTGCTCCGCTCGCCGCCCGGCTTGAGCAGCACCGGGTTCATCAGCGCGGTCGGCTCGACGCGGCACGCCTGGGCCTGCATGGCCTGCGCACGCCCGATCTCGGCGCCCTCGCGGGTCACGAAGGAGTTGAGCGACATGTTCTGCGCCTTGAAGGGCGCCACCTTCACGCCCTGCCGCACCAGCCAGCGGCAGATCCCGGCGGTGACGACGCTCTTGCCGGCGTCGGAGGTGGTGCCGGCGACGAGGAGGCCACCGCTCATGACGTACGTCCCTTCCGGCCGGCCCCGCGGACGAGCAGCCGCGCGCCCGCGCACACGCCCAGCGCCAGCCAGCCCACGCGCCGGGACAGCCTCACCGCCCGCTCGATGTCACCGGATCCGGCCCGGACGGCGCGACCCGCCGCCCCGTTGAGGACGGGCCGGTGCTCCACCCGCCCGCCGTACGACAGGGTCCCGCCGAGCCGCACGCCCAGGGCCCCCGCGAAGGACGCCTCCACGGGCCCGGCGTTGGGGCTCGGGTGCTGTGCGGCGTCGGCCCGCCAGGCCCGTACGGCGCCCGCGGGGCTGCCGCCGGCCGCGGTGGTCAGGACGGCGGTCAGGCGGGCGCCCGGCCAGCCCGCGAGGTCGTCGAGCCGGGCCGAGGCCCAGCCGTACCGCCGGTAGCGGGGGGACCGGTGGCCGACCATGGCGTCCAGGGTGTTCACGGCCCGGAAGCCGAGCAGCCCCGGCACTCCGCCGAGCGCGCCCCACACCAGGGCGCCCACGACCGCGTCGGAGGTGTTCTCGGCGACGGACTCCACGACGGCCCGGGCGATCCCGTCGGCGTCCAGCGCCTGCGGGTCCCGTCCGCACAGGTGCGGCAGCCGGGCCCGGGCCCCCTCGACGTCCCCGGCCTCCAGGGCCCGGCCGACGGCGCGGGCCTCCCGGGCCAGCGAGGTCCCGCCCACGACGGCCCAGGTGGCGGCGCCGGTCAGCGCGACGGAGGCGGCGGGGGAGCGGCGGACGGCGCGCTCGGCGGCGGCCCCCAGGGCGACGGCGCCACCGGCGCACACGGCGGTGTGCAGCGCGCCCCAGCCCCGGTGGTCACGCCACAGCACCCGTTCCACGGCGCCGGCGGCACGGCCGAACACGGCGACCGGGTGTCCACGGCGCGGATCGCCGAGGAGGAGGTCGCCGAGGAGGCCGGCGGCGGCGCCGTACGCGAAGACGCGTTCGGCGCGCACGGCTCAGCCGGCCGCGGGAAGGGGAAGCGGAAGTGTGTCGCTGGTGAGCCCGGAACGGCAGCCGCGCATGGCGATATGTCCTCACTCAGGGTGTCCACGCCCTGGTTCGACGAAATCGGCGGTGAGAGTTCCTGGCTCCCGGGGCCGTACCTGCGTACTGCCCCGGTGACAGTGGCGGGACCGCGCCGGACTCGCACCGGCTTCCTCTCCTGCCGCCGTAATGGCTCCGGCAGTCCACCACGGCCCGCGAACACCCGTCAACTCGCTGTTGACCTGCGCCGGGGGAGTGTGCGAGAGCCCACACGCGGGTGGTGTGCGCCGGCGTGTGAAAAGCGCGGGGCGCGGGACGGTGGAGTCCGTCCCGCGCCCCGCACGGTGTGCGCCCTGTGGTCAGGCGACGATCAGATAGATCCCGTACGCCACCGCCGCCGCGCAGGAAGCGAAGCACGCGTAGGCGCCGGTGACCGCGAGCGCCGCGGACCCGCCCCGGGCGGCGGCCCGCTCCTGGCGGGAGAGGCCGACGATGCCGAGGGTGAACAGGGCCACCAGAGCCACGGTGGCCACGAGACTGACCCCGAAGACGGAGCCGAGGGCTGCCCAGTCGATAGACATGGTTCTCTTCCTTCGTACCCGGGACGCGGGCTCAGACGGTGGTGGCGGCCGACGGGGCCTTGGAGTCGGTGCCGGCCTGGGCCGGGAAGGACGCCGCGAGGGCGTCGGACGCGGTGCCCGCGGGCGGCGGGACGACGGCGGCGATCGCCGTGGTCACCACGCCGGCCGGCTCGCGCTCCGGCTCGTCGCCGCCGTTGACGTTGGTGTGGTCGACGACCTCGCGCCGGGAGATCCGCCAGATCGCGAAGCTGGAGGCGACGAGGAAGGCCGCGACGAGCGCCGTGCCCCAGTCGCCGAAGCCGCAGACCCACTCGGCGAGCGCGGCGACCAGGGCCGCGGCCGGCAGGGTGAGGCCCCACGCGACGAACATGCGGGTGGCCGTCGACCAGCGCACCACGCCGCCCTTGCGGCCGAGGCCCGCGCCCATGACCGCGCCGGAGACCGAGTGCGTGGTGGAGAGGGAGAAGCCGAGGTGGGAGGAGGCCAGGATGACCGTGGCGGCGCTGGTCTGGGCGGCGAAGCCCTGCTGCGGCTGGAGGTCGGTCAGGCCCTTGCCCATGGTGCGGATGATGCGCCAGCCGCCGAGGTAGGTGCCGAGCGCGATGGCCAGGCCCGCGGACAGGATGACCCACACGGGCGGGTTCGAGCCGGGGGCGAGGGAGCCGCCCGCGATCAGGGCGAGGGTGATGATGCCCATCGTCTTCTGGGCGTCGTTGGTGCCGTGGGCGAGCGAGACCAGGCCGGCCGAGGCGATCTGCCCGGCGCGGTAGCCCTTCTCCGCGGCCCTGCCGTCGGCCTTGCGGCCGAGCGAGTACGTCAGCCGGGAGGCGAGCATCGCCGCGACACCCGCGACGATCGGGGCGGCGACGGCCGGCAGGAGCACCTTGGTGACGAGGACGTCGCCGTGGACGGCGCCGATGCCCGCCGAGGCGACGGCGGCGCCGATCAGGCCGCCCATGAGGGCGTGCGAGGAACTGGACGGGAGTCCGACCAGCCAGGTCAGCAGGTTCCAGAGGATCGCGCCGACCAACGCGGCGAAGATGACCTCGGGACGGATGCCGGTCTCGTCGACGAGACCCTTGGAGATCGTGTTGGCGACCTCCACCGAGAGAAAGGCGCCCACAAGGTTCAGCACGGCGGACATGGCCACCGCGACCTTGGGTTTGAGCGCACCGGTCGAAATGGTCGTTGCCATCGCGTTCGCGGTGTCGTGGAAACCGTTCGTGAAATCGAACGCGAGTGCGGTTACCACCACAATCGCGAGGATCAGCGAGAAGCTTTCCATTTACCCAGGCAATCGTTCGAGGTCATTGGCGCGTCGAACGTAGGCAACCAGAGTGAACGGAAGGTGAACTGGACCGGGCGTCATGGTGACCGGAAACGGGGTCGTGACCTCCGTGAACGCCTGCGCTGCGTACCCGCGCCGACGCTCTCCGGAGACGTGCCTGGCAGGATCGCCGCGAGGCGCCGGACCACGGCGCGGCGAGGGGCGTGCGGGACGCCCGACGGGAGGCGTGGACTGTGACGGAGTCGAAGGCCGGAGAGGTGTCCGCGGAGGAGTCCGGGGCGTGGGAGGCGCTCGTCGCTACGGCCCGGCGGACGGTGTCCGACGGGCTGGTGGTCGGCACCTCCGGCAACGTCTCGGTGCGGGTCGGCGACACGGTGCTGGTCACCCCGTCGGGCGTGCCCTACGACCGGCTGGCCCCCGGCGACGTGACCGGCGTCGCCCTGGACGGCCGGCAGGTGCTGGGCACGCTGGTCCCCACCAGCGAGCTGCCCATGCACCTCGCCGTGTACCGCACCACCGGCGCCCGGGCCGTCGTCCACACCCACGCCGTGCACGCGACGGCCGTCTCCCTGCTCGTCCCCGAGCTTCCCGCTGGTCCACTACATGGCCGCCGCGCTCGGCGGCCCCGTCAGGGTCGCCCCCTACGCGGCCTACGGCACCGACGAACTCGCCCGCCACATGCTGGCCGCCCTCGCCGGCCGCACCGGCTGCCTCCTGCGCAACCACGGCACGGTCACCTACGGCGCCACCCTCGACCAGGCCTACGACCGCACCGCCCAGCTGGAGTGGATGTGCCGCCTGTGGCTCACGGCCTCCTCGGTCCCCGGCCGCACCCCGTCCCTGCTGACACCGGCCCAGCTGGACGAGGTGACGGAACGCCTGCACGGCTACGGCCAGCCGACCTGACCGGCACGTTCCGCCGGGCGACGGCCCGCAGCGAGCTGCGAGGCGGGACGGGAGTTGCCTGTCGCAGGGCACCCGCGGGCCGGCCGGGTCCCGCTGACGGGGGCCGGAGAGGTTACCGGGCGGCTTCCGGGGTACCGGCAGTCGAGCCGGCCCATGGCACCGGGCCCGGCCGGGCGCCGTCACTCCGTGTCGTCCGCCCGCTGGCCGCCCACGGACCCCACCGGGAGACTGGCCCCATGCGCACTGTCACAGCAACGGCCGCCGCAGTCACCGCAGCCCTGGCGGCGGCCGGCGCAGCGAGCGTCGCCGCCGGCCGCCTGGCCAGCGACGCCGCGCTCAAGGCGCCCCCCGGCCGCCCCCTGCCCACCGAACCCCGGCTCACCGTGCACGGGACCGCCGCCGGGCAGATCACCCTCACCCGGGACCTCGCCGCGCTCCGCCCCGGCCGCTACGGCCTCGCGGGCGACGCGTCCCACGCCGTCGTCGGCCCGGTGCTCGACGGCGCCCAGCACGGCGCCGACACCGTCGTACGCCGCCTCGAAGGCGTCACCCACGGCTCCTTCGACGCCGGCGACCGGGCCTGGTTCACCCCCAACCTGTACGTCGGCACCCCCGGCACCGCCCTCGGCCTGGACTACACCGACGTCGACGTCCCCGGCGAACTCGGCCCGCTCCCGGCCTGGTTCGTGACCGGCGCCCGCCCCACCTGGATCATCGCCGTGCACGGCCTCGGAGCCACCCGCGAGCACGCCCTGAACCTCATGGCGCCCCTGCACGAACGGCACGTCCCGGTGCTGGTCCCCACCCACCGCGGCGACGCCGGCGCCCCGCCCTCGCCGGACGGCCTGCACCACTTCGGCGAGACCGAGTGGCACGACGTGGACGCCGCCGTCCACTACGCCCTCGGCCACGGTGCCCGCCAGGTCGTCATGCTCGGCTGGTCCACCGGCGCCACCATGGCCCTGCGCACCGCCGCGCGCTCCGCCGCCCGCGACCGCATCGCGGGGCTCGTCCTGGACTCCCCGGTCCTCAGCTGGGAGACCACCCTGCGCGCCCTGGCCGCCGCCCGCCGCACGCCCGGCGTACTGCTGCCGCTCGCGGTCCGCGCCGCGCAGGGCCGCGCCGGACTGCACGCCGACGGCGGCGCCGAACGGGCCGGACACGAGGCCCTCTCGGTGCCGACCCTGGTCTTCCACGGCCCCGACGACACGGTCGCCCCCTGGCGGTTCACCCGCCGCTTCGCCGACGCCCACCCCCGGCTCGTCTCCCTCCACACCGTCGAGGGCGCCCCGCACGGCGCCATGTGGAACGTCGACCCGGACGCCTACCAGGAGACCCTCCGCCGCTTCATGACCCCCCTGGTGTGACCCCGGCGGGCCCCGCCCCGCCGCGCGCCGCTCAGGTTCCGTTCAGGGCCGTACCCATGGCCGGATCCACCGCCCGGGCCGCCTGCCGAGGCCCCGCACAGACCCTCCTCGCCACCACCCCGGGCATTCCGTTTGGGTTTTCGGACCGTCAACCGGAAGACTGCACCCGTGACGTCCCGTATCCCGCGCGACTCCAGGCTTCGACTCGTCCGTCCGCGACCCCTGGCCGACGCCCCCAGAGCGATCAACCAGCGGCGCGCGCACCGCGCCGCACCGCGCCCCCCGGAGGGCACACCGGCCCGCTCGGAACTGGCCCGAATGGCGCGTTCCGGCCTGGCCGGCGCCGCCCGCATCGCCCGCTGGGCCGACGCCGCCCTCGGCCCCGGCCGCGGCAGCGCGACCGCCGACGGCAAGGCCACCCTCTCCGACGCGACCGCCGAACACGCGGCCCGCGAACTGGGCCTGACCCCGGCCGAGGTCCGCGCCGACTGGGACACCGCCCGCCTCGCCGGGCTGGTCGAGGTCCACGGCGACACCGCCCGCCCCGGCTGGCGCCTGCGCGCCTGGAACCGCGACGACAGCGCTGTACTGCGCGGCTGGGTCGCCCTCTTCGACGCCTGGTCGCTCGCCCACCCGGAGCCCGACGGGCAGGAGCCCGCCGCCGTCGCCGAGGTCGTCTCCGCGATGCCGCAGGTGCTCTCCTTCCTCCAGCTCTCCGCCGGACCGGTGCCCGTCGCACAGCTCCTCGACCTGCTGGAGCAGCGCGTCACCGAACTGCGCACCGAGCGCTGCGAGGTCCCCTACGGCCCCCGGCTCGAACCGGGCACCCCCGATGCCCCGCAGCCCCCGCAGGCCGCGGACGGCACCGACGGCACCCCCCTCGCCCCCCTGCTCGACTGGGCCCTGCACGCCCTGTCCTCCGTCGGCGCCCTCACCTGCGGCGACGGCCAGGCCACCCTCACACCGCTGGGCAGCTGGGCGGTCTGGGTCAAGCTGGAGCAGATCTGCGTGGCCGCGCAGAGCCCCGCCGGGAACATCGAGCAGTCGGCCGAGGCCATGCTCCGCGGCTGCGGCCGGCTCCGCCCCAACGCGGCCCGCGCCGAGTACCGCGCCTGGCTCGCCGCCCGCCCCGTCGGCAGCGCCGTCACCGAGCTGCTCGCCGCCGCCCGCGGCGAGGACGCCCTGCTGCGCGGCCTCGCCTTCGAGGCGCTGCGCGTCGTCGGCGCCCCCGCCGAGCCCGACGTCCGCGCCGTGCTCGGCGAGCCCACGCTGCGCCCGTACGCCCTGCTGTGGCTGGCCGAGCACGACGGCGCCGACCCCGAGGACGCCCACGAGGTCCTCACCCGCCAGGAGGCCACCTGGCTGTGGGTCGACACGGCCGCCGCCGTCGCCGACCACGGCGAGGCCCCGCTGCTGGTGCGGCACCTGGAGTCCGCCGTGCAGCCCACCGTCCCGGCCCTCCTCGACGAGGTCCGCGCCGTCGGGCACCCGCGCACCGTGCAGGTCCTGGTCGCCCTCGCCGCGGCCCACCCCGACCCGGCCCTGGCCAAGGCCGTCCGCCGGGCCGCGTTCCAGGTGCACACCGGGGGCAGCTGACCGGAGACCGGCCGGCGGACGTCAGCCGACGGCGGACGTCAGCCGCGGACATCGGGCGCGTACGTCCCGAAGCTCCAGACGTTGCCCTCGAGGTCCCGGGCCATGTAGTCCCGGGACCCGTAGTCCTGGTCCGTCGGGGGCATCAGGATCTCCGCGCCGTGCTCCACGGCCCGCCGGTGGTGTGCGTCGACGTCGTCCACCACGACGTACACCCCCATCGTGCCCGCGTTCCCCATCGCCTCGTCGAAGCGGCTGCCCGTGCCCCTGGAACCGAGCATCACCGCGCCGTTGCCCTGGGCCGGCTCCGCGTGCGCGACCGAGCCGTCCTCGCCCTCGTACACGGCCAGTTCCGTGGAGCCGAAGGCCCGCGTGAGCCGGCGGACCGCCGCCTTGGCGTCCGCGTACAGCAGCGTCGGGAAGACGCTCGGGCGGCCGCCGTCCGTGCCTGCCATGCCGATCACTCCCTCGTGAGCCGGTACCGGTGACCGGACGCCGGGAAAGTCCCGGAATCCGCCCCGGCGCCCAGTTTCGCACCGGCCACCGGCAGTGCCCGCGATCCACGCCCCGCGGACGGGGGAGTCCCGGACGGACGGCCGCGGGGACCGGCACCCGGGAAAAGCGGTTGCACGGCCCCGTTAGACTGGCCCCATGGCCATTCTCCTCGCGCATTAGACGGCGGGAAACGTCCTCAGCCGTCCATCCCGTCACCCACCCGCCCTGGAGTCTGACCGTGATCTCCGCCTCCGGCATCGAGCTGCGCGCCGGTGCCCGTGTCCTCATCGAGAGCGCCACCTTCCGCATCGCCAAGGGCGACCGCATCGGCCTGGTCGGCCGCAACGGCGCCGGCAAGACCACCCTCACCAAGGTCCTCGCCGGCGAGGGCATCCCCGCCGGGGGTACCGTCACCCGCTCCGGTGAGGTCGGCTATCTCCCGCAGGACCCGCGCACCGGCGACCTCGACGTGCTGGCCCGCGACCGCATCCTCTCCGCCCGCGGCCTCGACACCCTGATCCGCAAGATGCGCGAGAACGAGCAGCGCATCGCGAACGGCCAGGGCGCCACCCGCGAGAAGGCGCTCAGGCAGTACGAGCGCCAGGAGACGGAGTTCCTCACCAAGGGCGGATACGCCGCCGAGGCCGAGGCCGCCACCATCGCCGCCGCGCTCAACCTGCCCGACCGCGTGCTCGGCCAGCCCCTGCACACGCTCTCCGGCGGTCAGCGCCGGCGTGTCGAGCTGGCCCGGATCCTGTTCTCCGACGCGGACACGCTGCTGCTCGACGAGCCGACCAACCACCTCGACGCCGACTCGATCGTCTGGCTGCGCGACTACCTGAAGACCTACCGCGGCGGCTTCATCGTGATCTCCCACGACGTCGACCTGGTGGAGACGGTCGTCAACAAGGTGTTCTACCTGGACGCCAACCGCTCCCAGATCGACGTCTACAACATGGGCTGGAGGCTCTACCAGCAGCAGCGCGAGGCCGACGAGAAGCGGCGCAAGCGCGAGCGCGCCAACGCCGAGAAGAAGGCCGCCGCCCTGCACTCGCAGGCCGACAAGATGCGCGCCAAGGCCACCAAGACCGTCGCCGCGCAGAACATGGCCCGCCGCGCCGACAAGCTGCTGGCCGGCCTGGAGGCCGTCCGCCAGTCCGACAAGGTCGCCAAGCTCCGCTTCCCCGAGCCGGCACCCTGCGGCAAGACCCCGCTGACCGCGGAGGGCCTGTCCAAGTCGTACGGCTCCCTGGAGATCTTCACCGACGTCGACCTGGCCATCGACAAGGGCTCCCGCGTCGTCATCCTCGGTCTCAACGGCGCCGGCAAGACGACCCTGCTGCGCCTGCTCGGCGGCGTGGAGAAGCCCGACACGGGCGAGGTCGTCGAGGGCCACGGCCTCAAGCTCGGCTACTACGCGCAGGAGCACGAGACCCTCGACCCCGAGCGCACCGTCCTGGAGAACATGCGGTCCGCCGCGCCCGACATGGACCTCGTCGAGGTCCGCAAGGTGCTCGGCTCGTTCCTGTTCTCCGGCGACGACGTCGACAAGCCGGCCGGTGTCCTCTCGGGCGGCGAGAAGACCCGCCTCGCGCTGGCCACCCTCGTGGTCTCCTCGGCGAACGTGCTGCTCCTCGACGAGCCGACGAACAACCTCGACCCGGCCAGCCGGGAGGAGATCCTCGGCGCGCTGCGCACCTACAAGGGCGCGGTCGTGCTCGTCACCCACGACGAGGGCGCGGTCGAGGCGCTCCAGCCGGAGCGGATCATCCTGCTCCCGGACGGCGTCGAAGACCTGTGGGGCGCGGGCTACGCGGACCTCGTCGCCCTTGCTTGATCGAACGGATGATCCACTGGGTATGGATCATTCGGCCGATCCGTGATCCACCATCTGTGTGAGATCTCCTCATCATGAGGTGTGTCCTACATCGATTTCGCGGCCGGGGCCCCATTCTGGGGGCCCCGGCCGCGTCGCCTTTCTGACCTGCGCTTTCGCCGGAAGATCCGCGCGGCTGTCGTCGCCGGACGCTTTGGAATTGCGCATTCCGTATGTGGGGACGCGCTCCTGTCGTCACATCCCTGTCTCATCGACCTTGCCGAATGGGTGGCCATGAGGCCCATGAGGGGTGATCATGAGGAGACCAGAGCGCACTTCCCATGAGGAGGCACGGGTGGCCGAGACTCTGAAGAAGGGCAGCCGGGTGACCGGCGCCGCGCGCGACAAGCTCGCGGCAGACCTGAAGAAGAAGTACGACGCCGGTGCGAGCATCCGGGCGTTGGCCGAGGAAACCGGCCGCTCGTATGGCTTCGTGCACCGCATGCTCAGCGAGTCGGGTGTCACGCTGCGAGGGCGTGGCGGGGCGACCCGGGGCAAGAAGGCCGCATCGGCCTGATCCACCCCGGGTGGCCCCTCGGCTCCGATGGTGGCCACCCGGTCGGTCGTCCGGCCGACCGGGTGGTTACTGTGCAGTCACTTAGCTCTGTCGCGGCACGGCGAGGCAGTCGGCACACGGCAGGGACGACGACCGCACCCTTCGGAGGCGCTCCATGGCTTCGCCCGCCCACGACCCCGGTCCCGCACTCGACAAGGACGGCGTGCGGCTCACCGTCGACGACGCGATCGCCACGGTGACGCTGACCAACCCCGCCAAGCGCAACGCGCAGAGCCCCGCTCTGTGGCGAGCGCTCACCGAGGCCGGCCGGCTGCTGCCGGGCTCCGTCCGGGTCGTCGTGCTGCGGGCCGAGGGCAAGTCCTTCTCGGCCGGCCTCGACCGGCAGGCGTTCACGCCCGAGGGCTTCGACGGCGAACCGTCGTTCATCGACCTCGCCCGGGGCGGCGACGCCGAGCTGGACGGGACCATCGCCGAGTACCAGGAGGCGTTCACCTGGTGGCGGCGCAGCGACCTCGTGTCCGTCGCCGCCGTGCAGGGGCACGCCATCGGGGCCGGCTTCCAGCTGGCCCTCGCCTGCGACCTGCGGGTCGTCGCGGACGACGTGCAGTTCGCCATGCGCGAGACCAGCCTCGGCCTCGTGCCTGACCTCACGGGCACGCATCCGCTGGTGTCCCTGGTCGGATACGCCCGCGCGCTGGAGATCTGCGCGACCGGACGCTTCGTCACGGCCGAGGAGGCCGTGAACACCGGCCTCGCCAACCTCGCCGTCCCCGGGGAACAGCTCGACGGCGCCGTGCACGACCTGGTGTCCGCGATCCTCTCCGCGCCGCGCGACGCCGTCGTCGAGACCAAGGCGCTGCTCCAGGGCGCCCAGAGCCGGGACTACGAGGCCCAGCGCGCCGCGGAGCGCGCCGCCCAGGGCCGCCGGCTGCGCGACCTGGCCGGACTCGGGGACTGAGCCCCCGGCGGCCGGCCGGCCCACCCGGCCGGCGCCGTGACGACGGGCGTGGTCCGGCCCGTGGGTTCAGCCGATCGCCGTCACCAGTACGGCCACCGTGGGGTGGTCCGGCAGGGCCTCGGTCACCGCTGCCCTGACCCGCCGGGCCACCTCCGCGGCCGGCCGGTCCGCGCCGACGGCCAGTTCCACCCGTACGTGGCGACGCGGCAGGGCCGCCTCCAGCCGCGCGTCCGGCACCGTGATGTGCACCGGGCGGCCCAGCGTGCCGGTCAGCCCCCTGACGCCGGGGACCGCGAGCGCGGCGCCCGCCGCCCGGCCCTCGTCCGTGCCGTCCGCCTCCTCCCGGGTTGGCGGGCCGCCCGCGGTCCCGTGCTCCGGCTCCGGCTCCGGCTCCAGGACGGGACGCGGCGCCGGCTCCGCGTCGAGCAGGTCCGTCGCCCGCAGATCGACGTCCGTCACGGTCAGACCGATCCGCCGCGCCGCCGCGTCGGCCAGGGCGGCGCGCAGACGGTCGGCCGCGGCCGGCACGGGCTCGGCCGCCGACGCCGCGAAGTCGGCCGACACCCGCAGCGGACCGGGCGGCAGGGCGCTCGGCGGCGCCGGCACGACCGGCTCCGGAGCCTCCTGCGGAGCGGCGAGGGTGATGCGCAGGCGCCCCGGGCGCACGCCCGGCACGTCCCGGACCGCGGCCAGCAGCGCCTCCCGCGCCGCGCGCTCGGCGATCCACGCGCCGTCCCGCGGCCCGCCCAGGGGCAGCAGCCTGCCGAGCCCCAGCTGCTCCCGTACCGTCCGCGTCCACCGATCAGGCGTTGTCATTGCTTCAGCCTGCCGCATTCCCGGCGCGCAATCGCGTCGCCGTGCTTACGGTGGTGAATAAGCGACGACTGGAGGGATGTGCGGACATGAGTGACTTGACGGAAAAGGACACACCGGAGACCGGGAGGGCGCAGGCGGTCCGGCGCGGCGGCGGCGACCCCGGCACCCGTGGCCGGACCACCATCGCCGACGGCGTCGTCGAGAAGATCACCGGAATGGCGGCACGCGACGTCTCGGGTGTCCACGCCCTGGGCAGCGGGATGGCGCGTACCTTCGGAGCCGTGCGGGACCGCGTGCCCGGCGGAGGCAAGTCGGTGACGCGGGGCGTGAAGGCCGAGGTCGGCGAGAAGCAGACCGCGCTCGATCTGGAGATCGTCGTCGAGTACGGCGTGTCGATCAGCGACGTGGCCCGGGACGTACGGGAGAACGTGGTGGCGGCGGTGGAGCGGATGACCGGCCTCGAGGTCGTCGAGGTCAACATCGCGGTGAGCGACGTGAAGCTGCCGGACGAGGAGGACGAGGAGCCGGCGGAGCCGCGGATCAGGTGACGGGACGACGGACTGAGGAGAGCGCACCATGAACATGGCGGTGGTCGGCATGATCGCCGGGATGGCGTTGGGGTTCGCCGGGTACTTCGGCGGCTTCGGAGCCTTCGTGCTGGTGGCGGCCCTGGGCGCCGTCGGGTTCGTCGTCGGCCGGTTCCTCGAGGGGGACATGGACCTCGGCGACCTGTTCCGCACCCGTGACGACCGGCGGCGGTGACCGGCGTGAGCGAGGCGCCCGGTGAGGTCCGCGACGCCCTGACGCCGGTCCCCGCGGGCGAGCGCGGAGCCACGCGGATCGCCGACCGGGTCGTCGCCAAGATCGCCGCCCAGGCGGCACGCGAGGCGGTCGGCGTGCTCCATCCGGACGCCGAGCGCCCGCACGCCTCCGTCGTCGTCCACCACGACATCGCCCGCGTACGCGTCCACGTCGAACTCGACTACCCCTGCGACATCGGCGCCCGCTGCGGGCAGGTGCGCCACCGGGTCGTCCAGCGGGTCGGCGGGCTGGCGGGCATGGCGGTGCCGGAGGTCGGCGTCCAGGTGGAGCGGTTGCACCTGGCGGCGGAGTACGGCGCGCGGCAGCGGAGGACGCGATGAGCGAACCCCGGGGCACCGAGGGCAGCACGCGGGGCCTGCCCGTCATGGAGAAGCCGGCCGGCACCGGCTCCCCGCCGCCGCCCCCGGCCGAGGGCGAGCGCGGACCGCGCGGCCGCTTCTGGTCGGCGCGCCGCGTCCCCGCGGGCATCGTCGCCCTCCTGCTGCTGATCGCCGCCGGCGCCTTCCTCTACGACGTCGTCGCCGTCCGCGCCGGCCGCTCGGCCCTGGGCTGGCGCCGGGAACTGGCCCGGCAGCTCGCCCAGCGCCCCCTCGACGACATCTGGGTGCGGGTCGGCGCGGGCGTCGCCGCCGCCCTCGGGCTCTGGCTGCTCGTGCTGGCGGTAACGCCCGGCCTGCGCAAGATGCTGCCGATGCGGCGCACCCGCCCGGACGTACGCGCGGGACTGCACCGGGACGCCGCCTCCGCGGTGCTGCGCGACCGGGCCGTGGAGGTGGCCGGCGTGCAGTCGGCGCACGTGCGGATGCGACGCGGGAGGGTCCGGGTTCGGGCGCTCGCGCACTTCAGGGAACTGGACGACGTACGGGGCGACCTGGACGGCGTGCTCGACGACGCCGTGCGCGGGCTCGGACTGGCCCGGCCGCCCGCCGTGTCGGTCCGCGTGTCGCGGCCCGGACGGAAGGGGTGAGGAACGTGCTCAGGACCGTCGACCGGGTACTGCTGGGACTCGTGGGCCTGGTGCTGATCGCCGTGGGCGGCGCCGTGCTCGCGGTGTCGTACGGCGTGTCACCGCCCTCCTGGTGGGTGCACCAGGGGCCGCACGACGTGCTGCTCAGCAATGCCGAGCGGACCCGCTGGCGGGACTCCGGCTGGTGGTGGCCGGTCGTCATCGCCGCGCTCGCCGTCCTGCTGCTGCTCGCCCTGTGGTGGCTCGTCGCGGTCCTGCGCCGCCGCCGGCTCTCCGAGGTCCTCGTCCGGACCGGCGACGGCGAGGGCGCGGTGCTGCGCGGCCGGGCCCTGGAGGGCGTCCTCGCCCAGGAGACGGACCGGGTGGACGGGGTCGAACGGGTCGGTGTCCGGCTCACCGGACGGCGCGACGCCCCACGGGCCCGCGTCCGGCTGCTGCTGGCCCCGCACGTGGACCCCGGCACCGCGCTCGACGACCTCACCGCGCACGCCCTCACCCACGCCCGCGACTCGGCCGGCCTCGCCGCCCTCCCGGCGGAGGTACGCCTCCACGGCGTCAAGCACCACGCCGAACGGGTCAGCTGACCCGGCCGTTGCCCCCGGCCGGGCAGCCGGGGGCGGGCGACAGGCCTCAGAAGCCGTGCCGGCTCCCGCCGTCCACCGGCAGCATCACGCCCGTCACGTACGACGCCGCGGGCGACAGCAGGAACGCCGCCGCGCGGCCGAACTCCTCCGGGGTGCCGTAGCGGCGCAGCGGGATGCGGGACTCGCTCGCCGCCCGGGTCGCCTCCGGGTCGGCGGACCGGCCGTCCAGCTCGCGCACCCGGTCGGTGTCGATCCGGCCCGGCAGCAGGCCGACGACGCGGATGCCGCGCGGGCCCAGCTCGTCGGCGAGGGACTTGGCGAGGCCCGCCAGTCCCGGACGCAGGCCGTTGGAGATGGTCAGGCCCGGGATCGGCTCGTGCACGGAACCCGACAGCACGAAGCCGATGACACCGCCGTCCTCCAGCTCGGCGGCCGCCGTGCGGGCCAGCCGCACCGCGCCGAGGAACACCGACTCGAACGCGGCCTGCCACTGCTCGTCGGTGTTGTCGGCGACGAAGCCGGGCGGCGGCCCGCCCACACTGATCAGCACGCCGTCGAAGCGCCCGAAGCGCTCGCGGGCGGTCGCGACCAGCCGCGCGGGGGCCCCGGGGTCGGCGTTGTCGGCGGCCACGCCCACCGCGTCGGGGCCCAGCGCGGACGCGGCGTCCTCGACGCTCTTCCCGTCCCGCCCCGTGACGACCACCTTCGCGCCGTCGGCGACCAGTGCGCGCGCGGTGGCGTTGCCCAGGCCACGGGTGGCTCCGGTGACGACGTACACCCGGTCCTTCAGTCCAAGATCCATGGTTCCTATCCTGCCCCCTCGTCCCCGAACAGGGCGAGGGCGGTGTTCACCAGGCCGACGTGGCTGAACGCCTGCGGGAAGTTGCCGAGCTGGTGGCCCGCCACCGGGTCGTGCTCCTCCGCCAGCAGTCCCACGTCGTTGGCGAGCCCCACCAGCCGCTCGAACAGCTCCCGGGCCTCCTCGGTCCGGCCGGTCGCGTGCAGCGCGTCCGCGTACCAGAACGAGCACACCAGGAACGTGCCCTCGCCGCCCGGCAGTCCGTCCACGGCCGGGCCCTCGGTGCTGTAGCGGCGCACCAGGCCGTCCCGGGTCAGCTCCTTGCCGATCGCGTCGACCGTGCCGACGACCCGCGGATCGTCCGCGGGCAGGAAACCCACCCGGGGGAGGAGGAGCAGCGCGGCGTCGAGCTCCGCCGAACCGTAGGACTGGGTGAAGGTGTTGCGCTCCGGGTCGTAGCCCTTCTCGCACACCTCCCGGTGCACCTCCTCGCGCAGCGCGTGCCAGCCGTCCAGGTCGCCGCCCAGCTCCGGACTGCTCTCCAGGGTGCGCACCGCCCGGTCGGCGGCCACCCAGGCCATCACCTTCGAGTGCACGAACTGCCGGCGTCCGCCGCGCACCTCCCACAGCCCCTCGTCCGGCTGCCGCCACGCCGTGGTCAGGAAGTCCATCAGCGCACACTGGAGCTCCCACATCTGCGGCTTGGGACGCATGCCCGCCAGCCGGGCCAGTGACAGGGAGTCCATGACCTCGCCGTACACGTCCAGCTGGAGCTGGCTCACCGCGTCGTTGCCGACCCGCACCGGCGCCGACCCGGCGAAGCCGGACAGCCACGGCAGCTCGAACTCGGGCAGCCGCCGCTCGCCCGCCAGGCCGTACATGATCTGCAGGTCGGCCGGGTCGCCCGCGACCGCGCGCAGCAGCCAGTCGCGCCAGGCCTCGGCCTCCTCCAGGTACCCGGCCGACAGCAGGGCGCCCAGGGTGAGCGTGGAGTCGCGCAGCCAGCAGAAGCGGTAGTCCCAGTTGCGGACGCCGCCCGGTTCCTCGGGCAGCGAGGTGGTGGGGGCGGCCACGATGCCGCCGGTCGGCCGGTAGGTGAGTGCCTTCAGCGTGATCAGGGAGCGGACCACGGCGTCCCGGTGCGGACCGTCGTAGCGGCAGTGGGCGGCCCAGGCGCGCCAGTCCTCGACGCTGTGCTCCAGCGACTCGTACGGGTCGACCAGCCGCGGACGCGGCTCGTGCGAGGGGTGCCAGGTGAGGACGAACGCGACCTTCTCGCCCTCGGCGACCGTGAACTCCGCGTGCGTCCCGAAGTCCTGACCCCAGCTGCGCACCTCCGGCTCACTGCGCAGCCACGCGGAGTCCGGTCCGGCGACGGCCACCCGGTGACCGTCGGACCGGCGCACCCACGGCACGACGGAGCCGTAGTCGAAGCGCAGCCGCAGCGCGCTGTGCACGGTGACCTCACCGCGCAGGCCCTCGACGACGCGCACCAGGTCGGGGGCGCGGTCGCGCTGGGGCATGAAGTCGGTGACCCGGACGGCGCCGTCGGCGGTCTCCCACTCGGTGTCCAGGACGAGGGTGTCGGGACGGTAGGCCCGCCGGGTGCAGCGCTCGGCGCCCACGGGGGCGATGCGCCAGTGGCCGTTGTCCTCGTCGCCGAGCAGCCTGGCGAAGCAGGCGGCGGAGTCGAAGCGGGGCAGGCACAGCCAGTCCACCGAGCCGTCCGTGCCGACCAGGGCCGCGGTCTGCTGGTCGCCGATGAGCGCGTAGTCCTCTATCTGGGAATGCACGGATGTCCGTCTGCCCGGCCGGTGACGGAGCAATCGGCTCCGCACCGGCGGCCCGCGCGGACCACCGCTACACGGTGGCGGGTTCCGCCTCCGGGGCCGGCGCGTCCTCGGCGGCCTCCCGGTCGCGCCGCTCGCGGCGGACCAGGATCCACCAGCCGACCGGGACGCCCGCGGAGAACAGCCACCACTGGATCGCGTACGCGAAGTTCAGCGCCGCGTCCTCGTTGCCGGGCCGGCCGATCGGCTCGGGGGTGCCGCCCTTGGGCTCCGGTGCCGTCAGGACGACGTACCCGCCGAGCACCCGGGCGTTCAGGCGGGCGGCCTCCTGCTCGCTGTCGATGAGCATGATCTGCCGGTCCGGGAGGCCCTGGAGGTCCTTGATGCCGCTCGCGGCGGTCGTCTCGTCGGGCATCATCCGCCCGGTCACGGTGATCTCTCCCCGGGGCGGTGCGGGGACCTCGGGGTACTCGGTCTGACTGGGGCCGTCCGCGGGGATCCAGCCCCGGTTGACGAGCAGGACCCTGCCGTCCGTGAGGACGAACGGGGTCAGCACGTGGTAGCCGATCTTGTCCTGGGCGTTCGTGCGCCGGCGGACGACGACCTCGTGCTCCGTGTCGAAGCGGCCCTTCGCGGTCACGCCGCGGTACCGCTCGTGCGTGGTGATCTTCCTGCCGGGAGCGGTCAGCGACTCCACCGGCACCGGCTCCGCGCCGAGCGCGTCGGCCACCAGGTCGTTCCGGGCGGTGCGTTCCTCGTAGCGGTGCAGCTGCCAGAAGCCCAGCTCGATCATCGTCGGGATGAGCAGCAGGGCGACCAGCGTGAGGATCACCCACTGGCGGGACAACAGGAAGCGGTACACGCATCGACGGTACCTTGCCGAAACGCGGTCCTCGCCGGAGGGTCCGGGCGAGGGCCGCGGCCCGCGCCGCCGGTGGGCCCGTCCGGCCTCAGGCCCTGTCGACGATGCCCGCCCTCCCCTCGGCGCGGGCGCAGTGGGCGCCGCAGTACCAGTGGCCGTCGGCCTCCACGCCCTGGCCGATGATCTGCACCCGGCAGTGCTCGCAGATGGGGGCCATCCGGTGGATCGCGCAGGAGAAGCAGTCGAAGACGTGCACCGCCCCCTGCGCGTGGACCTCGAACGTCATTCCGTAGTTGTTGCCGCAGACTTCGCATGTCGCCATGCGCCACAGGGTGAGCCGTCGGCGCGGCACGGGCGAGCGGGCGCCGGGCGAGTCGCCCGGCAATCACCCGTCCGTACGGCTCGCGCCCGGCTCAGCCGTCCGCCGGCTCCACGTCCCGCAGCAGCTGCCCGAAGGCCGCCTCGTCCACCACCGGCGTGCCGTACTGCCGGGCCTTGACCACCTTCGACGTGCCCGAGTCCGGGTCGTTGGTGACCAGCAGGCTGGTCAGCCGGGACAGGCTGCCGGCGACGTGCAGCCCGGCCTCGGTCGCGCGGTCCTCCAGCAGGTCCCGCTCGGTCGAGGTGTCACCCGAGAAGGCGACCCGCATGCCCTGCTTGAGACGTTTGCCCTCTTCGTACCGGCCCGGGTTGGGATAGGGGCATGCGGGCCTTTTGCGGGCGGGGCGCCAACTGGTCGGCCGGGAGCCGCCGTAGCCGGCCTGCCGCCCGATCCGGGGCGCGGGCCGGTCCGACCACTCCGTCAGCGGCCGGCACTCGTGCAGCGGCAGCCGCAGGCCGCTCGCCGCCGCGGCGCGCAGGCTCGGCCGGAACGCCTCCGCCAGCACGCGCGCGTCGTCCAGCGCGTGGTGCGCCCGCTGCTGCACGACGCCGAAGTGCGCGGCCAGCGACTCCAGCTTGTGATTGGGCAGCGGCAGCGCCAGCTCCTTGGAGAGCGCGATGGTGCACAGCCGTTGACGCACCGGGGCCGCGTCCTCCGCGCGCGCGTACTCCCGGGCGATCATCTGCCAGTCGAAGACGGCGTTGTGCGCGACGAGCACCCGCCCGTCGAGCCGGGCCGCGAACTCCTGGGCGACGTCCCGGAACAGCGGAGCCCCCTCGAGCACCTCGCTCGTCAGTCCGTGTATCCACACCGGGCCCGGGTCCCGCTCCGGATTGACCAGCGTGTACCAGTGGTCCTCGACCTCTCCGCGCGCGTCCAGCCGGTAGACGGCCGCGGAGATGATGCGGTCGTCGCGGGCCAGGCCGGTGGTCTCGACGTCAACGACCGCGTACCCCTGCGGATACGCGGCCGGCCACGTGGTGGCGGGCGACGCTGCGGTCGTGCGGTCTTCGAGCATGGTCCATGAGGATACGGGCCACGACCGACAGCCCCGCCCCGCAGGTGCCCTTCCGGGCCCCGCGCGCCGTCGCCGTGTCAAGTCCGGACGGCCGTACGGGGATTGCGGCGGCCGGGCTCGCCGGGACGGCCGCGGCACGCCGGCGGGGCCGCCCCGGAACCTCGCACGGCGCCCTCCCCGTGTGACGGAACCCACGCGCACCGGGGCCCCGCCGGCCCGGTCTCACCAGCGGATCGGCACCGGAAGCGCCGTCAGCAGGCCCGACACCGCGACCACCGCGCCGAGGGCGACGACCTCCCCGCGTGCGGGCGAGCAGGCGGACAGCGGGTCGGTGGCGCGGCCCAGCCGGACCCGGGCCCACAGGGCGAGGGCGGCGACGGCCGCCACCAGGACCACCTTGGCGAGCAGGACCCTGCCGTACGCCGTGTCCGTCAACTGGTCCAGGACCGTGCCCGCGGGCATCCGGCGCAGCGAACTGCACACGCCCGTCGCCGTGATGACGGCGAGCAGGACGGCCGCCACGCGCGCGTAGAGACCGAGCAGGGCCGGGCCCGCAGCGGCGCCCCGCCACCCCCGCAGGATCCGCAGCGCGTACGGCAGGCCGCCCACCCACAGGGACGCGCACGTCAGGTGCACCAGTGTCAGGCCGGAGCCGATCAGGGGGCTGTACTCGGTGGTGGGATGGGCACGCAGGGCCTCCGCGACGACCACCGCGGCCAGGGGCCAGACCTGGGTGCCCGGCCGGCGCGAGGCGGCGCACAGGCCCGCCACCAGGAAGGCGTTGACCTCGAGCAGCGCGAGCTTGCCGTCCCGGGACTCGTAGAGGCCGCCGACGTCGATCTCGGCGATGCCGCCCGGCACCAGGTTGCCGGTGGCCACGACCGACGCCAGGCCCAGCGCGGCGGCGAACGCGGCGGCGTTGGCCCAGGGGGACCAACTGCGGGGCCGGTCCGTGGGAGCGCCGGGGAGGGACCGGGTCAGCCGGTGCACGAAGAGTTCACCGACCGGGATGCTCAGCGCCGCGAACAGCACCGTGCGCAGCAGGGCGATGCCACCGGTGCCGGGCGCTTCGGCCTCTCCGGTGCCGTGCAGGGCGGGGGAGGGGCCGAGCACGGGTATCAGCGCGGCCAGCGCCACCAGCACGAGCACGGCCGCGGCCCGGCCGGTGCCGGAGGCCCGCGCGTGCGGCCCGGTGCCGGCGGACCGGGACGGAGGTTCTGTGGAGGTCACCTCGAGATCTTCACCAACTGCCCCAGAACCGGGCAAGTCCAGTACCCGCGGCGACGTCACCGCCACGCCGCGGCGTCCGCACCCCAGGGGCCCGGCGGACGCGCCCAGTCGTCCGGGCCGCCGGCGTAGGACACCGGCTCGCGTCCGGCGACGCGCAGGTGCCGCTCGCTGGTGAACGCGGTGGCGACGGCTCCGTCGTCCACCCGTACCCCGGGCACGCGCGCGAGCCCCTCGCGACGCGCCGCCAGCTCGGCGGCGGCCAGTGCGCACACGCCGACGCAGATCCGGGCGGACTCCCGTGCGGGAAGGCGCCCCACCAGGGCACCTTCCCGCACGGTGGCCGTCACGCGCCGGAGAAGGGCGGGATCACCGCCCAGGGCGGACCAGGCGAACTCGATGTCGGTCATGACCGCACCATGCGGCATTGACCGTCTCAACATGTCCGCCGGTACGGCGGTTTCCCTACCGGGTCACCGCGTCCAGCGCGTCGGCCATGCCCCAGCCGTAGAAGCCGTTGCGGTTCTCCGACCCCTCGCACACCGCGTCCACCTTGCCGTCGCCGTCGATGTCGTACGGCTTGGTGCACGCAGTGGCGTCGGCCTGCGCGTACAGCAGCGCCTTGACCATGGCCGGGGTGGCGTGCGGGTGCGTCGACTTGATCAGCGCGGCGACACCGGCGACGTGCGGCGACGCCATCGACGTACCGGCCATGTAGCCCCACTTGCCGCCGGGCAGGGTGCCCAGGATCAGTCCGCTGGTGGCCGGCGGCGCCGGGGTCTGGTAGGCGGTCGAGTCGCCGCCGGGCGCGGCGATGTCGATGACGCCCAGACCGTGGTTGGAGAAGGACGACTTCAGGCCCTTCGCACCGGTCGCCGCGACCGTGACGACACCCGGCAGCTGGGTCGGGATGTCGTAGCACTTCGACGGGTCGACGACCCGGTCGCCGGGCGTGGTGTCGTTGGGGGAGGACGGGTCGAGGATCTCGTCGGAGGCGAGGTCGTAGTTCTCGTTGCCGGCCGCGGCGACGTTGACCGCGCCCTTCTTCTCCGCGTACCGCGAGGCGCGCGAGACGGCCTCGACGAGCGCCTTCTGGTCCGGGTCGTTCTTGCAGTTGAAGTACCACGGGTCGGTGTAGTAGCTGTTGTTGGTCACGTCGACGCCGTGCTCGGCCGCCCACATGAAGCCGCAGACCACGGCCTCGGTGTAGAAGAAGCCGTCCGGGTTGGACACCTTGATGCCCGCCACCTTCACGCCGGGCGCCACGCCGGTCATGCCGACGCCGTTCCTGGCGGCGGCGATCTCCCCGGCCACGTGGGTGCCGTGCGGGCTCTCCGCCGCGCCCGGCCGCCAGGCGCCGTCGGCGGTGTCCGGCTTGCCCGCCACGCAGTTGACCGACGCCTGCCGGTCGAAGTTCGGCGCGATGTCCGGGTGCGTGTCGTCGACACCGGTGTCGATCACCGCGACGGTCACCCTGCTGCTGCCCAGGGACTTCTCGTGCGCCTTGTCCGCCTTGATGGCGGGCAGGTCCCACTGGAGGGACTCGAGCGGGTCCTGGCCCTGGACGGCCTGAGCGGCGGCGGCCTCCTGCGCGGTGAGCACCTTCGGCGTGCCGACGTCGGTCGTCGCCGCCGAGGGCAGCGGCGCGGTGCGGGTGGCACCGGCCGACTGCACGCCGCGCGCCTTGCGCACGGTCCTGGCGAAGTCCGGGGCGGCCGAGTGGACGACGATCACGCCGATCCGGTCGTACGACGTCACGATCGTGCCGCCGGCCTCGGCTATCGCACGCTTCACCTGCGCCGAAGGCCCGTGCCCGGGCTGCACGTTGACGACGTAGCTGAGCGAGGTGGCCTCGGCGCCCGCGTCCGGGGCGGCCTCGGCGGCGGAGGCCTGGATGTTGGGCAGGAACGCGAGGGCCGTGGCGAGGGCCATGCCGGCCGGGATCGCGACGGCGCGGCGGCGACGGGAGTGGGGCGCTGTCATGTGCGGGGTCTCCAGTTCGTGAGAGAAAGGGGAAGGGACGAGCGGAGCGGGTCGTTTCACCGCGCGCAGCGCGTCCCCGACCCCGCGGTCCCCGGCGGGAAGCCGAGCGACCCGGCCGGCGACAGCACGACGGGTACGGCGGGAACGGGCCGCCGTCTGGAACGCAGATGAATCATGGGGTCTCCACATCATCCGGACACGAGACCGGCCCGGGACACTGGTCGTGCTCGGGCAGGTACATGACGCAGTGGTGCAGGGCGAAGCTATCTCCCGAAGTCGCTGGCCAGCAATGACTTCCCACAAGTGACTTGGGAAAGTGCCGCGGGCGTTGAACCGGTCCCCGTGAGGCGCCGTGTCGTTGGACAGGGAGCCCGGGCCCGACCAGGCCCCCGCGAGAACACCGAGATCAAAGCCGTCATGTCCGTCGTACGAGGAGACTCCGTGGCCACCGACGCACCGCCCCCCTCGAAAGAGGAACACCGACTCCCCTCCACCGAGGAGTTCTCCGAGGTGCAGCAGAGCGCGGAGTTCGCCGAACTGCGCCGCTCCTTCCGCTCCTTCGCCTTCCCGCTGACGATCGCGTTCGTCGCCTGGTACCTGCTGTACGTGCTGCTGTCGAACTACGCCGGCGGCTTCATGGGCACCAAGCTGTTCGGCAACATCAACGTCGCCCTCGTCCTCGGTCTCGCCCAGTTCGTCACCACGTTCCTCATCGCCTGGTGGTACTCGCGGCACGCCGCCGCGAAGCTCGACCCCAAGGCAGAGGCCATCAAGTCCCGGATGGAGAACGGCGCATGAGCCCCGCACAGACCGTCATCGCCGCCGAGCTGGCCGCCAACGAGGCCAGCGAGCACCGGCCGCTCATCATCACGCTCTTCGCGGTCTTCGTCCTCGCGACGCTCGGCATCACCGTGTGGGCGGGCCGGCAGACCAAGGACGCCGCCGACTTCTACGCGGGCGGCCGCCAGTTCAGCGCCTTCCAGAACGGCCTCGCCGTCTCCGGCGACTACATGTCGGCCGCGTCCTTCCTCGGCATCGCCGGCGCCATCGCCCTCTTCGGCTACGACGGCTTCCTGTACTCCATCGGCTTCCTGGTCGCCTGGCTGGTCGCCCTGCTGCTGGTGGCCGAGCCGCTGCGGAACTCCGGCCGCTACACGATGGGCGACGTCCTCGCCTACCGCATGCGCCAGCGCCCTGTGCGCACCGCCGCCGGCACCTCCACGATCGTCGTGTCGATCTTCTACCTGCTGGCCCAGATGGCCGGCGCGGGCGTCCTCGTCTCCCTGCTGCTCGGCATCACCTCCGACGCGGGCAAGATCCTCATCGTCGCCCTCGTCGGCGTCCTGATGATCGTGTACGTCACCATCGGCGGCATGAAGGGCACCACCTGGGTCCAGATGGTCAAGGCCGTGCTGCTGATCGGCGGCACCATCCTGATCACCTTCCTGGTGCTGATGAAGTTCGACTTCAACATCTCCGACCTGCTCGGCAAGGCCGCCGAGAACAGCGGCAAGGGCTCCGCCTTCCTGGAGCCCGGCCTCCAGTACGGTGCGACGGGCACCTCCAAGCTGGACTTCATCTCCCTCGGTATCGCCCTGGTGCTCGGCACGGCCGGCCTGCCGCACATCCTGATCCGCTTCTACACCGTGCCCAACGCCAAGGCCGCCCGCAAGTCCGTGAACTGGGCGATCGGCATCATCGGCGCCTTCTACCTGATGACCATCGCGCTCGGCTTCGGCGCCGCCGCGCTCATCGGGCAGGACGAGATCATCGCGTCCAACCCGTCCGGCAACACGGCCGCGCCACTGCTCGCGCTGCACGTCGGCGGAGTGGACTCGGCGTGGGGCGCGATCCTGCTCGCCACGATCTCGGCGGTGGCCTTCGCGACCATCCTCGCGGTGGTCGCCGGCCTCACCCTCGCCTCGTCGTCCTCCTTCGCGCACGACATCTACGCCAACGTCATCCGCAAGGGGCAGGCGACCGAGAAGGAGGAGATGCGGGCGGCCCGCTGGGCGACCGTCTTCATCGGCATCGTCTCCATCGCGCTCGGCGCCCTGGCCCGCGACCTGAACGTGGCCGGCCTGGTCGCCCTGGCCTTCGCGGTCGCGGCCTCCGCCAACCTGCCGACGCTCCTGTACAGCCTGTTCTGGAAGCGTTTCACCACGCAGGGCGCGCTCTGGTCGATCTACGGGGGCCTGATCGTCGCCGTCGGCCTGGTGCTGTTCTCGCCCGTCGTCTCCGGCGACCCCAAGGCGATGTTCCCGGACGTCGACTTCGCCTGGTTCCCGCTGAAGAACCCGGGCATCATCTCCATCCCGTTCGGCTTCCTCATGGGCTGGCTCGGCACGGTCCTGTCGAAGGAGGAGCCCGACAAGGCGAAGTACGCGGAGCTCGAGGTCCGGTCGCTGACCGGCACGGGCGCCCACTGATCCCGCCCCGCCGCGGCCCCGTCGTAGATCCCTACGACGGGGCCGCGGCGTACGTCGTAGGGATCGGGCCGCTGTCGATGTCGGCGGGTTCACGTAGGCTCGCAGGTGTCGGAGGAGCGAAGCGCTCCGTCGATCCGCGTCGAGGGAGGGGGCCCACGTGCTCATCGACACCTACGGCCGAGTGGCCACCGACCTGAGGGTCTCGCTGACCGACCGCTGCAACCTGCGCTGCACGTACTGCATGCCGGAGGAGGGCCTGCAGTGGCTGGCCAAGCCCGATCTGCTCACGGACGACGAGATCGTCCGCCTCATCGGCATCGCGGTCACCTCCCTCGGCATCGAGGAGGTCCGCTTCACCGGCGGGGAGCCCCTGCTGCGCCCCGGCCTGACCGGCATCGTCGAGCGCGTCGCCGCCCTGGAGTCGCGCCCCCGGATGTCCCTCACCACCAACGGCATCGGCCTCAGGCGCACGGCGGCGGCCCTGAAGGCCGCGGGCCTGGACCGGGTCAACGTCTCCCTGGACACCCTGCGCCCGGACGTCTTCAAGACCCTCACCCGCCGGGACCGCCACAAGGACGTCCTGGAGGGCCTGGAGGCCGCCCGCGAGGCCGGGCTCACCCCCGTCAAGGTCAACAGCGTCCTGATGCCGGGGCTCAACGACGACGAGGCCCCCGACCTGCTGGCCTGGGCCGTCGACCACGACTACGAGCTGCGTTTCATCGAGCAGATGCCGCTGGACGCCCAGCACGGCTGGAAGCGCGAGGGCATGGTCACCGCAGGTGACATCCTGGCCTCCCTGCGCACCCGCTTCGAGCTGACCGCCGAGGGCGCGGAGGAGCGCGGCTCGGCCCCCGCCGAGCGCTGGCTCGTGGACGGCGGGCCGCACCGCGTCGGCGTCATCGCCTCCGTCACCCGGCCGTTCTGCGCGGCCTGCGACCGCACCCGCCTGACGGCCGACGGCCAGGTGCGCACCTGCCTGTTCGCCACCGAGGAGACCGACCTGCGCGCCGCCCTGCGTTCGGACGCCCCCGACGAGGAGATCGCCCGCATCTGGAAGCTCGCCATGTGGGGCAAGAAGGCGGGCGCGGGCCTCGACGACCCGTCGTTCGTCCAGCCGGACCGGCCGATGTCGGCGATCGGCGGCTGAGGTCCGCCTCCGTGGCCGGCGTCGGGTCCGGACGAGGGCCCGACCCGGCTCGACGGTCATGCCGGGCGCAGGGGCTCGGGCAGGGTGAGCGCCGAATGAGCCGGTTCTCCCGCCGCCGGGGGCATGGCCCTGAGGCCGCGCAGTCGTGCGTCGCGCTGCTCCAGGGCCTGGGCGGTGGTGGGGAAGAGGGTGGCGCCGCCCTGGCCGGCCAGCCCCTGGTTCGCGGTCACGAACTGCCGAGTGTCGCGTTCGTAGGCGGCGAAGCCCGCGTCGTGGCCCCGGTCCGCGAGGCAGCCGGCGAGCATGTACGCGCCGACGAGCGCGAGGCTGGTGCCCTGTCCGGTGAGGAACGAGGGCGCGTACGCGGCGTCGCCGACCAGCGCCACCCTGCCGCTGGACCAGCGGGGCATGCGGATCTGGCCGGCCCCGTCGAAGAACACGTCCTCCGCGTCGCGCAGGGCGGCCAGCATGCCCGGGACCTCCCATCCCGCGTCGGCGAAGACCTCGGCGACCAGGTCACGTTGGGCCTGCGGGTCCCGGAACACGTCCATGGGCGGCTCCGGCCGGGCGAAGTTCAGCAAGGCGTGCACCTCGTCGTCGTCCCCCACGGCGTAGAGTGCCGCGGCCCTGCCCGGGGCGTTCCACATCACGGCCTCGTGGGAGAGCCCGAGGGTGTTGCGCATGGTGAACACGGCGAAGCAGTGGCCGAGATGACGGCGGAACCGCACTTCGGGGCCGAACAGCATCTCCCGGGTGCGCGAGTGCATGCCGTCCGCGCCGAACACCATGTCGAACGTACGGCTGCCGCCCCCGCGGAAGGTGACGGCGACCCCGTGGCCGCTCTGGTCGAGGGTGTCGATGGAGTCGTCGAACAGGAACTCCACGTCGTCACGGACCGCCGCGTACAGCGCTTCCGTCAGATCCCCGCGCCGTACCTCCAGGTCCCGTCCCGCGACACCGCCGGTGACGGCGTGCGGGTGCAGGGAGGTCACCTCGCTGCCGTACGAGTCGAGGAAGGTCAGCCGCCGCAGGTCGATGTGCGCGTCTCGCAGCCGCGGCAGGATCCCCATCCTCCGGACGACTTCCAGTGCGGTGCCGCGCACGTCGACGGGATAGCCACCCCCGCGCAAGGCGGGCGCCTTCTCCACGACCGTGACCGCGTATCCGTATCGGTTCAGCCAGAACGCGAGGGCGGGCCCCGCGATGCCGGCCCCGGATATCAGGACCTTGCGCCTCGGTGTGCTGCGGACATCCGTCAGCTGATCGGTGAGGATCATTCCTTGACTCCTTTGGGCAGGGTGCGAGTGACGAACAGAGCCAGCGACGTGACGACGCCGGCTATGACGAAGCCGGTGACATAGGCCGATTCGGCCGCGACCTCCGACCCGGAAGGGGTCGCGGCGGTGAGGAGCGCGCCACCGAGCTGCCCGCCCACGGCGTAGCCGAGTACGCGGCTGACCAGGACCAGGCTGGTGGCGATGCCGGTGTCCTCGGCATCGACGGCCGTGGCGGTGCTGGTCGTCATCGCCGTCACGCACAGGCCGTTGGCCAGCGCGATCAGTGCCTTGCCGACGACGAGGTGCCAGACCTCGGTGTGCACGGACGCCAGAACGAGCAGGGAGACGGCCATCATGACGACCCCGGTGCCGACCACGGCACGTGAGCCGAAACGCCGGTCCCCGATCCCGCCGAGCGGCCCGGCCAGCGTCGCGGCGACGGCGCCGGGCAGCAGGAAGAAGCCGATCTCGGTGGCGCCGGCGCCGAATCCGTACCCGTCGCCCCGCTCGTCGAGCAGTTGCGGAACGAGATAGACCGCCATCGAGGTCCCGAGGCAGATCACGAACGTCAGCACACATGCCTTCCAGATGGCGGGCCGTACCAGCATGCGCAGATCGATCACCGGAGAGGCCACACGCCGTTCGACGAACACCCAACCGGTGACGAGGACGGCCAGAAGCACGACGAGGGCGCCGAGCACGAGAGGCCGCGAGGCTGCCTCGGGCACCAGCGCGAGTACGAGCATGAGCGTGACCAGCATCCCGCTCAGGAGCAGCAGGCCCGGCCAGTCGATGCCGGCGTCGTCCGACCCGCCCGGCTGGTCGGACGGCATGAGCCTGTTCACGAGCAGCGTGGCCCCGATGACCGCGATCGTGGGCAGCGCGAACATCCAGTGCCGGGAGAGCTCTTCCGCCACCGGTCCGGCCGACAGCATGCCGGCCATCCCTCCCCCGACGAAGAGTCCGCTGACCACCCCGATGGCGACCTTCGCCTCTCCCGGAAGCAGGTTCTTGCGCACGACGATGAACGACAGGGGAAGCGCGCCCACCATCGCCCCCTGCAGCACCTGCCCGAGCAGCAGCACGGGCAGGTTCGGGGCCAGGGCGGACACCGTGCCGCCGACCGCGACGACCGCCATCAGCCGGATGAGGACCCGTTTCCCGCCGTAGCGGTCGCCGAACTTGCCCGCCAGCGGTGTGATGAGTGCCCCGGTGATGAGGAGCACGATGCTGAGCAGCGCTCCTTCGGACTGGCTCATGTCCAGTTCGCGTTCCAGGAGCGGGATCGTCGGTGACACCACCGACTCCAGAGCGCCGGTGGACAGTGCGAGCAGACCGAGGGCACCGACAGCGCCCTTCCTGATGGTGACCGGGGGAGCCAGGGTTGTGGTCATGCCGTACCGCCGCCGGACGCCGCGCAGTTCAACGGCGGGACCGGGCGTGGCGACCGGGACCCCGGGCCGGTTGTCCACCTCCGGCCGGTCGTCCGCCTCCGGTTGTCCGCCTTCTGCCGCTTGCCCCTGCGTGGCCCCATGTCCCGTCTCCCTCTCACGTGCACCTTCCGTGACGGGGGAAGAGTGCGGGGAGGGCTGAGCGCCGGGCGTCATACCCGGGAGCCAATGCGGAGGTGCTACCGCGGTAGGGGGCGGAGGAGGGGCGGGGGCCGTCCTACTCGCCCGGGACCACCAGCCCCGACTCGTAGGCGAAGACCACCGCCTGGGCGCGGTCGCGCAGGTCGAGCTTGGTCAGGACGCGGCTGACGTGCGTCTTCACCGTCTGCTCGGCCAGCACCAGCGCCTGCGCTATCTCCCCGTTCGACTGACCGCGGGCCACCAGGGTGAGAACCTCGGTCTCGCGTTCCGTCAGGCCTTTGAGCCGCAGCGCGGGCTTGCCCCGGGCGGCGGGACGCTGCTTGGCGAAGTCCGCGATCAGGCGGCGCGTCACGGAGGGGGCGAGCAGCGCGTCACCCGAGGCCACGACGCGGACCGCCGCGATGAGGTCGGCCGGCGGCGCGTCCTTGAGCAGGAAGCCGCTCGCGCCCGCCCGGAGCGCCTCGTAGACGTAGTCGTCGACGTCGAAGGTGGTGAGCATCAGGACGCGCGGCCGGTGCGTCACACCGGGTGCCGGCTCCAGGAGGCGGCGTGCGGCCTCCAGCCCGTCCATCTCGGGCATCCGCACGTCCATCAGCACGACGTCGGGATGAGTACGCCGGCTCAGCTCGACGCCCTGCGCGCCGTCGGGGGCCTCGCCCACCACGTCGATGTCGCTCTGGGCGGCCAGCAGGGCGGCGAAACCGGCCCGCACCATGGCCTGGTCATCCACGACAATGACACGCGTCGTCACGTGAAGTCCTTTTCATTCAGGGGAAGTTGTGCGGCGACCCGGAAGCCGCCGTCCGTCAGCGGCCCCACGTCGAGGGTGCCCCCGACGAGCCGCACCCGCTCGCGCATGCCGACGAGGCCGTGCCCGGTGCCGCCGGCCTCGAGCGGCCCGGCCGGCGGCTCCGGCGGCGGCCCGTTGACGACCAGGACGGTGAGCCGCGCACCGCCCTGCGGATCGGACTCCGTCACCGACAGCGACACCCGCGTGCGGGCACCCGGCGCGTGCCGCACGACGTTCGAAAGGGCCTCCTGGACGATCCGGTACGCGGACAGGCCGACCGCCTCGGGCACCTCGACGTCGTGGGCGGTGAACTCCACCGGCCCGCGGGCCCTCGCCGTCGCCTCCACCAGCTGGCCGATCTGCGCCAGGCCCGGCTGGGGCACGAGCTCGCCGTGCGCCTCCTCGTCGCGCAGCACGCCGAGGAGCCTTCGCATCTCGCCGAGTGACTCACGCGCGGTCGCCGCGATGGACGTGAACTCCTCCCGCACGTCCAGCGGCAGCCTGTCGAGGCGGTACTCCGCGGTGTCCGCCTGCACCGTGATGACGGACATGTGGTGCGCCACCACGTCATGCAGCTCGCGCGCGATCCGGGCGCGCTCCTCCAGCAGCGTCCGCCGGCCACGCTCGGCCTCGCTGATCGTCTCCTGTTCGACCAGCCTGCGCCGCACCTCGGACCGCTCACGCAGCGCACCGCCCAGCAGGAGCGCGACGCCCCCGAGGATGGTGAACAGCAGGCCCATGGCACCGAAGCCGTGGGGCGCGGCGAACCCCAGGGCCACGTTCACGCCCGCCGTAGCCAGCCACACCAACAGCAGCGTCCGGCGCCGCTCGCGCAGACCAAGGGCGAGACAGAGGCCGACGTACCCGACGATCTCCATGGGTGGGTACGGCCACAGCAGCCGCTCCCGGAAGTCGACGGTGAGCAGGGCGAGCGCCCCGGCCGCGTCCGCGACGAAGACCACGTACCAGGCCTGGAGCGGCCGTACGACGGCGAGCAGCAGCGGCGCGGCCTGCGCGACGGCCAGCCCGCCGGCGACGCCTCCGGTCAGGCCGTAGTCGGCGGTGAGGACCACGACCGTCGTGGGCAGCAGGGCCACGCACAGCACGAACGCCACGGCCCACGGCAGCAGCCGCACCCACGGCCGCGAAGCCCCCGCGAGCAGCGCGCGGGGACGTGGCTCCTCCACTGAGGTCATGCGCACCAGCCTATGTGCGCCGCGACGGCGTCCGGAGAGGCACCAGACGTATGAGGCTGCAACTCCCCAGCGGACCGCGAGGCGTTTGAACTGGTGGAGCAGGGCGAAGGTCTGCTCGGCGACCAGCGGAGCTTGCCCAGGCCCTTGATGTTCAAGAGCCCTTGCGGGAGATCAGCGCCTGGATGCGGCGGCGTCGCAGCTCACCGCGCACAGCCTTCGAGTCGTACGCCTTGTCGCGGGTCGTCAGCGGTACGCGCCCCGAAGGCGCGATGCCCTTCGGGTGCGTGGCAGGGGTTCGGGTTCAGGCGTTGTAGCCGCCGTGGGCATCCAGCACCGCGCCGGTGACGTACGACGCGGCGGGGCTCGCCAGGAAGGCGATCGCCGCGGCGATTTCGTCGGGGTGCCCCATGCGTTGCAGGGACAGCGAGCTGACCAGGGCCTTGAGGGTCTCGGAGTCCGGCGGTTGCATGCCGCCCTCCATCAGTCCGGCCTCCACGACGTTGGCCGTGATGTTCCGGGGCCCGAGGTCGCGTGCGACGCCCATGGTGTACCTCTCGATCCCTGACTTGGTCGCCGCGTAGTCGGCAAGGCCGGGGGCGCCGACCCGGGAGCCCAGTCCGGAACTCACCGTGATGATGCGGCCGCCCGTGCGCAGCACTCGGGAGGCGGCCCGGATGACGGCGATCACGCCGAGGTAGTTGGTGGCGTGCATCCGGTCCAGTGCGGCGGTGTCGGCGTCCGGGTCGTCCACCGTGCCGGCCACGGAGATCGCCGCGTTGTTGACGAGGATGTCCAGGCCGCCGAAGCGCGCGACCACGTCGTCGATCAGCGCCGGCGCCCGGCTCGTGTCCGCCTGGTCGGACTTGAAGGCGACGGCCTTGGCTCCCTTGCCGTGCACCTCGTCGACGACGGCTTGCGCCTGCTTCTCGGAGCTGACGTAGGTGAAGGCGACGTCGGCGCCCTGCTCGGCCAGCAGCCGTACGGTCGCGGCTCCCAGTCCGCGCGACCCCCCGGTGACCAGGGCGACCTTGCCCATGAGTGGCTTGCTCATTCTTCTCACCTCGTTGATTGACTCTTCCCGGCAGTCGCAACATTAATTGTTACGACTGGTTGTTGCAACCTTCACTGTTACGACTGGCTGTCGTAACATGAAGCGTTGCGGCCGAGAGGAGGGGTTCATGAGCGCCAACAGCAGGTTGACCATCGCCGCCCACGCGCTGGCCTGGATCGGTCTCTACCAGCGCCAGGGCCATGAGGTCGCCACCTCCGAGCAGATCGCGACCAGCGCGAACACCAACCCCGTGGTGATCAGGCGGCTGCTCGGCGAGCTGCGCAGGGCCGGGCTCGTGGAGTCGCGGCGGGGCGTGGGTGCGGGCTGGTCGCTGGCGCGCGAGCTGGAGTCGATGACCCTGCTCGACGTGTACGAGGCAGTGGAACCCGGCCCGCTGTTCGCGATGCACCGCACCACCCCGGACCAGGGATGCGTGGTGGGTCACGGCATCCAGCCGGCGATGCAGGGCATCTACGAGGGCATCGAGGCGACCCTGAGACACGAGCTGTCCCGCGTCACGCTCGAGAACGTACTCCGGGACGTACTCGCGGCACGTCGCTAGCCTCCCGCCGGGAACCGACGTCAGCGTGCGGGCCAGGCCGGAGCCGCTCCTGGGGAAGCTGGTCGGACTCGTCGACGCGGCTGGCTACGCAAACCACCCGACGGCCTGCCGTCTGCGGCAGCGAGGCGCAGGCGTAACCGGGAGGGTCTCAGGAGTGCTCGGCCGCCTGCCAGTCCTCGAACCGGGCGACGTCCTTCAGGAAGCCCCGCACTCCGAGGAACTGGGACAGGTGCTCCCGGTGCTCCTCGCAGGCGAGCCACGTCTTGCGGCGCTCCGGCGTGTGCACCTTCGGGTTGTTCCACGCCAGCACCCACACGGCGGCACCGCGACAGCCCTTGGCGGAGCAGATGGGGGTCGGTTCGTCACTCACAGGTTCGTCTCACAACTCACGGAAAAAGGCGACGCCGAGCAGCCACGGGGGGAGCTGCCCGGCGTCGGTCCGTCGCTCCGACGGGGGATGCGGAGCGCGTACGAAGTATGTCATGGGTCACCCGCCGCCTGGCACCGGAACAGCATGATTGATCTGAGCTTCTCTTGAGCCTGGCGCGGAATCGACGCCCGCCCCGGCCGGCCGCCGGACCCGTGGTCGTGGCCCTCCCGGCGGTCACGGCCGGCCGTTCGGCTCACCCGCAGGACCCGGCGCCTCATCCCCTGCGGCGTCCTCCGAATCCGGTTCCGCACGGTCGTCGTCCGCCCGTGGGGGCGTGATCATCGGCGGGGTGGGCACCGTCACGAACGTCGACGGCAGCGACGGCGCGTTCTCCCGACCGGCGTTCGCGATCACCACGGCGATGTAGGGCAGGACCGCGCCGAGCACCAGCGCCACGATCGCGACGTGCCGTTCCACGTTCCACAGGCAGGCCGCGAGGATGACCGAAACCGTACGGACAGACATCGAGATGATGTAGCGGCGCTGCCGCCCGCGCACGTCCTCCTGGAGACCCGTACGGGCTCCGGTGATCCGGAACACCTCGGTCTTCTGCCCGGCGCCCATCTTCCGCATCACGTTCCACCAACCGCCCGCATCGGTCCGTCCCCGCCCCGCTTCCGTCCGCGGCCGCTCGGGGACCCCGGTCCCGGACGGACTCCACGTTACGCCGCGTCCCGGCCTCCCACGAGGCCGGGTCGGCCCCGGTGCGCGCGCCCGGCGTGCGCCGCGCCGCGTAGGCGGACGCCTCGTTCGGCCGTACCCGGCATGCGCCGTTCGCGGTACGGCCGAAGACTGGCGGCAATGCTCGCGTGGAGCCGTCAGAGGGAGGCAGCCATGGGCTGGTTGTGGGCGATCATCGTCGGATTCGTGCTCGGTCTGATCGCCAAGGCGATTATTCCGGGGAAGCAGCACAGCCCTCTGTGGCTGACCACCATCTTCGGCATGCTGGGCGCCATCGCGGGCAACGCGGTCGCACGCGGGGTCGGTGTCGAGGCCACCTCCGGCATCGACTGGTGGCGGCACCTGTTCCAGCTGGTGGCCGCGATCATCATCGTCGCCGTCGGCGACGCGGCCTACATGGCGGTGCGGGGCAACAGGCGACGCGAACGCGCCTGACACCGTACGGCGAAGGGGCGGCACCCGGGCACCGGGAACCGCCCCTCGTACGCGCGCTCAGGCGCCGGTGACCTCCACCGCGGCCAGGTTCTTCTTGCCGCGGCGCAGCACCAGCCAGCGCCCGTGCAGCAGGTCCTCGGCGACGGGGACCGCGTCCTCGCCGCCGACCTTGACGTTGTTCACGTACGCGCCGCCCTCCTTGACGGTGCGGCGCGCGGCGGACTTGCTGGCCACCAGGCCGACCTCGGCGAACAGGTCGACGACCGGGCCCAGCTCGGCGACCTTCACGTGCGGCAGCTCGGAGAGGGCCGCGGCCAGCGTCCGGTCGTCGAGCCCGGCCAGGTCGCCCTGGCCGAATAGGGCCTTGGACGCGGCGATCACCGCGTCCGTCTGGCCGGCGCCGTGCACCAGCGTCGTCAGCTCCTCCGCCAGCGCGCGCTGCGCCGCCCGGGCCTGCGGACGCTCCTCGGTCTGCCGCTCCAGCTCCTCCAGCTCCTCCCGGGACCGGAAGGACAGGATGCGCATGTACCTCGAGATGTCCCGGTCGTCCACGTTCAGCCAGAACTGGTAGAAGGCGTACGGCGTGGTCATCTCCGGGTCGAGCCAGACGGCGCCGCCCTCGGTCTTGCCGAACTTCGTGCCGTCCGCCTTGGTCATCAGCGGCGTCGCGTACGCGTGGACGGCGGCGTCCGGCTCCAGGCGGTGGATCAGGTCCAGGCCGGCCGTGAGGTTGCCCCACTGGTCGCTGCCGCCCTGCTGGAGCGTGCAGCCGTGACGCCGGTAGAGCTGGAGGAAGTCCATGGCCTGGAGCAACTGGTAGCTGAACTCCGTGTAGCTGATGCCCTCGGAGGACTCCAGACGCCGGGCGACGGAGTCCTTGGTCAGCATCTTGTTGACGCGGAAGTGCTTGCCGATGTCCCGCAGGAACTCGATCGCGGAGAGGTTCTGCGTCCAGTCGAGGTTGTTGACCATCGTGGCCGCGTTCTCGCCCTCGAAGGTCAGGAACGGCTCGATCTGGCCGCGCAGCCGCTCGACCCAGCCAGCGACGGTCTCCGGCGAGTTCAGCGTGCGCTCCGCGGTCGGGCGCGGGTCGCCGATCTGGCCCGTCGCGCCGCCGACCAGCGCCAGCGGCCGGTGACCGGCCTGCTGGAGCCGGCGCAGGGTGAGCACCTGCACCAGGTGCCCCACGTGCAGCGACGGCGCGGTCGGGTCAAAACCGCAATAGAACGTGACGGGACCGTCCGCGAGCGCCTTGCGCAAAGCGTCCTCGTCGGTGGACTGGGCGAACAGCCCGCGCCACTTCAGCTCGTCGACGATGTCCGTCACGGTTCTCTTGTCTCCTCGAGTGGGCTCGTAATCAGGTACGAGGTTATACGCCCTGGCTGACGGAGCTCATATTGAAGTCCGGCACCCTCAGCGCGGGCATCGCGGCCCTGGTGAACCAGTCGCCCCACTCCCTGGGCAGCGTCTTCTCCGTGCGCCCGGCCTCCGTGGCCCGGCCCAGCAGCGAGACCGGCGACTCGTTGAACCGGAAGTTGTTCACCTCGCCGACGACCTCGCCGTCCTCGACGAGGTAGACGCCGTCCCGGGTCAGGCCGGTCAGCAGCAGCGTCGCCGGGTCGACCTCGCGGATGTACCACAGGCAGGTCAGCAGCAGCCCCCGCCCGGTGCCGGCGACCACCTCCTCCAGGGAGCGGCCGGTGCCGCCCTCCAGGACGAGGTTGTCGACCGCCGGGGCCACCGGCAGCCCGGTCAGTCCGGCACTGTGCCGCGTGGCGGTCAGCCGGTTCAGCTCTCCCGCGCGAATCCAGTCCGTCGCCGTCACCGGCAGCCCGTTGTCGAACACCGACTGGTCGCCGCCGGAGGAGTGCGCGATCACGAACGGCGCGCTCTCCAGGCCCGGCTCGTGCGGGTCGCTGCGCAGGGTGAGCGGCAGCTCGCCGAGCCGCTCACCGACGCGCGTGCCGCCGCCCGGCGTCGAGAACACGGTGCGGCCCTCGGCGGCGTCCCGGCCCGAGGACGACCAGAGCTGGTAGATCAGCAGGTCGGCGACCGCGGTCGGCGGCAGCAGCGTCTCGTACCGGCCGGCGGGCAGCTCCACCCGCCGCTCGGCCCAGCCGAGCCGCACGGCCAGCTCGGCGTCGAGCGCCGCCGGGTCGACGTCCTTGAAGTCCCGCGTGGAACGCCCCGCCCACGCCGACCGGGTGCGGTCCGGGGACTTGGCGTTCAGCTCCAGCGTCCCGGTGGGCTGGTCGTGCCGCAGCCGCAGCCCCGTGGACGTGCCCAGGTACGTCGACGTCAGCTCGTGACGGGCGAAGCCGTACAGTTCCCGGCCGCCCGTCCGCGCGCGGGCGAACGCCTCCCCGAGGGCCGGCGCGAAGTCGGCGAACACGGCCGACGACGTCTCGGCGGGCGCGTCGGTGAAGTCGGGCGACGCGGGAACGCCCGTGACCAGCGGCTGCGCGTCCTCGGCGGGACCGGCGCCGCGCGCGGCGGCCTCGGCGGCCCGCACCAGCGGCTCCAGCTCGTCCACGGTCACCGCCGAGCGCGAGACGACCCCGGACGCCGTGCCCCGCTGCCCGTCGACGGTCGCGACGACGGTGAGCGTGCGCCCGCGGGTGACGCCGTTGGTGGTGAGCGCGTTGCCCGCCCAGCGCAGGTTGGCGGTCGACTCCTCGTCGGCGATGACCACGCACCCATCCGCCCGGGACAGCTCCAGCGCCCGCTCGACGATCTCGTGCGGCTTGCTCCTGCGCGCGCTCATCGGCCGGCCTCCTGGGTGGTGTTGAGACTGTGCTGACCCGGGGGACGACCCCCGGACCCCCGGCCGGTCCCGGTGCGGACGCTCATCGGCCGGCCTCCTGGGTGGTGTTGAGACTGTGCTGACCCGGGGGACGACCCCCGGACCCCCGGCCGGTCCCGGTGCGGACGCTCATCGGCCGGCCTCCTGGGTGGTGTTGAGACTGTGCTGACCCGGGGGACGACCCCCGGACCCCCGGCCGGTCCCGGTGCGGACGCTCATCGGCCGGCCTCCTGGGTGGTGTTGAGGATGTTGACTCCCTTGAACAGGGCGGACGGGCAGCCGTGGGAGACGGCCGCGACCTGTCCCGGCTGGGCCTTGCCGCAGTTGAAGGCGCCGCCCAGGACGTAGGTCTGCGGGCCGCCGACGGCCGCCATGGACCCCCAGAAGTCGGTGGTCGTCGCCTGGTAGGCCACGTCCCGCAGCTGACCGGCGAGCCGACCGTTCTCGATCCGGAAGAAGCGCTGGCCGGTGAACTGGAAGTTGTACCGCTGCATGTCGATCGACCAGGACCGGTCCCCGACGACGTAGATGCCGCGGTCCACGCTCCCGATCAGGTCCTCCGTGGACATCCCGGCCGGATCCGGCCGCAGCGAGACGTTGGCCATGCGCTGCACGGGCACGTGGGTGGGGGAGTCGGCGTACGCGCAGCCGTTGGACCGCTCGAACCCGGTGAGCCGAGCGATGCGCCGGTCGAGCTGGTAGCCGACCAGCGTGCCGTCCTTCACCAGGTCCCAGGACTGGCCCTCGACGCCCTCGTCGTCGTACCCGATCGTGGCGAGCCCGTGCTCGGCGGTGCGGTCGCCGGTGACGTTCATCAGCTCCGAGCCGTAGCGCAGCCTGCCGAGCCGGTCGAGGGTCGCGAAGGACGTACCGGCGTAGGCCGCCTCGTACCCGAGGGCGCGGTCCAGCTCGGTGGCGTGCCCGATGGACTCGTGGATGGTCAGCCACAGGTTCGACGGGTCGACGACCAGGTCGTACAGCCCCGCCTCGACGCTCGGCGCGCGCATCTTCTCCGCCAGCAGCTCCGGGATCCCGGCCAGCTCCGCGTCCCAGTCCCAGCCTGTCCCGGTCAGGTACTCCCAGCCCCGCCCGGCCGGCGGCGCCAGGGTGCGCATCGAGTCGAACTCGCCGCTGGAGTCGTCCACCGACACGGCCGTGAGCACCGGGTGCAGCCGGACCCGCTGCTGCGTGGTCACGGTTCCGGCGGTGTCGGCGTAGAACTTGTTCTCGTGCACGGTGAGCAGGGAGGCGTCCACGTGGTCGACCCCGTCGGCCGCCAGCAGCCGCGCGCTCCAGTCGGCCAGCAGGGCCGCCTTCTCCTCGCCGGGCACGGTGAAGGGGTCGATCCCGTACGACGAGATCCACGTCCGGTCGGCGTGCACGGGCTCGTCGGCGAGCTCCACGCGCTCGTCGGACCCGGCTGCCCTGATGACCTGCGCGGACAGCTTCGCCATCGCCACCGCCTGCGAGGCGACCCTGGCGGCCGCGTCGAGCGTGAGATCCACACCGGACGCGAAACCCCAGGTCCCGCCGTGCACCACGCGCACCGCGTACCCGAGGTCGGTGGTGTCCGAGGACCCGGCGGGCCTGGCGTCCCTCAGCCGCCAGGAGGCGCTGCGCACCCGCTCCAGCCGGAAGTCCGCGTGCTCGGCGCCCAGCGAACGCGCCCGCGCGAGGGCGGCGTCGGCGAGGGCGCGTAGGGGCAGTGCCGTGAAGGCTTCGTCGATGCTATGAGGCACCTGCGTCTCTTTCTGTCGACGTGACCGGTCGTCCGCGGCGGCACCGGGGGCTGCGCCGCATCATGTCGCGTCGGCCGGTACGGGGGCCACACCTTTCCGTCGGCGGCGGGTGCTTTTCTGTAGGGATCCGACAGTGAGTGCGGTGAGCCACTGTGGGTGCCCGATTCCCCGCGAGGGGGCGGGGACCGATAGGTTTTCGGGGAAGCCGCCTGTCATCGCCGCCCGTCGACCGGGTGGCGGGCGGACACCAGACCGCAATTGAAAGGGTGATCCGTTGAGCCGCTCGGTTCTCGTCACCGGAGGCAACCGGGGCATCGGCCTCGCCATCGCCCGCGCGTTCGCCGACGCCGGCGACAAGGTCGCCATCACGTACCGCTCGGGTGAGCCGCCGGAGGGCTTCCTCGCCGTCAGGTGCGACATCACCGACAGCGAGCAGGTGGAGCAGGCCTACAAGGAGATCGAGGAGGCGCACGGCACCGTCGAGGTGCTCGTGGCCAACGCCGGTGTCACCAAGGACCAGCTCCTGATGCGCATGTCCGAGGAGGACTTCACCTCCGTCGTCGACACCAACCTCACCGGCACCTTCCGGGTCGTCAAGCGCGCCAACCGCGGCATGCTGCGCGCCAAGAAGGGCCGCGTCGTGCTGATCTCGTCGGTGGTCGGGCTGCTCGGCTCCGCGGGGCAGGCGAACTACGCCGCCTCCAAGGCCGGCCTGGTCGGCTTCGCCCGGTCCCTCGCCCGTGAGCTGGGGTCGCGCAACATCACCTTCAACGTCGTCGCGCCCGGCTTCGTCGACACCGACATGACCAAGGTGCTCACCGACGAGCAGCGGGCCGGCATCGTGTCGCAGGTGCCGCTCGGCCGGTACGCGCAGCCGGAGGAGATCGCCGCGGCGGTGCGGTTCCTCGCCTCCGACGACGCGTCGTACATCACTGGAGCCGTCATCCCCGTTGACGGCGGACTGGGAATGGGTCACTGAACACCATGAGCGGAATCCTCGAGGGCAAGCGCGTCCTGATCACCGGTGTGCTGATGGAGTCCTCCATCGCCTTCCACACCGCCAAGCTGGCTCAGGAGCAGGGCGCCGAGATCATCCTGACCGCGTTCCCGCGGCCCACGCTGACCGAGCGCATCGCCAGGAAGCTGCCGAAGCCCACCAAGGTCATCGAGCTCGACGTCACCAACGACGAGCACCTCGGCCGCCTCGCCGACGTCGTCGGCGAGGAGCTCGGCGGCCTGGACGGCGTCGTGCACTCCATCGGCTTCGCTCCCCAGGACGCGCTCGGCGGCAACTTCCTGAACACGCCGTTCGAGTCGGTCGCCACCGCCATGCACGTCTCGGCGTACTCCCTGAAGTCGCTCACCATGGCCTGCCTGCCGCTGATGCAGAACGGCGGCTCGGTCGTCGGCCTCACCTTCGACGCCCAGTACGCCTGGCCGCAGTACGACTGGATGGGCCCGGCCAAGGCCGCCCTGGAGGCCACCAGCCGCTACATGGCCCGTGACCTCGGCAAGCAGAACATCCGCTGCAACCTGGTCTCGGCCGGCCCGATCGGCTCCATGGCCGCCAAGTCCATTCCGGGCTTCGCCGAGCTCGCCTCGGTGTGGGACAACCGCGCCCCGCTGGAGTGGGACCTGAAGGACCCGGAGCCGGCCGGCAAGGGCGTCGTCGCCCTGCTGAGCGACTGGTTCCCGAAGACCACGGGTGAGATCGTCCACGTCGACGGCGGTCTGCACGCCGTCGGCGCCTGACGGAGCGCCCTCCCGGGCCCGTGTCCCCGCCGGGGCGCGGGCCCGTGGCATGTCCTGAGCACGCCCGCCGGCGGGACCTCGACAGCGACGGGCCGGCGGTCGGGGCCGGGCCCGCGTGGACCGTGCGGCTGGACGGGCGGTGCCGGAAGGACGTACGGGCGGCCCGGGTCAGCCACCGGCGGGTGGGCTGACATCACCGGCGGGCGGGCCGATCCGGCCGGGGCGGCACAGGAACGGATAGCCCGCCGCCTCCCGACCGGCCGTCGCCGCGTCCGACGCGCGGATCGCGTCGACCAGCCGGGTGTGGTCCATGTGCGTCTCCGGCGTCAGCTCGCTGCCCACGTCCTCGCGCAGCCAGTCCCGCAGCACCTCGCCGAGATCCGCGTACATCGCGGTCATCACGTCGTTGTGCGAGGCCGCCACCACGGCCAGGTGGAAGGTGGCGTCCGCGGTCACGAACGCCTCGGTGTCGCCCGACTCCCACGCCTCCTCCCGGCGCACCAGGAGCGCGTCGAGCTGCTTGAGGTCCTTCTCCGTGCGCCGCTCGGCCGCGAGTCTGGCGGCCGACGACTCCAGCGTGGAGCGCAGCTCGGCGATGTGCCGCGGGTCGGCGTCGGCGAAGCGGCGGTGCATCACGCCGGCCAGCTCGCTGGTCGCCACGACGTAGGTGCCGGAGCCCTGGCGGATGTCCAGCAGCCCGTTGTGGGCCAGGGCGCGGACGGCCTCACGGACCGTGTTCCGGGCGACACCGAGCTGCTCGACCAGCTCGGGCTCCGTCGGGATGCGCGAGCCGACCGGCCACTCGCCCGAGGCGATCTGCTGCCGCAACGCCGTGATGACCTGTTCGGACAGTGCCGAACGACGGGGATGGCTCAGGGGCATGGCTCACCTTCGCACGCGGATCCCGCGGCGGACCAGCCGCGGTGGACAACCAATCATCCCATGATTCTATGATGGGCTTCATGGCTAGTGAGGAAACCCGGACGCCGGACTCCACGACCGTCGGAGAGCCGGCCGCACCCGACGCCCGGGGCCCCGGCGGCTCCGCGGAACCGGGGCACCCCGGCACGCGCGTATGGACGACGTGGACGACCCGCCTGCTCACGCTCGGCATCGTCCTGGCCGCGCTCAACCTGCGCCCGGCCATCACCAGCCTGGGCGCGCTCCTGGAGGAGGTCCGCGACGGGCTCGGCATGAGCGGCAGCGTGGCCGGGCTGCTCACCTCCGTCCCGCCGCTCTGCTTCGCCGTCTTCGGCGTCACCGCCCCGCGGCTCGCCCGCCGCTTCGGACCCGGCGCGGTGGTGTGCGCGGGCATGGCCGCCATCGCCGCGGGTCTCCTGATCCGCCCGTACGCCGGCGGCACGGCGGGCTTCCTGGCCGCCAGCGCCCTCGCGCTCATGGGCATCGCCGTCAGCAACGTCCTGATGCCGGTCATCGTCAAGCGCTTCTTCCCCGACCACGTCGGCTCCATGACCGGCCTGTACTCGATGGCCCTCGCCTTCGGCACCTCGATCGCCGCGGCGGCGACCGTGCCCGTCACGAACGCGCTGGGCGGGGACTGGCAGCCCGGGCTCGCGGTGTGGGCCGCGCCGGCCGCCCTGGCCGTACTGCCGTGGCTGCCGTTCGTACGGGACCGGAAGGCGCCCGCCGCCCGGGAGACCGCCGGCCGCATCGCCCCCGCGGGCACGGACGGGCCGGCCGGGCAGCCCGTCCTGCGGATCACCCGCAGCCGTACCGCCTGGGCGCTCGCCGTCTTCTTCGGCCTCCAGGCCACCGCCGCCTACATCACGATGGGCTGGGCGGCGCAGATCTTCCGGGACGCGGGAGTGTCCGCCGGCACCTCCGGTCTGCTGCTGGCCGTCATCATGGTGATGGGCGTCCCGCTGGCCTTCGTCATCCCGCGCGTCGCCACCCGCCTGCCCCAGCAGGGCCCCATCGTGGTCGTCCTCGGCCTGTGCGGACTCGCCGGATACGCCGGGCTGTACCTCGCCCCGGCCGGCGGCGCCTGGGCCTGGGCGCTGCTGCTCGGCGTCTCCAACTGCGCCTTCCCGCTCGCCCTGACCATGGTCGGGATGCGGGCCAGGAGCGGCGCGGGCGTCGCCCAGCTCTCCGCCTTCGCCCAGAGCACCGGCTACCTCATCTCCATCCCGGGACCGCTCCTGGTGGGCGTGCTGTACCAGCACAGCGGCGGCTGGGGGCTGCCGATCGCGATGATGGCCACCCTGATGGTGCCGCAGATGGTGGTGGGCGTCCTCGCCGGGCGCGACCGCACCGTGGAGGAGGAGGCGGCCCGCTGACCGCGGCGCCGGGCCGGGGTGCGAGACTGGGGCCATGCCAGTCCTGGACCCGAACCCCCAGCAAGGCCAGAAGAAGTTGCTGCTCGTCTTCGGCGCCATCCTCGCGATCTTCGTGGTCATCGGCGTCGTGGCGACGATCGCCTCGCCGTGACCCACCGGGGGTGGGGTTAACCCCCCGTCCCCTAGGGGGCAAGGGTCAGGGTCGAGTGGGTGGACCTCCGGATGGGCCGGGCGCCCCGGTTTCCGTAGCTTCGAGATGTGACCGCGACAGACGGATCGCGGAGCACGGACCAGGGACGTCCGAAGACCAGCGGAGGCACTCATGCCGGCCCCTACGTACACCCGGCCCCACCCGGCGACCCGGGGCCGCCTCGACATGCGGCTGCCCTGGTGGGCGCTCGCCCTGCCCGCGCTCGCCTTCGTCACGCTGCTCCTGCTGATGCTCAATCCCTCGGACGCCCACGCGGCCGGCGGCGAGCCGGTGATCGCGCACCTCCTGGAACGGGTGCGGCACCTGACCGCCCGCTGACGCCGCACGGCGGGCCCGGCGCACGCGACCGGCCGGCGACACCTCCCGGTCGTGCGTTCCCCCGGTGAATCCCCATGTCAACTCCCTGCGCCCCGTGGCCTGTTTCGTGCGAAGCTGGATGCCATGAGCGTCGCAGAACCCCGCAGGATCATCCTCTTCCGGCATGCGAAAGCCGACTGGCCACAGGTGTCCGACCACGAGCGACCGCTCGCCGATCGGGGCCGAAAGGAGGCCGCAGAGGCCGGACGCCGGCTCGCCGACACCGGCATCCCCGTCGATCAGGCCCTGTGCTCCACCTCGCTGCGGACCCGCGAGACCTGGAAGCTCGCCGTCGCGGAGTTCCCGAAGCGGCCGAAAACCGTCTACGAGGAGCGGATCTACGAGGCCTCGCCCGGCGAGCTGATCGCCCTGCTCAACGAGACCCCGGACGACCTGCGGAACGTGCTGGTGATCGGCCACAACCCGGGCATGGAGGGGCTCACCGAGGTCCTGGCCGGCTCGGCCGAGGACGACGTCCGCGAGCGGATGGGCCGCCGCGGCTTCCCGGCCGCCGCCTTCGCCGTCCTGTCCTTCACCGGCTCCTGGAAGACCGTGGAGCCGGGCATGGCCTCGCTGGACGACTACTGGGCGCCGACCGACTGACCCGGCCCGACGCGGCGAGGGCCCGGCATCCGCGCGGGGTTCCGGACCCTCGCGGTACCGGCGGGCAGGCCGCCCTCCGGCCTCACGACGGGCCGGTGCGTGTCAGACCCGGTCGAGCGGGTCCCGGCCGTCGGCGGGGCCGTCGTCCAGCGTGTCCGCCGCTTCGACCTCCTCGCGCGTGATGCCCAGCAGGTACAGGACCGTGTCCAGGAACGGCACGTTCACCGCGGTGTGCGCCGCCTCGCGCACCACCGGCTTGGCGTTGAAGGCGACCCCGAGCCCGGCCGCGTTCAGCATGTCCAGGTCGTTGGCGCCGTCACCGATCGCCACGGTCTGCGACAGCGGCACGCCCGCCTCGGCGGCGAACCGGCGCAGCAGCCGCGCCTTGCCCGCCCGGTCCACGATCTCCCCGGTGACCCGGCCCGTCAGCCGGCCGTCGACGATCTCCAGCGTGTTCGCCTGGGCGAAGTCCAGCCCCAGCCGCTCCTTCAGATCGTCGGTGACCTGGGTGAAGCCGCCGGAGACGACCCCCACCTGGTAGCCGAGCCGCTTCAGGGTGCGGATCAGGGTGCGGGCACCCGGCGTCAGCCGCACCTCGGCGCGCACCTTCTCCACCACCGAGGCGTCCAGCCCCGCCAGCAGCGCCACGCGCGCGTGCAGCGACTGCTCGAAGTCCAGCTCCCCGCGCATCGCGGCGGCCGTCACCTCGGCGACCTTGTCCTCGCAGCCCGCGTGCGCCGCGAACAGCTCGATGACCTCGTCCTGGATCAGCGTGGAGTCCACGTCCATCACCACCAGGCGCTGCGCCCGCCGGTGCAGGCCGGCCGCGACCACCGCGACGTCCACGCCGAGCGCCGCGGCCTCGGTGGCCAGAGCGGTGCGCAGGGGCTCGGTCTCCACCCCTGACACCGCGAACTCGACGGCGGTCACGGGGTACTTGGCGAGCCGGAAGATGCGGTCGATGTTGCTGCCGGTCCCGGTGATCCGGGCCGCTATGGCGGCCGTCGCCTCCGCGGTCAGCGGGTGGCCGAGCACGGTCACCAGGGAGCGGCCGAGGCCGCGCGGCCGGTTGTCGCCGAGGCCGGAGATGATCTCCGCCTGCATCTTCATCGACTCCGCCCAGCTGTGGACGGTCGCCCGCAGATCACCCTCCAGCGCCCCGGGCGGCTCGGTCACGAGCGCGCACAGCACGATCCGGCCACGGGTGACGACCTGCTCGATGTCGACGACGTCGACGGAGAAGGCGGCGAGGGTGTCGAACAGGCCGGCCGTGATGCCCGGCCGGTCCTTGCCGAAGATCTTGACGAGAAGAGTGGGAACGTCAGAGGTCTGCGTAGCGCTCATGGTGCTCTTACCGTATCCGGCACGCCGTGCCTTCCGCCTGCGAGGTCCGCCTGGCGGACACGGAACGATCGGCGACGCACGGGTGGACCGGAGGTGACCGGACCGCACGGCCGCGGGGCGTGGGAACCGGCGTCCCGCCGGCACCGCCGCCCGGCCCGGGAGGCGCCCGCCGGTCGTCCCGGCCTTCCCGCCCAGGCGCGGGCGACGGATCACTGCCCGCCCCTCGGCCCCCGTGGCGGCGCCGGCGGCGGGGGCTGCGGCGGCGGGGGGCCTTCGCCCCACCGGGACGACGGACGGCCCCCGGGCCGTTCCCCGGAGCGCGGTGGCCGCTCCGGGCGACGCGGGGACGGGTCCAGCGGGCCGACCACGGTCTCGGCGCCGTACAGGTCGTCCCCGTCGTCGGCCGGCCGCTCGCCCGGCGCGGCCGCCCCCGCGTCCGCGGGCCGGGCGTCCTCCGGCGCGCGCAGGTAGGGGTTGGTGTCCGGGTGCGGCGGCCGATACGGCACCCCGCCCGGCCCGTACGGCCCCGGCGACCCGTACGGAGGGGCGGCGCGCGACGCCTGGCCGGCGCTCCCGGCGTTCGGGGCATCCCCGTACGGCGACCTGGAGCCCGAGCCGTACGGCCCCGCCCCGCAGACCCCGCGGCGCCCGTCGGCCCCGCCATGCCCCGTCCCCGCGCTCCCCGGTGCCCCGGCGGGGCCCGTCCCCGTGGCATCCCGTGCCAGTGGGGTCGCCCGGCGTCCCGTCGCTCCGCTCGCCCGGGCCAGCAGCGCCCCGGCGGCCCCCGCGCCCGCGCCCCACGCGGCGCCCAGGAGCAGCGCCGCGCCGGTGTTCCCGTGCAGGACGACGCCGGCACCGAACGCGTCGATGCCGAGCACCGACAGCGAGGCGTCCACGGACACCTCCGTCAGCCGGGCCAGCAGCGGCAGCGCCACCGCGGTGGCGATCCCCAGCCGCAGCGCGCACCACCCGGCGAGACCCGGGGCGCGGGCGGCGGACGGAGCGACCGGCGTCCGTACCGCCGTCAGCACCCCCGCCAGCAGCATCAGCGACACCGCCGCCACGCCGAGCAGCCACACCCGACCGTCCAGCTCCGCCAGCCGTCCGAGCGTGACCGGCTCGTCGGCACCGGTGCTCAGCAACTCGTCCAGCGGGTCCGGCAGGAACCGGGTCAGCGCACCGGTCACCCGCCCGTCCCACGGCACGAACAGGCCGATCGGCGCGCCCAGCCAGACACCGTTGGGCGCCCCCAGCAGCGCGGCCCCCGCGATCCGGCGGGGACGGTCGTCGCCGACCGCCGCGTACGCCGCCGCCGCGTACCCCGCCGCCACCGCCGTCAGCGCCACCGTGACCAGGGCGGACACCGCCGGCCGCACCACCCGGTGCACGGCCTGCCACCCGCGCGGCAGGGGAGTGCGGCGCGAGGCCAGCAGCGCGATCAGCAGGACGCCGGCGCACCAGACCAGCCCGCCCAGCAGCGTCGGCGCGGTCTCGACGCGGAACCCGACCGCGGCCTCGGCACCGACGAGGTCACCGACCCGGTCGGGCAGCAGCCCGCCCACGTCCCCGAGGTCACCGAGCCCCGGGATCTCCACCCCGCCGCCCCCGCCACCGGGCAGGTCGTCGAGCCCGAGCGAGCCGCCGTCGATCGTGACGACGTCGTGCCCCGCCCAGGCCAGCCCGCCCAGCATCGCCACGAACAGGGCCGTCACCGCGCCCGCGCGGGCCAGCAGTTCGCCGGGCGCGACCACAACTCCCGCCGCCCGCAGGGAACGCAGGAAGAAGAACGACAGCAGCACCGCACCGACGAGACCCACGCCCAGTGGCGTGATCTCGATGGCCGTGTGCGCCTCGGCGCCTTTCAGTCCGAAGGCGGACACATCGCCGGACGGCGTGACCGACCCACCTGCGCCGAGCGCCACGGCCGCCGCCGTCATCGGCCCCAGGGCGCCCTCCGTATCCGCGTCCAGTAGATGCAGACCGAGCGCCGCGGTCCCGGCCATGCCGATCAACGCCCAGCTCACGGAGGCGATCGCGGACAGCACCACGTCCGCCCACGGCATCCTCGTGCCGTACCCCTCGTTCCCGGCGCTCGTGCACGCGCTCATGGCAGACCCCCCGATCCGCGGCGCGGTGGGGTTGCCGCGCATGTCCCCCCTCGCGTGGATTACCACTCTCCGGGCAGGTTTCAACCCCGTCAACGGAAACGGCCGGTGGGCGTGCGCCCGGTTTTCACAAGGCCCGACTTTCGGTCAGAGGGCCGGGCCTGGAATAGTTCCCCCCGATGTTCGACATCCCTAGACTCCCCGCGACGGGGGCAATTCGGGGGACAACTCAGTGGGGCATGGAGTGCCGGAACTCGTACTGGAATCAAATGGACGGACCTGGACGCTCGATCCGTCCCGGTCCTACGCGCTCGGGCGCGATCCGCAGGGGGAGCTCGTCTTCGACGACGCCAGGGTGTCCTGGCGACACGCCACGATCACCTTCAACGGCCGCAGTTGGGTCGTGGAGGACCACGGCAGCACCAACGGCACGTTCGTGCACGGCCGGCGGATCCAGCACATGGAACTCGGCGCCGGCACGGTGGTGAACCTGGGCAACGCGACCGACGGACCGCGCCTCAGCCTGACCGCCGCTCAGTCCGCCGCCGGCACGCCGCAGGCCCAGCCGCAGCAGCACCAGCCGTACGCCGCGCAGGGCGCGAACGCGGGCTGGGCGCAGCAGGCACCCGTGCAGGAGCCGCCGCGGCAGCAGACCCCGCCGCAGCAGGCGCAGGTGCCGCACCAGGCCGGCTGGCAGCAGCCGCAACAGGCCGCACCGCAGCAGCAGCCCGCACCGCAGCCGCAGCAGGCCGCGGCGCACTTCCCCCAGCAGCACGTACCCGGCGGCGCGGCGGGGGCGCCGCCGGTGTACGGGGACCGCAGCCCGACCACGTTCCACCAGTTCTCGCTCGGCCGCGTCATGCGCATCGGCCGTGCCCTGGAGAATGACCTGGTCGTCTCCGACCTCCAGGTCTCCCGCAACCACGCCGAGTTCCACGCGACGCCCGACGGCCGCATGGAGATCCGCGACCTCGGTTCGCACAACGGCACGTACGTCAACGGCCAGCCGATCACCAAGGGCGGCTCCCAGCTGCTCGGCCCGACCGACGTCGTCGGCGTCGGCCACTCGACGTTCCGCATCGTCGGCGACCGGCTCGAGGAGTTCGTCGACACCGGTGAGGTGTCCTTCTCCGCCCGCCACCTGACCGTCACGGTCGACGGCGGCAAGCAGATCCTCAAGGACGTCTCCTTCGGAGTCCCCGAGAAGTCGCTGATCGCGGTCATCGGCCCGTCCGGCTCCGGCAAGTCGACCCTGCTCAAGGCGCTCACCGGCTACCGGCCCGCCGACCAGGGCGAGGTCCTCTACGACAACCGGAACCTGTACAAGCAGTTCGCCGAGCTGCGCCAGCGCATCGGTCTGGTCCCGCAGGACGACATCCTGCACAAGGAGCTGACCGTCAAGAAGGCCCTGAAGTACGCGGCCAAGCTGCGCTTCCCGGCCGACACCACCGGTGCGGAGCGCGACGCCCGCATCGACGAGGTGCTGCGCGAGCTCAAGCTCGACATCCACAAGGACAAGAAGGTCACCTCCCTGTCCGGCGGCCAGCGCAAGCGCGTGTCCGTCGCCCTGGAGCTGCTGACCAAGCCGTCGCTGATCTTCCTGGACGAGCCCACCTCGGGCCTCGACCCGGGCATGGACCGCGACGTCATGCAGCTGCTGCGCGGCCTCGCCGACGACGGCCGCACCGTCCTCGTCGTCACCCACTCGGTGGCCGAGCTGGCGATCTGCGACAAGCTGCTGGTGATGGCCCCCGGCGGTTCCGTCGCCTACTTCGGTCCGCCCGAGGAGGCGCTGAACTTCTTCGGCTACGACACCTGGGCCGACGTCTTCTCCGCCTTCGAGAACTACCGCGACTACGACTGGGCGGGCCGCTGGAAGGGCTCGCAGCACTACCAGATGTACGCCGCGGACATCGACGCGGTCGCGCCGCAGTCCGTACAGGTCCCGCCGATGCAGGCGATGAAGCCGCCCAAGCCGCAGGGCTGGATGTCGCAGTTCGTCACGCTGGTGCGCCGCTACACCTCGGTGATCGCCTCCGACAAGGGCTTCCTCGCCCTGATGGTGATCCTGCCGGCCGTGCTCGGCGCGGTGAGCCTGCTCATCGACGCGGACAAGGGCCTGCTGCCCAACCCGGCCAACCCGAAGACCGGCCGGATCATCCCGAACGGCACCGCCACCACCGTCCTGCTGATCCTCGCGGTCGGCGCCTGCTTCGCCGGTGCCGCGAACTCCGTCCGTGAGCTGATCAAGGAGCGGGTCATCTACGAGCGGGAGCGCGCGACCGGCCTGTCACGCTCCGCGTACCTGATGTCGAAGGTGTTCGTGCTCGGTGTGATCACCGTCTTCCAGGGTCTGCTGGTCGGCGTGATCGGGTTCGCCGGCCGGGAGATCCCGCAGGAGGGCCTGATCCTCGGCAGCGCCACGATGATCGAGCTCTCGCTGCCGATCATGGCGCTGGGCTTCACCTCGATGATGTTCGGTCTGATCATCTCGTCGCTGGTGAAGACCGCGGAGAAGACCATGCCGCTGCTGGTCATGTTCGCGATCATCCAGGTCGTCTTCACCGGCTGTCTCTTCGCCCTGAACGGCGCGGTCGGCGTCAACCAGTTCTCGTACCTGATGCCGTCCCGCTGGGCGGTCGCCGCCGCCGGTGCCACGCTGGACTTCAACCGGATCAGCCCGCCCGAGGAGGGTGCCGGGACGGACCCGCTGTGGGAGCACTCCGCCGGCGCCTGGGGCCTGGACATGGCCGCGCTGATCGCCCTCGGCGTGATCTGCGGCTTCTTCGTGGCGCGCTTCCTGCGCCGCCACGAGCCCGAGGTCATGCGCAAGTAGGTCCGGCCTCACGCCCCGAAGGGCGGCACCCCGTCAGGAGGGTGCCGCCCTTCGGCGTTCGGCGGAGCGTCGGCGTGAAGAGGTCCGCGCCGACCTCAGTACGCGCTGTCGACGTTGTCCATCGAGCCGTACTTGTCCGCGGCGTAGTTGCAGGCCGCGGCGATGTTGGCGACCGGGTCGTAGATGTTCCAGGACGTACCGGGCACGTGGTAGGCCTTGAACGTCGGCGGGATGACCTGGAGCAGGCCCTTCGACGGGATGCCGTTGATGGCGTTGATGTCCCAGTCGTTGATGGCCTTCGGGTTGCCGGAGGACTCCCGGATGATGTTGCGGTGGATGCCGCTGTAGGTGCCCGGGATGTCGTGCTTGGCCATGATGGACTTGGCCTCGCGGATCCAGCCGTCGAGGTTGTTCGGGTAGGAGACCTTCTTGACCTCGGTGCGCTTGGCGGACCGGCTCGCGGTCTCCTTCGCCTCGCGCTGGGCGGCGGCCTTCTTCGCAGCGGCCTTCTTCGCGGCGGCCGCCTTCTGCTGGGCGGCGACCTGCTTCGCGGCCGCCTCCTTCTTCGCCTCGATCGCCGCGACCTTCTGGCTGGCACCGGCGAGCTGATCGGCGACGCCGGCGTGCACGTCCTTGATCTGCTGCTGGCTGCTGTACGCCACCTTGGCCGCCGGAGCGGCCTCGCTCGTGGTCGTCGTCTGCGCGCCGGCCGGGAACGCGGCGAGGGCGACGGCGGTGACGCCGAGCGTGCCGACGCCGGCGACCGCTGCCTTCTGGGCGCGGTTCAGCTGCTGAACGCGGTCCAGGGAACGACGATAACCACGGGTGAGGATGTTCTTGGGCATGGCGGGATAGACCTCTTCGAGTAGCGCGGAGGTCGCTCTCGTCCGGTGGGGACAGGGGTGCTTCCGGGGCACAAGCGCTGCGGGGCCAAACCCGCCGCACTGAGCGACGAGAGCAATTCTTAGCGGCCGCAAAATCGGGAGGCAAAGGTGTGACGTACGATCCCGGGTAGTGGATCAGGGTCCGGCAAAACAGGGCAGACAGGACCGTAGGCCCGCTCAAAACGGACGAGTCGTTCTCCTACTCCGCTTCGTACGTGACGTGCACCCTATGCGGGGGCTCACATCGGGGGCACAGCCATCTCACTGCCAGTTGCTTGAGCAATGCGATGGGTGAGGGGGTTTCCGGGCCCCTCCTACGGCAGGAGGTGGACGTCTCCGAACTCGTGCCACAGGTAGCGCCCCGCCAGCGCCGCCTCGTAGCCGCGGTCGATCGCCGCACGTCCCGCCACCGCCTCCAGCATCAGCAGATGCGACGCCTCCGGCTCGTGCAGCCCGGTCAGCAGCCCGTCCACCACCCGCACCCCGCGCTCCGGGGTGACGACCAGACCGGTCCACCCCTCCCGGGCCCGTACGACCCCGTCGTCACCGGCCGCCGACTCCACCGCCCGCACGGCTCTCCTCGTGCACCTTCCCCCACGCCCGTACCGGCCCGCGCGCGGGGGACCCCGTCGTCGGCGTCACCGCCGTCCCTCCAGCAGCGCCGGAGCCGCGTAGCGCCCGCTCGCCGGCCGCTCGTCCAGCAGCCGCAGCAGCGCCGGGACGACCTCCGCCGGGTCGGGTCGCGGACCGTCGCCGTCCGGTACGGCCGCCGCGTACAGGTCCGTCGCCATGTCCCCGGGGTCCACCGCCCACACCCGCAGCCCCGGCTCCTCGGCGGCCAGCACCGCCGCCCGCTGGTCCAGGGCCGCCTTGGACGCCCCGTAACCGCCCACGTCTCGTAGGCCTCGGCGGCGGCGTCCGAGCCGACCGTGACCACCGTGCCCGCCGCGGCCGACCGCAGCAGCGGCAGCGCCTCCTGCACCAGACCCAGCGCGGCCACCGTGTTCACCTCCAGCGCCCGGCGCAGCCCGCCCAGCGGCAGCTCCTCCAGCCGCGCCAGCGGCTCCGCGCCCAGTGCACTGGCGTTACTGAACGGCCTCGGGCACGGGCCGCAACCGCGCGGGGCCCTTCGCTCCGGGCCCCGCGACCCGGACCCCGGTCCTGGACCCGAAGACCTAGGTCCGGAGTCCCGGGCGGAGGCCGTCACGGGTCCGATCCGCGCCGTCACGGCCCGCCGGTACCGTGAGGACATGAGTCACGGCCCCCGGTCCGGCCTCGCCGCGGTGAGCTCCGCGCTGCTGGCCATGAGCAGGCACCTCGAGGTGCGCGACGTCCTCAAGACGATCGTCGCCTCGGCCCGCGAGCTGCTCGACGCCCAGTACGCGGCCCTCGGCGTCCCCGACGACCACGGCGGCTTCGCGCAGTTCGTGGTCGACGGCGTCAGCGACGAGCAGTGGAAGGCCATCGGGCCCCTCCCGCGCCAGCACGGCATCCTCGCCGCGATGCTGCGCGAGGCCCGCCCCGAGCGCCTCGCCGACGTCCGCAAGGACCCCCGCTTCGAGGGCTGGCCGTCCGCCCACCCCGATCTGGCCGACTTCCTGGGCCTGCCGATCCGGGACGGCGACGAGGTCATCGGCGCCCTGTTCCTGGCGAACAAGCTGCGCCCTGTCGGGGGGCACCCCCCACACCCCCCGTACGAGAAGCCCCGTGGCGGCTGCGGCTTCACCGAGGAGGACGAGGAGCTGCTCGGCATCCTCGCCCAGCACGCCGCGATCGCCCTCACCAACGCCCGCCTCTACGAGCGCAGCCGCGAGCTGACCATCGCCGAGGAACGCTCCCGCCTCGCCCACGACCTGCACGACGCCGTCAGCCAGAAGCTGTTCTCGCTGCGCCTGACCGCCCAGGCCGCCGCCACCCTGGTCGACCGCGACCCCGCACGCGCCAAGGGCGAGCTCCAGCAGGTCGCCGCGCTCGCCGCGGAGGCCGCCGACGAGCTGCGCGCCGCCGTCGTGGAGCTGCGCCCCGCCGCCCTGGACGAGGACGGGCTCGTCGCCACCCTCCGTACCCAGATCCAGGTCCTCGACCGGGCCCACACCGCGCGCGTGACCTTCGCCGGACACGGGGTGAAGGCACTGCCCGCCGCCCAGGAGGAGGCCGTGCTGCGCGTCGCCCAGGAGGCGCTGCACAACGCGCTGCGCCACTCCGGAGCGGAACACGTCGGCGTGACCCTGGACCGGCGCGGCCCCGGAGCCGTGCTGCGGGTCACCGACGACGGCGGCGGCTTCGACCCGCGCGCGGTGCGCCGTGCGGGACGACACCTCGGCCTGGTCTCGATGCGGGACCGGGCGAACGGCGCCGGCGGCAGGCTGACCGTGGAGTCGGCCCCCGGCCGGGGCACCACGATCGAGATGGAGGTTCCCGGTGGCTGATGCGATCAAGGTGCTGCTCGTCGACGACCACCAGGTGGTCCGCCGGGGGCTGCGCACGTTCCTGGAGGTGCAGAACGACATCGTGGTCGTGGGCGAGGCCGCCGACGGCGCCGAGGGCGTCGAACGCGCCGAGCAGCTCAAACCCGACGTGATCCTCATGGACGTCAAGATGCCGGGCATGGACGGCGTCGAGGCGCTGCGCCGGCTCCGCGAGCTGGACAACCCCGCGCGCGTGCTGATCGTCACCAGCTTCACCGAGCAGCGCACCGTCGTCCCGGCCCTGCGGGCGGGCGCGGCGGGCTACGTCTACAAGGACGTCGACCCCGACGCGCTGGCCGGCGCCATCCGCTCCGTCCGCGCCGGGCACATCCTGCTCCAGCCCGAGATCGCGGGCGCCCTTCTGTCCCAGGAGGAGGGCGGCTCCGGCCAGGGGAGAGGGAATTCCCTCACCGAACGGGAGCGGGAGGTGCTGGGCCTGATAGCGGACGGCCGGTCCAACCGGGAGATCGCCCGGGCGCTGGTCCTCTCCGAGAAGACCGTGAAGACCCACGTCTCGAACATCCTGATGAAACTCGACCTGGCGGACCGCACCCAGGCCGCGCTGTGGGCCGTACGCCACGGTGTGGCCGGCTGACCTGCCTGACGGCCCGGCCGGTACGCCGCGGCGGCCTGGAGGGTTCCCCTCCGGTCGGAGATTCATACCGTCGTGGGAATGTCACCCACATGGCGCATCCTTCTGCGCGCCGGGCCGTTCTCCAGTGCGTGCCGCGGCGAGTGCCGCGGCCATCGCTAGGGAGGGTTTCGCACGTGAAGAACCTGAAGAAGGCAGCGGCCGTGACGATGGTGGCCGGCGGGCTGATCGCCGCCGGCGCGGGCATGGCCTCCGCCACCGACGGCTCCCACGCCCACGGTCAGGCCGTCGGTTCCCCGGGCGTCGTCTCGGGCAACGTGATCCAGGCGCCGGTCCACATCCCGGTGAACGCCGTCGGCAACAGCGTCAACGTCATCGGCCTGCTGAACCCGGCCTTCGGCAACCTGGGCCTCAACCGCTGACCCCACGCCCCACGCCCCCGGCCTCCCGCCCCACCCGGGAGGCCACACGCACCCACGGCCCCGCGGTCAGCCGTCCCGCCCTCCCCGCCCAGCCTGCGGGCAGTCGTGCCGCTGGGGCGGCACGGGTGGGCGCAGGCGGCACCCCGTCAGCGCCGGGCCGCGCACCCCACCCCCGTGTCACGCCGACGCCGGGCACCCACCAAGGGACGTCACCGCTCCCGCTCCTCCACAACGGAGTTGTACGCCGCGACCTGCGCCCGCCGAGCCGTCCGCTCCACCGGCCGCAGCGCCTCCCCCCGCGCCGCCATCTCCGACGCGCTCACCGCACCCCCGTGCCCGTTCTCGTACGCCAGCGCCACCAGCGCCCCCACCCGCTGCGCCAGCTCCAGCACCCGCACCGCCCGCGGCGGATACCCCGGCGCCAGCACCTCCCGCCCCCGCTCGGCACGCACCCGGTACGCCGCCACCGCCGCCTCCGCCACCGGACCCGACCCGGCGACGTCCAACCGCGTCAGCACCTCCGTCGCGTCCCGCAGCGCCTCCGCCAGCTCCCGCTCCGCCTCTCCGAGCGACGGCACGTCCGCCGGCGGAGCCTCCCGCACCGGCAGGCAGTGCCAGACCACCTCGACGTGCACATCACCCGAGGGCCCGGCCCCGTACACCTCCGGCACCAGCCCCAGCGCGGCCCCATGACAGACCACCGCCTCCTCGGCCTCCAGCGCCCGCGCGTTGAACTCCGGCGGCCCGCTCAGCCCCAGCGGATGTCCCGGAGCGGGCAGCGCGACCCGCAGCCCGGTCGCTCCGAGCGCCCGCAACCGCCCGAGGGCCAGCGTGAGACCGACGGGCCCCGCCTCGCCCGGCAGCCCCTCCACCCGGTGCACCGCGTCCTCCCCGACGATCGCCACCGCGGCGTCATCAGGCGGGACGATTCCGGCAAGAAGGGCATTTCCCCAGGCGGCAAGGCGCCCTGCGCGTGGTTCCGAGAGCATGCCCCCACCCTAAGGACCGGACCGATGGAACAGCGAAGCCGACCGGTGGCGTAGATTTCCTGGAGGGCCTGCGCCCACCGGCGCGGCGGCCCGAGCCACAGGCGTACGCGACAGCCGAGACCGGCCACACTGCAAGGGGAGACACTGCGCTCATGAGCGATGTTCTGGAGCTTCAGGACGTATCCGTGGTCCGGGAGGGCCGGGCTCTGGTGGACCAGGTCTCCTGGTCGGTCAAGGAGGGCGAGCGCTGGGTCATCCTCGGCCCCAACGGCGCCGGCAAGACCACCCTCCTCAACGTCGCGTCCAGCTACCTCTACCCCAGCACGGGCACCGCCGCCATCCTCGGCGAGACCCTCGGCCGGCCCGGCACCGACGTCTTCGAGCTGCGCCCGCGCATCGGCATGGCCGGCATCGCCATGGCCGACAAGCTGCCCAAGCGCCAGACCGTCCTGCAGACCGTGCTGACCGCCGCCTACGGCATGACCGCCGGCTGGCAGGAGGAGTACGAGGACATCGACGAGCAGCGCGCCCGCGCCTTCCTCGACCGCCTCGGCATGACCGAGTACCTGGACCGCAGGTTCGGCACCCTCTCCGAGGGCGAGCGCAAGCGCACGCTGATCGCCCGCGCCCTGATGACCGACCCCGAGCTGCTGCTCCTGGACGAGCCGGCCGCCGGCCTCGACCTCGGCGGCCGCGAGGACCTCGTCCGCCGCCTCGGCCGCCTCGCCCGCGACCCCATCGCCCCCTCGATGATCATGGTCACCCACCATGTCGAGGAGATCGCCCCGGGCTTCACCCACGTCCTGATGATCCGTCAGGGCAAGGTCCTGGCCGCGGGCCCCCTGGAACTCGAGCTCACCTCCCGCAACCTGTCCCTCTGCTTCGGCCTCCCGCTCGTCGTCGAGCAGGTCGGCGACCGCTGGACCGCCCAGGGGCTGCCCCTCTCCTGACCGCCCCCCGTGCGCCCTGTCCCCCGTACGTGTCACGGACCTACCATGACCACGTGAACGACATCGACGCATGGGTGTGGTGGCTCGTCGCCGCGGCAGCGCTCGGAATCCCGCTCGTGGTGACCGCGATGCCGGAGTTCGGGATGCTCGCCGTCGGCGCGGTCGCGGCCGCCGTCGCCTCCGGAGTCGGGGCCGGACTCGTCGTCCAGGTACTCGTCTTCGTCCTCGTCTCGGTAGCCCTCATCGCCGTGGTGCGGCCCGTCGCCGCCAAGCACCGTTCCCAACGGCCCCAACTCGCCACCGGCGTCGACGCCCTGAAGGGCAGACAGGCCGTGGTGCTCGAGCGGGTCGACGGCAACGGCGGCCGGATCAAACTCGCCGGCGAGGTCTGGTCGGCACGCGCACTCGACACCGGCCGCGCCTACGAGGAAGGCCAGGAAGTGGACGTCGTGGACATCGAGGGGGCCACGGCGATCATCATGTGACCCCGCTCGACGCAAACGGACCGAACGCACCCCGAGTCGTGCGACGGTCTGTCAGACTCGACCAGCAAGATCTTCAACAGTCGTAGGATCAGCAGTCATCAGGGTCACCAGGACCGACAGGGTCATGGATATCCGCCGAAGCGCCCAGGCGGAGAAGGGGACGCGGAGCCACGATGCAACCGGTCATCATCGTTCTGATCATCCTGGTGGTGTTGGTCTTCATCGCCCTGATCAAGACCATCCAGGTCATTCCACAGGCCAGCGCCGCCATCGTCGAGCGCTTCGGCCGCTACACGCGGACGCTGAACGCGGGACTCAACATCGTCGTCCCCTTCATCGACACCATCCGCAACCGCATCGACCTGCGCGAACAGGTCGTCCCCTTCCCGCCGCAGCCGGTCATCACCCAGGACAACCTGGTCGTCAACATCGACACCGTCATCTACTACCAGGTGACCGACGCCCGCGCCGCGACATACGAGGTCGCCAGCTACATCCAGGCGATCGAGCAGCTCACCGTCACCACCCTGCGCAACATCATCGGCGGCATGGACCTCGAGCGGACCCTGACCTCCCGCGAGGAGATCAACGCGGCCCTGCGCGGCGTCCTCGACGAGGCCACCGGCAAGTGGGGCATCCGCGTCAACCGCGTCGAGCTCAAGGCCATCGAGCCGCCCACCTCCATCCAGGACTCGATGGAGAAGCAGATGCGCGCCGACCGGGACAAGCGCGCCGCGATCCTCCAGGCCGAAGGTGTCCGGCAGTCCGAGATCCTGCGCGCCGAGGGCGAGAAGCAATCCCAGATCCTGCGCGCCGAAGGTGAGGCCAAGGCCGCGGCGCTGCGCGCCGAGGGCGAGGCCCAGGCCGTCCGTACGGTCTTCGAGGCGATCCACGCCGGCGACCCGGACCAGAAGCTGCTCTCCTACCAGTACCTCCAGATGCTGCCGAAGATCGCCGAGGGCGACGCCAACAAGCTCTGGATCGTCCCCAGCGAGATCGGCGACGCCCTCAAGGGACTGTCCGGCGCCATGGGCAACTTCGGCGGCCTGGGCGGCGGTTCGGGCAGCGGCGGCGGCACCGCGAGCGGCTCGGTCCCCGCCCAGGAACGCCGCGAGAAGCCGAGCATCGACTGACGGACTCCCTGGAACGACGTCCCCCGCACCCCTCGGAGGTGCGGGGGACGTGCCGACATGCGGCTGAGCCGCGCAGACGGGACCGGCCGCACGCGACCGTGAGCCGTAACGCGGCCCGACCCGGCGGACGCTCTACGCCGCGTCCAGCACCAGCCACTCCGGCAGCGCTGCGAAGTCGTCTCGCGCCAGCGCCAGCAGCATCGCGTCGGCCGGCGTCGGCTCGAACGGCGTCCGCAGCAGCGGCATGCCCGCCTGCTCCGGAGTCCGGTTCGCCTTGCGGTGGTTGTCCTCCGCGCACGACGCCACCGTGTTCAGCCACGTGTCCTGCCCGCCGTGCGACCTCGGCACCACGTGGTCCACGGTCGTCGCCCGCCGGCCGCAGTACGCGCAGCGGTGCCGGTCCCGCACCAACACACCGCGCCTGGACCACGGCGCACGTCTTCGGAAGGGCACCCGCACGTACTGGCACAGTCTGATGACCCGGGGCGCCGGTATGTCCAGCGCGGCTCCGCGCATGCGCAGCTCGGGGTGGGCCTGCTCGACGACGGCCTTGTCCTGGAGCACCAGAACGACGGCTCGATTCAGCGTCACCGTCGACAGCGGCTCGAAGCTCGCGTTCAGCACCAGCGTGTCCCGCATACCAGCCCACCTCCCGTGTGCACCGGCCCACCCCCTGGCGGGCTGGGATCAACTCTGGCCGGGCACGCCGGGATGGACAACGCAATATCCGCCGCTCACCACGAGGGCCGTCCCCGCATCCCCTCCCAGGCCCCCGGCAACGAAAATGCCCGCCCCTGATCACTTCCAAGACCAGGGGCGGGCAAACGTTCCATGAACGCTCGGTTGCTCAGCTGCCGGCGGGCACCTCGTACTCACCGACGAGCTGGGCACGCCCGATCGTGTGGAACCGCAGGTTGAAGCCCACGGCGGCGGGTGTCGCGTCGGCGTCCGGGCCGAGCTTCTCCTCGTCCACGGCGTACACCGTGAAGACGTAACGGTGCGGGCCGTCCCCGGGCGGCGGGGCGGCACCGCCGAAGTCCTTGCTGCCGTAGTCGTTGCGCGCCTGAACCGCGCCCTTCGGCAGCCCCTCGAACGAGCCGCTGCCGGCGCCCGCCGGCAGCTCGGTCACCGAGGCCGGGATGTCGAACACCACCCAGTGCCAGAAGCCGCTGCCCGTGGGGGCGTCCGGGTCGTAGCACGTCACGGCGAAGCTCTTGGTCCCGGCGGGGAAGCCCTCCCACCGCAGGTGCGGCGAGGTGTTGCCGGCCGCGTGGACCTGGGCTTCCTTGAGCGCCGCCCCCTCCTGGACGTCGTCACTCGTGACCGTGAACGACGGCACGGGCGGGTGGAAGTCATGGGGGAGCGGACGCCGCTTGAGCTCGGTCACCTCGGTACCTCCTGATCGTTTGGTGCTGAGACGACCGAGCCTAGATCGTTCAGAACCAGTTCCGCTTGCTGCCGACCTCCGACAGCCACTGGTTGAGGTACGCCACCCAGTCGGTCCCCTGGTAGTCGTTCAGCCCCACCTTGAACGACCGGAAGGTGTCGCTGCCCTCGCTGAACAGACCCGGCTTCTTGTCCATCTCCAGCACGACGTCCATCGCCTGCGCGTCGGCAACGAAGCTCAGCTCGACCTGGTTCAGCCCGCGGTACTGCTGCGGCGGGAAGAACTCGATCTCCTGGTAGAACGGCAGCTGCTGCCGTGTACCCCGGATGTGACCGCGCTCCATGTCCGCGCTCTTGAAGCGGAAGCCCAGCTGGATGAACGCGTCAAGGATCGCCTTCTGCGCCGGCAGCGGGTGCACGTTGATCGCGTCCAGGTCGCCCGAGTCCACGGCACGAGCGATCTCCAGCTCGGTCGTGACCCCGATGTTCATCCCGCGCAGCGGCTGCCCGTCGATCATCGTGACCGGCGTCTCCCAGGGGATCTCCAGCCCGAACGGCACCGAATGCACCGCCTGCGCCTTCAGCTCGAAGGCGCCGCCGAGCCGCACCTTCGTGAACTCGATGTCCTGCTTGTACTCCTGGTCGCCGCTCTCGACCTCGACCTTGGCCTGCAGACCGACCGACAGACCCTCGATCCGCTGATCCACGGAACCGCCCTGGATCCGCACCTCACCCTGGACGACACCGCCCGGAACGACGTTGACCTCACTCAGCACGGTCTCCACCGAAGCTCCGCCGGCCCCCAGGCTCGCGAGCAGCTTCTTGAACGCCATGTCTCTCCCTCTCCAGGCTGTGTGTGAACCCTTGATCCCTGAAACGCGATCCGGCCGTGACCGGTTCCGCGCCCCTCACCCTGACAAGGCGGGCGCCCGCTGACCACCCCTGCGAACCGGGCCGCCTGCGTTACGCTCGGACGGCATGATCGCGACCCCCGACCGTACGCCCCTGCCCCGGGAATTCTTCGACCGGCCCGTCCTCGAGGTGGCCCCCGACCTCCTGGGCCGCACCCTCGTGCGGAACACCCCGGACGGTCCGATCGCCGTCCGCCTGACGGAGGTCGAGGCCTACGACGGCGAGAACGACCCCGGTTCCCACGCCTACCGAGGTCGCACACCCCGTAATGACGTCATGTTCGGTCCCCCCGGACACGTGTACGTCTACTTCACCTACGGCATGTGGTTCTGCATGAACCTGGTCTGCGGTCCCGAGGGCAGGTCGAGCGCGGTCCTGCTGCGTGCCGGCGAGATCGTCGAGGGCGCCGAGCTGGCCCGCACCCGCCGCCTCTCGGCCCGCAACGACAAGGAGCTGGCCAAGGGCCCGGCCCGCCTGGCCACCGCCCTCGGCGTGGACCGCGCCCTGAACGGCACGGACGCGTGCACCGACGAGGACACCCCGCTGCGGATACTCACCGGAGCCCCCGTGCCGCGCGGCCGGGTACGCAACGGCCCGCGCACCGGCGTGGCCGGCGAGGGCGGCGTCCACCCCTGGCGCTACTGGGTCGCGGACGACCCGACGGTCAGTCCGTACCGGGCGCATGTGCCCCGGCGCCGCCGGAGTTGACTCTCCCCTCCGAGGCGCGTAACGTGGCCCGAGCCGCTGGACCGGGTACGGCGTTCGCCTGCAGCCGGAGCGGCCAACCCACTACAACGATTCCCCTGGCGGGGCGGATTTCGACGTGTTCGCACGTCCGAATTCGAACCGGTCGGCTCGATTATGAGTCGGCAGGGAGATCGGCTAACGTAGTGAATGTCGAAAGGCCGACGGACGAAAGTCCGAAGTCCTTGACAAGTCCCGCCGACCGGGAATCGGGTCAGAAAAGATCTGATAGAGTCGGAAACGCAAGACCGAAGGGAAGCGCCCGGAGGAAAGCCCGAGAGGGTGAGTACAAAGGAAGCGTCCGTTCCTTGAGAACTCAACAGCGTGCCAAAAGTCAACGCCAGATATGTTGATACCCCGTCTCCGGCCGTCAGGCTGGGACGAGGTTCCTTTGAAAAAACACAGCGAGGACGCTGTGAACGGTCGGATCATTCCTCCGACTGTTCCGCTCCCGTGTGTGTCGCACCGGCGGTGTTAATTCACTGGCCGAGTAAACATTCACGGAGAGTTTGATCCTGGCTCAGGACGAACGCTGGCGGCGTGCTTAACACATGCAAGTCGAACGATGAACCACTTCGGTGGGGATTAGTGGCGAACGGGTGAGTAACACGTGGGCAATCTGCCCTGCACTCTGGGACAAGCCCTGGAAACGGGGTCTAATACCGGATACTGACCGTCACAGGCATCTGTGACGTTCGAAAGCTCCGGCGGTGCAGGATGAGCCCGCGGCCTATCAGCTTGTTGGTGAGGTAATGGCTCACCAAGGCGACGACGGGTAGCCGGCCTGAGAGGGCGACCGGCCACACTGGGACTGAGACACGGCCCAGACTCCTACGGGAGGCAGCAGTGGGGAATATTGCACAATGGGCGAAAGCCTGATGCAGCGACGCCGCGTGAGGGATGACGGCCTTCGGGTTGTAAACCTCTTTCAGCAGGGAAGAAGCGAAAGTGACGGTACCTGCAGAAGAAGCGCCGGCTAACTACGTGCCAGCAGCCGCGGTAATACGTAGGGCGCAAGCGTTGTCCGGAATTATTGGGCGTAAAGAGCTCGTAGGCGGCTTGTCACGTCGGTTGTGAAAGCCCGGGGCTTAACCCCGGGTCTGCAGTCGATACGGGCAGGCTAGAGTTCGGTAGGGGAGATCGGAATTCCTGGTGTAGCGGTGAAATGCGCAGATATCAGGAGGAACACCGGTGGCGAAGGCGGATCTCTGGGCCGATACTGACGCTGAGGAGCGAAAGCGTGGGGAGCGAACAGGATTAGATACCCTGGTAGTCCACGCCGTAAACGGTGGGCACTAGGTGTGGGCAACATTCCACGTTGTCCGTGCCGCAGCTAACGCATTAAGTGCCCCGCCTGGGGAGTACGGCCGCAAGGCTAAAACTCAAAGGAATTGACGGGGGCCCGCACAAGCGGCGGAGCATGTGGCTTAATTCGACGCAACGCGAAGAACCTTACCAAGGCTTGACATACACCGGAAAGCATTAGAGATAGTGCCCCCCTTGTGGTCGGTGTACAGGTGGTGCATGGCTGTCGTCAGCTCGTGTCGTGAGATGTTGGGTTAAGTCCCGCAACGAGCGCAACCCTTGTCCCGTGTTGCCAGCAGGCCCTTGTGGTGCTGGGGACTCACGGGAGACCGCCGGGGTCAACTCGGAGGAAGGTGGGGACGACGTCAAGTCATCATGCCCCTTATGTCTTGGGCTGCACACGTGCTACAATGGCCGGTACAATGAGCTGCGATACCGCGAGGTGGAGCGAATCTCAAAAAGCCGGTCTCAGTTCGGATTGGGGTCTGCAACTCGACCCCATGAAGTCGGAGTCGCTAGTAATCGCAGATCAGCATTGCTGCGGTGAATACGTTCCCGGGCCTTGTACACACCGCCCGTCACGTCACGAAAGTCGGTAACACCCGAAGCCGGTGGCCCAACCCCTTGTGGGAGGGAGCTGTCGAAGGTGGGACTGGCGATTGGGACGAAGTCGTAACAAGGTAGCCGTACCGGAAGGTGCGGCTGGATCACCTCCTTTCTAAGGAGCACTTCTTACCGAGTCCTTCGGGGTGAGGTCAGAGGCCAGTACATCAGCGAATGTCTGATGCTGGTTGCTCATGGGTGGAACGTTGACTACTCGGCACACTTGACCAGCTCGGTCTCCTAGTACTGCTTCGGCGTGGAACGGGATCGGGTGGCGAGGGTGTCGGGCACGCTGTTGGGTGTCTGAGGGCACGGCCGTATGGCTGGGTCTTCGGTGCCGGCCCCAGTGCACTCGGGATGTTGTCCCGGGGTGATGGGTGGTTGGTCGTTGTTTGAGAACTGCACAGTGGACGCGAGCATCTGTGGCCAAGTTTTTAAGGGCGCACGGTGGATGCCTTGGCACCAGGAACCGATGAAGGACGTGGGAGGCCACGATAGTCCCCGGGGAGTCGTCAACCAGACTTTGATCCGGGGGTTTCCGAATGGGGAAACCCGGCAGTCGTCATGGGCTGTCACCCGCTGCTGAACACATAGGCAGTGTGGAGGGAACGCGGGGAAGTGAAACATCTCAGTACCCGCAGGAAGAGAAAACAACCGTGATTCCGGGAGTAGTGGCGAGCGAAACCGGATGAGGCCAAACCTACGACGTGTGAGACCCGGCAGGGGTTGCGTCGTGGGGGTTGTGGGATCTCTCTTCTGTCGTCTGCCGGCGACAGGACGAGTCAGAAACCGTTGATGTAGGCGAAGGACATGCGAAAGGTCCGGCGTAGAGGGTAAGACCCCCGTAGTCGAAACATCAGCGGCTCGTTTGAGAGACACCCAAGTAGCACGGGGCCCGAGAAATCCCGTGTGAATCTGGCGGGACCACCCGCTAAGCCTAAATATTCCCTGGTGACCGATAGCGGATAGTACCGTGAGGGAATGGTGAAAAGTACCGCGGGAGCGGAGTGAAATAGTACCTGAAACCGTGTGCCTACAAGCCGTGGGAGCGTCGGACATCAGCTTGCTGATGTCTCGTGACTGCGTGCCTTTTGAAGAATGAGCCTGCGAGTTTGCGGTGTGTTGCGAGGTTAACCCGAGTGGGGAAGCCGTAGCGAAAGCGAGTCCGAACAGGGCGTTTCAGTAGCACGCTCAAGACCCGAAGCGGAGTGATCTAGCCATGGGCAGGTTGAAGCGGAGGTAAGACTTCGTGGAGGACCGAACCCACCAGGGTTGAAAACCTGGGGGATGACCTGTGGTTAGGGGTGAAAGGCCAATCAAACTCCGTGATAGCTGGTTCTCCCCGAAATGCATTTAGGTGCAGCGTCGTGTGTTTCTTGCCGGAGGTAGAGCACTGGATAGGCGATGGGCCCTACCGGGTTACTGACCTTAGCCAAACTCCGAATGCCGGTAAGTGAGAGCACGGCAGTGAGACTGTGGGGGATAAGCTCCATGGTCGAGAGGGAAACAGCCCAGAGCATCGACTAAGGCCCCTAAGCGTACGCTAAGTGGGAAAGGATGTGGAGTCGCACAGACAACCAGGAGGTTGGCTTAGAAGCAGCCACCCTTGAAAGAGTGCGTAATAGCTCACTGGTCTAGTGATTCCGCGCCGACAATGTAGCGGGGCTCAAGCGTACCGCCGAAGTCGTGTCATTGCAGCATGTAGCCCCAACGGGCGCTGTGATGGGTAGGGGAGCGTCGTCTGCCGGGTGAAGCAGCACCGGAAGGTAGTTGTGGACGGTTGACGAGTGAGAATGCAGGCATGAGTAGCGATACAAACGTGAGAAACGTTTGCGCCGATTGACTAAGGGTTCCTGGGTCAAGCTGATCTGCCCAGGGTAAGTCGGGACCTAAGGCGAGGCCGACAGGCGTAGTCGATGGATAACCGGTTGATATTCCGGTACCCGCTGTGAAGCGTCAAACATCGAGCATCGTGATGCTAAGGCCGTGAAGCCGTTCCGGACCCTTCGGGGAAAGGAAAGTGGTGGAGCCGCTGAACCAAGCGGTTAGTAGGTGAGTGATGGGGTGACGCAGGAAGGTAGTCCATCCCGGGCGGTGGTTGTCCCGGGGTAAGGGTGTAGGCCGTGCGATAGGCAAATCCGTCGCACTTGTGGCTGAGACCTGATGCCGAGCCGATTGTGGTGAAGTGGATGATCCTATGCTGTCGAGAAAAGCCTCTAGCGAGTTTCATGGCGGCCCGTACCCTAAACCGACTCAGGTGGTCAGGTAGAGAATACCGAGGCGTTCGGGTGAACTATGGTTAAGGAACTCGGCAAAATGCCCCCGTAACTTCGGGAGAAGGGGGGCCACGTCTGGTGACGAGTCTTGCACTCTGAGCTGGGTGTGGCCGCAGAGACCAGCGAGAAGCGACTGTTTACTAAAAACACAGGTCCGTGCGAAGCCGTAAGGCGATGTATACGGACTGACGCCTGCCCGGTGCTGGAACGTTAAGGGGACCGGTTAGCTCCATTTCGGTGGGGCGAAGCTGAGAACTTAAGCGCCAGTAAACGGCGGTGGTAACTATAACCATCCTAAGGTAGCGAAATTCCTTGTCGGGTAAGTTCCGACCTGCACGAATGGCGTAACGACTTCTCGACTGTCTCAACCATAGGCCCGGTGAAATTGCACTACGAGTAAAGATGCTCGTTTCGCGCAGCAGGACGGAAAGACCCCGGGACCTTTACTACAGTTTGATATTGGTGTTCGGTTCGGCTTGTGTAGGATAGCTGGGAGACTTTGAAGTCCATACGCCAGTATGGGTGGAGTCGTCGTTGAAATACCAGTCTGGTCGTGCTGGATGTCTAACCTGGGTCCGTGATCCGGATCAGGGACAGTGTCTGATGGGTAGTTTAACTGGGGCGGTTGCCTCCTAAAGAGTAACGGAGGCGCCCAAAGGTTCCCTCAGCCTGGTTGGCAATCAGGTGTTGAGTGTAAGTGCACAAGGGAGCTTGACTGTGAGACCGACGGGTCGAGCAGGGACGAAAGTCGGGACTAGTGATCCGGCGGTGGCTTGTGGAAGCGCCGTCGCTCAACGGATAAAAGGTACCCCGGGGATAACAGGCTGATCTTCCCCAAGAGTCCATATCGACGGGATGGTTTGGCACCTCGATGTCGGCTCGTCGCATCCTGGGGCTGGAGTCGGTCCCAAGGGTTGGGCTGTTCGCCCATTAAAGCGGTACGCGAGCTGGGTTTAGAACGTCGTGAGACAGTTCGGTCCCTATCCGCTGTGCGCGTAGGAGTCTTGAGAAGGGCTGTCCCTAGTACGAGAGGACCGGGACGGACGAACCTCTGGTGTGCCAGTTGTCCTGCCAAGGGCATGGCTGGTTGGCTACGTTCGGGAGGGATAACCGCTGAAAGCATCTAAGCGGGAAGCCTGCTTCGAGATGAGGACTCCCACCCACTTGATGGGGTAAGGCTCCCAGTAGACGACTGGGTTGATAGGCCGGATCTGGAAGCACCGTGAGGTGTGGAGGTGACCGGTACTAATAGGCCGAGGGCTTGTCCTCAGTTGCTCGCGTCCACTGTGTTAGTTCTGAGGCAACGACCGTTGCCGGCTTTGAGTAGAACGCACAATTGAAGAGTGTGCTTGTTCGCTCGAAACCATTAGGGTTTCGGTGGTCATAGCGTAGGGGAAACGCCCGGTTACATTTCGAACCCGGAAGCTAAGCCTTACAGCGCCGATGGTACTGCAGGGGGGACCCTGTGGGAGAGTAGGACGCCGCCGAACAATCTTTGGGAAGGACCCCTGGTCCCCAGCGTTCAGCTGGGGACCAGGGGTCCTTTCGTTTTTCCAGGGCGCACCGGGTACCCGGTGCGCGAAAATGATTTTGCGGTACCGAAGACAGGAGTCACCGATGTCCACCAACTCTCCCGACGATCGACCGGAGCGCGACCAGCGGCGACGGGACAGTGGGGACCGCGGTGACCGTGGCGGTCAGCGCGGCGACCGCGGCGGTTTCCGTCGCGACGACCGCGGCGGCTACGGCCGCCGTGAGGGCGGCGACCGCGATCGGGGCGGCTTCCGCAGGGATGACCGCCGCGACGACCGCCGTGATGACCGCAGCGGTGACCGCAGCGGTGACCGTCGGGACGATCGCGGCGACCGTGGCGGCTTCCGCCGCGACGACAACCGCGGTGGCGGATACGGGCGTCGCGACGGCCGTGACCGTGGCCCGCGGCGCGACGACCGTGGCGGCTTCCGTCGTGACGACCGTCGTGACGACCGCGGCGACCGTCCGTCCTTCCGTCGGGACGACCGGGGTGACCGCGGAGACCGTCCCGTCTTCCGCCGCGACGAGCGTCGCGATGACCGCGGTGAGCGTGGTGGCTTCGGCCGGCGCGACGACCGGCGGAGTGACGACCGCGGGCCGCGCAGTGACTTCCGCCGGGATGACCGTCGTGACGATCGCGGTGACCGCGGCGGCTTCCGCCGTGACGACAACCGCGGTGGTGGGTACGGGCAGCGGGACGACCGTGGTCCGCGGCGCGACGAGCGTGGCGGCTTCCGTCGTGACGACCGCGGCGACCGTCCGTCCTTCCGTCGGGACGACCGGCGTGACGACCGGGGGGACCGTCCGTCCTTCCGTCGTGACGAGCGTCGCGACGACCGTGGCGATCGTCCGTCCTTCCGTCGGGACGACCGGCGTGACGACCGCGGTGACCGCGGCGACCGTCCGTCCTTCCGTCGCGACGACCGTGGCGATCGTCCGTCCTTCCGTCGGGACGACCGGCGTGACGACCGGGGGGACGACCGGGGGGACCGTCCGTCCTTCCGTCGTGACGACCGCCGGGACGACCGTGGCGACCGTCCCGGCTTCCGTCGGGACGACCGGCGTGACGACCGTGGTGGCTTCGGGCGGCGCGACGACAGCCGTGGTGGCGACCGTGGCGGGTTCCGGGACCGGGACGACCGCGGCGGACGCGGTCCCCGTCGCGACGACCGCGGCGGCCGGCCCGGTGGCTTCCGCGGACGCGACGACCGGCAGGGCGGCGGCGGTCGCTTCCGCGAGGAGCGCGACCGTGACCGCGACCGGGAGCCGATCAAGCGGCTGCCGATCCCGGACGACGTCACCGGCGAGGAGATCGACAAGGACGTACGGCAGGAACTGCAGAGCCTGCCCAAGACGCTCGCGGAGGACGTCGCCAGGAACCTGGTGATGGTGGCCCGGCTCCTCGACGAGGACCCGGAGGCCGCGTACGGCTACTCCAAGGTGGCCCTGCGACTGGCGTCACGTGTGGCCGCTGTGCGCGAGGCCGGCGGTTTCGCCGCGTACGCCAACCAGAAGTACGGCGAGGCCCTGGCCGAGTTCCGGGCCGCCCGGCGGATGACCGGCACCGTGGAGCTGTGGCCGGTCATGGCCGACTGCGAGCGCGGCCTCGGCCGCCCGGAGAAGGCGCTGGACATGGCCGGTGCCCCCGAGGTGCAGAAGCTGGACAAGGCCGGGCAGGTCGAGATGCGGCTCGTCGCGGCCGGCGCCCGGCGCGACATGGGCCAGCTGGACGCGGCCATCGTGACGCTGCAGAGCCCCGAGCTGGCCTCCAACTCCGTCCAGCCGTGGACCGCGAGACTGCGGTACGCCTACGCGGACGCGCTGCTCGCCGCCGGCCGGGAACGCGAGGCACGGGAGTGGTTCGCCAAGGCCGTGGAGTCCGACCGGGACAGCAGCACGGACGCCTCCGACCGCCTCGCCGAGCTGGACGGGGTGGAGTTCGTGGACGCCCTTGACGAGCGCGAGGACGACGACGCCCGCCGGAGCGACGTCGACGGTCCGTCCCACGACGACGTAGAGGACGGCGAGGACGGCGAGGACGGCCGGAAGGACTGACGTCCACGAGGCATGACGAAGGGGCGGGACCGGCACACGGTCCCGCCCCTTCGTCATGCCGGGTCACAGATCCAGCGCGCGCAGCACCAGTCCCGACGCCGGCTTCGGGCCGAACGACGTCGACTTGCGGGGCATCGTGACACCCTGCCGGGCCAGGTCGCGGACGACCTCCTCGCGCACGGGGTGCATCAGTACGGCGGTACCCCCGTCGTGTTCCGCCTTCTCGACCGTGGCCGCCGTGTCGTGGATGTACGAGATGTGCGCCGCGGAATCCTCGGGGACGTGCCAGACGTGGGCGAGGAGCGTGGCGTGCAGGACGGTCGCGTCCAGGGTGCGCCAGGCCTCGGGCCGGCCGGTGGGGACCGTGCGGGCCAGCAGGCCCGCGTCCGGCCGGTCGACCAGGTGGAAGGCGCCGTCGCCGGCGAGCAGGAACGCGTTGCCCGCGCCGGCCGCCTCCGCCAGGGCGTTCAGGGCCTCGGGCAGGGGGATTTCCAGGCGCCGGACGCGGAAGTGGCCGTCCAGGGCCGCCACCGCCTCGCTCACCGGCAGGCCGTGCAGCAGGCGGTGGATGGCACGGACCCGGAGCGGATAGCGGGCCGTGTCGACCAGTAGGACGAGGCCGTGGTCCCAGGGACTGGGGGAGGGGTGCTCCGCGCGGAGCTTGCGGTAGGTCGCCCAGCGGTGGTGACCGTCGGCGATCAGCGCCTGGTGCTCCGCCAGTTCGGCCCGGACACGGGCCACGTCGTCCGGATCGGTCAGCGACCACAGGCGGTGGGAGAAGCCGTCCTCCGTGGTCGTCGACAGGAGTGGCGGCCGGCCGGCGGCGCGCTCCACGACGGTGGTCGTCGCCGCCGTCGCGCCGTTGCCCCGGTAGGTCAGCAGCAGCGGCTCGAGATTCGCCGACGTGGCCCGCATCAGCGCCGCGCGGTCGGCGACGACCCGCGACATGACGTCCTCGTGCGGCAGCACCACCCCGTCCGCGGGGTCGGACACCCGCAGGGCGCCGATGATGCCGCGCTGCAGCAGGCCCGTACCGTCGCGTTGCTCGTACACGTACAGGCCCGGTTCCGCGTCGGCGGTGAGGACGCCCTCGGACCGCCAGCGGCGCAGCGTGTCGGCGGCCTGCTCGTTGCGGGCCTCCGGCGTGGCGGCCTGGGGCAGGATCAGCCGGACGATGTTGTACGGGTCGGCGGACTCGAGATGGAGCAGCCCGTCGGGGCGGACCACGACGTCGTACGGAGGGGATGTCACGGCGGCCAGACTGCCGACCCGGTCGGGGTCGTAACGGAGGCCTCGGAACGGGGTGAGTTCCAGGCCCCGGGGCGCCGTTGCTTCCGGGTGACCCGCAGTATCCATCCCGGCATCGTACGTGTGACGGTGCCATGAGGGATGATCGGGGGAAAGGCGAACGAAGAGGAGCGATGCGCAATGGGCCGCAGCGTCAGGACGAGCCCCGACGGCAGCGACCGGGGCCTGAGCGAGGCGTACGACACGGCGCTGCTGGACCTGGACGGCGTGGTGTACGCCGGGGGGAACGCGATCGCGCACGCGGTGGAGTCCCTCGCCACGGCCGGATCGGGCGGCATGCACCTGGCGTACGTCACGAACAACGCGCTGCGGACGCCCGACGCGGTCGCCGCGCACCTGAGTGAACTGGGCATACCGACGGACGCGGGCGACGTCATCACCTCGGCGCAGGCGGTCGCGCGGCTGATCGCCGAGCAGGTGCCGTCGGGCGCGCGGGTGCTGGTGATCGGCGGGGAGGGGCTGCGCGTCGCGCTGCGCGAGCGCGGGCTCGAGCCGGTCGAGTCGGCGGACGACGACCCCGCGGCCGTGGTGCAGGGCTTCGGCGGGCCCGAGCTGCCGTGGGGACGCTTCGCCGAGGCGTGCTACGCGATCGCGCGGGGCGTGCCGTGGTACGCCTCCAACACCGACCTCACGATCCCGGGTGCCCGGGGGATCGCGCCGGGCAACGGGGCGGCGGTGGAGGTCGTGCGGATCGCCACCGGGGCCGACCCCCAGGTCGCGGGGAAGCCGTTGCCCCCCATGCACCGGGAGACGATCCTGCGGACCGGCGCGAAGCGGCCCCTGGTGGTCGGGGACCGGCTGGACACCGACATCGAGGGCGCGTTCAACGGGGACGTCGACTCGCTGCTCGTCCTGACCGGCGTGACCGACGGCCGCCAGTTGCTGGCCGCGCCCCCGCAGCACCGGCCGACGTACGTGGACGCCGACCTGCGCGGACTGCTCACCGGGCAGCCGGAGGTCACGGGGGACGCGGACGGCGGGTTCCGCTGCGGCGGCTGGACGGCGACCGCGGGCGACGAACGGCTGGAGCTGGACGGCGACGGCGAGGCGCTGGACGGTCTGCGCGCGCTGTGCGCGGCGGCCTGGACGGCGGGCGGGGAGAACGGATGCACGCTGGACGGGGGCAAGGCGCTGGCGCGGCTCGGGCTGTGAGCCGGGGTCGGGCGCTGGAAGGAGGGAAGTGGCCCGGCCGGGCGGTGCCGCGGTGGCGTCCTCGGGATCGTGATCGATTGGCAGGGTAGGCTAACCTAACTGCGTGTTGGTCGACAGTCCCCCCGAACAGCGCGCGGAGACCGCCCCCGCGCCCCCGAAGCGCCGTGCGCTCCGTGCCGTTGGGTTGCCCGTCTCCGCGGCGGTCCTGGTGCTGATCGCGATGACGAGCATCGCGGTCGGCGCGAAGGACCTGTCGCTGGCGCAGGTCTGGCACGGCCTGTTCCACGACTCGGGCACCTACGGCGACGTCGTGGTGGGCGAGCGGCTGTCGCGGACCGCGCTCGGTCTGCTGGCCGGCGCCGCGCTCGGCCTCGCCGGGGCCGTGCTCCAGGCGCTCACCCGCAACCCGCTGGCCGACCCCGGCCTGCTCGGCATCAACGCGGGGGCCTCGGCGGCGGTCGTCACGGCCATCACCTTCCTCGGCGTCACCTCACTGACCGGCTACGTCTGGTTCGCCTTCCTCGGCGCGGCCGGCGTGGGCGCGCTGGTGTGGTTCCTGGGCGGCAGCCGGGGTGCCACGCCGGTGCGGCTGGTGCTGGCCGGCACCGCGATCAGCGCCGCGCTCTTCGGCTACCTCCAGGCCGTCATGATCATGGACGACGCGGCACTGGGCCGGATGCGCTTCTGGACCGTCGGTTCGCTGTCCTCGGCGACGAACGGGACCATCAAGGAGGTGCTGCCGTTCTTCGCCGTCGGCACGGTCCTCGCCCTCGCGCTGGCCCGGCCGCTCAACGCCATGGAGATGGGCGACGACACGGCCAAGGCGCTCGGCGCCAACCTGAACCGCACCCGGGCGCTGGCCATGCTCGCCGCCACCGTGCTGTGCGGGGCCGCGACCGCCGCCTGCGGGCCGATCGTCTTCGTCGGCCTGATGGTCCCGCACATCGTGCGGTCCTTCACCGGGCCGGACCTGCGCTGGATCCTGCCGTACGCCGCGATCCTGTCGCCCGTGCTGCTGCTCGGCGCGGACGTGCTCGGCCGGATCGTCGCGCGGCCCTCGGAGCTCCAGGTCGGCATCGTCACCGCGGTCCTCGGCGGACCGGTGTTCATCTTTCTCGTACGACGACGGAGGACGGCGCAGCTGTGAGGACCCATCGTGCGGTACGGAGTCCGGGAGGGCTGTCGCTGCGCCTCGACGTCCGGGCCGTGGTCGTCGTCGCCCTGCTGCTGGTCGTCGCGCTCGCCGCGAGCGTCCTGCTGATCGGCACCGGCGAGTTCGAGATACCCGCCGGGGACGTGCTGAAGACCCTGCTCGGCGACGGCAACCCCAGCCAGGAGTTCATCGTCGACGAACTGCGGCTGCCGCGGGTCCTGGTCGGGCTGCTGGTCGGTGCCGCGCTGGGGCTGGGCGGCGCCCTGTTCCAGGCCATCTCGCGCAACCCGCTGGGCAGTCCGGACGTCCTCGGCCTCGGCCAGGGAGCGACGGCCGGCGCCCTCGTGATGATCGTCCTGTTCTCCGGAACCGCCACCCAGGTCACCGCCGGCGCGCTCGCGGGCGGCCTGGTGACCGGCATCGGCATCTACGTCCTCGCCTGGAAGCGCGGGGTGCACGGCTACCGGCTGGTCCTGGTCGGCATCGGCATGTCCGCGATCGTCACCGCGGTCAACGGCTACCTGATGACCCGGGCCGACATCGTCGATGCCGCCCGGGCCGTCGTCTGGATGACCGGGTCCCTCAACGGCCGTGACTGGGCCCAGGTGTGGCCGCTGCTGGCGCTGTGCGCGGTGCTCGTGCCGCTCGTCCTCGCCAACGGCCGGGCGCTGCGGCTGATGGAGATGGGCGACGACGTCTCGTACGCCCTCGGGGTGCGCGTCGAGCGGGTGCGGATGCTGCTGATGGTGGCCGCCGTGCTGCTCACCGCCGCCGCGACCGCCGCCGCCGGGCCGGTCAGTTTCGTCGCGCTCACCGCGCCGCAGCTCGCCCGGCGCCTGACCCGCTCGCCCGGGCCCAACCTGCTGCCGTCGCTGTGCATGGGTGCCGCCCTGCTGGTCGGCGCCGACTGGGTCTCGCAGCGGGCCTTCGGCGCCGACCAGCTGCCCGTGGGCGTCGTCACCGGTGTCGTCGGCGGTGTCTACCTGCTGTGGCTGCTGGTCACCGAGCGCAGGGCGGGCAGGATATGAGCGCCGACGCCGCCGCCGGCGGACTGAACAACCAAGGGAGCCTCGTGAACCGTCTGTCCGCCGAGAACGTCACCCTCGCCTACGACCAGCGGGTCATCGCCGAGCAGCTGTCGGTGGAGATACCCGACAACTCCTTCACGGTGATCGTCGGTCCCAACGCCTGCGGCAAGTCGACCCTGTTGCGCGCCCTGTCGCGGATGCTCAAGCCGGCCCGGGGCCGGGTGCTCCTGGACGGGTCGGTCATCCAGTCGATGCCCGCCAAGCAGGTCGCCCGGACCCTCGGCCTGCTGCCGCAGTCGTCCATCGCGCCCGACGGCATCACCGTCGGCGACCTGGTGGGCCGGGGCCGCTACCCGCACCAGGGCCTGCTGCGCCAGTGGTCGGCCGAGGACGAGCGCGTCGTCCGGGAGTCGATGGCCCAGACCGGCATCACCGAACTCGCCGACCGGTACGTCGACGAGCTCTCCGGCGGTCAGCGCCAGCGCGTGTGGATCGCCATGGCACTCGCTCAGCAGACCCCGCTGCTGCTGCTCGACGAGCCGACGACCTACCTGGACATCCAGCACCAGATCGACGTCCTTGACCTGTGCGCGGAGCTCCACGAGACCCAGGGCCGCACCCTGGTGGCCGTCCTGCACGACCTCAACCACGCCGCCCGGTACGCCACCCACCTCATCGCCCTGCGGGGCGGCGAGGTCATCGCGGAGGGGGCGCCGAACGACATCGTCACGGCCGAACTGGTCGAGGAGGTCTTCGGACTGCGCTGCCAGATCATCGACGACCCGGAGACGGGCACGCCGCTGGTGGTGCCGGCCGCGCGCAAGGCACGCGTCACGGGCGGCGCCGAGCGGGAGAAGGTGTCGGCGACCAAGGCGTCCTGACGGCGGTCACAGAAGCTTCCGGAGGCGGAACAGGTCACGCAGACCCGCCTCCAGCCGCACCCGGCCCGAACCCCACGCCTTGGCGAAGTTCAGCTCGCCGTCGACCAGGGCCACCAGGTCGTCGCCGGTCATCGCCAGTCTGATCTCGGCCTTCTCGCGCGGCGGCCCCTCGAGGGTCTCGCGCACGTCGATCCGGCCGTCCGCCATGCGGCCCGCGAAGGTGATGTCCAGGTCGGTGATGTGGCAGCTCACCGAGCGGTCCAAAGCCGTCGCCGACCGCAGGTCCCCTTCGGCACCGCCCATGCTGTCCGAGAGCTTTTCGAGTGCGGCACGGCACTCCTCAGTCGTCGCCATCGGGACAGACCGTACCGCAGCGGTTCGCGGTAGCGTCGGGGCATGAGCGACGCAGTCCCGGAGACGGGGTTCCAGGAGGCCACCGCCGGTGCCGCGGCCGAGGCCGGGCAGCAGGAGGCGGCGCCCGCGCACGACCCGGCCGCCCCCGCGCCCCTGGGCGTCCCCCGCACCGCGACCGGCGACGCCGAGGTGGACGCCGCGCTGCGCCGCCTGGCCGACGCCGACCACCTCGCCACCGACGGCCACGTCGCGGTGTACGAGGATGTACACCGGGGGCTGCGCGACGCGCTCACCGCGCTCGACGCCCGCCCGGGACCTCCGGTGCCCCCACGGCCGCACGAACACAGGAGCTGAACCGAACGTGGCAGGAGTCGCACGCCGCCGTCTCGACGCGGAGCTGGTCCGCCGCAAGCTGGCGCGCTCGCGCGAGCATGCCAGCCAGCTGATCGCCGCCGGGCGGGTGAGCGTCGGCAGGACCGTCGCGACCAAGCCCGCCACCCAGGTGGAGACCGCCGCGGCCATCGTCGTCACCCAGGACGACGGCGACCCCGACTACGTCTCGCGCGGCGGCCACAAGCTCGCCGGCGCCCTGTCGGCGTTCGTACCGCGGGGCCTCGCCGTCGAGGGGAGGCGCGCGCTCGACGCCGGCGCCTCCACCGGCGGCTTCACCGACGTCCTGCTGCGGGCGGGCGCCGCACATGTCGTCGCCGTGGACGTCGGGTACGGGCAGCTCGCGTGGTCTCTCCAACGGGATGAACGCGTCACCGTCAAGGACCGTACGAACGTACGCGAGTTGACGCTGGACGCGATCGACGGAGAGCCGGTGGATCTGGTCGTGGGAGATCTGTCCTTCATCCCGCTCGGGCTGGTGCTGCCCGCCCTGGTGCGGTGCACGCGGCCGGACGCCGACCTGGTGATGATGGTGAAGCCGCAGTTCGAGGTGGGCAAGGAGAGGCTGGGCAGCGGGGGAGTGGTACGCAGTGCGCAGCTGCGGGCCGAGGCCGTACGGGGTGTCGCCCGGCGGGCCTGGGACCTGGGGCTCGGTGTGAAGGGGGTCACCGCCAGTCCGCTGCCGGGTCCCTCCGGGAACGTCGAGTACTTTCTGTGGCTGCGGGCCGGGGCCGGTGAACTGGACCCGGCCGACGTTGACCGTGCAGTGGCGGAGGGGCCGCGTTGACAGAGAACCGAGCTCGTACTGTTTTCCTGCTCGCCCACACCGGGCGGCCCGCGGCCATCCGCAGCGCCGAGCTCGTGGTCAAGGGCCTGCTGCTCGCCGGGATCGGCGTACGCGTCCTGGAGGCCGAGGCGCGCGACCTGCCGCTGCCGGACGAGGTGGAGCTGGTCGGCGAGGCCACCCCGCAGTGCCTCGACGGGTGCGAGCTGCTCATCGTCCTGGGCGGTGACGGGACGCTGCTGCGCGGCGCCGAGTTCGCCCGCGCCTCCGGAGTGCCGATGCTCGGCGTCAACCTCGGCCGGGTCGGCTTCCTCGCCGAAGCCGAGCGGGACGACCTCGACAAGGTCGTCGACCGGGTGGTGAACCGGGCGTACGAGGTCGAGGAGCGCATGACCGTCGACGTCGTCGTGCACCGCAACGGCGACATCGTGCACACCGACTGGGCGCTGAACGAGGCCGCCGTGCAGAAGGCCGGTGCCGAGAAGCTGCTCGAGGTCGTGCTGGAGATCGACGGGCGGCCGGTGACGGGGTTCGGCTGCGACGGCATCGTGCTGTCGACGCCGACCGGATCGACGGCATACGCCTTCTCCGCGGGGGGACCGGTGGTGTGGCCCGAGGTCGAGGCGCTGCTCATGGTGCCGATCAGCGCGCACGCGCTGTTCGCGAAGCCGCTGGTGACCTCGCCCGACTCGGTGCTCGCGGTGGAGGTGCTGCCGCACATCCCGCCGGGCGTGCTGTGGTGCGACGGGCGGCGGACGGTGGAGCTGCCGCCCGGGGCCCGCGTGGAGGTGCGCCGGGGGGCGGTGCCGGTGCGGCTGGCCCGGCTGCACCACGCGTCGTTCACGGACCGGCTGGTCGCCAAGTTCGCCCTGCCGGTGTCCGGGTGGCGCGGGGCGCCGCACTAGCGGACCCGATGGGGTGGTTCCGGCCCGACGGCGGCCACGGGTGGTTCCCGGCCGATCGCGCAGTTCCCCGCGCCCCGGAGGGCGCGCCGGCCCGGGGTGACACGGGCGGCCTGTGTGCGCTCCCCGCCCCGGACCTCGTAAGGTCGTGTTCGTGTTGGAGGAGATGCGGATACGGTCGCTCGGAGTCATCGACGATGCCGTTGTCGAGCTGTCGCCGGGGTTCACCGCTGTCACGGGTGAGACGGGCGCGGGCAAGACCATGGTGGTCACGAGCCTCGGGCTGCTCCTGGGCGGGCGCGCGGACGCGGCGCTGGTACGGATCGGGGCCAAGAACGCGGTCGTCGAGGGGCGGATCGCCGTGCCCGGTGACGCCGCGGCGGCCGTGCGGGCCGAGGAGGCCGGGGCCGAGCTGGACGACGGGGCCCTGCTGATCAGCCGTACCGTGTCCGCCGAGGGGCGTTCACGCGCGCATCTGGGCGGGCGGTCCGTGCCCGTGGGCATGCTCGCCGAGCTCGCCGACGAGCTGGTGGCCGTGCACGGGCAGACCGACCAGCAGGGGCTGCTGAAGCAGTCCCGGCAGCGGCAGGCCCTGGACCGGTACGCGGGGGACGCGGTCGCCGGGCCGCTCGCCAAGTACGCCGAGGCCTACCGCCGGCTCCGGGCCGTCGCGTCCGAGCTGAACGAGATCACCACACGGGCGCGTGAGCGCGCCCAGGAAGCCGACCTGCTGCGCTACGGCCTCGACGAGGTGGCGGCCGTCGAACCGCGCGCCGGCGAGGACGCGGAGCTGGCGGAGGAGGCGGAGCGGCTCGGGCACGCCGAGGCGCTGGCGTCGGCCGCGACGGCCGCGCACGCCGCGCTGGCGGGCGATCCGGAGGACCCCGAGGGCGTGGACGCGGCGACGCTCGTCGCGGGTGCGCAGCGGGCCCTGGACGCCGTCCGGTCGCACGACCCGGCGCTCGCCGCGCTCGCCGAGCGGATCGGCGAGGTCGGCATCCTGCTGCGGGACGTGGCGGGGGACCTGGCGGGGTACGCCGACGATCTGGACGCCGACCCGCTGCGGCTGGCGGCGGTCGAGGAGCGGCGGGCCGCGCTCACCGCGCTGACCAGGAAGTACGGCGAGGACGTGACCGCCGTGCTGACCTGGGCCGAGCAGAGCGCCGCGCGGCTGACCGAGCTGGACGGCGACGACGAGCGGATCGGCGAGCTGACCGCGGAGCGGGACGCGCTCCGGGCGGAGCTGGGCGGGCTGGCACAGGCGCTGACCGACGCGCGGACGGAGGCCGCCGAGCGGTTCGCCGCCGCGGTGACCGCCGAGCTGGCCTCGCTCGCCATGCCGCACGCGCGCGTGTCGTTCGACGTCCGGCAGACCGAGGACCCGCAGGGCGTGGAGGTCGGCGGTCGTACCGTCGCGTACGGGCCGTCGGGCGCCGACGAGGTGGAGCTGCTGCTCGCCCCGCACCCGGGCGCGCCGCCCCGGCCCATCGCCAAGGGCGCCTCCGGCGGTGAGCTGTCGCGCGTGATGCTGGCCGTGGAGGTCGTCTTCGCGGGCACCGACCCCGTGCCGACGTACCTCTTCGACGAGGTCGACGCCGGCGTCGGCGGCAAGGCGGCGGTGGAGATCGGGCGGCGCCTGGCGCGGCTCGCGAGGACCGCGCAGGTCGTCGTGGTCACGCACCTGCCGCAGGTGGCGGCGTTCGCCGACCGGCAGCTCCTGGTGGAGAAGACGAACGACGGCTCGGTGACCCGCTCCGGGGTGAAGGTCCTCGAGGGCGAGGAGCGGATCAAGGAGCTGTCCCGGATGCTCGCAGGCCAGGAGGACTCGGAAACGGCCCGCGCCCACGCGGAGGAACTGCTCGCGACGGCGCGCGACGACGCGTAGGGCGAACCCGCGGACGCCGGGCGCGGGAGTGACCGCCGGTGCCGCGGGGGACGGCCTCGTGGGCGGGTGCCGCGCCGGCGGGTCCGTCCGGGCGCGGTGACCGCCCCCCGCCCGCCCCGCCGGGCGCGGTGAGGCCGGTCCGGGCGGGCTTCGCGCCGCCCGGGGCGCCCGCCGGGGGTCCCGTAGGGTGGCCGGATGATCAACCGCAGCCGCCGGACCGGTGCCTCCCTCGCGCTCGCCGCCGCCGTCGCCCGGACCGGCCTGACCGCGCTGCGGACCACGGCACCGGGCGGCCGGGACCGCTGGGAGCGCGGGAACCACGCCGGGCGGGCCGTCGGGCTGTACGCCGGACCCGCGTCCGCCGTGGCGGCGGCCGTAGGCGCCGGCCGGGTGCGGCCCGCCGCCGGACTCGCCGTGCTCGCCGCCGGCGCCTGCGGGGCCTACGACGACGTCGCGGGGGCCCAGGACCCCCGGCGCGGGTTCCGGGCCCACCTGGCGGCACTGCGGGGCGGCGAGGTCACCAGCGGGGCGGTGAAGCTGTTCGGGATCTGCGGGGCCGGGCTCCTCGCGGGTGCGGTGATGAAGCCGCGGCCGCTGGACAAGGTGCTCGCCGGTGTGGTGATCGCCGGGGCCGCGCACCTCGTCAACCTCGTGGACGTACGCCCCGGCAGGGCCGCCGCGGTGGTCCTCGCGCTCGGAGCGCCGGGCCTGCTGCGGCCGGGGCCCGGAGCCGAGACGGCCGCCGCCGCGATGGGAGCCGCCGCGGCCGTCCTGCCCGACGACCTCGCCGCGCGCACGATGCTCGGCGACACGGGGGCGCACGCGCTGGGCGCGGCCCTGGGCGCCGCAGTCGTGATGGGCAGCCGCAGGCCGGGACTCGCCGCGCACGCCGTCGCGCTGGTGGCCGCGGCGGTGTGCGGGGACCGGGTGAGCGCGCTGGCATGTCACTCGTGTGAGTGAACCGGTCCTGTTCCGTTGCCCCGTCGTCGCGTGCGCGCGGGGATCGTCGTTCCCGGAACACCCGTACGTGCTGGCATCCTTGACGGAGTGACGCGCAGGGAGCCGTGCGGCGCGCCCCGGCCGCACCATCCTTCTGTACGTTCTTCGTGACCGTCCCCCCCGATGAACCAGGAGTCCCGGTTCACGTGACCCCCGTGAGCAGCCACTCACCGCTCGGCCCGGCGCCGCTGCGCACCGTGCAGGTGCTGGGCGGAGGCAACGCCGGAAGCAGCGCGCACGTGCGCTCGCTGGCCGCGGGGCTCGTCGCGCGGGGCGTGAAGGTCACGGTGTGCGCCCCCGCCGAGGCGGAACGCACCTACGACTTCACCGGCGCCGGAGCCGACCACGTGCACGTACCGCGCAGCAGCGACCCCGTCTCCGTGGCGGCGCTGCGGTCGGTGTGCGCCGACGCGGACCTGGTGCACGCGCACGGGCTGCACGCCTCCTTCCGCGCCGTGCTGGCCCTCGGCGGGCGCCGGACCCCCACCCCGCTGGTCGTCACCTGGCACGACCGGGCCCACGCCGAGGGGGCGCGCGCCCACCTGCTGCGGGTGCTGGAACGGCGGGTGATGCGGTCCGCCGGCGTGGTGCTCGGCGCCACCCCGGGCCTGGTCGACCGGGCCCGGCGGACCGGTGCACGGGACGCTCGGCTCGGGTCCGTCGCGCTCCCCGGCCGCCCCCGCCAGGTCGCCGGCCCGGAGGAACCCGACCGGACGCGCTCCAAGATCCGGGCCGAACTGGGAGCCGTCGGCCGCCCGTTGCTGATCGCGGTCGGCTCCCTGGAACCGCACCGGGGATACGACGTCCTGCTCGGCGCCGCGCGGGCGTGGCGCCGTCTCGACCCCGCGCCGCTGGTCGTCGTGGCCGGAGAGGGGCCGCTGCGCGGGGAGTTGCAGCGGCGGATCGAGGACGAGGGGCTGCCGGTCGTCCTCATCGGCCGCCGCGACGACGTCGCCGACCTGCTGACGGCCGCCGACCTCGCGCTGCTGCCGGACCACCGGAGGGCGGGGCGCTCCGTCCTCGCCCAGGAGGCACTCCTCGCGCGCCTGCCGCTCGTCGCCGCCGACACCGGCGGCCTCCCCGAACTCGTCGGCGACGCCGCCGAACTCGTGCCGCCCGGGGACGCCGGGGCACTCGCCGACGCCGTCGTCGGCCTGCTCGGCGACGCCGAGCGGCGGGAGGCGCTGCGCGACCGGGGCGCCCGGCAGGCGGCCGGCTGGCCGACCGAGGACGAGACCGTCGCCCAGGTCCTCAGCGTCTACGACGAACTGACCCGGCCCGCACCGCTGTTCTAGCGCCCTTCGTCCGGCGTGCTCCGCCAGGGCACGTGGCGGCGTGCCCGCAGGGCCAGGCTCAACGCCAGCACGGTCTGCGGGTCGTCGAGGTCCGTGCCCAGCAACTCGCCTATCCGGGCCAGCCGGTTGTACAGCGTCTGCCGGTTCAGATGGAGTTCGCGCGCCGTCTCCGCCTTGCGGCCCGCGTGCGCCAGGTACGTCTGGAGGGTGGGCAGCAGCGGCGGCTTGGAGCGGTTGTCGTGGTCCTGGAGGGGGCCGATCGCCCGGCCGACGAACGCCGCCAGGTCCGGATCGTCACGCAGCCGCCACAGCAGCAGGTCGATGTCGAGGCGCCGGGCGTCGTACCACGGCCGGTCGCCGAGGCCCTGGGCCGCGGTCGCCGTCTCCGCGGCGTGCCGCAGACCGGCCGACGCCGCCGCCCAGCCCCCGGCCACCCCGACGACCACGACCGGCGGGTGCGCTCCCGGCCGCTGCATCCCGGCCCGCTCCACGCCCGCCCGCAGCGCCGCCGCGACCCGGTCGGCGACCGCCGCCCGCTCCGCCTCCGAGCGCAGGCCCAGCAGGAGCGGCACCCGGCCCTCCACCGGCCGCACGCCCAGCAGGACCGGCACCCCGACCGACGCCAGTTCCTCACCGACCGCGCGGGCCAGCACCGCCCAGCCGCCGCCGGCGGGGGCGAGGGTGTCGCCGAGCCGCATCACCACCGGCAGCAGCGGGCTGCCGCCCGGCTTGAAGCCCAGGACGCGGGCCTGCGCCGGGGCGTCCTCCGCCGTGATCCGGCCCTCGGCGAGGTCGGTGAGGAAGTCGCCGCGCCCGCGCGCCGCCAGCTCCTCCTCCTGCCGGGCCTGCATCAGCACCACGGCGAGGACGCCGGCCGCCCGTTCCGCCGCCATCCGGTGCACCGGCGCCAGCGGGGACCGTACGGGCAGCAGGACCAGCCGGGCGCGCACCGACCCGGCGCCGGGGCCGCCGCCGGGCACGTCGACCAGGACCGAGCCCGCCGGGGGCGGGGTCTCCTTGTGCTGGCCCCGCAGCCCCTCCCACACCTGAAGGGGGTCGGCGCCCTCGGGGCCGGCACCGGCGGCGTACAGCAGGCGGCCGTCGCTCGTCTCCAGGAAGACCGGGTTGTCGCCGAACTCGGCCAGGATGCCGAGCACCTGAGGCACCCCGCCGCCGCCCAGCAGGGCCCCCGTGCAGCGGCGGTGCAACTCCTCGGCCCGCTGGAGCAGCGCGTAGTGGCCGTTGACGATCTCGGTGTGGATCTCCTCGGTGACCGTCACGAACGGCACCTCCCGGTGCAGCTGGACCAGCGGCAGCCCGGCCGCGCGGGCGGTGTCCACCAGGGTCGCGGGCAGCCGGGCGAAGCGCGGGCCCAGCTCCACGACCAGCGCCGCGATGCCGCGTTCGGCGAGGGTGCGGACGAACGCCCGCTGCTCGGCGGGGCGGGTGCCGAGGCCGTAGCCCGTGGTCAGCAGGAGCTCGCCGCCCTTGAGGAGGGAGGCGATGTTGGGCACCTCGCCCGCGTGCACCCATCGCACGGTGCGGTCCAGGCGGTCGGCGCCGGCGAGGACCTCCGGCAGGCCGCTGCGCAACCCGGGGAGTTCCAGGGCGCGTTGCACGGTGATCCCGGTGCCCCGTGTCCCGTATCCGGCGTCCCTGGTGCCGTCGCCGCTGTTGAGGTTGCCGCTGTCCATGGGCCGGACGCTACCCGCGCGGGGCGCCTGCGGGCACGTCGCGGGCAGGCGTCCCGCGCGTGGGCCTCACGCGGGCGGGATGTTGTGGTTGAACCGGAACACGTTGTCCGGGTCGTAGTGCCGCTTCAGCTCCGCGAGCCTGCGGGTGTTCTCGGTGCCCAGCCCGGCCACCACCCGGTCCGCGCCCTCGTCGCCGATGAAGTTGAGGTACACCGCCCCGGTGCTCCACGGCCGGACGTCCGCGCGGACGTCCCGCACCCACTGGACGCCTCGTTCGTCGTCGGCCGGGTCCTCCCACACCCCGAAGGGGTGCACCGCCCACGGGGCGTCGCGGTAGGGCACCGGGTGGGCGGACGGCCCGGCGGCGATCGCGCCGCCCTGCGGGAACAGGGCGTGCTGAGTGCCGCTCGGTACGGGCATGGAGCCCGCGCGGGCGCAGTACAGGTCCACCACCTCGTCGGGGAGCCCCGTCAGGTACTCGGCCGACCAGTAGTTCCGCATCCCCGGCGGGTCGTCGATCATGCACTGCAGGTCGGCGTACGGGATCGGGCCGACGACCTCGGCCTCGTGCGGCAGCGCCAGCAGCGGCTCGGCGATCTTGCGCAGGTCCGCCTCCGGGCCGGCGTAGGTGAGGAGCACCGCGCACTGCAGGGTGCCCACCAGGTGCGGCGGGACGAAGTCCACGGGCGGGCCGGTGAGGTAGATGACGCCGCCGCCCGCCTCGTCCGGACCCGACTCGATCACGTCGCGGAAGGTGCGGACGACCTGCCCGCCGGACTCCGGCGGGTAGAGCAGCAGGGCGATGGAGAACTCGGGCAGCTCGTGCAGTCTCAGGGTGAGCGCGGTGGCGATGCCGAAGTTCCCGCCGCCGCCGTGCAGCCCCCAGAAGAGGTCCGGGTTCTCGTGGGCGTCGGCCCGGATCCGCTGGGCGTCGGCGGTGACCAGTTCCACGCCGAGCAGATTGTCCACGGCCAGTCCGCACCAGCGGTCCAGCCAGCCCGTGCCGCCGCCCAGCACGAAGCCGCCGACGCCGGTGGTGGAGACGCGACCGCCGGTGGTGGCGAGGCCGTGCGGCTGGGTGGCGCGGTCCAGATGGCTCATCGTCGCCCCGCCGCCGACCCGTACCGCCCCGGCCGCGGGGTGGACCGTCACCTCGTGCATCAGACGCAGGTCGATCACCAGACCGCCGTCGTTGAGGGCCTGGCCCGACACGCTGTGACCGCCGCCGCGCACCGCGATGGGCAGGTCCCGTTCTCTGCCGAAGCGCACGGCCCGCACCACGTCGTCCTCGTCCGCGCACCGGGCGATCACGGCGGGCCGCCGGTCGATCATGGCGTTGTGGACGGTACGGGCCTCGTCGTAGCCCGGGTCACCGGGGGTGAAGACCTCGCCGGTGAGTTCCTCGTGCAGCGCGGCCGTCGCCGCACCCGCCGTCGAGAGGGAAGCCATGGCCGCCCCCTTCCGGAAAGGGGATGGTGTCTGTCTTCAGCCTAGGCGGGTGCGGACGGGTCTTCCTGTCGGGTGGCCTGCGGGTTCCGGGGGCCGTGTCCTGCGGAGACGGAAGGCAGCACGGGCCGCCCGGTCACGGTGGCTCCAAGCGGCTCACTTCGGTCCGGACCCCCGCAGCAGCCGCCCGCCGAGCAGCACGGCGCAGGCCCCGACGGTCAGCAGCCCGCCGACGAGGAAGGTGCCCCGCACGCCGGCGAGCGGCAGGACCAGTCCGCCGAGCGCGGCGCCCGCCGCGATACCGGCGTTGTACGAGCCGGAGTTCGCCGCGAGCGCGATGTCCGTGCGGCCCGGTGCGCAGTGCAGCATCGCGTTCTGGGTGGCCATGAACACCGGTCCGAGCGCACTGCCCGTCAGCGCCAGGAACACCACGGCTGCCACCGGTTCGGTGCCGGCCGCGTACAGACCGAGCATGCCCACCGCCTGCGTGGCAACGGCAGTGGTCAGGGCGGCCTGCGGAAAGCGGTCCAGCAAGGCCCCGGTGATGCTCACTCCGGCCAGGCACGCGACCCCGAAAGCCACGAGCAGGGCGTTGACCGCGCTCGAGGAGAACCCGCTCACGTCGCCGAGGAACTTGACCATGTAGGTGTATCCCGCGAAGGCCCCGGTGGCGGACAGGGTTCCGGCCGCCAGCACGGTCCCGAACCGGCGGACGTCGGGACTGGTTCCGTAGGCGGCGTTCTCCTCGTCCGGACGGGACGTGGGCAGCGAAACGGCGATGGTCACCAGTGAGACGAGCCCCAGAGCCGCGAGCACGGCGACGGGCGTCCGCCAGTCGCTGTGCCGGCCCAGCCAGGCCCCGGCGGGAACACCGAGCACGAGGGCGAGGGACCCGGCGACGGACAGCGCTCCGACCACACGTCCACGGACCTCGGTGGCGAACAGGCCCACCGCGACCGGCCCCATCACGGCCCAGAACAACGCCTGGGCGAGCGCCGTCAGCAGCCGCGCGAGGAGAAGCGTCCCGTAGGAGGTGGCCAGCGCCGCGACCAGGCTGGACACGACCAGCGCGGCCAGCAGCCCGGTGAGCACATGGCGTCGGGGCACGGCTCGCATGACGTAGGCGAGCGGTAAGGACGCGACGGCCACGGTCACGCCGTAACCGGTGACCAGGAGACCGACCGCCGGCACCGGCACCCGGAGACTTTCGGAGACGAGTTCCAGGAGGCCGATCGGCAGGTTCTCCGCGGTGTTGAGGGTGAACGCGGCCAGCATCAGGGCCGCGAGCACCGCCGCCCTGCGCCACGCAGGCGGACGCGTCGTGACCTTGCGGTCTCTTCCCGACCCGGCCCGTCGCGCCTGCTCCGTGACACCGTCCATGCGGATAGCCCACCGGGCTGCCCGGTCCCGCCGCAACCGTATTCATTCGCCGTGCGGGACGCTCGGAGGGTGACGAGGCCGAGGGCGATCACGCCCTCGGCCTCGTCACCCTCCTGGTCGTCGCGCTCAGCCCCCGTACGCGCCGCTCGCCGTCAGGCGCAGGGCCGTGTCGATCAGCGGGACGTGGCTGAAGGCCTGGGGGAAGTTGCCGACCTGGCGCTGGAGGCGCGGGTCCCACTCCTCGGCGAGCAGGCCCAGGTCGTTGCGCAGGGACAGCAGCTTCTCGAAGAGCTTGCGCGCCTCGTCCACCCTGCCGATCATCGCCAGGTCGTCGGCCATCCAGAACGAGCACGCGAGGAAGGCGCCCTCGTCGCCGGGCAGGCCGTCGACGCCCTCGTCCTTGCCGTCCGTCGGGTAGCGCAGGATGAAGCCGTCCGACGTGGACAGCTCCCGCTGGATCGCCTCGATGGTGCCGATGACCCGCTTGTCGTCCGGCGGCAGGAAGCCCATCTGCGGGATCAGCAGCAGCGAGGCGTCCAGCTCCTGGGAGCCGTAGGACTGCGTGAAGGTGTTGCGTTCCTCGTCGTAGCCCTTCTCGCACACGTCCCGGTGGATGTCGTCACGCAGCTGCTTCCAGCGCTCCAGCGGGCCGTCCGCGTCACCGGACTCGATCAGCTTGATGGTGCGGTCGACGGCGACCCAGGCCATCACCTTGGAGTGCACGAAGTGGCGGCGCGGGCCGCGCACCTCCCAGATGCCCTCGTCCGGCTCCTGCCAGTGGTCCTCCAGGTAGCGGATCAGCTTGAGCTGGAGCACCGAGGCGTAGTCGTTGCGGGCCAGGCCCGTCATGTGGGCCAGGTGCAGGGCCTCGGTGACCTCGCCGTACACGTCCAGCTGGAGCTGGTGGGCCGCGCCGTTGCCGACCCGGACCGGCGTGGAGTTCTCGTAGCCGGGCAGCCAGTCCAGCTCCGCCTCGCCGAGCTCGCGCTCACCGGCGATGCCGTACATGATCTGCAGGTTCTCCGGGTCGCCCGCGACCGCGCGCAGTAGCCACTCGCGCCAGGCGCGGGCCTCCTCGCGGTAGCCGGTGCGCAGCAGCGAGGACAGGGTGATCGCCGCGTCCCGCAGCCAGGTGTAGCGGTAGTCCCAGTTGCGGACGCCGCCGATCTCCTCCGGCAGGGAGGTGGTCGGCGCGGCGACGATGCCGCCGGTCGGGGCGTACGTCAGCGCCTTCAGCGTGATCAGGGAACGGACCACGGCCTCGCGGTAGGGCCCGTGGTACGTACAGTGCTCGACCCAGTCGCGCCAGAAGTCCTCCGTCGCCACCAGCGACTGCTCGGGCTCCGGCAGCGCCGGCGGCTCCTTGTGCGAGGGCTCCCAGGAGATGGTGAACGCGATCCGGTCACCCGGAGCGACGGTGAAGTCCGCGTACGTGGTGAGGTCCTTGCCGTAGGTCTCGGCCTCCGTGTCGAACCACACCGAGTCGGGGCCCGCGACGGCCACCGTGCGCCCCTCGTGCTTGTGCACCCACGGCACGACCCGTCCGTAGCTGAACCGCATCCGCAGCTCCGAGCGCATCGGCACCCGGCCGGAGACGCCTTCCACGATCCGGATCAGCTGCGGGGCGCCGTCGCGCGGCGGCATGAAATCGGTCACGCGGACCGTGCCGCGCGGGGTGTCCCACTCGGTTTCCAGGATGAGCGAGTCGCCGCGGTAGCCGCGCCGGGCGGCGGTGGGCGGCTCGGCACCGGGCGCGTGGGCGGGCCCGAGCCGCCAGAAGCCGTGTTCCTCGGTGCCGAGCAGACCGGCGAAGATGGCATGCGAGTCGAAGCGGGGCAGGCACAGCCAGTCGACTGTGCCGTCCCGGCAGACCAGGGCAGCGGTCTGCATGTCTCCGATGAGTGCGTAGTCTTCGATGCGCCCGGCCACGTGCAACTCCAGTCGAACGGCCACGTCACCCCGCGTGGGGGCGGTCGCTATTGCGGTCAAGGGGGGTGTGTCGTGCGTTGTATGAGCCATGAAGCAAAGCAGCCGTCCGGCCGTGAAGCCAAACGCTGTGCCGCAATCGACAATGGTCACTCAACGCGTTGACGAGCTCGCGTTGTTCCGGCGCTGACGGGCGAGGGGTGGTGCCGTGTCGCCGGGCGGGCTCGGCAGCGAACGTCCGAGCAGGATACGACGCACGTAGATGATCTGTGTGCCGCTCCGGACAACCCGAGTGCGCCGAACGGGTGGCCACCGGGTGAGAACCCGGTGAGCCGCGGGTGTCCGTGTCCGCGCGAGCGCGGAGCGTGGCCGGGAGCCGTCGCTCTCCGGCGCTGATACGCTGGTAGCCCGTGGACCGGTGGGAGACAAACCCCGGAACCGCAGCGACGGCGCCGCCGACGGCAACCCGGGACGACCGGGCCGTACGACGGACGCACCGCACCCCAGACCGCGACCACGGGAGCCCCCTCTTGGCCATGCCGCCCAAATCTTCGACGACCAAGCACATCTTCGTCACCGGGGGTGTCGCCTCCTCGCTGGGCAAGGGGCTGACGGCCTCCAGCCTCGGCATGCTGCTCAAGGCCCGCGGTCTGCGCGTCGTGATGCAGAAGCTCGACCCGTACCTCAATGTCGACCCCGGCACGATGAACCCCTTCCAGCACGGTGAGGTCTTCGTCACCAACGACGGTGCCGAGACCGACCTGGACATCGGACACTACGAGCGCTTCCTCGACCGAGACCTGGACGGCTCCGCCAATGTCACTACGGGCCAGGTCTACTCGACGGTGATCGCCAAGGAGCGGCGCGGCGAGTACCTGGGCGACACGGTGCAGGTCATCCCGCACATCACCAACGAGATCAAGCACCGCATCCGCCGCATGGCGACGGACGAGGTGGACGTCGTGATCACCGAGGTCGGCGGCACGGTCGGCGACATCGAGTCGCTGCCGTTCCTGGAGACCGTCCGCCAGGTCCGCCACGAGGTCGGCCGCGACAACGTCTTCGTGGTGCACATCTCGCTCCTGCCGTACATCGGCCCCTCCGGCGAGCTGAAGACCAAGCCGACCCAGCACTCGGTCGCCGCGCTGCGCAACATCGGCATCCAGCCGGACGCGATCGTGCTGCGGTGCGACCGCGAGGTGCCGACCGCGATCAAGCGCAAGATCTCGCTGATGTGCGACGTCGACGAGGCGGCCGTGGTGGCCTGCCCCGACGCCCGCTCGATCTACGACATCCCCAAGGTGATCCACACCGAGGGCCTCGACGCCTACGTCGTGCGCAAGCTGGACCTCCCGTTCCGCGACGTGGACTGGACGACCTGGGACGACCTGCTCGACCGCGTCCACAACCCCGAGCACGAGATCGTCATGGCCCTGGTCGGCAAGTACATCGACCTGCCCGACGCCTACCTCTCGGTCACCGAGGCGCTGCGTGCGGGCGGCTTCGCCAACCGGGCCCGCGTGAAGATCAAGTGGGTCACGTCCGACGACTGCAAGACCCCGGCCGGCGCCGAGGCGCAGCTCGGCGACGTCGACGCCATCTGCATCCCGGGCGGCTTCGGCGACCGCGGCGTGCTCGGCAAGGTCGGCGCGATCAAGTACGCCCGCGAGAACGGGATCCCGCTGCTCGGCCTGTGCCTGGGCCTGCAGTGCATCGTGGTCGAGGCCGCGCGCAACCTGGCCGGCATCGCGGACGCCAACTCCACCGAGTTCGACCCCGCCACCGCCCACCCGGTCATCTCCACGATGGCCGAGCAGCTGGACATCGTGGCCGGCGAGGGCGACATGGGCGGCACCATGCGGCTCGGCATGTACCCGGCCAAGCTGGCCGAGGGCTCCATCGCGCGCGAGGTGTACGACGGCAAGGAGTACGTCGAGGAGCGGCACCGCCACCGCTACGAGGTGAACAACGCCTACCGCGCGGAGCTGGAGAAGAAGGCCGGCATCGTCTTCTCGGGCACCTCCCCGGACGGCAAGCTCGTCGAGTACGTCGAGTACCCGCGCGAGGTCCACCCCTACCTGGTCGCCACGCAGGCGCACCCGGAGCTGCGCTCGCGCCCGACCCGCCCGCACCCGCTGTTCGCCGGGCTGGTCAAGGCCGCGGTCGAGCGTAAGACGTCGAAGTAGCGGACCAGTTGTACGGTGGCCGGGGCGCGTCCGTGCGAACGGGCGGGTCCCGGCTTCTTCGCGTACGTCTGGAAGGAACAGGGCATGACGGGCACGACCATCAGGGACACCCCCGAGGAGTGGGAGGTCCGGGCGACGGAGACCCCCTTCCGGGGCAAGAAGACCGCCGTCCGCACGGACGAGGTGGTCATGCCCGACGGCTCCGTGGCGAGCCGTGACTACCAGGTCCACCCCGGGTCCGTCGCCGTCCTCGCCCTGGACGGCGAGGGGCGGGTGCTGGTGATCCGCCAGTACCGGCACCCGGTGCGCGAGAAGCTCTGGGAGATCCCGGCCGGCCTGCTCGACGTGCCCGGCGAGAACCCGCTGCACGCCGCCCAGCGCGAGCTGTACGAGGAGGCACACGTCAAGGCCGAGGACTGGCGGGTGCTGACCGACGTCTACACCACCCCCGGCGGCTGCGACGAGGCCGTGCGGATCTTCCTCGCCCGGAACCTGTCCGCGGCCGAGGGCGAGCGCTTCGAGGTCGAGGACGAAGAGGCCGACATGGAGCTGGCGCGGGTGCCGGTCGCGGACCTGGTCCGGGGGGTGCTCGCGGGGGACCTGCACAACAACTGCCTCGTCGTGGGCGTGCTCTCGCTGGTCGCGGCCGAGCGGGGGGACGGGCTGGACGCGCTGCGGCCGGCCGAGGCGCCCTGGCCCGCGCGCCCCTTCGAGGCCTGAGCGGGCCTCCGACGCCCCGGGCGCACCTCTGCGGTGTGACCATCGGTTGATCCGATCGGGGGATGCGCCCGCCGCGCTCCACACGGTCCGTAGCACAGCGTGAACTAGGCTCGGGAAACGCCCGAACCGGAGTTCCGGCGGGCGCCGGCGTGCGGTGGGATCGGGAGTGTGGCCCGTGACGGATCAGGCGGTGGACACGGACGGCGTACGGCTGTCGGGCGACCCTGCCGGGGAGACTCGGTTCCTGGGCCGCACCCGCGAGCTGAAACAGCTGCGCGCCGACATCGAGCGGGCCGGTCTGGACACCCTCTCCGGCCGCAAGGCCCCTCGCGCGCGCGTCCTGCTCATCGCCGGCAGGCCCGGCTCCGGCCGCACCGCACTCGCCGAGGAGCTCGCCGCCCAGGTCGCCGGCCAGTACCCCGACGGGGTGCTGCGGGCCCGGCTGAGCGAGCCGGACGGCAGGCGCGTCCCCGTCACGCGCCTCGCCCGCGACCTGCTCGCCGAGCTGGACCGCCCCACCCCGCCCGGCGCCCACGAGGACGACCTGACCGCCGCCCTGCGCGAGGCGCTCGCCGACCGCCGGGTCCTGCTGCTGCTCGACGACGCCGCCGACGCCGAGCAGGTCGACGCCCTGCTCCCGGACACTCCGGACTGCCTGGCCGTCGCCGTCTCCCAGGGGCCGCTGACCGGCATCGCGGACGTTCGCCCGTGCACGCTGGGGGGCCTGGACACCAAGTCGGCCGTGGAGCTGCTGTCCCGGTTCACCGGCTCGGTCCGCATCACCGTCGACCCCCGGGCCGCCGAGCAGCTGGCCGAGGTCTGCCAGGCCCAGCCCGCCGCCCTCACCCTGGCCGGCGGCTGGCTGGCCGCCCGCCCCAAGGCGGCCGTCGCCGACCTCGCCAGACAGGTGCACGCGGAGGACGACCAGGGGACCCCGCTCGGCCGCGTCTTCCGCCTCGCCTACGGGTCGCTGCCCGGCCCCGCCGCCCGGATGCTGCGCCTGCTCTCCCTCGCCCCGGCCGGACTGGCCGACCCGCACACCGCGTCGGCCCTCGCCGGCTGCTCCGTCGGCGACGCGCGCGCCGCCCTGGACGAGTTCGTCGCCCTCGGGCTGCTGCACCCGGCCGGCTCGGCACTGCCGCAGTACGAGGTGCCCGGCTGCCTGCACCCCCTGCTGAGGGCCCTCACCGCGAAGCACGACCGGCCCGCCGAGCTCCAGCTGGCCCGTGCCCGGATGCTGGAGCGGACGGTGCGGCTGCTCCAGTCGTGCCGGGCGATCACCGAGACCGACAGCGACCGGGCCCGCGAGAAGCTCGACGGCATGCCGCGGGCCCTGCGCTTCCCCTCCCCGCGGGCCGCCGCCGACTGGCTGCGCGTCCGCCGGCCCGCCCTGCTGGCCGCGGTCCGCCTCGCGGTCGCCGACGGGGAGCTGGACACCCTCGCCCGCAGGCTGATGTCCCAGCTCGTGCGGGCGATGGTGGCGCACTTCGGCACCCAGGCGGCGGCGCCCGACCTGTACGACGTCCACCGGCTCGTCCTCGACGTGGCCGAGCGCCGCGACCTGCCCCGGGAGAAGGCCGCGGCCCTGCTGAACCTGGGCGACCTGGACGCCCGTACCGGCCGCACCGCCGAGGCGCTGGTGCGCTACCGGGCCGCGCTGGACGCCGGCCGGGCGGCGGACGATCCGTACGCGACCGGCCGCGCGATGGAATCCGTAGGCGGCGCCCACCTGGAGCTCGGGGACTACGACCGGGCCGCCGACTGGTTCGGCCGGGCCCTCGCCCAGCGGCTCGCCCGGGACGAGCGCGCCGACGCCGCCCGCGTCTACGGCCGCATCGCCACCGCCCACACCTACGCCGGCCGCTACGGCGAGGCGGCCCGCTCCTGGCGTGCGGCGGTCGCCGGGTACCGCAGGAGCGGTGATCTCCCGGCCCACGCGCGGGCGTTGAGCGAGCTCGCCCGGGTCCAGGAGTACGCCGGGCGGCCCGAGGAGTCGCTGCGCACCTGCCAGGAGGCCGTCGAGTGGGCCCGGCGGGCCGAGGACGTCCGGCTGCAGGCCGCGTTGCACCTCAGGCTCGCCGACACGCTCGACCACCTAGGCGATCCCACGGCGGCCGGCCTCCACCGGAGTACGGCCGAACGCATGCTGAGGGAAGAAGCGGCTGATGCCTGCGAAATCCGCAGCGCTTCTGATGAAGATTGATGCTTTGAAAGGCTAGACAGCGGGAACGCCTTCATTAGACTGGCTCTGCCGCACATTCTCCTGCGGTCTACCCCGGTGTGCCCGAGCCTGAGCGGGTATGCCTTGTAATAGCCCCATTCTCTGAGCCAAGGACCGTGATCCACGTGAAGGTCGGCATTCCCCGCGAGGTCAAGAACAACGAGTTCCGGGTGGCCATCACCCCCGCCGGCGTGCACGAGCTGGTGCGCCACGGTCACCAGGTCGTCGTCGAGCGCGACGCCGGCGTCGGCTCCTCGATCCCCAACGAGGAGTACGTCGCCGCCGGTGCGCGGATCCTGGACACCGCCGACGAGGTCTGGGCCACCGCCGACCTGGTGCTCAAGGTCAAGGAGCCCGTCGCGGAGGAGTACCACCGCCTCCGCAAGGACCAGACGCTCTTCACCTACCTGCACCTGGCCGCCTCCAAGGAGTGCACGGACGCGCTCATCGAGTCCGGCACCACCGCGATCGCCTACGAGACGGTCGAGCTTCCCGAACCGCGCGCTGCCGCTGCTCGCGCCCATGTCCGAGGTCGCGGGCCGCCTGGCCCCGCAGGTCGGCGCCTACCACCTGATGGCCGCCAACGGCGGACGCGGCGTGCTCCCCGGCGGCGTCCCCGGGGTGCTGGCCGGCAAGGCCGTCGTCATCGGCGGCGGCGTCTCCGGCTGGAACGCCGCGCAGATCGCCATCGGCCTGGGCTTCCACGTGACCCTGCTCGACAAGGACATCAACAAGCTCAAGGAAGCCGACAAGATCTTCGGCACGAAGATCCAGACCGTCGTCTCCAACGCCTTCGAGCTGGAGAAGGCCTGCCTGGAGGCCGACCTCGTGATCGGCGCCGTGCTGATCCCGGGCGCCAAGGCCCCGAAGCTGGTCACCAACGAGCTGGTGTCCCGGATGAAGCCCGGAAGTGTCCTTGTCGACATCGCGATCGACCAGGGCGGCTGCTTCGAGGACTCCCACCCGACCACGCACGCCGAGCCGACCTTCCCGGTCCACGGGTCGGTGTTCTACTGCGTCGCCAACATGCCCGGCGCCGTGCCGAACACCTCCACCTACGCGCTGACCAACGCCACGCTCCCGTACATCGTGGAGCTGGCCAACCGCGGCTGGGCCGACGCGCTGCGCCGCGACCCCGCGCTGGCCAAGGGTCTCAACACCCATGACGGCAAGGTCGTTTACAAGGAGGTCGCCGAGGCGCACGGTCTTGAGCACGTCGACCTGGCCTCGCTGCTCGCCTGACACCCGGAGCCGTCAAGTCGGCTAAGTCATCAACCGGGAAAGGCGATACGTCAACAGTCGCCGTCAACCCCGCACACCCGGCCGGACCTTGCCCGACAAGGTCCGGCCGGGTGTGTGTATGGTCACTTTGCGATTCTCGGCCAACTCGCCTCGAACGTAACGCTTCAACCGATTCGCGCACCGGTGAAACCTGCTGTGCGACGGCCGTACGCCCTTGACAGAGGGATGTTTCATTGCCGACACATCCGGCCGGGTCCGGCGGATTGTGTTGCTGCGGACGGCCGACACGCCATAGAGTCGCCGAACGTCGGCATGGTGTCACGCTGACCTGTCTAGAAGTTTCCTGGTCACCAAGGAGGTAAGACGACTTGTGAATGAGTCGACATTTACTCCCGGGGGTGGTCAACCAGGAATGCCTGCACGGGCCCACGGCCCAGGGCGTCTCGAGGCTGTCGGCTCCGTCGCTGTACGCACCTTCGAAGCCGCCCACCAGAGTCCGCAGGCAACTCAGACAGCACACATGAGTATGGATGGCCAACACGTGAACGCCATGGCCGGCGACGGAAGTGGCGCGCCCCGCAACCACTTCGCCGACTACGACGAACTGCCCGAGGGGCACTTCTACGATCCGGACGCGGAGTACGAGCCCGATCCCGAGTACGCGGCGACGCTCGCGCCCGACGCGGCCCGTCAGCGCCGCGAGCGCATCGGCCCGACCGGACGTCCGCTGCCCTACTTCCCGATCCCGGGCCCGCTGACCGAGCACGGTCCCGCGAAGATCATCGCGATGTGCAACCAGAAGGGCGGCGTCGGCAAGACCACGTCGACCATCAACCTGGGCGCCGCGCTCGCCGAGTACGGGCGCCGGGTGCTGCTCGTCGACTTCGACCCGCAGGGCGCGCTGTCGGTCGGTCTCGGCGTCAACCCGATGGAACTCGACCTCACCGTCTACAACCTGCTCATGGAGCGGGGCATGGCGGCCGACGAGGTGCTGCTGAAGACCGCGGTCCCCAACATGGATCTGCTGCCCAGCAACATCGACCTGTCGGCGGCCGAGGTGCAGCTGGTGAGCGAGGTCGCGCGCGAGTCCACGCTCCAGCGGGCGCTGAAGCCGCTGATGGACGACTACGACTACATCGTCATCGACTGCCAGCCCTCGCTCGGCCTGCTCACGGTCAACGCGCTGACGGCCGCGCACAAGGTGATCGTGCCGCTGGAGTGCGAGTTCTTCGCGCTGCGCGGTGTGGCGCTGCTGACCGAGACGATCGAGAAGGTCCAGGAGCGGCTCAACCCCGACCTGGAGCTCGACGGCATCCTCGCCACGATGTACGACTCCCGCACGGTGCACAGCCGTGAGGTGCTCGCACGGGTCGTCGAGGCGTTCGACGACCACGTCTACCACACGGTCATCGGGCGCACGGTCCGCTTCCCGGAGACCACGGTCGCCGGTGAGCCGATCACCACGTACGCCTCCAACTCCGTCGGTGCCGCCGCCTACCGCCAGCTCGCCAGGGAGGTGCTCGCCCGGTGTCACGCCGAGTGAGTCTGCCGGGGGCCGACGAACTCTTCCGCACGACAGGGGGAACGGCGCTCCAGGCGTCCACCCCGCGGCGACCGGCGGGCGGCGACGCCCGGGTACCGGCTCCGGCGGGGGAGAGCGACCAGGCGGCCGCCGAGGACGCGCCGCAGTCGGTGCCCGCTCAGGGTGGCGACGGCGGGGGCGCGGAGCACACGGCGGCGGACGCGGAACCGGCCGGGGCCGGCGAGTCGCGCAGCCGGGGCGCGGAGCGCTCGGCGCGACGCCCCGACGCCGCGACGGACGCGCAGGACGGTTCCGCCGCGGCCCAGCCCCGCAAGCGCGGCCGGGCCGCAGCGCGCCGCCCCAGCGGCCGTGAACGGCACGACGAGAAGATCACCGTGTACGTCTCCGCCGAGGAGCTCATGGACCTGGAGCACGCCCGGCTGGTGCTCCGGGGCGAGCACGGGCTGGCCGTCGACCGCGGCCGGATCGTCCGCGAGGCGGTCGCCGTGGTCCTCGCCGACCTGGAGAGCCGCGGTGACGCCAGCATCCTCGTACGGCGGCTGCGCGGGCGGTAGCGGTAGCCTGCGGGGGCCATGACCTCGAACGACGCTCCCCGCCCCGGCGCCCCCGCCGCCCGTCGGCGCGCCCTGGGCAGGGGGCCGGGGATGCCACGGGTGGCCCCGCCGCCCGAGGGGACGACGCCGGGCACCGGGTCCGCGGAGGCGTTGCCCGAAGTGGGGCCGGCCCCGGAGGTCCCCGGTACGGCAGCGGAGCCCGACGCGGGGCCCGCCGGCCCGGAGGCCGCCGCGCCGGACGACCCGGAAGCCCCGACGAGTGCCCGCCCCGAGGCGGCCGGGCCGGAGTACGGGCCCACGGACCGCGGCCGCACGCCACAGGACGCCCCGGAAGCCGGGCCGGAGGGTCCCGGGCCGGAGTACGGACGCACGGATCACGAGCGTCCCCCGCACGGCACTCCGGAGCCCTCCGGGGTCGTGCAGTCGGCACCCACGGCCGCGCCTGCGACGTCCGGTGCCGCGCCGGAGGGCCCGGGTCCGGGGGAGGGCCCCGAGGAGCACGCGAGCCCGTCACCGGGGGCCCTGGAGGCCGTCCACGCGGCTCAGGCCGCCTCGCCGCAGGGCGGGCCCGAGCCGTCGGTTCCGGGAGGGGCGGCCCAGGACGCGGGGAACGGGGTCTTCAAGGTTCGGCTCGCCAACTTCGAGGGGCCCTTCGACCTGCTCCTCCAGCTCATCTCCAGGCACAAGATGGACGTCACCGAGGTCGCGCTGTCCAAGGTGACCGACGAGTTCATGGCGCACATCCGCGCCATCGGGCCGGACTGGGACCTCGACGAGACGACCGAGTTCCTGGTCGTCGCGGCCACCCTGCTCGATCTGAAGGCGGCCCGGCTGCTCCCGGCCGCCGAGGTGGAGGACGAGGCCGATCTCGCGCTGCTGGAGGCCCGTGACCTGCTCTTCGCGCGGCTGCTGCAGTACCGCGCGTACAAGCAGATCGCGGAGATCTTCAACGGGCGTCTGGAGGCCGAGGCCCGCCGCTACCCCCGCACCGTCGGCCTGGAACCCCACCACGCCGAGCTGCTGCCCGAGGTCGTCATCAGCATCGGTCCGGAGGGCTTCGCCAGGCTCGCCGTGAAGGCGATGCAGCCCAAGCCCAAGCCGCAGGTGTACGTCGAGCACATCCACGCGCCCCTGGTGAGCGTGCAGGAGCAGGCCCAGATCGTCGTGGCCCGGCTGCGGGAGCTGGGCGAGGCCAGCTTCCGTGTCCTGGTGGACGACACCGAGGACACCCTGACCGTCGTGGCCCGCTTCCTCGCGCTGCTGGAGCTGTACCGCGAGAAGGCCGTCGCGCTCGACCAGGAGACCGCGCTCGGCGATCTGCTGGTGCGCTGGACCGGCGGGGACGGGGACGCCGAGCCGGTGGTGACCGACGAGTTCGACCGGGAGCCCGAGGAGAACGAGAAGACCGAGGAGGAGCAGCAGGCGTGAGTGACGTGAGTGACGAGACCACGGAGTTCCCGGACGGGCCGCGTGACGTCGCCGCCCTCGACCTCAGGCCCGCCCTCGAAGCCGTCCTCATGGTCGTCGACGAACCCGCGACCGAGGAGCACCTCGCGAAGGTCCTCCAGCGGCCCCGGCGGCAGATCGCGGACGCGCTGCGCGAGCTGGCCGACGAGTACACCGTCCAGGGCCGCGGTTTCGAGCTCAGGCTCGTCGCGGGCGGCTGGCGCTTCTACACCCGCCCCGAGTACGCCGCGGCCGTCGAGGGCTTCGTCCTGGACGGCCAGCACGCCCGCCTCACCCAGGCCGCGCTGGAGACCCTCGCGGTGGTCGCCTACCGCCAGCCGGTCAGCCGCAGCCGCGTCTCCGCGGTGCGCGGCGTGAACTGCGACGGCGTGATGCGCACCCTCCTGCAACGGGGTCTGGTGGAGGAGGCGGGCACGGAACCCGAAACAGGTGCGATCCTGTACGTGACGACGAACTACTTCCTGGAACGGATGGGCCTTCGCGGCCTGGACGAGCTTCCGGAGCTTCGCGCCCTTCCTCCCGGAGGCGGCGGCGATCGAGGCCGAGACGCTGGAAGGGGTCCCGTCGTTCGATCCGGACGCCCCGGATTCCGAGGACGCAGACGACAAGACGGAACTTTGATGCGAAGCAGCAGCGGCAGGAACAGCAGCGGAAACAACGGCGGGAGCCGTGGTGGCAACAGCGGCGGCCGCGGCGGGAGCAGCGGTGGCCGCGGTAACCACCGCGGCGCCGGTAACAACCGCGACGACAAGCAGGACGGCCGTCCCAAGAAGCCGCGCCCGGAGGAGCGGCGCTACGACGTGGGTCCTGGCGCCACCCAGGAGGGCCCCAAGTCGGGCCGCGGCCCCTCGGCCCGCGGCGGTGCCAAGGGCGGACCGAAGAAGCCCCTGCAGCGGGGGCGCTCGGTCCCGGCCACGTCCCGCGAGTACGAGACGCGGGCAGAGGAGCGCAACCGCGAGCGGTACGCGGGCAAGAAGGACGTCAAGCTGCCCAAGACCTTCCCGGGCGCCGAGCAGGAGGGCGAGCGCCTGCAGAAGGTCCTCGCGCGCGCGGGATACGGCTCCCGGCGGTCCTGCGAGGAGCTGATCGAGCAGGCGCGCGTCGAGGTCAACGGCGAGATCGTCCTCGAGCAGGGCAAGCGGGTAGACCCGGAGAAGGACGAGGTCAAGGTCGACGGTCTGACCGTCGCCACGCAGTCGTACCAGTTCTTCTCGCTCAACAAGCCCGCCGGTGTCGTGTCCACCATGGAGGACCCGGAGGGCCGGCAGTGCCTCGGTGACTACGTCACCAACCGCGAGACCCGCCTCTTCCACGTGGGCCGGCTCGACACCGAGACCGAGGGCGTCATCCTGCTCACCAACCACGGCGAGCTGGCGCACCGCCTGACCCACCCGAAGTACGGCGTCAAGAAGACCTATCTCGCGCACATCGTGGGCCCGATCCCGCGCGACCTCGGCAAGCGCCTGAAGGACGGCATCCAGCTGGAGGACGGGTACGCGCGCGCGGACCACTTCCGGGTCGTGGAGCAGACCGGCAAGAACTACCTGGTCGAGGTCACCCTCCACGAGGGCCGCAAGCACATCGTCCGCCGGATGCTGGCGGAGGCGGGCTTCCCCGTGGACAAGCTCGTGCGCACCGCCTTCGGTCCGATCACGCTGGGCGACCAGAAGTCGGGATGGCTGCGCCGGCTGTCCAACACGGAGGTCGGGATGCTGATGCAGGAGGTCGACCTCTAGGGGTCCGGAGGGTTGTGACGGGCGGCCACCCCCTTTTATAGTCTGAGTGACTATTAAGGGGGTGGCCGCCCGTGCTCGGCTACGACAAGCACGCCTTCGAGCCCTTCGCCGTCACCGTCGATCTCGCCGTCCTCACGCTCCGCGCGGGCGCGCTGCACGTGCTGCTCGTCGAGCGGGGTCAGGAGCCGTACGCCGGCCGCTGGGCACTGCCCGGCGGCTTTCTGCTGCCCGAGGAGTCGGCGGAGCGGGCGGCCCGCCGCGAGCTGGCCGAGGAGACCGGCCTGGCGGACGTGACCGGGCTGCACCTGGAGCAGCTGCGGACCTACAGCGAGCCGGGGCGGGACCCCCGGATGCGGGTCGTCTCCGTCGCGTTCACGGCGCTGCTGCCCGACCCTCCCGAGCCGCACGCGGGCACCGACGCGGCCGAGGCCCGCTGGGTCCCGTACGACAAGGCCCAGGGCCTCGCCTTCGACCACGACCGGATCCTGGCCGACGCCCGGGAACGCGTCGGCGCCAAGCTCGAGTACACCTGCCTGGCGACCGCCTTCTGCCCGGCCGAGTTCACCCTCGGCGAGCTCCAGCAGGTCTACGAGACGGTGTGGGGCACGGCCCTGGACCGGCCCAACTTCCGCCGCAAGGTCCTCGCCACCCCCGGCTTCGTCGAACCGGTCCCCGGGGCCGCCCGGCTGACCGGAGGCCGCGGCAAACCGGCCGCTCTCTACCGCGCCGGCCCGGCCACCGCCCTGCACCCGCCCCTGCTCCGCACCCCTCGGGAAGGACGCCCCGCATGACCACGACCACCGTCACCAAGCGCGCTGCCACCGGGGCGCTCACCGGACTCGCCCTCGGGGACGCGCTGGGCTTCCCCACCGAGTTCAACGACGTCCCGTCGATCCTCGCCAAGTGCGGACCCTGGCGGCAGATGGAGCTGCCCCGGCCGGCGATCGTCACCGACGACACCCAGATGACGCTGGCCCTGGGACGGGGGCTGCGCACGGCCATGGACCGCGGGAGCCTGACGCCCGAGGCGATGGCCGAGCCCGTACGGCGGGAGTTCATCGCCTGGAACCGGTCGCCGGAGAACAACCGGGCCCCGGGCAACACCTGCCTCACGGCCTGCGACCTGCTGGAGCGAGGGGACCGCCCCTGGCAGGACGCCAGCCAGATCCACTCCAAGGGCTGCGGCGCCAACATGCGCGTCGCCGCGCTGGCTCGGTGACCTGTGGACCCGCGCCCAGGACCCCACGCCCGAGCACTTCATCGCCCGCGGCTGGGACGAGTGTCTGGCGATACTCGACCGGCTCCAGCACGCGGTGCGCACCGTCTCCCCGGAGACCGACCCGTGCCTCGCGGTCGGCGAGGGCTGGATCGCCGAGGAGGCCATGGCCGCCGGGCTGCTCTGCTTCCTGCTCTTCGTCGACGAGCCGCTGACGGCCCTGCGCCGCGGTGCCTGCACCTCCGGCGACTCCGACTCCATCGCCTGCCTCGCCGGCGCCTTCGCGGGCGCCCACCTGGGCGCCGACGCATGGCCGGCCGCCTGGTCCGACCGCATCGAGTACCGCTCGGGCCTCCTCGACCTCGGCACGCTCTGGGACGCCTGAGCGGCGTCAGGCCCGCCCGGCGTCCTCCCGGGCCGAGGCCTGCCGGGCACGGAACAGGAAGTCCTCCACGCGGCGCCGGTCCGGCTCCTCGGGGAGGGGGCTGCGGCGGACGGCCCGCTCGTTCTGCTCCGCCAGGCGGGCCATCCGCGACTCCACCTCGGGCCAGGGCACCTCGCCGCGCCTGACGGCGAGCAGCGCCTCGCGCCGGTCGCCGACGTCGACGGTGAGGGTGCCCGTGCGCAGCAGGTCGCGGGCGGACGTCAGCAGCCGCAGCAGGTGCATCGCGTGCTTCCAGCGCGGGGCGCCGTACGCGCGCACGTCGGCGTCCAGCTTGCGGCGCTGGCCGTGCGCGTACCGCGTGAACGTCCCGTGGGCCCGGCGGGACAGGAACGCCCCGCGCAGCTCCAGGAGTTCACGGCCGGTGGCGTCGGCGTACTCCACGAGCGGGGAGTGCAGGCACTCCAGGATGTTCGGGTTCGCGCGCAGGGCCAGTTCGCAGAAGCGCTCCAGCTCCCAGCTGAACTGCTCCTCGGCCGGCTTCTCGACGTGGGCCGGCGGCTTCTCGAAGCGCCAGAACAGCGGCGTCGGGGCGAGGTAGACGCCCCGGCGGTCCGTGTCGCTGTCCCGCGTCGCCAGACCGAAGGCGCGCGAACCCATGACACAGGCGTAGATCGTGTGGTCGCGTACCAGGGTCTCGGGGTGCATGCCCGGGAGCGTACGTCGCCCCCTCACGCCAGACGGACCGAATTTCCCTCCACGGAGATCCGCTCCTGCGGCAGCGGCTTCGTCGCCGGGCCCTGCTCCACCGCGCCGTCGGTGATGGCGAACCTGCTGCCGTGGCAGGAACAGAGGATGGTGCCGTCGCGCACGTCCGCCACGATGCAGCCCTGGTGGGTGCAGACGGCGGAGAAGGCCTTGAACTCGCCCTGCCGCGGCTGTGTCACCACGATCTTCTCGGCGTCGAAGACCTTGCCCCCGCCGACCGGGATGTCGCCCGTCGCCGCCAGCTCCCGCCCCGGCGAGACCGCCGGGGAGCCGCTGTCGCCGCTCCCGTCGCCGCAGCCGGCGGCGAGCGTCGCCGCACCCGCGCAGAGAAGGACCGTACGGCGGGCGGGGCTGTGCGTCATGTCGTCGCTCCGGGAGGTGAGAGGGCGGTGGCCGAGGCCGGGACCAGCGTCTCAGGAGGCGGGCGCCGCGCACCGGCCCGGCGCGGCCTGACTACGCTGGACGGACCAAGAGCCGAAACGCACGTCAGCAAGGAGCATCGCCGTGGCGGTACGAGCGGTCCGGGGCGCCGTCCAACTGGAACGGGACGAAGCCGGGCACATGGACGAGCGGGTCGCGGCCCTGCTGACCGCCGTCCTGGAACGCAACGAGCTGACCGCCGACGACCTGATCAGCATCTGGTTCACGGCCACGCCCGACCTGCACAGCGACTTCCCGGCCGCCGCCGCCCGCAAGCTCGGCGTCACCGACGTCCCGCTGATCTGCGCCCAGGAGATGGACGTCGAGGGCGCCATGCCGCGCGTCGTCCGGATCCTGGCCCACATCGAGTCCGACCGGCCCCGCGCCGGCATCGCCCACGTCTACCTCGGCGCCGCCGCGGCCCTGCGCAAGGACATCGCCCAGTGAGAACCGCACTCGTCATCGGCACCGGCCTGATCGGCACCTCCGCCGCCCTCGCCCTGACCGGGCGGGGCGTCGTCGTGCACCTCGCCGACCACGACCCCGGGCAGGCCCGCACCGCCGCGGCCCTCGGCGCCGGAACCGACGAGGCCCCCGGGGGACCCGTCGACCTCGCCGTCGTCGCCGCCCCGCCGGCCCTGGTCGCCGACGTGCTCGCCGACGCCATGGAGCGCGGCCTCGCCCGCGGCTACATCGACGTGGCCAGCGTCAAGGGCGGCCCCCGGCGCGAACTGGAGGCGCGCGGACTCGACCTGTCCGCGTACATCGGCACCCACCCCATGTCCGGCCGCGAGAAGTCCGGCCCGCTGGCCGCCACGGCCGACCTCTTCGAGGGCCGCCCGTGGGTCCTCACCCCGACCCGGGACACCGACACCGAGGTGCTCAACCTCGCGCTCGAACTGATCTCGCACTGCCGGGCCGTGCCGGTCGTCATGGACGCCGACGCCCACGACCGCGCCGTGGCGCTCGTCTCCCACATGCCCCACCTGGTCTCCAGCATGGTCGCCGCCCGCCTGGAGCACGCCGAGGAGGCCGCCGTACGCCTGTGCGGGCAGGGCATCCGCGACGTGACCCGGATCGCCGCCTCCGACCCCCGGATGTGGATCGACATCCTCTCCGCGAACCCGGGGCCGGTCGCCGACCTGCTCGGCGACGTCGCCACCGACCTGGAGGAGACGGTGCGGGCCCTGCGCGCCCTGCAGTCCTCCGACGACGACAAGCGCCGCGAGGGCAGCGCCGGCATCGAGGCCGTCCTGCGGCGCGGCAACGCCGGCCAGGTCCGGGTCCCCGGCAAGCACGGCTCCGCGCCGCGCGTCTACGAGACCGTGGCCGTCCTCATCGACGACCAGCCGGGACAGCTCGCCCGCATCTTCGCGGACGCGGGACGGGCCGGCGTCAACATCGAGGACGTGCGGATCGAGCACGCCACCGGGCAGCAGGCCGGCCTGGTACAGCTGCTGGTCGAACCCAAGTCCGCCGCCGTGCTGACGGCGGCCCTGCGGGAACGGGGCTGGGCGATCCGGCAGTGAGGCGCCCGGCCGCACGGGGTCATGCGCCTGTCGGAGGGGCTCCGCCGACCCAGTAACCTTGTGCGGGACGCGCTCGCGTCCCGCACACCACCCACCGCACCGCACCAGGAAGGTGTCCCCTCGTGGAAAACGGCGCCGCCCCGACCGCCCCGGCCGTGATTGTCGCCATCGACGGCCCCTCCGGCACGGGCAAGTCGAGCACGTCGAAGGCCGTCGCCGCGCAGCTCGGCCTGAGCTACCTGGACACCGGCGCCCAGTACCGGGCGATCACATGGTGGATGGTGACCAACGGCATCGACATAGCCGACCCGCACGCCGTCGCGGCCGCGGCCGGCAAGCCGGAGATCGTCTCCGGCACCGACCCGGCGGCACCGGCCATCGCGGTCGACGGCGTGGACGTGGCCGGCCCGATCCGCACCCAGGAGGTCACCTCCAAGGTGAGCGCGGTCAGCGCCGTGCCCGAGGTGCGGACCCGGATCACCGAGCTCCAGCGCACCATCGCCGCCGCCGCCGAGCGGGGCATCGTCGTCGAGGGCCGCGACATCGGTACGACCGTGCTGCCCGACGCCGACCTGAAGATCTTCCTGACCGCCTCGCCCGAGGCCCGCGCCGCCCGGCGCAGCGGCGAGCTCAAGGACGCCGACGTGCGCGCCACCCGCGAGGCCCTGATCAAGCGGGACGCGGCCGACTCCAGCCGCAAGACCTCGCCGCTCGCCAAGGCGGACGACGCGGTCGAGGTGGACACCACCGACCTCACCCTGCCGCAGGTCATCGAGTGCGTCGTCACCCTCGTCGAGGAGAAGCGGGCGGGTAAGTGACCTCACCCTCCGTCCCCTCCGAGAAGGGCGCCGAGGTCGGGCGGCGCATCGGCGTCGGCCTGATGTACGGCCTGTGGAAGCCCCGCGTGCTGGGCGCCTGGCGGGTGCCCACGACCGGCCCGCTGATCTTCGCCGTCAACCACGCGCACAACATCGACGGCCCGATGGTCATGGGCGTGGCGCCCCGGCCGACGCACTTCCTGATCAAGAAGGAGGCGTTCGTCGGACCGCTCGGACAGTTCCTGACCGGCATCGGCCAGCTCAAGGTGGACCGCCACTCCGCCGACCGCGCGGCCATCGGACAGGCGCTCGGCGTGCTGGACAGCGGCGGCGTGCTGGGCATCTTCCCGGAGGGCACCCGTGGCGAGGGCGACTTCGCCTCGCTGCGCGCCGGCCTCGCCTACTTCGCCGTGCGCGGCGGCGCCCCGATCGTCCCGGTCGCCGTCCTGGGAAGTTCCGAGAGACCCGGGCGGTTGATAAAGGCGCTGCCACCCCTGCGTTCCCGCGTCGACGTCGTCTTCGGCGACCCCTTCGACGCGGGCGACGGCAGCGGACGACGCACCCGCAAGGCGCTGGACGAGGCGACCGAGCGCATCCAGAAGCAGCTCACCGCGCACCTGGAAAACGCCAGGCGGCTCACCGGCCGCCAGGCGACACTTCAGTAGTGGGCCACCGGTACAGGACCGGTCCACCGATCACCACGATGAACGAGGTACGGACTTCATGAACGACGACATCCACTCCGAGGGTTCGGGCGAGGAGCACGACCACGGGGCGCTTGGCGACGCCGAATACGCGCAGTTCATGGAGCTCGCCGCGGAAGAGGGCTTCGACCTGTCGGAGGTCGAGGGCGCCATCGAGGAGGCCGGGCACGGCCCGCTGCCCGTCCTCGCCGTCGTCGGCCGCCCCAATGTCGGCAAGTCGACCCTGGTGAACCGCATCATCGGCCGCCGGGAGGCGGTCGTCGAGGACAAGCCCGGCGTCACCCGCGACCGCGTCACCTACGAGGCCGAGTGGGCCGGCCGCCGCTTCAAGGTCGTCGACACCGGCGGCTGGGAGCAGGACGTCCTCGGCATCGACGCCTCCGTCGCCGCCCAGGCCGAGTACGCCATCGAGGCCGCCGACGCGGTCGTCTTCGTCGTGGACGCCAAGGTCGGCGCCACCGACACCGACGAGGCGGTGGTACGGCTGCTGCGCAAGGCCGGCAAGCCCGTCGTGCTGTGCGCCAACAAGGTGGACGGCCCCAGCGGCGAGGCGGACGCGTCGTATCTGTGGTCGCTGGGTCTGGGGGAGCCGCACCCGGTCTCCGCGCTGCACGGCCGCGGCACCGGCGACATGCTCGACAGGGTCCTCGAGGCCCTGCCCGAGGCCCCCGCGCAGACCTTCGGCACCGCTGTCGGCGGCCCGCGCCGCGTGGCCCTGATCGGCCGGCCCAACGTCGGCAAGTCCTCCCTGTTGAACAAGGTGGCGGGCGAGGAGCGGGTCGTGGTCGACGAACTGGCCGGCACCACCCGTGACCCGGTCGACGAGCTGATCGAGCTCGGCGGCAAGACCTGGAAGTTCGTCGACACGGCGGGCATCCGCAAGCGCGTCCACCTCCAGCAGGGCGCCGACTACTACGCCTCGCTGCGCACCGCGGCCGCCGTCGAGAAGGCGGAGGTCGCCGTCGTCCTCATCGACTCCTCCGAGTCCATCTCGGTGCAGGACCAGCGGATCGTCACCATGGCCGTCGAGGCGGGCCGCGCGATCGTGGTCGCCTACAACAAGTGGGACACCCTCGACGAGGAGCGCCGCTACTACCTGGAGCGGGAGATCGAGACGGAGCTCGGCCAGGTGGCGTGGGCGCCGCGGGTGAACGTCTCGGCGCAGACCGGGCGGCACATGGAGAAGCTCGTCCCGGCGATCGAGACGGCCCTGGCCGGCTGGGAGACGCGCGTGCCGACGGGCCGGCTGAACGCCTTCCTCGGCGAGCTGGTCGCCGCCCACCCGCATCCGGTGCGGGGCGGCAAGCAGCCGCGCATCCTGTTCGGCACGCAGGCCGGCACCAAGCCCCCGCGGTTCGTGCTCTTCGCCTCCGGCTTCATCGAGGCGGGCTACCGGCGCTTCATCGAGCGCCGGCTGCGTGAGGAGTTCGGCTTCGAGGGGACGCCGATCCACATCTCGGTGCGGGTGCGCGAGAAGCGCGGCGCGAAGAAGAAGTAGCGGTGAGCGGCGAGAGGGGGCGGTCCCGACCGGGACCGCCCCCTCTCGCCGCTTCGTCCGAGCTCAGGCGCCCCTGCGGGGGGCCGGCGGGAGTGCGGCCGGGACGTGGCGCATCGTCCCGGTGCCGTGCGGGCCGAGCTGGCCGACGCGCTGCCACGACGACTCCTGGGCGAGCCGGGCGCTGTGGGCGCCCACGCCGTAGGCGCTGTAGGCCCGGCCGCGGGACATGGTCCCGAACCCGGTGAACTCCAGCTCCTCCTCGCCGCTGCGATCCCCCGGCAGCGAGCGGAAGGACCTGACGTACTCGGCGTAGAGCGCGTCGTAGATCGGCGTGGCCGAGGGGCCACCGTGGCGGTGGGAGGAGTCGTATGCGTGCACGTATGTCCAAACGACCCCGGGCCGGAAGGGATGCGGCCGGGGCGGCGGTCACCCCCGGTCGGTGATCAGGTCCCCGCCAGCGGCAACGCGGCGGCGACCAGCTGCCCGTGTGCCGCCGCCCTGTCCAGGGCGTCGCGCAGCAGGTCCTCCCTGGGCTGCCGGCCGATCGTCCCAACCGGCGCCGCGTACATCAGTACCTGCTGCTGCTTGTGGGCCGCCGTGCGCCAGCCCTCGGTGACCTGGAGGGGCTGGTGCGCCTGCCACCAGGCCACCGGCCGGCCGCCGTCGGTCCCGGGCTGGAGCACCGCGTGCAGCTGGCCCATGGCGAGCAGCACCGACCAGCCGTGCAGCACGGCGGGGGCGGTGGACAGCGCGACGACCGGCGTGAAGCCCTGTTCGATCAGCAGCGGCAGGAAGTCGTCGCCGGTGCCGGTGGTGCCGGGCCGCACGATGGGCGCGGTCGGTTCGACCACCAGCGCCGGGTGCAGCTCGTCGGCGAGCAGGACGAGGCCGCTGGTCACGCCCAGCACGGCCTGCTCGGGCGCCGGGGCCTGCGGCTGCGGGCGCGCGGAGTCGGCGTTGATGGACCGCACGGCCCCCTGGAGCTGTTCCTCGGTGACCTTGACGACCTGCGAAGGCAGGCAGCCCGCGTGTGCGAAGGCCAGGACGGCGGTCTCGTCCCCGACGAAGAGCACGGTGCTGGTGCGCTCCTGCTCGCAGTCGCCGGGAGTGCGGCAGGACGTGCAGTCGTAGCTGCCCGGGGCGGACTCCCCGGCGAGCAGGCGGTCGGCTTCTTCGTCGCCGATCTCGGCGCGTACGTCGTCGCTGACGTCGAGCATGCGCGGCACGGGTGGCTCCCTCGGATGCGGTGCGTGACCGGACCGGGTGGCTCCCGGCCCGCGGTCCGGGCGGGTCCCCGGCTCATGCTGAAGACAACGGGCGATCCGCGGCGGGAGTCACGCCCCGGGGCGAACGGAATCGAACCGCCCGACGCCCTGTCCGAACGGCGGCGTCATCGCTCGCGGACGCTCAAATGCGTTGGAGCATAGGGGAGTTGTCGGGGGAGGGGCGCGGAAGGTCGTCGGATCGGCAGGTCGACAAATCAGGAAATCGGCGAACGAACCGGGTGGCGGAAATCTTCGGCGCCCGCCGGGTCGGCCGGGGTGGGCCACGGCCCGCCGGACGCTCCCTCGCCCGGTCCCGGGCGCCGGCGCCCGGGCGCGGGGAAACTGTGGGTGAGAAGTGTGTTTCCTGTGTCGATATCCGATGGTCGCACGTCCGTTCGGTCCTACTCCCGGGAAAGGAATTGCGCTCCGCGGTGCACGGCGCCGCCTTTTTCCGTTCGAGAATTCGAGGGGGTGGCGCGCTGCGCCGAAATTGTCGCCCCGGTCTCGAAGAAGTTGCGCGGATGCGTCCGTTCGAGTGAAGGAGTTCGGTCAAAACGCAGGCCGTGGTCCTGTGACAGAAGTGTGACCGTAGGGGCCTCGGTGCCCTGTGTTACGGGCCTGGACTTCCCCGTCCGTGGAGCAGGGCATAGCGTGGCCGCATGGCACCGATTCCGACACCCCCCACCGAACCCCAGGACAGTCCGGACGCCTACGTGGGCCTCGATTCCGGGGCCGCCGAACGCCTCGCGCGCGAGCGGGGCTGGTCGACGGTGCGGTCGCTGGAGCCCGGGACGGTCATCACCATGGAGTACCGCGTGGGCCGGCTCAACTTCGAGGTGAAGGACGGCCGCGTGTCCCGCGCCTGGAAGGGCTGACACACGCCGAAGGCCCCGGCCCTCCGGTGCGGAGGGCCGGGGCCTTCGTGCTGCGGGAGAGGCTGTGCGTACCGGCCCCCGCGGGCCCCGGGGCGGTCAGCCGCCGGACAGGGGCCGTGCCGCCTGGGCCGTGCTGCGCGGGTGGCGGTCGGCGTGCGGCGGACGGCGGGTGCCCGCCGGGGTGACCGGCGTGCGGTCCGAACGGGTCGTGTGCGGACCCGGGGCCAGGTACACCGGGGCCCGGGTGCGGGACGCGGTGACCGGCTCGCGCGCCGGGGTCCCCTCCCGGCCGCGGAGGGGATGCGCGAGCACCACGGGGGCGGCGACCGGCTCCCTCGCCGGTGCCCTGCGGCCGCGCCGGGCGGACCACCGGTCCCGCAGGCCGAGGATCCAGGCCTCGGTGCGGCCGATCAGCGGCTCGCACCACGGCAGCGCCAGCAGGATCAGCAGGCCCGCCGTCCAGCCGAGGACCACGTCGCTCAGCCAGTGGGTCCCGAGGTAGACGGTGGACATCCCGACCCCGAGCGAGGTGACCGCCGACAGCGCCGACAGCCAGCGCCGCGCCCTCGGCGTCGATGCGAGGTAGGCCAGGATTCCCCAGGTCACGACGGCGTTCGCGGTGTGACCGCTCGGAAATATATCGCCGCCGAGCCACATCTCGTTCGCGCCGATCGTGGTCGCGTAGTGCGGTCCCAGCCGGCCCATGCCGATCTTGGCGGCGCCGACGGTCAGGTTCAGCAGCAGCAGGGAGGCGCCGAGCGCGAGCAGCGGACGCAGGGTGTGCTGGCGCCAGGACCGCCAGCCGAGCCAGGCCGCGACCATCACCGCGGTGGGGCCGCGCTGGCCGAGGACCACGTAGTAGTCGACGAACGCGTGGATCTCCGGCCACTGCTGGTAGGGCCGGAAGAACATGACCTGCCAGTCGAGCCGGACCAGCCACGAGGTGATCAGCACGGCCCACACGATCGCGATATAGAACGCGAGGGTGCCGGAGAACAGCGCAATGCGGTGCCGGCTCATCTCCGGCACATCTAGGTGGGCCGGTCGTTCCGGCTCCCGGTCGAGTCTCGCGAACACCCGGTCCAGACGGGTGAGGTTCCGTTCGGTACGCACCCAATCGACGTTACAGCGAGTGAGGAGTGGACCCGGCCGAATCAACGGCTTTGTGATGACGATGTGATGTGGGATTCCTCTCAGGGGGTGCCTTTTCCCGAGGAATCCGCAATCCCGCCCGGTCGCGCGCTTCAATTACTTTGATCGGTCCGGTCGGCGGTTTTATCGTGCTTATTAATTCGTTAACCGAATGCTGGTACGCAATTTCCCCGCCGCTCATCGGGCGGGCGCGGCCGGTCAGGGGGGACCGGAGCCGTTGAGCCAGAACGCGCCGTACCCGGCCGAGAGGACGGCGACGGCCGCCACCACGGGCGCCGACCTGGAGGTCCGCAGCCGGGCCAGGGCCACGGCGAGCGGCAGCAGCAGGGGGAAGGCGGGCAGCAGCAGTCGCGGCTTCGAGCCGAAGTAGCCCGACGCGCCCAGGGCGAGCGCGGTGACGATCCCCGAGTACACCAGCAGGGCGAGCGGCTGGCGCCGCCGCACGCAGACGACGTACAGCCACAGCAGCAGGGCGATCCCGGCGATCAGGCCGGCACCCGCCAGGGCCGACGGGAACGACGTGAGCATCCCGCCGGCGAACCGGGCGAAGGACAGGCCGCCGTCGAAGCCGTTGTGCCAGCCGGCCTGGACGTCGAGGTAGCCGAGCGGGCCCAGGCCGGTGTGGTGGCCGACCCACAGCACGTACCCGGCGGCGCCCAGGGGCGCGAGCAGCATGCCGCACGCGCGCCGCACGCCCTCGGCGGGGGCGCGATCCGCGGGAAGGGCGCCGCCCGCGGCGGTGGCGCTCCGGGTTCGCCCGAATGCCACGACGGCGGCCGCCCACACCGCCGCCGTCACCGCGAGCCCCACCGGCCGGGTCAGCCCGGCCAGTGCGGCCAGCGTCCCCGCCGTCACCCACCGTCCGGTGAGCACCGCGTACAGGGACCAGGCGGCGAGCGCGGTGAACAGTGACTCGCTGTAGGCCATCGACTGCACGATCCCCACCGGAAGCACGGCCCACAGCAGCGCCGCGCAGACCCCGGCCCGGCGGCCGTGGAGGTGGTCCGCCACCGCGAAGATCCCCCAGGCCGCCGCCAGTGAGGCGAGCAGGCTGACCACGAAGCCCGCGTCGGCGTACGACAGCGGGAAGACGGCCGCGCCCAGCCGCTCCAGCCAGGGCAGCAGCGGGAAGAAGGCCAGGTCGGAGTGCACGTCGCCGTTGGGCAGGTGCACCTGGTAGCCGTAACCGGGACCTGCGACCCTGGCGTACCAGAGGGAGTCCCAGCGCGCGGTGAGCAGCGTGTACGCGTTCTTGTCGCGTGCGACGCTCCACAGGACCAGGACGAGCAGGCCCAGTGCGCGGACGGCCGCGTAGCCGAGGAGCGCCGGGGCGGCCCGGCGCAGGGCACCGGCGCGGTCCGCCGCAACGCGTGTTTCAAGATCGGTCACGGGCCCGATTATCCGCCGGGTCCCCGGCGCGTCGGCCGGCCGGGGCGGCCGCCCGGCCGGCGCGGTGGCGCACGCCACACATGTCGTGCGGGATGTGTGAGCCCGGCCACGCGGGTACGGGACGGACTCGCGTACGCTGGCCAGCCACTCGCGTTTTCCGTTGCACGGCCCGGAGGCTCCGCTCCTCTCCGGCCGAGCCGCAGGGGAGTCCCCGCCCCGCGCGGCCCGCCGGACGCGAGGGAACATCTTGGAGGTACGTGCATGTCCGGGACGACCACGGCTGCCGCCGCGCTGCGCCGCCGGGCTGCCGGGGCCGGCGCCAACCGCTGGGTGGTCCTCGTCGTCCTCTGCGTCAGCCTGCTGCTCGTCGCCGTCGACGCCACCGTCCTGCACGTGGCGGTCCCCGCCGTCACGGAGGACCTGAGGCCCGGCGCGATAGAGCTGCTCTGGATCGTCGACGTCTATCCCCTCGTCTGCGCCTCGCTGCTGATCCTCTTCGGCACTTTGGGCGACCGGGTCGGCCGCAGACGGATCCTGCTCCTCGGGTACGCGCTCTTCGGCGTCGCCTCCGCACTGGCGGCCCTCGCCGAGGGCGCCCAGGCCCTGATAGCGGCCCGCGCGCTGCTCGGGGTCGGCGGGGCGATGATCATGCCGGCGACGCTGTCGATCCTGCGCCAGGTCTTCCCCGACCGGCGGGAGAGGGCGCTGGCCATCGGCATCTGGAGTGCCGTGGCCGCGGTCGGCGCGGCGATCGGACCGCTGCTCGGCGGCTTCCTGCTGGAGCACTTCTGGTGGGGGTCGGTCTTCCTCGTCAACATCCCGCTGATGCTGGTCAGCCTGCCGGTGGGGCGGCTGCTACTGCCCGAGTCGAAGGGCGACGGCACCGGCCCCTGGGACGTCGTCGGCGCGCTCATGGCGGCGGCCGGGCTGTTCGGGGTCGTGCTGGGCGTGAAGCGGCTCGGCGGCGGCGAGCCGGTGGCCAGTGCGGTCACCGTGCTGCCGCTGGTGGCGGGCGCCGCCCTGCTGGCCGGCTTCGTGCGGCGGCAGCGGCGCCGTACGTACCCGCTGGTGGACCTGCGGATGTTCCGGCGGCCCGCGTTCAGTACGTCGGTGGGCTGCATCGTGCTGGCCATGCTGGCGCTGGTGGGGCTGGAGCTGATCGCGGCACAGTACCTGCAGCTGGTGCTCGGACTGTCACCGCTGGAGACCGGGCTGCGGCTGCTGCCGCTGACCTTCGCGGCGATGGCGGCGGGCCTGGCGGGCGCGCGCCTGCTGCGGCGGTTCGGGCCGCGCCGGATGGTGTGCGCCGGGTTCTGCCTGACGGCGGGGGCGGTGGTGCTGCTCACGGCGATGGGCCGGGCGGACGACAGCGCGCTGCTGCTCTCCGGGTTCGTCCTGCTCGGCTTCGGCCTGGAGACGACGCTCTTCGGGGCGTACGAGTCGATGCTGAGCGAGGCGCCGCCGGAGCAGTCCGGCGGGGCCGCGGCGATCGGCGAGACGTCGTACCAGCTGGGCGCCGGGATCGGGATCGCGCTCCTGGGCAGCGTGATGAACGCGGCGTACGCGCCCGGGCTGACGGGCGGGGTGCCCGGAGTGCCGGCGTCGGCGTCGTCGTCGGCGGGGCATTCGCTGGGGGAGGCCTACGAGGTGGCCGCGCAGCTCGGGGGGCCGGCGGGAAGCGCGCTGCGGCGGGCCGCGGCGGACGCGTTCGTGCACGGGCTGCACGTGACGTTGCTGGTGAGTGCGGGGTTGTTGCTGCTGGGCGCCGTGATGGCGTTGCGGTTGCCGCGGGCGATGCAGTGCGAGGCGGACGCCGTCGCGGTGCCCGGGCCCCGGGACGCCATGGAGTCGCGCGTCTCGGTGTGACCGTCGCGGCCCCCGCCCGTCCGCCGGGAGGCGGACGGCGCCCGTGGTGGACGTGCGGGGCGCCGCGCCGTAACGTCGGAACGCAACCGTAACTAGCAGCGCTAGTTTTCACCGTCCCGGAGGGTGTTCCATGGCCTCGTCCTCGAAGTCGCCCGCGTTCGACCCCGCCGATCCCCTCGGCATCGACGACCTGCTGGAGCCGGAGGACCTGGCGGTCCGGGACACCGTGCGGGGCTGGGCCGCCGACCGCGTGCTGCCGCACATCGCGGACTGGTACGAGCGGGGCGAGCTGCCCGGCATCCGGGACCTCGCCCGCGAGCTCGGCTCCATCGGCGCGCTCGGCATGTCGCTGGAGGGCTACGGCTGCGCCGGTGCGACCGCCGTGCAGTACGGGCTGGCCTGTCTGGAGCTGGAGGCGGCCGACTCCGGCATCCGGTCCCTGGTCTCCGTACAGGGCTCCCTCGCCATGTACGCCATCCACCGCTTTGGCAGCGAGGAGCAGAAGCAGGCCTGGCTGCCGCGCATGGCCGCCGGCGAGGTCATCGGCTGCTTCGGGCTGACCGAGCCCGACCACGGCTCCGACCCCGCGAACATGCGCACCCACGCCAAGCGCGACGGTGGGGACTGGGTGCTCAACGGCCGCAAGATGTGGATCACCAACGGTTCGGTGGCCGGCGTCGCCGTCGTCTGGGCGCGGACCGAGGACGGCATCCGCGGCTTCGTCGTGCCCACCGACTGCCCCGGCTTCTCGGCGCCCGAGATCAAGCACAAGTGGTCGCTGCGGGCCAGCGTCACCAGCGAGCTCGTCCTCGACGACGTGCGGCTGCCCGCCGACGCCGTGCTGCCGGAGGCCACCGGGCTGCGCGGACCGCTCAGCTGTCTCTCCCACGCCCGCTACGGCATCGTCTGGGGTGCGATGGGCGCGGCCCGCAGCTCCTTCGAGGCGGCTCGGGAGTACGCGATGTCACGGGAGCAGTTCGGACGGCCCATCGGCGGCTTCCAGCTGACCCAGGCCAAGCTCGCCGACATGGCGGTCGAACTGCACAAGGGGATCCTGCTCGCCCACCACCTCGGGCGGCGCATGGACGCCGGCCGCCTGCGTCCGGAGCAGGTCAGCTTCGGCAAGCTCAACAACGTGCGCGAGGCGATCGAAATCTGCCGCACGTCCCGCACGATCCTCGGCGCCAACGGGATCTCCCTCGAATACCCCGTGATGCGGCACGCGACGAATCTGGAATCGGTGCTCACCTACGAGGGCACCGTCGAGATGCACCAGCTCGTGCTGGGCAAGGCGCTCACCGGACTCGACGCCTTCCGGTGAGGCACGGGCGGGGGCGGGGCCGTGGAACGCGGCCCCGCCTCAGCTCTGGTTGAAGAAGCCGTCCGACCGGTGCGCGGCCGGGTCGCCGCTGATCACCTCGGTGTCGGCCGGGCTCAGCAGGAACACCCGGGTGGAGACCCGCTCGATCGAACCCCGCAGGCCGAAGATCAGCCCGGCCGCGAAGTCCACGACGCGCTTGGCGTCGCCGGCCTCCATCGCCGTCAGGTTCATGATGACCGGGACACCCTCCCGGAACAGCTCGCCGATGGCACGCGCGTCCCGGAAGCTGTCCGGGGTGACCGTGCCGATGCGGCGGCCTCTCTCCTCGGCGACGTCCGAGGCCACCTTCACCCGCGGGTCCGTGACCCAGGCGTCCGGGGACTCGGTGCCCTCGGAGTAGTCGTCGTCGTAGTAGCGCTCGTCATCGTTGTCGTCGACGAGGCCGAGCCACGCACTCGCCTTGCGTACCGATCCCATGGACGCCTCCTCTCACAGCGGTCTTTCGTGCTTTCCGCATCCCTATGGTCATCCATGATGCGGACGTCGCGCCAAGTGGATAGACGCCGCGCGGGGGGTTTGTGACGGTACTGGTGCACAGCGGATCCGTCGAGAGTCCGTGTGTCCCAAGGGCCGTTTCCCAAACGGACGCTGACCGTGAGTGAAATATGATTCTTCCCGGCGGACGGGTGAGCGGGGGTGCGTACGGGTGAACCCGGCTGCCGGTACGATGCCGCAGCTCAGCGTGTCGTACGAACCAACGGGGGAGTGTCGTGTTCGGAATCGTCAGGCCATGCAGGCATCGGCTGGGAGAGAGCCTCACCAGTCAGTGGATGGCGCATCTGTGCGGGTTGTGCCTCGCGCTGCGCAAGGACCACGGACAGTTCGCGCGCATCGTGACGAACTATGACGGGCTGCTCATATCGGTGTTGACGGAGGCTCAGGCCGACCGGCGCGGCGCGGGCGCCGGCCGGCGAACGGCGGGGCCGTGCCCGCTGCGCGGGATGCGCACCGCGTCGGTCGCGCACGGTGAGGGCGCCCGGCTCGCGGCGGCCGTCTCCCTGGTGCTGGCCTCGGCCAAGGTGCGCGACCATGTGGCCGACGGGGACGGACTGCTGGCCCGGCGGCCGGTGGCCCGCGCCGCCCGCCGGGTCGCCGCCGGCTGGGACGCGGCCGGCCACCGCGGCGGCGGTGCCCTCGGGTTCGACACCACCGTCCTGGTCGACGCCGTGGACCGGCAGGTCGGCCTCGAGGTGCTCGCCGGGCCCGGGACGCCTCTCCTCACCGTCACCGAGCCGACCGAGACCGCGACCGCGGCGGCCTTCGCCCACACCGCCCACCTCGCCGGACGGCCGGGCAACGCCGTGCCGCTCGCCGAGGCGGGGCGCCTGTTCGGACGGCTGGCCCACCTCCTGGACGCCGTGGAGGACCAGGAGGCCGACGCCGCGTCGGGCGCCTGGAACCCGCTCACCGCCACCGGCACCCCGCGCACGGAGGCCCGCCGGCTGGCCGACGACGCCGTGCACGGGATACGGCTGGCGCTGCGCGAGGCCGAGTTCACCGACGGCCGGCTCGTGCACCGGCTGCTGGTGCACGAGTTGGGCACCTCCGTCGACCGCGCCTTCGGCACCCCCTCCTGCGCGCACGGCAGCCACCCCTACGCGCCGCCCGGCGCCCCGGGCGGCCCCGGTGCGCCGATGCCGCCGGAGCCGCCGCGCCGCGACCGGCGGGGCCTGCTCGCGGGGTGCGCCGTGTGGCTGGGGCTGGCCTGCACGTGCCAGATGTGCTGCGGCACGTTCGAGGACCCCTGGAGCAGGCAGCGCAGGGAAGGGCTGTTCCAGAGCTGCGGTGACTGCTGCGACTGTTGTGACTGCTGCGGCAAGTGCGGCGACTGCTGCGGCGACGGATGCTGCTGCGACGGCTGCGGATGCGACTGCTGAGAGGCCGTCAGTCCTTCAGCTCGGGGGGCGAGATCTCGGACCGTGCGATCGCCGACTGCGTCGTCCCCCACTTCTTGAGGATCCTGTCGTACGTGCCGTCGGCGATGAGCCCGTTCACCGCGGCCCGGAGGGCGGGCGCCGGCTTCGACCCCTTCTTCAGGGCGAAGCCGACGTCCAGGCGGTGGAACTCGTTCAGGAAACTTCAGGCCCCGCTGGTGGGCGACCGCGTAGCGCAGGCCGTTGATCGTGGACATCACGACGTCGCTGCGGCCCTGCTGGAGTGACGACCACAGGGCGCCGGGCTCGCTGTAGGTCTGCACCTCGTAGGCGTCCTTCCCGGCGTCCGCGCACCGGTGCCTGTTCTCCTCCAGGGTGGCCTCGAAGGTGGTGCCGGCGCCGGTCGCCACCTTGAGCCCGCACAGCTGCGCGAGGTCGGTGACCTCGGACAGGTCGCTGTCCTCGCGCGCGGCGAAGCCCTGGCCGTCGTTGATGTACGTGAGTCGATGGCCCCGCGCCGCTCCTCGGTCACGCCGAAGTTGGCGGCGCCGACGTCGTACTTGCCGCTGTCCAGGGCGGGCAGGATCGCCTCGAAGGATGCCTGCCGCGTGGTGAGGCGGACGCCGAGTGCGCGCGCGACGGCGTGCGCGAAGTCGACGTCCTGGCCGGTCAGCGTCTTGCCGTCGGTCAGGTAGGTGGTGCCGGGTGGGGTGCCGCCGACGCTGACGGCGACGCCCTCGGTGCCGGGCGGCAGCAGCCTCACCGCGGCCGCGGGCGCTTCACGCCGTACGGCACCGGGCGGCGCAGTGCGCGGGTGCCGAACGCGGACGGCCGGGAGCGCGGGCTCGGCCTCGGCGGTGAGCTGGCCTTCGAGCTCGGCGGCCGGGGGCACACGCTCCAGGTGACCGTCGAGGACGACGGCTCGCTGTGGGCCGTGTTCGCGGACACCACCGCCGGGAGCACCAGTCACCGCTTCCGGTTCCTGCGCCCGGCCGCGCCGGACGCCGAGGGGCGCACGACGGTCGACTTCAACCGCGCGCTGCTGCCGCCGTGCGCCTTCGCCGACCACTTCATCTGCCCCTTCCGGCCACCGGGGAACACGCTGGAGACCGCCGTCGAGGCGGGGGAGCGCGAACTGCGCTGACGCCTCCCGGGGGTTGGCGGTGGCGGCCGGTCGATGGTTGAAGGCCGAAAGGCACTCTTGCGCCGACCGGCCGTTCGGCCGAATACTCCAACCTCAGCGCTTGTCAGGGGCACGGCGTATCCGGAATCCGGGACGCCCGTCCTCTGGCTGCGCCTCACGGGCCCCAACCCCACGAGAGGGCCCCCTACTTCCCCTGTGGAGGAACGAAAAGTGAGGATCAAGCGCACCAACCCCCGCAGCGGCATCACGAGACGGACCCGGCTGATCGCCGTGTCCGCCGGCCTCGTGGCCGCCGCCGCGATCGCGGTCCCCAGCGCGAACGCGTCCGACAGCGCCCCTGCCACCTTCAGCGGGGCGGAGCTCCAGAGCGCCGGCAGCGCTGTGCTCAAGGCCGACGTCCCCGGCACCGCCTGGGCCGTCGACGGCAAGACCGGCCGGGTGCTCGTCACCGTCGACAGCACGGTCACCCAGGCCGAGATCGCGAAGATCAAGGAACAGGCCGGCGACAAGGCCGGCGCCCTCAAGATCGAGCGCACCCCCGGTACGTTCAACAAGCTCATCCAGGGCGGTGACGCCATCTACGCGAGCAGCTGGCGCTGCTCCCTCGGCTTCAACGTCCGTGCGAGCAACGGAACCGAGTACTTCCTGACCGCCGGCCACTGCACCGACGGGGCCGGCACCTGGTGGTCGAACTCCGGGCACAGCACGGTCCTCGGCTCCACGGCCGGCTCCAGCTTCCCGGGCAACGACTACGGCATCGTCCGGTACACCAACACGTCCGTGAGCAAGCCCGGTACCGCGAACGGGGTGGACATCACCCGCGCGGCCACGCCGAGCGTGGGCACCACCGTCATCCGTGACGGCTCCACCAGCGGCACCCACAGCGGCCGGGTCACCGCCCTGAACGCCACCGTCAACTACGGCGGCGGCGACATCGTCTCCGGGCTGATCCAGACCACGGTCTGCGCCGAGCCCGGTGACTCCGGCGGCCCGCTCTACGGCAGCAACGGCACCGCGTACGGCCTGACCTCCGGCGGCAGCGGCGACTGCTCCTCGGGCGGCACGACGTTCTTCCAGCCGGTCACGGAGGCCCTGAGCGCCTACGGCGTCAGCGTCTACTGAGACCGTCCCACGGCGTAGCCGGCAGCGCCGAGAGCCCCCGCACGCGCCCCGCGTGCGGGGGCTTCGTCGTGCCCGCCCGGCGGACGCGACGGACGGAAGCACGGGCGAAGGGTGTCGCGCAAGGGGCGAATTCCGGACAGGGCCGAATCCCCCTGCACGGACCGCAGTTACTGACTCGTAATATTTGCGATCGACGTGCTGCGCGAATCCTGCTGGACAGGACATGAATGGTGAAGGTCGTGTGACCGCGCGGCAGTTGTCGTGCGCACGTCCTGAAGTGGACCTTGTGTGCTCCCGGGGGAGTGGGAAGAGTTGGCGCTCGTCAACCAGCCTTCCGGCCCGCGAGGTCCCCACAACCTCCCGGGCCGACCCCCCCACAGGAGGACGTGAGTTGAAGCACCGACGCATAACCGGGCGGCGTGCAGCCGTGGTAGGTGCGGGCATCACCGCACTGGTCGCCGCGGGAGTCACCTTCCAGAGTGCGAACGCCAGCGAGGCACCGAAGGCCCCCGCGCCCGAGACCCTGTCGGTCACGGCGGCCGGAAAGCTCGCCTCGACGCTGCTCGGCGACCTCGGCACCGACGCGGCGGGCACGTACTACGACGCCCGGTCGAAGAGCCTCGTCGTCAACGTGCTCGACGAGACCGCCGCGCAGACCGTCGAGGAGGCCGGCGCCCAGGCGAGAATCGTCGAGAACTCGCTCGCCGAGCTGAAGAGCGCGCGCACCACCCTCGCCCAGAAGGCGGCCGTCCCGGGCACCTCCTGGGCGACCGACCCGACCACCAACAAGGTCGTCGTCACCGCCGACCGCACGGTCTCCGAGGCCGAGTGGGCCAAGCTGTCCAAGGTGGTCGACGGGCTCGGCGCCAAGGCCGAACTCAAGCGGACCAAGGGCGAGTACAAGCCCTTCGTCGCGGGCGGCGACGCCATCACCGGAGGCGGCGGGCGCTGCTCGCTCGGCTTCAACGTGACCAAGGGCGGCGAGCCGTACTTCCTCACCGCCGGGCACTGCACCGAGTCCATCTCGAGCTGGTCGGACTCCTCCGGCACCGTGATCGGCCAGAACGAGGCCTCCAGCTTCCCGGACAACGACTACGGCCTGGTCAAGTACAGCGCCGGCGTGGACCACCCGAGCGAGGTGAACCTCTACAACGGCTCCGCGCAGGCGATCTCGGGCGCGGCCGAGGCCACCGTCGGCATGGAGGTGACCCGCAGCGGCTCCACCACCCAGGTGCACGACGGCACGGTCACCGGCCTGGACGCCACCGTGAACTACGGCAACGGCGACATCGTCAACGGCCTGATCCAGACCGACGTCTGCGCCGAGCCCGGCGACAGCGGCGGCTCGCTCTTCTCGGGCGACAAGGCCGTCGGTCTCACCTCCGGCGGCAGCGGCGACTGCACCTCGGGCGGGGAGACCTTCTTCCAGCCGGTGACGGAGGCCCTGTCGGCCACCGGTACGCAGATCGGCTGAGCACACGCACCTGTGGAGTCCCGTCCCGCGCGCGAGGGGCGGGACTTCCGCATGCGTGCGCGCGGGTCAGCCCGCCCGGGGGAGCGGACCCGCCTCCCGCCGCCCGCGGCGCAGCGCGGCCGCCAGCATCGTGATCACCGTTCCCGCGACCGCCCACGCCCACAGCACCAGCAGGGAGAGGGTCTGGTCGTTGCCCTTGAAGTACGCGACCGAGCGGGCCGCCCAGGTGCCCGCGCCCGGCGGCAGCGCCGGGCCGATCGCCCTCCAGAACGGCGGCAGCATCGGCAGCGGGAAGGCGCCGCCCGCGCTCGGGTTGCCCGCGATCACCACCAGCAGGATCGCCAGCCCGATGCCGACGATCCCGAAGAGACCCTGGAGCGCGAGCGTGGCGGCGCCCACCGCGAAGGTGATCAGGGCGCCCAGCCCCCACAGGTCCACCACGCCGCCGGGCAGCGCCCCCAGGACCGGCCCGACGATCACCGCGCCGCCCAGGCCGCCGACGATCGCGACCAGTGCCATCACGATCAGGCGGATCGCCGCCCGGCGCGGGTCGGCGGGCCGGGCCCCGCTGCTGATCGCCAGGATCGAGGCGCACAGGTAGCCGCCGACGCACCAGCCCACGACCAGGTAGAAGGACGACAGCCCGTCGAAGTCCCGGGGCGAGGCCGGGGCCACGTCGACGGTGCGCACCGTGCGCCGCTCGGCCGCCTCCACCCTGCCGACGATGCCCTCCAGGGTGGTGGCGAGGACGGTGCCGCCGCCGGAGGCGACCAGCAGGGTGTCCGTGCCGCCGGCCGGATCCACGATCAGGGCGCCGTCGATCTCCCGGTCCATGATCCGCTGCCGGGCGCTCGCCGCGTCGGCCACCGTGCGCGGGTCCAGCGGCGACCCGGGCAGCCCCTCCAGCCGGGTCACCGTCCGTTCGGCGGCGGCCCCGGGGGCGACGACCCCGAAGGGCACGTCCTTGGGCTTCGGGTCGTGCAGCGCTCCCACGTAGGAGGCGATGAACAGCAACTGGAGCGCGAGCACGCCGAGCACGAGCAGGGTGGCCCGCGGGGTGACGGCGTCCTGCACCTCCCCGAGGAAGGAGCCGCTCCGCGTGCCGGTGCCCGGTGTGTGCGACATGTCCCCCACGGTCCGGGGCAGGGGGCGTTTGCGCAGGTGGGGCGGGGCCGAACAGGTGTCGCACACATATTCGAGGATGGGGGTATGGTGGGTGAGGTAGCTGGGAACAGACGTTCGATAATGGCTTTCGGGCCATGCGTCGGGTTCATGATTCGGGAGGTGCGCGTGCCGGGTTTCACGCATCTGCGCACCGTCTCCGGGTTCTCCCTGCGGTACGGCGCCTCCCACCCGGAGCGGCTGGCCGAGCGTGCCGTCGAGCGGGGCATGGACGCCCTCGCCCTCACCGACCGGGACACCCTCGCGGGCACGGTCCGCTTCGCCAAGGCCTGCGCGAAGGCGGGCGTCCGCCCCCTGTTCGGCGCGGAGCTGGCGGTGGCGGCCCCCGAGCCGGAGACCGGCCGCACGGACACCTCCGTACGCCGGGACCGGCGCCGCACCCCCGTGCGCGGAGGCGCCTTCGTCGACGAGTCGGCCCCCCGGGTGACCTTCCTCGCCCGGGACGGCGCCCGCGGCTGGGCCGACCTGTGCCGCCTGGTCTCCGCCGCCCACACCGCCGAGCCCACCCCGCTGCTGTCCTGGCCCGACAACCACGCCGACGGCCTGACCGTCCTGCTCGGCCCCGACTCCGACGTCGGCCGCGCCCTCGCCGCCGGCCGCCCCGACCGCGCGGCGAGGCTGCTCGTCCCCTGGCGGGAGGTCTACGGCGACACCCTGCGCCTGGAGGCCGTCTGGCACGGCCGCGAGGGCACGGGCCCCGGCTCGCTGCGCCTGGCCGCCCGCACCGTCGGCTTCGCCGCCGAGCAGGGCGTCCGGCCCGTGCTCAGCAACGCCGTCCGCTACGCCGACCCCGGCCAGGGCCGGATCGCCGACGTCCTGGACGCCGCCCGCCGGCTCGTCCCGATCCACGCCAACAAGGAACTGGACTCCGGCGAGGCCTGGCTCAAGGACGCCGGCGCCATGCGGCAGGCCGCCGAGCGGATCGTCGAGGCCGCGGGCTTCCGGCGCGACACCGCCCACCGCCTGCTGGAGCAGACCCGGGCCACGGCCGCCGAGTGCCTGGTCGACCCCGAGGACGACCTCGGCATGGGCGCCGTCCACTTCCCCGAGCCGCACCTCGTCGGCGCCGGCCGCCGCACCGCCCAGCGCGCGCTCGCCTCCCGGGCGGCGGCGGGCATGGTGCTGCGCGGATACGACCGGCGGCGCGCGTACTGGGAGCGGATGCACCACGAGCTGGACATCATCGCCCACCACGGCTTCGCCTCCTACTTCCTCACCGTCGCCCAGGTCGTGGACGACGTACGGCACATGGGCATCCGGGTCGCGGCGCGCGGCTCCGGCGCGGGCTCCCTCGTCAACCACCTCCTCGGTATCGCCCACGCCGACCCGGTCGAGCACGGGCTGCTCATGGAGCGGTTCCTGTCCAAGGAGCGGGTCGTGCTGCCCGACATCGACATCGACGTGGAGTCGGCGCGCCGGCTGGAGGTCTACCGCGCGATCATCGGCCGGTTCGGCACCGAGCGGGTCGCCACCGTCGCCATGCCGGAGACGTACCGGGTGCGCCACGCCATCCGCGACGTGGGCGCCGCCCTGTCCATGGACCCGGCCGAGATCGACCGCGTCGCCAAGTCCTTCCCGCACATCCGCGCCCGCGACGCCCGCGCGGCGCTGGAGGAGCTGCCCGAGCTGAGGGAGCTGGCGGGAGAGGCCCGGCGGGAGGGCGGGGGGAAGTACGGGAGGCTCTGGGAACTGGTCGAGGGCCTCGACGCCCTCCCGCGCGGCATCGCCATGCATCCCTGCGGGGTGCTGCTGTCGGACGCCTCCCTGCTCTCCCGCACGCCGGTCATGCCGACCAGTGGCGAGGGCTTCCCCATGGCCCAGTTCGACAAGGACGACGTGGAGGACCTCGGGCTGCTCAAGCTGGACGTGCTCGGCGTGCGGATGCAGTCGGCGATGGCGCACGCGGTCGCCGAGGTGAAGCGGGCCACGGGCGCCGAGGTCGACCTGGACGCCGTACCGGAGGGGGACCCGGCGACGTACCGGCTGATCCGCTCCGCCGAGACGCTGGGCTGCTTCCAGATCGAGTCGCCGGGCCAGCGGGACCTGGTCGGCAGGCTCCAGCCGTCGACCTTCCACGACCTCGTGGTCGACATCTCGCTCTTCCGCCCCGGCCCGGTCGCCGCCGACATGGTGCGGCCGTTCATCGAGGCCCGGCACGGGCGGGCACCGGTGCGCTACCCGCACGAGGACCTGTCCGAGCCGCTGAAGGGCACCTACGGGGTCGTCGTCTTCCACGAGCAGATCATCGACATCGTGGCCGTCATGACCGGGTGCGGGCGCGGCGAGGCGGACCGGGTGCGGCGCGGGCTGTCCGACCCGGAGTCGCAGGGGCGGATCAAGGTGTGGTTCGCACAGCACGCGACGGCGAACGGCTACGACGCGGAGACGATCCGGCGGACCTGGGAGATCGTCGAGGCCTTCGGCAGCTACGGCTTCTGCAAGGCGCACGCGGTCGCCTTCGCCGTGCCGACGTACCAGTCGGCGTGGCTGAAGGCCCACCACCCGGCCGCCTTCTACGCCGGCCTGCTCACGCACGACCCCGGCATGTACCCCAAGCGGCTGCTGCTGGCGGACGCGCGGCGGCGGGGGGTGCCGATCCTGCCGCTGGACGTGAACGAGTCGGGGGTCGCACACAGGATCGAACTGGTGTCTGAATCGCGGTCCGAGGGGAAGACCTGGGGCCTGCGCCTGGCCCTCTCGGACGTGCACGGCATCAGCGAGGCCGAGGCGGAGCGGATCGCGCAGGGGCAGCCGTACGCCTCCCTGCTCGACTTCTGGGAACGGGCCCGCCCCAGCAGGCCGCTGGCCGGACGGCTCGCCCAGGTCGGCGCGCTGGACGCCTTCGGCGCCAACCGCCGCGACCTGCAACTGCACCTGACCGAACTGCACCGCGGCGCACGCAGCGGGCGCGGCGGTCAGCTCCCGCTGTCCGGCGGACGGAGGACGGCGTCGGCCGGTCTGCCCGACCTCACCTCGGCGGAGAAGCTCAGCGCCGAACTGGGCGTGCTGTCCATGGACGCCTCGCGCAACCTGATGGACGACCACCGCACCTTCCTGCGCGAGCTGGGCGTGGTGTCGGCCAAGCGGCTGCGCGAGGCCCGGCACGGGGAGACGGTGCTGGTCGCGGGGGCCAAGGCGGCCACCCAGACGCCGCCGGTCCGCTCCGGGCGCCGGGTCATCTTCTCCACCCTGGACGACGGGTCCGGCCTGGTCGACCTCGCCTTCTTCGACGACTCGCACGACACCTGCGCGCACGCCGTCTTCCACTCCTGGCTGCTGCTGGTGCGCGGGGTGGTGCAGCGGCGCGGCCCGCGCAGCTTCAGTGTGGTCGGCTCCGCCGCCTGGAACCTCGCCGACCTGCTGGAAGTACGCCGGGAGGAAGGGCTGGAGGGCGTCGCGGCCCGGCTGGCCGGAGCGGGCGGAAGCCGGGGTGACGACCCCGAGGACGGCCCGGCGCGCCGCCGCCTCGCCGGTTCGGACGGGCGGCCCGCGCCGGCCGGCTCCGCGGCCCAGGACCCGATGGAGCAGCGGAGGATCCGCATGTCCACGGGGTACGAGATGCACCCCTGGGCCGATCTGCGCCCCGCGGGCGAAGGGCCCGCGGTGGGAAGGAAGTTGTGGCACCAGAGTCCGGGGAGTGCGGGATGACGATTCTCTGTGTACGTTTCCAGCTGCCGCCGATGTGCGAGGCGGCCCTGCCCCCGTTGCTGGGGCTGCTGGAGGAGTTCACGCCGGTCGTCGAGGCGCTGCCGCCGGACGGGGCGCTGGCCGACCTGCGCGGCGCCGAGCGGTACTTCGGGCGTGACGCCGTGGAGCTGGCCTCGGTGATCCGTGTCCGCGCCCTCGCCCTGTACGGCGTCGACTGCGTGATCGGCGCCGGGCCCGGCCCCATGACGGCCCGCATGGCCCTGCGGGACGCCCGGCCGGGGCTGACCCGCGCGGTCCCGGAGGACGAGGTGCGGGAGTTCCTCGCCGGAAAGCCGGTCGTCGCCCTGCCCGGCGTCGGCACCGCGACCGCCCGCACCCTGTGCGAGTACGGCCTCGACACCCTCGGCCGGGTCGCCGCCGCACCCCTGTCCACGCTCCAGCGCCTGGTCGGCGCGAGGGCCGGCCGCGAGCTGCGCGAGAAGGCGCAGGGCGTCGACCGCGGCCGGGTCGTCCCGAACGGCGTCTCGCGCTCCCTCGCCGCCGAACGCCCCTTCACCCGCGACGAGCTGGACCCCGACCGGCACCGCCGCGCCCTGCTGTCGGCCGCCGAGGAACTGGGCGCCCGGCTGCGTGCCGTGGACAAGGTGTGCCGCACCCTGACCCTCACCGTGCGCTACACCGACCGATCGGCCACCACTCGCACCCGCACCCTGGAGGAGCCGACCGCGCACTCGGCGGCGCTGACGCGTGCCGCGTACGGCATGTACGAGGCGCTCGGCCTCCAGCGCGCCCGGGTCCGTTCCCTCGCCCTGCGCGCCGAGGGCCTCGCCCCCGCCGAGCAGGCCTCCCACCAGCTCACCTTCGACCCCGTGGACGAGAAGGTCCGCCGGATCGAGGAGGTCGCGGACCGCGTGCGGGCGAAGTTCGGCCCGCGGGCGCTGATGCCGGGGTCGCTGGCGGCCTGAGGTGCCCGGGGGTCAGTTGGCCCACGGGGGAGTGATCCGGCTGCCGTCGGCGAGCTCGGCCTCCAGGCCGACGGAGGTGGTGACCCAGGACGTCGCGGTCCGGTCGGTGGGGTTCTCCACGGCGAGGGTCGCACCCGCGCCGATGATCACGGTGTCGCCCGCGGTGACGGGCTCGGTGCGGCCGTCGAGGGTGATCAGCAGCTCGCCGGTGAGCAGGTGGAAGATCTCCTCCCGGTCGACGGTGTGCGCGGGCGCCTTCGTGCCCGCGGGGATCTCGCCCCGCCAGGCGCACAGCTCCCTGCTGCCGGTGCGGGGGGTGGCGTACGAGACGAAGCGGGCGCCGTGGATCTCGTGGACGACACCTTCGGACGAGCGGACGACGGGCATGACGGTCTCCTCGTGATAATGGTCAAGCAACTTGACTAACTCCACCCGCCTATGGTCAAGCTGCTTGACCAATTCGTCAAGGGTGTTTCATTGCCCCGTGCAGAACTCCGACGCCATGGCCCTGACCGCCGCTCTGCTCGCCGCCGCCGGCGGACTCACGCAGCGCATCCACGAGGGCGTCGTCGCCCGCGGCTTCGAAGGGGTGCGGCCCGCCCACGGCTTCGCGTTCACCAGGCTCGCCCCGGACGGCGCGACGGTCACCGACCTCGCCGCGCACCTCAGGGTGACCAAGCAGGCCGCCAGTCAGCTCGTCGACGAGCTGGTCCGCAAGGGGTTCGTCGAGCGCCGGCCGCATCCCGCCGACGCGCGGGCCCGGCTGGTCGTGCTGACCGAGCGGGGGTGGGCGTGCACGCGGGCCGCCGAGGAGGCGGCGGCCGAGGCCGTGCGCGGGTGGACGGACGTGATCGGCGAGGGCGGGGTCCGCTCGCTGTACGGCCTGCTGGCCCACGTCGCGCCCAACGGGCCCGTCCGGCCCGCCTGGTGACCCTCTATCACCTGTGGCACGACCGGTGCCGGTCGTCCCGGGAAGTTTTTACCGACGCGTAACTTCACGCGTGCGCTACTCGCCCGTAACTTGACGAGTGAACAGCATCCCGTGATCCGGATCACAGGGCGTCATGCCGTCGCACCTCCCCGAGCCGCAAGGAGATCACCCGATGCTGCCCTGGAAGCGAGTGCTCAGACCCCTGGCCGCGCTGCTGCTGACCGCCGCGGCCGCCCTGGTCCCCGCCACCGCCGCCCACGCCGCCGACGCGCGCCCCAGCAGCGGCTGGAACGACTACACCTGCAAGCCGTCCGCCGCCCACCCCCGCCCCGTCGTCCTGGTCCACGGCACCTTCGGGAACTCCGTCGACAACTGGCTGGGCCTCGCGCCCTACCTGACCGTCCGCGGCTACTGCGTCTTCTCCCTGGACTACGGGCAACTGCCCGGCGTCCCGCTCTTCCACGGCCTCGGCCCGGTCGACAAGTCGGCCGAGCAGCTCTCCGCCCACGTCGACAAGGTGCTCGCCGCGACCGGCGCCGCGAAGGCCGACGTCGTCGGCCACTCGCAGGGCGGCATGATGCCCCGCTACTACCTGAAGTTCCTCGGCGGGGCCGGCAAGGTGAACGCCCTCGTGGGCATCGCGCCCAGCAATCACGGCACCACCCTGTCCGGCCTCACGCACCTGCTGCCGTACTTCCCCGGCGCCGAGGACCTGCTGAACGAGCACACCCCGGCCCTCGCCGACCAGATCGCCGGCTCCGACGTCCTCACCAGGCTCAACGAGGGCGGCGACACCGTGCCCGGCGTCCGCTACACCGTCCTCGCCACCCGGTACGACGAGGTGGTCACGCCGTACCGAAGCCAGTACCTGAGCGGGCCCGGCGTCCGCAACGTCCTGCTGCAGGACCTGTGCCCGCTCGACCTGTCCGAGCACCTGGCGATCGGGCTGCTCGACCGGATCGCCTTCCACGAGGTGGCCAACGCGCTCGACCCGGCGCACGCCACCCCCACCACCTGCGCCTCGGTCTTCGGCTGACCCCGGCACCGGCGCACCACGCGGGGCTTGCCCGGCCTGAGCCGCCGGACAAGCCCCGCGTTCCCCCTGTGGTCCCGGTCAGCGACCGGGCCGGCCGCTGACCGGCGCCCGCCGGCGGACCGACGCGAACAGCGCCGCGGTGCCGAGCGCGAGGGCGCCGGCACCGCCGACGGCGAGGTACGGGGTGCTGCCGTCGCCGCCGGTCTCGGCGAGGCTCCCGGTGCCGGCACCGGCGGCCCTGACCTCGTTGGGCTCCGCACCCGCCGCCGCGGCCTTGGGGGTCTGCTCCGGAGCCGCCGGGGCGGTGGCCGGACCGGTCGGGTCCGCCGTCGTCGCGGCGTCCTGGTCGCCGTGGCCGTGGTGCTCGACCGTCGACCTGCCGGCCGCCGCCGCGAGCTGCTCCTCCGACGGTGCGGAGGCCGACGGGGCCGGGGCGGCCCCGCCCTGCGCGGCACCGCCGAAGGTCACGTCCGAGCAGGAGTAGAACGCCTCCGGGCTGTCCGAGCGCTGCCAGACCGCGTACAGCAGGTGCCTGCCGGTGCGCTCGGGCAGGGTGCCGGAGAAGGTGTAGTAGCCGCCCGAGGCCACCGGGTCGGTGACCGTCGCCACCGGGGCCGACAGATCCAGGTCGCCCCAGCCGAGCGGCTTCGCGGGGTCGTGGCCGGGCCGGGTGACGTAGACCTTGAACGTGCCCTTGTGCGGAGCGGTCACCCGGTATTTGAAGGTGTACGAACCGCTGGTCACAGCGGTCGCGGGCCAGTCGGCGCGGGCCAGGTCGAGGCCCTTGAACTCCTCGCTGTTCGCGCTGCACAGCCTGCCGTCCGGGATCAGCTCCTGGTGCCGTCCGCCGGCGTCGCCGATGCGGATGCCGTTCCAGTCGTAGAGCGCCTGGGTGCCGCCGGCCGCGACCGCCGCCGCGCACGCGGCCGACTTCGGGCTCTCCGGACCCTCGGCGTAGCACTGGGACACCCGGCTGACCGGGTCGCCCATCGAGCCGTGCGCCGACGCGGGCACGGCGGCCAGCGCGGTCAGGGCGAGCGGAGCGAGGCCGGCGGCGACGGTGACGGCGGCCCTGCGGGATGCGGGCATGGGGAACTCCTCGGAAACGGTCACTGGGACATGGGCCGGAGCCCGTGGGGGTGACCAGCAAGCTAGTCCCTGGAAACCGCGGAATCCCCTGCTCGGAGCGGGTACCGAAGATCCTTATGCTCGCGTTAAGGGAGTGCTCAGACTGCGCTCAGGCTGCGCTCGACGAACTGCCCGGAGCGACGGGCACGGGGGCGTGGAGCGCGGCGTGGACGGGCCCGACGGCCTCGTCCACCACCGTGCGCGACTGTTCTCAGGCGTCTCATGGCCAGCTGCCCGGTCAGTGGTCCGGCCACCACGTGCGTGCGATGTCCTTGCGGACCTCCGGGCGCCCGGCGGGGCGCTCCTCGGCCTCCTCGCGGACTCGGCGGGCGTCGGTCTTCTTCAGGGGCTTCTGCACGGTCAGACGGCGCATGGCTGCCTCCTCACGGATCCACCGGGTTCCGCGTTCTCACGGAGGTAGACCCCTTCCCCGAGAGTTGCTCATCGATGCATCGCTGTCAGTGGTGGATGTCACTCTCGAGCACATGAGGAGCACCAGTGACAACACGACTCCACCCCGTATCGACTGGGACTCCAGGGCCGCCACCTTCGACGAGGAGTCCGACCACGGGCTGCGCGACCCCGGCGTGCGCCGGGCCTGGGCCGCCCGGCTGCGCTCCTGGCTGCCCGGCCGGCCCGGCGAGGTCCTCGACCCCGGCTGCGGCACCGGCAGCCTGTCGCTCCTCGCGGCCGAGCAGGGACACCGGGTGACCGGCGTGGACCTGTCCCCGGCCATGGTTGCGCTGGCCCGGGCCAAACTCGCCGGTCGCGACGCCGTGTTCCACGTCGGTGACGCCGGGGCACCGCCCGTGGGCGGGCAGCGCTTCGACGCCGTCCTGGTCCGGCACGTGCTGTGGACGCTGCCCGAGCCCGGCCGCGTCCTGGCGCGCTGGCGGGACCTGCTGAGGCCGGGCGGGCGGCTGGTCCTCGTCGAGGGCGTGTGGGGGAGCGTCACCCCGGTCGGCATACCGGCGGACCGGCTCACGGAACTCCTCGCCCCGCTCGGCGGGCAGGTCCGGGTGGAGCGGCTGTCGGACGACCCGTCGCTGTGGGGCAAGGAGGTCGACGACGAGCGGTACGCGGTGGTCGCGCTGCCCGCACGCCCCCCGGCGCCTAAGCCAGCAGGTCCGTGAAGCCGTTCCCGCGGGCCAGCCGCTCCAGCTCGTCCAGTGCGGCCACGGCCGCGGCGGCGGCCCCCGGGTCCCGCTCGGCCAGGCCGCTCGCGGCGAACTCGTCCTCGTCCAGCCGGTGCACGTCCGTGCCGTCCGCGGAGCGCCACAGGTCCAGGTCGAGGTCCTCGGACACCAGTTCCGTCCCCGTCAGCACGGCGGGGCGGGCGACGTCGCAGTACCAGCCCTTCACCGAGCCCGTGGCGGTGCGGACCTCCTTCACCGAGTACCAGCGGTCGCGCCAGTAGTACTCGGTGAAGACGTCACCGGCCTCGAAGCGCACGAAACCGAAGTCACGGACGCCGTCACCGGCCCAGGGGGCCCGGACCACGACCCGGGTGCCGTCGTCGCCCAGCAGCCCGCCCGGGTAACGGAGCTTCGTGCGGCCCGCCTTGACCAGGACGACGTCCACCGCCCGCGGTGATCCGGCCGAGTTCGCGGACATGCGCACCTCCGTTGTACGGACCTCGTACCCGAGCCCCTTGCCGATGGCGGGCACCGGGCCGTCGCCGGTGCCGGTGATCCCGCCGTCCTTCACGGTGCCGCACGCTACGCGGGGCCGCGGGTGCGATGCCTCCGAATTTCCGGCGCGTGCGGGACAATCGCCGGGTGACCTTGCAGATCCACATCGACGACGGCGCCCCGCCCTACGAGCAGGTACGCGCGCAGATCTCCGAACAGGCGCGGTCGGGCGCGCTGCCGGTCGGGTACCGGCTGCCGACCGTGCGCGGACTGGCCGAGTCCCTCGGGCTCGCCGCCAACACGGTCGCCAAGGCCTACCGGGCCCTGGAGGCGGACGGGGTGATCGAGACGCGGGGCCGCAACGGCACGTTCGTCGCCGCGGCGGGCTCCGCGGCGGAGCGGGAGCTGGCGTCGGCGGCGCAGACCTACGCCTCGCGGGCGCGTCGGCTCGGGCTCGCGGAGAGCGACGCGGTGGCCGCTGTACGGGACGCGCTGCGGGCGGCCTACGAGGACTGAGCGCCGCCCCGCGAGGACGGTCCCGGCCCACGGGTGCTCGCGGCCGGTCGCGCTCACGCGGCCCGAGCCGCACTCTGTCCTCAGTCCCGCGCCCCGCCGGAACGCCTCCCGCCGGTCTCCGGGGTGCGCGTGACCGGCAGGTCCTGCCTCCGCGCCAGCCGGGCGAAGGCCACCGCGTCCCGTACGGCCGCCGCGTTCGGGTCGTTGTTGAAGTAGGCGTAGACGTCGCGGTCGGCCGGCCACGTCGTCGCGATGCGGTGGAGCCACGTCGTCAGTGACCGGCGGCCGTAGTGCGGCCAGGCGGCGGCCCGGCCCTGGTGGAAGCGGACGTAGCCCCAGTCGGCGGTGCGCCACAGGGGCGTGGCCGGGCGGGCCATGACGTCCGCCCAGCACAGCGCGGCGCCCCGGGACTCCAGCACCCCGCGCACCTCGGGCGTCCACCACGACTCGTGCCGGGGTTCCACCGCGACCCGCGTGCCGGACGGGAAGCACGCCAGACAGGCGTCCAGCAGGCCCGCGTCGCCGCGCAGCGTGGGCGGCAGCTGCAGCAGGACCGGGCCGAGCCGGTCACCCAGGCCGGCCGCGTGGGTCATCAGGCGCTCGACCGGCTCCGCCGGCTCCCGCAGGCGTTTGATGTGGGTGAGGTAGCGGCTCGCCTTGACCGCGACCACGAAGTCCGGCGGCACCCGCTCGCGCCACGCCTCGAAGGTCTCCCGCGGGGGCAGCCGGTAGAACGCGTTGTTGATCTCCACCGTCGCGAAGCCGGCCGCGTACCGCTCCAGCCACAGCCGTACGGGCAGACCGGGCGGGTACAGGACGGCCCGCCAGTCCCGGTACTGCCAGCCCGACGTACCCACGAACAGGGTCATACCCCCATCAAAACAGCTACAGGTACAGCCCCGCCTCCGCGCCGGCCCGCGGCTCCGGCAGGGCCGTCGGCGAGGTGCCCCGGCGCAGCGCGAACAGCTCCGCCAGCGTCGCGCCCTCCCGGCCGACGCCCTCCTCGGTGCCGAGCCAGTTCACCGCCTCCCGGCGGGTGAGCGGGCCCACCTCGATGCGGGCCAGGCAGCGGCCCGGGCGGACGACGGCGGGGTGCAGCCGCTCCAGGTCCTCGTTGGTCGTCACCCCGACCAGGACGTTGCGGCCCTGGCCGAGGAGACCGTCCGTGAGGTTCAGCAGCCGGGAGAGGGCCTGCCCGGCGGTGTGCTTGGCCTCGCCGCGGATCAGCTCGTCGCAGTCCTCCAGCAGCAGCAGGCGCCAGCGGTCCCTGCCCGACGCGTCCTCCTCGCCGATGGCGATGTCCATCAGATAGCCCACGTCGGAGAAGAGCCGCTCGGGGTCCAGCACGCAATCCACCTGGCACCAGTCCCGCCAGGACCGGGCGAGCGTCCGCAGCGCCGACGTCTTGCCGGTGCCCGGCGGCCCGTGCAGGAGCAGCAGCCGGCCCGCGATGTCCTCGGGGGTCGTCTTCATCAGGCCGTCCATCGCCTCCGCGACCGGCGCCGTGTAGTTGGCCCGGACCTCGTCCCAGGTGCCGGCCGAGATCTGCCGGGTGGTGCGGTGCGGGCCGCGCCGCGGGGAGACGTACCAGAACCCCATCGTGACGTTCTCCGGCTGCGGTTCCGGCTCGTCCGCCGCGCCGTCCGTCGCGTCGCCGAGGACCTTCTCGGCCAGGCCGGCGCTGGTCGCCGTCACCGTGATGTCGGCGCCCCGGCTCCAGCGGGAGACGAGCAGGGTCCAGCCGTCACCCTCCGCCAGGGTCGCGCTGCGGTCGTCGTCGCGGGCCACGCGCAGCACGCGCGCGCCGGGCGGCAGCAGCGTCGCCCCGGACCGCACGCGGTCGATGTTCGCCGCGTGCGCGAACGGCTGCTCGCCGGTGGCGAAACGGCCGAGGAACAGCGCGTCGACCACGTCGGAGGGGGAGTCGCTGTCGTCGACGTTGAGCCGGATCGGCAGGGCGTCGTGCGGGTTCACGGACATGCCGCCATGATCGGGCACGCGGACGCCGCGTGCACCCGGTTTCCCGGGCACACGCGGCATACGCGGCACCTGGCGGCCGGTGGTTCAGGCACCGGCCCCCGGCATCCGCGCCCGCGCCCGGCGCGCTCCGCGGAGCACGGCGTACCCCTTGGTGAGGGCGCGGTCGCGGACGAACGTACGAGCGATCGCGCGCCCCTCGACCAGCCGGGCGAACTCGTCGGGCCCCGTGCCGCGGCGCACGGTCACCCGCCGCAGGGCGTACGGCCCCTGCCGCCGGCGCGCCAGGCCGTTGCCGACGGCGAGCGCCTGGGTGTACCCCGTCTCGCGCACCGCCCGCCGCACCCGGCGGTCCGAGTAGCCGTACGGGTAGGCGAACGAGGCCGGTACGGCGCCCAGTTGGTCGGTGAGGACCTCCCGGCAGTGGATCAGCTCGTGCCGCAGCCGGTCCTCGCCGAGCTGGTCGAGCTGCGGATGCGTGTGGCTGTGCCCGCCGATCTCCACGCCGGCGGCGGCCAGTTCGCGGACCTGGTCCCAGTCGAGCATGGTGCCCAGGGCGCCCCCGGTGTCGTACGGGCCGCGCAGCCAGCCGGTCGAGACGAACAGGGTGGCCGGGAACCCGTGCTCGGCGAGTACGGGCAGCGCGTGCCGGTGCACCCCCTCGTAGCCGTCGTCGAAGGTGATGAGGACCGGCCGCCTCGGCAGCGGCCGGCCGGAGCGCCAGGCCGCGGCCAGCTCCGCGGTGCCGACCGGGGTGAGGCCGCGGTCGGCGATCGCCGCCATCTGCCCGGCGAAGGCCCGCGGGGTCACGGACAGGGCGCGGGTCGCCTCGTCCGGGTCGGCCGCGACCGCGTGGTACATGAGGATCGGCACCCGCGCGTCCGCCACGGACACCTCAGCCATGCGCACCCCCTCCGTCCGGTCCGACGGGCCCCACCGAGAAGGCGGCCCCGCCCCGCCGCGCCCGTACGCTGCCCACCACGTAGCCGCCCACCGCCGTGAGCACCCCGGCGACGATCGCCCCCGCCCGGCGCGCACCGCCCGGCCGGGCCAGCACGGCGTCGCGCAGACCCCGCACCACCCCGGCCGGCAGCACGCGGGTGGCGTACCGGCGTTCGGACTCCAGCCCCTTGTCCGCCCCGACGCTCCGGGCCACCAGCGCCTTGGACAGGCCCTCGGCGTAGGTGCGGGTGCGGAAGTAGCCGAAGTGCTCGCGCGCCCGGGGCACCCGGTGGTGGATCACCGCCCGGTCGTCGATCAGCAGCACCGCGTCGGGCCGGGCCCGGGAGAGCCGGATGCACAGCTCCGTCTCCTCGCAGCCCAGCGGACGCTTGTCGCCGTCGCGTCCGATGCCGGTGGCGAAGCCGCCCGCCGCGTCGAACACCTCGCGCCGGAAGGAGGCGTTGCCGCCGAGCACGTTGCGCACCCGGACCCGGCCGGGCGGCAGGCCGCGGTACGTGCAGCCCACCACCCAGTCGAACTCCTCCGGGAACCAGTGGGGCCGGCGCCCCGAGGCCCAGACCGGCTCGGTGCGCCCGCCGACGGCGACGACCGCCGGGTCGGCGTACCCCTCGGCGAGGTGCCGCAGCCAGTCGCGCTCGGCCACGGCGTCGTCGTCGAGGAAGGCGACGACCTCGCCGCGCGAGGCCGCGATGCCGGTGTTGCGGCCGGCGGAGAGCCCGCGGGGGCCCGCGTTCGCGAGCACCCGCACGCCGGGGACCTCCTCGTACTCCTTCAGCAGCCGGTACCGGAGCGCCTCGTTGTGGTCGACGACCAGCAGCGTCTCCAGGGCCGGACGGGACTGCGCCCGCACCGAGGAGACCGCAGCGAGGATGTCCTCCCAGCGGTCCTCGGTGTAGACGCAGACCACCACGGAGACCGTGAGCGGGGTGCCGGCAGTGCTCAAGACACCTTCCCCCGGGCCGAGCCGACCGACACGAGCGTCGGAGCGTGCCTGCGGCTGCGCAGGGCACGCCGGTTGGAACGCTCCTCGAGGATCACTCTGAGCACCCGCAGCCCGTCCCGCACGGCCCGCAGGTTGCTCATGCCGTGGATGCGCAGGTACTCGTGACTGGGTATCTCCTGCACCTTCAGGCCGGCCTTGACGACCCGGATGTTCATCAGGGTCTCGACCTCGAAGCCGGTGCAGTCGAGGTCGATCTTGTCCAGGCAGTGCCGCCAGAACGCGTTGTAGCCGTAGCACAGGTCGGTGTAGCGGGCGCCGAACTTCCGGTTGACGACCGCGCACAGGGCGCGGTTGCCGAGCTTGCGTACGAAGGTCATGTCGTCGGTGCCGCCGCCGTTGGCGAAGCGGGACCCCTTGGCGAAGTCGGCGCCCGAGACGAGCGCCGAGACGTACGAGACGATCTCCTGGCCGTCGGCCGAGCCGTCGGCGTCGACCATGACGATGATGTCGCCGGTGCAGGCGTTGAAGCCGGTGATCAGCGCGTCGCCCTTGCCCTTGCCGCGCTGCTCGACGACCTTGACGTCCGGCCACAGTTCCCGGGCGACCCGGACGGTGTCGTCGGTGGAGTTGCCGTCCACCAGGACGACCTCGTGGATCCAGTCGGGCAGCGTCTTGAAGACGTAGGGAAGGTTCTCCGCCTCGTTCATGGCGGGAATGACCACGCTCACCGGCGGAGCGATGGCCAGGTGCGAGGAAACGGGCCGGTAGGCGCCGGCGGGTGACGGATCGTCGTCCGTCACCACCGGCTGCAGAACTGAGCTCATGAGTCTGGTCCCTCTCGTCCGGCGGACCGCCCGCCCCGGGGGCGGTCCGGCTCTGTATCCGGTTCGAAAGGGGGGTTCTCACCCACGGCACGACGGAGCGGACCCCCGTACGTGCCAGGCGAGCTGGCAAAGCCTGTCGACGCCGGCAAAGAGAAACGGCAGCCGACCGCGCGGCACGGCCCGGCCACCGATGTGGTCACCGAGCACGGCACCCCCCTACCGCGCCCCGCCCGGTCCGCCGCGGCCTCGAGCCCTCCCCTGAGCCGCGTGCCGACGTACCGATGCGGGAGATGTATGACGGTATTGACGATTGAACCCCTATGGCAAGACCTGAAACATGGCCTCACGTTTTTGTTGTTTTGCCGTCATCCGTTCTTCTCGGGGGGCGATCCCGTGCGGGTGATGGGTCCCCCGACCGTTCCGCTTTGCCCCCTGAAGCCCAAGATGCCGGGCTCAATGTGGCCCAGCCCGCCGGAGAGCGTCAAGACGGCACTGGTGTTCCCACTGACTTTCGTCCGATTTTGAATCACCGTCAGTCCCTTTCTTGGCATGAACACTTCCGGTCAACACGCGTAGCTGATACCAACGTCCAAGCGGAGATCCTGCTAAGGGAGGTTCCATGAGACGTTCCCGAATTGTCGGCTTTCTGGCCTCGGTCATCCTGGCTGCCGGCGCCGCCCTCACCGGGGCAGCGACGGCCCAGGCGTCCACGACCGCGGCCACCGGCGGCTATGTGGCCCTCGGCGACTCCTACTCCTCCGGCGTCGGCGCCGGCAGCTACCTCGGCTCCAGCGGCGACTGCAAGCGCAGCACGAAGGCCTACCCGTACCTGTGGGCTGCCGCCAACTCACCCTCGTCGTTCGACTTCACGGCCTGCTCCGGCGCCCGTACGGGTGATGTTCTCGCCGGACAGCTCGGTCCGCTCAGCTCCTCCACCGGTCTCGTCTCGATCAGCATCGGCGGCAACGACGCCGGCTTCGCCGACGTCATGACGACCTGTGTGCTCCAGTCCGAGAGCTCCTGCCTGTCCCGGGTCGCCACCGCGCGGACGTACGTCGAATCGACCCTGCCCGGCAACCTCGACGGCGTCTACTCGGCGATCCGCAGCAAAGCCCCGAACGCCCGTGTCGTCGTCATCGGCTACCCGCGCTTCTACAAGCTCGGCACCACCTGCGTCGGCCTCTCCGAGACCAAGCGGAAGGCGATCAACGACGCCTCCGACCTGCTCAACACGACCATCGCCAAGCGCGCGGCCGGCTACGGCTTCACCTTCGGCGACGTGCGGGGCCCCTTCACCGGACACGAGATCTGCTCCAGCAGTTCCTGGCTGCACAGCGTGAACTGGCTCAACATCGGTGAGTCGTACCACCCGACCGCGTCGGGTCAGTCGGGCGGCTACCTGCCGACCCTCAACAGCGCCGCCTGACCCGAAGCGGAAGCAGAAGCGGAAGAGCTGGAGGAGGGGGAGGCCCCGCCCGTCGGGGTCTCCGTCTCCGTCGCACAGGTCACCGAGAACGCCACCGCGTCCGACGTGGCCGTCACCGGCTCCCGCACCTCCACGCGGACGGCGCTCTCGAACGCGCCGCTGTCCGCACGCGTCGTCACGACGAGGGTGTCCTGTCGCGAGCGGCCGCCGCCCGCGGGGAAGGACAGCGTCCTCCACCCCGGATCGGAGACCGTCCCGTCCTCCGTCACCCAGCGGTAGCCGACCCGCGTCGGCAACCGCCCCACCGTGAACGTCGCCGTGAAGGCGGGCGCCCGGCCGTGCGGCGGGGGACAGCTCCCCGAGTAGTGGGTGTGCGCACCGGTCACGGACACGTCCACCGACTGCGCCGGGGGACTGCTCCCCGGGCCGTGGCTGCCGGAACCGGCCGACGGGCTCGGCCCCGAGGCGCCGTCCGTCCGGCCCGGCGCCGACGGACTCGTCCCCGGCGGCCGGTCCCTGCCCGCACCCTCCGTCCCGCCACCGCCGTCCGAGCGGTGCAGCAGCGCGTACGCCAGTCCGGCCAGCGCGAGCGCGAGCACGGCCAGCCCCACGGCCAGTACGGCCCGTGCGCGGCCCTCCCGGTGCCCGGGCGCGCCGGGCCCCGGTTCCGCCGGCATCGCGGGCACGGGCACCGGCGGCGTCGGCGGCAGCGGCCCGGAGCGGGCCGCGACCGTCGGGGCGTACGCGCCGGCCGTCGTCACGTCCACGCGCGTCGTACCTTCCCCGGCAGGCGTGCCGCCGGCCGCGACGAGCCGCAGGTCCCGCTCGGCCCGCTCGGCCGGCAGCCGCTCCGCCGGGTCCTTGCGCAGCAGGCCCTCGACGACGGACGCGAGCGCACCGGCCCGGTACGGCGGCGGCAGCTCCTCGTCGACGACCGCCCGCAGGGTGCTCAGCGGGGTGTCCTGACGGAACGGCGAGGCGCCCTCGACCGCCGCGTACAGCAGCACGCCCAGCGACCACAGATCGGCCTCCGGGCCGGGTGTGCGGCCCAGGGCCCGTTCCGGGGCGAGGTACTCGGGGGAGCCGACGACCTCGCCGGTCATGGTCAGCGCGGAGCCGCCCTCGACCGTGGCGATCCCGAAGTCGGTGAGCACCACCCGGCCGTCGTTGGCCAGCAGCACGTTGCCCGGCTTCACGTCCCGGTGCAGCACGCCCGCCGCGTGCGCGGCCCGCAGCGCGGCCAGCACCTCGGCCCCGACGAGGGCGGCCCGCCGCGGTGCGAGCGGTCCCTCCGCGTCCAGCAGATCGGCCAGGGAGAGTCCGCGCACCAGCTCCATCACGATCCAGGGCCGGCCGTCGTCGGTGGCCACGTCGTACACCGTCACGACGTTGCGGTGGGCGACGCGGGCGGCGGCCCATGCCTCCCGCTCCAGCCGGGCGTACATCCGCCGCACCTCGGCGTCCGGGAGCCCGGCGGGCGCGCGGACCTCCTTGACGGCGACCTCGCGGTGCAGCACCTCGTCACGCGCCCGCCACACCGTGCCCATGCCGCCCTCGCCGAGAGGGGACAGGAGCCGGTAGCGGCCGGCGACCACACGTTCACTGCCGGGGTCTTCGAACACCGGCGCCCCCTCTGACGTCTCGCGCGGACCCGCCCCGCGCCGATCCCGGAGATTCCTCCCAAAGTAGCTCAGCCCGGCGCGGATGCCGCCCCCCGTGCCGTCGCTCGCCGGCGGACCCGCGTTTTCCGCCCGCTGATCCGTAACTCCTGCGAAGGGCTGGGGCGTTGCGCGCGACCGGCCGACGTGGGCGGGCCGGCGCGGCCCGCGGAGAGGGGGCCGGGTGACGGCGGACGAGCTGCTGGTGCTCGTGGCGGAAGGTGACCAGAAGGCGTTCGAGGAGCTGTACGGACTGGTGTCCGGGCCTGTGTTCGGACTCGTCCGCCGTGTGGTGCGCGACCCCGCCCAGTCGGAGGAGGTGGCCCAGGAGGCGCTGCTCGAACTGTGGCGGTCCGCCGCGCGGTTCGACCCGGCCCGGGGCAGCGCCCTGTCCTGGGTCCTCACCCTCGCCCACCGCCGCGCCGTCGACCGCGTGCGCAGCGCCCGCGCCGCCGGTGAACGCGACGAGCGCGAGGCGCGGCGTGCCCACCACCCCGCCTTCGACCAGGTCCTGGAGGAGGTCGAGGCCGGTCTCGAACGCGAGTGGGTGCGCCGTTGCCTGGACCGGCTGACCGCCCTCCAGCGCCAGTCGGTCACGCTCGCCTACTACGACGGCTACACCTACCGGGAAGTGGCCGAACGGCTCTCCCTCCCCCTGGGCACGGTGAAGACACGGATGAGGGACGGACTCAACCGCCTGCGCGACTGCCTGCGAGGGGCCGCATGAGCCTCCTCGGCCGGATGCCCGCGCGCCGCGGCGACCTGCACTCGCTCGCCGCGCCCCACGCGCTCGACGCCCTGGAGGGGTCCGAGCGGGTCCGCTTCGAGAAGCACCTCGGGACCTGCGACCGCTGCGCGGCCGAGGTGCGGGACCTGTCCGAGGACGCCGTGCGCCTGGCCCGGTCCACGGCCGCCCCCGCGCCCGCCGCCCTGCGCGACCGGGTCCTGGCCGCCGTGCGCGCCACCCCGCAGGACCCCGCGCCCGTACGGCGGTCCGCGCGCAGGCCGCCGCGGCGCGTCCGGGGCGTCCGGCCGCCCCCGGCACGCTCCCGCGCCGCCCGGCCGCGCCTCCCGGTGCCGTTCGCCACCGTGACCGCCGCCGCGGCCCTCGTCGTCGCCGCGCTCTTCGCCGTGCAGGCCGGGCGTACCCAGGACGAGCTGGACACCGCGCGGGACCGGGCGCGTGGGATCGCCCACGTCCTCGCGGCTCCGGACGCCCGCGCCACGAGCGGCCTGGACGGCCGGGGCCGGGGCGTCGCGGTGGTCGCCTCGGCCGCCGAGGGGCGCGCGGTCGTCACCCTGCTCGGGTACGGCGAGCCGTCCCGCGGCCGCGTGCACCAGCTGTGGCTCGTGCGCCCCGGCGCCGGCCCGCGCTCCCTCGGGCTCCTCGACGGCGACACGCCCTTGATCGCGTCGAACCTGGAGCGCTCCGCGACGTCACTGGCCGTGACCGTCGAGCCCGACGGGGGCTCGGCCCGGCCGACGAGCAGGCCTGTTGCCCAACTCGCCCTGGAATCTGTCGGATTCGGAGAGTGATCGTCAACACCCTTACGGGGAAGGTGAATCCTGTGACCGCGATACACGGCTGCCTCACCGGGGCGATAGGGTTACCCTGCCCGGGCCGGGTGGACTCGTACGGGTGGGGAGTGACATGGAACAGATAACGATGCACAGCAGGGCGAGGGTGCCCGCGATCACCTGCGGGAGCAGCGCGACCAGTTCGCGCCTCGACCGCCATCTCGCGGTGCTCGGAGGCCCCGCGCTTCCGCAGCGGGAGACGCTGGAGGCGACGTCGCTGATGCGCGAGCTGACCGCGCGTGAGCCCGCGCACCGGCACAGCAGCAGGGGTGCCCGGGTCCGCCGGGTCTCGCTCTTCGCGCCACTGCGCCGGCTGCGCCGCTCGCTGTTCGGCAACTGAGGCCCGCGCCACGGCGGTCACACCGTCCCGGCGCGGCGCCGCTCACCCGCCCGTCGTCCCCACGGCCCGCGGTGGCGCCCCCGGTGTGATCCGCGGCGCGGGCACGTCCCCTGTCCCGCCGTGTCCCCGCCCGGCGACGGCCCGGGGACCCGCCCGCTCAGCGCTCCCCGTGCGCGTACCGGCGCACGGCGAGCGGCGCGAACACCGCGAGCAGCACCGCACACCAGGCCAGTGATCCGGCGACGGGGTGCGCCACCGGCCAGGCGGCCCCCTCCGGCACGGGCGCGTTGCCGAAGAGATCGCGCAGCGCCGTGGTCACCGCGCTGATCGGATTCCACTCGGCGACCGCGCGCAGCCACCCGGGCAGCCCCTCGGTCGGGATGTACGCGTTGGACAGCAGCGGCAGGACGAAGGTCGCCCCGCCCAGCTGGCCGGCGGCCTCCTCGCTGCGGGTGAGCAGCCCCAGGAAGATTCCGATCCACGTCGTCGCGAACCGGAACAGCAGCAGCAGACCCACGGCGCCCGCCGCGCCGAGCGCACCGCCCTCCACCCGCCAGCCCACCGCGAGCCCGACCAGCAGGAGGGGCACCGTCCCGGCGGCCGTGACGAGCACGTCCGCGACCGACTGCCCCAGCGGCACCGCCGCCCGGCTCACCGGCAGGGTGCGCAGCCGGTCCGTCACGCCCCGGTGCGTGTCCTGGGCGGCCTGGAACATGCCCGTCATGATCCCGTTCGCCGCCGTCGCCACCAGCAGGCCCGGCACGAGGAAGGACCGGTACTCCGCGCCCGGCATCGCCAGCGCGCTGCCGAACACGTAGCCGAAGAACAGCAGCATCGTGACCGGCATCGACTGGGTGAGGATCAGCAGCCCCGGATTGTTCCGGAGCCGCCGCAACTGCCGGCCCAGCATCGCCGTGCCGTCGTACGCCAGGTCGTACGGCGTGGCCGTTCCCGTCGTCGCGCTCATGCCGCGAGCTCCTTGCTGCCGGTCAGGCGGAGGAAGACGTCGTCCAGGGTCGGCGGGCGCAGGCTCGCGTCCACCAGCGGCACGCCCGCCGCGTCGAGTTCGCGCACCAGGCGCGGGAGCGTCAGGGTCGGATCGGTGCTCGCCGCGCCGACCGTCCGGCGTTCGTGGTCGAGCACCGGCGCCGCCCCGGTGAGCCGGTCGAGGACGGCGGCCGCCCTCTCCATGGCGTCCGCGTCCGCGACGACGGCCTCCGCGTGCGCCCCGACCAGCGCCTTCAGCTCGGCAGGCGATCCCGTGTGCGCCACCCGGCCCCGGTCCACCAGGGCGATGTCGTCGGCGATGCGGTCGGCCTCCTCCAGGTACTGCGTGGTCAGCACCACGGTCGTGCCGTCCTCCTTCAGGGCGCGCACCGCTTCCCAGATCTGGTTCCGGCTGGCCGGGTCCAGCCCGGTCGTCGGCTCGTCCAGGAAGAGCACCTCGGGCCGGCGGATCAGGCTCGCGGCCAGGTCGAGACGGCGCCGCATGCCGCCCGACAGGGTCGACGCGGGCCGGTCAGCGGCCTCGGCGAGGCCGAACCGGTCGAGCAGTTCGGCGGTCCGCGCGGAGGCGTCGCGCACCCGGTGCAGCCGGGCGAACAGCCGCAGGTTCTGGCGTCCGGTGAGGTCCCCGTCGACCGAGGCGTACTGCCCGGTCACGCCGATCCGGCGCCGGACGGCCGCGGCCTCCCGCACGAGGTCGTGCCCGGCGACCCGCGCCGAGCCGGCGTCCGGCCGCAGCAGCGTGGTCAGGAGCCGCACGGCCGTGGTCTTGCCCGCCCCGTTCGGCCCGAGCAGTCCGCACACGGTGCCCTCGGCCACCGCGAGGTCCAGCCCGCGCAGGGCGCGCACGTCGCCGAAGCGCTTCTCCAGACCTTCACTAAGTACAGCGTACGTAGTAGTCATGGGTCGACCATAGCGCACTACGTACGGTGTACGTAACTACGATGGAGGCCGAGGTGATGACAGATGGCGGGCCGAGCGGCCGAACCCGAAGTGATCTGGGCGCGCCCCGAGCGCACCGGCCGGGGACCGAGACCGGCGTACACCCGTGCCGACATCGCCGCGGCATCGGTGCGGATCGCCGACGCCGAGGGCCTGGACGCGGTCTCGATGCGCCGCGTCGCCTCCGAACTGGGCTGCGGCACCATGTCGCTGTACAACTACGTCCCCCGTAAGGAGGACCTGCACGAGCTGATGATGGACGCCGTCAGCGGCGAGCACGAGCTGTGGGAGCCGAGCGGCGACTGGCGCGCCGACATGCTCCGGGTCGCCCACCAGACCCGCGCGCTGATGCACCGCCACCCCTGGCTGCCCCGGCTGATGTCCGCGGTCTACGGCTTCAGCCCCAACGCCCTGCGCTACCTGGAGCACTGCCTGGCCTGCCTCGACCCCTTCGACGCGCCCTACGGCACGAAGATGGAGCTGGTGGCGATGGTGAACGGCGTCGTGACGACCTACGTCGGCAGCGAACTCGCCACCGTCGAGCGCACCCGCTCGCTGCCCTGGTCCCAGGAGCAGGAGAACGCGGCGCGGATCGCGTACCTGGGCAGCCGGCTGGCCAGCGGCGCCTACCCGCGCCTGGCCGCCTCCTTCGCCCAGGACGCCGGCCCCATCGACATGGAGGCGGTGTTCGAGCGGGCGCTGGAACGGGTGCTGAACGGGTTCGGGTGAACCCCAACTGGCCTGCGGCCGGGCCTCCGACGGGGCTCGCCCGTCGCGGATCAGGGTCTTTCGGGCGGGGTCTCGGCAACTGTGAGTTCGCCGTGCAATCTGCGTTCGAACACGTCAGGGGTGGGGTGCGCGAGGGGGGAGGTCACTCGTGTTCGGCATGTGGGGGGAACAGGTTCCGCAGCGAACCGTCGACCGGCCGCGCTCCCGGCCTCGCGGTGATCGTCCTGCGCCCGTGGCGCGCCGCGCGTAGTTTCACGGCCTGACGAACGGCCGGTCCGTCCGCATGTCATTCAGCGGATCACCGCGGCCATTGACTCGAACGTTTGTTCCCTTTTTTGTCCGATTCGCCCGTTCGCCGGGCCCCTCAGCGAACTGGTGCCACCCATGTCCACTCCACGGAGACCCTCATGAGACCGATACGAGGGCGCGCAGCCCACCTGGCGGGTGCCGGCGTCGCTCTGGCGCTGACGCTGACCCTCGCCCCCGGCATGCCGCTCGCGGCCGGCTCGGCGAGCGCAGCACCGCAGGCCGCCGCCCTGTCCCCGTCCGACAGAGCGCTCGCCAGGGCCGAGGCCACCGGCGAGCGGGTGGAGGTGGTCGAGGAACGCACCGAGCGGGACACCGTGTTCGCCAACCCCGACGGAACCACGCTCACCCTGGCGGTGTTCGCCGAGGACGGCATGCCGATCGACGCCAACTTCGACATCGGCGACGACTGGTGACCCCGCGCAAGGGGCGTCCCGGCACCCGCCGGACGGGATGGACGGCGGTCGCCGCCGGTCTGGTGCTCGTCACCGGGTGCGGGGGCGGGGCCGCGGGCTCCGCCGCGGTCACGAGCCCCGTCTCCTCGCCCGCGTCCTTCGGGCAGCGGGCCGTGCAGCGGGACCTGGACGGGGCCGTCGTGGCCGCCGGACTTCCCGGAGGAGAGGTGCGGGCGGGCTTCACCGGGACGGAACGGACGCGGGCCGGCCTCGCGGCACGACTGGCGCCCTGCGTGGTGTCCTGGTCGTCCGAAGGCGCGGGGGACGACGCCGGCGACGGGCCGCTTGCGCGGTGGAACGCCGTGCTGGCCCAGCTCACCGCCCGTGGCTGGGAGGAGACCTCGGCTCCGGAGGAAGCGGCACTGAGCGGGGGCGGCTCCTACGCGATGGCCACGCTCAGGAAGCAGGGGTGGGTGCTCGACGCCCGGCACACCTATGCCCGGGGCTACGTCCGCTCCACGGCCACGGTCACCGAGGAGGCCTGCTTCGAGCGGCTCACCGACGAGGAGACCGTCCTGCCGGAGCGGTGACCGATCCCTACAGCAACGCCAGCTGACCCTCCGGGCCCTCCTCCGGGCCGTCCAGGACCGAGGCCGGTCCACGGGAGGACTCGGGGGCCGGCAGCACGCCCGCGGCGTGCAGTTCCGTGGCCGTGACCGGATCCGTCACCGTCAGCTCCGCACAGCGCGGGCGCAGCTCGGCGAGCAGGGCGAGGACCGTGATCAGCTCCAGCAGCTCGGACGTCCAGGCCTGCGGCCAGCCGGCCGGGCGGATCGCCGCCAGCGTGCCCGGTTCGCCCTCGGCGGTGCGGGCCGCGAACCACTGCTCCAGGACCCGCACCCCGCCCACTTCGAAGTCCCAGGCGCCGGACGGCACGGGGGAGACGCGGCCCTCGTCGAGGTGCAAAGCCTCCTCGTCCCGGTCGTAGCGCAGGGTCAGCGGGCGCGCGGGCAGCGGGGCGCGGACGTAGGGGCGGCGTCCGCCGGGCAGTTTGGGACGCTCGCCGTCGCGGCGCATGAGCCACAGCGCGCGGCGGCCCAGCGAGACGCCGTGCTCCCACTGCGCGGGGTCGGCGGTCAGCGGCACCACGGGGCCGGGACGGACGGCCGCCACCATCCACGCCAGCACGTCCAGCGGGCCGGGGCGCAGCCCGAGCCGGCCGGCCAGGTGGTCCAGCAGCCCGGGGGCCAGGTTCGGCTCGGCCCCGCCGGGACGCCGGTGCAGCGGGCGGACCCGGGCCGGACCGAACAGGGGCAGGAGCGAGGTCGCGAGCAGGAGGGGGCCGGCGGCGTCGGACGTCTCCACGACGAACACCTGCCGCTCGTCGGCCACCCGCCACAGCTCGGGACGGGCCGCGTCGATCAGCCGGTGGTCGGGAATCAGCCACTGCTCGTCGAAGGGCGCCCGCAGCACCCGTACGGGCTCCGGGCAGGGGCCCGAGGCGCGCGCCAGCCGTTCCGTGCCACCCGACGTGCCCGGCAGCTGCCCGACCGCCGTGTGCAGCGTGCGCGAGCGCGTCGGCTGGAACAGGGCCTCGCGGGCGGGTCCCTCCGCCTTCACCAGGGCGTCCCAGCGGGCCCTCGGGGACGCCGGGTCGGGGGCCGCCGGCCACCCCCGGCCGAGCCGCGGCGGTGCGACGGACCACGGCATGAGGTCCGCCGGCGGCGGAGCGTCGTCGTGCGTCACGCCGGGCATCGTACGACGGCGCGCCGCGTCCTCACGTGGCGTCCAGGGTGACCGTGAAGGAGAAGCGGTCCCCCCGGTAGTGGATGACGGCCACGTCCAGCACCCGTCCCGCCGTGTCGTAGGTGATGCCCGTGTAGTGCAGGATCGGGCTGAGCAGCGGCACCTCGAGCAGCCGCGCCGTCTCCGGGTCCGCGAGCCGGGCCTCGACGGTGTCCGTGATCCGGCTGATGTCCATGCCGACCACGTCCCGCAGCACCTTGGTCATCGGCCACCGCGCGAGGTCGTCCGGGTCGATGCGGGCGGCCAGTTCGGGACGGATGTAGTTGCGGGCGTGGTTGGTGGGCTCGCCGGTCTTCTCGTCGCAGCGCAGCCGGTGGTACGTCGCCGCCTCGGCCAGGTCCGGGAAGTACTCGGCGAGTTCGGGCGGCACGGGAGCGGTGCCGTGGCCCAGCAGCTCGGCCTTCATGCCGGACTGCTGGGCCACGATGGCGTCCACCGAGCCCAGCAGCCGCACGGGGGCGCCCCGCCGGACGTGCGGCTCGATGAACGTGCCGCGCCGGCGGTGGCGGGTGATCAGGCCCTCGTCCTCCAGCTCCTTGAGCGCCTGCCGCATGGTCAGCACGCTCACCCCGTAGTGCCCGGCCAGCTGCTCCTCCGTGGGCAGGCGCAGCGGGTCCCGGGGCGAGCGGCCGAGTATCGAGGCGCGCAGGGACTGCGACACCTGGTACCAGAGCGGCAGCTTGCGGTTCAGGACGATGGAGTCCGGGGCGAAGGAGGTCACGGGCCATCCGTACCGTTAGGGGAATCCTCAGTGCAAGGGGCGGAAGTGGCGCTCCAGTCCCTGCCAGACGTCGTCGTAGCGCTGCTGGAGGTGCTCGGCGCGGGTCGCCTGGGGCGTCAGGCTCACCGGCCACCGGGTCTCGAACATGAACGCCAGCCCGTCGTCGATCTTCTGCGGCCTCAGCTCGGCGGCGCTCGCCCGGTCGAAGGTCTCCCGGTCCGGGCCGTGCGCCGACATCATGTTGTGCAGCGAGCCGCCGCCCGGCACGAACCCCTCGGCCTTGGCGTCGTAGGCGCCCTCGATGAGGCCCATGTACTCGCTCATCACGTTCCGGTGGAAGTACGGCGGCCGGAAGGTGTCCTCGCCCACCAGCCAGCGCGGCGCGAAGACCACGAAGTCGACGCCCGCGAGACCCGGGGTGTCGGACGGGGAGGTGAGCACCGTGAAGATCGACGGGTCGGGGTGGTCGTAGGAGATCGTGCCGATCACGTTGAAGCGGCGCAGGTCGTAGACGTACGGCACGTGGTTGCCGTGCCAGGCGACCACGTCGAGCGGGGAGTGGTCGTAGACGGCCGTCCAGAGGTTGCCGCAGTACTTGTTGACCACCTCCACCGGGCCCTCCACGTCCTCGTACGCGGCGACCGGCGCCCGGAAGTCCCGGGCGTTGGCGAGGCCGTTGGCGCCGATCGGGCCGAGGTCGGGCAGGCGGAAGGGGGCGCCGTAGTTCTCGCAGACGTAACCGCGGGCGTCGTCGTCGAGGAGCTCCACGCGGAAGCGCACCCCGCGCGGGATCAGCGCCACGTGGCCCGGCTCGGCGTGCAGCAGCCCGAACTCGGTGCGCAGCAGCAGGCCGCCGCGCTCCGGCACGATCAGCAGCTCGCCGTCGGCGTCGCTGAAGACACGCTCCATGGAGGCGTCGGCGCGGTACAGGTGGACGGCCATGCCGGTGCGCTGGGTCGCGTCGCCGTTGCCCCCGAGGGTCCACAGGCCCGCCAGGAAGTCCGTCCCGGCCTCGGGCTCGGGCAGCGGGTTCCACCGCAGCCGGTTGGGGTCCGGCACGCACTGGGTGAACGGCGCGGTGCGCAGCGCGCCGTTGCCGGTCCGGGTGAACGCCGGGTGCGCGGCCGACGGGCGGATGCGGTACAGCCACGAGCGCCGGTTGTGCGCCCGCGGCTCCGTGAAGGCCGAGCCGCTGAGCTGCTCGGCGTACAGCCCCAGGGGCGCCCGCTGCGGCGAGTTCCGGCCCTCGGGGAGGGCCCCCGGAACGGCCTGCGAACTGTGCTCGTTGCCGAAGCCGGACAGGTAGGTCAGGCCCTCCGCGGTCTTCCGCGCGTCCCCGCTCATTGATCGCTCCCTCGCAATCTGATTCCTATGCGTCACCGTAGGATTGCGGTTTCCCGGGCGCAAGAGGGCGAGCGGACCTTCGTCCTCCTCCTGGGGGACGATGACCGGAACCAGACCTCTGGGGGATCCGGACCGTCGGACCGGTGTTCTACTCTCCCGGCATGTCGTGGACGCGGGAAGCAGCCGCCGCGCTCGCGGTCTGTGTCCTGTTGCTGACCGGATCCGCGGGCTGCGGCTCCAGTGGCGGGGAAAGGCCGGAGGCCGGGGTGTCGCCGACGTCGGCGGGCCGGCTCCTCGAGGACACCGACGAGGGCGGCCGGCGCTACCGGGAGGCGGACGCCGGGCGGGTGCCCGAGGTCGGCATCGAGGTGCAGCCCGACACGGACGACACCTGGGACGTCCGGCTGACCGTCCGCGAGTTCCGGTTCTCGCCGCCCGGCACGGAGGCCGCGGCGGTGGCCGGCCGCGGTGTGGCGCACCTCTTCGTCGACGGGGACCTCGTCACCGTCCTGCGCGGCCCCCGGTACCGCCTCACCGCCGAACTCGTCCCGCGCGGCACCCACCACGTCACCGCACGCCTGTACGCCGACGACGGCACCGTCTGGGCCGTCGACGGTGAGCCGGTGGAGAGCACGGCGGACATCACGGCCTCGGAGGCGGAGCCGACCGGGGCCACGGAACCCGCGCTCCGCGAGGACGCGGCCCCGCCCGCCGCCGTCCGGCCGGGTACCGGAGTCCACGGTTCCCCGGACCGTGGCGGAAAGGCATCATGACGCACGTGCCCCACGCGACCCCGCTCCGTCGTGCCCCCGTGCAGCGGCGCAGCGCCGAACGGCTGACCCGGATCCTCGACGCCTGCGCCACCCTCCTCGACGAGGTCGGCTACGACGGGCTGAGCACCCGGGCCGTGGCCCAGCGCGCCGGCGTCCCCATCGGCTCGGTGTACCGCTTCTTCGGCAACAAGCGGCAGATGGCCGACGCTCTGGCGCAGCGCAACCTCGAGCGCTACGCCGAACGCGTGACCGAGCGGCTGACGGAGGCCGGTGACGGGGGCTGGCGGGACGCCCTCGACGCCGTGCTCGACGAGTACCTGGCGATGAAGCGGACCGCGCCCGGCTTCTCCCTGGTCGACTTCGGCAACCAGATACCGGTCGGCGGACGCCAGGCCGAGCCCAACCACCGCGTCGCCGACCGGGTCACCGAACTGCTCGCCGGCTACCTCGGCCGCCACCCCGACGACGACCTGCGCCGCGCCTTCCTGGTCGCCGTGGAGACCGCCGACACCCTCGTCCAGCTCGCCTTCCGGATGGCGCCGGACGGCGACGAGGCGATCATCGGCGAGGCCCGGGAGCTGCTGGCGGCGTATCTGGGGCGCGTGCTCGACTGACGCGCGGCAAGGCCGTCGCCGCCGTGTTCCGCCAAGGTCTCCCCGTCATGCCTACCGGTCGGTATGCTCGCCCCGAGGTTCCACGTCCGCGCGTCACCGCCGCCGTCCTCCGGGAGGACCCGTGTCCCGCACCGCCCTGCGTATCTGCCCCCTGTGCGAGGCCACCTGCGGCCTGACCCTGACCGTCGAGGGCACCAGGGTCACCGCCGCCCGCGGCGACCGCGACGACGTCTTCAGCCGCGGGTTCATCTGCCCGAAGGGGGCCTCCTTCGGCGCCCTCGACGCCGACCCCGACCGGCTGCGCGCACCCCTCGTGCGCCGGGACGGCGAGCTGCGCGAGGCCACCTGGGAGGAGGCGTTCGACGCGGTCGCCGCGGGCATCCGCCCCGTCGTCGAACGGTACGGACCGCACGCCGCCGGCATCGTCCTCGGCAACCCCAACGTGCACACCGTGGCCGGCGCCCTCTACCCGCCGGTCCTGCTCGGCGCGCTCGGCACCCGCAGCCTCTTCACCGCCTCCACGCTCGACCAGATGCCCAAGCACGTCTCCAGCGGCCTGCTGTACGGTGACGCGGGCGCCATCCCGGTGCCCGACCTCGACCGCACCGACCACCTGCTCCTCATCGGCGCCAACCCGCTGGAGTCCAACGGCAGTCTGTGCACGGCGCCCGACTTTCCCGGCCGGCTGAAAGGCCTCAGGGCCCGCGGCGGCACCCTCACCGTCGTCGACCCGCGCCGCACCCGCACCGCGAAGCTCGCCGACCGGCACGTGGCGATCCGCCCGGGCACGGACGCCCTGCTCCTCGCCGCGATGGCCAACGTCCTGTACGAGGAGGGCCTGGTGGATCTCGGCGCCCTCGCGCCGCACGTCGAGGGCGTCGCTGAACTGGCCGACGCGGTACGGGACTTCACTCCGGAGTCCGTCGCCGCCGCCTGCGACGTGGACGCCGGGACGACACGTGCCCTCGCCCGCGAACTCGCCGCCGCCCCCACCGCCGCCGTCTACGGCCGCATCGGCAGCTGCACCGTCCCGCACGGCACCCTCGCCAGCTGGCTCGTGGACGTCCTCACCGTCCTCACCGGCAACCTCGACCGGCCCGGGGGTGCCCTCTTCCCGCAGGCCGCCACCGACCGGACCCCGCGCCCCGCCGGGCCCGGCCGGGGCTTCGCGCTCGGCCGCTGGCACTCCCGGGTGAGCGGACACCCCGAGGCGAAGGGCGAGCTGCCGCTGTCCGCCCTCGCCGAGGAGATCGACACCGCGACCGGCGAGGGCGAGCCGGTCCGCGCACTGATCACGGTCGCCGCCAACCCCGTGCTGTCCGCTCCCGACGGCGACCGGCTCGACAAGGCGCTGGCCTCGCTGGACTTCATGGTGAGCGTCGACCCGTACCTGAACGAGACCTCGCGCCACGCCCACGTCGTCCTGCCGCCGCCCCCGCCGGCCCAGAGCCCGCACCACGACTTCGCCTTCAACGGCCTCGCCGTGCGCAACCAGGTCCGCTACACCCGGCCCGCCGTCCCCCTCGAACCCGGCCGGACGGCCGAGACCGAGATCCTGGCCCGGCTGGTGCTCGCCGTCTCCGGCGGGCACGGCGCCGATCCCGCCGCCGTCGACGCCATGGTGATCGAGCAGACCCTCGGCAAGGCCGTACGGGACCCGCACTCTCCCGTCCACGGGCGCGACCCGCGCGACCTCGCCGCCCGCCTCACCGGCGTCGACGGCCCCGAGCGGCGGCTGGACATGATGCTGCGCCTCGGCCCCTACGGCGACGGGTTCGGCGCCCGCCCCGACGGGCTGACGCTGGACCGGCTGCTCGCCCACCCGCACGGCATCGACCTCGGTCCGCTGCGCCCGCGCCTGCCGCAGCCGCTGAGGACCCGCAGCGGGAAGGTGGAGCTGCTCCCCGCGCCGATCGCCGGCGACCTGCCGCGTCTGAGGCGCGCCATGGACGAGCGCCCCGAGGGGCTCCTCCTGGTCGGCCGGCGCCACCTGAGGTCCAACAACAGCTGGATGCACAACGTCCCCGCCCTCACCGGCGGCTCCAACCGCTGCACCCTGCACGTCCACCCCGACGACGCCGGCCGGCTGGGCCTGCGGGACGGGGAGCCGGTCCGCGTCAAGGGCGCCGGGGGAGAGGTGACCGCCCCCGCCGAGGTCACCGACACGGTCCGGCCGGGCGTGGTCAGCCTCCCGCACGGCTGGGGCCACGACCGGCCCGGCACCCGCCTCACCCACGCCGCCGGCGACCCCGGCGTCAACGTCAACCAGCTCCTCGACGGCAGCCTGCTGGACCCGCTCTCGGGCAACGCGGTCCTCAACGGCATCCCCGTCGAGCTCACCCCGACGGCCCGGCCCTGACCCGACCCCTGACCTGACCCCCGACCTGAGCAAAGCTGTGACCTGGAGTTTTGCGCTTATTGCTCGCATGTCAACGTCTTGTTAACGCGGCTTCGCGCCACCTAACGTCGCTCGCACCGCCTGCCCCGGTGGGATGTTCAAGGGCGAACGTTAGGTATCCATTCATGCTGACCATCCTCGGCTTCGCCATGATCGCGACCTTCCTGGTCCTGATCATGATGAAGAAGATGTCGCCGATCGCGGCGCTCGTGCTGATCCCCGCGCTGTTCTGCGTGTTCGTCGGCAAGGGCGCCCATCTGGGCGACTACGTCATCGACGGCGTGTCCAGCCTCGCCCCCACCGCGGCGATGCTCATGTTCGCGATCGTCTACTTCGGAGTGATGATCGACGTCGGGCTGTTCGACCCGATCGTCCGGGCGATCCTGAAGTTCTGCAAGGCCGATCCGATGCGGATCGTCGTCGGCACGGCGCTGCTGGCCGCCATCGTCTCCCTGGACGGCGACGGCTCGACCACCTTCATGATCACGGTCTCGGCCATGTACCCGCTGTACAAGCGGCTGAAGATGAGCCTGGTCGTGATGACGGGTGTCGCCGCGATGGCCAACGGCGTGATGAACACCCTGCCCTGGGGCGGCCCCACCGCCCGCGCCGCCACGGCGCTGAAGGTCGACGCCACCGACATCTTCGTGCCGATGATCCCGGCCCTGGCCGTGGGCCTGGCCGCGGTCGTCGTCCTGGCCTACGTCCTCGGTGTGCGCGAGCGCCGGCGGCTCGGCACCCTGACGCTGGACGAGGCGCCGGTGCGGGAGGACGAGAGCGAGACGGTGCTGGTCGGCGCGGGTGCGGCGGCCGGCACGGGACCGGACGGCGCGTCCCGCACCGGTGCCGGTGCCGGCGTCGGTACCGGCACCGGCGTCGGGAGGGCGTCCGCGGATGCCGGCGGCCCGGCCGCGGGGGCGGGCGAGGCGGACGACACGTTCCAGGGCCTGGACCCGCACCGCGCCACCCTGCGCCCCAAGCTGTACTGGTTCAACGCGCTGCTCACGGTCGCCCTGCTGACCGCCATGATCATGGAGCTGCTGCCGATCCCGGTGCTGTTCCTGATCGGCGCGGCACTCGTCCTCACCGTCAACTTCCCGCACATCCCCGACCAGAAGGCCCGGATCGCGGCCCACGCCGACAACGTCCTCAACGTCTCCGGCATGGTCTTCGCCGCCGCCGTCTTCACCGGCGTCCTCACCGGCACCGGCATGGTCGACCACATGGCCAACTGGCTGGTGGACACCATCCCCGACGGCATGGGCCCGCACATGGGGCTCGTCACCGGCCTGCTGAGCCTGCCCCTGACCTACTTCATGTCGAACGACGGCTTCTACTTCGGCGTCCTGCCGGTGCTCGCCGAGGCCGGCCACGCGCACGGCGTGTCGACGCTGGAGATCGCCCGCGCCTCGATCGTCGGCCAGCCGCTGCACATGTCCAGCCCGCTCGTCCCCGCCGTGTACGTCCTGGTCGGCATGGCCAAGGTCGAGTTCGGCGACCACACCCGGTTCGTCGTGAAGTGGGCGGTCCTGACCAGCCTGGTGATCCTCGCGGCGGGCATCCTGTTCGGCATCATCTGATCATCGGCCCGGCTCCCGCCGACCGTGTGCGGGGGCCGGACGCCCAGGAAGGACACGACCATGACGCCCGGTGGGAACCGCGGCTGGCTGCTCCGCCTCGTCATCGCCTTCGGCTTCGCGCAGGGGGCGGTGTCGATGGCCCGGCCCGCCGTCTCCTACCGGGCCCTCGCCCTGGGCGCGGACGAGCGGGCGATCGGTGTCATCGCCGGCGTGTACGCGCTGCTGCCGCTGTTCGCGGCCGTGCCGCTGGGCCGCCGCACCGACCACGGCCGCTGCGCCCCGCTGCTGCCCGCCGGCGTGGTGCTCATCGCCGGCGGCTGCGCGCTGAGCGGTGTCGCCGGGTCGCTGTGGGCGATGGCGCTGTGGAGCGGCGTCATGGGCCTCGGCCACCTCTGCTTCGTCATCGGCGCGCAGTCGCTGGTCGCCCGCCAGTCCGCGCCGCACGAACAGGACCGCAACTTCGGCCACTTCACCATCGGCGCCTCGCTCGGCCAGCTGGTCGGGCCCGTCGCGGCCGGCGCCCTGATCGGCGGCCCGGACATGGCGGGCAGCAGCGCGCTCGCCCTGGTCGTCGCGGGCGCGGGCGCGGCGGTCGCGTTCACGTCGCTGTGGCGCATCGAGCACCCGGCGGCCGCCGGGTCCCGCCGGGAGCAGGGGCCGCGCGTCCCGGTGGGAGGCATCCTGCGGGCCCGGGGCGTGCCCGCGGGCATCCTGATCAGCCTGTCGGTGCTGTCCGCGACCGACATCCTCACCGCCTACCTCCCGGTGGTCGGCGAGCACCGGGGCATCTCCCCGGCCGTGATCGGCGTCCTGCTCAGCCTGCGCGCGGCGGCCACGATCGCCTGCCGGCTGGTGCTGACGCCCCTCCTGCGGTGGCTCGGCCGCACCGTCCTGCTCACGGTGACCTGTCTGCTGGCGGCCGTGCTGTGCGCCGGGGTCGCGCTGCCGGTGCCGGTGTGGGCCCTGGGCGTGATGCTCGCCGTCCTCGGCTTCTGTCTGGGCGTCGGCCAGCCGCTGTCCATGACGACCGTCGTCCAGGCCGCCCCCGACGGGGCCCGCTCCACCGCCCTCGCCCTGCGCCTGACCGGCAACCGCCTCGGCCAGGTCGCCGCGCCGGCAGCGGCCGGTCTGATCGCCGGTGTCGCGGGCGTGGCCGCGCCCTTCGTGATGCTCGGCGCGCTGCTCCTGCTGTCCTCGGGTGTCGCCCTGCGCTCCCCGGCCGGGCCGGCGCCCGAGCGCACGTCCGCTGCCGACGGCCCCGCCCGGGGCCGGCCGTCGCGCCGTACGGCACGCCGGACGGCGGGTCGGGGCGGTGGCCGGTGCGCGGGTCCGCCGGACCGGGGGAGATGATGACGGTCACCATCAGGGGATCGGGGGAGCAACCATGGCCGTACTCGTCCTGACCGGCGTCCTGCTGCTGGTCGCCGGAGGATGCGTCTGCGTCGTCCTGGCCGCGCGGGGAGGCCCCCGCTGGACCAGGGTGGTCGCCGCGGCGACCCTGGCGGCGGGCGAACTGGTCCGCACCTCGCGGCGCCCGGGCGCCCGCCCGGGCCGGAGCGGCGGCGCGGACGACTAGGGTCTGTCGTCTGGATCAGGCCGGCTGGGACGGACGGTGCGCCCGGGCCGGCATGATCCAAACGGCAGGCCCTGGCGGCAGCGCCGCGCCGGACGGCTCCGCAGCCGCGGGGTGGGCTGATCGCCCGGCCGTGCGGGGCCGGGACGGCTCCCGCTCCCGGGCGCGCACCGCCGCGGCGCGGGCCCGGCCCGCCGGTCGCACGGGGCAGGGAGGACCAGGCCCGATGGCCCGCCGTCGCGCCGTCGCGGCGCACGGTCCCGGTGGGGCCGGCCACGGGGCACAACTCCCCGTGTGCTCCGCCCTGATCACTTCCTGAGACGCCCCCCGCCCCGAATCCGGCCGTCCGCTTTCTCACTGGACGGACGCTCGCGTGAGATGCGGTCCGGTGTCTTCCCCGGCCGCGCACAGTCCGTTAACTTCCGTGACTCACACGCCCCGTGCGTCCCGTACGGGGTGTCCGTCCACGAAGTCCCAGCGCCAGTGAGCCCCCGGGGGGCACCCCATGACACGCGCCATCTCCCTGCACGACGTGAGCAAGACCTACGCGCGAGGCGTCCGCGTGGTGGACCGGCTGTCGCTGGACATCGCGCCCGGCGAGTTCCTCGTCCTGCTCGGCCCCTCCGGCTGCGGCAAGTCCACCCTGCTGCGCATGATCGCCGGACTGGAGGAGATCACCGAGGGCAGACTGCTGCTCGACGGCGCGTACGCCAACGACCTGCTCCCCGCCGAACGGCGCATGGCGATGGTCTTCCAGAACTTCGCCCTGTACCCCAACATGACGACCCGAGGGAACATCGGCTTCCCGCTGCGCGTCGAGGCACCCCAGGCCGACCACGGCCCCCGTGTGGACGCCACCGCCCGGATGCTGGGCATCGAGGAACTCCTCGACCGCTTCCCCGCCCAGCTCTCCGGCGGTGAACGCCAGCGCGTCGCCATGGGCCGGGCCATCTCCCGCCGGCCCACCGCCTTCCTGATGGACGAGCCCCTGTCCAACCTCGACGCCAAACTCCGCAACCACCTGCGCGCCGAGATCACCGGGCTGACCCGCGAACTGGGCGTCACCACCGTCTACGTCACCCACGACCAGTCCGAGGCGATGTCCCTCGGGGACCGGGTCGCCGTGCTGCGCGGCGGCGTGCTCCAGCAGGTGGACGCCCCGCGCACCGTCTACGCCCTGCCGCGCAACGTCTTCGTCGCCGCCTTCATCGGCACCCCGCGCATCAATCTGCTGCGCGGCCTCGTGCGCGCCCCGCTCGACGGGGCGATGACCGTCAGCCTGGGCAAGCAGTTCCTGCGCCTGCCCGAACCGCTGTCCCTGGACCACCAGTTGCTCCGCGTCCAGCAGGGCCGGGAGGTCATCGTGGGCCTGCGGTCGGAGGCCGTCCGGATCGCCGACCCCGCCTCCGCCCGCCCCGGCGAGGTGCTGCTCACCGGCCTGGTGGAACACGTCGAGTTCCAGGGCCACGAGGTCCTCGTCCACTTCAACACCGGTTCCCGGCCCGCCGTCGTCCCCGACCTGGAGGCTCCGCGGCCCGCCGCACGCCCCGCGGGCCGCCGCCGCCGCGACGGCACGGTCCTCGGCCGGCTGAGGGAGCGGGCGGGCGCTCTGCGCGCCGGTCCCGTGGTCGCCCTGGACGAGCCGCCGGAACCCGGACCCGCGGTCACCGCCCCCGACGGCCGTCTGCCCGGCGACCTGATCGTCCGGACCACCCCCGACATCCACCTCCGCCACGGCATGCAGGTGCCCCTCCTCGTCGACCTCGCCCACCTGTTCGTCTTCGACCAGTACGGCGAACGGATCTGCCCCGACCCGGCCCGGCTGCCGGACCTGGAGGAGTGATTCCGGCCGCTGCCGGCCCTCCAGGAGGGTGAGCCGCGCCACCATGGTGGCCGCCTCTGGTGCCGTAAAACTATCGGCGCTAGTTTGGGGCCGGACGACGAGGCCCGCCCGGAAGGAACGCGATGAAGGCACACGACGGCATGTACATCGACGGAGCCTGGCGCCCCGCCGACGGACGGGACACGATCGACGTCGTGAACCCGGCCGACGAGCAGGTGATCGGCACGGTCCCCGCCGGCACCGCCCTGGACGTGGACGCCGCCGTACGGGCCGCCCGCGCCGCCCTGCCGGGCTGGGCCGCCACCCCGCCCGCCGAACGCGCCGCGCGGCTGGCGGCCCTGCGGGACGTGCTGGTGGCCCGCAAGGACGAGATCGCCGGGACCGTCACCGCGGAACTCGGCTCACCGCTGAAGTTCTCGCAGGCCGTGCACGCCGGCGCCCCGATCGCGGTCGCGGGCTCCTACGCCGAGCTGGCGGCGACGTACGCCTTCGAGGAGAAGGTCGGCAACTCCGTCGTCCACCACGAGCCGATCGGCGTGGTCGGCGCCATCACCCCGTGGAACTACCCCCTCCACCAGATCGTCGCCAAGGTCGCCCCGGCGCTCGCGGCCGGCTGCACCGTCGTCCTCAAGCCCGCCGAGGACACCCCGCTCACCGCCCGGCTCTTCGCCGAGGCGGTGCACGAGGCGGGCGTCCCGGCGGGCGTCTTCAACCTGGTCACCGGCCTCGGCCCGGTCGCCGGCCAGGCCCTCGCCGAGCACCCCGACGTCGACCTGGTCTCCTTCACCGGCTCCACCGCCGTCGGCCGCCGGATCGGCGCGATCGCCGGCGCCGCCGTCAAGAAGGTCGCCCTCGAACTCGGCGGCAAGTCCGCCAACGTGATCCTGCCGAGCGCCGACCTGGCCGAGGCCGTGAACGTCGGCGTCGCCAACGTCATGTCCAACTCCGGTCAGACGTGCAGCGCCTGGACGCGCATGCTGGTCCACCGCGACCAGTACGACGAGGCCGTCGAGCTGGCCGCCGAGGCCGCCGCGAAGTACGGCGACCGGATCGGCCCGGTCGTCAACGCCAGGCAGTGGGAGCGGGTGCGCGGCTACATCGAGAAGGGCGTGGCCGAGGGCGCGCGCCTCGTCGCGGGCGGCCCCGAGGCCCCGCGCGAGCAGGGCTGGTACGTCCGCCCGACCGTCCTCGCCGATGTGACCGAGGACATGACCGTCGCCCAGGAGGAGATCTTCGGGCCGGTCCTGTGCGTGCTGCGCTACGAGGACGAGGAGGACGCCCTGCGGATCGCCAACGGCACGGTCTACGGCCTCGCCGGGGCCGTCTGGGCCGCCGACGAGGCGGAGGCCGTCGCCTTCGCCCGTCGCATGGACACCGGCCAGGTCGACATCAACGGCGGCCGTTTCAACCCGCTGGCCCCCTTCGGCGGCTACAAGCAGTCGGGCGTCGGCCGCGAACTGGGCGCGCACGGCCTCACCGAGTACCTCCAGACCAAGTCCCTCCAGTTCTAGTCAGGGGAGTTGCCCACCTCATGACCGTCCGTACCGCTGTCCGCGCCGCCGTCGTACCCGCCGTAGGCTCCCCGCTGGAGGTCACCGAGATCGAGCTGCCGGAGCCGGGCCCCGGCCAGGTCCGGGTGAGGCTCGCCGCCGCCGGGGTCTGCCACTCCGACCTGTCCCTGTCCAACGGCACCATGCGCGTGCCGCTCCCCGCCGTCCTCGGCCACGAGGGCGCCGGCACCGTCGTCGCCGTCGGCGAGGGCGTCACACAGGTCGCGCCCGGCGACGGCGTCGTCCTCAACTGGGCCCCGTCCTGCGGCACCTGCCACCCCTGCTCGCTCGGCGAGGTCTGGCTGTGCGCCGACGCCCTGGCCGGCGCCGCGAACACGCACGCCCACCGCGCCGACGACGGCACCGCCCTGCACCCCGGCCTGAACGTCGCCGCGTTCGCCGAGGAGACGGTGGTGTCCGCGTCCTGCGTCCTGCCCAGCCCGGACGGCGTCCCGCTCACCGACGCCGCCCTGCTGGGCTGCGCCGTGCTCACCGGGTACGGCGCCGTCCACCACTCGGCCCGGGTCCGGGAGGGCGAGACGGTCGCCGTGTTCGGCGTCGGGGGAGTGGGCCTCGCCGCCCTCCAGGCGGCCCGGATCGCGGGCGCCCCGACGATCGTCGCGGTCGACGTCTCCCCGGAGAAGGAGGAACTGGCCCGCGCCGCCGGCGCCACCGACTACCTGGTCGCCTCCGACGACACCGCCCGCGAGATCCGCGCCCTCACCGGCAAGCAGGGCGTCGACGCGGCCGTCGAGTGCGCCGGCCGCGCGGTCACCATCCGGACGGCCTGGGACTCCACCCGGCGCGGCGGCCGCACCACGGTCGTCGGCATCGGCGGCAAGGACCAGCAGGTCACCTTCAACGCCCTGGAGATCTTCCACTGGGGCCGCACCCTGTCCGGCTGCGTCTACGGCAACGCCGACCCGGCCCGGGACCTCCCGGTGCTGGCCGAGCACATCCGCACCGGCCGGCTGGACCTGGGAACCCTGGTGACGGAACGCATCGCCCTGGACGGCATCCCGGCGGCCTTCGAGAACATGCTGGCGGGCAAGGGCGGCCGGGCGCTGGTGATCTTCTAACGCCTCGCGTCCGCGGGGCGCGGCTCCGGGGCCCCGCCCGGCTCCGGAGCCGCCGCCGCGCGCATCCTGGACCGCGACACCGCCACGCCCGCCAGGCACAGCGCCCCGCCCGCCAGGGTCAGCGGCCCCGGCACCTCGCGGAGCGCCAGCCACGACATCAGGACGACGAGGGCGGGCACCGCATAGGTCGTCGCCCCCATCCGGCCGGCGGTGGTCCGGGCCAGGGCGTACGCCCACGTCGTGAACGCCAGGGCGGTCGGGAACACGCCCAGGTAGACCACGTTGAGCGTCGCGGAGGCGGGCGCCGTCGCCGCCTCCCGCACCAGCTGTCCGGCGAACGGCAGGCAGAGCACCGCCCCGACCAGGCACCCGAACGTCGTCACCTGGAGCGCGCTCGCCCGGCCCAGCGCCGGCTTCTGGGCGACCACCCCGCCCGCGTACGCCACGGCCGCCAGCAGGCACAGCACCACCCCGAAGAGCGAGGAACCGCCCTCGCCGGACATCGACAGGCCCACGGTCACCGCTCCGGCGAACGACACCGCCATCCCCGTCACCAGCCGCGGCGGCAGCGCGTCCCCGAGCAGCCGGGCGCCCAGCAGCGCGATGAGGATCGGCCCGACGTTCACCACCAGGGCGGCCGTACCGGCGTCCACCTGCTGCTCGCCCCAGTTCAGGACGACCATGTAGAAGCCGAACCACAGCAGCCCGGATATCGCGATCCCCCGCCAGGCCGCCCGGGGCGGCAGCCCCTCCCGGCGCACCAGGCAGATCGCCCCGAGCGTCAGCGCGCCCGACAGCAGCCGCCCGAGCGCCAGCGCGCCAGGCGAGTAGGCCTCGCCCGCGCTGCGGATGGAGACGAAGGCGGAGGCCCACAGGACGACGGTGACCGTGGCGGCGCCTGCGGCGAGAAGTCCGGCACGGCGGGACGGGGCGGTGCTCATCATGCTCCAGAGGCTAGGAGGGCGGGAGGCGGGGGACCGGCGGATTCCGGACGGGGAGCGCGCTCAGCGCAGCGCCGACGGGTCGATGCCCAGCAGATCGGACAGCGCGTCCTCGCCGGCCGGTGTCACCCTGACCGCCCGCTCCGAGCCGATGCGCACGCACCAGCCAGCGTCCAGGGCGTGCCGGCACAGGGCCGCGCCCGCGACGCCCGCGAGGTGGGGGCGGCGTTCGGTCCAGTCCAGGCAGGCCCGGGCCAGCGGGCGGCGCTTCGTGCGGTCGAGGCGGATCCCGGCGGCGTCGAACCAGCCGAGTCCCGCGTCGGTGAGCGCGAAGCCGGTGTCCTGGCGCAGCAGCCCGCGCCCGGTCAGCGCGTCGGTGACCGTGATCCCGAGCCGCCCGGCGAGGTGGTCGTAGCAGGTGCGCCCGCGGGCCATCGCCGACCCGGCGCTCGACGCGCGGAGGGTGCGCGGACGCCGGGCCGCCGCCTCGGGCGCGACCTGCGCGGCCAGGTCCTCGACGAGGTGCGCGATCCGCTCGTCGGCCAGCCTGACGTACCGGTGCCGTCCCTGGCGTTCCTCGGTGAGCAGGCCGCCGGCGACGAGCTTGCCGAGGTGCTCGCTGAGCGTCGACGGGGCGACGCCCGCGTGCCGGGCCAGCTCGCCCGCGGTCCACGCCCGCCCGTCGAGCAGCGCCAGCAGGCAGGCGGCCCGGGTCTCGTCGGCGATGAGCCCGGCCAGCCGCGCGAGTCCGGGCGCCTCGCCGTCCTTGTCGGTCATGCGTCCAGGATGCGGCACGGACATGTCGGCGGGCGCCGAAGTGTCCTCACGCGTCCGGCGCCGCCTGCTCGTACTGCCGCGCCAGACCGTCCAGCAGGGCCGTCAGGCCGGTCTCGAAGGCCCGCTCGTCGATCTTCTCCTGCTGCTCGGCCAGGAGGTGCGCCTTGCCGAGGTGGGGATAGTCGGCGGGATCGTAGGCGCCGGCGTCGTCCGGGAACCCCCGCGCGAAGGAGCCGAGCGCGGAGCCCATGACGAAGTACCGCATGAGCGCGCCGATGGACGTGGCCTGGGCCGGCGGCCAGCCCGCCGCGACCATCGCCCCGTAGACGGCGTCCGCGAGGCGCAGGGCGGCCGGGCGGCGGCCGGGCCCGTGGGCCAGCACCGGGACGATGTTGGGGTGGTCCCGCAGGGCCGCCCGGTAGGAGACGGCCCAGTCGTGCAGCGCGGTCCGCCAGTCCCGGCCGTCCTCGAACATCGACAGGTCGACCTGCGCGCTGACCGAGTCGGCGACGGCCTCCAGGATCTCGTCCTTGGTGCGGAAGTGGTTGTAGAGCGAGGGCCCGCTGACCCCCAGTTCCGCGGCGAGCCGGCGCGTGGAGACGGCGGCGAGGCCCTCCGCGTCCACCAGCGCGCGGGCCGTCTCGACGATCCGGTCGGTGCTGAGCAGGGGCTTGCGCGGTCGGGCCATGGCGCACATAGTAGGGCTGCGGCCGTAAACTAGCAGTGCTAATTTAAATGTCCGGCTTTCGAGGTACGGCCGCCCGGATCCGTCTTCTGTGGGGTGACCCGTCATGAACCTGGAGCTCAGCGAGGAGCAGACCGCCGTACGGCAGCTCGCCCGGGACTTCGTGGAGCGCGAGATCGCCCCCCACGTCGTCGCCTGGGACCGCGCCGAGGAGGTGGACCGGTCCATCGTCAGGAAACTCGGCGAGGTCGGCTTCCTCGGGCTCACCGTCGACGAGGAGTACGGCGGCTCCGGCGGCGACCACCTCGCGTACTGCCTGGTGACGGAGGAGCTGGGGCGCGGCGACAGCTCCGTGCGCGGGGTCGTCTCCGTCTCCCTCGGGCTGGTCGCCAAGACGATCGCCGCCTGGGGGAACGAGGAGCAGAAACGCCGCTGGCTGCCGGGGTTGACCTCCGGCGAGTACGTCGGCTGCTTCGGCCTGACCGAACCCGGCACCGGGTCGGACGCCGGGAACCTGTCCACCCGCGCGGTCCGCGACGGCGACGACTACGTCGTCAACGGCACCAAGATGTTCATCACCAACGGCACCTGGGCCGATGTCGTCCTGCTCTTCGCCCGCTCCACCGACGCCCCCGGCCACAAGGGCGTCTCCGCCTTCCTGGTGCCCACCGACACCCCCGGCCTGACCCGCCGCACCATCCACGGCAAGCTGGGGCTGCGCGGACAGGCCACCGCGGAACTGGTCCTGGAGGACGTCCGCGTCCCCGCCTCCGCGATGCTGGCCCCCGAGGGCAAGGGCTTCTCGGTCGCGATGTCGGCGCTCGCCAAGGGGCGGATGTCGGTCGCGGCCGGCTGCGTCGGCATCGCCCAGGCCGCCCTGGACGCGGCCGTGCGGTACGCGGGCGAACGCGAGCAGTTCGGCAGGACCATCGCCCACCACCAGCTGGTGCAGGAACTGATCAGCGACATCGCCCTCGACGTGGACGCGGCCCGGCTGCTGACCTGGCGGGTCGCCGACCTGATCGACCGGGGGCGGCCCTTCGCCCTCGAGTCCTCCAAGGCCAAGCTCTTCGCCTCGGAGGCCGCCGTCCGCGCCGCCAACAACGCGCTCCAGGTCTTCGGCGGCTACGGCTACATCGACGAGTACCCGGCCGGCAAGCTGCTGCGCGACGCCCGCGTGATGACCCTCTACGAGGGCACCAGCCAGATCCAGAAACTGGTCATCGGGCGCGCGCTGACGGGCGTCTCGGCCTTCTGAGTACCCGACCTGAGTACGTCGGCGGATGTGGCCGCGGCCACATCCGCCGACGCTTGTCCCCATGAGTGACACACCGGTCAAGCAGCAGAGCACCGCCGCCTTCTACGGACAGGCCGTCGCCTCGTTCGCGGTCGCCATGATCGCCACCTCCATCGGCATCTACAACCTCCAGGCCGACGCCTGGGTGCGCGCCTTCCTCGCCATCGCCGTTCTGTACCTCGTCACGTCCGCCTTCACCCTGGCGAAGATCATCCGGGACCGGCAGGAGGCGGGGCAGATCGTCAGCCGGGTCGACCAGGCCCGGCTGGAGAAACTCCTCGCCGAGCACGACCCCTTCGAGAAGCTGGGGTGACGTGCGCCGCAGGGCGCCCCTAAGCGCCCGCTCAGCTTCGGCGGTATGGTGGAGCTCCTGTCACCGAGAGGGGCGAACAAGCGATGAGTACGGCGGCCGAGACGGCGGGCGGCGACACCGAGCCGTGGGAAGAGGTCACGCCCGACGCGGCCCGGCGACTGCTGGTCGCCGCCGTGGAGGCCTTCGCCGAGCGCGGGTACCACGCGACCACGACCCGCGACATCGCCGGGCGGGCCGGCATGAGCCCGGCCGCGCTCTACATCCACTACAAGACCAAGGAAGAGCTGCTCCACCGCATCAGCCGGATCGGCCACGACCGGGCGCTCGGCATCCTGCGCACGGCGGCCGAGGGCGAGGGCAGCGCCACGGAACGGCTCGCCGACGCCGTCAGCTCCTTCGTGCGCTGGCACGCCGGGCGGCGCACCACCGCCCGGGTGGTGCAGTACGAGCTGGACGCGCTCGGGCCGGACGCCCGTGCCGAGATCGTCGCGCTGCGCCGCCAGGTCGACGCCGAGGTGCGCGGCATCATCGAGGAGGGTGTGGCCTCGGGCGAGTTCGAGGTGGCGGACGTGCAGGGCACGACGCTCGCCGTGCTCTCCCTGTGCATCGACGTCGCCCGCTGGTTCAACGTGAACGGCCCCCGCACGCCCGACGAGGTCGGCGCGCTCTACGCCGACCTCGTGCTGCGGATGGTGCGGGCCAAGGAGCCCGGCGCCGCTCAGGCGCGGTAGCGGCTCACAGGTAGTAGCGCGAGACGGACTCGGCGACGCACACCGGCTTGTCGCCGCCCTCGCGCTCCACCGTGAAGGCGACGGCCACCTGGATCCCTCCCTTGACGTCCTCGACGCCGGTGATCGCCGCCGTGGCGCGCAGCCGTGAGCCGACCGGGACGGGGGAGGGGAAACGGACCTTGTTGGTGCCGTAGTTGACGCCCATCTTCACGCCCTCGACCCTGATCAGCTGCGGTCCGAAGAGCGGGAGCAGCGACAGGGTCAGGTACCCGTGCGCGATGGTGGTGCCGAACGGGCCCGCGGCGGCCTTCTCCGGGTCCACGTGGATCCACTGGTGGTCGCCGGTCGCCTCCGCGAACAGGTCGATCCGCTTCTGGTCGACCTCCAGCCAGTCGGTGTACCCCAGCCGCTCGCCCACCGCCGCCTTCACGTCGTCGGCGGATGTGAAGATCCTCGGCTCTGCCATGTCCCGGCCTCCCGCGTCAAAGGTGTCGTGGCCCTGTTCGTCCAGTGCCTGCTCGACCATGCTAAGCAACTGCTTAGCATGGTGGTCCGTGACGCCCATGTCAACGGACCGCCGGGTGAGCGGGTGGGTAGGGTCTGGGGAGTGCCTCAGATTCCCGAGAAGATCCACGAGCTCACGGTCGGTCAGCTCGCCGCCCGCAGCGGCGCCGCCGTCTCCGCCCTGCACTTCTACGAGTCCAAGGGCCTGATCAGCAGTCGCCGCACCTCGGGCAACCAGCGCCGCTTCAGCCGCGACGCGCTGCGCCGGGTCGCCTTCGTGCGGGCCGCGCAGCGGGTCGGCATCCCGCTCGCCACGATCCGGGAGGCGCTGGCCGAGCTGCCGGAGGGACGCACGCCCACCGAGGAGGACTGGGCGCGGCTCTCGCAGGCCTGGCGCTCCGAGCTGGACGAGCGCATCAAGCAGCTGAACCGGCTGCGCGACCACCTCACCGACTGCATCGGCTGCGGCTGCCTGTCCCTGGAGACCTGCGTCCTGTCCAACCCCGACGACGCCTTCGGCGTGAGCCGCGCGGGCTCCCGCCTGCTGGTGGAACGGAAGAACGGAACGGGGCCGGCCGGCCACCGCGAGGCGCCGGCGCCCGACCCGGCGTGCTGCGACTGACCCCGCCCGACACGTGTTCCCGGGGTACGGCGCGGGGGTGGCCCGGCCGCGGGATGCCGCATCCGCGTCCGCCGCGTCCCGCCCGGTTCACGCCCCGCGGCGCCGGGCCGTCCGCCACTCGGCGAGGCCCGCCCCGACCAGTTCGGCGTTCGAACGGGCGGGCCGGCCGTCCGGCAGGAGCAGGGTGTCCTCCAGGCCGACGCGGGTCGCGAGGCCCAGCCGGCCGGCCAGCCGCAGCACCGGCCAGGCGCCGCCGTCCTCGCCGTGCAGCAGCACCGGGCGGCCGTGCGCCGTGCCCAGGCCGCACAGCAGGGCCCGCGCGGACGCCTCCGCGGTCCCGGCGCCGGGGTCCGTGACCTCCGCCAGTACCCGCAGCACCCTCGGTCCCAGCGGCGAGCGCGCGAACCGCTCGGCGCCGTCCGTGCCGGACCAGACGCCCGCCTCGACGCCCACCCCCCGCTCGATCAGCGCGGCCGCGACCGTCTCGGCGCCCGGCTCGTGCCAGTTGACGGAGGCGTGGTCGGGCAGTGCCTCCCAGCTCCGCACCCGCGCGGCCCGGGCGTCCGGATCGGGCTCGGCCCAGGCCCCCGTGGTCACCCCCACCGGCACCGGTGCCGGCAGCCGCGCCCGTACCGCCTCCAGGGTCACCGCGAGCACCCGCGGCGACAACGTGTCCTGCCCGCACGGGGTCTTGGGATGGACGTGGACGTCCGTGGCCCCGGCGGCCACCGCCCCGGCCACGGCGTCCGCCATCGCCTCCGGCGTCAGCGGCACCACCGCGCCGTCGGCGGCCCCGCGGGCACCGTTCACACAGACCTGCACCGTTCCCCCAGGAATCCGGGCGCCGCGGACGGCGCCCGCGGGCCGCAGGGGGTGCGGCGTCACCGGCGCACCCCCTCGGCCACTACGCCGACATCAGCAGCCGTTCACGCCGGGCGTCCGCCAGGGCCTCCGGCGTCAGCACCGGCCGCGGCACCAGGATTCCGCAGTCGGTGCAGACCGGGCCCGTCGACGGCTCGTGGTCCAGGTCGTACCTCCAGACCAGCCGGTCCCCGTCGCACACCGGGCACACCACTCCCGGTTCGCGCTCCAGGGCCGAGATGAGCCGGCGCAGCACCTCCGCCAGCGGCCCGTCGGGATGGAGCCTCGGGTCGTCGCACCAGGCCACCCCGAAACCGCCCCAGGTCAGCCGGTGCCAGTCGTCCACACTTCCCGGCCTGCGCAGACCGTCGTGCTTCTCCTTCCTGCGCCGCTCGGCGAACTCCACCTCGTAGGCGAGCCACACCGAACGGGCCTCCTCCAGTTCCTCCAGTGCGGCCACGAGCCGCGCCGGGTCGGGGGAGCGGTCCTCGGGGCCGAAGCCGGCCCGCGAGCACAGATGGTCCCAGGTCGCCCTGTGCCCGTAAGGGGCGAACCGCTCAAGGCACTTGCGCAGCGAGTAGCGCCGTAGCGCCAGGTCGCACCGTGGATCTCGGACCTGTCTCGCCAGACTCCGGAAACCGGCCATCGCCCTGCACCTCCGTCACACCTGCACCTGTACTTCGGTCACTTCGGTGTCGTCGTGGGGAGTCGCCCTCCCGACGTCACCGAGTAGACGTATCGACACGCGATTCGGCTCCCTCCGATTTCCGACACCTCCCACCAGCCGATCGCAACCTCTTCGAAAACTGACGCATGTTCATCTTCCAACTCGGGGATACCGGCGGTAACGTCCGGGCCCACCCCTGTCGGGAGGAGCTGCCATGCAACGGCGCACCCCACGTAACGCCCTTGACAGACTGAGAACTCCCCGCGGCTTCCACGGGTTCCTGAAGAGCGCGTCGCTATGCGCCCTCATCGCCGGTCTTTTGTCGCCGCTTTCCCCCGCGGTGGCCGCCGGCACGGGTACCACCACCCCCACGGCCGTGCGGGCGGCGGCCGACGACCACTGCGGCGGACGGTGTTCGGACATCCTGCCGCCCGGCCAGAACGGCAACGCCACCCTCGCCCAGATCCTCCTCAACCAGGCCTTCGGCACCCAGCCCGCGCACGCCGAGGACCAGCTCGGCCCCTACGCGAACCTGGCCTCCGGCTACTCCGGCCTCACCAACGACAAGATCAACACCTTCTTCGGGGACGCCTCCTTCGGCGTCCCCGCCGACCAGGTCGCCTCCACCCTCCGCCCCGCCGGACGCGCCGACGTCACGATCGTCCGCGACAAGAGGACCGGCGTGCCGCACATCACCGGCACCACCCGCTACGGCACCGAGTTCGGCGCCGGCTACGCCGCGGCCCAGGACCGGCTCTGGCTGATGGACCTCTTCCGGCACGTCGGACGCGGCCAGTTGACGTCCTTCGCCGGCGGCGCCCCCGCCAACCAGGGGCTGGAGCAGCAGTTCTGGCGCAGCGCCCCCTACACCGAGGCCGACCTGGAGGCGCAGATCGAGAGCGCCGCCGCCAAGGCCGGCGAGCGCGGCGAGCAGGCCCTCGCCGACGTGGACGCCTACGTCGCCGGCGTCAACGCCTACATCGACGCCTCCGACAAGGGCCGCTACTTCCCCGGCGAGTACGTCCTGACCGGCCACAAGGACGCCATCACCAACGCGGGAACCATCGAGCCCTTCCGGCGCACCGACCTGATCGCCCTGGCCTCCGTCATCGGCTCCCTCTTCGGCGCCGGAGGCGGCGGCGAGGTCAACAACGCCCTCTCGCTGCTCGCCGCCCAGGAGAAGTACGGCGTCGCCGAGGGCACCAAGGTCTGGGAGTCCTTCCGCCAGCGCAACGACCCCGAGGCTGTCCTCACCCAGCAGGACGGCAGCTTCCCGTACCTGCCCCGCCCCGACGCCCCCCAGGGCCGCGCCCTCCCGGACGAGGGCTCGGTGCGGGCGGAGCCCCTGGTGTACGACCGCACCGGCAGCGCCGGCGCGGCGAGCGCGACCGGCGCCACCGCCACGGCGGCCGACGCGGCCGTCACCTCGGCCCGGCGCGGCATGTCCAACGCCCTGGTCGTCAGCGGGAAGCACACCGCGAGCGGCGACCCGGTCGCCGTGTTCGGCCCGCAGACCGGCTACTTCGCGCCCCAGCTGCTCATGCTCCAGGAACTCCAGGGACCGGGCCTGAGTGCCCGCGGCGCCTCCTTCGCGGGCCTGAGCATGTACGTCGAGCTCGGCCGCGGCCAGGACTACGCCTGGAGCGCGACCACCTCCGGCCAGGACATCATCGACACCTACGCGGTCGAGCTGTGCCAGGACGACTACCACTACCTCTACCGCGGAACCTGCACGCCGATGGAGAAGATCGAGCGCCGGAACGCCTGGAAGCCGACCGTCGCCGACGGCACCGCGGCCGGCTCCTACACGATGCGCGTCTGGCGCACGAAGTACGGACCCGTGGAGCACCGCGCGACGGTCGGCGGCAAGAAGGTCGCCTACACCACGCTGCGCTCGTCCTACCTGCACGAGGCCGACTCGATCATCGGCTTCCAGATGCTCAACGACCCCGACTACGTCGACGGCCCGGAACGCTTCCAGAGCGCGGTGCAGCACATCAACTACACCTTCAACTGGTTCTACGCCGACTCCGAGCACACCGCGTACTACAACAGCGGCGACAACCCGGTACGGGCGAACGGCGTCGACGCCGAGTTCCCGGTCTGGGCGCGCGACGCGTACGAGTGGCAGGGCTGGGACCCGGCGGCCAACACCGCCCGCTACACGCCCGCGTCGGCCCACCCCCGCTCCGTCGACCAGGACTACTACATCTCCTGGAACAACAAGCAGGCCAAGGACTACCCGGCCGCCTCCTGGGGCAACGGCTCGGTCCACCGCGGCGATCTCCTCGACGACCGGGTGAGGAGACTGGTCGCCCAGGGGGGCGTCACCCGGGCCGCGCTGGTGAAGGCCATGGCCGAGGCGGGCCTCGCCGACCTGCGGGCCGAGGACGTGGTGCCCGGCCTGCTGAAGGTGATCGAGTCCACGCCGGTGACCGACCCCGCGGCCAGGACGGCCGTGGACCGGCTCAAGGGGTGGCTGGCGGCGGGTGCCCTGCGCACGGAGACCTCGGCCGGCGCGAAGAAGTACGCCCACGCCGACGCGATCCGCACCCTGGACGCCTGGTGGCCGCTGCTGGTGAAGGCCGAGTTCGAGCCGGGTCTCGGCAGCGACCTCTACACCGCCTTCACCCGCAACCTGCCCGTCGACGAGTCGCCGTCCGCCGGCCACGGCCCGACCGGGGCCCACGCCGGCAGCGCCTTCCAGTACGGCTGGTGGAGCTACGTCGACAAGGACGTCCGGTCGGTGCTCGGCGAGCCGGTCAAGGGCCCGCTGGCGCGGCGGTACTGCGGCGGGGGCGACCTCGCCGCCTGCAGGGACGCCCTGGTCTCCACCCTGAAGGAGGCCGCGGGCCGTACCCCCGCCCAGGTCTACCCGGGCGACGACAACTGCTCCGCGGGCGACCAGTGGTGTGCCGACTCGGTGATCCACCGTACCCTCGGCGGCATCAAGCACGGCGGCATCAGCTGGCAGAACCGGCCGACCTACCAGCAGGTCGTGGAGTTCACGTCCCACAGGTGACCGGCCGGCACCGCGGTCAGCGGTAGAGGAGGTACTGGCGGCGCGTCCTGCGGAACGCCGCCAGTTCCCGCTCCCAGCCGTCCACCACCTCGTCGGTGTCCGCGCCCGCGTCGATCATCGTGCGCACCTGTGTGGAGCCGGTGAGCTTGTCGATCCAGTTGTCCGGCCGCCAGGCGAAGCCGTCCCAGCTCCGCCTGGCGGTCACCAGCAGCGCGATCCCGGTGCGTACCGGGTCGAAGGCGGCCCGGTCGTGCACGTGGAGCTGCACGCCGCCGACCGTCCTGCCCTGGAACTTGGAGAAGGTGGGCGCGAAGTACGCCTCCCGGAACCGCACGCCGGGCAGGCCGAGTTCGTTCGCCGCGGCGGCCCAGCGCCCGTCGACGCCCTCCGCGCCGAGCAGTTCGAACGGGCGGGTGGTGCCGCGTCCCTCCGACAGGTTCGTGCCCTCGAACAGACACGTGCCCGAGTAGACCAGAGCCGTCTCCGGGGTCGGCATGTTCGGGCTCGGCGGTACCCAGGGCAGCCCGGAGGCGTCGTAGAACTCCGACCGCTTCCAGCCCGTCATCGTGACGGTCTCCAGCGGCACGGGCGACGGCAGGAACTCGCCGTTGAACAGGAGCGCCAGCTCGGCGACGGTCATGCCGTGCGCCTGGGCGATCGGCCGCCGCCCGACGAAGGTGGCGAACTCCTCGTGCAGGACGGGCCCCAGGGCCGCCCGCCCGGTCACCGGGTTCGGCCGGTCCAGCACCACGAACCGCTTGCCCGCGAGCCGCGCCGCCTCCATGCAGTCGTACAGCGTCCAGATGTACGTGTAGAAACGCGCGCCCGCGTCCTGGATGTCGAAGACGACGGTGTCCACGCCGGACGCCGTGAAGACGTCGGCGAGCGGCTGCCCGCTCTTCAGGTACGTGTCGTAGACGGGCAGCCCGGTCGCCGGGTCGTCGTAACGGCCCTCGGAGCCGCCCGCCTGAGCGGTGCCGCGGAAGCCGTGCTCGGGACCGAAGACCGCCGTCAGGTTCACCCGCCCGTCGGCGTGCATCACGTCCACGATGTGGCGCACGTCCCGGGTGATGCCGGTGGGGTTGGTGACGATGCCGACCCGCTCGCCCTCGAGCAGGGCGTAGCCGTCGTCGGCCAGTCGTTCGAACCCGGTGCGCAGCCGGCGTCCGCCGCCCGAGGGGGCGGCCTGGGCCGGCCCGGCGGTGGCGGCCGTGGCGGTGGCCGCCACCGCGGCCGTGGTGGCGAGCAGGTTCCGTCTGGACAGCGTCATGCGGTGACCTCCGTGATCGCGGCGGGTGTCATGCGCACGCACGCTAACCCGCGCCCCCCGCCCCGGGGAACGACGCGAACCGCGGTTCACCTCTTCCGCCCGGCATACCGACTGGTTAGTCTGGCGTCCGGCAGCGCCCGAGCCGTGTCGAAGGAGACCGATGGTGGAAGCCGTGCAGGATGCCGGAGTCGTCGTCACCGGGGCAGGAGGCGGCATCGGCGCCGCGCTGGCCCGCCGCTTCGCGGCCGAGGGCGCCCGGGTCGTCGTCAACGACCTCGACGCCGGGCGGGCGAAGGCCGTCGCCGAGGAGATCGGCGGCATCGCGGTCCCCGGGGACGCATCCGCGATCATCACCGAGGCCCGCGACGCGCTGGGCGGCACGGTGGACGTCTACTGCGCCAACGCCGGGGTCGGATCCGGCGGTTCCGAGGCGGCCGAGGAGTCCGTCTGGGCCCTCGCCTGGGACGTCAACGTCATGGCCCACGTGCGCGCGGCCCACGCACTGCTCCCCGGCTGGCTGGAGCGCGGCGCCGGCCGCTTCGTCTCGACCGTCTCGGCGGCCGGACTGCTCACCATGATCGGCGCCGCCCCCTACAGCGTCACCAAGCACGGCGCCTACGCCTTCGCCGAGTGGCTGTCCCTCACGTACCGCCACCGCGGCGTCAAGGTCCACGCGATCTGCCCGCAGGGCGTGCGCACCGACATGCTGACCGCGAGCGGCAGCGCGGGCGAGCTGGTGCTCGCCCCGACCGCGATCGAGCCCGGGGAGGTGGCGGACGCCCTCTTCAAGGGCATCGAGGACGACCGCTTCCTGATCCTGCCGCACCCCGAGGTCGCCGAGTACTACCAGGCCCGCGCGGCCGAACCCGACCGCTGGCTGCGCGGGATGAACCGCCTCCAGCGGCAGTGGGAGGCGACGGCACGATGACCGGCTCCCGTTACGCGGCCAAGCCGTGGCTGGACCTCCTCACCGACGTCCAGAAGGTCCCGCTCGACCCGGACGCCTCCCTGGTGCACAGCCTGCGCCGGGCCGCCGCCGAGGCCCCCGACCGCGCCTTCCTCGCCTACTTCGACGGCCGCCTGACCTACCGCGAGGCCGACGAGCTGAGCGACTCCGTCGCCGGGCACCTCACCGCCCGCGGCCTGGAGCGCGGCGACCGGGTGGCGGTCCTGCTGCAGAACTCCCCGCACTTCGTGCTCGCCGTCCTCGGCGCCTGGAAGGCGGGCGCGGTCGTCGTGCCCGTCAACCCCATGTACAAGTCGGGAGAGGTCGGCCACGTCCTGCGCGACGCCGAGGTGGCCGCCCTGGTCTGCTCCGACCGGGCCTGGAAGGGCTACCTGCGCGAGGCGGCCGCCGGCTCGCCGGTGCGGACGGTGCTCACGGCCTGCGAGCTGGACTTCCAGACCAGGGGCGACGCCCGCGTGCTGACCTTCGAGCGGCTGCCGCCGGCCACCGACGCCGACGACCTCACCGAGGTGGCCCGCGCCGGCCACAAGGCGCCCGGGGACCGCGACCCCGAGCCCGCCGGCACCGCGCTCATCAGCTACACCTCGGGCACCAGCGGCACGCCCAAGGGCGCCACCAACACGCACCGCAACATCATGTACAACGCCGAGCGGCAGCGCACCGGCCTCGGCCTGCCCGAGGCGCCGGTGTACTTCGCGCTGGCTCCGCTGTTCCACATCACCGGCATGGTCTGCCAGCTCGGCGCCTGCCTGAACAGCGCGGGCACGCTCGTCCTGGCGTACCGCTTCGAGGCGGGCGTCGTCCTGGACGCGTTCGCCGAGCACCGGCCGCACTACACGGTCGGCCCGTCCACCGCCTTCATGGCGCTGGCCGCCCACCCCTCCGTCACCCGCGAGCACTTCGCGTCCTTCGCCAACATCTCCTCCGGCGGCGCCCCCCTGCCGCCCGCACTGGTGGAGAAGTTCCGCGCGGGCTTCGGCCCGTACATCCGCAACGGCTACGGGCTCACCGAGTGCACCGCGCCCTGCGCCTCCGTACCGCCCCACCTCGAGGCACCCGTCGACCCGGTCTCCGGGACCCTCGCCGTGGGCGTCCCCGGCCCCGAGACGGTCGTCCGGATCCTGGACGACCGGGGCGAGGAGGTGCCGTTCGGCGAGCAGGGCGAGATCGTCGTCAGCGGCCCGCAGGTCGTCCCCGGCTACTGGCGCCGTCCCGACGCCACCGCCGAGACCTTCCCCGGCGGCGAGCTGCGCACCGGCGACATCGGCTTCATGGACGACCGGGGCTGGCTCTACGTCGTCGACCGCAAGAAGGACATGATCAACGCGTCCGGCTTCAAGGTCTGGCCGCGCGAGGTCGAGGACGTCCTCTACACCCACCCGGCGGTGCGCGAGGCCGCCGTCGTCGGCGTGCCCGACGGGTACCGCGGGGAGACGGTCAAGGCCTACATCAGCCTGAGGCCGGGCGCCGACACCGACCCGGATGCGCTGGCCGCGTACTGCAAGGAGAGACTGGCCGCCTACAAATACCCGCGTCAGGTGGAGATCCTGACCGACTTGCCGAAGACGGCGAGTGGGAAGATCCTCCGTCGGGAACTGCGTTCCCGTACGCACGACGACGGACAGTGAGACAACGGAAAGGCAGGTGACGGCAGTGCCCAGGACCACGGACGGGGACGGCACTCCGGTGCCGCAGCGGCTCCTGGCCGCCGCCACCCGGCTCTTCGCGGAGCAGGGCTACGACCGCACCTCGGTGCAGGAGATCGTGGAGGCGGCCGGCGTCACCAAGGGCGCGCTGTACCACTACTTCGGCTCCAAGGACGACCTCCTGCACGAGGTGTACGCGCGCGTGCTGCGCCTCCAGCAGGAGCGCCTGGACGCCTACGCGGACTCCGACGGGCCGGTCGAGGACCGGGTGCGCGACGCGGCGGCCGACGTGGTCGTCACCACCATCGACAACCTCGACGACGCGTCGATCTTCTTCCGCTCGATGCACCAGCTCAGCCCGGAGAAGAACAAGCAGGTCCGCGCCGAGCGCCGGCGCTACCACGAGCGCTTCCGGGCGCTCATCGAGGAGGGCCAGCGGGCCGGCGTCTTCACCAAGGAGGTCCCGGCCGACCTCGTCGTGGACTACCACTTCGGCTCCGTGCACCACCTGTCGACCTGGTACCGCCCCGACGGCCCGCTCAGCCCGCAGGAAGTGGCCGACCACCTGGCCGACCTGCTGCTGCGGGCGCTGCGTCCGTGAGCCTGCCCGTGAGGTGATCGGCCAGGGCCGCCGCCGCGGAATTGCGCGGCCGCGGCCCGCGCCCGGCCAGCACGACCGTACGGCCCGGCTCCGGCTGCCGGACGGCCACGCACGGCAGTCCGGCCCGCTCGCCGATCCGCCGCGGCACGAACGCCACCCCGATCCCGGCCCGCACCAGATCGACCAGCAGCCCGATCTGGGTGACATCACAGGTGATACGGCGCTCCAGGCCGCAGTGCGCCGCCAGCCGCCGCACCGCCGTCTCCAGGCCGGTGCCCGCGCGGAAGTCGACGAACGGCTCCTCGGCGAGGTCCCTGGGCGCGCGGACCACCACTGCTCCGGCGGCTACTGGACGTACTTCTTGATCTCCCGGCGCGCCAGCGAGCGCTGGTGCACCTCGTCCGGGCCGTCGGCGAGCATCAGCGTGCGGGCGCCGGCGTACAGCTCGGCCAGCGGGAAGTCCTGGCTCACGCCGCCCGCGCCGTGCAGCTGGATCGCCCGGTCGAGGATGCCGACCACCGCGCGCGGAGTGGCGATCTTGATGGCCTGGATCTCGGTGTGGGCGCCGCGGTTGCCGACGGTGTCCATCAGCCAGGCGGTCTTGAGCACCAGCAGCCGCAGCTGCTCGACGGTGACCCGCGCGTCCGCGATCCAGTTCTGCACGACGCCCTGCTGGGCCAGCGCCTTGCCGAAGGCCGTGCGGGAGGTCGCCCGCCGGCACATCAGCTCGATGGCCCGCTCGGCCATGCCGATCAGCCGCATGCAGTGGTGGATCCGGCCGGGACCGAGCCGCGCCTGGGCGATGGCGAAGCCGCCGCCCTCCTCGCCGATCAGGTTCGACACCGGCACGCGCGCGTGGTCGAAGGTCACCTCGGCGTGGCCGCCGTGGTAGTGGTCCTCGTAGCCGAAGACCTGCATCGCCCGGTTGACGGTCACGCCGGGCGTGTCCCTGGGGACCAGCACCATGGACTGCTCGCGGCGGATGTCCTCGCCGTCCGGGTCCGTCTTGCCCATCACGATGAAGATCCGGCAGTCCGGGTTCATCGCCCCGGAGATGTACCACTTGCGGCCCGTGACGACGTACTCGTCGCCGTCGCGCTCGATGTGCGTGGTGATGTTCGTGGCGTCCGAGGAGGCCACGTCCGGCTCGGTCATCGCGAACGCCGAGCGGATCTCCCCGGCGAGCAGCGGCTGGAGCCACTGCTTCTTCTGCGCCTCGTCCCCGAACTGGGCCAGCACCTCCATGTTCCCGGTGTCGGGCGCCGCGCAGTTCGTCGCCGTCGGCGCCAGCTGCGGGCTGCGGCCGGTGATCTCGGCGAGCGGCGCGTACTGGAGGTTGGTCAGGCCCGCCCCGTGCTCGGCGTCGGGCAGGAAGAGGTTCCACAGGCCCTGACGGCGGGCCTCGGCCTTGAGGTCCTCCACGACCTGCGGGGTGTCCCAGGGAGAGGCGAGCCGGGCGCGCTGCTCGTGGGCGGTCCGCTCGGCCGGGTAGACGTACTCGTCCATGAAGGCGAGCAGCCTGGCGCGGAGTTCGTCGGTGCGTGCGTCGAACGCGAAGTCCATGACGGATCAGCCTTCCTGAAGGGTGGTCAGGCCGTGCTCGATGAAGACGGGGACGAGTTCGCCGATGCGGTCGAAGCCGCGGCCGACCGTCTGGCCCAGCGTGTAGCGGTAGTGGATGCCCTCCAGGATCACGGCGAGCTTGAACCAGGCGAACGCCGTGTACCAGGCCACCGCGGTCACGTCGCGCCCCGAGCGCGCGGCGTACCGCTCGATCAGCTCGGTGGGGGCGGGGTGGCCGGGCGCCTGGGCCGTGGTGGAGACGGGGGAGTCGGGCAGGCCGAGCGGGCTGCTGTACATCACCAGCAGCCCGAGGTCGGTCAACGGGTCGCCCAGCGTGGACATCTCCCAGTCGAGGATCGCCCGGATCCCGTCGCCCTCCCCGCCGATCAGGACGTTGTCGAGGCGGTAGTCGCCGTGCACGACCGTGGGCGCGGGGGAGCGGGGCAGTTCCCGGCCGAGCGTGGCGTGCAGTTCGTCGATGCCGGCCAGGTCGCGGTTGCGGGAGGCGTCGAGCTGCTTGGCCCAGCGGCGCAGTTGGCGGTCCAGGAAGCCCTCGGGCCGGCCGAAGTCGTCTAGGCCCACCTCGACGGGGTCCACCGCGTGCAGCCCGACCAGCGTGTCGACGAGGTTCAGCACGGCCGCCCGGGTGCGCTCGGGTCCGAGGGGGGCGAGCTGCTCGGCGGTGCGGTAGGGGACGCCGTCCACGAACTCCATGACGTAGAAGGGCGCTCCGAGCACCTCCTCGTCCTCGCACAGCAGCACCGGGCGTGGCACCGGCACGTCCGTCGGGTGCAGGGCGCTGATCACCCGGTGCTCGCGCCTCATGTCGTGCGCGGTGGCCAGCACGTGGCCCAGCGGGGGGCGCCGCACGACCCACCGGGAGGTGCCGTCCGACACCGCGTAGGTGAGGTTCGACCGTCCGCCCTCGATCAGCCGGCCGGACAGCGGGCCGGTCACCAGACCGGGCCGCTCGCGGTCGAGCAGGGTGCGCAACCGGTCGAGATCGAGTCCGGGCGGGTGGTCGGGGCTCATGGACGCTCCTCGGGCAGACGAAGAATACCCGACTCATGATGCCGACCGGTCGGTATGGCGTCCAGTGGGCGAGCGGAACGTGACCGGGGCCACCCTAGCGGCCGTCCCCGCGGTCACCGCCGGGCGGGCCGCCACACGGGTGTCGCGTGATCGGTGCGTATCCGGCCGTTCCGCTTGCGTGGCGTCCCTGCACCCCGGAGGGTCGAAGCCATGAAGGCGATCAGCTACGCACGGTACGGCGGCCCCGAGGTGCTGGAGTACGGAGACGTCCGCGATCCGCGGGTGGGTCCGGACGCGGTCCTGCTGAAGGTGCGGGCCGCCGCCGTCAACCCGGTGGACTGGAAGTGCCGCGAGGGCCACCTCGACGCACTCCTCGAACCGGTGTTCCCGGTGGTCCCGGGCTGGGACGTGTCGGGGGTCGTCGTGCAGCCGGGCGCGGCCGTCACCGAGTTCGCCGTCGGGGACGAGGTGATCGGCTACGTCCGCGAGGACTTCCTCTCCCGGGGCACCTTCGCCGAGTACGTGGCGGCACCCGTGCGCACCCTCGCGCGCAAGCCGCGCAACCTCTCCTACGAGGAGGCGGCCGGTCTCCCGCTGGCCGGCCTGACCGCCTACCAGGTCCTGGTGAAGGCCCTGCGGGTCAAGCGCGGCGAGACCGTTCTCGTGCACGCCGCCGCGGGCGGGGTCGGCTCGATCGCCGTCCAGCTGGGCCGGCACCTGGGCGCGCGGGTCATCGGTACGGCCAGTGAGCGCAACCACGACTACGTGCGGGGGCTCGGCGGGGAGCCGGTGTCGTACGGGGAGGGCCTGGCCGAACGGGTGCGGGGGCTGGCGCCCGAGGGCGTGGACGCGGTGTTCGACACGGTCGGCGGCGAGACGCTGCGGACCTCGGCGAACCTGCTGGCCACCGAGGGCCGCCTGGTGTCGATCGCCGACCCGGACGCCGTCGACTACGGCGGGCGGTACTTCTTCGTACGCCCCGACGCCGAGGACCTGCTGCGGCTGACCGAGCTGGCGGAGCAGGGGGTGGTCGCGGTGCACGTGTCGGAGACGTTCCCGCTGGAGCGGGCGGCGGACGCCTACCGGCGGAACGAGGAGGGGCGGACGCGGGGGAAGATCGTGGTGACGGTGGACTGGGAGGCGGACGGGGCGCCGGACGCGTCCTAGAGGACGAGGAACGCGCCGCACACCGCCAGTCCCATCGTGCACAGCGCGGCCGCCGCGGCGTTGCCGGGGGCGACGACCCGGGGGGTGCCCGCCGCGGCGAGGGCGCGGATGCGGCGGTGCGCGATGGCCAGGAAGACCAGCCAGAGCGCGCAGCACAGCGCCGTGGCGACGACCGAGGAAGGGGTCGGGCCGTCGTGCAGCGCGGCCTTCGCGGCGAGCACGGCGACGACGGTGCCGGACAGGGTCGTGCGGCGCCAGGCGAGCCGGGTGCGCTCGGGCTGGAGCCCGGGGTCGCGGTCCGGTGCGGTCATCCTTCCCACCCGGCGAGGACCACGACGACCATGACGAGGGCGACCACCGCGACCACCAGGCCGAGCAGCGTGGGGAAGCGGGAGACGGGGAGGTCCTCGCCGCGGCGCATGGCCCGCTCGCAGCGCACCCAGTGGTTGACGGCCCGCAGGGAGCACAGGACGCCGGCCGCGAGGAGCGCGAGGGCGAGTCCGACCCGCCAGCCCCAGCGCAGGTCGGGCAGGAACTGGTCCACCGCGAAGCCGCCGCCGATCAGGGCGAGGGCGGTGCGCAGCCAGGCCAGGAAGGTGCGCTCGTTGGCCAGCGAGAACCGGTAGTCGGGCGTCACGCCCTCCTGCCGCACCTCCTCGGGCGAGAACCAGAGCCGGAGGTTCCGTACGAATGCGATCACCCGGGGACCCTACCGGCCGACGCCGGCACGACATCCCGCAAGGGCACGGCCGACAGCCGCCCCACGCAGCCGTCCCGCGTAGCTGCACGCAGCCGTCCCGCGCAGCTGCGGGCAGTCGTGCCTCCCCCAGTGCCTGAACGGCCTGGGAGGTGCCCCCAGGGCGGCACGGGTGGGCGGTGGGGGTCCCCCCGCTCGAGCGAAGCCGAGAGTGAGGGAGGCACCTCGCAGCGCCGGGCCACACGCCCCACCCGCCCGCACCACGCCCCACCCGCCCGCACCCACGCCCGTCACCCCGGCAGTGCCGAGCCCCGTGCCCCACCCCCAAGCCCACCCCGCAGCCGCGCATACGCCGCCACCCCGTCCGGCACCCACTCCCACTCCAGCAGACGCCGCTCCACCTCCGCCTCCTCCAGGAACCCCCACCACTCCACCTCCTCCACCTGAGGGGACACCTGGGACGTGCAGCGCACGTCGTACACCGCCGACCACCACGTCCGCCCGGCCCCGTCGTCGTACAGGAACTTGAAGAGGAACTCCGGCCGCGCGAGCCCCGCCACCCCCAGCTCCTCCTCCGCCTCCCGCAACGCCGCGTCGTCGTACGACTCACCCGCGCCCACCACCCCGCCGACGAACATGTCGTACAGGGACGGGAAGACCAGCTTCGTCGGCGTGCGGCGGTGGACGAAGACGCGGCCCCGCGTGTCCCGGGCCCGCACGAACACGCACCGGTGCCGCAGCCCCCGGGCGTACACGTCGCCCCGCCGGGCCCGTCCGGTCACGCGGTCGTTCTCGTCGACGACGTCGAGGATCTCGTCAGCAGCGCTCATGCCCTCATCCAAGCAGCGGCCGTCGGGGTCGGCGCCGCCGCGGATCCCGCGCCGGCCCGTGCTCGCCGGTGCCCTGCCGCATCGCCGGATGCATTGCATCCGGGTGGCGCGCGCTGCCCTGACGCCGTGGTCGGGGCGACAAGTGCCCCTCCAGTAACGCCAGTTGACGCGTGTAACGGACCTGCGGGCCTTGACGGCCGGCCTCGGCTGCCGGTTTGCTGTGCGTGATCAGTTCATGGCAAACCGGCTACCACGACCCACCGGGTCGCGTGAGGAAGTTCCCGCGGTGCCCCCACCCCCGCCTCCCCTCGGCCGAGGCCGCAGACGCGCGGCACAGTCCTTCGACGAGGCCCTCGACGACGCCGAACTCGTCACCGCGCGCACCGCGTTGACCCAGGGGCGCTGGCAGTCGGCCCGCTCCCTGCTCGTCCACACGGGTGACGACTGGGACCGCCGCGGACACCGGGTCACCGTCCTCGCCCAGGAGCGCCACTGCGCCGCCTGGGCCCGCGAGTGGCTGCTCGCCGAGCCCGACTCCACCGACGCCGCCGTCCTGCTCTCCCTGGCCCTCGTCCACCGCGCCCTGCGCGGGAAGGAGAAGCCGGGCCGGGTCCGGGAGGCATGCCGGGACACCGCCGCACTCGTCCCCGGCGACCCCACCCCCTGGCTCGGACTGCTCCTGCTGGAACGCACGCTCGGCGCGGACGAGGACGTCGTCCGCGCCTTCGAGCAGGTGCGCGGGCGGTACGCCGACCACCACCACGCCCACCATCTGATGGTGGCCCGGCTCGCCGAACGCCGCGGCGCCGACGGCCCGGACCCGCTCCACGAGGCCTACGACTTCGCCGGCTGGGCCGCCGAACAGGCCCCGGCCGACTCCCCGCTCGCCGTCCTGCCGGTGGTCGCGCACGCCGAGCGCTACCGCGTGCTGGCCGCCGCCGGACACGAGTCCGCCGACCCGAGGGCGTCCGGCCACTGGGCCGGCCGGCGCGCCCGGCAGGTGATGAAGGCGGCCTTCGACTGGTGGCTGGAGTGGGAACAGGAGGGCCACCCCCGCCGCCTGGTCGACCTCAACTTCCTCGCGCACGCCAAGTCCTGCGAGGGCCGCGGCGCCGAGGCCGCCGCCCTGTTCCACCGCATCGGCGAGCACGCCACGCCCGCCCCGTGGTCGTACCCGGACCGCGACCCCCACCCCGCCTTCCGCGCCGCCCGCGCCGACGCGCTGGGCACCACCTGACATCCCCGCACCCCACAGTGAGGACGGTCCCCATGACCACGGGCAGTTCACGCACGAGCAGACCAACGAGCGACGGCGGCATCAGCACCTTCAAGGGGCAGGAGCGGGCGCTGCGCGCGGACCGGCTGGGCACCGGGGGCCTGCTCCTGTCCGTCCTCGCCGCCACCGCCCCGCTCATGGTGGTCGCCGGGGTCATGCCCACCACGTTCGCGGTGATGGGCATCGTCGGGCAGCCGCTGCTCTTCGTGATCCTGGGCGTGGTGCTGATCCTGTTCAGCGTCGGCTACGCCGAGATGAGCCGCCACGTCCACAACGCGGGCGCCTTCTACGCGTACATCTCCCGCGGCCTCGGCGGCACCGCCGGCGCGGGCGCCGCCCTGGTCGCGCTGGTCGCCTACAACGCTCTCCAGGTCGGCATCTACGGCATCTTCGGCTTCGAGGTCTCCGGCCTCCTCGCCACCTACGCCGACCTCGAGGTCGCCTGGTGGATCCCGGCGCTGCTGGCCGTGCTCGCGGTCGGCACCCTGGGCTGGCTGAAGATCGACGTCAACGCGCGGGTACTGGGCGTGCTGCTGCTCATCGAGGTCGTGCTCGTCGTGGTCTTCGACATCGCCGCCGTCGCCGACCCGGGCGCCCAGGGCCTGTCGCTGCACGCGTTCGACCCGGACACTCTGACCGGGGCCGGCGTCGGGACCGCGCTCTGCTTCTGCATCGCCGCCTTCCTCGGCTTCGAGCAGGCACCCGTGTACGCCGAGGAGACCAGCCGGCCGCACGTCCTGGTGCCGCGCGTGATGTTCCTCGCCGTCGGCGGCGTCGCCGTCTTCTTCGCGCTCAGCAGCTGGGCCCTGACCGTCGCCACCGGCCCCGACGAAATCGTCGGCACCGCGCAGGAGCAGAGCGCGGGGCTGCTCTTCTTCCTCACCGAGTCCCGGCTCGGCGGCACCTTCACCGACGTCCTGCACGTGCTCTTCGTGACCGGCATGTTCGCGGCCCTGCTCAGCTTCCACAACGTCGTCGCCCGGTACGCCTTCGCCATGGGCCGGGAAGGGCTGCTGCCCGCCGCCTTCGGACGCACCAGCGGCAGCAGCGGCGCGCCCGGCACCGGCTCGCTGCTCCAGACCGCCGTGTCCGCCGTCGTGGTCGTCGGCTTCGCGATCGCCGACGACAAGCCGGCCGGGGATCCGACCGAGCCGGTCCTGCACCTGTTCACCTGGGGCGGCAACATCGGCGCCCTCGGGGTGATCGTGCTGATGGCCGCGGCCTCGTTCTCCGTGGTCGCCTTCTTCGTGCGGCGCGGCGCCGCCGGGGCACAGGGCGTGCGCCTCGTGACCTCGGCCGTCGCGGGCCTCGCCCTGCTGGTGATCGCCGGGTACACGGTGAAGGACTTCGACGTCCTCGTCGGCGCCGGCCCCGGCTCGGCCCTGAGCTGGGCCCTGCCCGGCATCATCGGCCTCGCCGCGGCCGGCGGCCTCGCGCAGGGCCTGGTCCTGCGCGCCCGCGCCCCCGAGCGGCACGCCCGCATCGGCCTGGGCAACGAGGCGTTCCAGCTCGAGAAGGCGGCCGACACGCTGTCCTGAGCCGCGCGCCCCGCACGGCACGACGACGGCGCCCGCCCCGGTGGACCGGGAACGGGCGCCGTCGTCGTGGCCGGGCGGGGCGCGGCCTTCGTACCCCTAGATGATCAGGGACAGGAGCAGGACCAGACCGCCCGCGACCACCGAGATGATCGTCTCCATGACGGACCAGGTCTTGATGGTCTGGCCGACGTTCAGGCCGAAGTACTCCTTCACCAGCCAGAAGCCGGCGTCGTTGACGTGGCTGAAGAACAGCGAACCGGCACCGATGGCCAGGACCAGCAGGGCCGCGTGGGTCGTCGACATGTCGGCCGCCAGCGGCGCCACCAGGCCGGCCGCCGAGACGGTCGCCACCGTCGCCGAACCGGTCGCCAGCCGGATCGCCACCGCGATCAGCCAGGCCAGCAGCAGCGCCGGGATCGACCAGTCCTTGGAGATCTCCAGGATCATCTGGCCCACGCCGGAGTCGATCAGCGTCTGCTTGAAGCCGCCGCCCGCGCCGACGATCAGCAGGATGCCCGCGATGGGCGCGAGTCCCTTCTCCACCAGGCCCGAGACCCGGTCCTTGGCGAACCCGGCGGGCCGCAGCAGCGTGAAGATGCCCACGATCACGGCGGTGAGCAGGGCGATCAGCGGCGAACCGACGACGTCGAAGACGCGCTGCACCAGGTGGTCGGGGTCGTCGACGACGATGTCGACCAGGGCCTTGGCCAGCATCATCACGACGGGCAGCAGGATCGTGACGAGGGTGGCGCCGAAGCTCGGGCGCTTGTCCAGCGTCTCGGAGGCGCGCTGCGGGATCATGCGGTCGGGGGCGGGGACGTCCACCCAGCGGGCCGCGTACCTCGAGAACACCGGGCCGGCGATGACCACCGTCGGGATCGCGATCAGGACACCGAGCGCCAGGGTCACGCCCAGGTTGGCACCGACCGCGTCGATCGCGACCAGCGGGCCGGGGTGCGGCGGGACCAGGCCGTGCATCACGGACAGACCGGCCAGCGCCGGGATGCCGATGCGCATCAGGGAGTAGTTGCCGCGCTTGGCGACCATCAGGACGACCGGGATCAGCAGCACGATGCCGACCTCGAAGAACAGCGGCAGCCCGACGACGGAGGCGATCAGCACCATCGCCCACGGCATCGACCGGACGCTCGCCTTGGCGAGGATGGTGTCCACGATCTGGTCGGCGCCGCCGGAGTCGGCGAGCATCTTGCCGAGGATCGCGCCGAGGGCGATCAGGACGCCGACGCCCGCGACCGTCGAGCCGAGGCCGGTGGTGAAGCTGGCTATCACCTTGTCCAGCGGAGCCCCGGCGAACGCGCCGAGCGCCAGCGTCCCGATGGTCAGGGACAGGAAGGCGTGCAACTTGAACTTGGTGATGAGCAGGACGATGACGGCGATGCCCAACAGCACGGCGATGCCCAGCTGGGCATGGCCGGCCGAGGTGATCGGCTCGACGGTGTCCGCTGCCAGCATCTCGACGCTGAGTCTGGTCACGGTGGTTCCCTTGCGGTGATGGGGATTCAGGGGGAGGGCGGGGCCGTGCGCACCTGCGGCGGCACGGCCCCGGGGGAGGTCGTGGGGGGAAGCGGCCCGCTGCCGGGCCGCCGGGTCACGGAGCCGGCTGGGGGAGGGCCTTCAGGGCGTCGGCCGCCCGTTCGGTGATCTCCTCGGGGCTGCCGGCGACGTCCACCGCGGCCCCCGCCTCGTCCGGCTCCAGCGGCTGGAGCGTGGCGAACTGGGAGTCGAGCAGGGCCGTCGGCATGAAGTGCCCGGCACGGTGCGACATCCGGTCCTCGATCAGCTCGCGGCTGCCCGTGAGGTGGACGAAGACGACACCGGGAGCGGCGTCCCTCAGCCGGTCGCGGTACGACCGCTTCAGTGCCGAACTGCTCACCACCCCGCCGAGCCCGGCCCGCCCGTGCGCCCAGCCGCCGATGGCGTCGAGCCAGGGCCAACGGTCCTCGTCGGTGAGCGGGGTCCCGGCCGTCATCTTGGCGATGTTGGCCGGCGGGTGGAAGTCGTCGCCCTCGGCGTAGGGCACGCCGAGCCGGGCCGCGAGCAGGGGGCCGATGGTCGTCTTCCCGGTGCCCGCTACGCCCATGACCACGACGACATGGGGGGTGTGCAGTTGCTGCATCGCACTCTCGCTGTCTGCTGTCTTCGTCGACACGTGATGTCGACGCAACTGAAACCCATTAGGTACGACAAATTCAAGAGTCTGTGACGTATAAGTCTGACTTTTTGTTCGGGTGATCTGCCCCGTACGCTGAGTGCATGAGCACACCGGGCCGGGGGCTGCACGGCCGCGTACTGGACACCCTCGGCCCCGCGATCACCGCGGGCGAATACCCGGCGGGCAGCGTCCTGCGCACCGACGAGCTGGCACAGCGCTTCGAGGTGTCGCGCTCCGTGATGCGCGAGGCCGTCCGCGTGCTGGAGTCCATGCACCTGGTCGAGTCGCGCCGCCGCGTGGGCGTGACCGTCCTGCCCGAGTGCGAGTGGAACGTCTACGATCCGCAGGTCATCCGCTGGCGCCTGGCCGGCGCCGACCGGCCGCGCCAGCTGCGCTCGCTGACCGTGCTGCGCTCGGCGATCGAGCCGGTCGCCGCGGGACTGGCCGCCCGGCACGCCACCCCGGAGCAGTGCGCGGAGCTGACGGAGTGCGCGCTCGGCATGGTGGCGAACTCACGCGGCCACAAGCTGGAGGGGTACCTCTTCCACGACGTGGCCTTCCACCGCGTGGTCCTCACCGCGTCCGGCAACGAGATGTTCGCCAGGCTCGGCGGTGTCGTGGCCGAGGTCCTGGCCGGACGCACGCACCACGACGTGATGTTCGAGGACCCCGACCCGGCCGCCGTCACCCTGCACGTCCAGGTCGCCGAGGCCGTCCGCGCGCGGGACGCCGAGCGCGCCGAGCGGCTGACCCGCGAGATCACCGTGGGCGCGCTCGAGGAACTGGACATCCTGGCGCCGTAGCGGGACCGGGCGGGTCAGGCGAGGAACTCCCCGTCGACGTACACCCACGCCCCGTCGACCCGCTCGAACCGGCTCCGCTCGTGCAGTGAGCCGCCGCGGTAGGAGGCGCGGAAGATGACCGTGCCACTGGAGTGGAACGCGGACCCGTCGGTCGTGTCCAGGATCTCCAGCCCGGTCCACCGCGTCCCCGGGTCCAGGTCGAGACGCGCCGGCCGGGTCCGCGGATGCCACGTCCGCAGCAGGTATCCCGCGTCGCCCACCACGAAGGCGCTGTACCGCGAACGCATCAGCGCCTCGGCACTCGGCGCGGACGCCGCCCCGGCATGGAAACGGCCGCAGCACTTCTCGTACGCCTCGGGCAGCCCGCACGGGCAGGAACGCGTGGTCATGGCGGCCATTGTGCCCGCTCGGGCGCCCTCCCGGAAAAGCAGAAGACCCCTGCTCAGCAGGGGTCTTTCTGGTGTCCGAGGGGGGACTTGAACCCCCACGCCCGATAAAGGGCACTAGCACCTCAAGCTAGCGCGTCTGCCATTCCGCCACCCGGACAAGGTGTCTGCCGCGCGGGGTGTTCCCCGTGGCGACGACGTAAACATTACCAGGCTTTCGGAGGTGTCCGATCACCCCCCGTTCCGGCGTGAACGGCGTGTGACGGGCCGGGTCCCGTCTTGGGCCCGGACGGCCGGAGGGGGAGGATGAGGGGGACCCACCAGCAGTGACAGCGGGAGGAAGCACGTGAGCGAGTCGGACACGGCCAGGAGCGTCACCGGTGAGGACGAGGTCGTGGACCTCTGCCGCGAGCTGATCCGGATCGACACCAGCAACTACGGCGACCACTCGGGCCCCGGCGAGCGCAAGGCGGCCGAGTACGTCGCCGAGAAGCTCGCCGAGGTGGGACTGGAGCCCCAGATCTTCGAGTCCCACCCGGGACGCGCCTCCACGGTGGCCCGGATCGAGGGCGAGGACCCGTCGCGGCCCGCGCTGCTCATCCACGGCCACACCGACGTCGTACCGGCCAACGCGGACGACTGGACCCACCATCCCTTCTCCGGCGAGGTCGCCGACGGGTGCGTGTGGGGACGCGGCGCGGTCGACATGAAGGACATGGACGCGATGACCCTCGCGGTCGTCCGCGACCGGATGCGCAGCGGGCGCAAGCCGCCCCGGGACGTCGTCCTGGCGTTCCTCGCCGACGAGGAGGCCGGCGGCACGTACGGCGCCCGTCACCTGGTCGACCACCACCCGCACCTCTTCGAGGGCGTCACCGAGGCGATCAGCGAGGTCGGCGGCTTCTCCTTCACCGTCAGCGAGCAGCGCCGGCTGTACCTGATCCAGACGGCCGAGAAGGGCATGCACTGGATGAAGCTGACCGTGGCCGGCACCGCGGGGCACGGGTCGATGATCCACCGCGACAACGCCATCACCGAGCTCTCGGAGGCCGTCGCGCGCCTCGGCCGGCACACGTTCCCCGTCCGCGTCACGAAGACGACCCGGGCGTTCCTCGACGAACTGGGCGACGCCCTCGGGACCGAGCTCGACCCGGAGAACATGGAGGGCACCCTCGCCAGGCTCGGCGGCATCGCCAAGCTCATCGGCGCGACCCTGAGCAACACCGCCAACCCCACCCAGCTGGGTGCGGGCTACAAGGTCAACGTCATCCCGGGCGAGGCGACCGCGCACGTCGACGGACGGTTCCTGCCCGGGCACGAGGAGGAGTTCCTCGCCGACCTCGACCGGATCCTCGGACCGAAGGTGCGGCGCGAGGACGTCCACTCCGACAAGGCCGTCGAGACCACGTTCGACGGAGCCCTCGTGGACGCGATGCAGTCCGCGCTGGTGGCGGAGGACCCGGCCGCCAAGGCGATCCCGTACATGCTCTCCGGCGGCACCGACGCCAAGTCCTTCGACGACCTCGGCATCCGCGGCTTCGGCTTCGCGCCCCTCAAGCTGCCGCCGGAGCTCGACTTCGCGGGCATGTTCCACGGCGTCGACGAGCGCGTGCCGGTGGACGGCCTGCGGTTCGGCGTGCGGGTGCTCGACCGGTTCCTCGACGCGTCCTGAAGCGGTTCGCCGGGACGGCGCTCCACCCTTCACCGGTATTCGACCGTGCGTGCGGGAGGCCACCGGGAGGGGTGAATGCGCTCATAAGCTCGTAGCCTCATTACTCCTTCCTCGTTACAGGTAATGCGATCGGCAATACCGGATCGCCTTTGCCAACCAGGAGGAATAATGCTGAAGAAGATCGTCGCCGTTGCGGCTGCCACCGGTGGTCTGGTTCTCGCGGGCGCGGGTCTGGCCGCCGCCGACTCGGGTGCTCAGGGTGTCGCCGCGCACTCCGCGGGCGTCGTTTCCGGCAATGTCATCCAGGTTCCCGTGCACGTCCCGGTGAACGTCTGCGGCAACACGATCTCCGTGATCGGCCTGCTGAACCCCACCTTCGGCAACGTCTGCATCAACAAGTGACGTTGCGTCCCGCCCCATGAGGGACCGAGCCCGTCGGCCCCGGAGCGCGCGCCATGCGGCTCCGGGGCCGACGGACTTCCGGGAAAAGGAACATCAGCGTGCGTCGGCGTCGGAAACGACGGAATTCCCGGCGCTGTGGGACTAGGCAAGGCAGGGATTTCGGAAATGCGACAGGTCACCCGCAAGGGCCTGATGACGATGGCGGCCGCCACCGGTGTGCTCGCCGCGGTGGGCGGCGTCGCCCACGCCGACTCGGGGGCACAAGGAGCGACGTCGAATTCGCCCGGCGTGCTGTCCGGCAACACGGTGCAGGCGCCCGTGCACGTGCCGGTCAACGTCTGCGGCAACACGGTCGACGTCATCGGCGTCCTCAACCCGGCGGTGGGCAACGTGTGCGCCAACGGGGGCGGTGGCGGCCACGACGGTGCGCACGCCGGCGGACGCGCCACCGGCTCGCCCGGGGTCGGCTCCGACAACACCGTGCAGGTGCCGGTGCACGTGCCGGTGAACGTCTGCGGCAACAGCGTGAATGTCGTCGGTGTCCTCAACCCGGCCAAGGGCAACCACTGTGTCAACGGGGGTGGCGGATCCCACACCACCCCGCCGGGTGAGCCGGGCAACCCCGGTAACCCGGGTGAGCCCGGCAACCCTGGTAACCCGGGTGAGCCCGGTAACCCCGGCAATCCGGGTGAGCCCGGTAACCCCGGCAATCCGGGTGAGCCCGGCAACCCTGGTAACCCCGGCACCCCGGGCGAGCCCGGTGCCCCCGGCGCCCCGGGTGACAAGACGCCGGGCGGCTCCTCGCACGTCAACCAGCCGGGCGCCCAGGACGTCACCCCGCCCGGTGGTGACGCGCAGCTCGCCGAGACCGGCAGCGACCTGCCGCTGGGGCTCGCCCTGCCGGTGGGCGCGGGTGCGCTGCTCGCGGGCACGGTGCTCTACCGCAGGGCCCGCGCCGCGGCCTGACGCACACGGAGCGGGCCCCGCCTCGGCGGGGCCCGCTCCCGTTGTCGTGTCACCGGCGCCCGGTCGCCCGGGCGTCGCCGTGCTTACCAGGTGGCGCGCACCTGGCGGATGATCCGTCGCCGCAGCCGCACCTTGCGACTGCCGTCGCGCAGCAGGCTCAGGCGGTACAACTCCCAGTGTCCGTACTCGGCGTGGTCGGTCAGCAGACGTGTCGTCTCCTTGCGGGAGACCCCGCGTGGCACGTACACGTCGACAAATTCGTATTCCGGCATCGCATCTATTGTGCGGGCTGGGGCCCGGTACGGATAGCGTCTGCACTATGTCTGATGCTGCGCAGCCCACCGCTGCCGAGGTACGCGCCGCCGCCGAGGCGGTCAAGACCGCGCTCGACCGCCACCTGGCCTCGGTCGAACGCAGGTCGGGGGAGGAGGACCCGGCCGTCTACCAGGCGTTCAACGAGCTGGCCGCGGCCGCGGAGGCCTACGACGAGTTGCTCTACGACCGCTACGACGAGGTGACCCCGTTCGAGATCCCCGGCGCGGACGACACACTGCCGTACACGGGTCCCGAGGAACCGAACGCGCTGAGCGTGCTGATCCGCCGCGACTACGCGGTGGCGGAGCCGCAGCGGCTGATGGCGCAGGCGCGGCGGATCGAGGCGGCCGACGACGAGGCGGCCGTGGGCGCGGACGTCGCCGGCACGGTCCACGGGGCGCTCGGCATCCTGTTCGGCGAGTTCGAGGCTGACGAGATCGCCTCCCGGCACAAGGAGTTCGGCCTCGAGGAGGGCGACTCCACGCTCTGGGTGACCGCCGCGGACGAAAGCGCCGAGCCCGGAGAGTGGCTCGAGGCGCCGTTCGACCAGGTCGACTCCCAGCGCGTGGTCTGCCGCTTCGACGTCAGCGCGGTCTTCGACGACGAATTCGACGACGACGATGACGACGACGTACCGGCGCTGGAGGAAGACCCCGAGACGGACCTCGACGACGAACCGGACGGGGAAGAGGACGAAGAGGACGGCGCGCCGGAGGGGCCGCGGGCGGACCGCTGAGCGGCACACCTCGCACGGCGGCGGTTCACGGGAGGAGGTCCCCGTGGACCGCCGCCGTCGCGCGTGCCGCCGCCGGCCGCGCCCGGCGGCTCAGCCGCTCACCGGAACCTGCGGGGCCAGCAGCGCCGGCAGCCGTGTCGTGCGCGGCTTGGCCGGCACCTCGGCGACGGCACGGGGCAGCGCCTGGTCCACACCGTGCACCACGGACAGATGACGGGCCGCCCGGCCGAACGCCGTGTAGACCCACGGGCGGCTGAGCGCCTGCGCGGCGTCTCCGGGCAGCACCACGACCACCGCGGGCCACCGGCCGCCGGCCGCCTGGTGCGCGGTCAGCGCCCACCCGTGCCGCACGGTCCCCTCCAGCCGCTCCTTCGGGACGACGACGGCCTCGCCCCCGCAGGACAGGTGCAGCCCGTCGGCGTCGGCCTTCACCACGCGGCCCGGCAGCGTACGGCCCGGCACGGGGGAGTGGACGACACGGTCCCCGGGGTCGAATCCGCCGAAGCGGCCGGGGCCCGGGTTCAGCCGTTCCTTCAGCGCCGCGTTGAGCGCCCGCGTGCCCGCGGCGCCGCCGTGGCCCGGCGTGATCACCAGCGTCTCCTCGGCGGGGACGCCGATCGCGCGCGGCACCGAGTCCGCCACGAGCTGCACGGTGCGGTGCACGGCCTCGCCCGCGTCCCGCACCGGCACGATCACGACCTCCTTGCCGGGCGCCTCCACCTGGCTCAGCTCACCGATGCCGATGCCGGAGACCAGCTCGCCCAGCGGACCCGGGTCCGGACGCCGGGAGGCGACCTGGGGGCAGATCCGCGCCGCCAGCAGATCCGCGAAGACCCTCCCCGGCCCCACGGACCACAGCACGCCCGGGTCGCCGGCCAGCACCAGCCGCGCCCCGTCGGGCAGCGACTCCGCCAGCAGGGCGCCCGTCTCGACGTCCACCTGCGGCGCGTCGAGCACGACGAGCAGGTCCAGGTCCAGCGCGCCGTCCGCGTCCCGCCCGGGCCCCTCGGTCCCGGCCAGCAGCCCGGCGACGGTGACCACCCGCGTGCCGTCCGGGGCCGGTCCGTCCGGCGTGGGGGAGCCGGGCCGGGGCGCCGTCCGCCGGTCGCCCACGAGCGCGGCGAAGCGGTCGCGGCCGAGCGGGCCGTGCGCGGCGGCCCAGGCGCGCAGCCCGAGCCCGTGCGCGGCCCCCAGCAGCGCCGCCGGCTCGGCCAGGGACGCCTCTCCGCCGGTGTGCAGGACCAGCCCGTGGCCCGCGACCGCCCGGATCAGGTCCGCGGCGGAACCCTGCGCGGCCGCGGCCGCCCGCTCCCAGTCGTCCGCCGCACCGTCCTGCTTCGGCACCGAGTTGACCAGCCGGGCGAGGCCGTCGGCGAGACTCTCCTCCGCCAGCGCGTACCGCTCCAGACCGACCAGGACGCGGACCGGCCGTTCCCCGGCCCCGTCCGCCCCCTCCGCGTCCGCGGGCCCGTCGTCCGGGCGGGGGCCGGCCTGGGGGCCGGTCTCCTCCAGGGCGTCCTGGAAGGCCAGGGCCTCGCCCTCGGCCAGCGTGCTCTGGACGGCGGCGTCCGGATCGGGAACGCCACGCTGGGCCAGCGCGGTCGTGAGCCGGGGCAGTTCCAAAGCAGTGTGACCGGTCAGGGCCGCCTGTTCCAGCAGCCAGACGGTGACCGCACGCCCCCGCCGCTCGTCGTCCGGGCGGCACTCCGCGCCGAGCAGTGCCCGGGCGAACCCGTCGGCCTGCTCCGGCCGGACCGCGGTGACCCGCAGCAGCTGCCAGGGGTCCGCGCGCAGCGACTCCTCCGCCGCCTCACCGAGGAGCGCGGCGGTCCGCGGCGCGAGCGTCTCCGGGGCGCCGCCCTCGGCCAGGACGCGCCGCACGGCCTGGACGGTCTCCGGCGCGGGCCCCGCGGGCACGGTCACCGGCTCGGCCGGTGCCGGCTGCGGGCGTCGTACCGGCTCGGGGGCGGCGCGGCGGGGCGCGGGACGGGACTCGTCGAAGACCGTCGCGTCCGGCTTCTCGCCGCTCTCCACGGCGCGCACGGCGGCGAGCAGCTCGGCCGCCGTGCCGCTGAGCTTGGCGCCGCTGTCGATCGGCTGCTGCTTCTCCGCCTTCCGCCGCTCGATCCGCTCCCGCTCGAGTCGCTGGGCGGCCAGCTCGGCCTCCGCCTCGGACACCTGGGCCGCGGCGCCGTCACCGGTCGGCGGCGCCTCCCCGCCGTCGCCCGCCCCGGCCGCGGCATCCTCGGGCTCCGTGGCCCGCGGGCCCTCGGGAGTCTCCGCGCCGGCGGCGTCGTCCGGTGCGGCCTCCTGCGCGGCGCCCGGCGTTCCCGGCTCGGCGTCCACGGCCTCCGCGGTGTCCTCGGCGGGTTCGGGCGACGTGCTCACAGCGTGCTCCACTCGTGATCGGGATAGCGGTGCACGGGCGCCGACACGTCGTCGAGCGCCCGGCAGATCTCGTCAGGAAGACTAAGGGTCTCCACTGACAGCGCCGCCGTGAGCTGCCGCGCGTTGCGCGGGCCGATGATCGGGGCGACCACCCCGGGCCGGTCCCGCACCCAGGCGAGGGCGACCTGGAGCGGGGTCACCGCCAGCCCGTCCGCCGCCGTCGCCACCGCGTCCACGATGTGACCGGCCGCCTCGTCGAGGTAGGGCTCGACGAACGGGGCCAGCTGGTCCGAGGCGCCCCGCGAGTCCGGCGGCGTCGCGTCCTTGCGGTACTTGCCCGTGAGGACCCCCCGGCCCAGCGGCGAGGAGGGCAGCAGACCGATGCCCAGGTCCAGGGCGGCCGGCAGCACCTCGCGCTCGACGCCGCGCTGCAGCAGCGAGTACTCCATCTGCGTGCTCGCCAGCCTGCTGCGCACGCCCGGCGCCGCCAGCTGCCAGGTCGCGGCCTTGGCGAGCTGCCAGCCGCAGAAGTTCGAGACCCCGGCGTAGCGGGCGCGGCCGCTGCCGACCGCCACGTCCAGGGCGTGCAGCGTCTCCTCCAGCGGCGTGTGCGGGTCGAAGGCGTGCAGGTGCCACACGTCGACGTGGTCCGTGCCCAGCCGGGCCAGGGAGGCGTCCAGCGCGGAGAGCAGATGGCCGCGCGAGCCGTCGGAGCGGCGTTCGGGATCCGGAACGCTGCCCGCCTTGGTGGAGATCACCAGGTCCCGGCGCGGCACCAGGCCCTCCATGAGCCGGCCGAGGAGGTACTCGGCCTCCCCGTCGCCGTACACGTCCGCGGTGTCGACGAGGGTCCCGCCCGCTTCCCAGAAGGTCTTCAGGAGGTCCGCCGCGTCGTGCTCGTCGGTGCTCCTGCCCCAGGTCAGGGTGCCCAGACCGATGCGGGACACACGCAGGCCGGTGCGACCCAGATGCCTCTGCTCCATGAACGCCGAGATTACTGGCCACGGCCCGCGCCGTGGGGGCCTGTGGACAACCGAATTCACGCGCTAGGGTCGGGGCACCAGACGTTACTGATCGGTAAGGGGAATCGGCCATGCAGCTCGGGATCAACCTCGGCTACTGGGGTGCCGGAATGGACGCGGACAACCTGGCCGTCGCCCAGGAGGCGGACCGGCTCGGCTACGCCGTGTGCTGGGCCGCCGAGGCCTACGGCTCGGACGCCGCGACGGTGCTCACCTGGGTGGCCGCCCAGACCGAGCGCATCGACGTCGGCTCGGCCATCTTCCAGATCCCCGCCCGTCAGCCGGCCATGACCGCGATGACGGCCGCCACCCTCGACTCCCTCTCGGGCGGCCGGTTCCGCCTCGGCCTCGGCGTCTCCGGGCCGCAGGTCTCCGAGGGCTGGTACGGCGTGAAGTTCGACAAGCCGCTCGCCCGCACCCGCGAGTACGTCGAGATCGTGCGCCGGGCCATGACCCGCGAGCGGCTGTCGTACGAGGGGCAGCACTGGACGCTGCCGCTGCCCGGCGGCCCCGGCAAGCCGATCAAGCTGACCGTGCACCCGAAGCGCGAGCACATTCCGCTGTACATCGCCGCGATCGGCCCGAAGAACCTTGAGCAGACCGGTGAGATCGCCGACGGCGCCCTGCTGATCTTCCCCTCCGCCGACCACCTGGAGGAGACCGCGATCGGGCATCTGCGCGCCGGGCGCGAGAAGGCCGGGAAGACCCTCGAGGGCTTCGACGTCGTCCCGACCCTGCCGCTCGCCCTCGGCGACGACAAGGACGTCAGCGCGCTCGCCGACACCTTCCGGCCCTACACCGCGCTCTACGTGGGCGGCATGGGCAGCCGCAAGCAGAACTTCTACAACCAGCTCGCCCAGCGCATGGGGTACGAGCGCGAGGCCGCCGAGATCCAGGACAAGTACCTGGCCGGCGACAAGCAGGGCGCCGCCGCGGCCGTACCGCACGACCTGATCGACCGGACGACGCTGCTCGGCAGCGTCGACCGGATCGCGGACCGCATGAAGGCCTACGCCGCCGCCGGTGTCACCACGCTGACCCTCGCCCCCGCGGGCTTCACCCTGGACGAGCGGATCGCCGCGCTCCGCGCCGGCACCGAGGCCCTGGAGCGCGCCGGGCTCGCCTGACGCGGGGCGCGTCGCCGAAGTTCCGCGGCCGTGGTGGGGGCTCGGGGGTCCTCCCCGCCACGGCCGTCACGCGGAACAACGCGTCCGCGCGTGCGGGGTTACGCCCTGGCGAGGGCACGCCCTCCTTCGTTCGGCGCACTTCCCCCTCGCACCTGTTGCCGTGTCCCGCGCCGCGCACTTGACTCGTCTTCTGCGGAGACCGCGGACGACGCGCAGCCCTGCGGGATGCGGAGAGGTGTCAGCGATGCTTTCGGCCAAGAGCCTGTTCCAGGAGATCCTCGACAACGACGAGTCGTTCCGGCTCTTCTGCTCCATCGCCGCCGGCGGCGAGTCGCAGGGCGGCTGGGAGAACGCGCGCATCGCGGCGCTGGTACCGGAGAGCGAGCGCGCCCTCGCCCCCAAGATCACGCGGCACGGCGCGGACGAGGACAAGCACGGGCGGATCTTCGGCGCCCTGCTGAGGAAGCGCGGCCTCGAACCCGTCGACGTGCCCCCCGAGACCGACTACACCATGCTCCTGGAGCGCCACGGCATCGGCCTCGCCCACGACAAGCTCAGGGCCGACCGGCCCCTGACCGTGCGGGACGTCATCACCTACCTCGCGCACAGCAGGGTCACCGAGCAGCGCGCGGCCGAGCAGATGGCGATGCTCCTGAAGCACTTCGGGGACCACCCCGACCTGGGGCGGGCCGTGCGCATGATCTCGGCCGACGAGGACAACCACCTCGCCTACTCGCACGAGGAACTGCTGCGCTACGCCGCCGCCGGACACGGCCGCTACATCCAGCGGACGCTGCGCGACTGCGCGCACGCCGAGATCCGCGTCCACCGGGACGTCAGCCTCGCGGTGATGGCCCGCATGGGACGGCTGCTCGGCTGGTCGCGGGCGAGGTCGGCGCTGCTCGCGGCGGGCATCCACGCGGTGTACGCCTACGAGCGGCTGGCCGGCTGGCGCCGGATGGTGACCCTGCGGGCACCGAGCGGCGCGACGCCCTCGGCGGACCCGCGACCGCGGCCCCCGAGCTCGCCTGACGCGCCCCTCGCCCGCCCGGCCCGGCCCCCGGGGGGTGTCGTCTAGAGCCAGCCCCGGCGCTTGAACTGCCTGAACAGCAGCACCTCCAGGACGGCCATCAGCGCGATCACCGCCGGATAGGACCACACCCAGTGCAGCTCCGGCATGTGGTCGAAGTTCATGCCGTAGATCCCCGCGATCATCGTGGGCACCGCGGCCATGGCCGCCCACGCGGAGATCTTCCGCATGTCGTCGTTCTGGCGGACGCTCGTCTGCGCCAGGTGCGCGGACAGGATGTCGGAGACCAGCCGGTCCAGACCCTCCACCGACTCGTTCACCCGCGTGAGGTGGTCGTTGACGTCCCGGAAGAACGGCCGCGCCTTGTCGTTCACGAACGGAACCCCGGCGCCGAACGCCCCCGTCCCGGCCAGGCGGGCCAGCGGCGGCGCCAGCGGACCCGTCGCCCGGCGGAACTCCAGGATCTGCCGCTTGAAGTTGTAGATGCGCGACGCCGTGTGCCGCGAGCCGCCGCCCTCCGGCGAGAAGACCTCCGCCTCCAGTTCCTCCAGGTCGGTCTGCAGCTCGGTGGCCACGTCCAGGTAGTGGTCGACCGCGGCGTCGGCTATCGCGTACAGCACCGAGGTGGGGCCCTTGCCGAGCAGTTCCGGTTCGTGCTCCAGACGCTGCCGCACGGCCTTCAGCGGAGAGCCCTCGCCGTGCCGGACGACGACCACGAACCCGTCGCCCAGGAAGAGCATGAGCTCACCGGTGGACACGGTGTCGCTCTCCGGCTCGTACACCACCGGCTTGAGGACGGCGAACAGCGAGTCCTCGTACACCTCCAGCTTGGGCCGCTGGTGCGCCTTCAGGGCGTCCTCGACGGCCAGCGGGTGCAGCCCGAACTCCTCGGTGACCAGGTCGAACTCCTCCTCCGTCGGCTCGTGCAGCCCGACCCACACGAAGCCGCCCGCCCCGCGCGCCTCGCCGAGCGCGTCGGAGAAGTCCTCGGGCCCGTCCGTCCGGTGCCCGTCCCGGTAGATGGCACAGTCCACGATCACCGAACGCCGTCTCCCCTCGCCCCTTCGTCCTCGCACCGTATGCCGTGCGCCTACCCTGGCCGCATGCCCACGCTGATCCTGGTTAGGCACGGACGTTCCACCGCCAACACCGAGGGGCTGCTCGCCGGCTGGACGCCCGGCGTCGCCCTCGACGAACGCGGCGCCGCTCAGGCCGCCGCCCTGCCCGGGCGGCTCGCCGCCCTGCCGCTGGCCGAGGTCGTCGCCAGCCCGCTGCAGCGCTGTCAGGAGACGATCCGGCCCCTGCTCGACGCCCGCCCCGGACTGCGGGCGCACACCGACGAACGGATCGGGGAGTGCCACTACGGCGACTGGTCCGGCCGCAAGCTCGCCGAACTCAAGGACGAGCCCCTGATGGAGGTGGTGCAGGCGCACCCCTCCGCGGCAGCGTTCCCCGGCGGCGAGTCGATGCGCGCCATGCAGACCCGCGCCGCCGAGGCGGTCCGCGAGTGGAACGCGCGCGTGGAGCGCGACCACGGCGCCGACGCCGTCTACCTCATGTGCTCCCACGGCGACATCATCAAGTCCCTCGTCGCGGAGGCACTCGGCCTCCACCTCGACCTCTTCCAGCGCATCTCCGTCGAACCCTGCTCCGTCACCGCGATCCGCTACACCCGGCTGCGGCCGTTCCTCGTCCGCCTCGGCGACACCGGCGACTTCGCCTCCCTGGCGCCGCGCGAGGAGCCCGCGGAGGGCGACGCCCCGGTCGGTGGTGGTGCGGGCGCACCGTGATCGTCGCCCGCAGTAGGGTGAAGCGATCGCAGCTGTGCCCGCCCCCCGATTCCCGCTTCCCCCGACTTCCCATGGAGACAGGACGTGTCCCGTCAGGTGTTCCTCTACGACCAACCGGATCGCTTCGTGGCCGGCACGGTCGGGCTGCCCGGACGCCGTACGTTCTTCCTCCAGGCCATCGCCGGCCCCCGGGTGACCAGTGTGGCCCTGGAGAAGACGCAGGTCGCCGCGCTTGCCGAACGCATGGACGAGCTGCTCGACGAGGTCGTACGGCGTAGCGGCGGCAGCACCGTCGTACCCGCCGTCGCCCCCACCGAGAGCACCGACACGGCGCCGCTGGACACCCCCATCGAGGAGGAGTTCCGGGTCGGCACCATGGCGCTCGCCTGGGACGGCGAGGACCAGTGCATGATCGTCGAGGCGCAGGCCCTCGTCGAGCTCGAGGCCGAGTCCGAGGAGGATCTGGCGGAGGCCGAGGAACGTCTCCTCCAGGACGAGGAGAACGGCCCTCCGATGCTCCGGGTCCGCCTCACCGGCGCGCAGGCCAGGGCCTTCGCCAAGCGCGCCCTCGACGTCGTCAACGCCGGGCGCCCGCCGTGCCCGCTGTGCAGCCTCCCACTCGACCCGGAAGGACACGTATGTCCGCGCCAGAACGGATACCGCCGCGGAGCGTGACCACCGACGCGGCGGCCGCCGAGCTGCTCGCCCGGGGCGAGCTGACCGTGCGCGGCCGAATCCGTGAGGCGTCCAACGCGGCGCTGTACTGCACGGTGGCGCACGAGGGACGCGAGGCGGCCTGCATCTACAAGCCCGTGGCGGGGGAGCGCCCCCTGTGGGACTTCCCGGACGGCACGCTCGCCCAGCGCGAGGTCGCCGCGTACGAGGTCTCCGAGGCGACCGGCTGGGGTCTCGTACCGCCCACCGTGCTGCGCGACGGCCCGTACGGCGAGGGCATGGTCCAGCTGTGGATCGACGCGGTGCCGGAGTCGGAGCTGCTGGCCCTGCTGGACGCGGAGGAGCCCGGCCCCGGCTGGAAGGCCGTCGCGTTCGCCGAGGTCGGCGAGGGCCGCACGGCGCTGCTCGTGCACGCCGACGACGAGCGGCTGCGCCGGCTCGCCGTCCTGGACGCCGTCGTCAACAACGCCGACCGCAAGGGCGGCCACCTGCTGCCCGCGGCCGGGGAGCGGCTCTACGGCATCGACCACGGGGTGACCTTCCACGCCGAGAACAAGCTGCGGACGCTCCTGTGGGGCTGGGCGGGCGACCCGCTGACCGCGGAGGCCCTGGCGGCGCTCGGCGCCCTGCGGGAGGCCCTCGGGGACGGCGGGCCGCTGGCCGTCCGCCTCGGCGAACTGATCACCCCCGCCGAACTCGACGCCACCCGCGCGCGTGTGGATGCGCTTCTGGAGTCCGGGAAGCACCCGGAACCGAGCGGGGAGTGGCCGGCCATCCCCTGGCCGCCGGTGTAGACGGGGCATTTGCACAGCGGCCGGTATCGCGCAAGAGCGCCTTACCGGCCATCCGGTCCGGTCCGGTTCGTGGACGGTACAGCCGTCCGGTTAGGCTCATGACATGCATGCCTGGCCCGCTTCCGAGGTCCCCGCCCTGCCTGGTCAGGGCCGCGACCTGAGGATCCACGACACCGCGACCGGCGGTCCGGTCACCCTCGACCCCGGTCCCGTCGCCCGTATCTACGTCTGCGGCATCACGCCGTACGACGCCACCCACATGGGACACGCGGCGACCTACAACGCGTTCGACCTCGTGCAGCGCGTGTGGCTCGACACCAAGCGGCAGGTTCACTACGTCCAGAACGTCACCGACGTCGACGACCCCCTCCTGGAGCGGGCCGAGCGGGACGGCGTCGACTGGACCGCCCTCGCCGAGAAGGAGACCGCCCTCTTCCGCGAGGACATGACCGCACTGCGCATGCTCCCGCCCCGGCACTACATAGGCGCCGTGGAGGCCATACCCGGCATCGTGCCGCTCGTCGAGCGGCTGCGCGACGCCGGCGCCGCCTACGAGCTCGAGGGGGACGTCTACTTCTCCGTCGAGTCCGACCCCCACTTCGGCGGCGTCTCCCACCTCGACGCGGCCGCCATGCGGCTGCTGTCCGCCGAGCGGGGCGGCGACCCGGACCGTCCGGGCAAGAAGAACCCGCTCGACCCGATGCTGTGGATGGCCGCCCGCGAGGGCGAGCCCAGCTGGGACGGCGGCTCCCTCGGCCGCGGACGCCCCGGCTGGCACATCGAGTGCGTGGCGATCGCCCTCGACCACCTCGGCATGGGCTTCGACGTCCAGGGCGGCGGCTCCGACCTCGCCTTCCCGCACCACGAGATGGGCGCCTCGCACGCCCAGGTGCTCACCGGCGAGTTCCCCATGGCCAAGGCGTACGTCCACGCCGGCATGGTCGCCCTCGACGGCGAGAAGATGTCCAAGTCCAAGGGCAACCTGGTCTTCGTCTCCCAGTTGCGCCGCGACGGCGTCGACCCGGCCGCCATCCGGCTCACGCTGCTCGCCCACCACTACCGCTCCGACTGGGAGTGGACCGACCAGGTGCTGACGGACGCCGTCGCCCGGCTGGACCGGTGGCGCGCCGCCGTGTCGCGGCCCGACGGCCCGCCCGCCGAGGCGCTCGTCGAGGAGATCCGCGAGGCCCTCGCGAACGACCTGGACTCCCCGGCCGCGCTGGACGCCGTCGACCGCTGGGCGGCCCGCCAGCAGGAGACCGGCGGCACGGACACCGGCGCGCCCGGCGTCGTCTCCCGCGCCGTCGACGCCCTGCTCGGCGTCGCACTGTAGGCACCCGCACACAAGAGGGGGCGCTTCCCGCCGGGAAGCGCCCCCTCTCCAGTTCTTCGCTAGTCCTCCGACGCCTCGTCGTCCCCGCCCGCCTTCGGCGGCTTCGGCGGGTGCGTGCGGCCGCTCGGATTGTCCCGCAGGTACGGCGTCCCGGGCGGGCCCTCACCGCCGTCCGCCGTGGCGTGCCCGCCCGGCCCGGAGCCGCCGTCCCTGCGCCGCAGGTACCGCTCGAACTCGCGGGCGATCGCCTCGCCCGAGGCCTCAGGCAGCTCCGCGGTGTCCCGGGCCTCCTCCAGCGACTGGACGTACTCCGCGACCTCGCTGTCCTCCGCGGCCAGCTGGTCCACGCCGACCTGCCAGGCGCGCGCGTCCTCGGGCAGCTCGCCCAGCGGGATGCGCACGTCGATCAGGTCCTCCAGCCGGTTCAGCAGGGCCAGCGTGGCCTTCGGGTTGGGCGGCTGCGACACGTAGTGCGGCACGGCCGCCCACAGCGACACGGCCGGCACACCGGCGTGCGTGCACGCCTCCTGGAGGATGCCGACGATGCCCGTGGGGCCCTCGTACTTGGTCTCCTCCAGGTCCATGCGGCGGGCCAGGTCGGCGTCCGACGTGGTCCCGCTGATCGGCACCGGACGGGTGTGCGGGGTGTCGCCCAGCAGGGCACCCAGCACGACCACCAGCTCCACGCCCAGCTCGTGGGCGAAGCCGAGCAGTTCGTTGCAGAACGAGCGCCAGCGCATGGACGGCTCGATGCCGCGGACGAGGACGAGATCGCGCGGTTTGTCGCCGCCGACGCGGACCACGGAGAGCCGGGTCGTCGGCCATGTGATCTTGCGGACACCGCCGTCCATGAACACCGTGGGGCGGTTCACCTGGAAGTCGTAGTAGTCCTCGGCGTCCAGCGCCGCGAAGACCTCGCCCTTCCACTCCTTGTCCAGGTGCGCGACCGCGGCGGAGGCGGCGTCACCGGCATCGTTCCAGCCCTCGAACGCGGCCACCATGACCGGGTCGATCAGCTCGGGAACCCCCTCGAGCTCGATCACCCAGCGCCTCCTTCCGACGTGCCCTCGCGTACCCCCCAACCTTACGGCGTGCCGAGGGGCCGCCCGCAGCCCCCTTGCACGGGGGAGTGAACGGATCACTGCCCCGTCGACGGCCCCCGGACACCCCGTCGGGCGCGCGGCCCCGGCCTCGGACGACTCGCCCGGCCCCGGCGGGAGCCGTTCGCGGCCGGCGGGTCCGGGCAGCGCCCCACGTGATGCGGAAGGGGCGCCTCCGTGCGGGGAGGCGCCCCTTCCGTCGCGCAGGGCCGTCCGGCCGTCGGATCTCCCTCCGGCAGCCCTACTTCTCGTCGAGCAGGTCCTGGACCTTCGCGCGGACCTCGTCCGTGGCCAGGCCGCGGATGGTCAGCGTCGTCCGGCGGCGCAGCACGTCGTCCTGCGTCTCGGCCCACTCGTGGTCGCGCGCCCACACGACCTGCGCCCAGATCTCCGGGGCGTCGGGGTGGACCCGCTCGGCCAGCTCCGGGCTCTCGTTGGCGAGCCGGGCGATGTCGAAGGCCAGCGAACCGTAGTGGGTGGCCAGGTGCCGGGCGGTGTCCGCCGCCATCCGCGGGCCGGGCGCCGGGTGGTCCACCAGCAGCCGGTGGGCGACCGCGCGCGGGTTGGCGACGCCGGGCAGCGGCAGCTTCTTCGGCAGCGAGGCGATCGGCTCGAAGTCGTCGCCGAGCGGGTGGCCCGGCAGCGCCTCCAGCTTCTTCATCACCGTGCGGCCGATGTGCCGGAAGGTGGTCCACTTGCCGCCGGCGACGGACAGCATGCCGCCCCGGCCCTCGGTGACGACCGTCTCGCGCTTGGCCTTCGCCGTGTCGCCCGGACCGCCCGGCAGCACGCGCAGACCCGCGAACGAGTACGTGATCAGGTCCCGGTCGAGCTGCTGGTCGCGGATGGAGAACGCGGCCTCGTCGAGGATCTGGGCTATGTCCCCGTCGTTGACCGCGACCTCCCCCGGGTCGCCCTCGTACTCCTCGTCCGTGGTGCCGAGCAGCAGCATGTCCTCCCAGGGGAGGGCGAAGGTGATCCGGTACTTGTCGATCGGGGTGGCGAGCGCCGCCTTCCAGGGCGCGGTGCGCTTGAGCACCAGGTGCGCGCCCTTGGACAGGCGGATGGACGGCGCCGCGTTCGGGTCCTCCATCCGGCGAAGGTGGTCGACCCAGGGGCCGGTGGCGTTGAGCACCAGGCGGGCGTTCACCCCGAACTCGTCGCCCGAGAGCCGGTCCTTCAGCTCGGCGCCGGTGACCCGGCCCTTGGTGAACCGCAGGCCGGTGACCTCGGCGTGGTTGAGGACGACGGCGCCCGAGTCGACCGCCGCGCGCACGGTCATCAGCGCCATGCGGGCGTCGTTCATCTGGTCGTCGCCGTACACGGCCACGGCCTTGAGGTTGTCGGTGCGCAGCTCCGGCACGTCCTGCGCGGCCTTGGCCGGGGAGAGCAGGTGCCCGACGCCGTCGCCGAAGGCGGAGAGCGCCGAGTACGCGAAGACACCGGCACCGAGCTTCGCCGCGCCGTGCGGCCCGCCCTTGTACACGGGGAGGTAGAAGGTGAGCGGGTTCGCCAGGTGGGGGGCCACCTGGCGGGAGACCGCACGGCGCTCGAAGTGGTTCTCCGCCACCAGCTTCACCGCGCCGGTCTGCAGGTAGCGCAGTCCGCCGTGGAGCAGCTTGGAGGAGGCGGAGGAGGTGGCACCGGCGAAGTCACCGGCGTCGACCACGGCCACCCTGAGGCCGGACTGCGCGGCGTGCCAGGCGGTGGAGATGCCGAGGATGCCGCCGCCGATCACGAGAAGGTCGTACGACGCCTTGGAGAGCTGCTCCCGGGTCTCGGCGCGGCTCGGGTTGGAGCCGGAGGCCGGGCGGGTCCCCAGGGCAGGCACGGACTGCAGGGTGGACTGAGTGGTCATTGCGGTTCTTACTCCTCGTCCTCGAGCCAGCCCATGGTCCGCTCGACGGCCTTGAGCCAGCTCTTGTACTCACGGTCGCGGGTCTCCGCGTCCATGCGGGGGGTCCACTCGGCGGCCCGTCGCCAGTTGGCGCGCAGGTCGTCGGTGCTGTTCCAGAAGCCGACGGCGAGGCCGGCGGCGTAGGCGGCGCCGAGACAGGTGGTCTCGGCGACCATCGGGCGCACCACGGGGGCGTCCACGAAGTCGGCGAGGGTCTGCATCAGCAGGTTGTTGGAGGTCATGCCGCCGTCGACCTTGAGGGCCGACAGCTCGACACCGGAGTCCTTCGTCATGGCGTCGGCGATCTCGCGGGTCTGCCAGGCGGTCGCCTCCAGGACGGCGCGCGCGAGGTGCGCCTTGGTGACGTACCGGGTCAGGCCGGCGATCACACCGCGGGCGTCGGAGCGCCAGTACGGGGCGAACAGGCCCGAGAAGGCCGGCACGAAGTAGGCGCCGCCGTTGTCCTCGACCGACAGGGCCAGGGTCTCGATCTCGGCGGCGGTGGAGATCAGGCCCATCTGGTCGCGCATCCACTGCACCAGCGAACCGGTGACGGCGATCGAGCCCTCCAGGGCGTAGACCGTGTCCTGGTCGCCGATCTTGTAGCCGACCGTGGTCAGCAGGCCCGAGTAGGAGTTGATGATCTTGTCACCGGTGTTCATCACCATGAAGGTGCCGGTGCCGTACGTCGACTTCGTCTCGCCCTCGGAGAAGCAGGTCTGGCCGAACAGGGCCGCCTGCTGGTCGCCGAGCGCAGAGGCGACGGGGATGCCGCCGAGCAGGTCGCCGAGCCTGCCGCCCTTGATCTCGCCGTAGACCTCGGCGGAGGAGCGGATCTCGGGGAGCATCTGCAGCGGCACACCGATGGACTCGCAGATCCGCGGGTCCCACTCCATGGTGTGCAGGTTCATGAGCATGGTGCGGGAGGCGTTGGTGACGTCGGTGACGTGCCGGCCGCCGTTCACGCCACCGGTCAGGTTCCAGATGACCCAGGTGTCCATGGTACCGAAGAGCAGGTCGCCCGCCTCGGCGCGCTCGCGCAGGCCGTCGACGTTGTCGAGCAGCCAGCGGGCCTTGGGGCCGGCGAAGTACGAGGCGAGGGGGAGGCCGGTCTCGCGGCGGAAGCGGTCCTGGCCGACGTTGCGGCCGAGTTCCCGGCACAGCGCGTCGGTGCGGGTGTCCTGCCAGACGATGGCGTTGTGGACGGGCTCGCCGGTGTTCTTGTCCCAGACCAGCGTCGTCTCGCGCTGGTTGGTGATGCCGATGGCCTTGATGTCGTCACGGGTGACGCCGGCCTTCTCGACCGCCCCGGCGACGACCTCCTCGACGTTGGTCCAGATCTCGGTGGCGTCGTGCTCGACCCATCCCGGCTTGGGGAAGATCTGCTCGTGCTCCTTCTGGTCGACGGCGACGATGCGTCCGTCGCGGTCGAAGACGATGCAGCGGGAGGAGGTGGTGCCCTGGTCGATGGCGGCGATGAAGGGGCCTGCGGTGTGGGCGTCGGTCACTGTGTGCTCCTGGGATTCCGTGGTGGGACGGCCGGTGCTACGGCGCGTGTGCTGCGGCTCGATGATGGCCGAGCGGATACCCGCTCAGGCGAACGCGACGTTGTAGACACCTCCCGCGATCGCTCCGCCGATGAGCGGACCGACGACCGGGATCCAGGCGTAGCCCCAGTCGGAGCCGCCCTTGTTGGGCAGGGGCAGCAGCGCGTGGACGATGCGCGGGCCGAGGTCGCGGACCGGGTTGATGGCGTAGCCCGTCGGACCACCGAGGGACAGACCGATGGAGACCACCACGAACGCGGTGACCAGGGCGCCCAGGGTGCCGAGACCGTTGCCCTCGTCGTTGAGGCCCTGGGTGAGGATGGCGAGCAGCAGGACGAAGGTGCCGATGATCTCCGTGGCGAGGTTCTGCACCACGTTGCGGATCTCGGGACCGGTCGAGAAGATGCCCAGCACGGGGCCGGCTCCGGTCTCCTGCGCCTCGACGGCCTTGGCCGTCGTGTCCTGCGCGCCCGGGCCTCCGACGATCTCACGGTCGGTGAGGTGCGCCTGGAACTGGCCGTAGTAGGCGACCCAGACCAGGACCGCGCCGATCATGGCTCCGAGCAGCTGGCCCGCGAGGTAGGTCGGGACGTTGCCCCAGTCGCCGTCCTTGATCGCGATGCCGACCGTCACGGCCGGGTTGAGGTGCGCGCCGGAGAGCGGACCGGAGATGTACGCCGCCGTCATCACGGCGAAGCCCCACCCGAAGGTGATGGCGAGCCAGCCGGCGTTGCGGGCCTTCGAGGCCTTGAGCGTCACGGCGGCGCAGACACCGCCGCCGAGCAGGATGAGTATGGCGGTACCGATGGTCTCGCCGATGAAGATGTCGGAGCTGGACACCCGCGACTCCTTTGTCCTTCGTCCAGGGGAAGCCGAACCCCGGGTCCCTCCGGGTGTTCCGGCGCCCTCGGTGTGAGAGCGATGGCGGCCCTTGGCGTTGTCACACTCTAACGCGCATTACCGGTAAGTGTTCGACAATGCCGACCGATGGACGGGAGTCTTGCCTGGCGTCACGGGTGCGTCAAGAGTTCTGTAATCGAAAGCACGATCGTTATTGATCGCCGCTGCCTATCGGTGCCGCGGACGGGGTGCCGGGCTCCTGCCGGCAGGCGTCCGCGGGCGGGTACGACGAGGGGCCGGAACGCGCCCGGCGTCCGGCCCCTCGTGTGCGTGCGCGCCTCAGAACCGCCCGGCGCCCAGGTCCCGCGACACCGCGCGGGCGCAGTCCCGTACCGCCGCGATGAGCTCCGGCCGCAGCGCTCCCTCTTCGTCGGACCGGCACAGCCGCTCCACGGCGCCGGTGATGCCGACCGCGCCGACCGGCATGCGGCGCCGGTCGTGGATGGGGGCGGCGATGGACGCGACGCCCTCCCACGTCTCCTCCACGTCGGCCGCGTAGCCCCGCGCGCGCGTGATGTCGAGGATGTGCTCGAAGCCGTCCGGCTCGCAGACGGTCCGGTCGGTGAACGCCTTGCGCTCGGCCTCCAGCGCCTCGCTGTGCGCCACCGGGTCGTACGCCGACAGCACCTTGCCCAGGGCGGTGGAGTGCAGCGGCTGCATGGCCCCGATCTCCAGGACCTGCCGGCTGTCGTCGGGCCGGAAGACGTGGTGGACGATCAGCACGCCCTGCTGGTGCAGGACGCCGAGATGGACGCTCTCGCCGCTGGACCGGGCGAGGTCGTCCGTCCACACCAGGGCGCGCGCCCGCAGCTCGTGCACGTCGAGGTAGGTGGTCCCCAGGCGCAGCAGCTCGGCGCCCAGCTGATAGCGCCCGGAGGCCTCGTCCTGCTCCACGAAGCCCTCCTGCTGGAGCGTGCGCAGGATGCCGTGGGCGGTGCCCTTGGCCAGACCCAGCGACGAGGCGATGTCCGACAGGCCGAGCCGCCGCTCGCCGCCCCCGAGCAGGCGCAGCATCGCGGCCGCCCGCTCGAGCGACTGGATGTTCCGTGCCATCGACGTACTGCCTCCGTCCCCTTCGACTGCCGACCTCGGCGTCGCTGACGTCGTTCGGCAATGCCGAACACTACCGGTCCATGCCGACCTCCCGCTAATGGTCGGCGGGCAACTGTTGCATCCGGACCGCGTTCCGGACGGGTCCCGGCTGTCCGGAACGCGGCCGTCCCCCGGCGTCGGATCGGTGGCGGGATTCGTCCCTTCGGGTGTGCGCGTCACCCCTGGGGGAAGGCATCCGGCCCTCCATCCTCGTCCGTCTCGTGGACGCCCCGACCACCGGCCCCGGCTCCCGGCTACCCTGGCGACGTGCGTTCTCCCCGGGACGTTCTGGACGGACGGCACCGGGCAGCGCAAAGCCGACAGCCGTCGCATCCTAGGGAGCCCCTTCATGGCCTCGTCGCCGTCCACCCCGTCCGCCGACACCCGGACCCGTGTGTCCGCCCTCCGTGAGGCACTCGCCACCCGTGTGGTGGTCGCCGACGGGGCGATGGGCACCATGCTGCAGGCGCAGAACCCCTCGCTCGACGACTTCCAGCAGCTGGAAGGGTGCAACGAGGTCCTGAACCTGACCCGGCCCGACATCGTCCGCTCGGTGCACGAGGAGTACTTCGCCGCCGGCGTCGACTGCGTGGAGACCAACACCTTCGGCGCGAACCACTCCGCCCTCGGCGAGTACGACATCGCCGAACGCGTCCACGAGCTGTCCGAGGCCGGCGCCCGGGTCGCCCGCGAGGTCGCCGACGAGTTCGCCGCCCGCGACGGCCGGCAGCGCTGGGTGCTCGGCTCCATGGGCCCCGGCACCAAGCTCCCCACCCTCGGCCACGCCCCGTACACCACCCTGCGCGACGCCTACCAGCGCAACGCCGAGGGCCTGGTCGCCGGGGGCGCCGACGCCCTGCTGGTGGAGACCACGCAGGACCTGCTGCAGACCAAGGCCTCCGTGCTCGGCGCCCGGCGCGCGCTGGACGCCCTGGGACTCGACCTGCCCGTGATCGTGTCGGTGACCGTCGAGACCACCGGCACCATGCTGCTCGGCTCGGAGATCGGCGCCGCGCTCACCGCGCTGGAGCCGCTCGGCATCGACATGATCGGCCTGAACTGCGCCACCGGCCCGGCCGAGATGAGCGAGCACCTGCGCTATCTGGCCCGGCACTCCCGCATCCCGCTGTCCTGCATGCCCAACGCCGGCCTGCCCGTCCTCGGCAAGGACGGCGCCCACTACCCGCTGAGCGCGCCCGAGCTGGCCGACGCGCAGGAGACCTTCGTCCGCGAGTACGGCCTGTCCCTGGTCGGCGGCTGTTGCGGCACGACCCCCGAGCACCTGCGGCAGGTCGTGGAGCGCGTCCGCGACCTCACCCCCGGCGAGCGCGACCCGCGCCCCGAGCCCGGTGCCGCCTCCCTCTACCAGACCGTGCCCTTCCGCCAGGACACCTCCTACCTGGCGATCGGCGAGCGCACCAACGCCAACGGCTCGAAGAAGTTCCGCGAGGCCATGCTGGCCGGCCGCTGGGACGACTGCGTGGAGATGGCCCGCGACCAGATCCGCGAGGGCGCCCACATGCTGGACCTGTGCGTCGACTACGTCGGCCGGGACGGCGTCGCCGACATGGAGGAGCTGGCCGGACGCTTCGCGACCGCCTCGACGCTGCCGATCGTGCTGGACTCCACCGAGGTCGACGTCCTGCGCGCCGGGCTGGAGAAGCTCGGCGGCCGTGCGGTGATCAACTCGGTGAACTACGAGGACGGCGCCGGACCCGAGTCCCGGTTCGCCAAGGTCGCGGGGCTCGCCCGGGAGCACGGCGCCGCGCTGATCGCGCTGACCATCGACGAGGAGGGCCAGGCCCGCACCGCCGAGAAGAAGGTCGAGATCGCCGAGCGCCTGATCGAGGACCTCACCGGCAACTGGGGCGTCCACGAGTCGGACATCCTCGTCGACTGCCTGACCTTCACCATCTGCACCGGCCAGGAGGAGTCCCGCAAGGACGGCCTGGCGACCATCGAGGGCATCCGCGAGCTGAAGAAGCGGCACCCGGACGTCCAGACCACGCTCGGCCTGTCCAACATCTCCTTCGGCCTCAACCCGGCCGCCCGCATCCTGCTGAACTCGGTCTTCCTGGACGAGTGCGTCAAGGCGGGGCTGGACTCGGCGATCGTGCACGCCTCCAAGATCCTGCCGATCGCCCGCTTCGACGAGGAGCAGGTCACCACCGCCCTCGACCTGATCTACGACCGCCGCCGCGAGGGCTACGACCCGCTGCAGAAGCTGATGCAGCTCTTCGAGGGCGCCACCGCCAAGTCGCTGAAGGCGTCCAAGGCCGAGGAACTGGCCGCGCTCCCGCTGGAGGAGCGCCTCAAGCGCCGCATCATCGACGGCGAGAAGAACGGCCTCGAGAGGGACCTGGACGACGCCCTGAAGGAGCGCCCGGCCCTCGACATCGTCAACGAGACGCTCCTGGACGGCATGAAGGTCGTCGGCGAGTTCTTCGGCTCCGGCCAGATGCAGCTGCCGTTCGTGCTCCAGTCCGCCGAGGTCATGAAGACCGCGGTCGCCCACCTCGAGCCGCACATGGAGAAGACCGACGACGAGGGCAAGGGCACGATCGTGCTGGCCACCGTCCGCGGCGACGTCCACGACATCGGCAAGAACCTCGTCGACATCATCCTGTCCAACAACGGCTACACCGTCGTCAACCTCGGCATCAAGCAGCCGGTCTCCGCGATCCTGGAGGCCGCCGACGAGCACCGGGCCGACGTCATCGGCATGTCCGGACTCCTGGTCAAGTCCACGGTGATCATGAAGGAGAACCTGGAGGAGCTCAACCAGCGGGGACTGGCCGCCGACTACCCCGTCATCCTCGGCGGCGCCGCCCTCACCAGGGCGTACGTCGAGCAGGACCTGCACGAGATCTACGACGGCGAGGTCCGTTACGCCCGCGACGCGTTCGAGGGGCTGCGCCTGATGGACGCCCTGATCGGCATCAAGCGCGGGGTGCCCGGGGCCAAGCTGCCCGAGCTGCGCCAGCGCCGGGTGCGGGCCGCCACCGTCGAGGTGGAGGAGCGGCCCGAGGAGGGCCACGTCCGCTCCGACGTCGCCACCGACAACCCCGTCCCCACCCCGCCCTTCCAGGGCACCCGCGTCGTCAAGGGCATCCAGCTCAAGGAGTACGCGTCCTGGCTCGACGAGGGCGCCCTCTTCAAGGGCCAGTGGGGCCTGAAGCAGGCCCGCACCGGCGAGGGACCCACGTACGAGGAGCTCGTCGAGACCGAGGGGCGGCCCCGGCTGCGCGGCCTGCTGGACCGGCTCCAGACGGAGAACCTGCTGGAGGCCGCCGTGGTCTACGGCTACTTCCCCTGCGTCTCCAAGGACGACGACCTGATCGTCCTGGACGACGCCGGCAACGAGCGCACCCGCTTCACCTTCCCCCGCCAGCGGCGCGGCCGGCGCCTGTGCCTGGCCGACTTCTTCCGCCCGGAGGAGTCCGGCGAGACCGACGTCGTCGGCTTCCAGGTCGTCACCGTCGGCTCCCGGATCGGCGAGGAGACGGCCCGGATGTTCCAGGCCAACGCCTACCGCGACTACCTCGAGCTGCACGGACTGTCCGTCCAGCTCGCCGAGGCCCTCGCCGAGTACTGGCACGCGCGCGTGCGCTCCGAGCTCGGCTTCGCCGGTGAGGACCCGGCCGGGATGGAGGACATGTTCGCCCTGAAGTACCGGGGCGCCCGCTTCTCCCTCGGCTACGGCGCCTGCCCCGACCTGGAGGACCGCGCCAAGATCGCGGACCTGCTCCGGCCGGAGCGCATCGGTGTCCACCTCTCGGAGGAGTTCCAGCTCCACCCCGAGCAGTCCACCGACGCCATCGTGATCCACCACCCGGAGGCCAAGTACTTCAACGCCCGCTGACGCCGGTACGGGGCCTTCCGCACCGCTGCGGGCGTCACACCAGGCGTTCCGGTTCGGCACGACGTACACTGGTCGGTCCACTGCAGGCCGGTTCCCTTCGTGGGAACCGGCCTGATCGTCCCTCAAGGAGGTACGTGGATGACCAGTACGGTCCCCGCGCTCGGAACCCGCACGGCCGAAGGCTCAGCCCTCCAGGCGGTGCTCCTCGACATGGACGGCACCCTGGTGGACACCGAGGGCTTCTGGTGGGACGTCGAGAAGGCGGTCTTCGCCTCGCTCGGCCACACCCTCGACGACTCGTGGCGCCACGTGGTGGTCGGCGGTCCCATGACCCGCAGCGCGGGCTTCCTCATCGAGGCCACCGGGGCCGACATCTCGCTCGCCGAACTCAGCGTGCTGCTCAACGACGGCTTCGAGGAGCGCATCGGCCGCACCCTGCCCCTCATGCCGGGCGCGGCCCGGCTGCTCGCCGAGCTGGCCGAGCACCGGATCCCGACCGCCCTGGTCTCCGCCTCGCACCGGCGCATCATCGACCGCGTCCTGACCTCGCTCGGCCGCCACCACTTCGCGCTCACCGTCGCCGGCGACGAGGTGCCGCGCACCAAGCCCCACCCCGACCCCTACCTGGCCGCCGCCGCCGGACTCGCCGTGGACCCGGCCCGGTGCGCCGTGGTCGAGGACACGGCGACCGGAGTCGCCGCCGCGGAGGCCGCCGGCTGCCACGTCGTGGCCGTCCCCTCGGTCGCCCCCATCACCCCGGCCGCCCGGCGCACCGTCGTCGGGTCACTGGAAGAGGTCGACCTGTTCTTCCTGCGCGGCCTGATCACCCACGTGGGCTGAGCACGCGCCCACGCGTGCGGAGCCGTCGGCCCGGCCGTGTGCGCGAACGCCCCGGCCGGACCGGGGCCGCGCACGGAGCGTGAAACCGGACGCGCGGACGGCCGGTTTACGACGGCCACCGAACCCGCTCACATGTGACGTTCACCACGCAATCAGGGGTCGACAGGCGCGTTCGGCTGTGCAGATTCGTCCCAGGAGAACGTTGTCGGCGCGCCCTTGTGTCCCGATTGGTGAAGCGCTGCACTAATCCTTCCGCTGTCGGGTTTTCGGTGTGTCCGCGCCCGGTTTCGCTCTGTGATGAGCCCTCAACTCCGGGGGCTGCGGGCCTCCGTGCGGGCGCGGACTAATCTCGTCGCGAGAACCTCGGCCACTACCCCCGTGATCGGCCAGCGACACCCCTGCATGCCGCATACACGGACCGACAGCTCTGGAGAAACTCGAGCATGAACCGCAAGACTTTGGTGCTGCCGGCCGTCGTCGGCCTGCTCGCCCCGGTACTCGCCGCCTGCGGCGGGTCCGACGGAGGCAGCGGCGGCGGGGACGCGATCGTCGTCGGCACCACGGACCGGTTCACCGCCTCGGAGGAGGCCCCCGCGCCCCTCGACCCGGCGTACGCCTACGACGTCGGCTCCTGGAACCTGCTGCGTCAGACCGTGCAGACGCTGATGATCCAGCCGCGCGGCGACGGCCAGCCGGTGCCCGAGGCGGCCGAGAAGTGCGACTTCACCGACACCGGCAACGAGCGCTACGCCTGCACCCTGCGTGACGGACTGAAGTTCGCCAACGGCGACCCCGTCACGGCGGCCGACGTGAAGTTCTCCATCGAACGCGCCCTGTCCATCAAGGCCGACAGCGGTGTGTCCTCCCTGCTGTCCACCGTCGACACCGTGGAGACCCAGGGCGACCGCGAGGTCATCTTCCACCTCAACACCGCCGACGCGACCTTCCCGTTCAAGCTGTCGACGCCGGTCGCCGGCATCCTCAACCCCGACGACTACGACAAGGGCAAGCTGCGCGCGGGCTTCGAGGTGGACGGCTCCGGTCCGTACACCATGAAGTCCGAGGTGAAGGACGGCGAGCTGACCAAGGCCGTGTTCTCCAAGAACCCCTCCTACAAGGGCGCTCTCACGGTGAACAACGACAAGGCCGAGGTCGTCTCCTTCGCCGACGCCGACAGCATGGGCACGGCGCTCGCCAAGGGCGACATCGACGTGATGTCCCGCGCGATGACGCCGGACCAGATCCAGAAGCTCGCCAACGCCACGGGCACCGACGTCGACCTGGTCGAGATGGCCGGTCTCGAGATCCGCTACCTCGCCTTCAACACCAAGGCCCCGAGCGTGCGGACCAAGGCCGTCCGGCAGGCGGTCGCCCAGCTCATCAACCGCAGCGAACTGGTCTCGAGCGTCTACGGCTCGCAGGCCGAACCGCTGTACTCGCTGGTCCCGGCCACCATCACCGGCCACTCGAACTCGTTCTTCAACAAGTACGGCGACCCGAGCGTCGAGAAGGCCAAGTCCCTGCTGGAGTCCGCCAACGTCTCCACGCCGGTGAAGCTGACCCTGAACTACACCACCGACCACTACGGTGCGGCCACCGAGCAGGAGTTCGAGCATCTGCAGAAGCAGCTCAACGACAGCGGCCTGTTCCAGGTCGACGTCAAGGGCACGCCCTGGGACAAGTTCCGGCCGGCCGAGCTGAAGGGCGAGTACGACGTCTTCGGCATGGGCTGGTTCCCCGACTTCCCCGACGCGGACAACTTCCTCGCGCCGTTCCTCGACAAGGGCAACATGCTGAACTCGCCCTACGCGAACACCGAGGTCATCAACCAGCTCATCCCGGAGTCCCGCCGCGAGGCCGACCGGCTGTCCGCCCGTGACAGCCTGACCGAGATCCAGAACCGCGTCGCCGCCGACGTCCCGATGATCCCGCTGTGGCAGGGCAAGCAGTACGTCGCGGCCCGGGACGACATCACCGGTACCGCCTACGTCCTCAACTCCGCCTCCTCGCTGCAGCTGTGGGAGCTGGCCCGCGGTGTGAGCGGCTGACCGCACCCGGCCCCCGGCGCCCGCCGCGCCGTACGAACCGAAGGGCGCCCTCCTCCCCAGTGGAAGAGGGCGCCCTTCGGGCTTCCCGGGCCGGGGCCACCGCGAGACGGTGGCGCCGGCTGCCGCGGGCCTACTGCGCGCCGGGGCGCACCAGCCCGCTCTCGTACGCGTACACGGCTGCCTGCACCCGGTCGCGCAGCCCCAGCTTGGTCAGCACATGCCCGACGTGCGTCTTCACGGTGGTCTCGCTGACGAACAGGTCGGCGGCGATCTCCGCGTTGGACAGGCCACGCGCCACCAGCTTCAGGACCTCCACCTCACGGTCCGTCAGCGTGTGCAGGGTGTCCGGCACCGGCTCGTCGCCGGAGGGCAGGTGGGTGGCGTACTTGTCGAGCAGCCGCCTGGTGATGCTCGGCGCGAGCATCGCCTCGCCGTTCGCCACCACGCGGATCGCCTGCACCAGTTCATGGGCCGGGGCGTCCTTCAGCAGGAACCCGCTGGCACCCGCCTTGAGCGCCTCCACGACGTACTCGTCGAGGTCGAAGGTCGTCAGGACCAGCACCTTGGCCGGACCGTCCCGCTCCGGGCCGGTGATCTGCCGGGTCGCCTCCACACCGTCCATCCGCGGCATGCGGATGTCCATCAGCACCACATCGGGCTGCAACGCCCGCACCTGGTCCAGAGCCTGAAGGCCGTCTCCGGCCTCGCCGACGACCGCGAGGTCCTGCTCCGCCTCCAGAATCATCCGGAAGCCCGTGCGCAGCAGCGGCTGGTCGTCGACCAGTAGGACGCGGATGGCCACGTAAGTCTCCTTCGCTAGTCCGGCCCCATTCTGCCCTGCTCGGTGGTGCCCGACTCGGCCGCCCTCACCGGCAGCGGATAGGGCGGGGGAGTACCGCCGAACTCCGGGCAGTGCGCCTGGTGGTCGCACCAGCCGCACAGCTTGGTGGGACGCGGCCGCCAGTCACCGGTCTCGGTGGCGAGCCGGATGGCCTCCCACAGAGCCAGCAGCTTGCGCTCGACCCGCTCCAGGTCGGCGACGACCGGGTCGTACGTGAGGACGTCACCGCTGCCGAGATAGACGAGCTGGAGCCGCCGCGGGACGACCTTCTTCAGCCGCCACACCACCAGCGCGTAGAACTTCATCTGGAACAGCGCGCCCTCGGCGTACTGCGGCCGGGGCGCCTTGCCCGTCTTGTAGTCGACGATCCGCACCTCGCCGGTGGGGGCCACGTCGACCCGGTCGATGATGCCGCGCAGCCGCAATCCGGACTCCAGGTCGGCCTCGACGAACAGCTCCCGCTCGGCGGGCTCCAGCCGGCTCGGGTCCTCCAGCGTGAACCAGCGCTCGACGAGCCGCTCCGCCTCGGCGAGCCAGCCGGCCATCCGCTCGCCCTCGGGGTCGTCCGCGAACAGCTCCCCGACCTCGGGCCGGGTCTCCCGCAGGCGGTCCCACTGCCCGGGGATCAGCGCCTTGGCCCGCGGCGGCGTGCGCTCGGCCGCGGGTGCGTCGAAGAGCCGCTCGAGCACCGCGTGCACCAGGGTGCCCCTGGTCGCCGCCTCACTGGGCTTCTCCGGCAGCCGGTCGATCACCCGGAACCGGTACAGCAGCGGGCACTGCATGAAGTCGCCGGCCCGCGACGGCGAGAGCGAGGCGGGCGCCGTGGCCACGGACACGGGCGGCCGCGGGCCGGCGGCCGCCGACGCGCCCTGGACCGTGTCCGCCGTCTCCGCCACTGCCGCTGCCGCCGGGGCGGGGCCGCCGGCGTCCTCCGCGACATCCTCGATGCTCGTCTCCATGTCCACAGACCTTACGGCCCGCCACCGACAGTGACCCAGTCGCGGCCGTGACCCGCGCGAGGGACGGGGAAGCACAGGGTGCCGGGGCGGAAGGGGCCGCGACGGCCGCATACCATCGACATCAGACCCTCCCGCACCGCAGGCGCGGGAAACGCTTCGAACGAGGGGACACCGTGGACGTGAGCGGCGGGAGCGGGCACCCGCGGTCCGGCAACGACGAGCCGGCCGGTCCCCACGCGGGGTCCCCGGCCCCGGACCCCGTGCACCCGGAGCCCACGGCTGCCGACACGCCCGGGGAACGGCCTTCGCACCCGGGGGAGGGCCCCGCGGAACAGTCACGGACAGTAGGCCAGGAGGGCGAGGACACCGGAGGCCGGACGGACCCGCCGGCGGCCGCTCCTTCGGACGGGTCCCCCGCCGAGGACGCCGCCGCACGGAACGAGCCGGGGAAGGACACCCCGCACGCGCCCGCACCGCAGCACCCCGCTTCCGACGGCCGCCCGCCGGAGGCCGGCACCCCGCCGGCGGGCCCGGCACCCCACCACCACGCCCGTTCCGAGGCCCACACCGGCGCCGGCCCGGGACGGCCACCGCAGCGCCGCCCCGAGCCTGGAGGCGGGCTGCTGATGGGGCGGCCCTTCGGCGTGCCCGTGTACGTCGCGCCGAGCTGGTTCCTGGTCGCCGCGCTGATCACCTGGGTGTTCGGCGGCCAGCTCGACCGGGTCCTGCCCGAGCTCGGCGCCGCACGCTACCTGGTCTCCCTCTTCTTCGCGGTCGCGTTCTACGCCTCCGTCCTCGTCCACGAACTGGCGCACACCGTGGCCGCCCTCCGCTTCAAGCTCCCGGTGCGCCGCATCCAGCTCCAGTTCTTCGGCGGCGTCTCCGAGATCGAGAAGGAGGCCGAGACCCCCGGCCGCGAGTTCGTGCTGGCCTTCGTCGGCCCGCTGCTCTCCCTGGTCCTGGCCGGCGTCTTCTACCTCGCCCTGCTGCCCGTCGAGCCGGGCACCGTCCCCGGCGTCCTGCTCGCCGGCCTGATGATCTCCAACCTCATCGTGGCGGTCTTCAACCTGCTCCCCGGCCTCCCCCTGGACGGCGGCCGGATGCTCCGCGCCGTCGTCTGGAAGATCACCGGCAAGCCGATGACCGGCACGGTCGCCGCCGCCTGGGTCGGCCGGGCACTCGCCGTCTCCGTCCTGATCGGGCTGCCGCTGCTCACCCAGTCCGGCACGCTCGGCTCCGGCGCCGTGGACAACGTGGGCATGGACACCCTGATGGACGCCCTGCTCGCCGCGATCCTGGCCGCGATCATCTGGACCGGCGCCGGCAACAGCCTGCGCATGGCCCGCCTGCGCGAGCACCTGCCCGAGCTGCGCGCCCGCGCCCTCACCCGGCGGGCGGTCCCCGTCCCCGCCGCCACCCCGCTCTCCGAGGCCCTGCGCCGCGCCAACGCGTCCGGAGCCCGCGCCCTGGTCGTCGTCGACGCCGAGGGCCGGCCGGTCTCCCTGGTCCGTGAGGCCGCCATCGTCGGCGTACCCGAGCACCGCCGCCCCTGGGTCCAGGTCAGCGAGCTGGCGCAGGACCTCACCGAGGGCATGCGCGTCTCGGCCGAGCTGTCGGGCGAGGAGCTCCTCGACGCGCTGCGGGCGTCCCCGGCCACCGAGTACCTGGTGGTCGAGGAGACCGGCGAGATCTTCGGCGTGCTGTCCGCGGCGGACGTGGAGCGTGCCTTCGTCAAGGCGATGGCGCGGCCGAGCTGAGCACGCCCCGAGGGCGCCGGGAAGCGGGTGGGCGACCACGCGCCGCCCGCGGCGTCCCCCGCACCGCCGTCCCGCCCCTCGGCCGGTAAAGCGCCCGGCAGGGAACCGGTAGGCTGGTCACATGTCCGAACCGACCGGTGCCGCCCGCAGGCGCGGGCCCTTCAAGGTCGGGGACCAGGTTCAGCTGACCGACCCCAAGGGCCGCCACTACACGTTCACGCTCGAGGCCGGGAAGAACTTCCACACCCACAAGGGTTCCTTCCCCCACGACGAACTGATCGGTGCTCCTGAGGGCAGCGTTGTCCGCACCACCGGTAACGTCGCCTATCTCGCGCTGCGCCCCCTGCTCCCCGACTATGTCCTGTCCATGCCCCGCGGGGCCGCCGTCGTCTACCCGAAGGACGCGGGGCAGATCCTCGCCTTCGCCGACATCTTCCCCGGCGCGCGCGTCGTCGAGGCCGGCGTCGGCTCCGGCTCGCTCAGCAGCTTCCTGCTGCGTGCCATCGGCGACCAGGGAATGCTGCACTCCTACGAGCGCCGCGAGGACTTCGCCGAGATCGCCCAGCAGAACGTGGAGCGCTACTTCGGCGGCCCGCACCCCGCCTGGCAGCTCACCGTCGGCGACCTCCAGGACAACCTGTCCGACGCCGACGTCGACCGGGTCATCCTCGACATGCTCGCCCCCTGGGAGTGCCTGGAGGCCGTCTCCAAGGCGCTCGTGCCCGGCGGCATCCTGTGCTGCTACGTCGCGACCACGACCCAGCTGGCCCGCACCGTCGAGTTCATCCGCGAGATCGGCTGCTTCAACGAGCCGACCTCGTGGGAGACGATGATCCGCAACTGGCACATCGAGGGCCTGGCCGTGCGCCCGGACCACCGGATGATCGGCCACACCGGCTTCCTGCTGACCGCCCGCCGCCTCGCCGACGGGGTCGAGCCCCCCATGCGCCGCCGCCGCCCCGCCAAGGGCGCCTACGGCGAGGACTACGCCGGCCCCAACGCCGACGGAGGCTCCGGCCGCTGACGCGGTCCCTTCCCGCCCGCAACGCAACGGCGCCGTGATGCAGTTCCCGCACATCCCGGGGAACTGCACCACGGCGCCGCCGCGTTGAGGGTCCTCTCCGGCCGGCTCGCCGGGCGGTCCGCCGACGGTAGCCCGGTCCGGGCCCCCGGGGCCGGGGCCGCTGTCCGGGCCAGAGGGCCGGGCCCGAGGGCCGGGCGGAACCCGAGTGAGTACCCACCCCGCCGTTCCCCCGCACTGTGACGTGTGGCACGATGCAGGCCACCCCCACCGGCACAGCCCTCACAGGAGACACTCCTCGTGCAGCACCCCGCCGTTCCGGACCTGTCGCACACGCACACCCGGCCGATCCACTGGGTCGCCACCGCCACCGCTCTCGCCGGAGTCGTGGCCCTCTCCTCGGTCCTGCAGCCCGACGCCGCGACAGCGGCCCAGGCCGCCGGACCGGAGACGAAGACCGCCCCGGCGCACGTCACCGCGCCCGACCCGGCCACCGTCACGTTCCCCCTGGACTGCGGCCCGGTCCGGGCCCTGGTGCAGAAGAAGGCGTCAGGCGATCTCGACGGCGACGGCCGGCCCGAGACGGTGGCCGCCGTGCACTGCGACGCCCCCATGGGCACCCCGCCCGACGGCGTCTACGTCATCACCCGGGACACCGGCAGCGGCAAGTCCCGTGTGGTGGCCACCCTGGTGGACCCCAAGGAGCGCCGGACCGTCACCGGCCTCTCGGTGCGCGGCGGCGCCGTCCTCGCCACGCTCCTCGGCTACTCGACGGCCGACGTGCCCAGTTGCTGCCCGGACGTCACCGACGACGTGAAGTGGCGGTGGAAGAACGGCGCGTTCGTCCGCGACACGCCGTCCCAAGCACGGACGGTCTGAACGACTGGGCCCCCACGCGTGACCTGACCCCACCGCTACGGTCACCGTGCGTGGTTCTATGTCACAGTTCGGTCACTCTGCGTCCGGACCGTAGACCTCGGCCCTGTCCGAAACGCGACGTACATGGATGCACTCGCCGGGGCATTCCCTCGCCGAGTCGACCACGTCCGTCAGGAGCGGCAACGGCACGGGCGTTGTCGCTCCCTTCGCCTGCAGGAGCTCGTCGTCCGCGCCCTTGACGTAGGCCAGACCGTCGATGTCCAGCTCGAACACCTCGGGCGCGTACTGCGCGCAGATGCCGTCACCGGTACACAGGTCCTGATCGATCCAGACCTCGAGAGCCTCGCCGTCGACTCCGGCCTCCTGCTGCACACTCATTGCTTCCTGCCGTTTCCTGCGTCGAACCGGTCGGGAATCCGGCCAGCTCTGACGGGTGTTGAACGCTTCGACCCTACCCCCGCCTGGGTTCCCGTCACGTTCCGTGGGTATTCCCCTGGCGTGAGGGAGAGCGCAAGGGTGAAGATCGGACACACCCCGCAGTCTTTGTGATCTAGGGGTTTCAATCGACACCCACCCAGGTAGGGTCTGGAAGCGTCCAGCTCCCCTTGGAGGAGGTGAGGACCGTGGCAGCCCACGACGACGACATGAACCGCGGCATCCGCCCGGGACGCGGGTCCGAGGACCCGGCCGGGCAGGTGGCCTACCTTGAGCAGGAGATCGCCGTCCTGCGACGCAAGCTCGCCGACTCTCCGCGGCACACGAGAATTCTCGAAGAGCGGATCGTCGAGCTGCAGACCAACCTGGCTGGCGTGTCCGCCCAGAACGAGCGACTCGCCGGCACGCTCCGCGAGGCCCGCGACCAGATCGTGGCCCTCAAGGAGGAGGTCGACCGGCTGGCCCAGCCACCGGCGGGCTTCGGCGTTTTTCTGCAGGCCAACGAGGACGGCACCGCCGACATCTTCACCGGCGGCCGCAAACTCCGGGTGAACGTCAGCCCGAGCGTCGAGCTCGAGGAGCTCCGGCGCGGCCAGGAAGTGATGCTCAACGAAGCCCTCAACGTGGTCGAGGCCATGGAGTACGAGAGCGTCGGCGACATCGTCACCCTCAAGGAGATCCTCGAGGACGGCGAGCGCGCCCTCGTGCTCGGGCACACCGACGAGGAGCGCGTGGTCCGGCTCGCCGAGCCGCTGCGGGGCATCACCATCCGCCCCGGCGACGCCCTCCTGCTCGAACCACGCTCCGGATACGTATACGAGGTCGTCCCCAAGAGCGAGGTCGAGGAACTCGTCCTCGAAGAGGTCCCCGACATCGGCTACGAGCAGATCGGTGGCCTCGGCGGACAGATCGAGGCCATTCGCGACGCGGTCGAGCTCCCCTATCTCTATCCGGACCTCTTCCGGGAGCACGAGCTGCGTCCGCCCAAGGGCGTCCTGCTCTACGGGCCCCCCGGATGCGGCAAGACGCTCATCGCCAAGGCCGTCGCCAACTCGCTGGCCAAGAAGGTCGCCGAGGTGACCGGCCAGGCCGCCGGCAAGAGCTTCTTCCTCAACATCAAGGGACCCGAGCTCCTCAACAAGTACGTCGGCGAGACCGAGCGGCAGATCCGCCTCGTCTTCCAGCGTGCTCGGGAGAAGGCCAGCGAGGGCACCCCCGTCATCGTCTTCTTCGACGAGATGGAGTCCCTTTTCCGCACCCGCGGCTCCGGTGTCAGCTCGGACGTGGAGAACACCATCGTCCCGCAGCTGCTCGCCGAGATCGACGGTGTGGAGGGCCTGCAGAACGTGGTCGTGATCGGCGCCTCCAACCGCGAGGACATGATCGACCCCGCCATCCTGCGGCCCGGCCGGCTCGACGTGAAGATCAAGATCGAGCGCCCGGACGCCGAAGCGGCCAAGGACATCTTCGGCAAGTACCTCACCGAGCGCCTCCCGCTCCACGAGGACGACCTCGTGGAGCACGAGAAGGACAAGGCGGCCACCGTCCAGAGCATGATCCAGACGGCGGTGGAACACATGTACGCCGAATCCGAGGAGAACCGCTTCCTGGAAGTCACCTACGCCAACGGCGACAAGGAAGTCCTCTATTTCAAGGACTTCAATTCCGGCGCCATGATCGAGAACATCGTCGGCCGCGCCAAGAAGATGGCGATCAAGGACTTCCTCGACAAGAACCAGAAGGGTCTCCGCGTCTCCCACCTCCTCCAGGCCTGCGTGGACGAGTTCAAGGAGAACGAGGACCTGCCCAACACCACCAACCCGGACGACTGGGCCCGCATCTCCGGCAAGAAGGGCGAGCGGATCGTGTACATCCGTACGCTCGTCACCGGAAAGCAGGGCGCGGACACCGGACGCTCCATCGACACGGTGGCGAACACCGGTCAGTACCTGTAAAAGGCAGGGCGGCTGCGGGTGCCCTCAGCGGGTACCCGCAGCCGACTGTTTTTGGGGGCCACGGCTGGAGCAAGGCAATGAGGCAAATGATCTCCCCACCGGCGCAGAGGCGTTCTAGGCTCTTCCGTACCGCCGAGTCGCGCAGTGCGGGGACGGGCACCGCACACGCACCGGAGCGCCACGTGAGCGGCGCCCACGACCGAGGGCGCCGCCGGGCAAGGAGGGCCGCATGACCGTACGGCGAGTAATGGGCATCGAGACGGAGTACGGGATCTCCGTCCCCGGTCACCCCAACGCCAATGCCATGCTCACCTCGTCCCAGATCGTCAACGCCTACGCGGCGGCGATGCACCGGGCCCGCCGGGCCCGCTGGGACTTCGAGGAGGAGAACCCGCTGCGGGACGCGCGAGGCTTCGACCTCGCCCGCGAGGCGGCGGACTCCAGCCAGCTCACCGACGAGGACATCGGTCTGGCCAACGTCATCCTCACCAACGGAGCACGGCTCTACGTCGACCACGCCCACCCCGAGTACAGCGCGCCGGAGGTCACCAACCCGCGGGACGCCGTGCTGTGGGACAAGGCCGGCGAGCGCATCATGGCCGAGGCGGCCGAACGGGCGGCCCAGCTGCCCGGCGCCCAGCCGATCCACCTCTACAAGAACAACACCGACAACAAGGGCGCCTCCTACGGCACGCACGAGAACTACCTGATGAAGCGGGAGACCGCCTTCTCGGACATCGTGCGCCACCTGACGCCCTTCTTCGTCTCCCGCCAGGTCGTCACCGGCGCCGGCCGCGTCGGCATCGGCCAGGACGGGCACGAACACGGCTTCCAGCTCAGCCAGCGCGCCGACTACTTCGAGGTCGAGGTCGGCCTGGAGACGACGCTGAAGCGGCCCATCATCAACACGCGCGACGAGCCGCACGCGGACGCGGAGAAGTACCGCCGCCTGCATGTGATCATCGGCGACGCGAACCTGTCGGAGATCTCGACCTACCTGAAGCTGGGTACGACGGCCCTGGTCCTGTCCATGATCGAGGACGGCTTCATCGCCGTCGACCTGGCCGTGGACCAGCCCGTGCGCACCCTCCACCAGGTCTCGCACGACCCGTCCCTCCAGCACCTGATCACCCTCCGCAGCGGGCGCACCCTCACCGCGGTGCAGCTCCAGATGGAGTACTACGAGCTGGCGCGCAAGTACGTGGAGGAGCGGTACGGCGCGGACGCCGACGAGCAGACCAAGGACGTCCTGGGCCGCTGGGAGGACACCCTCAACCGGCTGGAGAACGATCCGATGAGCCTCGCCGGCGAGCTGGACTGGGTCGCCAAGCGGGAGCTGATGGAGGGCTACCGACGCCGGGACAGCCTGGACTGGGACGCCGCCCGTCTGCACCTGGTCGACCTCCAGTACGCCGACGTACGGCCCGACAAGGGCCTGTACAACCGTCTGGTGGACCGCGGCCGCATCAAGCGGCTGCTGGACGAGACCGAGGTCGAGCGGGCCCGTACGAAGCCCCCGGAGGACACCCGGGCGTACTTCCGCGGCCGCTGCCTGGAGCAGTACGCGGACGACGTCGCGGCGGCCTCCTGGGACTCGGTGATCTTCGACCTGCCGGGGCGGGACTCCCTCCAGCGGGTGCCGACCCTGGAACCGCTTCGCGGAACGCGTAATCACGTCAAGGAGCTCCTGGACCGCTGCCGCACCGCGGACGACCTGGTCAGGGTCCTGTCCGGCGGGTGACGGCGCCGAGCGGGTACCCGGGAGACGACCGCCGGACAGGGTGAAAGTCACCGCGTCCGGGAACCATCGAGAAGACCCCCGCACGTTGAGGAAACTGCGGGGCCGATGTCGGACCCGGCTTGTAGGGTCTGATCTTGACCGAGCAACTGTGTCGGGCGAACCGAGCGGGGTGAGGGTTATGGCGACCAAGGACACCGGCGGCGGGCAGCAGAAGGCCACGCGTTCCACCGAGGAGGTCGAGGAGCAGGCGCAGGACGCGCAGGCGTCGGAGGACCTCAAGGAGCGCCAGGAGAAGCTCAGCGACGACGTCGACTCCGTCCTGGACGAGATCGACGACGTCCTCGAGGAGAACGCCGAGGACTTCGTGCGCTCCTTCGTGCAGAAGGGCGGCCAGTAGGCCTGTCCCTCCCCTGGACACGTGTGCCCGGGGGCCGACGAGGGACGGACGAGCAGGCCGGGTGTCGCGCGCGGTGCGGTGGAAGCCGTGCCGCGCGCGGCCGGAAAACGGGGGGCCGTGGTGTTCGTTCCGTGGTTCCCGCCGAGTATGTGGATCACCGCCGCCAGGCGGGTAGGGTCCGTGGCACAACAGACGCATACCTGGAAGGAATCGCGTGGAAGCCAACACTCGTAGCACCGGGCGTCTACCAGCTGCCTTCCTGACGCCCGGGTCCTCTTCGTTCATGGACTTCCTGGGAGAGCACCAGCCCGAGCTGCTCCCGGGCAACCGGCAGCTGCCGCCGGTGCAGGGCGTGGTCGAGGCGCCCCACGGCACCACGATCGTGGCCGTGACCTTCCCCGGGGGCGTCGTGCTCGCCGGTGACCGGCGGGCGACCATGGGCAACATGATCGCGCAGCGGGACATCGAGAAGGTGTTCCCGGCCGACGAGTACTCGGCGGTGGGCATCGCCGGCACGGCGGGTCTGGCCGTGGAGATGGTGAAGCTCTTCCAGCTGGAGCTCGAGCACTTCGAGAAGGTCGAGGGCGCGCAGCTGTCCCTGGAGGGCAAGGCGAACCGCCTGTCGACGATGATCCGCTCCAACCTGGGCATGGCGATGCAGGGGCTGGCCGTGGTGCCGCTGTTCGCCGGTTACGACGTGGACCGCGGCAGGGGCCGCATCTTCTCGTACGACGTCACGGGCGGGCGCTCCGAGGAGCACCACTACGCGACCACCGGGTCCGGATCGATCTTCGCGCGCGGCGCGATGAAGAAGCTCTTCCGCGAGGACCTGAGCGAGGAAGAGGCCACGACACTCGTGGTCCAGGCGCTGTACGACGCGGCGGACGACGACTCGGCGACCGGCGGTCCCGACGTCGCGCGCCGGATCTATCCGATCATCACTGTGATCACCGAGGACGGCTTCCGCCGGCTGACCGAGGACGAGAGCTCGCAGCTCGCCCGCTCGGTCCTCGACCGGCGGCTGGAGCAGCCCGACGGCCCGCGGGCCGCGCTGCTGTAGCGGCAAGGCCTCGCCGTGCGGATGACAAGTGGTCCAGTGACTTCGACAGAAAGGGACGGATAACCGGTGTCGACGCCGTTCTATGTCTCACCCCAGCAGGCGATGGCCGACCGGGCGGAGTACGCCCGCAAGGGCATCGCCCGTGGCCGCAGCCTGGTCGTGCTGCAGTACGCCGACGGCATCGTGTTCGTCGGCGAGAACCCGTCCCGTGCGCTGCACAAGTTCAGTGAGATCTACGACCGGATCGGCTTCGCGGCCGCCGGCAAGTACAACGAGTACGAGAACCTGCGCATCGGTGGTGTGCGGTACGCCGACCTGCGGGGCTACACCTACGACCGGGACGACGTGACGGCCCGCGGGCTCGCCAACGTGTACGCCCAGACGCTGGGCACGATCTTCTCCAGCTCGGCCGAGAAGCCGTACGAGGTCGAGCTGGTCGTCGCCGAGGTCGGCGAGAGCCCCGAGGGCGACCAGATCTACCGGCTGCCGCACGACGGCTCGATCGTGGACGAGCACGGCTCGGTCGCGGTCGGGGGCAACGCGGAGCAGATCAGCGGGTACCTGGACCAGCGGCACCGGGACGGCATGACGCTGGCCGAGGCGCTGAAGCTGGCGGTGCAGGCGCTGTCCCGCGACACCAACGGCAGCGAGCGGGAGATCCCGGCGGAGCGGCTGGAGGTCGCCGTGCTGGACCGTACGCGGCCGCAGAAGCGGAAGTTCAAGCGGATCGTGGGGGGTCAGCTGTCGCGGCTCCTGGACGGGGGAGCGGGCGGGGGCGGGACCACGTCCGAGGCCACGTCCGAGGACGAGGGCGGGGACGAGGAGTAGGCACGTTGGTGCCTCAGCAGTCGGCCGCCGTGGGACGCCCGCGGCGGCCTGTGCCGGTTCGGCGGGGGTGCGCGTAGCGCGTGCGGTCGCCCGCGCGTCACCCACCCGGCGCCGGGCGCCTCACCGGGGTGGCGCCGTGGAGCCCCGCACGACCAGGTTCACCGGGATGTCGCCGGCCTCCGGGGTCCCGCCCTCCAGGACCGCCAGCAGCGCCCGCATCCCCCGTTCGCCGAACAGCTCCGTGTCCAGGCGGACGGTCGTCAGCTCGGGGTCGATGGCCGTGGCCAGGCCGAGGTCGTCCAGGCCGGTCACCGAGAGGTCGTCGGGGACGCGCAGCCCCGCGCGGCGGGCCGCCTTGTACGCGCCGGCCGCCAGTTTGTCGTCGTCGCAGACCAGCGCCGTCGGACAGGGGCCGGGGCCCGCGAGCGCGGCCTCCGTGGCCGTCAGCGCGTCCTCGATCGAGATCGGGGCCCTGGCGGTGCGCAGCGTCGTGCCGGGAACGGCCTCCAGCCGCGCCGCGAGTTCCCGCGCGCGGACCTCGAACGTCCAGGACGGGACGTCCGCCGCCAGGTGCAGGAAACGGCGGTGGCCCAGCGACAGCAGGTGCTCCGTGATCTGACGGATGGCGTCCGCGATGTCCAGGTTGACCGTCGCCGCGCCCAGGCTGCCCTCCGGATCGCTGTCCAGCATGACGAGCGGGAGCTGGTCGCCGCGGATGGCGGTGAGCGCGTCGGCGGCCATGGAGGACGCGATGACCCCGTCCAGGGCGGCCTGGGCGGAGGCGAAGGGGTCCCGGGCGGGCCCGACGCCCTCGGGGGAGGGGTAGAGGACCACTCCGAAGCCGTGCTCGGCGGCGACGCGCGCCGCGCCGGTGTAGACGCCGGCGAAGAACTCGGTGGTCAGCGCGGGGACCACCAGCAGAACCGTGCGGGTCCGGCCCAGGCGGAGATTGCGGGCGGCCAGGTTCGGGCGGTAGCCGAGCGCGTGGGCGGCCTCGCGGACGCGCTGGGCGGTGGGTTCCGACACGCGGCCGCGCCACTTGTCGCCCAGGACCAGGGAGACCGCGGCCTGGGAGACGCCGGCGGCCTGGGCGACGTCCCGGCTGGTGGGGCGGGTGCTGCCTCGTGCCACCGTTCGCCTGCGCTTTCGTCTGGACTCGTGAACAGCCGACATGGTACGTATGACGGCGGAAGTTATACGTAAAACCTCATCGAGGTCCCATGCGAAGGGGGTGGGTCGTGGTCGCCGGATACCTGGACATTCTCCGGGCGCGACACGCCGTACGGCTGCTCGTCGGCACGCTCGTGGGGCGGCTGCCCAACGCCACCGCGGCGATCGCGATCGTGCTGTTCGTCCGGGCCGAGGGCGGCTCGTACAGCCTCGCGGGGGCGCTGGCCGCCGTGTACGGCGTCGCCAACGCCGTCGGGCAGCCCGTGCTGGGCCGGCTCGTCGACCTGCACGGGCAGCCGCGGGTGCAGCTGCCGGCCGCCGTGCTGTCGGGGCTGGCCATGGCGGTCTTCGCGTTCGCCGGTACCGGGCAGGCGGTGCTCGCGTACGCGGCCGTGGGTGCCGCGGGACTGTTCACGCCCCCGCTGGAGGGCGGACTGCGGGCGCTGTGGCCGAGTGTGCTCCGCGAGGAGGGCCAGGTGCACACGGCCTACGCCATGGACGCCGTGGCGCAGGAGGTCATGTTCACCGTCGGGCCGCTGCTCGTCACGGTGTGCGTGTCGCTGTGGTCGCCCCTGGTGGCGCTGCTCGTGCTGAACGCGGTGGGTGTGCTGGGTGCCCTGTCGGTGGTCGTGTCGCCCCCCTCGCGCGCGTGGCGGTCGGCTCCGCGCGAGGCGCACTGGCTGGGCGCGCTGCGGTCGTCCGGGCTGCTGGCCCTGCTGGGGGCCTTCCTGTTCATCGGGATGGCGCTGGGGTCCATCACCGTGGCCTCCGTGCCCTACGCGGACGAGCACGGCGGTGACGCCGTCTACGGCTGGCTGATGGCCGCCCTGGGGCTCGGCGCACTGGTCGGCGGGGCCGTCTACGGGGCCCGGCAGTGGGCCGGGGACCCGGCGCGGCGACTGACGCTCCTGGTGGCCCTTCTGGCGGTGTGTTACCTGCCGCTGATGCTGATGCCGGGCACGGTCGCCATGGTGCTGCTCACCGCGGTCGCGGGTGTCTTCCTCGCGCCGTGCATCGCCTGCGCGTTCGTCCTGGTCGACCGGCACGCGCCGCGGGGCACGGTGACGGAGGCCTTCTCCTGGCTGGTGACGACGTTCACCGTGGGGGCCTCGGTGGGTACGGGCCTGGCCGGTCCGGTCGTCGAGGCGGGCGGGGCCCTGTGGGGCTTCGCCGTGCCGGGGGCGGCCGGCGTGGTGTCCCTGCTCGTGCTGGCGTGCACGGGACGGGTCCTCGCAGCTCCCGCCCGGGGAGCGGTGGTTGCCGCTTCATCGGAAAATGATCCGAACCGTGCCGTCGAACCCCGTTTCAGTTCGGGTCATCAGGCGTAATGTTCAGTCATGGACCGCCGCATTTTCGGGCTGGAGAACGAGTACGGCGTCACGTGCACGTTCAGGGGACAGCGCCGCCTGTCGCCTGACGAGGTGGCGCGGTACCTCTTCCGCCGTGTCGTGTCATGGGGCCGCAGCAGCAATGTCTTTCTGCGCAACGGGGCCCGCCTCTATCTCGACGTGGGATCACATCCGGAATACGCGACACCCGAATGTGACAACGTGATCGAACTCGTCACCCACGACAAGGCGGGCGAGCGCATTCTCGAAGGACTCCTGGTGGACGCCGAACGACGCCTGCACGAGGAGGGAATCGCGGGCGACGTCTACCTCTTCAAGAACAACACCGACTCCGCGGGAAACTCCTACGGCTGCCACGAGAACTATCTGGTGGCGCGGCACGGGGAGTTCTCCCGGCTCGCGGACATCCTCATCCCGTTCCTGGTGACGAGGCAGCTGCTCTGCGGCGCCGGCAAGGTGCTGCAGACGCCGCGCGGTGCCGTGTACTGCGTCAGCCAGCGGGCCGAGCACATCTGGGAGGGCGTCTCCTCGGCGACCACCCGTTCCCGGCCGATCATCAACACCCGCGACGAGCCGCACGCCGACGCCGAGCGCTACCGGCGCCTGCACGTCATCGTGGGTGACTCCAACATGTCCGAGACGACCATGCTGCTCAAGGTCGGCGCCACCGACCTGGTGCTGCGCATGATCGAGGCGGGCACGGTGATGCGCGACCTGACCCTGGAGAACCCGATCCGGGCGATCCGCGAGGTCAGCCACGACATCACCGGGCGGCGCAAGGTGCGCCTGGCCAGCGGCCGGGAGGCCTCCGCGCTGGAGGTGCAGCGGGAGTACTACGAGAAGGCCGTGGACTTCTGCGAGCGCCGCGGCATCCGCACCGGGACGGTGGAGCGGGTGCTGGAACTGTGGGGCCGCACGCTGGACGCGATCGAGGCCGAGGACCTGGACCGCATCGACACCGAGATCGACTGGGTCATGAAGTACAAGCTCCTCGAGCGGTACCGGGCCAAGCACAACATGACCATGTCCCACCCGCGGGTCGCGCAGATAGACCTCGCCTACCACGACATCCACCGCCGTCGTGGCCTGTACTACCTGCTCGAGAAGAAGGGCCAGGCCGCCCGGGTCGCCAACGACCTGAAGATCTTCGAGGGCAAGTCGGTTCCGCCGCAGACCACTCGGGCCCGGCTGCGCGGCGACTTCATCCGGCGGGCCCAGGAACAGCGCCGGGACTTCACGGTCGACTGGGTCCACCTCAAGCTCAACGACCAGGCGCAGCGCACCGTGTTGTGCAAGGACCCGTTCCGTTCGGTGGACGACCGGGTGGAGAAGCTGATCGCCGGAATGTGATCCGGACGCACCGGGAAGGCGTTCCGCGCCCGAAGGGCACGGAACGCCACACGGGCACCGTACGTTAGCCGTACGGTGCCCTTCTCACGTCGTAGAGTTGCGCGCACGCCACAAGCAAGATCGACCCATACCGACACCGATACGAGGCCCCCACCGTGCGCCGACGCTCACTCCTCATCGCCGTTCCCGCCGGACTGGTCACGCTCGCCGCATGCGGTGACGAGGGCTCCGGCTCGAGCAAGGCCACCGACAGCGCGACGCCCCAGGCGTCGGCCACGTCCGCCGCTCCGAGCCCGAAGATCGTCGACGGCCCGCTGCCGGCGATCACGGCGGGCACGAAGTTCGGCGAGAAGCCGACCGTGGCCAAGGGCAGCGGCGAGCCCTCCAAGGACCTCGCGGTGAAGACGGTGATCGCCGGCGGCGGCAAGGCGGTCGCGGAGAACGACTTCCTCGTGGCCGACTACCTGGGCCAGATCTGGTCCAGCGCGAAGGTCTTCGACAACTCCTACGACCGCAAGACGCCGATCGTCATCCAGCTGGCGCAGGGCAGCATCATCGACGGCTGGCGGTACGCGCTGGCCGGCAAGAAGACCGGCAGCCGCGTCGAGTTCTCCGTGCCGCCCACCTACGGATACGGCGAACAGGGCAACGAGCAGGCGGGCATCAAGGGCACCGACACCCTCGTGTTCGTGGTCGACGTGAAGGACACCTTCAACGCCAAGAGCTCCGCCAAGGGCAAGGACGTCCCGCAGGACGACGCGGCGCTGCCCAAGGTCGGCACGAACACCGACGGCGCGGCGCCCTCCATCGAGGTGCCCGACACGCAGGCGCCGAAGAATCTCGTGGCGAACTACGTCATCGAGGGCGACGGCCCCGAGGTCGGCGCGCAGAGCACCGTGCTCGTCCAGTACAAGGGCGTCGTGTGGGACGGCGGCAAGGAGTTCGACTCGACGTACAGCAGGAAGCAGCTGACGTCCTTCTCGCTCCAGCAGGTCGTCAAGGGCTGGTCGCAGGGCCTGACCGGCAAGAAGGTCGGCAGCCGCGTCCTCGTCGTCATCCCGCCGGACCTGGGCTACGGCGACAACCCGCCGCAGGGCAGCGGCATCGAGAAGGACTCCACGCTGGTGTTCTCGGTCGACATCCTCGCTTCGATGTGACCCGCCGGGATGTAAGACTTGGGCGTTGCCTTTCCGCAGACAAGCAGGAGCCAGACACGTGAGCATCGACAAGCCCGAGATCGACTTCCCCGGCGGCGAGCCCCCGGCGGACCTCGAGATCAAGGACATCTGGGAGGGCGACGGCCCGGTCGCGCAGGCCGGCCAGACCGTGACCGTCCACTACGTGGGCGTGGCCTTCAGCACGGGCGAGGAGTTCGACGCCAGCTGGAACCGCGGTGCGCCGTTCCGCTTCCCGCTCGGTGGCGGCCGTGTCATCAAGGGCTGGGACCAGGGCGTGCAGGGCATGAAGGTCGGCGGCCGCCGCCAGCTGACCATCCCCGCGCACCTCGCCTACGGCAACCAGAGCCCGACCCCGGCGATCCAGCCCGGCGAGACGCTGATCTTCGTCGTCGATCTGCTCGGAGTCTGACCGACGCCCGATCGAAGCCGGTCATCCGGGGCCCATGCCTGGTCGGGCATGGGCCCTCGGCTTTTGCCGCGCCACCGCGGGGCGGTACGGTCATCCGTCGTAAGCACCATAGGGAGAAGGGCGTCGATGGCCATTGCCAAGGCCGAGCGGCTGATGAACCTGGCGCTGTGTCTGCTCGGGACGCGGCGGCCACTCAGCAAGCGCGAGCTGCGTGAGTCCATCGAGGCCTACCTCGAGGCGGGATCCGACGACTCCTTCAACCGCATGTTCGAGCGGGACAAGGACGACCTGCGGGAACTCGGCCTGGTCATCGAGACCGTCGAGGGCCTCGACGGCGAGATCGGGTACCTGGCCCGCCGCGACAGCAACCGCCTGCCGCCCATCACCCTCGACGCCGAGGAGGCCGCGGCCCTCGGGCTCGCCGCCAAGGTGTGGCAGCAGGCCAGGCTCGCCGGCGCCGCCAGTGGCGCGCTGCAGAAACTGCGGGCGGCCGGGCTGCCCGAGGACGTCGACCCGTACGAGGCGCACGGCGCGCTCGAGCCGCGCATCCCCGTGCACGAGGCCGCCTTCGAGCCGCTGATGCTGGCCTGCCGCGACCGCCGGCCGGTCCTCTTCGACTATCGCAAGGCCAACGCGGCGCAGCCCGAGCCGCGGCACGTCGAGCCATGGGCCTTGGAGTGCTGGCGCGGCCACTGGTACCTGGCGGGCTTCGACCGCGACCGCGGCGCGGAGCGGGTCTTCCGGCTGTCGCGGATCACCGGCAAGGTGCGCTCGCGCGGCGCGCGGTTCACCGCTCCCGTTCCCGACGTCGTCACCGTCCGTGAGACGGTCGCGAGCTGGGCGGGGGAGACCGCCGACCGCTCGGCGCTGATCCGGCTGCGGACGGGGGCCGGCTACCCCCTTCGGGCGAAGGCCACCGCCGTGCGGGAACGCGGAGACGGCTGGGACGAGTTGGAGATTCCGTACGGGCACGGCCTGGACGCCTGGCTGGTGGAGTTCGGGCCGGACGTGGTGGTCCTGGAGCCCGCGGAGCTGCGTGCGGACGTGGTGGACCGGCTGCGCGCCGTGGCCAAGGGCTGAGGGGGACGGACAACACAGTGGCAGGCAAACCGGTCAGGCCCGTGAACGCCATCGACCAGACCCGACGGATGCTGTCCCTGGTGACGTATCTGCGCGAGCGTCCCGGCGCCCGGGTCGAGGACGTCGCGCGTGCCTTCGGCATCACCGAGGACGAGCTGGTCTCCGACCTCGACGTGCTGCCCATGTGCGGCACCAGCTTCCGCGGCGGCGATCTGCTCGACATCGACACCGACGGCGAGCGCATCTGGTGGCACAACCCGGCCGCCCTGGGCGCCGACGCGGCCGAGCCGCTGCGGCTCGCCGCCGACGAGGCCACCGCGCTGCTCGTCGCCGCCCGCGCGGTGGCGACCCTGCCCGGTCTGCGCGAGAGCGACCGGCAGGCGCTGCTGCGGGCCACCGCCAAGGTCGAGACGGCGGCGGGCGAGGCCGCGGGCGCCAGTTCGCGCCTGTCCGTCACCTTCGAGTCCGAGGGCGGTGTCTTCGCCGACGTCGACCGGGCGATCTCCGAGCGGCGGCGCCTGTGGATCCGCTACTACTCCCCGGCCCGCGACGAGCTCACCGAGCGCGAGATCGACCCCATCCGCCTCGTCAGCGTGGGGCACACGTACGTGGAGGCCTGGTGCCGCCGCTCCGAGGCCCGGCGCACCTTCCGGCTCGACCGGGTCGCCGAGATCCGGATCCTGGACGAGCCGGCCGCGCCGCCCGAGGTGGAGCTGCGGGACCTGTCCGAGGCACTGGTGCAGCCGGCCGCCGAGGACCCCGAGGTCGTCGTGGAGGTCGGTCCGGGCGGACGCTGGGTCGCCGAGTACTACCCGCACGACAGTGCGCAGGAGCTGCCCGACGGCGGCCTGCGCATCACCCTGCGCACGCCCGACCCGGCGTCCCTGCGACGGCTGGCGCTCCGGCTCGGGCGCGACGGCCGGATCGTGTCCCCACCCGAGCTCGCCGGCAGCGCCCGGCGGGCGGCCCGCGAGGCGCTCGCCGCCTACGACGGGATCGAGGCCGTCGCGGCGCACGGTGCGGGGCCGGCACCGGCGACCGGGGCGGGGCCCACGGCGGCCGGCGGACCGGACCGGCACGACGGGCCGGAGCGGGCACGGTGAGCGAGGTGACGGGACCGGGTCCGCCGGACGTGACGGCGGCCTCGGCGTTCGCCGGCATGAGACGTGTCTCCCCGGTCGTCTTCCGGGCCGGCTGCCCGGACTGCCGGGGCCGCTTCGAACTCGCCGCGAGCGCCCTGCGCCTGGCCATCGGCGCCACGAGCCGCACCACGTTCTACTCCTTCACATGTCCCGAGTGCGGGTCCGCCGTCCGCAAGCCCGCGGGGGAGCGGATCGTGGAGCTGCTCACGGGCGGCGGGGTCAGGACCCTGCGGCTGCACTCCACCGTGTGACCGGCCGCCGTTCACGACCGGCCCGCGGGACGGTCTAGGCTCGGTGTCATGTTCTGGCCGATGTTCGCGGTTGCCGTGGGTTTCCTGGGTCTCGCCGTTCTCGCGGTGTGCGCCGTACGGGTGTTCGTCGAGGCGCAGAGGCTGGGACGGCAGGTGACGGACTCGGCGTCCCGCATCAACCGTGCCGCCGCGGACCTGGAGCGCGCCGCCCAGAGCGCCGCCCGCTCCGCGGACGCCCTGTGAGTCCGGCCCCATTCCTGGAGTGACCCGGCGGGTGCCGAGAGCCGCGTTCCGGACGACTTCGCCCTGTCACCACGCAGGTTCCGAGAGGTACGCTGCTGATCGCGCTCCGGAAAACGAGGCCCGGACGCGGACGGGAGTACGCACGGGGATTGCCTGACGTTCACCCCTGAGCGTTACGATCGCTGCACGAGACGATCGGTCGGACATCTGTCCAACGGGTCGCACAGCACCCCCACCCAGCCGCCTCGGTGAGAAGGTAAAGACTTATGTTCGGAAGGCTCGGCGCCCCCGAGATCATTCTCATCCTCGTCGTCATCGTCCTGTTGTTCGGCGCGAAGAAGCTTCCGGACATGGCGCGCTCGCTCGGCAAGTCCGCGCGCATCCTCAAGAGCGAGGCCAAGGCGATGAAGGACGACAACAAGTCCGCCGCCCCCGCCGACCCGCCGAACCCCGAGCAGTCCGCGACGCAGCGCACCATCCAGGCCGCCCCCGGCGACGTGACCAGCTCCCGCCCGGTCACCGAGCCGACGGACACGACCAAGCGCTGACGCAGGGCCGGTGAGGACCGGCCCGCCGCACGAGATGAGGACGTGGGTTGCTCAAGTCCGCCCGCAAGAAAGAGAAGGATCCCGAGGGGCGGATGCCCCTCGTGGAGCACCTGCGTGAGCTGCGCAACCGGCTCGCGAAAGGCATGCTGGCGATCACGGTCGTCACCGTGGCGGCTGTCTTCTACAGCCAGCAGCTGATGACCTTCCTCATGGACCCCGTGCCGCGCTGTACCGAAGGTCTCGGGGAGTCCACCGGAGGCGCCTGCGCCGTCATCGCCTACACCGACCTGCTGTCCCCCTTCACCACGACGGTGAAGGTGTGCCTGATGGCGGGCATCGTCCTCTCCAGCCCGGTCTGGCTCTACCAGCTCTGGGCCTTCGTGGCGCCGGGTCTGCACAAGAACGAGCGGAAGTACACGTACTGGTTCGTGGCGGCGGCCGTACCCCTCTTCCTCGGCGGCGGGTGGCTCGCCTACACGATCATGCCCATCAGCATGCGCGTGCTGCTGGGGATCACGCCCGACGGCTCGGCGAACATCCTGCCCATGGACAAGATCCTGGACTTCATCGTCCGGATGATCCTGATCTTCGGCGGTGCCTTCGAACTGCCCCTGGTCCTCGTCATGCTCAACCTCGCCGGTGCCGTCACCGGGCGCAGGATGGCCGGCTGGTGGCGTGGCGTCGTGATGGGCGTCTTCGTCTTCGGCGCCGTGGCGACACCCACCACCGACCCCGTCGGCATGATCGCCCTCGCCGGGCCGATCGTCGTCCTGTACTTCATGGCGGTCGGGTTCGCCCTGCTGAACGACAAGCGACGCCGCCGCGCCGACAGTGACGCCGAACTCGACGACGACGAGGCGTCGCAGCTCGACCTCACGCCGGAACCGGTCGACGAGATCGAACCCGTGACGGCGGCGCGGGCCCTGCCCCAGCAGGCGAGCGGTGCCGTCGACGGCACCCCGTCGACCCGGTACAACGGCTACGACGACGTGACCTGACCCAGCAGCGGTACGGGAGGGGCACCCGGGACGAACATCACATCGGGGACGTGACGCCGGTATCCGGGCGCGGGCCGGATAAAGATCGTCCTGTTGTCAGTGGGGCCCGGTACGCTCGAAAGTACGATGACAGAGGATCTCTCACCGGCCGAGCGGTACGCGGCAGCCCGTCAGCGTGCTGCCGAGCAGGCCACCGCGCTCGCGGCCTTCCGCGAGATGTACGACTTCGGCCTCGACCCCTTCCAGATCGAGGCCTGCCAGGCACTCGAGGCCGGCAAGGGCGTGCTGGTCGCCGCGCCCACCGGCTCCGGCAAGACGATCGTCGGCGAGTTCGCCGTCCACCTCGCCCTCCAGCAGGGCAAGAAGTGCTTCTACACGACACCCATCAAGGCCCTGTCGAACCAGAAGTACGCCGACCTGTGCCGCCGCTACGGCGCCGACAAGGTGGGGCTGCTCACCGGCGACAACAGCGTGAACTCCGACGCCCCGGTGGTCGTGATGACCACCGAGGTGCTGCGGAACATGCTGTACGCCGGCTCGCAGACCCTCCTCGGCCTCGGCTACGTGGTGATGGACGAGGTGCACTACCTCTCCGACCGCTTCCGCGGCGCCGTGTGGGAGGAAGTGATCATCCACCTCCCCGAGTCGGTGACCCTGGTGTCGCTGTCGGCGACCGTGTCGAACGCCGAGGAGTTCGGCGACTGGCTGGACACGGTGCGCGGCGACACCCAGGTGATCGTCTCCGAGCACCGTCCGGTGCCGCTGTTCCAGCACGTGCTGGCCGGGCGCCGCATGTACGACCTGTTCGAGGAGGGCGAGGGCCACAAGAAGGCCGTCAACCCGGACCTCATGCGCATGGCCCGCATGGAGGCGACCCGCCCGTCGTACCAGGACCGCCGCCGGGGCCGGCACATGCGGGAGGCCGACCGCGAGCGCGAGCGCAGACAGCGCTCCCGCATCTGGACGCCTGGCCGGCCCGAGGTCATCGAGCGGCTCGACTCCGAGGGCCTGCTGCCCGCGATCACGTTCATCTTCAGCCGGGCCGCGTGCGAGTCCGCCGTCCAGCAGTGCCTGTACGCCGGACTGCGGCTGAACGACGACGAGGCGCGCGCCGAGGTGCGCGCCCTCGTCGAGGAGCGCACCGCCTCCATCCCGGCCGAGGACCTGCACGTCCTCGGTTACTACGAGTGGCTGGAGGGACTGGAGCGGGGCATAGCCGCCCACCATGCCGGCATGCTGCCGACCTTCAAGGAGGTCGTCGAGGAGCTCTTCGTGCGCGGCCTGGTCAAGGCCGTCTTCGCCACCGAGACCCTCGCCCTCGGCATCAACATGCCCGCCCGCTCGGTGGTGCTGGAGAAGCTGGTCAAGTGGAACGGCGAGCAGCACGCCGACATCACCCCCGGCGAGTACACGCAGCTCACCGGCCGGGCCGGCCGGCGCGGCATCGACGTCGAGGGCCACGCCGTCGTGCTGTGGCAGCGCGGCATGAGCCCCGAGCACCTGGCCGGGCTGGCCGGCACCCGCACCTACCCGCTGCGCTCCAGCTTCAGGCCGTCGTACAACATGGCGGTCAATCTGGTCGAGCAGTTCGGCCGGCACCGCTCGCGGGAGCTGCTGGAGACCTCCTTCGCGCAGTTCCAGGCCGACAAGTCGGTCGTCGGCATCTCCCGGCAGGTCCAGCGCAACGAGGAAGGCCTGGAGGGCTACAAGGCCTCCATGACCTGCCACCTCGGCGACTTCGAGGAGTACGCGCGGCTGCGCCGCGAGCTGAAGGACCGCGAGACCGAGCTGGCCCGGCAGGGTGTCAGCCAGCGGCGCGCCGAGGCCGCCGTGGCGCTGGAGAAGCTGAAGCCCGGTGACGTGATCCACGTGCCGACGGGCAAGTACGCCGGTCTCGCCCTGGTGCTGGACCCGGGCCTGCCCGCCGGACGCTCCAACGGCCACCGCGGCTTCGAGCACCACGACGGCCCGCGCCCGCTGGTGCTGACCGCCGAGCGGCAGGTCAAGCGGCTGGCGTCGATGGACTTCCCGGTGCCCGTCGAGGCGCTGGAGCGGATGCGCATCCCGAAGTCCTTCAACCCGCGCTCCCCGCAGTCCCGTCGGGACCTCGCCTCCGCGCTGCGCACCAAGGCCGGGCACATCCCGCCGGAGCGGGCCCGCAAGAAGCGCTCCCAGGCGGCCGACGACCGGGAGATCGCCCGGCTGCGCAAGGCCATCCGCGCCCATCCCTGCCACGGCTGCGACGACCGTGAGGACCACGCCCGCTGGGCCGAGCGCTACCACCGGCTGATGCGTGACACCTCCCAGCTGGAGCGCCGGATCGAGGGACGGACGAACACCATCGCCCGCACCTTCGACCGGATCGTCGCCCTGCTGACCGAGATGGACTACCTGCGCGCCGACGAGGTCACCGAGCACGGCAAGCGGCTCGCCCGGCTGTACGGCGAACTCGACCTGCTCGCCAGCGAGTGCCTGCGCGAGGGCGTCTGGGAGGGGCTCTCCCCGGCCGAACTCGCCGCCTGTGTCTCGGCGCTGGTCTACGAGTCGCGGGTCGCCGACGACGCGATGGCGCCGAAGGTGCCCTCCGGGAAGGCCAAGGCCGCGCTCGGTGAGACGGTGCGCATCTGGGGACGGCTGGACGCCCTGGAGGAGGAGTTCCGGATCAGCCAGACCGAGGGGGTCGGCCAGCGCGAGCCCGACCTCGGCTTCGCCTGGGCGGCCCACGAGTGGGCGTCCGGCAAGGGCCTCGACGAGGTGCTCCGCGAGGCGGAGATGCCGGCCGGTGACTTCGTGCGCTGGTGCAAGCAGGTCATCGACGTCCTCGGCCAGATCGCGGCGGCCGCGCCCCGCGAGGGCTCGACGGTCCCGAAGAACGCCCGCAAGGCGGTCGAAGGGCTGCTGCGCGGAGTGGTCGCCTACTCGTCCGTGGGCTGATCCGCCCCACCGGCCCGGCAGGGCGCGGTCCGTCCCCGCACACGCGGACGGACCGCGCCCCGCCGGGCCTTCGTGCGTCCGGGGCACGGCGTCCCGATCCCTCGTCACGGTGAGTGGTATTCGCACGCCCGAACGCCCTTACTTCAGGTGTTCGAACGACTGCTCAGCGTGCAAATGGGCTCGAGGCTACTCCGGCACCCATGCCCGTTTCAGGTGCTTGCCGAATATGACACGACGATGATCCGCTCGGACTAGGCTCGCCCGCAGCGCACCGAGTTGAGGTGAATTCGCGCGCTTGTTCCCAATGCGCCGAACGTCCCGTCAGCTCCGCACACATACCCCCCTGCAAGCTTCCCCATCCCCGCCGACTCGTTTCAGAGGGCCTACATGGTGAGTGTTGATTCCCCTCCAGGGCGCCGTGAACTTCCTTACGCGCGAACGCTGTTGCTCCCCGTCATACTGATGGCCGCGGCGACCGGGGCCGCCGTCGCCCTGGTGACGGAACCGGCCCGCCCCGCCGTCGGCTGGTGCGGCGCCGTCGCCACGCTGCTGGTGGTCGCCACGGCGGCCGAAGCGGTACGCCGCGGCCGTACCCTGCGCGCGCTGCGCGCCGAACACGCCCGTCACAGCGCGTATCTGGAACGGCGGGTCGCCGGGCACCACGAGGAGATGGCCCGCATCGGCGGCGAGATCCTGCCCGCCGCCGTCCGCCACATGCGCCGGGGCAACACGCCCGACGAGACGATGCGGCACCTGCCCGAACTCGACGCCTCCTACGCCGACCTAGGCGAGCCGCAACGGGACCTCATCCGCTCGGTGTGCGCGATCATCGACCACCAGGACTCCATGCGCGAGTCCGCCGAGCGCTCCTTCGTCGACATCGCCCGACGCGTCCAGGCGATCGTCCACCAGCAGAACAAGGAACTGCGCGAGATGGAGGAGGACCACGGACGCAACCCCGAGGTCTTCGACGACCTCCTGCGCATCGACCACGGCACCGCGCTGATCGGCCGCCTCGCCGACTCGATCTCCGTCATCGGCGGCGGCCGGCCCGGACGCCAGTGGCCCGACCCCGTCGCGCTCTACAGCGTGCTGCGCGGCGCCATGTCCCGGATCCTGGAGTACCGCCGGATCAACCTGGCCTCCATCGCCAAGGTCAACATCAAGGGCACCGCGGTCGAGCCGGTCATCCACGCCGCCGCGGAACTCCTCGACAACGCCACCCGCTACTCGCCGCCCGGGTCCAAGGTGCACGTCACCGCGACCGAGGTGCAGAGCGGCGTGTGCATCGAGATCGAGGACGCCGGCGTCAGCCTCAGCGAGGAGTCCCGCGCCCGCATCGAGGGCCTGCTCGAGGACGCCAAGCGCGGCACGGACGTGCAGGACCTCAGCCAGCATCCCCGCCTGGGCCTGTCCGTCGTCGGCCGGCTGTGCACCCAGTACGGCATGGACGTCTCGCTGCGGGCCTCCGCGTACGGCGGGGTCCGCGCCATCCTCATCGTGCCCGGCACGATGCTGACCACCGAGCCCGGCGTCGGCCTCGCCCACGGCATCGGCGCGACCTCGATCCCCACCCCGGGCCCCGACGCCCTCCCCGGCCCCCAGCGCAGGCCCAAGAAGCGCCGCCCCACCAGCCCGCGCGTCCCGGCCACGGTCTCGCTCGAGGACGACGTCCCCGAGGTCACCGAGTGGACGGCGGGCGGCCTCCCGCAGCGCCGCAGCAGGGTGAAGATGCCGCTCAGCCGGCGGCTCGCCGAGCAGGCGGTCTGGGAGCGCGAGGACGCCGAGCGCGAGGCCCGGGAGGCCGCCGAGCGGACCCGGAACGGCATCCCGGCGGCGCCCGAGCCCGAGCCGGCCGGGACGACCCCGCCGGGGCAGTGGGTCGAGGCCTTCTGGGAGGGCCTCAAGCAGCACCCGGGCCTGACCCAGGCCCACCAGCAGTCCACCAGCCGGCCGGCCGGCGCCCCGGCCGACGACGAGGGGAACCTCAAGTGATCGAACAGCAGGGCAAGTTCGACTGGATGCTCAGGGACCTCTACGACGGCGTCCCGGGCATCGAGATGATCGTGGTGCTCTCCGCCGACGGACTGCGCATCGCCCGCTACTCCGGCGACCCGGACGCCGCCGACCGGGTCGCCGCGGCCTGTGCGGGCCTGCAGAGCCTGGCGGGGGCCGTCGCCCAGGAGATCCCCACCAGCGACGGCGAGATGAAGATGGTCATCATCGAGATGAACGGCGGCTACTTCTACCTGATGGCCGCCGGCCCCAACGCCTTCCTCGCCGTGCTCTCCGACGTCCGCTGCGAGCCCGGCCGGATGAGCCTCAGCATGGCCGACCTCGTCGCCCGCATCGGACCCCACCTGACCAGCCCCGCGCGGCGCAACGGGCAGACCGTATGACTCCTCCGCGGCGCCAGAGGCGAACCCCCGGCCACGATCCGTCCCCGGCGCCCCCGCCACCCGCGGAAGGCGAACTCCGCAACCCCGAGCGGCTGTTCGTCATCGGCGGGGACGGAAGCGGCGCGCGCGCCGACATCGACCTGGTCACGCTGATCGTGGCCCGCGCCGACCCGCCGGTGTCCGCCACACCGGAACAGGCGGCCCTGCTGCGGCTGTGCGCCGCACCCCTGTCCGTAGCCGAGCTGTCGGCCTACCTGAGCCTGCCGTTCAGCGTGGTGACCGTGCTGCTCACCGACCTGCTGACGGCGGAACTGGTGCAGGCCCGCGCCCCGGTCGTCCGCCAGAAGGTCGCCGACCGATCCCTTCTCGAAGCGGTGATGCATGGACTTCAAAAGCTCTGACACGATCCCGGGCCCACGGACGGAGGACCGGCTGCCGCACACGGCCGAGGCCGCCGTGAAGATCGTCATCGTGGGCGGTTTCGGGGTCGGCAAGACCACCATGGTCGGCTCGGTCAGCGAGATCAGACCGCTGACCACGGAGGAGACGATGACCCAGGCGGGCGTCGGCGTGGACGACGACTACGGCTCCGCCTCCAAGACCGCCACCACCGTCGCCATGGACTTCGGCCGCATCACCATCACCGACCAGCTGGTGCTGTACCTGTTCGGCACGCCCGGCCAGGAGCGCTTCTGGTTCCTGTGGAACGGCCTGTTCGAGGGCGCGCTCGGTGCGGTGGTACTGGTGGACACCCGCCGCCTGGAGGTCAGCTTCGACGTCATGGGGCGGCTGGAGGAACGCGGCGTGCCCTTCGTCGTCGCCGTCAACTCCTTCCCCGACGCGCCCCGTCACCCCGTCGCGGAACTGCGCACCGCTCTCGACCTGCCCGAGGAGATCCCCATCCTCGACTGCGACGTACGGCGCCGGGCCTCCAGCCGGGACGTCCTGATGACGCTGATGCGCCTCCTCCACTCCCTCGCCCTGAAGGGCGCGCTCACCTGACCCGCCCGGACGCCCCCCGACCGACTCTCACCCCTGCTGCGGAGCGACCCTGTGACGCCTGAACGCCACTCCCCGACCCGAACGGGCGACCTGCTGCCCGGACCGCCTTCCGGCTGCCCCGCGCACGGCCTCGGACCGGGCGGACTGCGCCGGCTGCACGAGACGGAGGACCTGGACGAGCTCTACGAGAAGCTGCGGGAACAGTACGGGCCGGTGGCGCCCGTGCTGCTCCACGACGACGTGCCGATGTGGGTGGTCCTCGGCCACGCCGAGAACCTCCACATGGTGAGCACCCCGGCCCAGTTCTCCCGCGACAGCCGGATCTGGACCCCGCTCAACGAGGGCATGGTCAAGCCGGACCACCCGCTCATGCCGCACATCGCCTGGCAGCCGATCTGCTCGCACGCCGAGGGCGACGAGCACAAGCGGCTGCGCGGCGCGGTCACCGGGGCCATGTCCACGATCGACTACCGCGGGCTGCGCCGGCACATCACGCGGCACACCCAGCGCCTCGTCAACCGCTTCTGCGAGGAGGGCCGCGCCGACCTCGTCGGCGAGTTCGCCGAGCACCTGCCGATGGGCGTGATGTGCGAGGTCCTCGGCATGCCGGACGAGTACACCGACCGGATGGTGGAGGCCGCCCGCGACACGCTCAAGGGCACCGAGACGGCCATCGCCAGCCACGCCTACGTCATGGACGCCCTCGGACGCCTCACCGCCGCCCGCAGGGCCCGGCCCGGGAACGACATGGCCAGTCATCTCGTCGCCCACCCGGCCGGGCTCACCGACGACGAGGTCAGGGAACACCTGCGGCTGGTCCTGCTCGCCGCCTACGAGGCGACCGTCAACCTCATCGGCAACGTGCTGCGCGTGGTGCTCACCGACCCGGGCTTCCGCGCCCAGCTCAGCGGCGGCCAGATGACGGTGCCCGAGGCGGTCGAGCAGTCCCTGTGGGACGAGCCGCCGTTCAGCACGGTCTTCGCCTACTTCGCCAAGCAGGACACGGAACTGGGCGGCCGGCGCATCCGCGCGGGCGACGGACTGCTGCTCGGCATCGCACCGGGCAACGTCGACCCGCGCATCCGCCCCGACCTGGACGCGGGCATGCAGGGCAACCGCTCCCACCTCGCCTTCGGCGGCGGCCCGCACGAGTGCCCCGGCCAGGACATCGGGCGTGCCATCGCGGACGCGGGCATCGACGCGCTGCTGATGCGGCTGCCGGACGTACGGCTCGACTGCGCCGAGGACGAGCTCGGCTGGCGGTCGTCGATCGCGTCGCGCCACCTGGTGGAGCTGCCGGTGCGGTTCGAACCGCGGCCGCAGCAGGAGGTGAACCAGCGGCCCAGCCACACCGACGAACCGCGGCAGCGCGCCGCCTGGCACGTCGGCACCCCGCCGCCGTCACCGGAACCCGCGCCCACGGCCCCGGAACCGGCCGCGCCCACCGCTCCCACGGCGACGGCCGCGACGCCCGGGCCCACGGCACCGGGCCGCCCCGCGGGAGCGTGGCAGCGCTTCCTGCTCTGGTGGCGCGGCTACTGACCGCCGGCCCACTCCTCGTACGCCGCCCACGCCCCGAGCGACCGCCCGCTCAGGAACCGGTGCTCGCGCCCCGTGACCGGATCGGTGAACGACAGCTCCCGCGCCAGGAGTTGCAGCGGCCGCCGGAAGTCGCCGGCCGCTACGGGCGCGGCCACCTCGGGGTAGAGCGGATCGCCGAGGATCGGCACGCCGAGCGCGCTCATGTGCACGCGCAGCTGGTGGGTCTGCCCGGTGGCGGGCACCAGCCGGTACCGCCCCAGCGACGGCGCGCCCGCCGGGCCGGGGCCGCGGTGCCCGGTCAGCTCGACGCGGGTCACGGCGTTCGGCTCGCCCTCGACCTGCCGGGCGGCCAGAAAGCCGCGCTCCTTCACGATCCTGCTGCGCACGGTGCGGGGCAGGGCGAGCGCGGGGTCGTAGGGCGCGACCGCCTCGTACACCTTGCGCACCCGCCGGTCGCGGAACAGCGACTGGTAGGCGCCGCGCTCCTCGGGGCGGACGGTGAACAGCACCAGGCCGGCGGTGAGCCGGTCCAGGCGGTGCGCGGCGCCGAGCGCCGGGACGCCGAGCTCGAGGCGGAGCCGAGCGAGCGCCGTCTCGGTGACGTGGCCGCCGCGCGGGGTGGTGGCCAGGAAGTGCGGCTTGTCGACGACGACGATGTGCTCGTCGCGGTGCACGACCTCCAGCGGGAAGGGCACCGGCACCTCCGGCGGCAGGTCGCGGTGGAACCAGACGTACAGCCCCGGCTCGTACGGCGCGTCCGCCGCGACGGGCCGTCCGTCGGCCCCGACGATCCGGCCCGCGTCGAACATGCCCTCGACCGTGCCGGCGCCCGCGCCGGACAGCCGCTCCACCAGGTGCTCGCCAACGGTGGCCCACGGCCCGGCGGCCGGCAGCCGCACCCGTACCGGGTCCACCCCGTGGCGCTGGGGGAGGGGCGAGGGCGGGGGAGGGGTACGGCGTCTCATCGGGTGCCAGCGTACGAGGCCGGGGGCGGCCCGGGAAAAACGGATGGTCCGCCCACGGCCGCCGTTGACAGGATGCCGGTCATGCCCTTTCTGACGCGTCCCGTCCTTCCGCCCGGCACCCTCTCCCGCACCCCGCAGCCCGTGATCCCGGCCGGCGACGGCCTGGTCCTGCGCCCCTGGCGCACCGAGGACGCGCCCGCCGTCCACGCCGTCTTCCAGGACCCCGTGATGCACCGGTGGCACGCGCGCGCCGCCGACTCCGAGGAGGAGGTGCGCGGCTGGATCGCCGAGTGGCAGCAGGCCTGGGAGGAGGAGCGGGCGCCGCAGTGGGCGGTCGCCGACGCGGCGACCGACGGGCTCCTCGGCCGGGTGGCGTTCCGGGAGGTGGTGCTCGGCGACGGCGTCGCCGAGGTCGCCTACTGGACCGCGGCGCCGGCCCGCGGCCGGGGCGTCGCCGCGCGCGCCACGACCGCGCTCTCCCGCTGGGCCCTGGACGAGATCGGCTTCCAGCGGCTGGAGCTCGTGCACTCGGTCGCCAACGAGGCGTCCTGCCGCGTCGCGGAGAAGACCGGATTCGCCCTCGAGGGCACCCAACGGCAGGCCGTGCTGCACCCCGACGGCTGGCACGACATGCACCTGCACGCGCGCGTGCGCGGCGACTGAGGCGGGGCATCCCGCAGCCGGTCGCCCCGCGGCCGGCCGCCGGCCGGGGCGGGGCCGGACCGCCGGCGCCTTCTAGGCGGCCGACGCGCCCTCCTGCTCCGCCTCGACGCGGGCGTTCCACTCGGGCTTGGACGCCTGCCAGCCGTCCTCGTTGTGGCCGAGCCGCCAGTACCCGGAGATGGACAGGTCCTCGCGGGGGATCTCCCGCTCCACCCGCAGCAGCCGGCGCAGCTCCTTCACGCAGCCCGCCTCGCCGTGCACGAACGCGTGCACCCGGCCCTCGGGGAAGTCCAGGCCGCGCACGGCCTCGACCAAAGCCTGGCCCACCGGACGGCCGCCGCGGTGCAGCCAGACGACCTCCACGTCGGAGTCGATCTTCTGCTCCTCCTGGGGGCCCTCGACCTCGACGAAGGCGAACGCGCGGGCGCCGTCGGGCAGCGCCTCCAGGGACCTGGCGATCGCGGGCAGCGCGCTCTCGTCGCCCGCGAGCAGATGCCAGTCGGCGGCGGGGTCGGGGGCGTAGGCGCCACCGGGGCCCACGAAACGGACGGTCTCGCCGGGCCGGACGCGCCGCGCCCAGGGGCCGGCCAGGCCCTCGTCGCCGTGGATCACGAAGTCGAGGGTCAGCTCACGGTGCTCGGCGTCCCACTGGCGGACCGTGTAGGTCCGGGTCACCGGCCACTGCTCGCGCGGGAACTCCTCGCGGATCCGCTCCATGTCGAAGGGCTCCGGGTAGGTCACGCCCTCGGCGGGGAACAGCAGCTTCACGTAGTGGTCGGTGCAGGTGTCCGCGGAGAACGCGGAGAGACCCTCACCGCCGAGGACCACGCGGTGCATGTGCGGGGTCAGCCGCTCCGTGCGGACGACCTGCGCGGTGTGCGGCTTGCGCGGCCTGCGGCCCGGACGCTCTGCCATGACGGCCTCCCAGTCCCTGAGTTAGGTTTACCTAAGTTAGCATCCCCGTCACCGTCGGGACCTCGCGGTCCACGACTCCCCGAGCTCGCGGGCGCACCGTACGGCTTCCCCTCGTCCGGGACCTGATTCGGGGCGCGGGCGGTGCCCGCACCCGACGGTACGGCTCAGGCGGTGAGTGTCGTCAGCAGTCGTTCAAGGGATCCGCCCAGACCCCAGCGGGACGCGAGCGCGTCCAGCGCGGCCCGGTCGCGTGGGGCGTGCGGGAGGGCGGTGGTGACGTCCGGCAGCGGGACGTCCCCGGCGACCCGGACGACGGTGGGGGCGACCGCGAGGTAGGGCCGGGCCTCGGTCAGCCGCTTGCGCTGCGAGGGGGTCAGCTTCGCCGCCGGGTCGTCGACCGCCGCGAGGATCCCGGCGAGGTCCCCGAACTCGGCGAGCAGCTTGGCGGCCGTCTTCTCCCCGATGCCGGCCACGCCCGGCAGGCCGTCGCTCGGGTCGCCGCGCAGCAGGGCCAGGTCGGCGTACCCGCGGCCGTCCACGCCGTACTTCTCGCGCAGCACCGCCTCGTCGGTGAGCTGGAGCGTGCCGACGCCCTTGATCGGGTAGAGCACGCGCACGCCCCGGGCGTCGTCGACGAGCTGGTAGAGGTCGCGGTCGCCGGTGACGATGTCCACCGGTCCCGTCGCGCGGGCGGTGTACGTGCCGATCACGTCGTCCGCCTCGTACTCGGGCACGCCGACGCGGGCGATGCCGAGCGCGTCCAGGACGGCCTCGATGACCGGCACCTGGGGGGACAGCGTGTCGGGCACCTCCTCGGTGTCCGGCCCCGCCGGCCGCTCCTCGGCGACGCGGTGCGCCTTGTAGGAGGGGATGAGCTCCACCCGCCAGTACGGGCGCCAGTCGGCGTCCATGCAGGCGACCAGGTGGTCGGGACGGTGGTCCTTCACCAGGCGGTCGATGAAGTCGAGGAGTCCGCGCACGGCGTTCACCGGTGTGCCGTCGGGGGCCTTCACGGAGTCCGGTACGCCGAAGTAGGCGCGGAAGTAGAGGGAGGCGGTGTCGAGGAGCATCAGTCGTCCGGTCACGCCTCGCATCATGCCGCAGGTCATGGGGGCGGGCGGCGGAGGGCGTGTGAACTGGGTCACTCATGTGTTTGGGTCGGGGTGATCAGGGCAGGCGCGCAGCCGGGTCATAGCTGGTTGATTCGTTCAACTGTTAGCCAGTCTTCGCATCCCTGTCCCTGCCCCCGAGCCAAGAGGTAAGCGTGTCAGCGAGGCTAGAGGCCGAGCACCTGTACAAGGTGTTCGGCAGAAAACCGGATCAGGCGGTCGAACGACTGCGCAAGTCTGCCGACCGGGAGGAGTTGCGCGCCGACGGCACCACGGCCGCCGTCATCGACGCCTCCTTCACCGTGGAGCCCGGCGAGATCTTCGTGGTCATGGGGCTGTCCGGATCCGGCAAGTCCACGCTGCTGCGCATGCTCAACGGGCTGCTGGAGCCGACCGCCGGACGCGTCCGCTTCGGCGGCGAGGACCTCACCGAGATCGGCGAGCGGCAGCTCCGCGAGGTCCGCTCGAAGAAGATCAGCATGGTCTTCCAGCACTTCGCGCTCTTCCCCCACCGCAGCGTCCGTGACAACGCTGCCTACGGTCTTGAAGTGCAGGGCGTGCCCCGCGCCGAGCGCGAACGCCGCGCCGACGAGGCGCTCGCCCTGTGTGGCCTGGCCGGCTGGGAGAAGTCGTGGCCGGACGAGCTGTCCGGCGGCATGCAGCAGCGCGTCGGCCTGGCCCGCGCGCTCGCCACCGACGCCGACCTGCTGCTGATGGACGAGTCCTTCAGCGCCCTCGACCCGCTGATCCGCCGCGACATGCAGGACCAGCTGATCGAGCTGCAGAAGACCCTGAAGAAGACCATCGTCTTCATCACCCACGACCTCAACGAGGCCATGCGCCTGGGCGACCGCATCGCCGTCATGCGCGACGGCCGCATCGTGCAGATCGGCACCGCGCAGGACATCCTCATACGTCCCGCCAACGACTACGTCGCCTCCTTCACCCAGGACGTCGACCGCTCCCGCGTCCTGACCGCGGGCGCCGTCATGGAGACGGAACTGCGCGGCGACGAGGCCGACTGCGACTGCGAGACGGCCGCGCCCGGCACGCCCTTCACCGAGCTGTGCGCCATCAGCGCGCGCGTCCCGCACCCCGTCGCGGTCGTCGACGGCGACGGGGACCTGGTGGGCGTCGTCCCGTCCCGCCGCCTGATCGGCTTCCTGGGCGACGAGCAGGCCGACGCCGGCACCTGCGACTCCCGGCGCGGCAAGGGCCCCGAGAAGGTGATGGCCCGTGCCTAGGATTCCGCTCGGCGACTGGGTCAACGACGCCGTCGACTGGCTGCTCCAGCACGTCGCGTGGCTCTTCGACTTCCTGAAGACCGTCTTCACCGGCACCTACGACGGCATCAACGCCGTCCTCCAGGCGCCCGAACCGCTGCTCCTCGTCGGCATCTTCGCCGTCATCGCCTTCTGGCTGCGCGGCACCGTCGCCGGTGTCCTCACCTTCCTCGGATTCGCGTTCATCGTCTCCCTGGAACTGTGGGAGAACGCGATGATCACCCTGGCGCTGGTGCTCGTCGCCACCATCATCGCGCTGGTCGTCGCGGTGCCCGTGGGCATCTGGGCCGCCCGCTCCGACCGGGTCAGCGGCATCGTCCGGCCGGTGCTGGACTTCATGCAGACGCTGCCCGCGATGATCTACCTCATCCCGGCGATCCTGTTCTTCGGCACCGGCGCCTCCGCGGGCATCGTCGCCACCCTGATCTTCGCGCTCGCCCCGGGCGTGCGCATGACCGAGCTGGGCATCCGCCAGGTCGACAAGGAACTGGTCGAGGCCGCCGAGGCCTTCGGCACCAGCCCCCGCAACACGCTGCTGCGCGTCCAGCTCCCGCTGGCGCTGCCCACGGTGATGGCGGGCGTCAACCAGGTCATCATGCTCGGCCTGTCCATGGCCGCGATCGCCGGCATGGTCGGCACCGGCGGCCTCGGCGGCGACGTCAACGAGGCCATCGGCCAGCTCAACGTGGGCCTCGGCTCCGAGGCCGGCGTCGCCATCGTCATCCTGGCGATCTACCTCGACCGCATGACCAGTGCCCTGGGCACCCAGGTGTCGCCGCTGGGCCGGCGCGCCGCAGCCAAGGCCCGCGCCGCGAGCGGCCTGAAGATCTGGTCCTACCGGCCCCGCCCCCAGGTCGCCGTGATCGGCGTCGTCGTGCTGGGCCTCGTGGCCGGCGGCATGGGCGTCTTCGGCGGCTCCGGCGACACCGGGGGCGTCGCCGAGGGCAAGAACGTCGGCCAGGGCAAGAAGGTCACCCTCGGCTACGTCCCGTGGGACGAGGGCGTCGCCTCCACCTTCCTGTGGAAGGAGATGCTCGAACAGCGCGGCTACGACGTGGAGGCCAAGCAGTTCGACGCCGGGCCGCTCTACACCTCCCTCGCGCAGGGCGACATCGACGTCGTCACCAACTCCTGGCTGCCGACCACCCACGAGCAGTACTGGAAGAAGTACGGCGACCGGCTCGACGACCTCGGCTCCTGGTACGACGACACCTCCCTGGAGCTGACCGTCCCCGCCTACATGAAGGACGTCGACTCGCTGGCGGACCTCAAGGGCAAGGCCGGCCTGTTCGGCGGCAAGGTCACCGGCATCGAGTCCAGCGCCGGCGAGATGGCCCTGCTGAAGAGCAAGGTCCTCGGCGAGTACGGCCTGGACAAGGAGTACAAGGTCGTCGACAGCTCCACGCCGGCGATGCTGGCCGAGCTGAAGCGGGCCATGAGCAAGAAGGAACCGATCGTCGTCACGCTCTGGTCCCCGCACTGGGCGTACAACGACCTCGACCTGAAGAAGCTGAAGGACCCGAAGGGCGCCTGGGGCCAGGGCGACGGCGTGCACACGCTGTCCCGCAAGGGCTTCGCCGGCGACGACCCCACCGTCGCCGGGTGGATGAAGGACTTCAAGCTCACCGAGAAGCAGCTCACCAGCCTCGAGGCCGAGATCAACAAGGCCGGCAAGGGCAAGCAGCAGGACGCCGTGCGCACCTGGCTCAAGTCCAACCCGGGCCTCGTCGACAAGCTGGCCCCCGTGCAGGGCGGCTCCGGCACCACCCCGGCCGAGGCCGAGCGCGCCGTGGACGTCGCCTGGTTCCCCTGGGACGAGGACGTCGCCGTCACCTACCTGTGGAAGAACGTCCTGGAGCGGCGCGGCTACAAGCTGAACCTCAAGCAGATGGACGTCGGCCCGGTCTACACCGGCCTGGCCTCCGGCGACATCGACCTCAACTTCGACGCGTGGCTGCCCCACGCCCAGAAGAACTACTGGGAGAAGAACAAGGACAGACTCACCGACCTGGGCACCTGGTACGAGCCGACCTCCCTGGAGATCGCCGTCCCCTCCTACGTGAAGGACGTCAAGTCCCTCGCGGACCTCAAGGGCAAGGCCGGTCTCTTCGACGGCAGGATCATCGGCATCGAGCCCGGCACCGGCGAGATGCAGCTCCTCAAGGACGAGGTCCTGCCGGGCTACGGCCTGGACAAGGAATACAAGGTCGTCGACGGCTCCACCCCGGCGATGCTGGCCGAACTCAAGCGGGCCTACGCCAAGCACGAGCCGGTCGCCGTCGTCCTGTGGTCGCCGCACTGGGCGTACAGCGAGTACGGGCTGACCAAGCTGAAGGACCCCAAGAAGGCCTTCGGCGAGGGCAACACGATCCGCACGATCTCCAGCGAGAAGTTCCCCGGGCAGTACCCGCAGCTCACCAAGTGGATCAAGAACTTCCACATGAGCGAGGACGAGCTCGGCAGCCTGGAGGCCGAGATCAAGAACCGCGGTCAGGGGCACGAGGAGCAGGCGGTGGCCGACTGGCTGAAGGAACACCCGGACATGGTCGGGCGCATGACCCCGCAGTGACCGGATGAACCGGCGGTGGGACGGCCTTCCGCACCGGACGCCCCCGAGGGGTGGGCCCCCGCGCTTCCCGAGAGCGCGAGGGCCCACCCCTCGGGTCGTTTCTCCGCCGGACCACGGTCGGGATCCGGACAACCACGGAGCGCCACGCCACCCCGCGGGACGGTCGGCGACATGATGCGGACCGGCGGGAACACCGGGAGCCGCCGGTGCCTTGAACCGGTAGGGTGCCCGCCGCACGAAGCGGGCGGCTCGTCGCGTGGCGAGAACCGAGAGGTCGCGGCCACCGCACCGTGACATCGATGTGACGGCCGCATGAAACGGTTTGCCGAACATGCGTAGGGTGCAGAGAACCCCTCGGGGGACGGTGCCCCGGCACGGGACGGCGGGATCACGGCGACGGGCGAAGGAGGGAGCCGGAGCGATGGGCGACCACAAAGACCAGCACCTTCGAGTGGGCGCGGCCGTACGGCGCCGCCGCCGGACCCTGGAGCTCACGCTCGCCGTGGTCGCCGAGCGCAGCGGCCTGTCCGTGCCCTTCCTGAGCCAGATCGAGAACGACCGGGCCCGCCCCAGCCAGACCTCCCTGGAGAAGGTGGCCGACGCCCTGCGCACCACCGCCGTGGAGCTGCTCGCCGCCGCCGACCCCGCGTGCAGCGTGGACGTGGTGCGGGCCGAGGACCCCGACCCCGAACTCGGGCCCAGGGTGCGCTCCCTGGTGCGCGGCCACCACCAGATGCACGCCTCCGAGTTCACCGGCGACCACGACGCGGGCCGGGAACTGCAGTACCGCAACGACCAGTTGATGTTCGTCGCCGAGGGCGCCGTGGAGATCGAGGCAGAAGGGCGCGCCTACCGGCTCGGCCGCGGCGACACCCTGTACCTGACCGGCGGGGTGCGGCACCGCTGGCGGGCGACGGTGCCCGACACGCGGCTGATCGTCGTCGCGGTCGCCGAGCACATCGAGGCCGTACGGAACCGGCCGCGCCGGTGAGGCCGCGGTGAGGGTCGTCTCCCTGGTGCCGTCCCTGACCGAGTCCGTGGCCCGCACGGTCCCCGGTGTCCTGGCCGGCGTCACCGACTGGTGCACGCACCCGGCCGGTCTCGATGCCGCCCGGATCGGCGGCACGAAGAACCCGGACGTCGACCGGATCCTCGCCCTCTCGCCCGACCTGGTGCTCGCCAACGAGGAGGAGAACCGGGCCCCCGACCTGGAGGCGCTGCGCGCGGCCGGTGTCGAGGTCCTGGTCACCGAGGTGCGCACCGTGGCGCAGGCCTTCGTGGAACTCGCCCGGGTGCTGGCTGCCTGCGGCGCGCCGTCCCGGCCCGGGTGGCTGGACGCGGCCGAGCAGGCCTGGTCGGCCGTGCCTGCCCCGTCGGCCGCGGAGCAGCGCGTCACGGCCGTCGTGCCGGTCTGGCGCCGGCCCTGGATGGTGCTGGGCCGCGACACCTTCGCCGGTGACGTGCTCGCCCGCCTCGGCGTGGACCACCTGTACGCCGGCCACGCCGAGCGCTACCCGAGGGTCCCGGTCGAGGAACTGCGGGCGGCCCGCCCGGACGTCGTGGTGCTGCCGGACGAGCCGTACCGCTTCACCGCCGCCGACGGCCCGGACGCCTTCCCCGGCCTGCCCTGCGCCCTCGTCGACGGGCGGTGCCTCACCTGGTACGGGCCGTCACTGGCCGAGGCGCCCCGGCGGCTGGGCGCGGCCCTGCGAGCAGCGCGCCGCTGACGAGCCCGCGCCCGGTGTGCACGGCGGCGACGGCCCAGGCGGCGACGAGCAGCGCGTACAGGACGAGGGCGAGCACCTCGCAGGCGGCGAGACCGGTGTGCCGGGCCAGCGCCTCGGCGCCGGTGACACAGGTCCCCACCGGGAAGGTGAACGACCACCACGTCATCGAGAAGCGCATGCCCCGGCGCCGGGCCCGCACGACGTGTGCGGCGGCCAGGCACAGCCACAGCAGCGCGAAACCCGTCACCGGAACGCCGTACAGGACGGCGAACACGGCGAACCCCTCGGCGTACGGGCCGGGCAGCACACCGGGGGCCGCGTCCGCGAACTTCCCCACGGCGGTCGTGGACTGCCCGAGCGGGCCGAGCACCAGGAACAGCGACGGGGTGAGCGCGAGCGGCAGCGGGCCGCCCGTCAGCAGCCTCCCGAAGATCACCGGGAGGGTCACCAGCGTCGCCAGCAGACTCATCCCGAACATCGCGACACAGGCCAGCAGCAGCGTCGCGCGGGGCTGGCCCGGCGGCAGATGCGGCACCAGCAACGGGCCGACGGCCGCGGACACCATCGGCGCGACGAGCGGCAGCAGCCACACCGGGGTGGCCTGGCCCGGCTCGATCCGGTGCCGTACGGCCATCAGGTACGGCACGGCGACCGCCGCCGCGAGCCCGATCGCCGTACCGGCGGTGAACAGCACCGTGCCGAGGGCGACCGCGGCCGGCTCGCCGGTCCAGTCCCGGCCGACGGTCACGGCGCCGCCGCCGACCGCCAGCAGGGCCATGGAGAGGCAGCCGTAGAAGGGGGCCGCCGCCGGATCCAGCAGATGGGCGCGGGCCTGGTCGCGGTGGTACCGCCAGTGCAGGGACCGGGCCAGGAGCAGGGCCGCCAGCACGGCCAGGGACAGCGCCCAGACGGCGGTGCAGACGGGGCGCAGACCCGGCACCTGCCGGGGGAGCCCGGCGCCCGCGGTGCCGACGACGGCGGTGCCCATGACACACGCGTACCAGTTCGGGCCGAGATGACGGACGGCCGGGACACGCCGTACCGGGACGGGCGCGGGGGACAGGGGCTGGGCTGCGGTGACCATGGTCCTACGGTCCCGGCGCCCGAAGCCCCTGACCAGGGACCATGCCCCTATGAGGGCATAAGCTGGAGTTATGAGCGGCTGGAGTGTCAGGGGCAACGGGGAGGACGGACCCGGCGAGCCGGGGCGGCACGTGGCGGGCTCGCTGTCGCACCGGGTGCCGGATCTCGGCGCCCTGGAGCTGCTGCTGGCGGTGGCGCGGCTGGGCAGCCTCGGCGCGGCCGCGCGCGAGCTGGGCATCACCCAGCCGGCCGCCAGCAGCCGCGTCCGCTCGATGGAGCGCCAGCTCGGGGTGGCCCTGGTGGACCGCTCGCCGCGCGGGTCCCGGCTCACCGACGCCGGTGCGCTGGTCACGGACTGGGCGCGCCGGATCGTGGAGGCGGCCGAGGCGTTCGACGCGGGCGCGCAGGCGCTGCGGGACCGGCGCGACTCGCGGCTGCGGGTGGCGGCGAGCATGACCATCGCCGAGTACCTGCTGCCGGGCTGGCTGGTCGCGCTGCGCGGCCAGCTGCCGGACACGGCCGTGTCGCTGCTCGCCGGGAACTCGGCGGCCGTGGCTGAGCGGCTGCTCGCCGACGAGGCCGACCTCGGGTTCGTGGAGGGCGTGAGCGTCCCGGCGGGCCTGGACTCCGCCGTCATCGCCCACGACCGGCTGATCGTCGTGGCGGCACCCACCCACCCCTGGGCCCGCCGGCGCCGCCCGCTGGCCGCGCAGGAGCTCGCGGCGACCCCGCTGATCCTGCGCGAGGAGGGTTCGGGCACCCGGCAGGTCCTGGACGCGGCCCTGGGTGGCCTGGCCCGCCCCCTGATCGAGCTGTCGTCGACCACCGCGGTGAAGGCCGCCGCGGTCGGCGGCGCCGGCCCCGCGGTCCTCAGCGAACTCGCCGTCGGCGAGGAACTCACGACGCGGCGCCTGGTCAGCGTGCCCGTGGCGGACGTCGCCCTGGCCCGCGACCTGCGCGCCGTGTGGCCGACGGGCCACCGCCCGACGGGCCCGGCACGCCAACTGCTGTCCCTGACCCGGGGCTGACCCGGCACACCGGCGGCGAGCGGCCGGCACCCGGGGGCGGGCGGAGTGTGCGGGTGGCGGCGGTCGAGGCCGCGACCTCGCCACGGCGGGCCGGCCGCGACGGCGGCGGGTGCCAAGGCGCGGCGGCCTCTCCGCGGCGGGCGCCCGGTGGGGCACGAGCGCCCGGGAAGCCGTCGTCCGGCGGGCGGGGCGCACGGCCCGGCCACCAGGTCGTTCAGGCGGAGCCGACCCGCGTCGCCGCGTCCACCAGGGCCCGCATCACGCGGTCGTCCTCGCCCATCTCCGGGTGCCACTGCACGCCCAGGGCCCAGCCGTCGGCGGGCGTCAGCTCGACCGCCTCCACCGTTCCGTCCGCCGCGTACGCCGAGACGACCAGGCCCGCGCCGAGCCGCTCCACCGCCTGGTGGTGGTACGTCGGCACGAACATCTCCTCCGCCACCACCCCGGCGTACCGCGTCCCCGGCACCGGCGTGACCGGATGGCCGCCGAACACGCCCACCGCCTCCGCGTGGCCCTCGATGTGCTGCACGAGCGTGCCGCCCAGCGCGACGTTCAGCAGCTGCATGCCCCGGCAGACGCCCAGCAGCGGGACGCGTGCCGCGAGGGCCGCCCCGACGAGCGCGAGCTCCCACGCGTCGCGGGCGCGTGCGGGCGGACCGGTGCGCGGGTCGGGCTCGGCGCCGTAGCGGACCGGCTCCACGTCCGGGCCGCCCGCGACGACCAGACCGTCGAGGCGGGCGACGGCCGCGGCGGCGTGCTCCGGCGCGTCCGGCGGGAGCAGAGCGGCCAGTCCGCCCGCCCGCTGCACGAGCCGTGGATACGCGGCGGGCAGCAGCGCCGCCTCCAGCTCCCAGACCCCCCAGCGAGCCCCGGGCTCCAGATACGTATTGACGCCGATCAGCGGCCTGTCACCCATCCGACCTCCCGGTAAAGGACCAAAGGACCGTCGTCATACCATTGCCGGCCGGCCCGCGCGCGTAACGCTCACGCCAGGAAGCCACGGAGCAGTGCGGCCGTCCCCGCGCAGTGCTCCCGCATGATCTCCCGCGCTCCGTCCGCGTCCCCGTCGAGCACGGCCTCCACCAGCGCGGTGTGCTGCCGCTGCGAGTGCTCCAGGTTGCGCACCAGCAGCGGGATGCAGTCCAGCAGGCCGTTCACGCTCGCCCGGACGGCCGCGTACTGCGCGGTCAGCGTCGGCGAGCCGCACAGCTCCGCGAGGGCCAGGTGCAGCATCGTGTCCAGCCGCCGGTACTCCGCCAGCGGCGCGTCGTGCGTGGCGTCCAGCGCCGCGCGCAGCCGCGCCGCCCGTCCGCCCGTCAGCCCGTGCGCCGCGCACAGCCCGGCCGCGCCCACCTCCAGCACCTCCCGGAAGCGCAGCACGTCCTCGAGGTCGACCCCGGCGATCCGGCGCCGCAGCTCGTCCTCGCCGCCCGCGTCCGGGCGGGGCAGCACGAACGTGCCGCCGTACCGGCCGCGCCGGGCCTCCAGCAGCCCCTGGTCCTGGAGCACCTTCAGGACCTCGCGCAGCGTCACCCGGCTGACCCCCAGCCGCTCCGCCAGCTCCCGCTCGGCAGGCAGCCGCCCGCCCACCGGCACCAGGCCCAGCCGGACCACCTGGAGGATCTGCTCCAGCGCCTCCTCGAAGCCGTTGCCGGCCCGCACCGGCCGCAGCACCGGCGTGAGCCGGTCCGGCACGCTCCCACCGTTCCCCTCCGGCATGCCGTCGCGCCCCCTTCCCAACAATGGTTCCCGGCAATACCTTATGGGTCCGGTCGGAAGGAGGCCCCTCCGTGGCAGACCGCACAGCCCCGCTCGGCGTCGAGGAACTGCACGCCCTGGTCGCGGGCGGTGAGATCGACACCGTCGTCCTGGCCTTCCCGGACATGCAGGGGCGCCTGCAGGGCAAGCGGTTCGCCGCGCGCTTCTTCCTCGACGAGGTCCTCGAGCACGGCACCGAGGGCTGCAACTACCTCCTCGCCGTCGACACCGACATGAACACCGTCGACGGCTACGCGATGTCCTCCTGGGACCGCGGCTACGGCGACTTCGCCCTGCACGCCGACCTGGACACCCTGCGCCGCCTGCCCTGGAACGCGGGCACGGCCCTGGCCGTCGCCGACCTCGCCTGGGCCGACGGCTCCCCGGTGTCCGCCGCGCCCCGCCAGATCCTGCGCCGCCAACTGGACCGCCTCGCCGGACACGGCTGGACCGCCCGGGCCGGCACGGAACTGGAGTTCATCGTCTTCCGGGACACCTACGAACAGGCCTGGGACGCCGACTACCGCGCCCTGACCCCGGCCAACCGGTACAACGTCGACTACTCGGTGCTCGGCACCGGCCGCGTCGAACCCCTGCTGCGCCGCATCCGCAACGAGATGGCCGGCGCCGGCCTCGCCGTCGAGTCCGCCAAGGGCGAGTGCAACCCCGGCCAGCACGAGATCGTCTTCCGCTACGACGAGGCCCTCGTCACCTGCGACCAGCACGCCGTCTACAAGACCGGCGCCAAGGAGATCGCCGCCCAGGAGGGCATGTCGCTCACCTTCATGGCCAAGTACAACGAGCGCGAGGGCAACTCCTGCCACATCCACCTCTCCCTCGCGGACGCCTACGGGAACACCGTCATGCCCGGCGACCGGGAGGGCGGCATGTCCGAGGTCATGCGGCACTTCCTCGCCGGTCAGCTCGCGGCGCTCCGGGAGTTCTCGCTCCTCTACGCCCCGAACATCAACAGCTACAAGCGCTTCCAGCCCGGCTCCTTCGCCCCGACCGCGGTCGCCTGGGGGCACGACAACCGCACCTGCGCCCTGCGCGTCGTCGGCCACGGCCGCTCCCTGCGCTTCGAGAACCGGCTCCCCGGCGGCGACGTCAACCCGTACCTCGCGGTGGCCGGCATGGTCGCGGCCGGCCTCCACGGCGTCGAACAGCGCCTGGAGCTGCCCGAACCCTGCCCGGGCAACGCCTACGCCGCCGACTTCGCGCACGTCCCGACCACCCTGCGCGAGGCCGCCGAGCTGTGGGAGAACAGCGCCATCGCCAGGGCCGCCTTCGGCGACGAGGTCGTCGCCCACTACCGCAACATGGCACGCGTCGAACTCGACGCCTTCGACGCCGCGGTCACGGACTGGGAGCTGCGCCGCTCCTTCGAACGCCTGTGAGGCCCCCGTTGCCCGACGACCTGCGGGTACTGAACCCCGCCACCGAAGAGGTCCTCGCGATCGTCCCCGCCGCCTCCGCCGCCGACGTGGACGCCGCCGTCGTCCGGGCGGCGCGGGCCCAGACGGCCTGGGCGGCCCTCGCGCCCGGCGACCGGGCCCGGCTGCTGCGCCGCTTCGCCGCCGCAGTCGACGGCCACCTGGAGGAGCTCGCCCGGCTGGAGGTCCGGGAGGCCGGGCACACCGTCGGCAACGCCCGCTGGGAGGCGGGCAACGTGCGTGACCTGCTCGACTACGCCGCCGGGGGAGTGGAGCGGCTCACCGGCCGGCAGATCCCGGTGGCGGGCGGCCTCGACGTGACCCTCCTCGAACCGCTCGGCGTGGTCGGCGTCATCGCGCCCTGGAACTTCCCGATGCCGATCGCCGCCTGGGGAACGGCCCCCGCGCTCGCGGCCGGCAACGCGGTCCTCCTCAAGCCCGCCGAGACGACCCCGCTGACCGCTCTGCGCCTGGGCGAACTGGCGCTGGAGGCCGGCCTGCCGGAGGGCCTGCTCCAGGTGCTGCCCGGACGCGGCCCGGTCACGGGCGACGCGCTCGTCCGGCACCCGGGCGTCGCCAAGATCGTGTTCACCGGGTCGGCCACCGTGGGCCGCCGGGTGGCCGCCGCGGGGGCGGCCCTGCTCAAGCCCGTCACCCTCGAACTCGGCGGCAAGAGCCCGAACATCGTCTTCGCCGACGCCGACCTGGAGGCCGCCGCGACCGCCGCACCCATGTCCTTCCTCGACAACGCCGGCCAGGACTGCTGCGCCCGCACCCGCATCCTCGTCCAGCGCGCCGTCCACGACCGCTTCCTCGACCTCCTCGCCCCCGCCGTCGAGTCCGTCCGCGTCGGCGACCCGGCCGACGAGGACACCGACATGGGCCCGCTGATCTCCCGGGCCCACCTGGACCGCGTCCGCTCCTACGTCCCCGACGGCGCGGCCGGCATCCGCGGCAAGGCACCCGAGGGCGGCCCCGGCTTCTGGTTCCCGCCCACCGTCCTCACCGGCGCCGACCCGCACGCCCGGGTGGCCGTCGAGGAGGTCTTCGGGCCCGTCGCCGTCGTCCTGCCCTTCGAGGACGAGGCCGACGCGATCCGCCTGGCCAACGCCACCGACTACGGCCTCTCCGGCTCCGTGTGGACCCGGGACGTCGGCCGCGCGCTGCGCGTGTCGGGCGCCGTGCGCGCCGGGAACCTGTCCGTCAACTCCCACTCCAGCGTGCGCTACTGGACGCCGTTCGGCGGGTTCAAGCAGTCCGGGCTGGGCCGCGAACTGGGCCCGGACGCACTGGCCGCCTTCACCGAGACCAAGAACGTCTTCCTCAGCAACGTCCCGACGAGCCCGGAGGGCCCCGCACAGTGAGCGAAGCGACCGAGGAGATCATCTGCCGCCGCCTGACCGGCCGCACCGCCGTCGTCACCGGAGCCGGCAGCGGCATCGGCCTCGCCTCCGCCCGCCGGCTGGCCTCCGAGGGCGCCCACGTCGTCTGCGGCGACGTGGACGAGACCCGGGGCAGGGCGGCGGCCGAGGAGACCGGCGGCCTCTTCGTCAGGGCCGACGTCACCGACCCCGAGCAGGTCGAGGCGCTGTTCCGGGCGGCGTACGACACGTACGGCAGCGTCGACGTCGCCTTCAACAACGCCGGCATCTCCCCGCCCGACGACGACTCCATCCTGGAGACCGGCCTGGAGGCCTGGAAACGCGTCCAGGAGGTCAACCTCACCTCCGTCTACCTGTGCTGCAGGGCCGCCCTGCCCCACATGCGGCGCCAGGGCAGGGGCTCGATCATCAACACCGCGTCCTTCGTCGCGCGGATGGGCGCCGCCACCAGCCAGATCTCGTACACGGCCTCCAAGGGCGGCGTCCTCGCCATGTCCCGGGAGCTGGGCGTGCAGTTCGCGCGGGAGGGCATCCGCGTCAACGCCCTGTGCCCCGGCCCGGTCGACACCCCGCTGCTGCGGGAGCTGTTCGCCAAGGACCCGGAGCGGGCCGCGCGCCGGCTCGTTCACATCCCGGTCGGGCGCTTCGCCGAGGCCGAGGAGATCGCCGCCGCCGTCGCCTTCCTGGCCAGCGACGACTCCTCCTTCGTCAACGCCACCGACTTCCTGGTGGACGGCGGGATCTCCGGGGCCTACGTCACACCGCTGTAGAACGCCGCACCGGCGTCCTACAGTGCCGGGATGAGCATGACGCCTCCGCCCGGCTGGTACCCCGACCCGTCGGCCCCGCACCGGGAACGCTGGTGGGACGGCGCGGCCTGGACCGAGCACCGGCGTACGCCCGAGGGCTTCGGCCCGCCCGTGCCGCAGCCCCCGGCCGTACCGCGGGCGCCGGACGGCGGCCCCGGGCGGCGGCGGCCGGGGTGTGAGGGCCGCCGCCCTCACCGCCGCCGCGGTGGTCCTCGTCGCGGCGATCGCCACGGGCGTCGTCCTCCTCGGCGAGGACGACGACACGGGTACCCGGGCCGGGACCCCGCCGACCCCGCCGACCGCGGCGACCCCCACGGACCCCGCACCGCCGACCGGGCCGCCGACCGCCTCGCCGAAGCCCTCCGAGCCCTCCGCGGACGACCCCGCCGTGGTCGAGGACCAGCTCAACGGCATCACCTTCCCGCTGCCGGCCGGCTGGGTGCGCCCGCGGTACGTCCCCGAGGACGACGCCGTGATGACCACGGACGGCACCTACGACTGCCCCGGCGACGGCGGCGTGTGCCGGCACGGCCTGGTCGTCTCCCGCACGGTCACCGCGAACGCCGAGAGCTCCCCGAAGGTCCTCGCCGAGCAGGACATCGAGGACGCGGCGGACGACGCCTACGACCACGACACGGTCGGCGGCAGTCCCTTCGGGGGCGTCGAGTCCCACCGGGTCGTCGCCTCGGGGCCGGTCGCGGTCGCCGGACGCGCCGGGTACTACGTGCGCTGGCGGGTGACGACGGCCAAGGGCCCCGGCGGCTACGTGCAGTCGTTGGTGTTCCCGTCCACCGTCGGCACCGAGTCCCCGATCCTCGTCCGCTACGTCTTCGACGCCGGCGAGGACGGGCCGCCGCTCGCCGACATGGACCGGATCACCAAGGGCATCCGGCCCGTCGGCGACGCGGGCACGGGCGGCGGCGTCGGCAGCAGCATCGGCCCCTCGGCCTGACCTACAGGTAGGTGCGCCCCTCGCCCCGGTACGTCGGCACCGTCGCCGTCACCGCGTCCCCCTCCACCAGGTGCAGCGTGTCGAACCGCTCGCACAGCTCACCGGCCTTGGCGTGCCGGAACCACACCTTGTCGCCGATCAGCAGGTCGTCCGCGGGGGAGCCCAGCAGCGGCGTCTGCACCTCGCCGGCGCCCTCCTGCGGGTCGTAGCGCAGCCCCTCGGGCAGATACGGCACCGGAAGCCGGTCGGCCCCGGCCGCGCCGGACGCCGGATAGCCGCCGCCGAGCACGGTCACCGCCCCGACGCCAGGGCGCCGCACCACGGGCTGGGCGAACAGGGCCGCCGGACGCCCGCTGAACGACGTGTAGTTGTCGAACAGCCGCGGCACGTACAGCCCCGATCCGGCGGCGATCTCGGTGACCGCGTCCTCCGCGGCGGTGTGCTGCACGCTGCCCGTGCCGCCGCCGTTGACGAACTCCAGGTCCGGCACCACGGCCCGTACCGCCCGCACCACCGCGGCGCGCCGCTCGGCGAGTTCGCGGCGCGCGGCGGCCTGCATCAGCCGCACCGCCCGCGACCGCAGCGGCCGTCCCGCCACCGCGTCCCCGACCCCGGCGACGTGCCCCTCGTACGCCATGACGCCGACGACCCGGAAACCCGGCCGCCGGGCCACCACCCGGGCCAGGTCGGCGACCTGCGCGGGGGAGTGCAGCGGGGATCGCCGCGCCCCCACGCGCACCCGTCCGCCGAACAGCCGCAGCGAGGTGTCCAACTCCAGGCATACCCGCACCACTTCGCGACCGCCGTCCCGCGCCTCGTCGATGAGCCGCAGCTGTGCCGGGTCGTCGGTCATCACGGTCACGGCCGAGGCGAGCTTCGGATCGGCGGTCAGCTCCGCGTACCCGGCGCGGTCCGCGGACGGATAGGCCAGCAGCACGTCCTCGAACCCGGAGCGCGCCAGCCACAGGGACTCGGCCAGCGTGTAGGACATGACGCCCGCGAAGCCGTCCCGGGCGAGGGCGCGTTCGAGCAGGGCACGGCAGCGTACGGACTTGCTGGCGACCCGGATCGGCTTGCCGCCGGCCCGGCGGACCAGATCGTCCGCATTGGCGTCGAAAGCCTCCAGGTCCACGATCGCCACGGGGGCGTCCAGATGGGCGGTGGCCCGGTCGTAACGGGCCCGGTCGGCGGCGCGCGCAGTCATGAACGAAGCCTGCCAGACGGGATTACCGCAGGGTAGGGGGACGTTCCGGGCCAATGCCACGGGCCTGCGGACTGGTTCCCCGTCGGGCCGGGACACGCCGTAGAGTGACGCGCACGCACGGCCGGGCGGTCCGGGCAGCAGGGCCCGGGGGCCCGCGCCGGGATGGCGGTTGGCCCGTGCGGGTATGCGTGCCCGGGACGGCCAGTCCGCTCCGGGCCCGGGCAGGGAACGCCGGCCCGCGCCGGACGGCCGGCCCGGGCCCGAGGAAACGGGGGGTGCATGAGCACGGAAGCACGCCGCGCCGCCCTCCCCCCACACCCCCCGCACCCGCCCCGCGGCAACGCGACCCCGCCCGACGGCTCCCGGCCCACCCAGCCCCCGCGCCCCAGCACCGCACCGCCCGCCGACGCCGCCGGCCCCACCCCGCCGCCGCCCGCGGGACCGCCGCAGCGTCCGGGCACACCGCGGACCCCGGACGCGGCCGGCTCCACGGCCCCGGGCCGCTCCACCTCACCGCCGCCCGCCGGCACTGCCCGCCGCCCGGGGGCGCCGTCGCGGCCGGACGGCGGGACGTCCGGTGGTGAGCCGGTGTCCCGCACCGGCGTGCCGGCGTCCCCGGGGCCCGCGCCGGCCGAGGGTGCGATGCCCCGCCCACGCGGGCCGCGCGACACGGACACGCCTCCGCCGCCGCGGGCCACCGCCCGCTTCCCGGATGCCCCGCCGTCCGTCGGCCGTGCGGCGGCCGGGGCTCCGCGAGGGCGCGACGGACGGCCGCGACCCCGCCCGGGCGCCGCCTTCGCCGAGACCCCGTCGGAGACGACCACCCGCCTGCGCCCGATCCCGGCGGACCCCGGACCGCCGCACACCCCCGCTCCGGCCCCGTCGTGGGGCGGCACCCGGCCCCGCGTGTCGTTCGCCGAGCCCGAGGGGTACGACGAGCACGCCCGGCCGCGCCCGCTCGGCGGACGCCTGCGGCCCCAGGCCGTCGCCGCGGCCGTCTGCCTGGTGCTCGGCGCCGGCCTCGTCACCGGCGCCGTCACCGGAAGCTGGCTCGCCGGGGACTCCGGGGAGGCCGAGGCGCGCAGCGCCTTCACCGCGGCCGGGGACCTGTGGCACAGCGTGCCCGTCGACCAGCTCTTCCCGCCCACCGTGCAGGGGGAGGGCGCCGGTCCCGGCGGCGCCGACCGCACCTGGACCCGCGTCGCCGTGGCCCCCGACAGCGGCTGCACCGGCGCCTTCGACCCGCTGCTGGCCAAGGCCCTCGACCCGGCCGGCTGCGCGCGCCTGCTGCGCGCCACCTACACCGACGCCACCCAGAGCTACGTCACCACCGTCGGCCTGCTCTTCACCAAGGCGGACGCCGCCGCCATGACCGCGCTGGCGAGCCGGTTCGACAAGGAGGGCCTGGACCGGCGCGCCGACCTCGTGCCACTGCCGTACGCCGCCGAGGACACCGTCGCCGCCGGCTTCGGCGCGGACGGACGCGCCTCCTGGACCGTCTCCGTCCTCACCGACGCCCCCGTCGTCGTCTACGCCGTCTCCGGCTGGGCCGACGGCCGCGCCGTCGACCGGCCCGAACCCGCCGAGGAGGCCACGGAGTCCGGCGCCACCTCCACCCCCGCCCAGGCCGGCCTCGGGCACGAGGCGCAGGGACTCGCCGACCGCGTCGAACGCGCCCTGCGCAAGAACGTCGGCACCGCCACGGAGCAGCCCTCGTGAACACCCCCACCGCCCGCCGGGCCGGCGGCGCCCTGAGCCTCCTCCTCGCCGCCGCCCTCGTCCTCGTCCCGGCGCCCGGCGCGCACGCCGACGGCATCCGCGCCAAGCAGTGGGCCCTCGACGCCCTGCACACCGACCGGGCGTGGCGCACCACCAGGGGCGCCGGCGTCACCGTCGCCGTCCTGGACACCGGCGTCGAGGCCGACCACCCCGACCTGGCCGGCAACGTCCTCACCGGCAACGACATGGTCGGCTTCGGCGCGAGCGAGGGCGACCGCTCCTGGGCCCGGCACGGCACCGCCATGGCCGGGATCATCGCCGGCCACGGCCACGGACCCGGCAACGCCGAGGGCGTCATGGGCATCGCGCCGGAGGCCAGGATCCTCCCCGTCCGCGTGATCCTCGAGGACGGCGACCCCTCCCGCGCCAAGGCCCGCAAGACCCGCGGCAACGCGCTCGCCGAGGGCATCCGCTGGGCCGCCGACCACGGCGCCGACATCATCAACCTCTCCCTCGGCGACGACTCCGCCTCCGCCCATCCCGAACCCGCCGAGGACGAGGCCGTCCAGTACGCCCTGAAGAAGGGCGTGATCGTCGTCGCCTCGGCCGGCAACGGCGGCGAGAAGGGCGACCACATCTCCTACCCGGCCGCCTACCCGGGCGTCGTCGCCGCGACCGCCGTCGACCGCTTCGGCACCCGCGCCTCCTTCTCCACCCGCCGCTGGTACGCCACGGTCGCCGCCCCCGGCGTCGACGTGATCATCGCCGACCCGGACCACCGCTACTACGAGGGCTGGGGCACCAGCGCCGCCTCCGCGTTCGTCTCCGGCGCCGCCGCCCTCGTGAAGGCCGCCCACCCGGATCTCACTCCCGCCCAGGTCAAGAGGCTCCTGGAGGACACTGCCCGGAACGCGCCCGCCGACGGACGGGACGACTCCCGGGGCTTCGGCTTCGTCGACCCCGCCGCCGCGATCGAGGCCGCCGGACGTCTGAAGCCGGGCGGACCGGCCCCGGCGGCCTACGGCGAGAAGTACTTCGGCCCGGGGCCGGACGCCCCCGCCTCGCACGACGACACCTCCGCCTGGGCGGCGCCGCTGGCCGGCGGCGCGGGCGGCGTGCTGATCGTCGCGTCCGTCGTCCTGTGGCGCGGCCGCCGCGAACGCTACGACGACTTCTGATCCCCGGCCGCGCCGCCCCCGGCCGCCGTCGGTTCCCCGGCAGCGCCGGCGAACACCGACACCGCGGCCCGCGCCGCCGCCTCGGTCAGCGAGACGCCCGCCGCCCGGGTCGCGCTGCCCCGCGAGAGCACCGCCACCAGGCGGTCGTGGCCGCCGGCCGTCACCCGCCCGATGCTGTTGACCACCCACAGCCCCGTGGTGCTGCGCCGCAGCCAGCCGTTCTTCAGCGCCCACGAGCCGTCGCCGCCGTCGGCCGCCGCCGACACACCCCACCGCTGATCCGCGGCGATCCCGCCCATCAGCTCGCGCAGGTACGTCCGCGAGGCCCCGCTCAGCGGGGATTCCCCCGCCCCGAAGACCTGCCGCAGCAGCGCGAGCTGGTCGGCGGCCGTCGTCCGCGTCAGTCCCCACAGCGGTCCGTCGCCGCCCTCGGTCGCGGTGAGACCGAGGCGCTCGTTCGCGGCGTCGAGCCCCTGCGCCGCCCCGATCGTCCGCCACAGCGCCGAGGCCGCGTCGTTGTCGCTGTTCCCGATCATGTCGACGGCGTACGCCTTCTCCCCGGCGGTCAGCGCCCGGCCCGCGTCCTGCGCGTCCAGCAGCAGCGCCGCCAGGATGTCGACCTTGACGATGCTCGCGGTGTCGAAGGCCGCCGTGCCGTACATGGCGCTCTCGCCGGACTCGAGGTCGAGCACCGCCACCGACACCTCGGTGCCGTCCGCCACGGGCACCGCCTCCATCGCCCTCGCGAGCAGGGCGTCGCGGTCCACGGCCGCCTCCATGGCGCTGTCCACCGGTGCCTCCCCGTCCGCGGTCGCCGAGGCGGCCGACGATACGGCCCCCGCGCCGGGGTGCGCCCGCGCCGTCACGTACACCGTCCCGGCCGCCGTGGCGCCCACCACGGCGACCGTGGCCAGGGCGGCGGACAACAGGGCGCGGCGCCGGGGCGGGCGCGCACGACGGCGCCGCCGGGCTCGGGGGGACTCCATGCCCGCGATGCTCGGCGCGCCGGCTGTGCGGACCGTGGGACGGAGGTGAAACGCGGCTCAGAGATCCCTGAGAGGCCGGTGAGGACGGCCGGCCGCCCCCCGATAGGGTCGGGGACCGTGGCGAACAAGAACATTCCCGACCCCGGCTTCTCCGACGACGACGGCTCCGCCGACCCCCGGCTGAGCGCGGCGCTCGCCGCCTGGGCCGGGGACCGCACCGCCCTCGCACCCGTGCTGGAGGCGCTCAAGGGCGCCCGGCTGCTCGTGCCCGTCGTGGCCGTCCTCGGCGAGGTCGAGGAGGACGAGAACGGACTGCGCCGCGAGAAGACCAGCGACATGGCCGTGCCGACCCTGAAGGCCGGGAACCGCACCGCCCTGCCCGCCTTCACCTCCACCGACTCGCTCGCCCGCTGGGACCCCGCGGCGCGCCCCGTCGCCGTACCCCTGCACCAGGCCCTCCAGGCCGCCGCCCACGAGAAGGCGGACACGGTCGTGCTGGACATGGCCGGGCCGGTGCCCTTCGAGCTGAGCGGGGCGGCCCTGCTGGCCGTGGCCGAGGGACGCACGACGACCGATCCGCTGGCCGACCCGGCGGTCGTCGAGGCCGTACGCCGTGCCGTGGCCGCCGAGCCCGCCGTGCTCCGGGCGCACCTCGGGCCGGGAGAGGCCGACGGCACCCTGGCGCTGGTGCTGGACCCCGCCGCGGCCCCGGCCGAGGCCGCCCGCGCCGTCGCCGGGCGGCTGGCCGCCGACGAGACACTGAGGGCCCGCCTGGTGCGCGGCCTCGACCTGGCACTGCTGCCGGCCGGGGCGACGCCTCCGGGCGAGCCCTTGTACGTGCGGTGACGGCTCAGCCGTAGACGGCTCCGGTGTACTTCTCGCCCGGGCCCTGGCCCGGCTCGTCCGGTACCAGCGAGGCCTCGCGGAACGCCAGCTGGAGCGACTTCAGCCCGTCGCGCAGCGGCGCCGCGTGGAACGAGCTGATCTCGGTCGCGCTCGCGTCCAGCAGACCGGCCAGCGCGTGCACCAGCTTGCGCGCCTCGTCCAGGTCCTTGTGGGCGTCGCCCTCCTCGGTCAGTCCGAGCTTCACGGCGGCGGCGCTCATCAGGTTGACGGCGACCGTCACGATCACCTCGACCGCGGGGACCTCCGCGATGTCGCGGGTCATGGCGTCGAAGTCGGGCGTCTCAGGAGGGGTCTCACTCATGCGACTCACGATAGGCGCAGCAACGGGCGGGGCCCCACTCGGTCTCGGTTAGCCCTTCCCCTGCCGAGCTGCTAACCTTGTGTAACGACCGGTCGGACACGTACGCCTCACGGCGGCGGGCCCGGCCCACAAGTGGAGGCTTTCGAACTCCCACCTGACCGTCCCCCGGGACGGCGGGTCACCGGTCAGGCGGTCCCGTCCTCACGACGGCGACCGGCCCGAAAAGCGCGCCCCGCGGCCATCGCGACGGTGCTCCGGTAGTAGTTCGAGGAGCCCCGCCTGTGATCGCCCGGGGCATTTTTTGTGCGCCGGCGCGGTTAGGTCTAACGAACACAGACGTTACGCGGCTGTCCGCCAGACCGTCGCGTGGTGCTACCGAGGAGGATCCATCAGCGCCGAGCCCCGCATCAACGACCGGATTCGCGTTCCCGAGGTGCGACTTGTCGGTCCCAGCGGCGAGCAGGTCGGGATTGTCCCGCTTGCCAAGGCCCTGGAGCTTGCGCAGGAGTACGACCTCGACCTCGTGGAGGTCGCGGCGAACGCACGTCCGCCCGTGTGCAAGCTCATGGACTACGGGAAGTTCAAGTACGAGTCGGCCATGAAGGCCCGTGAGGCGCGCAAGAACCAGGCGCACACGGTCATCAAGGAGATGAAGCTCCGGCCGAAGATCGACCCGCACGACTATGACACCAAGAAGGGTCACGTCGTCCGGTTCCTCAAGCAGGGCGACAAGGTCAAGATCACGATCATGTTCCGTGGTCGCGAGCAGTCCCGGCCGGAGCTCGGCTACCGACTGCTGCAGCGTCTCGCGGAGGATGTGGCCGACCTCGGCTTCGTGGAGTCGAACCCGAAGCAGGACGGCCGCAACATGATCATGGTCCTCGGTCCGCACAAGAAGAAGACCGAGGCGATGGCCGAGGCTCGCCAGGCGCAGGAAGCCCGCAAGGCCGAAGCGAAGGCCAACCCCGGCCGTTCGATGAACGCCGCGGACCCCGACGCCGCCAACGCCGAGGCCCCGTCCGAGGCGCCGGCCGAGGCTTCCGCCGAGGCGTGACCCCGGGGGACGCCAGTCCCCAGGACGTAACCGAAACAAGAGCGACGCTCCACCGTGCCCGGTTCTCACGACCGGGCACAGGAGCGCCACCGACGAGGAGATAACGGCGCTATGCCGAAGAACAAGTCGCACAGCGGTGCCAGCAAGCGCTTCAAGATCACCGGCTCCGGCAAGGTGCTCCGTGAGCGCGCCGGCAAGCGCCACCTGCTCGAGCACAAGTCGTCCCGCGTGACGCGCCGCCTCACCGGCAACGCCGAGATGGCCCCGGGCGACGCCGCGAAGATCAAGAAGCTTCTCGGCAAGTGACGTACGGGCGCCACTGAGCGCCGTACGGCAGGACCGGGACCCCATCGATACCGGGCCGTGTGAGGACAACCACGGCCCCGCTACAAGGAGTTAACAAGTGGCACGCGTCAAGCGGGCAGTCAACGCCCACAAGAAGCGCCGGGCGATCCTCGAGCAGGCCTCCGGCTACCGCGGTCAGCGTTCGCGCCTGTACCGCAAGGCCAAGGAGCAGGTCACCCACTCGCTGGTCTACAACTACAACGACCGCAAGAAGCGCAAGGGTGACTTCCGCCAGCTGTGGATCCAGCGCATCAACGCCGCTGCCCGCGCCAACGGCATCACGTACAACCGCTTCATCCAGGGTCTGAAGGCCGCCAACGTCGAGGTGGACCGCAAGATCCTCGCCGAGCTGGCCGTCAACGACGCCGGTGCGTTCGCCGCGCTGGTCGAGGTCGCCCAGAAGGCGCTGCCGAGCGACGTCAACGCGCCGAAGGCCGCGTGACGCTGCGCCGGCTGTGAGCCGACGTGACTGGACCCGCAGGTTTTGCGCCTGCGGGTCCTGTTGTTGCCGCCCCTCCGTGTTCCTTCGGCTGCGGGTGCGTCGTGGCTTGTCGCGCAGTACCCCGCGCCCCTGGAGGGGCGCGTTGCAGTCCGCGTCGATTCAGATGTGAAGGTGAGCAGGAGTGCGTCCCGTCAGCCCAGAGCTGATCTCCCCCCGGTCCCCCCGTGTCCTTGCCGCGCGGCGGCTGGCCAGGCGGAACTTCCGGGGCAAGGAGCGGCTGTTCCTGGCCGAGGGGCCGCAGGCCGTGCGGGAGGCGGCCGCGTACGGGGACACCCTCGTCGAGGTCTTCGCCACCGTCGAGGCCGCCGAACGGTACGCCGACATCGTCGGAGCCGCCCGTGACGCCGGCGCGCGGGTCCACCTCGCCGCCGACGCGGTGATCGAGGACATCTCCACCACCGTCACCCCGCAGGGCCTGGTCGGCATCTGCCGCTTCGTGGACACCCCCTTCGACGACATCCTCGCCGCCCGCCCGAAGCTCGTCGCCGTCCTCGCGCACGTCCGCGACCCCGGCAACGCCGGCACCGTGCTGCGCTGCGCCGACGCCGCCGGCGCCGAGGCCGTCGTCCTCACCGGCGCCTCCGTCGACCTGTACAACCCCAAGGCGGTACGCGCGTCCGTCGGCTCCCTGTTCCACCTGCCGGTCGCCGTCGGCGTCCCCGTGGAACGGGCCGTGGCCGCGCTGCGCGACGCCGGCGTACGCGTGCTGGCCGCCGACGGCGCGGGCGAGGACGACCTCGACGCCGAGCTGGACGCCGGCACCATGGGCGGGCCCACCGCCTGGGTCTTCGGCAACGAGGCCTGGGGACTGCCGGAGGAGACCCGGGCACTGGCCGACGCCGTCGTCCGCGTCCCGATCCACGGGAAGGCCGAGAGCCTGAACCTCGCCACCGCCGCGGCCGTATGTCTCTACGCGTCGGCGCGTGCACAGCGCGCCGCCGGAGGGTGCCGCTCCGTCACCACCACCTAGTAGGGTGACCAGCGCGGGGACCCCAGACCAGGTGAGAGGTGGGGCACGGGGATGAGCGTCGGCACGAGCAGCGCACCGGGGGCACGCCGGACGGGCCGCCCTCCCGCGCCGCGCCGGCCCGGGGACCTCGCCGACCTCGGCATCGGCCCCGACGAGCTGCCCGACGGCCTCGTCGTCGCGGACGAGCACGGGCGGGTGATCTGCTTCAACGCGGCCGCGTCCCGCATCACCGCCGTCCCCGCGGCCCACGCCCTCGGACAGCCCCTCGACGAGGTCCTGCCCCTCGAGGACCTCGACGGGCGGCGCTGGTGGCAGCTCACCGACCCCTACGGCGGGCTCGCCATCCGCGTCGGCCAGCCCGAGCGCAACCTGCTGCTCCCCGGCGGCCGCGAGGTCCTCGTCTGCGCCCGCTACGTCCGCACCGGGCGCACCGGCCCCGTCCACCGCGTCGTCGTCACCCTGCGCGACACCGAGGCCCGCCGCCGCACCGAGCGCAGCCACGCCGAGCTGATCGCCACCGTCGCCCACGAACTGCGCTCACCGCTCACCTCCGTCAAGGGCTTCACGGCGACGCTGCTGGCCAAGTGGGAGCGGTTCACCGACGACCAGAAGCGGCTGATGCTGGAGACCGTCGACGCCGACGCCGACCGCGTCACCCGGCTCATCGCCGAGCTGCTGGACATCTCCCGGATCGACTCCGGACGGCTCGAGGTGCGCCGCCAGCCCGTCGACATCGGGGCCGCCGTCGGCCGCCACATCCAGGCCTACGTCGCCGCCGGGCAACCGGCCGACCGCTTCCTGCTCCGCCTCGGCCGGCCGCTGCCCGCCCTGTGGGCCGACCCCGACAAGATCGACCAGGTACTCAGCAACCTCATCGAAAATGCCGTGCGTCACGGCGAGGGAACCGTCACCATCGACATCACGCCCGCGGCGTCCCCGCGCGAAGAGGAGGACGCCGGCACGTCGGTCACGGTGAGCGACGAGGGGCCCGGCATCCCGGAGGAGTCCATGAACCGCGTCTTCACCCGCTTCTGGCGGGGCAGCAAGCGCGGCGGGACGGGCCTCGGGCTGTACATCGTCAAGGGCATCGTCGAGGCCCACGGCGGCACCATCACGGTCGGCCGCGCCCCCGGCGGCGGCGCCGAGTTCCGATTTACGCTGCCCGTGGCGGCTCCCTCGTATCTCACCTGAGACGGTCCGGGACCCCCACGGGCGCATCCGCCTTTCTCCACCCCGTTAGACTCGGCGTTTGGCACCTTTGTGTCCCGCAGACGGAGACGCCCAGAGCGAGACGCTTCGTCCACGAGCCGGTGACGGGGACCATCAGCCAGCCAATCGGAAGCACGGGAAGAGATGTCGGCACCGAATAAGTCGTACGACCCAGTCGAGGTCGAGGCGTTGAAACCGGAAGAGATCGAGCGCATGCGGGACGAGGCGCTCGCCGCCTTCGCCGCCGCGGACTCCCTCGACGCGCTCCAGGAGGCCAAGGTCGCCCACACCGGCGGCACCTCCCCGCTGTCGCTGGCCAACCGCGAGATCGGCGCCCTGCCCCCGCACGCCAAGGCAGACGCCGGCAAGCGCGTCGGCATGGCCCGCGGCGCCGTGAACAAGGCCCTCGCCGCCCGCCAGGAGGAGCTGGAGGCCGAGCGCGACGCCCGCGTGCTGGTCGAGGAGGCCGTGGACGTCACGCTGCCCCACGACCGCGTGCCGGCCGGCGCCCGCCACCCGCTCACCACCCTCTCCGAGCGCATCGAGGACATCTTCGTGGCCATGGGCTACGAGGTCGCCGAGGGCCCCGAGGCCGAGGCCGAGTGGTTCAACTTCGACGCGCTGAACATCGGCCCGGACCACCCGGCCCGCGGCGAGGCCGACACCTTCTTCGTCGAGGGCCCCGAGGGCGGCACCGAGTCCGGCGTCGTGCTGCGCACCCACACCTCGCCCGTGCAGATCCGCTCCGCGCTCGGCCGCGAGCTGCCGGTCTACGTGATCTGCCCCGGCCGCGTGTACCGCACCGACGAGCTGGACGCCACGCACACGCCCGTCTTCCACCAGGTCGAGCTGCTCGCCATCGACGAGGGCCTGACCATGGCGGACCTCAAGGGCACCCTGGACCACATGGTCCAGTCGCTGTTCGGCGCGGAGATGAAGACCCGGCTGCGGCCGAACTTCTTCCCCTTCACCGAGCCGAGCGCCGAGATGGACATGCTCTGCTACGTCTGCAGGGGCGAGTCCGTCGGCAACCCCGACCGGCCCTGCCGCACCTGCTCCAGCGAAGGCTGGATCGAGCTGGGCGGCTGCGGCATGGTCAACCCGCGGGTGCTCGTCGCCTGCGGCGTCGACCCCGAGAAGTACAGCGGCTTCGCCTTCGGGTTCGGCATCGAGCGGATGCTGATGTTCCGCCACAACGTCGAGGACATGCGAGACATGGTCGAGGGTGACGTCCGGTTCACCCGGCCGTTCGGGATGGAGATCTGATGCGGGTCCCGCTTTCCTGGCTGCGGGAGTACGTCGACCTGCCGGCCACCGAGACCGGCCGCGACGTGCAGGCCAAGCTGATTTCGGCCGGCCTCGAGGTCGAGACCGTCGAGCACCTGGGCGCCGACCTCAAGGGCCCCCTCGTCGTCGGCCGGGTGCTGACCATCGAGGAGCTGGAGGGCTTCAAGAAGCCGATCCGCTTCTGCACGGTGGACGTCGGGCAGGCCAACGGCACCGGTGAGCCCCAGGAGATCGTCTGCGGCGCCCGCAACTTCGCCGTCGGCGACAAGGTCGTCGTGGTCCTCCCCGGCGCCACCCTGCCGGGCGGCTTCTCGATCTCCGCGCGCAAGACGTACGGCAAGACGTCCCACGGCATGATCTGCTCCAGCGACGAGCTGGGCATGGGCGACGACGGCACGCACGGCATCATCGTGCTGCCGCCGGAGACCGAGGTGGGCAAGGACGCGATCGAGCTGCTGGAACTGGTCGACGAGGTCCTGGACATCGCCGTCACCGCCAACCGCGGCGACTGCCTGTCCATCCGCGGCGTCGCCCGCGAGACCGCCATCGCCTACGGCCTGCCGCTGCGCGACCCGGCCCTGCTCGACGTGCCCGGCCCGAACGCCTACGGCTACCCCGTGAAGATCGCCGACCCCACGGGCTGCGACCGCTTCACCGCCCGCACGGTCACCGGCCTCAGCCCCGAGGCACGCTCCCCGATCTGGCTCCAGCGGCGCCTGCAGAAGGTCGGCATGCGTCCGATCTCGCTCGCCGTCGACGTCACCAACTACGTGATGATGGAGCTCGGCCAGCCCCTGCACGCCTACGACCGCGGCCTGGTCCAGGGCACCATCGGCGTGCGCCGGGCCGAGGAGGGCGAGAAGATCGTCACCCTCGACGGCGTCGAGCGGAAGCTGCACGCCGAGGACCTGGTCATCACCGACGACCGCGGCCCGATCGGCCTCGCGGGCGTCATGGGCGGCGCCAACACGGAGATCGCCGACCACGACGCCGCCGAGAACACGACGAGTGACGTGGTCATCGAGGCCGCCCACTTCGACCAGGTGTCCGTCGCGCGCACCGCCCGCCGTCACAAGCTGTCCTCCGAGGCGTCCCGCCGCTTCGAGCGCGGCGTCGACCCGCAGGCCGCGGCCGCCGCCGCCCAGCGCACCGTCGACCTGCTCGTGCTCCTCGCGGGCGGCACCGCCGAGGCCGGCGTCACCGGGATCAGCGCCCCGTCCGCGCCGCGCACCGTCTCCATGGCCGCCGACCACCCGGACCGGGTGGCCGGCGTGACGTACGGCCGGGAGACCGTCGTACGCCGCCTCCAGGAGGTCGGCTGCGACGTCTACGGGCAGGACGAACTGATCGTCACCGTCCCGTCCTGGCGGCCCGACCTCACCGACCCGAACGACCTGGCCGAAGAGGTCATCCGGCTGGAGGGCTACGAGAACCTGCCCTCCACGCTGCCCCGGCCCCCGGCGGGCCGCGGCCTCACCGCCCGGCAGCGTTTGCACCGCCGTGCCGGCCGCGCCCTGGCCGGCGCCGGGTACGTCGAGGCGCCGAACTACCCGTTCGTCAGCGAGCAGGTCTTCGACCAGCTCGGCCTGGACGCCGACGACCCGGACCGCCGCGTGGTCAAGCTGGTCAACCCGCTCAGCGACGAGGAGCCCGCGCTGCGGACCTCGCTGCTGCCGGGCCTGCTCGGCGCACTGCGCCGCAACGACGGCCGGGGCAGCCACGACCTCGCGCTGTTCGAGACCGGCCTGGTCTTCCACCCGCGCGACGAGCGGCGTGTCGCCGTCGACCTGCCCGTCGACCGGCGTCCCAGCGAGGAGGACCTCGCCGCGCTGGACGCCGCGCTGCCCGACCAGCCCCGGCACGTCGCCGTGGTCCTCGCGGGCGGCCGCGAGCAGGCCGGCTGGTGGGGCAGGGGCCGCCCGGCCGACTGGGCCGACGCGGTCGAGGCCGCCCGGCTCGTCGCACGCGAGGCCGGTGCCGAACTGGGCATCCGCAAGGGCCAGTACGGTCCCTGGCACCCAGGCCGCTGCGCCGAGCTGTTCGTCACCGTCGACGGTGAGGAGCGGGTCATCGGCCACGCCGGCGAGCTGCACCCGCGGGTCGTCAAGGCCCTGGGCCTGCCCGCGCGGGCCTGCGCGATGGAGCTGGACCTCGACACCCTCGAGCGGGTCGGCGACGACATCCCGCAGGCGCCGGGCATCTCCACCTTCCCGGTCGCCACGCAGGACGTCGCCCTGGTCGTCGACGCCTTCGTCCCGGCGGCGGACGTCGAGGCCGCGCTGCGCGAGGGCGCGGGCGAACTGCTGGAGTCCATCCGGCTGTTCGACGTCTACGACAACGCGGAGCAGCTCGGCGAGGGCCGCAAGTCCCTGGCGTACGCGCTGCGCTTCCGCGCCGGGGACCGGACGCTGACGGTCGACGAGGCCTCCGCGGCCCGCGACGCGGCGGTCGCCCTCGCGGGCGAGCGGGTCGGAGCGGTGCTGCGCAGTTAGCGGTGCGCCCGAGGGGCGGGGGCTTCTGCCGGCCGGCGGCTGACGGTGGCCGGTCGCGCAGTTCCCCGCGCCCCTCGAGTCCGTCGGCGCGACGCCCATCGAGAAGCGCGGGCCCGTCGAGGGCGGTTGCGGTCCTGCCCGGTGAGGGGCGCGGGGAACCGCACGAGCAACCACGACGCGCCCGCGGACGACGACGCATCGCGGACCCGCACGTAACCGGCGGAGCCAGTCGCACCGCTGGGCCGGCGGAGCCGTCCGCCCCGCCACGGAGTGTCGGGCAGGCGGCCGGGCGGACGGCGCCGGACGGGCCGCCGCACTGTACGAGGGGGAGCCGGCGGCCCGGCCGGCCTCTTTCGAGGCAGTTCAGTCAACCGGCCCGGCACTCTCCGCGACAGCGCGCACACGGCGCGGATGCGCGTACTCCGTTCACACCCCGTGTGAGGGCCGGCACACTACGCTGTCGGCACCGAATCACCCGGGGGGCACCATGCAGCCCAACACTCTGCTCGACGCGATCCTGGACGAGGCGGGCGTCTCGCACGCGGGACTTGCCGCGCACGTCAACCAGGCGGGGCGGGCACGCGGGCTCTCGCTGAGATACGAGCACACCGCCGTCGCCCGGTGGCTGAAGGGCCAGCGGCCGCGCGGCCAGGTGCCCGACCTGATCTGCGAGGTCCTCGCCGCCCGGCTGCGCCGCCCCGTCACCCTCGACGACATCGGCCTCGGCGTGCCCGGCGAGCCGGCCGCGCCGCACACGGGGTCGCTGTCCGGGTTCGTGGAGCGGGCGACCGCCCTGTGGCGCTCCGACCAGCAGCAGCGCCCGCACCTCCTCGACGCGCCCGCGCTCACCGGCACGCCCGCCGTGATGCCGGTGTGGGAGTGGGAGAACCCGCCCGAGGACGTGGACGTCTCCCGCGGCGGCCGGCACCGGGTCACCGCGGCGGACCTGGAGATGCTGCGCTCGGCCCGCGCCCACTACGAGCAGCTGTACCGAAAGGCCGGCGGCGTCGCGACGCGCGCCCGGATCGTCGGCTTCCTCAACACGGAGGCCGCTCCGCTGCTGCGCGGCGGCTACACCGACGCCACCGGCCGTCAGCTCCACCGTGCCACCGGCGGCCTGGTAGCGGTCGCCGGCATCTGCGCGTACGACTCCGACGCGCACGGCCTCGCCCAGCGGTACTTCCACCAGGCGCTCCGCCTCGCCAAGGCCAGCGGCGACCGGGGGCTCGGCGCGTACGTCATCGCGCTGCTGGTCAATCAGGCGCTGTTCATGCGGGAGTACCGCCAGGCCGTCGCCTTCGCCGAGGCCGCGCTGCGCACCGCCGGCCGGCACATCACCCCGGCGCTCGCCTCCGACCTGTACGCGATGCAGGCCAAGGCGTACGCCCACCTCGGCGACGGCACCGGGGCGCTGTCCTGCATCCGGCGCGCCGAGCAGGCCGCCGAACGCATCCGGCGCGGCCACGAACCCGACGAGACCGGCTATGTCCAGCCCGGCCTCGTCAACGTCCAGGTGGCGGAGGCGCTGCTCAGTCTCGGCGAGCTGGCGGCCGCCGGGGAGCACGCCGCGGAGGCGGTCGACAACCCGGCGCACGACCGGGGCCGCGTGCACCGGCTCGCCATGCTCAGCACCGTCGAACTGCGCCGGGGAAACGCCGAGAAGGCGGTCGCCACCGCCGTGCAGATGGCCGAACAGGCCCGCGGAATGGAGTCCCAGCGCCTGCGCGACAGACTGCGCGCGGTGCGCGAGCACCTGGTGCGCAGCGGCTGCGCGGGCACGGCCGAGGCCGCCGAACTCATCGACGGGGCACTGCGCGTACCGCTCTAGCCCGCCCGCCCTCCACGGGCGCCGCGCCCGCCACTGCGCCGTGAGCGGCCGTCGTGCGCCTGCTGCCGGACCACTTCGGCTGCGATATTGCCACCTACTCAAGAAAGGTGGCAGAACCGTGCAGTGGACGAAACAGAACGAACAGAATGTGTACGCAAACCGCTGGTTCAGCGTCAATCTCGCCGATGTCGAGCTACCGGACGGCCGGCACCTCGACCACTTCCTCATACGGATGCGCCCGGTGGCCGTCGCCACGGTGGTCAACGAGGCGAACGAGGTCCTCCTGCTGTGGCGGCACCGCTTCATCACCGACAGCTGGGGCTGGGAACTCGCGGCCGGCGTCGTCGAGGACGGCGAGGACGTCGCGGTGGCGGCGGCGAGGGAGCTGGAGGAGGAGACCGGCTGGCGGCCGGGACCGCTGCGCCACCTCATGAGCGTGGAGCCGTCCAACGGACTCACCGACGCCCGGCACCACATCTACTGGGCCGACGAGGGCGAGTACGTCGGACACCCCGTGGACGACTTCGAGTCGGACCGCCGGGAGTGGGTGCCGCTCAAGCTCGTCCCCGATCTGGTCGCCCGCGGGGAGGTCCCGGCCGCCAACATGGCGGCCGCGTTACTCCTGCTGCACCACCTGCGGCTCGGGCAGGACGCCGTGACGTGATCCGGCGCCGTCCGCGTCCCGCCGCGCCGCTCAGCGGCCGAACGCCTGCCAGAGGGCCACCACGAGCGCGCCCACGGCCGTGACCGCGGTGATCGCCGGCAGGGGCCAGCGGGCGTGCTCCAGCGAGACGAGCCGGGTGCTCAGCTCGTCCAGGTCCTTGGCGGTCTCCTCGGTGCGATGGCTGAGCAGCGCCAGCCCGCCCTCCACGCGGGCGTAGGCGACATCGAGGCGGCGCCGTAACTCTGCGAGTTCTCCAGGGACGGCGGGATGCTCGGGATCGGCGGTCACGAAACCGCTCCTTTCGTGGTCGAAACGGGGGTCGAATCACATCCCTTGCAATGCACATGATGAGTCAACTCGCCTGGTGGGCGCGTGGGGAGAGTGTGCGGACGGCATATGCGAGCCCGGCGCGCACACGGGGTGCGAACGCCGCGGGCCCGGCACCGCGTCGGGTGCCGGGCCCGCGAAGCGGTCACTCAGCGTCAGCCGTAGGTGTAGAAGCCCGAGCCGCTCTTGCGGCCGAGCCGGCCCGCGTCCACCATGCGCTGGAGCAGCGGGGGAGCGGCGTACAGCGGCTCCTTGTACTCCTCGTACATCGAGTGGGCGACCGAGGCGACCGTGTCCAGGCCGATCAGGTCGGACAGCTTGAGCGGGCCCATCGGGTGGGCGCAGCCCATCTCCATGCCGTTGTCGATGTCCTCGCGGCTGGCGATGCCCGACTCGAACATCCGGATCGCGGAGAGCAGGTACGGGATCAGCAGCGCGTTGACCACGAAGCCGGAGCGGTCCTGGGCGCGGATGGAGTGCTTGCCCAGCACCTTCTCCGTGAAGAGCTGCGCCCGGCTGAGCGTGCCCTCGGAGGTGGTGAGCGCCGGGATCAGCTCGACGAGCTGCTGCACCGGGGCCGGGTTGAAGAAGTGGATGCCGATGACGTGGTCCGGCCGCGAGGTGGCGACCGCCAGCCTCACCAGCGGGATCGAGGAGGTGTTGGAGGCCAGGATCGCGTCCGGCCGGGTCATGACCTGGTCGAGCACCTGGAAGATCTCGGTCTTGACCTGCTCGTTCTCGACGACCGCCTCGATCACGAGGTCACGGTCGGCGAACTCGCCCAGGTCGGTGGTGAAGCTCAGGCGCGCCTGGGTCGCCTCGAGCTCCTCGTCGGTGATCTTGCCGCGCTCCGCGGCCTTGGTGAGGGAGGTGAACAGCCGGGTCCGGCCGATCTCCAGGGCGTCGCCGGTGGTCTCGGCGACCTTCACCTCCAGGCCGGCGCGGGCGCACACCTCGGCGATGCCCGCCCCCATCTGGCCGCAGCCCACCACGCCGACGCGTGCGATATCTCCCGAGATGCCGATCACATCGTCCCTTTCGCTGACTCCACGGCTGAGGCAGGTCCGCCGGGGGTCCCCCTGCGCCTGCTCCGATCGTGCACGTTACCCCCGGAGTGCCGCGGATCCGTCGCCCGGGTCGGGCATGCTGAGGTCCCGTGCACGATCCGTGACGGTGCGGATCCACAGCGTTCTGGAGGTCTTCCATGGGCCGTGTCTCGCGTCGGACCTTCGCGGTGGCCGCGCTGTCGGCGCTCACCCTGGCGCCCGCACCCGCGGGGTCGGCGGCGCCCGTGCCACCGGCGCCCCCGGGGCGGCCCGGTGGCCGGCGCCGCGCCGTCACGGAGATGCGGGGCATGTGGCTGGCCACGGTGAACAACCGCGACTGGCCGACCCGGGCCGGCCTGCGGGCGTCCGAGCAGCGCGCCGAACTCGTCGGACTCCTCGACGCCGCGGTCCGCCACGGCCTCAACACGGTGATCTTCCAGGTGCGGCCCACCGCCGACGCGCTGTGGCCGTCGGCGTACGAGCCGTGGTCTCAGTACCTGTCCGGCAGCCAGGGCCGGGACCCGGGCTGGGACCCGCTGGGGACGGCCGTGGAGGAGGCCCACGCCCGCGGCCTGGAACTGCACGCCTGGTTCAACCCCTACCGCGTCGCCCTGCACGACGACCCGTCCCACCTCGTCCCCGCGCACCCCGCCCGCCGGAACCCCGGCTGGGTGGTGCCGTACGGCGGGAAGCTCCACTACAACCCGGGGCTGCCCGAGGTCCGCGCCTTCGTGCAGGACGCGATGATCGACGCGGTGGAGAAGTACGCCGTGGACGGCGTCCACTTCGACGACTACTTCTACCCGTACCCGGTGGCGGGCCGGACCTTCGACGACGACGCGGCGTACCGCGCCCACGGCGGCGGCTTCGCCACCAGGGCCGCCTGGCGGCGGGACAACATCGACCGGCTGGTGCGCGAGACGGCGGCCCGCGTCAAAAAGGCCCGGCCCGCCGCACGCTTCGGCGTCAGCCCCTTCGGGGTGTGGCGCAACGCGGCCACCGACGAGCGCGGCTCGCGGACCGGCGCCGGTGTCCAGACCTACGACGACCTGTACGCGGACACCCGCACCTGGGTGCGCGAGGGCTGGATCGACTACGTCGTCCCGCAGCTGTACTGGAACATCGGCCTGCCCGCCGCCGACTACGCGGAGCTGCTGTCGTGGTGGGCGGACGTGGCCCGGGGCAGCCGGACGCGGCTGTACGTGGGGGAGGCGCTGTACAAGGCCGGCGATCCGGCGCAGCCCGCCGCGTGGCAGGACCGGGAGGAGCTGTCCCGGCACCTCGCCCTGGCCGCGGACCACCCGGAGGTGCGCGGGCATGTCTTCTTCGCCGCGAAGGAAGTGGCTGAGGACAGGATCGGCGCGATGGCGCGGGTGGCCGCCGACCACTACCGGCGGCCCGCGGACACCCCGCGCTGAGTCACATCCGCATCTCCCTGTGCCGGATCTCGGAGTCGGGGCCGGGCGAGCACACCGCCTCGTGCCCGTCCTCGAACCGGACCCGGTACGGCGGGGAGCCTTCCTTGCCCATCACTTCCACAATCTCGGCGACCTTGTCGTGCTCACCGACCACCCGGCCGTGCTGCACCAGCTGGTCGCCCTTCGTCGCGTGCATCTGTGAGGCCTCCTCACGCGTCTGCCGCACGTGTCTGCCGCTGCTCAGCCCCGGGACCGCTGCGTGACCGCGATGCACACCAGCACGGCGGCCGCCGTCAGCGGGGCGGCCACCGTCAGGTGCTCGCCCAGGAGAAGTACCGACCACACCAGTGTGAGCAGCGGCTGGGCGAGCTGCAACTGGCTGGCCTTCGGCACCCCGATCGCCGCCATGCCCCGGTACCAGACGACCAGCCCGAGGAACTGCGAGCCCGCCGCCACCCACAGCAGCCCGGTCACGCTGTGCGCCGTGAGACGCACGGGTTCGTACGCGAGGGCCAGTGCGGTGGCGGGCACGGTGAGCGGCAGGGACAGCACCAGGGCCCAGCCGATGACCTGCCAGCCCGGCATCACCCGGGCCAGCCGGCCGCCCTCGGTGTACCCGGCCGCGCACACCAGCAGCGCGGCGAAGAGGTAGGCGTCGGCCGTCGTCAGGGCGCCCCCGCTCTGCTGCACGGTGAACGCCACCACCGCCGCCGCGCCCACCAGCGCCGCGATCCAGAAGGTGCGTGAGGGGCGGGTGCCGATGCGCAGCGCGGACAGCAGTGCGGTGGTCAGGGGGAGCAGGCCGACCACGACGGCCGCGTGCGCGGTGGTCGAGGTCCGCAGCGCGAGGGTGGTCAGCAGGGGGAAGCCGAGGACCACCCCCGCGGCGACCACGGCGAGGCCGGGCCAGTGCCGCCGCTCGGGCAGCGGGACCCGCCGCCCCGCCCGGCCCCGCTCGCCCGGCGGGACACCCACCGCGAGCAGACACCCCCCGGCGATCAGCGCGGCGAGGACGCTGCGCACGGCGACGAGGGACCAGGGGCCGAAGCCTTCGAGCCCCCAGGCGGTGGCGGGGAACGTCAGCGAGAACGCGACGACGCCGAGCGCGGCCGGCAGGGTGCCGGAGGAATGTGCGCCGGAGCCGATGGCCGGGTCGTCGACCGCTATCCCCGTCGGACCGGTAGCGCTACTCTGTACTCTCATGCAAGAGCGTAGCAGCGTCGCTGAACTGGCGAACCAGATGCGACGGGAGCTCGACCGCTACTCGCCCGGTGGAAAGCTCCCGTCCAGCCGTGCCCTCGTCGACCGCTTCCGGGTCAGCCCGGTGACCGTCTCCCGCGCCCTGGCGCAACTGGCCGCCGAGGGCCTGGTGGTGACCCGGCCCGGCGCCGGGGCCTTCCGGGCGCCGTCGCGGCCCGGCACCGCTCCGGCCGGCGACACCTCCTGGCAGGAGGTCGCGCTCAGCGCCGACGGCGCCGCCGACCTCGTACCGCGCTCGGTGGACGCCTCCGGCGTCCTGGTCTCGCTGGCCGCCCCGCCGCCCGGGGTCGTCGAGTTCAACGGCGGCTACCTGCACCCCTCGCTCCAGCCGGAACGGGCCATGGCGGCGGCACTGTCCCGGGCCGGCCGCCGGCCCGGCGCCTGGGGCCGGCCGCCGATGGAGGGACTGCCGGAACTTCGTGAGTGGTTCGCCCGCAGCATCGGCGGCGCGGTCACGGCCGCCGAGGTGCTCGTCACCGCCGGCGGGCAGTCGGCCCTCACCACCGCCCTGCGCGCCCTCGCGCCGCCCGGCGCGCCCGTCCTCGTGGAGTCGCCGACGTACCCCGGCATGCTGGCCATCGCGCGGGCCGCCGGCCTACGCTCGGTACCGGTGCCCGTCGACGCGGACGGCGTGAAGCCGGCCCTGCTCGCCGACGCCTTCCGGGCGACCGGGGCCCGCGTCCTCGTCTGCCAGCCCCTCTTCCAGAACCCGACCGGTGCCGTACTCGCCCCCGAACGGCGCGGCGAGGTGCTGCGCATCGCCCGCGAGGCCGGCGCCTTCGTCGTCGAGGACGACTTCGTGCGACGGCTCGTACACGAGGACGCGGGCCCCCTGCCGCGTCCCCTGGCCGCCGACGACCCGGACGGCGTCGTCGTGCACGTCTGCTCGCTCACCAAGGCCACCTCGCCGAGCTTCCGGGTGAGTGCCCTGGCCGCCCGCGGCCCCGTGCTGGAGCGGCTGCGGGCCATCCAGGTCGTCGACACCTTCTTCGTGCCCCGCCCCCTTCAGGAGGCGGCGCTCGAACTCGTCGGCTCGCCCGCCTGGCCGCGCCATCTGCGCGCCGTCTCCGCCGAGTTGAGGGTCCGCCGCGACGCGATGACGTCCGCGCTGCGCCTGAACCTGCCCGAGTTCTCCCTGGCCCACGTGCCGTCCGGCGGCTACCACCTGTGGCCGCGCCTGCCCGACGGCACGGGGGAGGCGGCCCTCACCGCGGCCGCCCTGCGCGCGGGCGTCGCGGTCACACCGGGCCGCCCGTACTTCAGCGCCGAACCCCCGGCGCCCCACCTGCGGCTGAGCTTCGCCGCGGTGGCCGGAACCGGCGAGATCGCGGAGGGGGTGCGGCGGCTGAGCACGGCCTGGGCCGAGGTCCGCGAGCAGGCCGGGACACGCGGATAACCGGTCGACGCCACCCGCCCGCGCTGCGACCATCCCGGCATGACCGAAACGCCGCGCCTGCCCGAGGGCTACGAGATCTCCACCGACCCGGACCGGATCGACGCGGAACGCGTGCACCGGTGGCTGTCCACCGACGCGTACTGGGCGCTCGGGCGGGCCCGCGACAAGCAGGACCGGGCCATCGCCGGCTCGCTCAACTTCGGCGTGTACGAGGTGCTGTCCGGGGAGCAGGTGGCGTACGCCCGCGTCATCACCGACCTGGCGACCTTCGCCTGGCTGTGCGACGTGTACGTCGACCCCGCGGTGCGCGGCAAGGCCCTCGGCACCGCCCTGGTCGGCGCCGTGCGCGAGCACCTGAGGCCGTACGGGCTGCGCCGCATCCTGCTCGCCACCCACGACGCGCACGGGGTCTACGAGAAGCTCGGTTTCACCTCCCTGGACCGGCCCGACCAGTGGATGGCGTTCGCCTTCGGCCGGTGAGCCGTGGCGCATACCGGGTGTCCCGCGGGTAACACCTCTTGACCGGCCCCCTTCCGCGGCCCACCATCACCGCATGGCGCTTCGGGTCACGTTCGTCGCGGCTGCGCGCAGCGCACCCCTGTTCGCGGATCGCTTCGGGGACGACCGGCCGCTGGACCGGGCCGGCTGGGACGAGGCGCTGCGTGCCGCGCCGGAACTGCTGCCGCTCGCGGCCGCCGAGCTGCGCTACTGCTCGCCCACGCCCCGCAGCCGCGCCACCGGCGACGCCCTCGGCTACGCCCCGCTGGCCCAACTCGCCCTGCGGGAATGCGACATGGGCCGCTGGAGCGGGCTGACGCCCGGTGAGGCGATGGCCCGGGAGCCGGCCGCGGTGGACGCCTGGCTCGCCGACCCGCGCTCCGCCCCGCACGGCGGTGAGTCGCTGTTCGCCCTCATCACCCGCGTCGGCGGATGGCTCGACACCCGGCCCGGGGAGGACGGCGACCGGATCGTCGCGGTGGCCGAGTCCTCCGTGATCCGGGCGGCCCTGGTGTACGCGCTGAAGGCACCGCCCACGACGTACTGGAACCTCGACGTGCGCCCGCTGTCGACGACCACGCTCACCGGCCGCGCGGGCCACTGGAACCTCCGCTTCGACGGGACACCGGCCCGTCCTTGACGCGCCCGGGCGCCGGGGCCCCCGGGGCGGCAGGCCCTACCCCTCGCGCGTGTAGTCCGTGATCAGCAGCAGGTCCTTGGCCGGGCCGCCCACGCGCCACACCGTCCGCCAGTGGTCCGGGTCCCGGACGGTGAACTCGCCGCGGTAGAGGTCGGCCGCGCAGGGATGGCCGGCCGTATGGCGACCCGACGTCAGGTCCAGGTCGTGGAAGGGCCGGCCGTCCGTGAAGCGCACGTCCGCCGTGCCCGGGGCGCCGCCCGGCTCGTAGCGCAGCGTCCGCTCGGCGGGGCGGGTCACGCCGCGCCATGTGAAGGCACCGGACTCGTGACCGCGCAGACCGCCGCCCTCACGTGGCTCGAACACGGTCGTCCCCTCGAAGCGGCCGGACTCACCGCTCGCGTGGTCCCGCACCGACCGCTCCGTGCGCCACCGCCCCGCCAGGTACGCCAGTACGTCCGGTACTGGCCAGAACTCGCCCATCCCGTGCCGCTCTCCGTCCCACGCATCGCTGCGCGACCCATTGACGCGCATCCGCCCCCTCCCTATGTTGCCGTTCGAAGTGCTGACCAATGTCCGATATCTCGAACAATCCCTAGTGAGAGCCGCGGAGTATCCATGTCACGCACCCGCCTGAGACTCGCTCTCGGCGCCACCGCCCTCCTGACCGCCACGGCCCTGCTGCCGTCCCCCGCCCGCGCGGAGGCCGCCGCCGACTACACGATCACCGTCGACCCGGCAGCCACCGGCCCCGCGATCGACGACGCGATGTACGGCGTCTTCTACGAGGACATCAACCGCGCCGCCGACGGAGGCCTCTACGCCGAGCTGGTCCAGAACCGCTCCTTCGAGTACTCCACCGCCGACAACGGCTCGTACACACCGCTCACCGCATGGACGGCCGACGGCACGGCCGAGGTGGTGGACGACGCCGGCCGGCTGAACGAGCGCAACCGCAACTACCTCACCCTGGCCGCCGGTGCGTCGGTCACGAACGCCGGCTACAACACCGGCATCCGCGTCGAGGCGGGCAGGAAGTACGACTTCTCGGTGTGGGCCCGCGCCGAGCACGGCACCACCCTCACCGTCTCCCTGCGGGACAGCGCGGGCACGCTCGCGAAGGTGCGGCAGGTGACCGCCCGGGGGGCGTGGCGCAAGTACACCGCCACCTTCACCGCGGACCGGACCAGCAACCGCGGCCGGCTCGCCGTCGCCACCACCGCGCCCGCGGCCCTCGACATGGTGTCCCTCTTCCCCCGGGACACGTACAAGGGACAGCCCAACGGCCTGCGCAAGGACCTCGCCGAGAAGATCGAGGCCCTGCACCCGGGCTTCCTGCGCTTCCCTGGCGGCTGCCTGGTCAACACCGGCTCCATGGAGGACTACAGCGCCGCCTCCGGCTGGCAGCGCAAGCGCTCCTACCAGTGGAAGGACACCGTCGGCCCGGTCGAGGAGCGCGCCACCAACGCCAACTTCTGGGGCTACAACCAGAGCTACGGCCTCGGCTACTACGAGTACTTCCGCTTCGCCGAGGACATCGGCGCCATGCCGCTGCCCGTCGTCCCCGCCCTGGTCACCGGCTGCGGCCAGAACAGGGCCGTCGACGACGAGGCGCTGCTGAAGCGGCACGTCCAGGACACCCTGGACCTCGTCGAGTTCGCCAACGGGCCCGTGACGTCCACCTGGGGCAGGAAGCGCGCCGAGATGGGCCACCCCGAGCCGTTCCGCCTCACCCATCTCGAGGTCGGCAACGAGGAGAACCTCCCGGCCGAGTTCTTCGCCCGCTTCCAGAAGTTCCGCGCCGCCGTCGAGGCGAAGTACCCGGAGGTCACGGTGATCTCCAACTCCGGGCCCGACGACTCCGGCACCACCTTCGACACCGCCTGGAAGCTCAACCGCGACGCCGGCGTCGACCTGGTCGACGAGCACTACTACAACAGCCCCCAGTGGTTCCTGCAGAACAACGACCGCTACGACTCCTACGACCGCGGCGGCCCCAAGGTCTTCCTCGGCGAGTACGCCTCGCAGGGCAACGCCTGGAAGAACGCCCTCGCCGAAGCCGCGTTCATGACCGGCCTGGAACGCAACGCCGACGTCGTCAAGCTCGCCTCCTACGCCCCGCTGCTCGCCAACGAGGACTACGTGCAGTGGCGCCCGGACCTCGTCTGGTTCAACAACCGCGCCTCCTGGAACTCGGTCAACTACGAGGTCCAGAAGCTGTTCATGAACAACACCGGCGACCGCGTCGTCCCCTCCACGGCCACCGGCACGCCGGCCGTCAGCGGCCCCGTCACGGGCGCCGTCGGCCTGTCCACCTGGGCGACCAGCGCGGCCTACGACGACGTGAAGGTGACCTCGGCCGACGGGCGGACCCTGCTGTCCGACGACTTCTCCGGTGACGCCTCGCGGTGGACGCACAGCGGCGCCGGGAACTGGACCGTCCAGGACGGCCAGTACGTCCAGACCGACGCCGCCGCCGAGAACACCCTCGTCACGGCGGGCGACCCGGCCTGGCAGAACTACGACCTGCACGTGAAGGCCACCAAGAAGTCCGGCAAGGAGGGCTTCCTCGTCGCCTTCGGCGTCAAGGACACCGGCAACTACTACTGGTGGAACCTGGGCGGCTGGAACAACACCCAGTCCGCCGTCGAACAGGCCTCGGACGGCGGCAAGTCGACGCTCGTGTCGAAGGCCGGGTCGATCGAGACGGGCCGCGCCTACGACATCGACATCAAGGTCCGGGGCCGCCAGGTCACCCTCTACCTGGACGGCCGGGAGTGGGGCGGCTTCACCGACGACAAGCCGGCCGAGCCGTTCCGCCAGATCGTCACGAAGGACGCGCGGACCGGGGAACTGATCCTCAAGGTCGTCAACGCCCAGGACACGGCGGCCCGCACGGCCGTCGACCTCGGCGGCGCCAAGGTCGCGTCACGGGCCCGGGTCACCACGCTGGCGGCCGACCAGGACGCGGTGAACACCGAGACGGACGCACCGGTCACCCCCGTGACGTCGACCTTCTCCGGAGTGGCGGGGAAGTTCACGTACACGTTCCCGGCCAACTCGGTGACGTTCCTGCGGATCAAGCAGCGGTAGCGGATCAAGCGGAGGTGGTGGTGCGGCACCGGGCCGCGCGGTCTCCCCACGGGGGCCGCGCGGTCACCGCCGCCCGCCGCCTCCGGGCGCCGCCGGCCCGGCGAACGGCGGCAGGGCCTTGAAGCGCTCGTCCAGCGTGACCGTCGGGGTGATCCGGTCCAGCGCGGCCCGGACCAGGGTGAGCGGGTGGCCGGGGAAGTGCGCGTCCCACGACGCGTCGTCGGCCACGTGGTACGGCAGCCCGCCGGTCACCCCGGGCGCGTAGGGGTGGGGCCGGAAGTAGTCGGCCGGTCCGACCCGCGCCATCACCGTAGCCTCCCGCACCCCGGTCGTCGGCCCCTCCGCCGCCTGCACCTTCAGGACCGTGCTGCACGCGGCCCGCGGCACCGTCCACGAGCCGAGGAACACCTGCCCGTGCCCGTTCGGCCGCGGCACCTTGATCAGCTGCCGCACGGCGGGCACCCCGTCCACCTCGCCGTCCAGCGCCTCTATCAGCCCACCGCCCGCGCCCGCGACGCCGTGCGCGAGACCGGCGCGCAGGGCGCCGGGCGCGTCCAGCGGGGCCGGGAGGTCCGGCACGAGCGGGAAGAAGTGCACCGACAGCACCGTCCCCCACCCGTCGGTCCACACCCCCGCCTCGCGCTCGGTGAAGCCTGTCAGATCCATGCCCGTGATCGGAGTCATGGCGCTCATCCTTCCGGATGGCCACGCAGCCCACGGCGTGCGGGGCGGGCGCTCGCGCAGCCACTCCGGCTACCCGACCACACGGCCCCGCTTCCACGGTCCGCCGACCGCGTTGCATAAACGTGCAACGAAACGTATAGTCATGCCATACGGAGGAGGGTTTTCCATGGCGGTACGTGCGGCGGTGGCCGGAGCGAGTGGGTACGCGGGCGGAGAGCTGCTGCGTCTGCTCCTCGCGCACCCCGAGATCGAGATCGGCGCCCTGACCGGCAACTCCAATGCCGGACAGCGGCTCGGCGCGCTGCAGCCGCACCTGCTGCCGCTGGCCGGCCGCGTCCTGGAGGCGACCACGCCCGAGGTGCTCGCCGGGCACGACGTCGTGTTCCTCGCGCTGCCGCACGGGCAGTCCGCCGCCGTCGCCGAGCAGCTCGGGCCGGACGTGCTGGTCGTGGACATGGGCGCCGACTTCCGGCTGAAGGACGCCGGTGACTGGGAGCGGTTCTACGGCTCCCCGCACGCCGGCACCTGGCCCTACGGCCTCCCCGAACTGCCGGGTTGCCGTGCCGCGCTGGAGGGGTCCAAGCGCATCGCGGTGCCCGGTTGCTACCCGACCGCCGTGTCGCTGGCCCTCTTCCCGGCCTACGTCGCCGGCCTCGCCGAGCCCGAGGCCGTCGTCGTCGCCGCCTCCGGCACCTCCGGCGCGGGCAAGGCTGCCAAGCCCCACCTGCTGGGCAGCGAGGTCATGGGCTCCATGTCGCCCTACGGCGTCGGCGGCGTCCACCGGCACACCCCCGAGATGATCCAGAACCTCGGCGCGGTCGCCGGTGAGCCGGTCTCCGTCTCCTTCACCCCGACCCTCGCGCCGATGCCCCGCGGCATCCTCGCCACGTGCAGCGCGCGGGCGAAGGACGGCGTGAGCGCCGAATCCGTCCGCGCGGCCTACGAGAAGGCCTTCGCCGACGAGCCGTTCGTGCACCTGCTGCCCGAGGGGCAGTGGCCCGCGACCGCCTCCGTCTACGGCTCGAACGCCGTCCACGTGCAGGTCGCGTACGACGCCGCCGCGGGCCGCGTCATCGCCATCGGCGCCATCGACAACCTGGCCAAGGGCACCGCGGGCGGTGCCGTCCAGAGCATGAACATCGCCCTGGGTCTCGACGAGACCACCGGACTGACGACGATCGGAGTTGCGCCGTGAGTGTGACGGCAGCGAAGGGATTCACGGCGGCGGGCATCACCGCCGGGATCAAGGAGAACGGCAACCCCGACCTGGCCCTCGTGGTCAACACCGGCCCCCGGCGCTCCGCCGCGGGCGTCTTCACCTCCAACCGCGTCAAGGCCGCGCCCGTCCTCTGGTCCGAGCAGGTCCTCAGGAGCGGTGAGCTGACCGCCGTCGTCCTCAACTCCGGCGGCGCCAACGCCTGCACCGGCCCGAAGGGCTTCCAGGACACCCACGCCACCGCCGAGAAGGCCGCCGAGGCGCTGGGCATCGGCGCGGGCGAGGTCGCCGTCTGCTCCACCGGCCTCATCGGTGTCCTGCTGCCCATGGAGAAGCTGCTCCCCGGCGTCGAGACCGCCGCCGGCCTGCTCTCCGAGCACGGCGGCGAGAAGGCCGCCATCGCCATCAAGACCACCGACACCGTGCACAAGACGTCCGTCGTCACCCGGGACGGCTGGACCGTCGGCGGCATGGCCAAGGGCGCCGGAATGCTCGCCCCGGGCCTCGCCACCATGCTCGTCGTCCTCACCACCGACGCCGACCTCGACGCCGAGGTGCTCGACCGGGCGCTGCGCGACGCCACCCGCGTCACCTTCGACCGGGTCGACTCCGACGGATGCATGTCCACCAACGACACCGTGCTGCTGCTCGCCTCCGGAGCGTCCGGCGTCGCCCCCGGGTACGCCGCGTTCGCCGAGGCCGTACGGACCGTCTGCGACGACCTCGGCCAGCAGCTCATCCGGGACGCCGAGGGCGCCAGCAAGGACATCAGGGTCGAGGTCGTGAACGCCGCGACCGAGGAGGACGCCGTCCAGGTGGGCCGCACCATCGCCCGCAACAACCTCCTCAAGTGCGCCATCCACGGCGAGGACCCCAACTGGGGCCGCGTCCTGTCCGCCATCGGCACCACGTCCGCCGCCTTCGAGCCCGACCGGCTCAACGTCGCCATCAACGGCGTCTGGGTCTGCAAGAACGGCGGCGTCGGCGAGGACCGCGAGCTGGTCGACATGCGCTACCGGGAGGTACACGTCGTCGCCGACCTCGCCGCCGGCGACGCCACCGCGACCATCTGGACCAACGACCTCACCGCCGACTACGTCCACGAGAACAGCGCGTACTCCTCATGAGCACCACTCGGAAACACACCGCCCTCCCGAAGGCGCAGATCCTCATCGAGGCGCTGCCGTGGCTCGTCCGGCACAACGGCAAGACGGTCGTCATCAAGTTCGGCGGCAACGCCATGATCGACGAGGACCTGAAGGCCGCGTTCGCCCAGGACGTCGTCTTCCTGCACCACGCCGGCCTCAAGCCCGTCGTCGTGCACGGCGGCGGCCCCCAGATCAGCGCCGCCCTGGACAAGCACGGCATCGTCAGCGAGTTCAAGGCCGGCCTGCGCGTCACCACCGAGGACGCCATGGACGTCGTACGGATGGTGCTGGCCGGGCAGGTCCAGCGCGAGCTGGTCGGGCTGCTCAACCAGCACGGGCCGCTCGCCGTCGGCATCACCGGCGAGGACGCGCACACCCTGACCGCCACCAAGCACCAGCCCGAGATAGACGGCGAGTTCGTCGACATCGGGCGGGTGGGCGAGATCACCGACATCGACACGGGCGCGATCGAGGCACTGCTCGCCGACGGCCGCATCCCGGTCGTCTCCTCCATCGCCCGCAGCCAGGACGACCACCATGTCTACAACGTCAATGCTGATACGGCGGCTGCGGCACTCGCTGCGGCGCTCGGCGCCGAGACGCTCATGGTCCTCACGGATGTCGAGGGACTCTACGAGGACTGGCCGAACAGCGACGAGGTGATCAGCCGCCTCACCGCGTCCCAGCTCGAGAAACTGCTGCCGGAGCTGTCCTCCGGCATGGTGCCGAAGATGGAGGGCTGCCTGCACGCCGTGCGAGGCGGCGTCACCACCGCCCGCGTCATCGACGGCCGGGTCCAGCACTCGATCCTGCTGGAGATCTTCACCGACGAGGGCATCGGCACGATGGTCGTGCCGGACGAACAGGGGGAGTCGTGAGCAACGAGGAACTGACCGCGCGGTGGCAGGGCGCGCTGATGAACAACTACGGCACGCCCCGCCTGCCCCTGGTGCGCGGCGAGGGTTCCCGGCTCTGGGACGCCGACGGCACGGAGTACCTCGACTTCGTCGGCGGCATCGCGGTCAACGCCCTCGGCCACGCCCACCCGGCGGTCGTCGAGGCCGTGAGCCGGCAGATCGCCTCCCTCGGCCACGTCTCCAACCTCTTCGTCGCCGAGCCGCCCGTCGCGCTCGCCGAACGGCTGCTCCAGCACTTCGGCCGCGACGGCAGGGTCTACTTCTGCAACTCCGGCGCCGAGGCCAACGAGGGCGCCTTCAAGATCGGCCGGCTCACCGGGCGGCCGCACATGGTCGCCACCGACGGCGGCTTCCACGGCCGCACGATGGGTGCCCTGGCGCTGACCGGGCAGCCCGGCAAGCAGGAGCCGTTCCGGCCGCTGCCCGGTGACGTGACCCACGTCCCCTACGGCGACGCCCAGGCGCTGGCCGCCGCGGTCACCGAGGACACCGCCCTCGTGATCATCGAGCCGATCCAGGGCGAGAACGGCGTCGTGGTCCCGCCGCCCGGCTATCTGAAGGCGGCGCGGGCCATCACCGCGGCCACCGGTGCCCTGCTGGTGCTGGACGAGGTGCAGACCGGCATCGGCCGGACCGGGCACTGGTTCGAGTACCAGGCCCACGAGGGCGTCCTGCCGGACGTCGTCACGCTCGCCAAGGGACTCGGCGGGGGGCTGCCGCTGGGCGCCACCGTCGCCTTCGGCCGGGCCTCCGAGCTGCTGAAGCCCGGCCAGCACGGCACGACCTTCGGCGGCAACCCCGTCTCCTGCGCCGCCGGGCTCGCCGTCCTCGACACCGTCGCGGACGAGGGACTGCTGGACAACGTCAAACGGCAGAGCGAGAAACTCCGCGACGGGATCGAGGCCCTCGGCCACCCGCTGGTCGCCCACGTCCGGGGTGCCGGACTGCTCCTGGGTATCGTGCTCACCGAGCCGCTCGCGCCCACCGTGCAGCGGGCGGCTCAGGACGCCGGGATCCTCGTGAACGCGCCCGCACCCGATGTCGTACGGCTGATGCCGGCGCTGAACCTCGGCGACGACGTGGTGGACGCGTTCCTCGGGGCGCTGCCCGGCATCCTTGACCAGGCCCACGAGGCCGACGGGGACGGACGATCCGGAGAATGAGACGACGATGAGCCAGGCGCAGGAGCACGAGCAGACCAACGGGCCTGCCGTACCGCAGACCCGCACCGCACGTCACCGCCGGATCGTGGACATCCTCAACCGGCAGGCGGTGCGCTCGCAGAGCCAGCTCGCGAAGCTGCTCGCCGACGACGGGCTGACCGTCACGCAGGCGACGCTCTCCCGGGACCTGGACGAGCTGAACGCGGTGAAGATCCGCAACACCGACGGCGACCTCATCTACGCGGTGCCCAGCGAGGGCGGCTTCCGCACCCCGCGGGCCCCGCTCGGGGAGTCGGCGAAGGAGGAGCGGATGCGGCGGCTCTCCGCGGAGCTGCTGATCTCCGCGGAGGCGTCCGCGAACCTCGTGGTCCTGCGCACCCCTCCGGGGGCGGCGCAGTTCCTCGCCTCGGCGATCGACCAGGCGGAGCTGCACGACATCCTGGGGACGATCGCGGGCGACGACACGCTGATGCTGATCAGCAGGGAACCGACGGGCGGCAAGGCCCTGGCGGACCACCTCCTGCGCCTGGCCCAGAACGGCCACTGAGCGCCGCGCGGCTACTCCGTGACACGCCGGTCTCGGCGCCGCGGGGGTTTCCGCCGGACGCAGGGTGCGGGTGGCCGGTGGCTGGTCGCGCAGTTCCCCGCGCCCCTCGAGGGGAGCGCCCGCCCCGGCCACGATCACTCGCACCGCCCGTCCGCCCGCCCGCACCGCTGCCGCCGCGGGCAGTCGTGGCCCGCTCACCTGTTCCACCCCAGCTGCGGGACGTCGTGCCTCCCCCAGGGCCTCGAGGGCCTGGGAGGTACCCCCAGGGTGGCACGGGTGGGCAATGGGGGTCCCCCCCCCCGCTCGAGCGAAGCCGAGAGTGGGGGAGGCACCCCGCGACCGCGGGCCGGTGAAGCGCCGATACCCGAGCCGGGACGCCGGGCACCCGCCGGCTCCGCTCACCCCAGCCGGCCCGCCAGACCCCCGGTGCACCGCACCTCGTCGCCCGCGGTCAGCAACAGCGCCTCGACCCCGTCGAGCGACTCCAGCCACCGCACCCCCTCCCGCGACCCCATCGCGAACGCCGCCGTCGCCCAGCAGTCCGCCCACGTCAGCCGGGGCGCCACCACCGTCACCGCCACCAGGTCCGTCACCGCGGGGCGCCCGGTGCGCGGATCGACGATGTGCGCCCCCCGCTCCGCGGTCCCGGACGTCGCGACGGCCAGCTCCGTCGCGCCCGCGGCGGAGACGACGGCCGCCAGCCCGCCCGGACGCAGGGGATCCGCCACCCCCACCCGCCACGGCCTGCGCGCCTCCGGCGTCCCGAGCATCTGCACGTCACCGCCCCCGTTGACGCTGACACCGCTCGCGCCCGCCCCCGCGACCAGCCGGGCCGCACGCTCCACGGCCCAGCCCTTGACGATCCCGGACGGGTCGAGCCGCCCCCCGTACGACGGACTGAACCAGCCGTCGCTCACCCGCTCCGCCTCGGCCGCCAGCCCCAGCACCTCGGCCACCTCGGGCGCACACTGTCCGACGGCCAGCTCGCCGCGCGCCAGCCGGGAGACCTGGCTGTCCTCCCGGTAGGAGCTGAACACCTCGTCCACCCGGCGCAGCCCGGCGGCCGCCTCGTCCAGCGCGGCGCGTACGGCAGCGGGTGCCCCGCCGCGGACGTCGAAGGAGAAGACGGTCCCCATCGTCTCCACCACCCGGCGTACCGCGGCGGGAGCCTGTGCGGGTCCCGGCACCGCGTCAGCCACCAGCCCGGTCCAGCGCCGACTGCAGGGACCGCCGGTATCCGGCGCTGGTGTAGGTCGCTCCGGAGACGGCGTCGATGTCGGCGTCGCCGGCCAGGACCGCCGCCCGGTTGAGCCGGGGCACGGCGTCGGCGGTGACCTGGCCGCTGCGCCCGCCGCCGGGCGCCCGGACGGCCTCGGCCGCGGTGATCCCGCCGCCGCTGACGGTGACCCGCACCTGCACGGGCCCGTACTGGGTGTCGGCCACGTCGCCGGTGACCGTACCGGCGCCCGCGCCCCGCCCGCCCTGCGGCGACGGCGCGGCGGCCGGCGGCACGGTACCGCCCGCCGCCGCGGCGGCACCCGGGTCGGAGGCCGGCTTCAGGGACAGCAGCAGCACGATCCCGGACACGGTCGCGGCGCCGGCGAGCACGGCACGCCGCACGGGGTGGCTCTTCCTCATCTCCGCTGAGCTCCTGACGTCCGTCGCTCACATCGCGAACGACTCGTGGTGGATACGGCGGGCGGGGACACCCGCGCCGCGCAGTGCCTCGTAGACCGACCGGGCGAAACCGGGCGGCCCGCACAGGAAGACGTCGTGGCGGTCCACGTCCGGGATCTTGCGGCTCAGGCTCTCCGCGGAGATGTCCGGCCGTTCCCCGTCCGGGCTGTTGACCGCGTACATCAGCCGGGCCCCCCGCTCGTCGGCGATCCGGGAGAGCTCGTCCCACAGCGCGAGCTCCTGGGTGCTGTTGGCCCGGTACAGCAGGGTGATGTCGCCGGACGCGCCGGGCAGCGTCTCGAACAGGGCCCGCATCGGCGTGATCCCGACCCCGCCGGCGACCAGCAGGACCTTGCCGCGGCTGCGGCGCCGGGCGGTCAGCGCGCCGTACGGGCCCTCCGCCCACACCCGGGTGCCGGGGGCCAGCTCGCGCAGCCGGGCGCTGTGGTCGCCGATCGCCTTCACGGTGATCCGCAGCATGTCCGGGCGCGGCGCCGCCGACAGCGAGTACGGGTGGGAGCTGAACCGCATGCCCGGCGCCAGGAACCGCCAGCGGAAGAACTGGCCGGCCTCCGCGCCCATCCGGTGCAGCCGGCGCCCGCCGATCAGCACCGACACGATCCCGGGCGTCTCCTCGATCACCGCCTCGACACGCAGCCGGTGCCGCAGGTTGAGGCGCAGGGGGGTCAGGACGCGGTACCAGAGCACGAGCGCCGTCACCGTCCCGTACAGCGCGTACCAGACGGTCCCGGCGACCGGCTCGACGGCGAAGTCGTTGCCGGTGGCCAGCTGGTGCCAGAAGGTCAGGAACACCGCCGCGTAGGTGAGCAGGTGCACGTGGTACCAGACGTCGTACGGGATCCGGCGGCGCACGGGGCCGGCGGACAGCAGCCCGATGAGCAGGAACAGCGCGGTGCCGACGGCCGCCTTGCCCATGTCCGGCAGGTGGGTCACGGAGTCGACCGTCTGCCGGACGATGCCGCCGGGGCCCAGGCCGGCCTGCACCGCGTAGCCCCACATGACCAGGACGACGTGCGCGAGGACCAGGCAGAGCGTGTAGCGGCCGGTCATGGCGTGCCACCGGGCCACCCGGTCGGAGCCCACCCGCCGCTCCAGCGCTGGCACCCGGGCCATCTGGAGCACCACCAGCGCCATGAGGTAGCCGGCGAGCAGCCCGGTGATCCGGCCCGCGTTGAGGACCCTCCCGGTGTCGTCGGTGATGGCGGGCGTGTTGCGCCACCACAGCCACAACACGCCCGCCGCGCCCGCCCACACGGCGAGCAGCAGGGGGACGGCCGGGGAACGGCGCGGGCGGATGCGCCGCATCGTCTGACGGCGGGCGGCACGGCCGCCGGCGAGCGTGGTGGTCACGGTTCCTCCGTGGGGACTCGACCGCTGGCCCACAGATACGCGTCGCACCGCCCGGATGTTCAGTCCGGGCCGCTCACTCAGTAGCGGGTCACCGCGGTGGCACCGCCCCGCGTGCCGATGGCGATGTGCGGCCGGGCCGCCGGGTCGGCCCAGGTGAGGATGCGCCGCATGGCGTCGTTCGGCACCGACACGCAGCCGGCCGTCGCCCCCCGCCCGTTCACGTGCAGGAAGATGCCCGCACCGCGCCCGCGCACCGGACGCTCGTAGTTGAAGCCGACGACCACGGCGTGCGCGTACTGCGTGCCGTACGTGATCAGGTGCTCGGCCTCGGTGGCGCGGCAGTCGGCGGGGCGGGGCTCGGTCCAGCGGTTGTAGGCGAGGGAGGCGTTGTCCTGGCACCACCACGAGTCCTCGCGCACCGGACGGTAGGGGTACGCCGTCCCGTCCGGCGCGGCCTGGACACCGAAGGCGTACGGCAGGTCGTACAGGCCGGTCGGGGTGGTGTCGGTGCCCTGGACGCGCGTCGCCCCGTCCGTCAGCCCCTTCGCCCCGAAGCGGGCCGGCGCCGAACCGGTCCTCACCCACCGGCCGCCCCGGCGGTCCCACCAGGTGACGGTGCCCGTGGTCGAGTCGGTGTCCGGGGCGACCGCGACGATGAGCTGGGTGCCGCCGCCGGTGTCCGCCATCCGGGCCGGCAGCGGCCGGGGCACGGGCGCGGCGCCCAGGGCCAGGGCGGACAGGGCGAGGAGGGCGGCGAGGGCACCGGGGCGCATGGCTCAGACCGTAGACGGCGGCAGCGGCAGCGGCAGCCCGGGAAGTCCGTCCAGGCTCGTCGCGATGTGCTCCTTCTTGGTGAAGTACGCGCTGAGCGAGGCGTCGTCCTCCCGCGCGAACCGCTTGCCGTGCAGATCCCGGTCGTTCTCGTACGCCATGAAGGGGACGCCGTACCCGCAGGTGTCGCGGACGAGTTCGGCGGTCACGACGATGATCGCGCGCAGTCCGTGCGCGCCGGTGTCGATGTCGGGGAAGTGGGTCAGCAGCTCCGGGAAGCGCGGGTCGTCGCGGAAGACCGGCTCCCCGCGGCCGTGCACCCGGACGATGTTCGGCGGGCCCTGGAAGGCGCACCACATGAGGGTGATCCGCCCGTTCTCCCGGAGGTGGGCGATGGTCTCGGCATTGGAGCCGGCGAAGTCGAGGTAGGCCACGGTGAGTTCGTCGAGGACGGCGAAGGATCCCGTGAGTCCCTTGGGCGAGAGGTTGACCGTCCCGTCGGCGGTCAGGGGAGCGGTGGCGGTGAAGAAGAGGGGCTGCGCCTCGATGAAGGTGCGGAGCCGGCCGTCTATGCGCTCATAAGTCTTTCCCATGTCTAACGATTATGGTCCGCGGGGCGGAGCGCGTCCCACGGACCAGTGAGATTGACGAATCATGCAGGGTTCTGCATACTCATGCAAGCCAGTGATTGCACGGTGAGGAGCGACACAAGTGAGCAGCAACAACGGTGACGTACGGCTCTGGGGCGGCCGTTTCGCCGACGGCCCCGCCGAGGCCCTGGCGAAGCTGTCCGCGTCCGTCCACTTCGACTGGCGGCTCGCCCCCTACGACATCGCCGGTTCACGTGCCCACGCGCGCGTGCTGCACCGGGCGGGTCTCCTCACCGAGGACGAGCTGACCCGGATGACCGCCGGGCTCGACCGGCTCGAGGCGGACGTCGCCGACGGCTCCTTCACGGGCACGATCGCCGACGAGGACGTCCACACGGCCCTGGAGCGCGGCCTGCTGGAGCGCCTCGGCCCCGACCTCGGCGGCAAGCTCCGCGCCGGACGGTCCCGCAACGACCAGGTCGCCACCCTCTTCCGGATGTACCTGCGCGACCACGCCCGCGTCGTCGCCGGCCTGATCGCCGACCTCCAGGACGCCCTGATCGGCCTCGCCGAGGCCCACCCGGACGTGGCGATGCCCGGCCGCACCCACCTCCAGCACGCCCAGCCCGTGCTCTTCGCCCACCACGTCCTCGCCCACGTCCAGGCGCTGTCCCGGGACGCGGAGCGGCTGCGCCAGTGGGACGAGCGGACGGCCGTCTCGCCGTACGGCTCGGGCGCGCTCGCGGGCAGCAGCCTCGGCCTCGACCCGGAGGCGGTCGCCCGCGACCTCGGCTTCGAGCGCGGCAGCGCCGGCAACTCCATCGACGGCACGGCCTCCCGGGACTTCGTCGCCGAGTTCGCCTTCATCGCCGCGATGATCGGGGTGAACGTCTCCCGCATCGCCGAGGAGATCATCATCTGGAACACGAAGGAGTTCTCCTTCGTGACCCTGCACGACGCCTTCTCCACCGGCTCGTCGATCATGCCGCAGAAGAAGAACCCGGACATCGCCGAGCTGGCCCGCGGCAAGTCCGGCCGTCTCATCGGCAACCTCACCGGCCTGATGGCCACCCTCAAGGCCCTCCCGCTCGCGTACAACCGCGACCTCCAGGAGGACAAGGAGCCGGTCTTCGACTCCATCGACCAGCTGGAGGTCCTGCTGCCGGCCTTCACCGGCATGATGGCCACCCTCACCGTGCACCGCGAGCGGATGGAGGAACTGGCCCCGGCCGGGTTCTCCCTCGCCACCGACATCGCCGAGTGGCTGGTCAGGCAGGGCGTGCCGTTCCGGGTCGCGCACGAGGTGGCCGGCGAGTGCGTGAAGGCCGCCGAGGCCGAGGGCAAGGAACTGGACGAGCTGACGGACGAGCAGTTCGCGAAGATCTCCACGCACCTCACCCCCGAGGTCCGCTCGGTGCTCGACGTCCCCGGCGCCCTCGCCTCCCGCAACGGCCGCGGCGGTACCGCGCCCAGCGCGGTCGCCGTGCAGCTCGCCGAGGTCAAGGCGGACGTGGCGGCCCAGCACGCGTGGGCCGGGGCGAAGAAGCAGGCCTGACCCCGGCAGGCGCGCGGAGCCGGGACACGGCCGGCTCCGCCGCCCGAGCGCGACACGCCCCGGCGGCCCCGCGCCCGCCGACGCACCGGCCGGTCCGGACACGGGGGCGGAGGGCATCGGGGGTACGTTGGTCGAAGCCGTACCGGAGCCGACCGAACGGAGCCCGCGATGCCCTTCGCCCGTCTCGCCGCCGCGACGACCCCGACCTGCCACATCGGCCTGGGTCTCGCCGCCGTCGGCCGCCCCGGCTACATCAACCTCGGCAGAGCGCGCGACCTCGGAGAGGACCGCAGCGTCGAGGCGCTGCGCGAACGGACCCACGACCTCCTCGACGCCGCCTACGCGCAGGGCGTGCGCTACTTCGACGCGGCCCGCTCCTACGGGCGGTCGGAGGAGTTCCTCGCCGCCTGGCTGCGGGGGCGTCCCGACGCCGACGACGTCGTCGTCGGCAGCAAGTGGGGCTACACCTACACCGCCGACTGGTCCGCCGACGCCGAGCAGCACGAGGTCAAGGACCACGGCGTCGCCACGTACGAGCGCCAGCGCGCCGAGACCGACGCGCTCCTCGGCGACCGGCTCGACCTCTACCAGATCCACTCCCTCACCCCGGACAGCCCGGCCCTCACCGACGCCAAGCTCCACGCCGGGCTCGCCGAGGCCGCCGCGCGGGGCGTCACCGTCGGCTTCTCCACCAGTGGCCCCGCCCAGGCCGACACGATCCGCGCCGCGCTCGCCGTGACCGTCGACGGCGAGCCGCTCTTCCGCACCGTCCAGTCCACGTACAACGCGCTGGACACCTCCGCCGGTCCCGCGCTGGCCGAGGCCCACGACGCCGGGCTCACGGTGATCGTCAAGGAGGGCATGGCCAACGGGCGCCTCGCCGGGCCGCAGGCGCCGGACGCCCTGCGGGCCGTGGCCGCGGAGACGGTCCTGGGCTGCGACGCGGTCGCCCTCGCGCTGATCCTGCGGCAGCCCTGGGCCGACGTGGTCCTCTCCGGCGCCGCGACCGTGGAACAGCTCGGCTCGAACCTGCACGCCGCCGTCGTCGACCTCGACGACGACCAGGTGGCACGCCTCGCCTCACTAGCCGAGGACCCGCGGGCCTACTGGGAGCGGCGCGCACGGCTTCCCTGGCACTGACCGGGCCCGCCGCCCGTGTGACCGCCACGCCGACTCGCCTTCCCGTCGACCCGGTGGTGAGTCACACATGCCCATCATGAGACATCAACGTCTCATGTGATTTATGGTTGTCTCATGGCCGTCGATCGAGAACAGGTACTGCGCAGCGCCGCTGCCCTGCTGACCCGCAGAGCCACCGCGACCATGGACGAGGTCGCGAAGGCGGCCGGGATCAGCCGGGCCACGCTGCACCGCCACTTCGCCGGGCGCGACGCCCTCGTCCGCGCCCTGGAGGCGCTCGGTATCGCCGAGTGCGAGGCGGCCCTCGACCGGGCCCGCCCGGACGACGGTCCCGCGGCGGAGGCGGTGCGCCGGCTCGTGCGCGAGCTGGAGTCCGCCGCCGGCCTGCTCGCCTTCCTCTACACCGAGAACCAGCTGTTCGAGGGCGAGCAGCAGAACGAGGGCTGGGCCCGCATCGACGCCCGGCTCACCGAGCTGTTCCGCCGGGGCCAGGAGAGCGGCGAGTTCCGCATCGACCTCACCCCGGTCTGGCTCACCGAGGCGCTCTACGGCCTGCTGGCCTCCGGCGCCTGGGCGGTGACCGAGGGCCGCGTGGCCCGCAACGACTTCCCCCGCATGACCGTCGAGCTGCTGCTCGGCGGCGCGCTTCGGAGAGAGTGAAAAATGACCCGCACCCTGCAGACGGCACCGTCGGCCGAGGCGGTGAAGCGCCCCGGCCGCTGGCTGGCGCTGTCCGTCCTCGTGCTGGCCGTACTGCTGGTGGCCGTCGACGCGACCGTCCTCGGTCTCGCGACCCCCTACATCAGTGAGGACCTCGCGCCCACCGGCACCCAGCTGCTGTGGATCGGCGACGTCTACTCCTTCGTCATCGCCGGTCTGCTGGTCTCCATGGGCAGCCTCGGCGACCGCGTCGGCCGCAAGCGGATCCTGCTCGCCGGCGCCACGGCGTTCGGCCTGATATCCGTCCTCAACGCCTACGCCACCACCCCCGAGCTCATGATCGTCGCCCGGGCCCTGCTCGGCGTCGCGGGCGCCACCCTGATGCCCGCCACCCTCGCCCTGATCCGCAACCTCTTCCACGACCCCCGCGAACGCAGCCTCGCCGTCGGCATCTGGGGCGCCACCGCCTCCGCCGGCACGGCGGTCGGCCCGATCGTGGGCGGGTTCCTGCTGGAGCACTTCTGGTGGGGCTCGGTCTTCCTGATCAACGTGCCCGTGATGGTCGTCCTGGTCCTCGTCGGCATCAAGCTGCTGCCCGAGTCCCGCAACCCGGACCCGGGCCCGTGGGACCTGGCCGGCGTCGTCCTCTCCCTGGTCGGCATGGTCGGCGTCGTGTACGCCGTCAAGGAGGCCGCCGCGCACGGTTTCGCGTGGACCGCACTCGCCTCGGGCCTGCTGGGCGCCGCCGCGCTGTACGGCTTCGTCCGCCGCCAGCTGTCCATGCCGGTCCCGCTGCTCGACGTGCGGCTGTTCCGCAGCCGCGGCTTCAGCGGCGCCGTGCTGGCCGACCTGCTGACCGTCCTCGGCCTGTCCGGGCTGGTGTTCTTCCTGTCGCAGTACCTGCAACTCGTACAGGGCAGGAGCCCGTTCGAGGCGGGACTGGCCGAACTGCCCGCCGCGATCGGCGCGGTGGTGGCCGGCCTGATGGCGGGCCGCGCGGCCCGGCGCTTCTCGGTGCGTGCGGTGGTCTCCGGCGGTCTCGCCGCCGTCGGCCTCGCGCTCGCCGCGCTGACCGTCATCGGCCAGCACACCGGCTACCCGCTGCTCGGCGCGGCCCTGCTGGTGGTCGGCGTCGGCGCCGGTTTCTCGTTCACCGTCACCGCCGACGTGATCCTCTCCAGCGTGCCGGGCGAGCAGGCGGGCGCCGCCTCGGCCGTCTCCGAGACGGCGTACGAACTCGGCGCCGCCCTCGGCATCGCCCTGCTCGGCTCGATCGTGACCGGCGTCTACCGGGACTTCACCGGCCCGCAGGGCACCCCGGCCGCCGCCCACGAGTCGCTCGGCGGTGCGGTGCAGGCCGCCTCCGGGCTGCCCGCGCACACGGCCGAGGGACTGCTGGACGCCGCCCGCCAGTCCTTCGTCGACGGACTGACGCTCGCCTCGGGCGCCGGCGCCGTGGTGCTCCTGGCAGCCGCCGGCGCGGCCTGGTTCCTGCTGCGCGGCCAGCGGCTGGACGACGGGACCGAGCACCCGTAGCCGTAGCGACACGACGAGGGCGGGCCACCATCACGGTGGCCCGCCCTCGGTGCGTGCGTCCGCGCGGCGCTACGCCGCCTTGGCCTTGCTGGCGTACATGTCCACGTACTCCTGACCGGACAGCCGCATGACCTCGGTCATCACGGAGTCGGTCACGGCCCGCAGGACGTAGCGGTCGCGGTCCATGCCCTCGTAGCGGGAGAACTCCATCGGCTCGCCGAAGCGGACCGTGACCTTGCCGGGCCGGGGCAGGCCCGCGCCGCCCGGCTGGAGCTTGTCGGTGCCGATCACGGCGAACGGGACGACGGGGGCGCCGGTCATCAGGGTGAGGCGGGCGATGCCGGTGCGGCCGCGGTAGAGGCGGCCGTCGGGGGAGCGGGTGCCCTCCGGGTAGATGCCGAAGACCCTGCCCTCCTCCAGCACCCGGCGCCCGGTCATCAGCGCCGCGACACCGCCCCGGCCGCCGTCCCGGTCCACCGGGATCATGCCGACGCCGGTGAAGAACCAGGCCATCAGCCGGCCCTTGAGCCCCTTGCCGGTGACATAGGAGTCCTTGCCGATGAAGACGACCTGCCGGTCGCAGACCAGCGGAAGGATCATCGAGTCGATGAAGGTGAGGTGGTTCCCGGCCACGATCACCGGGCCTTCGCCCGGAATGTTCTCCGCACCCTCCACCTGTGGGCGGAACATCAGGCGCATGATCGGGCCGAGCACTGCCTTGATGAGCGCGAAGCGGGACAACGGGTCCTCCGGTGTCGGGGATGCGATATGAGTATGTGCAGGTGAGGACATTACTCGCGGCCCCGGGGGTCGCGCACGTCGGGTTCACCGGGCCGCGTCCGGTGTTGACGCGTGTTCACCTGCGGAGCAGCGGTGCCGGACGGCCGTGGCGCGGACCGCGGGGTGTGAGGCAACTCGCGTCCGCGGGGAGGAATCCACCCGCGCACGCCCGCCGCTCCCGCCGTGCTCCGCGCCCGTGACGGCCGCCGCGGACACCGCTCGGATCGAAACACGTGCGACGTGCGGACCGCGTGAGGCGCGCCGTCGCAGCCGTGCCGCCGGCCCCTGCTCGGTGGCCGCCGGCCCCGTCGGGCACCGCCCCGGCGAGCGCGGCCACCGACCGCGTACCCCGGCCCGGCCCTGCCACGCCGACGGAACGTCAGACATCCCGCCCCGCCTGCCCCTCCACGCGCTCCCGACATCCCGGGGCACCCGTGTGTTCCGGAGGCGGTCTCCCGTTCGTCATGTACGCGCCCCTACGATCGGCCCGCACTGACGGTCAACGGCAGGAGGTCCCATGGGAACGCAGGAGTCGGACGAGCGGGCGGGCGGCACCGGACGGCGGGCGCTTCTCGGCGCGGCGGTGCTGGGGGCGGGCGGAGCCGTACTGGGCCTGTCCGGCACGGCGAGAGCCGCCGACGCCCGGCCCGGTGCGGGACACGGCGGGAAGGGCGGACTGAAGGGCCTGCCCGTCCCGACGGTCATCGGCCACCGCGGCGCCAGCGGCTACCGCCCCGAACACACCCTGGGCTCCTACGAGCTGGCCCTCGACATGGGCGCCGACATCGTCGAGGCCGGTGACCTGGTCCCCACCAAGGACGGTCACCTCGTCTGCCGCCACGAACCGGAGATCGGCGGCACCACGGACGTCGCCGACCACCCCGAGTTCGCCGGCCGCAGGCGCACCAAGCAGCTCGACGGCGTCTCCACCACCGGCTGGTTCACCGAGGACTTCACCCTCGCCGAGCTCAAGACGCTCCGCGCCACCGAGCGCATCCCGGCCAACCGCCCGCACAACACCCTCTACGACGGACGCTGGGAGATCCCCACCTTCGAGGAGGTGCTCCGCTGGCAGGACGAGCAGTCCCGCAGGCGCGGCAAGCAGGTCTGGATCTACCCCGAGCTCAAGCACCCCACCTACTTCCGCAAGCTGGGCCTCGGCACCGAGGAGCGCCTCGCCCGGCTGCTGCGCAAGCACGGCAAGGACGGGAAGAACGCGCCCGTCGTCATCCAGTCCTTCGAGCCGACCAGCATCCAGCGGATGAACAAGCTCGTCGGCAACCCCCTCGCCGTCCTGCTGTCCGGGCCGGCGAGCAGGCCCTGGGACTTCGTCGAGACCGGCGACCCGCGCACGACCGCCGACCTCGTCACGCCCGCGGGCCTGAAGGAGATCGCCTCCTACGCCCAGGGCATCGGCCCCACCCTGGACCTGATCATCCCGAGGGACTCGGCCGGCCGCCTCACGGAGCCCACCACCCTGGTGCGCGACGCCCACCGGGCGGGACTGATCCTGCACCCGTACACCATGCGCAACGAGAACCCCTTCCTTCCCGCCGACTTCCGCAAGGGCTCGGACCCGGACGCCTACGGCGACGCCTTCGCGGCCTTCCGGACGTACTTCGCCACCGGCATCGACGGGATCTTCACTGACAACCCGGACACCGGCGTGCTGGCCCGGGAGGATTTCGTCAACCGCTGAGCGGAACCAACCCGTTGGGGTGACGTCCGGCCGCCCGGGGCAACCACCGCCCGGGCGGCCGCGTCGCACTGCACATGACGCACGACCTGGTCACCTCCCTGCGCCCGCTTCTCACCGCGGAGGCCTCGGCCGAGGCGCATGCCACCGGTGCCGAGCCCGGGGACCTGGAACAGGCGGTGTGGCTGCGCCTCCTGGAACGCCTGGAGGCGGACGGCCCGCCCCCCGACCCGCACCGCTGGCTGCGCAGCGCCGTCCGCACCGAGGCCCGCCGCACCCGCCGCACGGCCCGCACCGAGCGGCCGTACGAGGGTGAACCGGCCGACGCCGCCGAACGCCGGCCCGAGCAGCTCGCCCTCACCGCGGCCCGCCATCACGCCCTGCGCGAGGCCGTGCGCCGGCTGCCCGGCCGCTGCCCCCGTCTGATGGAGGCCCTGCTGTCCCCGAGGGACCTCACCTACCGTGAGATCGCACGGGAGTTGGGTATCTCACAGGGCAGTCTTGGACCGGAACGCTCCAGATGTCTGGGATGTCTTCGGCGATTGCTGACACCGGAGGTTGCGGCCCACTGAGGACGGGGATAGGTGTGGGGGACCACAGCTGATCAGGTGAGCGGGAGGCATGCGCACATGGGCATGAGCGTGACCATCTCGGCGGCGACCGAGCAGGATGCCGAGCAGATCTTCCGGCTGCAGTACCTCTGCTTCCAGAGCGAGGCGGCGCTGTACGGCAACTACCGCATCGACCCGCTCGTCCAGGGCCTCGACTCCGTGCGCGAGGAGGTCGTCCGCGACTGCGTCTTCGTGGCGCGGCTCGGCGACGAGGTCGTGGGCTCGGTCCGGGGCCGGGTGACCGAGGACGGTGCCGCGTCCATCGGCAAGCTGTGCGTCCATCCCCGCCTCCAGGGCCACGGCATCGGCGCCCGGCTGCTGCGGGCCGCCGAGTCCGCCCTCGCCGGGGAACACGGCGCCACGCGCTTCCGCCTGCACACCGGACACCGCAGCGAGAGCAACCTGCGCCTGTACCGGCGGGTCGGCTACGAGACGGTGGGGACGGCCGAGGGCACGGACGGCGTCCTGATGATCGTCCTGGAGAAGCAGGCGGGGACGTACGCGACGACGGCGTGAGCCGCGGGCGGCCACGGCCGCCCGGCGGGCTCAGGCGGCCTGCGCCCGATGCGTGCCCCTGCGCAGCCAGTACAGCGCGGACAGCGGCAGCAGCACCGGGATGAAGACGTAGCCCATGCCGAAGTCGGACCACACGGTCGCGTCCGGGAACACCGACGGCTCGGCCATCGTCCACGTACCCACGGCCAGCACACCCACCAGCTCGGCGGCGCAGCACACCCGCGCCGCCCTGCGGGCCGTCTCCCCGCCCCGCACCAGGGTGTACGTGATGAAGCCGTAGACGACACCGGCGACGGCCGACAGCGTGTAGGCCAGCGGCGCCCGGTCGAAATCGGTGGCGATCTGGTACGCGGACCGCGACACGGCACCGACGACCATCACCCCGTACAGCCACACCAGCAGGATCCCGGGCCCGCCGATCAGCCGCGTGCGGGCCGGCTTCTCCTCGGTCGCCGCCATCTCAGCCTCCCCAGATGTCGTACAGCCGCACCTCGAGGACGGCGAGGACCACGCCGCCGGCCGCGACCGTCACCGAACCCCAGCGGGTGCGCTCGGCCAGCGACATGAACCCCGCCGCCGGGACGCACGCGAAGGCGCCCAGCAGATACGCCACGAAGATCACCGTGCCCTGGTCCGGCTTCTCGCCCCGGGCCAGCTGCACGATCCCGATCACCAGCTGGAGCAGCGCCAGCGCCGAGACCGCGGCCATGCCGATGAAGTGCCAGTCCTTCGTCGGCTGGTCACGGTAGGCCGCCCAGCCGCACCAGGCGGCGAGCAGCAGCGCGGCGACTCCGGTCACCAGCGTCAGGACGTCAAGCATGGCAGCGACCCTATTACGCCCCAAAAGGCCCGCCGCGCGCGGCCCCGCCCGTGCGTCCCCGGCCGGCGCCCGGCCGGGGACGCCGGGGCGGCGCCGTAGGGTCGAAGGCATGAAGATCCATGCTCAGGCCCTGCTGTTCGACAACGACGGAACCCTCGTCTCCTCCCTCGAGTCCGTGCGCCGCTGCTGGACGCGGTGGGCCGGCGAGTACGGGATCACGGCCGAGCGGTTCGCGCGGGTCGAGCTGCACGGGCGGCCGGCCGCGGAGATAGCCGCCGACCTGCTGCCCGCCGATGTGGTCCCGGAGGCCGTCGCACGGATCGAGCGACTGGAGGTCGAGGACGTGCCGAACGGCGGTGTGCACCTGCTGCCCGGCACCCGGGACCTCCTAGACGCGCTGCCCGCCGACCGGTGGGCCGTCGTCACCTCCGCCACCAGGCGGCTCGCCGAGGCCCGGCTCGACGCCGTCGGCATCCTCCCCAAGACCCTCGTCGCCGCCGACGACATCACGCGCGGCAAGCCCGACCCCGAGCCCTATCTGCTCGGTGCCCGCGCCCTGGGCGTCGACCCGGCGGCCTGCGTCGTCTTCGAGGACGCCCCCGCCGGACTCCAGGCCGGCCGGGCCGCCGGCATGACCACCGTGGCGTTGGCCACAACCCACCGGGCCGGCGAACTCGACGCCGACCTGGTGGTCGACGACCTCGCGGCGCTGTCCGTACTGGTCACCGACGGCGGGATCGAGATCGCCGTACGGGACTGATCCCCGCCGCCCGGGTCCGGTCACCGTCCACCGCTGTCCACCATGCGGACAGCGGTGTCCGCTCAGAGCGGCCGGTCTGCTTTACTGATCCGCATGAGCACCACGAGCGACCGCACCCCTGCGACCGAGGCGACGACGACGCCCGGTGCTCGTTGTATGTGCCGAATGTGCGCCTTCTAGAGGGCCCCCGCACCACCTGAGCCTCGCGCCCCGAAGCGAGTGCCGGCTCGTCTCCGTCGCAGCGCCCCCCCCCGCACGCGGCCGAGCCACGCCCCGCGCACACGTTCTCCCCGGTTCCACCGTGCATCGCCACCGCGAGAAACGTGCCGCGTTCCGAAGGTCCGGCGAGACCCCCGGAGAACAACGCCCCCGTGCCCGGCGCCCACACATGCGCCGCGCACTCGACAGTGACGGAAACCCACGTGATCACCACATCGGGCCTGACCAAGGTCTACCGCTCACGCGGCCGCGAGGTCACCGCCCTGGACGGCGTCGACCTGCACGTCCGCGAGGGAGAGGTGTTCGGCGTCATCGGCCAGTCCGGCGCCGGCAAGTCCTCGCTCATCCGCTGCGTCAACCTCCTGGAGCGCCCCACCTCCGGCACGGTCACCGTCGCCGGCCAGGACCTCACCGCGCTGGCCGGCCGCGGCCCCCGCGCCGGCCGGGAACTGCGGCAGGCGCGCAGCCGTATCGGCATGGTGTTCCAGCACTTCAACCTACTGTCCACGCGGACCGTGCAGGACAACGTCGAGCTGCCGCTGGAGATCCTCGGCAGGTCCGGGAAGGAACGTTCCCGCAAGGCGCTGGAGCTGCTCGACCTGGTCGGCCTCGCCGACAAGGCCAAGTCCTATCCCGCGCAGCTCTCCGGCGGCCAGAAGCAGCGCGTCGGCATCGCCCGCGCCCTGGCCGGCGACCCCAAGGTGCTGCTGTCCGACGAGGCCACCAGCGCGCTCGACCCGGAGACCACCCGCTCCATCCTCCAGCTGCTGCGCGACCTCAACCGCGAGCTCGGCCTGACCGTTCTCCTCATCACCCACGAGATGGACGTCGTCAAGAGCGTCTGCGACTCGGCCGCCCTCATGGACCGGGGCCGCATCGTCGAGTCAGGCACCGTCGGCGAGCTGCTGGCCACGCCGGGGTCCGAGCTGGCCTCCGCCCTCTTCCCGGTCGGCGGTGAGGCCTCGGGGGACGACCGCACCGTCCTCGACGTCACCTTCCACGGCGAGGCCGCCACCCAGCCCGTCATCTCCCAGCTGTCCCGCACCTACAACATCGACATATCGATCCTCGGTGCGGCCATCGACACCGTCGGCGGCCTCCAGATCGGCCGGATGCGCATCGAGCTTCCCCGGCCGCTACGAGGACAACGTCGTGCCCGTCGGCTTCCTGCGCGAGCAGGGGCTGCAGATCGACGTGGTGGACCGGGAACCGGCGGAACCGTCCCTGCTGGTGAAGGAAGGTGCCAAGTGACCTGGTCCGAGATGCGGCCCCTGCTGGAGCAGGCCTCCTGGGAAACCCTGATCATGGTCGGCTGGTCCACCGTGATCGCGGTGGCCGTCGGTCTCCCGCTCGGCATCCTCCTCGTCCTCACCGACAAGGGCGGCCTGCTCCAGAACGTCGTGGTCAACAAGGTCATCGGCCAGATCGTCAACGTCGGCCGCTCGATGCCGTTCATCATCCTCATGGTCGCGCTGATGAGCTTCACCCGCTGGATCACCGGCACGACCATCGGCAGCGAGGCCGCCATCGTGCCGCTCGCCATCGGCGGCATCCCCTTCTTCGCGCGGCTCGTCGAAACGGCCGTCCGCGAGGTCGACGGAGGGCTGGTCGAGGCCGTGCAGTCGATGGGCGGCAACACCTGGACCATCGTCCGCAAGGTCCTGGTCCCCGAGGCGCTCCCCTCGCTGATCGCCGGCACCACGACCACGATCATCGCCCTCATCGGCTACTCGGCCATGGCCGGCACCGTCGGCGGCGGCGGCCTCGGCGACCTCGCCGTCCGCTACGGCTACCAGCGGTTCGAGACCGGGATGATGTGGATCACCGTCGCGATCCTCGCCGTGGTCATCTCGCTCATCCAGTTCGCCGGCGACTACGCGGCCCGCACCCTGCACCGCCGCGGCGGACGCGCGGGTGCCGCCCCCAGGCTGCGGCTGCTCAAGGCCAAGGAGCCCGCGGCCGCCGACGTGAGCAAGGTCGCCTGACACCCGCACCAGGACTCCCCGTCCCACCAGGACGGGGCCGTACCACCCTTCAGGAAAGGCACTTTTCGTGCGTAACACCGCCAAGATCACCACCGCCGTCCTCGCCGGAGCCCTCACCCTCGGGCTCGCCGCCTGCGGCTCGGACAAGGACGCCGCCTCCGACACCTCCGGCCCGCTCGTCGTCGCCGCCAGCCCGACCCCGCACGCCGAGATCCTCAACTTCGTCAAGGACAACCTGGCGAAGAAGGCGGGCCTCGACCTCGAGGTCAAGGAGGTCTCCGACTACGTCACGCCGAACACCTCGACGGAGGACGGCTCGGTCGGCGCCAACTTCTTCCAGACCAAGCCGTACCTCGACGACTTCAACCAGAAGCGCGGCACCCACATCGTGCCCGTCGTCGACGTGCACCTGGAGCCCCTCGGCCTCTACTCCCACAAGGTCAAGAAGGCCGACGACCTGAAGAGCGGTGCGACCGTCGCCGTCCCCAACGACACCGTCAACGAGGGCCGTGCGCTCCAGCTCCTCGCGGCCAACGGGATCATCACCCTGAAGGACGGCGTCGGCACCTCGGCGACCCCCTCGGACATCACCGGGAACCCGAAGAAACTCAAGTTCAAGGAGCTCGAGGCGGCCCAGACCCCGCGCGCCCTGGACGACGTGGACGCGGCCGTGGTCAACGGCAACTACGCCATCGGTGCCGACCTGAAGCCCGCGAAGGACGCCCTCGTCCTGGAGACCGCCGAGAACAACCCCAACAACAACCTGCTCGCCGTCAAGGAGGGCCAGGAGAACGACCCGCGCGTCAAGAAGCTCGCGAAGCTCCTCACCTCGCCCGAGGTGAAGAAGTTCATCGAGGACAAGTACGCCGGCGCCGTGCTCCCCTCCTTCTGACCGCCCGGGCCCCCGGCCGCGCCCGGGGTCCGCTCCGCGGAGGAGCGGACCCCGTGGTGCGGCCGAGTGCTTTCATGCTGCATGCTGGGCAGTTCAGCAGGCCCTGACGGTTACACAGGTTACGGAGCGGCGCATGACGAGCACCTTCCCCAACATCTCCATCAGCACGGAGCGGTTGGTGCTGCGCCCCCTCGACGAGGACGACGTCCCCGCCCTCGCGGCGATGATGAACGACGAGCAGGTCGCGGCCTGGACCCACGTCCCGCAGCCCTTCACCGAAGAGGGCGCCCGCACCTGGATCACCGGGTACGCCCCCGCGGAACGCACCGCCGGCCGCGGACTCGACCTCGCCGTCACCGAGTTCCTCACCCAGCGGCTGGTCGGCATCGTCCAGCTGAGCAAGACCAACTGGCACGTGCGCTCCACCGAGCTGTCGTACATCGTCGCCCCCTGGGCCCGCGGCGAGGGCTACGCCTCCGAGGCGGCGCTCGCCACCGCCCAGTGGCTCTTCGGCGACCAGAAGTTCGAGCGCGTCGAGCTGCGCACCGCGGCCGGCAACACCGCCTCCCAGCAGGTCGCCCAGAGGATCGGCTGCATCAGCGAGGGCGTCCTGCGCAACGCCTGCATAGCGCGCATGCGCACCGAGGACGGCACCTGGACCGACGTGCGCACCGACTTCATCGTGTGGAGCCTGCTGCCCGAGGACATCGAGGGCGCGGCGGAGCAATTGGCCGACAGAGACGGTTTCACCTCCTTCACCGACTGGAACTGACCTGGGGGGACGGGCGGCGTCACCACCGCGCCCCGAGGCCGCACCAAGTACCCTCACGGAGCCCGCCACGAGCGGTATTCCGCGACCACGACCTGCGAAGACCCCTGGAGACTGACGACGATGGCCGACCGGGTCACGGTGATCGGCTGGGACGGTTCGCCGCTGACCGCCGCGGCACGCGCAGCCCTGGGCGCCGCCACGCTGGTGGCCGGCGCCGCCCACCACCTCGCGCTTCCCGAGGTGCCGCCCGCCGCCGAGCGCATCCGGCTCGGCAGCGTCGCCCTCGCCGCCCGCCGCATCGCCGCCCACCGGGGCACGGCGGTCGTGCTCGCCGACGGCGACCCCGGCTTCTTCGGCGTCGTGCGCACCCTGCGGGCGCCCGAGTTCGGCCTGGAGGTCGAGGTCGACCCGGCCGTCTCCTCCGTGGCCGCCGCCTTCGCCCGCGCCGGCATGCCCTGGGACGACGCCCAGGTGGTCGTCGCCCACCCCCGTACGCTGCGACGCGCGGTGAACGTGTGCCGGGCTCACACCAAGGTCGCGGTCCTCACCTCGCCGGGCGCCGGTCCCGCCGAACTCGGCCTGCTGATGGAGGGCGTCCACCGCACCTTCGTCATCTGCGAGGAACTCGGCACCGCACGCGAGCAGGTCACCGTCGTCACCTCCGACAAGGCCGCCGACCACACCTGGCGCGACCCGAACGTCGTCATCGTCGTCGGCGGCGTCACCGTCCCGGGCACCCCGGCCGACGGGGCCGGCTGGATCGCCGGCCGGGACCCCGCCACCGGACCGCGCGGCTGGTCGCTGCCCGCGGAAGCGTACGGCGGTGAACTCGGCGAGGGCGAGACCGAGATGCTGCGCACGGCCCAACTGGCCCGGCTGGGCCCGCGCCCGGGCGACCTCGTGTGGGACATCGGGTGCGGCAGCGGGGCCTTCGCCACCGAGGCCGCGCGCGGCGGCGCCGCCGTCATCGCCGTCGACCGCGACCGGGACGCCTGCGCCCGTACCGAGGCCACCGCACGGCACTTCGGCGTCCAGCTCCAGACCGTGCACGGAACCGCCCCGCACGTTCTGGAGGACCTTCCCGAACCGGACGTCGTCCGCGTCGGCGGCGGGGGAGCGGCCGTCGTCTCCGCGGTCGCCGACCGCCGGCCGCAGCGCATCGTCGCCCACGCGGCCACCCGCGACGCGGCCGAACTCGTGGGCAGGGACCTGTCGGAGCACGGTTACCGCGTCGAGTGCGCCCTGCTGCAGTCCGTCGGGCTCGACACCCGCGCCTGGACGGAGACGGAGCGGAGCGTCGCGTTCCTGCTCAGCGGGGTTCTCCCGGACCGCGCCCCGTGATCGGATCGTCGTACCGCCCGGGGTAGGCTGGCGGATTGTTGTACCGCACTGGGACACCGGACGCTTCGTCGTCCAATGTCCTGAAAACCCGCCAGTTCTGAGGGGTGTGTGGTACGGCAGGACCCGAGGACGCGCAACGTGGCGCAGTCCACAGCGGGCCGTCGCGGATCAAGCTGTCGTGACGGGGGAACGACCGCGACAATGCCACTCAATGGCTTTGTCGTCTTTTCCGGCGGGTCGTTCGTGCCGCTGGGCACGCACGCTCGTTCTTCACTACGGGCGGTCGGTGCGCCGTCCCGGGTGAGCTGGTCGTAGAAGCACTAACCGATGGGCGAGGGGTTACGCATGACCGACACCGGCCAGATCCCGGGCGAGGGGCTGCCGGAGAACGCAGGCATGGTGGAGCAGCCGGGCGTCCCCGCACCCGGCGCGTACGCCTACCTCTCCGAGACCACCGCCGAGGACGAGGACCTCCTGCTGCTGCCGGGTGCCCAGAGCGCCTGGGGCAACGAGGTCGCACCGCCCGCGCCGGAGCCGGTCGTCGAGACCGTGCACCAGCCGGGCCCGCACGAGATGTCCGGCCGCGACAGCGGCTCGGTCGACCTCGGTGGCGTCCGCCTGCCGGAACCGGCCGCGGAGCCCGCGTCCCAGCCGTCCCCGCCGCGCCGGCCCCTGCACCTCGGTCCGCCGATCCCCGACACCTCCGCGAGCCCCGTCCGTTCCCTCGCCGACCGGGGCCCTGCCAGCGTGCCGATGCGGCACGCCGGACCGCCGACCGCCGGCCCCGAGTACCTCGACGTCCCCCAGGCCGCCGCGTTGCCGCCGCAGGGGGCGGCGCCCTGGGGCGCGCAGCCGGCCCCGTCCGGCGCCGGGGCGGCGCCCGGGGAAACGGTTGTTCCGGTGGCGGAGCAGCGTCCCGAGCCGGTGGGCGCGGCCCAGGCGCTCGTCACCCGCGTGGCGACGGAGGCCGTGGCGGCGACCGGCGGCACTCCGGAGCCCGAGGAGGCCGGAGAGCCCGCGGCCGAGGCGCACGAACAGGCCGCGGCCGGCGACGACACCGTGCCGGGCGACGACACCCTGCCGGGCGACGCGGCCCACGCGACGGAAGCCGCGGTCACCGCCGACGGCGGAGTCGAGCCCCCGGAGGAGGGTGCGCCCGGGACCGACGGCGCGCCCGTGGCCGGTGACGTGCCGGCGGCGGACGCGGCCCAGCAGCCGCCCGCGCGGATGCCCGGTGCCGAGCCCGGACCGGCCGGCGTGCCGGCTCCCGAGGCGGTCGAGCCCGAGTCCGCGCCGGCCGTCGGGGTGCCCGGGGACGGCGCCGTGACCGTGCCGGAGGCGCAGGCCGACCAGGCTGCCGACGTGGTGCCCGCGCCGGAGGCCGAAGCCGGGCAGTCCGGTGCGCCGGAGCCTGCGCCCGTACCGCAGCCGGGTGAGGAAGCACCGGCCGTCGAGGCGCCCGTGTCCGAGCCCGCGCCGGTCGCCGAGGCAGCCGTGCCCGAGTCGGCGCCCGTCGTCGACGCGCCCGCGGCCGAGACGCCCGCGCCGGTGACGGCACCGGTTCCCGAGGCGGTCGCCGCTCCCGCTCCGGTCGTCGAGGCGGTCGTGCCCGAGTCCGCGCCGGTCGCCGGGGTGCCCGGGGACGCTGCCGAGACCGTGCCCGAGGCGCAGGCCGACCAGGCTGCCGACGTGGTGCCCGCGCCGGAGGCCGGCGCCGGGCAGCCCGGTGAGCCCGAGCCCGCGACCGGCATAATGCCGCCGGGCGAGGACGTGCCGGCCGCCGAGGCGCCCGTGTCCGAGCCCGACGCCGAAGTCCCCGAGCCGCCCGTGGCGGAAGAGGCCGAGCCGCTCGCCGAGCCGGCGGACGGCCCCGCGTCCAAGCCGTCCCCGGCCGCGGTGCTGACCCCGCCGGCCGAGCCGGCCCCCACCGCGGAGCAGACCGCCCCGGAGCCGGCCGTTGTGGTCGAGCCCCCCGCCCCGGCCGATCCCACCGCCCCGGAGCCGGCCGCCCCGGCCGAGCCCGCCGCCCCGGCGCCGATCGCGGTGACCGAGCCCGCCGCCCTGGCCGAACCGGGCCCGGCACCCGTGCCGCAGCCCCAGCCGGCCGGCGAGACCGTACGCCAGGACGTCCAGGCGCCCGCCGTGCCCGGACCGTCGCCCGAGGCGCCGGCGGACCCCACGACCGCCCCCGCGGCGGCCGTGGCCGAGGAGGCCGCCCCCGTGCAGGACCACCCGGACCTCCCGCACCCCGCCCAGGGTCCCCAGTCCCTGCCGAACGCCGACGTGGCGCCGCAGACGCACGCCGGACCCCACGCCGAGCCGGCCGCCGGCCCGGCGCCCCACCCCGACCAGCCCGTGGGCCGGTTCATGCCGGTCGACGGCGGCCAGGTGCCCACCACCCCGCACCTCGCCCCGACCCCGCCCGAGGCCCTCGTGCTCCCGCCGGAGGCCCCGGCCGCACCGGCGCAGGACCCGGTGGCCGGGATTCCCGCCCCGCGGGAGGCCGGCGCCGAGGTCGCCCAGAACGCCGACGACCTGGACACCCGGGCCGCCGACCAGGAGGACCCGCACGACGCGGACACGGCCGCGGGGACGGACGTACGACGCTCCACCGGCCCGGCGGCCCCCGCCTACGACGACGCCGAGCGCGAGGCCGTCCTGAAGGTCATGCGCGAACGCCGGGACATCCGCAACGGCTTCCGCGGCGACCCCATCCCGCATGAAGTGCTGCTCCGCGTCCTGGAGGCCGCGCACACCGCGCCCTCCGTCGGCCACTCGCAGCCCTGGGACTTCGTTGTCATCCGCTCCGCCGACACGCGGCGCGCGATGCACGAACTGGCGATGCGTCAGCGCGACGCCTACGCCAAGTCCCTGCCCAAGGGCCGGGCCAAGCAGTTCAAGGAACTGAAGATCGAGGCCATCCTCGACACGCCCGTCAACATCGTCGTCACCGCCGACCCCACCCGCGGCGGCCGGCACACCCTGGGCCGGCACACCCAGCCGCAGATGGCGCCGTACTCCTCCGCGCTCGCCGTCGAGAACCTATGGCTCGCCGCCCGCGCCGAGGGCCTCGGCGTCGGCTGGGTCAGCTTCTTCGACGAGCGCGAGATGGTCCGCGCCCTCGGCCTGCCCGAACACCTGGAGGTCGTCGCCTACCTGTGCGTCGGGTACGTCGACGAGTTCCCGGACGAGCCCGAGCTGATGCAGGCCGGCTGGTCCAAGCGCCGCCCGCTGTCGTGGGTCGTGCACGAGGAGACGTACGGCCGCCGCGCCCTGCCCGGAGAGGAACCCCACGACCTGCTCGCCGAGACCGTCGCACAGATCCGCCCGCTGGACGCCAAGGCGCTCGGCGAGGCCTGGGAGCGCCAGAAGCGCATGACCAAGCCGGCCGGCGCGCTCGGCATGCTGGAGATCATCTCCGCGCAGTTGTCCGGGCTGTCCCGCCAGTGCCCGCCGCCCGTCCCGGAGCCCGCGGCCGTCGCGGTCTTCGCCGGCGACCACGGAGTGCACGCCCAGGGCGTCACCCCCTGGCCGCAGGAGGTCACCGCCCAGATGGTGGCCAACTTCCTCGGCGGGGGAGCGGTGTGCAACGCGTTCGCCACCCAGGTCGGCGCCGAGGTCTGCGTCGTGGACGTCGGTGTCGCCGCCGACCTGCCCGCCACCCCGGGGCTGCTGCCCCGCAAGGTCCGCGCGGGCACCTCCGACATGACCACCGGCCCCGCGATGACCCGCGAGGAGGCCAAGCAGGCCATCGAGGTCGGCATCGAGACCGCCCGCGACCTGGTGGCGGCCGGCAACAAGGCACTGCTCACCGGCGAGATGGGCATCGCGAACACCACCGCGTCCGCCGCCCTGATCTCCGTGTTCACCGGTGCCGACCCCGCCGAGGTCACCGGCCGCGGCACCGGAATCAACGACGAGACCCTCGTCCGCAAGACCGAGGTCGTGCGCCGCGCGCTGGAACTCCACCAGCCGGACCCGGCCGACCCCATCGGCGTGCTCGCGGCGATCGGCGGCTTCGAGCACGCGGCCATGGTCGGCCTGCTGCTCGGCGGCGCCTCCCTGCGCACCCCGGTGATCCTGGACGGCGTCAGCGCCGGCGCGGCCGCGCTCGTCGCCCGCGCGATCGCCCCCGAGGTCCTCGCGGCCTGCATCGCGGGGCACCGCAGCGCCGAGCCCGGTCACGTCGCCGCGCTCAACAAGCTGGGCCTGCGCCCCCTGGTCGACCTCGACCTCCGCCTCGGCGAGGGCACCGGCGCGCTGCTCGCCCTGCCGATGGTGCAGAGCACGGCGCGGGCGATGCACGAGGTGGCGACGTTCGACTCGGCGGGCGTCACCGAGAAGTAGCGCTCGCACCACGCAGGGGGCCCGGCACCACCGCGCCGGTCCCCCTGCCGACCTGCCGCGGCCCTGTCCGGCGCCCGCACCGGGCGATGCCGTCCAACCACCGGACCCCCCGCGTCCCCGCGGCCGCCCGGCCGTAAAATCCGCACGTCAGCGCCACCGCCGCAAGAGGAGCCGTCCCCTCATGGCCGAACACCCCGCCTACCCCGTAGGCCTCCGCCTCACCGGCCGCCGTGTGGTCGTTCTCGGCGGCGGACAGGTCGCCCAGCGCCGTCTCCCGGCACTTATCGCCGCCGGCGCGGACATCCGCCTCGTCTCTCCCGCGGCGACCCCCTCGGTCGAGGCCATGGCGGACGCGGGCGAGATCACCTGGGAGAAGCGCCCGTACACCGAGGGCGACCTCGCGGACGCCTGGTACGCCCTGATCGCCACCGGCGACACCGCCGCCAACACCGCGGCCTCCGCGGAGGCCGAACGGCACCGCGTGTGGTGCGTGCGCTCCGACGACGCCGACGCGGCCACCGCCTGGACCCCGGCCACCGGCACCAGCGAGGGCGTGACGGTCGCCGTCCTCACCACCGACGCCCGGGGCCGCGACCCCCGCCACACCGCCGCCATCCGCGACGCCGTCGTGGAGGGCCTGCGCGACGGCACCCTCGTCGCCCCGCACCACCGCACCCGCACCGCCGGCGTCGCCCTGGTCGGCGGCGGCCCCGGCGACCCGGACCTGATCACCGTCCGCGGCCGCCGCCTGCTCGCCGAGGCCGACGTCGTCATCGCCGACCGGCTCGGCCCCCGCGACCTGCTCGCCGAACTGCCGCCGCACGTCGAGGTCATCGACGCGGCGAAGATCCCCTACGGCCGGTTCATGGCGCAGGAGGCCATCAACAACGCGCTGATCGAGCACGCCAAGCAGGGCAAATCGGTCGTCCGGCTGAAGGGCGGCGACCCGTTCGTCTTCGGGCGGGGCATGGAGGAGGCCCAGGCGCTGGCCGAGGCGGGCATCCCCTGCACGGTCGTCCCCGGCATCTCCAGCTCCATCTCGGTCCCCGGCGCGGCCGGCATCCCCGTCACCCACCGGGGCGTCGCCCACGAGTTCACCGTCGTCAGCGGCCATGTGGCCCCCGACGACGAGCGCTCCCTGGTCGACTGGCCGTCGCTCGCGAAGCTGACCGGCACGCTCGTCATCCTCATGGGCGTCGACAAGATCGGCCGGATCGCCGACACCCTCGTCGCGCACGGCAGGTCCCCGGACACGCCGGTCGCCCTGGTCCAGGAGGGCACGACCGCCGCCCAGCGCCGGGTCGACGCCACCCTCGCCACGGTCGCCGAGACCGTCGTCGCCCAGGAGGTCAGGCCGCCCGCCGTCATCGTCGTCGGCGACGTCGTCCACCAGGGCCCGCAGGGAACCGCGTGACATGGCCGAACCCATCGTCCTGAAGGACCCCGACGACCCCCGTCTGCACGACTACACCAACCTGACCGACGTCCAGCTGCGCCGCCGCCGCGAACCCGCCGAGGGCCTGTTCATCGCCGAGGGCGAGAAGGTGATCCGGCGGGCCGCGCAGGCGGGCTGCGAGATGCGGTCGATGCTGCTGTCGGCCAAGTGGGTCGACGTCATGCGCGACGTCATCGACGCCACCCCCGCTCCGGTGTACGTGGTGGACCCCGCGCTCGCCGAACAGGTCACCGGCTACCACGTGCACCGCGGCGCCCTCGCCTCCATGCGGCGCGAACCGCTGCCCACGGTGTCCGACCTGCTGCGCACCGCCGCTGTCGGGCGGGAGGACGGCACGGTCCGCCGCGTCGCCGTCCTCGAGGACATCGTCGACCACGCCAACGTCGGCGCCGCCTTCCGCAACGCCGCCGCCCTCGGCGTCGACGCGGTCCTGCTCACCCCGCGCTGCGCGGACCCGCTCTACCGCCGGTCCGTGAAGGTGTCGATGGGCGCCGTCTTCCAGGTGCCGTGGACCCGCCTGGAGTCCTGGCCGGACGACCTCGGCACGCTGCGCTCCGAGGGTTTCACGGTCGCCGCGCTCTGCCTGAGCGACCGGGCCGTCACGCTCGACGAACTCGCCGCTCGGAAGCACGGGAAGCTCGCCCTGCTCTTCGGCACGGAGGGCACCGGCCTCACTCCCGGGGCCCTCGGCGCGGCCGACGAACACGTACGCATCCCGATGGACGCCGGCGTCGACTCCCTCAACGTGGCGGCCGCCTCGGCGGTCGTCTTCTACGCCACCCGGCCGGGAGCCGCCTGACCCCGCACCCCGGGAGCGAAGCACCGGGGAGGGCCGGGAGATCAGAGCCCGGACGCCCCGGACCCCGGCCCGTCGGCGCGTACGTCGGCCTGTCGCTGCTGGACCCGCACCCCGCCCGGGTCGTCGCCCAGACCCCGGGCCGGTCCCTGGCAGCCCTGCGCGGCGGCGATCCCCAGGGCGACCAGCAGCGTCACCACCACGAAAACGAACAGCCGCTGCCGCAGCAGCCTCGGATTCGCCGGACGCAGCCGGGTCCCCGTGGGCCTCGGCCCCGGACGGCCGGACCCGCCGCGTGCCCCGGCCCGGCCGCCGCCGGAGCGGGTGCCGTTCCGTCCGGTGTCGCGGGAGGCGGGCGTGGGCCGGCCCGCGGACCGGGACCCCGCGCGACCGCCGCGCGGGACGCCGCCGCGGGATCCGCCGTCGCCCCGCGCGGACGATCCCCCGCGTGACGGCACCCCGCCGCGCGAGGATGGGCCCCTGCCGCGCGCGGGCGTGCCGCCCCGCGAGCCCGGCGTGCCCCGGGGCGCGGGGGTGCCTTGGCCGCCCTGCTGCCCCTGCGGGCGCCGCTGGACACGCTCACGATCCGGATAGGTGTCGGCGAGCTGCCCCGTGGGCCGGTCCGCCTCCGCGGAACGCGGCGCGGGCGGCCGTACGTCGGCGAGCCCCTGGGCCTCCCGGGCGGCGATCTCCTTGAGCCGCAGGGACAGCTGGAGGGTGCTGGGCCGCTCGTCGGGGTCCTTCGCCAGGCAGGCCCGGACCAGGGGCGCGAGCGCGTCCGGAACCCCGTGCAGCTGGGCCTCCTCGTGCACCACGCGGTACAGCATCACCTCGGAGCTGCCGTGCCCGAAGGGCGAGTCGCCCATCGAGGCGTACGCCAGCGTGGCACCGAGGGAGAACACGTCCGTGGCCGGCGTGACGGCCGCCCCGCGCACCTGCTCCGGCGCGAGGAAGCCGGGGGAGCCGACCGCCGTGCCGACGTGCGTGAGTGTCGAGGCGCCCGTCGCCCAGGCGATGCCGAAGTCGATGATCCGCGGCCCCTTCGGGGACAGCAGGATGTTGGACGGCTTCAGGTCCCGGTGTACGACGCCCGCCTCGTGCACGGCGACCAGGCCCTCGGACAGGGCGGCCCCCACGGCGGCGACGTCCGCCGCGCCGAGCGGTCCCTCGTCCACGACCTTGTCGTGCAGGGAGGGACCGGGGACGTACTGGGTCGCGAACCAGGGCCGGTCCGCGTCCAGGTCGGCGGCGACCAGCCGGGCGGTGCAGCCACCGCGGATCCGCCGGGCCGCCGACACCTCGCGGGCGAACCGGGAGCGGAACTCCTGGTCCTCCGCCAGGTCCGGCCGGATGACCTTCAGCGCGACCCGTTGCCCCTTCTTGTCGGAGCCCAGGTAGACCACGCCCATACCGCCCGCGCCGAGCCGCCTGTGAAGCCTGAACGAGCCGACGACGCGCGGGTCCTCGCGCCTCAGGCGCATCATCGCCATGTTCATCCCCGCTGCCCGGTCCCTGTGACGTGCCACAGCTTACGTTTCCCCGGCCGCCCGCGCGCAGAGGCCGCGCCCTCTCGGGCCGAGGGATTGTCGGTACGGGGCGGGAGAGTTGAAGGACGGTCAGGCCCCCGGGGGGCATACGCGCCCGGTGCGGCCGGTGATCCCAACCGCCGGGCCGGGGCGGGGGATTGGTCCACGGGACGGCGATCACGCCGGGCGGGGCCCCCGGGCGGTACCCAGGACGCGGCCCGGGCGCCGGGCACGTGACCGAAGTCACCGGACGGTGAGTGTCCCTTCCGGGAAGACCCCGAGAGGCGGCGGCCGGTCTCCACCCAGGGGAGTACACCGCGGGCGACGGCTCATCCTCCGGGAGGCCCGGCAATCGGTACGAGGGCATGACGCCGGTCGGTCCCCGGACGCCTAGATTTGAGGTCAAGCGGCGGGTGCAGCACTCGTCCCCCGAGGTCAGACGCCCGCCGCTGCCAAGGACAACAAAACGGTCAGGAGAGGGACCATGGCCCGGACGGCACCGCGGACGCTGGTCCGCATGCGGGAGCAACGCCGTCAGGGACGTCGTCACCCCGTGGTGGCGACCCTCATGGCCCTGCCCCTGGCGGTCCTGCTCCTCCTCGTCTTCGACGGGTGGGAGACAGTGGCCACACAGGCGTCGTCCGTGGGTGTGATGCTGGGGCGCTGAGAGGCGACCCCCAGGCCCGGAAGAGCGGTCCGGGCGGGGACATCCATCCATGAAACCCCGTGGGGACGGGGGTGCGGCGGACGGCAAAATGCCGGCGCAGCTGGGGAGCTGCGCCGGCATTGCTTTTGCCCCGCCACCCCGCCCTCGCAGTCGCCGCAGCCGCGGGCAATCGTGCCTCCCCCCGGGGCCTCAAGGGCCTGGGAGGTACCCCCAGGGCGGCACGGGTGGGCGCAGCGGCACCCCGGCAACGCCGGGCCGCGCGTCCCGCCCCTGCCCCGCCCCCACACCCAGGCACCCCGCGACGCCGGACCACGCACCCCACCCCCACCGAGGCGCCGAGCCACCCGCACCACCCACCCCCATCCGCCGTACCCTCACCCCCGTGACCCCGGACGCCCTCCTCCCCGCCCTGACAGCCCACGCCAGGGCAGCCGCCCACGCCCACACCTCCCCGGCCGCCCCCTGCGCCTGCGGCACGGCCACCCTCGCCGACCGCCCCGACGCCACCGTCGTCCGCCACGCCGGTACCGTCGCCAAGGCGCACGCCGCGGACGCCGACCCGGCCGAGCTCGCCCTCCGGATCACCGTCGCCGCCCGCTTCCCCGGCATCCTCCTGCCCCCGCTCCACCCCACCCCCACCGACCTGCACGGACGGCTCGTCACCCGCTGGCCCTACGGCACCCCCGTGGACCCCGACGATCCGGACGCGGCGCCCTGGGAGGCCGCCGCCACCCTCCTCGCCCGCCTCCACCGGACCCCGTCGCCCGTGGCCGGGACGCCCGTGATGCGGGGCCCCGAGAAGGCGGCCCGCGCCGTCGCACGGCTGCGGGCCACCGCACCCCGTCACCCGGGCACCGCCCCCGTCCTGCGGGCCTGGGCCACGCTCCCCGGCTGGGCGCGGGGCGAGGCCGCCATGCCGGACACGGCCACCCTCTGCCACGGCGACCTCCACCTGGGCCAGCTCGTACGCCACCGCGCCCCCGACGGCCCCTGGCTGCTGATCGACGTCGACGACCTCGGCGTGGGCGTGCCCGCCTGGGACCTGGCCCGGCCGGCGGCCTGGTACGCCTGCGGGCTGCTCCCGCCCGCCGAGTGGAACCGCTTCCTGGCCGCCTACCGCGCGTCCGGCGGCCCGGCCGTCCCGCCGGAGGGCGACCCCTGGCCCGCGCTGGACGTCCCGGCGCGTGCCCTCACCGCGCAGACCGCCGCCCGAGCTGTCACCAAGGCCGCCGCGGCCGGCCGGCCCCTGGACGAGGTGGAACGCGCCCTGGTCGACGCCTGCGCGCGCATGGCCCCTGCCGTCCCCGTCCCGCCCTCCTGCCCGCGGAGTTGAGCCGAGGTTCCCCGACGTAGGGTGCAACCGACCGCCGCCGGACAGAGTCTGTCCTGGCGATACGCGAAGCAGGACCGACCGGCGAGGAGTTGAGCCGAGCATGCAGTGCCCCAAGTGCCACGCACCGATGCACACCTACAACCGCAACGGCGTTCAGATCGAGCAGTGCAGCGGCTGCCGCGGGATCTTTCTCGACTACGGGGAGCTGGAGGCGCTGACCCGTCTCGAGGCGCAGTGGTCCCAGCCCGCGCCGCCGGCCCCGCCCGCCGCCCCGCAGGCGTACCCGGCCGCCCAGGCTCCCGCCTGGGGCGCCCCGCAGGCCGGTCACGGCCACTACGGGCACCACCGCAACAAGAGCTTCGGCCGCATGCTCTTCTCCAGCTGAGCACGGACACGACGAAGCCCCCGGCCGTACGGGACGGCCGGGGGCTTCGGTGTGGTGTGGACGATACTGGGATTGAACCAGTGACCTCTTCCGTGTCAGGGAAGCGCTCTCCCGCTGAGCTAATCGTCCGGGAGATACTGCGTGCGCGATACTGGGATTGAACCAGTGACCTCTTCCGTGTCAGGGAAGCGCTCTCCCGCTGAGCTAATCGCGCGGGATCCTCAGGGGCCACGATCTTCGCAGACCGAGATCCTTGCGGACAGTGGACGATACTGGGATTGAACCAGTGACCTCTTCCGTGTCAGGGAAGCGCTCTCCCGCTGAGCTAATCGTCCTTGGAGGTGGAGACGGGATTTGAACCCGTGTAGACGGCTTTGCAGGCCGTTGCCTCGCCTCTCGGCCACTCCACCAGGAGTGCAGAAGGCCCGGGAGGCCCCCTGTTCCTGCGAGCGGACGACGAGGCTCGAACTCGCGACCTCAACCTTGGCAAGGTTGCGCTCTACCAACTGAGCTACGTCCGCCTGTCGGTTCGGTCCGCTTGCGCGTCCCGGCGACGTGTTGAACTCTAGCGGATTCCGGAGCCAGCACAAAAACGCGTTTGCGCAGCGTGCTGCGGTGCCTCGGCGTACGGACCTGGTCAGGGCCCCCGGAAGGACACGTCCGGGTCACCTGGGAGACACGCCGCCTAGACTCGGCCACGTGCTCCGCCTCCCTCCCCTGGCCCGCTTCGGCGACCGTCTCGCCACCGGTCTGCTCGACGTCACGAGTGATCCCGCCGCCCTGGACTCCAGCGGCTTCTGGGCCGTCTGCGCGGACTTCGAGGGCCGTCTGACCTGCGCACGCTTCGCCGAGGTACGGACATGCGCCGTCCCCGCGCCGGTGCCGGGCCGGTGGCGGGGACCGGCCGCCGGCGACTGGACGTCCTCCCTCCACCGCGACGCGTACACCGCCGCCGTGCGCCGCATCCGCGCCTGCATAGCCACCGGCGAGGTCTACCAGGCCAACCTCTGCCGGGTGCTGTCGGCGCCCGTCGCCCCCCACGCCGACGTGGACGCCCTCGCCGCGCTGCTGGCCCGCGGCAACCCCGCGCCGTACGCGGGGACGATCCGGCTGCCCGGCCACGGGATCGAGATCGCCACCGCCTCGCCCGAGCTGTTCCTGCGCCGGGACGGCCGGACCGTCGAGTCCGGGCCGATCAAGGGCACCGGACGGACCGAGGCCGACCTGCTGGAGAAGGACTACGCCGAGAACGTGATGATCGTCGACCTGGTCCGCAACGACCTGGGGCGGGTCTGCGCCACGGGCAGTGTGACGGTGCCCGACCTCTGTGCCGTGGAGAAGCACCCGGGGCTGGTCCACCTCGTGTCCTCCGTGCGCGGCGAACTGCGCGCCGGCGCGGGCTGGCCGGAGCTGTTCGACGCGGCCTTCCCGCCCGGTTCCGTCACCGGCGCCCCCAAGCCGAGCGCCCTGCGGATCATCGGGGAACTGGAGACCGCGCCCCGGGGCCCCTACTGCGGGGGCATCGGCTGGGTCGACGCCGACCGGGGCACCGGAGAGCTGGCCGTCGGCATCCGCACCTTCTGGATCGACCGGGCCGCGGGGCTGCTGCGGTTCGGCACCGGCGCCGGCATTACCTGGGGGTCCGACCCGGAGGGGGAGTGGCGGGAGACCGAACTGAAGGCGTCCAGGCTGCTCGCGGTAGCGTCGGGTGCGTACGAGGCCGACGGAAGTGGAGAGGCGCAACAGACGTGAAGATCTGGCTCGACGGCGGACTGCAGGACACCGAGGCCGCCCGTGTCTCCGTGTTCGACCACGGCCTGACCGTGGGCGACGGCATCTTCGAGACCGTCAAGACGGTGAACGGCAGGCCGTTCGCACTGACCCGGCACCTCGACCGGCTGGCCCGCTCGGCCCGCGGCCTGGGTCTGCCCGACCCCGACCTGGACCTGGTCCGCCGCGCCTGCGCCGCTGTCCTCGAGGCCAATCCGATGCCGCTCGGCCGGCTGCGCGTCACCTTCACCGGTGGTCACGGCCCGCTCGGCTCGGACCGCGGGGAGCACGGCACCACCCTCGTGGTCGCCCTCGGCGAGACCGCCCGCCGCCCCGACTCCACCGCCGTGATCACCGTGCCCTGGACCCGCAACGAACGCGGCGCGCTCACCGGCCTGAAGACCACCTCCTACGCCGAGAACGTCGTGGCCCTGGCCCGCGCCCGCGAACAGGGCGCCACCGAGGCCCTGTTCGGCAACACGGTCGGGCGGCTCTGCGAGGGCACCGGCTCCAACGTCTTCGTCGTCCTCGACGGTGAGATCCACACCCCGCCGGTCGCCTCCGGATGCCTCGCCGGGATCACCCGGGCCCTGGCCGTGGAGTGGACCGGCGCCCGCGAGACCGATCTGCCGCTGGACGTGCTGGAGCGCGCCGACGAGGTCTTCCTGACCTCCACCCTGCGGGACGTGCAGGCGGTGCACCGGATCGACGACCGTGAACTGCCGGGCGCCCCGGGTCCGGTGACCGCCAAGGCCATGCGGATCTTCGAGGAGCGGTCCGGCGACGACCTCGACCCGTGACCCGGGATATTCGGCTGCTCCGCGGGCCGTGCCGGGGGTAGATCTCCCCTGATGACCACAACCCTGCGGCCGACCGAGCCGCTACAGCGCGCGGCCGACGGGAGCCGTTCACGCCGCTACCAGGTGTGCGTGAACAGCCGTCCCGTCGGCGCGATACACCTCGGCACCTCCCCGGCCTTCGGCGACTCGGTGGCCGTGATCCACCGGCTGAGCATCGACGAACCCGACCGCCGGCGGGGGAGGGGGACGGTCGCCGCGCTCGCCGCCGAGGAGGTGGCGCGGAGCTGGGGCTGCCGGCAGATCCAGGTGGGCGTCACCGCCGACGACGAGGCCGGCCCGCACCTCGCCGGAGCGCTCGGCTACGTCCTGCGCACCCGCGGCATGGTGAAGTCACTCGACGGCACCCCGCCCGTCCTGCCCCGGGGCAGCGGCCCGCGCCGCATGTCGTCCGCCGAGTTCGACGCCTGGCAGGCCTACCAGTCGGAGCAGTACGCCCGCACCTGGATGGCGCAGGGCGTCCCCGAGGCCGAGGCCCGCGCCAAGGCCCGCAACGACCACCGGACCCTGCTGCCGCGGGGCCTGGACACCGAGAACATGCTGTTCAGCGTGCTCGAGCACGACGGCGACCGGGTCGGCGTCCTGTGGCTGGCGCTGCGCGAGGACCGCGCCTACGTCTTCGACGTCGAGACCGACGCGGCCCACCGGGGGCGCGGGCACGGCCGCACGCTGATGCTCCTGGCCGAGACCCAGGCACTCGCCGCCGGCCGGCGCCTCGTCGGCCTGAACGTCTTCGCGGGCAACACCCCGGCCGAACGGCTCTACGAGTCGCTCGGCTACGAGACCACGCGCTACGGCTACTACAAGACGCTCCGGTAACGGCCGCGCCGGGCGGCGGTTCAGGCCTCCTGCCCGGCCAGCAGCCGGTCCGTGATCTCCTCGATGCGCCCGCGCAGGCCCTCCTGGCTCCGGCCGCCGTCGAGGCGCTCGCCGCCGATCACGTACGTGGGGGTGCCGGACACGCCGATCGCCTTGCCCTCGGCCTGGTCGGCGTCGACGACGAGGATGTGCCGGCCGTCGACGAGAGCGGTGTCGAACTCCTCGGCGTCCAGTCCCAGTTCCCGGGCCACCTCGACCAGCAGGGCCTCGCCCCTGCGGTCCAGCTCCGCGACCCGCCCCAGCACGGCCTCCACGTACGGCCAGCCCAGGCCCTGCTCCACGGCCTCCTCGGCGGCCTGCGCGGCGGCGAAGGCGTGCTTGTGCTTCTCCAGCGGGAAGTGCCGCAGGCGCACCTCGAGACGGTCGCCGTAGCGGGCGCGCAGGGCGCGCACGTCGTCCAGGGCGGTGTGGCAGTCCGGGCACTGCAGCTCGCACCAGACGTCGAGAACGGCAGCGGCGGCGGGGGAGGAGTCACTCATGCCCACAGTCTCCCAGCCTCCGCGCGGGCGCCCCAACGGGACCCGGGACGGTGCCCGTGCGCGCCGTCACCGGCACCTGGGGAGGAGCCGACCCCTAGATCTCCCTGATCCGGGGCCGGAGCGTGGCCCCCGCGGGCTCCGGCGGTGCAGGATGGAAGGGACGAAGTACTCATGCCCGACCGAGTCCAGCCTGGAGGACCGGATGATTGCCGAGACTGTCTGCTCCGCGGTGTCCGCGGCCGGCCTGGGCATCGCGGCGGTCACCGCGTACCGCAGGCGTTTCCTCGCGGCCGCCCGGATCGCCGCCTACTCACTGATCCCCATCGGCCTGGTGATGACGGGCATCGTGCAGTGGCTGGCCGACACTGCCTTCAGCCCGACGGCCTGGGCCGGCTTCGGCGTGCTGGGCGTCGCCTGGCTGCTCTTCATGACCACGCGCGCCGTGGAGCGCCGTCGCGGCGGCACCCGTGGGGAACGCAAGGAGGCCCGGGCAGCCGCCCGGCGCGAGGCGGTCGCCCCCGCGGCCTCCAAGCCCTCCCTGGGCGGCTCCGCCACCCCCGCGGCCTCCCGGCCGGCGAGCGCGCCCCGCGGTGACGAGGACTACAGCGACATCGAGGCCATCCTGAAGAAGCACGGCATCTGAGGACGCAAGCGGACCGCTGTGCCGCACTGAAACGACACACCGGTCCCGGGGCGTCAGCGGGCGCTCGCGAATGATCACAACCCGAACCGGACATTGCGCGTTCAACGAACACTCGGTCGTCACGGGCGTGTTGATCGCGCCGGGTGGGTGTGCTGCGACATCATCGGCGCGAGATGCCGGACCCGACTCAGCTGGACACACAGCTGGACACGAGACAGAGCGAAACCGCGCCACCGCCCGACGAGACGCGCGGCTGCCTCTTCGCCCTTTCCCAGCCACCGCTGATGATCTTCCTTGCGGTGATCGGGTGTCTGCTCCTCATGGCTTCGTTGCACGACCTGCTGATGCTGTGAGCCGTACCCGTGGTCCCCGGCGTCACCCGCCGGGGCCGCGTCGCCCCTCGTTCAGCCCGTGGCCTCCTTGCGCCGTGCCCGGTACGCGGCCACGTGCAGCCGGTTCCCGCACGTACGGCTGTCGCAGTACCGCCGCGAACGGTTGCGGGAGAGGTCGACGAACGCACGCCGGCAGTCGGGCGCCTCGCACCGGCGCAGCCGCTCCTGCTCCCCGGCGACCACGAAGAACGCCAGGGCCATGCCGCAGTCGGCGGCCAGGTGATCGGCGACCGAGGCACCGGGCGCGAAGTAGTGGATGTGCCAGTCGTAGCCGTCGTGGTCGGTGAGCCGGGGGGTGGTCCCGGCGCCGGCCACCAGTTCGTTGATCAGCCCGGCGGCGGCCTGGGGCTCCGGGGCGGCGAAGACGGCCGCGAACCGCCCGCGGATCCCGCGCACCGCCGCGAGGTCCAGCTCCGACAGGACGCCCACGTCACTGATCTCGTGCGTTCCCACGAAATGCTCGAGGGCCGCGACATCCGGCAGCCCGTCCGTGGCCGAGTCGTCCTCCGGCACGGTGTTCACCAGATCCACCACGGTGTCGAGCGCGCACCGGGTGTCGTGGGTGATCAGCACGTTCTGCTCCCTGGCCTGGGGGTCGGGCGCGGGCGCCCGCCGATGCTGGCCGATGGTAGTGGCTTCCGCGGCGGCCGGACCGGCTCCGCCCACGGCTCCGGCCGGCGGTTGCCGGTACAACGGCGGCGAACCGGCCTTGGTTCCCGCCGCCCACGGCTCCCCCGCGGCATCGGGCGGCGGCCCCGCCGCCCACGGCTCCCACCACGTCCGGCGGCGGCCCCGCCGCCCCGTGCGTGCGCCACCCGCCCCGCACGCGCACCGGCGCCGCCCCGCGGAGATCCGCGGCGGCGACGCCGGTCTGTGCCGTATGCGGTTGTCCTGGCCCGTGCCGTCACCCCGAGTCGACGGCGCCGGGCGGCTTCACGGGGCCTCGCCCTAGCTTTCCGCCAGGATGTGCGAGAGCTCCTGGTCGAGGTCGAAGTGCCGGTGTTCCGTGCCGGGGGGCACGGCGGCGTCTGTGCGCTTCAGGAAGGACTCCAGAGCCCGCGCCGGGGCCTCGAGCAACGCCTCCCCTTCCGGGGAGCTCAGGGCGATGCACACGACGCCCTGACCGTGACTGCGCGACGGCCAGACACGGACGTCGCCCGTGCCGGTGGGGCGATGGAGACCTTCGGCGAGGAGGTCGCGGGCGAACACCCACTCGACGGTCTCCTCGGCTCCGGTGTGGAAGGTGGCGTGCACGGCGTAGGGGTCGGCCGTGTCGTACCGCAGGCCTGCGGGGACAGGCAGGGAGGACTCGCTCGACACAACGAGGCGCAGGTGCAGCTCGCAGCTGACCGTGGTGTTCATAAGCGCCAGGGCCTTTCGCTCAGTGTGCGCTCGGGGATTCGCACGTCGGCGAAATCGACATGCCACCTACGGTGCCGTTGTAAACCCCTCTGAGTGTTTTGCGTGCGTTTACGTAACTCTTCCGGCCGAAAGATCGTTCGCGGTGTACGCCCATTCCGGTGACAGGTTTCGCTCCGGTAGTGTTTGGCCGTATGAACACGGGGAGTAACAAGCCTGACGAGGTCGTCGCGGCGCAGAACCGATCGGGGACGGACGGCACTCCGGAGCAGCGTGCGCTCGGGTCGCGGGCACCGGAATTCGTCAGGGCGCGCCGTGCCCTGCACGTCAGCTGGCAGGTCGGCGTCTTCGTCGTGGGACTCGCCGTGGTGGTGGCCGGCATCGTCATGCTGCCGCTGCCCGGTCCCGGCTGGGTCGTGATCTTCGGCGGCATGGCGATCTGGGCGACCGAGTTCGTGTGGGCCCAGCTGGTGCTGCGCTGGACCAAGCGCAAGGTCACCGAGGCGGCGCAGCGCGCACTCGACCCCAAGGTGCGCCGCCGGAACATCATCCTGACCGCGGTCGGCCTGGTGATCATCGGCGTGCTCGCCGGGATCTACCTGTGGAAGTTCGGCCTGGAGATGCCCTGGAAGATCAAGGACCAGTGATCCGCGGCGGACCGGCGACGGCCCGGCGGCCGCTGGTCACGGGCACCCCCTGACATGGGGTAATGTTCTTCCTGCGTCCGGGCGATTAGCTCAGTGGGAGAGCGCTTCGTTCACACCGAAGAGGTCACTGGTTCGAACCCAGTATCGCCCACCGGATCATCAGGCGGCCCGGCTCACCGATCGTGAGCCGGGCCGCTTCGTCGTGCGCGCCGGCCCGGACGGCCGGCCCCCCCCCGCGGTCGCGGTGCCGGGCGGCGGGGCCGTTCCGCTTCCGTCCGCCGTCATCCAACCGTGACCTTCCGCGGTGCGGGCCCCCGAAGCGCCGACGGCGTTCGGCCGGCCGGTCGCGCAGCGTCTACCTGCGGGTTTCCCTCCGTGCCGGGCGAGGGGGAGTGGCCGTCACCGTCGTGGCCCGTGATCGCGCTCCCACCAATTCCTGTCCGAATCATTGACGCGCCCGTGGGCCCTTCGTACCTTGTGCCAGCAAGCGCTTACTTGAAACGATTCATGGAGCGACGCGACGGCGCGGGGAGGCTCATGTGCAGCGGAATGGGAATGTGGAGAGGCGGACGATCCTCAAAGCGGCAGGCGCCTCGCTGGCCGTCACGGGACTGGGTGCGACGGCCACCGCGTGCGGTGGTGACAGCGGTGCGGGAGACGGAACGGTGACGATCCGTTACTCCTGGTGGGGTGCCGAGGACCGGGCCGAGCGCATCAACAAGACCATCGCGCTCTTCGAGAAGAAGTACCCGAAGATCAAGGTCAAGACCGACTTCCAGCAGTACAGCGACTTCTGGAAGAAGTTCAACACCCAGGCCTCCGGCGGGAATCCACCGGACGTCTTCCAGAATGCCATCGGATTTCTCCGCAAATACGACTCGAAGAATGTCCTGCTCGACCTGAGTGGGCAGGTCGAGGCGGGCAATCTCTCCATGGACGGTTTCCGGGCGGGCCTGGAGAAGTTCGGCGAGATCGACGGCAAGCTGCTCGGCGTGCCCGTCGGTTCCAATTCGATGGCCCTCGTCATCGACAAGCCCGTCTACACCCGGGCCGGCGTCACCCCCGAGCAGGGTTGGACCTGGGACGACTTCGACCGTGCGATGACGAGCATCCGCGACCGGAGCGGTCGCGCCGGGGACAGCGGCATGTACGGCGTCATGTACCTCTACGACCTGTACCTGCGCCAGAACGGCAAGGCCTTCTTCACCGAGGACGGACTCGGCTTCACCGAGGCCGACCTGACCCGGTGGTGGACCAAGGCGGAGAAGGGCGTGAAGTCCGGCCTGGTCGCCGACCCGAAGAAGGTCGTCCAGGTCAAGCCCAAGTCGGCGGTCGCGGCCGAGCTCGCGGGCGGCGAGTTCACCTGGGACAACTTCACCGTCCGCTACACCTCGGAGGGCAAGAGCGAGTACGGGATCGCGCCCATCCCCACCACGGACGGCAGGGCGACCGGCCAGTACCTCGGCTCCCTGATGCTCAGCGCCTCCAAGCGGACCCGGCACCCCAGGGAGGTCGCGCAGTTCATCGACTTCATGGTGCACGACCCCGAGGTCGCCAGGATCATGGGGTACGACCGCGGCGTCCCCGCGACTCAGGTCCAGTACGACGCCTACCGGCCGGCCGACCCGGTCGACAAGGCGATCGCCGCCTACGAGGAGTCCCTCGTGAAGGCGGGCGTCCTGCAGCCCATCACCCCGCACCCGAACGGTGCCGACATCTGCGAGGCCGCGTTCCTGCGCATCGCCGAGGAGATGGGGCTGGGCAAGCGGTCCGTGGACGACGCGGTCGAGCAGTTCTTCAACGAGTCGAAGACGGCTCTCGCCGGCTGATGGGAAGCGCCGTGACACACGCCCCCGCGACGGAGGGGCCGACCAGGGTCTCCGAACCGCGGCACGGTCCGGTGAAGCCCCCGGGTTCCGCCGCCCTGAAGCGGCGCCGGCGCCGGGACAACCTGGCCGGCTACCTCTTCATGTCCCCCTGGATCGCCGGTTTCCTGCTGCTGACGGCGGGACCGATGGTCGCCTCCCTCTACTTCGCCTTCACCGACTACGACCTGTTCGACGCACCCCGGTGGATCGGCCTGGACAACTTCTCCGAGATGTTCGGCGACCCCCGCTGGCGCCACTCGGTGCAGGTCACGCTCTGGTACGTGGTCGTCGGCACGCCGATCAAACTGGTCGCCGCCCTCGGCGTCGCGCTGCTGCTGGCGCAGAAGCGGCGCGGGCAGGCCTTCTACCGGGCAGCCTTCTACGCCCCGTCGCTGATCGGCGCGAGCGTGTCCGTCGCCATCGTGTGGAAGGCGATCTTCTCGGACGACGCGGCCGTCGACCGCACCCAGCGGCTCTTCGGCATCGACGCCGGCGGCTGGACCGGTGACCCGGACCTGATCATCTACAGCCTGGTGGCGCTCACCGTCTGGCAGTTCGGCGCGCCCATGGTCATCTTCCTGGCCGGCCTCAAGCAGGTGCCGCGCGAGCTGTACGAGGCGGCCGACGTCGACGGGGCGGGCAGACTGCGGCAGTTCTGGAACATCACCCTGCCGATGATCTCCCCGGTCCTCTTCTTCAACGTCCTGCTGGAGACGATCCACTCGTTCCAGATCTTCAGCTCGGCGTACATCGTCGGCGGCGGCGCCGGGGGCAACGCCTGCGGTCCGGCCGACGGCTCGATGGTCTACACCTGCTACCTGTACGTCCAGGGCTTCGAGAACAGCCGCATGGGCCTGGCCTCCGCCATGGCCTGGATGCTGCTCGTCGCGGTCGCCCTGGTGACTGCGGTGCTGTTCTGGTCCCAGAACCGCTGGGTGCACTACGAGGAGGGCGGCCGATGAGCGCGCGGGCCACGGACGTCACGCCGGCCCGGTCCACCACGGGAGCGCTGCGGCGCCGGCTGCCCGGCTCGCTCGCCTGGCACATCGGGTCACTGGCGATCCTCGCGGTGATCCTCTACCCGGTGATCTGGGTGATCGGCGGCTCGTTCAAGAGGAGCGAGGACATCGTCGGCAGCCTGGACCTCTTCCCGGGCGACCCGGTGCTGTCCAACTACACGAGCCTCACTGACGGCATCGCGGACATCCCCGTCTCCACGTTCTTCTTCAACTCCCTCTTCCTCGCGGTCGGCTCGGTGGCCGGGATCCTGGTGTCCTGCTCGCTCACGGCCTACGCCTTCGCCAAGATCAGGTTCGCGGGCCGCAACCTGCTCTTCACGCTGATGATCGGCACCCTGCTGCTGCCGTACCACGTGCTGCTGATCCCGCAGTACGTGCTGTTCCGCAACATGGGCATGATCAACACGTACACCCCGCTGCTGCTGGGCAAGTACCTCGCCACGGAGGCCTTCTTCGTCTTCCTGATGGTGCAGTTCATGCGCAACCTGCCCAGGGAACTGGACGAGGCGGCCCGTCTCGACGGCTGCGGGCACCTCCGCATCTACTGGTCGATCGTGCTCCCGCTGTGCCGACCGGCACTGATCACCAGCGCGATCTTCACCTTCATCAACTCCTGGAACGACTTCATGGGCCCGCTGATCTACCTCAACGAGCCCGGCAAGTACACCGTCTCGCTCGGCCTAAAGATGTTCGTGGACCAGGAGGGGCTGGCCAACTACGGCGGCATGATCGCCATGTCGCTCGTCGCCCTGCTGCCCGTCCTCGCCTTCTTCCTGGCCTTCCAGCGCTACCTGATCGACGGCATGGCGACGTCCGGGCTGAAGGGCTGAGGTGATCCGGTCATGACCGAGCCGCGCACCGGGACCCGGGCCGAACGCGGGGAGTCACGGCTCGCCGAGCGGTTCGCGCTGTTCGCGGAGTGCCTGCTGACCGGGGTGTGGATCGCGGTGGCCTCGCTGCCGCTGGTCACCTGCCCCGCCGCGTTCGCGGCCGGCGCGCGGCACCTCGGGCGCCGGCTCGCCCACGAGCGGGGCGGCCTGCGCGAGTTCGCGGCCGACTTCCGGGCCGCGCTGCGCCGGGGGTGGCTCGTCGGGCTCGCCGGATGGGCCGCCCTCGCCGTGGTGTGGGTGGACGTGCGGGCCGTACGGAACGGACTGCCGGGCGGCGCCTTCGTGGGCGTCGTCGGGGTGCTGGCCCTGATCGGCGCGGCCGTGGCCGGGCTGCGGGCGGCGGCCTCCTGGCGGCCCGGCGCCTCCTGGCGGTGCCTGCTGGGGGAGGCCGGCCGCCGTACCGTGCTCGACCCCGCGGGCTCCTTCCTGATCGTCGGCGGGCTGGCCCTGGTGGTCTGTTCCGCCTGGTTCAGCGCGCCGCTCGCGGTCGCGGTGCTGGGCGCCGTCGCGGCGGCGGCCGTCGCCGTGGAGGAGCGCTGCCGGCACCGCTGACGAGCGATGTCACCCCGTACCGGGGCCGGCGCCCCGGCGCCGTACCTCTGAGTGTCATGCCCCTGACATTCCCGTGCCCCACGCAACGGAAAGGAAAGGCCATGTCCCCCATCCCGCGCAGGTCCCTCCTCAAGGCGGCCGCCGTGGCCGGAGCCGCCGCCCAGTTCAGCTGGGCCCTGGGAAGCAGGAACGCCCAGGGCGCGCCGGCCGCCCCGACCGGCGACGACGGCCCCGTCACCCTGGCCTGGTTGGAGGACGGCGGTCTCGGCGCCGCCCCCGGTTCCACCGTCGGCGTCCCCTGGCCCCGCGGCACCCACCAGGAGGACCAGTCGTTCGCCGTGACCGACGCCGAGGGCACGGCCGTACCCGTGCAGTCCTGGCCCCTCGCGTACTGGCCCGACGGCTCCCTGAAGTGGACCGCGCACGCCGTCGGCTCGGGCAACGGCGCCCTCACCCTGACCGCCGGCACCCCGGCCGCACCCGCCCGCAGGGTCACCGTCCGCCGTCGCGGCGGCACCATCGACATATCGACCGGCGTCATCACCGCCAGGATCGGCACCTCGGGCGCCGCACTGATCAAGTCGGTCACCAGAGGCTCCACCGAGATCGCGAAGAACGGCCGCCTTGTGCTGCTGCGCCAGCCCGGGATCGAGGACGGCGACCAGGGCACGGTGACGTACGAGCGCTTCGACGGCGCCGTCGACGAGGTGAAGGTCGAGCAGGAGGGCCCGGTCCGCGCCGTCGTCCGCATCGACGGCAGGCACCGCAAGGGCCAACGCGGCCGGCTCCCCTTCTCCGTCCGCCTCTACTTCTACGCGGGCGCCGACTCCTTCCGCATGGTGCACACCGTCACCTTCGACGGCACCCAGGAGCCCGGCAGGGCGAGCGGCGACTTCGTCCGCGGCCTGGGCGTCCGCTTCACCGTCCCGATGCGCGACGAGTCCTACGACCGCCACGTCCGCATCGGCGGCGAGGGAACCGGCCTGCTGCGCGAGGCGGTCAAGGGCATCACCGGGCTGCGCCGCGATCCCGGGGCGGCCGTCCAGGCGGCGCAGTTCGCCGGGGAGAAGCTGCCCGACCCCGCCACCTGGGACCAGCGCGTCACCACCCGCCTCCAGTACATCCCCGAGTGGGGCGACTACACCCTCTCCCAGCTCTCCGCCGACGGCTTCACCCTGCGCAAGCGCACCAGGAAGGGGCACGGCTGGATCGGCGCCGGCGGTGGCCGGCGCGCCTCCGGCTTCGGCTACGTCGGCGGCGTGAGCGGCGGACTCTCCTTCGGCCTGCGCGACTTCTGGGAGAAGTACCCGGCCCAGCTCGACGTCCGCGACGCCCACACCGACGACGCCGAGGTCACCCTCTGGCTCTGGTCGCCCGAGGCCCAGCCCATGGACCTGCGCTTCTACCACGACGGCATGGGCCAGGACACCTACGCCGAACAGCTCGAGGGCCTCAACATCACCTACGAGGACCACGAGCCCGGCTTCGGCACCCCCTACGGCATCGCCCGCACCTCGGAGCTGCTGTTCTGGGCCAACGCCGCCACCCCGAGCGCCGAGAAGCTCGCCGAACAGGTCGAGGCCGTGCGCGTCCTTCCGCAACTGGCCGCCCCGCCCGGGCAGCTCGTCCGGGCCGGGGTCTTCGGCCGCGGCCTCTACTCCGAGCCCGACCGCTCCACACCCGCCAAGGCGAAGATCGAGGACCACCTCGACTTCCTCTTCACCTACTACAAGGACCAGGTGGAGCAGCGCCGCTGGTACGGCTTCTGGGACTACGGCGACATCATGCACACCTACGACACCGTCCGGCACCAGTGGCGGTACGACGTCGGCGGCTACGCCTGGGACAACTCGGAACTCTCGCCCGACCTGTGGCTCTGGTACGCCTACCTGCGCTCCGGCCGCGCCGACATCTTCCGCTTCGCCGAGGCGATGACCCGGCACACCGGCGAGGTCGACGTCTACCACCTCGGCAAGTGGGCCGGCCTCGGCACCCGGCACGGCGTGCAGCACTACGCCGACAGCGCCAAGCAGCAGCGCATCGCCAACACCACCTACCGCCGCTTCTACTACTTCCTCACCGCCGACGAACGCGTCGGCGACCTCATGCACGCCAACGTCGACTCCGACGAGACCTTCCTCGCGCTCGACCCGCTCCGCAAGATCCGCACCGAGCCGTACACGCCCGACCGCAACGCCCTGTCGATCGGCTTCGGCACCGACTGGAGCGGCCTGGTCTCGGCGTGGCTGACCGAGTGGGAACGCAAGGGCCCCCGATGGGAGAAGGCCAGGGCCCGCGTGCTGTCCACCATGGAGACCATCGCCGCCCAGCCCAACGGATTCGTGCAGGGCAGCGGCCTGTACGACCTGGACACCGGTAGATTCGCCGTCGCCGACGCCCCGAAGGTCGAGGTCTCCCACCTGTCGGCCGTCTTCGGCCTGGGCGAACTGTGCGCCGAACTGATCGACCTGGTCGACATGCCGGCGTTCAACGAGGCGTACTACGACTACTGCCGCTACTTCAACGCCTCCAAGGCCGAACAGGCGGCCCGCTACGGCAAGGACTTCGGCAGCCTCATCCTCTTCCAGGGCCACTCCCGCCTCGACGCCTACGCGGCCGTGCGGACCGGGGACGCACGGCTGGCCGAGCGCGCCTGGGACAGGTTCTACGACTCCGACGGCTACAAGGAGTCGGCACCCTGGGCGACGGAGAAGCTGAGCGGCCCCGCCGCCCTGGTGCCCGGCAGCGAGGCGAGCTGGGTCTCCACCAACGACACCGCCCTCTACGGCCTCGCCGCCATCGAGAATCTCGCGCTCCTGGGGGACCGGATGCCGTAGCCGGCACGTGAGCGGCGCGGGCGCGGGCACACTCCACGGGTGGACTGGAACCATTACGTCTTCCGCAGCCTGTGGACGCTGCCCGCGCCCGCCCCCGCCGTCTACCGTGCGCTCGAACGCGTCGAGGACTACCCCCGCTGGTGGCCTCAGGTCCGGGAGGTCACCCGTCTCGACGCCACCGGCGGCATCGTCCGGATCCGCTCCCTCCTCCCGTACGACCTCACCCAGACCGTGCGGGAGCTGCGCCACGACCCGGCGGCAGGTGTGCTGGAGGTCAGCCTGTCCGGCGACATCGAGGGCCGGGCCCGCTGGACGGTCGCCCCGGACGGCACCGGCGGCACCCACGTCCGCTACGACCAGGAGGTCGACGTCCGCAAGCCCCTGCTGCGCCGCCTCGCCGTGCCGGGACGGCCCCTCTTCCGGGCCAACCACCGGCTGATGATGCGGGCGGGCCGGCGCGGGCTGGCGGCCCACCTGCGAGCGGTTTGAAGGAACCGCGCCGGTCCCTGTATTGTTCAGTGCGTTCCCGGGCGATTAGCTCAGTGGGAGAGCGCTTCGTTCACACCGAAGAGGTCACTGGTTCGAACCCAGTATCGCCCACCGGGAAAAGCCGGTCCGTCACGCGACGGACCGGCTTCTTCGTGTGCTCACGCCGCCGCGGGCAGGTCCGGGCGCAGGGGCCAGGCGGGATCCACGGCCTCCTCGCTCCCGTTGAGCGCGAACCACGCCTGGAGACCCCGGGCCTGCCCCGCGTGCCACACCGCCTGGAGCGTGTGCAGCTCGGCGGCGGACAGACGCTCCAGCCGCGACTGGAAACGGCGCCCGACCGCCCGGACGACCCCCAGCGCGGCCTGCGCGTCGGCCGCCGCGTCGTGCGCGCCCTCCAGCTCGACACCGTAGTGCGCACACAGATCGGTGAGGGTGCGGCGGCCCTTGCGGTAGCGGTCCAGGTGCTTGTCGAGCACGCGCGGGTCGAGGACGTGCAGCGACGTCCGCTCCAGCCGGGCGGCCAGCGACGACGCCCGGTGCCGGCGCAACTCCCGGTCCAGCAGCGTCAGATCGAACGGCGCGTTCATCACCACCAGCGGACGTCCGGCCCGGGCCTGTTCGCCCAGCGCCTCGGCTATCTCGTGCATCACCGGTGCCGGCCAGCGTCCGTTGCGCTGCAGATGCTCCTCCGTCAGCCCGTGCACCGCCGTCGCCGCCTCGGGCACCGGCACGCCCGGGTTCACCAGCCAGCGGCTGACCCGGGGCCTGAGCCCCGGGGCGTCCTGGACGACCAGGGCCGCCGAGACGATCCGGTCGGTCTCGACGTCCACACCCGTGGTCTCCGTGTCGAAGGCGGCCAGCGGCCCCTCGAACCAGCACGTCATAGGGCACTCAACTCCTCGTTCGTACACGGCAGCTGACACGCCGTCCTCTGTCCCGGTTCGGTGATACCCGGGCTGTTTGCGGCGTACGCCGGAAGGACACAACAGGAGTACGGGTCTTTGCAGTTCAGCGACCCGCAGCGCGGATACACCAGTTCTGGAAGGCTGTTGGTCATGGCCATAACGCAGCCCGAACGGGGCGGGCTGCTGCCCGAGCGCACGGCGCCCACTCGCGGTTCCCTCGCCACCACCGCCTGCATGGAGACCCTGCAGGTCGGCTATCTGCACGCGGTCGCCGCGGCGGCCGGCTGCTCGTTGTCCCAGCCCTTCCCGGACAACGGCATCGACTGGCACGTCAGCCACAGCGCACCCGGCCACACCGTCGACGACGAGGTCACCATCAAGGTGCAGCTCAAGGCGACCTACCAGATCCCGCCCGGCCCGCCGGGCCCCTTCTTCTCCTTCGTGCTCGACAACGACCACCTGGCCAAGCTCGCCCGCACCCCGGTGTCCGTGCACAAGATCCTGGTCGTGATGATCGTCCCGCGCTCCCGGGACCAGTGGCTGCGCGCCGGCCACGACCGGCTGGACCTCAGGCACTGCTGCTACTGGACCAACCTCGCCGGACACCCGGTCACGGGCCGGCGGCGCACCACCGTGCGGATACCGACCGCACGGGTCTTCGACGACCGGGCGCTGTGCGAGATCATGACGCGGGTCGGGACGGGAGGGAAACCATGACGCACCGCCCCACCCCCGAGCCGCCGCGCCCCGTCCGGCTCCGTGCCGCCGACGCCGGCGGTACCGCCTGCGACGGCGGCACGCCCGAGCCCGCCGCCGTGGACCCGGCCGTGCTCGCCGCCCTGCTGCACCGGCACGGCTGGCACCGGCGCGGCGGCGCCCCGGGCCGCTACGGCCGCTGGACCCCGCCCGGCCCCGGCGGCGCCACCAGCCTGCTGGTGCCCGACAGCCGCGCCTTCCCCGACAGCGACGACCTGCTCGGCGAGGCGCTGCACGCCCTGTCCCGCAGCGCCGCGCCCTCCGCCCGGGAGATCCTCGTCTCCCTGGCCGTGCCCAGCGACGAGATCCGCTGGTGGCGCGACCTGCCCATCGGCCCGGCCGGCACCGCGCCCTGGACGGTGGAGGAGCAACTGCGATCCGCCGCCCGGAGCGTCCTCCTCGCCGGCGCCCTCGCCACCCGCGCGCGGGCCGGCTACCACGGGGCCCGGCACCGCCGCTCCGCCGCCGCGTCCCTGTCCAACGTCCTGGTCGGCCCCTCGCCCGACGGCCGCCGCCTCACCGCCTTCGTGCCCGTCACCACCGGCCGCCCCCTCGCCGTCCGCCTCCACCAGGCCCTCTTCGCCGCCCGCGAGGCCGTCGACTACCGGCGGGCCACCGGCGCCATGGACGCCTTCGACAGCGCCGTCGCGGCGGGCGTCAGCCACGAACTCACCGAGGCGCTCGTCACCCTCGTCCGCGGCACGGAGGGCGCCCGCGTCGCCGTGGCGTGGGCCCCGGCCGCCGGGGTGCCCGAGGGCTGCGCCGCCCGCGCCGAACCCGTCGAGTTCTCGCCCGGCGACCTGCCCGCCCTGCGCGAGGCCGGTGCCCGCTACCTGCGCGCGGAGCCGTCCGTACCGGTGCGGCTCACCGGCACGGTCGTCCGGATGCGCAGAACCGGCCCGCGCGGCGCCGGCACCGTACGGCTGCGGGTGCTCGCCGGGGCCGACGTCCCGCACGTGCGGATCACCCTGGACGAGGAGGCGTACCGGATCGCCGGGCACGCGCACCTCGTCGGGCTGCCCGTGCGCGTGCTGGGACGGCTCGAGAGCCGCGGCGGATTCCGCCGCCTCACCGGCGCCTGCGAGGTCGCCCCCGTGCAGGTCGACGACGCCGAGCGGGACCGGCTGCTGAAGGCCCTCCACGAGAACCTGGACGTCTTCGGGGAGGCCTGCGGCGGGGAGTGACTTCGACCGGGGCGGGCCCGGGTCGGTACGATCGCCCTCATGCGTGCGCTCCGGTATGGCGCCGCAGCCCCGCCTTCAGTCAGGAGAGACCGGTGTCAGACGTCCGTGTGATCATCCAACGCGATTCCGAGCGGGAAGAACGCGTGGTGACTACGGGCACTACGGCCGCCGAGCTCTTCGCCGGCGAGCGCTCGATCGTCGCCGCCCGCGTCGGCGGCGAGCTCAGGGACCTCGCGTACGAGCTCCGGGACGGTGAGACCGTCGAGGGCGTCGAGATCTCCTCCGAGGACGGCCTGAACATCCTGCGCCACTCCACCGCGCACGTCATGGCCCAGGCCGTGCAGGAACTGTTCCCCGAGGCCAAGCTCGGCATCGGGCCGCCCGTCAAGGACGGCTTCTACTACGACTTCGACGTCGAGAAGCCCTTCCACCCCGATGACCTCAAGGCCATCGAGAAGAAGATGCAGGAGATCCAGAAGCGCGGCCAGCGCTTCTCCCGCCGCGTGGTCACCGACGAGGCCGCCCGTGAGGAGCTCGCCGACGAGCCGTACAAGCTGGAGCTGATCGGCCTCAAGGGCTCCGCCTCCCACGACGACGGCGCGGACGTCGAGGTCGGCGCCGGCGAGCTGACGATCTACGACAACCTGGACGCCAAGACCGGCGAGCTGTGCTGGAAGGACCTCTGCCGCGGTCCCCACCTGCCCACCACAAGGAACATCCCGGCGTTCAAGCTCATGCGCAACGCCGCCGCCTACTGGCGCGGCAGCGAGAAGAACCCGATGCTCCAGCGCATCTACGGCACCGCATGGCCCTCCAAGGAGGAGCTGAAGGCGCACCTGGAGTTCCTCGCCGAGGCCGAGAAGCGCGACCACCGGAAGCTCGGCAGCGAGCTGGACCTGTTCTCCGTCCCGGAGCAGATCGGCTCCGGCCTCGCGGTCTTCCACCCCAAGGGCGGCATCATCCGCCGCGTCATGGAGGACTACTCGCGCCGCCGCCACGAGGAGGAGGGGTACGAGTTCGTCTACACCCCGCACGCGACGAAGGGGAAGCTCTTCGAGACCTCGGGCCACCTGGACTGGTACGCCGACGGCATGTACCCGCCCATGCAGCTCGACGAGGGCGTGGACTACTACCTCAAGCCCATGAACTGCCCGATGCACAACCTGATCTTCGACGCGCGTGGCCGCTCGTACCGCGAGCTGCCGCTGCGCCTGTTCGAGTTCGGCACCGTGTACCGGTACGAGAAGTCGGGCGTCGTGCACGGCCTGACCCGGGCCCGCGGCTTCACCCAGGACGACGCGCACATCTACTGCACCCGCGAGCAGATGTCGGAGGAGCTCGACAAGACGCTCACCTTCGTCCTCGGCCTGCTGCGCGACTACGGTCTGACCGACTTCTACCTGGAGCTGTCCACCAAGGACCCGGAGAAGTTCGTCGGCTCCGACGAGGCCTGGGAAGAGGCCACCGAAACGCTGCGCCAGGTCGCCGAGAAGCAGGGCCTGCCCCTCGTCCCCGACCCGGGCGGCGCCGCCTTCTACGGTCCGAAGATCTCCGTCCAGACCAAGGACGCCATCGGCCGCACCTGGCAGATGTCGACCATCCAGCTCGACTTCAACCTGCCGGAGCGCTTCGACCTGGAGTACACCGGCGCGGACGGCTCCAAGCAGCGCCCGGTCATGATCCACCGCGCGCTGTTCGGCTCCATCGAGCGGTTCTTCGCCGTCCTGCTGGAGCACTACGCGGGCGCCTTCCCGGCCTGGCTGGCCCCGGTCCAGGCGGTCGGCATCCCGATCGGCGACGCGCACGTCGAGTACCTGGAGAAGTTCGCCGCGGCCGCGAAGAGGCAGGGCCTGCGCGTCGAGGTGGACTCCTCCTCCGACCGCATGCAGAAGAAGATCAGGAACGCCCAGAAGCAGAAGGTGCCCTTCATGGTCATCGCGGGTGACGAGGACATGGCCAACGGCGCCGTCTCCTTCCGCTACCGCGACGGCTCGCAGGAGAACGGCATCCCCGTCGACGAGGCCATCGCGAAGATCGCGAAGGTCGTCGAGGAGCGGGCGCAGGTCTGACCGCACGGACCGCACGGCCCCCGGGAGCGATCCCGGGGGCTTTTTCCGCGGCCCCCCGGTGACGCCATATGCTGCACGCATGACGAGTGAGCCGGAGCAGCAGATCGGAGTGGGGACGCAGGACGCGTTCCAGCGCCTGTGGACGCCCCACCGGATGGCCTACATCCAGGGTGAGAACAAGCCGAGCGGCCCCGGCGCCGACGACGGCTGTCCCTTCTGCTCCATCCCGGCCAAGTCCGACGAGGACGGGCTCGTCGTCCGGCGCGGTGAGCACGTGTACGCGGTGCTCAACCTGTACCCCTACAACGGCGGCCACCTGATGACCGTCCCGTACCGGCACGTGGCCGACTACACCGAGCTGACCGACGCCGAGACGGCCGAGCTGGCACTGCTGACCAAGCAGGCGATGACGGCCCTGCGGACCGCCTCCGGCGCCCACGGGTTCAACATCGGCATGAACCAGGGCACGGTGGCCGGCGCGGGCATCGCCGCGCATCTGCACCAGCACATCGTGCCCCGCTGGGGCGGCGACACGAACTTCATGCCGGTCGTCGGCCACACGAAGGTGCTGCCGCAGCTGCTGGGGGACACGCGCACGATGCTGGCGAAGGCCTGGCCGGCCTAGCCGGAGCCTGGGCTCGGGCCGCACCCGCCGGCCCGTCCGGCGTTCGACGACCAGGCCGTTCGGGCCGAAGGGGGTCCGGGGGCGCGGCCCCCGGTGACGCCGCCCGCACGTCTCCGGCCCAGCGGCCGGAGGCCTACGCGTCGTAGACGTCGGCCTTCCGGGGCGAAGGATCCTGCACCGCCGTGCTGAGGAACGCCGACCGCGCCCCGAACTTCTCGGTGTCCACGCCGTTCTCCTCCAGGACCCGGATGGCGGCCGAGTGCACGACCCGCAGCACCGGCGTCGCCGCCCGCAGCGCGTCGTCGGCCATGAAGCGGTGCCGCCACGGCTGGTCCGCCCACGCGTGCCGCAGACCGAAGGGCTCCGGCAGACCGATCGTGCCGCCGAGCCAGTTCAGCAGGGGCGGGTACCACGTGAGCGGAGCGCGGACGGCGAGCCGTACCACCTCGTTGGCGGTGACCAGGGGGAGCATCACCTTGCGCGTCTCCCACGGCTTGAACGACTTGGCGACCTCCTTGGAGGGAGCCTCCGGCTTCGTCGTGAAGAGCGGGTTGACCGGACCCAGGGCGTGCCCGGTCACCTCGATGCGCAGCGTCGAGTGCAGCACGGTGACCGTGATCAGCATCGTGATCACCAACTGGCCGTCCCACAGCGTCCACTGGACGCCCAGGTAGTGCCGGTCACCGGCGCCGAACTGCTGCTTGTTGCAGATCTCCTGGATCGCGTGCGGCTTGACCTGGTACGCCTGGACGTCCGTGCCCTCGGGGCGGGAGACCGCCTTGGCGTTCTCCCCGATCGGCGTGACGACCCAGTGCCGTATGGACGGCTTGGTGAAGCCGCCGGTGTTCAGCGGGCCGCGCTCCAGCATGCGCAGCTGGTCGTGGATCGACCGTATGACGTCCCAGCTGCGGAACGGATGGATCTCCCGGGCCGGGTCGGCCGGCACCAGCTCCTCGGCGAGCTGCCAGCTGCCCCACCGGGTGCCCATGCCGAGGACGCCCTTGGGGCCGGCGTAGAAGACGGAGTTGGACTGCTGCTCGGCACCGAGCCTGGCCAGGGACTGGCGGAGCTGCTCGGCCGCCGTCTCGTTCGGGTTGCTGGGCACCGCCTCGGGCACCTTGGCGCCGATGCCGCTGCCGGACAGCAGGCCGTCCCAGCGCTCGCGCAGGTCCCTGGCCGTCCGCTCGCAGATCCGCTTGGCCCAGAACCAGCCGACGACGGGCATCACGACGGCCGCGCGCGCGTACCAGGCCCAGAAGCCGGAGAAGGGCATCTTGATCAGGAACAGCACGGCCAGCGCGGCGATCGCCAGGAGCACGGCGGTGCCCAGGGCCCCGGCCTGCTTGTTCTCCGCCTTGGCGACCGTGGTGCGGATCTGGAAACCGAGCAGCCAGACCAGCGCGCCCGGGAGGAACAGCAGGCCGCACAGCACGCTGACCATGGTCAGCCGGTTGTCCCGGGCCTTGCGGATGCCGTTGGCCGCCAGGCAGTGCTCCACCACCACCTGCGGCTCGGCCCCGAAGGACTGGATGAGCGGCTTGCGGTCGCCGCCGAGCATGCGGTCGGCCACCGCGCGGGAGAAGGCCTCGCCGAGATTGGGACGGAAGATCGTGGCCCAGGAGCGGCCCGTGTTGACGGTCGTCTGGTGCCACTCGTTGTCGGCCTTCTTGATCTCCTCCATCGGGTCGTCCCGGTAGGCGGCCGAGGCCAGCGCGAAGGTGGCCGTCTGCCCCCCGTCGTCCGTACGCGGAACCTGCGGTCCGAAGAAGTCCGCGTAACCGCCGTCAACGGTCATTCCCGCCCCCGATCGCCACCACTGTCGCTCCTGCGGCCTTCCCGACTTCCCTGCCCCGCACACCTGTTGATCAGGTCATCAGCGTATCCGCAGCCACCGGCATGCGTCACCGGACGGCCAAAGGCGCCCCCGCGCGCGCGGGTTGATGCCGAGATGCGCCGTCGTGCGCCGGGGCGGCGGGCCTCCGGCGCGGGGCGGCCCGCGCCGGTCCCGGCGCCGTCAGGAGGCCGCACGCACCTCCTCGCGCAGCCGTTCCGCGACCTGCGGCGGCATCGGTTCGTGCCGCGCGTACCGGCGGTCGAAGCGCGCGGTGCCGTGCGACAGGGAGCGCAGGTCCACCGCGTACCGGCCGATCTCGATCTCGGGGATCTCGGCCCGGATCAGGGTCTGCCCGCCGTTGGTCCGCTCGGTGCCGAGCACCCGGCCGCGCCGCCCCGACAGGTCGCTCATCACGGCGCCCACGTAGTCGTCGCCGACCAGGACACCCACCTCGGCCACCGGCTCCAGCAGATGGATCCGGGCGTCGGCCGCGGCCTCGCGCAGCGCCAGCGCGCCGGCCGTCTGGAAGGCGGCGTCGGAGGAGTCCACCGAGTGCGCCTTGCCGTCCAGCAGCGTGATCCGGACGTCGATCAGCGGATGCCCCGAGGCGACCCCCTTGGCCGCCTGCGCCCGCACGCCCTTCTCGACCGAGGGGATGAACTGCCGGGGCACCGCACCGCCGACCACCCTGTCCACGAACTCGATGCCCGAACCGCCCGGCAGCGGCTCCACCTCGATCTCGCAGATGGCGTACTGCCCGTGCCCGCCGGACTGCTTGACGTGCCGCCCGCGCCCGGTCGCCCTGCTCCCGAACGTCTCCCGCAGGGACACCTGGTGCGGCACGACGTCGACCTGGACGCCGTACCGGCTGCGCAGCCGCTCCAGGGCGACGTCCGCGTGGGCCTCGCCCAGGCACCACAGGACGACCTGGTGGGTGTCCTGGTTCTGCTCCAGCCGCATCGTCGGATCCTCGGCGACCAGCCGGGCGAGCCCCTGGGACAGCTTGTCCTCGTCGGGTTTGCTGTGCGCCTGGATGGCGAGCGGCAGCAGCGGGTCGGGCATCTCCCAGGGAGCCATCAGCAGCGGGTCGTCCTTGGCCGACAGGGTGTCCCCGGTCTCCGCGCGGGTCAGCTTCGCCACGCACGCCAGGTCGCCCGCGATCACGTGCGTGACCGGCCGCTGCTGTTTGCCGAACGGCGTCGACAGGGCGCCGATCCGCTCGTCGACGTCGTGGTCCTCGTGGCCGCGGTCGGCCAGTCCGTGCCCGGAGACGTGCACCGTCTGGTCGGCCCGCAGGGTGCCCGAGAAGACGCGGATCAGCGAGATCCGGCCGACGTACGGGTCGGAGGACGTCTTGACGACCTCCGCGACCAGCGACTCCCCGGGGTCGCACATCCGCAGCTCGCGCGGTGTGCCGTCGGGCGTGGTCACCCGGGGCGCCTCGCGTTCGAGCGGGGTCGGGAAGCCGCGGGTGATCAGCTCCAGCAGCTCGACCGTGCCCAGTCCCTGCCGCGCGCCCCCGGCGGCGGGGGCGGCGGCCAGGACGGGGAAGAACGCGCCGCGCGCGACGGCCCGCTCCAGGTCCTGGACCAGGGTGCCGACGTCGACCGGCTCGCCGCCGAGGTAGCGGTCCATCAGGGTCTCGTCCTCGCTCTCGGCGATGATCCCCTCGATGAGCAGGCTGCGGGCCTCCTCGATCACCGGCAGCTGGTCCCCGACCGGCTCGGACTCCTCGCGCACGCCGGAGGAGTAGTCGAACAGCCGCTGCGTCAGCAGCCCCATCAGCCCCGTCACGGGCGCGTGGCCGTCGGGCCCCTGCGGTCCGCGCAGGGGCAGGTACAACGGCAGCACGGCGTCGGGGTCGTCCCCGCCGAACGCCTCGGCGCAGATCCGCGTCATCTCCTCGAAGTCGGCCCGGGCCGCCTCCAGGTGCGTGACGACGATGGCGCGCGGCATGCCGACGGCCGCGCACTCGTCCCACACCATGCGGGTCGAGCCGTCCACCCCGTCGGAGGCCGAGACGACGAAGAGGGCCGCGTCCGCGGCGCGCAGACCGGCCCTGAGGTCACCGACGAAGTCGGCGTATCCGGGGGTGTCCAACAGATTGATCTTGATGCCGTCCCATTCCACCGGCACCAGGGAGAGCTGCACCGAGCGCTGCTGCCGGTGCTCGATCTCGTCGTAGTCCGAGACGCAGCCGCCGTCCTCCACGCGGCCGGCCCGGTTCACCGCTCCCGCGGTCAGCGCGAGGGCCTCCACCAGAGTCGTCTTGCCCGATCCGGAGTGGCCGACCAGCACCACATTCCGTACGGACGCGGGATGGTCGGCCGCCGTTGCCCTGCCGGCGGCCCCGGGGTGGGTATGTGCCTTGTCGCCCATGTCCTTGCCTCCCGTGCACGGTGAGGTCGTTGTGGGCGCGGACGCGCGGGACCGCGTGCACTGGCGGCTCCGGCGACGCCCGCGGTCCTTCGAGATTCCCACTCCCGTCACGCCGCGTCCATACGACGGACGGAGCCCGGCCCCGCCGGCGGCGGAGAACGGGTCCGGGTGCCCGTCCGCCGCGCATGCGCGCGCGTGACTACGATGGGCCAGCCGGTGGCCAGCAAGGGCCGCGCGGCCACACCGACCGTCGGGAAGGCCATGCTGAACAAGTACGCGCGTGCATTTTTTACGCGTGTCCTCACACCGTTCGCCGCGTTTCTCATCCGCAGGGGCGTCAGCCCGGACACGGTCACGCTGATCGGCACCGCCGGGGTGGTCGCGGGTGCGCTGGTCTTCTACCCCATGGGCGAGTTCTTCTGGGGCACGGTCGTGATCACGCTGTTCGTGTTCTCCGACCTCGTCGACGGCAACATGGCACGCCAGCTCGGCCGTTCCAGCCGCTGGGGCGCCTTCCTGGACTCCACCCTGGACCGGGTCGCCGACGGCGCGATCTTCGGCGGCTTCGCCCTCTGGTACGCGGGCGGCGGCGACGACAACGTGCTGTGCGCCGTGTCGATCTTCTGCCTGGCCAGCGGCCAGGTGGTGTCGTACACCAAGGCGCGCGGCGAGTCGATCGGTCTGCCGGTCGCCGTCAACGGGCTGGTCGAGCGCGCCGAGCGTCTCGTGATCTCGCTGGTCGCGGCCGGTTTCGCGGGACTGCACAAGTTCGGCGTGCCCGGCGTCCAGTACCTGCTGCCGATCGCCCTGTGGATCGTCGCCGTCGGCAGCCTCGTCACGCTGGTCCAGCGCGTCGTCACGGTCCGCCGCGAGTCCGCGGAGGCGGAGGCCGCCGCCCAGGAGAACCAGGGCACCGAGGCGGCGAAGTGAGCGCTCGCGAGCGGCTGTCCGACGCCCTGTACGGCGCAGGCTGGAGCACCGTCAAGAAGCTCCCCGAGCCGGTCGCGGTGCGCCTCGGCCGCACCGTCGCGGACCTCGCCTGGAAGCGGCGCGGTACGGGCGTACGGCGGCTCGAGGGCAACTACGCACGCGTGGTGCCCGACGCGACCCCGGAGCGGCTCGCCGAACTCTCGCGCGCGGGCATGCGCTCGTACCTGCGGTACTGGATGGAGTCCTTCCGGCTGCCCGCCTGGAGCGCCGAGCGCGTCAGGGAGGGCTTCGACCCGAAGGACCTGCACCACCTGACCGAGGGCATGGACGCCGGCAAGGGCGTGATAATCGCCCTGCCGCACCTGGCCAACTGGGACCTCGCCGGCGCCTGGGTCACCACCCGGCTGGGCATCCCGTTCACGACCGTCGCCGAGCGCCTCAAGCCGGAGACGCTCTACGACCGCTTCGTCGCCTACCGGGAGGGCCTCGGCATGGAGGTCCTGCCGCACAGCGGCGGAACGGCCTTCGGCACGCTCGCCCGGCGGCTGCGCGACGGCGGCCTGGTCTGCCTGGTCGCCGACCGCGACCTGTCCGCCTCCGGCGTGGAGGTCGGCTTCTTCGGCGAGACGGCCCGCATGCCGGCCGGTCCCGCCCTGCTCGCCCAGCAGACCGGCGCGCGGCTGCTGCCGGTGACGCTCTGGTACGACGACTCGCCGGTCATGCGGGGCCGGGTCCACGCGCCGGTCCCCGTGCCCGAGTCGGGTACCCGGCGCGAGAAGACGTCCGTCATGACCCAGGCGCTGGCCGACGCCTTCGCCACGGGGATCGCCGACCACCCGGAGGACTGGCACATGCTGCAGCGGCTGTGGCTGAGGGACCTGGACCCGGCCAAGGCACCCGCCCCCGGCGAGCGGGACGCCTCGTGAGGATCGGCATCGTCTGCCCGTACTCCTGGGACGTGCCGGGCGGCGTCCAGTTCCACATCCGCGACCTCGCCGAGTACTTCATCCGCCTCGGCCACGAGGTGTCCGTCCTCGCGCCCGCCGACGACGACACCCCGCTGCCCCCGTACGTCGTCTCGGCCGGGCGCGCGGTGCCGGTGCCGTACAACGGCTCGGTGGCCCGCCTGAACTTCGGCTTCCTGTCGGCGGCCCGGGTCCGGCGCTGGCTGCACGAGGGCGCCTTCGACGTCATCCACATCCACGAGCCGACCTCGCCGTCGTTGGGCCTGCTGACCTGCTGGGCGGCGCAGGGCCCGATCGTGGCCACCTTCCACACCTCCAACCCGCGCTCGCGGGCGATGATCGCCGCCTACGCGATCCTCCAGGCCGCCCTGGAGAAGATCAGCGCCCGGATCGCGGTGAGCGAGTACGCCCGCCGCACACTCGTCGAGCACCTGGGCGGGGACGCGGTCGTGATCCCCAACGGCGTCGACGTCGGTTTCTTCGCCGGGGCGGAGCCGAAGCCCGAGTGGCAGGGCGGCACGATCGGCTTCATCGGGCGCATCGACGAGCCCCGCAAGGGCCTGCCGGTGCTGATGCGGGCCCTGCCCAAGATCCTCGCGGCACGTCCGGAGACCCGGCTGCTGGTCGCCGGACGCGGCGACGAGAAGGAGGCCGTGGCGTCCCTGCCCGCCGGGCTGCGCTCCCGGGTGGAGTTCCTCGGCATGGTCGGCGACGAGGACAAGGCGCGTCTCCTGCGCAGCGTGGACCTGTACGTGGCGCCCAACACCGGCGGCGAGAGCTTCGGCATCGTCCTCGTCGAGGCCATGTCGGGGGGCGCCCCCGTGCTCGCCTCCGACCTGGACGCCTTCGCCCAGGTCCTCGACCAGGGGGCGGCCGGCGAGCTGTTCGCCAACGAGGACGCCGACGCGCTGGCCGACGCGGCGGTACGGCTGCTGGCCGACCCGGAGCGCCGGGCCGGGCTGCGGGAGCGGGGCAGCGCGCACGTACGGCGCTTCGACTGGTCGACGGTCGGCGCGGACATCCTTTCCGTCTACGAGACGGTGACGGCCGGAGCGGCCGCGGTGGCGGCGGACGAAAGGGCGACGGGCCTGCGCGCGCGGTTCGGCCTGGCGGCGAAGGACTGAGGTCCGGGACCGGACGGTCCGGGAGCCGGAGCCGGTCGTTCACCCAGCCCGGCGTGTGAGGACGAGGCCCGTCCGGGCCGGAGGGCGTTCCGGGGGCGCAGCCCCCGGTGACGCCCGGCACCAGGCACCCGCCCGGCCCGGCGGAGCGCTCCCGTAGGGTTGCCGCCCGTGACTGCAACCCTCATCTGGATCCTGGCCGTCCTCGTCGCGATCGGCCTGTATCTGAGCTGGACGGCGGGCCGGCTGGACCGCCTGCACGCCCGCATCGACGCCGCCCGTGCCGCGCTCGACGCACAGCTGCTGCGCCGGGCCTCCGTGGCCCAGGAACTGGCCACCTCGGGCGTGCTCGACCCGGCCGCCTCGATCGTCCTGTACGAGGCCGCGCACGCCGCCCGGCAGTCGGAGGAGGAACAGCGCGAGGTCGCCGAGAGCGAGCTGAGCCAGGCCCTGCGGGTGGTGTTCGAGGACGTCCGGCAGGTGGAGGCCGTGCGCGAGGCACCCGGGGGAGAGGAGGCCGCCCGCGAACTGACCGAGGCGGTCCGCCGGGTGCCGATGGCCCGGCGCTTCCACAACGACGCCGTGGGCGCCGCCCGCCGCCTGCGCGAACACCGCAAGGTGCGCTGGTTCCGGCTGGCCGGACACGCCCCCTTCCCGCTGGCCTTCGAGATGGACGACGAGCCGCCGGCGGCGCTGGTGGACCGGGCCGCCTAGGGCCCCGTCGTCCGGTTCACGCCGGCGTCGCGGGGCCGCACGGTCTCCCTCAGCCGGCCCGCTCCGGACGACGGACCCGGGCCCGCGCCCCGGCCCTTCGCCGCAAAAGGATCCACCGACTGTCCATTGGCCCTTGCTGTGGCCTGGTCCATTCGCGTTACCTCAGTGCTGCAGAAACACCCCCTTTTCCCTTCAGCGAGGTACCCGTGTCCAGCACGCTCTCCGAAAACCAGGCCCCCGAGACCGGCACCGCCCGTGTGAAGCGCGGCATGGCCGAGCAGCTCAAGGGCGGCGTGATCATGGACGTCGTCACGCCGGAGCAGGCGAAGATCGCCGAGGACGCGGGCGCCGTCGCCGTCATGGCCCTGGAGCGCGTCCCGGCCGACATCCGCAAGGACGGCGGTGTGGCCCGCATGTCCGACCCGGACATGATCGAGGGCATCATCGACGCCGTCTCCATCCCGGTGATGGCCAAGTCCCGCATCGGCCACTTCGTCGAGGCCCAGGTCCTGCAGTCCCTCGGCGTCGACTACATCGACGAGTCCGAGGTCCTCACCCCGGCCGACGAGGTCAACCACAGCGACAAGTTCGCCTTCACGACGCCGTTCGTCTGTGGTGCCACCAACCTCGGCGAGGCCCTGCGCCGCATCGCCGAGGGCGCGGCCATGATCCGCTCCAAGGGCGAGGCCGGCACCGGCAACGTCGTCGAGGCCGTCCGCCACCTGCGCCAGATCAAGAACGAGATCGCCCGCCTGCGCGGCTACGACAACAACGAGCTGTACGCCGCCGCCAAGGAGCTGCGCGCCCCGTACGAGCTGGTCCGCGAGGTCGCCGAGCTGGGCAAGCTCCCGGTCGTCCTGTTCTCCGCCGGCGGTGTGGCCACCCCCGCCGACGCCGCGCTGATGCGCCAGCTCGGCGCCGAGGGTGTCTTCGTCGGCTCCGGCATCTTCAAGTCCGGCGACCCGGCCAAGCGCGCCGCCGCCATCGTGAAGGCGACCACCTTCTACGACGACCCGAAGATCATCGCGGACGCGTCCCGCAACCTCGGCGAGGCCATGGTCGGCATCAACTGCGACACCCTCCCCGAGACCGAGCGCTACGCCAACCGCGGCTGGTAGGGCACAGGACCCATGAGTGACACCCCCGTCATCGGAGTCCTGGCCCTCCAGGGCGACGTACGGGAGCACCTCGTCGCCCTGGCCGCGGCCGATGCCGTGGCCAGGCCGGTCAGGCGCCCCGAGGAACTCGCCGAGGTCGACGGCCTCGTGCTGCCCGGCGGCGAGTCCACCACCATCTCCAAACTGGCCGTCCTCTTCGGCGTGATGGAGCCGCTGCGCGCACGCGTCCGCGCGGGCCTGCCCGTCTACGGCACCTGCGCCGGCATGATCCTGCTGGCCGACAAGATCCTCGACCCCCGCTCCGGGCAGGAGACGGTCGGCGGCATCGACATGATCGTGCGCCGCAACGCCTTCGGACGGCAGAACGAGTCCTTCGAGGCGGCCGTCGACATCGCGGGCGTCGGGGGCGATCCCGTCGAGGGCGTCTTCATCCGCGCCCCCTGGGTCGAGTCCGTGGGCGCCGCGGCCGAGGTGCTCGCCGAGCACGAGGGCCACATCGTCGCGGTCCGCCAGGGCAACGCGCTGGCCACGTCGTTCCACCCGGAACTGACCGGAGACCACCGCGTCCACCGCCTCTTCGCCGACATGGTGCGCGCGAACCGGGCGGCGGAGTCCTTGTAGGATTCCTGCGTTCGTTGCAGAGATGGGTTACGCGAAGGAGACAGGCAGATGTCCGGCCACTCTAAATGGGCTACGACGAAGCACAAGAAGGCCGTGATCGACGCCAAGCGCGGCAAGCTCTTCGCGAAGCTGATCAAGAACATCGAGGTCGCGGCGCGCATGGGCGGCGTCGACATCGAGGGCAACCCGACGCTGTACGACGCCATCCAGAAGGCGAAGAAGCAGTCGGTCCCGAACAAGAACATCGACTCCGCGGTCAAGCGCGGCGGCGGCCTGGAGGCCGGTGGCGCCGACTACGAGACGATCATGTACGAGGGCTACGGCCCGAACGGTGTCGCGGTGCTCATCGAGTGCCTCACCGACAACCGCAACCGCGCCGCCTCCGACGTCCGCGTCGCCATGACCCGCAACGGCGGCTCCATGGCCGACCCGGGATCGGTGTCGTACCTGTTCAACCGCAAGGGCGTCGTCATCGTCCCCAAGGGCGAGCTGGGCGAGGACGACGTGCTCGGCGCCGTCCTGGACGCGGGCGCCGAGGAGGTCAACGACCTCGGCGAGACCTTCGAGGTCATCAGCGAGGCCACCGACCTGGTCGCGGTCCGCACCGCCCTCCAGGACGCCGGCATCGACTACGAGTCCGCCGACGCCAACTTCGTCCCGACCATGCAGGTCGAGCTGGACGAGGACGGTGCCCGGAAGATCTTCAAGCTGATCGACGCCCTCGAGGACAGCGACGACGTGCAGAACGTCTTCGCCAACTTCGACGTCAGCGACGAGGTCATGGAGAAGGTCGACGCGTAGCGTCCGCACACGCGACGGCGGTCCGGCGGGCCGGAGGGACACGTCCCCCGGCCCGCCGCCGTTGTCGGTGGCACCCGATAGCCTGCACAAACAGGTGATCGACGGGAGGGCGTGGGCGTGCGTGTACTGGGGGTGGACCCGGGGCTGACCCGCTGCGGCGTCGGTGTCGTCGAGGGCGTCGCGGGCAGGCCGCTGACCATGATCGGCGTCGGCGTCGTCCGCACCTCCGCCGACGCCGACCTCGGCCACCGCCTCGTCGCCGTCGAGCAGGGCATCGAGCGGTGGCTGGACGAGCACCGGCCGGAGTTCGTCGCCGTGGAGCGCGTCTTCAGCCAGCACAACGTCCGCACCGTGATGGGCACCGCCCAGGCCAGCGCCGTCGCCATCCTGTGCGCCTCCCGTCGCGGCATCCCCGTCGCCCTGCACACCCCCAGCGAGGTCAAGGCCGCCGTCACCGGCAGCGGACGCGCCGACAAGGCCCAGGTGGGCGCCATGGTCACCCGCCTGCTGCGGCTGGCCGCGCCCCCGAAGCCCGCCGACGCCGCCGACGCGCTCGCCCTCGCCATCTGCCACATCTGGCGCGCCCCCGCGCAGTACCGGCTCCAGCAGGCCGCCGCCCAGCACGCCTCCCGCACCCTCCGGGCGCCGGGAGGCCCGCGCACCCCGAAAGCCCCGCACGCACCGAAAGGCCACACGGCATGATCGCCTTCGTCAGCGGCACGGTCGCCGCCCTCGCCCCCGACACCGCGGTGGTCGAGGTCGGCGGTGTCGGCATGGCCGTCCAGTGCACGCCGAACACGCTCTCCGCCCTCCGCGTCGGCAAGCCCGCCAAGCTCGCCACCTCCCTCGTCGTCCGCGAGGACTCACTGACGCTGTACGGCTTCGCCGACGACGACGAACGCCAGGTCTTCGAGCTGCTCCAGACCGCCAGCGGCGTCGGCCCCCGCCTGGCGCAGGCCATGCTCGCCGTGCACAGCCCCGACGCCCTGCGCAGAGCCGTCTCCACCGGGGACGAGAAGGCCCTGACCGCCGTCCCGGGCATCGGCAGGAAGGGCGCCCAGAAGCTCCTGCTGGAACTGAAGGACCGCCTCGGCGAACCGGTCGGTGCCCCCGCCGTCGGCGCCCCGGCCGGCCCCGGCTGGCGCGACCAGCTGCACGCCGCCCTGATCGGCCTCGGGTACGCGACCCGGGAGGCCGACGAGGCCGTGTCCGCCGTGGCCCCCCAGGCGGAGGCCGCCGCGGGCACGCCCCAGGTGGGGCAGCTGCTCAAGGCCGCCCTGCAGACACTGAACCGCGCCCGATAGTCCGTAGCGAGAGCCGAGGCACACCTCATGAACCGGGACGACACGACCGACACCGAGGCCGCGGGCGAACGCCTGGTGGACTCGGTCGCCGACGGCGAGGACCAGGCCGTGGAGGCGGCCCTGCGCCCCAAGGACCTGGGCGAGTTCATCGGCCAGGAGAAGGTCCGCGAACAGCTCGACCTCGTGCTGCGCGCCGCACGCGCGCGCGGGGCCACCGCCGACCACGTCCTGCTCTCCGGCGCCCCCGGCCTCGGCAAGACCACCCTCTCCATGATCATCGCGGCCGAGATGGGCGCCCCGATCCGCATCACCTCCGGCCCCGCCATCCAGCACGCCGGAGACCTCGCCGCGATCCTCTCCTCCCTCCAGGAGGGCGAGGTCCTCTTCCTGGACGAGATCCACCGCATGTCCCGGCCCGCCGAGGAGATGCTCTACATGGCGATGGAGGACTTCCGCGTCGACGTCATCGTCGGCAAGGGCCCGGGCGCCACCGCCATCCCGCTCGAACTGCCCCCGTTCACCCTGGTCGGCGCCACCACGCGGGCGGGACTGCTGCCGCCCCCGCTGCGCGACCGCTTCGGCTTCACCGCGCACATGGAGTTCTACGGACCGGCCGAGCTGGAACGGGTCGTCCACCGCTCCGCCGGCCTGCTCGACGTCGGCATCGACACCGCCGGCGCCGCCGAGATCGCCGGCCGCTCCCGCGGCACCCCCCGCATCGCCAACCGCCTGCTGCGCCGCGTCCGCGACTACGCCCAGGTCAAGGCCGACGGTCTGATCACCCAGGAGATCGCCGCGGCCGCCCTCGCGGTCTACGAGGTGGACGCCCGGGGCCTGGACCGCCTCGACCGGGCCGTGCTGGAGGCACTGCTCAAGCTGTTCGGTGGCGGCCCGGTCGGCCTCTCCACGCTCGCCGTCGCCGTGGGGGAGGAGCGTGAGACAGTGGAAGAGGTCGCCGAACCCTTCCTCGTGCGGGAGGGCCTGCTGGCCCGCACCCCGCGCGGACGGGTCGCGACCCCGGCGGCATGGGCGCACCTCGGCCTCACCCCGCCGCGTGCGCAGCAGTCCGGAAAGGGACAACAGGACCTGTTCGGGGCGTGACACCCCCGTCGCGACCACGACATTCGCCGGAGCAGGAACCCCGGTGCCATGCTGAGCGTTGTTCCATGCGCGCGGACTCGCTTAGACTCCGCCGATGCCGCCCCTGCCGGTGGCGCACACACCCCCAACCATCAGGCCGCTCATCTTCGCGGTCGTGTGAAGGAAGTACCGACCCGTGAGTCTCGTGACCCTCCTCCCGTTCATCGTGCTCATCGGGGCCATGTTCCTGATGACCCGGTCGGCGAAGAAGAAGCAGCAGCAGGCCGCCGACATGCGGAACCAGATGCAGCCCGGTTCCGGTGTCCGCACCATCGGGGGCATGTACGCCACGGTCAAGGAGGTCAGCGAGGACACGGTCCTCCTCGACGCCGGTCCGGGCGTCGAGCTGCTCTTCGCCAAGAACTCCATCGGTGCCGTCCTCACCGACGACGAGTACAACCGCATCGTGCACGGCATCGAGCACGACCTGAAGTCCGACGCCGACGTCGTTCCGGACGACGCCTCCTCCCTCACCGGGACCGACGCCCCGGCCGCCGCCGACGCCGACGACAAGTCCGTCGACCTCGGCAAGAAGGACGCGGCCGACGAGCCGACGGTCGACGCCGCGCCCGCCGAGGCGAAGGCGGACGAGCAGCCGAAGAAGTCCGACGGCGGTTCCGAGGCGAAGTAGCCGCGCCCCGGGGTGCGCGGACCGTGCACCCCGCGCGTCGCGCGGATCCCCACACCATGTGATGGCCGCCGGTTCGCCGTCCCGGCGTGACGCGGCTCGAGAGGGAGTACGAACAGGTGGTAGCACCTAAAAAGGGAAAGACCGCGAGCGCTCAGAGCAAGCCCGGGCGCTCGCTGGCCCTGATCGTGATCGTCATCGCGGCGCTCACGGGAGGCATGTTCGCCTCCGGACACACGACTCCGCGTCTCGGGATCGACCTGGCCGGCGGCACGAGCATCACCCTCAGGGCGGTCTCGGAACCCGGCCAGGAATCCGCGATCAACAAGACGAACATGGACACCGCCGTTGACATCATGAACAACCGTGTCAACGGTCTGGGTGTCTCCGAGGCCGAGGTTCAGACCCAGGGCGACCGCAACATCATCGTCAACATCCCCAAGGGTACGAACTCCAAGGAAGCACGGGCGCAGGTCGGCACCACCGCCAAGCTCTACTTCCGCCCGGTCCTCGCCACCGAACTCTCCGGTGCCGCCGCCACGGACAGCCCCTCGCCGAGCGCCTCCGGTGCCTCGGACAAGGCGACCGACAAGGCCACCGACAAGGCGACCGACAAGGCCACCGACGGAGAGAAGGCGAGCTCGTCGCCGTCCGGCTCCGCCTCGGCCAGTGCCACCACCCAGGGCCGCGCGGTCACCGACGCCCTGAAGGCCGACCCCAGCCCGTCCGCCTCCGGCAAGGCCACCGGTGACGCCTCCCCGTCCCCGAGCGCCAGCGCCTCCGGCGACGACGCCACCGCCAAGCTCCAGGCCCAGTACGCGGCTCTGGACTGCACGAAGAAGGCGGACCGCGCCAAGGCCGGCAACGGCGCCAAGCCCGGCGACTCGACGTTGGCCTGCGGCCAGAACTCGCAGGGCCAGTGGCAGAAGTACGTCCTCGGCCCCGCCGCGGTCGACGGCACCGACGTGGACGAGGCCAAGGCGGTCTTCAACACGCAGACCGCCGCCGGCTGGACCGTCACCATGAAGTTCACGAACTCCGGCTCCAAGAAGTTCGCGGACATCACCGGCAAGCTGGCCCAGAACCAGTCCCCGCAGAACCAGTTCGCCATCGTCCTGGACAACGAGGTCGTCTCCGACCCCTACGTCAGCCAGGCACTGACCGGCGGCAACGCGGAGATCTCCGGCAGCTTCGACCAGGAGGAGGCCCAGAGCCTCGCCAACATGCTGTCCTACGGTGCCCTGCCGCTGAGCTTCAAGGAGGACAGCGTCACCACCGTCACCGCCGCGCTCGGCGGTGAGCAGCTGAAGGCCGGTCTGATCGCCGGCGCGATCGGCCTCGCGCTGGTCGTCCTCTACCTGCTGCTGTACTACCGCGGTCTGTCGTTCATCGCCGTGGCCTCGCTGCTGGTGTCCGCGGGCCTGACGTACGTGATCATGGCGCTGCTCGGCCCGACCATCGGCTTCGCGCTGAACCTGCCGGCCGTCTGCGGCGCCATCGTCGCCATCGGCATCACGGCGGACTCGTTCATCGTGTACTTCGAACGCGTCCGTGACGAGATCCGCGAGGGACGCTCGCTGCGTCCCGCGGTCGAGCGCGGCTGGCCGCGCGCCCGGCGCACCATCCTGGTCTCCGACTTCGTGTCGTTCCTCGCCGCGGCGGTGCTCTTCATCGTCACCGTCGGCAAGGTCCAGGGCTTCGCGTTCACCCTGGGTCTGACCACCCTGCTCGACGTGGTGGTGGTGTTCCTCTTCACCAAGCCGCTGCTCACGCTGATGGCCCGCCGCAAGTTCTTCGCGAGCGGCCACAAGTGGTCCGGCCTCGATCCGAAGAGCCTGGGTGCCAAGCCGCCGCTCCGCCGCACCCGCCGTCCGTCCGCCGGCCCTGTCGACCCGAAGGAGGCGTGAGAGATGTCGAAGCTCGGCAAGCTCGGCGCCCGGCTGCACCATGGCGAGGTCGGCTACGACTTCATCAAGAACCGCAAGATCTGGTACGGCATCTCCATCCTGATCACCATCACGGCGATCGTCGGCCTGGCGGTGCGCGGCCTGCACATGGGCATCGAGTTCCAGGGCGGTGCGGTCTTCACCACCCCCAAGAACATGAGCGCCTCGGTGTCCCAGGCTGAGACGTACGCGGAGGAGGCGTCCGGCCACGACGCGATCGTCCAGAAGCTCGGCGACGGCAGCCTGCGCATCCAGATCGCGGGCATCGACACCGGCAAGTCGGACCAGATCAAGGACGACCTCTCCAAGGACCTGAAGGTCGACTCGGAGAAGATCAACGCCGACCTGGTCGGCCCCAGCTGGGGCGACCAGATCGCCAACAAGGCCTGGCAGGGCCTTGCGATCTTCATGGTCCTGGTCGTGATCTACCTGGCGATCGCGTTCGAGTGGCGCATGGCGCTCGCCGCGTTCGTCGCGCTGATCCACGACATCACGATCACCACCGGCATCTACGCCCTCGTCGGCTTCGAGGTCACGCCGGGCACGGTGATCGGTCTGCTCACGATCCTCGGTTACTCGCTCTACGACACGGTCGTCGTCTTCGACAGCCTCAAGGAGCAGACGAAGGACATCACCAAGCAGTCCCGCTGGACCTACAGCGAGATCGCCAACCGCTCGATCAACAGCACCCTGGTCCGCTCCATCAACACCACGGTGGTCGCGCTGCTCCCGGTGGGCGGCCTGCTGTTCATCGGCGGCGGTGTCCTCGGCGCCGGCATGCTCAACGACATCTCGCTGTCGCTGTTCGTGGGCCTCGCGGCCGGTGCGTACTCCTCGATCTTCATCGCCACGCCGCTGGTCGCCGATCTCAAGGAGGCCGAGCCGCAGATGAAGTCCCTCAGGAAGCGCGTCCTCGCCAAGCGCGCCCAGGGCGGGGCCACGGGGGAGCCGGCGGAGGAAGCCGTCACCGACGGGCCGTACGCCGACGACGAGCCGGAGGACGCCGCGCCCGCGGTGGTCGGTCCCCGCAACCAGCCCGCGTCCCGCAACCGGGGCCGCGGCCGACCCTCGGGGAAGCGCCGATGACCGGGCTCGCAGACGTCCCGGCGCTGCTGCTCAGCCGCATCAGGGACGTGCCCGACTACCCGGAGCCGGGCGTGATGTTCAAGGACATCACCCCGCTCCTGGCGGACCCGGCGGCGTTCACCGCGCTCACCGACGCCCTCGCCGAGGTCGCCGCGCGCACCGGCGCCACCAAGGTCGTCGGGCTGGAGGCCCGGGGCTTCATCCTCGGCGCCCCGGTCGCCCTGCGCTCGGGCCTCGGCTTCGTCCCCGTGCGCAAGGCGGGCAAGCTCCCGGGAGCCACCCTCGGCCAGTCCTACGACCTGGAGTACGGGTCGGCCGAGATCGAGGTGCACGCCGAGGACCTGGCCGCCGACGACCGCGTACTGATCGTCGACGACGTCCTCGCCACCGGAGGCACCGCCGAGGCCTCCGTCCAGCTCATCCGCCGGGCCGGCGCGCAGGTAGCGGGCCTGGCCGTGCTGATGGAGCTGGGCTTCCTCGACGGGCGTGCCCGACTGGAGCCCGCTCTGGCCGGCGCCCCGCTGGAAGCGCTGCTCACCGTCTGACGCGGCCCGTGCCGCGGGGGGAGGCGGGCGCCGGAGGAATCCGGCGCCCGCCTCCGGCGTTTCTCCTGTCGACGGCCGTCACCCGGCCTGAAGGCGCTCCTGGGACGCGGGATCGCTACCATGGGGTTTCCGGAGCCTGACCGGGGGACCCGGATCGCGCACGAGGAGTCCTCTTGCCAGACGAGGCCCAGCCACTGACCGCCGCAAAGCCCGAGTCCGCCTCGGCGCCCGCGGCGAAGCCCGCGCCGAGCGCGCCCCAGGCGAAGAACGACACGCGGGGGCCGATCCAGCACGCCGCGTCCGCGCCGGTCGACAAGCCCGCCGAGCAGCAGCCGCGCCCCAAGCCGCTGCCGCCCGAGCGTCCCCGGAACGCGCCGGTGGTGCGCACGCCCGCCGGGCAGCCCGCCCGCACCGGCTCCTCCAACCGCGTCCGCGCCCGCCTGGCCCGCCTCGGTGTGCAGCGCGCGAACCCGTACAACCCGGTTCTGGAGCCGCTGCTGCGGATAGTGCGCGGCAACGACCCCAAGATCGAGACGGCGACGCTGCGCCAGATCGAGCGCGCCTACCAGGTGGCCGAGCGCTGGCACCGTGGCCAGAAGCGCAAGAGCGGCGACCCGTACATCACGCATCCGCTCGCCGTCACCACGATCCTCGCCGAGCTCGGCATGGATCCGGCCACGCTGATGGCCGGGCTGCTGCACGACACGGTCGAGGACACCGAGTACGGCCTGGAGGACCTGCGCCGCGACTTCGGCGACGTCGTCGCCCTGCTCGTCGACGGCGTCACCAAGCTCGACAAGGTCAAGTTCGGCGAGGCCGCGCAGGCCGAGACCGTGCGCAAGATGGTCGTCGCGATGGCCAAGGACCCCCGCGTCCTGGTGATCAAGCTCGCCGACCGACTGCACAACATGCGCACCATGCGCTACCTCAAGCGCGAGAAGCAGGAGAAGAAGGCGCGCGAGACCCTGGAGATCTACGCGCCGCTCGCCCACCGCCTGGGCATGAACACCATCAAGTGGGAACTCGAGGACCTCGCCTTCGCGATCCTCTACCCCAAGATGTACGACGAGATCGTCCGGCTGGTCGCCGAGCGCGCCCCCAAGCGCGACGAGTACCTCGCCGTCGTCACCGACGAGGTGCAGCAGGACCTGCGCGCGGCCCGCATCAAGGCGACGGTCACCGGCCGCCCCAAGCACTACTACAGCGTCTACCAGAAGATGATCGTCCGCGGCCGTGACTTCGCGGAGATCTACGACCTGGTGGGCATCCGCGTCCTCGTGGACACCGTCCGCGACTGCTACGCGGCGCTGGGCACGGTCCACGCCCGCTGGAACCCGGTTCCGGGGCGGTTCAAGGACTACATCGCGATGCCCAAGTTCAACATGTACCAGTCGCTGCACACGACGGTCATCGGGCCCAACGGCAAGCCCGTCGAGCTGCAGATCCGCACCTTCGACATGCACCGCCGCGCCGAGTACGGCATCGCCGCGCACTGGAAGTACAAGCAGGAGGCCGTCGCCGGGGCCTCCAAGGTCCGCACCGACGTGCCGAAGTCGGCCGGCAAGGACAAGGACGCCATCAACGACATGGCGTGGCTGCGGCAGCTGCTGGACTGGCAGAAGGAGACCGAGGACCCCGGCGAGTTCCTGGAGTCCCTGCGCTTCGACCTCTCCCGCAACGAGGTCTTCGTCTTCACGCCCAAGGGCGACGTCATAGCGCTCCCGGCCGGGGCGACGCCGGTGGACTTCGCCTACGCCGTCCACACCGAGGTCGGACACCGCACCATAGGGGCCCGGGTCAACGGCCGCCTCGTCCCGCTGGAGTCCACCCTGGACAACGGCGACCTGGTGGAGGTCTTCACCTCCAAGGCGGCCGGCGCCGGCCCGTCCCGGGACTGGCTCGGCTTCGTGAAGTCGCCGCGCGCCCGCAACAAGATCCGCGCGTGGTTCTCCAAGGAGCGCCGCGACGAGGCGATCGAGCAGGGCAAGGATGCCATCGTCCGCGCCATGCGCAAGCAGAACCTGCCGATCCAGCGCATCCTGACCGGCGACTCCCTGGTCACGCTGGCGCACGAGATGCGCTACTCGGACATCTCCGCGCTGTACGCGGCGATCGGCGAGGGCCATGTCTCCGCGCAGAACATCGTGCAGAAGCTGGTGCAGGCGCTCGGCGGCGAGGAGGCCGCCACCGAGGAGATCGACGAGTCGGTGCCGCCGTCGCGCGGCCGCGGCCGCAAGCGCCGCACCAACGCCGACCCGGGCGTCGTCGTCAAGGGTGTCGAGGACGTGTGGGTCAAGCTGGCCCGCTGCTGCACGCCCGTCCCCGGCGACCCGATCATCGGCTTCGTCACCCGCGGCAGCGGCGTATCGGTCCACCGCAGCGACTGCGTGAACGTGGACTCGCTGTCCCGTGAGCCCGAGCGCATCCTCGACGTCGAGTGGGCGCCCACCCAGTCCTCGGTCTTCCTGGTCGCCATCCAGGTCGAGGCCCTGGACCGCTCCCGGCTGCTGTCGGACGTCACACGCGTGCTGTCCGACCAGCACGTCAACATCCTCTCCGCGGCCGTGCAGACCTCCCGCGACCGCGTCGCCACCTCGCGCTTCACCTTCGAGATGGGCGACCCGAAGCACCTCGGGCACGTCCTGAAGGCCGTGCGGGGCGTCGAGGGCGTGTACGACGTCTACCGGGTGACGTCGGCCCGCAGGCCGTCGTAGCGGCCCGCACGGGCGGATACGAGAAGGGCTCCCGTACGCGGTGTACGGGAGCCCTTCTCGTGTGTGCCCGTGCGGATCTCAGCCGCCGAACTCCTGCAGACCCTTCAGGGCCTGGTCCAGCAGCGCCTGCCGGCCGTCCAGCTCCCGCTGGAGCTTGTCGGCCTTCGCGTCGTTGCCCTGGGCGCGCGCCTGCTCGATCTGGGAACGCAGCTTGTCCATGGCGGCCTGGAGCTGGCCGGTCAGACCCTCGGCACGCGCGCGTGCCTCCGGGTTGGTCCGGCGCCACTCCGACTCCTCGGCCTCCTGGATCGCGCGCTCCACGGCGTGCATCCGGCCCTCGACCTTCGGCCGGGCGTCGCGCGGCACGTGGCCGATGGCCTCCCAGCGCTCGTTGACGGAGCGGAACGCGGCACGGGCCGCCTTGAGGTCCGTGACCGGCAGGATCCTCTCGGCCTCCTCGGCGAGCTCCTCCTTGAGCTTGAGGTTGTCCGCCTGCTCCGCGTCCCGTTCGGCGAAGACCGAGCCGCGGGCGGCGAAGAAGACGTCCTGGGCGCCGCGGAAGCGGTTCCACAGGTCGTCCTCGTGCTCGCGCTGCGCGCGGCCCGCGGCCTTCCACTCGGACATCAGGTCGCGGTACCGCGCGGCCGTCGGGCCCCAGTCCGTCGAGTTCGAGAGCGCCTCGGCCTCCGCGACCAGGCGTTCCTTGGTCTGGCGGGCCTCCTCGCGCTGCGCGTCCAGCTGCGCGAAGTGCTGCTTGCGCCGCTTGGAGAACGCCGAGCGCGCATGCGAGAAGCGGTGCCACAGCTCGTCGTCGGACTTGCGGTCCAGGCGCGGCAGACCCTTCCAGGTGTCCACCAGCGACCGCAGCCGCTCGCCGGCCGCCCGCCACTGGTCGGACTGCGCCAGCTCCTCGGCCTCCGCGACCAGCGCCTCCTTGGCGCCCCGCGCCTCGTCGGACTGCTTGGCCCGCTGTGCCTTGCGTTCCTCGCGACGCTTGCCCACCAGCTCGACCAGCTTGTCCAGCCGGGCTCGCAGCGCCTCCAGGTCACCGACCGCGTGGTGCGCGTCGACCTGCTCGCGCAGGTGCTCGACGGCGGCCAGGGCGTCCTTCGACGACAGGTCGGTGGTCTTCACACGCTTCTCGAGGAGGCCGATCTCGACAACCAGGCCCTCGTACTTGCGTTCGAAATAGGCCAGCGCTTCCTCGGGGGAGCCTGCCTGCCAGGAACCGACGACCTTCTCGCCGTCGGCCGTACGCACGTACACGGTCCCCGTCTCGTCGACGCGGCCCCACGGGTCGCTGCTCACAGCGCCTCCTCCACATGATGCCTGCGGAGGGCTTTGCTACCCCCGGGCATCGTCCACAGTTTCGTCACGGCCAACATAGGCGACCGGCGGGGGGCCTGTCCGCATCCCGCGCGACCGAAATTCCGCAGTTGGGGCTCAGGATTTCGCGACCGTCGCCTTGTTGATCACGACCGTCGCGTTGGGCGCGGTGTTCCCGGTCGTCGGGTCCATGGCCTGGGCCCCGGCGTCCGCGATCTTCTTGAGCACCTTCATCCCGGCCTCGGACACCGTGCCGAACGGCGTGTAGTCCGGCGGCAGCTGGCTGTCCTGGTAGACCAGGAAGAACTGGCTGCCGCCCGTGTTGCGCCCCTGCTGCGTCTGCGCGTTGTACTGGTTGGCCATCGCCACCGTGCCCGCCGGGTACACGTTGCCCTCGAGGACCTTGTCCTTCAGGTTCTCGTCGGGAAGCGTGTAGCCGGGACCGCCCGCCCCGGTGCCCTGCGGGTCGCCGCACTGGAGCACGAAGATGCCCTGGTCGGTCAGCCGGTGGCACTTCGTGTGGTCGAAGTAGCCCTTGCCCGCGAGGAAGTCGAACGAGTTGACCGTGTGCGGCGCCGCCGACGCCTTCAGCGCGATGTCTATCTCGCCGCAGGTCGTCGCCAGTTTCATCGTGTACTCCGCCGACTTGTCGACGGTCATCGCAGGTTCCTTCTTCCAGGTCTGCGTCTTGACCTTGCCCTCGGCGGGCTTGTCGCACGGGTCCGGCGCCTTGCTGGTCGCGGCGGCGCTCGGGGTGGCCTCCGCGCTCGCGTTCGTCTTCTTGTCGTCGTCGTCCCCCAGGACCACGCCGGTCGTGTACAGCGCGACGCTGCCGATCAGGATGACGCCGAGCACCGAGGCGATCGCCGCGTTGCGCATGCGCGCCTTGCGTCGGGCGGAGGTACGTCGCTGCTGCTGCCGCAAGAACTTCTCCCGGGCGAGCTGACGCCGCCGCTGCTCCTGGCTGACCACCGGGTTCTCTCCTCATGCGTCGTGTGTGCCGACCGGTACGCGTGCGCGTGACGAACCGACCGCGTGCGTGTAGCCCCGTACCGTATATGGGTTCGCTGAGGAAACGGCACCGCCGGTAGGCTCTGACCACGGGCGCAGCCCGCCCGCAAGCCACCCGTACCGACACAAACGAAGGACGATCGTGCTCATTGCCGGGTTCCCCGCCGGGGCATGGGGGACGAACTGTTACCTCGTCGCCCCCGCCGCGGGTGAGGAGTGCGTGATCATCGACCCCGGCCACCAGGCCGCGCAGGGCGTCGAGGAGGCACTCGCCAAGCATCGGCTCAAGCCCGTCGCCGTCGTCCTCACCCACGGTCACATCGACCACGTCGCCTCGGTCGTCCCCGTGTGCGGCGCGCACGACGTGCCGGCCTGGATCCACCCCGACGACCGCTACATGATGAGCGACCCCGAGAAGGGGATCGGCCGCACCATCGGCATGCCGCTCATGGGCGAACTCACCGTCGGGGAGCCGGACGACGTCAGGGAGCTGACCGACGGCGCCACGCTCGAGCTGGCGGGCATGGAGCTGACGGTCGCGCACGCGCCGGGCCATACCAAGGGGTCGGTGACCTTCGGCCTGCCCGAGGCGGCGGACATCCCGCCGATCCTCTTCTCGGGCGACCTGCTGTTCGCCGGCTCCATCGGACGCACGGACATGCCGGGCGGTTCCATGGACGACATGCTGGCGTCCCTCGCCCGCGTGGTCCTGCCGCTCGACGACCCGACCGTGGTGCTGTCCGGCCACGGCCCCCAGACGACCATCGGCCAGGAGCGCGCCACCAACCCGTATCTGCGGCAGGCAGCCGCGGGCCGGCAAGAGCACGGCGCCCCCGAGGCTCCCCGACGAGGAATGTGACGAGAGACCTTCCGTGAGCACCTTCAAGGCCCCCAAGGGCACGTACGACCTGCTGCCGCCGGACTCCGCCAAGTACCTGGCCGTCCGCGAGGCGATCGCCGCTCCGCTGCGCAACTCCGGCTACGGCTACATCGAGACCCCCGGCTTCGAGAACGTCGAGCTGTTCGCGCGCGGTGTCGGCGAATCCACCGACATCGTGACCAAGGAGATGTACGTCTTCGAGACCAAGGGCGGCGACCGGCTCGCCCTGCGCCCGGAGACCACCGCTCCCGTGCTGCGCGCCGTCCTCGAGGCCAACCTGCACAAGGCGGGCAACCTGCCGGTGAAGGTCTGGTACTCCGGCTCGCAGTACCGCTACGAGCGCCCCCAGAAGGGCCGTTACCGCCACTTCTCCCAGGTCGGCGCGGAGGCGATCGGCGCCGAGGACCCGGCGCTCGACGCCGAACTGATCATCCTGGCCGACCAGTCGTACCGAGCCCTCGGCCTGCAGAACTTCCGCATCCTGCTCAACTCCCTGGGCGACAAGGAGTGCCGGCCGGTGTACCGCGCCGCGCTCCAGGACTTCCTGCGCGGCCTCGACCTCGACGAGGAGACGCTGCGCCGCGCCGAGATCAACCCGCTGCGCGTCCTGGACGACAAGCGCCCGGACGTGCAGAAGCAGCTCACCGGCGCGCCGCTGCTGTGCGACTACCTGTGCGACGCCTGCAAGACGTACCACGAGGAGGTCCGTGAGCTGATCACGGCGGCGGGCGTCGTCTACGAGGACGACCCGAAGCTGGTGCGCGGACTGGACTACTACACCCGCACCACCTTCGAGTTCGTGCACGACGGCCTGGGCTCGCAGTCCGCGGTGGGCGGCGGCGGCCGCTACGACGGCCTGTCCGAGATGATCGGCGGCCCGTCCCTGCCGTCCGTGGGCTGGGCCCTCGGCGTCGACCGCACCGTCCTCGCCCTGGAGGCGGAGGGCATCGAACTGGACATCCCGTCCGCCACCTCCGTCTTCGCGGTCCCGCTCGGCGAGGAGGCCCGCCGGATCCTGTTCGCGAAGGTCACCGAGCTGCGCAAGAACGGCGTCGCCGCCGACTTCGCCTACGGCGGCAAGGGCCTGAAGGCCGCGATGAAGGCGGCCAACCGCTCCGGCGCGCGCTACGCCCTGGTCCTCGGCGAGCGCGACCTCGCCGAGGGCGTCGTCCAGCTCAAGGACATGGAGTCCGGCGAGCAGACCGCGATCGGCGTCAACGAGATCGTCGCCGAGCTGGAGTCGCGGCTCGGCTAGCACCCCGTACGCCGCAGGGGCGCACGCCTTCGTACGCGTGTGCCCCGGGCGAACGGGCGTCGGCCGGAACGTCACGCCCAGGGGCCGTCACCGGTGCGTTCTTATGTTCAGCGAACGGTGCGCGCACAGGCCCATGCGGCACAATGACCCTGCCCGAAGCAGCCCCGACTCAAGTGACGGAATCGGCGTGATGAGCAAGACGACAGTGAAGGACGTCTCCACCGTGGCAGAGCCCGCGCCGGAAACCTCCGCCGGAGCACCGCGCACCGAGGGCGGCAGCCGCGCCTTCGCCCTGCTGCTGGTCATCACGGGTGCCGCCGGGGTGCTCGCCGCGTGGGTCATCACGCTCGACAAGTTCAAACTGCTCGAGGCCAAGGTCGCGGGCACGACGTTCACCCCCGGGTGCAGCCTGAACCCGGTCGTCTCCTGCGGCAGCGTCATGGAGAGCGACCAGGCCGCCGTCTTCGGCTTCCCCAACCCGATGCTGGGCCTGGTCACCTACGGCATCGTCGTCTGCGTCGGCATGAGCCTGCTCGCCCGGGCCCGCTTCCCGCGCTGGTACTGGCTCACCTTCAACGCCGGCTGCCTGTTCGGTGTCGGATTCGTCACGTGGCTGCAGTTCCAGTCCCTGTACCGGATCAACGCGCTGTGCCTGTGGTGCTGCCTGGCCTGGGTCGCCACCATCCTGATGTTCTGGTACGTGACGTCCTTCAACGTCCGCAAGGGCTTCCTGCCCGCGCCGAACTGGCTGCGCGGCTTCTTCGGCGAGTTCACCTGGGTCCTGCCGGTGCTGCACATCGGCATCATCGGCATGATGATCCTGACCCGCTGGTGGGACTTCTGGACCAGCTGACGGCGCCCCGCGCTGTCGGTGCGGTCCTTTAGGGTTCTTGCGTGGAGCCCGACCTGTTCACCGCCGCAGCAGAAGAACGCCAGGAGAAGGACCCGACCGGCAGTCCCCTCGCCGTGCGGATGCGTCCGCGCACCCTCGACGAGGTCGTCGGCCAGCAGCATCTCCTCAAGCCGGGATCACCGCTGCGCAGACTGGTCGGAGAGGGCGCCTCCGGTCCCGCCGGTCCCTCCTCCGTGATCCTCTGGGGCCCGCCGGGCACCGGCAAGACGACCCTGGCGTACGTCGTCTCCAAGGCCACCAACAAACGGTTCGTGGAGCTGTCGGCGATCACCGCCGGCGTCAAGGAGGTCCGAGCGGTCATCGACGGCGCCCGCCGCGCCGTCGGGGGGTACGGCAAGGAGACCGTCCTCTTCCTCGACGAGATCCACCGCTTCAGCAAGGCGCAGCAGGACTCCCTGCTCCCCGCCGTCGAGAACCGCTGGGTCACCCTGATCGCCGCCACCACCGAGAACCCGTACTTCTCGGTGATCTCCCCGCTGCTCTCCCGCTCCCTCCTCCTCACCCTCGAACCCCTCACCGACGACGACGTCCGGGGCCTGCTCCGCCGTGCCCTGACCGACGAACGCGGCCTCAAGGATGCCGTCACGCTGCCCCGGGACACCGAGGACCACCTGCTGCGCATCGCAGGCGGCGACGCCCGCCGGGCGCTCACCGCCCTGGAGGCCGCCGCCGGGGCCGCGCTCGACCAGGGCGAGGCCGAGGTCACCCTGGCCACGCTGGAGTCCACCGTGGACCGGGCGGCCGTGAAGTACGACCGCGACGGCGACCAGCACTACGACGTCGCCAGCGCCCTGATCAAGTCCATCCGCGGCTCCGACGTGGACGCCGCCCTGCACTACCTGGCCCGGATGATCGAGGCCGGCGAGGACCCCCGCTTCATCGCCCGCCGCCTGATGATCTCCGCCAGCGAGGACATCGGCCTCGCCGACCCGAACGCACTGCCGATCGCCGTCGCCGCCGCCCAGGCCGTCGCCATGATCGGCTTCCCCGAGGCCGCCCTCACTCTCAGCCACACCACCATCGCCCTGGCCCTCGCCCCCAAGTCCAACGCCGCCACCACCGCCATCGGCGCCGCCCTGGAAGACGTGCGCAAGGGGCACGCCGGACCGGTCCCGGCGCATCTGCGCGACAGCCACTACAAGGGCGCCGGCAAGCTCGGGCACGGCCAGGGCTACGTGTACCCGCACGACCTGCCCGAGGGCATCGCCGCCCAGCAGTACGCGCCGGACGAGCTGAAGGAGCGGACGTACTACACCCCGACCCGGCACGGTGCCGAGGCGCGGTACGCGGACGCGGTGGAGTGGACCCGGGAGCACCTCGGTCGCAAGCGGCCCTGAGCAGCCTGTAGAATCGCCCGAAGTGCTGAGTCCCGTGCAGTCAGAACGGGACAACCAGCCGGAACCCCCAGCGGGTTCCAGGAGCGTCGCGCACCGTCGACCGGTGTCGCGGGCAGCCCACCACCACCCGGAGCTCCGGGAGCGGTCGGTGGGCCACTCGCGTGCTGCACGTATGTGCCCAGACCAGGGGAGCGGCTGCCCGGCAGGTCCCTCGCGGACCCGACGGGATTCCCCGGCTGCGGATGCGACCTCCCTCAACCCTGACAAGCCGGAAAACTAGGAAAGAGACACAGTGGCGAACCAGTCCCGCCCCAAGGTCAAGAAGTCGCGTGCCCTCGGCATCGCGCTGACGCCGAAGGCCGTCAAGTACTTCGAGGCCCGCCCCTACCCGCCGGGTGAGCACGGCCGCGGCCGCAAGCAGAACTCGGACTACAAGGTCCGTCTGCTCGAGAAGCAGCGTCTGCGCGCGCAGTACGACCTCAGCGAGCGTCAGCTCGTCCGCGCCTACGAGCGCGCCTCCAAGACCAACATGAAGACCGGCGAGGCCCTGGTCATCGAGCTCGAGCGCCGTCTCGACGCGCTGGTCCTGCGTTCGGGCATCGCCCGCACGATCTACCAGGCCCGCCAGATGGTCGTCCACGGCCACATCCAGGTCAACGGCCAGAAGGTCGACAAGCCGTCCTTCCGTGTCCGTCCGGACGACGTCGTGCAGGTGCGCGAGCGCTCCAAGGAGAAGACGCTCTTCACGATCGCCCGTGAGGGCGGCTTCGCCCCCGAGGGCGAGACCCCGCGCTACCTCCAGGTGAACCTCAAGGCCCTGGCGTTCCGCCTGGACCGCGAGCCGAACCGCAAGGAGATCCCGGTGATCTGCGACGAGCAGCTCGTCGTCGAGTACTACGCCCGCTGATCCAGCCGGACGCAGTACCCCCGCGGTACCTCAGCCCGCCGTCTCCCCGCCCCTCCGGGTGGGCGAAACGGCGGGCTTCGCGCTGTGCGCACCCGCCGCCGGCCGGCCGGACCCGCGCGGCGCCGGCAGCGCCGCCGCCCCCCGCCGCCGCAGCGCACGCGTCACCGCCTCCGCCCGGCCGAGCCGCGCCCCGTGCCGCACGTGCTCCTCGTACCGCTCGTCGCCCAGCTGCTTCCGGGCCGTCGCCTCGCACAGCTCGTGCGGCGCGTTGTAGTGCGCCGAGCCGAACAGCGGCAGCCCCACCGACGGCCACATCCGCGCCGCCGCCCCCTGCAGCACCGCGGCCTCCGCCGCATCGCCCTCCGTCACCGTGACCAGGGCCAGCAGCTCCACCGCCAGCACCGAACCCAGCTGGTCCCGGAAGCGGTGGGCGCCGCCCAGGCAGTCGGTCAGCAACCGCCGGGCGCGCACCGGGTCGCCCTCGCTCCAGGCCGCGTACGCCAGCACGTACAGCGCGTAGCCCCGGGCCCAGCGCTCGCCGTGGTCCTCGCACACCTGACGCACGTCCTCGCACAGCCGCACCGCGTCCGGCAGATCGCCCTGGAACGCCCGCGCCATCGCCAGTTCCACCTGGCCCATCAGCACGTTGGTGTTGAGCTCGCCGATCCGCCGGTACCGGCGCAGCGCCGAACGCAGCAGCGTCTCCGCGCGCGGCATGTCGTCCGTGACCAGCGCCAGACAGCCGGTGCGGTGCTCCGCGTACGCCACCGCCGTCGGGTTGTCCGAGCGCTCGGCCTCCTCCCGGCACTCGTGGAGTGCCGCCAGCGCGGGAACGGTGTCGCCCTGGAGGATCGCCACGTGGCCGAGCACCCACAGCGCCTTCAGCCGGGACTGCTCCCCGGCCGGCCCCGTCACGTCCAGCCGTACCGCCTGTTCCAGCCAGTGCCGCCCCTCCGACAGCCGCCCGCAGCCCACCCAGTGGAACCACAGGGCGCCCGCCAGGTACTGGCCCAGGTGCACCTCGTCGGGGTCGGCCAGGCAGTACTCGAGGGCGCCGCGCAGATTCGGCAGCTCCGCCGCCACCCGGGCGGCCACCTCGCGCTGGCGCGGCGAGAACCACTCCAGCTCGCACCAGGTCGCCAGCCCCACGTACCAGTCCCGGTGGCGCCGCCGCAGCCGCGCCGCGTCACCCGTCGCCTCCAGCCAGCCGGCGCCGTACGCCCGCACCGTGTCGAGCATCCGGTAGCGGACCCCGGCCGGTGCCTCCTCGCGCGTCAGCACCGACTGCGTCAGCAGCGCGCAGACGACGTCGAGCACCTCGTCGGCCGGCAGCCCGTCGCCGCTGCACACGTACTCGGCGGCCTCCAGGTCGAACGACCCCGTGAACACCGACAGCCTGGCCCACAGCAGCCGCTCCCCGGGCGTGCACAGCTCGTGGCTCCAGCCGATCGCGGTGCGCAGCGTCCGGTGCCGGGGCGGCGCGGTGCGGTCGCCGCCGGTCAGCAGCCGGAAGCGGTCGTCCAGCCGCCGCAGCACCTGCCCCGGCGACAGCGCGTCCAGCCGCCCGGCGGCCAGCTCGATCGCCAGCGGGATGCCGTCCAGCCGCCGGCACAGCTCCCGCAGCACTCCCTCGGCCTCGGTGTCCACCGCGTCCGCGCACGCGAGGTCCCGCTGCGCCGCCCGCACCGACAGCAGCTCCACCGCCTCCTCGGTGCCCAGCGGCGCCAGCGGGACCAGCCGCTCCCCGCACACGCCCAGCGGCCTGCGGCCCACCGCCAGCACCCGCAGCCCCGGCACGCGGCCCAGCAGGGCGGTCGCCAGCGCGCCGCAGGCGTCCACCAGGTGCTCGACCCCGTCCAGGAACAGCAGCAGCTCCCGCTCGGCGAGGTGCGCCAGCAGCGTCTCGCGCGGCAGGCGCGTCGTGTGGTCGGTCAGGCCGAGCGCCTCCACGACCGCGTAGTCGACGAACTCCGGATCGCGCACCGGCGCCAGGTCCACCCGCCAGACCCCGTCCCGCGGCGCGCACCGTGCCGCGGCCCGCGCCGCCAGACGGGACTTGCCGACCCCGCCCGCCCCGGTCACCGTCACCAGCCGGGAGCACTCCAGGGCCCGGGCCAGCCCGGCGAGTTCCGCCGCGCGCCCCACGAAGACGTCGAGCTCCAGCGGAAGGTTGCCGGGCGGTGGGCTGCCGGCGCGCCACTGATCTCGCATGGAACACGGAGCGTACTGGTCCGTAATCACTCCGTACAATCGCTTCGCCCGACTTCCCGGCCGGCGGACGGTAATCCGGTACGGAGCCCCGTGTGCGGCGCGATAGGCTCGGTGCACGACTTTCTCGATGTTCTCGATGTTCAGGCACGTCTTTCAGGGAGCGGGTGCACAGTGTCCGGTGGTGAGGTGGCCGGAATCCTGGTGGCCGTCTTCTGGGCGATCCTGGTCTCCTTCCTCGCCGTCGCACTGGCGAGGCTGGCCCAGACGCTCAGGGCGACCACCAAGCTGGTGGCGGACGTGACCGACCAGGCGGTCCCGCTGCTGTCCGACGCCTCCTCGGCGGTGCGCTCCGCGCAGACCCAGATCGACCGGGTCGACGCGATCGCCTCCGACGTCCAGGAGGTCACCTCGAACGCCTCGGCGCTGTCGACCACCGTGGCCTCCACCTTCGGCGGCCCACTGGTCAAGGTCGCCGCGTTCGGTTACGGCGTGCGCAGGGCACTCGGGGGTCGCAAGGAGGACGTGCCCGCGGGCCCGGCCAAGGAGCCGCGGCGCACCGTGATCGTCGGCCGTACGATCCCGGCCGCGCGGCGGACGAAGCGGAAGAAGGACTGATCCAGCGATGTTCCGCCGTACGTTCTGGTTCGGCACCGGTGTCGCCGCCGGTGTGTGGGCCACCACCAAGGTCAACCGGAAGCTCAAGCAGCTGACCCCCGAGAGTCTCGCCGCGACCGCGGCGAACAAGGCGATCGACGCGGGCACCCGGATCAAGGACCGCGCGGTGGGCTTCGCCCTCGACGTCCGCGACAACATGGCCCAGCGGGAGGCCGAACTGGACGACGCGCTCGGGCTGAACGCCCCCGTCGACCGTGAACTGCCCGCGCCCAGGCCGTACACCGCCATCGAGAACGGCAACGAACCGAGGTACGTCGACAGGACGACGTACTCGTACAACCGGAATGAGGACCACTGATGGAGTCGGCCGAGATCCGCCGCCGCTGGCTGAGCTTCTTCGAGGAGCGCGGGCACACCGTCGTCCCTTCGGCGTCGCTCATCGCGGACGACCCGACTCTGCTGCTGGTCAACGCCGGCATGGTGCCCTTCAAGCCGTACTTCCTCGGCGAGGTCAAGCCGCCCTACGACCGCGCCACCAGCGTCCAGAAGTGCGTGCGCACGCCGGACATCGAAGAGGTCGGCAAGACCACCCGGCACGGCACGTTCTTCCAGATGTGCGGCAACTTCTCCTTCGGCGACTACTTCAAGGAAGGCGCCGTCAAGCTCGCCTGGGAGCTGCTCACCAGCCCCCAGGACAAGGGCGGTTACGGCCTCGACCCCGAACGCCTGTGGATCACCGTCTACCAGGACGACGACGAGGCCGAGCAGCTCTGGCGCGAGGTCGTGGGCGTCCCCGCCGAGCGCATCCAGCGCCTGGGCAAGAAGGACAACTTCTGGTCCATGGGCGTGCCCGGCCCCTGCGGCCCGTGCTCCGAGATCAACTACGACCGCGGCCCCGAGTTCGGCGCCGAGGGCGGCCCCGCCGTCAACGACGAGCGGTACGTGGAGATCTGGAACCTCGTCTTCATGCAGTTCGAGCGGGGCGAGGGCACCGGCAAGGAGGACTTCGAGATCCTCGGGGACCTGCCGAGCAAGAACATCGACACCGGGCTCGGCCTCGAGCGGCTCGCCATGATTCTGCAGGGCGTGCAGAACATGTACGAGATCGACACCTCGATGGCCGTCATCGACAAGGCCACCGAGCTGACCGGTGTGGCCTACGGCGACGCCCACGAGTCGGACGTCTCCCTGCGTGTGGTCACCGACCACATCCGCACCGCCGTGATGCTCATCGGAGACGGCGTCACCCCCGGCAACGAGGGCCGCGGTTACGTGCTGCGCCGCATCATGCGCCGCGCCATCCGCAACATGCGCCTGCTCGGCGCCACCGGTCCGGTCGTCAAGGACCTGATCGACGTCGTGATCGGCATGATGGGGCAGCAGTACCCCGAGCTGATCACCGACCGCGAGCGGATCGAGAAGGTCGCCCTCGCCGAGGAGAACGCCTTCCTCAAGACGCTGAAGGCCGGCACCAACATCCTCGACACCGCCGTCGGCGACACCAAGGCCGCCGGTGGCACCGTCCTGGCCGGCGACAAGGCCTTCCTGCTCCACGACACCTGGGGCTTCCCGATCGACCTCACCCTGGAGATGGCCGCCGAGCAGGGGCTGTCCGTGGACGAGGACGGCTTCCGGCGCCTGATGAAGGAGCAGCGGGAGCGCGCCAAGGCCGACGCCCAGGCCAAGAAGACCGGGCACGCCGACCTCGGTGCCTACCGAGAGATCGCCGACCGTGCCGGTGCCACCGACTTCATCGGCTACACCGACACCGAGGGCGAGTCCACGATCGTCGGCATCCTCGTCGACGGCGTCTCCTCCCCGGCCGCCACCGAGGGCGACGAGGTCGAGGTCGTCCTCGGCCGCACCCCCTTCTACGCCGAGGGCGGCGGCCAGATCGGCGACACCGGCCGCATCAAGGCCGACTCCGGCGCCGTCATCGAGATCCGCGACTGCCAGAAGCCGGTCCCGGGCGTGTACGTCCACAAGGGCGTCGTCCAGGTCGGCGAGGTCACCGTCGGGGCCAAGGCCCACGCCTCCATCGACGGCCGCCGCCGTACGGCCATCGCCCGCGCCCACTCGGCCACCCACCTCACCCACCAGGCCCTGCGCGACGCCCTCGGCCCGACGGCCGCCCAGGCCGGCTCCGAGAACCAGCCCGGCCGCTTCCGCTTCGACTTCGGTTCGCCGTCCGCCGTTCCGACGGCCGTGATGACCGACGTCGAGCAGAAGATCAACGAGGTGCTCGCCCGCGACCTCGACGTCCGCGCCGACGTCATGGGCATCGACGAGGCCAAGAAGCAGGGCGCCATCGCCGAGTTCGGCGAGAAGTACGGCGAGCGGGTCCGCGTCGTGACCATCGGCGACTTCTCCAAGGAGCTGTGCGGCGGCACCCACGTGCACAACACCGCCCAGCTCGGCCTGGTCAAGCTGCTCGGCGAGTCGTCCATCGGCTCCGGCGTGCGCCGCATCGAGGCCCTGGTCGGCGTGGACGCCTACAACTTCCTCGCCCGCGAGCACACGGTCGTCGCCCAGCTCCAGGAGCTGATCAAGGGCCGCCCGGAGGAGCTGCCGGAGAAGGTCTCCGCCATGCTCGGCAAGCTGAAGGACGCCGAGAAGGAGATCGAGAAGTTCCGCGCGGAGAAGGTCCTCCAGGCCGCCGGATCGCTCGCCGACTCCGCCAAGGACGTGCGCGGTGTGGCTCTGGTGACCGGTCAGGTCCCGGACGGCACCACCGCCGACGACCTGCGCAGGCTGGTCCTCGACGTGCGCGGCCGCATCCAGGGCGGCCGGGCCGCCGTGGTCGCCCTCTTCACGACGGCGAACGGCAAGCCGCTCACCGTGATCGCCACCAACGAGGCCGCCCGCGAGCGCGGCCTCAAGGCAGGTGACCTGGTGCGCACCGCCGCCAAGACCCTCGGCGGCGGCGGTGGCGGCAAGCCGGACGTCGCCCAGGGCGGCGGCCAGAACGCGGCCGCCATCGGCGACGCCGTCGACGCCGTCGAGCGCCTCGTCGCCGAGACGGCGAAGTAGGACCGGCGATGCGCAGAGGACGCCGGCTCGCCATCGACGTCGGGGACGCCCGCATCGGGGTCGCCTCGTGCGACCCCGACGGGATCCTCGCCACCCCGGTGGAGACCGTCCCCGGGCGCGACGTCCCGGCGGCGCACCGCCGTCTGCGCCTGCTGGTCGAGGAGTACGAGCCCATCGAGGTCGTCGTCGGTCTCCCTCGCTCCCTCAAGGGGGGCGAGGGCCCGGCCGCGGCCAAGGTCAGGGGCTTCGCACAGGAGCTCGCCAAGGGCATCGCCCCCGTTCCCGTACGGCTGGTCGACGAGCGGATGACGACCGTGACGGCGAGCCAGGGGCTGCGCGCCTCGGGCGTGAAGTCCAGGAAGGGCAGGTCGGTCATCGACCAGGCCGCCGCCGTGATCATCCTCCAGCAGGCGCTGGAATCCGAACGGGTGTCAGGCAATGCACCCGGCGAGGGCGTCGAAGTGGTCATCTGATCGCGATACGGTAACGTTCCGCGCGATGCGGCGGCATTTCGAACAGCCCCCGCACAGCAAGAGGCGGAACGGCAGCCGGCCCCCCACGACAGGCCACGCCGACCACCGCCTCGCGGCTCTAGGGGATCGATGACTGAGTATGGCCGGGGCCCGGGCTCCGAACCGTGGCATCCGCAGGACCCGTTGTACGGGGACGGCGGATGGGAGGGACAGCAGGCTCAGACGGGTCAGCAGTCCCCCTACGGCGGCCAGCCGCAGCACTACCCGCAGCAGCCGCAGCAGACCCAGTACGGCGACTGGGGCGACGGCGGTCAGGGCGCGTACGGTCAGCAGCAGTACGACCAGTACGGCCAGCCGATCCCCGGGCCGGAGTACGACCAGTACGGCCAGCCGATCCCCGGGCCGCAGTACGACCAGTACGGTCAGCAGCAGTACGACCAGCAGCAGTACGACCAGCAGTACGCGGCCCAGGCGCAGCCCCATCAGGAGCAGAATCAGGGTTACGACAACGGCGGCTGGGGGGCCGGCGAGCACCCCCAGGCGCAGTACCCGGGCGACCCGTCCGACCCCTACGGCCAGCAGAGCGCCGCCTACGGCGCGGAGCAGCCCGACTTCTACGGCACCCCGGAGGCGTATCCGCCGCCGGAGCCGCCCGGCCGCCGGCGCACCGAACCCGAGCCGCAGAGCTCCGACGTGGATCCCGGTGCCGACGAGGGTGAGCACGCCTTCTTCGCGGGCGGGGACGAGGGCCAACCCGAGGACGGGGGCGACGGGGGCGACGGCGGCCGGGGCGGTCGTAGCGAGCGCCGGGGCCGGGGCGGCAAGCCCAAGAAGGGCCGCAGCGGCCTCGCCTGTCTCGTGGTCTGCCTGGTGCTCGGCGGCGGCGTCGCGGGCGTCGGCTACTTCGGCCTCCAGTTCTACCAGGATCGTTTCGGCGCGGCCCCGGACTACGCGGGCAACGGCAACGGCGAGAAGGTGACCGTCACCATCCCCAAGGGGGCGGGCGGAGCGACGATCGGCCAGGAGCTCAAGCGCCAGGGCGTGGTGAAGAGCGTCGACGCCTTCATCAGCGCCCAGCAGAGCAACCCCGAGGGCAAGAGCATCCAGGACGGCGTGTACACGCTGCAGAAGGAGATGTCGGCCGCGGCCGCGGTGGAACTCCTGCTCAGCCCCGCCAGCCGCAGCAACCTGATCATCGCCGAGGGCTGGCGCAACGTGCAGGTCTACGCGAAGGTCGACGAGCAGCTCGGGGTGAAGAAGGGCACCACGGCGAAGGTCGCCGAGGCCCAGTGGAAGAACCTCGGCCTGCCCGACTGGGCGTTGAACCACCGCAACACCAAGGACCCGCTGGAAGGGTTCCTCTTCCCCTCCAGCTACTCGGCGGCCAAGGGCCAGAAGCCCGAGGACGTGCTCAAGCAGATGGTGGCGCGGGCCAACGAGCGGTACACGGAGCTAGGCCTGGAGTCGAAGGCGGAGAGCCTCGGTCTGGACGGCCCCTGGGAGCTGCTCACCGTGGCGAGCCTGGTGCAGGCCGAGGGCAAGACCCACGAGGACTTCCGCAAGATGTCCGAGGTCGTCTACAACCGGCTCAAGCCCGACAACACCGAGACCAACCGGCTGCTCCAGTTCGACTCGACCTACAACTACGCCAAGGGCCAGAGCAACATCCACATCGGCGAGTCCGAGATCAACAGCGACAAGGACCCGTACAACACCTACACCAACACGGGCCTGCCGCCGGGACCCATCGGCAACCCCGGTGACGAGGCGCTCCAGGCGGCTATGGACCCCACGAACGACGGCTGGATCTACTTCGTGGCCACCGACGGCATGGACAAGACCGAATTCGCGAAGAACCACGACGACTTCCTGAAGCTGAAGGACAAGTTCAATGCCAGTTAGGGCCGGGGCGCAGAGGGCGGCCGTGCTCGGCTCCCCGATCGCCCACTCCCTCTCCCCGGTGCTGCACCGCACCGCGTACGCGGAGCTGGGCCTGGAGGGCTGGACGTACGACCGTTTCGACGTCGACGAGGAGGCGCTGCCCGGCTTCTTCGGGAAGCTCGGCCTGGAATGGGCGGGGCTGTCGCTGACCATGCCGCTCAAGCGGGCGGTGATCCCGCTGCTCGACGAGATCAGCGACACGGCGGCCTCGGTGGACGCGGTGAACACCGTCGTCTTCACCGAGGACGGCCGCAGGACCGGCGACAACACCGACATCCCCGGCATGGTCGCAGCCCTGCGCGAGCACGGCATCGAGAAGGTCGACACCGCCGCCGTCCTCGGCGCCGGCGCCACCGCATCCTCCGCGCTGGCCGCCCTGGCCCTGGTCTGCACGGGCGAGGTCACCGTGTACGTGCGCAGCGAGGCACGCGCCGCCGAGATGCGGGGCTGGGCCGAACGGCTGGACGTCGCCGTGCGCATCGCCGACTGGTCGCACGCCGAGCAGGCCCTGCACGCCCCGCTGGTCGTGGCCACCACACCCGCCGGCACCACCGACGCACTGGCCTCCGCCGTGCCCGAGAAGGCCGGGACCCTCTTCGACGTGCTGTACGACCCGTGGCCGACCGCGCTGGCGGCTCGCTGGTCGGCGAACGGCGGTGCCGTCGTCAGCGGACTCGACCTGCTGCTGCACCAGGCGGTGCTCCAGGTCGAGCGGATGACGGGCCGCGCCCCGGCCCCGCTGGCCGCCATGCGAAAAGCGGGCGAGCGCGCCCTCGCGGACCGCTAGGATCCGTCCGGTTCCGCAGGGGGCGGAACCGGGAGGGGAAGACGATCCATGTCCACAGGCGTGCCGCTGGCATCCGTGAAGAGCCAGATCTTCGAGGCCGTACTGGCCTTCCTGCCCGACTGGGTGCAGATCACGGTGCTCGCCCTGGTCGTGCTGGCCCTGGTCGCGTCCTGGGTGGTGAAGCTGTCGCGCCGGATCGCCCACCGGCACGCGGTCCGCAACGGTGCGCCGGTCCCGGCGGCGGTACCGTCCGGACAGGGCCGCGGCGCCGACTTCCTGGGCCCTTACGCGCCGGTCCAGGCCCCGCCCCGGCCGCAGCCGAGCGGCGCCGACTTCCTCGGTTCCTACGCTCCCCGGCAGGGCCGGGGCGACGGCTCCGCCTGAGCCCGGCCCGTCCGTCAGATGGACCGCCGGACGGGCCGGGCGGCCGGACGTGGGAGGATCGGAGGTGGCGGACCGGGGCCCGCGCACCCGGACACGCCGCAGCGGTACGCGGAGAAGACGCGTACGCAGGGCATACCGGGGCGCGAGCACTGAGGAGCACCGTTGAGCAGGTTGCGCTGGCTGACCGCGGGGGAGTCCCACGGTCCCGCACTCGTCGCGACGCTGGAGGGTCTGCCCGCCGGCGTGCCGATCACCACGGACATGGTGGCGGACCATCTGGCGAGGCGGCGGCTCGGCTACGGTCGCGGTGCCCGGATGAAGTTCGAGCGGGACGAGGTCACCTTCCTCGGCGGTGTCCGGCACGGCCTCACCATGGGCTCCCCGGTCGCGATCATGGTGGGCAACACCGAGTGGCCGAAGTGGGAGCAGGTCATGGCGGCCGACCCGGTCGACCCCGAGGTGCTGGCCGGACTGGCCCGCAACGCCCCGCTGACCCGCCCCCGCCCCGGCCACGCCGACCTCGCGGGCATGCAGAAGTACGGCTTCGACGAGGCCCGGCCGATCCTGGAGCGGGCCTCCGCGCGGGAGACGGCCGCCCGGGTGGCCCTGGGCGCCGTGGCGCGGTCGTACCTGAAGGACACGGCCGGCATCGAGGTCGTCAGCCACGTCGTCGAGCTGGCGGCCGCGAAGGCGCCCTACGGCGTCCACCCGACCCCGGCCGACGTCGAGAGGCTCGACGCGGACCCGGTGCGCTGCCTGGACGCCGACGCCTCGAAGGCGATGGTCGCGGAGATCGACCAGGCCCACAAGGACGGCGACACCCTGGGCGGTGTCGTCGAGGTACTGGCCTACGGCGTCCCCGTCGGCCTCGGCTCGCACGTGCACTGGGACCGGCGTCTGGACGCCCGGCTGGCCGCCGCCCTCATGGGTATCCAGGCCATCAAGGGCGTCGAGGTCGGCGACGGCTTCGGCCTGGCCCGCGTGCCCGGCTCCAAGGCGCACGACGAGATCCTGACCGGCCCCGACGGCATCAAGCGGGCCTCCGGCCGCGCCGGCGGCACCGAGGGCGGCCTGACCACCGGTGAGCCGCTGCGGGTCAGGGCCGCGATGAAGCCGATCGCGACCGTGCCGCGGGCACTCAAGACCGTGGACGTCGCCACCGGCGAGGCCGCGCAGGCCCACCACCAGCGCTCCGACGTGTGCGCGGTCCCCGCGGCCGGCATCGTCGCCGAGGCGATGGTCGCCCTGGTCCTCGCGGACGCCGTGGCGGAGAAGTTCGGCGGCGACAGCGTCACCGAGACCCGCCGCAACGTCACCTCGTACCTCGACCACCTGGCCATCCGATGAGCACCCCGCTGATCGTCCTCGTCGGACCGATGGGCGTCGGCAAGTCCACGGTCGGCCGGCTGCTCGCCGACCGCCTCGGCACCGGGTACCGGGACACGGACGACGACATCGTCTCCGCGCAGGGCCGCACCATCGCCGAGATCTTCGTGGACGACGGCGAGCCGGCCTTCCGCGCCCTGGAGAAGCAGGCCGTGCACACGGCCGTCGCCGAGCACGACGGCGTCCTCGCCCTCGGCGGCGGCGCGGTCCTCGACGCGGACACCCGCGGCCTGCTCGCCGGGCAGCGCGTGGTCTACCTGTCGATGGACGTCGAGGAGGCGGTCAGGCGCACCGGCCTGAACGCCGCGCGCCCGCTGCTGGCGGTCAACCCGCGCAAGCAGTGGCGCGAGCTGATGGAGGCCCGCCGCCACCTCTACGAGGAGGTCGCCACGGTGGTCGTCGGCACCGACGGCCGCACGCCGGAAGAAGTAACGCAAGCCGCCCTGGACGCACTGGAGTTGAAGGAAGCATGAGCGAGGCAGTCACCCGGATCCAGGTCGGCGGCACCGCGGGATCCGACCCCTACGAGGTCCTGGTGGGCCGTCAGCTCCTCGGGGAACTCGCCGGCCTGATCGGCCCGAAGGCCAAGCGGGTCGCCGTGATCCACCCCGAGGCCCTCGCCGAGACCGGTGACGCCCTGCGCGCCGACCTCGCCGAGCAGGGCTTCGACGCGATCGCCATCCAGGTGCCCAACGCCGAGGAGGCCAAGACCGCCGAGGTCGCCGCCTACTGCTGGAAGGCGCTCGGCCAGTCCGGGTTCACCCGCACCGACGTCATCGTCGGCGTGGGCGGCGGCGCCAGCACCGACCTCGCCGGCTTCGTGGCCGCGACCTGGCTGCGCGGAGTGCGCTGGATCGCCGTGCCGACCACCGTGCTGGCCATGGTCGACGCGGCCGTCGGCGGCAAGACCGGCATCAACACCGCCGAGGGCAAGAACCTCGTCGGCGCCTTCCACCCGCCGGCCGGCGTCCTGTGCGACCTGGCCGCCCTGGACTCCCTCCCGGTCAACGACTACGTCTCGGGCCTCGCCGAGGTCATCAAGGCCGGCTTCATCGCCGACCCGGCGATCCTGGACCTGGTCGAGTCCGACCCGCAGGCCGCGCGCACCCCGGCCGGACCGCACACGGCCGAACTCATCGAGCGCTCGATCAGGGTCAAGGCCGAGGTCGTCTCCTCCGACCTCAAGGAGGCGGGCCTGCGGGAGATCCTGAACTACGGTCACACCCTGGGCCACGCCATCGAGAAGAACGAGCGCTACAAGTGGCGCCACGGCGCCGCCGTCTCCGTCGGCATGCACTTCGCCGCCGAACTGGGCCGCCTCGCGGGCCGGCTGGACGACGCCACCGCCGACCGCCACCGCAGCATCCTCGAATCGGTCGGCCTGCCGCTGCACTACCGCTACGACCAGTGGCCGAAGCTGGTCGAGAACATGAAGGTCGACAAGAAGTCCCGCGGCGACCTGCTGCGCTTCATCGTCCTGGACGGACTGGCCAGGCCCACCGTCCTGGAGGGACCCGACCCGGCCGTCCTCCTCGCCGCCTACGGCGAGGTGGGCGAGTAGGTCCCCCGTCGCACCTTCCGTCCGATTCGCCTCGCGGGACGGGCACTTCGGACCGCCCCCGGCCGTTTCCCCAAAGGACGGCCGGGGACGGTACCGTTCGGGTGGGGCCCCTCCCACGCCCTTTAGGCTGTGGAGGAGAGCGGGTACCCGACCCGCTGTCAGCGCCCATCGCCTGTACGAGACGGAGTGGCACCGGATGCAGCACGCAGTGGGTTCTCCGCTGCCGCCGCCCCCTCAGCCGGGGCACGGACCGGCCGTCGGCTGGTCCCCGGCCGCACACCACCCGGGCCCGCACCAGGGCTCCGCCCCCGTGCCTCCGCCCGTGGCGCCGGGCTGCCCCGCGCAGGCCCCGCACCCCGGGCCCCCGCTGCAGGCCCCGGCCCCACCGCCCGTGCCGGACACCACCGGCCACGTCCCGCTGCCGCCCGGCGGTCCCGTCGCCGCGCCCAGCATGCCGCCCGCCGCGGCCGCCGTGTCCGACCCGGCGACCACCACCCTCGCTGTGCTGCTCATCGGCCCCGCCGGCGCGGGCAAGACCAGCGTCGCCAAGTACTGGGCGGACCACCGCAGGGTGCCCACCGCCCACATCAGCCTCGACGACGTGCGCGAATGGGTCCGCTCCGGCTTCGCCGACCCCCAGTCCGGGTGGAACGAGAACTCCGAGGCCCAGTACCGCCTCGCCCGCCGCACCTGCGGCTTCTCCGCGCGCAACTTCCTGGCCAACGGCATCTCGTGCATCCTCGACGACGCCGTCTTCCCGGACCGCCCGGTCGTCGGCCTCGGCGGCTGGAAGCGGCACGTCGGACCCGGGCTGCTCCCGGTCGTCCTCCTGCCCGGGCTGGACATCGTCCTGGAGCGCAACGCCGAGCGCAGCGGCAACCGGCGGCTCACCGACGAAGAGGTCGCCCGCATCCACGGCCGCATGGCCGGCTGGTACGGCTCGGGCCTCCCGATCATCGACAACTCCCAGCTCGACGTCCCGGAGACGGCCCAGGTCCTGAACGAGGTTCTCGCCCGCTCGATAGCAAGCCCCCCGAGCTGGTAAGCGGGGGACCACTGGAGCGCCCCGCAAGGGGCGCGGGGCGGTATCGACATGCGGCCCCACCCCGGACCGCGCGCCCCGGCACACCCCACGCGTCTCCCCACTCGGCCTCTCCCGAGCGGCGCCCCCACTGCGGAGCCCATACGCTCGGGTCATGTCAGAGGTGTACGCGGCCCGCCGGACGCGCCTACGAGAACGCTGCAACGCGGGCGGCAGCGCGGCGGCGCTCGTCTCCCGGCCCGCCAACGTGCGCTATCTCGCGGGCGCCGCCCCGCACGGCGCCGTGCTGCTGCTCGGCAAGACCGAGGATCTCCTGGTGTGCTCCGGACCACCGGACGAACGGCCCGCCGAGGGACGGCCCGACGAGGCGCTGCCGCTGCGCGCCCTGCCCGGCCCCGGCGGTGACCCGGCCGTCGCCGCGGCCGGCCTCGCCGCGGCCCAGGGCGCCGAATCCCTCGCCACCGAGGACCACCACCTCACCGTCGCCCGGCAGCGGGCCATGCGCTCGGTCGCCCCCGGACTGCGCCTGACGGACCTCGGCCAGGCGGTCGAGCAGCTCCGGGTCGTCAAGGACGAGGAGGAGATCTCCTGCCTGCGCATCGGCGCCGAGATCGCCGACCAGGCCCTCGGCGAACTCCTGGAGTCCATCCTCGTCGGCCGCACCGAGCGGCACCTCGCCCTGGAGCTGGAACGCCGCCTGGTCGACCACGGTGCCGACGGCCCCGCCTTCCCGACCTCCGTCGGCACGGGCCCGAACTCGGGCCGCCGGGGTCACCGGCCCACCGACCGGCGCGTGGAGGAGGGCGACTTCCTCTCCGTGTGCCTGGGCGCGACGTACCGCGGCTACCGCTGCGAGATCGGCCGTACGTTCGTCATCGGCACCTCTCCGGCCGACTGGCAGATCGAGCTGTACGACCTCGTCTTCTCCGCCCAGCGGGCCGGCCGGGAGGCCCTCGCACCCGGCGCCGCCTGCCGTGATGTGGACCGCGCGGCCCGCCAGGCACTGGACTCCGCCGGGTACGCGGAGAACCTTCCGGCCCTCACCGGGCACGGTGTGGGACTGGAAATCGACGAGGACCCGCAGCTGGCCCCGACGGCCATGGGTAAACTGGACGCTTGTGTGCCGGTCACCGTCGAACCGGGGGTCCACCTCCCGGGCCGGGGCGGTGTCCGGATCGATGACACGCTCGTCGTGCGCCCCGAGGCGGACGGCGGACCCGAGCTACTCACCATCACGACCAAGGAGCTGCTCGCGCTCTAGCCTCGCGCTGTGCGCACGCCCCGGGGTCGTCCACGTCAGTCCAGTCCAGGAGATTCCGCAACCGTGGCTTCCACGAACGACCTCAAGAACGGCCTGGTGCTCAAGCTCGAAGGCGGCCAGCTCTGGTCCGTCGTCGAGTTCCAGCACGTCAAGCCCGGCAAGGGCCCCGCCTTCGTGCGCACCAAGCTCAAGAACGTGCTCTCCGGCAAGGTCGTCGACAAGACCTTCAACGCCGGCGTCAAGGTCGAGACGGCCACTGTCGACAAGCGCGACATGCAGTTCTCGTACATGGACGGCGACTACTTCGTCTTCATGGACATGGAGACCTACGACCAGCTGATGGTCGACCGCAAGACGGTCGCCGACGCCGCCAACTTCCTGATCGAGGGCTTCACCGCCACCGTTGCGCAGCACGAGGGCGAGGTGCTCTTCGTCGAGCTGCCCGCCGCCGTCGAGCTCGTCGTCCAGGAGACCGAGCCGGGCGTCCAGGGCGACCGCTCCACCGGCGGCACCAAGCCCGCCACCCTGGAGACCGGCCACCAGATCCAGGTGCCGCTCTTCATCACCACCGGTGAGAAGATCAAGGTCGACACGCGTACGAGCGACTACCTCGGCCGGGTGAACAGCTAACCGTGGCTGCCCGCAACACGGCCCGCAAGCGCGCCTTCCAGATCCTCTTCGAGGGCGACCAGCGCGGCGCCGACGTGCTGACGGTCCTCGCGGACTGGGTCCGGCATTCCCGGTCCGACACCCGGCAGCCGCCGGTGAGCGAGTACACGATGGAGCTCGTCGAGGGCTACGCCGAGCGCGCGAAGCGCATCGACGAGCTCATCGCCCAGTACTCGGTCGGATGGACGCTCGACCGCATGCCGGTCGTCGACCGCAACATCCTGCGTCTCGGCGCGTACGAGCTGATCTGGGTCGACGCGACTCCGGACGCCGTCGTCCTGGACGAGATGGTGCAGCTGGCGAAGGAGTTCTCCACGGACGAGTCGCCGGCCTTCGTCAACGGTCTGCTCGGCCGGCTGAAGGAACTGAAGCCTTCGCTGCGCCGCGAAGAGGCCTGACGTCCGTCCCACCGTGCCATGGCAGGGCCCGCGGTTCCGTCCGCGGGCCCTGCCGTCGTCTACCGGCCGTCCGGTCCCGGCGACAGGACTCCGGTTGCGCCCCCGGGCAGGCCCCGTGGCGCACCGGCCGCCAGATCGATCGTGTGCAGCCGCGGCGGCAGCTTCGCCCGGACCCACGTGAGCATCCGCCGCCGGAGGGAAGCCGCCACCGCGACCTCGGCCAGCACCGGGGTGTCCGCGGCACCGCACACCACCACCGCCAGCAGGACGTCCCCGTCGAGCGGACGCTCCCGCCGATCGCACAGCCGCCACTCCGGATTGCTGCTGCCCGCTCCGTAGGCGGTGACGTACCGCTTCTCCTTCGTGCCGTTCGCCGCGTACTCGACGGCCGGCTCCGCCACGCCCAGGGGGACCGACAGGGCGATCCGGAAGCCGCTCCCGCCCGGGACGCTCCCCGTGCCGGGGGCCAGGGCCAGTGCCGCGGGCGGCCGTGCGCCCTCGGGCGAGCCGAGCCGGATGCCGATGCTCGCCTCCTTGAACGACGCCGGGTCCCCCACGGGCCCCGGCCGGAACGCGCAGCCGAAAGCCAGCAGGAAGTAGTCGTCGTCCGGGGACGAGGCCGAGAGCAGGGCGGGGTCGCGCGGGCCGGGACGCCCGGGAAACGCGCCAGGGGGCGGAGCCGGGTGGCTCCGCCCCCTGGGTAGAGACGTTTCTGCAGAGGTCCCGGGCGGCTAGCCCTCGTCGTGGGACGCCACCGCGCGGCGCGCGTCCGCGTCCAGGACGCCCCAGCTGATCAGCTGCTCGGTGAGGACCGAGGGCGACTGGTCGTAGATGACGGCGAGTGTGCGCAGGTCGTCCTGGCGGATCGAGAGCACCTTGCCGTTGTAGTCGCCGCGCTGCGACTGGATCGTGGCCGCGTACCGCTGCAGCGGCCCCGCCTTCTCGGCCGGCACCGTGGCCAGCCGCTCCAGGTCCAGGACCAGCTTCGGCGGCGGCTCGGCGGCGCCACCGGGCGTGGTGCCCGGCAGCAGCTCCTGCACGGGAACGCCGTAGAAGTCCGCCAGCTCGGCGAGGCGCTGCACGGTCACGGCACGGTCACCGCGCTCGTACGACCCCACCACGACCGCCTTCCAGCGGCCCTGGGACTTCTCCTCGACACCGTGGAGGGAAAGGCCCTGCTGGGTGCGGATGGCCCGGAGCTTGGCCCCGAGCTGTTTGGCGTATTCGCTGGACATATGGCTCCCCGGACAAGGTGTCGACGCGGCCGGCTGTGTGACTGCCGCGCGGCTGGTAACTCACTGTGAGGTTACGCAGCGTTACTCTTGTGCGTCAAGCCGAATGGTCCGCACCGGCTCTTCCGTGGTACCGGCGATCCGTTACGGCGAACGGGTGACGCGGACGCGGCGCGGGAGTGACGGGGGAGTGTCGGGGGCCCGGTCGGGGCCCTTCCGTGGACCTGATAGCGTAGGTGGCGCAAATCCGACGTCCTTTAAGGTCCGTCCCGTGAGGCGGAGAAGGAGGTCCGTTTCGTATGGACAAGCAGCAGGACAGCAGGCAGCAGGAGACGCGGTCCGACGCACGGCCCGTTCTCGAAGGGCCCGACATCGCGCGGGTGCTGACCCGTATCGCCCACGAGATCGTCGAACGCGCCAAGGGCGCCGACGACGTGGTGCTCCTCGGCATCCCGACCCGGGGCGTCTTCCTCGCCCGGCGGCTCGCCGACAAGCTGGAGCAGATCACCGAGCGCAGGATGCCGGTCGGCTCGCTCGACATCACCATGTACCGCGACGACCTGCGCATGCAGCCCCCGCGTGCCCTCGCCCGCACCGAGATCCCCGGTGACGGCCTCGACGGCCGCCTGGTCGTCCTCGTCGACGACGTCCTCTTCTCCGGCCGCACCATCCGCGCCGCCCTGGACGCCCTGAACGACATCGGCCGCCCGCGCGCGGTGCAGCTCGCGGTCCTCGTCGACCGCGGCCACCGCGAACTGCCCATCCGCGCCGACTACGTCGGCAAGAACCTCCCCACGTCGCTGCGGGAGACGGTCAAGGTCCAGCTCGCCGAGGAGGACGGTCGCGACACCGTGCTGCTCGGTGCCAAGCCGGACACCCCGGGCGCCCACCCGTAACACCCGGCACGGCCCGCACCGGTGCCAGGTGCCGACCCGGTGTGCCCCCGCACGCACCCGGCCGCCCGAATTATCCCGCTCTTCCGCATGAATCGCCCTACGGAGCCTGACAGATGCAGCGTCATCTCATCTCGGCCGCCGACCTCACCCGCGACGACGCCGTCCTGATCCTCGACACCGCCGAGGAGATGGCCCGGGTCGCGGACCGGCCGATCAAGAAACTCCCGACCCTGCGCGGCCGGACCGTCGTCAACCTCTTCTTCGAGGACTCCACGCGGACCCGGATCTCCTTCGAGGCCGCCGAGAAGCGCCTGTCCGCGGACGTCATCAACTTCACCGCCAAGGGCTCCAGCGTGTCCAAGGGCGAGTCCCTCAAGGACACCGCCCAGACCCTGGAGGCCATGGGCGTCGACGCCGTCGTCATCCGGCACGGCGCCTCCGGCGCCCCGTACCGCCTGGCCACCTCCGGCTGGATCGACGCCCACGTCATCAACGCGGGCGACGGCACCCACCAGCACCCCACCCAGGCCCTGCTGGACGCCTTCACCATGCGCCGCCGCCTGGTCGGCCGCGACGCCGGTCTCGGCAAGGACCTGGCCGGCCGCCGCATCACCCTGGTCGGCGACGTCCTGCACAGCAGGGTCGCCCGTTCCAACGTCGACCTGCTGCACACCCTCGGCGCGCAGGTCACCCTCGTCGCCCCGCCCACCCTGCTGCCGGTCGGCGTAGAGACCTGGCCCTGCGAGGTCTCCTACGACCTCGACTCCACCCTGCCCAAGTCCGACGCGGTGATGATGCTGCGCGTGCAGCGCGAGCGGATGAACGCCGCGTTCTTCCCGACCGAGCGCGAGTACTCCCGCCGCTACGGCCTCGACGGCGACCGCATGGGGCGGATGCCCGAGCACGCCATCGTGATGCACCCCGGCCCGATGGTCCGCGGCATGGAGATCACCGCCGAGGTCGCCGACTCCGACCGCTGCACCGTCGTCGAGCAGGTCACCAACGGCGTCTCCATCCGCATGGCCGTCCTGTACCTGCTGCTCGGCGGCGCCGAGTTCGGTGCGAGGAACGAGCCCGCCGTCACCCACGCCCGCACCCCCGAGGAGAAGTAAGAAGATGAGCAAGACCCTGATCCGCGGTGCGAAGGTGCTCGGCGGCGAGCCGCAGGACGTGCTGATCGACGGCGGTACCGTCGCCGAGGTGGGCACGGGACTGGACGCCGCGGGCGCCGAGGTCGTCGAGGCCGGCGGCAAGGTGCTGCTGCCCGGCCTGGTCGACCTGCACACCCACCTGCGCGAGCCCGGCCGCGAGGACTCCGAGACCGTCCTCACCGGCACCCGCGCCGCGGCGAGCGGCGGCTACACCAACGTCTTCGCCATGGCCAACACCTTCCCGGTCGCCGACACCGCCGGCGTCGTCGAGCAGGTCTGGCGGCTCGGCCAGGAGTCCGGCTACTGCGACGTGCAGCCCATCGGCGCCGTCACCGTCGGCCTGGAGGGCGCCAAGCTCGCCGAACTGGGCGCCATGCACGAGTCCGCGGCCGGTGTCACCGTCTTCTCCGACGACGGCAAGTGCGTCCACGACGCCGTGATCATGCGCCGCGCCCTGGAGTACGTGAAGGCCTTCGGCGGAGTCGTCGCCCAGCACGCGCAGGAGCCCCGGCTCACCGAGGGCGCCCAGATGAACGAGGGCGTCGTCTCCGCCGAGCTGGGCCTCGGAGGCTGGCCCGCCGTCGCCGAGGAGTCGATCATCGCCCGCGACGTCCTGCTCGCCGAGCACGTCGGCTCCCGCGTCCACATCTGCCACCTGTCGACCGCGGGCAGCGTCGAGATCGTCCGCTGGGCCAAGTCCCGCGGCATCGACGTCACCGCCGAGGTCACCCCGCACCACCTGCTCCTCACGGACGAGCTGGTGCGGTCGTACGACCCGGTCTACAAGGTCAACCCGCCGCTGCGCACCGAGCGGGACGTGCACGCCCTGCGCGAGGCGCTCGCGGACGGCACGATCGACATCGTCGCCACCGACCACGCCCCGCACCCGCACGAGGACAAGGACTGCGAGTGGGCCGCCGCCGCCATGGGCATGGTCGGCCTGGAGACCGCGCTGTCGGTGGTCCAGGAGACCATGGTGGACACGGGCCTGCTGGACTGGGCAGGCGTCGCCGACCGGATGTCCTTCAAGCCCGCGCGGATCGGACGGGCCGCCGGACACGGACGTCCCGTCTCGGCTGGTGAGCCCGCCAACCTCACCCTCGTCGACACGGCATACCGTGGCCGGGTGGACCCCGCGGGCTTCGCCTCGCGCAGCCGCAACACCCCGTACGAGGGACGTGAGCTGCCGGGCCGTGTGACGCACACGTGGCTGCGGGGCAAGGCCACGCTCGTCGACGGGAAGCTCACGTGACACCTGTAATCCTGCTGGCCGCCGGGAAGGAATCGGCGGAAGTGACCGACTGGGCCGCCCGCGTCGGCTGGGTCGTCGGCCTCGGCCTGTTCGTCGCGCTCGTCTACTGGCTGATGCGCGAGGGCTGGAAGTGGCGCGGCACCCTCCAGGGCGACCTGCCCCCGCTCCCCACCGCGCCGGACGAGCCGGGCCGGGCGAGACTGACGATGAGCGGCCGGTACCACGGCTCCACCACCGCCGGTCAGTGGCTCGACCGCATCGTGGCGCACGGCCTGGGCACCCGGAGCCGGGCCGAGCTCGCGCTGACGGACGCGGGACTGGACGTCGTACGTCCCGGCGCGGCCGACTTCTTCGTCCCCGTCGCCGCCCTGCGCGAGGCCCGGCTGGACAAGGGCATCGCCGGCAAGGTGCTCACCGAGGGCGGTCTGCTGATCGTCACCTGGGCACACGGCGGCAAACTGATCGACTCCGGTTTCCGCTCCGACCACGCGGCCGAGCACAACGAGTGGGTCGAGATTCTGAACGACATGATCAACAAGACGGAAACGGAAGGCGCACGATGACGACCTCCACCAGGGGAGCCCACAGGACTCCCGCCGTACTCGTCCTGGAGGACGGCCGGATCTTCCGCGGCCGCGCCTACGGGGCCGTGGGGGCGACCTTCGGCGAAGCCGTGTTCTCCACCGGCATGACCGGCTACCAGGAGACCCTGACCGACCCGTCGTACCACCGCCAGGTCGTCGTGATGACCGCACCCCACGTCGGGAACACGGGCGTCAACGACGAGGACATGGAGTCCAGGAGGATCTGGGTCTCGGGGTACGTCGTCCGCGACCCCGCGCGCGTGCCCTCCAGCTGGCGCTCCACGCGCACGCTGGACGAGGAGCTCGCCGCCCAGGGCGTCGTCGGCATCTCCGGCATCGACACCCGCGCCCTCACCCGCCACCTGCGGGAGCGCGGCGCCATGCGCGTCGGCATCTTCTCCGGCAACGCGCTGCCCGACGAGGGCACCATGCTCGCCGAGGTCCGCCAGGCCCCCGAGATGAGCGGCGCGGACCTCTCCGCCGAGGTCGCCACCACCGAGGCGTACGTCGTGCCGGCGATCGGCGACAAGAAGTTCACCGTCGCCGCCGTCGACCTCGGCATCAAGGGAATGACCCCGCACCGCATGGCCGAGCGCGGCATCGAGGTGCACGTCCTGCCCGCCACGGCCACCGTCGAGGACGTCTACGCCGTCGACCCGGACGGCGTCTTCTTCTCCAACGGCCCCGGCGACCCGGCCACCGCCGACCACCCGGTCTCGGTCATGCGGGGCGTCCTGGAGCGCGGCACCCCGCTGTTCGGCATCTGCTTCGGCAACCAGATCCTGGGCCGCGCCCTCGGCTTCGGCACCTTCAAGCTGAAGTACGGCCACCGCGGCATCAACCAGCCGGTGCAGGACCGTACGACCGGCAAGGTCGAGGTCACCGCACACAACCACGGCTTCGCCGTCGACGCCCCGCTCGACAAGGTCTCCGAGACCCCCTTCGGCCGCGCCGAGGTCTCCCACGTCTGCCTCAACGACAACGTGGTGGAGGGCCTCCAGCTTCTGGACAGGCCGGCCTTCAGCGTCCAGTACCACCCCGAAGCGGCAGCCGGTCCGCACGACGCCGCCTACCTGTTCGACCGCTTCGTTTCCCTGATGGAGGGCCAGCGTGCCTAAGCGCACCGATATCCAGTCCGTCCTGGTCATCGGCTCCGGCCCGATCGTCATCGGCCAGGCCGCCGAGTTCGACTACTCCGGCACCCAGGCGTGCCGCGTGCTCAAGGCCGAGGGCCTGCGCGTCGTCCTGGTGAACTCCAACCCGGCGACGATCATGACCGACCCGGAGATCGCCGACGCCACCTACGTCGAGCCGATCACCCCCGAGTTCGTCGAGAAGATCATCGCCAAGGAGCGCCCCGACGCGCTGCTGCCCACCCTGGGCGGCCAGACGGCCCTGAACACCGCGATCTCCATGCACGAGCAGGGTGTGCTGGAGAAGTACGGCGTCGAGCTGATCGGCGCCAACGTCGAGGCCATCAACAAGGGCGAGGACCGCGACCTCTTCAAGGACGTCGTCGAGGAGGTCCGCAAGAAGATCGGCCACGGCGAGTCCGCCCGGTCCGTGATCTGCCACTCCATGGACGACGTCCTCGCGGGCGTCGACACGCTCGGCGGCTACCCCGTCGTCGTCCGCCCCTCCTTCACCATGGGCGGCGCCGGCTCCGGCTTCGCCCACGACGAGGAGGAGCTGCGCCGCATCGCCGGCCAGGGGCTCACGCTCTCCCCGACCACCGAGGTGCTCCTGGAGGAGTCCATCCTCGGCTGGAAGGAGTACGAGCTGGAGCTGATGCGCGACAAGAACGACAACGTCGTGGTCGTCTGCTCCATCGAGAACTTCGACCCGATGGGCGTGCACACCGGTGACTCGATCACCGTGGCGCCCGCGATGACGCTGACCGACCGCGAGTACCAGATCCTGCGCGACGTCGGCATCGCGATCATCCGCGAGGTCGGCGTCGACACCGGCGGCTGCAACATCCAGTTCGCGGTGAACCCGGCCGACGGCCGCGTCATCGTCATCGAGATGAACCCGCGCGTGTCCCGCTCCTCGGCGCTCGCCTCCAAGGCGACCGGCTTCCCGATCGCCAAGATCGCCGCCAAGCTGGCCGTCGGCTACACCCTGGACGAGATCCCGAACGACATCACGCAGGAGACCCCGGCCTCCTTCGAGCCGACGCTCGACTACGTGGTCGTCAAGGCCCCCCGCTTCGCCTTCGAGAAGTTCCCGAGCGCCGACTCCACCCTCACGACCACCATGAAGTCGGTCGGCGAGGCCATGGCCATCGGCCGCAACTTCACCGAGGCCTTCCAGAAGGCGCTGCGCTCGCTGGAGAAGAAGGGCAGCCAGTTCACCTTCGTCGGCGAGCCCGGCGACAAGAAGGCGCTGCTGGAGGAGGCCGTCCGGCCCACCGACGGCCGGATCAACGCCGTCATGCAGGCCATCCGCGCCGGCGCCACGCCCGAGGAGGTCTTCGAGTACACGAAGATCGACCCCTGGTTCGTCGACCAGCTCTTCCTCATCAAGGAGATCGCCGACGAGCTCGCCGAGGCGCCCGAGCTGACGGCCGGCCTGCTCGGCGAGGCCAAGCGGCACGGCTTCTCCGACCAGCAGATCGGCGAGATCCGCGGCCTGCGCGAGGACGTCGTCCGCGAGGTCCGGCACGCGCTCGGCGTCCGCCCGGTCTACAAGACGGTCGACACCTGCGCCGCCGAGTTCGCCGCGCGGACGCCGTACTTCTACTCCTCCTACGACGAGGAGACCGAGGTCGCGCCGCGCGAGAAGCCCGCGGTGATCATCCTGGGCTCCGGCCCGAACCGCATCGGCCAGGGCATCGAGTTCGACTACTCCTGCGTCCACGCCTCCTTCGCGCTCCACGACGCCGGGTACGAGACCGTGATGGTCAACTGCAACCCGGAGACCGTCTCCACCGACTACGACACCTCCGACCGGCTGTACTTCGAGCCGCTCACCCTGGAGGACGTCCTGGAGATCGTCCACGCGGAGCAGCAGGCCGGGCCGATCGCCGGCGTCGTCGTCCAGCTCGGCGGCCAGACCCCGCTGGGCCTGTCGCAGGCGCTCAAGGACAACGGCGTGCCCGTTGTCGGCACCTCCCCGGAGGCCATCCACGCCGCCGAGGACCGCGGTGCCTTCGGCCGCGTGCTCGCCGAGGCGGGCCTGCCCGCCCCCAAGCACGGCACCGCCACCACCTTCGCCGGCGCCAAGGCCATCGCCGACGAGATCGGCTACCCCGTCCTCGTCCGCCCGTCCTACGTGCTCGGCGGGCGCGGCATGGAGATCGTCTACGACGAGACCCGCCTCGAGGCGTACATCGCCGAGTCGACCGAGATCAGCCCGTCCCGCCCGGTCCTGGTCGACCGCTTCCTGGACGACGCGATCGAGATCGACGTCGACGCCCTGTACGACGGTGAGGAGCTGTACCTCGGCGGCGTCATGGAGCACATCGAGGAGGCCGGCATCCACTCCGGCGACTCGGCGTGCGCCCTGCCCCCGATCACGCTGGGCGGATTCGACATCAAGCGGCTGCGCGCCTCCACCGAGGGCATCGCCAAGGGCGTCGGCGTGCGCGGCCTGATCAACATCCAGTTCGCGCTGGCCGGGGACATCCTCTACGTCCTGGAGGCCAACCCGCGCGCCTCGCGCACCGTCCCCTTCACCTCGAAGGCGACCGCGGTGCCGCTGGCCAAGGCCGCAGCCCGCATCTCGCTCGGCGCGACCATCGCCGAACTGCGCGCCGAGGGCCTGCTCCCGGCGACCGGCGACGGCGGCGAGCTGCCGCTGGACGCACCGATCTCCGTCAAGGAGGCCGTGATGCCGTGGTCCCGCTTCCGGGACATCCACGGGCGCGGAGTCGACACGGTGCTCGGCCCGGAGATGCGCTCCACCGGCGAGGTCATGGGCATCGACTCCGTGTTCGGCACGGCGTACGCCAAGTCGCAGGCGGGCGCGTACGGGCCGCTGCCGACCAAGGGACGGGCGTTCATCTCGGTCGCCAACCGCGACAAGCGCTCGATGATCTTCCCGGCGCGCGAGCTGGTCGCCCACGGCTTCGAGCTGCTCGCCACCTCGGGCACCGCCGAGGTCCTGCGGCGCAACGGCATCAACGCCACGGTCGTCCGCAAGCAGTCCGAGGGCACCGGCCCGAACGGCGAGAAGACCATCGTCCAGCTCATCCACGACGGCGAGGTCGACCTCATCGTCAACACCCCGTACGGCACCGGCGGCCGCCTGGACGGCTACGACATCCGGACGGCGGCCGTGGCGCGGTCCGTGCCGTGCCTGACGACGGTCCAGGCGCTCGCCGCGGCGGTCCAGGGCATCGACGCCCTCAACCGCGGCGACGTGGGAGTCCGCTCACTCCAGGAACACGCGGCGTTCCTGACCGCGGCCCGCGACTAGCAGCCCCGAGGGGGACACCGGAAACGGTGTCCCCCTCTTCATGAGGCCCCACTGCATGAGGCCCGTCTTCACGAGGCCCTACGAGGACACATGTACAGGATCTTCTTCAAGCTCTTCTTCGCCCGCCTGGACCCGGAGCGGGCCCACCACCTGGCCTTCCGCTGGATCCGTCTCGCCGCCCGCGTCCCCGTGCTGCGCACCTTCGTCGCCGCCGCGCTCGCGCCGCGCCACAAGGAGCTGCGCACCGAGGCCCTGGGCCTGCGGATGCACGGCCCCTTCGGGCTCGCCGCCGGTTTCGACAAGAACGCGGTCGCCATCGACGGCATGGCGATGCTCGGCTTCGACCACGTCGAGATCGGCACCGTGACGGGGGAGCCGCAGCCCGGCAACCCCAAGAAGCGGCTGTTCCGCCTCGTGGAGGACCGGGCGCTGATCAACCGCATGGGGTTCAACAACGACGGTTCGCGCGCCGTGGCGGCCCGTCTGGCCTCCCGCAACCCCGTCTTCCGGACGGTCGTCGGCGTCAACATCGGCAAGACCAAGGTCGTCCCGGAGGAGGAGGCCGTCGGCGACTACGTGAAGTCCGCCGAGCGGCTGGCGCCGTACGCCGACTACCTGGTCGTGAACGTCTCCTCCCCGAACACCCCCGGCCTGCGCAACCTCCAGGCCACCCAGGCGCTGCGTCCCCTGCTGAGCGCCGTCCGCGAGGCCGCCGACCGGGCGGTGCCCGCACGGCGCGTGCCCCTGCTGGTCAAGATCGCCCCGGACCTCGCCGACGAGGACGTCGACGCCGTCGCCGACCTGGCCGTCGAACTCGGGCTGGACGGCATCATCGCCACGAACACCACCATCGCGCGCGAAGGACTCGGCCTGCGGTCGGCGCCCTCCCTCGTCAAGGAGACCGGCGGCCTCTCGGGCGCCCCGCTCAAGGCGCGCTCCCTCGAGGTGCTGCGCCGCCTGTACGCGCGCGTGGGCGACCGGATCACCCTGGTGGGCGTCGGTGGCATCGAGACCGCCGAGGACGCCTGGCAGCGCATCCTGGCCGGCGCCACGCTGGTCCAGGGCTACAGCGCCTTCATCTACGAGGGGCCCTTCTGGGGCCGCGCCGTGCACAAGGGACTCGCCGCCCGCCTGCGGCAGAGCCCGTACGCCACCCTCGCCGACGCGGTCGGCGCCGATGTGAGGAACTCCCGATGACCGGCACGACAGGACTCGAACCCTTCGGCGCCCGGCTGCGCCGCGCGATGGACGCACGCGGCCCGCTGTGCGTCGGCATCGACCCGCACGCCTCCCTGCTGGCCGAGTGGGGTCTGAACGACGACGTGGCGGGCCTGGAGCGCTTCAGCCGCACCGTCGTCGAGGCGGTGGCCGACCGGGCCGCAGTCCTCAAGCCGCAGAGCGCGTTCTTCGAGCGCTTCGGCTCGCGCGGCCTCGCCGTCCTGGAGACGTCGGTCCGGGAGGCCCGGGAGGCCGGCGCGCTGGTCGTCATGGACGCCAAGCGCGGCGACATCGGCTCGACCATGACCGCGTACGCCGAGTCCTTCCTGCGTCCGGACGCCCCGCTGTTCTCGGACGCGCTGACGGTCTCCCCGTACCTCGGCTACGGCTCGCTGAAGCCGGCCGTCGACCTGGCCCGGGAGAACGGCGCCGGTCTGTTCGTGCTGGCCCTGACCTCCAACCCGGAGGGCGGCGAGGTCCAGCACGCCACCCGCGCCGACGGGCGGAACGTGGGGGCGACCATGCTGGCGCACCTGGCGGCCGAGAACGCGGGGGAGCGCCCGCTCGGCTCCTTCGGCGCCGTGGTCGGCGCCACCCTCGGCGACCTCTCCTCGTACGACCTGGACGTCAACGGCCCGCTGCTGGCACCGGGGATCGGGGCGCAGGGGGCCACCCCGGCCGACCTGCCGCGGGTCTTCGGCACCGCGGTGCGCAACGTGGTCCCCAACGTCAGCCGGGGTGTTCTGCGTCACGGCCCCGATGTGGCCGCGTTGCGGAGCGCCGCGGACCGCTTCGCGGAGGAGATCGGCGGCGCGGTCACCGCGGCCTGACCATGGATACATGCGGAAAACCGAGGCAGTATGTCCTTAATGCCCGGCCTCACGGAGGCTGACCAGGACTTTTCCGCTGTTCTCGCTGACTCAGGTGGACTTGGACGCTAGTCTCCGGGAAGAGTCATCGGGCGAGCGTGTTGCTCGTAGCTCCCCTGGTGTGGGGCGACTAGGTTCCTCACCGGTCCGTATCCGACAGTTCGACATCCGAGGTGACGTAGGCGTGGCTCTTCCGCCCCTTACCCCTGAACAGCGCGCAGCCGCGCTCGAAAAGGCCGCCGCGGCTCGCCGGGAGCGGGCCGAGGTCAAGAATCGACTCAAGCACTCCGGCGCCTCCCTCCACGAGGTCATCAAGCAGGGCCAGGAGAACGACGTCATCGGCAAGATGAAGGTCTCCGCCCTCCTCGAGTCCCTGCCGGGCGTGGGCAAGGTCCGCGCCAAGCAGATCATGGAGCGGCTCGGCATCTCCGAGAGCCGCCGCGTGCGGGGCCTCGGCTCCAACCAGATCGCATCGCTGGAGCGTGAGTTCGGCAGCACGGGCTCCTGAGTCCCGGGCACTGCGCGATTGCTGGAATAATCGCTGCATGGCTGCAACACCCCGGGGGACGTCCCCCGTACCCCCGGACGCACGTCCGCGGCTGACCGTGCTCTCCGGCCCCTCGGGGGTCGGCAAGAGCACGGTCGTCGCCCATATGCGCAAGGAACACCCCGAGGTCTGGCTCTCGGTGTCGGCGACGACCCGCAAGCCCAGGCCCGGCGAGCAGCACGGGGTCCACTACTTCTTCGTCACCGACGAGGAGATGGACAAGCTGATCGCCAACGGCGAGCTGCTGGAGTGGGCCGAGTTCGCGGGCAACCGCTACGGCACGCCCCGCGCCGCAGTGCTGGAGCGCCTGGAGGCCGGTGAGCCGGTACTGCTCGAGATCGACCTCCAGGGCGCGCGGCAGGTCCGCGAGTCCATGCCCGAGGCCCAGCTCGTGTTCCTGGCCCCGCCCTCCTGGGAGGAGCTGGTGCGCAGGCTCACCGGCCGGGGCACGGAACCGCCGGAGGTGATCGAGCGCCGCCTCGCCGCGGCCACGGTCGAGCTGGCGGCCGAGCCGGAGTTCGACGAGACCCTGGTGAACACCTCCGTCGAGGATGTGGCGCGCGAGCTGCTAGCCTTGACGAACGTCGTGTGATCGCGACAGGTCCAGCGACCCCGGCCGATCAAGGCGACTGAATCTTTCCCATCCATCGGAAGGTAGAGCGTGTCCTCTTCCATCTCCGCGCCCGAGGGCATCATCAACCCGCCGATCGACGAGCTCCTCGAGGCCACGGACTCGAAGTACAGCCTCGTGATCTACGCGGCCAAGCGGGCCCGCCAGATCAACGCGTACTACTCGCAGCTCGGCGAGGGCCTCCTCGAGTACGTCGGTCCGCTCGTCGACACCCACGTCCACGAGAAGCCGCTCTCGATCGCCCTGCGCGAGATCAACGCGGGTCTGCTCACGTCCGAGGCCATCGAGGGCCCGGCGCAGTAGAACCGGCAATAGTATTTTCAGCTTGAAGCTGACTTCTCCACAGGCCCGGCAGTCCGTCTGCCGGGCCTGTGGTGTGTGATGGGGGCATACGCAATCCGAGGTCCGGGAGAGATGGTGGACAAGCCCAAGGTCGTTCTGGGGGTCAGCGGCGGAATCGCCGCCTACAAGGCCTGTGAGCTGCTGCGCAGGTTCACGGAGTCGGGACACGACGTGCGCGTCGTCCCCACCGCCTCCGCGCTGCACTTCGTCGGCGCCGCCACCTGGTCCGCCCTGTCCGGGAACCCGGTCTCCACCGAGGTGTGGGACGACGTCCACCAGGTCCCGCACGTGCGCATCGGGCAGCACGCCGACCTCGTCGTCGTCGCCCCGGCCACCGCCGACATGCTCGCCAAGGCCGCCCACGGCCTCGCCGACGACCTCCTCACCAACACCCTGCTCACGGCCCGCTGCCCGGTCGTCTTCGCCCCCGCCATGCACACGGAGATGTGGGAGCACCCGGCCACCCAGGAGAACGTGGCGACGCTGCGCCGCCGCGGCGCCGTCGTGATCGAACCGGCCGTCGGCCGCCTCACCGGCGTCGACACCGGCAAGGGCCGGCTGCCCGACCCGGGCGAGATCTTCGAGGTCTGCCGCCGGGTGCTCGCCCGCGGCGTGCGGGAGCCGGACCTCGCCGGACGGCACGTCGTCGTCAGCGCCGGCGGCACCCGCGAGCCCCTCGACCCCGTCCGCTTCCTCGGCAACCGCTCCTCGGGCAAGCAGGGCTACGCCCTCGCCCGCACCGCCGCCGCCCGGGGTGCCCGCGTCACGCTGGTCTCGGCGAACGCGGCGCTGCCGGACCCGGCCGGCGTGGACATCGTCCCGGTGGGCACCGCCGTGGAGCTGCGCGAGGCCGTGCTGCGTGCGGCGGCGGACGCCGACGCCGTCGTCATGGCCGCCGCGGTCGCGGACTTCCGCCCGGAGGTATACGCCGCCGGAAAGATCAAGAAGAAGGACGGACAGGAACCGGAACCGATCGCTCTGGTGCGTAATCCGGACATCCTCGCGGAGGTCTCGGCCGACCGGGCGCGATCCGGCCAGGTGGTCGTCGGCTTCGCCGCCGAGACGGACGACGTCCTCGCCAACGGCCGGGCCAAGCTGAAGCGCAAGGGCTGCGACCTCCTCGTGGTGAACGAGGTGGGGGAGCGCAAGACCTTCGGCTCCGAGGAGAACGAGGCCGTGGTCCTCGGCGCGGACGGCAGCGAGACCCCGGTGGCGCACGGCCCGAAGGAGGCTCTGGCCGAAACGGTGTGGGATCTCGTGGCCGAACGGCTCGGCTGAATGACCCATTCGTTTCCCCGGTGCTCGTGCACCCCGCACATTCGGGCGTGGCGAGCCTGGCCAACGGCCCTTCGCATTGTGCAGAATGCCCGTGCCGCAGGTCACAGCCCTTCCGAGAGCTGAGACGGGTGAGTCCGCGGCCGAGTGCGACCGATAAACTGTTCTCGGACGTCGCCGGGTGCAGCTCCCCGTGCCGTCCACCAATGATCAGCCAGCAGCCGCTGCAACCCCAGGGAGCGTTGTGTCCCGTCGCCTGTTCACCTCGGAGTCCGTGACCGAGGGCCACCCCGACAAGATCGCTGACCAGATCAGCGACACCATTCTCGACGCGCTCCTGCGCGAGGACCCGACCTCCCGGGTCGCCGTCGAGACGCTGATCACCACCGGTCTGGTGCACGTGGCCGGCGAGGTCACGACCAAGGCCTACGCGGACATCGCGACGCTGGTCCGCGGCAAGATCCTGGAGATCGGCTACGACTCCTCCAAGAAGGGCTTCGACGGCGCCTCCTGCGGCGTGTCCGTGTCGATCGGCGCGCAGTCCCCGGACATCGCGCAGGGCGTCGACACCGCGTACGAGTCCCGGGTCGAGGGCGACGAGGACGAGCTGGACCGGCAGGGCGCGGGCGACCAGGGCCTGATGTTCGGCTACGCGTCCGACGAGACGCCGACGCTGATGCCGCTGCCCGTCTTCCTGGCGCACCGCCTGTCCAAGCGTCTGTCCGAGGTGCGCAAGAACGGCACGATCCCCTACCTGCGCCCCGACGGCAAGACGCAGGTCACCATCGAGTACGACGGCGACAAGGCCGTCCGCCTCGACACCGTCGTCGTCTCCTCGCAGCACGCGAGCGACATCGACCTGGAGTCGCTGCTCGCTCCCGACATCAAGGAGTTCGTGGTCGAGCCGGAGCTCAAGGCGCTGCTCGACGACGGCATCAAGCTCGACACGGAGAACTACCGGCTCCTGGTCAACCCGACCGGCCGTTTCGAGATCGGCGGCCCGATGGGCGACGCCGGCCTGACCGGCCGCAAGATCATCATCGACACCTACGGCGGCATGGCCCGCCACGGCGGCGGTGCCTTCTCGGGCAAGGACCCGTCCAAGGTGGACCGCTCGGCGGCGTACGCGATGCGCTGGGTCGCCAAGAACGTCGTCGCCGCGGGCCTCGCCACCCGCTGCGAGGTCCAGGTCGCCTACGCGATCGGCAAGGCCGAGCCGGTCGGTCTGTTCGTCGAGACCTTCGGCACCGCCAAGGTCGACACCGAGAGGATCGAGCGGGCGATCGACGAGGTCTTCGACCTCCGCCCGGCCGCGATCATCCGCGACCTCGACCTGCTCCGCCCGATCTACGCCCAGACCGCGGCCTACGGCCACTTCGGCCGCGAGCTCCCCGACTTCACCTGGGAGCGCACCGACCGCGTCGACGCGCTGCGCAAGGCGGCGGGGCTGTAACGGCGGTCCGTACCGACGGCACGTCGCGAGGCCCGGTGTCCCCGGCGGGGATGCCGGGCCTCGGCGCGTCCGGAGCCGAAGCCGGACGGCGGGAAGCGGGCGTCGTCTGTCAGTGGTCTTTGGTAGGAATGCAGGCGTGAGCAGCGAGAACGAACCGGCGGCCGGAGGCGCGGACGACGCGCCCCCCGAGCAGCTCGCGCTCATCCGGGAGACCGTGCGTGAGGCGAGGACCCCGCGGGCCAAGCCGCGGACCTGGCGCGGCGCGGCGCTCGCCAAGGAGCTGCCCGTCGCCCGGGTGCTGGTCGACAAGGGCGTGCTCCACCTCGACCGGTACTTCGACTACGCCGTGCCGGAGGAACTCGACGCCGACGCCCAGCCGGGCGTCCGGGTGCGGGTGCGCTTCGGGGCCGGACGGCACCGGGTGCGGGACGGGCGGCGCGAGGGCGGCGGCCTCATCGACGGCTTCCTGGTCGAGCGGCTCGCGGAGTCCGACTACGCGGGACCGCTGGCCGCGCTGGCCCAGGTCGTCTCGCCCGAGCGGGTGCTCGACGCCGAGCTGCTCGGTCTCGCCCGGGCCGTCGCGGACCGGTACGCCGGCAGCCTCGCCGACGTGCTTCAGCTCGCCGTGCCGCCGCGCAGCGCGCGGGCCGAGAAGCGGCCCTCGCCCGATCCGCTGCCCCCGCCCCCGGTGCCCGAGCCGGGCCCCTGGACGCGGTACGAGCAGGGCGCCGGGTTCGTCGCGTCCCTCGCGTCGGGCGGCGCGCCGCGCGCCGTGTGGACCGCGTTGCCCGGCCCCGGGTGGGCCGAGGAGCTGGCGCGGGCCGTCGCGGCGACGCTGGCCTCCGGCCGGGGCGCGCTCGTCGTCCTCCCGGACGGGCGGACGGTCGCCCGGGCCGACGCCGCGCTGACGGCCCTGCTCGGCGAGGGCCGGCACGCGGTGCTCACCGCCGACGCCGGGCCCGAGAAGCGGTACGCGCAGTGGCTCGCGGTGCGCCGGGGGGCGGTACGGGCCGTCGTCGGGACCCGGGCCGCCATGTTCGCGCCGGTGCGGGACCTCGGGCTGGTCGCGCTCTGGGACGACGGCGACGACAGCCACGGCGAGCCGCACGCCCCCCAGCCGCACGCGCGCGAGGTGCTGCTGCTGCGCGCGGCCCAGGACAGGTGCGCCTTCCTGCTGGGCGGCTGGAACTGCACCGTGGAGGCCGCCCAGCTCGTCGAGACCGGCTGGGCCCGGCCGCTGGTCGCCGCACGGGAGCAGGTGCGGGCCGCCGCCCCGCTGGTCCGGACCGTGGGGGACGGGGACCTGGCCCGCGACGAGGCGGCCCGGGCCGCACGGCTGCCCTCGCTCGCCTGGCAGGTCGTCAGGGACGGGCTGCGTCAGGGACCGGTGCTGGTGCAGGTGCCCCGGCGCGGATACGTGCCGCGGATGGCGTGTGCCGCCTGCCGGACGCCCGCGCGGTGCCGGCACTGTTCCGGGCCGCTGGAGGGGCAGGAGTCGGGGCCGGCGCTGCGCTGCGGGTGGTGCGGGCGCGAGGAGGGCGCCTGGCACTGCCCGGAGTGCGGGGCCTTCCGGCTGCGCGCGCAGATCGTGGGGGCCCGCCGTACGGCCGAGGAGCTGGGCCGTGCCTTCCCGGCAGTGCCGGTGCGCACCTCGGGACGCGAGCATGTGCTGGACACCGTGTCGCGGACGCCGGCGCTGGTCGTGAGCACCCCCGGCGCCGAGCCCGTCGCCGAGGGCGGTTACGCGGCGGCCCTGTTGCTCGACGGCTGGGCCATGCTCGGGCGGCCCGACCTGCGAGCCGGTGAGGACGCGTTGCGGCGCTGGCTCGCCGCGGCCGCGCTGGTGCGCCCGCAGCAGGCCGGCGGCACCGTGGTCGTGGTCGCCGAGCCGACCCTGCGGCCGGTGCAGGCGCTGGTGCGCTGGGACCCCGTCGGCCATGCGGTGCGCGAGCTGGCCGAACGGGCGGAGCTGGGCTTTCCGCCGGTGTCGCGGATGGCGTCCGTGGCGGGGCCGCCGGAGGCGGTGGCCGGCTTCCTCGGCGCGGTGCGGCTGCCGCGGGAGGCGGAGATCCTGGGACCCGTGCCGCTCCCCGTCACGGCGCCGGGGCGCCCGCGCCGGGTGGGCGGGCCGCCGCCGGGGGAGCGGTGGGAGCGGGCGCTGGTCCGGGTGCCGCCGGGGAGCGGGGCGGCGCTGGCCGGTGCGTTGAAGGCCGCGCAGGCGGCACGGATGGCACGCGGGAGCGACGCGGCGGTGTGGGTGCGGATCGATCCGCCCGACATCGGGTGAGGAGCGGGCGTCGGCCGCGGACGAGGGCGATGTCCGGGTGTGCCGTGAGGGGATGTCCGGGCGTGCCGTGAGAAAGCGGTGGGCCGTCGCTCCGGAAGGGCGGCGGCCCACCGCTTTCTCACGGAGCGTGCCGGAGGGGCGAGGCGCGGGTCAGCCGTTGCGCGGGCCGGGGAAGGCCGTCGGCCTGACCTCTTCGCGCAGGGACGGGCTGCCCGCCGTCGGCTGGGTCGGCATGGAGCGGGCCGCGGGGACCGTGGGCACGGCCGGGCCGCCGGTGCCCACGTTGACCGGGTGGGTGCCCGTCTGCTCCGGTGCGTGCTCGGGGGACTCGGTGGCAGCCGGCTGGGCCGTGGTGCGGCGGGAGCCGTAGCGGCGGTGCACCGCCTGCTTGGTGACGCCGAGCGCGGAGCCCACGGCGTCCCAGGAGAAGCCGAGCGAGCGGTCGAAGTCCACGGCGGCCGTGACCAGGGTCTCGACGCTGTCCCGCAGTTCCTGGGCGAGGCGGACCGTCGGGGCGGGAGCGCGTCCGTAGACCACGAAGCCCGTGGACGGGCCGGAGCGGCGCGGTCGGTAGACGTTGCCCAACTGGGCGGTGAGGGTGCGCAGTGCGTCCACCTGCCGGCGGACGCGCTCGATGTCCCGCACCAGCAGGTGCAGGCTGGCCCGAGCCTGGGCGTCGTGGGTTGCGTGGTCGGCCATGGACAAGCCTCTCGAACCGGCGGCGTGGGAATCGGGCCGCGGACGGCCCTGTGGTCAACTCTTCCTTGACCAACGCGTGGGCGCTCCGCTGGTCACGGGGTGGGGGCGTGCGGGCATATGCGTGCGCCCTCCCGGCGGGGTGTGCGCCTCGGCCCGCGGCCGCCGGTCCCCGGCTCTCCTCTCCCGTGCGCGCGCCACCCGTCTCCGGCCGTCCGGGAGGCGGCAGTCCGCCGTCGTGGCGCCGCGCCGTCCGCGGCTTCCCTCCCGTGGCGGGCTCGTAGACTGGTGCGTCGCCCGCACCGCCCCCGCCCGAGAGGCCCGTCCCACCCATGAAGCTGGTCTTCGCCGGTACCCCCGAGGTCGCCGTTCCCGCCCTGGACGCCCTGATCGCCTCCGGGCGCCACGAGGTGGCCGCCGTCGTCACGCGGCCCGACGCGCCGGCCGGGCGCGGGCGCCGGCTGGTCGCCTCTCCCGTGGCCGAGCGCGCGGAGGAGGCCGGGATCGAGGTGCTCAAGCCCGCGAAGCCCCGCGACCCGGAGTTCCTCGAGCGGCTGCGCGAGATCGCGCCCGACTGCTGCCCCGTCGTCGCCTACGGCGCCCTGCTGCCCCGCGTCGCCCTGGACGTGCCCGCCCAGGGCTGGGTCAACCTGCACTTCTCGCTGCTGCCCGCCTGGCGCGGTGCCGCGCCCGTGCAGCACGCGCTGATGGCGGGGGACGAGATCACCGGGGCGTCCACCTTCCTCATCGAGGAGGGCCTCGACTCCGGGCCCGTCTACGGGACGGTCACCGAGACCATCCGCCCCACCGACACCAGCGGCGACCTGCTGACCCGCCTCGCCTTCGCCGGCGCCGGACTGCTCGCCGCCACCATGGACGGCATCGAGGACGGAAGCCTGAAGGCCGTCCCGCAGCCCACCGAGGGCGTCACCCTCGCGCCGAAGATCACCGTCGAGGACGCCCGGATCGACTGGGCCGCCCCGGCCCTGCGCGTCGACCGGGTTGTGCGCGGCTGCACCCCGGCGCCCGGCGCCTGGACCACGTTCCGCGGCGAGCGGCTCAAGCTGGTCCAGGCGCGGCCCGTGCCAGACCGGACCGACCTCGCCCCGGGGCAGCTCGCCGCCGGCAAGAACGACGTGTACGCCGGCACCGGCTCGTACGCCGTCGAGCTGCTGTGGGTGCAGGCACAGGGCAAGAAGCCGATGCGCGCCGCGGACTGGGCGCGCGGGGTGCGGATCGCCGAGGGCGAGCTGCTCGGCGGCTGACCCGGCCGTCACCCCCGGCCGGCCCGACGTACGCTGGTGAGCGCACTTCACCCCACAACCGGAGCACCTTTTTCGTGAGCGAGCAGCCTCGTCGTCCCCGCAAGCCCGGCAAGCCGTACCGCAGGCCCCAGAAGGACCCCGTCCGCATCCTCGCCTTCGAGGCGCTCAGGGCGGTGGACGAACGGGACGCGTACGCCAACCTCGTCCTGCCGCCGCTGCTGCGCCGGGCGCGGGAGAACGACGAGGGGTTCGACGCCCGGGACGCCGCGCTCGCGACCGAGCTGGTGTACGGGACGCTGCGCCGGCAGGGGACGTACGACGCGATCGTCGCCGCCTGCGTCGACCGGCCGCTGCGGGAGGTCGACCCGCCGGTGCTGGACGTCCTCGGTCTCGGCGTGCACCAGCTCCTCGGGACGCGCATCCCGAGCCACGCGGCGGTGTCCGCCTCCGTCGAGCTGGCGCGCGTCGTGCTGGGCGACGGGCGGGCCAAGTTCGTGAACGCCGTGCTCCGCAAGGTGGCGCAGGACGATCTCGACGGCTGGCTCGAGCGGGTCGCGCCGCCCTACGACGAGGACCCCGAGGACCACCTCGCCGTCGTGCACTCGCACCCGCGCTGGGTCGTCTCCGCGCTGTGGGACTCGCTCGGTGGCGGCCGGGCCGGCATCGAGGAGCTGCTGGCCGCCGACAACGAGCGGCCCGAGGTCACCCTGGTCGCCCGGCCCGGCCGGGCGACGACCGGGGAACTGCTCGAGGAGGAGGCGGCCGTCCCGGGGCGCTGGTCGCCGTACGCGGTGCGGCTCAGCGAGGGCGGCGAGCCCGGGGCCGTCGAGGCGGTGCGCGAGAACCGGGCGGGCGTGCAGGACGAGGGCAGCCAGCTCGTCGCGCTCGCCCTCGCCAACGCGCCGCTGGACGGGCCCGACCGGCGCTGGCTGGACGGCTGCGCGGGGCCCGGCGGCAAGGCGGCGCTGCTGGGCGCCCTGGCGGCGGAGCGGGGCGCCTTCCTGCTCGCCTCCGAGAAGCAGCCGCACCGGGCGGGGCTCGTGGCCAGGGCGCTGGACGGCAATCCGGGTCCGTACCAGGTGATCGCCGCCGACGGGACCCGCCCGCCCTGGCGGCCCGGGAGCTTCGACCGCGTCCTGGTCGACGTGCCGTGCACCGGCCTCGGCGCCCTGCGCCGCCGCCCGGAGGCGCGCTGGCGGCGCCGGCCCGAGGACCTGGACGGGTTCGCCCCGCTCCAGCGCGGGCTGCTGGGCAACGCCCTGCAGGCCGTCCGGGTCGGCGGTGTCGTCGGCTACGCGACCTGCTCGCCCCACCTCGCCGAGACCCGCGCCGTCGTCGCCGACGTGCTCAAGCAGCACCCCGGGACGGAGCTCCTCGACGCCCGCCCCCTCCTCCCCGGAGTCCCGGACCTGGGCGACGGCCCCGACATCCAGCTGTGGCCCCACCTCCACGGCACGGACGCGATGTACCTGACCCTGATCCGCCGCACCGCATAACGCGCCCCGAAGGGGCGCGGGGAACGGCGCGACCGGCCCCCACCGCCCCGCGGCCGAAGAACAACCGCATCCCCCGGTACCGATGCCCCCCACCCCCGGCGGGCATGGCAGGCTTGGGGGCATGGCCGCGCAGATCAACCCCAGCATCCTGTCCGCCGACTTCGCCCGCCTCGCGGACGAGGCCAAGGCGGTCGGGGGAGCCGACTGGCTCCACGTCGACGTCATGGACAACCACTTCGTCCCCAACCTCACGCTCGGCGTGCCGGTGGTGGAGTCCCTGGCCCGGGCGACGGACACCCCGCTGGACTGCCACCTCATGATCGAGGCGCCCGACCGGTGGGCGCCCCAGTACGTGGAGGCCGGCGCCGGTTCCGTCACCTTCCACGTAGAGGCGGCCTCCGCGCCGGTCAGGCTCGCCCGCGAGATCCGGGCCAAGGGCGCCCGCGCCTCCATGGCGCTGCGGCCCGCGACGCCGATCGAGCCGTACGAGGACCTGCTGCCCGAGCTCGACATGCTGCTGATCATGACGGTTGAACCGGGCTTCGGCGGGCAGGCGTTCCTCGACATCATGCTTCCGAAGATCCGCCGCAGCCGTGAGCTGATCAAGAAGCACGGCCTGGAGCTGTGGCTGCAGGTCGACGGCGGTGTCTCGGCGTCCACGATCGAGCAGTGCGCCGACGCCGGCGCCGACGTCTTCGTCGCGGGTTCCGCCGTGTACGGGGCGTCCGACCCGGCCGAGGCGGTACGTGCACTGCGCAATCAGGCCGAGGCGGCGACCGCCAAGGCGTCCTGGGCGTGCGACCACTGAGGAACAGAACGTGAACGGCTCCCATCAGGGCTGATCGAGTGCGCCGAATCTGCGAGGATGAACGGCGAATCCAGAGTGTGAACAGCAGTGAGGAGATCGCCGTGTCGGGTATGTCGGCGGGCCGTTCAGCCATGCGGATGGGACCCGCTGAGCTGGTCCAGGCGGCGGCCATGGCCCGCCGCTTCTACCTCGAGGGCAAGTCCAAGATCCAGATCGCGGAGGAGTTCGGCGTCAGCCGCTTCAAGGTGGCCCGGGTCCTCGAGACCGCCCTCGAGCGGGACCTTGTACGAATCGAGATCCGGGTGCCCGCCGAGCTGGACGCGGAGCGCTCGGACGCCCTGCGGGCCCGCTACGGCCTCAGGCACGCCGTCGTGGTGGAGTCCCCGGCCGACGCCGAGGAGACCCCCGACCCCGAGAACCTGGGCGAGGTGGCCGCCGACCTGCTCGGCGAGCTGGTCAACGAGGGCGACGTGCTCGGCCTCGCCTGGGGCCGCTCCACGATCCACATGGCGGCGGCGCTGGACCGGCTGCCGCCGTGCACGGTGGTGCAGCTGACGGGCGTGTACGACGCCGGGACCGCCGAGCGCGGCTCGGTCGAGGCCGTCCGCCGCGCCGCCCAGGTGTCCGGCGGCGACGCCCACCCCATCTACGCCCCGATGCTGCTGCCGGACGCGGCCACCGCGACGGCGCTGCGCCACCAGACCGGGATCGCCCGGGCCTTCGAGTACTTCGACAAGGTCACGGTCGCCTGCGTCTCCATCGGCTCCTGGGAGCCGGGCATCTCGACGGTGCACGACATGCTCAGCGACGAGGAGCGCGCGCACTACGCGTCGCTCGGTGTCGCCGCCGAGATGTCCGCGCACCTCTTCGACGCCGAGGGGCGCCGGGTGGGCCGGGACCTGGGGGAGCGGTGCATCACGGTCACGGCCGACCAGCTCCGCCGCATCCCCGAGGTCGTCGCGATCGCGGGCGGTCAGCGCAAGGCGGGGGCCATCGACGCCGTGCTGCGGTCCGGCCTGGTCACCAGCCTGGTGACGGACACGTCGGCCGCGGACTACCTGATGACGGCGGGCACGACGCCGAAGCCGACGCTCAACCGCTCGGACCCCGACGGGGTCTGACGGACGATCAGGAGGAGGACGGGCATGACGGAGGACCCCGCGGGCCGGCTCGTGGTCGCGCTGGACCTCGACGGGGTCACGGACAAGGCGGGCCTCATGGACCGCTGCGCCCGGGCCCTGGACCTGCCCGACTGGTTCGGCCGCAACTGGGACGCCCTCGCCGACTCCCTCGCCGACCCGTCCGTCTGGCCGGGGGAGGCGGCGGAGCGGGGCCTGCTGCTCCTCGTGCGCGGCTGGCGCGGGTACGCCGAGGCGCGGCCGGACGAGTGGGCCGTCGCCGAGGAGGTCTTCGCGGAGGCCACCGACCGCGGCCCGGGGCTCTTCGTGACCCTGGGGCCTGGAGAATCCTCCTAGAGGGCCGCTGACCAGCCTGGATGATTCGCCCGGGGATATTCGCACGCCGGTCATGGGAGAATGAAGTACGTGCTCTTTCCCCCTGGCTGACCTGTCCGGGGGCCACCTCTGATCGACTGGGATGTGCAGCACGTGCGTTTCCTCAATGACATCCAGCCCTCGTACGACCTGACGTACGACGACGTCTTCATGGTGCCGAGCCGTTCCGCCGTCGGCTCCCGGCAGGGCGTGGACCTCGGCTCCCCGGACGGCACGGGCACCACCATCCCGCTGGTCGTCGCCAACATGACCGCCATCGCCGGACGCCGCATGGCCGAGACGGTGGCCCGTCGCGGCGGCCTCGTGGTCATCCCGCAGGACATCCCGATCGAGGTCGTCACCGACGTCGTCACCTGGGTGAAGAGCCGCCACCTCGTCCTGGACACCCCGATCGTGCTGGCCCCGCACCAGACCGTCGCCGACGCGCTCTCGCTGCTGCCCAAGCGCGCGCACAACGCCGGTGTCGTCGTCGACGGGGACGACCGGCCCGTCGGCGTGGTCACCGACAACGACCTGACCGGCGTGGACCGCTTCACCCAGCTCGAAGAGGTCATGTCCAAGGACCTGATCCTGATCGACGCGGACCTGGACCCGCGCGAGGCCTTCAACACCCTCGACGCCGCCAACCGCCGCTACGCGCCCGCCGTGGACGGGGACGGCCGCCTGGCCGGCATCCTCACCCGCAGGGGCGCCCTGCGCGCCACGCTGTACACCCCGGCCACCGACGCGCAGGGCCGGCTCCGCATCGCCGCCGCCGTCGGCATCAACGGCGACGTGGCGGGCAAGGCCAAGCAGCTGCTGGACGCCGGCGTGGACACCCTCGTCATCGACACCGCGCACGGCCACCAGGAGTCGATGATCGGCGCCGTCAAGCTGGTGCGCGACCTCGACCCGCAGGTGCCGATCGTGGCCGGCAACATCGTCTCCGCCGAGGGCGTGCGCGACCTGATCGAGGCGGGCGCGGACATCGTCAAGGTCGGCGTCGGCCCCGGCGCCATGTGCACCACCCGCATGATGACCGGCGTCGGCCGGCCGCAGTTCTCCGCCGTCCTGGAGTGCGCCGCCGAGGCGAGGAAGTACGGCAAGCACGTGTGGGCCGACGGCGGCATCCGCCACCCGCGCGACGTGGCCATGGCCCTCGCGGCCGGCGCGTCCAACGTGATGGTCGGCTCCTGGTTCGCCGGGACCTACGAGTCCCCGGGCGACCTCCAGCACGACGCCAACGGACGCCCCTACAAGGAGTCGTTCGGCATGGCCTCCGCGCGTGCGGTGCGCAACCGCACCTCGGAGGAGTCGGCGTACGACCGGGCCCGCAAGGCGCTGTTCGAGGAGGGCATCTCCACCTCCCGCATGTTCCTCGACCCGGCCCGCCCGGGCGTCGAGGACCTGATCGACTCGATCATCGCGGGCGTCCGCTCCTCCTGCACCTACGCCGGCGCCGCCTCCCTGGAGGAGTTCGCGGAGAAGGCCATCGTCGGCATCCAGAGCGCCGCCGGCTACGCCGAGGGCAAGCCGCTGCACGCCAGCTGGAGCTGACCCGCGAGGCTGTACCGTACGGCCCCCGTCCCTCCCGTCGCCCGGGTCGGACGGGGGCCGTACGTCGTTCCGCCGGCCCGGGCGACCGCCGCGTCGGAAGCCGCCGAGGCGCGGGCCGTCGCGGCGCTCCGGACGGATGCTGACCAGGCCCGATCCACCGTCCGTCCACCACCGCCCCGGCCCCTCGCGGGCGCCCTGCGCAACGCCCGACAGCCCCCGCGCAACGAACGCCCGCCCTGCCCCGGCGAACGCAACGATCGTGCGGAGACGCGCAAGGTTGCTGCATTACCCGGGGAACGTGTCGCTCATAGGGTTCTTCGCTGTACGTGGCGTGGCGGGGACCCCGCTCGGTGGGTTCCCGCTTCCGCGAGGGACGCCGCCGGTCCCCGCCGCTCCAGAAGCCCGCCGCGAGAGAGCCCGCTCGACACCGGGCGGCGCGACCGGCAGCGACAGAGGAGTCAACGCGTGCTCGAGCACGGCGCACCCCCGCACCACGACACACCGGCCGCCCCCGCGTCCCCGGGGCCGGCCGCGCGCCTCATGCGCCGCAAGCCCGTGGAACGGCTGGTCGCCGAGGGCGGCCAGGGCGAGGGCGGCAGCCTGCGCCGCTCCCTCGGCCTGTGGCAGCTCACCATGATCAGCATCGGTGCCACCCTCGGCACCGGCATCTTCGTCGTCCTCGGCGAGGCCGTCCCCAAGGCCGGCCCGGCCGTCACCCTCTCCTTCGTCATCGCCGGCCTGACGGCGCTCTTCTCGGCCCTGTCCTACGCCGAGCTGGCCGGCACCATCCCGGTCGCCGGCTCCTCGTACTCGTACGCCTACGCCACCCTGGGCGAGCTGGTCGCCTGGATCTGCGGCTGGTGCCTCGTGCTGGAGTACGGCGTCTCCGTGGCCGCCGTGGCCGTCGGCTGGGGCGAGTACCTGAACGAACTCCTCGACGGCACCCTCGGCGTCACCATCCCGGACGCCCTGTCGGCGCCGCCCGGCGACGGCGGGATCTTCAACCTGCCCGCGCTGGTCGTGGTGCTCCTCGCCATGACGTTCCTGCTGGGCGGTGCCCGCGAGTCGGCCCGCGCCAACACGGTCATGGTCGTCGTCAAGATCGCCGCGCTGGTGCTGTTCTGCGCCATCGGCGTTCAGGGCTTCCGCTCCGGCAACTACGAGAACTTCATGCCGCTCGGCATGGCCGGCGTCAGCGCGGCCGGCGCGACGCTGTTCTTCTCGTACATCGGTTTCGACGCCGCCTCCACGGCCGGTGAGGAGGCGAAGAACGCCCAGCGCGACCTGCCCCGCGCGATCATGCTCTCCCTCGTCATCGTCACCCTGCTGTACGTCCTCGTCGCCGCCGTCGCCGTCGGCGCCAAGCCCTGGAAGGGCTTCACGGACTCCGAGGCCGCGCTCGCCCAGATCATGACCGACGTCACGGGGCAGAGCTTCTGGGGCACCCTCCTGGCCTTCTGCGCGGTCGTCGCCATCGCCAGCGTCGTGCTGACCGTCCTCTACGGCCAGACCCGCGTCCTGTTCGCCATGTCCCGCGACGGACTGGTGCCCAAGGTGTTCTCCAGGGTCCACCCGAAGACCGGCGCTCCCCGCGCCAACACCCTGATCGTCTCGCTGTTCTGCGGCGTCCTGGCCGCCGCCATCCCGCTCGGCCAGCTCGCCGACGCCACCAGCATCGGCACGCTGTTCGCCTTCGCCCTGGTCAACGTGGCCGTCGTGGTGCTGCGCCGGACCCGCCCGGACATGCCCCGCACCTTCCGGGTGCCGCTGTCCCCGGTCCTGCCGGCCCTGGGCTTCGCCCTCTGCGTCTGGATGATGGGCAGCCTGTCCACCGTCACCTGGGTGGTCTTCGGAATCTGGATGGCCGCCGGGCTCGTGTTCTACTTCGTGTACGGCTACCGCCGCTCCCGACTCGCCACACCGGACACGTCCCAGGTCCGGGACGCATCAGAAGTGAAGTGAACGACCCGCAGTGCTGAACGATCTCGACGAACGCATCGTGCACGCCCTCGCCGAGGACGCCCGCCGCTCCTACGCGGACATCGGGCAGTCGGTCGGCCTGTCCGCGCCCGCCGTGAAACGGCGCGTGGACAGGCTGCGCGCCACCGGGGCCATCACCGGCTTCACGGTGCGGGTCGACCCCGCCGCGCTCGGCTGGGAGACCGAGGGCTTCGTCGAGATCTTCTGCCGCCGCAACACCTCGCCGGAGACCATCCACCGGGGACTGGAGCGGTACCAGGAGGTCGTGGCCGCGTCCACCGTCACCGGGGACGCGGACGCGATCGCCCAGGTCTTCGCCGCCGACATGCGGCACTTCGAACGGGTCCTGGAGCGGATCGCCGGGGAGCCCTTCGTGGAACGCACCAAGTCCGTGCTGGTGCTCTCGCCGCTGCTGCGGCGCTTCTCGTCCGGGTCGCCCGCATAAACGCTGGGCCCGCGGCGCCGTCCCGTCTACCATCGGTGCCATGACCTGGCGACATTGATCCACCAGCCGTGCCCGCTCCCGAGGGCCGCCTCGGACGCCGTACCCCCGGTGTCCGATCCGCTCCCTCGGGAAGGCCTCATGACTCACGCACCCACACGTGTGCCGCCCGCCGGTTACCGGCGGCTGACGGCCACGCTGTACGGCTACGCGTTCCTCGACGACTTCGTCCTGCTGTACCCGGTGTACGCGCTGCTCTTCAGCGACGCCGGTCTGTCCGTCTGGCAGATCTCCTCGCTCTTCGCCCTGTGGTCGGTCACCGGCGTCCTGCTGGAGGTGCCCTCCGGCGCCTGGGCCGACGCCGTGTCCCGGCGGCTGCTGCTGTGGCTCGGCCCGCTGCTCACCGCCGCCGGCTTCGCCCTGTGGGTGCTCGTCCCGTCCTACGGCGCCTTCGCGCTGGGCTTCGTGCTGTGGGGCACCGGGGGAGCGCTCGTGTCCGGCACGCTGGAGGCGCTGGTCCACGACGAGCTGGACCGGCTCGGCGCCGCCGACCGGTACGCCCGGGTCATGGGCCGGGCCCGCTCGGCCGGTCTGGTGGCCGTGATGGCCGCGATGGGCCTGGCCGGACCGGTGATCGCCCGTGGCGGCTACCCGGCGGTGGGAGCGGCGAGCATCCTGGTCTGCCTGCTGGCGGCGGCCCTCGCGACCCGGTTCCCCGAGCACCGCGCGCCGAGGGAGGGCGGCGACGGGTGGGCCTCGGCCCTGCGCTCCGGTCTCGCCGCGGCCCGCGCCGACCGGTCCGTGCGCGGTGCGCTGCTGCTCGTGCCGGCGGTAGGGGCCGTGTGGGGCGCCCTCGACGAGTACACGCCCCTGCTGGTGCGCGACACCGGCGTGGCCGAGGCGACCGTGCCGTGGCTGCTCCTGCTGATCTGGGCCGGCCCCACCGTCGGGGGCCTGCTGGCCGGACCCGCCGAACGGCTCGGCAACGCCGGGTTCGGCGGGCTGCTCGCCGGGGCCGCGCTCGCCCTGGCCGTGGGGGCCGGCGCGGGGACGCCGGCGGGACTGGCGCTGGTCGCCGTCGCCTTCGGCGGCTTCCAGGTGGCCGGCGTGCTCGCCGACGCACGCCTCCAGCGGCGCATCGACGCCTCCGGCCGGGCGACCCTGACCTCGGTGGCGGGGTTCGGCACCGAGCTGGCCACGGTCGCGGTGTACGGGGCGTACGCCGTGGCCGGGACGCGGACGGGACACGGCGCCGCGTTCGCGGTCTTCGCCGTGCCGTACCTGGTGACGGCGGTGGTGCTGGTGGCCGCCCGGACCACGGCCCCGGCCGCCGGAACCCGGCCCTGAGACCACCCCGGCCGCCTCCCCGCCGCCTCGACGGGAGCAGGCCCCGTGCACCGAAGTGCGGGTGACGGGCGTGGCGCGCAACGAATCGCCGCGGTGCGCCCGGTGGACGCAACGATCCGCTCACCGGCGCGCAACGGCTCCTTCTTGTCCGGCCGAGTGCGCCGACCGTACCGTCTATGTCGCCCCCCGACCCCCTCCCACCGGTGAGGAACACGCATGCGCACCGCCCTGCTCCAGAGCTCCGGACGACCCGGCTCCACCGTCGAGAACCTCAAGGTCCTCGACGAGGCCGCGGGCCGCGCCGCCGCCGCGGGCGCCGGGCTGCTCGTCACCTCCGAGCTGTTCCTCACGGGGTACGCGATCGGCGACGGTATCGGCCGCCTCGCCGAGGCCGCCGACGGCGAGGCCGCCGACGCGATCGCGGAGACCGCCACGCGTCACGGCCTCGCCGTCGCGTACGGCTACCCGGAGCGGGCCGGCGAGAGCGTCTTCAACTCCGTGCAGCTGATCTCCGCCGACGGCACCCGTCTGGCCAACTACCGCAAGACGCACCTCTTCGGCTGCTTCGAGCACGACCACTTCGTGCCCGGCGAGCAGCCGGTCGTGCAGGCCGAGCTGAACGGCCTCACCGTCGGCCTGATGATCTGCTACGACGTCGAGTTCCCGGAGAACGTGCGCGCCCACGCCCTGGCCGGCACCGACCTGCTGCTCGTGCCCACCGCGCAGATGCACCCGTTCCAGTTCGTCGCCGAGTCCGTCGTGCCCGTACGGGCCTTCGAGAACCAGATGTACGTGGCCTACGTCAACCGGGCCGGCCGGGAGGGCGAGTTCGAGTTCGTCGGGCTGTCCGTGCTCGCCGCCCCCGACGGCACCGCCCGCGCGCGGGCCGGGCGCACCGGGGAACTGCTCCTCGCCGACGCCGACCCGGCCTTCCTCGCCGCCTCCCGCGAGGCCAACCCGTATCTGAGAGACCGCCGCCCCGGCCTCTACCGGTCCCTCGTCTGACCCCCCACCGTCACCCCCGTTCCACCTGTGCAAGGAGTCCGTACCCCATGACGTCCACGGTGCCCAACGCGATCGAGCACGCAGACGAGCAGCAGCCGCCGATCACCATGTTCGGGCCGGACTTCCCCTACGCGTACGACGACTTCCTCGCCCACCCGGCGGGCCTCGGCCAGATACCCGCGACCGAGCACGGCAGCGAGGTCGCCGTCATCGGCGGTGGCCTGTCCGGCATCGTCGCCGCCTACGAGCTGATGAAGATGGGCCTCAAGCCCGTCGTCTACGAGGCCGACCGGATCGGCGGCCGGCTGCGGACCGTCGGCTTCGAGGGCTGCGACCCGTCGCTGACCGCGGAGATGGGCGCGATGCGCTTCCCGCCGTCCTCCACGGCGCTCCAGCACTACATCGACCTGGTGGGCCTCGAGACCCGTCCCTTCCCCAACCCCCTGGCGGAGGCGACGCCGTCCACCGTCGTCGACCTGAAGGGCGAGTCCCACTACGCCGAGACCCTCGACGACCTGCCCCAGGTCTACCGGGACGTGGCCGACGCCTGGGCCAGGTGCCTCGAAGAGGGCGCCGACTTCTCCGACATGAACCGCGCCCTGCGCGAGCGCGACGTCCCGCGCATCCGCGAGATCTGGGCGAAGCTGGTGGAGAAGCTCGACAACCAGACCTTCTACGGCTTCCTCTGCGACTCCGACGCCTTCTCGTCCTTCCGGCACCGCGAGATCTTCGGCCAGGTCGGCTTCGGCACCGGCGGCTGGGACACCGACTTCCCCAACTCCATCCTGGAGATCCTCCGCGTCGTCTACACCGAGGCCGACGACCACCACCGCGGCATAGTCGGCGGTTCCCAGCAACTGCCGCTGCGCCTGTGGGAGCGGGAGCCGGAGAAGATCGTCCACTGGCCGTACGGCACCTCGCTGGAGTCCCTGCACGTGGGCGGCGAGCCCCGCCCGGCCGTGACCCGCCTGAACCGCACCGCGGGCAACCGGATCACCGTGACCGACGCCGACGGCGACATCCGCACCTACCGGGCGGCCGTCTTCACCGCCCAGTCCTGGATGCTGCTCTCCAAGATCGCCTGCGACGACTCGCTCTTCCCGATCGACCACTGGACGGCGATCGAGCGGACCCACTACATGGAGTCCTCGAAGCTGTTCGTGCCCGTGGACCGGCCGTTCTGGCTCGACAAGGACGAGGAGACGGGCCGGGACGTCATGTCGATGACGCTCACCGACCGCATGACCCGCGGGACGTACCTGCTCGACGACGGGCCCGGCAAGCCCGCCGTCATCTGCCTCTCCTACACCTGGTGCGACGACAGCCTGAAGTGGCTGCCGCTGTCCGCGAACGAGCGGATGGAGGTCATGCTCAAGTCGCTCGGCGAGATCTACCCGAAGGTCGACATCCGCAAGCACGTCATCGGCAACCCGGTGACGGTCTCCTGGGAGAACGAGCCCTACTTCATGGGCGCGTTCAAGGCCAACCTTCCGGGCCACTACCGCTACCAGCGGCGCCTGTTCACCCACTTCATGCAGGAGGAACTGCCCGAGGACAAGCGGGGCATCTTCCTGGCCGGCGACGACATCTCCTGGACGGCCGGCTGGGCCGAGGGCGCCGTCCAGACCGCGCTCAACGCGGTCTGGGGCGTCATGCACCACTTCGGCGGGGAGACCGACGCGACCAACCCCGGCCCGGGCGACGTCTACGACGAGATCGCGCCCGTCGAACTGCCCGAGGACTAGGGCCTGTCGTTTGGATCAGGCCGGCTGTGACGGACGGCGCGTCCCGGCGGGCCGGCATGATCCAAACGACAGGCCTTAGATCCCGGCGGCCCTGGCCTTCTCGTACACCGCCGCGGCGACGTCCTTGAGCTCCTCGGCGTCGCGCAGGGATCCCTGGAGGTCGACGAGGATCTCGTCGAGGCCGATCTCCGCGTGGGCGGCCAGGTCCTCGACGATCTGGTCGACGCTCCCGTGGAAGGGGCGGCGCCCGGCGCCGTCCTCGCCGGCCGCCCGGTGGCGGGCGTTGACCCGCAGCACCGTGCGGATCGGCTCCGTACGGCCCCGTTCCTCGGCCAGGTCGCGCAGCAGGCGCCACTGCTCGGCCACGGCCTCGGCGCCCACGCCGTTCGGCAGCCAGCCGTCGGCGTGGTCGACCAGCCGGCGCCGGGCCCTGCCGCTGCCCGCCGCCAGCATGATCGGGATCGGCCGGGCGGGCTTGGGGCCGACCACGGCGGACGCGATCCTCGTGACGTGCCCGTCGTACACCACCGGGTCCGGACCCCACACGGCCCGGCACACCCCGATCAGCTCGTCCAGCGCCCGTCCGCGCTCGGCGAACGGCCGTACGGACGCCGCCGCGTACTCGTCGTGGGACCAGCCGGTGCCGAATCCCGCGACCACCCGGCCGCCGCTCGCCGCGTCCAGCGTGGCCAGCGACCTGGCCAGCTGGAACGGCACGTGCAGCGGGGCGACCAGCACGCTGGTGCCCAGCCGGGCCCTCTCGGTGGCCGCGGCGGCGAGGGTCAGGGTGACCAGCGGCTCGGCCACGCTCCGGTACGAGTCGGGCCAGGGCAGTCCCTCGATGCCGTACAGGCCCTGCGTGGCGGGCTCGGGGAACAGGGCCCGTTCGAAGACCCACAGGCTCTCGTAGCCCATCCGTTCCGCCGCGCGTGCCACGTCCGGGACGTCCTTGCCGATGTCGTACTGGCGCATCTGGGGGAGGCCGAGTCCGAGCCGGGTCGTCATGCCTGGTGCTCCTTCGCAGTCGGGTGCGATGTTGCCCAAGGGGCCAACGTACAGCCGAAGGAGGGGAGTTCCGGGCGTGCGCACCGGTGGCGCCGGCCGCGTCAGCCGGGCAGCGGAGTGAGCAGCATGCGGCCCGCGAAGCCCACCGCCGCGTCCAGCCGCTCGGTGAACTCCCCGGCCACGTCGGGCACCCGGCGCAGCGCCCACAGTGCCCGGGCCGCGGCCCAGGTGGCGTCGCGGGCGCGCTCCAGGCTCCAGGAGCCGAGCAGATGGGTCAGCGGGTCGGCGATCTGCAGCAGGTCGGGACCCGGCATCAGCTCGTCGCGGATGCGTTCCTCCAGCGACACGAGGAGATCGCCCACCCGGTCGAACTCGTCCTCCAGGTCGAAGGGTTCGCAGCCGAGCGTACGACAGGTGTCCACCACGGCCAGCGCGAGGTCGTGCCCGATGTGCGCGTTGATGCCCGCCAGCGCGAACTGCAGCGGTCGTACGCCGGGATGGCGGCGGAACTGGAACAGGGGCCGCCAGCACGCGGGCGGCCGGCGTCCGCTCTCCAGGGTGTCGACGGCGGTCAGATAGCGCTCCGCGAACCGCACGTCCAGCGCGATCGCGGCCCGGGCGTCCGGGAAGGCGCCCCGGTCGATGTGCCGGTCGACCGCCTCCGTGACCGCCAGGTAGACGCCGTTGAAGACGGCCACACCGTCCCGCGCGGGCAGCGTGGTGTCGAGGGCGCGCATCCGCTTCAGGACCGTGTCCACCGTCCGGGCGGCCGTCGGGAGTTGCTCGCAGTGCGCCATGGCCGCAGGGTCGCAGCTTTAGGGTGACGGCAGTGCCGGCGGGACCGACGCTTCCCCAGAACGGGGGAACGCGCCCGCCGTGCGGGGGAGGGGGAACCGTACGTGTCAGGCCTTCGTGCCCGGCGCCTGGCCGCTCGCAGGGCCGAGCGCAGGCGCGCCGCCCGCCGCGGCGTGATGGTCGCGGCGGCGTCCGCCGTCGTCGCGGTCGGTACCGCGACCGGCATGCTCACCGCCTTCGGCGACGACGGACGGGGCGCGGACGAGGCACGGCCGCGGGTGACGCGGTCGCCGCTGCCGGACCCCCGGCCCGTCGCGCCGACCCGGTCCACCCCGGCGACACCCTCGGCGTCCGCCTCGCCCTCTCCCGCCAGGAGGCCGAGCACCGGTCCCTCGCCGAAGCGGACCGAACGGACCGGGTCCCGAACCGCGGCGGCGTCCGCCCGGCTCTACCGGCATCCCGACTCCCAGGTCCTCGAGTGGGTGCGGGCCCATCCCGGCGACCCGCGCCGGGACGTCATCCGGTCCCGCATCGCCGACCACCCGGCCGCCGTGTGGTTCGCCGACTACACGCCGGAGAACATCACCTCCCGGGTCCGGGCGGTCACCTCGGGCGGGGCCGCCCAGGGCCGGGTGCCGGTGGTCGTGCCGTACGTGATCCCCGACCGCGACTGCGGCGGTTACTCGGAGGGCGGGGCGCCGGACCTCGACGCCTACGACGACTGGATCGACCGGTTCGCCGCGGGGCTGGGCTCGGGCGAGGTCATCGTCGTCCTGGAGCCCGACTCGGTGGCCCAGGCCGAGTGCCTGTCCGCCGCGGACCGGGCCGACCGCTTCGCCTCCCTGGCCCGGGCCGGCCGCGTGCTGAAGGAGGCCGACCCGAAGGCGCGCGTCTACTTCGACGCGGGCCACTCCGGCTGGCACGCGCCCGCGAAGCAGGCGGGGTGGCTGAAGCAGGCCGGTGCCGCCTCGGCCGACTCCTCGGACGGCGTCTTCAGCAACGTCTCCAACTTCCACGCCACCGCCGCCGAGGTCGCCCACGACCGCGCGGTCCTCGACGCCCTCGGCGGGCCGGCGGGCCTGGGCGCCGTCATCGACACGAGCCGCAACGGCAACGGAGCACCGCCCGACGGCGAGTGGTGCGACCCCGGCGGCCGCAGGCTCGGCAGCCCGCCGACCCTGAGCACCGGCCTGGGGCGCATCGACGCCTACCTGTGGGTGAAGCTGCCGGGGGAGTCGGACGGCTGCAAGGGGTCGCCGGGCACGTTCACCCCGTCGTACGCCTACGACTTGGCGCGCTGAGAACCGCCGTCGTCCTTATTCTCGTCGTACGACGACGTCCCCTCGTCCAGCAGCGGCTGCTGCGTCTTGAGGTGGGCCGGGGCGAAGGCGCGCAGCGCGTGGTAGCCGGTGATGACGACCAGGGTGCCGAGCGCGATGCCACTGAGGGAGAAGGTGTCGGTGAACTTCATGCTGACGTTGCCGACGCCGATGATGATGCCCGCGGCGGCCGGCACCAGGTTCAGCGGGTTGCGCAGGTCCACCCCGGAGTTGATCCAGATCTGCGCGCCGAGCAGGCCGATCATGCCGTAGAGGATGACCGTGATGCCGCCGAGCACGCCGCCGGGGATCGCGGCGACGACCGCGCCGAACTTCGGGCAGAGGCCGAACAGGAGGGCGAAGCCGGCGGCGGCCCAGTAGGCGGCCGTCGAGTAGACCCGGGTCGCGGCCATCACGCCGATGTTCTCGGAGTAGGTGGTGTTCGGCGGGCCGCCGACCGCGGTGGACAGCATCGAGCCGACGCCGTCCGCGGAGATCGCCGTGCCCAGCTTGTCGTCGAGCGAGTCGCCGGTCATCTCGCCGACCGCCTTGACGTGGCCGGCGTTCTCCGCGATCAGCGCGATGACGACGGGCAGGGCGACCAGGATCGCCGACCACTCGAAGCTCGGGCCGTGGAAGGACGGCAGCCCGATCCAGTCGGCCCGGCCGACGGCGGAGAAGTCCAGCCGCCAGTGGTCGGTGATCTGGCCGCTGCCGTCCACCGAGTGGATCTTCCCGAAGACCTGGTCGAGGGCCCAGGACAGGGCGTAGCCGAAGACCAGTCCCAGGAAGATCGCGATCCGGGACCAGAAACCGCGCAGGCAGACCACGGCCAGGCCGGTGAACAGCATCGTCAGCAGGGCCGTCCACTGGTCCTGCGGCCAGTAGGTGGAGGCGGTGACGGGCGCCAGGTTGAAGCCGATCAGCATGACCACCGCGCCGGTGACGATCGGCGGCATGGCGGCGTGGATGATCCGCGCGCCGAACCGCTGCACCGCGAGGCCCACCAGGAACAGCGCGGCGCCGACGACGAGCACCGCGCCGGTCACCGTGGCACTGGTGCCGCCCTGCGCCCGGATCACGGCGGCGACGCCGACGAAGGAGAGCGAGCAGCCGAGGTAGCTGGGCACCCGGCCGCGGGTGGCGAGCAGGAAGATGACGGTCGCCACGCCCGACATCATGATCGCGAGGTTGGGGTCCAGGCCCATCAGGACGGGAGCCACGAAGGACGCCCCGAACATGGCCACCACGTGCTGGGCGCCGAGCCCGGCCGTGCGGGGCCACGAGAGCCGTTCGTCCGGGCGGACCACCGCTCCGGGGGCGGGCACCTTCCCGTCCCCGTGGAGCTTCCAGCGCACGCCGAGGTCCATGGTGAGGTTTCGCTTTCTCTGTACGTGAGGACTGTCCGCACCATTGTCGGGGGTAGCGAGGTGTCCCTCGTCCCGCGCCCCCTGCTGACCAGCGCCTTCCCCACGGCCGATAAGGCTGAGCGTCCGCTTAGGATGGACGGGACCGTTGTACGTGAGCCAGTCGAGCACCACCAGGAGCCCCGCCCGTGACCGCCGAAGCCCCCGCCGCCCCCGCCCTGTCCCACGGCAGGCTCGTCCCCGTCACCGTCCACTTCGACGACCTGGACGCGCTCGGCCTGCTGCACAACGCCCGCTATCCCGTGATGGTCGAGCGGGCGTGGTCCGAGCTGTGGGCCGGGCACGGTTTCCGCTTCGAGGGCGACTGGGCGGCGGCCGGCGACGCCTGCAACGCGGTCAAGGAGCTGACGGTCAGCTACGAGGCGCCGGTCACCCGGCCGGGCGCGTACGCCGTCCACCTCTGGCTGGAGCGGCTCGGTACGACCGGGCTGACCTACGGCTTCCGGTTCTGCTCGGCGGACGGCGCCACCACGTACGCCCGCGGCACCCGGGTGCTGGTCCGGCTGGACTCGGAGACGCTGCGCCCGGCGCCGTGGAGCGAGGCCTTCAGGACTGCCGGTCGGGCACTGCTGCGCTCGGCGGACTGATCTTCGGCCGGTTGCGGTCGCCGGCGCGCAGGACCCTCGCGAACACCACCAGGCAGCAGGCCAGCACGGTCACCAGACCGAACGACACCACCAGGCTGGTCGCCTGCGCCAGGCCGCCGATCGCGCTCGGCGCCACCAGCCCCGAGGTGTAGGTGATGGTCGCGACGCCCGCGATGGCCAGGCTGGGATTGGAACCGGCACGGCCGGCGGCGGCGAAGCACAGCGGGACGACCACGGCGATGCCGAGGCCCATCAGCGCGAAGCCGCTCATCGCCACCGCCGGATGGCCGCCGACGACGACGAGCACGCCTCCGAGCGTGGCCAGCACTCCGCTCACCCGGACCGTGCGCACCGCGCCGAAGCGGTCCACCACCCTGTCCCCGGCCAGCCGGGCCACGGCCATGGTCAGCGTGAAGCCCGTCGTGCACGCCGCCGCGAGACCGGCCGAGGTCTCCAGCTGGTCCCGCAGGTAGACCGCCGACCAGTCCAGGCTCGCGCCCTCCGCGAACACGGCGCAGAACCCGACCGCGCCGATCAGCACCGCCGACCTGGGCGGCAGCGCGAACCGCGGCGGCGGGTCCTCGTCCTCGGCGGGCTGGAGGTCCAGCACCCAGGTACAGGCCGTCACGCCCAGCACGGTCAGCACCGCCGCGGCGAGCACGTGGTGCAGCCGCGCGTCCGCGCCCAGGTGGGCGGCGATCGTGCCGGTCGCCGAACCGGTCAGGGCGCCCGCACTCCACATGCCGTGCAGCCCGGACATGATCGACTTGTTGAGGCGGTTCTCCACCTCGACGCCGAGCGCGTTCATCGCCACGTCGGACATGCCCGCCGAGGCGCCGTAGACGAACAGGGCGAGGCACAGGGTGAGCAGGTTCGGGGCCAGGGAGGGCAGGACCAGGGCCAGCGTCCACAGGGCGAGCAGGCCGCGCAGGGCGGTACGGGCGCCGAAGCGGTGGCTGACGCTGCCGGCCAGCGGCATGGCGACGGAGGCGCCGAGCGCGGGGAACGCCAGCGCCAGCCCCAGCTGACCCGCGCTCACCCCGGCGTGGTCCTGGATCCACGGCACCCGGGTCGCGAACGAGCCGGTGACCGCGCCGTGCACGGCGAACACGGCCGCCACGGCGTACCGGGCACGCCTCACCTCACTGTGCGCGTGGACCACTGCGCTCATTCCGGGCTCCTCCGTCGGTTCCGCGACTGCTCCGTCGCGCCGCGTAAACTATCAGGAACCCTGCCTGATAGATAGTGAGTTCTCGGCGCCACCCCACGCCCGTCGATCTGGAAGGATCCCGGCATGCCCGCATCCCCGAGCACCGCCCGGGCCATCAACGACCGGCTCGCCCTGCGTCTGCTCCAGCAGGAGGGCGCGTTGACGGCCACCCAGCTGAAGCAGCTGACCGGCCTCTCCCGGCCCACCGTGGCCGACCTCGTCGAACGCCTCACCGCCTCCGGTCTGATCGAGGTGACCGGGGAGTCGGGGGAGCAACGCCGCGGGCCGAACGCGAAGCTGTACGGCATCGTCGCCGGCCGCGCCCACCTGGCCGCCCTCGACGTGCGCACCGAGAGCGTCTCCGTGCTCGTGTCGGACCTGCTGGGCCGGGTCCTCGCCGAGGCGTCGGTACCGATCGGCGACGGCACCGGGACGGGCCCCGCGGTGGAACAGGCGGTCACCCTGGTCGAGCGCACGGTGAAGGAGGCGGGGGCCGACCGGCTGCACACCGTCTGCGTCGGCGCCCCCGGCCTGATCGACCCGGCCAGCGGCGAACTCCACGACTCGACCGGCCTGCCCGAGTGGCACCGCCGGCTGGTGGCCGCGCTGCGGGAACGGCTGCCCGGGGCGCGGGTGGGCGTCGAGAACGAGACCAACCTCGCCGCCCTGGCCGAGCAGCGCGACGGGGCGGCCCGCGACCGGGACACGTTCGTGCTGCTCTGGCTCGGCCTGGGCGTCGGCGGCGCGGTCGTCCTCGACGGCGTGCTGCGGCGCGGCGTCTCCGGCGGCGCGGGCGAGCTGGGCTTCCTGCCGGTGCCGGGCACGTCGGGCGTGCCGTCGGCCACCGACTGCGACGGCGGTTTCCACTCCGTGACCGGGGCGGCCGCGGTGGTGGCCCTGGCGGCGCGGCACGGCGTGACGGCGGAGCCCGCCGCGGGCGAGCCGCACGCGGCGGCGCTGGTGCGGGCGGCGGTGCGCGGAGCCGGAACCGCCCCGCCGTCCGAAGCCTTCCTCGACGCCCTCGCCGCCCGGATCGCGCTCGGCGCCGCCGCCGTCGTCTCCGTCCTCGACCCCGGCTGTGTCGTGCTGGCCGGGGAGGTCGGCAGGGCGGGCGGCGACCCGCTCGCCGCCCGCGTGCAGGACCGCCTGGCCGGGATGTCGCCGCTCGCCACCGAGGTGCGCGCGGGCACGCTGGGCGGCGGCGCGGTGCTGCGCGGGGCACTGCTGACCGCCCGGGAGAGTGCCCAGGACGCCCTGTTCGGACCGCAGGAGCGGTAAGCCCCGTCGTCCGGACATGCCCACCGCCCGGGCGGTGGGCCCCGTCGTCCGGATCGTGCCCACGCCACGGCGCACCCCACTGCTCCTGGCCACGATCTGCTCCCTCAGCCTGTTCGCCACCGCCTGCGGCGACTCGTCGGCCTCCGGCACCTCCGGCACCTCCGGCACCTCCGGCACCTCGGGCGCCGCGAACGACGTGAAGGGCGATGCCTCGCCCAACGCCCCCACGCGCAAGGGGCTCACCGTCGCCTTCCTGCCCAAGCAGGTCGGCACGCCGTACTTCGAGGTGGCGGACGAGGCGGCAGGCGGGCGGTCACGGAGCTCGGCTCGACCCTCGAGGAGACGGGGCCGGAGCGGGGGGCCGACACGGCCGGCCAGGTGTCGTACATCAACGCCGCCCCGCAGGACGAGGTGGACGCCATGGCCGTCTCCGCGCTCGACCCCGAGGCCCTGTGCACCGCCCTCAAGAAGGCCCTGGACGCCGGCCTCAAGGTCGTCACGTACGACTCGGACACCAGGCCGGAGTGCCGCAACGCCTTCGTCTCCCCCGCCGGCGCCGAGGACATCGCCGTCTCGCAGCTCGAACTGCTCGGCAAACAGATCGGCTACAGGGGCGAGTTCGCCATCCTCTCCGCCGCGCGGACGGCGACGAACCAGAACACCTGGATCGCCAGCATCAAGAAGGCCCTGTCGGACCCCCGGTACAAGGACATGGAGCTCGTCGACATCGCGTACGGCGACGACGACGCGCAGAAGTCCTACGAGCAGGCGCAGGCGCTCCTCGAGTCGCATCCCAGGCTCGCGGGGATCATCTCGCCCACCACCAACGGCATCAAGGCGGCCGCCGAGTACCTGTCCGGGTCGGAGTTCAAGGGCACCGTGCGACTGACCGGCCTCGGCGCCCCCAACGACATGCGCTCCTACGTCAAGGACGGCACGGTCGAGGCGTTCCTCCTGTGGGACCCGGCCAGGCTCGGTGAGCTGGCGGGGCACGCGGCCGTCGCCCTCGCCTCCGGCCAGATAACCGGCAGGGAGGGGCAGATGTTCCTGGCCGGCGACATGGGCTGGTTCGAGGTCGGCGAGGACGACGTCATCACGCTCGGCGAGCCGACGCAGTTCAACGCGAGGAACACCGACGACTACGACTTCTGAGGCTCACCCCGCCGGGCCGGCCCGGACGGTGCCGCTGGAACACGGCCCGGCCCCTCGTGCGGTCGCCGCCCGGCGGGCAGGGGCTGTCCCCGGCCGCACTCCTCCGTCGCCCTACGCCCCGCGGGGCTTCGCGGGTACGCAGAGTACGGCGAGGAGTGCGGCGGTCAGGTAGGCGAGCGCGCCGACGGCCATGCCGGCGCGCAGCCCGGCGCCGTAGTCCGTGGCCGTGGCCAGCAGGCTGCCGCCGAGTGCCACGCCGGCGGCGCTGCCGATCTGGCGATCGGGCCGCGATCAGGAAGGGAGCCGTCGGCGCCAGCGCGCAGGCGGCCGAGGACACGGTGAACACGGCCACGCCCAGGCAGAAGACGCGCCGGTTCCCCAGCCGGTCGCCCAGCGCGCCGCCGGTCAGCAGGAACCCGGCGAAGACCAGGGTGTACCCGTCGGTGGTCCACTGGATGCCGGTGAGCGAGGCCGACAGCTCCCGGCCGACCACCGGCACGGCGACGTTGATGACGGTCACGTCCAGGATCACCATGAAGTACCCGGCACAGACCGCCAGCAGCGGCGCCCACGAGCGTCGCCCGGGCGCCGGAGCCGGCCCGGGAGAGGGCTCGGGCTCCTGGCCGCCGGCCGACTCCGCGAACGCCACAGCCCGACTCCGTCCCGTCCGCAGGCCCTTGCCGGAACCGACGATAAGGGATATATCGCTTTCCGGTCGTCGGAGCCACGCCCCTCTTCCGTGCGCCCCGCATGGAGCCGCGGCGCCGGTCGCCGGCTCCGGTCAGCCGCGGCGTCCCGCTCCGGGCGCGCCCGCGAGGCGTGCCGTCAGATACTCCTCGAAGGTGCCCTTGCCCAGCGCCCGCTCCGGAGTCAGATGGCCGCCCGAGCGGAAGGCGCGGTAGGCCCGCCCGGCGAGCGGCACGTTCACCACGGCCCGTCGCCGCCCCGTCGCGGCCAGATAGGCGCGGGCGAGCGACTCGAAGCTCCGCACCTCGGGCCCGCCCAGGTCCGGGACCCGGCCGGCGGGCTCGCCGGCCGCCAGCCCGGCGAGCCGGTCCGCGACCTCCCGCACCTCGATCGGCTGGTCGGCGACCTTCGCCGGCAGCAGCATGACCGGGGGCTTGGCCAGCCCCTGGAACAGCCGCACCACCAGGTCGTGGAACTGCGTCGTCCGAAGCACCGTCCAGCCGAGCCCGGACTCCTCGACGAGGTGCTCGACGGCCGCCTTGGCGCGGTAGTAGCCGAACGGCACCCGGTCGACGCCGACGATCGAGATGTAGACCAGGTGCCCCACCCCGGCCCGCCGGGCGGCCTCCAGCAGGTTCACGGCCGCCCGCTCGTCACCGCCGGTCTGCGTGGTCGCGCAGTGCACGACCGTCTCCACGCCGTCGAGCGCCGCGTCCAGGCCGGCGCCGCCCTTGCGCAGGTCGACGGCGTACGGCTGGGAGTGCCGGCTGAGCACCCGCACCTCGTGCCCGTCCGCGCGCAGCCGCTCGGTGACGTACCGGCCGAGTGTGCCGGTGCCGCCGGTCACCAGGATCGTGGTCATGCTGTTCAGTCCCTTCGGACGGGTGGTGCTCCCGGGCGGAGCACCCTGTCGTCAGCTTGGACGGATGGGCACCCCGGAAATGTGACACCGGGCGGCACCGGCGTCCGTGATCGCGCGATTGGGTGGCCCGGCGGCGGGCAAGGGCCGTCGCCACCGCCGCCGGGCCGGTCCTGAGGGGGCGGTTCCGTTGCACGGAAGCTCCACGGAAGCTGCGCAGACCCTAAAGAGGACTAGACCAGTAGGTCAATAGGTATGGACCAATCTCGAACGGGTGCGATGACGCGGGAGTCGGCCGTGTCCGCGGACGGGCGCGGCCCGGCGGGGCGGACCGCCGACGCGCTCTGTGAGCCACCCCACACCCTCCGTCCGGATGAGTGCGGGTCGTCCGTGGCACACTGGCCCTGTACCAGAAGCAGCGCACTCCGGGGTCGGTGAAAGTCCGAACCGGCGGTTACAGTCCGCGACCCGGTCGCCTCCAGCGACCGGTTGACCAGGTGAAATTCCTGGACCGACGGTTAAAGTCCGGATGGGAGGCAGTGCGCGGCGGGCGAGCACACGTGCGCGCCGCCGGCCTCTGGGACCGCCCGTTCCGGGTGGGTCCCGTCCGGCGTCGCCTCCACGGTCCTCGTTCGTCCTTTCTGTCGTTCTCGACAGCCCCGGAGTCCGTGCCCGAAGAGGCAGGGAGGACCCGGGAAGTGTTCACCGGAATCGTCGAAGAGCTGGGCGAGATCACCGCCGTCGAGACCCTCGACGACGCCTGTCGCTTCCGCCTGCGCGGCCCCGTCGTCACCGACGGCGCCCGGCACGGCGACTCCATCGCCGTCAACGGCGTCTGCCTCACCGTCGTCGACCACGAGGGCGACGAGTTCACCGCCGACGTGATGGCCGAGACCCTCGACCGCTCCAGCCTCGGCGCCCTCGCCGTCGGCTCCCGCGTCAACCTGGAGCGCCCCACCGCCGTGGGCGCCCGGCTCGGCGGCCACATCGTGCAGGGCCACGTCGACGGCACCGGCGAGATCATCGAGCGCACGCCCTCCGAGCACTGGGAGATCGTGAGGATCTCCCTGCCCGCCGGCCTCGCGCGCTACGTCGTCGAGAAGGGCTCCATCACCGTCGACGGCATCAGCCTCACCGTCGTCGACGCCGGCCCCGACTTCTTCACCGTCAGCCTCATTCCCACCACCCTCGCCCTGACCACGCTCGGCCTCAAGCAGCCCGGCGACCCGGTCAACCTCGAGGTGGACGTCATCGCCAAGTACGTCGAGCGGCTGCTCGGCGCCCACGTCGAACAGGGAGACACCAAGTGAACTGGCTCAACTCCGAGGCGTTCACCCTCTTCGACCAGCACATCAAGTGGTCGGACATGATCGGCAACGTGATCGGCCTGCTCGGCCTCGCGCTCGGCTGGCGACGCTCCATATGGACCTGGCCCGTGCAGTTCGTCTCCGGACTCGTCCTCTTCGCGGCCTTCGCCACCGCCCACCTCTCCGGCAGCGCCGGCAAGCAGATCGTCGTCATGGTCGTCGCCGCCTGGGGCTTCTGGCAGTGGAACCGCGGCCGGCAGCAGACCCAGGACGGCTCCATCGCCGTCCGCTTCGCCACCTGGCGCGAACGGGGCGCCCTGGCCGGCGCCGCCGCCCTCGGCACCCTCGCGGTCGGCGGCCTGTTCACCGCCTTCCCGGCCCTGTCCTGGGACCCCTGGCCGGACGCGTACATCTTCGTCGGCACCGTCGTCGCCATGTACGCCCAGGCCCGCGGCATGGTCGAGTTCTGGTTCGCCTGGCTGCTCGTCGACCTGGTCGGCGTCCCGCTGAACTTCGCCAACGGCTTCGCCTTCTCCGGCTTCGTCTACGTCCTGTACGGCGCGCTCGTCCTGTGGGGCCTGCGCGACTGGTGGCTGCGCTCCCGCAACGCGACGCGGCCCGTCCCGGAAGGAGCGCCCGCATGAGCGCGGCACCCATCCTCTACAGCCCCGACGGCCCCGAGGACCTCGCCCTCGACCCCGTCGAGCAGGCCGTCGCCGACATCGCGGCCGGCCGCCCGGTCGTCGTCGTGGACGACGAGGACCGCGAGAACGAGGGCGACCTCGTCGTCGCCGCCGAGAAGGCGACCGAGGAGATCGTCGCCTTCATGATGAGCGAGTGCCGCGGCCTGATCTGCGCCCCCATGGAGGGCGACGAACTGGACCGGCTCCGCCTCCCGCAGATGGTCGACGACAACACCGAGTCGATGAAGACGGCGTTCACCGTCTCCGTCGACGCCACCGCCGCCCACGGCGTGAGCACCGGCATCTCGGCCTCCGACCGCGCCACCACCCTCCAGCTCCTGGCGAGCGGCACCGCCCGGCCGGACGACCTCGTCCGGCCCGGCCACATCTTCCCGCTGCGCGCCCGCTCCGGCGGCGTGCTGGTCCGAGGCGGCCACACCGAGGCCGCCGTCGACCTCGCCCGCCTCGCGGGCCTGCGCCCGGCCGGCGCCATCGTCGAGATCGCCGGCGAGGACGGGCGCATGCTGCGGCTGCCCGAGCTGATCCCGTTCGCCCGCAAGCACGGCCTGACGATCATCTCCATCGAGGACCTGATCGCCTACCGCCGCAGCGCCGAGCCCACCGTCCGCCGCGAGGCCGAGGTCCACCTGCCCACCCGGCACGGCGCCTTCACGGCGTACGGCTACCGCTCCACGGTCGACGGCGTCGAGCACGTCGCCCTCGTCCACGGCGACCTCGGCGACGGCGAGGACGTCCTGGTGCGCATCCACTCCGAGTGCCTCACCGGCGACGTCTTCGGCTCCCAGCGCTGCGACTGCGGCCCCCAGCTGGACGCCTCCCTCGACCGCATCCAGGCCGAGGGCAGGGGAGTGGTGGTCTACCTCCGCGGCCACGAGGGACGCGGCATCGGCCTGATGTCCAAGCTGCGCGCCTACGAACTCCAGGAGCGCGGCCGCGACACCCTCGACGCCAACCTCGAACTCGGCCTGCCCGCCGACGCCCGCGACTACGGCGCCGGCGCCCGGATCCTCGCCGACCTCGGCGTGCGCGCCGTACGGCTGATGACCAACAACCCCGACAAGTCCGACGCCCTCGAACGGCACGGCATCGACGTCACCGGCCGAGAGCCGATGCCCGTCCAGGCCGGCGAGCACAACCTCCGCTACCTGCGCACCAAGCGGGACCGGATGGGACACGACCTGCCCTGGCTGGACACGACGCCCGTGTCCACCTGCGGCAACCAGTAAGCGCAGCACGCAAGGGATTCAAGGAGACACGTGAGCGGCAAGGGTGCACCTGAGCTGTCCGTACGCAACGTGGGCGACCTGCGGGTCGCCGTCATCGCGGCGCAGTGGCACGACAAGGTGATGGACGGACTGGTGGACGGCGCCCTGCGCGCCCTGCGCGAACTCGGGATCGACGAGCCGACCCTGCTCAGGGTCCCCGGCAGCTTCGAGCTCCCGGTCGTCGCCAAGGTCCTCGCCGGCCGCGGCTACGACGCGATCGTCGCCCTCGGCGTCGTCATCCGCGGCGGCACCCCCCACTTCGACTACGTGTGCCAGGGCGTGACCCAGGGCCTGGTCCAGGTGTCCGTCGACACCGGCGTGCCCGTCGGCTTCGGCGTGCTCACCTGCGACACCGAGGAGCAGGCCCTGGACCGGGCCGGCATCGAGGGCTCCAGCGAGGACAAGGGCCACGAGGCGGTGACCGCGGCCGTCGCCACGGCGGCCACGCTCCGCTCGGTATCCGAACCGTGGCGCTAGGCCCCACGGCACTACGCGTAAAGTGGGCGCCACCATGTCCAAGAAGACTTTCGAGGAGCTCTTCACCGAGCTCCAGCACAAGGCCGCGAACGGCGACCCCGCCACCTCCCGCACCGCCGAACTGGTGGACAAGGGGGTCCATGCCATCGGCAAGAAGGTCGTCGAGGAGGCCGCCGAGGTCTGGATGGCCGCCGAGTACGAGGGCAAGGAGGCGGCGGCCGAGGAGATCTCCCAGCTGCTGTACCACGTCCAGGTGATGATGGTCGCCCGCGGGATCTCCCTGGACGACGTATACGCCCATCTGTAAGCCAGCCCTCGCAGAGCCTTTCCCTCACCCCCTCACACAAAGGAAGCCGACCTCATGCTGCGCATCGCCGTCCCCAACAAGGGTTCCCTGTCAGGCCCCGCGGGGGAGATGCTGCATGAGGCCGGCTACCAGCAGCGCCGCGAGTCCAAGGAACTGCGGATCGTCGACCCGGTGAACGAGGTGGAGTTCTTCTACCTCCGCCCCCGCGACATCGCGATCTACGTCTCCTCCGGCCGCCTCGACATCGGCATCACCGGCCGGGACCTGCTGGTCGACTCCGGCGCCCGGGCGGAGGAGATCCTCCCGCTCGGCTTCGCCCGCTCCACCTTCCGCTTCGCCGCCAAGCCGGGCACCGCGAACGGCATCGAGGACCTCAAGGGCAGGACCGTCGCCACCTCCTACGAGGGCATCGTCGCGGGCCACCTCGCCGAGCACGGCGTCGACGCCTCCGTCGTCCACCTCGACGGCGCCGTCGAGACCGCCATCGAGCTGGGCGTCGCCGAGGTCATCGCCGACGTCGTCGAGACCGGCACCTCCCTGCGCAACGCCGGCCTGGAGGTCTTCGGCGAGCCCATCATGAAGTCCGAGGCGGTCGTGATCCGCCGTACCGGAGCCGACACGGAGGAGCCCAAGGTCCAGCAGTTCCTGCGCCGCCTCCAGGGCGTCCTGGTGGCCCGGACGTACGTGATGATGGACTACGACTGCCGCGTCGAGCAGCTGGAGAAGGCCGTCGCCCTCACCCCCGGCCTGGAGTCCCCGACCGTCTCCCCGCTGCACAACGAGGGCTGGGTCGCCGTCCGCGCGATGGTGCCCTCCAAGGAGGCCCAGCGGATCATGGACGACCTGTACGACATCGGCGCCCGGGCCATCCTGACCACGGCCATCCACGCGTGCCGTCTGTGACCCCCCGCCCCGTCGTTCCTCCAGCATGATGCGGAGCACACACACCATGTCGGACGCACCGTCGGGCGCCGGACCGGACCTGCCCGCCCTGCCCGTCACCTTCCGGCCGGGCCGCACCCGGGCCGTCCTCCTCGGTCTGGCCGCGGCCACCGTCGTGACCGTCTCGGCGGTCGGCATGTTGCTCGACGGACTGGGCCCGGGGGAGCGCCTCAGCTTCGTGCTGACGGCCCTCTTCCTGGCCGGAGTCCTGCTGATGCTGTCCCGGCCCAAGGTCGTCGCCGACGAGTCGGGCGTCACCGTCGTCAACCTGACGAACCGGCGGCATCTGGAATGGGCGGAGATCCTCCGGGTCAACCTCCGGGCCGGCGACCCGTGGGTGTTCCTCGACCTCAGCGACGGCACCAGCCTGCCCGCGCTCGGCATCCAGCCGGGCATCGCCAAGGAGCGCGCCATCGCCGACGCCCGTGCCCTGCGGGCCCTGGTGGAGGCCCGCTCCGCCGCCGGCCCCGAGGCACCGCGCGGCTGACCGCGCACGTCCCCGGGACGCCACCCGAGCGGCCCCGGGGACCGGCTCGGCGGCGTCCACCCTGCCGCACGCACCCTTTTCGTGATTAATCTGGGAACGGAGACGCGGTCGTCGCGCCTCCGCCCCTGTCGCTCCGCCCGGTGCGCGGGGGTTCCTGCTACCCGAGGAGTGACTCCCTCCGGCGATGGACGGATCGTCCTGCAGTACCTGCGCCGCCCCCTGCCGACATAGCGCGGACCGTGCCCACGAGGCACGCGTCCCTGCGGAGGCGGCGGCATCATGACCACCCCCCTGCTGCTCCTGGCAGCCGCGTTCCTGCTGATCCTGGCCAACGGCTTCTTCGTCGCGGCCGAGTTCGGCCTCGTGACGGTCGAACGGCCGGACGCCGAGCAGGCCGCCGCCGACGGCGACCGGCGTGCCAGCCGGGTCGTCGAGTCCCTCAAGGAGCTGTCCTTCCAGCTCTCCGGCACCCAGCTCGGCATCACCATCACCTCCCTGGTCGTCGGCATGCTCGCCGAACCGGCCCTCGCCCGGCTGCTCGACGGCCCGTTCACCGCGATCGGCGTCCCCGACGGCGCCGTGTCCGGCGTGTCGGTGATCGTCGGCATGCTGCTGGCCTCGGCCGTGCAGATGGTGATCGGCGAGCTCGTGCCCAAGAACTGGGCGGTGTCCAAGCCGCTCCAGGTCGCGCGCTTCGTCGCCGGCCCGCAGCACGCCTTCGCCCGGCTCTTCCGACCCGTGATCTCCGCGCTGAACACCGTCGCCAACCGGCTCGTGCGCATGCTCGGCATCGAGCCGGCCGAGGAACTGGCCTCCGCCCGCACCCCCGGCGAACTGGTCTCCCTGGCCCGGCACTCCGCGCGGGCCGGCGCCCTGGAACAGGACACCGCGGAACTCTTCGTCCGCACCCTGTCCCTGGGCGAACTGACCGCACAGCACGTCATGACCCCGCGTGTGAAGGTCAGTGCCCTGCAGTCCTCGGCGACCGCCGAGGACGTCGTCAACCTGACCCGGGCCACCGGCCTGTCCCGCTTCCCCGTCTACCGGGAGAAGATCGACGAGATCGTCGGCATGGTCCACCTCAAGGACGCCCTCGCGGTCCCCGCGCACGAGCGGCTGCGCACCCCCGCCGGCCGCATCGCCCGCCCGGCCCTGCTCGTCCCCGAGACCCTGCCCGTACGGCCGCTGCTCACCCGCCTGCGCAGCGAGCAGCCCATCGCGGTCGTCGTCGACGAGTACGGCGGCACCGCCGGCGTCGTCACCCTGGAGGACATCGTCGAGGAGATCGTCGGCGAGGTCCGCGACGAGCACGACGGACTGGACGTGCCCGAACTCGCCCCCGCCCCGCCCGAGGAAGGCCGCCCCGCCTGGGACGTCGACGGCAGCTGCCGCGTCGACGCCCTGCGGCGCATCGGCCTGGAGCCGCCCGAGGGGCCGTACGAGACGGTGGCCGGCCTGGTCGCCGACCTGCTCGGCCGCATCCCCGCCGTCGGGGACCGCGCGGAACTGCCCGGCTGGCGCCTGTCGGTACGGCAGGTCGGCCACTACCGCGCCGAGCGGATACGGCTGGTGCGGACGGTACCGGCGTCACTGCTGGAGGCCGCCCGATGAGCGTCCTGCAACTCCTGTTCGCCGCGCTGCTCGTCCTCGCCAACGGCTTCTTCGTCGGCGCCGAGTTCGCCCTCGTCTCCGTGCGCCGCAGCCAGATCGAGCCGCTCGGCACCGCCCGGGCCCGGCAGGTGCTGTACGGGCTCGAGCGGCTGCCGCAGATGATGGCCGCCGCCCAGTTCGGCATCACCGTCTGCTCGCTGACGCTCGGCGCGGTCGCCGAGCCCACCGTCGCCCACCTGCTGGAGCCGGTCTTCGAGTGGATTCACCTGCCGCAGGGCATGATTCACCCGCTCGGCTACGTCATCGCGCTGGCCGCCGTCGTCTTCTGCCACCTCGTCATCGGCGAGATGGTCCCGAAGAACCTCGCGATGGCCGCCCCCGAGAAGGCCGCCCTGTGGCTGAGCCCCGGCCTGGTCGCCTTCGCCCGCCTCTGCAGGCCGATCACCGTCGCGCTCGGCGCCTGCGCCCAGGGCATCCTGCGGCTGTTCCACGTCGAGCCGAAGGACGAGGTCGAGGCCGTCTTCACCAGCGAGCAGCTCAACCGGCTGGTCGAGGACGCCGGGCAGGCCGGCCTGCTCGACCCGGAGGAGCAGGAGCGCCTGGAGGACGCCCTGGAACTGGGTTCCCGCCCGGTGACGGACGTGCTCCTCGGGCGCGAGTCCCTGGTGACGGTCAGCCCCGCGGTCACGCCGGGCGAGATCGTGGCGCTCACCGCCCGCACCGGGTACTCACGCTTCCCGGTCGCGGCGGACACGGGCGCGTTCATGGGATACCTGCACGTCAAGGACGTCCTCGACGTGGAGGACTCCGACCGTGCGGTGCCGCAGCACCTGTGGCGGCCGATGACCACCCTGCGCGCGGAGCTGCCGCTCGACGACGCCCTCACCGTCATGCGCCGCGCCGCGACCCACCTGGCCCAGGTCGCCGACGCGTCCGGCAAGGTGCTGGGCCTGGTCGCGCTGGAGGACGTACTCGAACTCCTGGTCGGCGAGGTCCGCGACCCGGCCCACCGCGAGGCGACGGTGGCGGAACAGCGGACCAGCGGAGCACCGGAGGAGGCACTCGCCTAGCCACGGCCCGCAGCCGTCACAGCTGCGGGCCGCGGTGCGTCCCCCGGTGCCCGAACGCCTGGGAGGTGCCCCAAGGGGCGGCACGGGTGGGCGCGGCGGCACCCCCGCCGCGGGGCGAGCGAGGACCCACCCGGGGCCGCCCCACCCGACGGGCATCCCACAGCACCCCGGGCGACATCGCCTAGACCCCCGGAGGGTCCTGCGGCCCCCGCCCCGACAGCACCTCCCCGTACGCCTGCATGAGATCCGGCAACCGCAGCGTCGCCAGATCGTCCCGCGTCAGCGCCCCGGGGTACCCGGACAACCGCAGATCCCGGTACGCACAGCTCTTCTCGTACAGCGTCCGCAGGAACCGCCCGTTCCCCAGCTCGTCGATCCATCCCTGGTCCACCACGTGCCCGGCGATCGACCGCAGCTCGTCGAGCGCCTCCTCGTCCCACGCGTCCCCGTTCTCGGCGGCGAGCACCTCCCCGATGGAGGTCAGCTCCAGCGGCCGGTAGGAGGGGAAGTCCACACGGGTGGTGAACCGGGACGACAGCCCGGGGTTCGCGGCCAGCAGCCGGTCCATGCCCTCCGGGTAGCCGGCGAGTATCACCACCAGGTGGTCGCGGTTGTCCTCGGCCCGCTTCAGCAGCACCTGCAACGCCTCGTCCCCGTAGGCGTCGCCCTTGCCGTACCCCGAGTTGGACAGCGAGTAGGCCTCGTCGACGAACAGCACGCCGCCGAGCGCGGAGTCGATCAGTTCGTTGGCCTTCACGGCCGTCTGCCCCAGGTACTCGCCGACCAGGTCGGCCCGCTGCGCCTCGACCAGGTGGTCGCCGCCCAGCAGTCCGAGGGCGTAGAAGACGCGCCCCAGGATGCGGGCCACGGTGGTCTTGCCGGTGCCCGAGGGACCGGAGAAGACGAAGTGACGTTTGGGCGGCTGGACGGGCAGGCCCTGCCCGGCCCGCAGCCGCGCCATGTTCAGCTGTGCGGACAGCGCCTTGACCTGCCGCTTCACCGGCTCGAGACCCACCATGCGCTCCAGCTCGGCGAGCGTCTCCTCCAGCAGGGCGGGGTCCGTGGGCCCGGTGGGAAGGAACGGGTCCGCCAGGCCGTCCCTCCTGCGCACCGGCGGACCGGTCGGCGAGGGCAGCGCACCGGCCGGCGGCGGTACCGGGTCGGAGAGCTTCAGATCGCGCTCCGCGGTGCCGAAGAACGGATCGAGCCCGTCGGCACCGTCCGCGCCGTCGGGTCCGGCACCGGCCGGGGCGAGTCCCGCGAGGTCGGCCGGTTCGTCGTAGCCGTCGCTCTCGGCAATGGCCGCCAGCCGGGCCGAGGTGTCCATGAAGGCCGGGTCGGCGCGGTGCACGGCACGGTACAGGGGCAGCGCCGCGGCGCTGCGGCCCGTACCCTCGTGGGCCCGCGCCAGCCAGTAGCGCAGCTCCTTGCGCTGCGGCTGCTCGCTGCGGCACCGCATGAGCGCGGCCGACAGCAGCGGCTCGGCCTGCCCGTACATCTCCAGCCGTACCCGGGCCATCCCGCTGAACAGGCCCGCCTCGATGCCCAGGAGCGGGTCGCCGAGCAGCGGATCGGTGTGCCGCACGAGCTGTTCCCAGTCCTTGACCAGGTAGGCGCGGCAGGCGTGCAGGAAGCGGACCTGGGCGTCGGTGTCCACCGGCGGCAGCCCGGCGAGTGCCTGGTCCAGCTCCGGGACGTGGCGGCCGTCCAGCCAGTGCGAGGCGTGCGCGAGCAGCAGGTCGCGAGGGCTCTCCAGCACGGGCTGAACCCACCAGCCCAGCCAGTACCAGGAGTTGAGCGTACGGCGGTGCCGGGCGCGCTGTTCGCCGAAGCGGTTCCGGTGCCGGAACATCCGCAGCAGCGCGTTCGTGGTGTCGACGCGCAGCGCGTGCAGGCCGAGCCAGCCGTCGGCCATCGCGGGATCGATGCGCACCGCGGTGCGGAACTCCTCCTCCGCCTGCGGATAGGCCCCCATGGTGTAGGCGTCCACGCCGCGCAGCCAGGCGAGGTCGGCCGGGGCCTGCGGGCCCTGCGTGCCGAAGTCCATCACGTCCCCCACGAACCGTGCCCCCGTCGGTATGCCACCGGACCGTCGCCCGCCGGTCCTCCGGCCCAACCGCTTTGCGGGCGACCGGAGTTGTCAGGTGCGCGCAGCCGCCGTCCGTAGGCCGCACACCGAGGGCATCGTACCCGCGGCGGTCTTCCCTCCGAAGGGTGCCGGGACAGGCCGTTGCCCGAGGTGGGAGCGCGCGGAACACGGACTGGACAGTGACCGAGAGTGATCGGAGAGCGTCGTGGAGCACCCGGAAAAGGTGCTCGGGGCAGAACGAAGCCCCCGGTCACGGGGGAACAACCGGGGGCTTCGCGTCTTCGGGCGGTTCCGTATGACCGCACAGTGCGAACGTAAGACCTGCACGGCCCTTGGGTCAAGCGCAGTTGAGGCACTCCGCCGCGTCGCGGGAGAGTGGCCTTCACAAGTTCAACACATTGCGGAGAGTTCGTCACTCAGCGTGAGAAAGTGTGCCCGGCGCGGCGGGTCCGCCGGGCCCCGGAAGCACCTCGTACCCCTCTCCCCTCTGACGCACCAGCAGGCGCGCGAAGGGGCGCGAGGGGTCATCGGCGAAGTGCCGGCGCTCCGCCGGGATCCACCCGTCCCAGAACGTCCGCTGTTCCGCCCCGTCGCGCGCCCGTCCGCGGGCCCACGCCTCCTCGCGCGGCAGTTCCATCCACAGCAGCAGGGCCAGGTACGGGCGCAGGTCGCGGCGGCCCGCGCCGACCCCCTCGACCAGGACCACCGGCGCGGGCGGCAGCGCGCGCGGCGCGGTGAAGCACCGCGCCCGCCAGTCGTAGGGCGCGTAGTGCGCGGTGCCGCCGTGCCGCAGGGGCTCGATCACCTGACGCAGCAGGCGTCCGGTCCAGTCGAACAGTTCCTCGTGGCTGGCCAGGTCGTCGAGGTGCAGCACGGGGGCGCCGCCCAGCGAATCGGCCAGCCGCCCGGCGAACGTGGATTTCCCCGACCCGGCGTGCCCGTCCACGCCGACGAGGCGCACGGGCCCGCAGGAGGGGGGCAGCCGGCGGATCCGGGAGGCGAGGTCGTGGATGGCGGGTCCTGGGCGGGGCGGAGGGGCGGACGGGCGTTCGTCCAGCACTCTAGTGCCGCCCGCGGGCCCTCCGGCCCCGGCTCCGTGCCACTGGTCGACACCAATGTTCATGGCGTGGCGTGCGCGCAAGTGCTGGCAGGAGCGGCGGCCTGCGGCCATAGTTGGCGCACATCCGTGCAACGGACCCGCCCCGACGCGCACACCTGGGGGACTTTCACCCATGAGCAGAGCCGAACAGCCCTCCCGCAGAACGGTCCTGGCCGCCGCGGTCGCCGCCGCGGTGGCCGGCGGCGCGATCCCGGCCACCGCCGAGGCCGCGCCGACCGCCGGCACCGCCGCGGACCCCGACCGCGCCTCCCGTCCGGTCGACTACCACGCCTGGACCACCTTCCAGGACTGGCGGCACGGTGCCGCGCAGGGTGCCCGGCCCGTCGCGGGCGCCCGGCCCGGCGTCGTCATCGGCGTCCCGGCCGGCACCGCCGACTACACCGATCCGCACACCGGCACCACCGCCGCCTGGGAGTACGCCACCTGGACCTCGCCCGTCCACCGGCTCGCCGTGCCCGCGACGGAGGTCATCGCCTCCTGGAACGCCCGCACCCCGAGCGGCACCTGGCTCCAGGTCGAGCTCAGGGGCACCTACTCGGACGGCACGGACACGCCCTGGTACGTGATGGGCCGCTGGGCCGCCGGCGACCAGGACATCCGGCGGACCTCGGTGGACGACCAGAACGACGGCAGAAGCAGCATCTGGACGGACACCTTCTCGATCGACGACGCCTCCACCGGTCTGCGCCTGGTCTCCTACCGGCTCAGGCTTACCCTCCACCGCCGTCCCGGCACGCGGGCCACCCCGACCGTCTGGCGGCTCGGCGCCATGGGCTCCGACGTCCCCGACCGCTTCACCGTTCCGGCCTCCGTTCCCGGCCTCGCCCGGGAACTGTGCGTCCCGCGCTACTCCCAGGAGATCCACAAGGGCCAGTACCCGGAGTACGACAACGGCGGCGAGGCCTGGTGCAGCCCCACCTCCTCGCAGATGATCGTCGAGTACTGGGGCGGCCGGCTCACCGATGAGCAGCTCGCCTGGGTCGACCCCTCCTACCCCGACCCGCAGGTCTGCCACGCGGCCCGGCACACGTACGACTTCCAGTACGCGGGATGCGGCAACTGGCCCTTCAACGCCGCCTACGCGGCCACCTTCAAGGACCTCCAGGGCGTGGTCACCCGCCTCGGCTCACTGACCGACCTGGAGACGCTGATCGCGGCCGGCATCCCGGCCATAACGTCCCAGTCCTTCCTGGAGAAGGAGCTGACCGGGTCCGGGTACGGCACCTCGGGCCACCTGATGACCGTGATCGGCTTCACCGCCGACGGCGACGTGATCGCCAACGACCCCGCCTCGGACGACAACGAGGCCGTGCGCCGTGTCTACAAGCGGCGCGAGTGGGAAAATATCTGGCTGAGGACCAAGCGGTACAACGCCAGCGGCAAGGTCGTCTCCGGCACCGGCGGAGTCTGCTACCTGTACTTCCCGGCCCGTCCGAGCCCCCGCCAGCGCGCGGCACTCGCGGCGGTGGGCGTGCGCTGACCCCGCGCAGCCACCACGGCCCCCGGCACGCACCACGCACCACCGCCGGGGGCCGTCCGCTGTGACCAAGGTCTCCGCCTCGAGAGCCCCCGGCGATGGCATGGTGGACAGCGTCAGTGGGGGAACCCGACGACCGTCCGAGATCAGCGAGAAGCCATGAGCGCATACACCGCCACCGCCGCCCGTGCCCGAACCGGCGGCCCCAAGGACGACGGCCCGAAGCTCCTCGAGCACATCATGGGCTGGACCCTCGTCGTGGTGGTCGCGATGCTCGTGGTGCGGCTCGGCCTGCTGTGACCTGACCCGCTTGTGACCTGCCCCACGACCCGACCTGCCATACTGCGGACGTCCCGCCGCCCGTAGGAGACCAGGGTCGAAATTGAATATCAGTCAACAACGTGCCGACGCCCGTCCCGGGGTGCGCGGCACGGACCGCTCGCTGGCACGCCGCGCCGAACTCATCGCCATCGGGCGGAGGTTGTTCGCCGACACGTCGTACGACGCGCTCTCGATGGACGACATCGCCCGCCATGCCAACGTTGCCAAGGGGCTGATCTACTACTACTTCCGGTCCAAGCGGGGGTACTACCTGGCGATCATCCAGGACTCCGTCGCCGGTCTGGTCACCACCGCGGCCGGCGGCACCGAACTGCCGCCGGTGGACCGTGTCCACCGCACGATCGACGGCTACCTGCGCTACGCCGAGCACCACCAGGCCGCGTACCGGGCGATCGTCACCGGCGGCGTCGGCTTCGACGCCGAGGTGCACGCCATCCGCGACGGAGTGCGCGAGGCGATCGTGGAGACCATCGCCGAGGGGGCGTACGGCCGCACCGATATCGGCCCGCTGGCCCGCATGGGCCTGCTCTCCTGGGTGTGCAGCGTCGAGGGCGCCACCCTCAGCTGGATCGACCGTCCCGGGCTGTCCCGCGAGACCATGCGCGACCTCCTGGTGAAGACGCTCGGCGGCGCCCTGCGCGCCGTCGAGGAACTGGACCCGGCCTGGCCGGCCCCGGCCCCCGCCCGCCGCGACGCGTGACGCGGGGGCGGAGGCCCGAGCCGGCCTCCGCCCCCGCGTTCCCCTCCTGCCGGTCAGCCGATCGCCTTGATCAACTCACCGTTGGTGGTGTCCCCGCTCAGCTCCCAGAAGAACGTCCCGCCCAGCCCCTGCTGGTTCTTGTACGTCATCTTGGTCGCGATGGTCGCCGGGGTGTCGTAACTCCACCAGTTGCTCCCGCACTTGGCGTACGCGGTGCCGGCCACCGTACCGTTCGCCGGGCACGTGGCCTTCAGCACCTTGTAGTCCTCGATGCCGTTCTCGTACGTCCCCTTGGCCGGTCCGGTCGCGGTGCCGCCGGGCGCGGACTGGGTGACGCCGGTCCAGCCGCGGCCGTAGAAACCGATGCCGAGCAGCAGCTTGGAGGACGGGATCCCGAGGCCCTTGAGCTTCGCGATCGTCGCCGAGGTGTGGTAGTTCGCCTTGGGGATCCCCGTGTACGAGGTCAGCGGCGAGTGCGGCGCCGTCGGTCCGGCGGCGTCCCAGGCCCCGAAGAAGTCGTACGTCATCGGGTTGTACCAGTCGACGTAGCGGGCGGCGCCCGCGTAGTCGGCCGCGTCGATCTTGCCGCCGGCGGTGGCGTCGGCGGTGATCGCCGCCGTCACCAGGTTGCCGGTGCCGAACTTGGCGCGCAGCGCCGACATCAGCTTCCCGAACGCGTCCCGGCCGCTGGTGTCGCAGGTCAGCCCGCAGGCGTTCGGGTACTCCCAGTCGATGTCGATGCCGTCGAAGACGTTCGCCCACTTGGAGTTCTCGACCAGGTCGTAGCAGGACTGGGCGAACGCAGCCGGGTTCCTCGCGGCCTCGGCGAAGCCGCCGGACCAGGTCCAGCCGCCGAAGGACCAGAGGATCTTGAGGTTCGGGTGCTTCTTCTTCAGCTTGAGGAGCTGGTTGAAGTTGCCGCGCAGCGGCTGGTCCCAGGTGTCGGCGACGCCGTCGACGGACTCGGCCGCGGTGTACGCCCGGTCGGTGGCCGCGTAGGCGTCGCCCATGGCGCACTTGCCGCCGGTGACGTTGCCGAAGGCGTAGTTGATGTGGGTGAGGTTCGCGCCGGAACCGGACGTCTCGATGTTCTTGACGTAGTACTTGCGGTCGTAGGTGCCCCATTCGGTGAAGTAGCCGACGACCTTCGAGCCGGCCGCTGCCTGGGCGGAGGGTGCCGCCTCTGCGGCCGTGCCGCTGCCGGCGGCCGTCGCGGTGCCCGCGCCGGCGAGCAGGCCGGCGCCGAGGGCCGCGGAGCACAGTGCGGAGAGCAGCGCCCCGAACGGGGCGCGGGGGAGGTGCGGGACGTGCATCGGGTGTCTCCTCGTGGGGGGAAGAGAGAACGCTCGCCGATTGGCATGAACGCGGTAACGCGGTCGGTCCGTCACCGTAGGAGGACTAGACCAGTAAGGTCAATGGTTCGGACCAAATGGCCCGTCACCCGGGGGAGTTCGGGCTCCCGCTGCCCGGTGGGAGATTTCTTCGAGTAAGCGGTCGTTAACTGGTGACTCCATGCGTCCGATCGGGCATACTCACAGCGCACAGCCGCTGGTCAGGCGCTTCCGCGACCCGGGAGTGCGAGCATCGGCCCAGCCCGAACGACCTGGCGGAGCCGCCTCCACCCAAGGCGCACGTCCGCCGATGTGCCCGAAAAGGGAGGAGAGCGTCGCCATGCCCGACCGCGCCCCGCAGCCGGTGGACCGGCAACTGCCCACGGACGAGGCACGGGATCTGATCTCGCTCGTCCGCGACATCGCGCAGCGCGAGATCGCCCCGAGCGCGGCCGAGGAGGAGGACGCCGGACGCTTCCCGCGCGAGGTCTTCACCCTGCTCTCCGACTCCGGCCTGCTCGGCCTGCCCTACGACGCCGAGTACGGCGGCGGCGAGCAGCCCTACGAGGTCTACCTCCAGGTCCTGGAGGAACTCGCCGCGACCCGGCTCACCGTCGGCCTGGGCGTCAGCGTGCACACCCTCGCCTCCTACGCGCTCGCCGCCTACGGAACCAAGGAGCAGCAGGTCGAGCACCTGCCCGCGATGCTCGGCGGCGGTCTGCTCGGCGGCTACTGCCTCTCCGAACCGGCCTCCGGCTCGGACGCCGCCTCCCTGCGCACCAAGGCGGTGCGGGACGGGGACGACTGGGTGATCACCGGGACCAAGGCGTGGATCACGCACGGCGGGATCGCCGACTTCTACACCGTCATGGCGAGGACGGGCGTGGAGGGCCCGCGCGGCATCACCGCCTTCCTGGTCTCCGGCGACGCCGAGGGGCTGAGCGCCGCGGTGCCGGAGAAGAAGATGGGTCTCAAGGGCTCGCCCACCGCGCAGGTCCACCTCGACGGCGTGCGGGTCCCCGACTCCCGGCGTCTCGGCGACGAGGGGCAGGGCTTCGCGATCGCCCTGTCCGCGCTCGACTCCGGGCGGCTCGGCATCGCCGCCTGCGCGATCGGCGTGGCCCAGGCGGCACTGGACGAGGCGGTGTCCTACGCGGCCGAACGACGGCAGTTCGGCAAGCCGATCTCGGACTTCCAGGGGCTGCGCTTCATGCTCGCCGACATGGCCACCCAGATCGAGGCGGGCCGCGCGCTGTACCTGACCGCGGCCCGGCTGCGCGACGCGGGACTGCCGTTCGCCAAGCAGGCCGCCATGGCCAAGCTGTACTGCACCGACACGGCGATGCGGGTCACCACCGACGCCGTGCAGGTCCTCGGCGGCTACGGCTACACCGCGGACTTCCCGGCCGAGCGCTACATGCGCGAGGCCAAGGTCCTTCAGATCGTCGAGGGCACCAACCAGATCCAGCGGATGGTCATCGCCCGTCACCTCGCGGGGCCCGAGGGACGCTGAAGGTGCCGGTGACGCCGATGTCACCGGCCGCGACGGCCTCGCCGAGCTCCCGCGGGAGCCCGGCGAGCATGACCCACTCCGGATCGTGGCGCCCCGGCAGGGTGCGGCCGCGGTCCGCCCAGGTCCGCATCAACTCACGGTAGATCGGCGGGTCCGGGGCGTGCGGAGCCGGCGGCGTCGGCCCGGTCGGCACCGGCACGAACACGCGGTGCCGGCTCCCGGCCGCCGAGTACGTGGGAGTCATACCGGGGCAACGCGGCGCGGCGCGGGCAGGTCACCGGCCCGTGGAATCGGGCGTGCGTTCACGGGGTCCGCCGCGCAGCCCGGGCGGCGGCCGGTGCCGCGTGCCCTCCCCGGCGGCCGTCGCGGCATGCCTGTCCGCGCCACGGCGGGCCGCGGCGCGGAAGGGTTCACGCAAGGAGCGGTGCCCCCGGGCGGACCCGGGAACGCGGTCGCTCAGGCCGCCTCGCGCCGCATCGTCGGCACGCGCATCGGGCGCGAGCCCGGGCCGCCGACGTGGGAGAAGGGCTGGGTCCGCCAGTCCAGGCTCCGCGGAAGGGTCAGCAGCAGGGCGGTGTCCTGCTCGTGCGGCTGGAACGACGCGTCCGCGGGGCGCGCGTCGGTGGCCCTGCGCCCGGTGCCCGCACACGCGGTCAGACCGAACGGATTCCACGGCGAGGCGCACAGCGCGTGCTCCGGCAGCACATCCTCGTCCGCCAGCAGGGCGATGGGCTGCGCGCAGTCCGGGCAGATCACCCGGTACATCTCGAACGTGTCGTAGGCGTCGAGTTCCTCGTCGTCGAAGGCGTCGGGATCGACACCCTCCGGCACGGATTCGACGACGGGCTGCTGCCGCTTGGGCGCGGAACGACCAGGGCGCTTAAGACTCTGCATGGGATTCTCCCCCTCGGGCTGGGCCGTGACGGCACTGCGGCCTCGACCACAGCAAGCACTTCCCCTCCCCCCTACCTGGTAATCACGGGAACATCACGGAGACGGGCCGGAAGGTGTGGTGTTGGTCACACGCCGCTCGCAGGTGTCCGGTGCGGCGGTTTTGTCCCCGCCGAGCCGCCCGCCGGACCCCGCCCGCGCCACGAACCGGGCCCGGCCCGGGCGGCTCGGGTACCCGCGGAGATCAGGCGCACTGTAGGTTCTTGCGCCATGGAGGAGCTGGACCGACAGATCGTGCAGCTGCTCGTCAAGGACGGGCGGATGAGCTACACAGACCTGGGCAAGGCCACGGGCCTGTCCACGTCGGCCGTGCACCAGCGGGTGCGGCGGCTGGAACAGCGTGGCGTCATCCGCGGGTACGCCGCGGTCGTCGATCCGGAGGCCGTGGGCCTGCCGATGACCGCCTTCATCTCCGTCAAACCGTTCGACCCCAGTGCGCCCGACGACATCGCCGACCGGCTGGCCGGGGTCCCCGAGATCGAGGCGTGCCACAGCGTGGCGGGCGACGAGAACTACATCCTCAAGGTGCGCGTGGGCACCCCGCACGAGCTGGAGGAACTGCTCGCCCGGGTGCGTTCCCTGGCCGGCGTGTCGACCCGCACCACGGTGGTCCTCTCGACCCCCTACGAGGCACGCCCGCCGCGGATCTGACCCGCCGGGACTCCTCGCCCCCTCCTGGCGCCGACCTGCGTGCGAGCCGCCCGGGGGGAGGGGCGAGACTGGTGTCCATGAGTGAGTCCACCACCCCGCCCGCCACCGTCCTGCTGCGCCGCGGCGAGGTCCACAGTCCCGCCGACCCCTTCGCCACCGCCATGGTCGTCGAACGCGGCCAGGTCGCCTGGGTCGGCTCCGAGGGCGCCGCGGACGCCTTCGCGGACGGCGTGGACGAGGTGATCGACCTGGACGGCGCCCTGGTCACCCCGGCGTTCACGGACGCACACGTGCACACCACGTCCACCGGCCTCGCCCTCACCGGCCTGGACCTGTCCGGCGCCGCCACCCGCGAGGCGGCCCTCGCGCTCGTCCGGGACTTCGCCGCGGCCCGCCCCGGCGACCGGGTGCTGCTCGGCCACGGCTGGGACGCCTCCCGCTGGCCCGACGGAACGCCGCCGTCCCGCACGGAACTGGACGAGGCCACCGGCGGCAGACCCCTCTATCTCAGCCGTATCGACGTCCACTCCGCGGTCGTCACCACCGCCCTGCTCGACCTGGTCCCGGGCGGCGCCGGACGGGCGGACGGCCCGCTCACCGCCGACGACCACCATGCCGTGCGCGCCGCCGCGCTGGGCGCGGTCACCGCCGCCCAGCGCACCGAGGCCCAGCGTGCCGCCCTCGCGCACGCGGCCTCGCTGGGCATCGGCACCGTTCACGAGTGCGCAGGCCCGGAGATCTCCTCCGAGGACGACCTCACCGGACTGCTGCGCCTCGCGGCCGAGGGCGACGGACCGCGCGTGATCGGCTACTGGGCCGAGCGGGACGTCGACCGGGCCAGGGAGCTGGGCGCGGTCGGCGCCGCGGGCGACCTCTTCGCCGACGGCGCCCTCGGCTCGCACACCGCCTGCCTGCACGAGCCGTACGCCGACGCCGGCCACACCGGCACCGCCTACCTGGACGCCGCCGACGTCGCCGCCCACGTCGTCGCCTGCACCGAGGCGGGCCTCCAGGCGGGCTTCCACGCCATCGGCGACGCCGCCGTGACCGCCGTCGTGGAGGGCGTGCGCGCCGCCGCCGAGAAGGTCGGCCTCGCCCGTGTCCGCGCCGTCCGTCATCGCGTCGAGCACGCCGAGATGCTCACCCCGGAGACCGTCGCGGCCTTCGCCGAACTCGGCCTCACCGCCTCGGTGCAGCCCGCCTTCGACGCGCTGTGGGGCGGTGACGACGGCATGTACGCCCAGCGGCTCGGCGCCGAGCGGGCCCGTACCCTGAACCCCTTCGCGGCCCTCCTGCGCGCCGGCGTCCCGCTGGCCTTCGGCTCGGACAGCCCGGTCACCCCCCTCGACCCGTGGGGCACCGTCCGGGCCGCCGCCTTCCACCGCACCCCGGAGCACCGCGTCTCCGTGCGGGCGGCGTTCACGGCGCACACGCGCGGCGGCTGGCGGGCGATCGGCCGGGACGACGCGGGCGTCCTGGTGCCGGGCGCCCCGGCGGACTACGCCGTCTGGCGCACCGGCGACCTGGTGGTCCAGGCGCCCGACGACCGGGTCGCGCGCTGGTCGACGGACCCGCGCTCCGGCACCCCGGGCCTGCCCGACCTCACCCCGGGGCGCGATCTGCCCGTCTGCCTGCGTACCGTCGTGGGCGGCCGGACGGTCTTCGTACGCCCGGGCGAGTGATCTCCACGGCCGACGAGGCGGTGATCTTCCGACCCGCGGGGACCGGGCGCCCGCCGCGCTGACCTGGGCTTTGGTGTGAAAACCGCAGGTCGAACGACTGTTGACAGGCGACGGCGGAGGGCCGGTAGGTTCGGCGGAGTCCACCACCGGACGCCCGACCGGGAAACCTCCGCGCACTCGCCGCGGCGCCGCTGCGTCAGGGACGGTGTGCCGTACCGGCGCACCGCCACTGGGAGCCAGGCTCAGCGCTCGCGCCGCGGCGGGGGAACGATACGGCCGGTCGGGAGGTGTGACCCCGGGTGGGGCCCGGGAGCTCAGTAGACAACGGCTTTCGGTCGACCCGCAGCCAGCGGGCCCCAGGTCGGCCCGAAGGGCGCCGGGCCCCCATCCGCAGTGGAAACGGTCCGAAACGCGCATCCATACCCCGATTCCCGGCCGACGACACCGCCAATCGAACGTCCTGTCACGTCACCGCAGGCCGCGGCCACTATGGTGGTCCTCTGCGTACGGACATGAAGGGGCAGCAGTGAACGACGGCGACGGGACGCTCGCGGCAGCGGACCAAGGGAGGCGGTTCGGCCCCCTGGGCACGGCCCTGGTGATCATCCCGACCTACAACGAGGCGGAGAACATCAAGGCGATCGTCGGGCGCGTGCGCGAGGCGGTCCCCGAGGCACACGTTCTCGTGGCCGACGACAACAGCCCCGACGGCACCGGCAAGCTCGCCGACGAACTGGCCGCCGGGGACGACCACGTCCAGGTGCTGCACCGCAAGGGCAAGGAGGGCCTGGGCGCCGCCTACCTCGCGGGCTTCCGCTGGGGCCTGGAGCACGGGTACGGCGTGCTGGTCGAGATGGACGCCGACGGCTCCCACCAGCCCGAGGAACTTCCCCGCCTGCTGACCGCGCTCAAGGGCGCCGACCTGGTGCTCGGCTCCCGCTGGGTGCCCGGCGGCCGGGTGGTGAACTGGCCCAAGTCCCGCGAGTTCATCTCCCGCGGCGGCAGCATGTACTCGCGCCTGGCGCTCGACCTGCCGCTGCGCGACATCACGGGCGGCTACAGGGCCTTCCGCCGGGAGACCCTGGAGGGTCTGGGCCTGGACGAGGTCGCCTCCCAGGGGTACTGCTTCCAGGTCGACCTGGCCCGCCGGGCGATCAAGGCCGGCTACCACGTCGTAGAGGTGCCCATCACATTCGTCGAGCGCGAACTCGGCGACTCGAAGATGAGCCGCGACATCCTCGTGGAGGCCCTCTGGCGGGTGACCACCTGGGGTGTGGGGGAGCGGGTCGGCAAGGTGCTGGGCCGGGACAAGCCCACCGAGAGGCCCGCCGGCACGCCGGACCAGGGCCCGGACGGCCGGAGCACCGCCGGCGGGGAGGCCGGGAAGGACGCGCCGGCCGGGTCGAGCGCGCCGGACGAGAAGGCCTGATCACCCCCTTATCCCGTGCTGAGCCGGGCCCAGGCACACTGGAGGTATGACGACAGGCGCTCAGCCCTCCAGGACCCCCGCCCGGCCCCGGCGCTCACGGCTGCGCACGTTCCTGCCGCTGGGTCTCGCCGCGTGGCTCGTGCTGGAGGTCTGGCTGCTGACCGTGGTCGCGGGCGCGTCCAGCGGGTGGGTGGTCTTCCTGATCCTGGTGGCGGGTCTGGTGCTCGGCTCCGTGGTCATCAAGCGGGCCGGCCGCCGCGCCTTCCGCGACCTCACCGAGACGCTGCAACAGCAACAGCCCGGCGTGATGCCCGTACCCCGCCCGAACAGCGAGGGCAACGGGCTGACGATGCTGGGCGGCCTGCTCCTGATGATTCCCGGCATGATCTCGGACGCCGTGGGCCTGCTCCTCCTGCTGCCCCCGGTCCAGAAGGCCGTCAGCCGGTACTCGCAGCGGACCCTGGAGCGCAAGCTGCGCGGGACGAGCCCGGGCGCCCTCGGCGACGCCTTCCGCCAGGCCCGCATGCACCGCCCGGACGGCAAGGTCGTCCAGGGCGAGGTGATCCGGGAGGAGCCGGGCGACGCCCCGCAGGGGCCCCGCCCGCCGCTGGCGCGCTAGCCCGGACCCGCGAGCGGGTGAGCGCCCTCCAAGGACGCACCGGCGCACGACACGAACGCGGGCGCCGTACGTGATGTCACGTACGGCGCCCGCGTTCGCTTGCGTTCGCTGACAGTCCGGCTCAGCCCCCTTGGGGACTACGCACTCTTGCGGCTGTCCCGCGGATGAACCGCGATGTTCATCGCGCCGGAGCGCAGAACGGCCAGCCGCTCCTCGAGGACCTCTTCGAGTTCCTCGCGGGTGCGCCGCTCCATCAGCATGTCCCAGTGCGTACGCGCGGGCTTGGCCTTCTTCTCCTCAGGGCCGTCGCCGTCCACCAGGAGTGCCTGGGCCCCGCAGACCTTGCACTCCCACTCCGGCGGGATCTCCGCCTCGACCGAGAAGGGCATCTCGAACCGGTGCCCCTTCTCGCATGCGTACTCCACGGCCTGGCGCGGGGCCAGGTCGATGCCGCGGTCCGTCTCGTAGCTGGTCACCACGAGGCGCGTGCCGCGAAGAGCTCGCTCACTCATGAATCGTGCCTCCCGGGCTTGTCGCCCACAGGACAGGTGTCGCTGTCGTCGTCATCCGGTCAACGTCCGGGCGGCGGTAAAGATTCCCGTCCGGAGTCCCCGTTCCGGGCCATGCGTCGCCGTCGCAGCCGCAGCCTTGTCAACCAGTGCAGTACCCGCCGACGTCCGGTTTGTCACCTCTGTGGTCAGTTGTGACATAGCGTTTCGGCACCTTTGACGCGCAGTAACGGTACGCCTGGCAGGCCAAACGCGTACACTACAGCCCTTTCGTGTCGAGTGCTAAATCCTTTCGGGTACCGCGTTGCCCGCGTCGCCGATCGCTCGCCGTACCGGTACCCGCGCGAGCAGGACGAAACCGATGACGAAGAACGCCACCAGCGAGATGATCGCGTCACGGTAGCTCCCGGTCAGCTGGTAGGTGAGCCCGAAGAGCAGCGGTCCGAGCCAGCTCATGCCCCGGTCGCTCATCTCGTAGGCGGAGAAGTACTCGGCCTCCTTGCCGGGCGGGACCAGGTGTGAGAAGAGCGAGCGGGACAGCGCCTGGCTGCCGCCGAGCACGAGGCCGATGCCGGCGGCCAGGACGAAGAACCACGCGGGCGCCCCGGCGGGCAGGAAGTACCCGGCCGCGAGCGTGACCGTCCAGGCGACCAGCGACCCGAGGATCGTGCGCTTGGCGCCGTACGTCCGGGCCAGCCGGCCCAGCGCCAGCGCGCCCACCACCGCCAGCACCTGGACCAGCAGGACGGCCACGATGAGCGTGGACTGCCCGAGCCCCAGTTCCTCGGAGCCGTAGACCGAGGCCTGGGAGATCACCGTCTGGATGCCGTCGTTGTAGACGAGGTAGGCCAGCAGGAAGGACAGGGTCAGCGGGCGGCGGCGCATGTCGCGGACGGTCGCCGCGAGCTGCCGGAAGCCGGGGAGGGCCGCCCCCCGGGCGGGGGTGCGGCGGTCGCGCAGCCGCCGGAGCGGTATGAGCGTGAAGGCACCCCACCACAGTCCGGCCGAGGCGAGGCAGATCCGGACCGCCGCGCTCTCGCCGAGGCCGAAGGAGTCGTGGGCGGTGTAGAGGACGAGATTCGCGACCAGGACCAGGGAGCCGGCGGCATAGCCGAAGGCCCAGCCGCGGGAGGAGACGGCGTCGCGTTCCGCGGGCGGCGCGATCTGCGGCAGGTAGGAGTTGTAGAGCATCATCGCCACCGACTGCGCGGCGTTGGCGACGACCAGGAGCAGGCCGCCCAGCAGGTAGCGGTCGCCGTCCAGGAAGAACATGCAGGTCGTGGCCGCCGCGCCGGTGTACGCGGCGGCCGCGAGCAGCGGCTTCTTGCGGCCCGTGCGGTCCGCCGCGGCGCCCACCACGGGCATCACGAGCACCGCCACGATCACCGACAGGGACACCGAGTACGCGAAGAAGGAGCCGGAACGCACGGGGATGCCCAAGGGGTGCACGTATCCGTCCGCGTCCGACGCCGCCTCGGCGACCGACGTCAGATAGGGCCCCAGGAAGACGGTGAGCACACTCGTCGAGTAGACCGAGCAGGCCCAGTCGTAGAAGTACCAGCCGCGCTGCTCGCGCCGCCGGCCGGCGGCCCCGTCGGCCGCGTCCGTCCGCACGGTGTCGATGCCCACCCGTGCCCTCGCTTCCCCGTGAACGCGCGACGCCCTGGCGGGGGCCGGCCCGTGGGGCTCAGACGGTCTCGGACGGTCTCAGACCCAGACGCCGCGGTCCTCCATGACCGTGCGCAGTGTGTCGATGTGATCGGTCATGATGCCATCCACTCCCAGGTCCAGGAGCCGGTGCATGCGGGCCGGATCGTTCACCGTCCACACGTGCACCTGGAGCCCGCGCGCGTGGGCGGTGCGCACGAACCGGTGGTCCACCACCGGGATGCCCGACTGGGCCTCCGGCACCTGCGCGGCCACCGCCGACCGGCGCAGGGCGGCCGGCACACCCCAGGAGCGCAGCCGCAGGCCGAGGACGCCCAGGATGCCGTACGAGGTGGCGAGGCGCGGGCCGGCCGTCCGCTGGGCGCGGACCACCCGGGCCTCGGAGAACGAGCCGACGCAGATCCGGTCCCAGGCATTCGCCCGCCGGACCAGGTCCAGGAGGGGCCGCAGGGCCGGCTCCGCCTTCACGTCGATGTTCCAGCGCAGGCCGGGGAAGGTCTCCAGTAGCTCCTCGAAGAGCGGCACCGGTTCCGCGCCCGCCACGCGCGCGCGGCGCACCTCCGCCCAGGGCAGGTCGGCGATCCTTCCGGCGCCGTCCGTCACCCGGTCCAGGGTCGCGTCGTGGAAGGCGACGAGCCGCCCGTCCCGCGTGGCGTGGACGTCCGTCTCGATGTAGCGGTAGCCCGCCTCGACCGCGCGGCGGAACTGGCGCACCGTGTTCTCCACACCATCCGCGGCACCGCCCCGGTGGGCGAAGGCGATCGGGCCGGGATGGTCGAGGTAGGGGTGGCGTATCGGGGTGGTCACCGCCGCAGTATCGCGCGCCGGGGCCGACCCTCGGCAACCACCGTGCTGCCCTGCGGTGCCACGGGGACGGCGAACGCGCGCAGGAAGACCTGGGCGAGCGGACCGATCACCAGGGCGTACAGCAGGGTGCCCACCCCGACCGTGCCGCCGAGGACGAAGCCGGTCGCCACGACGGTGATCTCGAGGACCGTGCGCACCAGGCGCACCGACAGGCCCGTGCGCCGGTTCAGGCCCGTCATCAGGCCGTCCCTCGGGCCCGGACCGAACCGGGCCGCGATGTACAGCCCTGTCGCCGCGCCGTTCAGGACGATCCCCGCCGCCATCATGGCGGTCCGCAGCGCCCAGCCGTGGGCGTCGGGCACCAAGGCCAGCGTCGCGTCCATCGCGGCGCCGATCACCAGCACGTTGGAGACCGTGCCCAGGCCCGGCCGCTGGCGCAGCGGGATCCACAGCAGCAGCACGGCCGCGCCCACGACGGTCAGCACCACGCCCATGGACAGGCCCGTGCGCTCCGCGAGGCCCTGGTGCAGCACGTTCCACGGCTCGAGGCCGAGCCCCGACCTGACCAGCAGCGCCGAACTCGCGCCGTAGAGCACGAGGCCGCCGTAGAGCTGTGTCAGCCGCCGTGCGAGATGACCGTGTCCGGATCGCCTGGACAAGACGTGCCCCCCTGTGTGGTGGTAGTGGCCTGCTGCATGACACCCTGTGGCTTGAGAAGCAGAGCCAACCATGGCCAATTCGGGGAAGGTGGACTGATTTTCATGGCGCAGTGGACCTCGGCCGTGGGGGCGGCCCAGCTCGCCCGGCTGCTCGGCTCCCAGCAGGACCGCCCGGCCGGCCCCGGCACGCGCCGCCCGCCCGCCTACCGCGCCCTCGCCGACGGCGTCCGGCTGCTGGTCCTCGAGGGACGGGTGCCGGTGGCCGCCCGGCTGCCCGCCGAACGCGAGCTGGCCCTCGCCCTGACCGTCAGCCGCACCACGGTCGCCGCCGCCTACGAGGCCCTGCGCGCCGAGGGCTTCCTGGAGTCCCGCCGCGGCGCCGGCAGCTGGACCGCCGTACCGGCCGGGAATCCGCTGCCCGCCCGCGGCCTGGAACCGCTGCCGCCCGAGGCCCTCGGCTCGATGATCGACCTCGGCTGCGCGGCACTGCCCGCACCCGAGCCCTGGCTCACCCGCGCGGTGCAGGGCGCCCTGGAGGAGCTGCCGCCCTACGCGCACACCCACGGCGACTACCCGGCCGGGCTGCCGGCGCTGCGGTCGATGATCGCCGAGCGCTACACCGCCCGCGGGATCCCGACCATGCCGGAACAGATCATGGTGACCACGGGCGCCATGGGAGCGATCGACGCGATCTGCCACCTCTTCGGGGGGCGCGGCGAGCGCATCGCGGTCGAATCGCCGTCGTACGCCAACATCCTCCAGCTGATGCGCGAGGCGGGGGCGCGACTGGTCCCCGTCGCGATGGCCGAGGGTCTCACCGGCTGGGACGTGGACCGCTGGCGGCAGGTGCTGCGCGAGGCCGCGCCCCGCATCGCCTACGTCGTCGCCGACTTCCACAACCCCACCGGCGCGCTCGCCGACGACGACCAGCGGCGGCGGCTGGTGGACGCGGCCCGGTCGGCCGGGACCGTCCTCGTCGCCGACGAGACGATGAGCGAGCTGTGGCTCGAGGACGACGTCGAGATGCCGCGCCCCGTCTGCGCCTTCGACCCGGCCGGCTCCACGGTCGTCACCGTCGGTTCCGCCAGCAAGGCCTTTTGGGCGGGCATGCGCATCGGCTGGGTCCGTGCCGCGCCCGATGTGATCCGCAGCCTCGTCGCCGCGCGCGCCTACGCCGACCTGGGCACGCCGGTGCTGGAGCAGCTCGCGGTGAACTGGCTGTTCAGCACGGGCGGCTGGGAGCAGGCGGTGCGGATGCGGCGCGAGCAGGCCCGGCAGAACCGTGACGAGCTGGTGGCGGCGGTCCGGCGCGCTCTGCCGGACTGGGAGTTCGAGGTGCCGCGCGGCGGCCTCACCCTCTGGGTGCGCTCCGGCGGCCTCTCCGGCTCGCGCCTCGCCGAGGCGGGGGAACGCGTGGGGGTGCGGGTCCCGTCCGGGCCGAGGTTCGGCGTCGACGGGGCCTTCGAAGGGTATGTCCGGCTGCCGTTCACCGTCGGCGGGGCGGTGGCGGAGGAGGCGGCCGTGCGGCTGGCCGCGGCGGCCCGGCTGGTGGAGAACGGGGGCGCCGGAGGAGGCGAGGCACCCCGGACCTTCGTGGCCTGACCGGAAGGCGCCCGGCCCCGGCCGGGCGGGGCGGTGCCTCGCGGCCGGGCCCGCGTGGGTCAGGTCGTCTCCGCGGCGACCTTGGCGGGAGCCGCTTCCGCCGCGACCGGTCCGGTCGGCGCCGGCCCGGCGATGTCCCTCTCCGGCGCGGGGGCGTCGGTGACGGTCCCGGGCTCCTCGGCCGTGTCCGCGGGCCGTTCCCCGGAGGCCGCCTTCGTCCCGGTGCCGGCGGACTCGGCCGCGATCCTCGCCGTCCCCTGGGTGGTGGCGGTCCGCGTCCCGGCCGGGACGCCCTCCGTCTTGATCAGGATCGTGTGCGGCATTGCCTTCGCCGGCACCGCCGCCTGTTCACCGTCGGCGGGCGTCGTGCGCGGCGGCAGCAGCTCCAGGACCGCCTGCCGGTGCGCGTCGCTCGTGGCGTCGTCGTAGGGATCCGGCGTGGCCGGCACCTGGAGCCGGTGCACCGGGCCCGAGCCGAGGCGGGCGTAGCCGCGGCCGGGCGGCACCTGGTCGACGGGCGTGGTGTGCGGGGCGGCGCCCAGCGCGGTCGTCAGTTCGCCGGCCGTGGCCGGACCGAGTACCACCCGCGCGCGTGTGTGCTGCCGCACGGCGTCGCAGAGGGCGTCCAGTGCGTCCAGCTGCTCGGCGACGACCACCGTCACGTTCGCCGCCCGGCCGTGCCGCAGCGGGACCTGGAGCAGGGACTGGGGGTCCCGGCGGCCGTCCGCGGCGGCGAGGTGCGTGAACGCGCTGGGCCGGTCCACGAGGACCCACAGGGGCCGCCGGGTGTCGTCGGGGGGCGGCTCGCCCTCCTGCCGGGCCCGGTTGAGGGAGATCAGCCGGCGCTCCGTCTCGTGGGCGGCCCACTCGAGGCTGGTCAGGGCTCCGGCGAGGCCGCACTCGACGGCCAGGACGCCGTCGCGCCCGGTCAGACAGGCGTACTCGCCGGTGCCGCCGCCGTCCACGACGACCAGGTCGCCGTGGTGCAGCGCCTGGAGGGCGATCGAGCGCAGCAGGGTGGACGTGCCGGTGCCGGGCCGGCCCAGGACGAGCAGATGCGGCTCGGTGGAGCGGATGCCCGTGCGCCAGACGACCGGCGGCACGTCCCGCTGCTCCTCGCCGTGGGTGAGCGGAAGGGTGCGCTGCACCCGGGTCGGGTCGGTGAAGCCCAGGACCGTCTCGCCCGGTGTCGTGACGAACCGCTGCACGGCGATGTCCGTGGGCAGCGGCGCGAGGACGGCGACCGTGAGGTGGTTGGCCTCCTCGTCCCACGTGTAGTGGTACTCCCGGCCCCGGCCGGCCTTGGCGGTGAGCAGGTGCTCGATCCGCGCCCGGGACGCCGCCTCCCCGTCCGTGAAGTACGCCGGGTAGCGGATCACCAGCTCGGCGACCCGGCCGGCGTCGTCGAACTCGTGGGCCGGGAAGGCCTTCTCCCAGTCACCGCCGTGGACGTACAGCGGATCGGGGTCCTCGGCGAGCGAGAAGTAGGGGACCAGGGCCTCGTAGAGCGACTTGAGACGCTGGATCTGCGCGTCGTCGGGACTCTGCGGCCCCGGCGGCGTGCGGTCCCTGCCGTGCCACGCCGCCGCCGCCATCAGGACGGCGGCGGCGAGCAGCGGGCCGTACGGTGCCAGGACCACGACCAGGACCACGGAGGCCACCAGGAACAGCAGCGCACCGCGCCGGTCCCTGGGGGTCTCGGTCCATCTGCGCCGGGCGGCCGAGGCCAGCCGGCGCAGACCGCGGGCGATCGTGATGAGCGGCTGGAGGACGTCCGTGGCGCCGTCGGCCGCCGTCCGGGCCAGCTCCCGGCTCCGGGCGAGCTGTGCGCCGCCGTTGCTCAGAATGCGGGGGAGGGGCCGCCGGGCCACTGCTGCCTCCTGGGAGTCCGTACGTGCGGGTTGCGGGCGATCCGGGCCGTCAGAACTTGATTCCGCCGAGCAGGCCCGCCAGGCTCTCGCCGCCGGCCCTGATGCTCGGGGCGATGGCGGTACTCGCGAGGTAGAAGCCGAACAGGACCGCGACCAGCGCGTGCGAGGCCTTGAGGCCGTCCTTGCGGAAGAAGATGAAGACGACGATGCCGAGCAGGACCACGCCTGAGATCGAGAGGATCATGTGAGTTCTCCTGGTTCGCGGGGACAGTCACCATGAGTACTTCCAGGCTCACAGGATGTATCCATACTATTAAAGGTGCAAATGGAGGAATCTTCATAAAATTGCCCCGTGTGGCGCAGCGGTCCCCGCCCCGGCCGGACGCAGGGGTTGCGCCTGTCCGGGTCCGTGACGATCTTTGCCTCGGGCGCGTCCGCTCATGTGCGGCACGAGCCAGTACCCTGGCGATTCACTCGTACGGCCGCACCGCTCGCGGCCGTGCGCACACGCAGTCCCCGACGTTCGTACGTCCGTGAGTGAGAGGTGGTCCGGCCGATGAGTGAAGCCCCCGACCCGGAGGTCGTGGAGCTGGCGACCAAGATCTTCGATCTGGCCCGGCAGGGGCGGACCGAGGAGCTGGTGGCCTACGTGGACGCCGGCGTCCCGGCCGACCTCACCAACGACCGGGGCGACTCCCTCGTCATGCTCGCCGCGTACCACGGCCACGCCGGCACCGTGCGCGCGCTGCTGACCCGCGGCGCCGACGCGGACCGGGTCAACGACCGGGGCCAGACCCCGCTCGCCGGTGCCGCCTTCAAGGGGGAGACGGACGTGACCAGGGCGCTCCTCGAGGCCGGCGCGGATCCGTCCGCGGGCACTCCGTCGGCGGTCGACACGGCGCGGATGTTCGCCCGGACCGAGCTGCTCGAGCTGTTCGGAGTGGCGTGAACCACCTCTGATCCACTCCTGGCCCGACGCGCTGACCAGGGAAAATATGATAAACGGGGGAGGCGGTACGAGGCCGCCGAAATTTCGGTCGCGGCAGATGTGACCGCCGGGTCATCATGACGACGTGGTTCACGGACGCGATGGCTGGGCAGGTAGTGCCGCACCGCGCGGGCCGTGACGCGGCCCGCCTGGGCCACCGACGAGAGGCAGAGGAACATGGTTCACGGCAAGCAAGAGACGGCGGGCGCTCCGACGTGTTGTCACGCGGCCAGGTAACGCGTGGTTCCCGGTTGCGTCGACGCTTGATGTGAGGCTGTTTCCCATGTTCGATCCGGTCATAGCGCCCAGCGGTACCCTGCTCGGCCTGCTGCAGCGGGGTCGAGGCGACGGCACGCTGCACGCGCTCACCGCCCCGCGCGCCGAGGCGCTCGCGGCGCTCAACCACTGCGTGCTGCGCGACCCCCGCCACGACTGGCAGGTGGAGAACCGCTCCCTCTACTACGCCCGCCTCTACCTCGACCTGAACGGCGAGCTGGACGCGATCGAGACCCACCTCTTCGACCCGGAGGACGTCCTCGACTCCGACGAGTCGCGCACCGGGCTGGCCCTCGCGGTCCTCGGCCACCTCGCCTCCTACAGCAGGCTCGACGCGCTCCACCTGCTGCGCCGGTACGCCGCCCACGGCGTCAACTGGGCCTGGGCCCTGGACGAGCTGGCGCTGCGCGACGACGACGCGGGACTGCGGGCCCTCGCCGCGCCCGTGCTGGCCCGCTTCCCGCGAGATCCCGAGGGCGACGCGGAGCTGGCCGCCGCCGTGCGCGACGCCTTCGAGCCCAGGCCCTGGCGGCTGTGGGCGGAGGATCCGCGCGAATCGATCGCCACGCGCGTGCGTGCCGCCCACGAGACGGGCTGCTTCGACCGATGGCAGCGGCAGATGAGCCCCGGCGGGCCGCGCCCCGGCTGGAGCGTCGGGGCCGTGTTCGAGTGGGCCCAGCAGGGCGTCGAGCGCGGCGCCGCGCTCCACGTGCCCGCCGCCCGCTGCCTCACCGCGGTCGCGGGTCCGGACGACCGGGCCGAGATCGTCGAAGCCGCGCGGTCCGGCACCGAGGGCGCCCGCTGCACGGCCCTGCGCTATCTCGCCGACTGCGACGATCCCGAGGTCCTCGGTCTGATCGAGGCCGCGGTCGTCACCGGCCCGGCGCCCGTCGTCGAGGCCGCCGTCGCCGCCTACGAACGCATGCGAGGTCCCGCCGCGGTCGACCGGGCGCGCGGCTGGGTCCACCGGCCCGACGCCCTGGGCGCCGCCGCCGGACGCGTGCTCGCCTGCCGGGGAGGGGCGCAGGACAGCGAGCTCGTCCTCGCCGCGCTGCGGGAGGCGGTACGGGGCGAGGGCCCCGACGCGCCGACCCTGTGGACCCTCGTGGACGGCACCGGTCGGCTGGGCATCGCCTGCGCCGCCCCCGTGCTGCGCCACATCTACCGCGAGACCGCCTCCTCCCACCTGCGCGGCCGCGCCGCCCGAGCGCTGGCCGCCACCGACCCGTCCTTCGCCGCCGGCTTCGCCGTCGAGTGCCTGTGGGACTGCGAGGAGACGACCCGGGAACTGGCCGCCCGGTACGCCGAGACCGGCGACAACCGCGTCGTCGAACGGCTGCGCCGGCTCGCCGCCGACCCGGCCGAGGAGGACGAGGTGCAGACGGCGGTGCGCAGCCGCTTCAACCCGGACGCGCCCGCCGTGTGAAGGGCCCGTTCCGCCCGGCCCGTTCCGGATCCGCCTGCCGTGTGTCCCGCGGCCGCCCGGCCCGGAGCCGCCCGTCGCGCGGGGGGTGAGGCGTCGCGCGGTCCCCGTCGACGCGCGCCGTCCGGTGCACGGCGGTGGGTGTGTCGCCGGCTGGCTGCGTGTCCGGCACGGATGTCAGACCACGCGGTACTGCTCGTCGCGGGCGTCGGTGTGGAACATCTGCCCCGGGGCGTGGGTGATGGCGAAGGGCGGACGCGAGGCCGTCACCGCGGCCTGCGGAGTGACCCCGCAGGCCCAGAACACCGGGATGTCGTCCGGCGCGGTGTCCACCGGATCGCCGAAGTCGGGCCGGCCCAGGTTCTCGATGCCGAGTGCCGAGGGATCGCCGCAGTGCACCGGGCTGCCGTGCACGGCCGGGAGCAGGCCGGTCTCGTGGATCGCCGCCGACAGGTGCGCGGGCGGCGCCGGGCGCATGGAGACCACCATCGGGCCGTGCAGCCGCCCGGCCGGACGGCACTGGCGGCCGGTCACGTACCTCGGCACGTTGCGGCCCTGCTCGACATGGCGGATCGGCACGCCCGCCGAGGCCAGCGCCGACTCGAAGGTGAAGCTGCAGCCGAGCAGGAACGACACCAGGTCGTCCCGCCAGTGCGCGCGCACGTCCGTGGGCTCCTCCAGCAGTTCGCCGTTCCGCCACACCCGGTAGCGCGGCAGGTCGGTGCGCAGGTCGGCCCCGTCGGCGAGAACGGTGGTCCTCCAGCTCCCGGCGTCCGTGACGTCCAGCACCGGGCACGGCTTCGGGTTGCGCGTGCAGAACAGCAGCATGTCGTACGCCCAGTCGGCGGGCACCGAGATCAGGTTGGCCTGGGTGTGGCCGGCCGCGACTCCGGCGGTGGGGCCGGCCAGCGCGTTCCGGAAGGGGCACCGCGGGGATATCTGACGGCACCGTAGGGGATCGTTCAACGATCCCTCAATACCCATGTTGTTTCGTGCAGGTATCTGCGATTGAATTCCGGTCATGGCAGAGCAGTTGACGGGACTGGCCGGCGACCGCGCCCTCCTCGGACGGACCAGCACCGCGGAGCGGGTCTCGGACATCCTCAGGAGCCGCATCGCGGACGGCTACTTCCCGCCCGGGACACGTTTGTCCGAGGACAGCATCGGCGGCGCCCTCGGCGTCTCCCGCAACACCCTGCGCGAGGCGTTCCGCCTGCTCACCCACGAACGCCTGCTCGTCCACGAGCTGAACCGCGGCGTCTTCGTCCGGGTCCTGACCGTCGAGGACGTCGAGGACATCTACCGCACCCGCGGCCTGGTCGAGTGCGCCGTCGTCCGCGGCCTCGGAGAGCCGCCGTACGCCCTCGACGGGGTCGCCACGGCCGTCGAGGACGGGCGCCGGGCGGCCGTCGAAGGTGACTGGAAAGGTGTGGGTACGGCCAACATCCACTTCCACCGGGAACTGGTCGCCCTCGCCGGCAGCGAACGCACGGACGAGCTGATGCGCAGCGTCTTCGCCGAACTGCGCCTCGCCTTCCACGTCGTGGACGACCCGCGGCGCCTGCACGAGCCGTACATCGCGCGGAACGCGGAGATACTGGAGGCGCTCCGCGCGGGGGACCGGGAGGGGACCGAGCGGCTGCTCGCCGGCTACCTCGAGAAGTCCCTGGAGCGGCTCGTGGACGTGTACCTGCGGCGGGTCGGCGACGACGGGGCCGCACCGGCCTGAGGGGCGGCGGGGGCCCGGCGACGGCGGTGCCGGCGGCGGTGGTTCTGCGCCGTTTGGGTTGTTGTCGGAGCGAGGACCTAGTCTGTGCACCGTGACTTCGCCTGCATCGACGGACAGCGTTCCGCCCCAGCTCAGCGCGGGGCCGCGCCCTGCCCCGGGCCCGGCCGCCGACGAGGGACTGGCGCGGCGGCTGCGCGCGCTCGCCTGCACGGCGCCGCTGCACGACCTCGACGCGCGCAAGGCCAACCTCGCCGGCGAGTACTCGGTGTACGGCATGGCGGAGGTCGCCCTCGCCGCCATCGACCTCGTCACCCTGAACATGGACTTCGACACGGGCGCCGACCACGACCAGATAGTCGCCCGGCTCGTCCCGCGCGTCGCCGCCCAGGCCCCCTCGCGTCCGGCCGCCGAGCACGAGCGGGTGGCCCGCTGGGTCCTGGAGAACCTGATCAACGTCGGCAGCGTCGACCGTGGCTTCCGCGCCGTGTACGGCACCTTCGAGCCGGACGGCACCTATGTGCGGCGCGACTACGACTTCAAGCTGCTGGAGGAGGTCCCCGGCCCCGGCGGCACCGTCTATCTGCGCACCACCGACGAAGCGGTCAACGTCCTGGTCGGCGCCCTGGACACCGACGTCACCAGCGCCCAGATCGCCGCCGAGGTCAAGCTGGAGGTGCTGATCAGCCGCGGCAGGCTCGCGGACGCCCAGCTCGCCGCCGAGCAGGCCCGGTACCGGACCGTGCAGTACTCGGAGACCCTGCGCAAGGCCCTGGACGCCACCCGGCGCAACGTCCGCGCGGTCGACTGGCTGAACACCGTGCCGGACATGATCACCGAGGCCCTGGACCACGTCGCCGACCGGTACCGCCACGAGAACGCGATCCTCACCAACATCCGCAAGGCCCGCGACGAGTCCGAGGAGCCCGAGCACAAGCGCCGCGCCGCCGAGCTCGTCGACATCGTCAAGGACTGCATCCGCCGCCACACCCAGCTCCAGTCCCGGCTGCTGGAGGCCGGCCCGCTCTTCCGCGCCGAGCAGGACCGGCAGGCCTTCGCCACCCCCCTGACGACCTCGGGCCTCGACCTGTACGGGCACCTCCTCGCCCCCGTCCTGCCGCTGCCCCTGGAGCAGGCGCTGCGCGCGACCGACGCCTTCTTCGCGCACGGCACCGGTCTGCGCACACCCGTCTCCGTGCGGGTCGGCGACCTCGTCGACATCCTGCTGACCCCGCCGGTGGAGCGGGAACACCTCGGCGCCGAGATGCCGGAGCCCGACCTGATCGCCACCCCGGACGACAGCCGCTTCAGCGAGGAGCAGCTGGCCTCCGCCATGGAACTGCTCGACGTGCCGCACGACGCCCCGCGCCGGCTGTCCGGGCTGCTGGCCGACGCCCGCGCGCAGGACCCCGAGCTGCCCTACCTCGTCGCCCTGCTGGCCGTGCACGCGGCCAGCCCACCGGTCGGCACCGCCTACCGGCAGGGCGAGCCCAAGCTGCTGTTCGCCGTGGACGACGGCACCGAACTGGACGATCCCGAGTTCGGCGGCGCCGACCTCATCGTCGGCACGGCGCTGCTGGACGCGGCCGGGATGGCGGCGGACCGGACGGAGGCGGCATGACGGCCCCCCGGCACCGGCCGCACCCCCGCGAGCCGCACCACCGCCCGTACCGGTCACGCCACCGCGTGACGCAGCCGCACCCCCGCGATCACCAGCCGCACCACCGCGACCACGAGGAGCACCGACCGTGACCGAGCACGTCGACCGGAGCGAACCGGTGGAGGCGGGAGCCGCACCGGCCACCGCGGCCGTCACGCCCGCCGACGCCGCCGACGCGGCGCGGCTCGTGGCCTTCGGTCTCCAGCCCAAGCTGCTCCCCGCCCGCGACCAGGAGTACGCCGACCTGCTGCGCCGGTACCGCGAGGATCCGCCCTTCGCGCGCCTCGCCGACGCCGTGGCCACCGGCCTCGGCCTGGTCGTCCTGGAGGTGTCCCCGCGCGCGGGCATGGCCGTGACGGCCGCCGAGGACTCGGTGTTCGCCGTCCGCATGGGCGACTACGCGCGCCGCGCCGCCACCGACTCCGGCGACCGCTTCCTGCACGGCCTCGCCCACCTCGCCGTCGCCGCCATGGCCTACCCGCGCCCCGATGACCTCGCCGACGACGGCTACATCGGCCGCGTCACCGTCAACGGCGTGGACGCCTTCGTCCGCCAGGCCTGCCGGCGCCTGGAGGAGCGCGCGGAGCAGCAGGGCGAGAACACCGACCCGGCCACCGACGCCCCCGGCCTGGAGGCGGCCTGGCGGATCTGGGCCAGGCGCAGCGCCACCGGCGCCACCAAGGACGCGCGCAGACTCCCCGGTTCCACCACCGGCATCGTCGGCAAGGCCGCCGCGTTCCTCACCGAGTCGGGCTTCCTCCAGCGCACCGGCGACGACAACGGCGGCACCTACCGCACGACCGCCCGCTACCAGCTCCAGGTGCGGGACATGGCGGGCAGCGCCGCGATGGCCGAGCTGCTGGAGCTCGGTGTCGTCCCGGTCACCGACGGCACGGCGACCCTGCTGCCCGCGGACGACACGGAAGACCTGGAGCTGGTCGCCGACGCGGGACTGCCGTTCCACTCGTCCTGACCCTGCTCCCAGACGCCCGCCCCACCACGCCACCGAACGTCCCCGACTTCACGAAGACTTACGAGAGTCCGCTATGTACGAGCTGTCCCGGGTCCGCCTCTACTCCATCGGACCCGCCGGTGCGCGCTACGCCGACACCGTGCTTGACCTGCGCGGTGTCGGCGAGCCCGTGCCCCGCCCCGCGCCCGCTCAGGCGGAGTTCTTCGAGGAGGAGCCCGTCGGCCCGCCGCGCCGTCCCGCGCCCGCGGGCGTGCTGTTCCTGGAGAACGGCGGCGGCAAGTCCGTCCTGCTCAAGCTGATCTTCTCCGTGATGCTGCCGGGCCACCGCAACACCCTGGGCGGCGCCAGCTCCGGCGTGCTGCGCAAGTTCCTGCTCGCCGACGACTGCGGCCACGTGGCGCTGGAGTGGCAGCACGTGCAGACCGGCGAGTGCGTCGTCGTCGGCAAGGTCAGCGAGTGGCGGGGACGCCAGGTCTCCAACGACCCGCGGAAGTTCGCCGAGGCCTGGTACTCGTTCCGGCCCGGCCCCGGACTCACCCTGGACAACCTGCCCGTCGCCGAGGCCACCTCCGTCCGCCCGCCCGTCGAGGGCGTCTCCGGCGCCCAGGGACGGCGGCGCACCATGAAGGGCTTCCGGGACGCGCTCACCGATGCCGGAAAGGCCTACCCGTACCTGGAAGTGCACTGGGAGGAGACCCACGACCGCTGGATCGAGCACCTCGGCGACCTGGGTCTCGACCCCGAACTCTTCCGCTACCAGCGCGAGATGAACGCCGACGAGGGCGAGGCGGCCGGCCTGTTCGCGGTCAAGAAGGACGCCGACTTCACCGACCTGCTGCTGCGCGCCGTCACCGACACCCGCGACACCGACGGACTCGCCGACCTGGTCAGCGGCTTCGGCAACAAGCTGGGCCGCCGCGCCGAGCTGATGGCCGAACGCGACTTCACCGCCGGTTCCGTCGACCTCCTGGGACGGATCGTCGAGGCCGCCGAGGCCCGCACCCGCGCCCGGGACATCCACACCGGAGCCGAACGCCGCACCAGGGCCCTGGCCCGCCGGCTCTCGGCACGCGGCGGCCAGGAGCGGGCCAGGGCGGCCGACCTCGCCCAGCGGGTCACCGCCGCCGCCTACGCCGTCACGCACACCGAGTCGGCCCGCCACCGCAGCGGCCTCGTCGCGGCGGAACTCGCCTACCGGCACGCCTCCCTGGCACTGACCGCCGCCGAGAAGTCGGCCGCCGCGCAGAAGCGCGAACTCGCCGACGCGCGCACCCTGCACTCCGCATGGCAGGCCGCCGAGGCCGTCCTGCGCCACCGCGCCGCCGCCGACCGCGTCGCCCGCGTGTCCGCCGCCATCCAGGAGGCCGAGCGGGACGCGGCGCCCGCGCTCGCCGCCCGCGCCCGGGCCGCCGTCGACCTCGTCCGCGCCCTGCACGCGGCGGCCGGCAAGGCCGAGCACCAGGCCAACGAGGAGGAGGAGCGGTCCGCAGCCCTCCAGGACGTCGGCGACGCCGCCCACCGGGACTCCACCGCCGCCGCCACCGAGGCCCAGCGGGCCCGCAGCGAGGCCGGGCACCTGCGCCAGCGTCTGACCGAGGTCGAGCAGGAGACCGCCGAGGCGGTCCGCGCCGGCTGGCTCGACGACAGCGCCCCCGACGCCGATCCCGCCCGCGCCGCCCTCGAGGCCAGCGACGCGGAGAAGACGACGGTCGCCGCCTGGGACACCGCCCGCGAAGCCGCCCGCCGGGCCACCGAGCACGCGCGCGAGGCCGCCGCCGCCGAGACCCGCGCCGAGCTGACCGCCGCCCGCGCGGCCGACGCGGCCACCGCCGCCGAGCGCGCCCACGAGGCCGAACGCCGCACGGCCGGTGCCCTCGCCGCCGAGGACCGGCTCGCGGAGCTGCTCGGCCTGGCCGCCACGCCCCGCCCGGGCATCCCCCAGCCCCGGCAGGACGCGGACCACGACCGCCCCGCCGACCCGCCCCGGACATCCGGCGGCGCCCTGACCGCCGAGGAACTCGACCGCTTCGCCGACGAACTGCGCGAGCTGCTCGACGACACGGTCTCCTCCGCCGAGCGCCACCTGTTCGACCTGCGCACCGCCGCCGCCGACGACTCCCGCATCCTCGGCGCCCTCGGCGACGGCGGACTGCTGCCGGCCGGCCCCGACGTGCTGGCCACCGTGGAGTTCCTCGGAGAGCACGGCATCCCCGCCCTCCCCGGCTGGCGCTACCTGGCGCAGGCCGTCGACCCCGCCGACCACGCCCGCGTGCTGGCCGCCCGGCCCGAGCTGGTCGACGGCGTGATCATCACCGACCCGGACTCGCACACCCGTGCCCGGGACGTCCTCGGCGACGCGGCCCTGCTGCCGCGCTCCGCGGTCGCCGTCGGCACTGCCGCCGCCCTGCTCGCGCCCACCCCGGCCACCGAGTCCGGCGCCGAGGACGTCTTCCTCGTACCGCCCAACCCCGCCATGCACGACGAGCACGCCGCCGACGAGGAGCGCCAGGCCCTGCGCGCGCGGGCGGCGGAACGCGACGAGGAGATCCGCGCACTCGCCGCCCGGCTCGGCAAGGACCGTGAACTGGCGGCCCGGCTCGCCTCCTGGCGCTCCGGCTGCCCCGCCGGGCGCCTCGCCGAACTGGCGCGGACCGCCGAGGAGGCGCGCGCCTTCGCCGAGGAGACCGAGGCCGAGCTGACCGAGGCGCGCACCGTGCGGGCCGAGGCCGACGAGAATGCCGCCGAGGCCGTCCGGATGCGCGACGAACGCCAGGAGGCCGCGCAGAAGGCCCGCCGAGCGGCCGACGCCCTGGCGGGGCTCGCCTTCCGGCTGCGTGAGCGCGCCGGCTGGCAGGCCAGGCTCCGGGAGCTCGCCGACGAGGGCGCCGAGGCCGAGGCCCGCGCCCAGGTCTGCCTGGAGCGGGCCCGCGCCGCCGACGAGGACCGCCGCGCCGCCCAGCGCGCGGCCGACGACGCCCGTCGCACCGCCCGAGCCCTGCGCGCCGAGCGCGCCGAGATCGCGGGCGCCCCCGACGACGTGCCCGACGACGCACCCGGGAACGGCACGGACGCGCCGAAGGCTCTGCCGGACCTCCGCGAGGCCTATCGCGCCGCCTCCCAGGTGTACGAGAAGGTCGGCGTCGGCGCCGACCTGCGCGCCGAGCAGGCCCGCGCGGAGAGTGACGAGAGCGCGGCCCGCGCGGAGCTGGACCGGCTCAGCAACAAGGTCCGCACCCGGGCCGCGCAGTTGCTGGAGTCGCCCGACGGCTCCGACGGGCCCTCCCGGCAGGCCGCCGCCGCCCGCGCCGAAGAGCTGGTGCAGCTCCTGGAGACCCGCGTGTCGACCGCGAGCGAGCAGCTCGGCCGGCTGCGCGGCGAGGCCGAGCGGCACGCACCCGAGGACGGCGACGCCCACACCGAACTCCCCGAGGACCTGGTCCCGGCCGACGCCGAGCATGCCCAGGCCCTGCTGCGCACGGCCAGCGCGGAACTCGCCTCCCGCACCGAGGCCCTGGCCCAGGCCCGCGACGCCCACGCCCAGCTGCTCGACGCGCACCGCGCCGCCGAGGACGCGGCCGGCGGCTTCGACGAGATCGCCGCGATGCTCCGCGACCTGCTGCGCGATCCGGCGTCCGACGACGAGCCGCAGGACCACGACCCCTACCCGGGGAGCCTGGACGAGGCCCGGCAGTCCGCCGCCGAGGCCCGCCGGTCGCTGCGCGGCTGCGCCGCCGACCTGTCCGCCGCGGAGGCGGCCGTCCGTGAGGCGAGCGACGTCCTCGTCCGGCACGCCAACTCCACGCGCTACGAACAGGTCCGCACCCCGGCACGGCAGCAGATCCGCGAGCTGCCCGCCTCCGCGCTGCCCGAGCACGCGGGCAAGTGGGCGGACGCCTTCGCGCCCCGGCTGCGGGTCCTGACCGACGAGCTGGCCCAGCTGGAGCGCAACCGCGACTCGATCGTGGACCGGCTGCGCGGCCTGGTCGAGTCGGCCCTCGCCACCCTGCGCTCCGCCCAGCGGCTCTCCCGGCTGCCGGAGGGGCTCGGCGAGTGGTCCGGGCAGGAGTTCCTGCGCATCCGCTTCGAGGAGCCCGACCAGGCCACCCTCACCGAGCGGCTCGGCGAGGTCGTCGACGAGGCGACCAGGGCGGCCGTGCGGAAGAACTCCGACCTGCGCCGCGACGGCATGTCCCTGCTGCTGCGCGGCGTCGCCGCCGCCCTCCAGCCGAAGGGCGTCGCCGTCGAGATCCTCAAGCCCGACGCCGTCCTGCGGGCCGAGCGCGTCCCCGTCGGGCAGATGGGCGACGTCTTCTCCGGCGGCCAGCTGCTCACCGCGGCCATCGCCCTGTACTGCACGATGGCGGCGCTCCGCAGCAACGACCGGGGCCGCGACCGGCACCGGCACGCCGGCACCCTGTTCCTCGACAACCCCATCGGCCGCGCCAACGCCACGTATCTGCTGGAGCTCCAGCGGGCCGTCTCCGACGCGCTCGGCGTGCAGCTCCTCTACACCACCGGCCTGTTCGACACGACCGCCCTGGCCGAGTTCCCGCTGGTCATCCGGTTGCGCAACGACGCCGACCTCAGGGCCGGCCTGAAGTACATCAGCGTGGAGGAGCACCTGCGGCCGGGGCTGCCCCAGCGGGCCCCGGCCGGCGAGGCGGACGCGGTGCACAGCGAGATCACGGCGACCCGGATGTACAAGCGGCCCGCGCCCGCCCCCCAGTCACCCGCCTAGCCGCCCGCACACCGCGACCAGCAAAAAAAGAGGCACCGCCGGACACGGATGTCCGGCGGTGCCCTAGACCGGCACGCGGCCGCTCAGGGATGCGAAAGCTGTCCCGCGCCGCCGCGCCCGCGTATCCGCCCGAGGGCGCGCGCGGCGGTCCGTGCCTGCCGCCGCGCCCGGCGCCGTTCGCGCCGCATGGCCCGCGCGGTGCTGCTCGGCACCGACACGACACCGTGGCGCTGGTTCCAGACCTGACGCGTCACCCACACGTCGAGTACGCCCCACGTGGCCACCACCGTGCCGGCCACGCTGCTGATCACCATCGGGAACGCCAGCCAGGATCCGGCCATCGTGCACAGGAAGGCCACCATCGCCAGGATCAGCGTCACGGCCACGACGAGCACCGCGCGCACCGCGGCGGTACGCACCGGGTCCGGCAGCCGCCGTCGCCGAGCGGGCTCCTCCGTCCACAACTGCCGGTAGACCGGCTGCGGTTCCCGCCGGCCCTCCCGCTCCGGCCCCTCGACGGCGCGTCCGCGCGCCGGGATGTCGCGATCCGGTACCCCGGGACCCGATCCCGCCGCCGACGCGGCCGCCCCGGCGTCCTCCGGCGCCCTGCGCCGCTCCGCCGTGCCCATCACCATGTCACTCCCCACCGCCTGCCAACCGCTCGCCCGCGTCCGAAGACCCGGCTCCCCTCTGGCTGCCCGGCTTGCCTCGCTTTACGCCGCCCGGAGGCGGGATGCGGCTCCTGTGGCCGATTCCGCCCCGGTTTCCCTAGGGGAAGGACGAACCGCGGCCCGCCAGGATTCCCGGAAATGCCCCGTAGTCGAAAAGTTTCGGCCAACTCGCCCGCCGTGCCGCACCGGCATGCCCGCGCACCGCCCGCCGGAACCCGGGAGCAATCTCCCGCAATGACCGGACAACTCACCATCTCCCGCCGTCAGTGCGGAAGTTGGCCCTCCGGAAAGGTCTTCGAGTTCCCTGTGCGTCAGTAGTAGGCTCGCGCCGTTTGTTGACGCACATGTGTACCCCCTGCCGGTGGGGGTCCAGCTGGGGGAGTCCATGCGCTTTCGCGGGAAGTCGATCCGCCGGAAGATCGTGGCGCTGCTTCTCGTGCCGCTGGTGTCCCTGACGGCGATCTGGGCCTTCGCCACGGTGCTCACGGGTCGTGAGGCGGGCCGGCTGTTCAGCGTGTCGACCCTCGTCGAGCAGGTCGGCTACCCCGTCGAGGACACCGTGCGCGTCCTCCAGCAGGAACGCCGCCAGACCCTCGTCTACCTCGCCGACCCACGCGCCTCCGACGGCCTCGCCGCCCTGCGGCGCAGCCGCACCGCCACCGACGAGGCCGTCGCCGAGATCCGCCGCAACGCCGCCGACTCCGACGTGCGCGACGCGCTCGACGAGGCCGAGAAGGACCGCCTGACCGCGGTCCTGGACTCCTTCGACGGCATCGACCCCCTGCGCCGCAGCGTCGAGGACGGCACCGTCGACCGCGCGCAGGCGCTCGGCCTCTACAACCGCCTGGTCGACCCCTGCCACGCCCTGCTCGCCAACCTCCGCGTCGTCGACGACGTCGGCCTCTACAAGGAGTACCGGGCCCTCGTCAACGTCTCCCGCGCCCGCGAACTGCTCTCCCGGGAGGACGCCCTGCTCGGCTCCGCCCTGGTCACCGGCAGGCTCACCCGGAGCGAGACACGGGACGTCTCGGACCTCGTCGCGCAACGCATCGTGCTGTACGAGAGCAACCTCCCGCTGCTGCCCGCCACGGAGCGCGGCCGGTACGAGCGCTTCTGGAAGAACGCCTCCTCCGCCCCCCTGCGCGTCGCCGAGGAGGCGGCCGTCTCCACCGAGGACGGGACCCCCCGCGGGGTCAGCGCCGAGAGCTGGGACACCGCCGCCGGGAGCGTCCTCGACGAACTCGGCGACCTCGACGACCAGGCCGCCGACCGTTACCAGGACCGCGTCCGGCCGGTCGCGATGAACGTCATCACCAAGGCGGTCGTCGCCGGCGCGCTCGGACTGATCGCCGTGCTGTTCTCCCTCTTCCTGTCCGTCCGCGTCGGCCGCGCCCTCATCCGCGACCTCAGGCAGCTGCGCCTGGAGGCCCACGAGGCGTCCGGCGTCCGCCTGCCCGGCGTCATGCGCCGTCTCTCGGCGGGCGAGCAGGTCGACGTGGAGACCGAGGTGCCGCGCCTCGAGTACGACAGGAACGAGATCGGCGAGGTCGGCCAGGCGCTCAACACCCTCCAGCGCGCCGCCGTGGAGGCCGCCGTCAAGCAGGCCGAACTGCGGGCCGGGGTCTCCGAGGTGTTCGTCAACCTCGCCCGCCGCAGCCAGGTACTGCTGCACAAGCAGCTCACCCTGCTCGACACCATGGAACGCCGCACCGAGGACACCGAGGAACTCGCCGACCTCTTCCGCCTGGACCACCTGACCACCCGTATGCGCCGGCACGCGGAGGGCCTGGTCATCCTCTCCGGCGCCGCCCCCTCCCGGCAGTGGCGCAAGCCCGTCCAGCTCATGGACGTGGTGCGGGCCGCCGTCGCCGAGGTCGAGGACTACGAGCGCATCGAGGTCCGCCGGCTGCCCCGCATCGCCGTCACCGGGCCGGCCGTCGCCGACCTCACCCACCTGGTGGCCGAACTCCTGGAGAACGCCACGGTGTTCTCGCCTCCTCACACCGCCGTGCAGGTCCTCGGCGACCGGGTCGCCAACGGATTCACCCTGGAGATCCACGACCGCGGCCTCGGCATGACGGCCGAAGCGCTCCTCGACGCCAACCTCCGGCTCGCCGAGACCCCGGACTTCGAACTCTCCGACACCGACCGGCTCGGCCTGTTCGTCGTCAGCCGGCTGGCCCAGCGGCAGAACGTCCGGGTCTCCCTGCAACCCTCCCCGTACGGCGGCACCACCGCCGTCGTCTTCGTCCCCGACGCGCTGCTGACCGACGACGCGCCCGACACCAACGGCATCGGGTTCCGCCTCGACCGGCCGCAGCAGGCCAGGGAGAACGAGCGGGAGGCAAGCCGCCGTTCCGCCCTCGCCCACGTGCCCGCCCGGCTGCCGGGCCGCCCGGCCCCCCTGCTGGACGGACCGGTCGAACTGGAGGCGCCCGTCGACCTGGACGCCCTCGGCGACCTCCCCGGCGGGCTCGACGACGAGGACGGCGAGCGCGGCGGCCTCTTCCGCCCGCGGCGTTCCCTCGCCGCGGCCGACGACGACGCGGTGATCCGCCGCGGCGAACGGCGAGGCCAGGACGCCGAGGGGCCGCCGAGCCCGGACCGGTTCCCCGCGGCCCCGGAACCGCCCGGAAGCTCCGAGCGGCCGGACGGGCCGGCCCGGCCCGGTGCCCAGGGAGACCCGAACGCCCCGGTCCCGCTGCCCCGCCGACGGACCCCCAAGCTGGTCAGCTCGCACGGACGCCCCGTCCCCGAGCGCGGCTCACGCGACCGTGCGGACGACACGCCCCGGACCGACACCGGAGACCGGGCGGACCGTCCGGAACCCGACGCGCTGCCGTCCCTCCCGTCCCGCCGCCGCGGTACCCCCCGCGCGCAGGGCGGTCCCCCGGCGGACGGCGGACCCGCGCGGGACGGCGGCCCCGACCGGACGCCCGGCCCCCCCGCCCTCCCGAGCCGCATCCGGCCCGCCGAGCCCGTGTCCGGTGCCGCGGACGACGATTCCGGGCCGGGCATCGGCTCCGACGGCGGCGCGCTGCCCCGGCGCGTGCGGCAGGCCAACCTGGCCCCCCAGCTCAAGCGCGGAACCGGAAAGCCCGCCGAGGACCGGTCCGCCCCGGCCGACCGGGACGCCGAGGAGGTGCGCAGCCGCATGGCCTCGCTCCAGCGCGGCTGGCAGCGCGGTCGCCGGGAGAACGCCGCGGGCGACGCCCCGTCCGACGGCACACCACCACAGGCGTCACGACCACAGACGCCACAGGCACCACAACGAACGACTAAGGGGGACGGTCGATGACCGCACCGAAGGCGACCGACCACACGACGGCCGGGTCCGGGGAGCTCAACTGGCTCCTCGACGACCTGGTGGAGCGTGTCGCGAGCATCCGCAAGGCCGTGGTCCTGTCCGGCGACGGCCTGGCCACCGGGGCTTCCAAGGACCTGACCAGGGAGGACAGCGAGCACCTGGCGGCAGTGGCCTCCGGCTTCCACAGCCTCGCCAAGGGAGTGGGCCGCCACTTCGACGCGGGCAGCGTCCGGCAGACGGTCGTCGAACTCGACGACGCCTTCCTGTTCGTCACGGCCGCCGGCGACGGCAGCTGCCTCGCCGTCCTGTCGGACGCCGACTCCGACGTCGGCCAGGTCGCCTACGAGATGACCCTCCTCGTCAAGCGGGTCGGTGCGCACCTGGGCACCGCCCCGCGCACCGATCTGCCCTCGGGCGGGTAAGCGGGATGACATGAGCGCAGACGGTCAGGGAACAGACCACTGGTTCGACGACGAGGCCGGCCCCGTCGTCCGTCCGTACGCCATGACACGCGGCCGCACCAGCAGCACGGCCCAGCACCGCCTCGACCTCATCGCGGTGGTCGTCTCGGAACCGCACGCGGACGATCCGGAGGCGGACGTCACGCTCGCCCCGGAGCACGTGGACATCGTCGGGCTGTGCCGGGACACCCCGCAGTCGGTCGCCGAACTCGCCGCCGGACTCGACCTGCCCGTCGGCGTCGTACGCGTCTTGGTCGGGGACCTCGTCGACGCCGAACTCGTGCACGTCAACCGGCCGGTGCCCCCGGCCGAACTACCGGACGAGAACATCCTGCGCGACGTGATCAACGGCCTGCGAGCACTGTGAAAGCGGTCCCGCGGCACGCCGGAGCGGCCCGCGGGCACGGTAAGGAGAGGAAATCGATGATCTTCGGGCGTTCTCAGCGCGGCAGGCCGCCGGTCGAGCCCGTCACGCTGAAGATCCTCGTGGCCGGCGGCTTCGGCGTGGGCAAGACCACCCTCGTCGGCGCGGTCAGCGAGATCAGACCGCTGCGCACCGAGGAACTGCTCACCGAGGCCGGGCGGCCCGTGGACGACGTCAGCGGTGTGGAGGGCAAGCACACCACCACCGTGGCGATGGACTTCGGCCGGATCACGCTGCGCGAGGACCTGGTGCTGTACCTGTTCGGCACACCCGGACAGGAGCGGTTCTGGTTCATGTGGGACGAGCTGTCCGAGGGCGCCCTCGGCGCGGTGGTCCTCGCCGACACCCGCCGCCTGGAGGACTGCTTCGCCGCCGTCGACTACTTCGAGCGGCGCTCCATCCCCTTCCTCGTCGGCGTCAACTGTTTCGAGGGCTCGGCCCGTCACCCGGCCGAGACCGTCCGCCAGGCACTCGACCTCGACACCGAGGTACCGCTGGTGATGTGCGACGCCCGTGACAAGGAGTCGGTCAAGGAGGTCCTCGTGGGCGTCGTCCAGCACGCGATGGCCCAGGCGGCGGACCGGCGCCGGCCCGTCACCACCTGAGCCACGCCCACGCGTCCGACGGTCCGGCACCCGGCCCCACGCTTCGCGACCCCGCAGGGCGGGTCACGCGACGCGGGGGCCGGGTGATCGTCCGCCTGCTTCCCTCACGGAGCCCCCGCCTGATAGATGCAGGGGACATGACACGACTCTCCACCGCCGTACGCGGACTGGTCACCACCGTCGCCGCCCTGCTCGCCGTGACCACCGCCCCCGCCACCGCCCAGGCCGCTCCCGAACCCGGGGCGCCCGAGGACTTCGTGGCGCTGAAAAGCGTCGACCCCACGATCATCCAGGAGATGCGCTACGCCACCCCGCACAACTTCGTCGGCGAGCGCATCGACGGCTACCGCCAGCCGCTGTGCATCCTCACCCGCCCCGCGGCCGAGGCCCTCCACCGCGCCCAGACCCGTCTGCTGAGCCAGGGCTACTCCCTCAAGGTGTACGACTGCTACCGCCCGCAACGCGCCGTCGACCACTTCGTCCGGTGGGCCGAGGACCTCGGCGACCAGAGGATGAAGCCCGAGTTCTACCCGAACGTCGACAAGACCCGCCTGTTCGACGACGGTTACATCGCGGAGAAGTCCGGCCACAGCCGCGGCTCGACCATGGACCTCACCCTCGTGGAACTCCCGGCCAGGCCCACTCGCCCGTACCACCCCGGGCAGCCGCTGGTGCCCTGCTTCGCACCCCGGGACGAGCGCTTCCCCGACAACTCCGTCGACATGGGCACCGGCTTCGACTGCTTCGACACCCTCTCCCACACCCTCGACCCCCGCGTCAGCGGCATCCAGCGCGCCAACCGGCTGCTGCTCAAGAACACGCTGGAGGACGCCGGCCTCGTCAACCTCCCCGAGGAGTGGTGGCACTTCACCTACAAGCCCGAACCCCACCCGGACACCTACTTCGACTTCCCGGTCTCCGCGAAGTCACTGTCCGGCCGCCACTGAGCCGCCCGCCGGAGCCGCCCCGTCCGTGATCGGATACAGTCCGCCGCGTGTCCGAAACCGAAACCTCCGTTCCCAACTCCGCGCCGGACTCCCACTGTTCGCGCTGCGGAACGCCCTACGGAGAGGGCGTCTCCGGCTGGCCCCGCACCTGCCCGGCCTGCGGCACCACGGCCTACCGCAACCCGCTGCCGGTGGCGGTCGCCCTCCAGCCCGTGTACGACACCAAGGGCACCGCCCTGGTCGTCATCACCCGCACCGTGCCCCCCGCCCTCGGGGGAGTCGCCCTGCCGGGCGGCTACATCGACGACCGGGAGGACTGGCGGCAGGCCGTCGTCCGCGAGCTCGAGGAGGAGACGGGCATCCACGCGGCGAGCCGCGACGTACGGCTCGCCGACGCCATGAGCTCGCCCGACGGCCATCTGCTGCTCTTCGGACTCCTCCCGGAGCGGCCCGCCGAGGACCTCCCGCCGTTCACCGCCACCGACGAGACCGGGGACCGGCGTCTCCTGCGCCGGGCCGAGGAGCTCGCCTTCCCCCTCCACACCCGGGCCGTGCGGGCCTGGTTCGAAGGCCGCTACATCTGAGCCGGGCGCTCCGCCAGCCCGCGGACGCGCACCGGCCGGGACGGCGCACCCGCGCCGTCCTCACCCTCCCGCTCCACCACCACCCGCCGGCCCTCCCAGCGGACGGCGTACCGCTCGGTCGCCGGTTCCTCCAAGCCGTCCCCGGCGTGCGGCACGACCAGCCCGCCCCCGGCCCGGCCCGGAGCGGGCGCCCACACCTCCAGCTCGAGCCGCCCGTCCTCCCCGCGCACGGGAACGACCGCCCCCGCGCGCGCGAACACCGGAATCCGGCCCGGCGGAGCATCCACGAGCACCTGCGCCGGCCCCTCGTACGCCCGCTCCGTCACCGTGTCGTACCAGCGCCCCCGCGGCAGCCGCACCGCCCGCCCGTCCGCGCCGGGGTCCAGCACCGGCGCCACCAGCAGGCAGTCGCCCAGCAGAAACGCGTCCTCGCAGTCCCGCAGGGCCCGCTCCTCGGGCGCCGACCACCACAGCGGCCGCACATAGGGCGCACCCGTACGCCGGGCCAGATGCGCCAGCGTCACGAAGTACGGCAACAGCCGCCGCCGTTCCACCAGCACTCCGCGCGCGTGCTCCAGCACCTCGGCGCCGAACTCCCACGGCTCGCGGAACTCCGCCCGCGCACCCGCGTAGGTACGGAACAGCGGCAGATACGCCGCCAGTTGCAACCACCGCAAGTACAGCTCGGGCGACGGGCCATCCCCGGGGCCGCCCACGTCGGGCCCCGAGTACGGCACCCCGCACAGTCCGAGCCCCAGCACCAGCGCCAGCGACGCCCGCAGCCCCGGCCAGCCCGCTGCCGCCTCCCCGGACCAGGCGCCGCCGTACCGCTGCATCCCGGCCCAGCCCGAGCGCGCGAGGACGAACGGCCGCTCCTCGGGCACCAGCGCCCGCAGGCCGTCGTACCCGGCCCTGGCCATGCACAGCGCGTACACGTTGTGCCCCTCGCGATGATCGCCGCCGCGCCCCTCCAGCCGGTGCCGGGCCGACCGGGGCAGCGTCGGATCCCCGAACGCCGCGAACGACACCGGCTCGTCCCGCTGGTGCCAGAACCCGGCGAACCCCCGCTCCAGCCGCTCCGCGCACAACCCGCCCCACCACGCCCGCACGCGCGCGTCCGTGAAGTCCGGGAACACCACGTCCCCGGGACTCCCCACCCCCCGCACCACCGGTCCGTCGGCTCCCCGTACGAACACGTCCGCGTCCGTCCCGCCGTCGTACGCCGCATGCCCCGGCACGGCCGGGACCCCGGGATCGACGACCGACACCAGCCGGATCCCGTCCCGCCGCAGTTCCTCGGCGAGGACCGGCAGCTTGGGGAACCGCTCCTCGTCGAGGGTGAAGTTCCGACGGGCGTCGAGGTGATCGACGTCCAGGTGAACGGCGTCGACCGGCAGTTCACGCTCCTGGTAGCCGGCGACGACCCGCCGCAACTCCTGCTCATCGCCGAACTCGCGCCGTCCGTGATGGTGGCCGAGCGCCCACGCGGGCGGCACCGCCGGAGCGCCGGTCAGCGAGGCCCAGGCGAGCAGCACGCGCGCGGGGGTCCCCACCATCACCCAGCAGCGCAACGGCCCCCCGTCCATCCGCAGCACGCTCCGGCCCGGCCGGTCGTGCCCCGACCCGGCACCCTCCTCGCCCTCCCGCAGGGTCACCGAGCCGTCCCACGCGTTGTCGTGGAACACCAGGTGCGTCCCCGCGTCGGCCACCACCAGCTGCACCGGCATCGTGACCGACGCCGGGGCGTCCAGCGCGGCGGACCGCGCCCGGCCGGGACCCCCGTTCCACAGCCGGTACACGCCGTCGCGCAACCGCGGCCCCGAGGCCCGCCCGCCGAGCCCGAAGAACCGGGCGTCCGCCGTCACCTCCGACCGCTGCGTCCAGCGCGCGGGACCTCCGTCCACCGGCTCCCACCACCGGGGCGGCAGCTCACGGCGCAGGACCACGCCCCCCGGAGTACGCACCTCCACCGCGCCGTGCCGCGACACGGCCACCGTCACCCGCTCGGCCACCACCCGTCGGCCGCCGTCCTTGTCCGGCTCCAGCACCGCCCGCCGATCCGGCTCCGGACAGTGGCCCGCCAGCGCGTACGACGGCTCCGGCGCCGCCCCGTCCCAGCCCCAGAACACCGACCCGTTCACGGCGACGAGGATCCGCAGCTCCGAACGGCCGAACCGGATCACACCACCCCCGGGCCCGGCCTCCACCTCCCGCATCGCCCCCGGCACCCGCGCCCGCTCCGCCCCGCGCGGCGGCAGCCCCGCGGCGTCCGCACGCCGCCTGCGCCACGCCGCCCGTACGGTACGCAATCCCTGCGCCGGCCCCGCGGAACCGAACGTCTTCATCGAACGCACCAGGTCACGACCGTCCATGCTGCTCACCCTGCCACCGACCGCCCTCGTCACGGGCCGCGTTCAACTGCCGTTCACCCGTGACAGGACCACATCTTCCCGACACCGACTATGTGCGGCGCACCCTGGTGCGGAAGTCGATCACATGGCATCGTCCCTGTCAGCCGCGTCACGCGCACACCCCAGCCCGTGCGCGGAGGACGCACACGACGCGCACAGTCCGGGAGCCGCCCCATGTCGACCATGAACCCCCAGCCGCTCTGGCAGCCAGATCCGCAGCGCATCGCCCAGGCACGGATCACCAGGTTCCAGTCCTGGGCGGCCGAGCACCACGGCGCCCCCGCCGAGGGCGGTTACGCCGCCCTGCACCGCTGGTCCGTCGACGAGCTGGACACCTTCTGGAAAGCCGTCACGGAGTGGTTCGACGTACGCTTCTCGACCCCTTGCACGCGCGTGCTGGCCGACCGCTCGATGCCCGGCGCGCAGTGGTTCCCCGGCGCCACCCTGAACTACGCCGAGCACGCCCTGCGCGCCGCGGCCACCCGCGCGGACGAACCGGCCCTGCTGTACGTCGACGAGACCCACGAGGCGACCCCCGTCACCTGGTCGGAGCTGCGCCGACAGGTCGGCGCCCTCGCCGCCGAACTGCGCGCCCTCGGCGTCCGCCCCGGCGACCGCGTCAGCGGCTACCTCCCGAACATCCCCCAGGCCGTCACCGCCCTCCTCGCCACCGCCGCCGTGGGCGCCGTCTGGACCTCCTGCGCCCCCGACTTCGGCGCCCGCAGCGTCCTGGACCGCTTCCAGCAGGTCGAACCCGTCGTCCTCTTCACCGTCGACGGCTACCGCTACGGCGGCAAGGAACACGACCGCCGCGACACCGTCGCCGAACTGCGCCGCGAACTGCCCACCCTGCGCGCCGTGGTCCACATCCCGCTCCTCGGCACCGACACCCCCGAGGGCGCCCTCGCATGGGACGCCCTCACGGCCGCGGACACCGACCCGGTCTTCGAGCAGGTGCCCTTCGACCACCCCCTGTGGGTGCTCTACTCCTCCGGCACCACCGGCCTGCCCAAGGCCATCGTCCAGTCCCAGGGCGGCATCCTGGTCGAACACCTCAAACAGCTCGGCCTGCACTGCGACCTGGGCCCCGAGGACCGCTTCTTCTGGTACACGTCGACCGGCTGGATGATGTGGAACTTCCTCGTCTCCGGCCTGCTCACCGGCACCACGATCGTCCTCTACGACGGCAGCCCCGGCTTCCCCGCCACGGACGCCCAGTGGCGCATCGCGGAACGCACCGGCGCCACCCTCTTCGGCACCTCCGCCGCCTACGTCATGGCCTGCCGCAAGGCCGACATCCATCCGGGCCGCGACCTGGACCTCTCCAGTGTCCAGTGCGTCGCCACCACCGGCTCCCCGCTGCCGCCCGACGGCTTCCGCTGGCTGCACGACGAGGTGCGCGAGGACCTGTGGATCGCCTCCGTCAGCGGCGGCACCGACGTCTGCTCATGCTTCGCGGGCGCCGTCCCCACCCTCCCCGTGCACATCGGCGAACTCCAGGCCCCCGGCCTGGGCACCGACCTCCAGTCCTGGGACCCCAACGGCGAACCCCTCACCGACGAGGTCGGCGAACTCGTCGTCACCAACCCCATGCCGTCGATGCCGGTCCGTTTCTGGAACGACCCCGACGGCAGCCGCTACCACGACAGCTACTTCGACACCTACCCCGGCGTCTGGCGGCACGGCGACTGGATCACCCTCACCTCCCGCGGCTCCGTCGTCATCCACGGCCGCTCCGACTCCACCCTCAACCGGCAGGGCGTCCGCATGGGCTCCGCCGACATCTACGAGGCCGTCGAACGGCTCCCCGAGATCCGGGAGTCCCTCGTCATCGGCGTCGAACAGCCCGACGGCGGGTACTGGATGCCGCTCTTCGTGCACCTGGCCCCCGGAGCCGTCCTCGACGACACCCTGCGGACCAGCATCAAGCGCACCATCCGCGAACAGCTCTCCCCACGCCACGTCCCCGACGAGATCGTCGAGGTCCCCGGCATCCCGCACACCCTCACCGGAAAGCGCATCGAGGTCCCCGTCAAACGCCTCCTCCAGGGCACCCCACTCGAGAAGGCCGTCAACCCCGGCTCCATCGACAACCTCGACCTGCTCCACTTCTACGAGGACCTCGCCCGCAAACGCACCTGACCGGGCCCGCACCGGGCCGGCCGCCCGCACGACGGCGGCCGGCCCGAGCCCGCCCGGCCCCCGTTGTCAGTGCCGCCGGTTACGGTGAGTGAGCATTGATCGACTGCGCACAGGGGGAAAACATGGCGCACACCGACCAGACGATGCGACGCGTCCTGCGCCGCGAAATCGCCGGCACCTTCGGACTGCTCACCGACGAGCACGACTTCCGCGCCATGCGGCGCTACCGCAGCTTCACCTTCGACGACCACGCCGCCTACCTCAGCCAGGTGGAGGCGGTGCTCAGGACACGAGCATCCCAGGGCACCCACACCACCGTCGCCCTCTTCGACCCCGAGGACTACGCCGAGTTCTGCGCGACGACCGGCCTCGATCCCGACCTCCCCGCCACCCGCACCAGGTTCACCGCCGAACTCGCCGCCCACGGCCCCACCGTCCCCTACGACGGACAGCCCCTCGCCGACCTCGTCCCCACCCTCGTCGACGAAGCCGTCCGCCAGGCCACCTGGGAGTACGCCTCCACCCTGCTGGCCCGCCTCGGCACCTGCGCCACCTGCGGCGAGGACCTCGGCCGCGCCGCGTTCGCCCGCGCCTCCCGCCTCCTGACGCGCATCGTGGAGACCGCCCCGGCGGGCCACCGGCACCTGGTCTGCAGCGTCTCCACCGCACCGGAAGCCCTCACCACCGTCCTCCACGCCGACGACGACACCGAGGGCGCCCCACGACTGGATGAGGCCGACGCCCTGGAGTTCACCGCCGTCCTGGCCCTCGGCCTCGCCACCCACACCCCCGGCGGCCTCGTCATGCGGACCACATCCCCCGGCAGCCCCGACCGCATCTACGGCTGGCGGCTGCGCGGGTACGGCCTCGTCCCCCTCACCGCCGGCGAGGTCTTCGACGCCTACTGCACCGACGTCGAGTCCGGAGACCTGATCTCCCCGGAGTCCAACGTCGACTACTGCGCGCCACCCGACCTCGGAGACGACGCCGCAGCGCCGGGACACCGCCACTGAAACGTGAGGGGCGCCCCACCCGAAGGCGGAGCGCCCCTCACCACAGCCACGGCAGTGGCTTCGGCAGTCCCTACTCGCCCGACAGCACCGCCTGAGCCGCGTTGCGCGCCTCCTCGGCACTGTCCGCCGCACGGGCGGCCGCCGCGGCCCGCTCGCACTGCGCCAACGTGAACTTCGCCAGCGTCGCCCGTACATAGGGGAGCGACGCCGCACCCATGGAGAGAGAGGTGACGCCCAGACCGGTCAGCACGCAGGCGAGCAGCGGGTCCGACGCGGCCTCACCGCAGACACCGCAGCTCTTGCCCTCGGCCTTCGCCGCTTCGGCGGCCAGCGCGACCAGGTCGAGCAGCGCGGGCTGCCACGGATCCTGCAGACGCGACACCGCACCCACCTGACGGTCGGCGGCGAAGGTGTACTGCGCGAGGTCGTTCGTCCCCAACGAGAGGAACTCGACCTCCTGCAGGATCGAGCGCGCCCGCAGTGCGGCGGACGGAATCTCGACCATCGCACCGAACTTCGCCCGCAGCCCGGCCTCACGGCAGGCGTCCGCGAAGGCCTTGGCGTCCGCCCGGTCCGCCACCATCGGGGCCATGACCTCGAGGTGGACCGGCAGCCCCTCCGCGGCCTTCGCCAGCGCCGTCAGCTGAGTCCGCAGCACCTCGGGGTGGTCGAGCAGCGTCCGCAGACCCCGCACGCCCAGCGCCGGGTTCGGCTCGTCGGCCGGGGTGAGGAAGGACAGCGGCTTGTCCGCGCCGGCGTCCAGCACCCGCACGACGACCCGGCCCTCCGGGAACGCCTCCAGCACCTGCCGGTACGCGGTGACCTGCTTCTCCTCGGACGGCGCGTTCTCGCTGTCGTCCAGGAAGAGGAACTCGGTACGGAACAGGCCGACGCCCTCCGCCCCCGCCTCCACCGCGGCGGGCACGTCGGCGGGACCACCGACGTTGGCCAGCAACGGCACCTTGTGACCGTCGGACGTCGCCCCCGGCCCGGTCGAGGCGGCCAGCGCGGCCTTGCGCTCGGCGGCCTCCGCCTCCATCCGCGCCTTCTTCTCCGCGCTGGGGTTCACGAAGATCTCGCCGGTGCTGCCGTCCACCGCGATCACGGTGCCCTCGGGAAGCTCGCCGGCCCCCGGCAGCGCCACCACGGCCGGCACGCCCAGTGCCCGCGCCAGGATCGCGCTGTGGCTGGTGGGCCCGCCCTCCTCGGTGACGAAGCCGAGCACCAGTGTCGGATCGAGCAACGCCGTGTCGGCGGGCGCCAGGTCACGCGCGATGAGCACGTAGGGCTCGTCGCTGTCCGGCACGCCCGGCATCGGCACCCCGAGCAGCCGGGCGACGATACGGTTCCGCACGTCGTCGAGGTCCGCGACCCGGCCGGCCAGGTACTCCCCGGCACCGGCCAGCAGGGCGCGGTAGGCCGCGAAGGCGTCGTACACAGCGCGCTCGGCCGTGCTGCCGACGACGATCCGCCGTTCCACGTCCGCCATCAGCTCGGGGTCCTGGGCCATCATGGCCTGCGCCTCGAGCACCGCCTGGGCCTCGCCCCCCGCCAGATTGCCGCGCGCCGTCAGGTCGGCCGCCACAGCCTCCACGGCCTTGCGGGCGCGCCCCTGCTCGCGCTCCGCGTCCTCCGCCGGAATCTGCTTGGCAGGCGGCTCGAGCACCGCCGTCCCCATGTGCCGAACCTCGCCGATCGCCACACCGTGGCTCACACCGACGCCTCGCAGCGTTGTCTCCATCTCACCCGTCCCGATAATGCGGCGGGTCCCGCCGCCGCGGTGGTTGTCCTACCAGCCGTCGTACGACGGCGTTGCCGTCACTTCCAGAGGAAGAGGCTCTCGCCGGCCTTCACTTCGCCGTCCTCGCGGAGATCCGTGAGCGCCTCGGCCGTCGCCTCGAGGGCCACGACCGGACAGACCGGTGACTTGCCGGCGGCCTCGACGGCCGTCGGGTCCCAGCGCACCACGGCCTGACCGCGCACGACGGTGTCGCCCTTGTTCACCAGCAGCTCGAAGCCCTCGCCGTTGAGCTGCACGGTGTCGATGCCGAGATGGGTCAGCACACCGTGACCACTGTCGTCGACCACGACGAACGCGTGCGGGTGCAGAGACACGATGACCCCGTCCACGGGAGAGACGGCCTCGGAGGGCTCCCGAACGGGGTCGATGGCGGTACCCGGGCCGACCATGGCCCCGGAGAAGACCGGATCCGGCACTGCGGCCAGTCCGATGGCGCGTCCGGCAAGCGGGGACGAGACAGTGGTCATGGGAAGCCTCCCGGTGGTGGAGATCTGTACGGGCCGTCACTGCCTGTCCCGGACGGCACACTGTGCAGCAGCGTATGTCATAGGAAGTACCGGTTCCGCACGGATGTTCCGAATAGAGGTCTAGACCACAGTCGCCAGTGATTTGCACCCGTTCCGAGGGCCCGTGTACAGTCGTCACTCCTGCCAGAGGTTGAGCGACACCAACTCGGTGTGCTCGTTCGGCAGGCACCCAACTCTTCAGATCCTATCTCTGGGTCGCCTTCTGCATGCCCGCAGGACGGTGGTCAGAGGGACCGGAAAAGCCTGATAGTGTTGGAAACACCGAAGGGAAGCGCCCGGAGGAAAGCCCGAGAGGGTGAGTACAAAGGAAGCGTCCGTTCCTTGAGAACTCAACAGCGTGCCAAAAGTCAACGCCAGATATGTTGATACCCCGTCTCCGGCCGTCAGGCTGGGACGAGGTTCCTTTGAAAAAACACAGCGAGGACGCTGTGAACGGTCGGATCATTCCTCCGACTGTTCCGCTCCCGTGTGTGTCGCACCGGCGGTGTTAATTCACTGGCCGAGTAAACATTCACGGAGAGTTTGATCCTGGCTCAGGACGAACGCTGGCGGCGTGCTTAACACATGCAAGTCGAACGATGAACCACTTCGGTGGGGATTAGTGGCGAACGGGTGAGTAACACGTGGGCAATCTGCCCTGCACTCTGGGACAAGCCCTGGAAACGGGGTCTAATACCGGATACTGACCGTCACAGGCATCTGTGACGTTCGAAAGCTCCGGCGGTGCAGGATGAGCCCGCGGCCTATCAGCTTGTTGGTGAGGTAATGGCTCACCAAGGCGACGACGGGTAGCCGGCCTGAGAGGGCGACCGGCCACACTGGGACTGAGACACGGCCCAGACTCCTACGGGAGGCAGCAGTGGGGAATATTGCACAATGGGCGAAAGCCTGATGCAGCGACGCCGCGTGAGGGATGACGGCCTTCGGGTTGTAAACCTCTTTCAGCAGGGAAGAAGCGAAAGTGACGGTACCTGCAGAAGAAGCGCCGGCTAACTACGTGCCAGCAGCCGCGGTAATACGTAGGGCGCAAGCGTTGTCCGGAATTATTGGGCGTAAAGAGCTCGTAGGCGGCTTGTCACGTCGGTTGTGAAAGCCCGGGGCTTAACCCCGGGTCTGCAGTCGATACGGGCAGGCTAGAGTTCGGTAGGGGAGATCGGAATTCCTGGTGTAGCGGTGAAATGCGCAGATATCAGGAGGAACACCGGTGGCGAAGGCGGATCTCTGGGCCGATACTGACGCTGAGGAGCGAAAGCGTGGGGAGCGAACAGGATTAGATACCCTGGTAGTCCACGCCGTAAACGGTGGGCACTAGGTGTGGGCAACATTCCACGTTGTCCGTGCCGCAGCTAACGCATTAAGTGCCCCGCCTGGGGAGTACGGCCGCAAGGCTAAAACTCAAAGGAATTGACGGGGGCCCGCACAAGCGGCGGAGCATGTGGCTTAATTCGACGCAACGCGAAGAACCTTACCAAGGCTTGACATACACCGGAAAGCATTAGAGATAGTGCCCCCCTTGTGGTCGGTGTACAGGTGGTGCATGGCTGTCGTCAGCTCGTGTCGTGAGATGTTGGGTTAAGTCCCGCAACGAGCGCAACCCTTGTCCCGTGTTGCCAGCAGGCCCTTGTGGTGCTGGGGACTCACGGGAGACCGCCGGGGTCAACTCGGAGGAAGGTGGGGACGACGTCAAGTCATCATGCCCCTTATGTCTTGGGCTGCACACGTGCTACAATGGCCGGTACAATGAGCTGCGATACCGCGAGGTGGAGCGAATCTCAAAAAGCCGGTCTCAGTTCGGATTGGGGTCTGCAACTCGACCCCATGAAGTCGGAGTCGCTAGTAATCGCAGATCAGCATTGCTGCGGTGAATACGTTCCCGGGCCTTGTACACACCGCCCGTCACGTCACGAAAGTCGGTAACACCCGAAGCCGGTGGCCCAACCCCTTGTGGGAGGGAGCTGTCGAAGGTGGGACTGGCGATTGGGACGAAGTCGTAACAAGGTAGCCGTACCGGAAGGTGCGGCTGGATCACCTCCTTTCTAAGGAGCACTTCTTACCGAGTCCTTCGGGGTGAGGTCAGAGGCCAGTACATCAGCGAATGTCTGATGCTGGTTGCTCATGGGTGGAACGTTGACTACTCGGCACACTTGACCAGCTCGGTCTCCTAGTACTGCTTCGGCGTGGAACGGGATCGGGTGGCGAGGGTGTCGGGCACGCTGTTGGGTGTCTGAGGGCACGGCCGTATGGCTGGGTCTTCGGTGCCGGCCCCAGTGCACTCGGGATGTTGTCCCGGGGTGATGGGTGGTTGGTCGTTGTTTGAGAACTGCACAGTGGACGCGAGCATCTGTGGCCAAGTTTTTAAGGGCGCACGGTGGATGCCTTGGCACCAGGAACCGATGAAGGACGTGGGAGGCCACGATAGTCCCCGGGGAGTCGTCAACCAGACTTTGATCCGGGGGTTTCCGAATGGGGAAACCCGGCAGTCGTCATGGGCTGTCACCCGCTGCTGAACACATAGGCAGTGTGGAGGGAACGCGGGGAAGTGAAACATCTCAGTACCCGCAGGAAGAGAAAACAACCGTGATTCCGGGAGTAGTGGCGAGCGAAACCGGATGAGGCCAAACCTACGACGTGTGAGACCCGGCAGGGGTTGCGTCGTGGGGGTTGTGGGATCTCTCTTCTGTCGTCTGCCGGCGACAGGACGAGTCAGAAACCGTTGATGTAGGCGAAGGACATGCGAAAGGTCCGGCGTAGAGGGTAAGACCCCCGTAGTCGAAACATCAGCGGCTCGTTTGAGAGACACCCAAGTAGCACGGGGCCCGAGAAATCCCGTGTGAATCTGGCGGGACCACCCGCTAAGCCTAAATATTCCCTGGTGACCGATAGCGGATAGTACCGTGAGGGAATGGTGAAAAGTACCGCGGGAGCGGAGTGAAATAGTACCTGAAACCGTGTGCCTACAAGCCGTGGGAGCGTCGGACATCAGCTTGCTGATGTCTCGTGACTGCGTGCCTTTTGAAGAATGAGCCTGCGAGTTTGCGGTGTGTTGCGAGGTTAACCCGAGTGGGGAAGCCGTAGCGAAAGCGAGTCCGAACAGGGCGTTTCAGTAGCACGCTCAAGACCCGAAGCGGAGTGATCTAGCCATGGGCAGGTTGAAGCGGAGGTAAGACTTCGTGGAGGACCGAACCCACCAGGGTTGAAAACCTGGGGGATGACCTGTGGTTAGGGGTGAAAGGCCAATCAAACTCCGTGATAGCTGGTTCTCCCCGAAATGCATTTAGGTGCAGCGTCGTGTGTTTCTTGCCGGAGGTAGAGCACTGGATAGGCGATGGGCCCTACCGGGTTACTGACCTTAGCCAAACTCCGAATGCCGGTAAGTGAGAGCACGGCAGTGAGACTGTGGGGGATAAGCTCCATGGTCGAGAGGGAAACAGCCCAGAGCATCGACTAAGGCCCCTAAGCGTACGCTAAGTGGGAAAGGATGTGGAGTCGCACAGACAACCAGGAGGTTGGCTTAGAAGCAGCCACCCTTGAAAGAGTGCGTAATAGCTCACTGGTCTAGTGATTCCGCGCCGACAATGTAGCGGGGCTCAAGCGTACCGCCGAAGTCGTGTCATTGCAGCATGTAGCCCCAACGGGCGCTGTGATGGGTAGGGGAGCGTCGTCTGCCGGGTGAAGCAGCACCGGAAGGTAGTTGTGGACGGTTGACGAGTGAGAATGCAGGCATGAGTAGCGATACAAACGTGAGAAACGTTTGCGCCGATTGACTAAGGGTTCCTGGGTCAAGCTGATCTGCCCAGGGTAAGTCGGGACCTAAGGCGAGGCCGACAGGCGTAGTCGATGGATAACCGGTTGATATTCCGGTACCCGCTGTGAAGCGTCAAACATCGAGCATCGTGATGCTAAGGCCGTGAAGCCGTTCCGGACCCTTCGGGGAAAGGAAAGTGGTGGAGCCGCCGAACCAAGCGGTTAGTAGGTGAGTGATGGGGTGACGCAGGAAGGTAGTCCATCCCGGGCGGTGGTTGTCCCGGGGTAAGGGTGTAGGCCGTGCGATAGGCAAATCCGTCGCACTTGTGGCTGAGACCTGATGCCGAGCCGATTGTGGTGAAGTGGATGATCCTATGCTGTCGAGAAAAGCCTCTAGCGAGTTTCATGGCGGCCCGTACCCTAAACCGACTCAGGTGGTCAGGTAGAGAATACCGAGGCGTTCGGGTGAACTATGGTTAAGGAACTCGGCAAAATGCCCCCGTAACTTCGGGAGAAGGGGGGCCACGTCTGGTGACGAGTCTTGCACTCTGAGCTGGGTGTGGCCGCAGAGACCAGCGAGAAGCGACTGTTTACTAAAAACACAGGTCCGTGCGAAGCCGTAAGGCGATGTATACGGACTGACGCCTGCCCGGTGCTGGAACGTTAAGGGGACCGGTTAGCTTGGATTCGTCCAGGCGAAGCTGAGAACTTAAGCGCCAGTAAACGGCGGTGGTAACTATAACCATCCTAAGGTAGCGAAATTCCTTGTCGGGTAAGTTCCGACCTGCACGAATGGCGTAACGACTTCTCGACTGTCTCAACCATAGGCCCGGTGAAATTGCACTACGAGTAAAGATGCTCGTTTCGCGCAGCAGGACGGAAAGACCCCGGGACCTTTACTACAGTTTGATATTGGTGTTCGGTTCGGCTTGTGTAGGATAGCTGGGAGACTTTGAAGTCCATACGCCAGTATGGGTGGAGTCGTCGTTGAAATACCAGTCTGGTCGTGCTGGATGTCTAACCTGGGTCCGTGATCCGGATCAGGGACAGTGTCTGATGGGTAGTTTAACTGGGGCGGTTGCCTCCTAAAGAGTAACGGAGGCGCCCAAAGGTTCCCTCAGCCTGGTTGGCAATCAGGTGTTGAGTGTAAGTGCACAAGGGAGCTTGACTGTGAGACCGACGGGTCGAGCAGGGACGAAAGTCGGGACTAGTGATCCGGCGGTGGCTTGTGGAAGCGCCGTCGCTCAACGGATAAAAGGTACCCCGGGGATAACAGGCTGATCTTCCCCAAGAGTCCATATCGACGGGATGGTTTGGCACCTCGATGTCGGCTCGTCGCATCCTGGGGCTGGAGTCGGTCCCAAGGGTTGGGCTGTTCGCCCATTAAAGCGGTACGCGAGCTGGGTTTAGAACGTCGTGAGACAGTTCGGTCCCTATCCGCTGTGCGCGTAGGAGTCTTGAGAAGGGCTGTCCCTAGTACGAGAGGACCGGGACGGACGAACCTCTGGTGTGCCAGTTGTCCTGCCAAGGGCATGGCTGGTTGGCTACGTTCGGGAGGGATAACCGCTGAAAGCATCTAAGCGGGAAGCCTGCTTCGAGATGAGGACTCCCACCCACTTGATGGGGTAAGGCTCCCAGTAGACGACTGGGTTGATAGGCCGGATCTGGAAGCACCGTGAGGTGTGGAGGTGACCGGTACTAATAGGCCGAGGGCTTGTCCTCAGTTGCTCGCGTCCACTGTGTTGGTTCTGAAACCACGAACAACCCGTCCCCGGTCACAGGGGCGGCTGGTTGTCTTTTTCATAGTGTTTCGGTGGTCATAGCGTTAGGGAAACGCCCGGTTACATTCCGAACCCGGAAGCTAAGCCTTTCAGCGCCGATGGTACTGCAGGGGGGACCCTGTGGGAGAGTAGGACGCCGCCGAACTCCTTTTAGAGCTCTGGCTCTTGGGCACACAGCCCAAGAGCCAGAGCTTTTTTGCGTTGAGGTAGGGTCGGGGAGCATCATTGGCTCGTTTCTTCCAGGAGGCCCCCGCGTGGAGGTCCAGGAGACCCGCGTGCAGACCGACCGGGTCCTCACCATCCCGAACATCCTCAGCATGGCACGCCTCGCCGGCGTGCCGCTCTTCCTGTGGTTGATCCTCCGGCCCGAGTTCGGCGGCCCACAGAGCGACGGCTGGGCGCTGTTGGTACTGGCCCTCAGCGGAGTCAGTGACTACCTGGACGGAAAGCTCGCGCGTCGCTGGAACCAGATCAGCAGCCTCGGCCGGCTCCTGGACCCCGCGGCCGACCGGCTCTACATTCTGTCCACCCTGGTGGGCCTCACCTGGCGGGAGATCCTCCCGCTCTGGCTGACCCTCGTACTGCTCGCCCGCGAAGCGGTCCTGCTCGTGATGGTCGGCGTCCTCCGCCGCCACGGCTATCCGCCGCCGCAGGTGAACTTCCTGGGGAAGGCCGCCACGTTCAACCTCATGTACGCCTTCCCCCTGCTGCTGCTCAGTGACGGCAGCGGATGGATCGCGTCACTCGCCGCCGTTTTCGGATGGGCGTTCGCCGGATGGGGTACAACCCTGTACTGGTGGGCAGGTGTTCTCTATGTGGTTCAGGTCCGCCGCTTGGTTCGTGCGGACACCCTGACCGATTGAACTCGCCCCTTGTGCGGCCTCCGCCCGGATGGCCCGCGCCGCAAAAGTGCGGCACGCTGGACGGGTGAAGTCGGTCAGACCTTCATCTCTTAGAGGAGGACGCTTCCGACATGAAGGCCGTCGTGATGGCCGGAGGCGAAGGCACACGCCTTCGCCCGATGACCTCGAGCATGCCCAAGCCGCTCCTGCCGGTGGCCAACCGGCCGATCATGGAGCACGTTCTGAGGCTGCTCAAAAGGCATGGGCTCAACGAGACGGTCGTCACCGTGCAGTTTCTGGCCTCGCTGGTCAAGAACTACTTCGGTGACGGCGAAGAGCTCGGAATGGAGCTCACCTATGCTAACGAGGAGAAGCCACTCGGTACCGCCGGAAGCGTCAAGAACGCCGAGGAGGCGTTGAAGGACGATGCCTTCCTCGTAATTTCCGGTGATGCCCTGACCGACTTCGACCTCACCGACCTGATCAACTTCCACAAGGAAAAGGGCGCGCTCGTCACCGTGTGTCTGACACGCGTGCCCAATCCGCTGGAATTCGGCATCACCATCGTCGACGAAGAGGGCAAGGTCGAGCGCTTCCTCGAGAAGCCGACCTGGGGCCAGGTCTTCTCGGACACCGTGAACACCGGCATCTACGTCATGGAGCCCGAGGTCTTCGACTACGTCGACCCCGACGTGCCCGTCGACTGGTCCGGCGACGTCTTCCCGCAGCTGATGAAGGAAGGCAAGCCGGTCTACGGCTACGTCGCCGAAGGCTACTGGGAGGACGTCGGCACGCACGAGAGCTACGTCAAGGCCCAGGCCGACGTCCTCGAGGGCAAGGTCGACGTCGACATCGACGGCTTCGAGATCTCCCCCGGCGTATGGGTGGCCGAAGGCGCCGAAGTGCACCCCGACGCCGTGCTTCGCGGCCCGCTCTACATCGGCGACTACGCCAAGGTCGAAGCCGGCGCCGAGATCCGTGAGCACACGGTCGTCGGCTCCAACGTCGTCGTCAAGAGCGGAGCCTTCCTGCACAAAGCCGTCGTCCACGACAACGTGTACGTCGGACCCCACAGCAACCTGCGGGGCTGCGTCGTCGGCAAGAACACCGACATCATGCGCGCCGCGCGGATCGAGGACGGCGCGGTCATCGGCGACGAGTGCCTGGTCGGTGAGGAATCGATCGTCCAGGGCAACGTGCGGGTGTACCCGTTCAAGACGGTCGAGGCCGGTGCCTTCGTCAACACCTCGGTCATCTGGGAGTCGCGGGGACAGGCCCACCTCTTCGGTGCCCGCGGTGTGTCCGGCATCCTCAACGTGGAGATCACACCGGAACTGGCCGTGCGGCTGGCCGGCGCCTACGCGACCACGCTGAAGAAGGGATCCACCGTCACCACGGCCCGCGACCACTCCCGCGGTGCCCGTGCGCTGAAGCGGGCGGTGATCTCCGCGCTGCAGGCCAGCGCCATGGACGTACGCGACCTGGAGAACGTGCCGCTGCCCGTGGCGCGGCAGCAGACCGCGCGCGGCAGCGCCGGCGGCATCATGATCCGGACCACGCCCGGAGTCCCGGACTCCGTGGACATCATGTTCTTCGACGGACAGGGTGCCGACCTCTCGCAGGGCAGCCAGCGGAAGCTGGACCGGGTGTTCGCGCGGCAGGAGTACCGGCGCGCGTTCCCCGGTGAGATCGGAGACCTGCACTTCCCGTCCAGCGTCTTCGACTCGTACACCGGGTCGCTGCTGCGGAACGTGGACACCACCGGGATCGCCGAGTCCGGACTCAAGGTGGTCGTGGACGCCTCCAACGGCAGCGCCGGGCTCGTCCTGCCCAGCCTGCTCGGCAAGCTCGGCGTCGACTCGCTGACCATCAACCCCGGTCTCGACGAGTCCCGGCCGACCGAGTCGGAGGACATGCGGCGCTCGGGGCTGGTGCGCCTCGGAGAGATCGTGGCGTCCTCGCGCGCCGCGTTCGGCGTGCGCTTCGACCCGGTCGGTGAGCGGCTCTCGCTCGTCGACGAGAAGGGCCGCATCATCGAGGACGACCGGGCCCTGCTGGTCATGCTCGACCTCATCGCCGCCGAGCGGCGCAGCGGTCGGGTCGCCCTGCCCGTCACGACCACCAGGATCGCCGAGCAGGTGGCGGCGTACCACGGCACCCAGGTCGAATGGACGACGACCTCGCCGGACGACCTCACCCGGGTCGGCGGTGAGGAAGGCACGATCTTCGGCGGCGACGGCAAGGGCGGCTTCATCGTCCCGGAGTTCAGCAGCGTCTACGACGGCACGGCGGCCTTCGTGCGGCTGATCGGCCTGGTGGCGCGGACGCAGCTCACCCTCAGCCAGATCGACGCACGTATCCCGCGGGCCCACGTCCTCAAGCGGGACCTGGCCACCCCGTGGGCCGTCAAGGGGCTGGTGATGCGGCGCGTCGTCGAGGCGGCCGGAGACCGCTTCGTGGACACCACCGACGGAGTCCGCGTCGTGGAGACCGACGGGCGCTGGGTGATGGTGCTGCCCGACCCGGCCGAAGCCGTCACCCATCTGTGGGCCGAGGGGCCGGACGACGCCTCCGCGCAGGCGCTGCTCGACGAGTGGTCCGCGGTGGTGGACAGCGCGGGCCGGTAAACACACCGCACGCGTGCGTGCCGGACAAGTGTCCCCAAAGGGGCCTGTCCGGCACGCCGGTGGGGCCATTCGGAGGTAGTGGCCGTGGCGTGCGACGATGTGCGGCATGCCGCAGCAACCCCCCGTTCGGAGCACAGCCACGCGGCCCGCACGCCCGGACGCGTCCATGTCGTTGCTCACCAACGTGATGGACCACAGTCTCGACGACGGATACGCCGAGGCCGCCGCGCGGAAGAAGGCCGAGGGCGCCGGTGGACTGCCCAGGACGCTCCGCGCCAAGCTCGCACTGGCGGCAGGACTGGTACTCGCCGCCCTGGTGGTCACGGTCGGAGCGGCGCAGGCACGCGTCGCGGCCCCCGTCGTCGCCAAGGAACGCGAGGAGCTGATCGACCGCGTCGAGAGCCAGACCTCGGCGGCCGACAAGCTCGAGGAGAACGTCGACAAGCTGCGCGACGACGTCAACGCGCGGCAGCGCGAGGCGCTCGAGAAGAGCGGCGGCGGCGACCGCGCCGACCTCGTGGGCGTCCTGGCCGGCGCGGTCGAGGTGCACGGCCCCGGTGTGAAGCTCGTGGTGGACGACGCCAAGGCGGCCGACAGCGGCGACGGCCGGCCGCGCGGCGCCTCCGGATTCTCCGACACCGGCCGGGTACGTGACCGGGACATGCAGCGCGTGGTCAACGGGCTGTGGGAGTCGGGGGCCGAGGCGATCTCCATCAACGGTCAGCGGCTGACCGCGCTGTCGGCGATCCGTGCCGCGGGAGACGCGATACTGGTCGACAACAGGCCGCTCGTGCCGCCGTACACGGTGCTCGCGGTGGGGGACGGCAAGCAGCTGAGCAATAAGTTCCAGGACAGCGCGGACGGGCTGTACCTGCACGCCCTGCAGGAGAGCTACGGCATCCGGACCGCCATCTCCGTGGCGGACGACCTCCGGCTCCCGGCCGCACCGAGTGTGATCGTACGAACAGCACAACCGATATCCGAGAAGGGCACATCGTGATCGCCGTACTGGGCCTCGTCGTGGGAGTCGTGGCCGGCCTCTTGGTCCGGCCCGAGGTGCCGGCCGCCGTCGAGCCTTACCTGCCGATCGCCGTCGTGGCGGCGCTCGACGCCGTCTTCGGCGGCCTGCGGGCCATGCTCGACGGCATCTTCGACGACAAGGTCTTCGTGGTGTCGTTCCTGTCGAACGTGGTCGTGGCCGCACTGATCGTGTTCCTGGGCGACAAGCTGGGCGTGGGGGCGCAGCTGTCCACCGGCGTCGTCGTCGTCCTGGGCATCCGCATCTTCTCCAACGCCGCGGCGATCCGCCGGCACGTGTTCCGGGCGTGACACCGATGAGCGACCACGACGAACAGCCCACGCACACGCTGCGCCGGGAACTGCCCGAGGAGGTGCCGGCGAAGGACTCTCCCGCCGCGCCCGCCGGGGACGCCCCGCAGGAGGAGCGGACGGAGACGCGGACCGGACTCACCGGCCGGCAGCGGCTGGTGAAGGGGCTGTGGCCCCCGCGCGTCACCCGGGCGCAACTCATCGTCGCACTGCTGCTGTCCGGCCTGGGTTTCGGCCTCGCGGTCCAGGTCGCGTCGAACAGCGACAGCGACAGCGCGCTGCGCGGCGCCCGGCAGGAAGATCTTGTTCGCATCCTCGATGAACTGGACGACCGGACTCAGCGTCTAGAAGACGAGAAGCAGGGCCTCGAGAAGCAGCGCGACGAGCTGGAGAACAGCTCCGACCAGGCGGAGGAGGCCCGTAAGCAGACGCTGGAGAAGGAGCGGCAGCTCGGCATCCTCGCGGGCACCGTGGCCGCGCAGGGGCCGGGTATCACGGTGACGATCGAGGACACGAAGGGAACGGTCGAGGCGGACATGCTGCTCGACGCGGTCCAGGAACTGCGCGCGGCGGGGGCGGAGGCGATCCAGGTGAACGGTGTACGGGTCGTCGCCGGTACCTACCTCACCGACGCCGACAAGAGCGTGAGCGTCGACGGGAACAAGATCGACGCGCCCTATCGTTTCCAGGTCATCGGCAAGCCGCAGGACCTCGAACCGGCGCTCAACATCCCTGGAGGCGTGGTGCAGACTCTGGAGAAGGAACAGGCCACCGTTACTGTTGAGCGGTCGAGCAAGATCGTCGTGGACGCCTTGCGAGCGGCGAAGCGGCCTGACTACGCTCGGTCGTCCTCCCAGTGAACCGGCGGTGCATGGGGGGCATCCGGCGAGGGCAAGAGGTTGCGGGGGGTCGGCGCACCGATTGGGTGGTGCGTGGTGGAAACTGTCCGGTGGAGACGGACGTTGTGAAGGTGTCCGGGTCGGCCAGTAGGTTCAGTCAGGGTTCGTCCTGCCCCACGGGCGGGTCTGTTTCGGTCAAGGGGAATCGCCCGTGAAGTTGTTTGCGAAGTTGTTCGGCAAGAGCGCGCGAGAAGGCAGCGACAACGCGACCGCTCGCCATCGCGCCCAGCCCGACGCGGAAGGCTCACGCCCGATGTTCCGGGACCAGGTGGCCGGCCCGGGTGGCGGCTTTCCCGGTGGCCAGGGCGCGCCGTCCGTTGACCCCGCGCAGTCCGGCGGCATAGGTTTCGGGCAACCGCCGGCCCCGGGTGCTGGCGGAGGGTACGCCCCGGCGGGGCAGCCGCGGCAGGAGGATCCGTCCATGTCGGCCCTGGTGTGTACGAGGTGCGGCAACCGCAACGCGGAGAACAGCCGCTTCTGCTCGAACTGCGGCGCCCCGCTGCGTCCCGGCGCGGTACCGGAGCGGGCGTCCGAGACGACCTCGACGATCTCCATCTCCGGCCTCGAGGCGTACGACGCCGAGATGACCGGTCAGACGGCGGTGCCGGCGCTCTCTCCCGAGGCGCAGGCGGCCGTGGACGCGCTGCCGCTGGGTTCGGCGCTCCTGGTCGTGCGCCGCGGCCCGAACTCGGGCAGCCGCTTCCTGCTGGACGGTGAGCTGACCACGGCCGGGCGCCACCCGCAGAGCGACATCTTCCTGGACGACGTGACGGTCTCCCGCCGGCACGTGGAGTTCCGCCGTGTCCCGGACGGCTCGTTCACGGTCGCCGACGTCGGCAGCCTGAACGGCACGTACGTGAACCGTGAGCGGATCGACCAGGTCGCGCTGTCCAACGGCGACGAGGTGCAGATCGGTAAGTACCGGCTGGTCTTCTACGCGAGCCAGCGGGGCTACTGACCGGCCCCGGACTCGTTCCGGGGGAGTCCCAGGGAAGGTCCATGCTTCGAACACCGAGTGGCGGTGCCGGCCCCGGCACCGCCGCCACGGACAAGGGGCTGCTGAGTATCGGCTCGGTGCTGAACACGCTCCGCGACGAGTTCCCCGACATCACCATCTCCAAGATCCGTTTCCTGGAGGCCGAGGGCCTGGTCGAGCCGCGGCGTACCCCGGCGGGGTACCGCAAGTTCAGCCCTCACGACGTCGAGCGTCTCGGTCATGTCCTGCGTATGCAGAGGGACCACTACCTGCCGCTCAAGGTGATCCGCGAGCACCTGGACGCCATGGAGCGCGGTGAGGCGGTGCGGCTGCCGACCCTGGGCCGGCAGCGCGACGGGGAGGCCGTGCCGGAACCCGACGAGGCGCCCACTGCGGCCCGGATCGGACGGGACGAGCTGCTCGCCGCCGCCGGTATCGGCGAGCAGGAGCTGGCGGAATGGGAGTCGTACGGGCTGGTCGCTCCACTGGCCGACGGCGCCTACGACGCCGAGGCGGTCACCGTCGCCTCCCTCGTGGTCGAGCTGGGACGGTTCGGGATCGAGCCGCGCCACCTGCGGCTGATGAAGGCCGCCGCCGACCGGGAGGCCGGGCTCGTGGACCAGGTGGTGGCCCCGCTCAGACGCCACCGCAACCCGCAGACCAGGGCACATGCCGAAGCCCGCACCAAGGAACTGGCCGGGCTGGCGGTGAAGCTGCACGCGGCCCTGGTGCAGACGGCCCTCGGGGTGCGGCTGTCCTGAAACGGGGCCCGTGAGGGACCCGTATCGCCCACCCGTTCCCGGCCCGACTACCCAAACGTCCCGAGCACGGCCTAGGGTTGCTGTGTGAACGAGCTCGATGTCGTAGGTGTCCGGGTCGAGATGCCCTCCAACCAACCGATCGTGCTGCTGCGCGAAGTGGGAGGCGACCGCTACCTCCCCATCTGGATCGGGCCGGGAGAGGCGACGGCCATCGCCTTCGCCCAGCAGGGCATGGCCCCCGCGCGGCCGCTGACCCACGACCTGTTCAAGGACGTGCTGGAGGCCGTCGGCCAGGAGCTCACGGAAGTTCGCATCACGGACCTCCGCGAGGGGGTCTTCTATGCCGAGCTGGTCTTCGCCAGCGGCGTCGAGGTGAGCGCCAGGCCGTCCGACGCCATAGCGCTGGCACTGCGCACCGGAACGCCGATCTACGGCAGCGACGGGGTGCTCGACGACGCGGGCATCGCCATCCCGGACGAGCAGGAGGACGAGGTGGAGAAGTTCCGCGAGTTCCTCGACCAGATCTCGCCGGAGGACTTCGGCAGCAGCAACCAGTAGTCCCGCACCGGGCCGGAACGGCGACGGCGTCGTAGGGCCCCCTCCGAGCACATTCGGCTAGCCTTTCCCCGCGACGGGGCACGCGAAACCACTCTTAGGGTGATTATCACTCGGCGTGCCGAGTGTGGCGATCGTTGACGCACCCTTGGTGACTGCCTACCGTCGAGGAGGCAGGTCAAGGACGGAGGTCGGCGTGGGAATGAGCGGCGACAGTACGGCCGGGGGTGGCCCCGGACGAGGCCTCGGGGTGGGCGGCTCGTACCCTTCCCCGAGTTCTCGGCTCCGCTCGAGCGGGGGATACCCCCAGCCCGGTGGCACGGCCGAGCACGCTCCGCAGCGGCCTGCGGCCGTGCCGGGCAGCGGAGGGGCGGCGTCCATGGCGTCCGAGCAGATCGGCTACCGCGGGCCGACGGCCTGCGCCGCCGCGGGCATCACCTACCGGCAGCTCGACTACTGGGCCCGTACGGGCCTCGTGGAGCCGAGCGTGCGGCCCGCCCACGGGTCCGGCACCCAGCGCCTCTACAGCTTCCGCGACGTCGTCGTGCTGAAGATCGTGAAGCGGTTCCTCGACACCGGGGTGTCGCTGCAGAACATCCGGACCGCCGTCCAGCACCTGAGGGAGTGCGGCTTCCGCGACCTGGAGCGCATGACGCTGATGAGCGACGGCGCCACGGTCTACGAGTGCACGTCGCCCGACGAGGTCCACGCCCTGCTCCAGGGCGGCCAGGGCATCTTCGGGATCGCCGTCGGCGTGGTGTGGCGGGACGTCGAGGGCGCTCTGTCCCAGCTCCACGGCGAACGGATCGACACGGGGGAGACGCTGGTCGGGCCCAACCCCGCGGACGAACTGGCGCGACGCCGCAACCGGGCGGTCTGAGGACGCACCGGGCCCGCGGGACACCGACGGCGGATTGTCAGTGGCGTAGGGCAGCATCGGAGATGTGAGAACCGCGCCCACGATCCTGCATCTCGACATGGATGCCTTCTTCGCCTCGGTGGAGCAGGCGTCCAAGCCGAGCCTGCGCGGGAAGGCCGTCGTGGTGGGTGGTCTGGGGCCGCGAGGAGTGGTCGCCACGGCCTCCTACGAGGCGCGGGTCTTCGGCGTCCACTCCGCGATGCCCATGGGCCAGGCCCGGCGCCTTGCGCCCAACGCCGCTTATCTCGTCCCGCGCTTCGAGCTGTACCGGTCGATCAGCCAGCAGGTCATGCGGCTGCTGCGGGCCCTGTCGCCATTGGTGGAGCCGCTGAGCCTGGACGAGGCGTTCGTGGACCTGGAGGCCGGCGGGACGGCCTGGGACGCCGACTCGGCGCGACTGGCCGGGGCGAATCTGCGCGCGGACATCCGGGCCGTCACCGGCCTCACCGGTTCGGTCGGGCTGGCCGCCTCCAAGATGCTCGCCAAGATCGCCTCGGAGGAGGCCAAGCCGGACGGGCTGGTGCTCATCGAACCCGGGACCGAGCGGGCCATGCTCGGACCGAAGTCCGTCCGGATCCTCCCCGGGGTGGGACCGGCCACGGGAGACCATCTGCGCCGGGCCGGCATCACGACGGTGGAGGAAATCGCCGAGGCGGGCGAGGACGAGCTGGTGCGGCTGCTCGGCAAGGCGCACGGGCACGCCCTGTACGCGATGGCGCTGGCGCGCGACGACCGGCCCGTGGTGGCCGAGCGGGAGACCAAGTCGGTGTCGGTGGAGGACACGTACGACGTGGACATCCACGACCGGGTGCGGGTCGGTGTGGAGGTGGGGCGGCTGGCCGACCGGTGCGTGCGGCGGCTGCGCGGGTCCGGGCTGTCCGGCCGGACCATCGTGCTCAAGGTCCGGCGGTACGACTTCTCCACGCTGACGCGCTCGGAGACCCTGCGCGGGCCCACGGACGACCCGGCGGTGGTGCGGGAGGCGGCGGCCCGGCTGCTGGACTCCGTGGACACCACGGGCGGTGTACGGCTGCTCGGGGTCGGCGTCAGCGGCCTCGCCGACTACACGCAGGAGGACCTGTTCGCGCAGGCGGCGGGCGAGCGGGCCGAGGAACTCCCGGAGGCGCCGCGCGAGGAGCCCGCTCAGGAGCACCGGCAGGCCCCCGCCGAGCGTCACTGGCCCTCGGGTCACGACGTGCGGCACACGGAGCTCGGGCACGGGTGGGTGCAGGGCAGTGGCCTGGGGCGGGTCACGGTGCGCTTCGAGACGCCGTACTCCGTACCAGGCCGGGTGCGCACCTTCCCCGTCGACGATCCCCGCCTGACACCGGCCGAGCCGCTGCCGCTGGTCGCGTCCCCGCCGCCCGGCCCGGGGGAGGACGGGGGGACGCCGGACGCCGCCGGGGAGGGGGCCGCGGACCCGGCGGCGTCCGGCGCCACCGCCCCGGGTCCGGCAGTCCCGCCGGCGGGGGAGGTGTCCGGCCGGGGTGTCGCCGGCGCGGCGCCGTGACCTGCGGAGCGGTGCGCGTGGAGGACGCCCGGGGACGCCGTGCCCCGCGGCCGGGGCGCGGCCGGCGCCGGAGGCAGGTGGCTCAGCCCTCCTCGTTGCCCGTGCCGGCCAGCTTGCCGAAGTCGTGGTCGGGGAGCGGAGGCGCGGCGGCCACGTCGAGCCCGTAGTGGTGGTAGAGCTGGAGCTCCTGTTCCGGTGAGAGATGGCGGCCGACGCCGAAGTCGGGGGCCTCCTTGATCAGGGACCGGTCGAAGGGCACGTGCAGCGTTCCCTCGACCAGCTCGCTGGGCTCGAGCGGCACGAAAGCGTCCCTGCTGAACAGCCCGGTGCGGATGGCGGCCCACTCGGGGACGCCGGTGGCATCGTCGAGGTAGACCTCGTCGACGGTGCCGATCCTGGTGCCTTTGCGGTCGAACGCCTTGCGGCCTATCAGACTGCGCGGATCGATCTCGGTACGCACGGGCCCTCCACTTGGTCGCACACCATCCGGCGAATCATGCGTCAGTACAACAAAAAGCCACTTTGGGGCGAGCGGCCACTCGAAGGTGCGCTCAGTCACTCGAAGACCTGTGCGTCCGCCTCGCTGGTAGGCTGGCAGACGGCTGCTGACCCCGTGCGGGAGAGTCCTCCAGACATCATCGGAGGCGCCGAAGGAGCAAATCCTCCCCGGAATCTCTCAGGCCCACGTACCGCACGGACGAGGTCACTCTGGAAAGCAGAGCGGGTGCCGCGGCCTCCGCTCTCACCGACGGTGAAAGCCGGCAGCCCTCGGGCGGCCCGGTGAAGCTCTCAGGTCGAGATGACAGAGGGGGAGGCCGTCCGGGCACCCGCGCCGTGGTGCCCCTCGAAGGTCGTCAGACCAGGAGGCCTCCGCAATGACAGCCCCTCGCATTCCGCTCTCCGAGCTCGAACAGGCAGCACCCTTCGAGCAGCGCCACATCGGCCCCGACCACGAGGCCCGGGCCAAGATGCTCGCGCAGGTCGGCTACGGCTCGCTCGACGAGCTGACGGCCGCCGCGGTACCGGATGTGATCAAGAACGCCGACGCGCTGGACCTGCCCGGCGCCCGTTCCGAGGCCGAGGTACTGGCCGAGCTGCGCTCGCTGGCCGACCGCAACCAGGTCCTGGACTCCATGATCGGCCTGGGCTACTACGGCACCTTCACCCCGCCGGTCATCCTGCGCAACGTCATGGAGAACCCGGCCTGGTACACCGCGTACACGCCCTACCAGCCGGAGATCTCCCAGGGCCGCCTGGAGGCCCTGCTGAACTTCCAGACCATGGTCGCCGACCTCACCGGCCTGCCGACCTCCGGCGCCTCGCTGCTCGACGAGGGCACCGCCGCCGCCGAGGCGATGGCCCTGTCCCGGCGCATGGGCAAGAACAAGAAGGGCCTCTTCCTGGTCGACGCGGACGCGCTGCCGCAGACCATCGCCGTGATCCGGACGCGCGCCGAGCCGACCGGCGTCGAGGTCGTCGTCGCCGACCTGAGCGACGGCATCCCCGCCGAGGTCGCCGAGCGGGAGATCAACGGCGTCCTGATCCAGTACCCGGGTGCCTCCGGTGCCGTCCGCGACATCAAGCCGGTCGTCGACCGGGCGCACGAGCTCGGCGCCCTCGTCACCGTCGCCGCCGACCTGCTCGCCCTCACGCTGCTCACCTCGCCCGGCGAGCTGGGCGCGGACATCGCCGTCGGCACCACCCAGCGCTTCGGTGTGCCGATGGGCTTCGGCGGACCGCACGCCGGTTACATGGCCGTCCACGAGAAGTTCGCGCGCAGCCTGCCCGGCCGCCTCGTGGGCGTGTCCGTGGACGCCGACGGCAACAAGGCATACCGCCTCGCCCTGCAGACCCGCGAGCAGCACATCCGCCGCGAGAAGGCGACCAGCAACATCTGCACCGCGCAGGTGCTGCTCGCCGTCATGGCCGGCATGTACGCCGTGTACCACGGGCCGGACGGGCTGCGGGCCATCGCGCGCCGCACCCACCGGTACGCCTCGGTCACCGCCGCGGGTCTGGCGGCCGGCGGCGTCGAGATCGTGCACGGTGCCTACTTCGACACGGTCACCGCGCGGGTGCCCGGCCGGGCCGGCGAGATCGTGCACGCCGCCCGCGAGAACGGCATCAACCTGCGCCTCGTCGACGCCGACCACGTGTCGTTCGCCTGCGACGAGACCACCACGCGCGCCCAGGTCGGCGGCGTGTGGAACGCGTTCGGCGTCGAGGGCGACGTGGCGGCCCTGGACGCGAGCGCCGGGGACGCCCTGCCCGAGGCGCGTCTGCGCACCGACGACTTCCTGACCCACCCCGTCTTCCACGCGCACCGCTCCGAGACCGCGATGCTGCGCTACCTGCGCCGCCTCGCCGACCGCGACTACGCGCTGGACCGCGGCATGATCCCGCTGGGCTCCTGCACCATGAAGCTCAACGCGACCACAGAGATGGAGCCGGTCACCTGGTCCGAGTTCGGGCAGCTGCACCCCTTCGCGCCCGCCGAGCAGGCGCAGGGCTACCTCACCCTCATCCGCGAGCTCGAGGAACGCCTCGCCGAGGTCACCGGGTACGACAAGGTGTCGCTCCAGCCGAACGCCGGGTCGCAGGGCGAGTTCGCCGGACTGCTCGCCGTCCGCGGCTACCACCGCGCCAACGGCGACGACCAGCGCACCGTCTGCCTCATCCCGTCCTCCGCGCACGGCACCAACGCGGCGAGCGCCGTCATGGCCGGCATGAAGGTCGTCGTCGTCAGGACCGCCGAGGACGGCGAGATCGACGTCGAGGACCTGCGCGCCAAGATCGAGAAGCACCGCGACGAGCTGGCCGTGCTGATGATCACGTACCCCTCGACGCACGGCGTCTTCGAGGAGCACGTCGCCGACATCTGCGCCCAGGTGCACGACGCCGGCGGCCAGGTCTACGTGGACGGAGCCAACCTCAACGCCCTGGTCGGCCTCGCCAAGCCCGGCCACTTCGGCGGCGACGTCTCGCACCTGAACCTGCACAAGACGTTCTGCATCCCGCACGGCGGCGGCGGCCCCGGCGTCGGCCCCGTGGCCGTGCGCTCCCACCTGGCGCCGTACCTGCCCAACCACCCTCTGCAGCCCGCGGCCGGTCCGCAGACCGGCGTCGGCCCGATCTCGGCGGCGCCGTGGGGATCGGCCGGCATCCTGCCGATCTCCTGGTCGTACGTCCGGCTGATGGGCGGCGAGGGCCTCAAGCGCGCCACCCAGGTGGCCGTGCTGTCCGCCAACTACATCGCCAAGCGCCTGGAGCCGCACTTCCCGGTGCTGTACACCGGCCCGAACGGGCTGGTCGCGCACGAGTGCATCGTCGACCTGCGTCCGCTGACCAAGGCGACGGGCGTGAGCGTGGACGACGTCGCCAAGCGGCTGATCGACTACGGCTTCCACGCGCCGACGATGTCCTTCCCGGTGGCCGGCACGCTGATGATCGAGCCCACCGAGTCCGAGGACCTGGCCGAGCTGGACCGGTTCTGCGACGCGATGATCGCCATCCGGGCGGAGATCGAGAAGGTCGGATCCGGCGCCTGGCCCGCGGAGGACAACCCGCTGCGGGGCGCTCCGCACACCGCCGGTGCGCTGGGCGGCGAGTGGGACCACGCGTACACGCGCGAGGAGGCCGTGTTCCCGGCCGGCGTGTCGGTGGCCGACAAGTACTGGCCGCCGGTGCGTCGCATCGACCAGGCCTTCGGCGACCGCAACCTCGTCTGCTCCTGCCCGCCGCTGGACGCCTACGCGGACTGACCGGCCCGCGACCGAAGGCCTCGCCCCTGCCCGGGGCGGGGCCTTCAGCCTTGCCGGGCCTTCGCGAGCGCGACCTCGGTCGACTTGACCAGGGCGATCACGTCGGAGCCCACGAAGAGCCCCAGATCCTCGACCGCTTCCCTCGTGATCACGGCGGTGAGCTCGGCGTCGCCCATGGCGATGCGGACGGCCGCCATGACCTCGCCGAGGGTGAGCCGGGTGACCGTGCCGGGCAGCCGGTTGCGGATCGACAGGCCCTCGGCCTCATGGGTGGCGAGAGAGACCTCCGTCGACTTCACCAGGACGAGGACGGCCGCTCCGGCGCTCAGGGCGAGGTCCTCGGCGGCCTCCCGGGTGACGGCCGCCGTGAGGTCCTGCCCTCCGGTCAGCCGGACGCCGACCGTGGCCATGGCCTCGCCCGGGGTGACGCCGGTGACGGTGCCGGGGAGCTGGTTGCGGATGCTCAGGCTCATGGGGGCACCGTAGCCCGGCAACCTCGTCATGCCGGGTATGCGTGGGTCTGCGTCGCCTTGACCGTCGCCCACACCGGTGCGCCCGGGTGAAGGCCGAGCTCGGCGGCGGCGACCGTGGTCAGGTCGGCGGCGAGTGCGAGTTCGCCGGTCAGGTCCACGCGGATCCGGTCGCCGTGCGTCTCCAGCCCGGCCACCTCGCAGCGCCACAGGTTGCGTGCGCTGGAGCCGGCGGGGCGCTCCGCGTACAGGGTCACGGCGCCCGGCGGGAACGCCACGAAGGCCGGCCCGGAGAGCTCCTCCGCGGTCGTGATCGCCGGACCGGCGTCGAGGCGGACGGTGTGGGCGTCGGCCCGGCCCCGGTACAGGTTCAGACCGACGAGCTGCGCGATGTAGTCGGTGCGCGGGCGGCGGGCGATGTCGGCGGGGCCGCCCTCCTGGACGACCGTGCCGTGCTCGACCACCACCAGACGGTCGGCCAGCACCATGGCGTCCAGCGGATCGTGGGTCACCAGGACCGCGACGGCCTCGAAGTCGGCCAGGTGGCGGCGGAGCTGGGCGCGCACCTCGAGCCGCGTCCTGGCGTCCAGCGCGGCGAGCGGCTCGTCCAGGAGCAGCAGCCGGGGGCCGGTCGCCAGGGCGCGGGCGAGGGCGACGCGCTGCGCCTGGCCACCGGAGAGACGGCGCGGTCGGGCGCCCGCGTGACCGGCCAGACCCATGCGGTCCAGCCACCCGGAGGCCAGGGCCCGCGCCTCGGCCTTCGTCGCGCCCCGGCAGCGCGGCCCGAAGGCGACGTTGTCGAGCGCGGTCAGGTGCGGGAACAGCAGGTAGTCCTGGAAGACGACGCCCACCGGGCGGAACTCGGGCGGCGTACGGTCCAGTGCGACCCCGTCGAGACGCAGGTGCCCGCCGGTCAGCGGCAGCAGCCCGGCCAGTGCGCGCAGCGCGGTCGTCTTGCCGGCGCCGTTGGGGCCCAGCAGGGCGACGACCTCACCGGGCGCGGCGGCCAGCGACACGTCCAGGCGGAAGCCGCCGCGGTCCACGACGAGCCGTGCGTCGAGCCCGTCGCGGGGCGCGGTGCCGGGGGCGACGGCCGTGGGTTCCGGTTCGCTCATGTCACACCGTCCTCATCCATCGGTCCCGCAGCCCGGCCAGTACGGCGATGGAGACGGCCAGCAGCACCAGGCTGAGGGCGATCGCCGCCGCCGGGTCGTTCTGCAGCGCGAGGTAGACCGCGAGCGGCGTGGTCTGGGTTCGCCCGGGGAAGTTGCCCGCGAACGTGATCGTCGCCCCGAACTCGCCCAGCGCCCGCGCCCACGCCAGCACGGAGCCCGCCGCGATGCCCGGCGCGATCAGCGGCAGCGTGACCCGGCGGAACGCGGTGAAGCGGGAGGCGCCCAGCGTCGCGGCGGCCTCCTCGTACCGCGGGTCGGCGGCCCGCAGGGTGCCCTCCACGCTGATGACCAGGAAGGGCATGGCCACGAACGTCTCCGCGAGGACGACGCCCGTCGTGGTGAACGGCAGGGTGATGCCGAACCACGCGTCGAGCCACTGCCCGATCACGCCGTTGCGGCCGAACGCCAGCAGCAGTGCCACGCCGCCCACCACCGGGGGCAGTACCAGCGGCAGTGTCACCAGTGCGCGTACGAGGCCGCGGCCGGGGAAGTCCGTGCGGGCCAGCAGCCAGGCCAGCGGCACGCCGATCAGCAGGCTCAGCGCGGTCGCCGAGGTGGCGCACACCAGCGACAGCCGCAGGGCCTGCCACACCTCGGCGCTGGTCAGCTGATCGGGCAGGCTGCGCCAGGGGGCCCGCACGAGCAGGGCGATCAGCGGGAGCAGCAGGAACGCCAGGCCGGCCAGGGCGGGCACCAGCAGGGGCAGCGGCACGGTCCGGGCGCCCCGGCGCCGGCGGTCGCGGCGCGCCCCACCCTCCGTCGTGTCCGTCCCCGGGCTCGCGGACCCGGTCGGCGCCGGTGCCGTCACGGTGTGCGGAACCCGGCCTCGGTGAGGACCTTCCGGCCCTCGGCGGACTTCACCAGCTCGATGAACGCCTTGCCGGCCTCCGCGTTGCGGGCCTGGTCGAGCAGGGCGATCGGGTAGTCGTTGACGGCCTCGGCCGACTCGGGGAAGTCCACGCCCTCCACCTTGTCACCGGCCGCCCTCACGTCGGTCCTGTAGACGACGGCGGCGTCGGCCTCCTTCAGCTCGACCTTGGTCAGCGCGCTCTTGACGTCCTGCTCGTAGGAGGCGGGGGTGAGCTTCAGGCCGCTCGCCGCCAGGGCCTTCCGCGCGGCGGCGCCGCACGGCACGGTCCTGTCGCACAGCACGACCTTCAGGCCGGACCGGGTGAGGTCCTCGAGGGAGGAGATCCTGTCGGGGTTGCCGGGCAGGGTGGCGATCTCGAGCTGGTTGCGGACGAAGGTCGACGGGGCACCGGCCGCGTCCCCGGCGTCGGTCACCGTGGCCATCGTCCTGGGGCTGGCGGAGGCGAACACGTCCGCGGGCGCGCCGCTGGTGATGCCGGCGGCCAGGGTGTCGCTGCCGCCGAAGCTGAAGGTGACCTCGCTGCCCGGGTGCTCCTTCTCGAACATCTCGCCGAGCGCGGTGAAGCTCTCCTTCAGCGAGGCGGCGGCGAAGACGGTGACCTGGCCGGAGATCTCGGCGGAGGACGAGGAACCCGCGGTGGCGGAGCCGGAGTCCGGGTCGGAGGACGAAGAGCAGGCGCTCAGGACCAGCAGTGCGGCGAGTCCCGCGCCGGTCACCGGCAAGCTCCGGCGGATGCGGGTCCTGCGCGCGGAACGGGTCATCACGGGCCTCTCCCTCTGTCACGGGTGGGGAGCGCGGCGGGCCCGGCGGCCGGGCGCACGTCGGCCTCCCGATGCGCCGATCATACTTCCGCATCTGCGAGGGATAAGTCTGCTGTCTCATCGCATGAGCAAGGCCAGTTGATCGAAAGGCTTGCATGTGCGTTCGTACGGGGCTCGGGGCCGGGGCGGGCTCCGGAACGGGTTACGTCCTGTCGACATGGACATTCGTCGACTTCACGCGGGCGGTGGCCTCCATCCCGACCTCCAGGCCGAGCTCCTCGACCGCCTCGCGGGTCAGCAGGGACACGAGCCGGTGCGGGCCGGCCTGGATCTCGACCTGGGCCGCGACGTCGCCGAGCTTGATCGCGGTCACGATCCCGGGGAAGGCGTTGCGGACCGAGGTGTGCGGGGTCTCGTCGTCGGTGCCGCCCGACCGGGCCAGGTCGACCGAGAACGCGGCCAGGTCCCGCCCGTCGACGAGCCGGCGCCCGCCCTCGTCGCGATGGGTGGTGATCCGGCCCGCGTCGGCCCAGCGGCGGGCGGTGTCGGGGCTGACGCCGAGCAGCCGCGCCGCCTGGCCGATCGTGTAGGACTGCATGCCGGTCACGATAGGTGGCGGCGGCGGACCGGTGCGCGCAGGGGCCGCCCAGGCTTGCCCCGGTGGCCGTGACAGGACGTCGCGAACGTTCGCGACATTGGCCGAATGTTTCGGCTCTCTCACCTGCTTCTGACGATCGGGCGTACTCCCCGAACAGGGCTGACCGCAGATTCTTCCGTACAAGGGCTTGCCACCGTTTACGGGCTGTCTCTAGGGTGCGGCAACAACGCAGCTTTCTGAAATCTCTCCGAAACTTTCGGAACGACTCGAGGAGCGCAAGATGGGCGACCCGGCTCTGTCCCGCCGCGGTTTCATGGCGGCCTCCGCCGCGGCCGGTCTGGGGATGACGGCACTGAGCGGCTGTGGCGGCGACTCCGACGGAGGTTCGTCGGGCACGACCACGATCGAGTGGTGGAACATCTCCACCACCCAGCCGACGAAGGACGTCTGGGCGGCGCTCGCGAAGCGGTTCGAGGCGCAGAACCCCAAGGTGAAGGTGAAGATCGTCCAGCTGGAGAACGACGCCTACAAGTCCAAGATGACGGCCCTCACCGCCTCCGGGAAGCTGCCCGACATCTTCCACACCTGGGGCGGAGGTGTCCTCAGGCAGCAGGTCGACGCCGGCCTCGTCGAGGACCTCACGGACCGGACGAAGGAGTGGGCCGACGGCCTGCTGCCGGTCGCCAAGGAGCCGTACCTCGTCGACGACAAGGCGTACGGAATTCCGTTCGACATCGGCATGGTCGGCTTCTGGTACAACAAGGCGCACTTCCGGAAGGCCGGCATCGCCGCGCCGCCGGCCACCTGGAGCGGCTTCCTCGACGCCGTGCGCGCGCTGAAGGCCGCGAAGATCACCCCCATCGCCCTGGCCGGCAAGGAGAAGTGGCCCGGGATGTACTACTGGGCCTACCTGGCGATGCGCACCGCCGGAGCCGGCGCCCTGGAGAAGGCCAACGAGGACAAGGACTTCACCGGGGACGAGTTCGTCCAGGCCGGGCAGCACCTGCAGGAGCTGGCGGACCTCCAGCCGTTCCAGAAGGGCTACCTCGGTGCCGCCTACTCCACCCCCAGCGGTCAGGCCGCGGCCGTCGGCAACGGCAGGGCCGCGATGGAACTGATGGGCCAGTGGGCCCCGGTGGTGGAGGCGGACGCGGGCAAGGGCCTGGGGAACGACCTCGGCTTCTTCCCGTTCCCTGCGGTGGAGGGCGGCAAGGGCACCATCACCGAGGTGTTCGGCGGCGGCGGCGGACACGCGCTGCGCCGGGGCGCCCCGCAGGCCGCCGTCGACTTCCTGAAGTTCTTCGCCTCGGCCACCACCGACCGCGAACTGGTCGAGAAGACCGGCGTCCTCCCGGTGGTCCCGGCCGCCGAGGACGCCCTGGGCGACCCCAACCTCCAGGCCGTGCAGAAGCAGCTCAAGGGGTCCACCGGCTTCCAGCTCTACCTCGACCAGGCCTACGCGCCCGCCCTCGGCCAGGAGATCAACGACAGCGTCGCCGCGCTCGTCGCCGGCTCCAAGTCGCCGCAACAGGTCGCGGAGTCGATCACGAAGACCGCGAAGGAAGAGCAGTAGCCCCCGATGACCTCCACGTTCCTGCCGGACAAGAGGACCGGCCCCGACGCCGACCGCCCGCCCCCGCCCGCCGAAGCGGCCGGGGGCGGGCGCCGGCGCCGTACGCACCACTGGCTCACCGCGGTCGGCTTCCAGGTGCCGGCGCTGGTGCTGTTCATCGTCCTGGTGCTGCTGCCCATCCTGTTCGCGCTGTACGCCGCGTTCTTCCGCTGGGGCGGCTTCGGGATGCCCTCGGAGTACATCGGCACCGAGAACTTCACCCGCGCGTTCGACGACCCGGTCTTCCTCGGCGACCTGTGGCGCTGTCTGCTCCTGGTCGTGCTCTCCCTCGTGCTGCAACTGCCGTTCGCGCTCGCCATGGCGGTGCTGCTGAACCAGCGGATGCGCGGCCGGGCGGTGTACCGGATGCTCTTCTTCGCCCCGTACGTGCTCTCCGAGGCCATCACCGGCGTGCTGTTCGCCATGATCTTCGCTCCGGGGGACGGCCTCGCCGACCACGTCCTGGGCGGCATCGGCCTGGACGGGCTCGGCGGGGAGTGGTTCGCCGACCCGTCGATGGTCATGGCGACCCTCTTCCTGGCGATGACCTGGAAGTACTTCGGCTTCCACATGATGCTGTACCTGGCCGGGCTCCAGTCGATCCCCAAGGAGCTGAACGAGGCCGCGCTCATCGACGGCGCGAACGCCTGGCAGCGCTTCCGGGGCGTCACCCTGCCGCTGCTCGCACCCACCCTGCGCATCAGCGTGTTCCTGTCGGTCATCGGCGCGATCCAGCTGTTCGACCTGGTCTGGGTGATCACCCAGGGCGGGCCCGACCACCATTCCGAGACCATGGCCGTGACCATGTTCCAGTTCGGCTTCAAGCGCTACCAGGTCGGCTACGCCAGCGCGATCAGCGTGGTCATGTTCGGCATCAGCCTCGTCTTCGCCCTCGCCTACCAGCGGTTCGTGCTCCGGCGCGACCTGGAGGGGGCCACCACGACCATGCGAGGAGGCGGGAAGTGACCGTCCGTCCCAAGTCCCGTGCCCGACGGGCCCTTCCGGTGCACGCCGTCCTGATCGTCGTCGGCGCCGTGATGGCCGTGCCACTGCTGTACGCGGTGCTGTCCGGGTTCAAGTCCACCGACCAGCTCTCCGGCAACCCCATCGGCCTGCCCGACCCGTGGGTGACCTCCAACTACACCGACATCCTGGCGTCGGGCTCCTTCTGGCGGCTGGTCGGCAGCAGCACGCTGATCGCGGTGGCGACCACCGTGCTCGTGGTCGTGGTGTCCGCGCTGGCCGCGTTCTCCTTCGCGCGGTTCGCCTTCCGCGGGCGGGAGTTGCTGTTCACCCTGTTCACCATGGGGCTGATGTTCCCCTTCGCGGTCGCCGCCCTGCCGTTGTTCCTGCTGCTGCGCTCCCTGGGCCTGCTGGACAACCCGCTGGGCGTCATCCTGCCGCAGGCGGCCTTCGGGCTGCCGATGACGATCATCATCCTGCGCGGCTTCTTCCGGGAGATCCCCGGGGAGCTGGAGGAGGCGGCCACGCTCGACGGCTGCGGTCCGTTCGGTTTCTTCTGGCGGGTGCTGCTGCCCATGGCCCGGCCCGCGCTCGGCACCGTCTCGGTCCTCGCGGTGGTCACCAGCTGGAACAACTTCTTCCTGCCGTTGCTGGTGTTCACCGACTCCACGTGGTGGACGATCCCGATCGGCGTCCAGCAGTTCCAGGGGCAGTACTCGGCCGACACGGCCCGCGTGTTCGCCTACCTGGTCCTGGCGATGGTGCCGGCCCTGGCCTTCTACTCCGTCGCCGAACGCCAGCTCGTGGGCGGTCTGACCGCGGGCGCCACGAAGGGATGACACAGGGGCCGGCGCGCGGGTGCTCCCGCGCGCCGGCCCCTGCGTGCCGGGCGGAGCGGTGCCGTGCCGCCCGGCGGGATGCTCAGGCGGCGGTGATCAGCCCGGTGTCCAGCGGACGGTGCGGAGCGATGATCCGGCCGTCCGGCAGGAGCTCACCGGTGTCCTCGAAGAGGACGACGCCGTTGCACAGCAGGCTCCACCCCTGCTCCGGGTGGTGCGCCACGAGACGGGCGGATTCCCGGTCGGCGGAGTCGGCCGGAGGACACGGTGGCTGGTGCTGACACATGAGTGGGGTCTCTCGGTCTGTCGTGATGGGTGAGTGCGCTGTCTTGTCTGTTCCGCGGCGTGAAACGTCGTCCATGGCCGCCCCCCGTTGTGATAAGTCGGTCCGAACCCAGTGTTGCCCCACGGGCGTCGATCCGCAGGGATTTCGCAGCACCGCTTCTCATGGGTTGGAGACGCGTCACCCGCGCGGACGGTTCACCGCAACTGCACTGTCACTTCGGGTGGTTCACGGTGGCCGGATGAGACTAGTCCGCCCGGGCCGGCGTCCGGGCGGAGGACTGGTCAGGCGGGGGAGCGGAGCAGTTGCGTCGGCGTCACCCGGTGGGTCAGGAGCGGGAGCAACTCGGCCACCCGGTGCGGTCGGTGGGCCGCGATGCCGGGCGGCGCCGGCGCGAGCGGCACCAGCAGGTCGGTGCCCGCGGGGTGCCCCTCGGCGGGGTCCGCGGCGCAGTCGCCGTGCAGCCACAGCGTGAGCATGTAGAGGCGGGGTACCGACAGGAGACGCGGCTGGTACGGCTGGGGCAGCGTCTCCGCCTGGCGCAGTGCCCGTTCGGTCGAGGCGATGTAAGGGCCCTCGAAGAAGCGGGAGAAGGCCCACCCGTCCGGGGTCGGCATGGTCTCGGCCGCCGCCACCGCCCGGTCGCCGGAGCGGATCAGGAACCGCCAGCCGGTCAGCCGGGTGGCCGTCACACCCTCGGCGGAGACCCCGTCCAGGACGTGCACGGGCAGGGGGAGGTCGGGGGTGGTGGGCCCCTGGGTGCCGAGCAGGGACGGGGTCCGGGCCTCGCGGACCGCGGTGGGGGACGAGAGGGCGGTCAGGACGGAGCGCAGGGCGGGCGCGGGAGCCGGGGGGACATGCAGCGGCATGGTGGGTCGCCTCTCATTCGAAGGCACGGTGGCGCGAGGGCGTTGCGTGACAGGGCGGGGCGGAGCGTGCGGGGCGGACGACGCTGTCAGCTCACGGGGTGGAGAGGCAGGGGCCGGGATCCGAGAACCGAGAAGTGGGGTGAGGCCTGCCGCGCGTCAGCCCGGCGGCAGGATCCTTCGACCGTGGACGCCGGTCTTCTGCCTTGTCCGCGGAGTTTATACGACATGTGTTCAGACTGTGTTTCAGCTAGCCGTCCGCGGCAAGCAGAACAAGGGCACATTCGGTCGCCGATATGCGGGAGACCTCCGCATATCGTACCGGGAGGAGGGCGATGACCTCGGAGAATGCTCACCGAGCGGTCGGCCAATTGTCGTCGGCGTTTTTCACCAGATGCCGGGCCCCGAAACTGCGGGCTGCGCCATGCCCGGTGAATGTGCCACCGGTCACATCGGTTCAGCGTAGCGGGTGGCGGGGCCGCGCGAGGACGTTATCGATCGCTTCGGCTGGGCATCATCCCACCTGACCGGCGCACCGACGCCGGATCTTCAACCCACCGCTCCGAGAAGGGACTCTTCCATGGGGGAGAAGGTCGTGGCAGGTCAGTTCGACCTGTCCGATCGCCAGCGCTACCGCGACAAGCTCCAGCGGTGCCTGACGGGTCTGGAGCGACTGCTGGCGGAGAAGAGGTTCGACCGCCCGAAGAACCTGATGGGGCTGGAGATCGAATTGAATCTCGTCGGTGCCGACGGGATGCCGAAAATGTTGAATGCGCAAGTCCTCGAGCGCATCGCGAGCCGCGACTTCCAGACCGAACTCGCGATGTTCAACCTGGAAGTCAACATCGCCCCGCACCGATTGGGCGGCCGGGTATTCGACCGGCTCGCGGAGGAGATCCGCACGTCCCTGGCGTACGCCGACAGGAAGGCCGGCGAGGTCGACTCGGGAATCGCGATGATCGGGATTCTGCCGACCCTCGACCGGGACGACCTGGTCTCCTCCAACCTCTCGGCCGTCGACCGCTACGCGCTGCTCAACGAACAGATCGTGGCCGCCCGCGGCGAGGACTTCACGCTCGACATCGAGGGCGTCGAACGCCTCACCTGCACGTCCAAGTCCATCGCCCCGGAGGCCGCCTGCACCTCGGTGCAGCTGCACCTCCAGGTCACCCCGGACCGCTTCGCCGACGTGTGGAACGCCGCCCAGGCCGTCACCGCCGCGCAGATCGCGGTGGGGGCCAACGCGCCCTTCCTGTTCGGCCGGGAGCTGTGGCGCGAGTCCCGGCCCCCGCTGTTCCAGCAGTCCACCGACACCCGCCCGCCCGAGCTCCAGGCCCAGGGAGTGCGTCCGCGCACCTGGTTCGGCGAGCGGTGGGTGACCTCGGCCTACGACCTGTTCGAGGAGAACCGGCGCTACTACCCGGCGCTGCTGCCGATCTGCGACGACGAGGACCCGCTCGAGGTCCTGGACGCGGGCGGCGTGCCGAAGCTCTCGGAGCTCGTCCTGCACAACGGCACGGTCTACCGCTGGAACCGCCCCGTCTACGACATCGCCGACGGCGTCCCGCACCTGCGGGTGGAGAACCGCGTCCTGCCCGCCGGCCCCACCGTCACCGACGTCATCGCCAACGCGGCCTTCTACTACGGCGTCGTCCGCGCCCTCGCCGACGAGCCCCGGCCGGTGTGGACGCGGCTGCCGTTCGAGGCCGCCGCCGCCAACTTCGACGCGGCGTGCCGCCACGGCATCGACGCCCGCTTCGAGTGGCCCCGGCGCGGCCGGCTCGGCGGCACCACGGAGGTCGACGCCGCCGTCCTCGTGCGGGACGAGCTGCTGCCGCTCGCCGAGGCCGGGCTGGACGCCTGGGGTGTGGAGCCCGCCGACCGGGACCTGTACCTCGGCGTGATCGAGGAGCGGTGCCGGCGCCGGGTCAACGGCGCGTCCTGGCAGGCGGCCACGTTCCACCGGGCGCTGGAGGCGGGACTGTCCCGCGAGGCGGCACTGGCGGCCACGACCAGGCGCTACGTCGAGCTGATGCACCAGGGCGACCCCGTGCACCTGTGGCCGGTGGGCCTGCCGGAGCCGGCGCCGCTGGGCTGACCGCCGCCGGGCCCGCCCCCCGCCGCGCGCCGCCTCATACTGATCGGGCAAGCTGTGACGTCCCAGCTGGAGGCAGGTGTGCATGGCGGAGGCGGGCCCGGTGGACGATGCGTTCCCTCAAGCGCCGCTCGGCGAGGAGTCCCCTCGCGGGGGGCGGCTCTCGCGGCGGATCCTGCGTGACGAGACGCTGCTCGTCCTGGCGCTCTCGCTCGGCGCGAGCGGAGTGTCCGCCCTCATCAGCTTCGTCGGCTCGCTCACCCGGCCCGGCGGCCTCAAGGACCAGGCGGCCACCCTCAACGCCTCGGCCGCGCCCGGCCGCCCCTGGCTGGACCTGGCCTGGCAGCTGTTCGGGATCGCCACCGCCCTGGTCCCGGTCGCCCTCGTAGCGCACTTCCTGCTGCGTGAGGGCCGCAGTCTGCGCACCCTCGGCTTCGACCGCACCCGCCCGTGGCCGGACCTCGGGCGCGGGGCCGCCGTCGCCGCCGTCATCGGCAGTACCGGTATCGCCTTCTACCTGGCCGCCCGGGGCCTCGGCTTCAACCTGACCGTGGTGCCCGAGGCGCTCCCCGAGGTGTGGTGGAAGTACCCCGTGCTCATCCTCTCGGCGGTGCAGAACTCCGTCCTGGAGGAGGTCGTCGTCGTCGGCTACCTGCTGCGCCGGCTCGACCAGCTGGGCTGGAGCCGGGGCGCCTCGATGGCCGGGAGTGCGGTGCTGCGCGGGTCGTACCACCTCTACCAGGGCATCGGCGGCTTCGTCGGCAACATGGTGATGGGCGTGGTGTTCGTGTACCTGTACCGCCGCTGGGGCCGGGTGGGCCCGCTGGTGGTGGCGCACTCGCTGCTCGACATCGGGGCCTTCGTCGGCTACGCGCTGCTGGCCGGGAAGGTCGACTGGCTGCCGACGGCCTGACGGCAGCCCGGTCGCCTTCCGCGGCCCCCGTCGTCCTACAGGTTCAGACCGTGTCATCACACAAACTCGACCAACCTGGCTGGGCAGTACACCTAGGCCAGCAGCTCGCCCTCGATCACCGTCACCGCGCGTCCGCTCAGCAGGGTGCGGTCGCCGCGCAGTTCCGTGCGGACGCGGCCGGAGCGGGGTGACGCCTGGAGTCCGGTGAGGACGGGGCGGCCCAGGCGCTCGGCCCAGTAGGGCGCGAGAGCCGTGTGGGCGCTGCCGGTGACCGGGTCCTCGTCGATGCCGACGTTCGGGAAGAAACAGCGGGAGACGTAGTCGTAGCCGCGGGCGGGGTCCTCCGCGCGGGCCGTGGCGATGATGCCGCGCCGCGAGTACGCGGCCAGCGCCTTGTGGTCCGGAGCCAGGCCGCGGACGGTCTTCTCGTCGTCGAGCTCGACCAGCAGGTCGCCGACGTCCGGCCCGGTGTCGAGGGCCGTGCGCGGCTGCGCGCCCAGCGCTCCGGCGACTCCCGCGGGGACCTCGACCGGCGTCAGCGGAGCGGTCGGGAAGTCGAGGGTGATCGACCCGTCCTCGCGGGGCGTGGCGATCAGGACGCCGCTGCGGGTGGCGAACCGCACCGGCCCCTCGTGGGCCCCCGTGGAGTGCAGGACGTGGGCCGTGGCGAGCGTCGCGTGCCCGCACATCGCGACCTCGGTGGCGGGCGTGAACCAGCGGAGCGCCCAGTCGGCCGTGCCGCCCGCTGGCAGCGGGTGGGCGAACGCGGTCTCGGCGTGGTTGACCTCCAGGGCGACCTTCTGAAGCCGTTCGTCCTCAGGGAAGGCGTCGAGGAGCAGGACCCCGGCGGGGTTGCCGGCGAAGGGCCGGTCGGTGAAGGCGTCGACGATTCGGATGCGCATACCCAGGACGCTAGGTGCTCCGCCGGGCCGCGGGCCAAGGCCAATGCGCGAGTACTGGCCCGGTTTCCGGTGCCCCGGTGTCCTGTCTCAACGAAGTTAGTCGTCCACCCCTGCACTGACCTGCGTGGACTGGATTGGGTGAGACGCGAGGACTTGGTTCGTTGAGACAAATCCCGGAGGCCAGGACCGAACAGGCTGAGCGCTGTCCGGTCTCAGGTCGGGCTGTCGCTGTACTGGTCGGGCCGTCAGGCCCTGGCGCCGGCGACCCCTAAGCCGTCCATGTAGTCGCGGACTCGCGTGAGCAGTCCGTTGCGGACGTGGAGTATCAGGAGGCCGGGGACGGTGAACGTGGTGGCCTTGGTCGGCAGCGTTCCCACCACGACATGCTCGGCGACGATCACTTCGGGATCGGCGGTCTCGTAGGCCGCGACCCTCCTGACCTCCTCCAGCCAAGCCGTGAAGGTGGTCCCCGCCCCGCTGACGGCCACTGATACCGACGAGCTCGTCGATCAGTTGCTGGCCTCGCTCGGCCTCAAGCTCGGTGGTCTTCCTGAGGGCACGTTGGCGATGATGCGGTCCATGCTCACCGACCAGGCTGCAGCTGATCACGTCCGTGTCTCTCTCGGCCGGCAGATCGACAGTGTCGGTGCCGCCCTGCCTGCTGCCGAGGATCCCGAACTGCGCGCCGCACTGGTTGTCACCGCGTTGCTGGGCGTGACCATCGGCCACCAGCTCCTCGGCCTGGCCGCGCTTCGTGAGGTTCCTGCGGATCGCATCGCCGCGTTGCTCCGCCCGGCCATCAAGGCTCTGGCAGGACCGCCGGGGTGAACGCAGTGCCCCGTTGCTTCAGTTGTGAGCAGGCTGTTCTCAGGCTCAGAAGCGGTAGTAGGGGTGGAACGGGCTCCATCGTGTTTCGGCCTCGGTTTCATCGGGCTGGTGTGGTGGCGGGATGGTTTCGCGGGGGAAGAACGCGTCGTAGATCCTCGGGCTTCGGTGGAAGGCGACGAACTTGTGGGTGGAGAAATGCCGCTCAACCCACTGGATCAGAGGGTCTGTGCGCTCCTTGGGGACGTAGCCGAGAAGGACGTTGCGGACGGTGATCTGCTCGACGAGCCGGGCGACGTGGCCGGTGGCGACAGCGTGGCGTTCCCACTCCCGGCCGGCGAGAAGTCCGGCGAGCGTCACGACTTGAGGGTTGTCGGAGTGCAGGTGAAGCACGTACACGCGAAAGTGCACAGCGGGCCGTGCGACCTTGGGCCGAAGCCGGAACGGGCATGCCCGAACCGGTCAGAGCCCTGCAGCACGATGCCGCCGGTGATGGTTGAGGGCGACGGCAGCAAGGAGTGGCCCCCAGGCGACCAGCGGCAGGTAAAGGATCCCGGCGATTGTGCTGCCTGGAGGGGTCATGTCCGGATGGGGAAAGGCCCACCAGAAGGCGAACTGGGTGAGGATCAGAGTCAGCGCCACGGCGCCGAGACTCGCCGTCACGGTAACCGCACGCGGATTCGGCCGGCGTCCGCCGACGAGAGGGACCCACTGCGGCAACACCTCACCCCATGGCCGGACCAGTCCGAGAGTGAGCAGCGCGAGCAATTCTCCGCCCACAGTGAGCCCGACCACGTACACCGCACCCCAACCGGTGAAACCCATCGCCTCGTACCCGGCCTCGGTGTACCCGGCGGTGAAACCTGCCGCCAAGAGCAGGCGCCAGACCCCGGACGGCAGGGTGACCAACGCGGCGGCGTGGGCGGCATGAACGGCCCAACGGGGCGGGAGAGGAGGGCTCGTGGCGAGTTGCGTAGTCATCATGAGCCCTATCGTTCCGGCGCGACGGCCCCAAGGCGTCGCCCCCGAGGACGGGCCACGGAGCCGACCGCAGAAGGAGACCTGTACCTCCGTCTCCCCAGCGCGGGGGATGCATGTCCTCCTCGTCGGCCACAACCGCATCGATGAAGACTCCCCGCCACCGGCGGAGCAAGCACTTCGCTGTGCACGTTCGGCTGTACCCGCTTGTGTACGTTGGCCTGTACGCCGACAACGGCCTCGATGATGTCGGTCATGTTCGACCGGGGACGGACCGGAAGCCCCAGGAACCGGGCGAACTCCGCCGCGACCATGCGGGCGGTCGCAGCAGGCGGAACGGTGATGTGGAGGACCGGGATGCGGTCGCCGACCGTCGGGTGACGGGCCCGGTCGAGGAGTTCGTGGGCGCGGCCGAGCTGGGCGATGGGCGCTGGTCTTGCCCGTGCCCGGTTGGCCCGAGACCATCAAGCCGCGCCTGGCGCTGATCGCGTGCCGGTTCAACAGGACCAGGCGGCGGCCGCAGATCTGGTTCTTTTCGACGAACGACGTGGAGACCGTGAGCATCCGGGCGTGATGATCGAGGCGGTCCTCGTCGTAAAGGTCCCACTCGGTCGGTGACAGATGCCGCAGTTCATCCGGGGACGGCCGGGCCGGGGGCGGAGGCGGCCGTCGATGAACTTCCGCCACTTCCGCCACCCGGCCAGAGTGGTCAGCTGCCGGTTCGCCTCGGCGTCGGTCTCCTGCACTGTCGTGGGCCCGGCCGCTGGGCAGGAGCGGGTCACGTGCGCCTCCAGGGGGTGGCGAGCGGGTCGAACAGGCCCAGCGGGATGACGTCGGCGAGCTCGTCGTTGTGTTCGGGCTCGGTGGCGGGTGGGTCGGGGACCGGCCGGTCGGTCGTGGTGGCCCTTGTGCGAGCGGCGACGCGGCGGTCGCGCTTCGAGCGCTTGGCCGGACGGTCCTGTTCCGCAGCGGGACCGTCGTCCGCCCGCCGCAGCAGGGCCGAGGCCGCATCGGCGATCTGTTCCTCGGTGCCGCCGCGGACCTGGGCGCGAGCGTGGTCCCAGGCTCGAACCTCCACCCGGCCTGGGCGCAGAGCAGACGCGTCACCTCTAACGCCTCGGCGTCCCTCGGCTCGATCCGATCGTCCGCACGAACATCGACGACGATCGCCGAGCCGTCCGCGCGCCGCACGAAGTAGTCCGGGGCGTGCCGACGCTCCCGCTCGCCGTCATGCCAGTGCAGCCAGAACGGCTGCGAGCCGATCCCCACCACGCTCGGATCGAAATCCATCAGCAGCAGCCGGTCCCGCTCCAGCCAAGACTCGAAGCCGACGTGCCGCCCGGTCGTCGCCGCCCAGTACCAGCCCGGGAAGTGACGCTCACCGCGCGCCCAGCGAAACGTCCGCACGGGATCGACATCCTCGAACCGGCCCGTCACACAGTCCCGCAGCGGACGCCGACGACGCCCGTGCACCGCGTCCACGTACGACAATTCGATGTACGGCCCCGCGTGATCCACCCAGCCGGTGCAGCCATACAGCACCCCCAGCGCCCTCGTCGCGCGACTAGGTTCGCTGAGACAGAGGCCCGAACGGCTCGGTTCGTTGAGAAAACGACTCCATTGAGTGAGACAGGACACCCCGGACTGCCGCAAAGGTCTTGCCCACCGACACGTACCGATATATCGTTGAAGCATCGCGACAGATCGACCACTGAATGGGGTGATGGCGATGCGTACCCACGGATGCGAGCGTGGACACGGTGGGCACGGACACGGGCGCGGCGAGGGCGGCCCCTTCGGCCGCGGCGGCTTCGACGGCCGGCGCGCGGCGTTCGGCCCCTTCGGACCCGGCGGGCCCGGTGGTCCCGGCGGCCCCGGCGGCCCCTTCGGGCCGGGCTTCGGCCCCGGGCCGTGGGGCGGCCGAGGGCGGGGCGGCCCCAGGGGGAGGGCGCGGCGCGGCGACGTGCGCGCCTCGATCCTCGCCCTGCTCAAGGAGCGCCCGATGCACGGCTACGAGATGATCCAGGAGATCGCCGAGCGCAGCGGCGGGGCGTGGAAGCCCAGCCCCGGTTCGGTGTACCCCACCCTCCAGCTGCTGGAGGACGAGGGCCTGATCGCCAGCGAGAGCGAGGGCGGCAAGAAGCTCTTCGCGCTCACGGAGGCGGGCCGCACCGCGGCCGAGGACGGCCCCGAGGCGCCCTGGGAGGAGGCCTCCCGAGGCGTCGACTGGGAAGCGCTGAACGACATCCGGCAGGCCGGCTTCGGGCTGATGGAGGCCTTCGGCCAGGTCTGGAAGACCGGCAGCAAGGAGCAGCGGGAGAAGGCGCTCACCGTCATCGGCGAGGCCCGCAAGAAGCTGTACCTGATCCTCGCCGACGAGGACTGACCGGCACGGCCCCGCAGGGCACCCCGTGGAGCGATCCGCGGGGCGCCCTCCGTGCTCGCCGGGCGCGCCCGGCCCCGGACGCACGGCGCAAGGCGGCGCGCAGCCGGTGGGGAAATACGGCGTGATCTCATCCGTAAGGAGGAGATTCCGGCCCCCGGGGTCCACTCTGTGTGGGACGCCGAAATGCTCCCCTTCGGGGATGCTCAGCGCCGCCGGGGCTGATGTGCTGGGTGATGTGCAACCCCGTATCCCCCGGCAGTCGGCCGGTGAGCCAGGCGACCGGTCCCCGGGCGGCGCCGACGCCGACGCCCGGTTCAGCGCCGAACTGGCGCCGGTGGTCTCCGGTGCCCGCCGCCGAGCGGTGCGGGACGGGGACCGGCAGATCGACACGGCGCACCTGCTGCACTCCCTCCTGGAGCACGACCCCGAGGCGCGGGCCGTCCTGGGCGAGGGGCCGCGGCTCGCCCGCCTGCTCGGCTATCTCGTGCAGCGCAGCATCGGATACGGCCTGCGCTGGCAGAGTGCCGTCGAGGACTCCGGCGCGGTGCCCGTGACGACCGGGGCCGCCGGCTTCTCGCCGCTGGCCGCGGCGGCCATGGAGGACGCCCGCGCCCGCGCCTTCCGGCGGGGCGCCGCCGGCGCCTGCGGCATCGACCTGCTCGCCGCCCTCGTCGCGAATCCGCAGGCCCGGGCCGTCGAGGTGCTCGCCCGCGCCGCCGTCGACCCCCACGCGGTCCTCGCCCGGGTGCGGAACCACTTCGAGCCGACGCCCTGACCCCACGGCCGGGGCACGCCGGACGTCCAGCCGGTGAGACAGGTGTCATCGGGGGTGACGGTCATGTCGTGCCCTGTCATCATGTGCCGGTGCAGACGACTGACAGCTCCCACGGCAGCCGGGGAAAGGGCGCCGGACTCGGACTCGCGCTCATCTCGGCGGTCGCCTTCGGAGGTTCCGGTGTGGCGGCCAAGCCGCTGATCGAAGCGGGCCTCGACCCGCTCCACGTGGTCTGGCTGCGGGTGGCCGGCGCGGCCCTGGTGATGCTGCCGCTCGCCGTGCGCCACCGCGCGCTGCTGCGCCGCCGCCCCGGACTGCTGGCCGGCTTCGGCCTCTTCGCCGTCGCGGGCGTGCAGGCCTGCTACTTCGCCGCGCTCTCCCGGATCCCCGTCGGCGTCGCCCTGCTCGTCGAGTACCTGGCACCCGCCCTGGTCCTCGGCTGGGTGCGCTTCGTGCAGCGCCGGCCGGTGACACGGGCGGCCGCGCTCGGCGTGGTCCTCGCGGTCGGCGGGCTCGCCTGCGTCGTGGAGGTCTGGTCCGGTCTCGGCTTCGACGCCCTCGGGCTGCTGCTCGCGCTGGGCGCGGCCTGCTGCCAGGTCGGCTACTTCGTCCTGTCCGACCAGGGAAGCGACGCGGGCGACGAGGCACCCGACCCGCTCGGCGTCATCGCGTACGGGCTGCTCGTCGGGGCCGCCGTGCTCACCGTGCTCGCCCGTCCCTGGACCATGGACTGGTCCCTCCTCGCGGACACCGCGCCGATGAACGGCGCCCCCGTCGCCGCCGCCCTCCTGCTGGGCTGGATCGTCCTCGTGGCCACCGTCCTCGCCTACGTCACCGGCGTGCTCTCCGTGCGCCGTCTGTCACCGCAGGTCGCGGGTGTCGTGGCGTGCCTCGAAGCGGTCATCGCGACCGTCCTGGCCTGGATCCTGCTCGGCGAACACCTCTCGGCGCCGCAGATCGCCGGAGGCGCGGTGGTCCTCGTGGGCGCCTTCATCGCCCAGTCCTCGGCGCCCGCGAAGGGCTCCGCGGACCCGGTGGCGAGCGGCGGGCCGGAAAGGGAGTTGTCCAGCCGGGGGACCGCGACCTAGGGTGCCGATCATGCACGCGACCGCACTCGTCCTTCCGCCTCCGGCCGCCTGAGGCGGGCCCCGGAAGCCGCCCGGCTCATGGTCGCCGGTCCGGTCCGTGCTGCTCGCAGACGCCAGTCCCCCCACCCCCGCCCGAGGGGTGGTGCCCGACGTCCGCGCCTCGTGCGCGTCTGCGGAGAGAACTCGTGTCGAATGCCGTCTCCGGCCTGCCCGTAGGGCGTGGCCTCCTCTATCTCGTCGTCGCCGGTGCCGCCTGGGGCACCGCCGGTGCCGCCGCCTCGCTGGTCTACCGGTCCAGCGACATGGGGCCCGTCGCGCTGTCCTTCTGGCGCTGCGCGGCCGGCCTCGTCCTGCTGCTCGCCGCGCGCCCGCTGCGTCCGCGGGTGCGGGCCGCCGTCCCCGAGCCGCTCGGCCGCAAGGCACTGCGGGCCGTCCTCACCGGCCTCGGCCTCGCGGTGTTCCAGACCACCTACTTCGCCGCCGTGCGGGAGACCGGGCTCGCAGTGGCCACCGTGGTGACCCTCGGCGCCGGTCCGGTGCTGATCGCCCTCGGCGCGCGCCGGGTCCTCGGCGAGCGGCTGGGCCGGAGCGGGGCGGCCGCCGTCGTCGGCGCGCTCGCGGGACTCGCGGTGCTGGTCCTCGGCGACGGCAGGACGTCCGTCGAGCCCCTGGGTGTCCTCCTCGCCCTGGTGTCGGCGGCCGGATACTCCGCGATGACCCTCCTCACCCGCTGGTGGGGGCGCGACGGATCGGCGGACGCGGCCAGTACCTCCGTCGGGGCGTTCGCCGTCACGAGCCTGTGCCTGCTGCCCCTGGCCCTCGCCGAGGGGCTGGTGCCGCACACCGCCGAACCGGTCCGGCTGCTGTGGCTCCTGGCGTACGTCGCGGCCGTCCCGACCGCCCTCGCCTACGGCCTCTACTTCGCCGGCGCGGCCGTCGTCCGGTCGGCCACCGTGTCCGTGATCATGCTGCTGGAGCCGGTCAGCGCGGCGGCGCTCGCCGTCGTCCTGCTCGGTGAGCACCTCACCGCGGCGACCCTGGCCGGCACCGTCCTGATGCTCGGCTCGGTCGCGGGACTCGCGGTGGCGGAGGCGCGGCAGGCTCGGAGGCCGGCGCTCGCCTGACGGGCGGGCCCGCCGCGCGGGGGGACGCCGCGATCCGGCGTCCCCCCGCGCGGCTTCCCGCCGGCGGACCGGTGTCACAGGGTGGTCAGGTAGCCGGGCAGCGGGGTGCCCGCGTCCAGGCCCGGGTCCGCGACCGGGGCGTCATAGCCCTTGCGCAGCGGAACCAGGCCGGCCCAGTGCGGGAGGGACAGGTCCTCGGGTTCGTCGTTCACGCCGCCGGTGCGCAGCTTGGCGGAGACCTCGTCCAGGTCGAGGCGGAGCACGGCGGTGGCGGCCAGCTCCTTCTTGTCGGCCGGCCGGGAGTCCCGCGAGCGGCCGGGGACGACGTGGTCGACCAGGGCGTCCAGGGCCGTGCGCTTCTCCTGGGGGTCCGTCACGTCGTACGCGGTGCCGTGCACCACGACCGACCGGTAGTTGATCGAGTGGTGGAAGGCCGAGCGGGCCAGCACCAGCGCGTCCACATGGGTCACCGTCAGGCACACCGGCAGCCCCGGGTCCGTCCGGCCGGCCATCCGCAGCGGGCGTGAGCCCGTGGAGCCGTGCACGTAGAGGCGCTCGCCGACCCGGCCGTAGAGCGTCGGCAGCACGACGGGGGCGCCGTCGCGGACGAAACCGAGGTGGCAGACGTAGCCCTCGTCGAGTATCGCGTGCACCAGCTCCTTGTCGTAGGACGCCCGGTCGGGGGAGCGGGTGGGGACGGTGCGGTCCGTGGGCGAGTAGGCGGCGGGCTGCGACGGTGTCTGCCTGGTCCCCTGCATGGCGCTCTCCATTGCACTAGTGCATAATCGTGTTTGTGCTAGGAGAGTATCGGATCACGGGACGTGGTGCCGCGGAGATTTCCGCGAGCGTCGAACGCGCGGTGGGCGCGGGCGAGCTGGAGCCGGGGCAGCCGCTGCCCCCGATGCGGGAGCTGGCCGAGCGGCTCGGGGTGAATCCCAACACCGTCGCCGCCGCCTACCGCACGCTGCGCGAGCGCGGGGTCATCGAGACCGCGGGGCGCCGGGGCAGCCGGGTGCGCGCGAAGCCGGCCACCACGGGGCGCGAGTTCATCCGCGTCGAGGTGCCCGAGGGCGTGCGCGACGTGTCCGGCGGCAATCCGGATCCGGCGCTGCTGCCGGCCCTCGGCCCGGTGTTCGCTGCCGCCGCCGGGCAGGGCGACCGGGAGCCGGTCCTGTACGGGCACGCGCCCGTGGAACCGGAGCTGGAGCGCCTGGCCCGGGCCGAACTGGACGCCGACGGGGTGCCGGCCGGCCCCGTGGCCGTCACCTCCGGCTCGCTGGACGCCATGGAGCGGGTGCTCGCGGCGCACCTGCGGCCCGGCGACGCCGTCGCCGTCGAGGATCCGGGCTGGGGCAGCCTGCTCGACCTCGTGCCTGCGCTGGGCCTGCGCACCACCGCCGTCCGCCTCGACGACGAGGGGCCGCTGCCCGACGACGTGCGCCGTGCCCTGGCCGCCGGCGCCCGCGCCCTGGTCGTCACGGACCGCGCACAGAACCCGACGGGCGCGGCCCTGAGCGCCGCCCGCTCGCGCGCCCTGCGCTCCGTCCTGCGGGAGCACCCGGAGACGCTGCTGATCGAGGACGACCACGGCCACCGCATCGTCGACCTGCCCCTGCACCCGCTCGCCGGTACGACGCACAGCTGGGCCTTCGTCCGCTCGGCGGCCAAGGCCTACGGGCCCGACCTGCGGCTCGCCGTGCTCACCGGCGACGCCGTCACGCTCGACCGGGTGCGCGGCCGGCAGCGGCTCGGCCCCGGCTGGGTCAGCCGGATCACCCAGCGTGCCGTGGCGCGGCTGTGGGCCGAGGGGGCGGTGGACGCGCGGGCGGTGGCGGCGGTGTACGGCAGGCGCCGGGACGCCCTGCTCGGGGCGCTCGGACGGCGCGGTGTCGCGGCGCACGGGCGCAGCGGCATGAACGTGTGGATCCCCGTGCCGGACGAGACCGGCGCCGTCGCCCGGCTGCTGCACGCCGGCTGGGCCGTGGCCCCCGGGGCCCGCTTCCGGATCGGTGCCCCGCCCGGGATCCGGATCACCGTCTCGACCCTCGCCGACGGGGAGGAGGGGCCCCTGGCGGACGCGGTGGCGGCGGCGCTGGGACCGGGACCGGCGCGGAGCTACGTCTGACGCGTCCGGGGCGGCCGGCGCGCGGTCAGACCGTCGCCTCGCGGCGCTCCGGGGCCGGGCGCACCGGCTCGGCGGGACGGCGTGTCGCGGGCCGTGCCTGGGTCAGGGCCGCGCCGGCGAGGACGACGGCCGCGCCGACGGGGGTCGACCAGGACAGCGACTCGCCCAGCAGGGCGACGCCGGCGGCGGTCGCGATGACCGGGGTGAAGTAGGTGACCATCTGGGCCGTCGTCGGTCCCACCTCGGCGACCAGGTCGTACTGGATCAGGAAGGCCAGCCCGGTGCCGACCGCGCCCAGCGCCGCGACCGCCAGCACGGGGAGCACCGGGAAGTGCGTCGGCATCGAGGTGAACAGCGGTGTGACGACGGCCAGTTGCAGCGTCGCGAGCAGCAGCTGCGCGCCGGTCAGGGACAGGTGCGAGTGGCTGGAGCCGGCCAGGGTGCGGCGGACGTAGATCCAGCCGACCGGATAGCTGAGCGAGGCGAGCAGGGCCAGCGCCGTGCCCGTGACGTCCATGCCCTGGAAGCCCTGCCAGACGCCCAGCACCGTCAGGACGCCCAGGAAGCCGATGCCGAGGCCGGCCACCCGCAGCCGGGTCGGCCGGTCCTCCGACAGGGCGACCAGGGACAGGGCCATGCCCCACAACGGCGAGGTCGCGTTGCAGATGCCCGCCAGCGACGACGGGATCGTCAGCTCGGAGTAGGCGAAGAGGGAGAACGGCAGCGCGTTGAGCAGGAACGCGGCGACCGCCAGGTGCGCCCACGTCCGTGCCCCGCGCGGCAGCCGCTCCCGCTTCACCACCATCACCACGGCGAGCACCGCCGTGCCGAACACCAGCCGGCCAAGCGTGACCTGGAACGGGGCGAAGCTCTCCGTTCCCACCTTCATGAAGAGGAAGCTGAAGCCCCAGACGAGGGCGAGGACCCCGAAGCGCAGCCTCCAGTCGAGGGCACGGAGGACGCGGCGGGACGCGGGGGAGGAGGAGGTGACACTGCTCATGACGCACACGATGCTGCACCTCTTCTCGTAGCACAATCGAGATTTCGAACCCGATATCTCGTAGCATCGCTTACATGTTGAACTTGGAGCGCCTGCGCACCCTCGACGCCCTCGCCCGGCACGGATCGGTCAGCGGCGCCGCCGAGAGCCTGCACATCACCACCTCGGCCGTCTCCCAGCAGCTGTCCAAGCTCGAGCGCGAGGCCGGCCAGCGGCTCCTGGCCAAGAACGGCCGGGGCGTGCGGCTGACGGACGCGGGCCGGCTGCTCGCCGAGCACGCGGCGCGCATCCTCTCCCAGGTCGAGCTCGCGCAGTCCGACCTCGAGGCCCACCGCGGGCAGGTGGTGGGCGAGCTGCGGCTGTCGGCGTTCCCGACGGCCGCCCGGGGACTGTTCCCCGCCGCGCTGTCCGCGCTGCGCGCCGAGCACCCCGCGCTGCGCGTCCGCTCCAGCGAACTGGAGCCGGAACGCGGCATCCGGGGAGTGGTGCGCGGCGACCTCGACCTGGCCGTCGTGCTCGACTGGTACAACAAGCCGATGCCGCTGCCCGACGGCCTGGTCAAGGCACCGCTCCTGGACGACCCCGCGGACGTGGCCATGCCCTCCGGCCACCGGCTCGCCGGCCGGGACGAGGTGGACCTCACCGAGTTCGCCGAGGACGAGTGGATCACGTGGGCCGAGGGCGAGTTCTGCCACGAGTGGCTGATGTTCACGCTGCGCTCGAAGGGCATCGAACCGATCATCGGCCACCGCGCCGCCGAGACGCACACCCAGCTCGGCCTGGTGGCCGCCGGGCTCGGCGTGTGCATCGCCCCGCTGCTCGGCCGCCATCCGATGCCCGCTGGCGTCGTCACCGTGCCGCTGCGGCAGAGGGCCTGCCGGCACGTGTACGTCGTCTGGCGCGCGGACGCCGACCGCCGCCCGTCGATCCGGGCGGCGGTGGAGGCGCTGCGGGCGACCGCGGGACGGCTCGGCTGACCGTGCCGTCCTACGGCGACGGCAGTTTGCGGAAGTCCCAGGAGACGATCTGCTCGGGCGTCAGCCGCAGCCAGGCATGGCGGCCGTCGTGCGGCATCTCGTCCAGGCCGAAGTTCTTCCGGGCGAACAGCGTCTCGGGCAGGTCCAGTTCGGCGCAGAGCTCGCCGGTGCGCGGTGTCTCGCCCACGAACTCGACGCGGCCGGACAGCTCCGCGCCCCGCAGCTCGCCGTACTCCTCCCCGGTGTCGACCACGATCGCCACCCGCGCGTCGCGCCGCAGGTCCGCCCAGCGCCTGCTGCGTACGACCGAGTACAGCCACATCGAGGAGCCGTCCCAGGCGAACCAGAGCGTGCTCACGTGCGGGGCGCCGTCCGCCGAGACCGTGGCGACCCGGCAGGTGCGCTGCGCGGTGAGGAACGCGTCCAGCTCGCCGGGCGTCATCATGATCTTCCGGCCCCTGCGTTGCGCGACGGTCATGCGGTCGGTCCCTTCCTCACACTTCGGGTCGGTCGATCCTGCACCCCCCGCCCGCCGTCACGCCAGCTCGATCGAGTCGCCGCTGACCGTGATCGGTACGGCGGGCAGCGGCTTGGTGGCCGGACCGCCCCGCACGCTGCCGTCGGTGATCGAGAAGGTGCTGTTGTGGCAGGGGCAGTGGATGACGCCGTCGGCGACGTTCTTCACGGCGCACCCCTGATGCGTGCAGGTGGCCGAGAAGGCCTTGAACTCGCCCGCCGTGGGCTGGGTGACCACGATCTTCCGGTCGGCGAGGACCTTACCGCCCCCCTCGGGGATGTCCGCGGTCGCCGCGACCGCGGCCCCGGCGTTCTCGCCGCCGCCGGCCGCCGTGCCGGATGCGTCCGACGCGTCGTCGTCCGAACCTCCGCACGCGGTCAGGGCGACGGCGAGCCCGGCCGCTCCGGCCGCCGCCACGACCGTACGACGAGCCGGTCCCGACGCGGGGTGAAACGATGCGCTGGTCATGCTGATGACGTTCCCTTCCGGGGCTGGGTGCCTGGTCTGCCGAGAGGTACGTCCGCGGGGCGCGTGCCGTTCAGTCCGCCTCGTGTTGTCGCGGCCCGCCGTCACCGGCCGTTCGGCCGGGCACCGCCGGCCGGTGCCGAGGGCAGGTACCGGGGAGCCCGCCACGCGTCCAGCCGGTGCTCCACCGCCGCGCCCAGCGACAGCAGTTCGGCGTCCCGGTGGTCGCCGGCCATCAGCAGCAGCCCGACCGGCAGCTCGTCCACGAACCCGGCGGGCACGGACAGCGAGGGGTATCCGGCGACGGCCGCCGGGGTCGAGGACGGGATCACGTCGTTGTCGCCCCGCGCGCAGTCCGTCGTCCATGCGGGCGGGTTCGCCGGGGACGCGATGGCGTCCAGGCGGTGAGCGGCCATCGTCTCGTCGATGGACCGGCGCGACAGGTCCCGCAGTTCGGCGCGCATGGCCCGGTACTCCGGGTCGGTGGTCGGCGGCGCGGCCAGGGCCTGCTCGAACAGTTCCTGCCCGGCGAAGCAGGTCCGCTCGGCCGGGTGCGCGCGGTTGAACTCGATCAGCCCGGCCAGGTCCCGGGGCCCGCCGCGGGTGGCGAGGTAGGCGTCGATGTCCCGGTGGAACTCGCTCAGCAGCGCCGGGAACTCGAGTTCGGCGAGTCTGTCCTGGTACGGCGGCGTCACCTCGACGACCCGGGCCCCGGCGGCACGCAGATCCGCCGCGGTACGGGTCATCAGGGCGTCCACCTCGGGGCCGAGGGACGGAAGCCGCCACAGGCCGATCCGCTTGCCGCGCAGGGCACCGGAGCGCGTGGCCGCCTCCGCGAAGCCGGAGGCGCCGGTGCCGCCCGTGACGCCGTGGCCGCTGAGCACCGAGAGGGTGAGCGCGGTGTCGACCACGTTGCGCGCCATCGGCCCCGCCGTGTCCTGCTCCGCGGAGATCGGGACGACTCCCGACCGACTGACCAGCCCGAGGCTCGGCTTGTGACCGACCACCCCGTTCATCCCGGCCGGGCACACGATGGAGCCGTCCGTCTCGGTGCCGATCGCCACCTGCGCCAGCGACGCGGCCAGGGCGGCGGCCGAGCCGGAGGAGGAACCGCACGGATTCCGGTCCAGGACGTACGGATTGTTCGTCTGGCCGCCCACCGCCGACCAGCCCGAGGTCGGCTTCGCCGCGCGGAAGTTGGCCCATTCGGACAGGTTGGTCTTGCCGAGGATCACCGCGCCCGCCGCCCGCAGCCTCCCGACCAGGTCCGCGTCCCGGTCCGGCGGGCTCCCGGCCAGCGCCGTCGACCCGGCCGTCGTCGGCATGTCGCGGGTGTCCACGTTGTCCTTCAGCAGCACGGGGATGCCGTCGAGCGGGCCACGGGTCCGCCCGAGCCGGTGCCGGACGTCGCTGGCGGCCGCTTGGCGCAGCGCCGTGGGGCTGGTGCGCAGCACCGCGTGGATCCTCGGGTCGACGGCCTCGATCCGCCGGAGGTACTCCAGGGTCAGGGCCGACGAGGTCAGCGAACCGCGCTTCATCCGCGCCTGTAACTCGGGGATGGTGACCGTGTCGAGGTCCACTCCCCGGACCAGCGCCGAGGGGGACGGGGCCGGAGAGCCGACGGCCCCCGGTCCGGCTGCCTCGGCGCGGTGACCGGGCGCACCGGCCAGAAGGGCGGGCACCACCAGGGCGGCGGTCAGTACCGCGATGCGTCGTCTCGTCATGGGGGACAGCCCACTGCACGGGCCCGTCCGGCGCAAGAGGCCCCCGCCCGGCCCCCGTGGGCCCGGTGACGCCCCTGCCGCCTCCCGCGCGCGCCCGGTGGCCGTCACCGGCAGGCTGGAGGCGTGAGCGGAGACGGAGACGGCGCGGACGGTCTGCGGCTGGCATCGGCGCGCGGGCGCTGGGTGCTGGCCTGTGTCGTGCTCGCGTCCGGCATGGCCATGCTGGACGGCACGGTCGTCAACGTGGCCCTGCCCAGGATGGGGCGCGACCTGGGCGCCTCCCTCTCGGTGCTCCAGTGGGTCGTCAACGCCTACATGCTGACGCTCTCCGCGCTGATCCTCTGGGGCGGCGCGCTCGGCGACCGGCTGGGCAGACGGCGCACCCTGGTGCTGGGCGTCGCCTGGTTCGCCGGTGCCTCGGCGCTGTGCGGCCTGGCACCGGACGAGTACGTGCTCATCGGCGCGCGTGCGCTCCAGGGCGTGGGCGGCGCGCTGCTCACCCCCGGCTCGCTGGCCCTGGTGCGGGCGTCCTTCCATCCGGACGACCAGTCGCGGGCGGTGGGGGCCTGGTCCGGCCTGACCGGTGTGGCCGGGGCCCTCGGCCCGTTCCTCGGGGGCTGGCTGATCGACGGTCCGGGATGGCGGTGGATCTTCCTCATCAACGTGCCCGTCGCGGTCGTCGTCCTGCTGCTGGCGGTCGCCTTCGTACCGGAGAGCCGTGACCCCGCCGCGGCCGGGCGCCCCTTCGACACGCTCGGCGCGTGTCTCGCGGCCGTGGCCCTGGGGGGCGTGAGCTACGCGCTGATCAGTGCCTCGTCGGGCGGCCCCGTCGCGCGCGTCGCGCTTCCCGCGGTGGTCGCCGTGTCCGCGGGGGCGGCCTTCCTCGGGGTCGAACGCCGGGCCCGGAACCCGATGATGCCGCTCTCCCTGTTCTCCTCCAGGCTGTTCTCGGCGACCAACGGGATGACGGTGTACCTGTACGCGGCCATCGGCGGCATCCTGTTCCTGCTGCCCGTCCAGCTGCAGACGGCACTCGGGTACGACGCGTTGCAGGCCGGTCTCGCGACGATGCCCATCACGGTGCTGATGCTCCTGCTCTCCGCCCGGGCGGGCGCGCTGGCCAAGCGCGTCGGGCCAGCGGTGCCCCTGATCACCGGACCTTTGGTGGCCGCGGCCGGAGCACTGCTGCTGCTGAGGGTCGGGCCCGACTCCGCCTACGCACCGGACATCCTCCCTCCGGTACTGGTGATGGGCCTGGGCATGAGCCTGTTCGTGGCACCGCTCACGGCGACCGTCCTGGCCTCCGTCGACGCCGAGCACGCGGGACTGGCCAGCGGGGTGAACAACACCGCGGCACGGGTGGCCCAACTGCTGATCGTCGCCGCGCTGCCCCTCCTGGTGGGCCTCTCCGGCGACGCCTACACCTCCGGTGCCGCGGTGAACCACGCCTTTCACCGCGCCGCCCTCGTGACCGTCGTGCTCTTCCTCGCCGCCTCCGCGACGGCCGCCCTGTTCGTCCGGCCCCGGCGTGTCCGCCGGCGGCTCCGTACGGCCCCGCGCCCCGTGTGCCGCTCCCACCTCTCCCTCAACTGCCCGCCGCTCGAACCCGGGCCGGACGCTCCCCAACAGCGGGCGGACGGACGGCATGGGACGGAGGCGGGCCGGTGAGCCGGCCCGGCGCCCCCGGGACGCCGTCCGCGTCGGCGATCACCCCCGGTTACTATGCTCACTCCATGCCCGGGGCCGGAAGCGAGGGGCCGACGGCCTGGACGGGTGCACGGCTGAAGAGACGGATGGCCCGGGAGAATGCTGGAAGAGGTCGCCGCGACCCGCTACATCACGCCCCTGCGTGAGGGGGGTTCGCTTCCGGGACTCGTCGAGGCCGACGACCTCGGGACGTACGTCCTGAAGTTGTCTACCTGGTGGCGCTGACCTGCATCGATGCAGCTGTCCCCGCCCCTGGCCTGCGCGGATAAGTCTTTCAGCGTCTTTCGGGATCGTGCTGCGTTACGCGGTCGATTCTCCCCACGCGCCCCCCAGGGCCGTCGATACTCCCCAGATTCTCCCCAGGAAGTGCCCTTGCGGCGGGCCGTGGTGGCATGGGACGTCATTCCATCGGAGGTGCTGCCAAGGGGACACTGAGTGACTGCCTGCGAGGGCAGGGCAGAAGCCTGGCGCCGAGCGGATGAGCACAAGGCGTGACTCTGCCTGAGCAGGCTCAAGTCATCCTCGACCAGCCGCAAAAGGCTCCTGACCTGCGGTTTTACCCGTGCGCATTATGTGCGGTGTGGGCGTTACGGGCGATATCTTGACGCTCAGATGACGCTGGTCCTGACGGGACGTCACCTGACTGATCGTGCAGGTCACGCTGGCTGGGAGGCGCGCTCCCGAGGGCTGGTTTTGCGGGACCTTGAAGAAAATTCCGCCGGGTTCCGGCGCCGCTGATTGCGGCGGCAGGCGCGCTGCCGCCGTACTTCGGCGGGCCGGACGTGTGGCGGAGAGGCGCTCAGAAGGTGGGGCCGTAGGGGCTCCAGTGCCCGAGGAAGGGCTTCACGTCGTCGGGGCGTGGCTCGGGAATGTCGGGCAGTCGGGGCGGTGTGTTCAGTGGGTCGAGGCGCTCCACGCGGGTTGCTGCCCAGTCGATCCAGGCTTCGGCTTCGGTCCTGGTCTGGCCTGGGGGCATGGCCTCGACCCGGGTGCGTACGGCGCTCACGTACTCCGTCAGTCGAGCGGTGTGGCGCCATGTCGCTTCCTGCGCCTCGAAGTGCCTGACGCGGTACGCCTCGGCATACCGGATTCGGGCTTCTTCCATGGCGGCATCCCAGCGGATGCGCTTCTGGCGTGCCGCTTCGATCTCGTCCAGGCGTCTGCGTTCGGCGGCTTCGCCGCGGAGGGTGACTTCTTGGGCGATCTCGGCGAGCTGTTCTTCGAGGGGACGGCCGGGGGTGTCGGCCCATTCGCTCGCCCGGTGCGGTTGGCCGCCGCTGAGGACGAAGCGGAGACGCTCGGAGGGGGTGTAGTCGAAGCGGGGGATCCTGACCCAGGAGTCCTTCTTGGCCGCGGCGAGTTCCTTCTCGGTGGCGACGTGCTCGGTCCGGTCTTGCTCCTGGAGGACAAGGAACCCCACGGTCTGGCCCTGTGCGGTGATGGTGAAGTGGGCAGATGCCCTGCGGCGGCGATGAGACGGGGGCGCGAAGCCGGTCTGTCTTGCCGAACTGGAATGTCCATCGGCCTCGGCAGCGATGATCAGTGCCTGGACGAGCCGGAGGGCACGTCCTTGGACGGGCTTCGTGAGGCCCAGTGGCTGTTGTTCGTCCTGCATGGTCCGGACCACGGTGTGCGGCCGCGTGAGCCGGGAGGGAACGGGGACGGGTTCGAGGACGGCGAGGCGCCAGGCGGGGATGTCGACGAGCTTGATCTCGTACCCGCCATGGCACCAACCCCCGTACAGCTCCTTCGTCTCCGGGACCTTTCGGGACCTACGTGCCGCGGCGACGCGGGACGGCCACTTCTCCAAGTCCGGCCGCTGCCGCTCTTGACGATCCTGCCGCCTGCCTTCGCGAGCTCTTGCAGCAACTGCTCCGTGAACGTCACGCGAGGCTGTGATGGAGGGCTTGGCTTCCGTCCGGCGGCCGGAGTTTCCTGCGCTCGGGTGGACTGGGGTCGCGGAGCGGCGGCCTGGGGCTTCCGCGGGCGTGACCCGCAGGGAGGGTACGTGCCGTGCACCAGGTAGTGCTGGCCTGCACTCGTCAGGGCGACGCTCCACTGCCCGGCCTTCCGGGAAACCGTGACCAGGCCCCGGTTCTGCAGCGCCTGACAGGTGGTCTTGTAGGAGCTGGTCTCCGAAACGCCGGCAGGGCACCCGTCTTCCACCCACTGCAGCACCGAGAGTTGCCGCTCATTGACCTGCCGTTCCAATGGCCCGCCTTCGACTCGAGGTTGACGTACGACGGCGGCATGTTGTCAGTTCCGTTCGTCAGCGACGGGTGGTTCGAAACAATTCGCTCGAACGAGCGGGGGTGACGTGGACCGTGTCTATGTCCGCGCGGGCGGCGTCTTCGCCGTTGCCGTCAGCTCGGCCTCCGTGACCTGCTAGCGAGTCAGCCCAGTGGCTTCGGTCGGGACCTTCAGCCACTGAACTTCGCGCGCAAGCGTTCGTTCTCCTTCTCCAGCGTCTTAACGCGTCGTTCGAGTTGGGCGCGTGTCGGCTTCTTCGGCGGCGGCGGCGGAGGTAGGGGTTCTGTTGCTTCCGGTGGCTCGCCACGCAGTCCGATGGGTTCGAAGGCCACGATCATTTGCCGGTCTTCCCCGCACTGCGAGCATCGCCTGCCGTATGACCCGGCCGAGAGGGGGTCGGTGTACGTGTAGTGCGCCTCCGTCTCAATGATGTGGCCGCAGTACAGCCGAACGCGCCACCGCATGATCTCGTGGTCGGCCTTCTTGAAGGACTGCATCAACTTCGCGACGTTCTCGAACGCCTGGCGGCGACTCTCCGCCCTCGCCGGGTCTGCCCGGCATTTGGCGTCGTCCTCCTCGACCTGACGCCGAGCCCACTCGCTGATCTCCCCGCTCTGTTTCTGACGGCGGTGGTCCCCGCGGGTGAGTTCATACTCCTCCAACGGAACGCCGCTGCTCCGGTATTCGACTTCCCGCATGACGGCCAGCGTAGAAGCGGCGCCTACGCGGCCGTGGGGAAGAACGGTCTTGGCCAACCAGCTTGCGGATTCTGCCCATCAGTGACCGCCGGGGTGCGTACTAGCCCAGAGGGGCCGGTCTCCATGAAGCCGTTGATGGTTGATCGGATTCGCGGTCACAGGAGTAGCTGCCGGCTGTGTTGCGACCGCTCCGAGGCCAGCCGCGTGGGCTCGGGTGGTGCGGCGGCGAGAGCCGCTCTGAAGTGAGCCATATGCTGCCGCCGGCGGGCAACCGAAGATCCCGGTCAAGCCGCCCCCCAGGCGCAAACTCACCACCGCCGCCAATCCACCCGAACGAAACAAGAGCAGATGGGTTCCCGCCAGTTTAGCCGGTTTTGATCAATCAGTGGCTCGGCACTGACGCTGTTGGGCAGTATGCCGTCCTGGGGCATTGTCGGTTGAGAGAACCGGAGGGGGAACATGGCGATCAGAGTGCTGCCGGTGTCTGCGGAACAGTCGGAGCTGCTGGACGCGGTTATCGCTTTGGGCGACCGGTACACGAAGTATCTGGGTCTGCTCACGCCGCCTGCCTACTGTAAGCACGCCGAGGACGGCGGCCTGCTGGTGGCCCTGGATGATGAGGAGGTCGTCGGTTACGCCCTCTTTGGGCTGCCCAGGCGGAGTCTGTATGTGCGTCTGGCGCATTTGTGCGTGGCTGAGGAGCACCGAGGCAAGGGTGTTGCTCGTGAGCTGATCGAGGCGATCCGCGTGCGGCACGCTCATCGGCTCGGTATTCGTGCGAAGTGCCGGCGCGACTACGGGCTCAGTGGCATGTGGACGGCGCTGGGTTTTGTTCCCAAGGGTGAGAGCCTGGGGCGGGGCAAGGACAAGGAGACGCTGGACACCTGGTGGCTCGACCTGGGGCACGAGGATCTGTTCACCGAGGCCCAGAGTGATGCGCTGCTGGTGGTGACCGTCGACCATGGCGTGTTCGCCGGGCTGCGCGGTGCGGGTGCGGAGCGCGCTGTTGAGGAGTCGCGCGCTCTCGAAGCGGGGTGGCTCGCCGACCTAATTGAGCTCGCGTTCACTCCGCAGCTTCTGCACGATGTGCGTGATGTCGAGGAGCGTGAGGCGCGCAACCATCAGCGTGCGGGGCTTGCCGAGTTGCGGTCACTGTCTCCCGACAGCGCTGCCGTGGCCATCCGCTTGGAGGAGCTGGCCGCGGCAGCGAGGAAGGAGCTGCCTGATGTCCCCCTCGATGGCCGGCAGCGCGCCCGCTTGCGCTACGTGGCCGAGACGTCGTGTGCCGGGCTCCAGGTGCTGGTGACGCGCGATCCCTCACTGGCGGCTCTGGCGGACATCGCCTGGGACGTCGCACGGGTCAAGGTCGTCTCGTCGGCCGTGGTCACGCTGCATGTGGACGAACTGCGCCAAGCCCAGGTGTACCGTCCTGCGGATCTCATGGGCACTGCTTTCTCCGCCGAGGAGATCGCGCCAGGCGGTGAAGGAGAGCTGGTCGCCTTCTTCGACCAGGCCGAGGGCGACCGTGGAACGGGCTTCGCGGAGCGGCTGAAAAGCCTCGCCAATGGCGGAGTGCTGTGGCGCAGGGAGTTGCTCCGGGACGGAGAGGGGCATCCGGTGGCCCTTTACGTCTGGGCGATGGACGGCCGCACGTTGAACGTCGCGTTCCTCCGTACGGCGTCGCACCCGCTGGAGGAGACACTTGCACGGCAACTGCTGTTCATGCTCAAGCGGCTTGGCCGGGAGCGAGGGGCGCAGGCGGTCCGTATCACCGATCCGTTCCTGTCGCCGACGGCGATGGCGGCTGCTGGCGCCGACGGTTTCACCGAGGACGAGAGCGGCTTCACAGCACTCCTGGTCGACGTCTGCGGACCTGCTGAGGCGGTCTCGGAGAAGGCCGCGGAGATCGCGGGCCGGATGAGGCGGTCGACGCCACGGCTGGATGATCGCGTGTCGCCCGAGATCGCGAGCATGGCCGAGCGGGTGTGGTGGCCGGCCAAACTGACCGACACGGCCCTGCCCTCCTTCATCGCACCCATCAGGCCGCGCTGGTCCACGGAGCTCTTCGATGTTCCGGCCATGCTCGTTCCCCGGGACGACGTACTGGGCATCAGCCGCGAGCACGTCTACTACCGCTCGTCCGGACACCGAGGAGAGAGTGTTCCCGCCCGGATCCTGTGGTACGTCAGTGAGGGGACTTCCGGGCAGCAGGGCAAGATGGTCATCGGCTGCTCGCGCCTCGACGAGGTGGTCATCGACGACCCCGACACCCTCTTCTCGCGATTCGAACACCTGGGCGTATATGGTCATGCCGAAGTGTGTGCCGCAGCCGATGTGTCGGGCAAGGCCATGGCGTTGAGGTTTTCGGACACGGAGATCTTTCCCGTACAGGTGACGCATGCACGAGTGACCGCGTTGGCCAAGGGGCTGGGGCTACGGTGGGTACCGCCGATGCAGCTGTCAAAGATCAGCAACGCGCTGTTCCAGGCCATGTACGAAGAGGGGCACCGAAAGACGTGAGTGATCCGGAGCGCGCGATGCTGCTGTCCGTCCACCCTCGGTTTGCCGCGGCGATCCTGGCTGGGACCAAGACGGTCGAGGTCCGCCGGCAGCGCGTCGCCGCCCCACCGGGAACTCCTGTGCTTCTGTACGCGACCGCGCCCACGATGGCCATCGTGGGCATGGCGCGGATCGCTTCCGTGCAGGTGGCCTCGCCGCGGGAGGTCTGGTCGGCCAGCCGCACGAGCGCTGGGATCAGTCGGCGTGAGTACGACGAGTACATGAGTGGAGCGACCCAGGCCAGCGGTCTGTCACTCGAAGAACCGATCACCTTCGAGGCCCCGGTACCGCTGACCGCGCTGCGAGCCTCGGGATCGTTCCATCCACCGCAGAGCTACCGGTACTTGACCGGTGAAGACCTCCGGAAGGTCGCTGAGGCGGCACCGGTGACTGGGGCGGCCCTTCTGGGCGCATTGAACGACCTGACAGCGGCCTAGGCCGAATACACCGCCTCAACGTACGGGCGAGATGGCGCTGACGTCAGGCCGGCTGGCGTGGGGGCCGCTCGGGGCTTGCGTTAAGCAGCTGGGCCAAGAGCGTTGCCACCCCCACACTGGAGCCGATGTGTCGCCGACCCAGCTGTGTGCCGGGTACAGATCCTTGGCTGCCCTCAAGTCATGGTGATCCGCCTCATGGGCAACCAGGGCGGGCATATGATCCGTGGGTAATCCGCTTACGGGTGGGGCACTTGAGGCGGTTGCCTGCGCCTGCTCGGGCGCAGGCCCCTTTGACAGGGGGGCCATGTACCTAGCGCGACTGCGTGCCGAGAACTTCAGAATCTTTGGCGCTGCGGCACGGGAGGAAGACGGTTCGGGTGAGTCGCTGCACGTGTTGTTCAGCCCAGGAACGAATGTCCTGGTGGGCGAGAACGACAGCGGGAAGACTGCGATCGTCGACGCGATTCGCCTGTGCTTGCAGACCGCGGCGGCGGACTTTTACCGGATATCGAGGGACGACTTCCACGTCGGTGACAGTGGCAGGGCGGACACCTTCTCGATCTCCTGTCGGTTCGAGGACCTGTCCACGGAGGAGCAGGCCACTTTCCTGGAGATGCTCACGAACGACGGTCGCGGCAACGCCGTCTTGGACATCACCTTCAAGGCGCATCTCATGGACCCGCTCCGGAATCGCGTGTCCTGGAGCACGCGCACCGGCCCGGGAGGAAAGGGGCCCGCCCTCGACGGGGCGGCGCGTGAGTTCCTCAAAGCCACCTACCTCCGCCCCCTACGAGACGCAGAAGGTGAACTCCGCTCGGGACGAGGGTCCCGGCTGTCACAGATCCTTGCCAGCTATCCAGCGATGATGGACCAGGACAAGGATGACTTCGACGCAAAGAACGACTCGGCTTCCACACTCGTAGGCATCCTCAGCCGCGCCGAACACCATATCGGGCAGAACGCTGCCGTTACCGCGGCCCGAGACGACATCAACACGGCGTACCTGCAAAAGTTCGCGATCGGCGGGGACGTGCTCCGAGGGAAGATCGGGGTCGCAGGCGACGCGTCGCTGGCCCGAGCCCTGGAGAGGCTGGAGCTGACCCTGTTCTCGGCGTCCGACGAATGGACCCGTCGAGGGCTGGGCTACAACAACGCGTTGTTCATGGCCGCAGAGCTTTTGCTGCTTGGGAAGGGTGACATCGCGCCGCTGCTGCTCATCGAGGAGCCGGAGGCGCACCTTCATCCACAGCTTCAGGCCCGAATCATGGACCTGCTGCGTGAACGGTCGGAAGAGGCCGCGGAAGCCGCGGCGGCCCCCGTCCAGGTCATCCTGACCACGCACAGTCCCAATCTGGCCTCGGCGATGCCGGTGGGGTCCCTCACGATGGTGGCCCGCGGCCGTACGTTCAGCCTGGCACCTGAGCACACCAAGCTCGATGACGGAGACTATGCATTTCTCTCCCGTTTTCTGGACGTGACCAAGGCGAACCTGTTCTTCGCCCGCGGTGTCGCGGTCGTGGAGGGCGATGCCGAGGCGATCTTCCTCCCCGCTCTCGCGAAGGCCATGGGCCGCTCCTTCAACGAACGCGGGATCAGCGTTGTGAACGTCGGGCACGTAGGGCTGTTCCGCTACAGCAGGATCTTCCAGCGTGATGGCGAGCAGGTTCCCATCCCTGTGGCCTGCATCCGCGACCGGGACCTCGTGCCGAAGGACACCCCGGCCGAGATGAGGGGAAAGCTGCGTTGTTCGGCGGACATGACGCCGGCTGAGATCGACGAGCACGTCGCCGGCCTCAAGATCGAGGACAGCGGCCCGGTAAAGACCTTCGTCTCGAACTCCTGGACCCTCGAGTACGACCTCGCGGCGGCTTCCTGGCCCATGGCTACCCTGATGCATCAAGCGGTCCGTGCCGCACGTTCGTCCGAGAGCTCGTGGCCGGGCGCGGAGAAGCTCGAGAAGCTGACTGACGCTGCGCGGCAGGAGGTGGAGACGTGGAAGGCGAACAGGGTCCCCCTGGAGACTGTCGCTCTCCGCATCTATGAGCCCTTGAAGTTGGGTAACGCCAGCAAGTCGATTGCGGCCCAGCACGCGGCTGACCTCCTAGAGGTCACGAGCCTTACGGAAGGTGACCTCCCTCGCTACCTGGTTGCAGCGTTCGACCACATCTGCGGCGAGGTGGAGCGGTGAAGCCTCCGTATCTGCCCGACGCCCTTGCGAAGGACAAGGTCGAGGACCTGGCCCAGACCCTTGGCCTCGAACTGCCACATGCCGAACAGTGGGACTTCGTGCAGAGCGAGCTTCTCCCAGGACCTCCAAGCGGCACCTGGTTCCGGCAAGACGACACTGATCGGTCTCAAGCTGGCCCTGCTCGCCGGCGCGTGGACCTCGCGGACCCGGGGCATCTGCGTCCTCTCGCACACGAACACGGCGAAGGACGAGATCATCAACCGCCTCACCGCGGTTCCCGACGGACGGCGGTTCCTCCAATACCCGCACTTCATCGGGACGATTCAGTCCTTCGCTAACACCTTCCTCGCCCTGCCGGCCATCCGTGCCCTGGGGTACGAAGTACAGGCTGTGGACGATCACGTCTACGAATCCGCAGCCCTGCGTCTGCTGGAACGTCGCGAGTTCATCACCCTTCGGAGCTTCATGAGCCGTCGCCGCGACGGGCTCGACACCGTTGCCCAGGCCGTCTTCGTCTGCGAGGCCGGAAAGCTGAAGGTGACCGGCCCTCGCGGCAGCATGCCGGCCGATCCTGACACGACAGCCAGCGGCCGGCAGTACGACCGTCTGAAGAGGCAGCTGGCCAAGGAAGGAGTGTTCCGCTACGACGACATGTACGCGATTGCGGAGTGGTATCTGACTCGGAACCCTGCAATCGCGGAGGCGGTGTCGCAGCGCTTCCCGTTCGTGCTGCTCGACGAGATGCAGGACACCAGCGATGTGCAGCAGCACCTGCTGGACCTGGTCTTTTCCTCTGGTGCAGTCGTGCAGCGCGTGGGGGACGTGAACCAGGGGATCTACACGGACAGGACGACGACTTCGGCGAGGGCGTCAGCGTTTCCAGCTCCGCTGGCTGCCGAGCTGCCCGTCAGCCAGAGATTCGGGCCCAAGATCGCGGACATGGCTAGCGCTCTGACCATCCGTCGACGACAACGGATCAGCGGCGTCGGCCCAGACACCCAGATCGGCCTCCTCCTCTTCGACGATCATTCCGTCCTTGAGGTCGTGCCGGCATTCGAACGCCTGGCACACGCGCTCGTCCCACGTGAAGTGCTGGTCCGAAACCCGCCCCGAGTACTCGGGGCACGGCTGACCAAGGGAACGTCACCCACGTATCCGCAGTCGCTTACCTGCTACCTCCCCGACCACGCGCCGGCAGGACGTGTCCCGGCACAGAGGGAGCTGATCAGTACCGTTCGCGCTGCCGGGGCACGATGGGCGGCCAGCGGCAGTGAGTACGAAGCCGTGGCCGAGCTCTGGGAAGGCATACGCACGACCATGAGGCCGGCCCTCCCCACAACCCTTCCGCCACTGAGCCGACTTGAACGCTCCATGACCACGGCGGCCGGCCAGCTCCGGCTAATCCTGCGCGATCTGCTCATAGGCTCCAGCGACACCGATGAAGCGACCTGGAACAGTGCGACCGCACGCCTCCTCGAACTCGTTCCCGATCTCACGCAAGTGCCGCTGCGAGACGCTGCCGCACTGGCAGAAAGTCTGAGGTTCGCCCCACGGCTGCACAGTGCGGCTGTCGACATCGCATTCGATCATGACGATCAAGACCTGCCGGTACAGGTGCGTTCGGTCGCCGGGTCCATCCAGAGTGCCAAGGGAGAGACCCACGCAGCGACGCTGATCCTTGAGTGCCTGGACAGGCGAGGCAACAAGCACGACATCCACGAGACGCTCAAGCTCCTGGCCGGAGGGGACATCCAGCGTGCCCAGGTGACCGTGCAGCGCGCCGCACAGCTCATCTTCGTCGGGGCCACACGCCCTACGCATCTACTCGTGCTGGCCATCCACCGGAAGCACGCTGCGCCCTACACGGAAGAGCTCGTCGGCCGAGGCTGGAGCATCCACGAAATCAGCGACCAGTGCCGGGACGTCTGAACCGCACCCAGTGGATCGAAGCCGTCAGAAGGCACCTGCTCTATCCACTGAGCTACGGGGACTGACCTGCGAAAACGCAGTCCTCCTGGCGCTCGTCCCGTGATGCTGTGGGACGTATGTGGGATGAGTGGATCCCTGGGACTCGTGGGACGCTGATGCGCCCCGGTGACCCCGACGTAGCCTCTCACACGATCTTCACAGGCCCGAAGACCCTCGCGGAAACAATCCTGCCTCCACCCGGCGTTGATGATCTCCGAGCCGAGGAGGGGAAGGTGTCGGGCCTGAAGTTGTTCCGCACGAACACGACGAATAGCGGCGTGACCGAGGTCACGCCGCGTCTTGCTGAGGTCGAGGCGGATGTGCAGGGCCTCGTCGAGGCGCACATGGAGACGTTGCTGGGCGTCCGTTTCCTGGCGAGCGAGTACGGCACCGGGCCGGTCCACGGGGGCCGGATCGACTCGCTCGGGCTGGACGAGAACGGGTCGCCGGTCATCGTCGAGTACAAGCGGGGCGTTGATGCCGGCGTCATCAACCAGGGCCTGTTCTACCTATCGTGGCTGATGGACCATCGCGTCGAGTTCGAGCACCTGGTCCGCGACCGGCTCGGGGTGACGGCCGCGTCCCAGGTGCTGTGGAGCGGCCCGCGCCTGATCTGTATCGCCGGCGACTTCACGCGCTACGACGTGCACGCCGTACGCGAGCACCGGAGGTCGATCGACCTGGTCCGCTACCGACTCTTCGGCAGCGATCTGTTCGGGCTTGAGACCGTGGCGTCCGTGAGCGGGGGCGTGCGGGTAGCCCGTCGGGCGCGGCAGCAGGCGGTCGCTCGGGCAGCGGCCGACGTCCAGGGTGCCTCGATGGTCGAGCTGGCGAACGCGGTCGACGAGGCGCTGCTCGGGCTCGGGGACGGTGTGAACCGCGTCGAGCGCAAGACCTACCGGGCGTATCAGCGTCTGCGGAACTTCGCCTGCCTCTGTCCGCCGCAGCGGAGCAAGCTCCTGGTCTACCTGAAGGTCGATCCGAAGGACGTCGACCTCGTTCCCGGGTTCACCCGGGATGTGTCCGGTCTCGGTCACCACGGAACGGGTGATCTGGAGGTGCAGCTCCGCACGCTGAGGGACGTGGAGCGGGCGCAGGATCTGTTCCGGGCGAGCTACGCGGCGGCTTAATCGTGTGCCGGCCTCTCGGCCGTACGCGCGTCGCGGCTGGTCTGGGGTCGTCGGGAGGTGCCTTTCGACGAGCGGGCAGGGCGCGGCGGTGGACTACTAATGGTGCGCGGGATCGCCGGTTTGGCTAACCGGCGATCCCGCGCTATGTTGCCCACCGTGCTGGGGGAGCGGGCCCCGGAACTCCTGGGAATAGCCCCCAATTCCGCCGGCGAGCAGGTCTATGGGGGTGGCTATCAGCCCATGCAAGCCCTGGCGCGTGTGAGGTGCGTAGGGATGGGCTGATAGAGCTCGCGGCGCTCCTCATAGTCGCCCAGCTTGTCCTTGTAGAAGGAGGCTCTGTCCCCGCAACGGCGGGAGAAGCGGACTTGGAGTGCGCCTGGTTGCCCTGCGGTGCTACGGGCGTAGAAGCGGCAGCCCCAATAGGACTCAGGTGGCTGGCCGCAGGAGCAGTCCAGATGTGTGCCCACGATTGGCAGGCCGCATTCTGGGTCCGTCAGCAGATTCGTGAAGCCCTGGTGGTAGCACGGTGCGTCCGTCACGGGCTCATTGATGTACTCGATGATCCATTCCGAGCCGCCGTCATCTGTGAGGTTGGTCCAGGCCGTGGTGCTCAGGGGAACGCCAATGGTTCGGTACAATGGTGCGCGGCGCAGCAAGCCGCTGGCGAGCCAGGCAGAGGGCTTCTTTCGGTAGTGGTGCCGGCTGAGGGTGGTTCGGGTGGTCGGTTGCCGGAAGGGTGCTTCGCGGCGATGCCATCGGTGAGGGTGGCTGTCGTGACAGAACCGCTTTCCATCACCTTCATTCTCATACCGTTGCAGGACCAAAGCGGTGGCCCATTCCTCGGCGGGAATGCCAAAAATGGTGAGGGAGCCCGGCAGTCCCATCCGTCGGATGTGAATGCCGTCGTTGTCCGTAGTGAAGCGGGCACCCGGAATGCCGCGTACCTCGCCGTGCTCGTCGAAGCAGGGGACGAGGGCGCGGACCAGTTCCTTGGCCATGGATTCCGAGTCGACGAGCTGGGCGACATCGTTCTCGAACGTCAAGGTGAGGCTGTCGGTTCGAGCATTGGCGGACCGGATGCCCCAGGGGTTGCGGGTTTCGACCATCGGCCAGGCGAGTCCCGACAGGACGTAGCATTCTAGGAGAGCTTGGCTGGCGTGCGCCTCGGGAATCAGTCGTGAGTCCGGGGGCAGGGACTTCACGCGCTTGAGCGCTTCGGTCCAGGTCACGCCGGTGGCCAGTTGGAGCTTTTCGGCGCGTCGTTCCAGACGGGTGCTCTTCACGAAAGGCTTTCCGCCGCGGCTGCCTGTCCCGACCCAGGATGCGCGGCTGTCTTCCGCGGTGCACAAACTGAACTGGACTGCGATGCCAGCCGAGTTGGCTCGTCTCAGTGCACCCCGTCGGGTGGGCACACCGCACGTCGGACCTCGCTAGGCCCGTACGACGCACCCTACGGACATGGCATGCAGCGGGCCGAGTCTGCGGAACGGACACGCTGAAAGATTCACGCGGTCGGGCTACTGCTGCTCACGTCCTGGATTCCACGAAGCCCGTGCGAGCAACTGGCGGCTGCGCATTCTCTATGGCGCGCCCAAGCCGCACAGCCCCGCGATTACGCCCGGCGACAGGCTGCTCGTGAATCCCGTCTGGGGGACGCGGCGGAGAATGGCCTGCCAAAGTTCGGGTGCAAGGCGGGAGGGAGGACGCTCGATCGTGGCCCGGAAGTCAAGCACGGCCGTGTTGCCGACGTCGCCGAGGACGAACTGCTGGTCCCGGCCGTAGCTTTCGTCCGTGTCACCGCGGAACCTCTTGAGGAGGAGAGGCAGACCGCACACCGGGTCCACCAGGGCGGCGATGAAGTTGTGCGGCCCTGGTCCCTGCTCGTGCACATGCGACGAGCGCAGCACCAGCCGCGCCACGTCGAAGGCGGCGCCTCGGTAGCCGTCGATCAGGAAGGTGTTGGCGACGGTGTGCAGGAGGCCAGCGCGTCGGAGCAGTCCGCTACTCAACCAGGCCCCACGCTGTGTGACCTGGGTGTAGCGGTCGTTGTCGTCTTCCCATTGAGCGCGGTGCTCCCGCTCCACCTGAGTCCAGGACCGTGGCGAGGAACGCCAACACAACTGCATGCTGTCCGGGTCGATCCATTTGTCCAGGGTGCTGGCCTCGGCACTGCGCCAGAGTCTGGCTGGTAGCCCGAACAGCCGCAGCCGGGCAGGCTCTCCCAGTACCTGCAGTTCGATCGCAGTCCGATCCCGGCGAGTGATGCGTAGGCCGGGCACACCCTGCACCTCTTCGTCTGAGGCGCATGACGGCAGCAGGTGGAAAAGAATCTCCGATGCCCGCTCCCTGCTCTCAACAGCGAGGGCGATGCCGTTTGGTTCGGGGCGAACCACGGTGATCCCCAGGGGAAAGCGGGTGTAGACGTCGCGGAACTCCAGGAGCGCGAGGAGTACCCGGGCCTCAAGGTGCTGTTGAGCCGGCGAGGCGGCTTCTGGAATCGGTGACTCGCCCCCCTGCAATCCATCGATCGCCCGGCGGGCCTGTTGGACGCTCTCGCCCGTGTAGAGGCGCCGGAGCAGGGACAGGTCTTGGTGCAGTGCGCTCATGGGTCTCCTGCACGTCTCGGCCCAGGACGTACGGAAGCGAGATCCTGTGGGATGCGCGGAGATTCGTGATGTTGACCGGTTCACCCGAGCGTGGAGGATCAGGGCCGAATCGCCTCCGGGGAGCGGTGGTCAAGCCGCAGTTGCATCGTAGATCACGCGGAAGCCCCTTGGCAGTGACCCGGCCAGATTTCGGGCTCCTATCACCTGGAAGGGGGACCTGTTCTCGCCTTCGCACCCACCATCGTGCTGCCAGCACCTGATCTTCTACCCGGCCGCACTCTCGAGACCGTCGGCGAATTTCCTGTCCATGAGGAAGGCGTGCGAGGTCGACAGGTACATGTTGTCCCGACCTTGGATCACCTGAGCCGCTGACTGCTGGGCTGGCGGAGCGGCGAGGTAGGTGTTGAACAGCGGGCTGTCGCGCATGTGCATCGGGAGACGCTCGTAGGCCGGCAGATACTCCATGTTGCACTTACGGCATAGCAGCCCTCGCACGCATTTGCCGCAAGACGAGCCGGGCCCGCAGCATGCGTGGTCGTGATCGATGTGCCAGTGGGACGTCTTCGCGTGCGGAATTCCGAAGTCATCTTCTTCTTCGTTATCGCCGCACAGTGCACACGCGAAGTCCTGTGACCGCAGGATGGCGTTGTATCGGGCGATCGTCAGGCCGTACCGCCACATCCGGCGTTGCAGTTGTCGGCACTTGCGGCATACCCGCCCGCGTACCAAGGAGCAGACCCAGTCTTCACACAGTGGACACCACTGATCAGGGGCTATGTCGTCAAACACGCCGGCAAGCTAACAGGAGCCTGTGACACGGAGGTTGGCGGCAGACAGGAGTGGAGCGAGTCGAGGAGCTGCAGGGGGAGGGGGCGGTTGCCGACGGCTGAGGCCCCTGCTTCACGCTCTGTGAGTGACCGCGGACCCGATGTCAGTGGCGAGTGGTGGGATGGGTGTGCGCCAGTTGCCGCCGCTCCAGGAGTCGCCCCGCATGAGTTCACGTATTACGGTCCCGCCCCCTCGCGAGCCGAAGATGACACCAGAGCGAGCCCGCCATCTCGCTCTGGTCGCACGGATCAGACAAGAGCGGCGAGCAGCTGGGCTGCACCCTGACGGGGCCCGGTGCGACAGGCCCTTGAGTGACGGGATCCGGCAGTGCCAGTCATGGCCGCTGCCCGGCCTTGGCGGATGTGCCCGCCACCTCAACGATGAGGAATGGCAAGACACCATGGACTACCCGCACGCGTATCTCCGCGACGTCTCCGGCGGGTGCGTCCATTTGACGGTAGAGCAGCAGATCGAACGTAGGCTTTGGGCCGCCCAGCCACCTGCCTGCCACTCTTGGCCGTACCCGAGGGCGGTGCCGTTGCCCGACGAGGACCCCGTCGAACTGCTTGTTGCCTGGCAAGCGGGCCGTTGCGCCGGGTGCGGGCACTCGTTTCACGCTGACGCAGTGGTCGACCACTGCCATGAGACCGGCCTCGTCCGCGGCCTCCTTTGCTCTCAGTGCAACAACGCCGAGGGAATCGCGCCGCCGCGTCATCCTCGGTGGTTCAGATACCGGACGATGCCGCCGGCGCTGATCCTCGGATTGCACCTCCAGTACGGGAAGCCGGTGCGCCGTCGTCTCAGCCAAGCACTTGCCAAGGTTGAAGGCGCGGCAGTCCCGGGAGGATGACCGACCGGCCGCGTCGGGCTCGCCCTGCGCGGCGGGCGTGCCGGGCGTGTCCGCGGACCGTCACAGGCTCCGGCTAGCTGACTGTTGGTTGGGGATCTGCGGAAGGTTGGGTGGCGTGGTGATGGGCTGTGTAGCGCGCCGGGATGCTGTTGGCGCCGTGCGGGCGCCGGTGGCGTGGGCGACGCCCTCAGCGAGGCTGGCCAGGAGCGGGGCGGGGGCGTAGGGGGATGCATGGATAGCCCAGGTGGCACGGTTGATGTCGAGGCCGGCCCACACGGTCCAGGTCGCCAGGGTGCTGTTCGCGTTTTGGGCGGCGAAGGCGTCGAACTGGACGCCGGCGTCCCCGGTCAGGTTCGTCCAGCGGATCCAACGTCCGTCGACCGTGTGCTCCCATCCCGCGTCGGTAAGGGGCCTGGTGGCCGCAGCGACGGTCTTCTCGTCGACCGGACCGCCGACGGCTGTGTCCCAGCCATCACCCTCGGCGAGGTGATGCAGCAGGGTCTGGAGCACAGGCGCCGGGGTGGCGCCGGTCGCGGTGAGGTGCCACATGCGGTCTGAGACGGGTGTCTCGTACGCGGCTACGGTCCATGCGGTCTCGCGGGGGTGGGCTTCGTGGATGCGCTCGATGCGCAGGGTCTGGGACTCGTGGATGGCGTGGGTCGTCTCGTCGGACCAGGTCCGCCACTTCTCCCAGTCACTGTGGGCGTCGAAGAACGCGTCCAGCAGGGCATCGTGGTCGCCGGCATCAGCCGCGTACGCGGGAACCGTTTCCGGCTGAGGGCGTGTCGGCCCAGCACCGGCAGGGGGTACGGCGAGGGACGCTCGCGCTTGGGCGGCGGCGCGCTCGGTGTCGGTCATGGGCGCAGGGCCCGGCCGCATGGCGGAGCCGTGGGCCTTCTCGAAGGCGACCAGGGCCTGGGCGGGCGAGTCGAAGGTGTCGGCGACCTGCCGCACGTGGTTCTGGCCGTGGAGATAGACGCTCTTGCCGCTGCCGAGGTAGGTGCCGACCGCGACGGTGTTGTGGCCGTCCTCGGCGTGGGCGTGGATGAGGAGCTGGCCATGGCGGATGTCGTCATAGATCTTCTGGGCCGCGTCGGAGACCTCGCGGATCTCGCTGCGGCTGCACCACGGCATCGGATAGTCGGCCCAGGCCCATTCTTCGTCCATGGCCTCTCGGAGCCGCGGGGTGATCTCGACCCTGACACCGGCGGCGGCCAGTTCCTGGGCCGCCTTTTCGGCCCAGTAGGGCTCCTCGTGATCGATGCGGACCAGGACCAGGGTGTTCTTGGCCACGACGGTCCAGTCGGCGGCCTCCAGGCCGACGTGGGGGATGTGGGCGTGGGAGCCGGTCAGGACGGCGGTCACGGCACTGGGATGGGTGGGGTGGACGTCGAGGCGGACGTGCGCGTCGACGAAGGGGGTCGTCACGAAGGGGCTCTCTTCTGCCGGCCGCCGAGTCGCGAAGGACCCGACGACCGGCGAGCGGGGGTTCAGCGGGAGCTGCGCGCGGCGGGCGGAGCGGTGGTTCGCGGTGGGCCGGCCCGGGGCAGGCCCGTGGACCTGACGCGTCCGGGCCGGTCGGCCGGCGCCGGTGAGGGGGAGGTGGCGTGGTGCCATCGGGTGCGTACGGCTGACAGGTCCGCGAGCGCGCGGCGGCTGCCGACGACGAGCTGGTACGGCGTGGTGGCCGGGTCCTGCGTGAACGCCTCGATGCCCCGGCCGGTGTGGTGAGCGGTGGCCAGGACGGCCCGCTGCAGGACGCGCTCGCCCCAGTGCTCTGGGGAGCCGACCGGTCCGGCCAGCAGGTCCAGCAGCTCACGCGGATCGGCCCCGGTGCCCAGCAAACCGCGGTGCTGCGCTTCCCACAGGACCGTCACGGGGTCGACGGGCGTGCCGCGGCGGACCAAGGTGGTCAGGCACTGCCACAGCCCGCCGTGCAGCGGCTGCGTGAAGTCGCCGGGGGTCAGCCACCGCATCTGCTCGATACCGCTGGGGTACGCGGTCGCGGTCGCGAGGAGCAGCCGCTCCTCGTCGGTCGCTTCCTCGTTGTGGGGTGTGGTCGGCTCGGGTACGGGGGTGCGGGGCAGGGAGCCGGCGTGTGGTGGGAACCGGGCAGCGATGTCGTCCACCACGGTGGCCAGGGCGTCGGCCTCATCGAGGGTGGCGGTGACGCGCTGCGGGAGTGAGGTGTCGCGGGCGGTGTGCATGAGCCGCTGGGCGGCGGTGGCCAGACGGCGTCGGCAGTGCTCGGCCTCGATCATTCGTGCGTACGCGGGTGCGTGCCGGGGCCAGGGGCAGACCTGGATCAGGGTGTGGAGGTAGGGGGCGTCCAGTCCGCGCGCGTGCTCGCGGGCGGCGGTGAGTACGGCGTCGAGCCACTGTGTGTTCTTGGCGTGCTCGGCTGGGTCGGGGGCCGGCAGGGAGCGGATCGCGGCGTACAGGGCGGCGTGTGCGGCGGTGGAGAACGCCTCCGGGGCGATGCCCGCCACGTCGCGCAGGCGCTGTGGTTCGAGCAGGAGAGCGCCGAGGAGGGCCTGCTCGACGTGGAACACCGCCTGCGGTGGCGGGATTGCGTCGAGGTCGTCCTCGTCGGGTTCGGGTAGGTGCGGCATTAGGCGGCCAGGGCGAAGTCGTCGGGGTTGAGGGGCACGTTCAGGTGCGGGGCGAGGATGTGGGCCGCGAGCAATGGGGGTACGGCGTTGCCGATCTGCGAGAACTGCTGGCCCTTGTTGCCGGCCCAGGGGTAATTGGCCGGGAAGGTCTGGAGGATGCCGGCCTCGCGGGCGGTGATGCGGATCGGTTCCGGGACGGGCGCCGCCCCTGTGTCCGCCCCCTGGTCGGCGGAAGGTTCGGCGACCCAGGTGCACTCATTGGCGCGGTGCCCGAAGAACAGCGTCCCGGCCGGCTCGGACAGGGCCCGGACGGTGGCGTTGGCCTGGTTGTTGCTGCGCAGTGACCATGACCAGCGGTGCGCCTCGGCGGTGAAGGTCGGCGCCGGAGCGGTCGCGGAGCGGTTCTCGCGGGTTCCGTGCCGGGCCGCCCAGCCCGCGCCTTCGCGGCGGGACTGCAGGACGACCCCGTCCGGCCGCGGCGTCCAGGTGCCGCGTTCCCGGGCGTCGGACAGTGTCTTACGGGAGCCGGAAGGGAAGGGTTCGGGGCCGCCGCCGGGCCCGCCGCCGGCGCACACGGTGGGCACGGGCCGGTCGGTGGCGCCCCATCCCAGTGCCTCGGCCATGCTGACCCAGCGCACGCGGCCCGGGCCGAACAGCGAGTCGGGTTCGCCGAGCCGGGCATGCGTCGGAGCGGGGGGTTGAGCCGTGCGGACCCGGGAGGCGAGCAGGATCGCCCGCCTCCTGGTCTGCGGTACGCCGTAGTCGGCGGCGTTGAGGATGCCCGTCCAGACGGAGAATCCCCAGCCGCGGAGCACGGCCGCGTACTGCTTCCACAAGGGCAGGACGTCGGGTACTTCCTCCATGGTGACCCACTCGGGCTCGCCGACCGTGTTCAGGGCGTGGAGGTAGCGCATCGGCTCCGCGGCGAGCAGGGAGCGTTCGTCGCGGCAGGCGGCGAGGAGGCGTTCGCGGGTGTCTCGGCCGGCGGCGAGGTTCTCGACGGCCTCGTGTACGAGCGGCTGGTCCACCAGGCCGAGGCGTTTGCCCGCCATGCTCCACGCCTGGCACGGAGGAGACGCGATCAGCCCGCGCGTCCGGCCGAGGAAGGGCCACGTCGGATACATCGCAACGTCGGTCCGCACGGTCAACTGTCCAGCGGCTGCTCGGGTTCTACAGGCCCACTCGTCCCATTCCAGGCCGATATCCCGCGCACCGAGCACTGCCAGGGCCCGGCTCCAGCCACCCGGTCCCGCGAAGAGATCAAGTATCAAGTGGCCAGCCCGAAGTCGTCCTGCGTCAGTGCGTCTGCGTCTCCGCGGCACGCCCAGGGCGAGCAGCCGTCCACCACCCCGTTCTCCAACTCGTCCGCATCATCGGCGGCTATCTGGAGAGATGCCCGTTCGGCGGCGGTGACGTGATCGATCGGCGCCTCGCTCAAGGGAACGCGGGAGCGGTGCAAGAACGCCTCGCCGAGCAGCCGGTTGCCCGATTCGTTGGCGCGCGCATTTCCCTGCCGGATGGCCGCATCGAAATCCACGACATCAGTCCACTCGGACGGTGAGGAATCCCTGATGTGCCTCCACTGGGCATTTCCATGGAATGGGCACCCAAGGCAGCTCGACTTCGGGGTTTCGGCCAGGCCGAGGGAGGTCAGGTAACGGATGCAGTCCGATCTGCTCCAGTCAAGGTCCAGAAGAGGATGCCGATTACGCATGTACTTGACGTCGGCGTCCTTGGCTCGATGGAATTCATCGGTAGAGATGCCGACCCACTGCTCGACGAACACCCCCTTGGGAACCCGCGTCGGGTACGGGTATCCGAGCAGGTCGCGAACCTTCTGCTTTATCGGCTTTATCTTGTACTCGCCGGTGCACTGCCTGCGAGTCATCCCAGGTCGTCCATCCTTGTTCAGGATGTAGAGAGGCATGGAGGCGAACCGGTGATCGGGGTTCAGCGCGTCGTTGCGGATATTGCCGGATGCGACACGGAAAACCGGTATACCGGCAGGTTCTGCCACCTCCCTTTCCAGGCGGTCGAGGTGGGCATAGACGGCCTTGGGTTCCCAGCCGGTATCCGCGAAGATCGCGTAGTCGACCTTGGGGAGTATTCCTTCGGCTGAAAGGGCGAGGAGGGTGCTGGACTGAACTCCCGCACCCAGGGAAAGGGCACGGAATCGGGGCTGATCTGAAATGGTCTGTCCTGGGGTGGGGGTGCGGAGGGGTGCCCCTCAACGGAGCTGGCGCAGATCGGGGTTTGGTGGCGCCAGCCGGTCGCGGTGTACTCGCGCGGTAGAGGGGCGGGGCGAGGTCGAGGAGGTTCGGCGGTCTCAGCTCGGGTGGAGCCTGGGTGACGGTTGCGACGGGCTCGATCGGCTGCCCAGCAGGGCTCGCGGCGGGTGACCGTCCACGGGCGCGGCGTGCTTCACCGGCGCGCTCGCTGCACTGCGGGAGACTTGGGGGCGGCCACCGCGGTGGCCGTCGGAGCGGCTGCGTAGCGCGGTTCGGCCGGCGCCTGCTCGCCTTCTTCGTCGTGCTGAGCATCGGTGAGTGCGGGGTCGGTCGTTCGCTGCACGGGTTCGGGTTGCTCCGGTGCGGCGGCGAGGTCGCGGGTGATGCCAGTGGCGACGTAGTGGCACCCGGTGGCGCACAGGTCGAGCTGGTGAGCTGCATCGGCGAGGTGGCCGGTCATATGCGGTATGGCCTCGGCGTGGCGAGCGATGAGCACCGCCTCGTCGTCTGCCGGGTATCCGGGGAACGGCGCGCCTTCGTACGGGTTGGCGGACAGCGCGCTGGCGAGGTCGTTGCCGGCCAGGGAAGCAGCGACCACGACCGAGGCCAGACACTCCAGGGTGGCGCGGCTGCCGACGACATTGGCGTACGCACTGCCGTCGAGCGCCCCCAGGCGGACGACGATGGTGGCCGTGAGGTCTTGGAGTTTGAGCAGGAGCGGGCTGATCTGGCGCAGCGCGTCGGTGCCGGGGGTGTAGGAGACGTCGCGAACGCGTGCGCGCAGAGCCTCGAACTCCCGCGCTAGCGCCCGGAGTTGTTGTGCCTGTTCTGCCAGGTTGTGCGGGGGCATGGGGTGGTATGGCTCCGGAAGATCGGTCAGCGGCTTCGAGCGGCCGTCTGCGTCGCGATGGGAACGGGCGCGAGCGCCGTACTGGGTGCGGCCCTGGCGTCCCGAGGGAGACCGATGGCGGAGGCGAGGGCGGTGGCTCCGGCCGAGGTGAGACGGACTCGGTCCTGCAGCGGTCCGCCCGAGTAGGCGGACGGCGCGGACTTCAGGACGCGTTCGACAAGGTCTTTCGCCTCCAGTGACCGCAGAGTGCCGATCAGCACGCGGGCGTCCCGGTAGTGGACGTACTGCCGTCCCAGGGAGCTGGTGGCCACGACGTGCCCCCGGGCGATCTCCCAGAGGGCGGTGTACTGCGTGGCGGTCAGCTGCTGGTCCGGATCGTCGGTGGCGCTCCAGCGCCGGCGCCGGATCTCTCCGGCGACGCTTGCCGCGCAGTCCACGGCCGCCTCGGGGGCCAGCGCGGTCAGGGCGCGTGCCATCGGGAGACGTTGCTCCGCGGAGGCGCTGCTCAGGTAGGCGAGCTGCTGGAGGCGGACGACTGCGTCCGACAGGCCGGAGCTTTCGTAAAGCCGCTCGTCGGTCACCGCCTTGATGGCGGCCTGGGTCACGGAGGCGAGCTGGTGTGCGGAGGCGACGTGGGCCTCGGGCTCGACCTCCGACCCGGTACGGAGGAGGCGGTCGAGCATGTCGTTGTGCCGCACGTAGTGGTCCGCGAGCAGCAGCAGCCGTTCGACCGGCGTGGGCGGGGTGGGTACCTCGAACAGGAGGCCATCGGCCGGTGGTGTCGTCGTCATGCGCGGCGTGGGGCGGCCGGGGCGTGCGGCGCCGGGGTCGCGCGGGCCGTGAGATGAGGCGGTGGCGTGCGCTGTGCTGCGGTGGGCGCCACCTCCGGCTCGGTGGCGAGGGCATGGGTGATGAGCTGTTGGTCTTCTGCCCGGGCTGCCGCCGAGGCCAGTCGGCGGGAGAGTCGCTGTGCCACGGCGCGGTAGGTAGTGATCGCGCTCCCCAGCTCCTCACCGGCCCGCCGCAGTTGGTCGCGGCTGGTTGCCGGCGTGGGGTCGGCGTCCTCGTACAGCAGGATCTCGGTGCGGTGGTGAATGGCCAGGTTGCACAGCGTGGCGGCGAGCGAGATCTGCGAGCAGGCGCCGGCCAGGTGCGCCAGGTTTTCTTCGCCGCCCTTCATCGCGGCGTACTGGCTGATGGACAGATCGTGGAACTGTCGGGTGCACTGCATCGCGAACTCCTGCACTCGCAGGCTGATCGGCGCGATCTCCCGGACTGGCTTGGTGATCGCGCCCTTCCGGACCCGTTCCACCTCCGCTCGCAAGTCTTTGAGGGCGGGGACTACCTCTCCGAGGTGGCGGGTGTGCTCGGTCAAGTCGGTGATCTGTATGGCAACTCCAGGTGCGGCGGGATGTCGTGAACGCGAATGCGGTGGACCGTCGTCGTCAGGCCGTTCGCGCGGGGGCGAGGGGCTTCGCACTGGAGCCGGGCGATGTGGCACCAGGTGCGGCCGGGCTTCGGTCACACGGCCTTCCCGAGGTCGGACTGCTGCGCAGCGTCCTTGTCGACGGCTCGAAGTGGGGAGGCATAGCGGGAGATTCGGTCGGTGACCAGCTGTGCGTGACGCAGGGGCAGTGCGTGGGTGGCGTCCGCGACGGTCTCCATCTGGGCGCCGGGCAGACAGGCGGCAAGACGACCGGTCTGTTCGGGCGGGATGTGGGCGTCGAGGCTTCCGGCCACAAGGTGGACCCGCGCGCCGAGCTGCTGCAGCGGATGGGGGTCGGGCTGCTGGTCGGCGAGGTCGTGCCACAGGGCGGCGATGTCGCCGGTCACCGTGGCGTGCAGGCCCTGCCGGCACGGCAACGGCGGCCCATCGGACGCTGGCCGTGCGTGTGCATGCAGGGCCCAGCGATTGGTGGTGGGAAGGCGCCGCCGGACCGCGTCGAGCAGGTACGGCGTGTGTGTGCACGCTGACGCGAGAAGGTTGCGGCCCAGCGTGAGGATGGACTGGGCCGGGCCGGTGCCCGTGCGGGTGCTGATGCCGCCGTACGGGGGCGAGATCAGCACCAGCCCGCAGATGCGGGGCGCGAGGTGGGGGTGGCGCGCGACCAGGCGCATGAGCGTCATCGCCCCCATGGAGTGGCCGGCGAGCACGAGCGGTCCCCGTGGCGCTGTCGTCTCAAGAACCTGGGCGAGGTCGTCGGCCAGTTGGTTGAGGCTCAGGGCGGCGGTACCGCGGGTGGAGTAGCCGTGCGCGCGCTGGTCGTAGCGCACGACGCGCATCCCTTCGCGCAGCAGGAGCGGTACGTGCGAGCGCCACAGGGCAGCGGTGACCGAGAGCCCGTGCACGAGGACTGCCGTCATGGGTGCTTGGGCGGCACCGTCGACGTAGGTGGCGAGCCGGGCGCCATCCGGGAGCCGTATCGATCTCATGCTGCGGTCCCGAAGTCAGTCTGCCGCGGTGTGTGCTTGGCGACCGCCCGCTTGGTGATGCCGTCGGAGGCCCGCTTGGAGGCGGCGGAGAGTTCGGTGGCGCCGGGCTCCAGGTACCACGGGCGCAGGTCGAGCATCGCGGCGCGCATACCGGTGGCGAAGCAGAGCGCGGTGCCCTTGGGCAGGGCGCGGATCGCGTCGGCCGGCAGGATCCGCTCCTGCCGCATCGACACGGAGGTCGACTTGCCGGACTCGGAGTGCGAGGTGGACGTCGTCTCGACGTCATGGTCGCCGATCAGCCGGGACAGCTTGTCGGCGAAGTCCGGGTCGTCGATGCCGGAGCCGATCACCTTCACCGTGGACGCTGACCACATGGCGTCCATGCCCGCGTCCCCCCAGACCTTCTGGCCCTGGCGGTAGGACTGCAGGATCGTGATCGGGATGATCCCGCGTGACCCGAGGTGGGAGTACAGGTCCGGCAGGTCGCTGATCTTGCACACGTTGGCGGCCTCGTCGAGGATCGCGAGCATCGGCGGGTCGAGCCGCCCGCCGGCGCGCTCGGCCTGCGCGGTCGCGGCGCGCATCACCGAGTCCGCGCACGCGGCGATCAGCGCGCTGGCGCCGCCTCCGCCGTCCTTGCTCAAGAGGAAAAGCGTGTCAGTGGAGGTGACGAACTCGGCCGGACGGAACTCGCGCACGTCCTTCTGCGGGGTGACCCAGGCGGCGATCTCGCTGTTCAGCAGCGCGGCGGCGTACTGGCGGGCGGTCTCGTAGATGCCATCGCGCGTCTCCGGCGGTCCCTCGACCGTCCCCTTGAGCTGGGCGGCGACGGCGGCGAAGTCGTGGTCACGGAGGATGTCGAGCGGAGTGCGGTCGGCGGGGAAGGCCAGCCACTGCATGACGTCGGTGATCGGCCGCTCGTCGAGGGCAGCGGCCAGGAACAACTGGGACAGGATGTTGGATCCGGCCTTGGACCAGAAGTCCCCCTGCTGGCTCGCGTCCACCGAGGCGGCGAGGAAGTGGCCGGCCAACCGCCCGGCGCCGTCCAGGGTCTTGGCGTCCGCCAACGGGTTCCACCACATCTCGCGTGCTGCGTGCGCGATCTGCTGCGGATCCATCGACCACACCTGACCGACGCGTGCGCGGGCGTCGTAGGTGGCGGTGAACGCATCATCCGCAGCTTTGTTCGAGGTCAGCAGAACCGGGCCGGGCGCGGCGAGTACGGAGGGGATCGCGAGCGAGGTGGTCTTGCCCGAGCGCGGCGCCATGATGGCGACGGCCACATCCTCGTAGCCCATGCGCACCTCGTGCTTGGTGCCCTGCAGGTTGCCGAGCAGGATGCCGGTGTCGCGGGCCTCGATGTGCTTGGCGTCCTTCAGGATCGGGCGCAGCGAGCGGGCCTTGGCGGTGATCGCCTTGGCCATCAGTGGCTCGATGTCCCGGGCCTTGGCCATGCCGGTGATCTTCTTCCGGCCGCCGCCGCGGCTCTTGTGCCGCGCCCACAGGACGCCGGTCACGGCGCCGAGCGCGAGCAGGGCTGCGATCGGGACGATCCGAGCGCCGACAAGCAGGGACGTTTCTCCGACCTGGGGCCAGAGCTGGTCAGGGTGGAGGAGGGCGGCGGTCGGCTGGTAGGGCGCCCAGTGGTCGACGGTCAGCCACGCGGTGATGTTGCCGGACAGCCAGGCGAGATGGGACAGCGGGACGACGACGCCGAGCACTCCGAGGAGGAGGCGGAAGACGATGTCGTACCCGTCGGAGGAACGGTTGGAGGAGGGTGGCAAAGGGCTACGTGCTTCCGGACGGGGACGAAGGGGTTAGCGGCTGCGGGTGTTCTTGGCCGGTGACCGTCGAAGGGGGCTGGGACTCGCCGGCGTGCTGGCGCGGCGGGCGGCGAGGGCGTGGACGCGTTCTTCCAGGGCGGAGGCGACGTGCGCGGCGGGGACTTCCCGCCGCGTGACGGTGATGAGATCCGGGTCCCGGGTGGGGAGGTTGAGCACGGTGGCCGTACGCAGCACCGGGCTGGGGTCGGTCAGTGCTGCGGTGAACGCGGTGATCAGGTGGGGCGGCGTGTGCTCGCCGAATCGGGCCTGCCACAGAGGAGGGCCGGTGCGATCGAAGGCGGCTCCGACCCACCAGCAGCCGGTGGTCTCGTTGACCTCGACGCGGATCGTGCCGTCGGCCGAGGCGAGCCGGTTGTGGCTGTAGGCCGGTGACCAGCCGGATTTCAGGAGCGGTTCCAGCGGGTCCCAGTCGTCTGCAGGATCGGCGGCGGGACTGGTGAGGGTGTCGGTGAAAGCGGCGATGAGTTCGACCGAGGTGCGGGCACCGAAGCTCGCGTACCAGGCGGGCCGGTCCGGCTGCTGGGCGTGATGGAGCGTCCACCACTGGCCGTCCGGGTCGGGCTCGAGCCGGAGGAGGGCCCTCTGGTCGGGGCTGGAGAGGATCACGCGCGGCATAAGGGGGTCGTGGCCGTAGCTCCAGCCGCAGGCCCGATGGAGAGGGATGGTGACCCACGAGGGATCTCCGCCTCCGGCCAGGTGGCGCGGGGAAACGAAGTCGACATCGACGATCTCGGGGGGCTTCGGCATGGTCACCTCCGCAGCGTGCTGGCCCGGCCGGACGCGGGGGCCGCAGTCGCGGTCGGTGGCGGGGCCAGGGTCGAGGGGGCGTGGCGGGCAGCTGTGTTGATGTCGAGGACGGCCTGGCCGTGGGAGGCCCAGTCGTCGAGGTAGCTCCAGGCTTCGGCGTGGTACTCGGCGAGGGCGTCGTCGCACGCCGGGATTCCGGGGCAGGCGTCGGCAGCGAGGCTGTCGCGCATCTGCCGCCATTCCTCTTGCAGTACATCCAGGCGGTCGAGCGCATCCTGCAGGACGCTCAGCTGCCATACCCAGCGGCTCTGTACCGCGTGGGAGGGGAGTTGGGCGAGCTGCGTCTCGGCGGTGGCCAGCAGGTGGCGGGCGCCGGCGTGGACGGTTTCGAATGCGGCGCCGGTGTCGGCGTCGCGCTGGCTCTGGCGGAGTCCGTAGGCGTGGTCGTCGTACGGCCAGCCGTCGAGGCCGGTGTGCTCGTCGGAGTACGCGTCCCAGGCGTCGAGGATCTTCTTGCTGCCGCGGATGAAGGCGTCGAGGTGACGCAGCACCTCGCGATGTGCGGCGGGGGCGAGGGGAATGGTGGGGTGTCCTATCGGGATCAGCGGCGAGCGGTGGAACGGGTGCTGTTTTCCTTCGCCGGGGGCGTCACGGCCTCTGGCTGGCGCCGCACGCCGCGGGCCTGCCTGCGGATGCCGGCGAGTCGGGCGGCGTGGGCCTCGACGACCTGCTCCGGGGTGAGCGGGCTCGGCTTCTGCACGGCGCCGTGGGCGGTGCGGTCGTACATGCCGCGCTGGAGCGGGGCGCGGTCAGCGAGCGTGGTGATGAAGGCGGTCACGAGGTGCTCCGGTGTGTTGCCGTCGAACCAGGCGTGCCAGATCCGGGGGCCCGCAGCGGAGGGTCCGGGTTGGTCCCGGACCTCGATGTGCCAGGACGTACGGTCTGGTTCGCGCCACGGCACGGTGCCGTCACCCTTCTCCGGCCGGCGCTCCACCCTGCACCCCGGTGGATCGGAGATGGCGGCCCCGCGGCCGTCGATGAGCCAGCCGGCAGCCTCCAGCGCCGGCAGGGGGTTGGCCGGCTCGGCGGGTGCAGGTGCGACGAGGGCGTCGGTGAGGCCGGCGAGGACCTCGGCGGGGACGAGTTCGCCGAATTCGGCGTACCAGCCCGGCTCGCTGCCGGTGGGTTCGGCCCGCAGCCGCCACCACGCGGAGGTGGCGGACTGCGGGTCGAACTGCAGGCTGTGACGGTGATCGGGGCTGCGCAGGACGATCTCGGCGCTGAGCGGGTCGGAGGTGGGTCTCCATCCGGCTGCGGCCAGGCCGTGGGTGACGTGGCGGGCGTCTCCGGGGCCGGCGAGGTGGCGGGGGCTGGTGTCGAACGGGATCTGCCAGGCGTGCTGGTCGGCGAAGGCGGCGAGCTGCCGTTCGCTCAGCGGCACGAGCCGCACTCCGGCTCGGTGGCGACGGCGCTGCCGTACGGGCCCCGGAGGCTGTCCAGGACGTAGTGGAGGGTGTGCTGGTCTGCCTGCTCCCATGCGGCGGTGCGCAGGTCCGTGATCAGGAGGCCGACCTCAACGGTGCGCGGGATGTCCGGATGGTCCTGCACGGCGCGGGCGAGGGCGCGCAAGGTGTCGGCGAGCTGGACGGGCAGGCCCGTGTACTCATCGAGCAGAGGCTCGACGAGGGCGAGCGCCTCTTCGGGGTCGGGGCTCTCACGCAGGTAGTCGGTAAGAAGGGACAGCGTCTCGGTCGCCGTGCGGATCGTGTCCGGGGTGAGTGCGGGCATCAAGCTCCTCGGTTCGTGGGGTGTGGGTGATCAGCGGTAGGTGCGGGCGCCACCAGTGTTGGCGTGGGGGCGGGCCGTGGTGCGGGGCCGGCTGCTCCGGGCGGCGTTGCGAGCCCAGGTGGCGGCGCGGGCGGCGGTGATCCGAGCCTGCTGCCAGGCGCTGAGCTGGGAGGGCAGGACGGACACGGACGTGGTGCGGATCTGGGCGCTGTGTGGAACCCGTCCGAGTGGGCGCATCACGGGTTCGGGGCTGGCGAGCGCGGTCGAGAAGGCTTGCACCAGGTGCATCGGGGTGCTGGGTGCGAACTGGGCTGTCCAGCCGTTGCCTTGCTTGTCCTTCGCCCCGGACCACCACATCGCCTCGCCGTCGGGGCCCTGGTGGAACTGCATCCAGGCGCTGCCGTCGGGGCTGGTCGCGGTCACGTGCTCGGCGTTGGGCGGACGGTCCCACCCCTGCTCGCGCAGCGGTGCCCACACGTTGGGGGCGTGCGCGGAGCGGGGCCGGGTGAGGGCGTCGGTGAGACCGGCGACGATCTCCACCGGTGTTTGCCGCCCGAGGACTGCCCACCACTGATCTTGGTGGCCGCTCGCGGCACCGTGGATGGTCCACCCGCCGGGCAGTACGAAGGGGTCGTAGGTGATATGGATCGCGCGGTCCGGGCTTTCCATGGCGAGAGGACCGCCGGCCTTGGACTTGTCCCGCCAACCCGAAGCGCGCAGGAACTCGGAGACGTGCAGGAGGTCACCGCCGCCGGCGAGGGCGCGGGGCTCGACGAGGTAGTGCTGTTGGGCCTGCTCGCCGACCCCCCAGCCCTGCCACTGCTTTCTCTTCACCGGCGCCGCCGGACGACGAGTGGAGCAGGGGCTGGCGGCTTCGCCGGTGCGGTCTCGGGCCGGTTGCCGGCGTGCTGGAGGATCTCTCGGTGTTCGTCCAGGTCCCCGCCGATGGCGTCGAGCTCGTTCGTGGCCCGCCCCAGGGCGAGCCACACCTCGGCGGGCAGGGCGCCGCGCTCGGCCTGGACCTTGGCGAACGTGCTGCTGACGGAGACGAGGTGGGTGACGCCGGCGAGGATGCCGTCCGCAGGGTCGACAACGCGTGCGATGACTTGCGTTGCTTCATGCGGGGGGAGTATCGCGAGGTGGTCGCCGAGCTGGCCGAGCTGGCGGGCGATCTCGTCGGCCAGCCGCACCGGGTACGGGTTGGAGTGGGGCATGCTCCTCCAGGACGGGGGGTTGGTATCAGTGGTGGTGGCGGTGGCCGATCCGCCGGGTTTCGCCGAGGACGGTCTCGGGACGGGCAGGTGCCGGCGGGGAGGGGCGGTGGGGGCTGGTGGTGATGCAGGCGCGTAGGTAGCGGCGGAACAGGGCGGTGGCGAGGCGGGGTGTGAGGCGGTGGCTGATCGGCGGGGGCTTGCGGGGTGTTACGGGGTTCTCCGATAAGGCTGTCGGTGCGGGCGGGCGGCCCCGAGCAGGAAGCCGGGGCCGCCCGACGGGCGTTACGGGGTACGCCGGGACGGTGTGGGGCGCGAGGCGAAGGCAGCCCGTGGCGGCTGCTGTCTGACGGGGCGCTGCTTCTTGGCGCGGACTTCCCGCACGGCCTGCTGGTAGGCGGTTTCGTCGAGCAGGTCGGGGTCGATGTTGACCTTGTATCCGGCCATCAGCAGCGTCGGGATCGCCCGGCTCGCCAGGTGCTTCTGCTCCTCGGCACCGAGGTGCTCGGGCACGGTGTGCCAGATGTACAGGGGCGTGCCGACGGGGTACTCGTGGCGTTCCATCCCGAGCTGTTCCAGCAGGTCGTGGAGCTTGGCCGGGGCGCCGGTGGGAGTGGCGACGTGGATGGTGGTGGTCAACGCTTTGACGTAGATCTCGACGTCGGTGCCGTAATCATCGGCACGATTGCCCATGGGCAGTTCTCCAGTTCAGCGGCGTCGGGGTGCGGGGGCGGACGGCTGCCTCGCGGGGCTCGGCGGCGGTGTTGTGGCTGTCGACCGCTCGGGAGCCCGCGCGGCGTGATTGCGGGCGGCGAGGATCCGGTGGGCGGCGCGCGACAGCGCGTTGGCCGTATTGCCGAGGTCGGCGACGGGGTCGGGGTCTGCGCTCTCGGCGTCGGGGGCAGGGGACAAGGCGATCCAGGCCCTGACGACAACGTCCCGGGTGAGCGGCAGCAGGCCGCTGGCCGGCCCGGCGATCTCGGTCAGGACCTCGGCGACCTCGGTGCTGCTCTCAGCGCGGGAGGCCCGCTCGGCGAGCTGGGCGAGGTAGCGCAGAGCCGCGTCGCGTTCGCCGTTCGGCGCGGTCAGCGCGTTCAGGGCGGGGTCGAGGTGGACGCTGTGACCGGCGCAGAGCAGGGCGCGCGATGCCGCGGTGGCCTTCAGGCGCTGCTGCTCGACGGGGAGGCCGTGGGGAAGACGGTGGTAGTCCCCGCGGGGGCCGGGAGCGGTCAGGAAGCCACCGGTTCGCTGGAGGATGTCCGCCGCTCGCTCGGTCCCGCCGATCGCGACGACCAGCCCGGTGCGTGGGTCCTTGGTGATGGTGACGTACTCCAGCACCAGGAAGTCGGGCTCCCCTTGCTTCATCGAGCCCTGGAGGCCGACGTTCGTGTGGCGGCAGGGGCCGGCGGCAGGACGGCGCTGGGGGCGGTCCGAGCTGCGGGGTGCTGGAGTGCCGTGCCGATGCCGAGCGCGTCGAGCTGCGGGCCGATCGCGCGCAGGGCGCGGGCCTGGGCCCTGGTGTCGTCTGCGCCCAGGCGGTAGATACCGGTCTGCGGATCCTGGATGAAGCCGTGAGCCGCCAGGACGGCGCCGGCTGCGTCGCCGACGGGTGCGGCGGCGACGCAGCCGTCCTGCTGCCAGGTCAGGACGACCCGATCCGGCTGGGACGGCTGGATGCCGCCCAGGGCGTTGTGCCGGACCTGGGCGAGCGCGGCTTCGTAGCGGGCGAGCAGGTCGCCGGCGACCTGCTCGGCGCCCAGGAACGGATCGTCCGCGAGCGCGATGCCGTTGGGCTCGGGTACGGCGCGGTATGCCTCGTCTGGCAGTGCGCGCGGGGCGACGGCGGCAATGAGGAATCCGTCGCGTTCGTCGTGCCGTTCCAGGACGACGAGCTGGGCTCCGTCCGGGCGGCTCAGGACGGCTGCCTGCTGGAGTGGGTCCTCAGCGAGTGATTCGGCGACGAGGTCCAGGTCCCAGATGCGGTCGGACAGTTCGGCGAGGTCGTCCTTGTGCTCGGGAGGGTGGTAGGAGCTGGTCCAGGTGCCCGGGAGTTCGCCGGCGAGGACGTCGGCGTACGAGGCGAGGCGCTCGGAGTTGGCGTGATGGTGCATGGTGTCCTTGGGCGAGGTGGGGTCAGCGGCGCAGGCCGGCGGCCACGGGAGGCGGTGGCGGGGCCGGCGCGGTGCGCGGTGGTGGCGGGCAGGCGCAGACGGCGGAGCGCTCGCGTTCGGTGGCGGGGACCTCTTCGGCGCAGATGCTGCGGCCGGGGTGCGGGACGTGCCGGTCGGCGAGGGCGTTACGGGTGTCGGAGAGGTCGCTACGGATGGCTCGGAGACGCTCGTCGGCGAGGTAGCGCAGACGGCGGGCGATGTGCGGGTCGGCCGCGTTGCCAAGGCCGTCGTGGAACTCGGCGGTAGCGATGAGGACTTCTTCGACGGCGGCCAGGATGCCGTCGTGGGAGGCGGTCAGTTCGGTGAGCACGCCGGCCGCATCCCAGGTGGTGGTGGCTTCGCGGATGCGCTGGGCGAGATGGGCGACGGTGGCACCCAGCGGCAGATCGTGGACAGGCCGGCGGTCGGTGTCGAAGTCCTCGTCGCAGTCGACGTGGTATCCGACGGCCCGAAGCCGGGCGACGGCTTCGATCCCGATGCGGGTGTCGTCGCCCTCGACGAGGTTGGTGGGGGCGCGGTGGTAGGTCTCGTGGACGCGGACCACCGGGACGAAGCCCGTACGCTGCAGGACGCTGTGAGCCTCGGGGTCTCCGCCGCGGGCGAGGACCTCCTCGGAGTGCGGGTCGCGGCGGACGGTCACGAATCGGGCGGCCGGGGGCAAAGGGACGTTTCTCCTACGGTGATCGACGTGAAAGTGCCGTGATGGCGGGCAGTGCCGGGAAGCCTGTGCGCGGCCGGGTGGGTGGGTTCAGGTGGGTCGCGGCGGTGTCGAGGTCCTGCTGGATGCCGTAGAGGCGGCGGGCGATCAGTTCCAGGCGATGCGCCGTGTCGGCACCGGCGGCTCCCGGCTGGCGGGCGGCCTGGTGTGCGGTGTGCTCGATGAGTCCGCGCACCGTGGCCAAGAGGCCGGTCCGCTCGTCAGCGAGCTGCGAGATGATGACCGCGAGCTGGGCTGATGCTGTCGGAGCGGGCCGGGCGACGGGCTGCGGCCGGGAAGTGCTTCGTACGGGGATCAGGCGCAGGTCCTGCTCGATGCGGCGGGCCTCATCCGAGAGGCACCGCAGGACCTCGGCAGGTTGCGTGCGCCAGGAGCCGTCGAGCCGGATCAGGTTGGCGATCAGGTTGAGGCGTCCGGGCTGGGCCTGGACGGCGATCCACCGGCAGCCGTTCGCCTCGCCGGGGACCTCGATTCCCGCGGCGCGGGCCAGCCGGTGAGCGGCCTCGGCCCATTCGGGGCCGGACAGCTCACGGTCGTCGGCGTGGAGCCGCACGTCGAGGTGGAAGATCGCCCGGCGGTCACCCTGCAGGCTCGTGACGAAAGGCTCCTCCAGCAGCGGGTCTTCCAGGTGCTCGGCCCACTGCGTGGCGGTCCACATAGCCTGCTCGTCGTCCAGGGTGTAGGAGCTGAGCCCCGGCCAGTAGGCCACGACGGTGTCCTCCGGCAGTCCGCCCCCGATAGGCACCGACCGTCCCAGCGCTTCACCGAGCGGGTCGTACGGCCCGTGGGTGCGCGGGTTGATGCGAGGTATCACGCCGCCGCGCCTCCGAAGGCGCGGGCAGACAGGTGCTGGTGGACGTCCCCGGCGGCGGCGATCAGGGAACGCTCGCGCACCAGATCGGCGTGCACCGTGATGTCGCCCGGCGGCAGAAGATCCAGGGCCCGGTCGATGGCCGCGAGCCCCTCGTCGTAGCGGCCGAGTCTGCGCAGTGCGCCGGCCACCCGGAACAGCACGATCGGATCAGTGCCCGCGGTGCCGAAGGCAGGCTGGGCGCTGAGGGCGAGGAGCCGCTCAGCACCGTGGTCCAGGTCGTGGCCGAGCCACAGTCCGTGCAGCAGAACGTGGAGGGTTTTGGTGTGCTGGCCGGCTTCGGCGAGGACTTCGTCCATCAGGGCCAGGCTCGCGGGGCGGGACTGGCCCAGCAGTGCGAAGGCGTACAGCGCGCGGCTGTAGCAGTCGAGCTTCGACATCGCACTGGACGGAAGCTGTTCGACGAACGCCTGGAGAGTGGCACAGCGGAAGTCGTAGCGCAGGGCGCTCACATACAGATGCCGGTACGTGCGGGCGGTGACCGGATCGAGGTCGGCTGCGGTGATCTCGTCCGGGCTCAGCAGGCCGAGAACGCTGCGCCCAGCGGCACGGGCGGCCCATGCCGCATCCGCACATACCTCTGCTGATTCCCGCCAGTCCGCTCCCAGTTCGCGCAAATCCTGTGCCAGCCGGACGGGCCAGAACGGGGCGGCCAGATGGTTGGTGGCACGGGCCCTGGCCTCCCGAAGGGCGATGTCGCGGCCGGGGACGCGGACGGGGAGGGTCACGAGCCGCTCCGGGCGTCGGCGACGTGTACGAGCTGGCCGAGGGCGGTGGTGGTGTACCAACCGCAGTCGACGATGGCCTCGCCGCCCGTGTACTTCGGCAGGAGGTAGTCCTCCATGGCTCGCAGGTAGATCAGGCAGTCCGGGCAGCGGCGGGAGAGGTGCACGAGGTAGCGGGGGTGGGCGGTGATGTACGTCTGTGCTCCACCTGTGGCGTCGCGCAGCCGCCACCCGTCTTCGTCGGTGGGGGTGTGCCAGGACGGGGCTACGATACGCATGGCGTCTCCCCACAGTTCTCCGCCAGCGGCCCCCTTCAGGACGACGACCGTGTCGCCGGCCTGGAAGTGGGCGTGGGTGGTGTCCCTATCCGGGGTGAGGGGGTCGGGGGTCGGAGCGAAGACCGGAGCGGATGGGGGTTGGGACATGCGGTTCCTTCCACGCGAGGCGGGTGGCGGTGGGAGGAACAATGGTCCGGAGGATCGCCGGTTTGGCTAACCGGCGATCCTCGGCTATGTTCCGCCGCCGTCAGCGGAACGGGTTCTCTGTCCCGCGGTCGTCCTCGCCGGCTGCGTCCAGGAGTTCGAGCAGGTCGGTGCCCTCCGCATCCCGCTGGTCGATCCACCATCCGGCGCGGGTGATGGAGCGCGCCTTCTCCTCCAGCTCCGCCCAGTCCGCCTCGTCCCAGGACCCCTCGACGACCAGTGCCGTGTGCGCGGAGGTCATCAGCTGGTGCCGGGACCGCTCGCCCCAGGCCAGGGCCTTCTCCGGGCCCTCCAACTGCGGCATGTCGAACTGCTTCGCCCACTCGACGGCAGCCTGCTGCTCCTCGGCGCGCTTGGCGGCGAGCCACTCCTCCTTGGACTCCGTGTCGGCATCGCGAGCTGCCTTCCAGCAGTCGGTGCAGTCCCGCCCGGCGAGCCAGCGGGCGAATCCGGCGCGCTTGTCGGCGGGACGGTTGGACAGGTCATGGACGACTTCGTGGGAGCAGGAGTGCTCGACAGTCCACTGCGTACGGACAGCCATATATGAATCTCCTCAAATGGGTATCAAAGTCAGGGGTTTCAGGGGGTCTTGTGCCGGCCCCGGGACGGGCGGCGGTGCCGGCTGGCCCGGAAGGGGCGGCCAGCGGGGCCGAGGCGGGGGCGTGCGACGAGCAGGACGGTGAGCGCAAACGCGGCGCCGACGGCGGGGAGTGCGGCGCTGGCGAAGGGGTGCTCGGCGAGGCGTCCGGCGAGGGCGGTGCCGGCGGCCTGGCCGGCACCGATCGACAAAATCAACCACGCGTACGCCTCGCTCGTGCGGGCCGCGGGGGTGAGGGCGTCGGTGGTGACGTAGGCGCAGGCGACCACGACGGTGAGGAAGGCACCGGGCACGATGACCGCGCAGGCGGCGGCGTACGGTCCCAGGAGGGCGAGGAGTGGGAGCCACCCGGCCAGGAACGCGGCCCCGGCAATGATCAGCCGGCCGGTCGTGGTGCCCGTCCAGGCGCCACGTCCGTAGACGAGACCCCCCAGGAAGCTGCCGGTCGAGAACGCGGCGGGCAGGATCCCGGACAGCATGTCCTCGTCGTGGTGCTCGGCCATGGCGATCGACCACACGTTCATGGATCCGATCGCGAACCCGATGCCAGTGAGAGAGACGAACAGCAGCACCAGGCCGGGGCTGACCAGCCGCCGCCCGGCCCCGCCGTCCGTGCTCGTCGGCTGCGCGGGACGCCAGCGCCGGGAAGGCGGCGCGCTCGCGACGGTGGCGGTGCCGACGAGACCGAGGGCGGCGGTAACGGCGAGCGCGAGGGACGGGCTGTGCGCGGAGGCGAGCGCGGCGGCGAGCAGGGGGCCGACGATGTACAGCAGGCCCTGCGTACCGGTGTCGAGGGCGAGCGCCGCGTGCCGCAGTCGGGGATTGGGCAGCACACTCGGCCACAGCGCCCGAAGCCCCGCCTCCAGGGGCGGCGTGGTCAGGCCGGCTGCGACGACGACCGCCGTGGCGAGCGCTGGACTTCCTTGGGGTCCGATCACAGGCAGGGTCACCAGCAGTACGGAGTTGAGTACGGCGGCGGGCAGGTGCACGGCGGTCTGTCCGCGGCGGTCCATCAGGCGGCCCTTGACCGGCTGGGATAGTGCGGAGGACAGCCCGTACAGGGCGCTGAGCAGCCCGCCGAAGGCGATGCTGCCTCCGGTCGCGGTGGCCCACAGGAGTATGGCGACCGGCGCCATGCCGTTGGGGAGGCGGCCGGTGAGGGTGCCGCCGAGAAGGCGGGCGACGTACGGGCTGCCCAGCACCGCGCCATAGGTGATGCGCGGTGCTGGGGCCGGGGGTGCGGTCAGGGACAACGGGTGCTTTCTCTCGGGAGCGGTGCCTAGCGGTGGCGGGCGGTGGTGGTGCGCGGTGGCGGCGCGGGTGGGGTGGTGTCCACGGCGGGGCGCGGGCGGACCCGTAGGACGGGGGTGCGGTGCGGCGGTAGAACGGCGACGGTCGCCCCGAGGTCCTCGGCCGCGTCATGCACTTCACGGGTGAGGAATTCGATCTGCCGGCCGAGTGCGGTGAGCCGGGCGGCGACCTGCCGGCCCTGCACGGTCTCCAGGGCACTGGCGAACTGGCCTGCGGTCTCCAGGAGTTCCTGAAGGCTGACCATCGGGCCCGCGTGGTAGCCGCGTTGGGTGGCACCGAGGAGTGCGTTGGACGCGTCACCGGCGTGCTGGGCCTCGATGACGTCCCGGATGAGTTCCTGCAGCGATACCTCGGCGGCGGGTACGGGGCGGTTGAACACAGAGACGTCCGCGCGCAGCACGCCGGGCGGCACCGCGGCAGGCAGCACCTGTCCAGCCTCGTACTCGTGGGCGAAATGCCCGATCACCTGCCAGCCGGGAGCGTCCGGGTCACCTCTGAGGGCGACCACCCTCGAGTCGTCGTCCTCGATCAGGTGGGCGAGGGTGATGGGCTGCCCGTCAGCGGCGTACCACGACTCGGTCAGCTCCAGCTCGCCTCGCCGCTGCGCGGCCTGGGCCCGCTCGGTCCACGCCTGCTGTTCCTCGTCGGTCAGCGGGGCCTTGTGATGCTGGTTCTGGTTCTGGTCGGCGAGTTTGCCGGCGATGAAGCCGTGGTCCGCCCACGCGGCGAGGTGGGGCCACAAGGCCGCATGCTGCCCACGTTCGGCCGCCGAGCCGGGGGCAGCGGGCCGGTCGAATGCCCGCCGGATCTCGGCGGCGGAGAAGGCGAGGCCGTCCAGCACGGTCCGCCACCCGGTGACGTGCCGGGCGGGCGGCAGCTCGTCGAGCGCGCGGCGGGCGGCATCGAGCAGTGCATCGGCATGCGGGGCGAGGTGCGTGGCGTACGCCTCCACGGCCGCCTTGTCGCGGTGGGCTCGTGCGGCTGCCGCGGCGCCTTCGTGAACGGTGCGGCCGTAGCGGTCGCGGGTCGTGTCGAGCGCGATCTCGCCTTCGCGGACGATGACGGACATCCGGAGTCGGAAGTCGCGTGCTCGGACTCCGAGGTCGGGAGCCACAGGCAGCGGGCTCTCCGGGCCCGGATCGCTTCCGGGCATCATCGAGATCGCGCGCCGCCCGAGGCCGTCAGGTGGACGGTGGGCGCGTAGGTGGGCTTCGGCGGGATCGGCCGGGCCGACGGCGGCGAGGTGGTGGGCGCCGTGCCGCGCTGTGTCGTACGGCCGGCTGCTGCCTGGGCGAGACGGCTGCGGCGTTCCAGGAGCCCGTTCGGCAGGACGGGGCGCGGCGGGCCGGCCGAAGCGGCGGGGTCGAGAGCGATGTCGGCGTGCACCGCGTAGCCCTGGCGCCGCAGGTCGTGGACGGCCTGGCGGGTGCGGCGAGGACCGTCCCGCTCGGGTTCGCTGAGCCTGAACAGCCCGGGCTCGCCGGCGACGGGTTCGAACTGTTCGCGCAGCAGGAACCACTGGGCGAGGTGCGAGGGCATGGAGGAGGTGAAGGAGGCGACGAAGCCGTGCTCCTTGTGGGTGCCGAAGACGAAGTGGGTGCCGGGTTCCAAGAGGGCGGGCATCTCCTGACGTGGTGGGTGGTGGAGCAGATCAGCGGCGGGGGATGGACGGGCCGCAGGCAGGAGGCGCAAAGGGCGCGGTCGCGGCGAGAGCCGGACGCCGGTGCGGTGCGCTCACGCCGGCCTGGCGCATGAAGGTTTCGCCGTCGGTGAGCCAGGTCTCGATGGCCGACCACACTCGCGCGTAGCCTTTCTGAGGTGGGAGAGGCTCGCTGTGGACCGCCTTCTCCAGCAGGACGCCCGAACACCGCCTTCCACGCCATCGTCCCTTTCGGTGAACTCTGTCGTTGGACTGGGCATGGATAGTGAATTCTGGACGGCCATTACAGGCATCGCGGGAATTGCGGGCACGTTTCTGTCGCCAATCGTGGGCGAGCGAATGCGCCGAAAGAGTGTGCGTACAGAGCAACTGACGGGTCAGCGCCTTGTGGTGTACGCCGATCTGTTGCGGGTGGCGGCCAGACTCGTTGACAATGCGAACTTGTGGTCGTCCATGCCGCTTGCGGATTTGGAGCAGACGGACCCCGGCGAGCTTGACCGCGTCATGAGTGAGGTCAGGGTCGTGGCCAGTAAGGACGTATTTCGAGCTGTCGAGGGCATGTCGAAATCCGTTCATGAATTCAATCGGAACTTCGACCTTGTGGTGAGGCCCTACCACGAAAGCCTTGCTCGCGGCGCATCGGTTGATAGTGCACTGGCCATCAGGCAGAGGATGAATCTAGCCACCCTCTCGGACGCAATTCGTGGCGGATGCCAAGAGATCGAAAAGAAGGTTCGCAGTGACATGAAGTCGTAACGTCACGGCGGACTCACGTCGCAGGCCAGGGACCGATGCGTGTGGAAGGCCGAGCGCAGGCTGAGGCCGTAACTGTGGGCGTGCTCGCGGGCCGCCGCCTCCAGTTGGTCGTACGACGCCTGCTGCGTCATCTGTCCTGCGTGCTTGCGGTACCGGTACACCGGCAGGCGTAGCAGGATGCCTGGTGCGAGGACCGTGACGCCGACAGCCGCCATGTAGTCCTCGCCCTGGATGAGGCCGCCCATCGGGGCAGCGCGGACGAGGTCGGTGCGGGCGAGGATGGTCGTCGGCCCGATCGGGATCGTGTCTTGCGGCCGTGCCCAGTAGTTCATGACGTCGCCGGCCTCGTGCCGACCGGGCGGCGTAGGGCAGCGCCACAACGTGGTCGAGCCGTCGGGGTGCAGGTCCTCACTCCAGCCGGCGCACCAGCCCACCCTTGTGGACTCGAGGATGGACAACCGCGCTGCCATGGCGTCGTCAGTGAACTCGTCGTCGTCGTCCGCCCAGTTCATGTACGGGGTACGGACCTGGGTGAGGGCGAGGTTGCGGGCGCAGGCAGCGCCGACCGGCTGGGGCAGCGCGAGGGTACGGACGCGGGGGTCGGCTGCAAGTGGGGCGGGCAGGCGATCGGGGGAAGCTCCGTCGAGCGCGATCACGGCTTCCCACGGCACGGACTGCCGGGTGAGGCTGGCGTGCATGGCGGTCAGGTAGCCGAGCCGGTCCTCGCGCAGACGGCTGGCGATGACGACGGTGATCAGGGGCGTGGCGTACGAGGGCAGGAAAGACTCCGGGGAACGAGGAAGGGACAACTAGCGGCGCGCTGCAGGGCGTGACGGGCTGGCTTTCGCCGGGGCCGCAGCGGGAGAGCTTTGGCGCGGCGTACTGCGTACGGCCCTGATGACCGGCGCAGGCGCGAGGGAGGACCAGGCGCCGGGGTGGTCGCTGAAGATGGTGCGGGGGTCCGTGGACCAGTCCACGACCGGGCCGATGTCCTCGTGCAGCAGGCTGATCACCTCGATTCCCTTGGGGTGCAGGACGTAGCCCCAGGCCATGTCCTGGGCGTCGGCGGTTCCGTCGGTGACCGTCATGCGAACCGGCGGGGAGCCGTCCGGGGTGATCAGGTGATCCAACGTGCGGCTGGGCCACTGCTCGCCCCCGGTCAGCGCGGTGACGAGCACGGGCGGGGCCCCGTCGAGGAGATCGGTGCCGAGCTCGTCCCAGCCGACAGCGACGTCATCGACGAGGTGACGGGACATGGTCTCCAGGTCGCGGCCGAACCTGTGCTGGTAGGCGGTCAGCAGCAGGGGCAGGTGATGACTGGGCACACCGTCGAAGTGCACATAGATGCCGCTGTAGCCGGAGGCGGCGCCGGGGCGGGCGATGAAGGAACGGGTCGACAGCAGAGCCTCCGAAGGAGGTGGGTGGTTACCGGCCAGGTGCCGGGCCGGCGGGCGGGGAGTGCGGCGGGGCCGGGGGAAGTCCCGTCGAGGTCCGTGCCGAACGGACCGGGGGCAGCGGCGGGTCGTACGCCGCACGCAGGGTCGCCAGATCGGCCTCATCCGCGAGGGCCGCCACGGACAGGCTGCGGCTGGCCGCCTCCATCAGCAGCTTGGGCGGCGAGCCCTTCGCCGCGCCGCGGTGCTGGCCGCGCCACTGGGCGGCGGCGAAGAGGTAGTCGCTCACCGCCCGCAGTACCGGCTCGGCGGCATCCAGAAGATGCTGGGTGACCGCGCTGACCTCGGCAGGAGTCTCCGCCGCGGTGAGCGCGGCCAGGTAGGGGGCGAGGTCAGGGCTGGGCAGGGACGTATCCGGCAGCGGATGCCCTGCGAGGAACGGCTTGGCGTCCCGCTTCGCCCACCGGAGTAGATCACCGCGGGTGGCGATGCCGTACCGGGCGGCGGCGATCTGGCCGGCGTCGCGGCCGACGTTGTCGTGCAGCTCGAAGTCGGGGTGCTGCATCGGCGGGTGGGGTCCTAGACGGAGGTGCTGGGGCCGGTGGCCTTGGCGTCGGTGCGGCGACAGCCGTAGCCCAGGAGGCTGGACGGCCCCGGCACGCTCGGGACGGCGGCGATGTCGGAGCAGGTGAACGTGTAGGTGAAGGCGGGGCCGGGACTGGTGCCGAGCCATGCGCGGTCCTGCTTCTCCGGCACGATCCCCAGGCCCGGGGCGGTCACCGCGTCGTGCTGGGTGTGGGTGTGGGAGAAGATCACGAGTGCGCCAGTGGTGGTCTTCAGCGCGTACGCGTCAGCGAACTGCGGGTCAGCGGAGGCGAAGCGGGTGGTACCGCGCGGGCCGAACTTCCGGGTCGTCTCGTCGTGAACCTTGATCTGCCGCTGGGAGGCTTCGGAGGGGATGAAGACCTTCTTGCCGGTCGTCTCGCCGCCGGTGGCGAAGTTGTCGGTCACCGCGGAGCGGAGCACACCGACCGGCGCGGCAAGGGAGGACGAGGTGGCGTCGACCGCGGTGGCGTACCCGTCCTTGTCGAGCACGATCTGCGGGAGCTGCTTCGGATCGTCGATGTCGATGGTGGCGACCATCTCCCACTGCTCCTTGGACTTCGTGCTCTCCGCCAGGATCAGGACGCGGGCGTACTGCTGCTGGCTGCCGCCCCGGGTGACGGCGGCGAACCACCGCTGCTGTCCGTCCTTCAGGCGCGGGATGTAGAGGTCGGGGGCGGACAGGTCGTACGACCACGGTCGGTACGGCTCACGATCGGCCTGGGACAGGGCCTCGTCCTGCTTGATGTCGGCCAGCGACATCGCGTATCGGGGCCCGCCCTCGACGGTGTCGAGAAGGGCGCGGTCCTGGCTCTGGCGAGCGAGGTTGTTGGTCTTCGAGTAGTGGGTGAGGGCCTCGCGAGCCTGCGCCTGGGTGAGCGAGGGGACGGGCGTCGGCTTCGGCGCAGTGCTGGCTGTGGGGGCCTGCTTGGACTCGGCAGTGTCGCTGTCGGTGCAGCCGGTCAGGGCCAAGGAGGCACCGACGGCACAGGCGATCAGCGGCAGGGCGTGGCGGGTGATGCGGATGGGGACTCCAGTGGGCTCGGGGGCGGGCAGGCCGGCGCGTCCGGGTGGACGTGGCTGCCGGGGCGGCGGGATGAGGGACGTGGCGTGGTCACCGACGCAGTGCTCGACCGCGTCGGGTGCACCGGCCCGCCGCGCGGCGAGGTAGCCAGGCGTCAGCGTCTTTGCCGCGGCTGTGCTGGCGGGAGGGCGGGCAGGCGCGGCGTACGGGGCGGGGCCGCTGTAGGCCGGGGTGCCGGTGGTGGGGTGTTCAGCGCCCGCATTCGGTCCTCGGCGACGTGCAGGACTTCCCCGAGGTTTCGGATCTCGGCCGCGGCGTCGGCGAGGTCGTAGGACAAGTCGAAGCCGTCGTCGTGCTCGGCTCCCTTGGCCTTCTCGCCGGCTGCTTCGAAGAACTCGCCGAGCCGCGCCAGCATGCCGTCGGTCGGATCCAGGATCTGGTGCAGCATGGCGGCTGCGCCCGCATGCGACTCGGTCCCGTTGAGCCGGTCGGTGAGAGCGAGGAGGGCGTCGCCGTAGACGTACGCGGAGGTGCGGGCCGCGCTGGGGGTGAGGTCCGGAGACTGTGGTGCGCGGGGCTGTGAGGCTGTGGACACGAGCGGGCCTTCGGTGGACGAGCGAGGAACGGGCAGCAGCCCGAGCTGGGTGAGCCGCTGGTCGATGGCCTCGACCACGTGCTTGGCGCTTCCGCCGTTACGTGCTTCGGGCCGCTCAGGGGCCCCAGCGTCGGCTGCGGGGGTCGAGTCGTAGATCACCTCGAACAGGGCCTGATCATCAGGGTGTTGGCGGGTCACGATCCAGCCCTCGGCGTCCCCCGGTGGACGGTTGGAGGAGGGCTCCTGCGGCGGGCCGATGATCAGGTAGCTGCCGTCGGCGAGCGAGACGTGCACGACGTACGCGCTGAGTCCGAACTCGATGTCGCACTCCAGCCCGCGCTGCCGCAGGGGCGTGGTGATGTGCGCGTGGCGGCGCCAAAGCTCCTGCCACCAGGCGGTGTTCACGTTGCGGTGGTCAGGAAGCGGAGCTAGCGAAGCCGCGTCGCGATGCGTGCGGTGGGTGTTCGGGGTGTCCGTGCCGTCAGCGACCACGGCTTCTCCTGCGCGAGGCGGCTGCCCAGTGGACCGGTGGGGTGCGGCGGCTGTAGCGGTTCAGGGGGCTCCTTGCGGTGTGATGCCGGTGCGGGCTAGCGGCGGCGGGCGGTCGACGTGGGCGGCGGAGGCGCCGGCCTCTCCCGTCGGGAAGGCGTCGGGAAGAAGCGGTGGAACTCGAGGTGGTTGTCGAGTTCTTTGGCCGCGTCGCGGAGCGATTCCGCGGCGCGCCGCAGATAGGCGCGCGCCGTGGCGTGATCGATGACCATGCGGTTTTCCCGGTACTGCCTGTCGGTCGGGTCGGAGGACCGGGACAGCGAAAGGGCGGTCTCCGCGACCTCGGCGAAGTGCGGTGCTGCGTGGCCCGACAGGGTGGCCGCCTTCGACAGATGGGGGAGTACGGCGCTGCCGACGCGGTTCATGCTGTGGGTGGTCCGGGCGAAGTCGGCGGTCAGCTGGACGACGTCGCCGAAGAGGGCCTGAGCGCCCGCGGCATGCTGGAGCAGGTCGGCGTACGCCGGCGAGGCGGGGACGTGACCGGTGTCGTCCAAGAGCTGCCACTGCTCGGCGGCGTGGAGGAGTTTGCCCTTCATGGCGTCGAGCGCGCGGATCAGGTGGAGGGTGTCGTCGCGAGGTATCAGCTCACGGTGGACATCGGGATTCATGGGCCTCGTGCTTCTCAGTGCATGCGGGCGTCGGTGTCGAAGAGGGCCAGCTCGTGGCTGTGCAGGAGGTGCTGCACGATGAAAGATCGTCCGGCGACCTTCCACAGGCCGCGCCCGCGGTTGAGGTGTGCGATGGCGTCCATCTCGACGGAGGTCAGGCCGAGCAGGGAGGCCGCGGCGTGGAGCTGGTCGGTCTCCTGGCGGTAGATGATGCGGGTGCTGCAGTCTGCGAGGAGGCCCTCGGCGAGCGCACGGCCCTGGGATCCGGCGTCGCCGGCGGTGAGCAGGTCGGACAGCCGGTGGATCACCATGAGGTTGGCGATGCCGAGGCCGCGGCTCAGCTTCCACTGGGCCTGCATGCGCTGCAGCAGCCCGACGTGCCGCATCAGGCGCCACGCCTCGTCGTACACGATCCAGCGCCGGCCGCCGTTCGGATCGGAGAGTGCGGACTCCATCCAGGCAGAGGCGCACGTCATCGCCAGGACCAACGCCGTGTCGTCGCCCGAACCGCCGAGCCGGGACAGGTCGATCGTGAGCATCGGCGCGGTCGGGTCGAAGGCGATGGTGGAGGGGGCGTCGAACATGCCGGCCAAGTCACCGTGGACGAGGCGGCGCATCGCGTGTGCCAGGTCACGGGCCGCGTCGCCGAGCTGTCCCGACACCATCCCGGCGGCCTCATCCAGCGCGCCGGAGTTGTTGAGGGTGGCGGCGACGTCACCGAGGAGCGGGGTGCTGCCGGTGTCGGCGGCGCGGGTGACGACGGCGTCGAGCGCGATGTCCAGGGCCGTGTGCTCCATGGGCATCAGGTCCCGGCCAAGGACAGTACGGGCCAGGGAGCCGAGCAGGAGAAGGCGCCGCTTACGGATCTCGCCGACCCAGTCGGCCTCGGAGACGCTCACCGGGCGCGGCGCCGCATCCAGCGGGTTCAGCCGGCCGGGCAGTCCGGGCCCGAGGGCTACGGATCGGCCGCCGAGGGCTTCGGCCACTGGTGTCCACTCGCCCTTGGGGTCACACGGAACGTAGACGCGGTATCCGAAGGCCACGGAGCGCAGCGCGAAGGACTTGGCCAGGGCGCTCTTGCCCTGGCCGATGACTCCGGCGAGGAGGAGATTCGGGTTCGTGAAGCCCTCGACCTTGCCGTACAGCGCGAAGGGGTCGAAGACGAATGATGCCTCGGCGTGCACGTCGCGGCCGATGTAGATGCCTTCCGCGCCCAGGCCGCCTTCGGCGAGGAAGGGGTACGCGCCGGCGGCTACGGCGGTGGTCATGCGGTGTGCGGGCAGCTTCAGCCGGTTCTTCCGGGCGGAGGCGGGGCCGGGGCGTCCGCTCGGGGGGTAGAGCGCAGCGGGCGTCTCGTGCTCGGTGGAGGTGTTCTCGGCCTGGTGGGCGGTGGCTTCGGCGCGGGCCTTGGCGGTGGCTTCGGCGAGCTGGCGCCGGGCCTGTTTGCGGCTGGCCCGGTCGGTTCCGTGGGGAGTGAACAGCGGAGACGCGGACGCGCGGCGGGCGCGGCGGGCGGGCCGGTGGCTCATCGGGGGCCCTCGATTCTGCGGGTGGTGCTCATCGCACGCAGGCCGTGGTGTGCGTGCGGAGGTCGGTGGGGGTGGTCTTACGGCGGATGATGTGTCCGGCGGCGAGGTGGCGCTGGCAGATGGTCAGCACGGGCGGTCCCTCGGGAAGCCGTTCCGGGTGGCACGCGCTCGCCTCGGCGTCTTCTGCCGCTGCGGTGCTGGGCAGCAGGTGGAAGGCCGAGTGGATCTCGGCGGTGGCCTGCCACACGCGGGTGTGCGCGGTGGCGAGGTGGCGGCCGGCGGCGGGGTGCGGTGGCCGGGTGGCCTCAGCGAGCCGGTCGAGAAGCTGGTGCAGCGCGGTGAGGTGGCCGTGGAGCACGTCAAGGTGCAGGCGGTCCACCGCCGTGGGCGAGGTGGCGTCCGGCCGTGCCAGAGCACGGGTGTGGTGGCGGACTCCGACGCTCGCGGCACGAAGGTAGGGGTGCGCGTCCTGTGGACACGTGCGAGAGGTCAAAGGTGGTGGTCCTTCCTGCCCGGAGGCAGGGGCGGTGGTAGAAGATTGCTCCTGCCGCGGCGTGATCGAAAAGGGATGGGTCACAGGGCTGTCCGCGCGAGCGGCAGCGCGGTGAGGGTGAAGGCGTCGGGCTGCTGGTAGTTGAGCCGTCGCAGGTCGACGCCGGAGGTGACGGCGCTGGTCTCGATCTGCGCGCAGGCCGCGTCCAGGAGGGCATCGGTCTCGGCCGTGACGGTGACCAGGCCGGTCAGGGCCACGTCCGCGTGCCCGGCGATGAGCTGGCGCTCTCGCATTTTGACGTCGGCGTACTCGACGGAGTCTTCCTCGCTGTCGACCTGTCCCCGGCGGGCGCGCTCGTTCGCGTCGGCGATGATCGCGGCCTTCTTCCGCTGGACGTCCCGCAGCGCAGACTCGAGCCCCTGCGGCGCGTATATCAGGGACAGGCTGCGCCGCACTCCGGCCGTGAACATGATCCCGTGCAGGAAGCCGGCTCCCATTTCGGTGCGCGGCCAGTTCTCCACCCAGTACGTGGCGTGGCGGGCGGAGTCGGTGGCGAGGCGGTCGTACTCCTCGAACTGGACGACGGGCCCTGCGGCTGCGGGGTCCGCCTCGGCGCGGCCGGTCTCGGACCACTGCTGGAGCGCGGCGAGGGCCTTCGGGTCATATGCGGTGCGGATGACGGCGGCGATCTCCCGGGCGCTCAGCCAGCCCGTGACCATGAGCCCGGCGTTCCGGGCGGCCTGGGCGATGGACGCGGTCGTCTGCTCCATGACGGTGAACGCGCCCGGCAGCCCGCCGCCGGCCTGGCTGATCAGGCGCTTGGCGGCCTTCAGGTCGAGGGAGATGGCGAGGTAGGTCTCGTGCGGGGCGGCGGCGGGACCGGCCGAGGCGACCAGTTCCGAGTAGATCTGTCCGGCGACTGGGGCCTGGGGCTGCCCGTTCTGGGTCCAGTGGCGGGTGAGGGTGTCGCCGCTGTCGGGGACGGTGCGCTCCAGGACCTGCACGGTGGCGATGTGCCCGGTCCGTGCGATGCCCGCGAGCGCACGTCCCCAGCTGGCCACGTTGTGGTTCTGGGTGGCGGGGTCGAGGAGGGCGAAGGCCCGGGAGGTGACGCGGGCGATGGCGGTCAGGGTCTGCCGGTGCGGGTCGTGGACCGCTGCAGCGCCGTTGGCGGAGTCGCCGGGGGTGACCACCTTGAGGGAGGCAGCGGTGCCGGGCAGGTGAAGGACGCCTTCCTGCCGCGGGCGGGTGACAGGCCGGGCGAGCCAGAGCGTCTGGCCGGTGCGCCGGCGCTGCGCGTAGCGGGCGACGATCGGCGCCCAGTCGATCAAGGAGCGGCCGTGCCGGCGGATCGCGACGAGAGCGCCCGATGCAGCCAATAGCGGGGTCAGGGCGACGGCGCCGAGCAGCCCGGTGGAGAGCACCGTCATCAGCAGCAGGGCCAGTGTGCACGACACGAGGACGAGCTGGGGAAGGGAGAGGCCGAGGAGGATGCCGCGACGGGACCGGTGCGGGAACTTCACCGTGACCGGGGCGACGGAAAGGTCAGTCATGGGGCGGGTCCTGGAGGCGCGGGTGGGGGCCCCGGGGGCGGGAGCGCGCGGTGCGTCCCGCCCCCGGGAAGCGGGCAGAGGATCAGAGGCCGGTCGGCGGCGGGGGCGGCCCAGCCGTTCCGCTGGTCGTGGCGTTCTGTGGGCCGGAGGACGGCGGTGCGCCCTGGGGCGGCGGGGTCGTGGTAGGGGGAGCGGATTGCCATCCGCCGCCCTGGCTGGACGCGGCGCTCGGTCCGGACCCACCCGGGCCCGGGCTGCCTCCCACCTGGCTGCTGGTGTCGGAGACACTCGTCGGCGGGGGCTGGACGGCCTTCTCCAGGCCGGACTTGATGGCATCACCACCGGGCGAGACGCCCGTGCCACCGCCTTGCGCGTCTTCCTTGCCACCGCCTCCACCGGTCGAGTGGGAGGCGATGTCGCCGGGGAAGCCGCCTCCGCCTGCGGCGTCGGGGCCTTGCGGAGCGGCGCCTGCTCCGGCTGCCGCGCCGCCGGTTCCGGCGGTGGCGGCTGCCGCCGCGGCCTTGCGGGTCGCGTTCTCGGCGTGTGCCTTGGCGACTTGGGCTCCGGCGCCGCCGGCGCGGTGGATGGACTCGCCGTCGGTTCCGTCGGCCGCCCAGTGCACGAATTTGAAGACCGCGTACGGGCACAGCAGCACCAGAACCATGATCACGATGCCGGACATGACGTCGGCGAGGGCACCGATGCCGTCCTTGGCCTCGGTCTTGCCCATGGCGGCGATGCCCAGCACGAAGATCACGGTCATCAACAGCTTGCTGACCACGAGGGTGGCGGTCGCTTCGATCCAGCCCTTGCGCCAGCGGCGTGCGACCTCCCAGCCGCCGCCGGCACTGGCGAAGATCGCCAGGGTGACCATGACGAGGATGCCGACCTTGCGGACCATCATCACGCACCAGTAGAGGAAGGCGCCGATGGCGGCGCCGAGACCGGCCACGACCGGGACGAGCCAGCCCAGCCCGGCCAGGGCGCCGATCTGGCTCACCTTCACGATGCGGCGCACGGCCGACTCGATGTCCAGGCTCGCGGCCTTGAACAGGCCGTCGGAGATCGCGTCGACCACCTCGACGGCGACCGTGGTGAAGGCGATGGCGCAGAAGGCGAACAGGACGCCCGACATGGTGCCGGTGAATGCTTGCGTGAGAGCTTGACCGTCGCGTCTGACGGCGGCCCGAACGAGCTGCGCGCAGAACGTCGCGACCAGCAGGACCAGGCCCAGCGGCAGCAGCATCTCGTAGTTGTCGCGGAACCAGCCGGCGTTCAGGTCGACCTTGGTGGTGGTGTTGACCGCCTTGGCCGCCAGGTCGGCTGCTGCGGCTGCCAGTTCACCTGCCGACTTCGCCATCCAGTCGCCGATGGCCTTGCCGGGGTCCGAGGCGAAGTCGACCGCGTCACCGACGGCGCACAGCTTGTCCGCCAGGGGGAAATCACAGAAACCCACGGAGAGTTGCCCCTCCTTTCTTGTGTCAGGCGCGGGTCACTGCGTGACGCTCGGAGCGATGGCGGCCAGGGCGCAGTCGTGGTTGGGCCGGCACTGCACGGCCAGGGTCACGGCGCGTTCCTCGGCTCCACCGCCGCCCTTCTTCCAGGCGATCTGCTGCTTTCCGTTGACGGTGACGACGTAGATGTACGCCTTGGTGATCGCGGACGGGTCGTCGGCCAGGGCCTGCTTGAACGCGGAGGGGTAGTGGCCCTCGGTGACACTGGCGGTGGCGTGCTGGTCCTGGTCGGCCATGCGCGACCACAGCACCGGATCCGGGACTTGGCCGGAGACCGATGCCCAGTCGGCGTACGTGGGCTCGTTGGTCATCCACGCGCGCATGCCGGCGAAGTGGCGGGCGTGCAGCACCTGGCCGCGCCGCTCGAGCGTGATCGCCCGGGTATAGCCGCCGATCTCCAGCGGCAGGACCAGGCGTCCGCCCTCAGCCAGTTGCTCCCGCCAGGCCGGGGCGATGTCCCAGCAGTTGTAGGTGATCACGCTGCCGTCGAAGCCGCCGCGCGGCACGAGGTGTGCGGGTGCTCCCAGGGCCGCGTCGGCCTCGACGACGGTGACGCGTCCGCTGCCGGCCTCCGTGAGGAACCGGCGGGTGCGGCGCACGACCCACGGGTCGATGTCGACGGTGACCACGCGCCCCTCGGTTCCGGCGACGTGGGCGATCAGTTCGGCGTTGTAGCCGCCGGACCCGGCCTCGAACACGATCGCGCCCGGCTGAAGGTGCAGGCTTTCGATCATGTCGGCCTGGAGCCACGCCGCGGACACCGAACTGATCGCCGCTCCGGTCTCGTCCCGCCGGGTGATCACGGCCCGGTCGCCGCCGTCGTACGCGGTCGCGAGGTTCGCTTCCGGGGCGAAGCGGTGGCGGGGCACGGTCCGCAGCGCCTCTTGGACCTGTTCGGAGGGGGCCCAGCCGCCGTCGATGACCGTCTCGGCCATCTCGTGGCGGAGCCGGGCGGCTTCGGTCGGCTCACCGGGCACGGGCGGCTGGTCGACGGCGAGGGGGTAGGCGTGGACGGGCGGCAGGTCGGGGATGACCCCGGGCCAGATGGTTGCCAGGGCCTGCGCGGCAGGGGTGAAGACATCACCGACGCACGACAGGGCGTGCAGGTCATGCCACTCCCACCGGTCGAACAACTTCGGCTCTTGGTTGGTGAGGGTCCCCGACCAGGCGGTGATCCGGACAACGGCCGTAAGCCGGGGCACGCCGTGGCTGGCGTCGACGAGCATCGTCACCACATACGCGTCCGAGGCCAAAGCAGTCAGGCCGGTCTCCTCACCGAGTTCGCGGACCGCCGCCGCCGCGAAGTCCTCCGGTCCGGAAGTCTTGCCGCCGGGCAGCTCCCACATGCCCCGACGCGAGCGGCCGAGTAGGACCCGCCCATCCTCGTCGGTGACGACCGCGAGGGCTCCGGTCACGGCGTGACCAGTGGGTGGTTGCCGCCTCTCGACCGCGGCGGTGTCCCTGTGGCAGGAGCCGCGCAGAACGAGGACGGTGAGCTCGTCCGCTTCCAGCCGTACGACCTGCTTCCATCCGGCGGTGAGCAGGACGATCTCGTCCTCGTCGAGGGCGATGTCACGCCGCTCCTCGGGGGTGTGCTCGACCACCGGAGTGATGACCACGAGCGCGCCGCCGGGCCGCAGCCGCTCGCCGAGGGCGTGCAGGACGCGGCTGCGGTCGCGCAGGAAGGGATACATCAGGCGCAGGCTGATCAGGTCATATCCCTCCTGGTGCAGCTCTGCCGGGTCGTCGTTCTCGATGTCCAGCTGTAGCCAGCGCACTCCCGCCACTTCCGGGTGTTCCTCGCGGGCCCGGGCGATCGCGCTGCCGGCGAAGTCGACGGCATCCACCGCGTAACCGAGAGACGCGAGGTAGGCGGCCAGTTCGCCGGTGCCGCATCCCACGTCGAGCGCCCGACCGCCGCCTTCGGGGACGGGCGTGTGCTCGGCGAACACAGCCCGCTCGGCGTCACCGAGCTGCCGGAAGTTCTTCCCGTCGGCGTAGTGCTGCTGCCACTCCTCGCGAGCGGTGTACCCCACGGTGCTGCTCCTCAACTGGTCGGATGCGGTGGATAAGGCGGTGTTCACGGGTGGCCCGTGGCGCGGAGGCGCGCCAGGGTGCGGCGGCCGCGTTCGACGAGCTCCGGATCGCCGTGGGCGGCGCCGTACTGGATGCCGGAGACGGCGTCCAGGGCAGCCAGGACGGCCAGGTGCTCCTCCTCGGCCGGGGTCAACGGGCGGTCGTAGCCGTCCATCACGGCCTCGTACAGGTCCGGCCGGCCTGCCCAGGCGTCGGACAAGCGCACGAAGTCCCGTACGGCCGGGCCGTCTTCGCTGCGCTCGAAGTCGATCAAATGCAGGCTTTCACTGGTCTCGTCCCAGCGCAGATTGCGCAGTTGGAAGTCGCCATGCGTGGGCCCCGCCTCCAGGGGAGGCAGCCCCGCGGCTCTCACCACCATCGCCCGGACGAACTCCTCGTCCCCGCAGGCGAGGTGAGGACGAGCGGCGTCGAGGTGACGCTCCCACTTCCCCAAGGGCAAGGTGTCGCCGGTTGCCGGCCGGGCAGGCGCGCTGCGGTGGATGGCTGCCGCGAGCCGGCCAATGCGGTGGAAGATCCGCCGCTGCTCTGCCGGTGGGTGAACGGCGCCGTGCAGGGAGCGGCCCGGTACCGCGGTGATGACGACGGCCCTCAGCGCCTCGTCGGCGGCCACCAGGCGGGGCGCGGCCACGCCCAAGCCGGGAATCCAGGTGCGGTACGCGGACACCTCCCGCTGGTGGAAGCGATCGTTCTGGTGGACCTTGACGAACCACAGCCCGCCTTCGGCACTGACAGCACGCCACACCTGGTTGCCCTCCCGCGCCCAGGACACGTCCGTCCAGCTGGTGACGCGCCCGACGGCCCGCTCTGTGAACTCCCGCAGCCGGGCATCCGGCCCGGCCGTCCCGGCCGCGGGGACGGGCCGGCGCCGGTCGAGGTCCGGGTCGTAGGCGATCGGGTCACCGGGCTGCTGGAAGTGCACGGCCATCGCCTGGCCCGCCCGGTAGGTGTCCAGCCCGGCACGGCAGTACGCGACCATCGGTTCCGGCAGCGCGTCGAGACCGAACCAGTCCATCGCGTCGCAGACGGCCGCCTCCCGGACAGCGGGGGTGCCCTGCCAGGTGCGGACCTCGAAGAACATCCCGGTCCGGGACATGCCACCAGGGCTGCGGTGGTGGACGGTGACCGCGAAGCGGACCTCGGTCGGTTCGATGACGACGCCGGTCTCCTCGTGCGCCTCGCGGATCAGCGCGCCGACGACATCCTCGTGCGGGCCATCGAGGTGTCCAGAGGGCAGATGCCACATGCCCGAGGCGTAGACGTTGCCAGCCCGGCGGGACAGCAGGACCTCGGGGCCGGTGGCGCCGTCGCGGCGCAGGATCAGGTGGACGTCGACCGGCTCCCGGTGCCGCTGCTCGCCGCTCACGACGCCGCTCCTGGCCGACGGGCCAGCAGGACGGTGAACAAGGCGTCTTCAGGGCCGACGGACGGTTCGTCGGGGCGATCGGGCACTGGCGGTTCGACGTTCACGCCCATCCCATCTCGGAGTAGGACTGGCGGGAGCGGATGCCGTGGACGGCCGTTCGGGTGTAGGGCACCATCGGCTCCGGCAGGCCGTCGAGCGGCCACCATTCCCAGCGGACGCACCGGTCCGGTTCGCGTACCTCCGGCTCTCCGCACCACGCCGTCGCCCGGAAGAAGAGCTGGATGCGCGGCTCGGCATCGGCGTGGTCGAGAAGGTGGACGGTGTGCACCAGGTCCATGTCCTCCGGCCTGATGACGAGACCGGCCTCCTCAACCGCCTCCCTGACCAGGCAGGACCGCACCGATTCCCGCTCGACATGTCCGGCGAGCGCGTGCCACTGTTCAGCGGCGAACGCGACGTCGGGATGGCGTAGTCCGAGCAGGGTGTGCCCGTCGCGCTCCAGGTAGAGGTGGGCACCGATCACGTTCTTTACGGCCCCCGCACCGCCCTGTGATGCCCCGGGCCGCTGCTCGGGTACCGACGCGATCCCGCTGAGGGGGTTCTTCGCATGGTGGGCGAGGATCGCCTCGTAAGCCCAGGGGCACATGGAGAGGTGGACCATGGTGTCCACGTCGAACCAGCGGAACATGATGCCTTCGGTGACCGGCAGCCGGTCGGCGTCGCCGTCCCACCGGCCCTCGTAGACCTGGATCCGGCCCTCGGTGACGTGGGGGCCCGAGGCGTTCACCGTGGTGAAGAGCGTCAGGTCGGGGATGACGAGGTCGGCCTCCTCGCGGAGTTCGCGGACGATCGCCTCGTCCGGCGTCTCTTGGCCTTCGGGGCCTCCTCCGATCAGCGACCACGTGCCCGGATCGCAGATCGGCTTGTTGGCATCCCGCAGGTGCAGCAGGTACTGCCCGCGGTTGTTGGTGAGGATCACGGCGGTGCTGGTGGCCGTGGCGGGATCAGTGTGCATGGCTGTCGCCTTTCTCCAAGAGCGGGTCAAGTTCGCCCGTCGCCCCCGTACCGGTGTGCGAGGCGTCGGTCAGCGTCCAGGACAGGGCGCCGCAGCGGCTGGTCACCCGCTGGACGCCGTCGGCGTCGATCTCCAGCCGGTAGGTGTGCGGTGAGCCGGCCGCGCGCCAGCGGTCAGCGACGTCATGAATCTCCGCCCAGATATCACGCGGCCCGAAAGAGGCCACCTCCCAGCGGCGATGACCGACTCGGCGCGCCCGCACCCAGGAACCGCACCGCGGTGCGCCGATCGTCAGGTCTTCCGCGCTGAAGTCGCGGACGAGCCCGGGGTGGAGGTGGTCCAGGGCCAGCCACATGCCCCGGTCGGTATCCGCCGGCGGCTCCAGCCGGCTACGCCGGGTCCGGCCGCCCTCGGATGCGGTGAGCCGATTGCGGAAGGCGGCGGACAGGAACAGCCGGTCGAATCCGGCGCCCCCGCGGTGCCCGAACTCCACCGCGACCAGTTCCGCCTCTACAACGCCGGTCGGGGTTATGGTGATCACTGCCAGGCCCGGCCAGGACGGCGAGGACGTGCCGAGCGTCATCAGCGCACGTCCGCCTGGCGCGAGTTGGCCAACCAGGGCGGGCGGAATCCGGGGTACGGCGAAGGACACGAAGATCCGGTCGTACGGCCCCCACTCGGGCCAGCCGGCCACGCCGTCCCCGGTCACCACAGCAGGTTGGTAACCCAAGGCCATCAGACGCGCGCGGGCGGCCTCGCTGACGTGCCGGTCGATATCGAGGGTGACGACGCCGTCGTGGCCGCAGATGAAACTGGCCACGGCGGCGGTCACGCCGGCACCGGTGCCGACGTCCAGCACCCGCTGCCCGCGGCGCAGGTCCAGGCGCTGCAACAGGTCGGCGGTCATGCCCATCGTGCTCGACATCGCCGTCATGGAGCCCCCGGACCGGACACCGGGGGCCCGGCCGAGGATGCGCTCGCCCTCGTGCTGGATGGACACGCTGTCCCCGCTGTGGAGAAGAGCCAGCAGTTCCTCCCGGTCGTCGGGCCGCGCCCAGTCCAGCAGCTCCCAGCGCGGCGGTTCGTCGGGGGCGCTGCGCCGCACGTACGCCTGCGGCATCAACGTCTCGCGCGGCAGGGCGAGCAGCGCATCGCGCACGGGGCCAGGGTGAAGGTCGCTGGCCTCCTCCAGGCGGGCGACCATCTCTGTCCGTGCGGCGACGACCTGTGGATCCGAGGCGTAGGGGGCGGGCGCTGCGGTGCGCGGTTCGGGGAGCGCGGGGGCGGTCGGCCCGCCTTCCGTACTGCCGGGGTTCAGGTGCGTCACGGCATGCCTCCGTCCATCGCGCCCTCCGCGGCGGGTGCAGGCCCCGGCGCGGGCACGGCCGGCCCAGCGGCGGCAGGCGGCTGCCCCGTGGTGTAGCCCGTGCCCTCCGGTGTGGGCGGAGAAGCGGGCATCTGGCGCAGGGCACGCAGCGGCGAGCGGGCAAGGACCACAAGCGGTACGACGAGCAGGCACGCACCGGCGACCAGCGCGGGGCGTACTCCGGCCCACGTGCCGAACCCGCCTGCGAACAGCGCGCCCAACGGCCGGGCGCCGGAGGCCAGCCAGGTGCTCACGGCCTGCATCCGGGCCTGCATGCTGTCCTCGGTGATGATCTGCCGGATCGACCGCTGAGTGGTGCCCGCCGCCCCCGCGCAGGCCAGCTGAAGGAACAACGCTCCGCCGATCACAATCTCCCAGCCGAGCCCTGGCGAGGCCAGCAGCAGGGGGACCTGGGTGAGCGGCGTGAGCGCGAGCGCGCCGAGCATCATCGGACCGGGGCCGAACCGCCGCGCGATGGCCGGGGCGGACAGGGCCCCGGCCGCCGCGCCCAGTGCACCGATCCCCAGCACCACGCCGAAGGCGGTCGCGCTCATCTCCAGGACCCGCAGCAGGTACAGCGCCCACAGGGTGTTGAGCACGGTCAGGGCCAGCGACGTGGTGGCGTTGACCCAGGTGAGCACGCTCAGCCGGTGGTCGTCGCGCACGTACCGCAGGCCCTCGGCGATCTCCGTCCGCAGCCGGCGCTGCTTGGTCCGTGCCGGGGTGGTCTCGCGGGCCTGGATGCGGGCGGTGCACCAGGCACTGAGGAGGTAGGAGCCGACGTCCCCGAGCAGGGCACGGGCCGGGCCGAGCAGCGCGGTGAGCGCGGCGCCGAGGCTGCTGCCACCGGTCGCCGCGATCGCGAACAGGCCCCCGATGCGGCTGTTGCCCCGCTGGATCAGGGACCGATCGACCAGTGTCGGCAGCAGGCTGATCGCCGCCGCATCGTGCAGCACGCCCGCGGCCCCGTGAACCACGGCGACCACCATGAGCTGCGCCAGGGTCAGCTCCTCCAAGGCCGCGGCCACCGGCACGGTTGCCAGAGCCGTGGCGCTGACCAGGTCACCGGTGATCATCTGCCGTGGCTTGGAGTGCCGGTCGGCGAGCGCACCGGCGTGCAGAGCGAACAGTGCGGGCGGCAGCTGCCCCCAGAACGCCAGCCAGGCCACCTGGCTGGGGGTGGCGTCCAGGTGGAGTACGGCGAGCACCGGGATCGCCATCGAGCTGATCGAGCTGCCGGCCACGCTGGCGGTCTGGCCGGTCAGGTAGCGACGGAAGTCGCGGTGCCGCCATAACGACTTGGGCGCGGTGGAAGAGTCAGGACAGGCAGTCACGACGTCCCTCCTCGGCTTCTCCCGGGCGCTCGGTGAGCACCGACGACCGAGGTAGGGGCAATCCGGTAGGACGCCCCTGGCAGCACCGGGCGGCTACCGAGCCGCTGCGGGCCCGTATCCATTGAGGCGCTGGGGGTGGAGGCCACAGTCACCACCCCAATTCGGTGTAGAGGCGGCCGGCCCGGATGCCCTCGATCGAGGCGCGGGTGTACGGGACGATCTTGTCGGGGAGGGCGCCGGAGGGCCACCAGCCCCAGGACACGCAGCGGTCGGGCTCGCGTACCTCCGGCGTTCCTGCCCACTTCCGGGCGCGGAAGACGAGCCCCATGCGGGGCTGCCCGCCGGGGTGGTCCACGAGGTGCACGGCGAGCAGGCGCCGGCAGGCGAGGTGTGGGTGTTCGCCGGGTTCGACGACTCCTCCGGGCAGCAGCCACCGGTCGTCCTCGCGGTAGGTCGGGTGGACCAGCAGGACGCGGTCGACCTGGTCGGTGCTGATCGCGGCGGTGCCGAGCCACACCGCGTGCCGGGTTGCGGCGTACTGCCATGCTGACAGGACGGACTGTGAGGCAACTCGTGCTGGCGGGGGGAGGGAGGAGGACATGGCTCTGTCTTTCGGTGGGGCGGTCATGCCTTGTCTACGACGCTGGGCGAAGCAGGCTGCGGGACGTTCGGGGTCGGGGCGTACTGGGCGGCCTGTGTGTCGAACATGGCGGCATATCGGCCACGTGCGGCGATGAGTTCGTTGTGCGTGCCGTGTTCGGTGAGGCGCCCTTGGTTGAGGACGTAGATGTGGTCGGCGTGGCGAACGCCGGACATGCGGTGGGTGACCAGGACGACGGCTCGGTGCGGGGCGGCGAGGCGGCGGATGCGGTCGAAGGCGGCGATCTCGGCTTCGGGGTCGAGGGCGGAGGTCGGCTCGTCGACGATGAGGACGCTGTCCGCTTGCGATGTTGAGCTGCGCCAGTGGGTGCGGGCCAGACCCACCTTCTGCCATTCCCCGCCGGAGAGTTCAATGGCTCCGCGGAACATTCGGCCGAGCATGCTGTCCAGACCGTTGGGGAGTTTGGCGGTAACGGGCCCGGCTCCGGTGTAGTCGACGGACTGCTGCAGGTCGTGGGCCGAGGCGTCGTGGTCGGGACGGCCGATGCGGATGTTCATCGCGGCCGTGACAGGCCAGCGCTGGAAGTCCTGGGTGAGCAGGGAGACGCGGTGGAAGACCTGGGCGCGTTCGAGCCCGGAGATGTCGGCCTCGCCCCACTTCACGGTGCCGTCGTGAGGCAGCAGGAGACCGGAAAGGATCTTCATCAAGGTGCTTTTTCCGGAGCCGTTCTCACCCACGACGGCGGTGACCGACCCCATGGGGAAGGTGAGCGTGACGTCGTCCAAGGCCGGTGCGTCGCGGTCGGGATACCGGTAGGTGACGTGCTCCAGAGAGACCTGCTTGACCTGGTCAGGAACGGAGTTGCCGGTCTGGGGGATGGCGCGTTGGGCGGCTTCGACCAGGAACTGTCCGTGGTCCTTGACGTAGAGGGACTCTTCGTGCAGCTGGTTGATGTTCATCACCAGGGCGCCCAGGCTCGCCGAACCGGTCCGCACCGCGATCACGGCGGTGCCGGCGACGGCGAGGCTCATGTGCCCGGCCATGATCAGCCAGATCATCGTTCCGTAGGTAGCGGCCATCGCCAGCCCGGACAGTGCGGAGGCGACCCATTCGGTGACGGCCTTGCTGGAGGCCAGACGCTCCTGCTCCGCCTCTGCGCTCGCGGCCATGCGCCGGTACCGGTCGAGGAGGAAGGGACCGACGGCGTGGATACGTACTTCCTGGGCAGCCGTTCGCTCGGTGAGAAGGTTCCCGATGAGACGGCTGGCCCGCAGGTGCTCGATCCAGCTCATCATCGACACGTAGCGCTCCTGTGCGACCCGCATGGCGCCCCAACCGCGGGGCGCGGCGATGACCAGCAGCATGGGCAGCAGCGCCGGGTGCAAGACGGTGAGCACACCAGCCGTGGCGATCAGCGAGATACTGCTGTTCAGCGCGGAGACACAGGCGCCGATCATGCGGCGCGCGGAGGCGGGCCCGTACTGGGCGATGTCGATCAGACGCCGGAAGTCCGGGTCGTCGATGGCTTCGAGTTCGACGGCGGTGGCCGCGGCCAGGTACTGGGTGGTGGCGATCCGCTCGACCTTTGGCTCCAGGCGGCCGGCACGAGAGGTCGACCAGCCGGCCAGGGCGGAGTTGACGACTGCGACGCCCGCGGCGGCGAGCAGTCCCGGCAGCAAGGCGTGCAGCCGCTCGACAGCGTCTCCGCCCCCTAACAGCGCGTGCATGACCGCGTTGATGGCAAGCAGGCCGACCGCGGCGGCGATGCCCTGGCCGAGTTCGCTGATCGCCACTGCCACGAGCGCACGGCGATCCGCGCTCCAGGCCATCCGCAGGGCAGCGCCGACGAGTCTGGGCATCTGGCGTAGCGCGGAGCGCATGGTCAAGTCCAGGCCCGCGTGCTCGTGTTGAGACCAGCCCATGTCGTAGCGCAACGGCCCGCCGAAGAGCTCGCGCTCTGCCTCGGATACCTGGGGCTCCGCCATGCGGACCTTGCCGAAGAATCGCTTCACTCGCTGCCTCCCTGCGTCGGCCAGTTCAGAGCCCGGTAGGACGGGCCGTGGGTGATCATGTGGAAGATGGCGGTGGTGTACGGGTGGCAGTCCGACGGGGGCTTCTCCATCGACACCCAGAACAAGCCCTCGTGCTTGTCCGGCTCGGCGTTGTGCGGCTCGCCCGCCCAGGACTGGGCGACGAAGACGGCGGTGATCCGGTCCGGGCCGTCGCCGGAGTCGTGGTGGTGAATGAGGCCGCAGAACTCCTGTTGCTCGGCGCTGATGCGGACCCCCGTCTCTTCTTCCGCTTCGCGCCGCGCGGCGTGGTCGAGCGGTTCACCGGCTTCCAGATGGCCACCAACGACGGTGAGTTGTCCCGGTGCGAGGGCCGCCTCCGGTTTGCGACGTACGCACAGGGCTGCGCCGTTCGAGCGGAGCAGGACTTGGGCCACGTCAGCGATCAGCAGGTGAGGCGCGTCACTCACAGACGGCCCTCCTGTAGCAGGCGTTCGACGGTGCGCCGGCCGCGCGCGGTCACGAGCGGATCGCTGTGCCGGGGGCCGTAGGCGAGAGCGCTGGCGGCGTCAGCTGCTGCGAACGCTGTCAGCGCGTATTCCTCTGTCTCGGACAGAGGCCGGCCGTACCCCTCGAACAGGGCGGTCCGCAGTTCGGGATGGTCCGGCCACAGCGAGGTGGCGAGTTTGACGAAGTCGGTGACACGGGGGCCCGGTTCGCTGCGTTCGAAGTCGATCAATGCGCAGCGCTGGCCGTTCCAGAGCAGGTTGCGCTCCCAGAAGTCCCCGTGCCGCCACCCGGCCGGTAGCGGTCCGCAGCCGGGCAGCGCGCTCACCAGGCGCCGCAGCAGGTCGGCTTCTGTAGTGGAAAGGTGGTCGCCGGCCTCGGCGATGTGCTTGTCCAGGCTGGCCACCGTGTTCTCGACGACTGCGCCGGCTTCCGGCTGGACCAGGGGGCCGGTCATCGCGTCGTGGAAGCGGCGCAGGAGCTGGCCGGCTTGCCGATGGGCCGTGCGGCGGCGCGCGGGTGACTCCTCTTCCTTCAACGGCTCGCCGTCCACGGCGGTCAAGATCATGGCGAGCAGCTCCGCGGAACTGGCCCGCAGCACCGGGGCATTGCCGTGACCGAGGTGAGGAACGGCCACACGGTAGGCACGGGTCTCCCGCGTGTACAGGATCGGCTTGGGCGCCACTTTCACGTAGTGGTCGCCGGCGGGGCGGGTCACCCTCCACACCTGGGAGTTGTCGCGGTCGTGCGAGGAGTCCCGCACATCGTCCAGGGGGCCCAGCACGCTCTCCACCCAGGCGTGGAGGGGGGAGGGAAGACGAGTGGAGTCCGTCATGCGAGGTACCTCGTATCCGGTCGTGCGCCGTCGGAGAGCAGGGCGGCGCGGTCGGAGGCGAGGTGAAGGCTGGCGCCCGAGGAGGCAGCGGTGTTTTCGAACGCAGGATGAACGAGCGCAGGGCGGCGTACGGGATGCATGGGGCTCCTCGGGGTGAGATGCGGACAGGTGATCGGGTAACGGCGGTTCTGCTGTCGCCGTAACGGGTGGATGCGGGCGAAATCTAGAACCTGATTTCGAATACCGGGCCCTCTTCTTCTGTGGTCGGGTGGGACGGGTCGTGATGCTGTGTTCGATCACTCATGTGGGTTGCGGTACCTCCTGCGGGGGATTGCCGGGGGCCGCCTGGTCGGTCATGGCGTGGCGAGGTCCGGGCGGAAGGCGATGGCGTCGCGAAGAAAGCTGCGCTTGGAGTAGAAGGTGTGCTCGGCCGCCCAGCCGCGATGGGCGAGGTACTCGCAGAGCCAGCTGTCGATCCGCTTCATCTCGATGAGGACCTCGTCCTGGTCGTGGTCGAGGATGCTGCGCGAGCGGAGGTACTCCAGCTCGCACTGGGACAGCACTACGTCGGGGGCCGCCAGGAGGGCGCAGCGGTCGAGGAAGATGCCGTAGACGTGTCCGGTGCGCATCGACTCGCACTGGATGTCATAGCGGACGCGCTGGAAGGGCGGCATGGCCCGGACCTGGAGGCCCAGGTCTTCGCGCAGGAACGTCTCGAAGCGGTCAGGGGTGATGTCGAGGCCAGGGGTGAGTTCCTCGCGGCGGGCGAAGGCGTCCTCGGTGAACCACTTCCGCTTGAGCACGTGCCCGGCGGTGACGGTGGGGATGAAGGAGGCGTAGCCGATCTCAGGCTCAGGGCCGGTGACGTCGAACAGATAGTTCTCGGTGTGGTGGATCTGGAACTCTTCCCGGTACTCCGGACGGCAGCCTTCCAGCTTGCCGTCGCGCAGTGCCTTGAGCAGTTCCATGGACGCGGACCAGATGTCCGGTGCCGGGTCGAGGGTGTACTTGAACTCCAACTCGGTGCCGGAGAAGTGCTTGCGGAAGTACCGCAGGTGGTTGTTGAGCGCCCTGCTCGACTCGGCGTGCGCCGTCAGCACGAGCCCGAGCCAGCGCAGTTCCTCGACCGGGCCATGGCCGACTGGTTCTCGGGTGGTGCGGACGAAGCAGGCGTCCTCGGGGTGGAAGCGAATCTGCGCGTACGCGTGGTAGCCGCCGCCGGGGTGTTCGGCCAGGTAGCACAGCGGCACCAGGCCGGGGGCGGCCTCGGTGCCGACCAGGCCGCGCAGGGCAGGGCCGGCGATGGCGTCGGGGAACAGTTCGCCGCCGTCGATCCTGACCGCCCCGAGCCGGGTGCCGCCGAGGTGCAGCGCTTCGGCCAGGCAAGGCCCCAGCACGTTCCAGCGGACGATCACGGTGGTGGCCGGCCGGCACACCTCCTGCGGCGGCACCCGTACGAGCACGATCGGCTCGTCTGGTCGCCGTGGCGCGGTGCGGTTGAGGAGGTGGACGCCGCCGAGGACGACCCAGGCCCCCCGGTCCGAGGTCTGCTCATCGTGCACGCTGGACTCCTTCGTGTGAAGCGGGCCCCACGGGTGATCGCCCTGCAGCCCGAAGGGGCCACCGGGTCGGCCGGAAACCCCCGGATGGCTGCCTGCTCGTCGCTGCGACGTCCGGCCGGTTCCTCGGCCTAGGGTGGGACGGGTGAGTCATGGTGAAGTCGGTCAGGTGATCTTGGAAGAGGCTGTTGCGGATGCCCGCCTCGCCGCATGGGAGTTCGACGGTGCACGGGCCTGGCTGGAGGAAGCCAGTCGGCATCCGATGGAGCCTCTGGCGGCCGAGGTGTGGGTCACCGACCCTGCTTTCGAGCACGTCCTGCTGGTCAAGCACCGCGTGCGCGGATGGGTGCCGCCCGGCGGCAAGGTGGAGCCGGGCGAGGCGCCGCGTGCGGCGGCGGCACGAGAGCTGCTGGAGGAGACCGGCCTGCGCAGCGAGCTGCTGCCCGAGCCCGCAGCCGTGGCGGTGCGTTCCTACCGTGCCGACTGGTCTCCGACGCTGGGCCTGTCCTATGCCGCGGTCGTCGGACGCGACGTACCGCTCGCCGGGGAGCAGAACCAGCCGGCGGCATGGTTCCGTCTGGACGCCGGCTGGGACAGCGTCTTCCCCGAGGACCGTGAGCGGATCCGTGCGCACGCCCGCCGCCTTGCCGCCGGCCGGGCGGTCGGCTCCCGCTGAGGTAGGCCCTTGGTCGCCGTTCACAGGACGGCCTCGATCCGATCGAGGTCGGCCGAGGGCAGGGTGACGAGCTCAAGGTCGTGCAGGAAGCGGCACCACACCGGCTCCAGGCCGGGTTCGCGCTCGAACTCCTCACGGTCCAGGCACCCATTGGCGTACGCGGCGGTCCGCAGCGCGTGCTGCTGCAAATGGTCGGGATGGACCCACCGAGGTGCGCGGACCTCCCGGGGAGAGGGGCACAGCGACCCGGAGACCTCGGCCTGGAAGATCCACCAGTGGTGGCCGACCGGACCGCTGGGCGTGCGGCGGCAGCGGTTGGGCCGCCACTGATCCAGCAGCAGGTGCAGGTGGGTGACGGTGAGACCGACCTCTTCGGTGACCTCGTCGCGGGCGGTCTGCTCGGGGCCGCCATGCTCGTCGACGTGGCCGGCGACCGGGGCGATTCCGGCCGGAGGAGTCGCCCGCTCGAACACCAGCAGGCCGCTCGGGGAGGAGATCAGCACTCCGACGCTTGCGTGGTCACAGAGGCGGACCCTGCCGCCGGGCGCCGGGGTCATGCGGCGGCCTTTGGCCGTTGGGCGACGACGACGAGCCAGCTCGTCACGGCCGGGGCGTCGGGGGTGGTCATGGCGTAGGCGGTGTCGAGGATCTGCATCCGCTGGGCGTGGGTGAAGTCGCCTTCGGGCTGCGCGAAGACAGGGATGGACAGCCACGCCTTCTTCTCGGCCATGGTGCTGTGCTGGGCGGTGACTTCTGTGTCGACGACCGTCAGTCCGGCTGCTGTCAGCTGCTCGGTGACTGTCTCCAGCGGCAACTTCGGCGGCCTGTCCGCGTCGCGAGGCGGTGGGGTGTATCCGTGGGCCTCAGCGGCGACTTGGCGGATGAGGGCGTTGAGGGAAGGCCCGGTGCGGGCGGACAGTTCGTCGGGGTGCCGGACGCCGGCGAAGCCGCCGCCGATGTTGAAGACGAAGTGCCCGCCTGGGCGCAGGATGTGGGCGACGGCCGCGAACACTGCGGCGGTATCGGTCTTCCAGATCGCGGAGTTGCACACCACGGCATCGGCGCTGTTGGCGTGCAGGTGGTCGGCGAGCCGTTCGGCCGGGGCGGTGATCCAGGTCAGGCGGGCGTCGGTCAGGGTACGGCGGCCGACACGCTGCATCGCGGCGGCGTTGTCGACGGAGACGACCCGGGCGCGGGCCGGAATCAGGTCGAGGATCGCGCGGGCGGTCGCGCCGGCGCCGCCGCACAGGTCGACCACCAGGCTGGCGTCGGCCAGATGGCCTCGGCGGGCGAGGTCGCGGCTGGTCGCGTCGTACATGGGGTGGGCGCGGGTGAAGGCGTTGTACGCCTCGGCGTTGCTGTCCTCGTCCCAGCCGAGGATGGCGTCCTGGGGTGCCATGTTGCTGTGGCCTCGCTTCTCAGGGCGGCCCGGCAGTGCAGGCCGGGCGTTCGGGCAGGGTCAAAAGAGCGCGGACTGTACGGCGGCGGGCGGTGAGGAGAACTGTGCGCCGAGGACGATGCGTCGGCCCTTGAGGGTGCCGAGGTCGAGCAGGTAGGGCAGTTGTTCACCGTCGCCGTCGAGGGTGGCGAGGACCTGGGAGCCGAGGCAGGAGAGCACCGTCAGCCCGTGCTCACCGGAGCGTGGGTCGTGCGGGTACAAGGCGCGCCCGGTCTCCGGCGTCCGCAGCAGGTCGCCTTCGCCGGGCGGTGTCCACGGCTCCGGTGTGGCCGGGACGTTCAGGCCACTCAGGGCCTCGGTGGCGCGGTCGAGGTGCTGCTGGTGGGCGGCGCGGGCCGGGGCGAGGTCGCGCAACTCGGCCAGGGCCGTCAGCTTGGCCGCGGCTCGCACGGTCTGCGTGAGGCCGAGGTGGCGGGTGAGGGCATCCTCCAGAAACCGCACGGCGCGGCCGTCAGGACTCTGGGCGAGGTAGGTGGCGATCAGGGCGCCCTGTTCGTCGAGGCGGGAGCGCTTACGGGGTTCGGCCGCAGTGCCGATCTTGGTGGTGCCGTCGGCGAACGTCGCCAGGTACAGCCAGTGCGGCTGGGCCATGTACGCCGCCAGGGCCTCGGGAACGTGCCCGCCGGAGTGGAACCGGTGGGCGAAGCGGAAGTCGTCCCGCCCGGCGCAGGCCGGGCACTGTCCGCCGGACTCGGCCGGGGCCCGGTCAGGGCAGGCGACTGCCTCGACGCGGACGCGGTCGGCGAAGCGGTACCGGCCGGTGCACCACCGGCCGGTACCGCTCACCTGGTAACTCAGGCGCCTGCCCGTGACCGGGGCGTAGACGAGTGGTCCGCCGGTCACGGGGGCGAGCAGAAGACGGGGGTCTCCGCTCGCCCAGGTGATGCCGTGGCAGACGTATGTCCCGCTGGCGGGCAGGGCCTGGTCCATGGTGCGTTCCTTGTCGATCGGGGAGGGAGGGCCGGGTCAGACGGTCAGGTGCAGACGGTCGGCCAGGGCAGCGGCGGCGGCCTTGAGGACCTGGTCGCGGTCCAACTGGGCGACGTCCAGCGTCAGCCAGGCGCCGCGCTCCGCCTGTTCGCGCATCTGGTCCAGGACGGTGTCCTGGTAGCGGATGAAGTCCTCGTCACCGCCGCCGGCGTGGCCGGCCTCCAGGGAAGTGAACGAGCCCTTGCGGACGAGAGCCTCGCGGGCACCGATGTTCAGGAAGAACACCAGGTCCGGCTTCGTCAGATGCGCGAAGACCTGCTCGCACAGGCGGGGGGATACCTCGGGGTTGACCGCGTACCGGGCGAGGATCTTGTGGTGCGCGTTGTCGAGGATCACGTGGGTGCCCGCGGCGAGGGCCGGCTGGATGACGAGCCGGTCCTGCAGGGTGTACCAGGAGGCCAGGGCCAGCAGCCAGTAGTGGTCGCCGCATGCCTGGGCGACGCGGGCGTCGCGCCGGTAGACCAGCTCGTTGAGGCGGTCGAGGTAGGCGGACAGCTCCGGGTCCTGGGGGACGTCGGTGCTGTGCTTGCCGATGAGGACTGCCGTCTGGCCGGCGTCGTTCAGGGCCTGGTGCAGGCGGGCGGCGAGGGTGGACTTGCCGGCCCCGTCACCGCCGACGAAGGTGATCAACTTCCCGGCTGCGGTGGTGGTCGGCGCGTTCGCCGTCATCGGGATTCTCCCAGGGTGTGGGTCGGGCTGGCGGTCAGGCGGCCGGTGATGATGGTGCGGATGCGGTCCACCAGGACGGCGCGCCGGCGCAGGACGTCGCTGTGACGCTCATTGGACAGGTCGGCGGGATAGTGGGTGGCGAGGTTGTTGGAAATGACGTGGAGGTAACCGAATCTGATCCCCGCCTGGCGCGCCGCCGCCCCCATGGGGCCGATCTCCGGGTCGACGAAGGCGTACGAGGCGGTGTGCTGGACCAGCCAGTCGCGGTTCTCCAGCAGGATCGACGGGGAGGAGACGTGCAGGCCGCTGTGCACCCCGTCGTGGGCGGCGGCGTAGTCGCCGAAGAAGTCGTCCCAGCTCACCATCGCCCCGCGTACCAGGCTGGTGTTGCCGGTCGCCAGCCAGGTGTTCGGTTCGACGCCGGGGGTCAGCGAGCCGACCTTGCCAACGTAGACGACGTCGCCAGCGCCGAGTTCGGCAAGGCGCGCGACGACCCGCCCGGCCACGTCCCCCCAAATGCTGTGGAGGAACCCTAGGTAGACCACGCGACGGCCGGCAACCTCGGTGCGCTGCCAGGCGTAGCCGGGCCCGCGGGTCCACACTCCGTTCTCGGGAGCGAGGTACTGAAGGCCCCAGCCGACGATCACCAGGTCGCCGTCCAGTTCCAGGTCAAGCGCGTTGAGCGCCGTTCGGCACTCCTCCTGCTCGGGCGGCTGATAGGTGACGGTGTCGGCCGGGCGGCCGGTCATGGCCAGGTACGTGGCGATGATCAGGGCGTAGTGCTGGACGTAGTCGGCTCCGGGGAACGCCTTGACGACGAGGTCACGGCCGCGGACCTCTGCGGTGGGCCGCTCGATGTTGAACAGCTTCCCGGTCTTCTCGTACCGGGAGACCACCGCCGTGCGGTCGTAGCCGCCGATGACGCGGATGCTGTCCCAGTCCTGGTCCTGGATGAGGTGGTGGACCTTGATCTCCAGGTAGCGCAGCAGCCTGGCCTGGGTCATGGTGTGCCCGGCCGGCTGGATCGGGGCGGCGCGCAGGAGCCCGGGTGCGGGGTCGGCCAGCAGGGGGGTCATCGGTGCTCCTCGGCGATCGTCACGGTGCTGCCCGCCGCCGCGCGGACGACGTAGATGTTCTTCCGGATGAGGTCGAACCGGTCCTCGGGGATCGGGCCGAGCTGCTCGATTCGGGGCGTGGAGGGCTTCTCGTACGGCCCTTCGGGCAGCAGGGCGACGCCCATGGCGCCGAGGATGACCGGGGCCGCGCCGTCCACCGAGGAGATCCACTCGTGCTTTCGCTGCTCGATCAGCTCCAGGTGTCCGGTCCGGCCCAGACCGAGCAGCCGGTAGACGAGCAGACCGTCGACCAGGCCGTGCTCCTGCAGGTAGGCGGTTGCCAACCAGCGGGTGCGGCACAGCTGCTCGTCGGGATCCGGTCGACGCGAGGCCGGCAGGGCGATGGCCCCGGCCCAGTCGCTGGTCACGAAGGCGTCGTAGGTGCGCAGCCACTCGTCATCGTCCGCGGCGTGTAGAACCGCGCACAGCCGGAATGCATCGCCGGACAGCTCCCGGATCTCTCGCGCGGCCTTCTCGCTCGCCTTCAGGGTCGCGGCCCCGTCCCGCATGACGTCCGGCAGGATGATCTCCCTCGCGGACACCGCCAGCGCGGCTTCGACGAGGCTTTCCGCCGGCAGGGCGTAGCCGAGGTCGAAGAGCCCGTTGTCGACGATGATCTCGGCTCCGCGCTCGGCCTCGCGAGCGAAGAAGGCCCGGTAGGTTTCGTCGGACAGCACGTGCTGGGCGGCCACGTGATGGACGCGGGCCGGCTCCTGGGCGACGAAGTGCTCCAGGTAGGCAGGCGGAGCGATGACGGAGAAGTCGATGCCGTCGGTGGTGATCACGGCGCCCCCCACAGGCCGGTGGTGAGGGCGAGAAACTGCTGGGAAAGGACGGGGTCGGTCCTGAAGCGCCCTCCCGAGTGCACCGTGGTGGTGCGGGCCTCCTCCATCCGTACGCCCCGCATGCTCATGCAGAGGTGCACACCGCGCACGGCGACGGCGACGTTCTCGTGTCCGATCACGCCGTTGAGGTATTCGGCGACCTGGCGGGTGAAGCGTTCCTGGACCTGCAGTCGGCCGGCGAAGTGCTGGGCGATCCGCCCGAACTTCGACAGGCCCACCACCTCTCCGTCCGGCACGTATCCGGCCGTGACATGCAAGTTCATGGGCAGCATGTGGTGCTCGCAGAGCGACCACACGCTCATGCCGCCCACGATGACCAGCTGACCACCCAGATTGGACTCGGTGAAGCAGGTGGCCGTTGCGGCGCTGTCCGGGGACAGGAAGGCGTTCCACCAGGCCGCGACGCGGTCCGGGGTGCCGGTCAGCCCCTCGCGGGCGGGGTCCTCGCCCAGCTCGACCAAGAGCTGGTGGATCAGGCCGGCGACCCGGCCGGTGTCGATGACCGCAGCGGGCCCGGGGACGGCGGCGGTCGGCGCTGCTGCCGGGCTGGCGATAGAGGTCGTCATGGGCGTCTCTCGTTTCCGGGGACTGGGGGAACGAACGGATGGGGCGTGGTGGCGCGCGCGGTCAGCGGCCTCGGGCGTCCGCGAAGGCCAACACGTGGAGCCGGGTGGTGAAGTACCAGCGCCGGGCCGCGACTGCGTCCGCGAGGACCCGCGTGGTCGCGGTGATCGCCTCAGTGGTGGCGCCCTCCGGCATCACCCACACCGGCGTCAGCCGGTGGGTATCGGCAAGCTCCGCGATCCGGTCGAGGTCGGCCACTGTTGAAGCCACGAACTTGAATGCCGCCCGCTCGGAGGCCGCGAACGCCTCGAGCGCGGCGGGCACGAGGCTTTTGGCCTCCTTCACGCCGAAACTGGCGAGCTTGGGCGAGACATTGAACCGGACCCCGTCAACCACCAGCTCGGGGGCGGGCGCGATGGTGCCGTTCGTTTCGAACTCGACCCGCTTCCCTGCGGCCAACAGCCCCCGGATGAGAGGTACCAGGCGCGTCTGCTGGATCAGCGGTTCACCGCCGGTGATCACGACCAGCTCGACCGGTGACGACGCGGCCCAGGCCACCAGGTCCGCCACGGATCGCTTCGTCGACTCCTTGCGCTGGTCGAACCGGGACCAGTCCCAGGTGTACTTCGTGTCGCACTTCGTGCAGGTCAGGTTGCACCGGGACAGGCGGATGAACAGAGCAGGGTGTCCGCAGCTCGGGCCCTCACCCTGGAAGGTCGGCACCTCGGCACCGAAGCACTCCGCGACGATCAGCCGGAACTCGGCATCGCCCGCCGTCGGTCCGCCGGTGACCGGCTCAGGCGTGGTCACTGACCCTCCGCATCGAAGCGGGCCCAGCTGCTCCCGGTCTCGCGGACGAGGACAGCCGCCAGGCGGCCGGGGATCGTCGGCTGGAGGTTCTGGATGAACCAGCCGGCCAGGAACTGGGCGAGGCGCTCCGAGGTCGGCTCGAAGGGGAGAACCTCGTGCAGGTTGTGGTGGTCGAGCTCGGTGTCCAGGAACTTCTTGAACGGGGCGAGCGCGCCGAAGTCCGTGACGAAGCCGGGCTCCTCCAGCGAGGGAGCGGTGAGGATGACCTCGACCTCGTAGCTGTGACCGTGCTGGCGGGAGCACTTGTGCCCGGGCGGCAGTCCGGGCAGCCGGTGGCCAGCCTCGAAGTCGAACTTCTTACCGATGGTGAAGGCACCGGGAGCCAGTGGAACGGTACTGAAGTCCATATGTGTCCTTTATGAGTTGGGGATGGGGCTGCTTCGGTCACCGGATGGATTCACTCAGGGGCTGGTAATCGGGTTCGAGATCCGGTAGGAGGCGGTTCCCGCACCTGTCAGAAGCCCTGGGTGGCGGCGAGGCAGCCGCTTCTTCAGGCGGTTGCGGGCTGTTTCTGCGGGTGTGCCTGCGCGGCCTTGTTCAGGGCCTCCGTGAACCGCTCGGCACGCCTGTCGCCCTCCGCTTCCTGGGCGCGGAGGTCCCCGAAACGCGCCCAGTACTTTCTGCAGACCTCGCTGTCCATGAGCATCGAGGCGTAGAAAGGCAGTTGTCCGTCGCGGACGAAGCCCAGACGGTCGCGCAGGCTGAGGATGCAGATCAGCTGGTTGGCCTTCAGCAGCTGCATGTACTCCTCGACGCTCATGCCGTCGGGCGTCCAGAGCTTCGCGAGGTCGGGGTTCGTGGACATCTGCGTCAGCCAGTGAGCTGGTTCCGCGCGACGACGACCTCGTTCCTCTCGGCCTGGTGCCGCGCGTCCTGGCGGAGTCGGGCGACTCCGACCACGGCGGTGGTGAGCTTCATGCGTCAACGGTCCTTTCGTAGAACGGTTTTATGAGGCGCACGAGGAGGTCGCCCGGCCCCGAGGCCGGTGAGGGCCGGGTCTGTAGGGCCACCTCGGTGCAACCTGCGGCAGGGCTTGCTCCGCCGGCCCCGGTGATCAGGAACGGGACTTCGCCTCCCGTCATGCGGCCCCCGCAAGCAAGACGGTCGGAGAGTCCCCGTCACCGCACATGGATGCGAGTCGGTGGCGCACCTTCTCCAAAGCGACGGCGACCGGCGGGAGCCCCACGCTGGCCCGTCGCGGGTCCAGGGTGTTCGGCTCACGCACGGGGCACAGCTCGATCCCATTGGCGCCGAGGAGAAATTGGGTGCCGAACTCTTGGTCGTGCCCAGTGTTGATCAGGGCACGGTCGTGGAGATGCGCCCAGTGCTGAATCGGTGCGTCGTCGGCTTGGACGGCGCGGCGCAGCAGGACGGCGGCTGCCCGCTGGAAGTCGGGTTCGTCGTTGGAGTGGAGGGCGATACTCCAGGCGGCGCGTGCGGCGTCGGGGCCGACGAGGCGATGGCCAGGCCAGCAGTCGTGGTCGGCCAGGATGCGGCGCAGCACCTTAGCGCTGGCATGGTCGGCGTGCCGGCCCCGCCCGAGTTGGATGGCGTCGAGCTGGTTACGGACGCGTTGTGCCCGGCGTGCCGCCGACTGTTCCGCGAGGGTGATCAGCTCGCGGGCGACGTCCGGCCGTAGCGGTTCGGTGGTCGTCACGCGATGCTCCGCACGTCTGCGGCGGACTGCAGCTCGCGGACACTGCAGCCGACGAGCGCGCTTAACCCTGGCCGGTGCTCCGCTGTGAGTTCGAGGCGGGCGACTCGCTCGCCGGTCTGTCCGGTTCCAGAGCCGCGAATGTCCCAGCTCATGTCGGTGAGGCGGTTCAGGAAGCGGGCGATGGGGTCGGCGTCGAGGGGGTGGCGGGCCAGGGCCTCGGCCCGTACGTGCGGCAGGTCGAGGCGGGCGGCGAAGTCGGAGGCCCAGAGGGTGATCAGCCGGATCGTGTCGTCGGAGCGGTCGGGGAGGGTGTGGAGGTGGCCGAGAGAGAGGCAAGGGCCCTCGCCCCAGCCGAGGGCGGGCTCGCGCTGAAGGATCACGCAGGCGAGCAGGAGTCCGTCCTCGATCAGGCCGGCCGGCTCCGCCTGTGGGTCGCAGAAGAGAGCGGGGATGTCTGCGCGGGCGGGTACGGGCAGACCGCGGAGGGTGAGCCAGCGCTGACGGTCCTGGACGAGTCCGGCGGCTTCGGCCCGTTCGGCGTCCGTGCGCAGCGAGCGCATCTCGTAGACGGGAGGTAACGGTGCCGGGCGCTGGTGCAGGGGCGCGGGGGACTGCTCGGCGGCTGCGGGAACGGCGGACGTGTTCACTGGCTCGCTCCGCTCTGCACCGTGCTGGTCTGCTTGGCGGTCAGCAGGTTCCAGCCATGAGCCCAGGCGACCAGCCGGGTGGTGTCCGGCGCCCCGGTGTCGGCAAGCAGTTGGTCGAGCGCCGCGCGCAGGTCCGCGGGGGCGATGTTGGCGCCGTGTGCGATGTCGAGCGGCTTGCTGTGCTCGGTGATGGCCCTCAGCAGCTTGGTCTGCTCGGTGCTCAGGTTGGGGGCGGGCGTGTCCGGCGCCGGAGCCGTGGCCTCGTTTGCGCTGAGAAGGCGGTGGGTGACGACCGCGAGGGAGCAGCGTTTGGGGCAGTGCAGCTTCCTGCGCAGGGACAGCATGTGGGAGCTGACCGTGTGGTGCGACAGCGTCTCGGTGGCGGCGATCTGGCGTGTCGGCAGACCGTTCACCACATGCTGGGCGATGCGCCGCTCGGACGGGGTCAGCGGTGTGGTCGGTGCGGGGGCGGTCATGGTGGTCTTCCTCGTCGTTATCGGTCAGCGGCTCGACGTCGGGCGCAGGCGCACGGGCACGGAGGTGTGTCCGTTGCTGATCAGGCTCGGCAGCCTCTTCAGCGCGGCCCGATTCGTCGCGAGTTGGGCGTCGGGGAAGCGCTCAAAGAGCAGGCGCAGCGCGGTGGCGACTTCGAGGCGGGCCAGCGGGGCGCCGAGGCAGAAGTGGACGCCGTGCCCGAAGGCCAGGTGTTCCTTGCTGGGGCGGGTGGCGTCGAAGCGGTCGGCGTCCTTGTGCCAGTCGGGGTGCCGGTTGGCGGCGGCGTAGGAGGCGAGGATGGCCTCGCCGGTCTTGATCGTCTGCCCGTCCGGGAGGGGGATGTCGGTGCGGGCGTAGCGCAGGGGAAGGTGCTTGACTGCGGGCTGGTGGCGCAGGGTCTCCTCGACCACGCCCTGCCAGGTGCAGCGGCCGTCCCGGACGTGGGCGAGCTGCTGCGGGTCGGACAACAGGGTGGTGATGGCCTGGTCGATGACGTTGACGGTGGTCTCGTACCCGGCGCTGATCATCAGCAGGAGCGTGTCGCGCAGCTCGGCGTGGCTGAGGGCGGAGCCGTCTTCCTCGTCGCGGGCGGCGATCAGCTGCGAGGTCATGTCATCGCCGGGCTCGGTGCGCTTGATCTCGATCAGGGCGTCCAGCAGGCCGTAGAGGGCGGCGGTGTTCATGGCCTGTTCCTCCGCGGAGAGGTGGGTGGCGAACACGTTGTCCACGACGGTGCGGAACTCGGTGCGTCGGTCTGCGGGGACGCCCATGAGCTGGCCGATGACGGCGATCGGGAGCGGGTAGGCGAGGTGCTCGCGAAGGTCGGCCACTTCGCCGGCCGGGAGGTCGTTGAGGTCGTCGAGGATGCTGTTCACGAGGGCCTCGATGTCCGCCTGGAGGGCGGCGGTGCGGCGCGCCGAGAGGGCGGGGGCGACCATGCGGCGCAGGCGGCTGTGGTTGTCGCCGTAGGCGGTGAACATGTTCTCCACCGCCACCCACAGGGCCAGCGGCCAGGTGGGGACGGTCTCGGCGAAGGCCGGCCAGTGGGCGCGGCCGTCCTTGGAGACGGCCTTGCTGGTCAGAAGCTGCTTGAGGAGGGCCGGGTCGGAGACGGACCAGGCACGTACGCCGAGGATGTCCACCAGCGTGGCGGAGCCGCGCTCGCGCAGGGCCTGGTGTTCGGCGTCCGGGTCGGATCCGGTGGGGTCGAGAACGAGTATCTGCTGTTCGGACACGGTCGGTCTTCTCTCAGCTCAGGGGAAGGTGACGGGCAGGGCGACCAGCGAGCGGTGGAAGGGGCCGGGGCGCCAGACGAGGTCGTCGCGCTGGCCGTCGAGGTCCATCTCGGGCAGGGCGTCGAGGACGTGGAGGATGGCTGCCTCGGCGATGAGGTAGGCGTGCGAGCTCGCCGGGCAGCTGTGCGGGCCGGCGCCCCAGGCGAGGTGCGCCCGGTTGCCCAGCGGCCGGTGGGATCCCAGGGCGGGGTCGTTGTTGCAGGCGGCGTAACTGATCACCACCGGCTGGTCGGCTGGCAGTAGGAAGCCGCAGATGTCCACCGGCCGGGGCGGGTAGGTCATCGCGAAGTTCGCGAGCGGCGGGTCGCGATAGAGGACGCTGTCCAGGGCCTCGCGGACGGAGGCATCGCCTGCGTGCAGGTCTCCGGAGAACTCGCTGTTGGTGAGCATCTCCAGGAGGGTGTTCGTGATCAGGTTGGTCAGGGGCTCAATGCCCGCCCCGTACAGGGTGATGAGCTGCTGGCCCATCTCGGTGTCGTCCAGCCGGGCGACGTGGACGAGGAGCCTGCTGGTCACGTCGTCGCCGGGCTGTCGGCGGCGCAGGGCGACGAGGTCCGCCACAGCCTGGGCCATGATCTGGTTGCCGATGGAGGCGTTGACCCCGTCGAAGATCTTCGCCATTCCGTCCGCGATCCGGTGGCCGACCTCGTCGGGGCAGCCGAGCAGGTGGCTGAGCGTCTGGAACGCGAGGGGCCAGGCGTACTGCGACAGCAGGTCCGCCTTGCCGCCGGCCCTGAAGGCTTTGATGGTCTGCTCGGCGACCAGCTCGACGTGGTCGCGCAGAGCGTGCTGGTCGACAGCCCCGAGGGCTGCGGTGTTCGCGGCACGGTAGCGGGCGTGCTCGGCGCCGGCCGAGCGCAGGGCGTTGGGGCGCCACTCCATCATTGGCCGGATGGGGCAGGTGTCGGGGACGGATGTCTGCCACCTGCGCGGGTCGGCGGGGAAGCGCTGCGGGTCGCCGAGGATGCGGCGGGCCTCCTCGTACCCGACGACCAGCGTGGCGGGCACGCCGGGGGCCAGGTCCACGGGGACCAGGGGGCCGAACTGCTGGCGCATGCGCTGGTAGGCGGGGTGCGGATTCTGGGCGAAGTCCGGCTCGTACAGGGGGATGCGGTGGGTCGCGGTGCTCACGGTCGGGGCTCCAGACGGTGCGCGAGACGGGCGAGGTATTCGGTGAGCTGGATCAGGGCCTGCATGCAGGACGCTCGCTCGCGGGCATCGCACACGGTCAGCGGCGTGTGTCCCTCCAGGGCGAGGGCCTCGTGGACTTCTTCGAGCGGGTGGCGGGGGGCGCCGTCGAACTGGTTGACCGCGACTGCGTAGGGGACGCCGTTCTCTTCGAGGAGGCCGAGGATTTCGTGGGAGGCATCCAGGTCGCGGGGGTCGACGAGGACCAGGGCACCGAGGGCGCCGATGATCAACTCCTGCCAGAGGAAGCTGAATCGAGCCTGGCCCGGGGTGCCGAACAGGTAGAGCACGAGGTCGTCGCTGAGGTGCTTGCGTCCGAAGTCCACGCCGACGGTGGTGGTGGACTTGGCAGGCGTGCGGGCCAGGTCGTCGACGAGGGCGCTCGCCCGGGTGATGCTCTCCTCCATGTGGACCGGAGGCACCTCGGAGACGCTGCCGACGAAGGTGGTCTTGCCCACGCCGAAGGATCCGGCGACCACGATCTTCGCGGTATCCGTCACCGTGCGCGCGACGAACCGGTCAGGCGTGAGCGCGGAGGCCATGGAGAACCCTTTCGATGAGTGAGGCCGGGGGCCGGTCGTCGTCCTGGCCTTGGGCGAGGGTCATCAGTCCGTGTTCGATGAGGTCGGCGACGAGGATCCGGGTGGTCGAGGGCGGGAGGGTGAGTGCGGAGGCGATCTCGGCGACGGCCAGTCCTCCGCCTTGCGCGGGTGCGAACAGGGCGACCACGCGACGTGCGTCGGGGTTGAGGTCGGGACGGGTGCCGGTCGCGGCGAAGACCAGGCTCTCCAGGCGCACGTCCTTGCTGGGGCGGGTGCGTCCGCCCGTGCGGACGTAGGGCCTGACCAGATCCGGGTCCTGCCGCGGCCTGCTCATGCCGGCGTTGCTTCTGTGTTGTCGGCGATGCGCGTCTTGACCCCCAGCTGGTCGCCCACGCTCGCGGCCAGGCGCAGGGCGGCCTCGCTGATCACACCAATGTCCGCGTGGGGGCTGTCGGTGCGGACCGCGAGCATGGTGTTCTCGCCGGCCGGGATGAGCAGGGAGATGTGGTCGACCGACTCCATGACGAACTGGCGGACGCCGCCGCCGTTGGTCTCCCGGTCATAGGCCCGCGACGCTCCCCACAGCGTGGAGGCGATGGCCGAGATCTTCTCGGCACGCTCGCGCGGCAGCCGGGGGGTGTGGGCCGGGTTCATGCCGTCCGCGGCGACCAGCACGGCGTACTCCACGCCGGCGGTGTCCTCCAGGCTTTCGAGGAGCCAGCCGATGTTCTTGTCGGTCATGTGTCGTGTCCTTGGTCGTTGTTGGCGGTGGGAACGTGGGTGTCCTGCTCGGCGCGGGCGCGCTGGGTGCCGCGGGCCCAGTCGGCGATCACGCTCGCCCGTCCCGGCTCGGCGTTGGCAGGGCGGGAAACGGGGGCGGAGGCGCGTGCGGCGCGGCGGCTGCGCACCGTCAGTCCACTGGCGGTCGTGCGGACAGTGGAACGCTCCTGGGCGGATTCCCCGGTCGTCGGCGGGACGGGGGTGAGCGCGAGTTGTGTGGCTACCCGAACAGGGGCGAGCGCAGGGAGCCGGCCGGACGGGGCAGAGGCGAGAGCAACTGACGGGTCCTCCAGCGCCGCCTGCGAAGATGCCGGCGCCTGGGACACCGTGGTGAGGAGGTCCTGGGGGAGGGTGAGGAGCGCGCGGGTGCCCAACAGGGAGTTGGGCGCCTGGACATCGACCCGGAATCCGTAGCCGCGCGCGAGGGCGGCGGCAACTCGGAACCCGGTCTGCGGGCGGGCGCCGAGCTGCGTGATGTCGTCCGTGCGCTGCCCGGTGAGGATGTCACGGGCGCTGTCGAGCTGCTCCGGCGTCATCTGCAGGCCGCTGTCGTCTACGAAGACGGTGACTCCGTGGTGGCCCTGTTCGAAGGACACGTGCACTCTCGACTGTGGTGGCGAGAAGCGCAGCGCGTTGTCCAGCAGGAGCGCGAGGGCGTGCACCACGGGCCCGACCACGCGGGTCTTCACCGCGACGGTGAGTTCCTGGGGCTGTACGCGCTGGTAGTCCTCGACGTAGCCCATCGCGGCCCGCACCACATCGGTCAGCGTCGTCGTGGGCCAGTGCCGGGTCAGCTTGCCACCGGCCAGGATGGTCCAGCCTTGAGCGACCAGCAGCATCTGCTGCACGGTGTGATCGATACCGGTCAGCGTCTCGAACGCGGCGTCGTCCTCGTGCTTGCGCACGCCCTCGCTGACCTTGCGGCTGGTCTTGGCGGCCATGCCCACGAGCGCCGACGACACGCTGCGCACTGCGGCCTCGGTCGACCGCACGGCAGTGGCACTTACGCGAGCGATCTCTTCCTGCGCGGCGATGTGCGAACGCCGCAACTCCTCCGCCCCGAGCGTCTTCGACTGCTCGATCTCCTGGTGCGCCGCGTACTGGATGTCGCGGACCACGGCCTGGACGACGCCGGCGGTGCCTTTGACCACGTTGGTCAGTTGGTCACCGACCGCGGTGCCGGCCAGTTCCGGTGCGGGGGCTGGCACCGTGATCCGACCGCCCGACTGGTGGATCTGTGGCAGCGTCTCGTGGACCAGCTTCTGCAGGGCACCCTCGGTGGCCTGTTGTTCGCGGGCCAGGAGGTGTGCCTGCCGCCGCGTCTTCTGCCAGCGGTGATGGGTAACCCAGGCCGCTGCCACGGCGACGATGGCCGCGGCGGCGAGCACGATGACCACGGGGGTGGCGGTCGTGTTCATCAGACACCCGCCGCCAAGAGCACGTCGGCCTCGGCTGCAGGCGCCCCCAAGTCGAGCTGCTGCAGCAGGAGCGCGGACCCGATCACCCCGATGTGGCTGTACGCCTGCGGGAAGTTGCCCAGTTGTCGCCCGGTGGCGGGGTCGTACTCCTCGGCAAGCAGGCCGAGGTCGGTGCGCAGGGTTAGGAGCCGGTCGAAGAGAGCGTGGGCTTCGTCCAGGCGGCCGGTCAGGGCGAGCGCGTCGACCATCCAGAACGAGCAGAGCAGGAAGGTCCCCTCATCACCGTTCAGGCCGTCGAGCCCGATGCGGTCGCCGGCGGTCGGGTATCGCCGTACGAAGCCCTCCGGGGTGGACAGTTGCTGACGTACGGCCTCCACCGTCCCGAGCACGCGGGGGTCGTCGGGAGGCAGGAATCCCACCCGGGGGATCAGCAGGAGGGCGGCGTCGACCTCCTGTGATCCGTAGGACTGGGTGAAGGTGTTGCGGACTGGGTCGAATCCGCGCGTGCACACCTCGTGGTGGATGGCCTCGCGCAGTTCAATCAGGGCGAACAGGTCGGCGTCCAGGGCGCCGGCCTCGATCAGGCGGATGGTCCGGTCGATCGCGGCCCAGGCCATGACCTTGGAGTGCACGAAGTGCCGGCGCTCACCTCGGACTTCCCAGATTCCCTCGTCGGGCGTCTGCCACCGCTCGGCGAGGTGCTCGACCAGCCGCTGGTGCAGGACCGCGGTGTCGCCGCAGCGGGCTACCCCGCTTTGGTGGGCGAGGTACAGAGTTTCGATCACGTAGCCGTACACGTCGAGCTGCAGCTGGTCCGCAGCCCCGTTGCCGATCCGGACGGGTGCGGAGTTCTCGTAGCCGGGCAGCCACCGCAGCTCCTGCTCGTGCAGATCCCGCTTCCCGGTAATGCCGTACATGATCTGCAGGTTCTCCGGATCTCCAGCCACAGCCCGCAGCAGCCACCGCCGCCACGCTTCGGCCTCCTGCCGATAACCCGAACCGAGCAGGGCACCCAGGGTGGTGGAGGCGTCGCGCAGCCAGGTGTAGCGGTAGTCCCAGTTCCGGCGACCACCGATCTCTTCCGGCAGCGACGTCGTCGGCGCCGCGACGATGCCGCCGCTGGGGGCGTACGTCATCGCCTTCAAGGTGATCAGCGACCGGACGACTGCTTCCCGGTGTGGGCCGTCGTAGGTGCACCGGCTCGTCCAGTCCTCCCAGAACGCGAGGGTCTCGGCGAGCGCCGCCGCGGGATCCGGAAGCTCTGGCGCGACACCGTGGGAGGGCCCCCAGCTCAGCACGAAGGCGATGCTCTCGCCGGCGGCGACCGGGAAGGAGCTGACGATCGCGCCGTCCTTCTCAACCTGCCCGATGGCCGTATCCAGCCACAGGGCGTCCCCACCACCCTCGGCGACCATGCGTCCGCCCAGCTCATGGATCCACGGGCTGACCCTGCCGTAGCCGGGACGGGCACGCAGCGTCGAGACCATCACGACCTCGCCGACCGTTCCCTCCACGATCCGGATCACCTGCGGTGCCCCGTCGCGCGGCGGCATGAAATCGGTGACCTTCGCGCTGCCGGAGGGCGTCGTCCATACCGTCTCCAGCACGAGGGACTCGCCGACGTACCGCGGCTCGGCAGCCGCACCGGCACTCCCTTCGTACGCAGCGGCCGGTGCTATGCGCCACGCTCCGTGCTTCTGCGTGCCGAGCAGCGCCGCGAAGGGGGCCGGCGAGTCGAAGCGGGGCAGGCACAGCCAGTCAATCGAGCCGTCGTCGCAGACGTGGGCACTGGTCTGCATGTCGCCGATCAGGCCGTATTGCTCGATACGCGGAAGGCGTTTCATCGTGTAGATCTCCGTTAGGCACCGCGAATCCGCGGAGGGCTTCAGGGCCGTCGAAACGGCCGGCGAACTGTCGGTGGGGTGAGACTGGTGGTCACCGGTGAGGCGTGGACTCGCACCGCGCCGGTGCGGGTTCCTCGTCCGCGGACAGGGGGCTGATTGCGCGATCACCTCGGAGAACCAGCCATGCCGTGGGGCCAAGGATCAGGACGATCAGAACCGCCCCGGTGACAGTCATGTCCGGGGCACCAACGCGGCCAGGACGAGACAGGCGAAAGCGACCGCGAGGACTATGCCGCGCAGCAGGTTGATCGGCGGCGTCCCCCAACGCCGTCCCCGCTGCCGCGTCACACAGCCGGTGCCGTGGGCCTCCACGGTCGCCACGAGCTCATGGGCCGCCTCGGCCAGTCGGACCAGATGCACCCTGCTGAGCATGTAGTCGTCGGGGTCCCCCACCGAGCGGAGCTGCTGCGCGCGACGCAGCGCTGGTGCCTCCTTCGGCACCATGACGCCAAGTCGATTGATGTGACCGCGCAGACGCCTCGCGAGGTCTTCAACGTCGGCGGCGGTCTCCGGCAGCGGCGAGCTGTCGTCCAGCACTAGCGCCACTGTCTCCGACGCGGCCACCGCTTGGTTGCGCTGCGAAAGCGGCTTGGCAGCGATGCGGCCCTTCCTGCTGGGCGCGACGCGTTGACAGGCGTCCCGGTGGGGAGCCAGCGAGAGGCGCATGACACAACTCCTGTTCGGATCAGGCCAAGTTGATCGGGGTTCGCCGTGCGGGGGCGACGGTCGTCGTGCAAAGTGAGTGATCCGGTCGCTACGTTGAGCGAACCGTGAATCCCCGCCGAGGGGTATGCCTGCGCGACCGCCGGGGCCGTCAAAGGCGTCAAAGATCATTTTGGAATCGAGGGGCAGCCCATGGCCCGTGCGCGAAACGTCGCCCTCGCCGCACTTCTGCGCGAAGCGGGCTGGTCCCAGCCGCAAGCAGCCGCCGCAGTCGCCCGTGTGGCCGCGGAGAGCGGGGTGCGTGAGCTGGAGGCCATCTCCCGCTCGCACATCGCCATGTGGGTGCAGGGCACGTACCCCAGCGGTCAGGCGCCCCATATCCTTCGCGAGACGCTGTCCCGCAGGCTCGGCCGACGCCTCACCCTGGCCGACCTTGGGCTGGACGGTGAAGGCACAGGCCAAACCGACACCGGTTCCGACTGGAGCGTCGACCCTCTGACCGTGCTGGCCGAGCTGGGAAGCGACGACCTCGATATGCACCGACGCAAGCTGTTGGCGACCGCCGCGTACTCGGCCGCCGGCCTCGCCTTGCCCACCGCCTCGTGGTGGGCAGCCGCCCCTGCCGCAGCCGCCAAGCGCCCAGCAGTCTCTCCCCGGCTGGTGACGCAGGCCGACATCGACGATGTCCGCGACCTGACGACCTTCTACTCCGCGCGCGACCAGCAGCGCGGTGGAGCCTCCGGCCGATCGGCCCTGGCCGGTCACCTTCGCGACGAAGCGGTGCCCTTGCTCGGCAGCAGGTTCCGCACCGAGCAGTTCCGCCGCGATACGTACTCGGCCGTGGCGGAGATGACTTACCTCGCCGGCTGGATGGCCTTTGACGCTTCCGAACACCGCACAGCCCAGCGCTACCTCACCCTTGCCGCCCGCATCGCAGCCGAAGCGGGCGACGGGCCGCTCGGCGGCCACATCCTGCGGGCCCTCGCGCACCAGGCAGTGGACCTCGGGCACCCCCGCCGAGCACTTGCCCTCGCCGACGCCTCCATGTCTCAAGACCGCTACGGCCAGGCCAGCCACCGGGAGAAGGCCCTGCTCGCGATTGTTCATGCCCGAGCTCTCGCGGCCGACGGCGACCGCGCCGGCACCCTCGCGGCCATCAGCCGCGCGGAGCGAGATCTCTCCCGCGCCGACAACGGTGACGCCCCTAGTCGCGTGGGCTTCTTCCAGGAAGCCTCCCTCGCCCACGAGACCGCCTGCGCTCTGCGCGACATGGGCCAGCCGCTGGACGCGGAGATCCACTTCCAGCGCAGCGTCGCCACCCGCCGCCGCCAGCAATACGCCCGCACCCACAGCGTGACCCTCGGCTACCTGGGCGCCGTCCAGGTCCAGCAGGGACGCCTCGACGAGGCGTGCGCCACCTGGAATCAGGCCCTCGACGCCATGGTCGGCGTCCAGTCCGGCCGCGCCCGCGACGTCATCGTTCGCATGCAGGGCGACCTCTCGCCCGTCCGGCGACGCGGCGGCCGACACGTCACCGAACTGGACCGCCGCGCACGAGACATGCTGCGCGCCATACGCTGACCGCAGAGCAGAACCGCGGCGCCGATCGGAGGCCGCCACACACGCTAGGCCCAGGGAGAGGAGCGAGCGCCGATGGCGACGTACGAGGTCGAATCGATCGCAATGGTGGTCGGGGGCCACACCCGCGTTCAGGACGACTACCAAGGCGGGGTCGAATCGATCATCAGGCTCGACGACGCGTACCCCCTCGAAACACTCCAAGGAATTGAGGAGTTCTCCCACCTGACCGTGACCTGGCGCTTCCACCTGGCTCGACCCGAAGACGTCCAGCTCCATGCACGCAGTCCTCGGGGAAACCCGAACTGGCCCGCGACAGGTACGTTCGTCCACCGCAACCACCGGCGCCCCAACCAACTGGCGATCAGTTACCCGAGGTTGCTCAAGGTCGAAGGCCGAGACCTCTTGGTCACCGATCTCGATGCCGTTGAAGGGACGCCCGTGCTCGACCTGGCGCCGTACTTCGAGCAGATGGGTCCTCGGGGCCCGATCCGTCAGCCGGCATGGCCTGGCGAGATGCTTGAACCGAACTACTGGGCGAAGGCAAGCGAACGGCCCTTGGAGCGCCCTATGTAGCGGGAGTGACTGAGCCATGCTGCTCGTCAGTCGCATGGTCGGGGACAAGCTCGAGGTCTGAATCAAGCCGCAGCCCTCGCGTCTCGGAACTCACACCACGTCTCCTCGCCGTTGCTCTCCCACGCGTCTGAGATCGCGTCCACAAGCCGGATCCCGCGACCGGATTCACCGTCGCGTCCGGCTTCCTTGAGTACAGCTGGGGCCGGGTTGTGGTCGGTTACCGAGACGCGCACCACGTCGACGGCCACTGTGATCCGCAGGACGATGTCGCCCTCACCGTGAATCACGGCGTTCGTGACCAGCTCCGAGACGGCCAATACGACGAACTCTGCCACCTGCGTCGATGTACGGCACCGCCGCAGGAATGCCCTGGTTGTCTGTCGCATCTCCCCAACTTTCTTGAGATCAGGGAGAAAGACCGCCTGATAGGCATGGGATGCCGCTGGCATGTCTGCCCGCGCTGATGTGCCGCGCCGGTCCTCCTGAACCGACCTCACGCAGGACATGCCTGCTGTGGCCGCAAAGCTACGGATGCCCCCGCTGGGCGGGGTCGCCTCTTGGAGCCTGGTCATGAGGGCTATCGCACCGCGCGGCGACGCCGTCTACCAGGGGAATCCAGAGGGGGAAATATCTGTCAAGGGGGGAAACTGGAGGGGGAGACGAGGTCATGATTGGATACCGCCCACCAACAGAGGTCACACTCATGCCAGATCCGTTCGCCGACCTGCTCCTCCGGCTTCGGCAGGATGCGGGCCGCACGCAGGAGGAGCAGGCAGACGCGATCAACGCTGTCTCCGGCAGGGACACCATGACCCGCCGCGAAATCAGCCGCTATGAGAACTTCGAGAACATCCCTACCAATCACACAATCGGCCACATCGCGGCGGCCTGCGGTGTCCCCTTCGAGGAACTACAGCGGGAGGCTAAGGCTGCCCGCGCTCGGAAGAGAAAGGGGCATACCAATGCAGGGGAGGATCAGGACGCCGTGAAGCGTCGCACGCTGCTGGGTGGCGCAGCTATCGGTGTGAGCGCGACTGCCGAGCCCTGGGGGCGACTCGCCTTCGCCCTCAGTAAGGGGTCCAAGATCGATTCGCCCTCCGCCGTTGCGCTCATCGACCGGGCCGCCGAACTGCACGTCCAGGAACTCAACGTCAGCGCCCGGCGCCTACAAAGCACGGTCGAGTCGCATCTTGACGCGATTACCTCGGCGCTGCCTCGCGCCGGCGAGCACGAACGGGCTCTCACCATCGCCGCCGGAGAAACCGCCGCCCTGGCTGGTTGGGTGGCCTGGGACCTGGGCGAGCACGACAAGGCCGACGCCTACTACACGGTCACATCGCAGTGCGCGGCGACCGCCGGGCACCCGCCACTCCGAGCCCTGGCCCTGACCTACACCAGCTACGGTGCCTCGATGCCGAAGGCGAAGTTGGAGTTGCTTTCCCAAGCGGCCAACGACGTGCGAGGCCGCGGCAACGCTACTGCTGCCGCCTGGGTCCTCGGCAGGCACGCAGAGGAAGCTGCGGCGGCCGGCGACGAGGCGGGGGCGCTTCGAGCGCTGGATCTGGCACGCTTTGCCTACGATTTCGCGGATCACACCAGCGAGCAAGCGTGGGTCAGATTCGTGACCCCATACCGAATGGACTCGTTGGCCCTCTCCGTATACGGGCAGTTGAGGCGTCCCGAACTGACTGCCACAGCCGACTCAGCAGTCGACCGCCTCGGGAACCAGCTACCGGATTGCGGTGTGGTGGTTCTCGGCGATCTCGCCTCGGCCTTGCTGCGTGGAGGTGACGTCGATCGAGGCGTCTACGTGTCACGCCAGTTCGCCGCGGCGGCACAGGCCAAGCCCAACACGATGGGGAAGGAGCGGGCAGCGGCTATCGCCGCGTCGCTACCGAACAGCGAGCAGGAACTCGCTTTCCACCTACGGCAGTTCGCGTCCTGAACTCCACTCGCGCGGTACACGGGCAGGCTCGGGACACGAACGCCGTCGTGCGGCCCGTCGCTCGTCAGTCCTGTGCCGTCTCCTCGGAAACCCAGGACAGGTACGCCTCCGACCCGCCGGTCACGGGCAGCGTGATCCACTGGGGGACGTCGTACGGGTGCTTCTCGTGTAGCCACGCCTCCAGTGCCGGGAGACGATCCGTCGTAGTCATGTACGAGATTCGCCACTCCTGCGCCGTCTCGACCTGATTTTTCCACCAGTAGAAGGCGGTGATCGGCGAATCGATGTGGACGCCCGCTGCCAGCTTGCTCTCGACCGCGCCCCGGGCCAGCGACTTCGCCTGATCCTCGTTGTCGCTGGTCGTCTGTGCGATCACAATATCGTTGGCCATGCAATTACCTCTCCAGCTCGGATAGCGCGACCTTACCCAGCCCTCCAGGCCACACTGCCTGCTCGGTCCACGCCGCTTACGCCGCTACCCGAGCCCAGGCTCGCGGTCGGCCATGGATCGGGGGCGGAACCCTGCCGGAGGGAGACGCCAAGCACTACGTCGCTCAGGGGGTGCGTGGTGATCGCGGACAGGCTCGTCGACATGTCCCTGAACATCTCTCGTCCTGCTGCTCGGGATCGTCGTGGTCGTACTGCTCCGAGGTGGATCGCTCAAGGCCGGGCCCGCGGTCGTCGGTGCGCTCTTCGGCTTCTTCCTGGCGAGCACGTCGATGGCACCGGATATCGATCGGCTGGTCTCCAGCGCTGTGGACATGATCGGCCAGATTCGGCTCTAGCTGCCGCCTGGTCGCGTTGACGCGTAAGCCCGCAGCGTCTCAGCCGACCCGGAGCAGGGCCTCGACTTGGGGTTAACCCTGCTGCTGTCTCAAGCGGACGTGTTCGGCGAGGTTTCGACTCGTTTCACGGTCTTCCCGGGTTCGTGTCGTGGGGCTCGCCTGCGGTTTTTCGGCCGGGTGGGCATCCGGGCCTGGGCCGGGAGCGTTTTGGGCACGCCGGCGGGACGGGCGGAACTCACCCTCGTTCCCCTTCCCCGAGGAGGAGCAGGGGGACCCTGCACCACTGTCCGAATCCCGCCCTACTGCCATGCGGTGGGCGGGGATTAACTCAGACCTTCCGCCCGGCTCCGGGCGGAGGAAGCCGAAGAGGAGAGGGCACGAGATGACAGAGAAGACATCCACGCAGGCGGGGACCAACCCCGCGCTTCTGATCGCGGTGGAGGAACTGGCGACCGCACACGACCGCAGCGAGTCCGAGCGGTCCGACATCACCAGCTCGCAGAACAGCGCGGGCGATGACGGCGACAACCGCGACCTGAACCTCCCGAAGGAGTAGGCAAACCCATGGAGCACCGGCTCGTCACCCACATCGAGAAGGCTCTCGGCTGGGACGGGCCGGGTTCCGTGGGGACCGCGTTCGCACGCGGCCGTCTCACGGACCCGGAGCTGCCCGCACGGCTGTTGACCCCGCTCAAACTGCTGGACCTGATCAAGCGCCGCCACCTGGCCAACCCGCAGCTTCGCTGCTACGCCGTGGGCGACGAAATACACCCGTCCACGTTTCTGTCCACCAACGTCAACCGGCGCAGACAGGCCGTGAGTCAGGCCGACATGGCGGCCCTTGGCCGGATCCTCAACGACGGAGGCACCATCGTCCTGGATCACGTGGACTTCTTCGACCCGACGCTGGAAGTCGCCTGCCGGGCCCTGGGCTGGTGGTCGGGCGAACTGACCTCCGCCAACGCATACCTCGCGGTCGGTGAAACCGACGGATTCCATCTGCACTGGGACGACCACGAGGTCATAGCCGTGCAGCTCTCGGGCGAGAAATCGTGGGAGGTGCGCGGCCCGTCCCGATCGGCGCCGATGTACCGCGACGCCGAACGCAACCGCACGCCCTCCGAGGAAGTGCTGTGGAAGGGCACCATGCGAGCCGGGGATGTCATGCACATCCCCCGCGGCTTCTGGCATACCGCCACCCGCCTCGGCTCCGGCAGCGGCGGCCACTCGCTGCATGTGACATTCGGATTCACCAAACGGACCGGCGTTACGTGGGCCAACTTCCTCTCCGACGCCGCCCGCGCCGATGAGGCGTTCCGCCGCGACCTGGAAGGCGCCGAGGGAACCGATCACAAGCTACTGACGGACAAGCTCAGCGCGCTCGCCGCCACCTATAGCCCCGAGCGGTACCTGGACGAACTGCGTTCCAACACCCCGCCCGCACGCCACATGCCCTATATGACCGCCTTCGGCCGACCGGAGGGGGTCGCGGCCGTCACCGAGTTCGCCCCCTCCATCATCCGCGCCGGCGACACTGTCCAAGTCTGCGGCGGAGGCAAGCGGCTGACCCTCCACGAGCGCGCGGAACCGGGCCTGCGTGCGCTCCTGTCGGGTCACCCGGTCTACCTCGACGGCGCCGACGAGGACACCACCACCCTGGCCGACCTGCTCATCACGGAGGGGCTGTGCGAACCACTGACGGAAATGTCGTCCTCGGGCTATACCGGTCTGGTCACGCCCGTGACGTACTCGAAGCAGCCGCCGACCTCGGCGTAGCGCGCCTCGACACCGCCTCGAACTACCTCCGACATCGCTCACACGAGGTACTGCAGACGGTGGCCGGCGATCTCCTGCCGAATTTCTCGGTCTCCACCAAGGTCGGGTACTTCCCCGGGGAACACTCGCTCGCCCCCGCCCGGCTGCGCGCCGGAGTCGAGCAGGCCGCGAAAGATCTGGGACGGGAGCCGGACGCGGTACTCCTCCACAACCCCGAGCACTCCCACCCAGACGCCGAGACGTTCACGCAGGCGTGCGCGGTCTTGTCCGACGCTGCAGAGGCGGGGCTGTGCGGGGGGTGGGGTGTATCCAGTTGGGATCCTCGCCCGCTTGTGGACCTGGACGCGCCACGCCCTGATGTCCTCATGGTCCGCTCAGGGCTGCTGGTGGGTGTCGACGTCCTTGAAGCGGCCGAGGCCCTGGTGGCGCGGTGGCGGCCGTCGCAGGTGTGGGGCATGAGCCCCTTCGGCGGCAGTACGACCGAGGTGGTGTGGGGGAAGTTTGACCCGCGGATCTTCTTACGGGACTCGCCGCCGGCCACGAGGGTCCAGGCGGGGTTCCGCTCCGCCTACTGCCTGCCCCGGGTCGACGCGGTCGCGGTCGGTACGGACAACGTCGACCACCTGCGGGAGCTGGTCGGCGCCCTGGCGTACGAGGTCGACGATCAGGTGGTCCGGGAGTACCGGCAGCTCCTCCAGACCCGCCGTCAGCCCGTGTGAAGTTCCTTCACCACTCGCTCCGCCGTCTCCCGGGCGGCCCCCAGGCGGGGGTCGTCCGGGTCGGCGTAGGGGCCGAGGATTTTCGCGGCAACGAACAGCGTCATCAGCTTGCCGTCCCTGCTCTCCAGATCGTCACGCCGCTCGCTGCGGATGCGGTCGGCCAGAGCCGGGACGGCGAGGGAGGCGCCCCACAGACTTGCCGCGTCCAGGCCGCGCGGGGCCATGCCCCAGTCCTCCCAGTCGAACACGCAGAACACCGGCGCCGTCATATTTGCCCAATTGAAATCCGCATGGGCCGGACGCCATTCGACCACGGCCGTATCGACGCCGGGGAAGACACTGTCGATCGTCCCCGTGACCAGTTCTTGTGTGAGGGTCTCGGTATCCGGTGTCGCGATCCGGTTGGTGTGCTGCGCGGCGAGGGCGTCCAGGGAGGCGTTCATCGCGGCCCACCACTCCTGGGACAGCTGTGGATCCCTCGCCACCACGGCGCTGCCCACCGGCGCCCCAGGCAGCAGCTCCGTCTCGTCCGCCCGCCACATCACCGGCTCCGTCTCGTCCCGCCACGCGACGCCGGCGAGCCAGGCCGGTTTTGCGATCCCGCGCAGGGCCTCCGCGGACGCGGTGCCGTCCCCACCCTGAACCCCGATCCGGTCGAGCCCGCGCCGCTCGATACGCACCCACGTATCGCGGTCCGTACGCGCGCCCAGAGACCGGCGCTTACGCACCACCGGCTCCTGGTCCAGGCGTACCCCCAGCGACCGCTCCACACGGTTCAGTACGGCTTCCACGGGCTCCTTGCGCAGATCCACCGAACGCAGCGTCATACGCCCGAAAGTACCAAGTCCCAGTCGCACTCCGAGGGAGATCCCTCCTGGTTTGGCTAACGGGGATTCGCGTCTATATTTCCGCCCGCTCGTCGGCAGGTCGCATGCGGAGGTCACCAGCCTGAGGAAGACTCATTCTGCGGGGCAGCCGATGTTCCTGCCTTGGCGGCAGGGTCGTGGAGGAAAAGGCTGGGACGGCCCGACCAGGTGATCGACAGCTGCTCGCGGGCGCGTGTGGCGGAGACGAAGAGCAGAGATTGCTCGCGGCGGAGGTCTGCGGCGTACTGGAGGCGGTCCTCGGTCTCTGGGGTGACAGCGCTGGGCAGCGGCATGTGCTGGGCGCCGGCTCCGACGATGGCAACAGCGCGGTACTCGAGTCCCTTGATGCGGTGCATCGTCATGACGTGGACGCCTTCGGCGGGGTCGGGGACGCGGTAGTCCTCGACCTTCACCGCGGCGAGCGTGGCGTCACGCAGTGCCTGAACAGCGCTGTCAGCGATCGCGTGGGTTCGGGCTACGACCGCGATCTCGTGGGGCTTGATCCCTTCCTGCTGCCAGATGTCTACGCGCTTGGCCAGCGCTGTCATCTCTTCGGAGGGAGTGCGATAGCCGGTGGTTTCAGGTCTGGCCCCCGCCAGGACGGAGCGGTATCCGCGCAGATGCTCCGGGTTTCCGTCGAGGTCGTCGAACTTGGAGTCGCCGAGCAGGTTCAGGGAGGCGGCGAGGATTTGCCGGGTGGTGCGGTAGTTGAGGGTCAGCCGCTTGGAACGGCCACGGATCTTGATGCCGTGGGCACTCAGGGACGTCCGGTTGTCGTAGATCCGCTGGTGCGCGTCGCCGACGATGAACAGGTCGTCGTCGCCTTCGGGAACCAGCGCGCGCAGCAGTTTCCAGTGGGCGGCGTGCAGGTCCTGCGCCTCGTCCACGACGATGTGCCGGTACGGTCGCTCTTCGTCCGACCAGCCGGAGGCGATCCGGGCTGCCTGAACGGCGAGCTGGGTGACGCCGGCGGCCTTTTCGCGGTCGAGTCGGCGCTCGAATTCCTCGACGAGGGACCAGACCTGGGCACGTTCGGGGCGGTTGAGGCGTCGTCCGCGCCCGGCCCGGCTGGCGGCAAAGTACTCGTCGCGGCTGCGGATGTCCTGGGCCAGCACGACCTGCTTCCACTCGGCGTCGAGGAAGCGGCCGTCGAAGCGGGGCGTCTGCTGCTCCTGGGAGAGTTCGATCCAGCGGTTGAGGATCTCGCCGTCCTTGAGCCTGCTGGGCGCTTCCGCGCCGAAGGTCTCCTTCACGGTGCCGTAGGCGACCTTGTCGATGTTCCGTACATCGACCTTGGCCAGCAGTTGGGCGCCGCCGAGGTCCTTGAGCATGGACTTGAGCAGGTTGGCGAGGTTGGTGGTGAAGGTGGTGAGCAGGATGGCCTGGCCGGCGGGCAGGCGTTCGGCTAGGGCATTGACGCGGTGCAGGGCCACGACCGTCTTGCCTGTTCCAGGCCCTCCGGTGACGCGGACGGAGCCCTTGTAGGGGGCCTTGCGCTCGGCCAGCGCCCGCTGTGCCGGGTGCAGGAAGATCCGCCAGGCGGACAGGGGCTCGGTGAGGATCCGCCCGAATTCGGCGAAGTCGCCGGTGACCACGAAGGCTTCCTTGGTGGCGGGGCGTTCGATCGCGGCCTCGTAGTCCTGGGTGTCGACTTCGTCGTCAGTGGCCGCGAGCGAACTGACCTGCTCCCAGACCTCTTCGACGGACATGCCGTCGGCGAGGCACAGGATCACGTCGCGAGCCAGCTTGGGCAGAGTCTCGACGATGCCGAGGACCGCGTCCTCGCTGCGGATCTCGCGGAGCGCCGGAACGATAGAGGTGTGGACGCCCAGTCGTTCGAAGTCAGCGTCGGACACGCCGGCGAACAGCGACGGGGTGCCGGGCGCGGTGTCGGCGGCCTTCGGCTGTCCGCTGAGCGTGCCGTAGAGACTGCCGAGATTGATCAGCTCGATGCCGCCGGTGACCTTGTTGATGTCGAAGAGGATGTTCGCGGCGAAGTCGTAGGCGTCGTCGTGAGGCAGCACTGCGACCAGGTAGTAGATGCGGTCGGCATAGTGCATGAGCACGGCCCGGTAATTGTCGGTGACGCGTGCGGTGCGGACCCTCTTGTCCTTGGCGCCTTTCGGCGGCTTCAGGTTGAGGCCGTTGGAGTCCGGGTCGCGCTGCATCTTCATGATGAACTGCAGCACCTGCGGCTGGACGGAGCCGTCCAGCGCGTCATAGGACTTCCCGAAGACGTCCGCCATGATCACCTTGGCGCCGGACATCAGTTCCCCTCCAACTTCTTGATGAGCTCAGTTACATTCACGGCGCCGGCTCTCGCGACATACCATCCGTCGCGCGCGAAGAGGGCGTCTCGCTGCTCGTCCAGGTCGATGAAGATAGCGACCTTCTCGTCTGGCCAGGCGAGTTCGGCCTGCATCGCCTGGTCTCCGTACTCGAAGCCGACTTCCGGCACGTCGATGCGTCCATGGCGGGCTTCCTTGACGAGAGCGAGAAGGACGTCCTCGACCTGGGACGAGGCCCATTCGATCGCTTCGGTCCATGCCTGGGGCAGCGGCTGCGGGGCCCCTGCCTCTGTGGGCAGCGCACTGGTCAGCAGAGCCACGGTATGCGGATCGACCTGGTCGCTGGTGGACACTGCGACCTGGTGGAAGGAGCGGGGGAGCTCGTCGCCAGCGGCGGGCTGCAGGAACTGCAGCAGGTTCGACCAGCGCAGCCAGTCCACCCAGCGGTCCTTGTGCCCGTTGCCTGTGATGGCTTCCGGCCGGTCGTCGAGCACGGCCAGTGCGGACCATGCCCGCATGTCCGGTTGCTTGCTGCGCGGCTCAGGCCGACGGTCCAGCAGGCCGATGATCCGCGTCTGCCCTGTGGTGCGGGCGTCGAACGCGACGGCCTCTGCGGCCGACGCCGAGGCCGACAGGCTCGCGCCCCGCAGTACGTCGGGAAGCACTCGTCCGGTCTTTTCACGGTCCACCGGCTGGGGGCGCGCCGCTGCTCCGAAGCCGCCCAGCAGGCCGGCTGCCCGTCGAGCCCACTTGGCCCGATCGGGGTCGGCGAGGAACTCCAGCAGGGTCTCGACCGGGTTGCGCAGCACCGGGTCGAGGGTGTCGTCGGGGCGGGCCTGGCCGACCAGGCTTTGGTGGATCTGGCGGGCGAGCTGGAGTGCGGCATCTGTGTGAAGTGGCCTGGCATGGGCACGAACCTGCTGCCCTTCCGCCGCGCTGCCGACACCTGCTGCCCACGTCATGACGTCGTCCCAGGTCAGCTGCCACACCAACACGCCGTCCGCCCGGAGGGCCGCTCGCTTGGCAGAGTCGTCGGCGATGCGGTTGACCTTCTCACTCGCGTGGAAGGCAAAGCCGTCGAGAAAGACCGCTACCCGTTCCGCTGGGCCGTCGGTCCGCTCCAGGAGGAAGTCGGGTTCGCTGGGCACGGAGGTGTTCAACCGTACGTGGTCCCGCATGCGCCAGCGCGTGGTCGCATCACCGCGGGTGAAACGGAGTTCGTGCTCCACTCCGCCCTGGCCGGCCTTGGCGGCGACCGATCCGTCCTCCTCGTCTCTGCGGCCCCAGGTGATGAGGGTGCGGACGAACCGGTCCTCCAGCTCGCTGTCGACGAGCTGGTCGATGCGTACGCCAGAGAGAGTGTCGACCGCTTCGACCGCCCAGTCCTTGAGAATCTCGTCCAGGAGTTCCTTCGCGATGCGCAGCGAGACGTGCGGATGTTCGCTGCTGGATACGAAGGGGAGAAGACAGCGGTGGCAGGGCGTGCGCTGCTCCTCCTTCTGGCAGGGGCAGTCCCGTAGCGCTGTCTGCGCGAGGGTCAGGACGCGGTGCAGCACCGCGGCGTCCGCCAGGTGCTCCAGGTAGCCGGTGCCGCCGGGCATCGAGTCGTGCAGGACGAGGAATCGTCGTCGCAGTTCCTGACTGTCGCCGGGCATGCTGTCGGTGACCACACGGATGTGGTCGGGAGCGCCGCCGAAGTGCTTGGTGATGCCCAGGAGCAGGGCCGCCTTAAAGGAGATGAGGCGGTCGGCGAGGTCCATCGTGGAGACGGGCAGCAGGATGCGCAGCGCCTGGGTGGTGAGCTCGTGTGCGAGCAGCAGCTTCTCCGTCGGCTCGTGCGCGACGCCGTCGTCGCGGTGTGAGCACCAGTACGCGTGCCGGGTACCGATCCGCTGGGCCGAGGGGTCCCATGCCTGTGGGTGGGTGCCGCGCACCCCTCCGCATTCCAGGCACGTCTCGAAGCCGGAGACCTGGACGTCTTCTCCGCGGATCGCGTGGGTCGACCCGGGTGCGGCGGAGGGGCCGAGGTTGACCGTGCGGATCGTCGCCACGCGGGCGAACTCGACGCCGAAGGGCAGGCCGCTGCCAGAGCGGCGCCACGCCCTCAGCCCTTGCGGCTGGTCCTTGTCGATGTCGACGAGCGTGACCACGTCGAACTGTTTCCGCTCGCGTTCGTCGCGCTCGTCGGTCAGCCGGGCGTCTTCGCGTCGCTCGCGGGCGAGGACCCGCTCGGGCACCAGCACCTTGTGTACGGCCCCCGGGTCGGCGATCTGCGGTGCCTTGCAGCGCGGGCAGGCGGTGATGTCGAGCCCGGTTTCCTCGGTGGCCACGAATCCGCATTCGGGGCAGAACCGCCACAGGGCGTACGCGTTCTCGCCGCCGCCGACACCGGTGCCGAGGTCCACGGTGCTGACGATGAACTTGTAGCCGTCGCTGTGGAAGATGTTGCCGGGGGCAAGTTCGGTAAGCGCGAGCCGGGAGCCGCGGCCGTAGTCGGTCGAGCTCTCGTCGAATTCCCCGTCGCTGTCCTTCCACCACAAGGTGGCGTCTAGGACGGTCGCGTCGTCGTGGAGGGTGTAGTTGGGCAGCAGGCCCAGCCGCACCAGGGCGTTGATCGAGTTCTCCGAGACGAGGGCGTCCCGGCGCTTGCGTACGGTCCGCTGCTCGGCGAAGAGCTGGCGCCGCTGCTTGTCGCGTTCGGGATCACCGGAAGCGGTCGACAGCGCGTCGAAGGCCCGGCCGATCTGCCGCATCCTCGAGCGCAGGGCAGCCACTCGCCTGTTCCACGCGCTGGCCGCGGCTCCGACGGCTTCCTCCAGGCCCTGGGCGGCGAAGTGCTGGACACCCTGCGCCGCGGCCGGGGTCATCGCGGGGAACAGAGCGATGAATGCGGCGGACAGCTGGGCATGGCGGGTGCCCGCGACGTCGAGGAAGCGCCTGAACCAGCCGTCCTCGCCCAGGCCGTGGCCGAAGAGCTCGCCGATGCGCGGAGGCATGGGGCGTTCGGGGACCGTAGTGCCTTCCCACAGGCTGCGGTCCGCGGCGCGGTCGAAGAGGAAGGCCAGGTACTGGCGGCGCAGGATCTCCGAGGCGTCCAGGTAACAGTCCGGCGGGATGATCCGGCCCGCCAGCATCTGCTCCGGAACGTGCAGGTAGTAGTGGCTTCGGGCGCCTCGCGGTACGAAGGTGACGGTGAGCGAGTTGCCGGTGCTGCGGCCCGCCCGGCCGATCCGCTGCGCGTAGTTGGCAGGTGCGGGCGGCATGGAGGCAAGAAGTACGGCAGACAAGTCGCCGATGTCGATACCGAGTTCAAGGGTGGGCGTGCAGGTGAGAACGTTCGGGTCGAAAGCCGAGGCCCGGTTCTTGAAGGCAGCTTCGACATGCTCACGCCGCTCACGGCTGAGAGCGCCGGTGTGTTCAGCGGTCAGTACGTCGCCTGGACGGTCGATGGTGTACAGGTGCCGGTAGTAGTCGGCGGTGTAGTCGCGGTCGTCCTCCACGAAGTGGCCCGAGCAGTGGAATCGCAGGCACGCGGTGCCCAGCCAGTCCGAGCGGCGGCTCGGTGGCACGGTCTGCCGCCAGGTGCAGGTGTCGCAGCGCACTCCGCACGCGTTCACGCCGTCTTCCCCGCTCGGTGCGGCAGTGTCGTCGATGCGGTGTATGAGGACATTGCGGGGCTTGAGCGCGTAGACGAGCGCGCCGCCCTCGGCGTGGTAGGTGGCCAGGATGTCGCGCTGGGCGAGCAGCTGCATGGCGAGCTCGGCGACCGCGCGTGCCTCGCGCCGGTCGCAGCCCAGCGAACGGTGACCCCAGTCCGCGAACCAGGTGTTGTCGCGGGTCAGGGAGTCGAAGCCGGTGGTGCGGGTGCCGCCCGACACGGGGAAAGCGGGGGCGGCGAGGCCCCTGGGGAAGGCAGGCATGCCGGTGGGACGGCCGCCCCAGACCGGCCAGCGCCTTGCGCCGGCCTGCCGGATGTACTCCTGCAGCCAGGGGTGATACAGCGCCCCGCGCAGGCGGAGTCGCTCGGCCAGGCCGCGCAGGAATACCGCGTACGCCCCGTCGTCTGGCGGCAGTGAAATCTGCCCGGGCAGGCGTTGGTGCCGCTCCCGCAGTTCGGCGCAGAGCGCGGGCAGATCCTTGAGGTCGACCTCCGCGGCAGCGGTTCGGGTCAGCTCCAGGGTGCGGCCCAGGCGGGAGCGCAGACCGAACTCCATGAGGGTCTGGAAGACCATACGGCTCTGTAGCATGTCCGCGCCGGCATCGCTGAAGTCCTCTGTTTCGTCGAGGAGGGTGAGGATGTCCGGGTTCTCTCGTAGATCGGGCGGGACGATGGAGGCGAGTTCGCTGCGCTTGCCCGCGCCTGCGGCCGTCACGACAGCCTCGGCGGCGTCAGCAGCGAGATCATGTACAGCGACAGGCCGGCCCGCGGCGAGGTGCTTGGTCAGCAGCCCGCGGAAGGTGAAGCCGAAACTGCGGTTGGCGATGAACGCGGCGCGGTGGGTGGCGTCCTGCACCGAGTCGGTGAACACGAGCAGCTTCCGCTCGTCGCCGGCGAGTCCCCGGTCGGAGAAGAGCTGCGTGGTGGTGACCGAGGCGAGAGTGGCGGTGCCGGCACCGAGGAAGCGCATGCCGTCGTCGAGACCACACGAAGGGCACTCCTCGTCAGGGGCCGCGGGCAACGGCCCATGGGGCGTGATGACCGCGACGGTGTCCTCGGTCGGGTTGGTCGTCAGCCGCTCATTCTCGGCGTGCAGGTGCAGTACGGGGTACTCGTCCGGGCGAGCCCGCAGCATCCAGCGCACGGCCCGCTTCTTCTGCGCCGAAGCCTTGTAGATTTCCAGAGTGTTTGTCTTGAGCTGCTGCCACTCCAGTTCCGTAGACAACGCAGCCCAGCCGGACCGCCCGCAATGACGGCAGTACACGGCAGGAAGATGCCGCCGGTAGGGCGGCCCCACAGGGCGACGCGACGCATCGGTCCGCTCTCCGCCTTCCCCGGCGCTGTCGACCTCCGCCGGCTGATAGATCGCGAGGTTGGCGGGGTTCGGCCGGGAGTCTCCGGTCGGCCCGTCATCGTCGTACCAGCGGAAGTGGGGCTCGGCGGTCGCCGCGCGGATGACGCGGCGGACCTCACGCACCCAAAGCTGGGCCTCAACCCGCAGGAAAGGACCGGGCTTTCCCGTCACGGGGTGCGGGGTGCGGGCATGGGAGATCAGTGCGAGGATCCGGGCGAAGGCGAGCTCAACAAGCCGAGGGTCGCTGCGCGCTGCCTCATCCCAGGCCGGTCCGCCACCGCGTTGGGCGAACTCGCGGGCGATGTCGGGGATGGTGACCGGGTTGCTCCCGGCGACGTCGAGGATCGCCTTGACCAGGATGTGCTGCTTGAGCTTGGCGCCGATCTGAACCGGATCGCCGAGGGGTTGGCCGAGCATGAGCCGGGCCAGGTCTACGAGCGCCGACTCGTCGTCCAGAGGGTCGGGCAGCGCCGCCAGAGCCGCAGGGGCCGGCGAGGGGAGCAGGAAGTCGGGGTCGGTGACGACCTCTCCGGGCAGCAGACGGTTCTCGCCGACGAGCGCGGCGTCGGAAAACGGTGTCCCGAAGACCTTCTCCGCGAACTCCCGAAGCAGCTCACGATCGGATCTCTCAGGCCCATCCAGGGCCAGGGACGAGGAGTCGCTGGGCATTCCCCCGCCGAGCGTCGCCGACGTCGCCACGGGCGTGATGTCGCCGAGGGGACGTCCCTCACGGGCTGCCCCCGTGGCTGCGCCGAGGCGGCGCAACAGCATCGCCACGTCGGTGCCCTGGGCGCCGTCATAGGTGTGGAACTCGTCGAGGACGACGAAGGAGAGGGAGTCCGATTTCCAGAGCGGGGCATCCGGAATCCGCTGGAGCAGCAGGTCCAGCATCTTGTAGTTGGTGAGCAGGATGTCCGGCGGGTCGGCACGGATCGCCTCCCGATCGGTGATCAGGTGCTTGATGGTGGGATCGCCTGCGAGGGACGTCGCACCGGTATCGCGGCCGTACGAGCCCGGCTCGTTCTCGTCCTCGTTCGACGCTGAACGCGGGCCGGAGGCACCGCCGATGTAGATGCCGGCCGTGACGTCCTTCAGCGCCGCTTCGGTACCGAGGAAGTCATCGATGCGGCGGGCCTGGTCATCGGCCAGGGCGTTCATCGGGTACAGCAGCAGGGCCTTGACACCCCGCTGTCCTGCGGCGCGGGCACGAGCGCAGTGGTCCAGGATCGGTACGAGGAACGACTCGGTCTTACCGGATCCGGTGCCGGTGGTGACGATGGTTGGTTCCGGCTGACGCCCACCCTTCGAGGACAGCCGCTGCCAGGCCGCGGCCTGGTGTGTGTATGGCGTGAAGTCCTTCGGGCTCCAGTCGAGCGTGGCCTCCCAGCCGGAGGGAGCCTCCCGGAAGGGAGTGCGCACCCGCAGATACGGCCCGCGGAAGAGCCGGCTCTCCGGCCGCTCGAGGAACGCGTCGAGTTCGTCGCGCACGTCGTCATCGGCGAGTGCAAAGCTCGTCGTCAGGTAGGTGGCGAGGGCACGGCGAAGGTCTTCGGCGACCAGAGAGGGCAGCATGACGGCGTCTTACCTGCTTTCTGCCGGAACGTCGGCAAGGACCTGCTCGGCTTCGGCGGCGCCGAGGAGGTTGCCGTGATCCCCATGCTCGGCCGCGTACGCGGCATAATCCCCGTACTCGCCAGCAAGCAGCCGCGCGGTGAAGACCGCGTGAGCCCGGGTCATCTCGGCTTCACGGTCAGGCTTCACCCAGCCTGCGGGAATTTCTGGCGTTGGGTCGCCTGACAGCGCTGCCTTGCGCCACGCGCGCGCAAAGGTAATCTCCTCATCGCTTTGGCGCGCGCCTAGATTGTCCTTAGAGGCCCCAATCTTGTGTCCATCAGGTCCGAAGAACATCTCCCACTCGTACTTCCGCAGGGTGCCGAACTGTGATTCATAGAGAGCGCAGAGTTGCTGGGCGCTGAGTCCGAGCATCACGGCAACGAGAGCATCAATCTCTACCATCGCCATTCGGCGCTCGTAATCGGACCTAAGCGGAACATTCGTTGTCCAGGTGCGGGCGACGTTCTGGATTGATTGCCCCTCGACTGCGGCATTGGTCCATCGGTCATCTGCCCATTCTGGACAGAATACATTGGTCCACAAGTCAGAGTATTCTCGCGTTAGGCAGTTCAAGCGCAGCGTTCGCAACAGCAGTGGTGTGATGAGCGGGTGATCCAGTGGGGCAGGGAGCTGATTCACCAGGTCGGTTTGAAGGTCATCCTTACCCATGAGCTTGACTTGATAGTCGAGAGGAATGCTGGCCCAGAGGCCGGCAATAGCGGCAGTCTCTCTATTCCCTTGCATTGCAAGGGAATAGACGCCATGTACGTGACTGGTGCCGGGTGGAATCAGGATCGCCTGCAATGTGCGCTCAGTTACGGAATCGACTCGGCGGCGCCATGCTACCCGAAAATAATCGACAGGGCGCCCTTCTGCCCAATCCTCATGTGCGGCGGAAAACTCCTCCTCGGAAACCCCTGGGATGAAGTTTGTGCGAGGAGCTGCCACCTCAGGAAGGCTCTCCAGGTCTACTGAGGAGTAATCCTTGTATGACTTGCAGCCGACATTAGCCTGCTTGAAAAATGGGTTGGCAGGGCCGAGGTGCGGCCCCTGCAGGATTGCTTTGCCCAGGGAGTCGGGGACCTGGGTAACACTCCTAATTACATGATTATCCTTGGCCTTCTTTTCGTAAAGCCCAAACGTCCACTCGAAGGGATGGTTGTCCAGCCGCTCTGAAAAGGAAGCAAGGAGTTCAATGGCTCCGTTATCCGGAACTGTCAATGGGCGAAGCATTCTGGATTGGCGGGGCGGCGTGGCCGTTCCATCGGCAAGCTTGACCCAGGCAGATAGGACAGACTCATTCACCAATACCACGCGCTGCTTGTGGGGGCGAATGTCCCAGTCCCCCGATTCGAATCGGCGCCCGGGAATATCGCCAGAGCCGTCATGTGTGATTGAGTTGTCAGCTGTTGACGGATGAAGAAGTCCGGCAATGTTGATGAACGAGACATCGCGCTTGGCGCCGTAGATATTGACGCCGTACTCTCGCGTGTTAAGAATCTCGAATAGCTTCAGTTCATTCCGGAACTGAAAATGCCGCCTCAAGCGGGAGTATGTAAGCTCCCGTACTCGACCGCCCCGAACCGCCCCGAAGTGCGATTCTAGGTGAATCAGGCCGGAAATTCCTGCGGGTGCACTGTTGTGCCAAACCCTATCCATGAAATTGACGTAAAGGTTTGTCTTGAGCGCGGAGACGTCAGCGTATTCAATGGGGGATCCGAGGAATTCAGACATGCCTGACCATGCGCTCACCTCTGCCATGTAAGAGCGAAGGGAATTCTCGCTGGAGAGCAGGTTCTTCCGACGAGCAAGCTTTACCTCATTGGTTGTCTTCTCGTTTAGTCCGAACCATGCGTCTTGCTCGGCAAGCGCTACGTGATCTTTCCACTCAAGGACAACCCAAGGAGGATTCCCCACCTGCAGATCGAATCCTCCTCGCTCGAAGACATGCGCAAACTCGAGTTCCCAGTGGAAAAAACCCTCCCGTTGAGCAATTGCATCTACCTCGCTGAGCCAAGGGAAACGCACTGCCACGGTAGGCATGTCGATACACTGACTCAGTGTGCGGTCAAGCTCGTCGTCCAATGCAAGCTGCTCAAAGTCGCCTGTGTCCGCGAACAATCCAAGCTCATCGTCCAGCCCCGCCCCAGCGCCGCGCTTTGTCGACTTGGCCTTGGCCTTGGCCGGAGGAACGCCCAGCACCGACTCGCAGAAGTTCAGCCACTCATCGAGTGCGGGCGGTTTCGGAGTGTGCGGCTGGCTTACCGGCCAATACCACAGCGCACACCATGCGTCCATGACGAGCTTCAGTCGTCCGCGCGGAGACCCCGGCTGCAGAAGTGCCCTTTCTACTTGCTCGCGCGACACGGCCCCCGACGATCTGGGGAGAGGTCTGTTCTCGTCGATTTCCCACACAGCGATATCGCGACGGATTTCCCGTTCTGACACCACGAGTCGGCGCCTCGCCAGTTCCCACAACCGTTCGGCGCGAGTCGCCAAGGCCAGTAGGCGCTTCGTCTGAGAAATAGACGGAGTTCCCGTGACCTTCTTGCGCCAGTCTGTGAGGCGATCGCGTTCCTCCCTGGCCAATTCCTTGGCCTGCTCGGCGTCTGCAACCGACCCCCACCCGCGAGTTGGAAGCAGGAAATGGTGAATCTCCTCACCTGCCTGGTGGGTGGTGCCATCGATGCTCTCTCGCAGGGGCCGATGTGTTGGCGCCGTGGTCAGCCATGCCTTTCGCTTCAGAGTCGAGGCGTCGTACACCGCATGTCGTGCGCCAATGAGTGAGTTGCCTCGCCGCAGGTGCAGGCCGAACCAGGGGGCCTTGAGACCTTCATGCATCGCGTTAAGCCACAGAGATACCTCGGCCAGCTCCACCGCCGTGTGGTTGAGGTCCACGCCGTAGCAATTGTGGAGGGCCAGGTACGCCTTGACCTTTTGCAGCTCTGCCTCGTACTGGTCCGGCGGCAGCTGCATGTCCTGGCCGCGCTCCACCGAGAGCTCATTCATGCGGCGGCGCAGGTACTCGGCAGCGAGCTGATTGATGGCCTCGTTGAGGAACGCTCCCGAACCGAGGGCCGGCTCGCACACCACCAGGTCCAGGATGTCGCGAGCCTGCGTGATCTCGCCATCCTGGTCGAGCAGCTCGGCCAGTGCGTGTTTGACCGTGCTACGGGTGAGCACCTCGGGGGTGTAGTACGAGGCGGAGCGCTGCCGCTCGCGACCGGAGAGGCGGTAGACGAAGGAGCCCTTCTTGTGCTCGACCCGCCTGGGTACGCCCGTGATCTCGTCGGGGCGCTTGACGAAGACTTCGTCGTCGTAGTTGTCGGCTTCGCGCTGGGGGACGACCCATGTGCCGGCAAGCCCGTCCGAGTCCGGCTTGGCTACCTCGTACAGGTCCTCGGAAGCGAAGAAGCCGGTGTACGACATCAGGCCCTCGTACACCGCGCCGAGTTGGTTGATGCCGAGCTGGGCGTAGGAAATGAAGCCTTTGCCGGTGCCGTGGCTGAGCATGAGGCGGTTCAGCACCCGCCACAGCACCTTGTTGCGCAGCCGGGTGTCGACGCGCTGGCCGTCGATGCGTACCGATCCGATCAACGGCGTGGCATTCGCGTGGAACAGGTCACTGCGCAGGGACTCGAAGCGGATGCCGTCCGCGTCCAATCCGGTGTCGCTCCGCTCCTGCTCTTCCAGGGCACGGTGTCCCTGGTCGACGAGACGGAACAACAGATCCAGCGACTCGTGGAAGTGGAAGCCATCCTGAGCCTCGTCCGGAAGGTCGTACGAGACGAGTTCACCGAGTCGGCCGAGTCCATACCCGTCCTGGTAGGCGTCGTCCTTGCTGGGCAGGATGCCCAGTTCCGGTCGGGCTTCTGCGTACAACAGGAACAGGATGCGGTACAGGTAGCGCAGTGATTCCCGGGTGAGCCGGTTGGCGAGTTCGGTGCTGTCGCCGAGTTCGGAGGGGTCGGCGTCCTGGTCGTGGATGCGGTCCAAGATCTCCTGGGCGATCAGCTCGACGGACTGTCGCAGGCCCTCCCGCAGCTCTTTGGAGACGCCGACGGCGTGTTTGCGGCCCTTGTCGACGAGGCTGTCCAGGAATCCGGCGGCTCCGCCTTCTGTCAGCAGGGACTCCGCGCCGAATAGAGCCGAGACAGCTTCCAGTTCGCCGCCGTTGGCGACCAGGTTGCGATCGAGCGCGGCGTCGATGCTGACGCCCAGGAATCGGCCCTCGTGCCACGCGGTGCGGTCGGCGAGCAGCACGGCACCGCCGGCGAGCAGGAGTACGAACCTGGGCGCGTAGGCGTCCTCGCTGCCGAAGAGGAAGGTGACGGCGTCCGCCGCGCTGGTGATCTCGTTTCTGCCGTCGAGGGCGATGGGGGCGAGCAGCTGCGCGCCGCCGTCTTCGATGTCGGAGGCGACGAGTTCGGAGTCTGTGCTCCAGGTGACGTCCAGCGCGATCAGCTCGACACCCCCGGGCCCCTTCACCGCGAGAGCGACGGGGACTTCGCGGGGTTTGTCGCTGTGCATGACCTCGAAGACGCCCCGCTGGATCCTGGTGTGGGTGTCGTCCTCGCGCTCTGGAGGCTCGTCTCCACGGTGGATGTAGGCGAGGGCTGCGAGCAGAGCGTCGTTGAGCTTGCGCAGCTCGGATCCGCCGAAGTCGCCTTTCTCGGTGATGCGGACCTTGGCCTTGAAGTAGTCGCGGCTCAGGTTCCTCACGCCGGAGCGGGATGTGGGCGCTCCGGCCCGGTCCGCTGCAGTCCAGTGCTTGCGCAGGTCAGCGAGGTCCTTGGCGAAGAGCTCGGCGAGGTAGTGGGCCGAGATGTACTCACCGCGGTTGATGATCGCTTCGAATGCCACGGTGGTCATGCACCCTTCTGTTCACTGGCTGCTGCGGCGGGCGCGAGCACCCCGATGAGGCGGATCATCGGGTCGCCCTGGGTGGCGAGCTGCTCGATCAGCTGCTCGACCTCTATTGCGGTGGTCTCCACCCGCTGTTCCTCATGCTCGCGTCGGATGCCGAGGGTGAGCTGCTCGAACGTCGACTGGCTCGCCTTGCGCCAGGCTGCCAGGCGCTTCTCGTACTCGGCCAGTTGCTCGATCAGCGGTTCTTCCTGGCTGCTACGTAGTGTGAGCAGGTGCTGCCGTGTGGCCTCGACCGCCCGTGGCACCAGGGCGCGCAGGGCATCGATATCCCCGGCGAAGGGCCGGTTGAGCATTTTGGGCTTCACACCGGCGCGCTCCAGGACACCGACCAGATCGTCATCGAACACGGGGTTGCCGTGCTCCAGTCCGGTCACGCAGGACCAGGCGAGGACTGTTGGGTGGCCCTTGGCGTTGGAGTACATGCCCTGCATCAGGAATACCGGCCCCGCAACGTTGGCTGTGATGACGGGCGCGGCGTTGCGGGTGAGCCGGACCAGGACCTTGTCGGTGAGCCACTCCACCACCGGGTGCTGGTCGGTGAGGTAACTGACGTCGGGCCAACCGGAGGTCTCGCGCCGCTCCTGCTTGGTGATCGCTCCCTTGGTCCTCTCTCCGCTGCGCTCGCGGGCGCGGTCCAGGCGCTGCTGGGCGAACCCGGGATCGAAGGTGACTCTGAGCTTGTCAAGCACTCCGCGCTCGTCCAGGTAGGTCTGCGGGAGGACGAGGAGGCGTCGCTGCAGTTCGCGGTCCGGGGCGAAGGAGAGCATCTCGGGGTAGTCCTTGTCCCACGCCTTCCCGATCTTCTCCTCGGGGTTGCCGTAGACCTCGTCGAGTGCCTCCTCGACGAAGGCGCGTGTCGAGGCGAACAGCTGCGGTACGCGGTAGTGGGCGCCTGACCCGTCGACGGTGTGGTGTGCCATGAAGAGGTTGAAGGGATCGGCCGGCTGGGCGGGGACAATCTCGTCGAACATCCTCCCGTCCGCGAGTCCCGACTTGATCGCGGTTTCCTCCGCCTCCTCGTCGCGCAGCCCGAGGATGGAGGCGGCCTCACCGAGGGTGCGGTGTACCTCATCCTCGCGCTCCAGCAGTCGCCGGGAGACCAGTCGGTCTGCGGAGGGCACGTCGGGGTCCTCGTCCTGGCGGACCAGAAGCAAAGCGCGGACCTCTGGGGACGTCTGCTGGCCGTATCGGTCGATACGGCCGTTGCGCTGCTCGATGGTGATCAATGACCAGGGCAGGTCGTAGTGGATCATCTGGTGGCACTGGCGATGCAGGTTGACGCCCTCGGACGCGATGTCACCCGTGAGCAGGATGCGTAGCTCGCTGTCCGCCAGGCCGAAGTCCTTCACGGTTCGCTGCTGCTCGTCATCGGGCAGGCCACCGTGCAGCTGGCGGATAGCCCCGCGCCCCTTCTCCTCGCCCGCCTCGAAGCCGAGCTCACCGGGCAGGGCGTCATGGAGCATCTGCAAGGTGGCCCGGCGCTCGGAGAAGATGACGACGCGCTTGTCGGAGCCCGGCCCGATCCCCATGCCTTGCAGCTCGTCGACCAGGCGGCGGAACTTCGCTGCATTCTCCACCGTGGCCTCGCTGGCGAGCTCGCCGAGCCGTGTCAGCGCCGTACGCTCTGCGGCCCGCTGCTCCCCCTTTTCCGGGTGCTCCTTTACGTCCTCGTCGATACGCTCGATCCGGTTCTCCACCGTCTCAGCCAACGCCTTATGCGAGGAGAGGAAGGCTTTCAGGAGCGTATACGGGAACAGTCGGGCGCCCTTGCCGCTCACCGGAGCCGACTGACCTGCTTCCGGCCTGATCCAGACGTCGTACAGCTCCTCGAAGATCTTCTGTTCCGTGGGGTTTGCGACGCAGTCGAAGGCCACTGGCGGCTTGCGGGTGGCCCACTTGTGGCCGATCTCCGCCGAGACGTCGGGGGACATCTTGTGCCGACGGACGTACAGGTGGTCGAGCTGAGTCTCGTCGTAGTCGCTGGTGTCGGGGATGGCGGTCGGGTCCAGCAGGCTCAGCAGCTCACCGAACGACTCGCGCTGGCCGTTGTGGGGTGTGGCGCTGGCCAAGATCAGGGCGTCGGTCCTGGGGGCGAGCAGCCCTGCGAGCCGGTTGTTCTTGGTCCCGGTGTTGATCAGCTTGTGGGACTCGTCGATGACGACGGCGTCCCAGTTGACCTGCATGAGGTGGCTGCGCCAGCGGTCGGAGCGCAGGGTGTCGATGGAGATGATCGCGCGCTTGTAGTACGAGAAGGGGTTGCGGCCGGCCGGGATGTTCTGCCGGATGCGCTCAATGCCGGTCGAGTCCAGGCGTACGAGAGGGATCGCGAAACGGGTCCACAGCTCGTGCTGGAACTGCTCCAGGATGTGCTTGGGCGTGACGACGAGGATGCGCTCGCCCCTGCCCCGGCGGATGAGCTCCGACAGCAGTAGCCCAATCTCCAGGGTCTTGCCCAGTCCGACTGCGTCGGCGATGAGCAGCCTAGGGCGCAGGCCGCGCAGCGCTGCCCTGGCGGGCTCACGCTGGTAGGCCAGGTTGTCGAGGAGGTGTGTACCGACGGTGGCGAGCCGTTGTTCGGACAGCGGAAGCGGAGTCTTGCGGATCAGCGCGTCGATGAAGAGCCGGGAGCGGCGGCACTCCGGGGAGTCGTCGACGACAAGGTCGGTGTCCTCGGGCCGCAGAGGGGTGACCTGGTCCAGGGACTCGTGGGCGAAGAAGACAGCTCGCTGGTCGCGCACGAGTGGGGAGATGCCACGGACATCCAGGCGCGTGCCGTCGTGCGAGGTCTTGGACACCTCGACGACAAGCCAGTCCTCGTCCCGTGCACGGACCTGCATGCCCGCGGCGAATTTGGCTGTGCCTGCGGCGCTGGTCACCGGGTTCTCTCCTTCGATCACTGTTGAACTGCCTCGTCGTGCTCTACTGCCTGTCCCGCTGTGCACCCGGCGGAATCAGCCGCCGAAGTCAGACCGCCGGTCGCGGATCTTTCCGCGCCAACGGTCAGCCCATGGCGCGCCCCCGCCACTGGACGCGCCGGCGACGGCAGGTTCCGCGGGCGACACCTCGTCCCCGAGCTCCGGACCCGCAACACCCTCCTGAGCCGAGACTGGCTCAGGAGGGTCCGGCGGCACCGGAGGTGCCCCTTCCACCTGCAGGACGTCCGTGAGGAAGGCACCGGGGAGCGGTGGGTAAAGCGGACCGCTGACCGGTACCGCATGCTCCAGCAGCCGGTCCATGGCCGCCTCCAGCACACTGTGAGCGGTCGGCCGGTCCTCCGGAGCGTAGGACAGGGCACTGACAACCAGCTCTCGCAGGCTCTCAGGCATGCCCGAGAGATCGGGCGGAACGTCCAGTATCCGCTGTACCGGAATATCGGCGTAGAACGGGGGGTGCCCAGTCGCCGCATGCACCAGCGTCGCGCCCAGGCTGTACACGTCCGCGGCCTCGCTCGCCTTGCGGGAATCCATGGCCTGCTCCGGCGCCATGTACACGAGAGTGCCGACCGGTGTGTCGCCGGAGGTGAGGCCGGTCGCACCTCCGACATGGCAGACGCCGAAGTCGATCACACGAGTGCCCTGTGTGGTGACCAGCACGTTGCTGGGCTTCAGGTCGCGGTGGAGGAGCCGGACAGAGTGGATGTGAATCAGAGCATCGGACAGACTCGCGGCCAGCCACCACGCCCCAAGCTCACTCACCGCGCCATGCTGGTCCAGCAGTACGTCGAGCGAGGGCGCGTGGACGTATTCGGTGGCGATCCAAGGCTGCTCCGCGTCGGGGTCAGCGTCCACGAGAGCCGCGGTGTGGAATCCACCGACACGCCGGATCGCCTCCAGCTCCTGGGCGAACCGCTGACGGAAGTACGGCTGGTCTGCCAGCGCCGGCTTGATGACCTTGATCGCCACGGGGCGGGGGCTGCGGTATCCGAGGTAGACGACGCCCATCGCGCCTTGGCCGAGACGCTGGGTCAGCCGGAAGCCCGCGATCTCTCGGGGGTCGTTCTCCCGCAGCGGCTCGAACACCATCGCCCCCCGTTCCGCGACCGGGCAGATGAAGGCGAAATGCGCCGGACGCGATGCGTCACACGTCAACAACGCTGAGGTTATCAGTGGCACGAGCTACTTCTTGTGCCTCGCTGGATCTTCCCTGTGACTCATATGACCAATCGGCCAGGAGGGTGTCGGTGACCGCCTCCTCATAGACAGCGCGGTTCTCCCTTTCCATGGCCTCGGCGAGCTCTGGCTCCCAGCAGGTGTCCTGCCGCTTTCCGCTCAGCCGGACGTGATCGCTGTCGGCGCGAACACCACTGAGGTAGTCAGCAGTGCTCATACGCCAGGGTTTGGCCTGATAGCGGGTACGGACCTGATTCGTCATGTCGATGCCGGGCCAGTCGAAGTCCCCGTGGTAGAGCAAGGTGCCGCCGGCTTGGACGATCAACCGGGCCAGCCGGTGGAAGGCGGTCGAGGGGCGGCCCTCGGCGCAGATCAGCGGCGGGCTGCTGGCGCCGAGCTCACCGGCGGCACGGCGGAGCACGGCCGGGTTCTCGCAGACGTACACCCTTGGCATGTTCACGGTGATCGGCAGGGTGATGAGCTGGTGGAGGGTGATGTGGAAGGGGGTGCCGTAGCGGGCGGCGTCGGTGAGCCACTGGCCCAGCCCTTGTCCGGTCGCGGGGAGGTTGAGGACGAGGACGCGGCTGGCGAGGTCGTCGACGATGACGTCGAAGGCGTCCCACAGCTCGCGCCGGGTCTCGGCTCCTGATCCGAGTGGGATTCCGCGTGCCATGGCCAGGGCCCGCAGAACCAGTGTCGGCAGAGAGCCGCGGCCGGGGTTGAGGGCCTTGGTGTCTCCTGTGGCGGCGTCAGCCAGGGCGGGCAGCATGACCGGAGGCGAGCCGCTGGGCCGGTTGTTGAGGTATTCCAGGACGCGGATGGCCTGGCTGAAGAGGTGGGTGTCCTTCTTGTTGATCAGCCCGGTGATTGTGCCGTCGGATGCCAGGTCGGCCAGCCATTGCCGGTACCAGGGGTGCTCTGTGTGCAGCGGGCTGGCCTCGCCCTCGGCCAGGATCTTCTGCCGGGCCTGATCGAGTGTGGTCCGCTCATCGGCGCGGAAGCGCAGCTCCGGGCCGATTCGTTCCAGGACATCGCGGAGCGACATGCCCGCGACGTTGCGGACACTTTCCTCCAGCGCCGAGAGGGGGATGGTGATGCGGCGGACGTCGGCCGAGCGATAGGTGCCGGTGATGCCGATGACGGCGTTGCGTTCGGCAGCGGTCGGGTTGGTCAGGCCGATCGAGCCCTTGACCTCACCGCCGTTGCGCTCGAGCGAGCGCCGGGCAGCGGCCAGGAGCCGGCGAAACTCGGGGCCCCGGTAGCGCCCGTATGCCTCTGCTGACGTGGTCATTCCGATTCCTCGACGTCGTTCATCGGCTCGTCCTCGGGGATGTCAGCAAGCAGTCCTGCCTGCGCGGGCACGTGTCGGCGGGGCGTGAAGCCGAGGAGTTCGGCGGCCAGGTCGTCGGATCCGGGGAATCCGAGGTCATCGAGGATCTGTTCGCCGTCCCAGACGAGCAACATGGCGGAGACGGTGTGGGATGCCTCGTCATGCTTCATGTCGTAGTGCGAGATCTGCGGCACGTCGGGGTACGTGATCCACAGGTCGTAGCCGGTCATGAAGAGGTCGAGGTCGAACTTGGCGGTGAGGGCGAGAAGGTCGGGGCGGTACTTCTCGTCGATGCCGGCGAATGCCTCGTCGAGGGCGATCAGGCGCGGGCAGGTGGGGTACGCGGAGCTGTACTGGGCGTGGGCGGCGGCGAAGAGCGGCAGGTGAATAGAGGCGGACTTCTCGCCGCCGGACATCACGCTGTGCTTGGCCTTGGTGAGCAGTTCCCCCTTCTTACGCTCCTCCTCGCTCATGCCCGGCCGGAACAGACGGAGTTCGAACTTGCGCCAGGCGCGATAGTCCAGGACCTCGGCGATCACCTGCTGGTAGCTCCTCTTCTTATCGGCAGCGGCCTTGGCGCGGATCTGGCTGCGCAGGTGGGAGCGGAGTTCGGCCAGGCCGGCCGGGCCAAGACCGGAGGCGTCCTTGTCGAGCAGTTTGTTGACGGCCTGCTGTGAGTCGGTGATCGCGTCGGAGACGACCCAGTTGATGCCAACCGTCGTTCCGGAGGACATCGGCTTGGAGCGGGTGTCGGCGTCCATGCTCTTGACCAGGTCGCGGGCGGCGACGGTACGGTCGTGGATCTGCTGAGCCAGTCCGGTCAGGAGGCCGTCTTCCAGGACAGTCCGTTCCTTGTCTTCCAGCAGCACACTCTGATCGGCGAGCTGTTCGGCCAGGCGGCGGGCGAAGTCTGCTACGGGGGCTGGTCCTTCGCTGTCGGTGACCCGGGCCAGGATGATGTCGCCGGCCGGCTCCCACTCGAAGAGGTAGCCCTGATCGGATTCCAACAGGGCTGACTCCAGCGTGGTGATCGCCGTGGAGATCTTGGTCGTGACGGTCTTCAGGAGGCCCGCGGTGATCGGTCGGCCATTCGTCGCCTCGTCGAGCGCGTTGACCAAGGAGGCGACGGATGCGGGTACGACGCTTTGGGCGGCCTCCATGCCAGTGAGAGAGGTGTCGGGCGAGGTGATGCTGTCCATAAGGGCCTGGACCGCTTGCTCGGGACTCGGCCACATGTCGTACGGCAGCCAGACGGTCTCGGCGGTCGCTTCGAGCAGGCCCAGAAGGTCGGGCCGGGCGTACGGCTCCAGCGTTAGCGTGGTGCGCACCTGCTCGGCCACAGCCGTGGCCAGTGCTGTATGGCCGAACTCCAGGGCATGGTCAGCCTTCAGAAGCCGGTCTCGCTGCTCTTCCGCGTCCTTCTTCGCACGGCCGTATGTCTTCTGTGCATCGGCGAGCTGCTCCTCAGCGTCCGCGATCTGCTGCAGAATCTCCTGCAAAGGGGCTTCGAGCGTCGCTTCCTGGGTGCGCAGTCGCTCCTCCTGAACGGCGAAATCATCTCTGCGCGCCTGCAGCGCCTCAGCCTGTTCTGAGCAGGACTCGGTCTGCACTTCGATGATCTCCCTGCGGCCGGCGATGTCGCGCTCGGCGGCCTCCGCCTGCTCACGGCAGGTGGAGAGCGCGCTGCCGGCGCTGGCGAAGTCGTCGATGGCCTGGGCGATGTTGTCCAGTTCCTCACGAAGGGTGGGCAGTCGTGTGACCGTGGCGGCATGCCGAAGCTGCCGGTTCTTCTCATGGGCGCGGGCGATCGCCCCATCGAGCCGCGTGCGGGCTTCGGTGAGGCGGCGGCGGGCGCTGGCGACCTTCTCCGCCACCACGGCCACCTCGCCTACCGCTTGGGTGATCGGCTGGGTGCGGGGGAGCTCACGCCGGGCGCGGTCGAAATCGTCGAACGCCTCCTGCGCGTACTGCTGCCGTTCTTCGATGCCGCGTAGCTGAGCGTCCAGGGCGGCGATGGATTCTTCGAGAAGGAGCAGCCGTTCCCGCCGACGGGCGGCTCGCGCGGTGGCCCCGATGTACTCCGGCTGGGCCTTGGGATGAGCACCGGCCTGGACGCCGAGGCAGAAGTGTGAACCGGTGGTAACCGAGGGAGCGGACAGCATGTCGTCGGCCGCTGGGGCGTCCTCTATGACGGCGATGGACGCCAGGACAGCCCGTACCGCCGCAGCGTCGACGAGCTGCTGGTCTTCGACGACCAGTAGATCGGCCAGGGTCTGTCCGGTGGGCCGCTGAGAGCGAGGCAACGGGCGCAGATAGGCGTCGGCGACCTTGTCGTGCAGGGCCTGGTCGGTCAGCGCAGGGTCGGGGTGCAGCCAGGCAGTGAGCAGGCCAGCCGCGTACAGGGCGCCCTCCACAGCGGCTGCATGGTCGTCTGGAACGTGATCGGCGAACCGCACGACCTGCCACAGCGGGGCGCCGGGCCGATCATCGCGGCTGGCAGGACGCAGGTCACTGGGTGGGGGCGCGTCATCAGCCTCGGCGGCCACGGTGTCGCGTTCATCCTGTCTGCTGCGCAAAGCGTGTGCAGTGTCGCTGTGCTCCCGCTTCAGGGTCTCGACGCGGGTCAGGGCCCTGGTGCGGCGCTGGTCAGTGAGAGAACGAAACACCTCCGGCAGCGGGGACGCGTCGGGTTCCCCCACCGTGTCGATGGCCGCGCGCAGTGCGTCACCGTCGGCGGCGGCCAAGACCGCGATGTCGTTACCGCTGCTCCAGCGGCTGATGAATTCGTCCAGCTCCTGTCTGGCCGTGGTGCGGGCGACCGTGAGCTTCTCGGCGGCTGCTGCGGACTGCCGCTCGGCTTCGGTCAGCTCACCGCTGGCCGCGTCACAGTGGTCCTGCTCGCGTTCCTGGTCCTTCGTGGCGTCCTCATACGCGCTGAGTTGGGCGCGTACGTCCTCCAGTTCGCTGCGACGCGCGGCTACGCGACCTGCTACGACTGTGTCCAGCTCGGCACCAAGATCCAGCGTGGCGTCGTCGTGCAGGATGCCGCAGCGGCGTGCGGCGTCCATGAGGCTGTGGGTGTGCCGGGAGGCCGCTTTGCGCAGCTCCTCGTGCCGCTGGCCAGCGCGCTCAGCCTCCCCATTGAGGGCGGCCAAGTTCTTCTGGGCTTGGTTGAGGTGGCGTTCGCCGTCGGTGATGCCCCGGCGTTCCGTGCGTACGCGGTCGCGCAGTTCCTTGAGGTCGTCACGTTGCTTGATGGCGTCGTGGTTCTTGTACTCGGCCAAGCGGGCGCCGATTTCGTTGCACTGGCGCTCGGCGGTATCCCGCTCCTGCTGTGCGGAAGTCAGCTGCCGCTCCGAGGTGCGACGGTCCTCCGCAGCTTCCATGATCTTCTGGCACTGCGCGGCTGTGTCCTGGATGCGCCCGGTGACGTGGTCGACGCGGTCACGGGCATGGGCGCGCAGGTAACTGGTGTAGTCACGCAGGAAGTTCCGGACCGCGGTATCCGCCCCCGTCAGGGCGTTGAGGAGTGCTTGGATCTCGGAGAGGTTCTCGAAGTCGCGGGCGGCCTGCAGGATGAGGTCATCGTCGACGGGGCGCAGACCGGCGGTGAGGGTGTCGGACAGCTTGACCGGGTCAAGATCCTTGGCCAGCAGCGGGCGCCGCAGCTGGAGCAGAAGGCTGACCAGCTGGTTGTAGCGCTCGCGGCCCAGCCCGAACAGCCGGTCATCGATCGCCTCCCGGTACGCCTCCGCCGTATCGAAGATGGCCTTCTTACCCAGCAGGTTCTCCAGGGCCTTCTCCCGCAGCGGGCGTGAGGCGGCGTCCAGCAGGCCGAAGTCGATGCCGACTCTGCCGTCGGTGACGAAGAAGAAGCGGGCTGGCGTGGACATCGCTTTGGTCACCCGCATGCCGATCCCCACGGTGACGGCTTCGAGGACCTCCCCGTCGGGGCAGGTGCGGGCAAATTCCATCCACACATAGCCGTAGGCGGACTCCTGCCCCTTGTAGAGCAGGTTCGACTTCATGGTCCGCTCCTCGCCGCTGAACGGATCAAGGCGCCTTGCGTCGAGGACACCGTCCAGCACGAGGGGGAACAGCACTTCGAGGGCCTTGGTCTTGCCAGAGCCGTTGTGCCCCCGCAGGACCAGTCGGCCATCGGCGAAGACGAACTCCTCATCGGTGTAGTCCCAAAGGCCGATCACTCCGGCGCGGATGGGCTTGAAGCGAACCTCTGACTCGTCAGCGGTGCGGGAGTGGGGGATAAGAGTCATCGAGAGGTGTCCTCAATGGGGAAGTCGAGAGCGAACTGGCCGTGTGCGGGGCGCGGCAGGACGGCGGTGATGTTGCGGAAACGGCCGGCCGCGGGCCGGACCAGGATCCCGCCGGGGACGATGTGGACCAGGCGCAGGTCGGCCAGGAGCGCGACCGCCTCTGCCAGCAGGCCGCCGGGGTCGGCCTGCCACTTGTTGGTGAAGGAGGAGGGGCCGAACTCTTCATAGAGCTCGGTGATCATCTGCTCCAGAGTGCCGTGCTCCACGAAAGGCAGGCTGGTCTGCCCTTCATGCACTGGCACGTCCGGATCGGCGTCGTCAACGTGCCAACCAGCGTCCGCGTGCGGGTCCTGCGCCAAGGCTTCGAGCGTGCCGGCCTGCGGCAGGGCCATGTCGATGCGGCTCAGCAGGTCCGCGTGTTCCTCGCCTGGTCCGGCGGGCAGGAGGTATTGAAGACTGCTGGCCCGTTCCGGGTCTTCCCGCAAGTCCGCGATCTTGGCGAGCATCAACCCGGCAGTTCGGTTGACTGCTCCTCCGCGGCCAGGGAATCGCCTGTCAGTGAAGTGCCCGGTGGTGTCGACGAGCATGATCCCCTCTGCGCGGCGCTCGACCGGCAATCCGGTCAGCCGTGCGATGTCCTCGGCCAGGGTGGGCTGGCGCAGCGCTATTGCTGTCTCTGCGTCGGTGTCGCTGAAATAGACCACCGGGTACTCGATCAGCATGCGACGGGCTCGCTGGGCAGCAAAGCGCCGACGAGGGTCCCGTCCGGTGCCGGCGGTCGGGGTGTCCAGCAGCCCGGCAGCGCTGACCAGGTGCTGCAGCGGCTTGTTCGGCCTGAAAAGCGCAGCGCAGGTGTCGTGGTCGATGTCGAACAGTGCATCGCCGCGGTCGTGATCACGGGCCCAGTCGTCCATCGAACCATCGGAGATCCGCAGCGCACCCCGGTCGACAAGCCAGTCCATCACGTCAACGACCGCGTCCTTGTGGCCGGGTGCGGTCGCATCGAAGCCCAAGTGCTCGATCGCGTTCGCAGACGGCGTGAGCAGTTTGACGAGGTCGGCGAGGTTGATCTCGATGCGTGACCGGTGCAGGCAGGCCAGGATCAGGCACAGGTAGGCCAGCCGCCGCCGGTCGAACGGTCTCTTGCTCTTCACCGTGAGGAACGCCTGGCTGGCGTCGAAGGCGTCCAGCCGCCGCAACAGCCGTGCGTGACGGGCGCTGGTCTGCAAGGAGTAGCCGAACAAGTCACGGAAGTCTTTGGCCAGTTCGTCGGCCCACTGCAGCACCAGCGCAAGCGCCTTGGCCCGCGGGTAGCTCTCGGTGATGACGCCGTGCAGCAGCATGAGCCGGGCCGCTTGCTGGTACGAGCCGAGATCTGAGGTCTCCACGGAGGCGGCTACGCGATGGGCGGGCATCAGGATTTCTCCGTTCGGCGTCGGCGCATCGCACCATGGGGCTTGATCTCCAGGGCGAAGCCGGGCAGGTGCAGCGTGCCGGTCTCAGTCCGCAGCTGGCTGCCGCGCTCGTTCGGAACCAGGCGCAGCGTCAAGACATCGCTGCTGCCGGTCCCGGAACGCAGCTGGCCCGCGACGACCGTTCGCACCTGCAGCGCACGGGTCAACAGCTTGAGCACGGCGCGGGTCTCCGCCTCGTTCAGCACCCGGTCGTGTGGCCCATGGTCCAGAAGATCCTTCGCGGCCTCCCGGTCCGCGGCCCGATCCGCCAACTGTTGCTCACGCAGCCGGGCATGGGCGCCACGGCGCGTGCGGACCGGTTGCGGGCCACCCGGTGCCGGCCGCTTGCCATGCCGGAACAGGCTGATGCTGATCTCCACACCGGGCGCATCCCACCATGTCGTCCGCGGTGAGATCTGGTCATCGTCGTCGTGGGCACCCGACAGATGGCGTACCGAGCGTAGGTCGAAGGCGGCGGACACCAGGGCGTTCGCAGCCTGCTCATCCGGCGCAGCCGCCGCCCAGGCGGCGAGATGCCGCAGCTGAGTGGTCCGGCTCACCCCTCCTCGACGTGACTCCGTCACCTGCCGCAGCAGGGCGATGACCCCCGAAATAGCTGTGCGCGTAGCGCCTTGCAGATGGGCGGCCTTGGTCTCCACAGGGCCGTCCGCCAAGAACCATTGGCGCAGCCCAATCCAGCGCCGCCGCCAGTCCTCCAGCCGTGCGGACGGCCGCATCATGGGCCGCTCATCCACTGCGGCGGCCCGCTCCAGCAGCGTCTCGACCCCGGTGTCCTCCACCTCGTACACGGCCTCGGCCAGCCGTGGCGCGTAGCGCTCCAGTTCCGCTGTGAACTCACTCATGTGTGCCAGCAGCGCGTGCTTGTAGCGCAGGAACGTCTCGGGAGAGACATCCGTCGTGCGCGCCACGTCGTTCAGGGTCAGATAGAAGCGCGCCGCCCGCTGAGTCATGTCCTCCAGCACGCTGTCGAGGCGTGCGAGCTTGCGGTACACCTCGTCCCGGTCGCCTTCCCGGTTCGCACTCGCCAGCGCCTTGAAGTCCGTCAGGATGTCCGCGAAGACCAGCCGCGACAGGTTCGCGTCCTGCACGCGGGAGCCGATGACCTCCTCCACCGCGCGGTAGACGCGGTAGCCGATCTCCGTGAACTGGTAGACCGACTGCCGGTTCCGGTACGCAGCAAGATTGCCGCACCGCAACGGATCTTCCACTCGATAGAGGACCTGCTCGTCGTCCGAGGAGAGGTTGTCGAGCATGCCCCGCAGATTGAGGTCCGAGGCGGACGGTACCTCGTCGTGCTCTGTGGCGAGCTCCTTCAACGCGTTCGCCACGTCGTCAGGGTGAACCTGTAACTGGTGTACGGCCCGCAGTACGTTCATCGCCCGCAGCACCCACAGATATGCGACGGGATCATCACGCTGCGTGAAGTTGAACAGTCGCAGACGGTCGCCCACCGTCAATGAATCAAGATCGAATGACTCGGAGACTCCAGAGTCATCACGCTGGAACACTTACGCCGCCCCTCATCTCGCCACGCATTGCGCATACCCTGACAGACACCACTGACAATCGAGGCCGGAAGAGAAGTAGCTTTCCCCTCTTCAGCACTCTCGCCAGAATCGAACAGCCTCACCTCCTTCGACCGTTTGGCCGCTTCGAATTACTGCCGCCGCCCTCGCAGATTTCGGCAGCGCCCTCCCATCGCCCGCGAGCCCGTGCGCCTGGAATGGGGCGGCTGAAACCAAGTTCCTGGGCCGACGATCTTCCAGACCGTTGGATAGGCCGAGTCGCCACTCAGTAGCGGTGAACAGCGAGGGGCCTGCGACGGGTCGTGGTTCACGAAGGAAGGAGTGGGTATGGCCCTCGCCCCAGGCGAGCCCGGCCGCGTTGCCGTACGGTCGGATCGGTGCTGAGGGCTGCGTCGGCGAGCTGATGAATGCGCCAGTACACCTGGAACCTGCGGACGGCGTTCGGAGTGGGCTGGGGGACGACCTGAAGCACGTCGGTGGGGTCGGTCAGGTCGAGACGGACGGCGAGGCGGGCGAGGTCGGACAGCGGGTCGCCGAAGGCGGCGAGTTCCCAGTCCAGTAGCAGTGCCCCGCCGGCCGCGGGCATGACGAGGTGGCCCGGCTGCAGGTCGTGGTGCAGCAGTCTGGGCTCGATGTCCAGGTCAATGGTGTCGAGTTGGCGGCGGAGGGCTGCCGCGGCGGGCGCGAGGTCGGGTGCGGCAGTCGTGTACGTGTCGAGACGGCCGTGAAGGTAGCGGTGCCAGGTCCGGTACCGCCGGGCTCCGGCGAGCCGACCGGTATGGGGGCCCGTGATGCGGTGGACGGCGGCGAGGGGGCCGGCCAACTCGTGAAGGAGCTGACCGGCGGGCACGGGCTCAGCGTGGACCGCGGTCTGCGCGGTCCACGCCGGACTGCCTCCGGGGCCGGCCCCGAGGAGCTCGGGAGCCGGGGCACCGTGCATGGTGAGGAGGGCCAGGGCGGCGGCCTCGTTGGCGGCGCGCTTCGGGTCGCTGTAGTGCTTGAGTACGTACGGCACTGGGCCGTCGATGTACCAGACGCGGTTTGCCTGTCCGGTGGTGATTTCCCGGGCGCTGTCGGGGACCCTGCCGTTTATCGCCGCCACGGGTTCAGGCGACGTCGCCGAGATAGCTGGATGAGTGCTGGCCCGTGGCGAGGGCGGCGATCGGCTGCCGGAGGGCGTGGGGCAGCAGGTTCAGACCGGGAACCTTCTCCAGTTCCACCCATTCCAGGCCGGTCTGCACGTCGTCTTCGGCGTGTCCGCCGAGGCGGCCGGGGTCGCCTTCGGGGGTGCAGTGGAAGATCGCTTCGATGCGGTGGGTGCCGGCCTCGGTGTCGGCGTGGTCGTGGTTAGCGCCGATGTACTCGCGCAGCCACAGCAGCTTGTCCACGGTGACGGTCAGGCCGGTTTCCTCGTGGACCTCGCGGCGGGCGGTCTGGTCGAGGGGTTCGCCGGGGTTCTGGCCGCCGCCGGGCAGGAAGTAGCAGTCCTGGCCCTCCCAGTTGGCTCGTTGGAGCAGGACCTGACCATCGTGGACGACGACGGCTTTGGCGGAGGTGCGGATGGTCGGGGTGACAGGCTCGGCCACGAGTGGGCTCCAACTCTGCTTCGGTGGTGGGTGGGAAGGGATGTCAGCGTTCAGTCTTGCCGAAACCGCGGTGGCGTCCGGCCGCCTTCGCGAAGATCAGCTTCCAGGGTCCGGCCAGTCGTACGAATGGCTGGAACGGGCTGGCTGCGACCAGCGATGCCAGGTGTGCCGGGGACGTACGGGGCAGGGGGGCGAGACCGGGCGGTGGAGTGACGGCCGCGTGCAGGGCCGGGGCGAGGGCCAGTAGCCGGGCGGTGGCCACGGGGCCGTGCAGCAGCACGCCGACCGCTGCGACGGCCGTCCAGGCGGGCCCGGCCCACCAGGCGGACAGGACGGCCGCCGCGATCAGCGGGGCGCCGAGCAGCCAGGCGGCCTCGTCCGCCCACTCCCGGGCCACCAGGACCACCCTGGCTGGGCGGGAGAGGGCGGTGGGAAGGTGCGCGACGGCGGCAGCGTGACGGTCCGGGCGGGCGGAGGCGGTGAAGGCCAGCGCGTGGAGGTTGGCCAGTCCGGAGGGTTCGGTGTAGGGCTCGTCGAGGACGGCGACGGTGGAGGCGGTGAGGTCGGCGCCGAGCAGGGATAGCCGGTGGCCGGTGCCGAGGTCTTCCATCGGTTCGGGGAAGCCGCCGAGCGCGCGGACGGCAGGGAGATGGACGGCCATGCCGCAGCCCACGGCGTACACCATGGGCCGCAACCACATCCGTACCGCCTCCGGCAGACGGGAGGAGGCCAGGAAGCGGTGGAGGCGGACGCGGGCGAGTTCGATGCCGAGCGAGCGCCGCAGCTGGTAGGCCCATTCCCCCTCCAGCAGCAGACCGACCGGGCCGGCAGGAAAGGGGCGGCGGGCCAGCAGCGGCAGCCGCTGCTGCTGGATGAGGGCCGGGGCGCGCCGGGTGCGGGTCCGGTGTGCGGTGGCCTTGGTGGCGAACGCCTGAAGGGTGCGACGGTCGGGGGCCGCGTCGGCGTCGTAGACCACTGCGTACGTGTCGTCAGCATGCTCGTCCTCCCTCCACCCGAGCGGGCCGAGAACCCGCTGCAGACGGTCGAGGGCGAAGTTGAGCTGTCCGGCCTTGCGTCCGCCGACATCGGGCTGGTGGAGGTGCACCAGCGGCAGCCCTCCGTCCGGCAGGCGGGCGGCGAGCGCCGTCACGATGTCGGCGGTGGTCGGCTCGGTGTCGAACAGCTCGGTCAGAACCCGTAGCCGGTCAGCTGATCGCTCGGCGTTGACTGCCTCGGCGACCTTGCGGCAGCGGGCGGCCGGGAACAGGCCCCGCAACTGACCTGCCTCCAGCGGGACGTAGGCTGTCAGGGCCGCCAGCCGGTCGCGGTATCCGGCGCGTGCGGAGACTTCGCGTTCGGTGGTGATGACCACGACGGCGGCGCGGTCGCGCGGGTAGTCCAGTGCCCTGAACGCGGTCACCGTCTCCTCCGCGATGGTCTGCTCGCGCAGCATCGGCAGTAGCACCACCAGCCACGGCACGGTGTCCTTCCCCGCCTGCGTCCCAGTGGGTGTGCTGCCGGCGGAGGCGAGGAGCCACCTCGCGCATACCTCGACCGCGACCAAGGCCCACAGCGCGCGGGCCAGCAGCAGTGTCAGCAGGACGGGCACGGTGGCCTGCAGCCACATCTCGGCCGCGGTCACCGTGCTCCCTCCATCAGTTGGTAGACGCCGCGCATTTGGTCGGCGACGAGGGGCCAGGCGAACCGTTCCGCCCGTTCACGGGCGGAGGCCCGCCTGACGGCGTGCGCGGCGGTGCCAGTCTCGGCGAGGACCTTCTCCACCGCCTCCGTCGCAGCGACGACGTCGCCGGGCGGGGGGAGCTGGGCTGCCTCTCCCGTGTAGTGGCGGATGCCGCCGACGTCGGTGGCGACGACCGGCGTGCCGCAAGCCATCGCCTCCAGGAGCGCGTTGTTGGCGGTCGCGTCGAGTAGCGGCAGCAGCATCACGGCTGCCCGCCGGTACAGCGCGACCAGGGTCTGCTCGGCGACGCCTTCGAGGACGCGAGCGGCCGGGTGCCAGGCCCGGGTACGGGCCTGGCGGGTGACGACGACCAGCTCAACGCCGTCGCCGTAGCGGCGGTGCAGCCGCTCGTGGACCGCGTCCAGGACGGTCCAGTCCCGCAGCCACCAGCCGACGGTCAGCACCAGCGGCCGGTCCGACAGCGACGGTGCGGGCGCCGGAGTGAAGGCGGTGGTGTCGATCCCGTGGGGTACCAGGTGCACGCGGTCGGCGGGCACCAGGTCGGCGAAGAACGCCTGCTGGTGCGGGGCGAGGACGACGATGCGTTCGGCGGTCGGCGCGAGCTTTCGCCACGCACGGGCCGGCAGGTGCTGCTGGAGGTGTGCGGGCGGCTGGTGATAGGTGACGGCGGTTGGGCCGAGGCGGTGACGGGAGAACCAGTATTGCTCGTCCCCGTACAGCACGTGGGCGGCCGAGCGAGAGGCCAGCAGGTGCAGGTCGGTGGCGAAGTGCTCGGCCGGATAGAAGGGCAGCGGGCAGCTTCGGGCGAGCAGGCGGTGGGCCTGACCGGCCGCCCTGGTGGCGAGCGGTCCGGCGGGTGGGGTGATGCGGCGGACTTCGGGGAGGTGGTCGAGAAGGCGGTCGTAGCCGCCATGGGCGGTGTGCCAGGGGACGCGGACGACGGAGGCGATCACGGCGGCTCACGCCTCCTTCGGAGCGAGAAGACCGAGCGACCGCAGTCGGCCGGTGACGGCGCGGGGGCGGTTGAGGTGGACGACGGGCTGGCCGTCGGCCTGGTCCGGGCGGAGATGTTCGGCCCAGCGGCGGCGGTGCCGGCGGTGGTGGGCCGGGCCCCACCACAGGATCGAGTCGCGGGCGAGCAGGTGGCTGAAGGTCTCCCGGTTCCCAGCGAACAGCTCCTGCCGGGTGCCGGCCCGCCGGAGCGAGCGGCGGATCAGCCGGGGCAAGCAGACCCTCAGCGGCAGGTCGAGCCAGATGACGAGCTCGGCGCGAGCCAGCAGCGTCTCGCCGACTTCACCGCCGTAGTTGCCGTCGGCGATCCAGATGTCCGAGGCCAGGGCGTCGCGCACGCGGGCGTGAAAGAGCTCCGGGCCGACAGGGGTCCACCTCGGTCCCCAGAACAGCTCGTCCAGGTCGACGTGGGGCAGTTCGGTGTGGGCCGCGATGGCGGCGGCGAGAGTGGACTTCCCGGAGGCCACCGGGCCGACCAGCGCGATGCGCTTGGGTATCACGGAAGCCTCCTCGCGACGGCGTCAGCGATCCGTTCCAGCAGGTGAGGGGTGTGCACACCGGCGGTCACCTGCATCACCGGCACCCGGGCGACCAGGTCGTCCATGACGTCGGCGGCCTGCCGGGCCAGTTCGCCCTCGGGACGGGTGCGGTCGGCGAACCACGGGTGCAGCCAGTCCTCGTCGTGCGGGGTGCAGCACGTGGCGGCGAGCGCGGCGCGAGCCGCCGCCGCGCCAGGGAAGGCGATGCTGATGTCCTGGTCGTCGTCATGGAGCCGGGGGAGGGCGACGAGTCGCAGTGGGGCGCTTTCCCTCACACGGATGGTGAAGGCGCCAGCGAAGTCGTGCGGGGTGTACGAGGCTTTGCGGGGCGTGCCGAAGTCGGTCGGCAGCACGCTGTGCGGCGGCAGGCTGCTGTTCGGGGCTAGCGCGGACAGGGTGCCGCCGGCGATCCGGACCGAGATCGGTACTCCGACCACGCTCGCGGCCGACTCGGTGACCAGTACGCGGTCAGAGCCGACGAGGTCGGCGCGATGGTGGGCGGCCAGGGCCGTGAGAAGGGTGGTCTTGCCTGCCCCGGATGGGCCGACGATCAGTACCCCGTGGCCGTTGACCGTGGCGGCTGCGGCGTGGAAGGCGGTCCAGCCGCGGTGTTCGGCGCAGCGCAGGACGACCTCGCGGATCACCCGCAGGGCGTACCGCTCGCCGCGGTCGGTCCGTGGGTGCAGCACGATGTGGAGTCGGCCCGTCGCGTCGCGGGCGTACAGGTGGTCTGCCGGCAGGTGCGAGGCGGGGTCGGGCCTCCACCAGCGAACCTGCCCGAGCCGTGAGGACAGGTACGGCTCGCCGCGGAACGGCAACACCTTCAGCGAATGTGCATCGGCCAGGCGGGCCCCGTGGTCGCGAAAGAGGTCTTCGCTGTGGTGGATGCGTATCTGCGTGAGCTGCCCGCACAGCGGTGCTGGCGAGGTCTCGGGGGAGAAGTTCTGCAGGTGGATGCTCTGGTCAGCGTGGAAGGTCTCGTCGGTGCGGACGCCGAAGCGGTGCCCGGCGAAGGCGACCGTCCCGTTGCTGCGGCCGCTCACCTCCGTCCCCCTGTTGCCGCCACGGCGTCGGGTGCCTGAATGAGGAGTTCTTCAGTGGTGCCATGCACCAGGCGTCGGGCGATATCGATGCCCATCTTCACCGCGTGGTCCATGTTGCCGATCTCGTACCGCCACGTCCCGAACCGGCCTCGTGGGTAGATCCCTTGGGACTCCATCCACGGCACCACGGTGTCCAGGGCCTCATCACGGTCGAGGGTGGGTATCGGGTAGGCGTAGTCGATCAGTTCCAGGTGGGTACTGGCCAGCGGCGCGTCCTCGGGCACGAGGCCGTGGCGCCGCACGGCCTGGTCGCAGTCACGTATGAGCCGGCGGTGGTCCAGCCGGGTCCCCGGCAGCAGGGAGATCTCGGTCATCCACGCGCTGAATGCCATTGTGTCGGCACCGGGGACGTTGGCAGGCGCGTACTTGCTGAAGTTCGTGGCCCGGTAGAACGGCACCTCAGGCTGGGGGAAGTACAGCCAGGACCGTTCGTCGGTGGTGGGGGCCTCGTAGCCGAGGCCGACCATGGCCACTGTGGTGTGCCGCAGCCGTCCGGCTGCCGCTCGCACCGCGCCCGGGGCGCCGGCCGTGATGGCGGAGAGCTGGTCAAGCGGACCGGTGGCCACCAGGTGGTCGAAGCCGATGAGCTCGCCGTCGGAGAGCGTGACAGTGCGGGCGGCCGGGTCGACGGCGACCGCGCGGACTGACGTCCGCAGGCCGGCGTCGAGCCGTGCGGCCAGGCGGCGCCAGATCTCTCCGGTGCCGCCGCGGGCGGGGAAGGCGAAGGTGGCGTTGGGTCCCCACCGGCGGGCCGGCGGGGCGGTCCCCGAGAAAGCAGCCAGGATTTCACCGGGATCGACCGGGGCGACGCGTTCGGCGACCCAGGACGAGGCCATCTGCTCAGGAGGCATCACCCAGACCTTGGAGTTGTACGGGCCGAAGAACCGCTCCACCAGGCCCGATCCGTACATCGCCTGCAGCCACGTGGCGAAGTCTGTACCCGCGGCCATCCCGTCCTCGCGCCGTTGGCAGGCGCGAAGAAGACCGTGCACACATGCCTCGGCGTCCTCGGCCGGGAGGCGGTGGAGGTACTGCTGGAAGGGGTATGGCACCCACCTGTCGCGGTAGCGGATGTAGGACGACCGGTCGTGATGCAACAGCTCGTCGGGGGTGAACAGCTCGGCAAGCAGCCGGTCGAACTCGCCGAAGTGGGAGAAGACCACGTGCCCGCCCAGGTCCCAGGTGAAGCCGGCCGGATCGACCACGGACGAGGCAAGTCCGCCGGGCAGGGAGGCCGCCTCCAGCAGCGTCCACGAACGGTGACCCAGCCGCTTCAACTCGTCCGCGCAGGCCAGGCCACAAGGGCCGGCGCCGAGAATGACAATCCTCTCGGAGGGTAAGGCGTGCGGTGAATCGGGCATGAAGCCTCCTTCGATCGGCAGGCGGTCAGGCTATGGCCCGCGTCCGGCGGGCGGCGGTGACAGTACGGGGGCGGGGGTGACCCCACCGCCGACGCACGGGGAAGCGGCGGGGTCACCCCGCCGCGAGCCGGGCTCGGCTCGCGGGAAGCGGCAGCAGGCGGGGCGCTTTCGCCCGCTGTCGCTGGTCGAGAAAGACGACCTGCCCGTCCGAGAGAGCGGACATCCCGGACGGGCATGAGTCGGTGAGTACGGCCCTTCACTCGTCCGCAGGCGGGAGACCCGCCGAACCGGGGGGACGCCCCGTACTGCAGCGTGCCCAGCGGAGCGGTGTTCGTCGGGTCGGACAGGCAGGATCGCGCAGGCTGCACGTGATCTGCTTGCTGGCCCGCGTGGGACGGACCTGCCAGCCGGGGGGCGAGGAGGTCCACCAGGCCCAGCCCCCGCCCGGATTCGGCCTCCTTCTCGTCGTCGAGCGCGACCGGCCGGCGACAGGGCAGCAACTCTGGATCGGGGTCGTGCACGTTCACCGACACCCCATCCTTCTCGGCGTCGACTTCGACCACGAGGGGTTGGTGCGTGAGCGCGGGCCGCCGACAGGGTCCGGCCGGCGCAAGCCGGAGGAGCCTCAGGTCGCCGGGCCCTCGGTGTCCGGGTCCACGTGTGCGTTGTGGATGTGGAAGTGGGCCACCTCCACCTGCTCCTCGAAGCCCTTGCCCTCCACGAGCGCCTGGAACATCGTCTCGCTGACGGACCGGCAGTAGTCGCAGGTCTCCACGTTGGCAGGGCCCTCGCGGCGCGCCATGGCTGCACGGGCCTGCTCCACTGCTTCGGGAGACAGCCCGTCCATCAATTCCTCGGTCAGGTCCGTGTCATCGCTCACGCCGCCATCGTGGCCACTGAGAACCCTGGAAACTCTTTCACTTGAGCGAGAGTCCCAGCTGCCCCTACATGCCGATCCAGCTCGCCATGCTCCGCAGCGGCTCCGGTGCCCTGCGGGAGAGGTGAACGAGCCCGCGGATCGTCTCCCTGGCACCAGGGTGATAGCGGGTCTGCTCCGGCGCCGCCCGCCGTGCCGCCCAGAGCGACCTCAACGACGGCTCTGCTTTGCCCAGTTCCATCTCGACGCGGGCCCGGTCGATGAAGAAGTGAGCGCGTCGGGACGTCGCGATCGAGGTCGGCAGCTTGATTGCCTTCGCCTGCCGCAGCGCCTCGTCGTACTGACGCATCTCCATCGCCACGGTCATCTCGTGCAAGGCCACGTTCACCGGGCCGAAATTGAGCCAGTGCACCTTGCTAGCGTCTCCGACCCGCCCCGCGTACTCGCGGGCCCGTGCGATGTGGTCGGTGGCCGCGCTCGCGTCCTCCGCCCGCGCCGCCAGCACGGAACCGCCGAGATGAAGCTGGCCGGCGACGGTGAGGGCTTCACGGGTCGAGTCGCCCGGGTCGAGCAGTCTGTGGCCGGAGCCGACCAGGCGCAGGCCGATGCCGTACTCCCCTTCACGGAAGTAGACCAGCCCCCGGAAGTACTGCCGCATGGCTGCCAGGCAGGGATCCGAGGCCCGCTCCGCGGCCCAGCCGAGCCGGTCGAGGGCGACGCTGGCGAGATCGAAGTACCCCAGCTTCACCGTGACGTCGTGCGCGGTGCGGTAGGCGGAACCCAGGGCCCGCCACAGCTCCGTCGTCGGCGAGCGCCAGCACAGGACGGTCAGCTCCGTGATGACGTCCGGAAGGGCTGCCGCCGCCGCGTGCAGGTGGGTGGCGCGGACATGGGCACACAGCAGCTCGGTGGCGGTGACGAGTTCCTCGGCCGTGCGTGTGGTGACCCGGGGATCGTCGCCGAGGTCGTACAGGTCGAGGGACTCACGGATCGGCCGGATCAGCTCCGCCAGCCGGTCCTCCTGCATCTGCGTCACGTACGGCTGACCCGTCAGCACCGTGACATCGATCCGCAGCGCTCGCGCTACGGCCGCGACGAAGTCCGAGGACGCCGGCCGGGCTCCGCACTCGACCTGGGTGAGCCAGCTGTACGAGTACGGAATCCGGTCGGACAGCTCCCGCTGCGTCAGCCCCGCCAGCCTCCGCTGCTCCTTGATCCGCGTACCGGTGTGGTCCCCGTCCCGCGTCGGCATACCGGACTCCCGTCTCTGACCCGTCACTCGGCACGCTACGCGCTGCTCTCTGCCGCGAGAGGCGGATTCCCAAGGGACTCGGCCGAGTTGGCGGCGGCACGGCTGTGATCGGATACCCTCATGACCACTTCGACCCTGTACCTGTTCAGCAGCGCGGCCCCGCCCGTCTTCGACGTCGCCCGCGTCATCGAGGAAGCGCAGGCCGACGGCTGGGACGTATGCCTCGGTCTCACACCGACGGCCGCCCGCTGGCTCGCCGACTCCCTCGACGGCCTCGCCGCCCTCACCGGCCACCCCGTCCGCTGGGACTACCGCCTCCCCGGACAGCCGGACGTGTGGCCGAAGCCGGACGCCGTCATTGTCGCGCCGGCGACCTTCAACACGATCAACCAGTGGGCGCTGGGGATCACGGACAAGTGGCTCGTCGGCGTAGTTGCCGAGGGCATCGGCAAGGGCATCCCCATGGCGATGATGCCGTGCGTGAACCGGGCATACGTCGCGCACCCGCAGTTCGAGCGCTCGATCGACGCCCTTCGGGCAGCCGGGGTCCGGGTGCTGTACGGCGAAGGCGGCTTCATCCCGAACGAACCGGGCCAGGGCAATCCCGCCACGTACCCCTGGCGGGCCGCCCTGGACGCCGTCGCCGACAACCTCGGCCCGACCTCCATCGCCTAGGCTCCCCGTGCACCCTCCGACCAGCTCTTCGCCGATCCTGGCGAGCACGAGTACCGGAGGCGCGCCGGTCAGCGGGTTCGTCAGCCTCGACTTGGGCCCCGGAGGCCGCGCACCGTTGGGCGGCCACCTCTTCCATATCTCGAAGGCGTCGCCGTTCAGGAGTTCGGGGAAGCTGTCTTCCCGATAGATGTCACGGCCCCTGTCCAGGGGGAAGAGGTGAGCCCGGCAGTTCTCACAGAACTTCTTGTGGTCCTGGAGCCTCCGGTCCTCGGCGATAGTGACGACTTCGATGACGACGGGGCAGATATCGGCGTCGCCGGGACCGTCGTTGGCATTCGCCGGCGCCAGCTCGACCGGGAGTCCGCAGGCCGTCCCCATGAGTGCGAGCCGGGCTTGCGCCTGAGAGTGCAGGAACTGGGACAGGGTGACGTCGCAGAGTGCATCCCGCTTGACCGAGGCAAGGCCGGGCACCCTGGCTTCCTTCAGATGGGCGTACGTGGCCCACCACCGCACCGCCTCCCACATGCTCCTGGCGCGGCTCCGTTCATGATCTGGAGTATGGGGGCGGCTCGCCCCAGGCCGACGAGGGCGTCGCTGGCCCGGCCCGAAGCGGGGGAGAAGACAACGGCCTTGGGCAGCCAGCGGCTGTCGAAGAACGCGGGACCGCGCATGCGGTCACCTCATGACCTGTGGGGAGAGGCATTTGGCGCCATTCGGACAACCGAGTCACGACTTCCAGCCGATCGCCCGGAGGCCCTGGTCGATAGCCCGCTATATCCCCTCGTCACGATGGCGCATGCCCGTAGGCATGCTGCACTCGCGGACGAGGGTGCGGGGGATTTTCCCGAAGTTCGGTGCCTCCTCCCGGCCACGCTGGGCCAGTCATTTGTCCGGTGATCACGCCACAGCAATAGCGGACAGTGACCGCGGATCGCGAGGCGGCGCCCCCACACGCTCGTTTACGGAGCAGCCCTTATCGCGCTCAAAGTGTTCGGCTTCCCGGTGGGGTGATAGTGGGCATTCGCTCACGGCAGACGAGAATCAACGGCTAAAGACTGGAAGCTCGGCCGGAACCATGTCAACGTACAACGTCCCGGAAACGCCAGTCAGGTGACTGCTCTACGGGGAGGGCTAGGAAAGAGATTGCAATCCCAACTGTGTGCGACCGACGCGCTGACGTGGTTCATGCCTAGGAGGTCCGTCTACCTGATCCTGCTATTCGATGTGCTCGCTTCACCCCCCCTGTCCTCTTTATTCCCGGAGGATTGAACGCATGGTCCGGCTAAATGTCCAGCGACTATGTCGTGGTCTCTACCCGACTGTGGGTCTGTACGGCTGGCCTCTTTGGCGAGGATCTACTGCAACGAAGTTATCGTCGCGACCGCGCCGTTCTCGTGCATATTGAAGCGGCACCCCGGGGCCACGAGGAGGCACGTGGCCCCGGGCCGTGAGTGTTCCCGAGAGCCGCGTAGCGCGAAATCTGGACCGCCTAGTAGATGACGGTCTGCTGGTGCTCGTTGCAGACGGCACCTCGTCGGCCCTGCGCTCCTACCTGTTGGCTTCCTTACGGAAACCCACCCGAGGTATTGCGAGCTCATCGGCGCGGCGCGCGCAACATAGCCGACGATCGCCGGTTAGCCAAACCGGCGATCGCCAGGACCATTCAGGTGTTCGCATCCGACTGTGCCTGGCGGTGGAGTCGTAGTGGACGCGGGTTGCCTGGGCCCGTTCTCTTTCGTCTCTCACAGGAAGCGCTCTATGCCTACACGATCGCTGTTCGCCCCCTCGGCTGGGCCTGACCCCGCCAGCGCAGTACGCGCCTGCTTTCTCAACGTAAAGGATGCTGCCGCGTACCTCGGCATATCACCGCACACGCTTTATGTCTGGCGGCACCGACGGCAGGGACCGCCGAGCTTCCGCATGGGCCCTCGTGGGCGAGTCATGTATCGACGGACAGCTCTTGACGCCTGGATCCACGAGCAGGAACGCGCGGACTCTCGCTCTAATTCTGCTTTGAACCCACTGAGCGCGCCTCCGCAGCGACGCAGGAACCCCGGTGCTTGACACATCGAATGTTGTCGCGCGCCGTTCGCATCTTCTTGAAAGGAAACAGCTTGGCCGGCTATATCGAGGATCGTTGGCTCAAAAAGAAGAAGGATCCGGTCACCGGGAGAAGGGAGAAGACCGCTCGCTATGGTAAGGGCAAGCGGTACAAGGTCGCCGGCATACCTGGGGTGCGAGATCGATCCTTTGATGTGTTGGAGGACGCCAAGGCGTGGCTTCGCCGGGCAGCCACGGACGAGGAGCGAGGCGAGTTCGTAGACCCGCGCGACGGGTCCATCACGCTGGCCGAGTACATCGAGACGCACTGGGCGCCAGGGCGCGGAGGTGCTCCGAAGACCCAGGACAGTCAGGAGCGGAGAACACGTCTCCATATCGTCCCGCACCTGGGCCAGCTTCCGCTCAGGAGCATCGCCGCAACGGATCTGCGGGCGTTCATAACCAAGTTGGAGTCGACAGTCTCGTCAGTCGACTACCAGCGCGGCATCCTGTCCGAGCTTTCCTCCATTCTGGAAGCTGCCGTCGACGACAAGCGTCTCGCGCGCAACCCGATGCACGCGAAATCTGTGCGGTGGCCCAAGTCGCCACGGGAGCGGCGCGACGCGTGGCCGATGGGTACGGCACTGCGAGTCCGCGATGCCATCAGCGAGCGGAACAGGATCGCCGTCGTAGTCGGCCTGGGGTGCGGACTCCGCCAGGGCGAGGTGTTCGGGCTGAGTCCGGAGGACATCGACTATGAACGCGGCATGCTTCACGTTCGGCGCCAAGTGCAGGCGATTCACGGGAGGCTGTACTTCGCCCTGCCGAAGGGGAAGAAGATCCGAACGGTGGATCTGCCTCCCTCGGTAGCTGAGGAACTGAAGCGTCACATCGAAGCGTTCCCGCCGGTAGAGGTGGAGCTGCCGTGGGGGAAGCCGGAGGGGGAGAGAAAGAAGTTCTCCCTGCTGCTCACCACGCGCTTCGGCAACGCCGTCGCGGTGAACACATGGAACACCTACACCTGGAAGCCGGCCTTGGCCAAGGCCGGTGTCATCCCGCCACGTGCCGAGGGGGCGAAAGCCTGGCAGTGGGCGGCGGCCCCGAAGGACGGTTTCCACGTGCTTCGGCACACCTACGCCTCGATCATGTTGGAGGCCGGAGAGTCCGTCGTGACCCTGGCTCGGTGGCTCGGACACTCCTCGCCGGCGATCACCCTCGGTTACTATGCTCACTTCATGCCGGAAGCTGGCAGCAAGGGGCGCGGCACCATCGACGGTCTGCTTGGGGAGCGGGGAGACCGGCTCGCCGGCCGAAACTCCCCAGATTCTCCCCAGCGCCGTTGACCCGTGATTCCTGCCTCTACGCTCCGGAGAAGTCGTCCATGGATTGTAAGGCTGAAGAGATGGGTGGCCTGGGAAAGTGTTGGAAGAGGTCGTAGCGACCCGCTATGTCACGCCCCTGCGTGAGGGTGGCTCGCTCCCGGGGATCGTCGAGGCCGACGATCTCGGCACGTACGTCCTGAAGTTCACCGGCGCGGGCCAGGGCCGCAAGACGCTCGTCGCCGAGGTGGTCTGCGGCGAACTCGCCCGCCGGCTCGGCTTCCGGGTGCCGCGGCTGGTGACGGTCGACCTCGATCCGGTGCTGGGGCTCGGCGAGCCGGACCAGCAGGTGCAGGAACTCCTCAAGTCCAGTGGCGGCACCAACCTCGGCATGGAGTTCCTCTCCGGCGCGCTCGGGTTCGACCCGCTGGCCTTCGAGGTGAGCCGCGAGGAGGCCGGGCGGATCGTCTGGTTCGACGCGCTGGTGAACAACGTCGACCGGTCCTGGCGCAACCCGAACCTGCTGCGGTGGCGGGGCGACGTGTGGCTGGTCGACCACGGCGCCACCATGATCTGGCACCACAACTGGCCCGGCGCCGAGACCTCGGCCGCCCGCCCGTACGACGCCCGCGACCACGCCCTCGCGCCGTTCGCGCCCGACGTCCGCTCGGCCGCCGCGGCGCTCGCGCCCCTCGTCACGGAGGAACTCCTCGCCGAGGTCACCGCCGGGATCCCGGACGTCTGGCTGGCGGACGAGCCCGGCTTCGCGACGTCCGACGACCTGAGGCGGGCCTACGCCCGGCCGCTGCTCGCGCGGGCCGCGACCGTCCACGACCGCATCGAGGGGGCCCGGTGAACGTCCGTCACGTCTACGAGTACGCCCTGCTGCGCGTCGTGCCGCGGGTCGAGCGCGGGGAGTGCGTCAACGCGGGGGTGCTCGTGTACTGCAGGGGCGCGTCCTACGTCGGCGCCCGCACCCACCTCGACGAGGCACGGCTGCTGGCCCTCGACCCGGAGGTGGACCTGCCCGGCGTGCGTGCCGCGCTGCGCGCCGTGGAGGGCGTGTGCACCGGCGGGAACGCGGCGGGGCAGGCCGCGTCCGACGATCCCGGCCGCCGGTTCCGCTGGCTGATCGCCCCCCGCTCCACGATCGTCCAGCCGGGCCCCGTGCACACCGGCCTCACGACCGACCCGGCCGCCGAGACGGAACGGCTCCTCGACCTGCTGGTGCGGTAGGACGACCTCGCCGGCGGAGGCCCGGAGCGGGACGCGTGGACGCGCGCCCCGCTCCGGGCCTCCGCCGATGTGCGGGCGGGGCCGCGTGCTCCGGGCCCTCGCCGCGGGCCCCGGTGCCGCGCCGGCCCGTGGCGCTGGGCCGTCCGGAGGAGCCGGCGTGGCCCGCCCGCCCGCTGTGCCAGGTAATGGATCACACCGGCCCGGTGTCCCGTTGACACCGGGTGCCAGGGCTTCTAGCGTCACGTCTGCGGAAGGTACTAAGCGGTCGCTCACCTATGGGCGTGCCGAGGGGCCCCGCACGGGCCGCATCCCCAGGACGAGGAGAAGCAGCAATGTCCACCAATGAGCAGCGGGTCGCCGTCGTCACCGGAGCCGCGCGCGGCATCGGTGCCGCCACCGCCGTACGACTGGCCGCCGAAGGCCGCGCCGTCGCCGTGATCGACCTCGACGAGGCCGCCTGCAAGGACACCGTGGAGAAGATCACCGCGGCCGGCGGCAAGGCGATCGCGGTCGGCTGCGACGTCTCCGACGAGGCGCAGGTCGAGGCGGCCGTGGCGCGGATCGCCGAGGAGCTGGGCGCGCCCACGATCCTGGTCAACAACGCGGGCGTGCTGCGCGACAACCTGCTGTTCAAGATGAGCGTCTCCGACTGGGACACCGTCATGAACGTGCACCTGCGCGGCGCCTTCCTGATGTCGAAGGCCTGCCAGAAGCACATGGTGGACGCCGGCTTCGGCCGCATCGTCAACCTGTCCTCCTCCTCCGCCCTCGGCAACCGCGGCCAGGTCAACTACTCCGCCGCCAAGGCCGGCCTGCAGGGCTTCACCAAGACCCTCGCCAAGGAACTGGGCAAGTTCGGCGTCACCGCCAACGCCGTCGCCCCCGGCTTCATCGCCACCGAGATGACCAAGGCCACAGCCGACCGCGTCGGCATGGGCTTCGACGACTTCAAGGCCGCCGCCGCCACGCAGATCCCGGTCGCGCGCGTCGGCGAGCCCGACGACATCGCCAACGCCATCGCCTTCTTCACCGGCGAGGCCGCCGGCTTCGTCTCCGGCCAGGTGCTGTACGTGGCCGGCGGACCGCTCGACTAGGGAACACGGACATGACTGAACGCCCCGCACTCTCCGGCAAGGTCGCGCTCGTCACGGGCGCCAGCCGCGGCATCGGCTACGGCGTCGCCGAGGCGCTCGTCGCGCGCGGCGACCGCGTCTGCATCACCGGCCGCAACGAGGACGCCCTGAAGGAGGCCGTCGAGAAGCTCGGCGCCGACCGGGTCATCGGCGTCGCCGGCAAGGCGCACGACGAGGCCCACCAGGCCGTCGCCGTCGAGCGCACGATGGAGGCCTTCGGCCGGGTCGACCACCTGGTCAACAACGCCGGTACCAACCCGGTGTTCGGGCCGATCGCCGACCTCGACCTCAACGTGGCACGCAAGGTATTCGAGACCAACGTGCTCTCGGCACTCGGCTTCGCCCAGCGCACCTGGCACGCCTGGCAGAAGGACAACGGCGGCACGATCGTCAACATCGCCTCCGTCGCGGGCCTGTCGCCCTCGCCCTTCATCGCCGCCTACGGCGTCAGCAAGGCCGCGCTGATCAACCTCACCGTCCAGCTGGCGCACGAGTTCGCGCCGGTGGTGCGGGTCAACGCGATCGCCCCGGCCGTCGTGAAGACGAAGTTCGCCGCGGCGCTGTACGAGGGCCGCGAGGAGGAGGCGGCCGCGGCCTACCCGCTGGGCCGGCTCGGGGTGCCCTCCGACATCGGCGGCGCCACCGCGTTCCTCACCTCGGAGCAGTCCGCCTGGGTCACCGGCCAGACCCTCGTGGTCGACGGCGGCGTCTTCCTGAACGCCGGCGTGGGCTGACGCGCCGCCTTTCGCACGCCTCCGCGGCACGGGCGCACTCGGACGACGAGGGCGCCCGCGCCCGCCCGCCAAGATCATCCGGGTCATGACAACGTAGTCATCGCGAAAATGATCAAAAGCCCTGCTCACAAGGGAGTTCAGGGGGCCCGGTGCTGCGGTATGGTCTGCCGACCCTTGGTACGGCGGATCGAGGAGCGTGCGCGTGTTCAACCGGTACCGGTGCCTGCGGAGTGTCGCGGCCATCGCGTCCATATCTTCACTGGCCACCGGATGCGGCATCCTGTCGTCCGACAGCTCCGAGGACAAGGGACCGATCGTCGTGGGGACCACCAGCGCGCCCAGCACGCTGGATCCGGCGGCCTCCTGGGACGGCTCCTGGGAGTTGTTCCGCAACGTCTACCAGACGCTGCTCAGCTACCCGAACGGCGCGACCGCGCCCCAGCCCGACGCGGCCAAGAACTGCGCGTTCACCGACGCGGCGAACCAGGTGTACCGCTGCGAGCTGCGCGACGGCCTCACCTTCTCCGACGGTCACCCGCTGGACGCCCAGGCGGTCAAGCACTCCATCGACCGGATCAAGCAGATCAACGTCAACGGCGGGCCCGCCGGTCTGCTGGGCAGCCTCGACCGGGTCCAGGCCCCCACCGGGCACGAGGTGGTCTTCCACCTCAACAAGCCGGACGCCACCTTCCCGTTCGTGCTCGCCACGCCGGCGATGTCCATCGTCGACCCCGCCGAGTACCCGGCGGACGCGCTGCGCAAGGGCGACGGGATCGTCGGCTCGGGTCCGTACGCGCTCCAGTCGTACCGGGACGGGGAGCGGGCCGAACTCGTCCGCAACGACCGCTACAAGGGTTTCGCGGAGCGCCACAACGACGCCGTGACCATCCGGTACTTCAAGGACTCCGCCGGCATGGTGAAGGCGCTGCGCGACCACCAGATCCAGGCCACCTACCGGGGTCTCGCGGCCGACGACATCGTCACGCTCCAGGGCAAGGCCGCCAAGGAGGAGGAGCTCCAGCTGGTCGAGGGCACCGGAGCGGAGATCAGCTACCTGGTGTTCAACCCGAAGGACCCGTGGGCGAGCCGCAAGGCCGTGCGCCAGGCGGTCGCCCAGGTGGTCGACCGGGCGGCGATCGCGCACGAGGTCTACCAGGACACCGTCGACCCGCTGTACTCGATGGTCCCCAAGGGGCTCACGGGCCACACCACCGGCTTCTTCGACGACTACGGCGACCCCAGCGTCTCCAAGGCCCGCGAGATCCTCACCGACGCGGGCATCACCGAGCCCGTCCCGCTCACCCTCTGGTACACCACCGACCGCTACGGCTCGGAGACCGAGGCGGAGTTCAAGGCGCTCAAGGGGCAGCTCGACGAGTCCGGCCTGTTCACGGTGACCCTCAAGAGCCGGCCCTGGAAGACCTACGTCGAGGGGTACCAGAAGGGCGAGTACCCGGTGTTCGGCCGCGGCTGGTCCCCGGACTTCCCGGACGCGGAGAACTTCATCGCCCCCTTCGTCGGCGAGCAGAACGCGCTCGGCACGCCGTACCCGGCCCCCGAGATCACCGGCAAGCTGCTGCCCCGGTCCCGGCGCGAGAGCGACCGCGCCAACGTGGAGAAGGACTTCGAGCGCGCCCAGCAGATCCTCGTGAACGACGCCCGGCTGCTGCCGCTGTGGCAGGGCAAGCAGTACGTGGCCGCGAGCAACGAGATCTCGGGCGCGGAGCGGGCGCTGGACCCCTCGACGATCATGATGATGTGGCAGCTGTCCCGGAAGACCAGCTGGTAGGCGGCCCGCTCCCGGCCCGGCCGGACGCCCCCGGGAGCGGACTGTCAGTGGTCGCCGGTAGGTTCTGAGGACTGCAAGCGACCGCACACCGTAAGGAAGTTGACGTGACCGACATCGCCGTGCTGCCCGAGTCCTGGCGCGAGGTGCTGGGCGAAGAACTGCAGAAGCCCTACTTCAAGGAGCTGATGGAGTTCGTCGAGGAGGAGCGGGCGAACGGCCCCGTCTACCCGCCGCGCGAGGAGGTCTTCGCCGCGCTGGAGGCCACGCCGTACGACCAGGTGAAGGTACTGGTCCTCGGGCAGGACCCGTACCACGGCGAGGGCCAGGGCCACGGACTGTGCTTCTCGGTCCGGCCGGGGGTGAAGGTCCCGCCGTCCCTGCGCAACATCTACAAGGAGATGCACGCGGAGCTGGACGTCCCGATCCCGGACAACGGCTACCTCATGCCCTGGGCGAAGCAGGGCGTCCTGCTGCTCAACGCGGTGCTCACGGTCCGGGCCGGCGAGGCGAACTCGCACAAGTCCCGCGGCTGGGAGCTGTTCACCGACGCGGTGATCCGCGCGGTGGCCGGCCGGCCCGACCCGGCGGTGTTCGTGCTGTGGGGCAACTACGCGCAGAAGAAGCTGCCGCTGATCGACGAGACGCGGCACGCGGTGGTCAAGGGCGCGCACCCCTCGCCGCTGTCGGCGAAGAAGTTCTTCGGGTCCCGCCCGTTCACGCAGATCAACGAGGCGGTCGCCGAGCAGGGCCACGAGCCGATCGACTGGACGATCCCCGACCTGGGCTGACCCGGCGGACGGGGCCGGCCGTCCGCCGGCCGGCCCGCGCGTCACGGGCCGCCTGACCTGGAAGACAGGCGCCTGCCGTTAGCGTCGTCGGGGACAGCCGACGAGGGCACGGAGGACGTGGTGGCCAAGGGACAGGAGCGGACCGCACCGGACGCCGTGCCGACGCGGATCGGGCAGGTCGTCATGCTCCACCACGCCGGCGACCGCGAGGAGGCCCGGCACCGGTTCCTCGTCCTGTGGGCGGAGCTCGGCGAGCACGGCGACCCGCTGCTCCGCTGCACCCTGGCCCACTACCTGGCCGACACCCAGGACGACCCGGGGGACGAACTGGCATGGGACCTCAGGGCCTTGTCCGCCGCCGAGGAACTCACCCGGGACCGTGCCGCCGGGCAGCACGAGAACACGCTCGCCGCACGTGCCCTGTATCCCTCGCTCCACCTGAACCTGGCCGCCGACTACGACAGGCTCGGCCACCTCGAGGCCGCCCGGTCGCATCTGCGGCGGGCCCGCGGCGCGGCCGAGGCGCTGGCCCACGACCGCTACGGCGAGGGCGTGCGTGCGGCGATCCGCCGGCTGGAGTCGCGGCTCGGCGACGGCGGACCCGCTCCGGACGGACCGTGGGGGCCGCCGCGGCGGCGGCCGTAGACGGCCCGGGCGCCGTACGTCCGTCGCGGCCGTGCGGCCCGGGGCGGTACCGGCTCAGCGGCCGTACGTCTGCTCGCAGATGACCGCCTCCGGACTGCCCGGCCGCCAGCCGCCGTACTGGCTGCCCAGGGAGCACACGCCCGTGCCGGTGCCTCCGCCGCCCGTCCCCGGCAGGTCGGGTACGGCGACGCGTGGCTCCCGACCTGTTCCGCCCGGCAGCCGGGGCGCCGCGGGGCGTGCGGGCCGAGGCTGCGGCTCGGTGCGGGCGACCGGAGCCTCGCGCCGCGCCGGTGCCGTCGGGCGAGCCGTGCGGCGCGGCGCGTCCGAGGCGCGGCCGGGGGACGGGGAGGGGCCGGTCTTCTCCAGCGCCTCACGGGCGGGTCCCTGCACGGCCCGGGGCGCGGCCGGCCCGTCCGGGCGGAGTGCGGACGGATGGGCGCCGGTCGCCGGGCCGGACACGGGCCGGACCGTCGTACAGCCGGACAGGGCCGTGACAGCCACGGTCACCAGAAGCGCTGCGGTGGTCGTCGTTCGATGCACCCGCGCCACTCTGGCGGGTCGGGCCCCGCCTTGGCGACGGCGGAGCGGCGGAGATTGACCCGCACGGGTGATCTCCGGCCCCGTACGGAGGCCCCGGGGCCGCGCCGGGTGACGTCAGTCGCCGGTGACGCCGTCCAGGCACTCGCGGATCAGGTCGGCATGGCCGTTGTGCCGCGCGTACTCCTCGATCAGGTGCGTGTGGATCCACCGCAGGCTGTACCGCTCGCCGGTGCGCCGGTGCTTGCCCCGGGACATCTCGTCGAGGCGGAAGGCGGCCGCGTGGCGCCGGGCGGCGTCCATCTCCGCCTGCCAGGTGGCGTACGCCTCCTCCCAGGTGTCCGCCTCGGTCAGGTGGAACTCCCCGTCCGGGTCCTCGTCGCTGTAGTAGATCGGCTCGGCCTCCTCGCCCGCCAGCACCCTGCGGTACCAGCTCCGCTCCACCTCGGCCATGTGCCGCACCAGTCCCATCAGGGACAGGGTGGAGGGGGGCACGGCGGCGGTCCTGAGCTGAGCGTCGGTCAGACCCTCGCACTTCCAGGCGAGGGTCTGCCGGTGGTAGTCCAGCCACCCCTCCGTCATGGCGCGTTCGCCGGCGTCGGTCGCGGGTTCACTGCGGTCGGTACTCATGTCCGCATCCTGGCCCACGTCCGGGTGATCCACCAGGGAATTGCGCGTCAGCGGCCCAGCATCCCGTGGATCAGCTCCCGCAGCCCCGCCCGCACCTCGTCCGGCCCGGGCACCTCGGCACCGAACGACCCGGCCACGCAGGAGAACATCAGCCCGTCCGCCCAGGCGACGAGCGACAGCACATGACGGGCCGGGTCGGCCGAGCCCATCGCCGTGACGAGGGCGCCGAGCTGCTCGCGGAAGCGGGCGCCGGTGGCGTCGAAGTAGGCCCGCAGCTCCGGCCGGCGCGTGGCCTCCAGGGCCAGTTCGTAGCGCGCCAGGGTGAGTTCGCGGTTGCGGGTCAGGGCACGGTGCGTCGCCAGCGCCAGCGCGTCCACCAGGGCGTCGAGGCCGCCGCGCGGGTCCGGCATCTCGTGCAGGCCCAGCACCCGGGCCTCCCGCTCGGCCAGCCGGCGCACCGCCAGCTCCAGCAGGGCCTGCCGGGTCCGCGCGAGGTTCGAGGTGGAGCCCTGGGGGAGTCCCGCCGCCTCGTCCACCGCGCGGTGCGTGAGCCCGCGCATCCCGCGCTCGGCGAGCAGGGCGAGCGCGGTGTCGGCGACGAGTCCGGCGCGGGCGGCGCCGGCGGCGGGTGCGGTTCGGGCGGGCATGCGGCCAACCTACCCGGGTCACTACGGGTGTAGTACAGTCGAGGCAGCGGCTCACTACACCTGTAGTGAGCGAGGTGGACGCGAGGAGGAGCCATGGCGGGCATCGAACGGGCCGTCGTGATCGGCGGCGGAATCGGCGGGCTCACCGCGGCGGCGGCCCTGCACCGCGCCGGCGTGCGGGTCACCGTGCTGGAGCGCTCCCCGGCACTGGAGCCCGTCGGCGCGGCCATCTCCCTGTCGCCCAACGCCCTGCGCGCCCTGGACGTCATCGGTCTCGGCGACGAGATCCGCGCCCTCGCGGCATGGCAGGGCGACGGCGGACTGCGCACCCCGGGCGGGCGCTGGCTGTCCCGGTCCAGCGCCGAGGCCGCCGCCGCCCGTTTCGGCGGCCCGCTCGTGCTGCTGCACCGGGCCACCCTCGTCGGCCTCCTCGCCGCCCGGCTCCCGCCGGGCGCCGTCCGCACCGGCGCCGCCGCGACCCTCGCCGACCCCGGCGGCGGTGACCGGCCGGCCCGCGTGGTCACACCCGACGGCGAACTGGAGGCCGACCTGGTCGTGGCCGCCGACGGCATCCGCTCCGCCGTGCGCCGCACGCTGTTCCCGGACCACCCCGGGCCCGTCTACTCCGGCTTCACCACCTGGCGGATCGTCGTGCCGCTGCCCGGCGTCGGGTTCGCCTCGCACGAGACCTGGGGCCGGGGCCGCATCTGGGGCACGCACCCCCTCAAGGACGGCCGGGTCTACGCCTACGTCGCAGCCGTCACCGCGCCGGGCGGACACGCCGCGGACGAGAGGGCGGAACTGCTGCGCCGGTACGGCGACTGGCACGACCCGATCCCCGCCGTCCTCGCCGCCGCCCGCCCCGAGGACGTCCTGCGCCACGACGTGCACCACATCGCCGGGCCGCTGCCCGCGTACCACCGCGGCCGGGTCGCCCTCCTCGGGGACGCGGCCCACGCCATGCCGCCCACCCTCGGCCAGGGCGGCAACCAGGCCGTCGAGGACGCGATCGTGCTCGCCCACCACCGGGACGACCTCGCCGCCTACACGGCGGCCCGGCTGCCCCGTACGACCGCCGTCGCCCGGCAGGCCGTCCGGGTCGCCCGGCTCAACATGGCGGACCACCGCGCCGTGACCGTCGTACGCGACGCCGCGATCGCCGCGCTGTCGAGGACCGGCCTCGCGCTGTTCCTGCGGAGCTTCGACGGCATCGCAGACTGGAGGCCTCCGCAGGCGCCGTATGCTTCGCAGCGGACCCGGGCCGGCGAGCGATAGAGGAGTACACCCCGTGAAGGTCGGTTGCATCGGACTCGGCGACATCGCGCAGAAGGCCTACCTGCCGGTGCTCGCCGTCCTGCCCGGTGCCGAGCTGCACCTGCAGACGCGTACCCCCGCGACCCTCGAGCGCGTCGCCGACGGCCTGCGCGTCCCGACGCGGCAGCGCCACACCGACCTCGACTCCCTCCTCGCCGCGGACCTCGACGCCGCCTTCGTGCACGCGCCGACGGCGGTCCACCCCGAGATCGTGACGAGGCTGCTCGAAGCGGGCGTGCCGACCTACGTCGACAAGCCGCTCGCCTACGAACTCGCCGACTCCCAGCGGCTGGTGGAGCTCGCCGAGCAGCGCGGCACCAGCCTCGCCGTCGGCTTCAACCGGCGCCACGCCCCCGGGTACGCGCAGTGCGCCGAGCATCCGCGCGAGCTCATCCTCATGCAGAAGAACCGCACGGGGCTCCCGGAGGAGCCGCGCACGATGATCCTCGACGACTTCATCCACGTCGTCGACACCCTGCGGTTCCTGGTGCCCGGCCCGGTCGACGACGTCACCGTGCGCTTCCGTGCCGAGCACGGCCTGCTCCACCACGTGGTGCTCCAGCTCGCCGGGAACGGCTTCACCGCGCTCGGCGTCATGAACCGGCTCAGCGGCTCGGCCGAGGAGATCCTGGAGGTCTCCGGCCAGGACACCAAGCGCCAGGTGATCAACCTGGCCGAGGTGATCGACCACAAGGGCCAGCCGACCGTGCGGCGGCGCGGCGACTGGGTGCCGGTGGCCCGGCAGCGCGGCATCGAGCAGGCGGTGCTCGGCTTCCTCGACGCCGTGCGGTCGGGAACGGTGCTCAGTGCCCGGGACGCGCTGGAGACCCATGAGCTGTGCGAGCGGGTGGTACGCGCGGTGCTGGATCCCGCCGCCTGAGCCGCAGCGTCCGCACCCCGTCGGTGGCGGCCCAGGCCGCGAGGACCAGCAGGGCCGCGTGCACCGTCCAGTCGCCGAAGCGGACGTACGGGGTGGTGCCGTGCGCGAGCGGCACGCCGTACACCCGCGCCTCGCTCGCGCCGGTGCCGAGCCAGGGGCCGATGCGCGCGCCCGTCGCGCCGTACACCGCGGAGACACCGGTCAGCGTCGCGTGGACCATCGGGCGGCCGGTCTCGGCGGCGCGCAGCGCGGCGAGCGAGGCGTGCTGCGCGGGTGCCCAGGTGTCCTGGAACGTCGACGTCGACGACTGGGCGAGCAGCACCTCGGCGCCGTCGGCGGCCAGATGCCGGCTCATGTCGGGGAAGGCGCTCTCGAAGCACACCATCGGGCCGATCCGCAGCCCGTGCCCCACGTCCATCACGACCTGCCCCGAACCACGCCTGCGGTCCTCGCCCGCCGCCTTGCCGACCGAGGTGGCCCAGCCGAGCAGCGAGCGTGCCGGCACGTACTCCCCGAAGGGAACCAGCCGCATCTTGTCGTACCGGTCGCCGGTCGGGCCGTCCGCGCCGACGAGCACCGAGCTCTTGTAGATACCGGGCTTGTCCGAGCGCCGCGCGTCCACGTTGACCAGTATGTCCGCACCGGTCTCCCGGGACAGCGCCGCCAGCCGCCGCGCCAGGTCGGGCCGGTCGTCCAGGTCGAAGCCGACGCTGCTCTCGCCCCAGACGACGAGGTCGACGCCCCGGCCGGCCAGCCCGCGGGTCAGCTGTTCCTCCCGGTCGAAGCGCCGGTCGGCACTGTCGCGGCCGGCGACGACACCGGGCTGCACCACGGCGACGGCGACCCGCTCCCCGGTGTCGGGACGCGGCGACCACACCCAGGCGGCCGAGGTGGCGGCGGTGGTGGCGACGAGCCCGGCCAGGGCGGCCACCCGGGCCCGGCGCACGGCGACCAGGACGGCGACGGCCACGTTGACGGTCACCACCAGGAAGCTGAGCAGCCACACCCCGCCGACCGAGGCGAGCCGCAGCGCCGGGGCGACCTGCCACTGACTCGAGCCGATCATGCCCCAGGGTCCGCCGAGACCCTGCCAGGACCGGACCAGCTCGACCGCCAGCCAGCCCGACGGCAGCACCAGGAGCGCCGCCGCGGCCCGGCGGCCCGACGGGGACCCGCCCAGCAGCCGCCGCACCAGCCATCCCCAGGGCGCCCACAGCGCGCCGAGCAGCGCGGCGATGACGAACGTGAACACGTGCAGGCTGGGCAGCAGCCAGTGGTGCATGGCCAGCATGAACCCGAACCCGGCGCACCAGCCGTCGTACGCGGCCCGCTTGCCGTTCGGCGCGCTCCGGGCCAGCAGCAGCCACGGGACCAGCGCGGCCCAGGCCCACCACCACAGCGCGGGGGCGGGGAAGGCGAGGACGGGCAGCGCGCCGGCGAGCACGGCGACGGCCGAGCGCCGCCAGGGAGAGGTGAGCCAGTGGCCGTGCGTCGTCATGGGCGGCTCCCTACCCCGTGGTTCCTTCAGTGTGCGCTCCCGGTGCGCATCCGTTCAGTTGATCACACCGGCGGCGCGCCGACCCGTCGGCCGCCGTTCGGATCACCCGGGGTGGCCCTTCAGGTGATTGCCGGGCGCCGCACGAGCCGGACGGGCGTCGCAGGGGTACGACGGCTCAGCGAAGGACGAACCCAGAATGCGGTGAGGAGCCCGGGGATGTACGCAGCAGTGCGGCGGTACGAAGGAGTGACCGACACGGCCGAGGCGGCGCGTCTCGTGAGCGAGGGGTTCCTGCCGCTCCTGCGCCAGGTCTCGGGCTTCGTGGCCTACTACTGGATCGACGCCGGGGATGGGGTGATGGTCTCGACCAGCGTCTTCCAGGACCGGGCGGGTGCCGACGAATCGGTCTCGAGAGCCGCGGACTTCGTGCGGGACAACCTCGTGTCGGTGTTGCCCCACCCTCCCGAGGTCCTGGCCGGCGAGGTGGTGGCCTCCGTGTGACGGCGTCCGGACCGGCCAGGTGGGAGGTCACCGGGGCCGCCCGGCCCGGTGGCCCGGTCCGGGACGATTCGATTCCGTGGGGGCCGCCCGCCGAAGCGTGGATCATGGGGGACGTGAAGCAGCGGACGAAGAACGTGGCCCCCTGGCCGTCGGAGCACGAGCCGGAACTCACGGCGTACCAGAAGGAGATGCGGGACCGGCTCCTCGCGGCGCCGGTGGTACCCGCGCCCGAGCCCTGGCGGCCCGTCTTCCCGTACACGTACGGCGTTCCGGTCGGCGGGCTGCTCGGGATCGGCTTCGCGTCGGATCCCGGTACCGGGCACGACCTGGTCATGGTCGTGTCGCACGACGGGCACGGGCTCTTCGACGCCGTCACCGGCGAGAAGATCGCCCGGGACCGCGACCCCGGCCCCGAGGGCAGCACGCCCGACGAGGCGCCCGACCTGTCCTGCCCCGGACTGGGACCGGTCGCCGGGAGCCGCGTGCACATCGCCGGCCTCTTCGGCGGAGGGCTGCACAGCACCACCGGGGACGGCTGGTGCCTGGAGGTCGTCACCCCGGCCTGGCCGAACGAGCGTGTCCTGCTGTCCCGCGACGGCCGGGTGCCCCACGCGGGTCCGCACGGCGAGCGGTGGTGGCACATCGTCCACGCGAACTACTCCACGTTCCGCGCCGCGGGCTTCTCCCCCTCGGGACGCACCCTCGCCGTCGCGACGAGCAGCGACCTCGCCCTGTGGACCCGGCCGGCGCCGCCCCCCCCGCCCGCTCCCGGTGACCGGCACGGCGTGTGGGGACACAGCGGCCCGCCTCCGCAGGGCGCCGCCTGCCGCGCGCCCTGATCCACGCGTCCGCGCACCTGGGCAGGGGGACACTCCGCGTCTAGCATGATCGATGATCGATCAAACCGCGTCCGCTGGAGGTTCTCATGAAGCGTCCCGTCACCGTGGTCACCGGGGGCAGCCGGGGCATCGGCGCGGCGACCTGTCTGCGGCTCGCCTCCGACGGGCACGATGTCATCGTGGGCTACGTCCGCGACGAGGCGGCCGCCGGATCGGTCGCCGCCGGGGTGCGGGAGGCGGGCGGCCGTGCCCTCGCCGTACGGGCGGACACGTCGGTCGAGGCCGACGTCGATCACCTCTTCGAGGCGGCGGAGCGGGAGTTCGGCCCGGTGACGGGCCTCGTGAACAACGCGGCGGTGACCGGCCCGCTGGGACGCCTCGCCGACACCGCCACCGCGGACCTGTGCCGGGTCCTCGACGTCAATCTGCTCGGCGCCCTGCTGTGCGCACGCCGCGCCGCGCAGCTGATGACCGCGCGGGGGAGCGGCGTGATCGTCAACGTGTCGTCGGGTGCCGCGACCCTCGGCAGCCCGGGGGAGTACGTCCACTACGCGGCCACCAAGGCGGGCGTCGACACCCTGACCGTGGGTCTGGCCAAGGAGCTCGGCCCGGCCGGTATCCGCGTCAACGCCGTCGCGCCGGGCGTCACCGACACCGACATGCACGCCGCCATGGGCGACCCCGGCCGGGCCCGGCGGATGGCGGCGGCCGTCCCGCTGGGGCGCGCGGGCCGGGCCGAGGAGGTCGCCGCGGCCATCGCCTGGCTGATGTCGCCGGACGCTTCCTACACGACGGGGACGGTGCTGCGGGTGGCGGGCGGACGCTGAGGCGCCCACGCGGCGCGGCGTCGTCCACGGGCCGCTCAGGCGGCCTCGATGATCTCGCAGCGGATCGCGGCGGCCCACTCGACCACCAGCAACTCGTACTCCACACGATCCTGAGCCGACAGGGACCCGCCCGCGCGCCGCCACAGGGCCCGGATCCGGTCGTTCAGCTCCGCGGCGGAACGCACGGAACCAGGGGTCATGTATTCGGGGGACATGCGGACAAGCCTAGGGGCAAGCACTGACACTGCGCTACCGGACGGCTACGCAGGCATATGCCTGTCAGCCGGAGGACTCCGCGGCGTGCGGGCTGAGCACGCCGGCGGCGACCAGGGCGATGATGAGGACGCCCAGCGCGATGCGATACCAGACGAACGGCATGAAGCTCTTGGTCGAGATGAACTTCATGAACCAGGCGATGACCACGTAGCCGCTGCCGAAGGCGATCACCGTCGCGAACAGCGTCGGGCCCCAGGAGACGTGGTCGCTCTCCATCGCGTCCTTGAGCTCGAACAGGCCGGAGGCGAGCACGGCGGGGATCGCGAGCAGGAACGAGTACCGGGCCGCGGCCTCGCGCCGGTACCCCATGAAGAGGCCGCCGCTGATGGTCGCGCCGGAGCGGGAGACACCGGGGACCAGCGCCATGGCCTGGCACAGCCCGTAGATCAGGCCGTCCCGGACGCCCAGGTCGTCCAGTTCCTTGCGCCGCCTCGGCGCGCGGTGCCGGCCGCCCTTCTCGTCGCGCGCGGCCAGCCGGTCCGCGATGCCTATGATCACGCCGACGACGATCAGCATGGTCGCGGTGATGCGCAGGTCGCGGAAGGGGCCCTCGATCTGGTCCTTCAGCGTCAGGCCGAGCACGCCGATCGGGACCGAGCCGATGATCACCAGCCAGCCCATGCGGGCGTCGGGGTCGCGGCGCATCTCCTTGCTGGTGAGCGAGCGGGTCCACGCCGCGAGGATCCGCCCGATGTCCTTGCGGAAGTAGATGAGGACGGCTGCCTCCGTGCCGATCTGGGTGATCGCGGTGAAGGCCGCGCCCGGGTCGTGCCAGCCGGAGAAGGCCGCGGTCAGCCGCAGGTGTGCGCTGGAGGACACGGGGAGGAACTCGGTCAGCCCCTGGACGAGTCCGAGGATGAGGGATTCAAACCAAGACATGAAGTTACGGAGTCCAAGTGCCGATCGAGGAACGGTCATGGACACACCGAGCCACCGTCCGCGGTGAGCAGGATCAGGCGTGTCGAGGGGCAGCGTAGCGCCCCGAAATGAAGGCCCGGCGACAGGGGTGACGGGGCCCGGGACCAGGCAGGCCCCGTTGCGCCCCGGCACCCCGGCGGCGGGAGGCCGTCAGCGCCCGCGCAACTGGTGGCGCTTGCGCCAGGCCACCACCGCGCCCGCCAGCCCCGGCAGGGCGATGCAGGCCAGGGCGATCAGGAAGGCCGGTGACGTCGGTGTCGAGGCGCGGGCGCCGGCGACGACGTAGGCGGCGGTGTTCGGGATCGAGCCGAGCGCCGTCGCCAGCAGGAACGGCAGCAGGCCCATGCGGGAGACGGCCGCGCAGTAGTTGGCGGCGGCGAACGGCACCCCCGGGAACAGCCGCGCCGCCAGCATCGAACGGAAGCCGTGCCGGCTGAGCTGCCCGTCCGCCGCCTTCAGCCACTTGCCGCGCAGCAGCGGACGCAGCGCCTCCTGGCCCAGCACCCGGCCCAGGCAGAAGGCCACCCCGGCACCCAGCACCGTTCCCGCCAGGGCGGCGGCGAGGCCCAGCTGCGAACCGAACAGGGCGCCCGCCGCCAGATTCAGCAGCGGTCGCGGTACGAAGGCGACGGTGCACAGTCCGTACGCCACGGCGTAGGCCAGCGCCGCCGCGGCGCCGCCGAGCTGTGGCGGCCAGCCGTTCGTCAGCAACTGCTGCGGCTGGAACAGCACCACCGCCGTCCCGGCCGACGCGAGAAGGGCGACGAGCAGGGAGAAGCGGGACCACGGGGAGAGCAGGGCTCTCGTCACGCGGGCGGTGAAACGGGTCGGTGCGACGGGCCCGGCGGCCGCGGCGACGGCGAGCTTCGTCGCGGCGGCCCGGGGAGAGGCCGTGATGGTGCCCCCAGAGCGGGTGGTGGCATCGAGCATCCGGTGACACTAACCGACATATGTGTGTGATCACCGTAGGGTGCGTCTCATGAGCGTCACAGACACGGGAATTCCGGACGTGCCGCACAGCCCGCCGGCCGACACCGTGATGGAGCGGCTCACCGCCGTGTACCCCGCCGCCGCCGACCCCGCACGGGCCGAGGCGATGCGCGCGTACATGAGGGACGTCGCCCCTTTCCTGGGCCTGACCTCGCCTGTTCGCCGTGCCCTGTCCCGTACGGTCCTCGACGGGCTGCCCCGCCCCGGCGAGCCGGACTGCGCCGCCATCGCGTTGCGCTGCTGGCGGCTGCCCGAGCGCGAGTACCACTACTTCGCCGTCGACCTCCTGCGCCGTCATGTGACGCATTGCTCCTCGGATCTGCTGCCCGTGGTCCGGCATCTGCTCACCACCGTTCCCTGGTGGGACACCGTCGACCTGCTCGCCGCGCACGTCGTCGGAGGGCTGGTCGCGGCCGACCGCCGTCTCACGGCCCGCATGGACGCCTGGATCGCCGACGAGGACCTCTGGCTGGTCCGCACCGCCCTGCTACACCAACTGCGCTACAAGGAACGCACCGACACCGACCGCCTCTTCGGCTACTGCCTGCGCCGGTCGGACCACCCCGACTTCTTCGTCCGCAAGGCCGTCGGCTGGTGCCTGCGCGAGTACGCGAAGACCGACCCCGACGCCGTACGTGCCTTCGTGACCGCGAACGGGCAGGCCCTCGCCCCACTGTCGGTGCGGGAGGCGTTGCGGAACATCGGTCCGTAGTGCCGGGACGGGACGCACGTCACTCGAACTCCCGTGCCACTGAAAAGCATTCGACGTGGGACAAAGCGTCGGCGATGATCGGCGTCATGTTCCGGTACGCCTTCCCTCTCGCAGCATCCGCGGTCGCGGTTGCCCTGAAGGCTGCCGTCCCCTTCTTCTTCCCCGCCGCCGACGGCGCCCGAAGCTGACCCTCCCCGGATCGTCCGGCGGACCCCGCAGGGGGAGGGTCGGCCGGGCCGCCGGGGTCCCCACCACCGCCACGAGGCTTCGAGGTACCGCCATGCCCAAGACGGCGTACGTCCGCACCAAACCGCATCTGAACATCGGCACGATGGGCCACGTCGAACACGGCAAGACCACCCTGACCGCCGCCATCACCAAGGTCCTCGCGCGGCGCGGCGCCGGCACGTTCGTGCCGTTGGACCGCATCGACCGCACCCCGGAGGAGGCGGCCCGCGGCATCACCATCGACATCGCGCACGTCGAGTACGAGACGGACACCCGGCACTACGCGCACGTCGACATGCCGGGGCACGCCGACTACGTCAAGAACATGGTCACCGGCGCCGCCCAGCTCGACGGGGCGATCCTCGTCGTCTCCGCGCCGGACGGGATCATGCCGCAGACCGCCGAACACGTCCTCCTCGCCCGCCAGGTGGGCGTCGACCACATCGTGGTCGCGCTCAACAAGGCCGACGCGGGCGACGACGAGCTGACCGACCTCGTCGAGCTCGAGGTCCGCGAACTGCTCACCGCGCACGGGTACGGCGGCGACGCCGTGCCCGTCGTACGGGTCTCGGGGCTGCGGGCCCTGGAGGGCGACCCGCGCTGGACGGCGTCCGTCGAGGCGCTGCTCGACGCGGTGGACACCTACGTGCCCGTGCCCGAGCGGTACCTGGACGCTCCGTTCCTGCTGTCCGTGGAGAACGTGCTCACCATCACGGGCCGCGGCACGGTCGTCACCGGCGCGGTCGAGCGCGGGACCGTCCGCGTCGGCGACCGGGTCCAGGTGCTCGGGGCGTCGGCCGACACGGTCGTCACCGGCCTGGAGACCTTCGGCAGGCCGATGGCGGAGGCACAGGCCGGGGACAGCGTGGCGCTGCTGCTGCGCGGAGTCGCGCGGGACACGGTGCGCCGCGGCCACGTGGTCGCCGCGCCCGGCAGCGTCGTGCCCGCCCGGCGCTTCTCGGCGCGGGTGTACGTGCTGTCGGCGCGCGAGGGCGGGCGCTCGACACCGCTCACCACCGGGTACCGGCCGCAGTTCCACATCCGGACCGCGGACGTCGTGGGTGACGTGGACCTGGGGGAGACCGCCGTCGCACGCCCCGGTGACACGGTCACGATGACCGTCGAACTCGGACGCGAGGTGCCGCTGGAGCCGGGGCTCGGTTTCGCCGTCCGCGAGGGCGGGCGGACCGTGGGCGCGGGGACCGTGACAGCCGTGGGATGAGCGTGCCCGGCCGCGCGAGGGGCGCGGGACCGCGACGGCGAAGCGGTCCCGCGCCCCTCGCGGGCGCCGTTGCCCGGCACAATGGGCAGGTGAACGAAGCCATACCCGTCACCCGGATCACCGACCACGGCACCGTCAAGCTCATGCCCGACGTCGACCGGCGGCGGGCCTGGCTGCTCACCGTCGACGGGGCGCCGCAGTCGTACGTCGACCTGGACGAGCCCGCGCACCTGGAGTTCGAGTACGCGCGTCGGCTCGGGCACGCCCTGGACACCGTGGCGGAGCCGGGCCGTCCGCTGGACGTGCTGCACCTGGGCGGGGGCGCGTTCACCCTGCCCCGGTACGTGGCCGCGACCCGGCCCGGCTCGAGGCAGGACGTCGTGGAGGCCGACCTCGGTCTGCTGGACCTGGTCGCCGAGCACCTGCCGCTGCCGGAGGACGCCGGCATCACCGCGCACGGCGCGGACGCCCGTGCCTGGCTCGAGGCGGCGCCCGCGGACTCGTTCGACGTCCTGGTCGCCGACGTCTTCGGCGGCTCACGGGTGCCCGCGCACCTGACGTCCCTCACCTGGGCCCGCGAGGCGGAGCGGGTCCTGCGCGGCGACGGCGTCTACCTGGCGAACCTCGCCGACGCCGTGCCCTTCGCGTTCCTGCGCTCGCAACTCGCGGCCTTCGCCACGCTCTTCGGGGAGCTGGCGCTCGTCGCCGAACCGGGAGTGCTGCGCGGGCGCCGCTTCGGCAACGCCGTCCTCCTCGCCGCCCACCGGCCCCTCGACACGGCGGCGCTGGCCCGGCGCACCGCCGCCGACGCCTTCCCGGCCCGCGTCGAACACGGTCCCGCCCTGCGGGACTTCATCGGCGACGCGCGGCCGGTGCGGGACGAGGACGCCCTGCCGTCGCCCGAGCCTCCCGCCGGAGCGTTCGGCATCGGCTGACCGGCGGGCGGGAGGCGTCGGGCGCCCTAGAAGACTCATGAAGATCTTGGTGAGGGGCTGTCCGGCCGTAGGCCGGGCGGCCCCTTGGTCTATGCGGTTGCTGGGTTGATCGTCCAGGTGCTGCCTGTTCGGGTGAGTCCGAGGTTGATCAGTCGGCGGAGGTTGAGGGCTGCTGCTCGGGTGTGTAGCCAGGTGTTGTTGGCGATGGTGCCGCGATAGCGCAGGCGGCGGTTACCGTGCTGGACGAGCCAGGCGACGGCGCGTTCGACCGGGGGTCTCCAGCGCCTGTAGTGGGCTTGCCAGTCGGGGTCGGTGGCGGCCTGGTCGCGGGCGGCTGCCTGGAGGTCGTGGTGCGGGCGGATGGTCAGGATGCGTCCGGCCTTGGCCTTGGTGCACCGCTCGCGCAGGGGACATCCGGAGCACAGGTCCTTGAAAGCGGCCTTGCGCTGCTGGTGCTGTCCTCCGGACTCGGAGAGGGGAACGGTGTGTCCGGCCGGGCAGGTCACGGTGGCGGCGGTGGTGTCGATAGCGAAGTCGTCGGGGGTGAAGCCGCCGGGGACGGCCGGCCGCAGCGGGGCCGGTTTGAGGAACAGCCGGTGACCTTGCTGCTGAAGGGTGTGGCGGACGTCGCTGGTGGAGTAGGCGGTGTCGCCGAAGAGATCGAGGGCAGTGTCCTCGTCGGCGAGCAGGTCCAGGCCCACCTTGGCCTCGTGGTGCTCGGGCCCGGCCCCGGGTGTGAGGGCGACGGCGGTGTATAACCCCGTCTCCGGCTCGATCGCGAGGTGGGCTTTGTATCCGTCCTGCCGGCGGGTGCGGCTCTTGTGGACGTGCCGGGACTGAGGATCGACGGTGGAGACGGTCCGGTCGTAGGCGGTGCCGCGGGTGATGCGCCAGCGGCCGTCGCGGCCGTCGGAGTCCTCGGCCGGCTCCACGTCCTGCCCGGCGACCAGGGCCAGCAGGCCGACCGCGTTCGCGGCCCTCTCGCCCAGTTCCTGCTCGGGAAGGTGGCCCAGCAGCCTGAGCGCGTCGCCGACGAGGGCGTCGACGAGAGCGGCGCGGGCCTGTTCGTCATTCCAGGCGATGCGGGGTTTGCCGGGATCGGTGTAGTCATGGGCGGTGCACTGCACGGCCGCGACCCGGTCGGCGCCGGGGACTTCGCGGATCACCGCGCGGACGGCGGCGATCAGCTGGGTGACGGTGTCCTGGGTGGCGACCGCGTCGTCCAGCACGGTGGAGTCCAGAGCCCGCCGGTGCTTGCCCTTGAGGACCCCGGTGGCCTTGACCACCTCCCGCACCGCCTCGAAGACGCGGTCGGGCCGGGCGGAGCGGGAAAGGCGGCGCCGGAAGTAGGCCAGCAGCGAGGGGTCGAACGCCATGTCATGCAGACCGAGCCCGCAAGCGGCCTTCCACCGCAGGTCACACCGCAGCTCCTGGACCGTCTCGAAGTCCGACAGCCCGTGCAGGGCCTGCAGTGTGATCGCCGAGGCGAGGATCTGCGGCGGCATACTCGGCCGCCCGTTCGCCGAGGGGTACATGTCCGCGAACATCTCCGCCGGGAACAGCGCACCACGGTGCTCGGCCAGGAACGCGAACACACTCCCGGCCGGGATCAACTCCCGGCAGGTCTCCCACACATCCGGCCCGACCGTCTCCCCGGCCCATTCCCCCATCACCACGAAACGAGTCTGGCCCCGCCGCTCACGCGGCGGGGCCAGAACCCCAAGATCTTCATGAGCCTTCTAGGGGGTGTCGTTTGGATCAGGCCGATTCCAGGCAACCGACGACAACGCCGCAGATGCGCGTGCCGGACCCCGCGACCCCGGCAAGATCCAAACGACACCCCTAGCTCTCCGTCGGCGGGGCGTCGGTCAGGCGGACGGTGCTGAGGATCTTCTGGATCGTCGCCTCCGGGATCTCGTCCTTGACGCCCTTGGCGCCGTAGAGGTTCCAGGTGACGAAGTTGCCCGCGCCGTTCTTGAACCCGAAGCTGATCGCCTTGCCCTCGCTGTCGCACTTGCCCTTCTGCGGAGTGCCCTCCGAGTGGGCGGTGGCGACGCTGCCCTTGATGCCGGAGGCCGTGGTGTAGTCCTTCGGTTTGTCGTACTTGACGCTCTTGCGGTCCGGCTCGGTGTAGCCGCCGTAGATCCACCACGGCACCCGGGTCTCGGCCGCCATGGCGGTGTCCTTGGCACCGTCCTCACCGCGGGTGCCGGCGGTGGCGAGAGCGGTGCTCTCCTTGCGTCCGTCCTTGTTGGAGTCCTCGGTGCACCACTCGGACTTGAGGTAGGCGGGAGCCGTGACGGTGGTGCGGTCCGTCTTCCCGTCCTCCTCCCACTCGAAGCCGACGCTCGTGTCGGTGCTGTCGATCTCCCAGTCGGCGGGCACGTCGAACATGGTGCCGAAGCGCGGGTTGGCGACGACCTTCCAGCCCTCGACGGTCGGCTTCAGCTCGCCGCCGCCGCGCTGATCCTCGTCGCCGGAGGCGCTCGGATCGGCCGTCGGGGTTCCGGACTTGGACGCGGACGCGCTCGCGGACGGCTTCTTGTCCTTGCCGTCGTCCGCCGTGTCGTCCTTGTCGCCGCCCAGCACCAGGAACCCGGTCACGCCGGCGGCCACCACCACGGCGAGCGCCGCGACGATCGCGACGACCTTCGTCCGGTTGCCGCCGCCACCGCCGCCGCCCCCGCTGACGACGGTCGCGGGCTGGGGAGCGCCGGGGGGCTGGCCGGCGCCCCACTGCGGCTGCTGCCCGTACGGGCCGGGCTGCTGGTAGCCGGGCTGCTGGTACGGATTCGGCTGCTGGTACCCCGGCTGCTGGTACGGGTTGTTCTGCGGATTCTGCTCGCCCCCGGGCGGCTGCTGTCCTGGCCACATGTGCAGTCACCCTAGTGCGGTGCAGGACACGATTCGGTCACTGCCCCTTGTCAGGGACGTACCGAAGCGGGTGCGGCACGGACGCCGGGCCGCGGTCCCTCAGGAGTCCGAGGGCGTGAACTCCCGTACGGTGCCCGCGATCCGGCGGACCACGGCGTCCGGCACCTCGTCCCCGACCCCCGCGGGGCCGACGAACGACCAGGACACGAGGTCGCCGTCGGCGGACTTGAAGGCGAACGTCGTGGCCTTGCCGTCCACGTCGCACTTTCCCTTCTTCACCACCCCGGCCGACCGGGAGGTGGCCAGGCTGCCCGTGATGCCGGAGGCGGTGGTGAAGGGGACCACCGGCTCCGTCGTGATCTTCTTCCGGTCGGGCTGGGCGAACGCCCCGTAGACCCACTCCGCCGAGTCGGACCGGGCGATCTCCTCGGTGTTCCGTGCGCCGTTGTTCCCCCGGGTCCCGGCGGAGGCCAGGGGGGTGTGGTCGGCCGAGCCGTCCCGGTCGTCGTCCGAGGTGCACCACCGCTCCTGGAGAACGGCCGGGGCCTTCATGCCGATCAGCGGCTTGTCGTCGGGGTCCCGGTCGTCCGTGACGAAGCTGACCCAGTCGGGCGACTTCCGCTGCCAGGAGGCCGGTACGTCGAAGGCGACACCGAGGTCCGGGTTGACCACGGCGTTCCAGCCGGAGACGGTCGGCGGGGGGCCGCCCTCCGCGTTCCGCGCGTCGCCGGAGGGCGGTGAAGCGGAGACGGAGGCGGACGAGTCGGCCGGATCCGGCCGCGCCCCGTCGTCCTCGCCGCCGCCCAGGAGGACGGCCCCGGTCACGGCGGCGGCCACCACGACGGCCGCGGCGGCGACGACCGCCACCGTCTTCGTGCGGCGTCCGCCCGGCCCGCCGCCGGGCGGCGGGCCCGCCGTGACCGTGGGGGCGTTCCACGGCGCGGGCGGCTGATGACCGGCATGGGGGGCGTGCTGCCGGTGGCCCGGCTGCTGGTACGGGTTCGGCTGCCCGGAGTGCGGGCTCCCGGTGGGCGACTGCTCTCCTGGCCACATGGGCGGCAAGCATACGGCGATCACCGGAAGCGTCTGGCCCACGGATGCTACTCGTGGGTAACCTGTTGCCATGAGCGCAGATCAGATGTCGATCGGCGAGTTGCTCGCCGCCACGGTGCCGATGGTCCGGACCCTGAACCTCGAGTACCTGGAGACCACCCCCGAGAAAGCGGTCCTGGCCCTGCCGGACCGGAGTGAGTACCGCAACCACGTCGGCGGGCCGCACGCTGGAGCCATGTTCACGCTGGCCGAGTCCGCCAGCGGGGCGATCGTCCTGGCCGCCTTCGGCGACCAGCTCTCCCGCGCCGTGCCGCTGCCGGTCACCGCCGAGATCGCGTTCAAGAAGATCGCCCTGGGCCCGGTGACCGCCACCGCGACCCTCGGCCGCCCGATCGCCGAGGTCGTCGCGGAGCTGGACGAGGGCAAGCGCCCCGAGTTCCCGGTGACCGTCGCGATCCGGCGTGCGGACGGGGCGGTGACCGGAGAGGTGACCGTGGTGTGGACCCTGCGGCCCAACGGCTAGCCGCGGGCCGGCGGTGAAGGCCCGGACCGGGCACCGCCGCGCGGACCGGTAGGCTTCCCGGGTGCGCCTCGGGCGAGGCGCACCCGGGAAGCGGCGGGCGCACACACACCCGCGCACGGCAGACGCGAATCGGGAGGATGTGGCGTTGCACGTCCAGGAGTGGCTCGACACGGTGCCCGCGGCGGCGGTCTACGCGGTCGTCGGACTGGTCATCGGTCTGGAGAGCCTCGGCATTCCGTTGCCCGGCGAGATCATCCTCGTCTCGGCGGCCCTGCTCTCCTCCCAGCACGGCGGCGTCGACCCGGTGATCCTCGGTGCCTGCGCCAGCGCGGGCGCGGTGATCGGCGACTCCATCGGCTACGCCATCGGCCGCAGGGGCGGCCGGCCCCTGCTGGCCTGGCTGGGCAAGAAGTTCCCGAAGCACTTCGGCGAGGGGCACATCGCCACCGCCGAGCGGTCCTTCCAGAAGTGGGGCATGTGGGCCGTGTTCTTCGGCCGCTTCGTCGCCCTGCTGCGCATCTTCGCCGGCCCGCTCGCCGGCGTGCTGCGGATGCCCTACTGGAAGTTCCTGATCGCCAACGTCCTGGGCGGCATCGTCTGGGCGGGCGGCACCACCGCCGTCATCTACTACGTCGGTGTCGTCGCCGAGTCCTGGCTCAAGCGCTTCTCGTGGCTGGGCCTGGTGATCGCTGTCCTGATCGGCGTGACCTCGATGCTGGTGCTCAAGCGCAAGGCGAAGAAGGCCCAGGCCGTCCCCGCCGCCGAGTAGCGGCGCGCCCCGGAGGGGTACGGGGCGCTGCGCCCGCGCGGACGGCCTCCTACCGGGGTTCGGCCTACCGGGGTCCGGCCAGCGCCTCACGGTGCCGCGAGGCCAGTGCGGCGTACATCGTCCCGTTCAGCGTGACGCCCTGCCGCTCCTCCTCCGTCAGCTCGCGCTTCACCTTCGCCGGCACCCCGGCGACCAGGGAACCCGGCGGCACCCGCATGCCCTGCGGGACGAGCGCCTGCGCGGCCACCAGCGAACCGGCGCCGATCACCGCGCCGTTGAGGACGGTGGCGCCCATGCCGATCAGGCAGTCGTCCTCGACCGTCGCCCCGTGGACGACCGCGTTGTGCCCGATGGAGACGCGCTCGCCGACCGTGACGGGGAAGCCGGGATCGGCGTGGAGCGTGCAGTTGTCCTGGACGTTGCTGTCGGCTCCGACGGTGATCCGCTCGACGTCGCCGCGCAGCACCGCGCCGTACCAGACGCTCGCCCCCGCGTGCAGCGTCACCTCGCCGACGACCGAGGACGTCGGCGCCACGAAGGCCTCCGCGTCCACCTTCGGGTCCTTGCCGCCGATGCCTGTGATCAGCGCCTTCTGCGTCATCTTCGCCTCCTGGTCGGGTGCTGCAGTGCACCGTACGCCACCCGGTGGGGTGAAGATCACAGGCCTCCGGCGGCTTCCCCGCGCCGCGTGCTGAGTACCGTGAGCGGGTGCCGAAGCGCAAGAACACGTTCTCGTCCTGGTCCAGCCGGCTCGCGCAGCGCGCCGTCCACGCGGGCTGGGCCTGGGTGCAGCGCACCGGCTCCGTCACCGCCGCGCACCCCGGGCGCTTCCGCTTCGGTGCCCTGGGCCCGGGCACCCGGCTCGCCTTCCCGCTCGGCACGGTCTTCGGCGAGCCCTGGATCCACGTCGGCGCCCACTGCATCATCGGTGAGCAGGTCACGCTGACCGCCGGCCTGATGCCCGACCTCGACCTGGGCCCCGAGCCGATCCTGCGCATCGGCGACGGAGTGGTCCTCGGCCGCGGCAGCCACGTCATCGCGGACACCACCGTCACCATCGGCAGCGACTGCTACTTCGGCCCGTACGTCTACGTCACCTCCACCAACCACTCCTACGACGACCCGCACCAGCCCATCGGCAAGCAGTGGCCCCGGATGGAGACGGTGGAGATCGGTTCCGGCTGCTGGGTCGGCACCGGCGCGGTGATCCTGCCCGGTGCGCGGATCGGACGGAACGTGGTGGTCGCCGCCGGCGCCGTGGTCCGGGGCACTGTTCCCGACCACGCCGTGGTGGCGGGCGCGCCCGCCCGGGTCGTACGGCGCTGGACGCCCGCGGAGGGCTGGCAGCCGCCGATGCGGACCCCGGCCCCCGTGCCGGTGCCCGAGGGCGTCACGCCGGAGCAGCTGCGGGCCCTGGCCCGGCTGGACGAGGAGGCCGTGGCCCGGCTGGCCGAGCTGGACGAGGCGCCCGCGGGCAAGCTGGCGGAGCCAGCCGCCGAGGGCTGAACGCGGGCGCGGCCCCGCGTCGCCTGGAAGTACAGTGAAGTGAACGATCGGGTGCAATGCGCCGCAGTTCACTGCACTGAACCGCATAAATCAAGATGATGGACGGAATGTGTCGGACCTCGACCTGCTGACCCAGTCCCTGGCGCGGAACGTCAAACGCTGGCGCACCGAACGCGGTTTCACGCTGGACGCGCTGGCCGCGCGGGCCGGCGTCAGCCGCGGCATGCTCATCCAGATCGAACAGGCGCGGACCAACCCCAGCCTCGGCACGGTCGTCAAGATCGGCGACGCGCTCGGCGTCAGCATCACCACCCTGCTCGACTACGAACAGGGCCCGGCGGTCCGCGTCGTCCCCGCCGAGCAGGCCGTGCGGCTCTGGCACACCGACGCCGGCAGCTACAACCGGCTCCTCGCCGGCACCGAGGCCCCCGGCCCCCTCGAGATGTGGGACTGGCGGCTGATGCCGGGCGAGAGCAGCCCCTCCGACCCGCACCCCGCCGGCACGGTCGAGCTGGTGCACGTCACGTCCGGGGAACTCACGCTCACCGTCGACGGCGTGGCCCACCGCGTGCCCCGGGGCGCGAGCGCCTCCTTCGAGGCCGCCGCGCCCCACACGTACGCCAACGAGGGCGGAGAGCCGATGGAGATGATCATGGCGGTCTCGGTGCCGCCCGTCCGCTGAGACGGCCGGCCGCGGGACGGGACAACCTTGTTAGCGTGCGGCCATGCACGCACCCATCGGACACTTCGACAGCGCCGCTCCCGCTCCGGACCGCCTCGACGAGCTGACCGCCCCGGTCGCCGACGCCGTGCGCCACTGGCGCGGCAGCGTCCCCGCCGAGCAGATCGTCTACGTCGACACCGATCCGGAATGGGCCGACACCGCCGCCTTCGTCGAGCACTACGGCCGCGAGCTGCTGGAGCGGTCCGCGAACTGCGTGGTGGTCTCCGGCAAGCGGGGCGGCGAGAGCACGCTCGCCGCGTGCGTGGTGCTCTCCACGACCCGGGTCGACGTCAACGGGGCCGTGCGCCGTCATCTCGGAGCCCGCAAGGCGTCGTTCGCCCCGATGGACACGGCCACGGGCGAGAGCGGCATGGAGTACGGCGGGATCACTCCGCTCGGCCTGCCCGCCGACTGGCCGGTCCTGGTGGACCCGGCCGTCGTCGACCTGCCCTACGTCCTCGTCGGCAGCGGACGCCGGCGCGGGAAACTGCTCGTCCCCGGCAAGGCGCTCGCGGAGCTGCCCGGAGCCGTGGTGCTGGAGGGGCTGGGCATCGCCTGACGCCCGCCGGCCGGGAGCCCTCGACTAGCCGAGCCGCGGGATCTCGATCGCCGGGCAGCGGTCCATCACCATCTCGGTGCCCGCCGCCCGGGTCCGCTCGTACGCGGCCTCGTCCACCACTCCGAGCTGGAACCAGACCGCCGCGGCCCCCTTGGCGACCGCCTCGTCGGCCACCGCCCCGGCGAGGTCGCTGTTGACGAACACGTCGACCACGTCCACGTCGAAGGGAATGTCCTCGAGGGAGGCGTACCCCCGCTCGCCGTGCACCGTCTCCGCCTTGGGATGCACCGGCACCACCCGCTTGCCGAATCGCCGGAGGACCTCGGCGACGCCGTACGCGGCGCGCTGCCGGTTCGACGACAGGCCCACCACGGCCCAGGTGTCACCCAGCTCGGTGAGGATCTTGCGGACGGTTGCGTCGTCGCCGTACACCGGCGGCCTCCTCGGCTTGTCGAACGGACGGTCGTCACCGACAACCGGGGACGGCGGGCGGAGATTCCCCGAGGCACCCCCCTTCGGCGCGCGCCCACGGTGCGCCGGGGGCACGGCCCGCCTACGCTCGGCCCGTGCTGCGCATCATCGACGCCCGGACCGGCGAACCGGTCCCCGCCGCCCCCGTCCGGCGGGGCTTCACCCGTGTCGAGGCGCACGCGACGGGCCGGGACACCACCGGCCTGCGCGTGCTGCTCGTCACCGACGTCCTCGTCCGTGCCCTGGAGATCGGCGGCACGCCCGTGTGGGCCGTGCTGGACGGCGGGGAGGAAGGGGACGGACTGCGGCGGGACGCCGCCGCCCTCGGTGTCCGGCCCTTCGAGAACGGCCCGTACGGGCCGGACGCCTCCCAGGCCCTCCACGTCGTGCACGAGGGGGCGGCGTACCCCGGCGGCGCGACGGTCGCCGTCGCCCCCGCCGGCCCGGCGCGGCCGGACGCCCTGGCCGGCGCCGACCCCTACGCGCTGCGCCTGGCGCTGCTGGAACGGCACCGGAGCGCGTCCGTGCGGCTCGACGAGGCCGTGCTGGACGAGGCCGGCGCCACCCTCGCGCGCCTGCGCCGTGCGGTCGCCGGCTGGGCCCGGCAGCCCTCCCGACCCGTCCCCGGCGAGGTGCGCGACCGGCTCCGCGCGGCCTGGGAGGACGACCTGGACACCCCCGCGCTGCTCCGGGTGCTGCGTGAGGCGGAGACCGACCCGGCCGTCCCCGACGGAGCCCGCTTCGAGACCTTCGCCTACGCGGACCGTCTGCTCGGCCTCGACCTGACCCGTGACGTGGGATCCCCGGACTGAGCTCGCGCCGGGTGGCTCCGGAACGCTCCCGGCCACGGATTAGGCTGGCCGGATGCAGGACGAGTACCGCACGGTGCCCCGCGCGGGCGTGCACGAGACCGAGATCAACCGCTCGCGCTTCCTGTGCGCCCTCGCCCCGGCGGCCACCGAGGAGGAGGCCCAGGCGTTCATCGCGTCCGTGCGCAGGGAGCACGCCGACGCCAACCACAACTGCTGGGCCTACGTCATCGGCGCCGATGCCGCCGTGCAGAAGGCCAGTGACGACGGGGAGCCCGGCGGCACCGCGGGCGTTCCGATGCTCCAGATGCTGCTGCGCCGCGACATGCGGTACGTCGTCGCCGTCGTCACCCGCTACTTCGGCGGCGTCAAGCTCGGTGCGGGCGGACTCATCCGCGCCTACGGCGGAGCGGTGGGCGAGGCCCTGGACGACCTCGGCACGCTCACCCGCCGCCGGTTCCGCCTGGCCACGGTGACCGTCGACCACCAGCGGGCCGGCAAGCTCCAGAACGAGCTGCGCGCGACCGGGCGGGAGGTGCGCGACGTGCGGTACGCCGAAGCGGTCACCATCGAGATCGGCCTGCCGGACGCCGAGGTGGACGCCTTCCGGGGCTGGCTGGCGGACGCGACGGCGGGAACGGCCGGCTTCGAGCTGGGCGGAGAGGCGTACGGGGACGCGTGAGCCGGACATCACCCGGCCCGCACACCGGAGGAAACGGCTTGTTCCGGGGCAATTCGGGCGCCGCTGCGCGGGATGCGAGGCCATTCGCGGGAGGAGTGGTGCGCCGACGTACTAGCGTGGTCCGGGCCGACCACGCTCAGGTGGTCGTGGGTACCGGCTGTGAGGGTGCGGTGGGAGTGGGCGTGCGGGGCGGAGCGGACCGGTGAGACTGCTGCACACCTCCGACTGGCATCTGGGCCGGGCGTTCCACCGGGTGAACATGGTCGACGCCCAGTCCGCGTTCATCGGCCACCTCGTCGAGACCGTCCGCGAGCACCACATCGACGCCGTGGTCGTCTCGGGGGACGTGTACGACCGGGCGGTGCCGCCGCTCGCCGCGGTCGAACTGTTCGACGACGCCCTCCACCGCCTCGCCCGCCTCGGGGTGCCGACGGTGATGATCTCCGGCAACCACGACTCGGCCCGCCGCCTCGGCGTCGGTGCCGGACTCATCGACCGCGCCGGCATCCACCTGCGGACCGACCCGGCGGGATGCGGCACCCCGGTGGTGCTGCCCGACGCGCACGGGGATGTGGCCTTCTACGGGCTTCCCTACCTCGAACCCGCCCTGGTGAGGACCGAGTTCGCGGTGGAGAAGGCCGGACACGAGAGCGTGCTCGCCGCCGCCATGGACCGGGTCCGCGCCGACCTCGCCACGCGCGCGCGGGGCACCCGCTCCGTCGTCCTCGCGCACGCCTTCGTCACCGGCGGTGAGCCGAGCGACAGCGAGCGGGACATCACCGTCGGCGGAGTCGCCGCCGTGCCCAGCGGTGTCTTCGACGGCGTGGACTACGTGGCGCTGGGACACCTGCACGGCTGCCAGACCATCACCGGGCGCGTCCGCTACTCGGGCTCCCCGCTGCCGTACTCCTTCTCCGAGGCCGCCCACCGCAAGAGCATGTGGCTCGTCGACCTGGACGCCGACGGCTCGGTCACCGCCGAACGCGTCGACTGCCCGGTGCCGCGCCCGCTGGCCCGCCTGCGGGGCACCCTGGAGGAACTGCTCGCCGACCCCCGGCTGGCCCCGCACGAGGACGCCTGGGTCGAGGCGACCCTCACCGACCCGGTGCGGCCGGCCGACCCCATGGCCCGGCTCACCGAGCGCTTCCCGCACACCCTCAGCCTCGTCTTCGACCCCGACCGCGCCCCGGACGACCCGGCGGTGTCCTACGCCCGGCGCCTCGCGGGCCGCGGCGACCAGCAGATCGCGGAGGACTTCGTGGCCCACGTGCGCGGCGTCGGCCCCGACGGCCGCGAACAGGCCGTACTGCGGGACGCCTTCGACGCCGTGCGCACGGACGAGACCGTCCGGGAGGTGGCCCGGTGAGGCTGCACCGGCTCGACATCACGGCCTTCGGGCCCTTCGGCGGAGCGCAGAGCGTCGACTTCGACGACCTGTCGGCCGCCGGGCTGTTCCTGCTGCACGGACCGACGGGCGCCGGAAAGACGTCCGTCCTCGACGCCGTCTGCTACGCGCTGTACGGCTCCGTCCCCGGCGCCCGGCAGAGCGGCCAGGGCATGACCCTGCGCAGCGACCACGCCGCCGCCGGCACCCGCACCGAGGTGTGCCTCGAACTCACCGTCGCCGGACGGCGGCTGGAGATCACCCGGCAGCCGCCCTGGGAACGCCCCAAGAAGAGGGGCGTCGGCACCACCGTCGACAAGGCCCAGACCTGGCTGCGCGAGTACGACGCCACCGCCGGGGCCTGGAAGGACCTCAGCCGCTCCCACCAGGAGATCGGCGAGGAGGTCACCCAGCTGCTCGGCATGAGCCGCGAGCAGTTCTGCCAGGTCGTACTGCTGCCCCAGGGCGACTTCGCCCGCTTCCTGCGCGCCGACGCCGAGGCCCGCGGCAAGCTGCTCGGCCGGCTCTTCGACACCCGCCGCTTCGCCGAGGTCGAGAAGCGCCTCGCCGAGCGGCGCCGCACGACCGAGGCCCAGGTGCGGGAAGGGGACGCCTCGCTGCTCGCGGACGCCCACCGGATGCAGCAGGCCGCCGGCGACGCCATGGTCCTGCCGGAGCTGGCACCGGGCGATCCGGGCCTCGCCGAGGCCGTGCTGAGCGCCGCCGCCGTCGCCCGCAGCACCGCCCAGGAGCTGCTCACCGTGGCCGACTGCCGGCTCACCGCCGCCGAGTCCGCCCAGGCCGCCGCCGAGCGCGGCCTCGCCGCCGCGCGCGAACGGCACCGGCTGCAACAGCGGTACACCGAGGCACGGGAGCGGGCCGCGCGGCTGGAGGAACGCGCCGGCGCCCACCGGGCCGGCCGGGAGCGCATGGAGCGGGCCCGGAAGGCCGGGACCGTCGCCCCCGCCCTGGAGCTGCGCGACGCGGCCGACGACGAGCACCGGCGGGCGGCCGACGCGGAGACGCGGGCGCGTGCCCTGCTCCCCGAGGCCCTCGTCGACGCCGGTGCCGCCGGACTGGCCGCCGCCGCCCGCCGGGCCGCCGAGGAGCTCGGCTCGCTGGAGTCGGCCCGGCGGGCGGAGGGACGCCTCGCCGGACTCGCCGCGGAACGCACGGGCCTCGACCGGCAGGAACGGGCCGACGAGGACGTCCTGCGCGAGGCGGAGACCTGGCTGGCCGACTGGGCGGAACGCCGGGGCACGCTCCAGGCCCGTGTCGACTCCGCCCAGGAGGCCGCGACCCACGCCGAACAGCTCGCCGTGCAGCGCGATCCGGCGCACCGGCGCCTCACCGCCGCCCGGGAACGGGACCGGCTCGCCGCCGCGGCGGAGGCCGCCCACCGACAGGCACTGGCCTCGGCCGAGGAGGCGGTCGAGGCCCGCGCCCACTGGCTCGACCTCAAGGAACAGCGGCTGAACGGCATCGCCGCCGAACTCGCCGCGCACCTCACCGACGGCGAACCCTGCGCCGTCTGCGGGGCCACCGAACACCCCGACCCCGCACGCCGGATCGCCGGGCACGTCGACCGGGAGGCCGAGGAGCGGGCCCTCGCCGGACACCAGCGGGCGGAGGAGAGGCGCGCCGCCGCCGAACGGCACTCCGGCTCCGTACGGGAGGCGCTCGCCGCCGCCACGGCCGAGGCCGGCGACACACCAGCGGAGCAACTGGCCGCTGAGGCCGGGGAACTGGAGTCCCGGTACGCGCGGGCACGGGCCCTCGCCTCCGGACTCCACGCCGCCCAGGAGGAGCTGCGCAGGGCGGAGCACGAGCGGGAGCGGCGCATCGCGGCCCAGCAGGAGGCCGCCGTCCGGGCCGCCTCCCGCGTCGCCCACCGGGAACGGCTGCAACGCGAACAGGCCGCCCTGGAGGGGGAGCTGGCCCAGGCGCGCGGCACGGCCGGCAGCGTCGCCGAACGGTCGGCCCAGCTGGAACGGCGGGCCGCCTTGCTCACCGAGGCCGCCGAGGCCGTGCGCGTCGCCGAGGACACCACCCAGCGGCTCAAGGACGCCGACGCACGCCTCGCGGACGCCGCCTTCCGGGCCGGGTTCGACACCCCTCAAGAGGCTGCCGACGCACTCCTCGACGACGCCGCCCACCGCGACCTCCAGCGACGGCTCGACGCCTGGCAGACCGAGGAGACCGCCGTCCGCGCGGTCCTGGCCGAGGCCGACACCGTCGACGCCGCCCGGCAGCCGCCCGCCGACCTCGCCGCCGCGGAACGCGACGCGGCCGACGCGGGCCGACGGCTGCGCGACGCCTCCTCCGCGCGCGACGCCGCCGCCCGGCGCTGCGCCGAGCTCGCCCGGCTGTCGCAGCACGCCACCACCTCGGTGCGCCGGCTCGCCCCCCTGCGCGACGAGTACGAGCGCGTCGCCCGCCTCGCGTCCCTCGCCGCGGGCACCTCCGCGGACAACGAACGCCGGATGCGCCTGGAGTCGTACGTGCTGGCGGCGCGTCTGGAACAGGTCGCCGCCGCCGCGACCGCACGGCTGCAGCGGATGTCCTCGGGCCGCTACACCCTCGTCCACTCCGACGACCGCACCGGGCGCGGACGCAGCGGCCTCGGACTGCACGTCGTCGACGCCTGGACCGGCCGGGAGCGGGACACGGCGACCCTGTCCGGCGGCGAGACCTTCTTCGCCTCCCTCGCCCTGGCGCTGGGGCTCGCCGACGTCGTCACCGACGAGGCCGGCGGGGTCCGTCTGGACACCCTCTTCATCGACGAGGGGTTCGGCAGCCTCGACGACCAGACCCTCGACGAGGTCCTCGACGTCCTCGACTCACTGCGCGAGCGGGACCGCAGCGTCGGCATCGTCAGCCACGTCGCCGACCTGCGCCGCCGGGTCCACGCCCAACTGGAGGTCGTCAAGGGCCGGTCGGGCTCCGCGGTGCGGCAGCGGGGCCTGGGTTGAACCGCCCCGTGGGCGGCCGACAGCGGCTGCCGGCGGACGTGTAGGTTCTGCCGCATGGTGCGATACGCGGAGCCGGGCGCGGTGGAGTGGGTGGAGTCGGGCGGCGGTCCGCTCATAGCGGTGCCGGAGACGGTCCTGCCGTTCTGGACCGGCGCCGACGGCGAGGAGACGGCCTCCGACTACGACCGGGCCTGCGAGGTCGACGGCCAGGTCGGCCTCCTGCCGGTCGGCGACTCGGCGGCCCTGGTCCTCGGCGACGAACCCGCCTCCACCGCCTACCTGCCGGGCCACCGGGCCTTCGTCCGCTGGTGTGCGGCCGACTCCGAGGACGAGGTGCTGGCCGGGCTGCCCGCCGCACTCGACACGGCCGACTGGGAGCCCGAGGTGACCTGGCGGGTGCCCGGCCCGGTGTTCCTCTTCGACGCGGCCTGGCCCGGCGCCGCCTGCGACCGGGCCGACCACGTGCGAGTGGCCCTGGAACCGGGCCGGTACGCGGTACGCGCGGCCGCCGTCCGGCCCGGCCCGGAGACATGGCTGAACGTCGTGCAACTGCGGCCGCTCACCGACCGGTAGACCCGGCGCCGGACCCTTCTCAGAGCCGGGACAGCTCGTCCACCAGGTCGTCCAGACCCAGCGAGCCCTGGGAGAGCGCCGCCATGTGCCACGCCTTCGCGTCGAAGGCGTCGCCGTGCCGCTCACGGGCCTTCTCCCGGCCCAGCAGCCACGCCCGCTCACCGAGCTTGTAGCCGATCGCCTGGCCCGGGATCGTCAGGTACCGGGTGAGCTCGCTCTCCACGAAGTCCGCCGGGCGGCTGCTGTGCGCTCCGAAGAACTCCTGCGCCAGCTCCGGCGTCCACCGCTCGCCCGGGCGGAAGGGCGAGTCCGCCGGGATCTCCAGCTCCAGGTGCATGCCGATGTCCACGATGACCCGGGCGGCCCGCATCATCTGCGCGTCCAGATAGCCGAGCCGCTGCTCCGCGTCCGTCAGGAAGCCCAGCTCGTCCATCAACCGCTCCGCGTACAGCGCCCAGCCCTCGGCGTTGGCGCTGACCATGCCGACCGAGGCCTGGTAGCGGGAGAGGTTCTCGGCGACGTGCGCCCACTGGGCGAGCTGGAGGTGGTGACCCGGGACGCCCTCGTGGTACCAGGTGGAGACCAGGTCGTAGACCGGGAAACGGGTCATGCCCATGGTCGGCAGCCAGGTCCGCCCGGGGCGCGAGAAGTCCTCCGACGGGGGCGTGTAGTACGGGGCCGCCGCGCTGCCGGGCGGGGCGATGCGCGACTCCACCCTCCGCACCCGCTCGGCGAGTTCGAAGTGGGTGCCGTCCAGCGCCTCGATCGCCCGGTCCATCAGGCCCTGGAGCCAGTCGCGGACCTCGTCCACGCCCTCGATGTGCCGGCCGTGCTCGTCCAGGTGGGCCAGCGCCACCCAGGGCGTCCCGGCGCCCGGCAGGATCTTCTCCGCCTCCCGCTTCATCTCGGCGAGCAGCCGGTGGTACTCGGCCCAGCCGTACGCGTACGCCTCGTCCAGGTCGAGGTCGGTGCCGTTGTAGTAGCGCGACCAGCGGGCGTAGCGCTCGCGGCCCACCGTGTTCGGGGCGCCCTCGATCGCCGGCGCGTACACGTCGCGCATCCAGTCCCGCAGCTCCGTCACGGCGGCGGTCGCGGCCCGCGCGGCCTCGTCCAGCTCCGTGCGCAGCGCCTCGGGGCCGGCGGCGGCGAAGTCCTCGAACCAGCCGCGTCCCCCGCCCGTGTCCGCCCACTCGCCGAGCTGCTCGACGAAGGTCGCGGTCGGGCGCGGAGCGGCGTACAGCTTGCGCTCGAGACCCTGCGTGAGGGACTCGCGGTAACCCGCCAGCGCGGCCGGCACCGCGCGCAGCCGCTCGGCGATCCGCGACCAGTCCTCGTCGGTCTCCGTGGGCGTCACGGTGAAGACCTCGCGCACCGAGTGCGCGGCCGTGCCCATGTTGCCCACCGAGCGCAGGCCCTCGTCGGCCTCATGCACCGCGAGTTCGGCGGTGAGACGCTCCCGCAGCAGCCGGGCGCAGCGCCGCTCCACGTCGCTGTCGCCGCCGGGCCGGCGCTCCGCCTCGTCCAGCCGGGCGAGCGTCGTCCGCGCCAGCTCCGCCAGGGCCTCCTGCCCCGCCGGGGAGAAGTCGGGCAGGCGGCTGGAACTCTCGGCGACACCGAGGTACGTACCGGTGACCGGGTCGAGGGCGATGAGCTCGTCGACGTAGGCGTCGGCGACCTCGCGGGGCAGCGGGCTCTTGGTCTCTGACATGCGGACATCCTCGTACGGATACCGGTGCCGCGTCAGCCCGCTGCGCCCGGCCGGTGCCGTCGGCGGCCGGATTTCGCTCAGGGCGTGGTCCCCGGGGAGGCGGGCGGCAGCAGAGGTCCGCAGTCCCACTGCTGGAAGATCAGCCGCGTCTCGACGCGGGCCACCTCCTTGCGGGAGGTGAACCCGTCCAGGACCAGCCGCTGCAGGTCCGCCATGTCCGCGACCGCGACATGCACGAGGTAGTCGTCGGGGCCGGTCAGGTGGAAGACGGTGCGCGACTCGGGCAGTGCCCGGATCCGCTCCACGAACGGCCCGACCAGTTCCCGCCGGTGCGGCCGCACCTGCACCGACAGCAGTGCCTGGAGACCCCGACCCAGCTTCGCCGGGTCCAGCTCCAGCCGGTGACCGAGGATCACCCCGGCCCGCCGCAGCCGGGTCACCCGGTCCAGACAGGTCGACGGTGCGACCCCGGCCTGGGCGGCGAGGTCGCGGTAGGTGGTCCGGGCGTCGTTCTGCAGCAGCCGCAGCAGATGGAGATCCACCGGATCTAGTACGACGGAATCAGCCATGTGCCGAACGTAGCACGGCATCCGACGCCGATCTTCCGTGTGGTGTTCAGTCTTCGCCCATGGACTCTGCGCGCATGCACACGTCACCTTCCGACGACGTACGCCCCACCGCATCCCGGAGCAGGGCACTGGCCACCGAGGCCGTGCACGCCGGCCGCGACGACCTCGCCCGCCAGGGACTGCACGCCCCGCCCATCGACCTGTCCACGACCTACCCGTCGTACGACAGCCGCGGCGAGGCCGCCCGCATCGACGCCTTCGCCGCCACCGGCGCCGAACCGGACGGCCCCCCGGTCTACGGCCGCCTCGGCAACCCGACCGTGGCCCGCTTCGAGACCGCGCTGGCCCGGCTGGAGGGGACCGGGGCCGCGGTCGCCTTCGCCAGCGGCATGGCCGCGCTGAGCGCCGTCCTGCTGGTGCGGGCCTCCATGGGACTGCGGCACGTCGTCGCCGTACGGCCCCTGTACGGGTGCAGCGACCACCTCCTGACCGCCGGACTGCTCGGCTCGGAGGTCACCTGGACCGACCCGGCGGGCATCGCGGACGCCCTGCGCCCGGACACCGGCCTGGTGATCGTGGAGACCCCGGCCAACCCCACGCTCGCCGAGGTCGACCTGCGGGCCGTCGCGCACGCCTGCGGGTCCGTCCCGCTGCTCGTGGACAACACCTTCGCCACCCCCGTGCTCCAGCGGCCCGCCGAGCACGGCGCCCGGCTGGTGCTGCACAGCGCCACCAAGTACCTCGGCGGCCACGGGGACGTGCTGGCCGGAGTGGTGGCCTGCGACGAGGAGTTCGCGGGACGGCTGCGCCAGGTCCGCTTCGCCACCGGCGGCGTCCTGCACCCGCTGGCCGGCTATCTGCTGCTGCGCGGCCTGTCCACCCTGCCGGTGCGGGTGCGGGCGGCCTCCGCCAACGCCGCCGAACTCGCCCGGCGCCTCGCCGCCGACCCGCGCGTGGCCCGCGTCCACTACCCGAGCATCGGCGGCGCGATGGTCTCCTTCGAGGTGCACGGCGACCCGCACGACGTCATCGCCCGCGTCCGCCTGGTCACCCCGGCCGTGAGCCTCGGCAGCGTCGACACGCTCATCCAGCACCCGGCGTCCATCAGCCACCGCATCGTGGACGCCGACGACCGCCGCGGCGCCGGGGTGAGCGACCGGCTGCTGCGGCTGTCGGCCGGCCTGGAGGACGTCGAGGACCTGTGGGCCGACCTGGACGCGGCGCTGGGGGAGCGGATGGAGGCGGTCCCGCTGCGGGAGGCGCTGTCGCGGACCGAGTGACGGCGCCCCGCGCGGCCCGTACGGCTACTCCGTGCCGATCCGCTCCCCGTGCGGCCACCGCACCGCCGCACGGGCCGCCGTGTCCAGGCGGGCGGTGACGACCAGGGTCCCCTCCTCGATCTGGTAGTCGAGGGGGAGGCCCAGGCCGCGCATCGCGGCGACCATGCCGGTGTTCGACGCCTGCGTGACGGCGTACACGCTCGCGCAGCCCGTCTCCGCCGCCATCGCCACGAGCCGCCCGAGCAGTTCGCCGCCGATGCCCCGGCGCTGCCAGGCGTCCTCGACGATCAGGGCGACCTCCGTCTCGTCCCCGTCCCACAGCAGATGACCGAGCGCGACGATCCGGCCCGAGGCGCTCTGCACGGCGAGGGTCCGGCCGTAGCGCGGGCTGAGCAGGTGGTTCAGATAGCGGTCGGTGTCCCCCACCGGGCCGTGGTACCGCATCCGCAGGGTCCCGTCCGAGCACCGCTCGTGCATCTCCCTCGCCGCCCGCAGGTCACGGACGTCGGCGCGGCGGACCGTGATGTCGTGGCCCTCCGGCAGCGTCAGCACGTCCCGGCCGCGCGGAAGGCGCGGGCCGAGCCGGGCGTCCAGCTCGACCAGCGCCCGCGCCCGGGCGAACTCGGCTGGTGTGAACGGCAGGTACGGCCGCTCCACGCTGATCACGCCGCCCTCCGGGGCGCGCAGCCGCAGCACGGTGTCCTCCAGGGCGCCCTCCGCCGGCACCCCGGCGTCCGTGCGCGCTCCGGCGGGCAGCGACCGGATCGTGCACCGGCCCAGCAGCTGACGCAGCGCCAGGGGCAGTTCCGCCGCGTCCAGGGCCGTGCGGGCGGCCAGTCCGAGGACCCGGGTCGGCGCGTCGACCAGGTCGTGGGCGTCGGCCCGCTCGGTCCAGGTGTCGGCGCCGCCCGCCGCGGACACCACCGAGGCCAGCCCGGAACCGCTCAGCCCGCCGGGGGCGCGGAGCAGGAACTCGTCCACCGTGCCGTCGGCCAGCGGATGCGTCTGGAGACTCAGGATGTCCACCTTCCGTTCGGCGAGGGCAGCGCACAGGACGGCCAGCGATCCCGGCGCGTCCCGCACCGTCGTCCGCATCCGCCACAGCGCGCTGTCCCCGGAGCCGGCCTCCGCCGCCCCTTCCTGCCCGGACGCGGCCGCGACCCGGCCGGAGGGCCCGGCGGACGGCGGCCGGGCGCCGGTATCCTCCGTCGGCGGGGCGTGCCCGTGACGCCGTACCCACCAGGTGTGGAAGCCCGCCGTGGCGAGCAGCGCGGCCATCGAGGCCACGAGCATGAGGCCCGGTGTCCCGAGCTCGTGCCCCGCCTGCGCCAGGGCTCCGGGCAGTTCCGACATGTCTCGACTCATGCGACCACTGTGGAGGAAGTGTGTTGCGTGATCACGAACGCCCTGTGACCGATGGGTAAAGAGTGCTTCCGGGACATTCGGGGCCCGGGGGCGGAGTGCCGCCGCGGCCCAACACCGGGCCGCGCACCGGGGGATGACGCCGGTGCGCGGCACAGGGGACAGGTTACGTGAGCTACTGGCCGACCAGCCCCGGCCGGAGCACCTTGGTGAACAGCACCGTGCCGTCCCGCTCGCGCAGCCGCACCGTCAGCTCGGCGCTGTCACCGTCGATGTCGACCTCGCCGAAGAACTGGTAGCCGCCCGCGGGCGAGACGTTCGAGGCGGTCGGCGCCTTCACGAACACCCGCTCCGGGCCGAAGGTGCCGTCGAGGGCGCCGGCCGGGAACGCGCCCGCGTTGAGCGGCCCGGACACGAACTCCCAGAACGGCTCGAAGTCGGTGAACGCGGCCCGCGAGGGCTGGTAGTGCTGGGCCGAGGTGTGGTGCACGTCGGCCGTCAGCCACACGGTGCCGGTGACCCGCCGGTGCTTGACGAAGCGCAGCAGCTCGGCGATCTGCAGTTCACGGCCCAGCGGTGCGCCGGGGTCGCCCTGCGCCACCGCCTCGATGTTGGCCGCGCCCTCGGTGGTGTCCGGCACGACCAGGCCGATCGGCATGTCGGCGGCGATCACCTTCCACACCGCGCGCGAGCGCGACAGCTCCCGCTTGAGCCACTCCAGCTGCTCGCGGCCCAGGATGCCCTGCGGGTCCGTGGTCCGGTCGCCGGGCGAGTTGGCGTTGCGGTACGTCCGCATGTCCAGCACGAACACGTCCAGCAGCGGGCCCTGGCGCAGTACCCGGTGCACACGCCCCTCCCGCGCGCCGGGCCGCAGGGTGGAGAGGGGGAAGTACTCGGCGAACGCGCGCCGGGCCCGGGCGGCCAGCACGTCCACGCTCTTCTCGGTGTAGCGGCTGTCGGTGTCCGCGACGACCTGACCGGGGTACCAGTTGTTGCGGACCTCGTGGTCGTCCCACTGGACGACCGACGGCACCCGGGCGTTGAAGCGCCGCAGGTTCTCGTCGAGCAGGTTGTAGCGGAAGTTGCCGCGGAACTCGGCGAGGGTCTCGGCGACCTTCGACTTCTCCTCGGTGGTGACGTTGCGCCAGGTGCTGCCGTCGGGCAGGGCGGCCGTCGCCGGGATGGGACCGTCGGCGTAGACGTTGTCGCCGCTGCACAGGAAGAAGTCCGGGTCCAGGGCGCCCATCGCGTCGTAGATGCGGTAGCCGCCGAGGTCCGGATTGATGCCCCAGCCCTGGCCCGCCAGGTCGCCGGACCACACGAAGCGGACGCCGTCGCGACGCCGGACCGGCACGGTGCGGAAGGTGCCGGTGACCGGTTCGCCGGTGCGGCGGGGGTCGTCCGGGTCGGCGAGCAGCACGCGGTAGTGGATCTGCTCGCCCGGCGGCAGTCCACGCAGCCGGGTGGTGCCGGTGAAGTCGGTGTCCTTGCCGAGCAGCGGCCCCTGCCACCGGTGCGGGTTGCGGAACGACTCGGTGGCGGACGTCTCGACGATCATGCGGGCCGGCCGGTCGGAGCGCACCCACACCAGCCCGGAGTGCGCGCTCACGTCACCCGTCTGCACGCCCCACCCGGCGGCCGGCCGGCCGGAGCGGGCGAACGCCGGTGCCGTCCCGAGGGCGGTGGGGAGGGTCAGGGCCGCCGACGCGGCGAGGGAGCCGCGCAGCACGCTGCGGCGCCCGGGGAACGGACGGTGGGACATGGATGCGCCTCCAGGGACGAGATCCGGCCGGTGTGCGCAGCAAGACCTACTGGGCCGGCGCGGCGCGCACGCGAACCCCGGGTGAACAGCCGGCCGCGGGGGCCCTGGTGGCGGCGTCCCGCGGCGTCATCTGCCGGACCGCACCGCCCGGGCCATCAGCCGCACTCCCTCGCGGATCCGGGCCGGCGGCAGATGCGCGTATCCCAGCACCAGACGCACCCCCGGCTCCGTCACGTCACCGCCGTCCGCGTGCCCGTACGCCGACAGGGGCCGCGCCGCGACGCCGGCCGCGGCGACGGCCGCGAGGAAGCGCTCCTGCGGGCCGTGCCGGCCGGGCAGCGCGGCGATGGCGTGGAGTCCGGCGGCGATCCCGGAGACCCGTGTGCCGGGGAAGTGCTCCTCCAGCGCGGTCACCAGCGCGTCGCGCCGCTCACGGTAGGCGCGCTGGCACAGGCGCAGCTGACGGTCGTAGTCGCCGCGCTCCAGGAACCGGGCGAACACCGCCTGGTCGAGGGCCGGATGCCCGAGGTCGGTGGTGCGCTTGCGCTCGGTCACCTCGTCCGCCAGCGACCGGGGCACCAGCAGCCAGCCCAGCCGCAGCCCCGGGGCCAGCGACTTGCTCACCGAGCCCGTGTAGGCGACGTGCTCCGGGTCGAGCCCCTGGAGCGCGCCGACGGGGGCGCGGTCGTAGCGGAAGTCGCCGTCGTAGTCGTCCTCCAGGACGAGCCCGTCCACGGACCGCGCCCAGTCCAGCAGTTCGGCCCGCCGCCGTGCCGAGTAGGCGATCCCGGTGGGGAACTGGTGGGCCGGCGTCGTCACGACCGCGCGGACGCCGGAGCCGCGCAGCGGGCCGAGGGCGAGCCCGTCCGCGTCCAGGGGCAGCGGCACGGTCCGTACGCCCGCCGACGCGTACAGGGCGGAGTGCTGGGGGCTGCCGGGGTCCTCCACGCCGACGGTGCGTGTCCCGCGCGCGTGGAGCACGCCGCCGAGCAGGGCCGATGCCTGTGCCACCCCGGAGACCACCACGATCCGCTCCGGGTCGGCCACCACGCCGCGGCGCCGCGTGAGCAGTTCGGCCAGCGCGGTCCGCAGCCGCGGCAGTCCGCGCGGGTCCGGGTAGCCGAGGCCCTCGTGCGGCAGCTCCGTCAGCGCGCTGCGCTGCGCGGCGGCCCACGCCGAGCGCGGGAAGAGCGACAGGTCCGGCGTCCCCGCCACGAAGTCGACCCGGGCGCCGGGGGAGCGCGGGGCGAGGTCGCGCGCGCTCGGGCGGGCGGCCCGTACGGCGTCGCCCACCCAGGTTCCCGCGCCCCGCCCGCTGCGCAGGTAGCCCTCGGCGGTGAGCTGCTCGTACGCCTCCGTGACCAGTCCCCGCGACACCCCGAGGTCGGACGCGAGGTCACGGCTCGACGGGAGGCGGGTGCCCTGGGCGAGCCGGCCGGAGCGCACCGCGTCCCGCAGGGCCGCCTGGAGGGCGCGGCCACGCGCGCGTGCCGGTGCGGAGGCGGCGGGCAGCAGCAGCTCCCAGGCGGCGCTGCGGTCGGCGGAACCGGGCCGGCCGCCCGGGCCGGTCGACGGCGTCATGGAAGCGGCCCCCCGAACATCGCGTCCCCCTCGATCGCCCCCACTGTACGAGGGGCCGGACGTGTGCCGGCGCCGGACGCCGGCCCGGACGGGCGTGCGCCGCACCGGGACGCCGGCTACGCCCCGACCGTGCCGGACGAGGTCTGCCGGGCGCTCGTCTCCCGGGTGCGGCTGCCGTCCAGGATCACCCGGGCGACCAGCGCCGGGTCGTCGTTCATCGGGACGTGACCGCAGCCGGGCAGCCGCACCAGCCGGGCCCGGGGCATGGTGTGCTTGGCGCGCACGCCCTGCCGGGGCAGCAGCAGCCGGTCGCGGGTGCCCCACGCCACGGTGACGGGGATGCCGGGGACGTCGTCGGTGAAGCGGACGCTCCGTCCGGCCCGGAGCGTCTCGGCGAACCCCTCGGCGCCGGCGAGCGCCAGCGTCTCGGCGACCACGGCCTCGGGGGAGCGGCGAGCGGGCCGGGCGTAGATCGTGCTGGTCAGGACGGTGCGTCCGGCCGCCGTGCGGGACAGCCGTTCGACCAGGGGGAGGGGCAGGCTCCGGGCGGTCCGGCGCATCCCCGTCAGCACGGTGAAGGCGTAGCGCCGCTCGGCCCCCGACCAGAAGCCGGCCGGGGACAGGGCCGTCACCGACCGCACCAGGTTCCGCCGCCCGAGCTCCAGGGCCAGCAGACCGCCCAGGGAGTTGCCCGCCACGTGCGGCCGGTCGAGCCCCAGGGCCGCGCAGAAGGCGCCGAGCACCGCGTTCGTCGTCGCCAGGTCGTGCGGCACCCCGTGCGGCAGTGCGGGCGACTGCCCGAACCCCGGCAGGTCCACGGCTGTCACCTCGCGCTCGGTCGCGAGGATGTCGACCACCGGGTCCCAGGCCTGCCGGTGGTGGCCGATGCCGTGCAGCAGGAGCAGCGGCTCGCCCGAACCCACGCGCGCGTAGGCGAGGGTGACGTCCTGGGGACCGTGCTCGGTGGGGGCCGTGAAGGAGAGCGTTGCGGACATGGGGCTCCTTGTCGGGAACACGTGGTGCCGGGAACGCGCGAACGGTGCCGGCGTTGGGTAGACAGCGTGTCAGTAAGGGCTACCGACGGGTAGCCCCCGGTCGTCGCCGTTTCCGCCCGCGCCCGTGACGCCGGCGGTTCCGCCTGGACACGGCCGGACACGTCCGCTGGGATGGGACGGTGACCACCGACACCGCGACCGACGTCTTCGAAGAGCACCGCCCCGTCCTGCTGGGCGTCGCCTACCGCATGCTGGGCCGCCTCGCCGACGCGGAGGACGTGGTCCAGGAGGCATGGCTGCGCTGGTCCCGGGCCGACCGGACCGCCGTCCGCGAGCCGCGCGGCTACCTGGTGCGCATCACCACCCGCCTCGCCATCGACCGGCTGCGCCAGATCACGTCGCGGGGCGAGACGTACGTGGGTCCCTGGCTGCCCGAACCCTGCGTCACCGACTTCGGCGACGTGGTGCCGGACACCGCCGAACGGGCCGTGCTCGCCGACTCCGTCTCGCTGGCCGTCCTCGTCGTCCTGGAGTCGCTGTCACCGCTGGAACGGGCGGTGTTCGTGCTGCGTGAGGCGTTCGGCTACCCGTACGCCGAGATCGCCGCCGTGCTGGAGCGCGAGGAGGCCGCCGTGCGCCAGCTCGCCGGACGGGCCCGCAGGCACGTCGACGAACGCCGGCCCCGCTACGACGTCGACCCCGCGCAGCGCCGCGACCTCACCGAGCGGTTCCTCGCCGCGGCGGCCGGGGGCGACCTCGAAGGGCTGATGGCGATGCTCGCCCCCGGCGTCCGGCTGGTGGGCGACAGCGGCGGCAAGTCGCGAGCACCGCTGCGCGTGCTGGAGAGCGCGGACAAGGTGGGGCGCTTCCTCGTCGGCGCCGCCCGCAAGACCGCCCCGGACGCCACCCTGCGCTTCCTGGAGCTCAACGGCGGCCCGGCCGCGCTGCTGCTCGCGGGCGGCAAGCCCGACTTCGTCCTCCAGCTGGACATCGCCGACGGGCGCGTCCAGTGCGTCTACGTCGTCCGCAACCCGGACAAGCTGCGGTCCCTGCCCACCGACTGACGGCGGCCCCGCCGACCGCCCGGGCCGAAGCCCCCGTCCGCGCGACGGGGGCTTCGCCGTCGTGTCACCCGTGCGACTCCGTACGAACACCCCGTGAACACGGTCCCGCTCCGTGCCCCCGTCCCCCGCACGGGACCGAGGATTGGTCTTGACCAAGGAGGTGGGCCGTCCTATCGTCGCAGAGAACTTCAACAACCTTTAATAAACAAGGGCGCCGAAACGCCGCCGGACCACGGCGATTGCGGAGGACAGGGTGGGGACCACGCAGTTGGAATCGGTACCGGAACCGAAGTACTGGCACCTGAGGACCAAGCTCACCGAGGCCCTGGACTCGGAGTTCTCCGTGGGGGAGGTCCTGCCCAACGAGCGCGACCTCGCCGCACGCTTCGGCGTCGCCCGGGCCACGCTCCGGCAGGCCCTGGAGCAGCTCGAACTGGAGGGCAGGCTCCAGCGCCGCCGCGGCGTGGGCACCACCGTCGCGCCGCCGCGCGTGGGCGTGGCCGTCGGGCCCCGGCAGCATGCCTGGCCCGGCGCGGCCGACGACGGCTGGCAGCCGGCCGACTGCGTGGCCGCGGCACCCCCCGCGGCCGTCGCCGACGCCCTCGGAACCGGCCGCGACGAGCCCGTGCACACCGTCCGCCGCTCGCGCGTGACGCACGGCCGGCCCGTCGCGGCGGAGCTGCTGTACATCCCGTCGGCATCGGTGCCCGACCTCTCCGCCATCGACGCCCCGTCCGGCGCCGCACGCGCGCGTACCGTGCTGCGCGAGCTGCAGCGGCTGGAGCTGAACAGCCGGGAGAACGCCGTCGAGCTGGGCTCGGCCGGTGCGGAGGACGCCAAGGAGCTGGACCGTCTGCCCGGGGCGCCGGTTCTGGTCGTCACCACCCGCTACCTCGCCGGGGGCCGCACGGCGGCGCTCTCCGTCGCCACCTACCGCGCGGACACCTGCCGGCTGACCTTCGGTGACTCGGGCGACATGGAGATCCACCACGGCCCGCACACCCGGGCTTCCTGACCGTACGGACCGGGCCCGTGCCGGGAGGCGGACGCTCCGCATGACGGCGGCCCGCCGGCCACCGGACCGGGACGGGCGGGCCGCCGGACGGCACACCGGCGGACGGAAGCGGCCGGCCGGAGCGACGTGGACGGCCCCGCCGCGGGCGGATCAGCGGCGGGCCGTCGCACCCTCCACGGCGAACAGCTGCTCCTCCACGTGGTCGAGGGCCAGCCGCAGCGCGCCGGTCGCCACGGCGGCCTCGCCGAGCAGCGACAGGGTCACCCGCGGCGGCCGCAGGCAGTAGCGGGCCAGTTCCCGCCGCAGCGGCTCCAGCACGCCGTCCAGCCCGGCCGCCCAGCCGCCGATGACGACCAGCTCCGGGTCCAGGGCCAGCACCAGCGCCGCCACGTCGTGCACCAGCCGCTGGATGAAACGCTCGACGGCGGCCCGGGCCCGCTGGTCGCCGTCCCGCGCCTCGGCGAAGACCTTGGCGACCGCCTGCTCGTCCAGCGGATGCAGCGGCTGGTCCGTCGTGGACAGCAGCGTCTCCGGCGTCACGTCCCGGCCCAGCAGGTGCAGCGCGCCGATCTCGCCCGCCGCCCCGCCGTACCCCCGGTGCAGCCGTCCGCCGATCAGCGCCCCGGCCCCGGGGCTCAGTCCGGCCAGCACGAACACCACGTCGTCGGACTCGGTGGCGGCACCCTTCCAGTGCTCGGCGACCGCTGCCGCGTTCGCGTCGTTCTCCACCAGCACCGGGCACTTGAAGCTGCGCCGCAGCCGCTCGCCCAGGGGCAGCCCCGTCCACCCGGGCAGCGCCGTGCCCAGCCGCACCGTGCCGTCCGCCTCGACGATCCCCGGCGTGGCCGCACCCACGGCCCGCAGCGAACCGCGCGCGACACCGGCCCGGCGCAGCAGCTCGGCGACCGCGGTACGCAGCCGCTCCAGACGCTCGTCGGCCGGCGCCGTCTCCTCCACGTCCTTCGCCTGCGCGCCGATCACCCGCCCGTCCAGGTCGGCGAGGAGCGCGGCGACGCGGTGCGGCCCGATCTCGAGCCCCAGAAGATGCCCCGCCTCCGCCCTGAACCGGAACCGCCGCGCGGGCCGCCCCTGTCGCCGGGCCGCCCCGTCGTCGGCGGCCGTCTCGACGACCAGACCGGCCTCTATGAGCCCCTCGACGACGCCCTCGACGGTCGGCCGGGACAACCCCGTCACCCGGGTGATCTCCGTCAGCGTCGCGCAGTCCGTGGCACGCAGCGCGTGCAGCACCACCGCGGAGTTGATCCTCCGCAGCAGCGACGGATCCCCGCCGGTCAGCCCGCCCAACGTCCGTCCTCCCAGCTCGTGCGCGTGTTGGCCGGATGGTACTCGGCCCGCTCCCCCCGGGCGAGCGCCGGTCCGCCCGGCCCCGGCCCGCGGGCGTCCCTCAACCCGGGGCGACGAACCCGGACTCGTAGGCCGTGATCACCGCCTGTGTGCGGTCCCGGGCACCCAGCTTGGCGAGCACCGCGCTCACGTGCGACTTGACCGTCTCCGTGCCGACGATCAGCCGGGCGGCGATCTCCGCGTTCGACAGCCCGCGCGCCATCAGCCGCAGCACCTCGCCCTCCCGCTCGGTCAGCCGCGCCCGCTCCAGTTCGGCGCGGGCGGCGCGGTTCCCGCCGCCGTCGCCGTACTCGGCGGCCAGTTGGCGCACCGAGGCGGGGAAGAGCAGGGAATCGCCCTCGGCGACGAGCCGTACCGCGTGCACGATCTCGGCCGGCCGGGCCCGCTTCAGCAGGAACCCGTCGGCGCCCGCGCGCAGCGCCTCGTACACGTACTCGTCGTTCTCGAAGGTCGTCACCACGAGGATCTTGGGCGGTTCGGGCACCGTCCGCAGCAGGGCGCGCGTGGCCTCGATGCCGTCCATCAGCGGCATGCGGACGTCCATGGCGACCACGTCCGGCCGCAGTTGCCGCACGAGCGGCACCACCGCGGCCCCGTCGGCCGCCTCCCCGGCCACCTCGATGTCGGGCTGCGCCTCCAACACGGCGCGCAGACCCGCGCGTACGAGGGGCTCGTCGTCGACGAGGAGGACTCTGACCGGCATCCGCCCAGCGTAGATCAGCCCAGGGGCAGCTCGACGTGCACCTGCCAGTCGCCGGCGTCGTCGGGACCCGTGTGCGCCCGCCCGCCCAGCAGCGCGGCACGCTCGTGTATGCCGCGCAGGCCGCTGCCGCGGCCCGGTGCCGCCCTCCCGTCCGGCAGCGGGTTGCGCACGTCCAGGCCGAGGCCGCCGGCCGCCGCGCGGACCCGGACCCGGACGGGGACCGCCCCGGCGTGCCGCAGCACGTTGGTCAGCGCCTCCTGCAGGATGCGGTAGCCCTCCCGCGAGACCGGACCGGGCAGGGTCTCCAGCGGGCCCGTCAGTTCGGCGTCGACCTTCGCGCCGGAGGCGCGGGCGGACTCCAGCAGCCGGCCGGCGTCCACGAGCGTCGGCCGGCCGCCCACCGGCCGTCCCGTCTCCCGCAGCACGCCGAGCACCCGCTCCAGGTCCTCCAGGGCCGCCCGCCCGGTCTCCTCGATCGCGGTCAGGGCCCGGTCGGTGAACTCGGCACTGTTCGCCGCGCGGGCGGCCCCGGCCTGTACGACGGCGATGGTCAGGGCGTGGCCGATGGAGTCGTGCAGCTCGCGGGCGATGCGGGTGCGTTCCAGGAGCTGTTCGGTGCGCTCCTCGAGCGCCTCGAGACGCTCGGTGGCGGACGGGCCGAGCAGCCGCCGGGCGAGGCTGGTGGCCAGCTCACCGAGACCGACCACCGTCGCGTACAGCAGCAGCAACGGGACGGGGACCAACAGGGCGTAGGCCCAGTGCGGTTCCGTACCGGCCACGACGGGCATGTCCCCGGGCACCCGGCCGACGGCGCACGAGGCGGCCGTGTACGACAGGATCGGCAGCCAGACCGTGGCGACGGCCGTCACGGCGCCCAGTGCCATCCGCGCCTCCAGCCACAGCACGGTCCGCAGCCGGTCCCGCCAGGTCGTGGCGGGCCCCACGGAGAAGTCGGGATCCGCCTCACCCGGCGTCAGCATGTACCGCGCCTGCACGCCCTCGCCCACCCGCACGGCCGGAATCAGACCGACCGGGAGCAGCACGAGCGCCGGCACCCACGGCAACTCCGGTTCCACCCACATCCACACGCTGAAGGCCGCCACGGGAACCCACAGGTGCAGCAGCCGTGTGTACGTCGCCCCGCGCAGCAGCGGGCGCAGGAAGCGTGCCATGGCGCCATCGTGCCAGCGTGCCGCCGCGACGGGCTCCCCCGCACGGGGGAGACACCGCCCACCCGCGGGGGAGGCCCCGGCCCGTCCCGACCGGCCACGCTGTCCCCATGACCAGCATCGACATCCGGAACCTCACCAAGGAGTACGGCACCCGACGAGCCGTCGACGACCTCACCTTCACCGTGCTCCCCGGCCGCGTCACCGGCTTCCTCGGCCCCAACGGCGCCGGGAAGTCCACCACCATGAGGCTCGTGCTGGGGCTCGACCGGCCCACGTCCGGGACGGCGGCCCTGGGCGGACGGCCCTACGCCACGCTCCAGGAGCCGCTGCGGCACGTCGGTGCCCTGCTCGACGCGGACGCCGCGCACGGCTCCCGCACCGCCCGGGACCACCTGCGCGTCCTGGCGGCGAGCAACCGCATCCCGTCGCGCCGGGTGGACGAGGTGCTGGAGGAGACGGGCCTCGCGCCGGTGGCCCGGCGCCGGGTGCGGACCTACTCCCTGGGCATGCGCCAGCGGCTGGGCATCGCCGCCGCCCTGCTGGGCGATCCCGGGGTCGTGATGCTGGACGAACCCTCCAACGGGCTGGACCCCGAGGGCATCATCTGGATCCGCAGGCTGCTGCGCCGGCTCGCCGCCGAGGGACGCACGGTGCTGGTCTCCAGCCACCTGATGAACGAGACCGCCTCCTTCGCCGACCACCTGGTCGTCCTCGGCCGGGGTCGCCTGCTCGCCGACACCCCGATGCGGGAGTTCATCGACGCCCGCGTGCGCCCGCGGGTCCGCATCCGCACCCCGGACGCCACCGCCCTCAGGACCGCCCTCGCCCGGCACGGTCACGACGCCGTGGAACACGAGGACGGGCACTGGACCGTGCACGACGTGCGCGTGGACGACATCGGCCGCGTCGTGTCCGGCGAGGGCGTTCCGATCCTCGAACTGTCCGCCGACGAAGGCACGCTGGAACAGGCCTATCTCGATCTCACGGCCACGGAGACCGAGTTCGCCGCCCCGACGCAGGGAGTCTGACCATGCACCTCACGCCCGTACTCCGAGCCGAGGCCCTCAAGATCCGCACCCTGCCCTCGCTGTACGGCACGCTGCTGGCCGTGTTCGCGGTCACCACGGCCTTCTCCGCGCTGGCCGGCTCCTCCGGCCCGGACCCGGACTCCGACCCGCTGTTCACGGCCCTGTCCGGCGTCTGGCCGGGCCAGATCGCCGCGATCGCCTTCGGGGCCACGGCCGTCTCGTCGGAGTTCCACGGGAACGGGATCCGGCTCTCCCTGGCCGCGGTCCCGCGGCGCGGCCGGTGGTTCGCGGCGAAGCTCGTCGCCGTCGCGGTACCGGTCCTCGCGGTGGGGCTGCCCACCGCCTGCGCGGCCCTCGTCGCGGCCCGGGCGGGCCTCGGCCCGGCGGCGGACGGGCTCACCACCGGCGAGCAGGCACGCGGCGTCGTGGGCTGCGCGCTCTACCTCATGCTGATGGCCCTGCTCGCGGCCGGTCTCACCGTCCTGTTCCGCAGCGGCACGGCCACCCTGTCCACCGTCATCCCGTTCATCCTGATCGTCTCGTTCGTGATCGGGGACGCGGCGGGCGGCGCCGTCGACTTCCTGCCGGACCAGGCCGGCCAGGTGGTCCTGTACCGAACCCACGACGGAACTCCGGGCCCCTGGACGGGACTCGCGGTGACCGCGGTGTGGACGGCGGCCGCCGTCCTCGCGGGGGCCTGGCGGCTGCGCCGACGGGACGCCTGACCGGCGGTCGGCTGACGCCCCGCCAGTTGTCAGTGGCGGCCGGTTTACTGGACGGCATGGACATCGCGCAGCACATCGCCCTCATCGACGAGCTGTGCTTCCGGCCCTTCCCGGCGGAGCACGGCCCGTCGGACGGGTGCACCGGAGCGCCCGGCCACTTCGTGGCGGTGCTGAAGAGCAGCCACGGCCTGCGCGCGGACGGTCCGGCGGAGCGCGCGGTCACGGTGGAGCAGTACGAGAAGTACCGCGACGCCCTCTACGAGCGCCTCGCCCCGCGCTGGGGGGAGACGGACCCGTGGAACCTCCAGACGATCCTGCTGCGGACCGAACGGGAGGAGATACCGGAGCCGTGGGCCGGACTCAGCGCCCGCGCGCGCGTGGCCTGCCTCTGGGAAGTGGAGGGGACGGGCCGCTGGGTCGCGGTGGCCGTCGCCGACCGGGACGGGACGGACGAGGTGCGGCTGCTGGCCGTGGTCACGCGGGAGGCACCCCCGTGACCGCCGCCTACGTCCGCTCCGCCTCCGCCGCGACCCGCAGCCGCGCGAACTCCTCCGCCATCGTCTGCGCCGTCCAGTGAGCGTTCAGCCCGCTGGGGTTGGGCAGCACCCACACCCGGGTGCCTCCGATCGTCCGTTCCTGCGGGCCCACCTGCGCCTTGCGCGCGTCGAAGGCCGCCCGGTAGGCGGTGACGCCGACGACGGCCAGCCAGCGGGGCCGCAGCCGCGCCACCTTCAGCGCCAGCTGCCGGCCGCCCTCCCGGTACTCCTCGGCGGTCAGCTCGTCCGCCCGCGCACTCGCCCGGGCCACGACGTTGGTGACGCCGAGGCCGTACGAGAGCAGTTCCCGCTGCTCCGACGGCTTCAGCTGCCGCGGCGTGAAGCCGGACAGGTGCAGCACCGGCCAGAACCGGTTGCCCGGCCGGGCGAAGTGGTGCCCCGAAGCCGCCGACAGCAGGCCCGGGTTGATGCCGCAGAAGAGCACGCGGAGGCCGTCCGCGACGACGTCCGGCAGCAGACGGTCGCGGGCGGCCTCCAGTTCGGCCCGGGTGAAGCGGGTCAGAGGATCGCTCCGGGGGTGTAGCCCGCGGCCGCCGGGTGCTCCTTGACGATCTCCTCGATCCGGCCGACGACGACGCCGACCTGACCGGCGGCGGCGCCGGTGAAGGAGAGCTTGTCGGCCATCAGGGCGTCCAGTCCCGCGCGGTCCAGCGGAATGCGCTCGTCGGCGGCCAGCTTGTCGAGGAGCTCGTTGCGCTCGGCGCCCTGCTCACGCATCGCCAGCGCGGAGGCCACCGCGTTCTCCTTGATCGCCTCGTGTGCGACCTCCCGGCCGACGCCGGCCCGCACCGCGCCCATCAGCACCTTGGTGGTTGCGAGGAACGGCAGGTAGCGGTCCAGCTCGCGGGCCACGACGGCGGGGAAGGCGCCGAACTCGTCGAGCACGGTCAGGAACGTCTCCAGCAGCCCGTCCAGCGCGAAGAACGCGTCCGGCAGCGCGACGCGGCGCACCACCGAGCAGGACACGTCGCCCTCGTTCCACTGGTCGCCCGCCAGCTCGCCGGTCATCGAGGCGTAGCCGCGCAGGATCACCATCAGGCCGTTGACGCGCTCGCAGGAGCGGGTGTTCATCTTGTGCGGCATCGCGGAGGAGCCGACCTGGCCGGGCTTGAAGCCCTCCGTGACCAGCTCGTGCCCGGCCATCAGCCGGATCGTCTTCGCCAGCGACGAGGGCGCGGCGGCCAGCTGCACCAGCGCGGTGACGACCTCGTAGTCCAGCGAGCGCGGGTAGACCTGGCCGACCGAGGTGAACGCCTGCGAGAAGCCGAGGTGGCCGGCGATCCGCCGCTCCAGCTCCGCGAGCCCGCCGGCGTCCCCGCCGAGCAGGTCCAGCATGTCCTGGGCCGTGCCGACCGGGCCCTTGATGCCGCGCAGCGGGTAGCGGCCGAGCAGCTCCTCCACCCGGCCGTACGCGACGAGCAGCTCGTCGGCGGCGGTGGCGAAGCGCTTGCCCAGCGTCGTGGCCTGCGCGGCCACGTTGTGCGAGCGGCCGGCCATGACCAGCTCGGCGTACTCGCCGGCCAGCTTGCCCAGGCGGGCCAGGACGGCCACGGAACGGTCGCGGACCAGCTCCAGCGACAGCCGGATCTGGAGCTGCTCGACGTTCTCCGTCAGGTCGCGGGAGGTCATGCCCTTGTGCACGTGCTCGTGCCCGGCGAGGTCGTTGAACTCCTCGATCCGCGCCTTCACGTCGTGCCGCGTGACCTTCTCGCGCTCGGCGATGGAGGCCAGGTCGACCTGGTCGAGGACGCGCTCGTAGTCGGCGATCGCGGCGTCGGGCACCTCGATGCCCAGGTCCTTCTGGGCGCGCAGCACGGCGAGCCAGAGCTGCCGCTCCAGCTTCACCTTCTGCTCGGGCGACCAGAGCGTGGCGAGCTCGGCGGAGGCGTAGCGTCCGGCGAGGACGTTCGGGATGCGGGGCTTGGCGGGAGCGGAAGTCACGTAAACGGATTCTACTGGCGATTCGTGCAGGCCAGCGCCGCGGGGTTGTTCGTCGGAAGCTACGAACGCCGCGCCGGCCGGGAAAGGATCACGTCACGTCCTCGTACGGCAGCAGCTCCGGGCGCTTGGGCGGCAGGCCGTCGCCGGACGAGCGGCCCGTCAGCCTGCGGCCTATCCAGGGCAGCAGGTGCTGCCGGGCGAACCGGACGTCGGCGGTGCGGCGCAGCACCCAGCCCGGCGGCGGCGTCGCCGGGATCGGCGCGTGCCACTGCGGGTCCTCGGGTTCGTAGCCGAGCGTCTGCCACACGGCCTCCGCGACCCGGCGGTGGCCGTCGGCGGTCAGGTGCAGCCGGTCCACGTCCCACAGGCGCGGGTCGGCCAGCGAGTCCGCCCCGTACAGGTCGACCACCACGGCACCGTGCCGCGCGGACAGGTCGTCGATGATCGCGAACAGCGCCTCCATGCGCGGCCGGAACCGCTCCAGTACCGGGCCCTGGCGGCCGGGGCTGCGCATCAGCACCAGCTGCTTGCAGTTCGGGGCCAGCCGCTCCACGGCCTGCGTCAGCAGGTCCCGCACCCGGGCCATGTCGCACTTGGGTCGCAGGGTGTCGTTGAGACCGCCGACCAGCGTGATCACGTCGGCCCCCATGGCCGCCGCGACGTCCACCTGCTCGTCGACGATCTGGCCGATCAGCTTCCCGCGTACGGCGAGGTTCGCGTAACGGAAACCGGGGGAGCGGGCGGCCATCCGCGCCGCGAGGACGTCGGCCCAGCCCCGGTAGGAACCGTCGGGCATCAGGTCGGACATGCCCTCGGTGAAGGAGTCGCCGACGGCGACGAGGCTGGTGTGGGTGGGGTTCGTCTGCATGGCGACGACGATGGTAACCCGACTCCATACCCGCCGGTCGGTCGCCCTCCGGCGGCACGACGGGGTCAGGTCCGCCGGCCGAACAGCTCCCGCAGCACGTCCTCCATGGTCACCAGTCCCGCCAGCCGCCCGTCGGAGCCGAGGACGGCCGCCAGGTGCGTACGGCTGCCGCGCATCGCCGTGAGGACGTCGTCCAGCGGCGTGCTCTCCCGCACCCGGGCGATGGCCCGCATGTCCCGCGGCCGGAACGGCAGGTCCCGGGGGGAGGCGTCCAGGGCGTCCTTGACGTGCAGGTAGCCGACGATCCGCCGCCCGTCGTCCACCACCGGGAAGCGGGAGAACCCCGACTCGGCCGACAGCCGCTCCAACTGCTCCGGCGTGATGCCCACGCGCGCGTGCACGACGCGTTCCAGCGGCAGCACCACGTCGCGCACGGGCCGGCGGCCCAGCTCCAGGGCGTCGTGCAGCCGCTCCTGGGCGCGGTCGTCGATCAGCCCGGCCTCGCCGGCGTCCTTGACGATCTCGGCCAGCTCCGTGTCCGTGAAGGTCGCCGAGACCTCGTTCTTCGCCTCCACCCTGAGCAGCTTGAGCAGCCCGTTCGCGAGGGCGTTCACCGTGAAGATCACCGGGCGCAGCGCGCGGGACAGCCCGACCAGCGGCGGCCCGAGCAGCAGCGCGCTGCGCACCGGCTCGGCCAGCGCGATGTTCTTGGGAACCATCTCGCCGAGCAGCATGTGCAGATACGTCGCCAGGACCAGCGCGATCACGAAGGACACCGCGTGTCCCGCCCCGGAGGGCACGCCCACCGCGTGGAATACCGGCTCCAGCAGACGCGCGATCGCCGGCTCCGCGACGATGCCCAGGACCAGGGTGCACAGCGTGATGCCGAGCTGGGCCGCCGCCAGCAGCGCGGACACGTGCTCCAGACCCCACAGCACGCTCCTCGCACGCCGGTCGCCCTCCGCCCCTTCCTCGACGTACTGCTCCACCTGGCTGCGGCGCACGGAGATCAGCGCGAACTCCGAGCCCACGAAGAACGCGTTGACGACGAGCGTCGCCAGACCGATCAGCAGTTGTACGGCGATCACCGTCCGGCCTCCCCGTCCTCGTCGTCGCCGGCCGGGTCGTCGTCGGGCGGCGCGTGCAGCAGCACCCGCGCCGCCCGGCGTCCCGTCGCGTCCACTACGTCCAGCCGCCAGCCCCCGAGGTCCACGCTGTCGCCGACGGCGGGGATGCGGCCGAGGCGGGCCGCGACCAGCCCGGCGACCGTCTCGTACGGGCCCTCCGGGACCCGCAGTCCGAGGCGGGCGAGCCGGTCCACCCGGGCCGAGCCGTCGGCCCGGTACAGCGCGTGGCCCCGCTCGTCGGTGCCGGCCGGGTCCAGCTCGGGGATCTCGTGCGGATCGTGCTCGTCGCGCACCTCGCCGACGACCTCCTCGACGATGTCCTCCAGCGTGGCCACGCCCGCCGTCCCGCCGTACTCGTCGATGACGACGGCCATCGTGCGCCGCCCGGACAGCCGGTCCAGGAGCCGGTCGACGGTCAGCGTCTCCGGGACGAGCAGCGGCTCGCGCATCAGCTCGGCGACCGGCACCCGGAGCCGGCGCTCGGCGGGCACCGCCAGCACGTCCTTCACATGCGCGGTCCCCACCACCGTGTCGAGGCTGTCCCGGTAGACGGGGAACCGGGACAGCCCGGTCGCCCGCGTCGCGTTCGCCACGTCCTCGCAGGTGGCCCGCCAGTCCAGGGCGACCACCTGGACGCGCGGGGTCATCACGTTCTCCGCCGTCAGGTCGGCGAGGTTCAGGGTCCGCACGAACAGTTCGGCGGTGTCGGGCTCCAGCGCGCCCTCCTTGGCGGAGTGCCGGGCGAGCGCCGCCAGCTCCTGCGGCCCGCGCGCGGACGCGAGCTCCTCCGCGGGCTCCACGCCGAGGCGGCGCACGACACGGTTGGCCGTGTTGTTCAGCTGGGTGATGAAGGGCCGGAAGGCCGAGCTGAACCAGCGCTGCGGACCGCCCACCCGCTTGGCGACGGCCAGCGGTGAGGAGATCGCCCAGTTCTTCGGCACCAGCTCGCCGACGATCATCAGGAAGACCGTGGACAGGGCCGTGCCCAGCACCAGCGCCAGCGACGAGGCCGTCGAGGGGGACATCCCGGCGTCCTCCAGCGGCCCCGCGATGAGGGCCGCGACCGACGGCTCGGCGAGCATGCCGACCACCAGGTTGGTGACGGTGATGCCGAGCTGCGCCCCGGACAGCTGGAACGTCAGGTTGCGCACGCCCTTCAACGCGCTCGCCGCGCCCCGCTCGCCGCGCGCGGCGGCGCGCTCCAGCTCGCCGCGCTCGACGGTGGTCAACGAGAACTCGGCCGCGACGAAGGCGCCGCACGCGAGCGAGAGCAGGATCGCCACCAGCAGCAGGAGCACTTCGGTCATCGGGTCACCTCGGTCTCATGATCGGTCAGGACGTGGAGGTTCGCGCGATGTCGTGCGCCGGGACACTCGCTCATGCGCCGGTGCTCACTGCCTTTCAGTCGGTGAGGGGCTTGACCCAGCGTCGCCACTGCTCCTCGGGCGCGTACCCGGCCGCTCGCCACGCATGCTGCGCCCGCTCGTTGCGCACCAGCACCATCGCGTCGGCGCGCCGCCCGCCGAGCCGCGCGAACCGCTCCTCCGCGGCGTCGAGCAGGGCCGAGCCGATTCCCCGGCGACGGTGGCCCGGGTGCACGGCCAGCCGGTACAGATGACAGCGCCAGCCGTCGAAGCCGGCGATCACCGTGCCCACCAGGGCGCCGTCGCGCTCGGCCAGGACCAGCGCCCCCGGGTCGCGGGCGACCAGACGCTCCACGCCCTCCCGGTCGTCGCTGATGCTCGTCCCTTCCGCCGCCGCCTTCCAGAAGGCCAGCACGGTGTCCAGGTCCTCGGGCCCGGCGGCCCGTATCCGCAGATCGGTCATGCGGTGATCCCACCACGCGCGATGCGGGGCGAGACGCATATTCCGGCATGCGGACGGGCCGCGCGGCGTCAGCCCTCGCGCAGCGCCCGCATCACCGGGGCGAAGGCCTCCATGTACGGCTCCAGGACGGTCAGGTACGTGAACCCGTAGCGCTCGCGCTGCGCGCGCACCTGGGCGGTGATCTCCTCGAGGGTCCCCGTCAGGAAGATGGGCAGGTCCAGCGCCTGGCCGGGGGTCAGGTGCGGGACGTGTTCCAGGAGAGGACGGACGGCGGCCTCGCGGTCCCCGGTGACGGCCACCAGCTGGATGAGCAGGTTCCGCTCCGCCGGTTCCCCGCGGCCCGCGGCCAGCTCCGCGTACCGTGCCACGCGTTCGTCGAGCTCCTCGGCGGTGATGGGCGCCAACTGTCCCGTCGCGCTCCCCGGCACCGTACGGCCGCCCGTGAACGCGGCGATGTCGGCGTGCCGGGCGGCCAGTTCCAGCATCCGGTCGCCATTGGCGCCGATGAGCAGCGGCACGGGCCGCTGCGCCGGCCCCGGCAGGTACTCCTCGTCGTCGAGCAGCCGCCGGAGTTCCTCCAGCGTGCGCCGCAGATGGTCCACACGCTCGCCCGGCGAGCCGAACGGCAGCCCCGCCGCGTCGTGCTCCGCCCGCACGTAGCCGGTGCCGAGCCCCAGCTCCAGCCGCCCGCCCGTCAGGGCGTCCGTGGTCGCCACCTCCCGCGCCAGCAGCGCCGGGTTCCAGAAGCCGGTGTTCAGCACGAACGTGCCCACCCGGGGCCGCTCGGTGGCCCGGGCCGCCGCGACCAGCGCCGGGAAGGGGGCCACCATGCCGAGGTGGTCCGGCACCAGGATCACGTCGTACCCGAGCTCCTCGGCCCGCCGGCACTTCGCACTCCACTCCCCGGCGGGGGCGGAGGCCAGCAGATTGACGCCGAAACGGAACGGGCGTGGCATGAACTCTCCTCGCGCGCAGACGACTTGGGGCCGTGGACAGTCAATCACCGGTTCACGGCGGTCGCCGGCACACAAGGTGCCGCCGCCCTCCGCGACGCGTGGGTCCCGGACGACGGGGCTAGGACCTGTCGTTTGGATCATGCCGGCGTCGCGGGGTGTGGCACGCACATCTGCCGCGTTGTCGTCGGTTGCCAGGGCTCCGCCCTGGCGCCCTCCTCCGCCTTGCAGCCGCACACACCACACCCCGCTCGGGTCGGCCTGGAAGCGCCGTCCGTCACAGCCGGCCTGATCCAAACGACAGCCCCTAGGCGTCGCCCCCGGGCGGACGCCAGGCCGTGCCGAGGACGCAGTACGACATCGGCAGCGCCGGCCCGCTCTCCGGCATCAGCATCCGCCGGTACGGGCCCAGGGTGAAGCCGGCGTCCCGCAGCGCGGCGACCGGGTCGCGGGACACGTGGCAGCCGCCGGCCAGCGACGGCCACACCGTCCGGTCCAGGGCCCGCTGGGTGATGGTCATCATCCGCCCGCCGCCCCGGCCGTGCTCGAAGAACCGCAGCTCGCCGCCGGGCCGCAGTACCCGGCGCAGCTCCCCGAGCGCCCGCGGCACGTCCCGGACACTGCACAGCACGAGCGACACGACGGCCGCGTCGAAGGCCTCGCTCTTGACCGGCAGAGCTTCCGCCACGCCCGGCGCCACGTCGACCGGCACCTGGGCGCGCAGCGCCGCGTCCATGGCCAGTTGCCGCAGCGAGCGCTCCGGTTCGATGGCGACGACCTCCGAGACGGCGCCCGGATAGTGCGCGAAGTTCAGGCCGTTGCCCGCGCCGACCTCGATCACCCGCCCGGACAGTCCGGCGAGCAGTCGCCGGCGCACCCGCGCCACGCCCATCCGCCTCTCGGCGCCCACGCTGGCCCGGGCGTAGTAGCGGGCGAAGAGCGGATGGTGCACGGCGTCCGGGGGCACGGGGCGGGAACGGACGGATCGCAGCGGCATGGGACCTCCCTCACGAGGTGGTGCCTCACCGCGATTGTCCCCCGCACGGGCACCGCGCACCCGCCCACCGAGGGCCCACTTGCCCACTGCGGCCGTCACATCCGCCCCGACCGCCCCCACGGCCCGCGTACGGCAGCTCCGTCACACTCCCTCCGACGGACCGCGTCCACCGGCGTACCCGTCACCGGCCGGGGCGGTGCGCCGTCGGCCCGCGGCCCGCGGGCGCGTTCGCCCTGTGCGCGCGACCGTGCCACTGGCGCGCCCCCGGCACCGCTCGGGCCCGCCCGGCCGTCCTCGCCGCCCGCGTCACCGGAGTGCCCGGCACCCGTCCGGGTGGCGCCGGGCGAACGGCGTACCCGTCACGGCGTCCCGCGCCGCGGCTCGGATCACCGGGCGTTCAGGGCGCCTCCCGGAGCCGGAAGGCGTCCGCGTCCCATGTGCCCTCCAGGCGGGGGGCCAGCCAGTGCGGTGCCGCCGACCGGAAGGCGGCCGGTGCCAGGGCGCCCGCCCCGGCCGGCAGGGCACCGAGCAGCGGCGCCCCGGACACGGCCGGCAGATCGGCGAGGTTGCAGCGCGAGGCGAGGTCCGCGTCCGCGGGCCAGCTGCCGATCACCACGCCCGGCAACTCGAGGCCCCGCGCGGTGAGCTCGCGGGCCGTCAGCTCGGTCGTGTTCAACGTGCCCAGCCCCGCCGACGCCACCACGAGCACCGGCGCGCCCAGTAGCGCCGCGACGTCCGCCAGGGTGCCGCCCGCCTCGTCGAACCGGACGAGCAGCCCGCCGGCCCCCTCGACCAGCACCAGGTCGTGCTCGGTGGCCAGCTTGGCCGCCGCCTCGGCCACCTCCTCGGGACGGACCGGTGCCCGTCCGGCCCGCCGCGCGGCCGTGCCCGGCGCCAACGGCTCGGGGTAACGGGCGACCTCGGCCGCCGTCACGCCGCCCGCGAGGCGCGCGACCTCCTGGGCGTCCCCGGGCTCGTCCGGTCCCACGCCCGTCTGGGCGGCCTTCAGCACGGCCACCGACCGGCCGGCCGCCAGCGCCGCCGCGGCCACGGCGGCGGTCGCGACCGTCTTGCCGACCTCCGTGCCCGTCCCCGTGATCACCAGTACCGGCATGTCATCCCTCCCGTGCCGCTGCGCGCACCGCGCGGGCGATGCGGGCCACGTCCGCGTCGCCCGTGACGTACGGCGGCATCGTGTAGACCAGGTCGCGGAACGGCCGCAGCCACACGCCCTCGCGCACGGCCGCCTCCGTCGCCGCCCGCATGTCGACCTCGTGGTCGAGCTGCACCACGCCGATCGCGCCGAGCACCCGTACGTCGGTCACGCCCGGCAGCCCGGCGGCGGGCGCGAGCCCCTCCTGCAGGCCCGCCTCGATGCGCTTGACCTCCGCGCGCCAGTCCTGGCCCAGCAGCAGCCCGATCGACGCGCACGCCACCGCCGCCGCGAGCGGATTGCCCATGAAGGTCGGCCCGTGCGCGAGCACCGGCACCTCGCCCCGCGAGATGCCGTCCGCCACCCGCGAGGTGCACAGCGTCGCCGCCAGCGTCAGATAGCCGCCGGTCAGCGCCTTGCCGACGCACATCACGTCCGGTGCCACCGCCGCGTGCTCCGCCGCGAACAGCGCGCCCGTACGCCCGAACCCGGTGGCGATCTCGTCGAACACCAGCAGCACGTCGTGCGCGTCGCACACCTCGCGCAGCACCCGCAGATAGGCGGGGGAGTGGAACCGCATCCCGCCTGCGCCCTGCACCACCGGCTCGACGATCACCGCGGCCAGCTCGTCGGCGTGCCGCTCCACGGTGGCGCGCAGATGGTCCGCGTACGACTCCTCGTACGCGGCGGGCGGGGCGTCCGCGAACACCTGGCGCGGCAGCACCCCGCTCCACAGTTCGTGCATCCCGCCCTCGGGGTCGCACACCGACATCGGCTGCCAGGTGTCGCCGTGGTAGCCCCCGCGCCAGGTCAGCAGGCGCCGCTTCGCGGGGCGGCCCAGCGAACGCCAGTACTGGAGGCACATCTTGACGGCCACCTCGACCGACACCGAGCCGGAGTCGGCGAGGAACACGTGCTCCAGGCCCTCGGGCGACATGTCGACAAGGAGCTTCGCCAGCCGCACGGCGGGCTCGTGGGTGAGCCCGCCGAACATGACGTGACTCATCCGGTCCAGCTGGTCGCGCGCGGCCTCGTTCAGCACCGGGTGGTTGTAGCCGTGGATGGCCGACCACCAGGACGACATCCCGTCGACCAGCTCGCCCGAGCCGTCGGCCGGCCGCAGCCGCACCCCGCTCGCCGACTCCACGACGAGCGGGTCCTGCCGGCCGGGCATGGGACCGTACGGGTGCCAGACGTGCCGCCGGTCGAGGGCCAGCAGCTCGTCCACGGTCAGGGCGGGCTCAGGCATTGGGAGCGAGGTCCGTGCCGGCACCGCGGCGGCGCACGGCGACCAGGTCGGTCCGCGCCTCGTTCGCCGCCGGTGCCTCCTCGGCCGTGGTGGAGCCGCATCCGCCCTCGCCGCCGGCGGAACCGCAGACCCCGCCGCCCCCGTGCGAGCCGCAGCCGCCCCGGTCCGCGGCCCGGTGTTCGGGCAGGGTCACCTCGCCGGTGCCCTCCACCTCGAAACCGGCGTCCGCGATCATGTCGAGGTCGGCCTTCCCCGCCTGGCCCTCGCTGGTGAGGTAGTCGCCGAGGAAGATGGAGTTGGCCAGGTGCAGGGCGAGCGGCTGCATCGTCCGCAGATGCACCTCGCGACCACCGGCGATGCGCACCTCGACGTCCGGGCAGACGAACCGCGTCATCGCCAGGATCCGCAGGCACCGCTGCGGGGTGAGGTTCCACTCCTTGGCCAGCGGCGTGCCCTCGAACGGGATCAGGAAGTTGACCGGCACCGAGTCGGGGTCCAGCTCCCGCAGCGAGAAGACCACGTCCACCAGGTCCTCGTCGCTCTCGCCCATCCCGGCGATCAGCCCCGAACAGGCCGACAGCCCGGCCGCGTGCGCCTTGTTGACCGTGTCCACCCGGTCGGCGTACGTGTGCGTGGTCGTGATGTCCCCGTACGTCGACTCGGACGTGTTGAGGTTGTGGTTGTAGGCGTCGGCGCCCGCCTCGCGCAGCCGTTCCGCCTGGCCGTCGGAGAGCAGGCCCAGGCAGGCGCACACCTCGACGCCCTCGTTCTGCTCCTTGATGGTCCGGATCGTCTCGGAGACCCGGTCCACGTCCCGCTCCGTCGGACCGCGGCCGCTGGCCACCAGGCACACCCGCTTGGCGCCGCCGGCCACGCCCGCGGCGGCGGCCTCCGAGGCCTGGCCGGGCTTGAGCCAGGTGTACTTGAGGATCTCCGCCTTGGAACCGAGCCGCTGCGAGCAGTAGGAGCAGTCCTCGGGGCACAGGCCCGACTTGAGGTTGACGAGGTAGTTGAGTTTCACCCGCCGGCCGAACCAGTGGCGGCGCACCTTGCCGGCCGCGGCCACCACGTCGAGCAGGTCGTCGTCGGAAGTGGCGAGGACGGCCAGCGCTTCCTCGCGGGTCGGCGTCTCGCGCCGAAGCCCCTTGTCCACCAGCGTGTTCAGCAGATCCATGAGAGCCGATCCTGTCCTAAGGGGCCACCCGGGGCCAAGGAGACTTCGCACAACAGTGACAGATCAGCGTGTGGGTATCGCCACACCTCGGGCAGCCCGTCGTGCCGCTAGTGTCTGTCCACTGCCTACAAAACCCCGGAGGGCCCACCCATGGCTTTCGGCTGGATCGACGAGCAGGCCGGGGCGCGCCGCAGGGCCGGGCTCGTACGGACACTGCGGCCCCGCCCGGCCGACTCGCCGCTGCTGGACCTGGCGAGCAACGACTACCTCGGTCTGGCCCGGCACCCGGAGGTCGCCGAGGGCGCGGCGGAGGCCGCGCTGGCCTGGGGCGGCGGTGCGACCGGCTCCCGGCTCGTCACCGGGACGACCGAGCTGCACGCCGAACTCGAGCGCGAACTGGCCGCCTTCTGCGGCTTCGAGGCCGCGCTCGTCTTCTCCTCCGGCTACGCGGCCAACCTCGCCGCAGTGACCGCGCTGGCGCCGCACGGCTCCCTCGTCGTCTCCGACGCGGGCAACCACGCCTCGCTGATCGACGGCTGCCGGCTGGCCCGGGGCACGACCCACGTCGTGGCGCACGCCGGTCCGGACGCGGTGCGCAAGGCGCTGGCGACGCACGACGGGCCAGCCGTCGCCGTCTCCGACACGGTCTTCTCGGTGGACGGCGACGCGGCGCCGCTGGCCGCCCTCGCCGAGGCGTGCCGCGAGCACGGCGCCGGGCTGGTCCTCGACGACGCCCACGGCCTGGGCGTCCTCGGCGACGGCGGCCGGGGCGCCCCGCACGCGGCGGGACTCGCGGGCGCCGACGACGTCGTCGTGACGGTCACGCTGTCCAAGTCGCTCGGCAGTCAGGGCGGTGCCGTGCTCGGGCCCGCCCGGGTGATCGACCATCTGGTGAACGCCGCCCGGACGTTCATCTTCGACACCGGGCTCGCCCCCGCATCGACGGGCGCGGCCCTCGCGGCACTGCGGCTGCTGCGCCGTGAGCCCGGGCGGGCGGCGCGGGCGCGCGCGGTGGCGGCCGAGCTGCACGCACGCCTGATCGCCGAGGGTCTGGAGGCGGTACCCCCGGACGCCGCGGTGGTGTCGGTGCGCGCTCCCTCCCCGGAGGGGGCCGTGCGATGGGCGGCCGACTGCCGTGCGGCCGGCCTGTCCGTGGGCTGCTTCCGCCCTCCGTCCGTGCCCGACGGCATCTCACGGCTCAGGCTGACCGCTCGTGCGGACCTCTCCGGGGAACAGATCGAACGCGCTGTGCGAGTGATCGGCGACACGCGGCCATGAGTCGGCGTGGCACGGCCGTGCGTCGCGCGGGATCCGGCCGGATCAGTCCGGCCGGCCGCGGTGGACCGCGGCCGTGAACGACGCCCAGCTCCCGGGGGAGAAGAGCAGCGCGGGCCCGGCCGGGTCCTTGGAGTCGCGCACGGCGAGCAGTCCGGCCCAGGGGCCGGCCGACGGCCGTGCCGTCTCCACGCAGTTGTTGGCTCCGGTGCTGTAGCTGCTGCGCAGCCATCGCACACCGGTCAGATCGGTACTCGTGGGGGTGTTCCGAGGAAGTGCGGACATGGTGCCTCCTTACGCGCCGGCCGCTGTCGCGGCGATGTAGTCCAACGAGTCCTCGGGCGAAAGGGCATGGATCAGAAGGGCGTTGAAGGCCTCGGTGTAGGCCTCTAGGTCTTCTTTCCGTTCGAGGTGGAGGCTACTCGTCAAATGGTCGAGAACAACCACGTCGAGATCAGAAGTGCTCGGAAATGAGAAAATAACGAAAGGACCGGTGACACCGATGTGCGCCCCGGCGGAGAACGGGAGCACCTGCAGCCGGACATGGGGCAGTCGCGCGGCCTCCACCAGACGGGTCAGCTGCCGGGCCATCACGCCCGGCCCGCCCACCTCCCGGCGCAGCACCGCCTCGTCGAGGACCGCGTTCAGCTCGAGCGGCGGGTCGGCGCGCAGCACGTCCTGCCGGGCGAGACGGACCTCCACCAGCGTGTTCAGCCGGTTCTCCGGCTGCCCGTCCACCGCGGCCCGCGTCACCGCGCGGGCGTACTCCGGTGTCTGCAGCAGCCCGGGCACGACGGTCGTCTCCAGCGTCCGCATCGCGCTCGCCTGCGACTCAAGGCTGATGAAGTCCCGGTACGTCGGCGGCAGTACCCCGCGATAGGCGTGCCACCAGTGGTGCCGCCCGCTCGCGTCCTCGGAACCCGCCAGCACCACCAGCAACTCCCGCAGTTCCCCGTCGGCCACGCCGTAGGCGTCCAGGAGTAACCGCACGTCGGCGGGCTTGGCGCCGCTCGTCCCGGTCTCGATCCGGCTGACCTTCGACTGGTGCCAGCCCACCAGCCGGGCCGCCTCGCCGCTGGTGATCCCCGCCGACGTGCGCAGGGCACGCAGTTCCGCGCCCAGCTTTCGGCGACGCACCACCGGACCGTGCTGCATGGGCCACTCCTTTACTCCTCACGCGCCCTCCACATACGTTCTGCCGTCGCAGAGTTCACCGCTTCGAGCGACAGATATATGCATATCTCCGGGGTTCGCCGCTCTCCACCGGGTGGTGGTGGCAGTCTGGCGGCGAAGCACCAGTCCGGGACCGTACTCGAACCATCCGCTCCGTGTCGGACCTCGGTCGCGCGGGAAAGGGACGGCGTCGCCATGGCAGACCATCTGGAAGCATCCGTCACTCTGCCCAGCGATCCGGCCTCGGTGGCCGCCGCGCGCACCTATGCGGTGGGCACGCTGGCGGAGTGGGGGCTGCCCGCGGAGGCGGAGATGTCCGAGACCGTCCGCCTCATCGTCTCCGAACTGGCCACCAACGCGGTCCAGCACACGCTCGGGCAGTCGCCGACCTTCACGGTGGACCTCGTCCTCGACCGCGACGAACGGCTGTGCGTAGGCGTCACCGACAGCCACCCGCGCTTTCCCAAGCGGCTGCCGGCCGCCGTGCAGCAGGACAACGGCCGGGGCATGGTGATCATCCGGTGGCTGACGACGGAGTGCGGCGGCAGGCTGAGGGTGCGGCCCACGCGCCAGGGCGGCAAGACCGTGTCCATCGAACTGCCCTGGACGGCACCGGAACCTGCGGCGCCGGCCGATCCCGTCACGGTCTTGGGCCAACCCCGGAGCGAGGCCCTGGGCCGGCCGGGGCCACAGCGGTGAGGAGTCGACCGCACCCGGCGTGCGGCGGAACGCGTGCGACGGAACGGTGCGCCGGTCCGCGCGGGACCGTGTCTCGTCGCGGCGGTACGGCGGCTGTGAACGGCCCGGCGTGACGGGTGACCGCCGAGGCCCCTGTCGTGCGCCGCGGCACGCACCCGGGGGCGGTCACGGCGCGTCAGGGTCGCCGCCACCGCCCCCGGGGGATCACCTCACCCGGCCGTACCAGACGTTGCTCGTCCAGATCTTCTGCAGCCGCACCACGTCCCCGGTCTTCGGGGCGTGCCAGATCTTGCCCTTCCCGGCGTAGATGCCGACGTGGTAGACGTACCGGCCCGAGTGGAAGAACACGAGGTCTCCGGCCCTGCGGCTGCCGGCGGAGATGTGCCGGGTCTTGTTGTACTGCTGCGCGGCCGTCCGCGGCAGCTTCTTGCCGGCCTTCTTGAACGAGTACAGCGTCAGTCCGGAGCAGTCGAACCTGCGCGGACCGGTCGCTCCCCACGCGTAGGGGGCGCCCTTCTTGGAGGCCGCTATCCGCAAGGCCTTCGTGGCGTGGCCGGCCGCCGCGGCGTCGGAGGCGACGCCGGGAACCACGATGGAGCCGCCCACGGCGGCGATGGTCAGGGCCGAGGCCGTACCGGCACGGGCCATCATCGACGGGACACGATTGAGCGCAGTCATGCGCAACCCTTCGTCAGCCGCCTGTGAAGGATGACCTGTCGGATTCGGGCTGGCGAAGTTGCCCGGCCGCACGGGTGCGGCTTCACCCCAAGGGCCGCTCGGCCCGGCGCCTTCCTCGCGGAGGCGGCCGTTCCGGCGACCCGTCGTGCTCGGGTCCTCCACTCCTGCCGATGCACTCCTGTCGACCGGTCGTCCGGGCGGCGGCAGGACTCGGCGTCCGCCCGGACCGCCCCGCCGCTGTGGCGGGGGCTTGTCGTCAGTCATGGATCTTGTCGCATCGAAGTGGGAAAATCCCAACGGAACCGGGCCCTTGTGTGGTTACTCACCACTCACCCGTTCTGGTGGACATAAGGGTGTTCGATCCTCTTTCGAGAGTCATGACGACCCCGTGACCAGCGGCGGAATGACATGTTCCGCCATCCGGGAGTGCACATGGCGCAAGCCCGACGGACCGGGAATCCGGGGTGTTCCTACGCCGTAAGGGGGTACGCCGTTCGGCCGGTTTGGGCTCCGGTCCGGCGGAGGGCGTGCCGGACCCGGCTTCCGGGCCGTGGGGAACGGCCGTGCGCCGGGCGTGCCTTCGGGTGTGCGGAGTGCCGTCGGCGCCACGGGTAATCGGCCGGTCAAAAACCTCACCGCCACCTTCTCCCGGGGACTCGTCGACGCCCAGATCTTCGTGATCGACGTGGCGGGCGGCGACGACATCCCCCGCAAGGGCGGCCCCGGTGTCACCACCGCCGACCTGCTGGTCGTCAACAAGACCGAACTCGCCCCGTACGTCGGCTCCGACCTCGCCCGGATGGCCGCCGACGCCAAGGCGCAGCGCGGCGAACTGCCCGTCGTCCTGCAGTCGCTCAGGAGCGAGGCAGGCGTGCGGGAGGTCGCCGACCGGGTGCGCGCCCGGCTCGCCGCGTGGGCGGCATGACGGCGCCGGGCGGCGTCCGGGCCAGGGCCCGGATCCATGCCCGCGGCGACGGACGCGGCGGCACCAGTCTGCCCGTCCTGGAGGGTGAGGGCCCGCTCGCGGTGCGCCGCACCCGGGGGAGCGGGTCCGAGGCCCGGGTGCTGCGGGTCGGCGCGATGAGCGGGCCGCTCGGCGGCGACCTCTTCACGGTGTCGGCCGAGGCGGTGCGGGGCGCCCGGCTGCGGTTCGGCTCCGCGGCCGCCACCCTCGCGCTGCCGGGCCAGGACAAGGCGGAGGCGCGCTACGACGTCCGGCTCACCGTCGCCGACGATGCGGAACTGCACTGGCTGCCCGAGCAGTTGATCTCGGCGAGCGGCAGCGACCTGCGCGTGACCACGTGTGCCGACGTCGCGCCCACGGCCCGGCTCGTGCTGCGCGAGGAACAGGTGCTCGGGCGGTCCGGTGAGGAACCGGGGCGGCTCATCAGCCGTCTTGCCGTACGGATCGCGGGCCGTCCGGTCCTCGACCAGGAGCTGTCCTGCGGTCCGGGTGCCCCGGGCGGCTGGGACGGACCCGCGGGACTGGCCGGTCACCGGGCCGTGGGCCAGGCCGTCGTCGTCCGGCCCTCGTTCGCGACCGAGCCACCGGCCGCCCGCCCGGCCGGGGAGGGCGCGGCCGTCATGCCGCTCGCCGGACCGGCGGTGCTGGTGAGCGCCGTGGCACCGGACGCGCTGCGGCTGCGGCGGCTGCTGGACGAGGCGCTGGCCTCGCTGGACTGAGCCGGCACCGGCCCTCGGACACACTTCTCCGTTTATCGGATTGGCAAAGAAGTGGCGCCACCCCTGTTCTCAGGGAACGCACAGCCGCGAGGATCCCCGTACTTGTCGACATCATGTACGGGGAGGGCCACTTGAGGAAGAGCAGGCTGCACCGGAGAGCCGCGGCGATCGGCTCGGCCGGAGCACTCGTCACCGCCACGCTGATAGCCGGCGCCGTCACGGCACCGGTGGCCAGCGCCAGTCCGGCCACCGGCCGGGGGCACGAGCGGGGCGGGGACCGCGAAGCCCGCGGTGCCGCCGTCGCCGCGGCCCGCGCCGCGCAGGCCGGCATCGACTGGCAGGACTGCCCCGCCGACTGGAACCTGCCGAAGCCGATCCAGTGCGGTTTCGTCACCGTGCCGGTCGACTACGCCAAGCCGTACGGCAAGCAGATCGAGCTCGCCGTCGACCGCATCGGCAACACCGGCACCGCGTCCGAGCGCCAGGGCGCGCTCATCTACAACCCGGGCGGCCCCGGCGGCTCCGGCCTGCGCTTCCCGGCCCGCGTCACCAGCAAGAACGCGGTGTGGGCCAACACCGCCAAGGCCTACGACTTCGTCGGCTTCGACCCGCGCGGTGTCGGCAGGTCCGCGCCCATCTCCTGCGTCGACCCGCAGGAGTTCGTCAAGGCGCCCAAGCTGGACCCGGTGCCGCGCTCCGAGGCCGACAAGCGCGTCCAGCGCAAGCTCGCCGCCGAGTACGCCGAGGGCTGCTTCGAGCGCAGCGGCGACATGCTGCCGCACATGACCACGCCGAACACCGCGCGCGACCTGGACGTCATCCGCGCCGCGCTCGGCGAGAAGAAGCTCAACTACCTGGGCGTCTCCTACGGCACCTACCTCGGTGCCGTCTACGGCACCCTCTTCCCGGGCCACGTGCGCCGGATGGTCGTCGACAGCGTCGTCAACCCCTCCCGCGACAAGATCTGGTACCAGGCCAACCTGGACCAGGACGTCGCCTTCGAGGGCCGCTGGAAGGACTGGCAGGACTGGGTCGCCAAGAACGACGCGACCTACCACCTCGGGGACACCCGCGCCGAGGTCCAGGAGCAGTGGCTCAAGGTGCGTGCCACCGCCGAGAAGGCTCCCCTCGGTGGCGTCGTCGGCCCGGCCGAGCTGATCTCCTTCTTCCAGAGCGCCCCGTACTACGACTCCGCGTGGGCCCCCACGGCGGCGATCTTCAGCAAGTACGTCGCCGGTGACACCCAGGCCCTCGTCGACGCCGCCGCCCCGGACCTGTCCGACACCGTGGGCAACGCGTCCTCGGAGAACGGCAACGCCGTCTACACGGCGGTCGAGTGCACGGACGCCAAGTGGCCCACCAACTGGCGCACCTGGGACCGGGACAACACCCGGCTGCACCGCGACCACCCGTTCATGACCTGGGCCAACGCGTGGATGAACCTGCCGTGCGCCACTTGGCCGGTCAAGCAGCAGACCCCGCTGAACGTGAAGACCGGCAAGGGCCTTCCGCCCGTGCTGATCGTCCAGTCCGAGCGTGACGCGGCCACCCCGTACGAAGGCGCCGTCGAACTGCACCAGCGGTTCAAGGGCTCCCGCCTGATCACCGAGCGGGACGCCGGCTCCCACGGTGTCACCGGCCTGGTCAACTCCTGCATCAACGACCGGGTGGACGCCTACCTGCTCACCGGCAAGCTGGACGGCCGGGACGTGACCTGCGCCCCGCACGCCACGCCCAAGGCGTAACCGGCGCGGAAGGAACACGGGGGGCGGCCGGTTCTGACCGGCCGCCCCCTCTTCCGGTTCCCGGGGGCAGCGTCAGAGCGGCCGCGCCGCCAGCCAGGCGTCCTCGGCCGCGTAGTCGAAGAGCTCACCGTAGTTCTGGGCCATCTTCGGGAAAGCCTCCCGCCAGTCCCGTCCGGCGAGCCGCTCCTCGAGCCAGGCGACCGTGTCCGGCAGGGTCTCGGCGTAGCGGACCACCGGCCGGTAGCCCAACTGCCGCTCCGCCGCCGTCATGCCGCACACGACCGGCGCGGGCACGGACCACGGCGTGTCACCCAGACCCTCCACGGGCGGCGGACCGTCCACCAGGACGTCCTCGGTCCGCACACCCATCACCGCGTCGATCGCCGCCGCGATCTCCGCCACCGTGGGCGCGTCCGGATCCACGGCGTTGAGCACGCGCGTGCCCGGCCGCGCGGCGGCCAGCCGGATCAGCTCGGCGACGGTGTGCACGCTCGCCGGATGGAAACGGCTCGTGCCGCCGTACGCGAGCACGCGCCGGCGCCTGCCGTCGAGGTTGCGCTTGACGAAGTACAGCTCGCGCGGGGTCCGGCAGTGCGGTCCGTGGATCGCGCCCGCCCGCAGCAGCGTGGCCGGCAGCAGGTCCCCGGCGGCGAGGAGTTCACGCTCCAGTGCCGCCTTGCGGGTGGAGTACGAGGTGTCGCCCGGCCGGACCGTGCGCTGCTCCTCGGTGACCGGGACCGGGTACTCCGGGAAGCCGCCGGGCTCCGCCTGCGTGTCGAAGTTGCGGCCCTTCGCGTCCTCGTAGACCGACACGCTGGAGATCACCACCGCCGAGCCGACGCGCCCGGCGAGCGAGACCAGCTGCCGGGCGTGCCCGGCCCCGAAGGCCACCATGTCCACCAGGACGTCGCAGCCGTCACCGACGGCCGCGGACAGCGCCGCGTCGTCCTCCCGGTCGGCCCGCACGGCCCGTACGTCCCCGGGCCAGTCCGCGTCCCGGCCGCCGCCGCGCGAGACGGCCGTCACCTCCCAGCCGTCGCGGGCCAGCGCCCCCACGGCCACCCGTCCGATCTGGCCCGTCGCTCCGATCACCACAGCTCGTGTCATACGAGGACCGTAGGCGCCCGCCCGTCCGCCGGGCCATGTCCTTCTGCCCAGGGCAGACGGCGAGCGCCCGGGGCCCGCCGTCCGGATCAGGCCGGGTCGCGGGGCGTGGCACGCACCCCGCCCGGGCCGGCCGCGACGCACCGTCCCCCTCGGCCGGCCTCATCCGGACGGCGGACCCTAGCGGTGCGGACGCCGGGGGAACCGCCGGGCCTTCGCCGCCCTCTCCGCCTCCTCGGCCTTGACGTCGGCCGCGTAGCGGTCGACGTACTCCTGCTCGGACAGCGACAGGATGGCGTGCATGATCTCGTCGGTCACCGCGCGCAGCACGGCCTTCTCCCGCTCCAGGCCCGCATAGCGGGAGAAGTCCAGCGGCTCGCCGAAACGGATCACCACGGGGTGCAGCTTCGGGATCTTCCGGCCGGGCGGCTGCGCCTCGAAGGTGCCGATCATCGCGCACGGCACGACCGGCACCCCGGCCCTGAGCGCCATCACCGCGACACCGACCTTGCCCTTGTAGAGCCGGCCGTCGTGCGAGCGGGTGCCCTCCGGGTAGATGCCCAGCAGCTCACCCCTGGACAGCACGCCGAGCCCCTCGCGGATCGCGGCCTGGCCCGCATCCTTGCCGGATCGGTCCACCGGGATCTGCCCCGCGCTGCGGAAGAAGAACGCGGTCAGCCGGCCCTTGACGCCGGGGCCGGTGAAGTACTCGGCCTTGGCCAGGAAGGTGATGCGGCGCCTGAGCACGGCGGGCATCAGGAAATGGTCGGAGAACGACAGGTGGTTGCCGGCGACGATGGCCGCGCCCGAGTCCGGCACATGGTCCAGCCCCTCGATCCGGGGGCGGAAGAGCAGCCTCAGCAGCGGGCCGAGCAGTACGTACTTGAGCACGTAGTAGAACATGGTTCGCCCTCTCACCCGGATCGACGCTGACCCCATGCTGGGTCACCTGACTGCCCATCACCAAGAGGCATCCCCCGAAAACCCGGGGAGACGGCCGACCGGGCAGGACGTCGGCGCGTCCGGCGACAGTACAGGCGCCTCTCCACGTTGATCCGCCGGAACCCGAGCAGTCTTTCCCCGAGAAAGTTCAGTCTTTGTCCTTGACGAGTCGAAAGTGGGAGCCCTAGCGTCCAACCGACTCACTCCGCACGGGTCTTCACCCGTACACCTCAAAGGAGTTCCGAGTGCGCAACAGACGGATCGTCACCCTGATGGGGGCAGCGGTGCTGGCCGGGACCGCCGGGCTCCTGACCGTCCCCACGGTGCAAGCCGCCCCGTCGGACCCGGCGCCGCCGGCGGCGTCGGCCTTCCAGAAGGTCACCCTCAACGACCGTCCGGGCGAGCCCATGGCCCTCGCCGTCCTGCCCGACCGGCGGGTACTGCACACCGCGCGCACCGGCGAGGTGCGGATCAACGACCCCGAGAGCGGCGTCAACTTCCTCGCCGCCGACATGAAGAAGAGCCCCGCCGGGCTCTACCAGCACGACGAGGAGGGCGTGCAGGGCATCGCGATCGACCCCGACTTCGGCAAGAACAAGTGGGTCTACCTGTACTACTCGCCCCGCCTGGACACCCCCATGGACGACCCGGCCACGCCGGGCGTCAACGAGGGCGACGCGCCGGAGTACGGGACGGCCGCCGACTTCGCCAAGTACAAGGGCGTCACGCGGCTGTCCCGGTTCAAGCTCGAGGGCAACAAGCTCGACTTCGCCACCGAGCAGAAGATCCTCGACGTGCCGGCCGACCGCGGCATCTGCTGCCACGTCGGCGGCAAGATCGACTTCGACGGCAAGGGCAACCTGTTCCTGTCGACCGGCGACGACTCCAACCCGTTCGCCTCGGACGGCTACGCCCCGCTCGACGACCGCCCCGACCGCAACCCGGCCTACGACGCCCGGCGCACCGCGGGCAACACCAACGACCTGCGCGGCAAGGTCCTGCGCATCAAGGTCAAGAAGAACGGCGGGTACACGGTCCCGGGCGGCAACCTCTTCAGGCCCGGCACGCCCAAGACCCGCCCCGAGATCTACGCCATGGGCCTGCGCAACCCGTTCCGGTTCGCGGTGGACGACAGGACCGGCGAGGTCTACGTCGGCGACTACTCGCCCGACGCCAACACGGCCAACCCCGACCGCGGCCCCGCCGGCCACGGCCGCTGGACGGTCATCGACCGCCCCGCCAACTACGGCTGGCCGTTCTGCGTGACCCAGGACATGCCGTACCAGGACTACGACTTCGCCACCAAGAAGTCGAGCGGCGCCTTCGACTGCGCCAAGCCGGTCAACGACTCCCGCCACAACACCGGCCGCACCGAGCTGCCGCCGGTCACCGACGCGGAGATCGTCTACGGCTACGGCGCCTCCGAGGACTTCCCGGAGCTCGGCACGGGCGGCATCGCCCCCATGGGCGGCCCGGCGTACCGCTACGACAAGCGGAACAAGGCCGAGAACCGCTGGCCCGCGTACTTCGACGGCAAGCCGCTCTTCTACGAGTGGACCCGCGACCAGATGCTCGCCCTCACGCTCGGCAGGAAGAACGAGGTCACCAGGATCGAGAACGCGCTCCCGTCGATCACGACGGACGGCCCGATCGACGCCGAGTTCGGCCCGGACGGCGCGCTGTACGTCCTGGAGTACGGCACCGGGTACTTCGCGGAGCTGCCCGAGGCCCAGCTCTCCCGCATCGACTTCACGCGGGGCAACCGCACCCCGGAGCCCAAGGCCGCCGCGGACGTGGCCAACGGCACCAGCCCGCTGACGGTCCGGTTCTCCAGCGCCGGCACCAAGGACGCCGACGGTGACGCCCTCAGCTACGCCTGGGACTTCGACGCCGACGGCGTCGTGGACTCCAGGGAGGCCAACCCGACGCACACCTTCACCGAGAACGCCGTCTTCGACGCCACGCTGAAGGTCACCGACAGCACCGGCCGCTCGGCCGCCGCCTCGGTCCCGGTCGTCGTCGGCAACAAGGCGCCGGTCGTCTCCCTCACCACCGACCCCGCGCCGCACGGCGGCACGGCGTTCCACTGGGGTGACACGGTCACCTGGGAGGTCACCGTCACCGACGACCAGCCGGTGGACTGCTCGCGGGTCAGCGTCTCGTTCATCCTCGGCCACGACACGCACGGCCACCCGCTGTCCTCGAGCACCGGCTGCTCCGGATCCTTCACCACGTTCGTGGACGGCGGCCACGCCGGAGCGGACAACCTGAAGGCGGTGTTCAACGCCTCCTACACGGACTCTCCCCCGGAGGGCCTGCCGTCCCTCTCGGGCAGCGCCGAGGTCGCGCTGACACCGGCCGGCTGACCGGCCCGGAGACACGGTGACGGGGCGCCACCCTCGGGGGTGGCGCCCCGTCACCGTACCCGTGGCTCCGCCGGGGCCGCCGGGTCGCTCAGAACTTCGGCGTCGGCGCCTGCGCCTCCACCATCTCCGCCGCTTCCTCCTCGGTCTGCACCGAGGGCGGCGAGCCGGCGAGCGGCTGCTGCGCCGTCTCCTTCATGCAGGCCACCGCCACCACACCGACCAGGGCCGCGGCCATCGCGTAGTAGGCGGGCATCATGTCGGACCCGGTCACGCCGATCAGGGCGGTGATGACCAGCGGTGTCGTGCCGCCGAACAGGGACGTCGACAGGTTGTAGCCGACCGACAGGGAACCGTAGCGGACGTCGGTGGGGAACATCGCCGGGAGCGCCGCCGACATCGTGCCGAGCAGACAGACCAGGGACAGGCCGAGCAGCAGCATGCCGCCCGAGACGGCGAGCAGACTGCCGTCGCGCACCAGCACGAAGGACGGGACGGACAGCACGAAGAACCCCGTCATGCCGGCCATGAGCACGGGCTTGCGGCCGAAGCGGTCGGAGAGCCGACCCACCTGGTTGATGATCAGCATCAGCACCACCATCGTGGCCACCAGGATCAGCAGACCGTGGCTTTCGCTGTAGTCCAGCTCGTCCGACAGGTACGTCGGCATGTACGACAGCAGCATGTAGTCGGTGATGTTGTACGCGCCGACCAGGGCGATGCACAGCACCAGCGGACGCCAGTGCGTACGGAAGATCCTGGCGAGGTCGCCCCGGGCGGTGGTCTCCACCGCGTTCGCCGCCTCGGAGATGTGGACGTTGGAGTCCTCCAGCTTGAGGAAGGCGGGCGTGTCGTCCAGCCTCATCCGCAGGTAGATGCCGACGATGCCGAGCGGGGCGGCCAGCAGGAACGGGATGCGCCAGGCCCAGGCGTCCATGGCGTCGCTGCCGAGCCAGGCGGTGAGGGCGGTGACGAGACCGGCGGCGCCGGTGTACCCGGCGAGCGTGCCCAGCTCCAGGAAGCTGCCGAAGAAACCGCGCCGCTTGTCGGGCGCGTACTCGGCGATGAAGGTGGACGCGCCGCCGTACTCGCCGCCGGTCGAGAAGCCCTGGAGCAGGCGGAACAGGATCAGCAGGAGCGGCGACCAGAAGCCGATCGCGTCGTAGCTGGGGATGAGCCCGATGGCGGCGGTGCCGATCGCCATGAGGATCATCGTCAGCGCGAGCACCTTCTTGCGGCCGATCTTGTCACCCATCGGGCCGAAGACCATGCCGCCGAGCGGGCGCACCAGGAACGCCACCGCGAAGGTGGCGAACGAGGACAGCAGCTGTGCGGTGTCGCTCCCGGACGGGAAGAACACCCGGCCGATGGTGCCCGCCAGATAGGCGTAGATGCCGAAGTCGAACCACTCCATGGCGTTGCCCAGCGAGGCCGCCTTCACGGCTCTCTTGACCGCGGCCTCGTCCGTGACGGTGATGTCCGACCTGCGCAGCCGCGGGTTCTGCCGGCGTCTGATGGCCCGGAACAGCGCCGGATGCCGGCGGATCGCCGCGACGTCGGGTTCCTGGCCGTTGTCGTTGGGGGACGTGGCGGCCTCCCTTTCCACGCGCAGCCACTCCGGGGGAGCGCTGCTCGGTCGTACGTTTCTCGGGTCGTACCGTTCCCCCGATCATGCTGGGTATGGTCGTGACTTCGGTCATGCGGTTGCGCCGATGAGGTGAGCGGCCGCGACGACTACCCTTCGCACCATGCGGATCTCCGTCTCCTCCGACATGGACGAACCCGTGGCCGGCCTCCTGGTCGAGGAGCTGCGCGGACGCGGTCACGAGGTGCTCACGTACGGCGCGCTGCGCTCCGGGGAGGACCCGCGGTGGGCGGCGTGCTCGGAGCGTGCCGCGCGCGACGTCGCCGCCGGCACGGCCGACCAGGCGGTGGTGTGCTGCTGGACCGGCACGGGCGCCTCGATCGCGGCGAACAAGGTCCCCGGCGTACGGGCGGCCCTGTGCACCGACGCGTACACGGCGGACGGGGCACGGCGCTGGAACGACGCCAACGTGCTCGCCCTCAGCCTGCGGCTCACCTCCGCGCCGCTGCTGAGGGAGATCCTCGACGCCTGGTTCGCGGCCGCGGCGAGCACGGACACCGAGGACCTGGAGAACGTGGAACGGGTGGAGCGGCTCGACCGGGGCCGGGCCGCTCCCTGACGGACGTCCTCAGGAGGTCAGGACCTTCTCCAGCGTCCCGAGCGCGCCGCGCAGCTCCTCGGCGGTGACGGTCAGCGGCGGCGCCAGGCGGATCGTGGAGCCGTGGGTGTCCTTGACCAGGACGCCCTCGCGCATCAGCCGCTCACTGATCTCGCGGCCGGTGCCGAGCGCCGGGTCCACGTCCACGCCCGCCCACAGTCCCCGCGCCCGGAAACCGACGACGCCCCTGCCGACCAGCGCCTCCAGCCCCGAGCGCAGCACCGTGCCCAGCTCGGCCGCCCGGCGCTGGAACTCGCCGGTCTCCAGCAGCTCCACCACCGCCGTGCCGACCGCGGCGGCCAGCGGGTTGCCGCCGAAGGTCGAACCGTGCTCGCCCGGGTGCAGCACACCGAGCACCTCCCGGCGGCCGACCACCGCCGACACGGGCACGATGCCGCCGCCCAGCGCCTTGCCCAGCAGCACCACGTCCGGGACGACCGACTCGTGCTCGACGGCGAGGGTGTGCCCGGTACGGCCCAGGCCGGACTGGATCTCGTCCGCGACGAACAGGCAGCCCGCCCGCCGGGTCAGCTCCCGCACCCCCGCCAGATAGCCGTCGTCCGGGATGTTGACGCCGGCCTCGCCCTGGATCGGCTCGATCAGCACGGCCGCCGTCGTCCCGTCGACCGCCGCCTCCAGGGCCGCCAGGTCGTTGTACGGCACGATCCGGAAGCCGGGAGTGAAGGGACCGAAGCCCGAGCGTGCCGTCTCGTCCGTCGAGAAGCTCACGATCGTCGTCGTACGGCCGTGGAAGTTGTCCGCCGCCACCACGATCGTGGCCCGGTCGGCCGGGACGCCCTTCACGTCGTACGCCCACTTGCGGGCCACCTTGATGCCGCTCTCCACCGCCTCCGCGCCGGTGTTCATCGGCAGCACCATGTCCGTGCCGGTCAGGGCGGCCAGCCTCTCGGCGAACCCCGCGAGCCGGTCGTTGTGGAAGGCGCGCGAGGTCAGCGTCAGCCGGTCCAGCTGGCGGTGCGCGGCCTCGATCAGCGCCGGGTGGCGGTGACCGAAGTTGAGCGCCGAGTAGCCGGCCAGCATGTCCAGGTAGCGGCGGCCCTCCACGTCCTCCACCCAGGCACCCTCGGCGCGGGCCACGACCACGGGCAGCGGGTGGTAGTTGTGGGCGAGGACGGGCTCCTCCGCGCGGATGAGCTCCTCGGAGCCGCGGGTACGGGCGGGTGCGGTCATGAACGGGTCTCCCGGATCTCCTGGGTGCAGCACTTGATGCCGCCACCGGCCTTGTGGAACTCGGACAGGTCTACGGGGACGGGGACGTAACCGAGGTCCGCCAGCCGCTCGGCGAGTTCCCGGGCCCCCGGCGAGACGAACACGTGCCGCCCGTCGGACACGGAGTTGAGCCCGAACGCCATGGCGTCCTCACGGGTGGCGAGGACCGCGTCCGGATAGAGCCGCTCCAGCACCTCACGGCTGCCGGGCGAGAACGCCCCGGGGTAGTAGACGATGTTCCCGTCACCTCCCTCGTGGCCGTCGTCGAGGACGAACAGGGCCGTGTCCAGATGGTAGAAGTACGGGTCCACCAGCGTCAGCGACACCACCGGCCGCCCGAAGTACTCCTGCACCTCGCGGTGCGCCTCGGGGGTGGTGCGGAAGCCGGTGCCGGCCAGGATCCAGCGGCCCACCGGCACGAGGTCGCCCTCGCCCTCGCAGACCGCCTCGGGGAGGTGGACGTCGAAGCCGGCGCCCTTGAACCACGTCTCGTAGGGCACGGACTCGGGGCGGCGCTCCGGGGCGTGGAACAGCGAGCCGAAGACCCGGCCCCCCACCACGAGGGCGGCGTTCGCCGCGAACACCATGTCGGGCAGCCCGGGGACCGGCGTCACGGTGTCCACGGTGTGCCCGTGGCGCCGGTAGGAGTCGACGAGCGCACGCCACTGGGTCAGCGCACGGCCCACGTGGACGGGCTCCCCGGAGCACATCCACGGGTTGATCGCGTACTGCACGGCGAAGTGTCTGGGTTCGCAGACGAGGAAGCGCCGCCGGCGCGGCACACGGGAGTCGGACACAGAGGGGTTCCTCCGCTTCCTAACTGATGGTGACTGCGGGATGACTCCACGGTAGGAAGCGATGCCGACGGGCGACAAGCGACGAGAGCTGCGTGTCCGCGCACGAACGCTGCGTCCTCGGGCCGGTCAGCGCACGTCTGCTGCGCCCTCCGGCGCGGGGTGGTTCGCCCCGGCCTCCGGACTGTCCGGCAGCAGGTGCGACAGCACCATCACACTGATCGTCTTGCGGATGAACGGCTCCGCCCGGATCCGCTCCAGCACCTCCTCGAAGTGCTCCACGTCCCGCGCCCGCACGTGCAGCAGCGCGTCCGCCCCGCCGGTCACCGTCATCGCCGCCGTGATCTCCGGGTAGCCCCGCACGACCTCCGCCAGCCGCCTCGGCGGGGCCGCCCCCTCGCAGTACACCTCCACGTACGCCTCGGTGCGCCAGCCCAGCGCGGACGGCCGCACCGTCGCCGTGAACCCCGTGATCACACCGGTCTCGCGCAGCCGGTCCACCCGGCGCTTGACCGCCGTCGCGGACAGCCCGACCCCCGCGCCGATCTCCGCGAAGGACGTCCTGGCGTTCGCCATCAGGGCGGTGACGATCTTCCGGTCGAGCTCGTCGAAGGGCGAGGGCCTGCTGTTCATGCCCGCACTGTAGCCAGCCATGTCCAGACGTCCGGATAACACCTACACTCCACCTTCATGCTGCGCGCCCTCGCCGTCGACGACGAACGCCCCTCGCTGGAGGAACTGCTCTACCTGCTCAACGCCGATCCGCGGATCGGCAGCGTGGAGGGCGCCGGCGACGCCACCGAGGCGCTGCGCCGCATCAACCGGGCCCTGCAGTCCGGCCCGCACGGTCCCGAGGCCGTCGACGTCGTCTTCCTCGACATCCAGATGCCCGGCCTCGACGGACTGGACCTCGCCCGGCTGCTGACCGGCTTCGCCCGGCCGCCGCTGGTCGTGTTCGTCACCGCGCACGAGGACTTCGCCGTGCAGGCCTTCGACCTCAAGGCCGTCGACTACGTCCTCAAACCCGTCCGCACGGAACGGCTGGCCGAGGCGGTCCGCCGCGTCGTCGAGCAGCGCGCCAACGCCACCGCCGCCCCCCGCATACCCGTGCACGAGCCGGACCCCGGCCACATCCCCGTCGAGCTCGGCGGCGTCACCCGGTTCGTGGCCGTCGACGACATCACCCACGTGGAGGCCCAGGGCGACTACGCCCGCCTGCACACCGACAAGGGCAGCCACCTCGTCCGCATCCCCCTGTCCACCCTGGAGGAGCGCTGGCGCGCCCGCGGCTTCGTCCGCATCCACCGCCGCCACCTGGTCGCCCTGCGCCACATCGGCGAGCTCCGTCTGGACGCCGGAACCGTGAGCGTCCTGGTCGGTGCCGAGGAACTCCAGGTCAGCCGGCGGCACGCCCGCGAACTGCGGGACCTGCTCATGCGGAGGCCGTGAGACGTGCCCCAGGACCCCGCCGAGCGCCGCGTCACCGTCACCGGCCCGCCCCGGCGCACCCTGCGGGCCTCCGGCTACTACCGCCCGCGCACCGAGATCGACGAGCAGACCACCCTCGGCCACACCTACGTCCGCTCCCTCATGCGCAGCCAGCTGCGGGCCGGCCTCACCGTGTTCGCCGTGCTCGGTCTGCTCGTCGGCCCGCTGCCGCTGCTGTTCGCGGTGATGCCCGCCGCCCGCCGCCTCGAATGGGCCGTCCTCGGCTTCGGGCTGTACGCCCCGCTCGTCCTCCTCGCCCGCTGGTACGTCCGCCGCGCCGAGCGCAACGAGCGCGACTTCGTCCGCCTCGTCGAGGACCGATGACCCACCGATGAACCCGAACTACGCGATACCCGCCGTCGCCCTCGTCGCCGTCGCCACCGTCCTGGTCGGCGCGTTCGGCCTGCGCATCTCCCGCACCACCTCCGACTTCTACGTCGCCTCCCGCACCGTCGGCCCCCGCCTGAACGCCGCCGCCATCAGCGGCGAGTACCTCTCCGCCGCGTCCTTCCTCGGCATCGCCGGCCTGGTCCTCGTCCAGGGCTCCGACATGCTCTGGTACCCGGTCGGCTACACCGCCGGCTACCTGGTCCTGCTGCTGTTCGTGGCCGCCCCGCTGCGCCGCTCCGGCGCCTACACCCTGCCCGACTTCGCCGAGGCCCGGCTCGCCTCCCAGGCGGTACGGCGGCTGGCGGGCGCCTTCGTCGTCGGCGTCGGCTGGCTGTACCTGCTGCCCCAGCTCCAGGGCGCCGGACTGACACTGACCGTGCTGACCGGCGCGCCCGACTGGCTCGGCGGAGTCGTCGTCGCGGTCGTCGTCATCGCCATCGTCGCCGCCGGCGGCATGCGCAGCATCACCTTCGTGCAGGCCTTCCAGTACTGGCTGAAGCTCACCGCCCTGCTCGTCCCCGCGCTCTTCCTGGTCCTGGCCTGGCAGGGCGACGGCGCGCCCGGCCGGGCCTTCGAGGAACCGGCCGCCTTCCGCGAGCAGCGGTCCGTCCGGGTCGGCGACACCCTCACCCTCGACCTCGACCGGCCGCTCGCCGTCACCGTCGACGGCACCGTGGACGGCCGCACCCTCGACGGCGTCCCGGTCGAGCTCCCCGCCGGCACCCACCGCGTCGGGGCCGGCACCCGTCTCACCTTCGCCGAGGGCGCACCGGTCCCCGCCGCCGGACGCGGCGCCGACGACGCCCTGTCCCCGTCACGGGCCGAGAGCCGCACGGAGCGCCCGCTGTACGCGACGTACGGGCTGATCCTCGCCACCTTCCTGGGCACCATGGGCCTGCCGCACGTCGTGGTCCGCTTCTACACCAGCCCGCACGGCGTCGCCGCCCGCCGCACCACCGTCGCCGTCCTCGGCCTGATCGGCGCCTTCTACCTGCTGCCGCCCGTCTACGGCGCCCTCGGCCGCCTCTACGCCCCCGAGCTGACCCTCACCGGCGACGCCGACGCCGCCGTCCTGCTCCTGCCGGACCGGGTGATCGGGGGAGTGGGCGGCGACCTGCTCGGCGCCCTGGTCGCGGGCGGCGCGTTCGCCGCGTTCCTGTCCACCGCGTCCGGGCTCACCATGGCCGTCGCGGGCGTCCTCACCCAGGATGTGCTCCCGTCCCGGGGCGTACCGCACTTCCGGCTCGGCACGGTCCTCGCGATGGCCGTCCCGCTGGCGGCGAGCGCCCTGGTCGGCGGGCTTCCGGTCGCCGACGCCGTCGGCCTCGCCTTCGCCGTGTCCGCCTCCTCGTTCTGCCCGCTGCTGGTCCTCGGCATCTGGTGGCGGCGGCTGACCCCGCCCGGCGCGGCGGCCGGGATGCTGGTGGGCGGCGGCTCCGCGCTGCTCGCCGTCGCCGCGACCATGGGCGGCTTCCCGGGCGGCGGCGGTGCCCTGCACGCGCTGCTGGCCTGGCCCGCCCCGTGGTCGGTGCCGCTGGGCTTCCTCACCATGGTCCTGGTCTCCCTGGCCACCCCGGGCCGGGTGCCGGCCGGGACCGCGGCGATCCTGGCCCGCTTCCACCTGCCGGAGGAGCTGGGCACCGGGGAGCTGCGCACCGAGGAACGGCGCGCGGACGAGTTGCGCAGGGAGGTGACGTCGTGAGCGGCTTCCTGGCGGGCCTGGTCGTCGCCGTGCTGCCGCTGCTGGCCGCGGGCTTCTGGCTGGGGCGGCGCACGGCCCGGCCGCAGAACCTCGACGGACTCGGCACCCCGGTCGAGCACGCCACCTTCCAGACCCTGCACACCGCCTCCCTCGCGACCCCGCCCCTGCGCGCCGGACTCACCGAGGAGACCGCCCGCAAGTCGGCCCGCAAGCTGCGCGCCCTGCTCGGCACCGACGCGCTGTGCCTGGCGGACCACAAGGAGGTCCTGGTCTGGGACGGCGTGGGCGCCCACCACCGCGCCGAGATCATGGAGCGCCTCGCCGGTCCCCTGGAGACCGGCCGGGGCGAGGCCTTCCCCCTCACCTGCGACACCCCCGACTGCGCGGTGCGCTGGGCGGTCGTCGCGCCGCTCACCGTCGACGACCGGGTGCACGGCGCCCTCGTCGCCTGCGCGCCCCGCGAGTCCGCCGTCCTGGTCCGGGCGGCGGGGGAGGTGGCGCGCTGGGTGTCGGTCCAGCTGGAGCTGGCCGACCTCGACCAGTCCCGCACCCGGCTCATCGAGGCCGAGATCAAGGCGCTGCGGGCCCAGATCTCGCCGCACTTCATCTTCAACTCGCTCGCGGTGATCGCGTCCTTCGTGCGCACCGACCCCGAGCGCGCCCGCGAGCTGCTCCTCGAGTTCGCCGACTTCACCCGCTACTCGTTCCGCCGGCACGGCGACTTCACCACCCTCGCCGACGAGCTGCACGCCATCGACCACTACCTGGCACTCGTGCGGGCACGCTTCGGCGACCGCCTCGCCGTCACCCTCCAGGTGGCCCCCGAGGTGCTGCCGGTGGCCCTGCCCTTCCTCTGCCTCCAGCCGCTCGTCGAGAACGCCGTCAAGCACGGCCTGGAGGGCCAGGCCGTGTCCTCGGGCACGTGCCACATCCAGATCACCGCGCAGGACGCGGGCGCCGAGGCCCTGGTCGTCATCGAGGACGACGGCGCCGGAATGGACCCCGGTCTGCTGCGCCGCATCCTCGCGCGCGAGGTCAGCCCGTCGGGCGGCATCGGCCTGTCCAACGTCGACGACCGGCTGAGGCAGGTCTACGGCGACGACCACGGCCTCGTCATCGAGACCGCGGTCGGGGCAGGCATGAAGATCACCGCCCGGCTGCCCAAGTACCAGCCGGGCGTCCACTCGGCCCGCCGGCTCGGCCGCGAATGAGGTCGGCCGGCGCGGCTCAGGTGCTGCGCGTGGCGACCATCCCGATGGTGATCAGGCCCAGGACGACCCAGCCGAACCACAGCCAGCCGTTGCTGCCGAGCGCCACCGTGTAGGCCGTCACCGCGACCAGGCCTCCGATGGTGAGCGCACCCATCGTCTTCGTGGAACTGTCCGTGGAACCGGGCATCGCGACACCCTCCTCGTGGTCCGTTCCCCCCATGGTGCCCCGGTTCCGCCGCCGCACGGCGCATACGGCGATATGCGCACCTTTTCCAGGCCGCAGCGGAAGGGGGAGGGGAGCCGGCCTCGTAGGAGGTGCCGGTCAGCCGCGTGCGTTGAGGGAGGCCAGGTAGGCGTTGTACGCCTCGAGCTCCTTGTCGCCGTCGCGGTCGGCGGCCCGGTCGGTGCGCCTGGCCTGCCGCTGGTCCGACGCGTACCACTGGGCCACCAGGGCGAGCAGCACCAGGACCGAGGGGACCTCGCTGAACGCCCAGGCGATGCCGCCCGCCGCGTTCTGGTCGGAGAGCGCGTCGATGCCCAGCGACGCGGACGGGTCGCGGAACGTCTCGACCATGGGGGAGGACGCCATCATCAGCGCGATGCCGAAGAACGCGTGGAACGGCATGCCCGCGAACAGCTCCAGCATCCGCATCAGGTAGCCGGGCCGGTGCGGGCCCGGGTCCACGCCCATGATCGGCCAGAAGAAGACCAGGCCGACGGCGAGGAAGTGCACCATCATCCCGACGTGCCCGACCTTGGAGCCCATCAGGAAGTCGAAGATCGGGGTGAAGTACAGCGCGTACAGGCTCGCGATGAACAGCGGGATGGTGAACACGGGGTGGGTGACGATCCGCATGTAGCGGCTGTGCAGCAGCATCAGCAGCAGCTCGCGCGGCCCCTTGCGCCCCCGGCCCGCCGTGGGCAGCGCCCGCAGCGCCAGGGTGATCGGGGCGCCCAGCAGCAGCAGGATCGGCGAGACCATGCTGATCACCATGTGCTGCACCATGTGCACGCTGAACATGACCATGCCGTAGTCGTTCAGCCTGGTGCACATCATCAGCGCGATGCTCAGCACACCGGTGACGAAGCCGACGGTCCGTCCCACCGGCCACTTGTCACCGCGCCGCGTCAGACGGACGACACCCCAGCCGTACAGCGCCAGGCCCAGCAGGCAGGCGATCAGGAAGAAGAGGTCCGGCGACCAGCCGAGCCCACGCCCCAGCGTGAACGGCGGCAGATCCGTCGTCATGCCGTGCCCGCTGTGATCCATCCGCCGGCTCCTGTTTCGTGGGGGTTGAGCGTGTTTGAACGCTGTCTGTCCGAAGGCAAGCGTAGAACCGCCCCCGGCGACCATCCTCACCGGGGGCGGCGAAGCGCCCCGAAGGGGCGCGGGGAACTGCGCGGTCGACCAGCCACGGCCCGCGGACCGCGACGGACCGGTGGGCCCGAGCTCTCGGCGGCACCGCTCAGAGCACGCACTCCGCCTCGTCGTACCGCGCGTCCGGGACCGTCTTCAGCGTCTCGACGGCGTCGGCCAGCGACACCATCGCGATGTCCGTCCCGCGCAGCGCGGTCATCATCCCGAACTCCCCGCGGTGCACGGCCTCCACCGCGTGCCACCCGAACCGGGTCGCCAGCACCCGGTCGTACGCCGTGGGCGTCCCGCCCCGCTGGACGTGTCCGAGGATCACCGGCCGGGCCTCCTTGCCGAGCCGGTGCTCCAGCTCGTCCGAGAGCTGGCGGGCGATCCCGGCGAAGCGCTCGTGGCCGTAGACGTCCTTGCCGCCCTCGTCGAAGTCCATGGTGCCGGCCTTCGGCTTGGCACCCTCCGCGGCCACCACTATGGCGAACCGCTTGCCCGCCGAGAACCGCTCGCCGACCTTGGCGGCCAGCTCGTCGATGTCGAAGGGCCGCTCCGGGACGACGACGGCGTGGGCGCCGGCCGCCATGCCCGAGTGCAGGGCGATCCATCCGGTGTGACGGCCCATGACCTCCACGATGAGCACCCGCTGGTGGGACTCGGCGGTGGTCTTCAGCCGGTCCAGGGCCTCGGTGGCGACGGTGACGGCCGTGTCGAAGCCGAAGGTGACGTCGGTGACCGCGATGTCGTTGTCGATGGTCTTCGGCACGCCCACGATCGGCAGGCCGTTGTCGGACAGCAGCCGGGCGGCCTTCAGTGTGCCCTCGCCGCCGATCGGGATGATCGCGTCGAGTCCGAGTTCCGCGACGTGGCCGCGGGCGCGCTCCACGCCGTCCCGCAGATGCTCGGGACGGACCCGGGAGGAGCCGAGGATGGTGCCGCCGCGGGCCAGGATGCCGCCGACCGCGTCGAGGTCGAGCTTGAGGTAGTCGCACTCCAGGAGGCCCTTCCAGCCGTCCCGGAAGCCGATGACCTCGTCGCCGTGGTCGACGACGGCGCGGTGCACGACGGACCGGATGACGGCGTTCAGGCCGGGGCAGTCACCGCCGGACGTGAGGACACCAATGCGCATAGCCCCAGTTACCTTCTCAACGTGGCACGGGTCCGGACCGCGCTGTCCGGTTCGATTCCCCGCCACCCTAGCGGTACCGGGGGGCGGGGCCGAACCGTGCGTCCGCCTACTGGACGTACCCGCTCACCTGTGCGGATGCATCATCAGACGGGCTGCCGCAGGGGCGTCAGGCGGGCTGCTGCGCCGCCGCGATGCGCTCGTTGCGCAGCGCCTCGTACCACCGGTCGTCGGTCGGCGGCAGCGCGTTCACGTCGAGGGCCAGCTTGAGCAGCAGGTCCGCGATCTGCGGGTTGCGGGCGAGCACGGGCCCGTGCATGTACGTGCCGAAGACCGTGTCGTTGTACGCGCCCTCCGTGCCGTCGCCCGTGCCGTTGCCGTTGCCGAAGCGCACCTGGGCGAGCGGACGCGCGGTGGAGCCGAGGTGGGTGACGCCCTGGTGGTTCTCGAACCCGGTCAGCGGGGGCAGGCCGAGGCGCGGGTCGATGTCGCCGAGGACGTCGCCGACGCACCGGGCTCCCTCGCCGCGGGTGGAGACCACGTCGAGCAGGCCGAGGCCCGCCTCGCGCTGGCCGAGGTCGTTGATGAACTCGTGGCCGAGGATCTGGTAGCCGGCGCAGACGGAGAAGACGATCGCGCCGTTCTCCACCGCCCGGTGCAGGCCCCCGTCCCGGCGCAGCCGCTCGGCCGCGAGCCGCTGCGGACGGTCCTCGCCGCCGCCGATCAGATAGATGTCGCCGGAGGTCGGGATCGGCTGGTCGCTGCGCACGTCGAGCCGGGCCACGTCGAGGCCGCGCTGCCGGGCCCGGCGCTCCACGACGAGGGCGTTGCCCTGGTCGCCGTACGTGCTGAGCAGGTCCGGGTAGATCCAGACGATCCGCAGTTGGTTGTCGCTCACGAAAATCCCCTGAAGTCTCGCGGTCAGTTGCCGACGCGGCGGCGCAGGTCCTGGAAGGCGGTGTAGTTCGCGATGACCTCGATCCGGCCGGGCGGGCACAGCTGCACCGCCTGGTCGAGGTTCTCGCACACCTGGAACTGCTGGTTAGCGACCTCCAGGCGCACCGCGAGGTCCAGCTTGCGGTCGCCGATCACGCAGATCGGGTGACCGGTCAGCCGGGTGTAGTCCACGTCCCACAGCCAGGAGGTGTCGGTGCCGTCGGCGCCGCGCGCGTTCACCGACAGGATCACCGGGGTCGGCGGCGGGTCGATCAGGGAGAAGGTCTCCAGCCAGCCCGCGGGGTTCTTGGCGAGCAGCAGACGCAGGTCGCGGCCCTGGAACTGGACCACGTCGTAGCGGCCGGCGACCGCCTGCACCTGGTACATCCGCTCCAGGGCGACCTGCGGCGGCACCCCGAAGACGGCGCAGACGGCGGCCGAGGAGGCGGCGTTCGCCTTGTTGGCGCGGCCCGGCAGCTGGAGGTGGATGGGCCAGGCGGAGCCGTGCGGGTCGAGGACGTGGTCGCCGGACAGCGCCCAGCTGGGCGTGGGCCGGCGGAAGCCGCACTCGCCGCAGAACCAGTCGTCGCCCGGACGCTGCATCACACCGCCGCAGGACGGGCAGGACCAGGCGTCGTCCTTCCACATCTGCCCGGCGGCGACCCAGATCACGTTGGGGGAGGAGGAGGCGGCCCACACCACCAGCGGGTCGTCGGCGTTCGCGACGATCACGGCCTTCGAACCGGCCAGGCCCTCGCGCCAGTTCTCCGCGAGCATCCGGGTCTCGGCGGCGCGGTCGAGCTGGTCGCGGGAGAGGTTGAGCAGCGCGATGCACTTGGGGTCGGTGGCCTGGGCGACGCCGACGAGGTACTTCTCGTCGACCTCGAGGACGCCGTACCGTGCGTCCGCGCCGCCGGCGAGCGCCGAGGTGATGCCGGCCGGCATGTTGGCGCCGAGCGCGTTGGACACGACCGGGCCGGCCGCCTTGAGCGCCTCGGCGATGAGCCGGGTGGTGGTGGTCTTGCCGTTGGTCGCCGAGACGAGGGTCACGTCCAGGTGCTGGGCGAGCCGGGCGAGGAGGTCGGGGTCGAGTTTCAGCGCGACCCGGCCGCCGATCACCGAACCGCTGCCTCGTCCGGCGGCGCGGGACGCCGCCGCGACCGCCTTGCCCGCGGTCACGGCGATCTTGGCCCGCGGCGTGAGCGGGTCCGAGTTGCCTGCCATCAGTTCTCGATCCTCCTTGCCGTACGCGCCGCGCCTGAAGCCTGGGAAGCCTGACGGCCACGTGGTGTGGACCTCAGCCTATCGAGATCCGTTCACACTCCCGAATCGCGGCACCGGCCACGCGGCCCCGACGGTGGGCGCGCGCCGCCGGGGAACACAGGGACCTTACTCTGAGCGTCATGCGACACGGCTCCATCCCGGGCGTCCACGGGCGCGTACGGCCCCTCAGTCTCCTCGGCGACCCCGTCCTGCACGCCCCGTGCGAGGAGGTGACGGACTTCGGTCCGGAACTCGCCGCGCTCGTGGAGGACTTGTTCGCCACGATGTACGCCGCGCACGGCGTCGGCCTGGCCGCGAACCAGATCGGTGAGCCGCTGCGCGTCTTCGTGTACGACTGCCCGGACGACGAGGACGTGCGCCATCTCGGTCACGTGGTGAACCCGCGGCTCGTCGAGGCGGACGGGGTGGTGGTGCGCGGCCCGGAGGGCTGTCTGTCGCTGCCCGGCCTGGAGGCGGGCACCGAGCGCCACGACCACGCGGTCGTCGAGGGCTTCACGGTGACCGGGGAGCCGGTCACCGTGCACGGGACTGGCTTCTTCGCCAGGTGCCTCCAGCACGAGTGCGACCACCTTCAGGGGCGGATCTACGCCGACCGGTTGTCGGGCCGGCGCCACCGGAAGCTGATGAGGCAGGTCGCGCGGGCGTCGTGGAGCCGCTGAACGCGCCCGCGGCGGCGTCGGGCCGGAGATCCCGCGGGTCAGAAGCCCGGGCCGCCCACCCTGTCCCCGGCCGCGGACAGCCGGCCCCAGAGCAGGTCCGCCAGACTCGTCACCAACTCCGCGCGGGAGCAGGGGCGTTCGCCGAGCCACCAGTCGCCGGCGGCGTGCATCATGCCGACGATGCCGTGCCCCCAGACCCGGGCCAGCCGCTCGCTGCCGGGGCCCATGTCGAGGCGCTCCTCGATGACCTTGCCCAGCTCCTCGCCCATGCGGCGCAGCAGGGGTGCCGAGTGCCTGCCCACGTCGAAGCCCTGCTCGGTCTGGTCGCCCGGTCCGGTGCTGCCCTCCGCCGGGTGCATCAGGAAGCGGTACACCTGAGGGGCCGCCTCGATGGCCGCCAGGTAGGTGTCCAGCGTGGCCTCGACGCGCTCGCGCCGGTCCGCCGGGGCGTCCAGGGCGGCCCGCAGCGAGGCGAGGAGGGCGTCCGTGTGCCGCTGGGCCAGGGCGGCGTACAGGCCGCCCTTGTCGCCGAAGTGCCGGTAGAGGATCGGCTTGGTGATGCCCGCCTCGGCGGCGATGGCGTTCATCGAGGCCTGCGGGCCGTCGCGCAGCACCACCCGGTCGGCGGCCTCCAGCAGCTCGCGCCGTCGGCGGTCGGCGGACCGCTGCTGCTCGGTCCGCTGCGTGGTGTCCATGTGCTCTCCCCACCCGTGCTGATTCGGTGACGCCTGCGCAAACTAACACCCGGCGGCCCGCGCCCATCGAACGGGAGGCCGGGGGTCCTCGGGAGTTGACTTTCACTACCCGTCGGTAACAGACTCGGGTTACCGCAAGTAACACGCAGGTGCGTCACTGGAGGGGACATGGCCGAGTTCACCATGGAGCTCAACGACGAACAGAAGGAGGTCCGGGACTGGCTGCACGGCTTCGCCGCCGACGTCATCCGCCCCGCGGCCGCCGAATGGGACGAGCGTGAGGAGACTCCCTGGCCGGTCATCCAGGAGGCCGCCAAGGTCGGCATCTACTCCCTCGACTTCTACGCCCAGCAGTACTTCGACTCCACCGGCCTCGGCATCCCGATGGCGATGGAGGAGCTCTTCTGGGGCGACGCCGGCATCGCGCTGTCCATCGTCGGCACCGGCCTCGCCGCCGTCGGCGTCCTCGCCAACGGCACCGAGGAGCAGATCGGCACCTGGATCCCCCAGATGTACGGCGACGCCAACGACGTCAAGGTCGCCGCCTTCTGCTCCTCCGAGCCCGACGCGGGCTCCGACGTGGCCTCCATGCGCACGCGCGCCGTGTACGACGAGGCCAAGGACGAGTGGGTGCTCGACGGCACCAAGACCTGGGCCACCAACGGCGGCATCGCCAACGTCCACGTGGTCGTCGCCGTCGTCGACCCGGAGCTGGGCTCCAAGGGTCACGCCTCCTTCATCGTGCCGCCGAACACCCCGGGGCTGTCCCAGGGGCAGAAGTTCAAGAAGCACGGCATCCGCGCCTCGCACACCGCCGAGGTCGTCCTCGACAACGTGCGTGTCCCCGGCTCCTGCCTGCTCGGCGGCAAGGAGAAGCTGGACGCGCGCCTGGCCCGCGCCCGCGAGAAGGCCAAGGCCGGCGGCGAGCGCGTGAAGAACGCGGCGATGGCCACCTTCGAGGCGTCCCGCCCGGCCGTCGGCGCCATGGCGGTCGGCACCGCCCGCGCCGCGTACGAGGTCGCCCTCGACTACGCGAGGACCCGCGAGCAGTTCGGCCGCCCGATCATCGACAACCAGGGCGTCGCCTTCCAGCTCGCCGACATGCGCACGTCGATCGACGCGGCCCGGCTGCTGGTGTGGCGGGCCTCCTGGATGGCGGTCAACGGCAAGCCGTTCACGGCCGCCGAGGGCTCGATGTCCAAGCTGTTCGCGAGTGAGACGGCGAAGAAGGTGACCGCCCAGGCGGTCCAGATCCTGGGCGGCAACGGCTACACCCGGGAGTACCCGGTGGAGCGGATGCACCGCGACGCGGCCATCTACACGATCTTCGAGGGCACCAGCGAGATCCAGCGGCTGGTGATCGCGCGGACCCTGGCGGGAATGCCGATCCGCTAGCGGCCCGGGGTCAGGTGGACCGGCCGCTGGAGTGGGCGATGCACGCCACGTCGATGCGGTCGGCCAGCTTGGCGAGTTCGATGGTGAGGGCCGCCACGGTGTCCTCGTCCAGACCCTCCTCGCCGGCCTCCACCAGCCGCAGCCACCGACCGCCCACCGTGCGCAGCAGCTTGCTCACGTCGGCCGCGGACACCTGCAGGGTGCCGCGGTCGTCGACGATCAGAGGCAGGGTCACTTCGCGGGTCACGAAAAGGGATCGTAGCCCCGGAACCCTCACGCCCCGTGCCATACGGTGGTGATGTTGCAGAACTCGCGGATTCCGTGCCCGGACAGCTCACGCCCGTAGCCCGACCGCTTCACCCCGCCGAAGGGGAACGCCGGGTGGGACGCCGTCATCCCGTTGACGTAGACCCCGCCCGCCTCCAGGTCCCGGACGAAGCGGTCCACGTCGGCGTCGTCGCGGGTCCACACGTTGGAACTGAGCCCGAAGTCCGTGTCGTTGGCGATCAGCACGGCCTCGTCCAGGTCGGCCGCCCGGTACACCGTGGCGACCGGGCCGAAGGCCTCCTCGCGGTGGATGCGCATCCCGCGGGTGATGTCGGCCAGCACGGTCGGCGGGTAGTACCAGCCGGGGCCTTCGGGGCGTTCGCCGCCGCACAGCACCCGCGCGCCGCCCCGTACCGCGTCCTCGACCAGCTCCACCACGTCGGTCACGCCCTGCTCGCTGGAGAGCGGCCCGACCTCGGTCTCCTCGTCCATCGGGTCGCCGACCCGCAGCGCCCTCATGCCCTCGGTGAAGCGCTCGACGAAGGCGTCGTACACGTCCGTGTGCACGATGAACCGCTTGGCGGCGATGCAGGACTGCCCGGCGTTCTGCGTGCGCGCGGTCACCGCGACCCGCGCGGCCCGGTCGATGTCGGCGGAAGGCATGACGACGAAGGGGTCGCTGCCGCCCAGCTCCAGCACCGTCTTCTTGATCATCTCCCCGGCGGTGGAGGCGACCGCGCGGCCGGCGGGCTCGCTGCCGGTGAGGGTGGCGGCCCGCACGCGCTCGTCGCGCAGGATGTCGTCGACCGCGGCGGAGCCGATCAGCAGGGTCTGGAAACAGCCCTCGGGGAAGCCCGCGCGGTGGAACAGGTCCTCCAGGTACAGGGCGGTCTGCGGGACGTTCGAGGCGTGCTTGAGCAGGCCGACGTTGCCCGCCATCAGCGCGGGCGCCGCGAAGCGGATCACCTGCCACAGCGGGAAGTTCCACGGCATCACCGCGAGCACCGGTCCGAGCGGCCGGTAGCGCACCAGGGCCCGGGAGGCGCCGGAGTCCTTGACGTCCGCCTCGGCGGGCTCCTCGTCGGCGAGCAGTTCCGCGGCGTGGTCGGCGTACCAGCGCATCGCCTTGGCGCACTTGGCGGCCTCCGCGCGGGCCTGCTTGACCGGCTTGCCCATCTCGGTGGTGATGACCTTGCCGATCTCGTCCTGCTCCGCCTCCAGGAGGTCGGCCGCCCGGTGCATGAGCCGGGCCCGCTCCTCGAACGGCGTGGTCCGGTACGTGCGGAAGGTGGCCTCCGCGAGCTGGAGCCGGCGCTCGATCTCCTCCTCGCCCATGGCCTCGTACGTCCTGAGCGTCTCGCCGTTCGCCGGGTTCACCGTCGCGATGGGCATAGCCGACCTCCCTGGGTGCGGACTCGTGCTTCGACCTTGGCGCGCGGCGGGGGGTGCCGCAACGCGGAGGGGCCGGTGGGCCCCGCGTCGCCTCTCTCAGTGCGAGTGCTCAGCCAGCCGGTCGAGAAACGCGGCCTGCGCCTTCACGATCACCTCGCGCGCCCGGTCCACCGTGAACCACGCCACCCGGTCCAGCTCGGGGAACTCCTCGATCCGGCCCGACCTCGGCGGCCACTCCATGCGGAAGGTGCCGGGGGTGATCGTCGCCGGGTCGAGGTCGGCCTCCACGGCCCAGGCCGTGACGACCTTCCCGCCGGACTGGCGGACCTCGCCGAGCGGTACCGCCTCGCCGTCGGGCGGCGGCAGCCCGAGTTCCTCCCGGAACTCGCGCCGGGCCGCCTCCCAGGCGGGCTCCGCCGGCTCGTACTCGCCCTTGGGGATCGTCCACGCCCCGGCGTCGCGTCGGGCGTGGAAGGGGCCGCCCATGTGGCCGAGCAGCACCTCGGTGCCCCCGGCGCCGGGACGGTGGAGCAGCAGGCCGGCGCTGCGCCTCACGGGGCCACCCCCGGGTGGGCGGCGAGGAGCGTGCCGACCGTGTCCGCGTCCTCCGGGCGCTTGTCGTCGCGGTAGCGCAGGACACGGGCGAAGCGGAGGGTGACGCCGGCCGGGTAGCGGGTGGAGCGCTGGAGGCCGTCGTAGGCGATCTCGACGACGAGTTCGGGGCGTACGGTCACGCCCCAGCCGTGCTCCTCGACGGCCAGCTCCCGAAGGCGTCCGGTCTGCCAGGTCAGCAGCGCGTCGGTGAGGCCCTTGAAGGTCTTGCCGAGCATCACGAACGAGCCGTCCGCGGCGCGGGCGCCCAGATGGAGGTTGGACAGCTTGCCGGTGCGGCGGCCGTGCCCCCACTCGGCGGCCAGGACGACCAGGTCGAGGGTGTGCACGGGCTTGACCTTCAGCCAGGACGCGCCGCGGCGGCCCGCGCTGTAGGGCGCGTCGAGCCCCTTGACCACGACACCCTCGTGGCCGCGCTCGAGCGTCTCGGCGAGGAACTTCTCGGCCGCGGGCGTGTCGTCGGGCCCCGCCACCAGGGTGCGGCGGACCCGCATCGGCTCGGGGACCAGCCGGGCCAGTTCCGCGTGCCGCTCGGTCAGCGGCAGGTCGAGCAGGTCGCGGCCGTCGACGGACAGCGCGTCGAAGAACACGACGGAGACGGGGACGGCCCGCGCGGCCGTGGTCACGTCCGTGCGGGAGCCGACGCGTCCGGCGGTCTCCTGGAAGGAGCGGGGGCGCCCGGCCTCGTCGAAGGAGATCACCTCGCCGTCCAGGACGAACCGCTCGCCGGGCAGCCCGAGCGCGGCCGCGGTGACCTCCGGGAGCCGGCCGGTGATGTCGTCCAGGGTGCGGGTGCAGACCCGTACGGTGGCGCCGTCCCGGTGCACCTGGACGCGGATGCCGTCCAGCTTCTCCTCGACGGCGCAGCCGCCCAGCTTGCCGACCGCCTCGGCGACCGAGGACGCGCTGTGGGCCAGCATCGGCAGCACCGGGCGGCCGACGGTGAGCCGGAACCGGGCCAGCGCCCCGGGTCCGTCGGCGAGCAGGGCCTCGGCCACGGCCTGCAACGAGCCCGCGAGCATCACCGCACGCCGGACGTCGGCCGCCGGCGCGCCGGTCGCCAGGGCCAGGCCCTCCACGGCGACGGCGTCCAGGGCGCCCTGGCGCACCTCACCGGTGAGCAGCCCGAGCAGGAAGCGCTGCTCGTCCTCGGTGGCCGCGCCCATCAGGCCGCCGACCAGCCGCGACCGCTCGGCCTGCGAACCGGCCCCGGAGACCGCGCCGAGTTCCGTCAGCCGGGCGTCCACGTCGCGCACGGTGAGGCCGGGTTCGGCGGCCGGGGCGACCCGCTCGCCCAGCACCTTCCAGCCGACGCCGATCCGGCCCTGGGGGAGACGCCCCGCCAGATACGGGATGACGATCGGTACGTCCTCCGCCTCCGCCTCCCGGAACAGCTCCGCGAGCAGGGCGGTCTTCCGGGACCGCGCCGACGTGGCCGCGACCTCCCGGGACACCTGGGCCAGCCGGGCAAGCAGCATGCAGTCATGGTGCACCGGAGAGGCGTGGCCCACACCCGCACGGGCGCACGGACCTGCCTGCCGCCCCGTCGTGGTCCCCTCCGGGCGCCCGGTCCCCTCCGGGCGCCCGGACCGCTCCGGGCCGGGACGCGTCCTCCGGTGCCCCCGTCCCGGGGGGGGGGCACCGACCCGCCGTACCGGTGACCGCCGACCGGGGGAAGGGCATCCGGCAACCGCCGCCGCGCCGGGCCCGGCGCTACGCGCCGAGGCGTGCGTCCAGGTCCGACATGATCAGGTCGCCGACGATCGCGGCGGCGGCGCGGTAGCCGCCGCTCGCCGCGTAGACCACCTGCTCGGCGAAGCCCATCGCGTTGCCCGCGGTCCACACGCCCGGCACGGTGGTCCGGCCCGTCGGGTCCACCACGGGGTAGGCGCCGAACGGGGTCTCCATGAGCTCCGCGCCCAGCCGCTCCATCAGGCCGGTCCGCGGCACGGCGCGCGGGGCGACGAAGAGCACCGAGCACTCGTGGACGGAACCTCCCCCGGAGGGGGTGCCCCCGGCCGGCCGGACGCCGGTGAGCCGGTCGTCCTCGACCCGCAGCCCCGCGACCCGGCCGGGCACCACCTTCACCCCGGCCGCTGAGAGCCGGCGCAGGTCGTCGTCGGACAGCTCCTCCTCGGCCACCGTGTGCAGGAACAGGGTCACGTCGTCCGACCATCCGGACACCATCAGCGCCTGGTGGACGGAGAGCGGGCTGGTGGCGAGGACGCCGAAGCGCTCGCCGCGGACCTCCCAGCCGTGGCAGAACGGGCAGTGCAGCACGTCCCGTCCGAAGCGTTCGGCGACCCCGGCGACGTCCGGCAGCTCGTCCTTCAGGCCGGTGGCGACGATCAGCCGCCGCGCCCGCACGGTCCGCCCGCCGGCCAGCTCCACGGCGAAGTCCTCGCCCCGGGTCACCCCCACCACGCGGTCCCGGACGAATCCGACGCCGTAGCGAGCGATCTCCTCCCGGCCGAGCGCCAGGAACTCGGCGGGCGGCATGCCGTCCCGGGTCAGGTACCCCTGCATGTGGTCCGAGGGCGCGTTGCGCGGCTCACCGGCGTCGACGACCAGGGCGCGCCGCCGCGCCCGGCCGAGGACGAGGGCGGCGGAGAGCCCGGCCGCGCCGCCGCCGACGACGATCACTTCGTACGTTCCGGACAGGTCCTGCTTCTCGGTCATGGTGACCACCTCCGATCAGAAGGTCGCCCCTGAAGCACCGGATTGACAAACGCATTTGCCGGGTCTGCAAGAATGGACGCATGACTGCAGACGACGTACTCGCGGGAGTCGGACCGCGGCTGAGGCAGATCCGCAAGGAGCGCGAGGTCACGCTCGCCGCCCTGTCGGAGTCGACCGGTATCTCGGTCAGCACCCTGTCGCGGCTGGAGTCCGGCCTGCGCAAGCCGAGCCTAGAGCTGCTGCTGCCGATCGCCCAGGCCCATCAGGTCGCGCTGGACGAACTGGTCGGCGCCCCGCCCGTCGGTGACCCCCGGGTGCGCGCCCGGCCCATCGTGCGCCACGGCCGTACCCACTGGCCGCTCACCCGCCAGCCGGGCGGCCTCCAGGCGTTCAAGGTGCTCGAGCCGCAGCGCAAGGAGGAGCCGGACCCGCGGACGCACGAGGGATACGAGTGGCTCTACGTCCTGTCCGGCCGGCTGCGCCTGGTGCTCGGTGAGCACGACGTGGTGCTCGGCGCGGGCGAGGCGGCCGAGTTCGACACCCGCGTGCCGCACTGGTTCGGCTCGACGGGGGAGGGGCCGGTCGAGTTCCTCAGCCTGTTCGGCCCGCAGGGGGAGCGCATGCACGTGCGCGCCCGGCCCGCCCAGGCGTGACGGACGACCTGCCGCCACCTGTTCCCTGATCGGCAAGCGACCGCTTAGTATGCGGGAGAACCCGGACCGACAGTCGCGTGGAGGCCCCGCATGCAGGCATGGCAGGTGCACGAGAACGGCGAGCCGAGCGAGGTGATGCGCCTCGGCGAGGTCCCGCCCCCGACGCCGGGCGACGGCCAGGTCCTGATCAGGGTCCGGGCAGCCAACATCAACTTCCCGGACGCCCTGCTGTGCCGGGGCCAGTACCAGGTCAGGCCGCCCCTGCCGTTCACGCCCGGCGTGGAGGTCTGCGGCGAGACCGAGGACGGGCGCCGCGTGATCGCCAACCCGGTGCTCCCGCACGGCGGCTTCGCCGAGTACGCCGTCGCCGACGCCCGCGCCCTGCTGCCCGCGCCGGACACCCTGGACGACGCCGAGGCCGCCGCCCTGCACATCGGCTACCAGACGGGCTGGTTCGGCCTGCACCGCCGGGCCCGGCTGGAGGCCGGTGAGACCCTGCTCGTCCACGCCGCCGCCGGCGGGGTCGGCAGTGCGGCCGTGCAGCTCGGCAAGGCGGCCGGGGCGAGGGTCATCGGTGTCGTCGGCGGCGCCGGGAAGGCCGCCGTCGCCCGCGAACTGGGCTGCGACGTCGTGATCGACCGGCGGAGCGAGGACGTCGTCGCCGCCGTCAAGGAGGCCACCGGCGGCCGGGGCGCCGACGTGATCTACGACCCGGTGGGCGGCCAGGCCTACGCCCAGTCCGCCAAGACCGTCGCCTTCGAGGGCCGGATCGTGGTCGTCGGCTTCGCGAGCGGCACCATCCCCAGCCCCGCGCTGAACCACGCCCTGGTGAAGAACTACGCCGTCCTCGGCCTGCACTGGGGCCTGTACAACACCAAGAACCCCGAGCTGGTCCGGCACTGCCACGAGCAGCTCACCGAGCTGGCCGCTCGGGGCGCCGTCAAGCCGCTGGTGAGCGAGCGGGTGCCGCTCGACGGGGCCGCGGACGCCGTGCAGCGGGTGGCCGACGGCCGGACGACCGGCCGCGTCGCCGTCGTCCTCGAGAAGGGAGCCGCCGCATGACCGACGCCGACGAACTGCGCCGCCGCACACAGGAGTTGCTGGCCGCCCATCCGCCGGCCGCCACCGGCCGCCTCGACTTCCTCCGGGCCCGCTTCGACGCCGGCCTCGCCTGGGTGCACTACCCGGAGGGCCTCGGCGGACTCGACGCCCCCCGTTCCCTCCAGGCCGTGGTCGACGCCGAGCTCGCCGCCGCGGGCGCCCCCGACAACGACCCCCGGCGCATCGGCATCGGCCTCGGAATGGCGGCGCCGACGATCCTCCACTACGGCACCGACGAGCAGAAGCGCCGGCTGCTGCGCCCGCTGTGGACGGGCGAGGAGGTCTGGTGCCAGCTGTTCAGCGAGCCGGGCGCCGGCTCCGACCTCGCCGCGCTCGGCACGCGGGCCGTGCGGGAGGGCGACGAGTGGATCGTCGACGGGCAGAAGGTGTGGACCTCCAGCGCGCACCTCGCCCGCTGGGCCATCCTCATCGCCCGCACCGACCCCGACGTGCCCAAGCACCGGGGCATCACCTACTTCCTGTGCGACATGACCGACCCCGGCGTGGAGGTCCGTCCGCTGCGCCAGATCACCGGCGAGGCCGAGTTCAACGAGGTCTTCCTCACCGGCGTCCGCATCCCCGACGCCATGCGCCTGGGCGCGACGGGTGACGGCTGGCGGGTTGCGCAGACCACGCTGAACAACGAACGCGTCGCCATCGGCGGCACGCCGATCCCCCGCGAGGGCGGCATGATCGGCAAGGTCGCGGAGACCTGGCGGGACCGCCCCGGCCTGCGCACCCACGACCTGCACCAGCGGCTGCTCGGCCTGTGGGTCGAGGCCGAGGTCGCCCGGCTCACCGGCGTACGGCTGCGCCAGCAGCTGGCGGCCGGCCAGCCCGGCCCCGAGGGCGCCGGCATGAAGCTGAACTTCGCCCGCCTCAACCAGGAGATCAGCGGCCTCGAGGTCGAACTCCTCGGCGAGGAAGGCCTGCTGTACGACGACTGGACCATGCGCCGCCCCGAGCTGGTGGACTTCACCGGCCGAGACGCCGGGTACCGCTACCTGCGGTCCAAGGGCAACAGCATCGAGGGCGGGACCAGCGAGGTCCTGCTGAACATCGTCGCCGAGCGCGTCCTCGGCCTGCCCGCCGAACCGCGCACCGACAAGGACGTCGCCTGGAAGGACCTGGCCCGATGAGCGAGCCCGATCTGCTGTACTCGGAGGAGGAAGAGGCGCTGCGCGCCGCCGTCCGTGACCTGCTCACCGGCCACTGCGACCCGGCGGGCGTCGTCGCGCGCACCGAGTCCGACGCGCCCCACGACCTCGCCCTGTGGAAGTCGCTGGCCGAGGGCATGGGCCTGGCCGGGCTCCTGGTGCCCGAGGCGCAGGGCGGCCAGGGCGCCACGTACCGCGAGGCCGCCGTCGCCCTGGAGGAGCTGGGCCGGTCCGTCGCACCCGTGCCGTACCTGACGAGTGCCGTCGTCGCCACCGAGGCCCTGCTGGCCTGCGGCGCCGAGGACCTGCTCGGCGAGCTGGCCGCCGGACGCCGCATCGGCGCCCTCGCCGTCGGCCTGCACACCGCACCGGGCGCCGCCTACGCGACCGTACGGGTACAGGACGGCACGCTGCACGGGGAGCTGACCGGCATCGCCGACGCCGCCGTGGCCGACGTGCTGCTCGTCCCGGCCGACGACGGCGCCCTGTACGCGGTGGACGCCGACGCGGCGGCCGTCACCCCGCGCTCCTCCCTGGACCTGACCCGGCTGGTGGCGGCGGTCGTCCTCGACGGGGCGCCGGGACGCCGGCTCGGCGCGGCGGAACCCGCCGTACGGCGCGCCCTGCGAGCCGGTGCCGGACTGCTGGCCTCCGAGCAACTGGGCCTCGCCGACTGGTTGCTGACCGAGACGGTCCGCTACCTCGGGGAGCGCAGGCAGTTCAACCGCCAGGTCGGCGGCTTCCAGGCGCTCAAGCACCGGCTCGCCCGGCTGTGGCTGGAGGTCGCGGGTCTGCGCGCCGCCGCCCGCAACGCGGCCGACGCGCTGGCGAGCGGCCAGGACGCCGACGTGGCCGTCGCCGTGGCCCAGGCGTACGCGGCCCAGGTCGCCGTCCACGTCGCCGAGGAGGCGCTGCAACTGCACGGCGGCATCGGCATGACGTGGGAGCACCCGGTCCACCTCTACCTGAAGCGGGCCAAGGCCGACGCGATCGCCCACGGCACGGCGGGCGCCCACCGGGAGGCGCTGGCCGAACTGGCCGACCTGCGCGCCCCCTGACGGCGCCCGCCCGGCAGAAGCGATGCCCGTCCCCCTCGGGGGACGGGCATCGCCCGTGCGTGCCGTTCCACTGACATGAACGACCGGCGGACGTCCGGACAACTCCCCGCACGACTCTGCTCCTTGAGCTCCCGGGCCCCCATACTCACAGGCGTCCCGTACGGCACCTCCAGGGAGGCAGAGCATGGCCCTCACCACCCGACGCAGAGCCCTCACCACCCTCGGCGCCGCCCTCGCGGGCGCGGTCGCCCTGCCCGCCGGCACCGCGTCGGCGGGCGAGGGCAGGCGCGGACCCCGCCCGCTGTGGCGTGCGCACGCCCACAACGACTACGAGCACCCCCGCCCCCTTCTCGACGCCCTCGACCACCGCTTCGGCAGCGTCGAGGCCGACATCTACCTCGTCGACGGCCGGCTCCTGGTCGCCCACGACCCCGAGGACCTCGACCCCGCCCGCACCCTGGAGTCCCTCTACCTCGACCCGCTCGCCGCCCGCGTCCGCACCCGGCACGGCCGCGTGTACCGGGGCGACCGGCGCTCCCTGCAACTCCTCGTCGACATCAAGACCGAGGGGGCGTCGGCGTACCTGGAGCTCGACCGTCTCCTGCGCCGCTACAAGCACCTGTTCACCGGCTACGCCCACGGCCGGGTCCACCCCGGCGCGGTCACCGTGGTGGTCTCCGGAGACCGCGCCGCCCGCGCGCCGATGGCCGCCCAGCGTACGCGTCTGGCCTTCTACGACGGCCGTCTCACGGACCTCGGCACGACGGCCCCCGCCTCCTTCGTGCCGCTGATCAGCGACAACTGGACGCTCAACTTCACCTGGCAGGGCGTCGGCGCCTTCCCCGAGGCGGAGCGGGGCAAGCTGCGCGACCTCGTCGGCGCGGCGCACCGGCGTGGGCAGCGGGTGCGCTTCTGGGCCACCGCCGACCAGCCGGGTGCCGCCCGGGACGCGGTGTGGGGCGAGCTGCTCGCCGCGGGCGTCGACCACCTCAACACCGACGACCTAGCGGGGCTCGAGGCGTTCCTCGACGCCCGCCGCGGCGCGTAGCCGCCGCCGGAACATCACTCGTCCGGAGGACAGGTCAGCCGCCCGGATAAACCCTCCGTTGCGCCACACTTGCGGCCGAACGCCGCGAAGTGGACGTGGCGGAGGAGGTTGACGATGGCCATTTCCATCTCTGTGGTGCTGCTCCTGACGATCCTGGCGGTGCTCTTTTTGCGCAATGGGGGGCTCAAGATCTCCCACGCGCTGGTCTGCCTGCTGCTCGGCTTCTACCTGGCGAGCACGAGCATCGCCCCGACCATCAACAGCGGTCTCATGGCCACGGCGGACATCGTCGGCAGCCTCAGACCGTGACCGGGGCGGGGCGCCGCCGGGTCCCGCGGTCCCGGCGGCGCCCCGGCGGCTACGCGTCGAGGACGCGGGAGCGGATGAGGAAGCGCACCCCCTCGGGGGCCTCCAGCGAGAAGCCGCTGCCCCGTCCCTCGACGACGTCGACGATCAGCCGGGTGTGGCTCCACACCGCGAACTGGCTGCGTGACATCCAGAACGCCACCGGCTCCTCGACGCCCTCCACGACCAGTTCCGCGAGCAGGACGTCCGCGGCGCCGGTGCGGAACTCGCCGGCCGGGTAGCACATGGGCGCGCTGCCGTCGCAGCAGCCGCCGGACTGGTGGAACATCAGGGGCCCGTGCGCGGCCCGCAGGCGCCGCAGCAGGCCGGCCGCCGAGGCGGTGAGTTCGACGCGCGGGATCTCCTCGTATGTGTCGCCCATGCCCTGCATGCCAGCACGGGGAAGGTTGCGAGTGCGTTGCGGCGCCCGGGCCGCGGGGCGGGAACGCGGGGCGTCGCCGCGGGCGTGTCTCAGATCCCCCCGGCCGCCGAGCGGGGAAGCACCGTGACGCGGTGGAAGTTGCACCCCGAGGGCGGGTCCGCGGCCTGCTGCTGCGTCTGATGGGCTTTCAGGGCGATGCTCACCAGGCTCAGCAGCAGGTCGACGTCCGTGTCGCAGTCCAGGTGCACGGTCACCCAGCGGGAGCCGGGGACGAGGTGTATGGCACTGGAACCGCCGAGGTCGTACTGGAAGCGCTGGATGGCCCGGTGGGTCAGGTGGAGGTCCACGTCCCGGTCCGAGTGGAAGTGGACGATCTCGTCATGGGCGGAGCGCAGTGCCCGCCCGGTTCCGCAACTGGCCGGACCCGTGGTGAGGTCGGGCCAGGCGTGCAGCCGCTCGAAGGCGCGCTGGGCCAGAGTCATGCCCCCATCGTCGCCGGATCACCGCGTCGCAACCAGGGGTTGAGCGATTTGTAACCGGCACGTGAGGTCGGCGGGCGGGCCGGAGGTCCGGGCGGGCGCCGCGCGGGGTCGCGCGGCGCCCGCCTTCGCCGTACTACGGCGCCACGCAGCCGATCGTCCCCGTGGGGAGGTTGTTTCCGGTGGAGGTGGCGGTGAAGCCGAAGGACACGCTGCCGTCCGGCGGGACGACGCGGTTGTGGTCCACGTTGCGCACCGTGACCGTTCCGCCGTCACCGTTCGACAGGGAGCCGTTCCACACCCCGCCCAGCGTGGTCCCCGCCCCGGGCCGCCACTGCACGGCCCAGCCGTTCAGCGGCTGGGTGCCGTGGTTCATCACCTCGACGGAACCCTGGAAGCCGCCGCTCCAGGAGTTCACCACGGAGTAGATGGCCATGCAGTCGCCGGAGTGCGTGGGCGGCGGCGTGGTCGGGGGCGGCGTGGTCGGCGTGCCGCCCGAGCCGCGGATGCCGGTCACCTCGCCGTTGCCGCCGTCGAAGACGACGTCGGAGCAGGAGAAGAAGTTCTCCTGACTGTCCGAACGCACCCACTGCATGAAGATCAGCGCATCGCCCGAACGGCCCGAGGGCAGCGCCAGGTCCCAGTAGTAGTGGCCCCCCGACGTGCCGGGCGAGCCCTGCTGGGGCGGGTTGGTCACGGTCTGGATCAGCTGGAGGTCGTCCCAGCCCAGCTCGGAGGCGGGCGACCAGCCGGGCTTGGTCAGGTAGACGCGGAAGTCGCCGGGGTGTGCCGCCCAGTTGCTGTACTGCACCTTCATCGTCGCGCCCGACGTCAGATGCGTGCGGGGCCAGTCCGAGCGGGCGGCGTTGTAGGCGGAGAAGTCGTACGGGGAACGGTCGCCGGCGCTGCACAGCGTGCCGTCCGGCACGTAACCGGCCCCGCGGCCGCCCGCGTTGGAGTCGAGCACGGCGAACCAGTTGTACAGCGCCGTCGCCCCGCTGCGGTCGAGTGCGTCCCGGCACGCCGGGTTGGTCGGGTCCAGGGCACCGGTGCCGGTGACGGCGTCCAGTTGGCACAGGTACGTGCGCGAGCCGGGCATCATCGCCACGCCGTGCGCCTCGGCGCGGCCCTGCCCGAACAGGACGGTCACGCCGAGCGCGCCGAGCAGGGTGGCGAGCACCGCCGCCAGGGACAGGTATCTGTTCCGTCGAACCATGGGGGGTCTCCTGTTTCGCTCAGTGGACGATGTCGACGATCCGTTCGTGACCATCAGGAGGTGGGTGTTCTGCCCTGTGCTGGAGCCCCCGCCCGTCCGGGGGAGGAACCGACCGGACGGGCGGGGGAGTGGGGGGAGGGGATGACACTGCCGTACGGCCGGTAGACGGCCGCTCGGCGTTACGCGGTCGCGCAGGCGGTGCCGTTGAGGCGGTAGGCGTCCGGCTCGGAGAAGGAGCCGCCGTAGGTCCCCTGGAAGCCGAACGTCAGGCTGCCGCCGGGGGCGATCCGGGCGTTGTGGCCCAGGCCGGTCGCCTGACGGCGCCCGTTGAGGGGGTCACCGAGGCATTCCAGGCGTTCGTGACGCGCTGCCCGGAGGGCAGCGTGAAGGCGAGCTGCCAGCCGTCGACGGGGGAGGCGGAGGTGTTGGTGACGGTGACGTTCGCGGTGAAGCCGCCCGGCCAGGCGTTCGTGGCGTACGCGACCTCGCACGCCGCGGGATCGCCGGGGTCGCCCGGCTCGCCGGGCCCGGAGGGGCCGCCGTCCGTGTCGGTCTCCGAGGAGAAGGAGGTCACCGCCAGCCCTGCGCCGCCCTGCCACGGCTCGAAGCCCGCCTGGACGCTCGTCAGGTACCAGTCGTTCGCGGCGAGTCCGCGCGAGACGGCCTGCCGGGCGAAGTCCATGACGTCGAAGCTCCAGCTGGTGATCGCCGAGGGGGCGACGAAGGACAGCACGTCGTTGGAGCCGTTGCTGCCCGACCACACCTCCCACGAGCGTCCCGCCACGGTGGCCGTGCCCACCTTGGCGCCCACCGGCTGGACCGGGCCCGTGTGATGGAACCAGACCATGATCTCGGTCCGGTTCACCCCGTCGGTCCGGGGCGTCGGGTCGAGCCAGATGTCGTAGGCGGCGTCGTAGACCGCGTTGTCGACGTAGCCGAAGGACACGCTGGTGGGCGCCTCGGCGATGTCGCTCAGCCGGGCCGGAAGGCGCGTGCCCGGCGCGCAGACGGTGTAGTGGCAGCCGTCGAAGACGGACGGGTACGACTTCGGGGCGCCGTTGGTGGGCACGGAGCCGTCGGCCCGGTCGACCCGGAAGCCCGAGTCGGTGACGGTGACGCACTGTGTCGCGCTGGTGCCCCAGCGGTTGTTCTGGACGACGTAGCGGCCCTGGATCGTCGCCGTGCCGAACGCCTCGCAGATCGCGGTGTCCGCCTGGGCCGGCGCGGCCGTGGTGACGAGGGACACCACCACGGCGAAAGCCGCGAGAAGAGCGCCCGACAAGCGTCGGAAGGGGCGGACCTGGTGCCATGACGGTCGCATGTGGGGGCCTTTCCGGGAGAGTGCGGGGACGTGGGGGAGCCGGTGCGGGAGCGCTCCCACCTCCCCACGGGTGGGAGCGCTCCCACTTACCGGTGTGCTCAGGACTGTAGGAGTAGCTCATGTCCCTGACAAGGCTGTGCGCACCGATGCCGTCGAACGAATCTCGAAGACCCAGGTCAGCGGGTGGCGGGTCCCTGGGGCCGGGCGCCCCACGCGGCGGCGCATAGGGGCCGGTCGATCTCCTCCGTGTAGACGGCGGCGGCGAGCCAGGCGCGGGCGAAGCGGCCGGCGTCCGCCGGGAGGAGCCGGCCGAACGGGTCCCGGCCGCGGTCGGTGGCGGCGGCGTGCAGCGCGTCCAGGAGTTCACCGGCCGTCGCCAGGCCGTGCCGGCGCAGCCGCGGGCCGTCGGCGGCACCGCCGCCGGGGAACGCCAGCACGCGGCGCCCGCCGGAGGCGGCCTGGTGGACCCGCCTGCGCAGCAGATGCACCGGGGCCTCGTCGATGTCGGGCGCCGGCACGGCGGCCGGCGGTACGGGCGCGGGCAGGTCCGCGCGGCGGAGCCGGTCCAGGCCCAGGTCGACCCGGGCGCCGGGGTCGGTGGGGTGGCTGACGGCCAGGAGCAGGGCGCGGGGGAACGGGGCCGGCGTGAGACGGGCGACGAGACGCAGCCGCGCCCCCGGGGCGTCCGCCAGGAGGCGGAGGTTGTCGCGGTGGGGCAGGGCGGGGTCGTCATGGGCGGCGGCGAGACGCAGCGTCAGCCCGGCGCAGTCGGCGAGCAGGCACTCGCCCGCCGCCTCGCGCACCGTGCCGGTGAGCGTGACGTCGAGGAACAGCAGGTCCTGGTCGGTCGTCAGCGCACGGGACACCTGCTCGGCCACCGGAACCGCCCACAGGCGGTCGAGCGGCTCGGCGTGCCACGCGGCGCCGGAGGCGCGCACCGCCCGGACGCCCGCCCCCGCGCCCAGGCGGCCCGTCGGGGAGACCGTCGCGCCGGACACGACGAGCCCGGCGCGCGACAGTTCACGGTGGGTCAGGGTCGTGTCGCCGATGCGTACACCGCGGTCCGCGGCGCCCGTGGCCCGGCCGGCACCGCCCGGCGCGACGTCGGAGACGGTGTACAGCGTGCCCGTCGCGTCGGCGGTCCAGGTGACGGCGCCCGCGTACCCGGTCGCCGTGAGGACGGGCTCCGAGAACAGCCCGTACAGGCGCAGCGAACCGTTCGGGGTGTACGGCTGCCGCACGCTGCCGCGCAGCGCGGAGAGCTCCTGCCCGACGGCGTCCGGGAGGCGGTGGGCGGTCGCCAGGACGTCGCGGAGGGCGGCGGCGAGGTCGGTGAGGCGGTAGGCGGGGTCGGCGCTCCGGGCGGCGCGCAACGCCGTGACGACGGAGACCGCGCGGCCCGCCGCCCGGGGGAGACCCGCGAGCCGCGCGGTGTGCGCCGCGCGCAGCAGCTCGGCCTGGACCACGGCGCCGGCGCCGTCCGTCCCGGCCTCCAGCACCGCGGCGGCGGCGTCCCGCAGGTCGGCCGCGGCGGCGCGCTGCTCGGGGGTGGCCGCGCCGGGGGCCGGCTGCGGAACGGTGGAAGGCGGTGGCGGAGCGGTGGGGGAGGGGCGCGGGGCGGCCGGTGGCGGCTGCGCCGGATCCGTGTCCGAGGGCTCCGCCGGGCCCTGGGCACGTGGTGCGGCCGCCACGGCGGCGGGTGGCCGTGCATGGTCCGTGGTGGGCGGTGCGGCCGTGTCGGCGCCCGGTGGCTGTGCCGGGTCCGGGGTGGGTGGTTCGGCCGGGGCGGCGGGCGGCGACTGTGCCGGGTCGGCGACCGGTGCGGCCGAGGCCGCGGCGGCGCGGTGCAGGCAGCCGGGCGCGAGCAGGCACCCGCAGCGGATCGCGTCCGCACTGGCCACCACGCCCGCGGGGGCGTGCAGTTCGAGGTCGGTGTCGTCGTCCACGGCGACGCGCACGACGTCGCCGTCGCGGACCGCCGGCCGACCCGCCACCTTGGCGACCCCCGCGTCCAGCCGCTTGCGCAGCCGGGGTGTCAGCGCCGCGACGAGCTCGGCGGTCACCGCCGGGTCGACCGGCGGAAGCTGCGCGTTCACGAGATCTTCTCCCCTACCCAGCGGGCGAGTTCGAGCGGACTGAGGGCGGCGACCGGCATGCCCGCCGCGACGAGCCGGCCCGCGACGCCGGTGGAGTACCGGGGCCGTCCCGCGTCGTCGAGGCTCGCGCAGCCCAGGACGTGGCAGCCGGCTCCGACCAGGGCGCGTACCTCGGCGAGCAGGCCGCCCACCGGGTAGCCCTCCTCGAAGTCGCTGACGACCACGACGAGGGTGCGCGACGGCACGGTGACGAGCTCTCGGGCGTGCCGCAGGCCCGCCGCGATGTGGGTGCCACCGCCCACGCTGACCTCGAGCAGCAGGGACAGCGGGTCGTCCACGTGGTCCGTGAGGTCGATGACCTCCGTGGAGAAGGCCAGGAAGTGCGTGGACAGGGTGGGCACCCCCGCCAGCACCGAGGCCGTGAGCGCGGACCAGATCGTGGACGCCTCCATGGACCCCGACACGTCGGTCACCAGGATCAGCCGCCAGTCGGCGGCGCGCCGGGCACGGGTGCGGAAGACGGGCCGCTCGGGGACGACCCGGACGGTGCCGTCCGGGCCGCGGCGGGCGGACGCCAGGTTGGCCCGCAGCGTGCGGGCCAGGTCCAGGCCGCCGCCCGGCCGGCGGCTCGGGCGGGGCAGGACCGTGCCGTGCAGCGCGGGACGCAGCCGGGTGGCCAGCTGCAGGGTCAGCGCGTCGACCAGCCGCCGGACGAGCGGCCGCAGCGCGGCCAGGCGCGCCTCCGGCAGGCCGCCCGCGTGGCGCAGCACGGTCCGCAGCAGGTCGACGGAGGGCCGTGCGCTGTCCGGGTGCAGCTCGGACAGGACGTCCGGCCGGCCCGACGCGGCCGCGGCCGCCAGCACCTCTTCGCGGATGCCCGGACCGAAGAGCGCCGCCAGGTCCTCCGACCACTCCCGCACGCCGGGGTAGGGAGCCTCCCGGCCCCCCTTGCCGCGGCCGGCTCCGCCCGGGCCACCGCGGCTGCCCTCGCCCCGCCCGCTGCCGTACAGCTCGTCCAGGGCCGTGGCCAGGGCGGCCGCCGACGGGGACAGCCGGTCGGTCCGGCGGCCCAGCACGAGCCGCCAGCGGTCGGCCGGGGCCGGCCGGCGCTCCTCGGCCGGGGTGGCGGGCGTCGCGTGCCCGTGCGCGGCGGCGGACCCGGTTGCTCCGGCCTCGTCGGCCGGTGGCGGGGGCAGCAGACCGAGTGCGCCGAGAGTGGCTCGGGCGGCGAGATCCGCGCCCGTCCACCGGGCGAGGGCGACGGGATCCACGGTGCCCGTGTCCCCCAGGTGACCGACGGCCAGCCGCTCCTCGACGGTGGTGAGCAGCCGGTCGCGGGCCGCCGGACTGAGGGCGTCGAAGCCGCCGCGCAGCGCGGGCAGGCGGTCGAGGAAATCCCGGTCGGGCAGTTCGGACACCCGGTTCAGAAGTGGTTCCAGTGCCGGGGCCGCTGACTCCAGGAGCGGGCCGGCGGCCGTCAGCAGACCGGTCAGCCGCGCGGTGAGCGCGGACCGGGACGCCGGGTCGTTCGCCGTGTCGACCCATGCGGCGACACGCTCGCCGAACAAGCGTGGGTCATCGTGCCCGAGGAGCACCCGGACGGCTCCGGCGGCGCCGAGCATCAGGGGCGAGCCGTCCCGGGCCAGCCGGGCCAGGGCGTCGGTCAGCCGGACGCCGCCGAGGAGGTCCGCCCGATGGGCGAGCTCCAGCAGGGCGTGCGCGTCCGCCGGGTCCTCGCAGCCGGCCATGCCGTCCACCTGCCGCACCGCCGCGGCGGTCAGCAGCCCGGCCACGGCGGCGGCCCGGGCGGTACGGTCCTCGTCGGCGCCGAGCCCGGCGAAATGCCCCGCGCGCAACCGGTCGAGCAGTCCCAGACCGGTCAGGAGCTCGGACAGTTTCGCGGCGCCGGGCAGCACCTCGGCGGCCTCCGCGAGCCGCGCGTCCGCCAGCTCCGGCAGGCCGCACTCCGCCGCCTGCCGCAGCCCCTCCAGCGTCTGCGCGGGCGTGGGCCCGCCCTCGTCCCGCTCCGCCCGCCACCGCTCCCGCAGTACCCCTTCGGCGGCCTGCGCGGGCGTGACACCGCGCACCCCGGCCGCGGACAGCATGGCCTCGGTCGCCGGTGTCCAGCGCACCTCCCACCGGGTCGTCAGGGCCTCGGCACCGCCCGCGCCGACCACGTCCCGCGGCTCGGCGTACGGCACACCGCACACGGTCAGCCGGCGCAGCAGCAGGTCTCGCCGCCGGTCGAGGTCGGACCGCAGCGGATCGAGGCGCAGGTCCCGGGCGTTCGCGCCGCCCGGGACGCCGGACCCGGGACCCGGCAGGCCCAGGGCCGACACCTCCGCCTCGACCGCCGGGGCGAGGCCGCTGCGCGGCGCCCCCGGCGCGGGACGGCCCTCTCGCGTGCCGACGAGCACCTCTTCCATCGCCCGCGCGACGGCCCGCCCCCTGCCGTACGGCTCGCCCTGCGCGAGGACCGACTGCACCGCCTCGACCAGCTCCCCCCGGCCCGCCGCCGGCAGCCCCCGCAGCCGTGCGAGGTCCGAGGCGAACCGGGTGATCTCACGCGCGTCGGCGGGCCCCGACGGGTGCCCCAGGGCACGCAGGCCCGCGCACACCCGCACGGCCGTCCGGGTCAGTGCCTCCTCCAGGGCGACCGGATCGCCCGCCGCGCCCAGGACCTGGTGCTGCCACTCCGGGTCCCGGATACCGGCCGGATAGCCCGACCGCTCGTCCAGGAGCGCGTAGGTGTACGGGATGAGCGAGGTCGTCCACACCGGCCGCCCGGTGCCGGTGCCCGTTTCCCGTACGGTCCCGGCCCCCGGTTCGTGTCCTGTTCCGGCGCCCGACCCCCGCGGGGCGTCGGCCTCCGTTCCGGCTCCCGTCCCGGCGCCGCGCCCGGCCCCCGCCTTGGCTCCGGTCCGGGTGCCCGTCGCGGCTGCGGTCCCGGCGGCCGCGACGGTCCCGTTCGCCGTCTTCCCGGCGGGGAACGCCAGGGCCGGGGCGTGGAACGCGCCGACGACCAGGGCGGCCCGCTCGCCGTGCGCGGTGGCGGCGGCCAGCCGGTCCCGCATCCACTGCTCGCGGCGCAGATCCAGCTCGGGCACACCGCCCGAGGAGGCCGCCTCCTCGCGCAGGGCCCACCCGGTCAGCAGCGCGGCACGGCGCAGCGCCTCGGGTGCGGAGCCGGGAGCCGTCGCCTCGACCAGACGGTCCCAGAGGTCCTCACCGGGACGGCCGGTGAGCCGGGCCCGCAGCGCGGTGGTGAGATCCCGCCGGCCGGACTCCGGGCCGGTGCGCGTGGGGCCGGGGCTCCGGCCCGCGCCCCACGCCCGGTCGGCCAGCGGCAGATCGCACGCGACGACCGGGACCCCGCGCCGGGCCGCCCAGCGTACGGCGGCGAGTTCGGGCGAGAAGTCGGCGAAGGGATAGAACGCCGGCCCCCCGCCCCCCTCGGTGGGCGCCGCGGCGAGCGCGACCGGCGCCCGGGTCTCCTCGTGGCCGAGCCAGGGCAGCCACTCCTGCATCTCGGCGGGGAGTTCGACCAGCAGGACGTCCGGAGCGGCTCCGTCCAGCAGTACCGGCACGGCCGCGGCCAGGGACGGCGCGTGGTGCCGGACGCCGATGAGATACGGCACCGCCGGGTCCGTGAGGGCGTCGGCCGCCTCGCCGGGCGACAGGGACGGTGAGGGCGAGGAGGGCGGGGAGAGGGACACGGCGGTCAGGCCTCCAGGACCGTGCGCAGGTCCCACAGGGTGCGCCAGGTGGCCGAACCCTGCTCCGCGCGGCGCCGCACCGGACCGTCCCAGTAGCCGCGCAGCCGGGCCGCGTCGGCGGGGTCGTCCTTGCGCACGACGCCGAGGAGATGGCCGGGCAGCAGCCCCAGCACGTCGCGGTCGCCGGGGAAGTAGGCCGCGGCCAGCCCCAGCGCGCCCGCGACGGACACGGCTTCCGCGGTGCTCATCACGGTGGACGGCCGCTCGACCTCCCAGCCCTCCGCCGACCGTCCCTCGCGCAGGTCGCGGAACGCGGTGACCAGCGCCTCCAGTACCGCGTCGTCGACCCGGAACGGCGCCCCGGCCCGCTCGACCGAGGCCCGCGCCTGGCTGCGGACCAGGGCCGTCTCCGCATCGAGGTCGGGGATCGGGCCGACCGTCTCGAAGTTGAAGCGGCGCTTGAGCGCGGCGGACATCTCGGAGACGCCCTTGTCACGCAGGTTGGCGGTGGCGATGAGATTGAACCCCGGTGCCGCGTGCGCCAGGGAGCCATCGGTGCCCGCCAGCTCGGGCACGGCGATGCGCCGCTCGGAGAGCAGGGAGACCAGGGAGTCCTGCACCTCCGGCAGACAGCGGGTGACCTCCTCCACGCGGGCGATGCCGCCGCGGCGCATCGCGGTCAGGACGGGCGAGGGGACGAGCGCCTGCGGGCTGGGCCCCTGGGCCAGCAGCAGCGAGTAGTTCCAGCCGTACTTCAGCTGGTCCTCGGTCGTGCCCGCCGTGCCCTGCACCACCAGGCCGCTGGTGCCGCAGACGGCGGCGGACAGCAGCTCGGACAGCATGGACTTGGCGGTGCCCGGCTCGCCCACCAGCAGCAGGCCCCGCTCCCCGGCCAGGGTGACGACACACCGCTCGACCAGCGCCCGGTCGCCGACGAACTTGCCCGCCACCTCCAGCCGGCGCGGCACGCCCTCGGGCGCCTCGGCGTCGTCGGGCAGGCGCAGGGCGAGGCCGTCGCTGCCCATGACGAAGGTGACGACCGCCCGGGGCGTGAGCCGCCAGGCGGGCGGACGCGGTCCCGCGTCGTACGCGGCGAGGAAGGCCAGTTCGGTGGCGTACCGGTCCTCCGGCGGCACGATCTGGCGGGTTGTGTCGGGGGACAGGGTGGTGGTCATCGACGGATCTTCCGTTGGGCTCGGGACGGCGGTCATCGGCGGCGGCCCCTGCGCGGGGCGCGGGTGACGAGTTCCTCGTAGGCGGGCGCGTCGCCGGCGCGGACCCGCTCCCACGCACGGGCGAACAGCTCGGGCACCGGCAGCAGCGGCACGGCCCGCAGTCCTTCGCGCACCGGGTAGAGGCCCTCCTTCCACGTCTCCACCGGCAGGGCGGGGGACCTGAGGTCGAGCCAGCCGCAGGGCAGGAAGAGCGAGCGGCCGGCCCGGGACCGCTTGGCCTCCACGACCAGCTCCGTAGCGACGAGTTCGGCGCGGGCCTTCTTCAGCCGGGCGGGCTTCCAGCCGGTCCAGCGGGCCACGTTGCGGTCCGTCGGATCGGGCAGGGCGAGCAGCTGGAGGTAGAGCACCGCGGCGTCCTCGCCCAGGCCGTGGGCCGCGGCGACCTCGGCGACGAGCTTCGGCGCGCCGACCGTGGGATCCTGGGCGAAGCCGACGGGGCCCGCGGCGTCCGAGCCGGCGGCGACGACCCGGGCCGGTTCGTCGCCGAGCAGGGTCCGCAGTGCCCGCAGGGCCCTGCCGCGACCGGGGCCCACGAGTCCTTCGAGCAGTCCGAAGACGGCGTCGTCCGGACCGGTGAGGCCGGCCGGGCGGACCAGCACGGTCTCCATGTCGCCGTGCGAGGGACGCAGCGCCAGCGCCTCGCCGAGCCAGGTCGTGCCGTCCGCGTCGGCCCCGCCGGCCGCGGGCAGCCCGTACGCCTTGCGCAGCTCGACGGCGGTGGACGCGCCCTTCTCCGTCCAATCCACGTCCAGGCCCAGCAGCAGCCCGGGATCGGCGACGCGGCGCCGCAGGGCGGCCAGGCCGTCCGGCAGCGCGGCCCGCAGCGGGTGGCCGTAGGGCAGGGCGTAGGCGAGCGCGCCGAGCGCGGCCAGGGCGCCGGTCAGGTCGCGGCCGCCGGGCAGCGCGGAGGGGTCCTCCGCGACCAGCCGGCCGTCCTTGTCGGGCCGTTGGACTGTGGTGCGGCCGAGCCACGGCGTGCGGGCCGGGTTGAGGACCTCCTCGGCGTGGCCGGCCGGCAGCCCGCCGAGGCAGTCGGCCGTGTCCTCCGGCACCCGCACCAGGGAGGCGAGGCGCTCGGCCCACACCCGGCCGGCCGCCTCCGTGTCGGGCCCGCGGGTCCACAGGTCGGAGGGGTCCTCGGGCAGCAGCGCACCGGTGAGCGCGGCGCGGTCCTCGGCATCCAGGGAGTTCAGCATGCCCCGGGCCGCCTCGAACTGGCGGGGCTTCAGTCCGGTCGCGGCGAGTGCGTCGGCGGTGAGTTCCGTCGGCTGCCCGGCGAGGAGCACCGTGGCCTGGAGCGGCCCCACGCCCCCGTGCGTCGCCGCCGCGAGCGCGGCGGGTGCCTCGGGCTGCCAGGGAGCGGCGCCCTTCTCCCGGACCAGCCGGGCGATCGAGGCGAGTCCGTCGGCCGTGAACGCCGACGCGTACCGGGTCTCACGCTGCAGGACGAAGTGGGCGACGGCGCCGAACGCGCCCGTGGGATCGTGGTCGAGGGCGAGCCAGTTGACTAGCCCCCGGTGGTAGTCGACGTTCTGGCAACCGAGGATCACCACGGTCCGGCCGTCCCGGCGCAGCACCTGCCCCACACGTTTGCGGTCGTCGCCCGGTTCGCTCAGCACGGTCTCGCGCAGGACGCCGCCGGGCACGGCGAGGGGTCCTTCGGCGAGCGCCTCGAACAGCAGCGCCAGCGCTTCCCGTCCGGCGTCCGGCAGGGTCGGCGAGGCGGCACGGTAGGCGAGCGGCCGCAGTACGCCCAGCAGCGGCGGCCAGACCATGCCGATGCCGGGGATCGTGTGCTCGTCGCTGTCCCATCCGTCGCCGGAGGCCGCGAGGCGGGCGCTGTCGGGCAGCTTCGTCCCGCCGGCGGGCTTTCCGGACAGCACGTGGTTCACCGCCCGGATCTGACGGAGCGTGTTCCACTCGTCCTTGCCGCGCCAGCCTCCCCACAGACCGGCGAGGCCGGCGGTGGCCTCGCGCACCGTCTGGTCGTCGCCGTGCTCGGGGCGGTAGTCCGGGAACATGCCCTCGGTCGCCGCGAGATCCCGCTTCGGCTGTTCGACGGGCGGTGTCACGAACGTGGTCGCGGTGTCGGCGAGCTGGAGCGCCGCGCGCACCAGGGACGCCACGCCGGTCAGGAGCCGCTCGTCGGTCACGCCGGGCAGCGACCGGGACACCACGCGCCGGACGACCTCGTCCGCGGTCGGCACCGCGGGCTTGCCGTCGCCGTCCACCGTCGCGCCGGCGCCACCGGATGCGCCGACGCCCGTGCGGGGGCCGCCCATGCGGCCGGGACGGCGGGCCGACCCCCTCGCGCCACCCGCCTGCCCGGTGGAGCCGCCGGCATCTCCGCCGGCGGCGGCGGCCGCGGCCACCTGGGCCTGACGTTCGGCCAGAGCCCGGGCCGCGTCGCGCATTATCCCGGCCGCCTGCTCGTCGGTGAGGGCGCGCAGCACCGCCGAGGCGGCCTCGTCCCGCGGACGCAAGGCGTGCCAGAAGGCGAGCGGCGGCACGAGCCGGGTGCCCGCGGCGTACGTCCCGCCCCGCTCGTTCGGCGTCACCCCGCCGAGCTCGCCGGCCGCGGTGCCGTCGTCCGGCGAGAACAGGTCGATCCGGCGGTACCGGCGGGCGACGACCGGCTCGGCACCACCGGGCAGCCGCAGCGCACCGAGCGGAACGGCCCGTGCCGCGCGCCGCGGCGTCCGCAGCGTGACGGTGCGCCCGTCGGGCGTCCCGGTGGTCGTGCGGGCCTCGTCGGCCTCGTCCTCGGCACGCACCCAGCGGCCGAGGACGGCTCCGTCGGTACCGAACGGGCTTCCTTCCAGGCCCGGTTGCAGGGGCAGGGTCTCGCACTGGTCCTGCAAGAGCGTCGCGTCGTCCCGGATGCCGGAGCGCAGGAAGGCGGGCAGGGAGGCGCGTCCGTGCGTGTCCGTCTCCGGGTCGTACTCCAGCCACACCCGCTGCCGTCCCTGCCTGCCCTGGCGCCACAGCAGCGTGCCGTCCCCGAGGAGGGGGCGGCCGGCGGGCAGGACCGTGTCACCGGCGTGCAGGGTGCGACCGCCGGTGGCCCGGCCGCCTGCGGGCAGCGGGATGGACGGAGCGCCGGTGCTGTCGCTGTGCCACGCGTGGACCACCTGCTCACCGGTGAGCGTGATCACCTCGGCCGGCCGGCCCGACCAGTAGCCGCGCTGTTTGCCGTCGTGCCACCACACCACCAGCAGTTCACCGTCGGTGTAGCGGAACTGCGGGCGCTGCCAGCGGCCCAGGTCGACCGGCAGCCGCAGTTCGTGCTGCAGCACGATGCCGTCCGGACCGACGACGACCGCCCTCTTCCCCCGGCTCAGGATGAGGCAGGGCCAGGCCTCGTTCACGCTCAGCGTGTTGTCGCGGTCCTGGTACGTCTCGGCGTCCAGCAGCCGCAGCGCCTCGTCGAGCGCGGGCCAGCCCAGCTCGTCCAGGATGCCGGCCCGCAGGGTGCGCCCGAGCAGGGGAGCGGTCTCGTACCGGGCGACGCGGGCGACGGCCTCGGGATGGACGCGGGGGGCCACGGGACGGTAGGGGGTCAGCCGGTGCAGCGCCTCGCGGGCCCCGGGCAGGCCCACCGCGCCCTCCAGTTCCGCGACCGCGCCGTCCAGCCACTCGTGCAGCACGCCGCCGAGAACGGGATGCCCGGCGAGGTGCTCCAGCACCTTGGCCGTGTGGCGCTCGCGGCCCACGGAACCGACGGCGCGCAGCAGCAGGGGACGCAGCCGCGGGTCCGCCGCGACGGCGGCCAGGTCCCGCCGCCCGGGCCGGGTGTCGAGCACCCAGCGGTCCAGGCCCAGGTGGACCTCGGTGCCGGGGTCCGGGAGGGAGAGGGGTATGCCCTCCGCCACGCACAGGTCGAGCAGGTCGAGGTCGGCGCCCGCGTGCCGACGGCCCGTGAACAGGTCGACCGGCCGTCCGCCGGCCCGCAGGCGCGGGGCCATGCGCGCGACGAGGTCGAGGGTGGCCTGGGAGCGGTCGCACACCGCGGCGCCGTGCTTGCGGTGCGCGGCCCACCGGCCGAGCCAGTCCGCAGCGCCGCCGCCGTCCGACGCGCCGGGACCCTCCGGCGCATCGCCGTCCTTGCCGTCGCCGTCCGCCGCGCGGTCCCCGCCGGAGCCGTCGGTCTCGCCGGTGAGCAGCCGGTCGGCGCCGCACTCGGCCAGCAGCGTCAGCCAGAACTCGTCGTCCTCCGGAGCGCGGCCCAGTCCGGCCGGCATGATCTCCAGCAGCCGGGCCCGTGCCCCGGGGTGCCGTCCGGCGAGGACGGGCAGGGTGGCCCGGTAGGCGGTCCAGAAGGAGGCGGGCGCCCGCACGGCGGCGGGCGAGGCGATCAGGTCGGCGACCAGGGCGCACTCCGCCTCGACCCGGGGCAGCCCCGCGGCCTTGATGAGGGACCGTGCGTCCTGCGGCAGTGACGCGTACGGCGGCATGCCGGCCGCGCAGCGCTCCACGGTCAGCTGCCGGAACTGGTCCCACGCCCGGGCGCCGTCGAGCCGCGCGGCGAGGTCCTTCACGTGCTCCTTGAGCGCCTTGACCGTCAGTGCCCCGGCGAAGGCGAACTCCAGGAAGACGGCGCGCTGCCGCTCCTCGTCGACGGTGAGCGCGTGCACCCGCTCGGCCTGCCGCGCCTTGCCGAAGAAGGCGGCCGCGTACGTGGTGTTGTCGTGCTGGAGGAAGACGCGGGCGGCCTGCTCGTAGAAGGTGGGCAGGAAGTGCGGCACGGCCCGGCCGAGCCGTTCGCCGAGCTCCTCGAAGCCCTCCTTGGCGGTGCCGGGACGGGACTTGGCCTGCCGGGCGAGCCGCTCGACGTCCTTGACGAGGGCCAGGGCGTGGTGCCCGTTGGCCGGGTCGTTGACCAGGGCCCAGGCGGGGAAGCCCAGGGTCTCCCGCAGGACCTGGCCGACCTCGGGCGTCTCCGGCTCCCGGGCCAGTCCGAGGAAGTCCAGCGCGAGGTCCTCGGCCTCGCCGAGGGTGCCCGGCACGAGCCGGACGACACTGCGGCCGTCGAGGGCGGGGTGCGTGTAGGTGCGGACGGTGAGGGTGTCGGCGTCCTCGCGGCCGGTGCTCCCCGCCGGCAGCACGGCGCCGGCCTCGAGCAAAGCGGCGGCGGTGGCGGCGTCGAGGGAGTGCCTGCCGCCGGCGGTGTTCGTCCTGTGCGTGCTGCTCATGCCGCCCGCTCCTCGTCCTCGATGTCGCGTCCGGCGTACAGCGCCGCGGCCATGCGCATGCCCTCCGACCAGGCCACGGGCCCGACCCGGCCGAGCTTCAGCACCTGCCCGGCGGCGTCGGTCCACACCAGGGGACCGGTCTCCGTCTCCTCGTAACCCTCGTAGTCGCCGACCCAGACGCGGGCCTCGACGCCGTGCCCCTCCTCGCGCACGGAGCAGACGGCGTATCCGCCGCGCACGCGGTAGCCGAGCTGGGTGACCCGCCCGTGCAGGAAACGCAGTTCCCTGAAGGCGCCACCCGCGTACTCCTCGACGGAGGTGGCCTCGGCGTCCGGCGCCGCGGGCCGGTGCCAGACCTCGCGGAAGAGCTGCTGGGCCCGCTGCTCGACGCCGAGTTCGACGGCGAACTCCCGCAACTCCTCCAGGTCCTCCAGGAGCACCGGGTGGGGAAGGCGGACGAGGGCGGGGGCGATGCGCACGGTGTCCCCGTCGAGGTCCACGAGACCGAGCCCGCGCTCGGGGTCGGCGTCCCGCAGGAACCCCGCGACCTCGCCGTCCGCCCCGGTGACCACGAGGTCGCGCAGGGCGGACCGCCAGGCGGGATCGGGCCACACCCGGGTGAGGACGTCGAGGGGCACGGGCAGTGACCGGACCATCCACCGCTCCACGTCGGTCAGGCACTGGCGTTCGTGCCGCTCCAGCCACTCGGCGAGCTGCCGCAGCCCGACCACGGCCGGATCGTCCGCGAGCTTGGCGGGCACCGACTTCAGCCGCCGGCCGGCCGCGTTGCGGCACACCACCTTCCCGCCGTCCAGGGCGACCTCGTAGTCCCCGGCCGTCACCCACCCCATACGTGCCTCCCCGCACCCGCAGTGATCAAGTGCAGGGAACTCTAGGACAGGCCACTGACAACGCCGCGGGGCGGTCAGCTCTCCAGGCGGACCGGCATCAGCAGCGAGAACGTGTCCTCGTCGTCGGGCCGGCGGATCACGAGCGGCGCGGTGGGGGCGCCGAACTCCAGGACCAGCCGGTCCCGGGAGCCGGCGTCGAGCGCGTGCAGCAGGTACGCGCGGTTCACGGCCATGCGGTCCGGGGCCTCGTCGCCGTCGTCGCAGACCGTCACCGTGCCGTCGTCCGCGACGCGCAGCACGCTGAGGATGCTCCCGGTGCCGTCCTGCCCGCCGGCCTCGTCCGGGCGGAAGGGACGGGTCTCGAGGGACCGCCGGAAGGCCGGCACGTCGACGTCGGCCCGGCACCCGGACGGCAGGTGGACGAGACGGCGGTAGTCGGGGAAGTCGTGCGCGAGACACTGACCGGCCGTCTGCCGGTCCCCGCTCTCGAGCGTCACCCGGCCGCCGTCCACGGTGAGCCGGACGTCCTCCGGGCCGGTCAGCAGGGCCCGCATCGCGTCGACGAGCGGGGTGGGCACGACGACCTGTACACGGGGTCCGTCGTACCCGGCGGCGTCGAGGCGTCCCACGGCGAGCCGGTACCGGTCGGTGGCCACCACGCGCAGTGCGCCGTCCTCCAGGTCGAACAGGACCCCGCCGAGCATCGGCAGCGCGGGGTCGGTGCCGGCCGCGAAGCGGACGGCGTCCAACGCGGCGGCCAGTTCGGGCGCGGGGACGGAAAGCCGGACGGTACCGGTACGCAGCGACGTCATGGGGTTCTCCCTGTGGTCGAGTAGGGCGCGGAGCGTGGAGAACTCGTCGCGGGCCTCGGACAGGCCCTGTTCCAGACGGTGCAGATGCGCCTCGAGCAGCGTGCGCACCAGGTCCCGGTCCGCGCCGGACCAGCCGGCCAGGACCAGCCGGACGTCCGCCAGTGGCATGCCCGCCCGCCGCAGCCGGACCAGCACCCGTGCCTCTTCCACCTGCTCCGGCGCGTACCAGCGGTAGCCGCTCACCGGGTCCACCCGGGCCGGAACCAGCACACCGGCACGGTCGTAGAACCGCAGGGCGCTCACGCCCAGGCCGCTGTCGCGGGCCGTCTCACCAATGCTGCGCATCTCGCTCTCCACACCGACGACTCTGGGCCCTTGACCAGGTCGAGGGTCAAACCCCGGCCCGGGCCCGCGCGGGCCGGCCGGTCTACAGGAAGCGGCGGACGGGCAGGACCGCGGCCTCCCTCACCCTCTGGAGCGCGGCGCGGCGCTTCCAGCGGGCCCGGTCGATCGCGACGCTGCGCTCGAGGTCCGCGTCGAAGTCCCGGTCCAGACCGGCGGTGAACTCCTCGTCGAGGACGGCGAGCATGACCTCCTCGTCGTGGTCCATGGAACGCCGGTTGAAGTTGGTGGAGCCGATCAGCGAGGCCACCCCGTCGACCGTGATGATCTTGGCGTGCATCATGGTCGGCTGGTACTGGCGGATCGACACGCCCGCGTCGAGCAGCCGGGCGTAGTGGTACTGGCCGGCCAGCTGGCAGGCCCGCTGGTCGGTGTGCGGGCCGGGCAGGAGTATCTCGACGGTCACCCCGCGCCGTGCGGTGGCGCACAGCAGGTCGATGAAGTAGGTGTCGGGCGCGAAGTAGGCGGTGGCCAGGCGGAACCGGTGCTCGGCGGAGGTGAGCATGACCCGGATCAGGGTCTGCATGTCCTGCCAGCCGAAGCTGGCCGAGCCGCGCACCACCTGGACCACCGAGGTGCCGGGCTGCGTGTGCTCGGTGAACCGGTCGCGGTCGTCGTAGAGGTCGTCGTGGCACTCGGCCCAGTTCTGGGCGAACGCCGCGGCGATGCCGTCCACTGCCGGGCCCCGCACCTTGACGTGCGTGTCGCGCCACTCGTCCGGGGTGCGGGCGTCGCCGCACCACTCCTGCGCTATGCCGACCCCGCCGGTGAACGCCGTGTCCTCGTCGATCACCAGCGCCTTGCGGTGGCAGCGGTGGTTCTGCTTGAACGGGGACAGCCACAGCGGCTTGCGGAACCAGGCCACCTGCACACCGGCGGTGTCCATGCTGTCGAGCAGCTCCGGCTCGATCTCCTTGGCGCCGAACCCGTCCAGCAGCAGCCGCACCCGGACCCCGGCCCGGGCCCGTTCAGCGAGGGCGCCGGCGAAGTCGTGGGCGATGCTGCCCCGCCAGTACACGAACGTCATCATGTCGACCGTGTGCCGGGCCGACCGGATCGCCTCCAGCATGGCCGGGAAGATCTCGTCGCCGTTGCGCAGCGCGGTGAGTTCGTTCCCCTCGGTGGCGGCCACGCCGATGAGCCGCTCCAGCCGGCGCCGGAGGCGCTGGACACCGTCCGTACCGGCACCGGGCCGGGGGTCTGTCGTGGTCGCGCGCCCGGGCGCTGAAACCTGCTCTGGCATCGGTTCTTCACCTTCTGTTTCGTGGCCGTCCCTGCGCTGCCGGGGCCACGGAGGCTCAAACCGCCCGCGTACCCCTGGTCACCGGCATCACGCAGGGCGGCCTCCACTAGTCTGCGAACTCGGATCGGTAGGGGCGCCGGCCGTCGCGGGGCGGTGCCCGACGGACACGGAGGGGACGGCATGGGCGCTGCGGAGCTTCCTCGGGTGCGGTGCGACGTACGGGTGCGGGCGGCCGTGCCGCGCGTCTGGGACCTGGTGACCGACATCCACCTGCCGGCCCGGCTCAGCCCGGAGCTCCGGCGGGTGGCCTGGCTCGACGGCGCTCTGGCCCCCGCGGTCGGCGCGCGCTTCGAGGGACACAACCGGCACCCCTTGCTGGGCGAGTGGCGCACCGTCTCCCACGTGGTGCGGCTGGACGAGCACCGGGTGTTCGCCTGGGCCGTCCTGGACGAGGACGGCCGTTTCGGGGAACCGGTCCGGGACCCCGGGAAGGCGCTGGCCTCCTGGGCTTACGAACTCGACGCCGACGGCGACGGCACCCGGCTGCGCCAGACGGCCGTCCTCGGTCCCGGACGCAACGGCGTCACGCTCGCCGTCGAGCACCGGCCGGAGCGTAAGGAGGAGATCGTGGCCCGGCGCCTCGACGAGCTCCGTACCGGCATCGAGAGCACACTGCGCGGCATCAGGGAGCTCGCCGAGCGGTCCGCCTAGGACAAGTTCGCGGCAGCCTGCCCGGCACCCCGGCGGTCATGCCCGCACCCGGTCGCCCCGCGCCGCCCGGTGCGTCTCCGCTTCGCCGTCGCCACCGCAGCCCGTGAGGGCGGCGCTCCCCGTGACGACGGCCGGCGCGACCACGCCCGCCTTCATCCCCCTGCTTCCCATCGATGTCCCTCTCTCCTCACGACGGCCGACGCTCCCGGACGTCCGGTCGGCCAGCGCCCGCATTCCCCGGCGGCTTCCGCCTACACCCGGCGAGCAGGTGCCCGTCGTTTCTAGATCTCCGCACAACCGTGCAAAATCTGCCCCTCAGCGGGTAATGGAGCGACGGAAAGGGTTGCCGAGGAGCATTGTTGTCGTTTGACAACAATGGCCGTGAGGCAACAAAGTAACCGTGTCGGACTGCTGGGAAGGACCTGGAATGCTCCGGTGGACGGAGATCTGTCCGTGCGCTGGTCACGCTCGCCCGAGGGCGGCAGTGACTCCGGCGAGGCGGGCGGTGGTTCAGGCGGTCCGGCTGTCGGAGCGCGAGGCGTCGTCGTGCGTCTGCGCCGCCGCGGTGGCGCAGAACGCCTCCAGTCCCTCCAGCAGGGCGACCCGCTTGGCCGCGGGCATGTCCGCCAGTACCTTCCGCAGCTCCCGCTCCCTGCGTGTCCGCAGGTCGGCGAGGAACGCGCGGCCCCGGCCGCTGAGGTGCAGGCGCACCTCGCGCCTGTCCTGCGGCCCCGGTGCCCGCTCGACGAATCCGGCCGCGTGCAGCCGGTCGCACAGTCGGCTGGTGGAGGGTGGCGTGGAGGCCAGGGACTCGGCGAGCGTGCGCAGGTTGATGCCGTCGTGGTGCTCGAGGATGTGCAGCACGCGCAGCTGGGAGGCTGACGTGGGCGCCGTGGAAGCCCGGCCCCACACGACTTCCAGCAGCTCAACGGCCGTCGTGGTCACACGCGCGACCTCGTCGGGCTCCGGGCGGCGGCGGAAGGCAGTCACGGTCACACTTTCGCAGGCACTGGGGTGCCTGCCAGCGTACTAGGCGCGCGTGCTGGTCACAGATGACTTGGGGCGACCGATGTGGCTCCGCCAGCGGACCGCGCCCGTTGTCCGGCGAAAGAATGGTGTATTTCCCGTCATGAACAGATTCGAGGTCGCTGCGCGCGCTCTGCGCACAGCGGCTCCCCACGAGTTGCTCGACGCCGTCCGTGCCGTACTGACGGACCAGTACGGCGCGGAGGACGTCGAGCTCTTCATGGCCGACTACGGCCTGACCGTGCTCCAGCCGGTCTCCGTGCTGCCGCACACCCTCGAGCCGGTGTCGGTGCACAGCAGCCCGGCGGGCCGGGCCTTCGGCTCGCAGAAGCCGTACTGCGAGGAGGTGCGGGACGGACGGGCGCGCCTGCACCTGCCGGTCAGTGTGCGCGGCGACCGGCTCGGTGTGCTGTCCCTCACCCTGCCGGGGGCCGGTGACGCGCAGGAGTGGGAGTCCGAACTCGCCGAGATCGCCGACGTGCTGGGGCGCGAGGTGGTGGTGGCGGAGCGTGACACGGACCTGTATCTGCAGACGCGCCGCAAGGACCGGCTGACCCTGGCCGCCGAGATGCAGTGGCAGCTCCTGCCCGGCCGTTCCTGCGCCCGCCCGGAGTACGAGCTGGGCGCTCAGCTGGAGCCCGCCTACGCCATCTTCGGCGACAACTTCGACTGGTCCGCCTCCGCCGACCACCTGATGCTGTACGTGACCAACGGCATGGGCGAGGGCATGGAGGCGTCCCTGCTGACCAACCTCGCCATCAACGCCCTGCGCAACGCCCGCCGCGCCGGCATCCCCCTGGCCGACCAGGCCGCCCTGGCCGACCAGGCCGTCTACGCCCACTACCAGGGGCGCTGCTACCTGTCCGTGCTCATGTTCGACTTCGATCTGGCCGCGGGCCGGGCGAGCGTCGTGGACGCGGGCTCCCCGCAGCTCTTCCGCCTGCGCGGCGGCACCGTGGAACATGTCTCCTTCGACGCCCAGCTGCCGCTGGGAATGTTCGAGGAGACCGACTACGTGGTGCAGGACCTCGACCTCGAGCCCGGTGACCGGCTCGTCCTCGTCAGTGACGGCGTGCACGCCGTGGCCTCTCCGAAGGGCGAGAGGTACGGGGAGGCGGCCCTGGTCCGGGCCATCCACGCGACCCGCCTGCTGCCCGCCGCCGAGGTGCCCGGCGCGGTCCTGCGTGAGCTCACCGGTCACCGGGGCGAGGCCGCGCCGGAGGACGACGCCCTGGTCATGTGCCTGGACTGGCACGGGAGGCCGTAGGGCGGCCGACGGCCGGGAGGCGCCCGATCGTGACGATCGCGTGCAGTTCGCCTCACTCCGGCGCGTTGATGTTTGTCATTCGGCAATAATTGCCTCGTGGTCCGCCATCCGGCCGGCCAAGAGGCACAGCAGGGAGACGATGCAGGTGACGGAGCACGACACGGCCCCCGACGTGGCGCAGGAGTTCGCGGATTTCTTCCAGGAGCGCCGGGAACAGATTGCCCAGCGATGGGCGGACGCCGCGCTGTTCCGCACGGTCTTCACCGTTTCGAGGGACGAGGCGGTCGAGGCGTGCAAGGCCGTGGTCGACGCCCTGGCCGACGTGGCCCGCACCGGGCGGCTGGAGGACGTCGGGGCTCCCGGGTTCGCCGCCGTGCGGGACCAGCTCGGCCGGATGTCCGCCTCCCGGAGCCGCGCCGGGACGGCCCCGTCGCGGATCGCCGACGAGGTCGCCGGCCTGCGCGAGCCGGTCGGCGCGCTGCTGCGGGCCGAGTACGAGGAGCCGGCCGGCGAGCGGGCGCACGCGTGCCTGCTGGCGCTGACGGTACTGATGGGAACGCTCCGGCTGGTGGTCATGCAGACGACGGTCAGCGCCGGGGAGGAACTGATCGCGCGCCAGCGCGAACAACTGCTCGAGGTGGCCACCCCGGTCATCAAGCTGTGTGAGGGCATCGTCGCCGTGCCGCTGATCGGCACGCTGGACAGCGCCCGCAGTCAGATCGTCATGGAGAACCTGCTGGAGGCGATCGTGGCCGAGCGGGCCCGGTACGCCATCCTCGACATCACCGGCGTGCCGACCGTCGACTCGCTCGTCGCGCAGCACCTGATGAAGACGGTCGCCGCGGCCCGCCTGATGGGCGCGGAGTGCATAGTCTCCGGCATCCGGCCGGCCATCGCCCAGACCATCGTCCATCTCGGCATCGACCTGGGGACCGTCGTCACGCGGGCCACCCTGGCCGACGCCCTGGCCCACGCGCTCAACCAGCACGACACAGTCGTCTCGCCGCGCCCGGTCCTGGGAGCGAGTCAGCGGTGACCAGTGCCTTCGCCACCCACCCGGTGCCGGTGCTCGCGCTGGGAAACGTCCTGCTGGTCACCCTCCAGGGAGAACCGCACGACGGGCGGCAGAGCGACTGCGGCACGACGCCGCCCACCGCATCGCCAGCAGTCCCGCACCGGCGGGCGGTGTCGTGATCGACATCTCCGGCGTGGACGTCGTCGACTCCTTCCTCGGCCGCGTCCTGGCCGAGAGCGCGGCGAGCGCGCGGCTGCCGGCCACCCGTACCGTGCCGGCCGGCATGCGCCCCGCGGTGGCCATCACCCTCGTCGAGCCCGGCCTCACCCTGCCCGGCCAGGTGACGGCCCTGGACGTGAACAGGGCGCTGTCCTTGCTGGGCCGAGCACCGGCCCCGCCCGCTCACCCGGAAGAGGGCGCGTGATGCAAGCTCCACTCGCCGCGACCACCCGCCTGCTCATCGGCTCGGACGTCGATCTGGGCCGGGTGCGCCAGCAGGTGCGCCAGGCCGCCGCGGACCTCGGTTTCGGCCTGGTGCAGCAGACGAAACTGGTGACCGCGGCCAGCGAACTGGCCCGGAACACCCTGGTGCACGGCGGGGGCGGTCACGTGGACATGACGCGGCTCGAGGACGGCGCGGCCCGCGGGCTGCGGCTGTCCTTCGTCGACACCGGTCCGGGCATCCGGGACGTCGAGCTGGCCATGACCGACGGCTACACCTCGGGCGGCGGCCTCGGGCTCGGCCTGAGCGGGGCCGAGCGACTCGTCCAGGAGTTCACTCTGGAGAGCGACCCCGGGCAGGGCACCACCGTCACCGTCACCGACTGGGTGGCCGGCTTCCCCCGGCCCGCTCGGCCACGCCGTGAGCCGGACCCGACCGGCGCGGAGGACCGCCGGCCGGAGCGGCTGACCCGTTGCGGTCAGGACCGGGGGGCGCCTGGGCCGAGGACGCCGCGGTTGCGTGCGGCCAGGAACCCGGGCAGGCCGTGGTGCAGCGCCTCCCGGGCGGCCGGTTCCATGGCCGCGAGCACGGCGGCCAGGGCCTGCGACCGGCGTGCGGCCACCTCTTCCAGCACCTGCCGGCCGTGCCCGGTGAGACGCAGTTGCAGCTCGCGCCGCTTGCGCGGATGCAGGACGCGCTCCAGAAGACCGGCCGCCTCGAGCCTGTCGCACAGCCGGCTGCCGGTCGGCAGTCCCATCTCCATGCGGTGCGCCAGCGCGGTCAGATTGAGCCCCGGCTCCGACTCCAGGATCCGCAGGGCGCGCAACTGGTGCGGGGACAGGCGCAGGCTCGCCCCCTGGGCGGCCACGGTCCACAGGTGTGTCAGGGCCTCGACGGCATCGGCGATCTCCAGTGCGAGAGCCAGGGGGCCGTCGACCGATCCGCCGGCCGATTCATCCCCGGGGCCACTGAGGCGAGTCACGAACGCATCACTTTCAGTCATCACTCGTCGGTACGGATACCGTGTTCACCTCCACGCGGTACCCGAAGAGCCGCCGGGCACGCACCGCCGGCCCCGCCGTGTGCACGACGGGGCAGTGCGACGGCGGGGCCGGGTCGGGGCAGCACGCGACAGGTCACATGAGTGACCAGGCTCGCCGACCGCGACGCCACCTGTTCCGGCCCCAGCGGCGGGACGCCCCGTCGGGCGGGCCCGGACGGCGCGGCGGCCGGCCGGGCCCCCTCCGAAACGTGCCGCTCCTACTCCCCGGTGTCGCGGGAGAGCAGGTGCAGGGCCCGCAGCGACGCCTCCAGGGCGAACCGGTGGTCGGGGTGGGCGAGACGGTCGCCCAGCAGGGCGTCCAGGTTCCGCAGACGGTAGCGGACGGTCTGGGCGTGCACGCCCAGCAGCGCGCCGACCTGCTCCGCCGACGCCCGGGTGGAGACGTGCACCCGCAGGGTCTCCACGAGCCGGTCGCGGCGGCCGGCCGGCAGGTGGTCGATCGGGGCCAGCTCGCCGGCCGCGAGATGGGCCACGAGAGCCGGGTCCGAGAGCAGCCACAGCGTCACCAGGTGGTCCTCGCAGCGGACCACGGGAGCGTCGGCGACCACACCTTCGTCGATCAGCTGGAGCACACGGCGCGCCCAGCGGACGGAGTCGGCCGCCTGGGTCAGGGGCACGGTGAGCCCGACCACGGCGTGCGAGCCCGCCAGGGCCGCGTCGAGCATCGCCAGGCGCTCCGGGGTGAGGGCCCCGGGCACCAGCAGGTGCGGCTGGGGGACGTCCAGGTCGAAGAGGACGTCGTCGGCCAGCCCCGCCTCCAGGTGCTCGGGCACCGGTGAGCGCAGGGCGACCATGGTGACGTCGGTGGGCAGGCGCCAGGCGGCGGCGTCGCAGAGCCCGGGGAGCGCCTGGGGCAGCGGGGGAGCGGCCAGGACGAGGTGGAGCAGCCGTCTGCGTCGCGCCGGTACCTCGGAGAAGGCCCGCGACTGCACCTCGGCGTAGCCCTCGCGGGAGATCTGCTCCAGTTCGTCGACGTAGGCGAACAGGGCGTCGGCGAAGGCGAGGATCAGGGCGGGGGAGAGGCGGTGCTGCCGGCCGAGGGCCTTGGCTCGGCGCAGCGCGATGCGGGCGCCGAGCCGGTACGCCCCCTGGAGGGTGTCCAGTTCGCGGCCCTCGTAGGCTTCGACGCGGCCGAACCTGCGGAGCAGTTCGTCGCGGAGCACCGCGTTCTTGCCGGGGTCGGCGACGCGGTCCACGAAGGCGTACAGGGCCTGCTCGACGCCCTGCCGGATGGCGTCGGCGTTGGGGCCGTTGAGCAGCCGCCCGTAGACGGGATAGGCCCGGGTGACCTCGGCGCCGATCTCCTTCATGAGGCCGGGTAACTCCGGCCGCATGAAGGCGGCGAACTCCTTGGGTAGTGGTTCGAGCGGTTCACCGACCTCCGGCGGCCGCGTGGTTGAAGGCATGAGTGCCGTCCCTTGCTCTCCGGTGCCCACGGTGTGCCGGTCGTGTGCCCGGGTCCTTCACAGGGAGGCACACGACCGGACATGAGGTGATGCGTGTCTGGGCTGCTGAAGCTAAATCAAGTTCGATGGGACGTACACAGTCCGTGCACATTTCGGTGCTGTGGGACGGGACAGGACTGCCGGGACGGCTGAGAATCGCCGTCGCGCGGCCATTAGTTGACGGCCGAGTGCCAGTTCTGCGAGAGGCGCTTGCCCGCGTCGGGAGCGACGGTGCCGGGGGCGTTCAGACCGGCGAGGTGGGTCTGGCTGTTGCCGAGCGTCACGCTGTTCTTCCCGGCGGCGGAGGGCAGCCCGGTCTTGGCGTTGACCGCCGCGTCGATCAGGCCGAACAGGCCCAGCCCGCAGCCGCTGGCGCCGGGCACGGCGAAGGTGCTGTCGTTCTGCGTCGCCCCGGTGAGGTTGATGCGGCTCATCTCGCCGTCGTCGGCGACCGTTCCGTCACCCTGGAAGAACGACATGCCGAACTCGGGGAACTCCAGGTTCCTCGGGCGCAGCACGATGGGGTTGGCGGCGGTGCCGATGTAGCACTTGCTGCCGAGGAACGGGTTCTCCAGGTGGATGCGGACCGGTATGGCGACGATCGGCAGGTCGGTGAGGATGCCGGCGGTCTGGTCGAAGTCGTAGGGCGCGCCGACGGACTCCACCGTCGCCGTGATCTTGTTGAGGGAGCTGTTGTTGAGCTGCTCGCAGATCGCCGTGATGCCGGGGATGCTGCTCGGGCACATCAGCCCCAGCAGTCCGCCCGGGACGGTCGCGGAGTCGGCGACGAGGGCGCCGCCGGCCGGGGCCACCACGGAGCTGCTCCCGTCGGAGTTCTGGATGACCCCGATCTGGAGGTTGGTCCGGCCCGTGGTCACGGTGGTGTTGCCGAGCTTGATGGAGCCGCTCGCCGAGGTGGAGACCACGCACTGCGGGGTGCGGGTCAGGCCGTCGGCGGCCAGCATCGCCGGGGCGTCCACGGGGCACCGGGTGAAGGGCGCCCACTCGCCGTTCGGTACGGCGGTCGCCGCGGTCGCGGTGCCCATGGAGGCGAAGGCGCCCAGCGCGGTGCCGAGGGCGGTGGCGGTGGTGGCGACTCTGGCGCCGAGGGAGAACCGCATCATGTGGCCTTCCGGTCAGGGGTGGGAGAGGAACGGACGGAGAGGAATCAGCGTTCGGCTACGGGGACCTTGAGGGGTTGCAGGTCGGGGGTGCACTCGTCCGGGTTGGGCACCTCGGCCGAGACGAAGCAGGCCTGGCCCTGGATCTGCTTGACGTAGTTGCCGGGGCCGGAGACCGAGGCCGTGAGCAGGCGGTCGAGGTTCTCGCCGGCCGCGGTGCCGCAGCCCGTGAAGGCGGGGATGCTCACCTCGCCGGTCAGCGGGCCGCCGGACAGCAGCAGGTAGCCGGTGGCGGGCTCGCCGGTGACCTGTTCGCCCCGGCCGTGCAGGACCAGGTGGTCGCCGGGATACTTCGCCGGCTCGGGGTCCGGGGAGGCGAGGGACGTCTTCGTCCGGCACGTCGTCCCCACGTCCAGCGGGGTGCCGTTGACCTTCAGGGAGGTCACCCGGAGCACGACCGGTGCCCGGACGTAGGTGTCCGTGCTGGTGAACAAGAAGTCGGTGGTGCCGTGCGAGTCGATGGTCATCGGCCCCGTCTGCTCCAGCACCATCGTGGCCGTCGTCGGGGTGAAGTCGAAGGTCAGGAAGGTCGCTTGGAAGGGCGGGGTCTGCTTGCGCTGCTGGTAGTACAGGTCCGCGGTGGAGTGCTGGGTGATGGTGGCGCCGCTGAAGTCCGGGAAGAACTCGAACTGGGGCTCGCCCTGGGTGATCAGCGTGCAGAACGGTGGCACCAGCGCGGCGCCGTCGAGCTTGTTCACGTTGGCGTAGCCGGTGAGGTACGCGTTCAGCGACATCGGTCCGGCCGGGTACTTCGCGTCGTACTTGCAGGTCGGCGCGTTCCGCCCGGCGGCGGCACGGCCCGGCACGGGATCCGCGACCTTCGGGGCCCGCTCGTCCTGCCGGTTCGCCGGGTCCTCCTCGGGCTGCCGCGGCGTGCCGGAGGCGGAGGGCGTTCCGGACGGCGATCCGCTCGGCGTGTCCGTGCCGCTTCCCCCGCCCGGCTCGTCCGTCCCGACCAGGACGCCGGCCAGCCGGCCCCCGTCCGGGGCGCCTTCGGCGAGGGTGCAGTCGACGGTCACCGCGGCGGGGTCGGTGGCGCCGCCCTCCGCGGTGGTCGGACTCAGGTCCAGGGCGAAGTCCCCTGCCGTCATGGTCAGTCGACCCCCGCTCTGCCCGGTCACCGAGGGGACGTCCCCCGTGGCGGTCAGTGTCAGCGGTCCGGTCGCGGGCAGGGCCGTGGGTTCCGTGCCGCCGCGCCAGGTCGCCTCGGCGGTGACCTCGCCCTGGGTGACGCCGACCGCGAGCCGGGTCGCCGCCCGGACGCCGGACGCGCCGAGTGCCGCCAGGTCCGCCACCGCCGGCTCCGGCAGCTCGACGGTCGTGGTCACGTCCGCCGGCTCGATCGGCTCACCGATCGCCACGCGTTCCGGGAGGGCCGCCTCGACCCTCACCGTCGCGGCCTGTTCGCCGGAGGGGAACAGGCACACGTAGGGCAGCGCGGCGACGACCTCGTGCGTACCGGCCGCCCCGGCCGCCGCGGGCACGGTGGCGCCCAGCACGACGAACGCGGCGATCGCCGCGCTCCGGGCGCGGCTGCGGGCCGTCCGCCGGACGGCGGTACGGGGGGCTGTCATCTCTCACTCCGCTCGGGTCGGTCACGGTCCGGACGGCCGACGGCGGCCGCCGCGTGCGGGCGGCCCGCCACGCCCGGCCGGGATCACCGGCCGGGCGGCGGCGAGCCGCGCCCTGTTACGGGTTGGAGCCGACGATCTTCGGGATGGTGGTGGTGCCCGTGACCTTGACCGCGTAGTTGCCCTTGAAGGTGGGCTTGGTGGCGGTGGTGACCACGGTGCCGCAGCCGGAGGCCGAGGTGACGCTCAGGTCACCGCTGACGCTGGCGACCGCGAGGATGCCGGTCGAGTTGGTGTAGGTGGCGGTTGCCTTGCCCTGCACGTTGAACACGCAGGCGCCCGCGGTCACCTTCGCCTTGACGTTGCCGACGTAGCCCCTGGTCACACCGGTGGAGGCGGTGTAGTCCTGGGCGACGACGGTCCAGGGCGTGGTCGCGATGGTGGTGACGTTGCCCAGGACGCTGGTGCACGGCGACGTGCTGGTACCGAAGTTGATGGCGTTGATGCCGGCCACCGTCGCCGGGTTGCCGGTGGCACTGGCCATCGTGCCCGACGCGCTGGACGTCGTGCACGTCATCGGGATGTTGGCGGTCAGCACGATGTTCCCGCTGTTGGTCGCCGAGAAGTTGGCCGGCGACGGGGTGACGGTCCAGACCGTGGAGGGGACGGCCGAGGCGGGGGCGACGGCCATGGCGAAGGCGGCGGCGCCCGCGCCCGCCACGACGGCCATTCTTGTCAGAGGCTTCTTCATGACTTGGGGACTCCCTTGTGGATTGACCGGCAGAGGGGGATCGCGCCCGTACCTGTGGAGTGGGTGAACGGACGGTCCGCGGCTCGGAAATCCTCGACCGCGAGCCACGACGTTACTCGCGGGAAACTTAGGCGAACAATGGCGCCGACCATGATTCTTTGGAGAAGGGAAATACCTGTTCTCCAGGTGAGCAGTCCGCTGTCCGGCTTAGTCATCCGCTGCTAAGGACGCATCCGTGCCGGGGTCGGCGCCGGACCGCTCCGGGCAGGTGGGAGGCGTTCCCCCGGCTCCGTTCGGGCGGGGTATTGCTCACTGAATGACAAGAACGAGGCGGGTACTTGTCGCCGCGCTGACAAAGTCGGGATGGCCGAACCGAATCCCTCGGGAAAGTCGGATCCTTCTCTTGCCCCTCAGGTTACTCAGCCGTAGCGTGCCGGACACGGCGCTGATCTCCTGGTGGGGCCCCCTGCCGCGGAGGCGCGACGGATGACTTCCGGCCTTGCCCTCCTTCAGGTGCGGACATCCGTCGGCAGGACCGTGCGGAGCCCGTCCCCCCGGGAGCCGCGCGGACCTGCCCCGCACCCGGCAGACAAAGGCGACGGCGTGATTTGTCTCCGCGGTGACAAAGAACGGAGAGGCCGGCCGAGTCCGGCGCACCAGTTGTTGTCAGTGAACCGTGCACCGGCTTAATGTGCGCTCCCCGGTGCGCACCGGCCTCACCCACTTTGGAGGTGATATGGGAATCGAAGTGGTGGTCGAGGGTCTCACCAAGTCCTTCGGCAGGCAGAAGATCTGGCAGGACGTGAGCCTCACGCTCCCTGCGGGAGAGGTCAGTGTCATGCTCGGTCCGTCCGGAACCGGAAAGACAGTTTTCCTCAAGTCGCTCATCGGACTGCTGAAGCCGGAGCGTGGCCGCGTCCTCATCGACGGCGTCGACATGGTGAACAGCCCCGAACGGGATATATACGAGACCCGTAAGAAATTCGGCCTCATGTTCCAGGACGGCGCCCTTTTCGGTTCCATGTCGCTCTTCGACAACATCGCTTTTCCGTTGCGCGAACACACCCGGAAGAAGGAGTCGGAGATCCGCCGCATCGTCATGGAGCGGATCGACGTCGTCGGACTGCTGGGCGCCGAGGGCAAGCTGCCGGGGGAGATCAGCGGCGGCATGCGCAAGCGGGCCGGACTCGCCCGCGCGCTCGTGCTCGACCCGCAGATCATCCTGTGCGACGAACCCGACTCGGGGCTCGACCCCGTCCGCACCGCCTACCTCTCCCAACTGCTGATCGACCTGAACGCGCAGATCGACGCGACGATGCTGATCGTCACCCACAACCTCGACATCGCCGCCACGGTCCCCGACAACATGGGCATGCTCTTCCGGCGCGAACTGGTCACCTTCGGTCCGCGCGAGGTGCTTCTCACCAGCGAGGAGCCGGTCGTCGCGCAGTTCCTGGCCGGCCGCCGCGAGGGACCGATCGGGATGTCGGAGGAGAAGGACGCCGCCACCCTCGCCGCCGAGGCCGCGGAACCGCGGGGCGCGGACGGTCCGCGCGAGATCATCCCTCAACTGGAACCGTCCCCCGGCCTGCCGCCGCGCCGCGCCGTCACCCGGCGCCGTGAGCGGGTCCTGGGCATGCTCGACCGGCTGCCGCCCGCCGCCCGTGCCGCCATCGAGCGCACCTACGCCGGGGGCGCAGCCGGCGCTCACGGCACCGCGGCCACGACGCTGCCGCTGCCGGCCGCCGGGAGCGGCACATGATCACCGGTGCCCTGCGGCAGACCGGCCGGCTCTTCGCGCTCGCCGCCGAAGTGGCCCGCGCGATCTTCCGACGGCCCTTCCAGTTCCGGGAGTTCGTGGAGCAGTTCTGGTTCATCGCCGGCGTCACAATCCTGCCCGCGGCCCTCGTCTCCATCCCGTTCGGCGCCGTGATCGCCCTCCAGGTCGGCTCGCTCACCCAGCAGCTCGGCGCCCAGTCCTTCACCGGCGGCGCCAGCGTGCTGGCCGTCGTGCAGCAGGCCAGCCCGCTGATCGTCGCCCTGCTGATCGCGGGCGCGGCCGGCTCCGCGATCTGCGCCGACCTCGGCTCGCGCACCATCCGCGAGGAGCTGGACGCCATGGAGGTCATGGGCGTCTCGCCCGTGCAACGCCTGGTGGTGCCCCGCGTCCTGGCCACCATGGGCGTCGCGGTCCTGCTCAACGGCCTGGTCTCCGCGGTCGGCATCCTCGGCGGCTACGTCTTCAACGTCTTCCTCCAGGACGGCACCCCCGGCGCCTACCTCTCCAGCTTCTCCGCGCTCGCCCAGCTGCCCGACCTCTACATCAGCGAACTCAAGGCCCTGGTCTTCGGGTTCATCGCGGGCATCGTCGCCGCCTACCGCGGCCTGAACCCGCGCGGCGGCCCCAAGGGCGTCGGTGACGCCGTCAACCAGTCCGTCGTCATCACCTTCCTGCTGCTCTTCTTCGTCAACATGGTGATGACGGGCGTCTACCTCCAACTCGTCCCGCCGAAGGGAGGCTGAGGTCCGTGGCCTCCCCGCTCGTCTGGCTCGACCGCTCCGGCGACCAACTCCTGTTCTACGTGCGCGCCCTGCTCTGGATCCCGCGCACCCTGCACCGCTACCTCAGAGAGGTGCAGCGGCTGCTCGCCGAGGTCGCCTTCGGCACCGGCGGCCTCGGGGTCGTCGGGGGCACCATCGGCGTGATGATCGCGATGACCCTGTTCACGGGTACGGTCGTGGGCCTCCAGGGATACGCGGCCCTCGACCAGATCGGCACCGCCGCCTTCACCGGCTTCGTCTCCGCCTACTTCAACACCCGCGAGATCGCCCCGCTCGTCGCCGGCCTCGCCCTCTCCGCGACCGTCGGCGCCGGCTTCACCGCCCAGCTCGGCGCCATGCGCATCAACGAGGAGGTCGACGCCCTCGAAGGCATGGGCATCCGCTCCCTGCCCTACCTGGTCACCACCCGCATCATCGCCGGCGTCGTCGCCATCATCCCCCTCTACGCGATCGGGCTGCTCTCCTCCTACCTGGCCTCCCGCTACGTCACGGTCCTCTTCAACGGCCAGTCGCGGGGCACGTACGACCACTACTTCAACCTGTTCCTCTCACCCACGGACGTGCTGCTCTCCGTCCTGAAGGTGCTGATCTTCAGCGTGATGGTGATCGTCGCCCACTGCTACTACGGCTACCGCGCCTCCGGCGGCCCGGCGGGGGTCGGCGTGGCCGTCGGCCGGTCGGTGCGCAACGCCATCGTGCTGATCAGCGTCACCGACTTCTTCCTGTCCCTGGCCCTGTGGGGCGCCACCACGACCGTGAAGGTGGCGGGCTGACATGAACGGAGCACGAGGCGCGACGGTGCGCCGCCGGCTCGCCGGAGTGGCCTTCCTGGTGGTCCCGGTCCTGCTGGTGTGGCTCGCGGTCGCCGTCTACGACAAGCAGTTCACCGACTCCGCCCCCGTGGTCGTGGAGACCGGCAGCGTCGGCAACGAGATGCACCTGGGCGCCGAGGTGAAGCTGCGCGGCGTCGTCGTCGGCGAGGTGCGCGAGATCGACACCACCGCCGACGGCGCCCGGCTCACCCTCGCCCTGCGGCCCGGTGCCCTCGACCGCATACCGGCCGACGTGCGCGCCCAGATGCTGCCCACCACCCTGTTCGGCGAACGCTTCGTAGCCCTGGTCCCGCCCGCGTCGCCCTCCGCCCGGCCGCTGGCCGCCGGTGCCGTCATACCGCAGGACCGCTCCGCGAGCGCCGTCGAACTCCAGCAGGTACTGGACAACGTGCTGCCCGTGCTCACCGCCGTCCAGCCGCAGAAGCTCTCCGCCACGCTCTCCGCCGTCTCCCAGGCCCTGGAGGGACGCGGTGACCGGCTCGGCGAGACCCTCACGCTCCTCGACTCCCACCTGCGTGAGTTCAACCCCCAACTGCCCACTCTCAACCGCGACCTGAAAGAGCTCGTGAAGGTCAGCCACGTCTACGCCGACGCCGCCCCCGACATCCTCACGGCCCTCACCGACTTCACCACCACCAGCGGCACCCTGGCCGAGAAGGAGAGCGAGCTGGCCGGCACCCTCGGCGCCACCACCGCGACGGCCGAGGACATGACCGCCTTCCTGAGGCAGAACAAGGACAACATCATCCGCCTCTCCGCATCCTCCAGGCCCACCCTGGAACTGCTCGCCGAGTACTCCTCGGCCTTCCCCTGCACCCTGCGGACCCTCGCCGACTTCGTCCCGGCCATGGACAAGGCCCTCGGCAAGGGCACCGACCGGCCCGGCCTGCGCGTCGACGTCACCACCGTGCCCTCCCGCGGCGCCTACCGCCCCGGCAGCGACACCCCCTCCTACGGCGCCGGCGGCGGCCCCCGCTGCTACCCCGTGCCCTACCTCGGCGTCTCCGCGAAACCGGCCGTACAGATGCCCGCGGCGGCCGGTCAGGACCTCGGCCCGGCCAACTCCCCGCAGGAGAACGACCTCGTCAACGAACTCCTCGCGCCCGCCACCGGCAAGGCCCCCGCCGACCTCCCCGAGTGGAGCAGCCTCCTCGCGGGACCGGCACTGCGCGGCACGGAGGTGACCCTGCGATGACATCCCGGAGCACCAGCCACACCCGGCGCCGTCCGCTGACCGGCCCGGTGCTGAAGTCCCTCGCCTTCCTGGTGGTCACCGTGCTGGCCACGACCGTCCTCGGGCTGAGCGTCTCCGGCACCGGCATCGGCGACCACAGCCTCTCCTACAAGGCACTGTTCACCGATGCCACCGGAGTCACCGACGGCGACAGCGTACGGATCTCCGGGGTCGAGGTCGGCGAGGTGACCGACGTCCGCGTCGTCGACCGGCGCACCGCCCAGGTCACCTTCAGCGTCCGCGGCGACCGCACCCTGCCCGCGTCGACCACCGCCGCCGTGAAGTACCTCAACATGGTCGGGCAGCGCTACATCGCCCTGGACCGCGGCAGCGGCGACCTCACCGGCACCCTCGACGCCGGCGAGACCATCCCGCTCGAACGCACCGCCCCCGCACTCGACCTGACCCTGCTCTTCAACGGCTTCAAGCCGCTCTTCGAGGGCCTCTCCCCGAAGGACGTCAACGAACTCGCCGGCTCCATCGTGCAGGTCCTCCAGGGCGAGGGCGGCACCGTCGACAGCCTCGTCCGGCACATCGGCTCCGTCAGCACGACGGTCGCCGCCAAGGACAAGGTCATCGGCGAGGTGGTGAAGAACCTCAACACGGTCCTGACCACCCTCAACGACCGCGAGGCCGACTTCGACGACCTCGTGGACACCCTCCAGAAACTCGTCACCGGCTTCAACGACGACCGCAAGCCCCTGGGCAAGGCCGTCGCCGCCATGGGCGACCTGACCACCGTGACCGCCGACCTCCTCGAAGAGGGCCGCGCGCCCCTGAAGCAGGACGTCCGCGAACTGGGCCGGCTCTCCGGGAACCTTGGCGACGCCACCCCGCAGATCGAGGACTTCCTCGACCGCACCCCCGCCAAGCTGACCGCCCTGGGCCGCCTGTCCTCCTACGGCTCCTGGTTCAACCTCTACCTCTGCGAGGCCCGCGTGGGCGGCGTGACGACCTCCACCGGCGCCAAGCCGCCGACCGGTATCGCGGTCACCGAAGCGAGGTGCGGCGCATGACCCTGCCGCTGCGGCCCGAGCACCGCGACACCCCCGCCCCCGCACGCCGCCGCCCACCGCGCCTGAAGCCGGTCAAGGACCGCGACCCGGTCGCCGTGGCCCTGGTCGGCCTGCTCCTGCTGGCCCTGCTCACCGTCCTCGCCTACAACGCCGACCGCATCTCCCTCACCGGCGGCGGCACCACCTACAGCGCCGACTTCACCGAGGCGGCGGGACTGGACGAGGGCGACGAGGTGCGCGTGGCCGGCGTCAAGGTCGGCGAGGTCAGCTCGGTCCGGCTCGACGGCGACCGGGTGAAGGTCACCTTCGAGGTCGAGGACGTCTGGATCGGCGACCGGACCACCGCCGCCATCGCCATCAAGACCCTGCTCGGCGACAAGTACCTGGCCCTCGACCCGCTCGGCGCCGCGGAACAGGACCCCGGCGACCGCATCCCGCGGACCCGGACCACCTCGCCGTACGACGTCACCCAGGCGTTCCAGGACCTCGGTTCCACCGTCGACGCCATCGACACCCGGCAGCTCGCCGAGAGCTTCGAGACGATCTCGGAGACCTTCGAGAACTCGCCGCCACACGTCCGCAAGGCCGCCACCGGACTGTCCGACCTGTCGCGCTCCGTCTCCAAGCGCGACCGTGAACTGTCCGAACTCCTCGGCGGCAGCGTCCAGTTCACCAAGACGCTGAAGGACAAGAAGTCCAGCTTCGAGACCCTCATCGAGGACGCCGGGCCGCTGCTCGGCGAACTCCAGGACCGGCGGGACGCCATCACCGCCCTGCTGAAGGGCAGCCGCGACCTCGGCACCGAACTGACCGGCCTGGTGGACGACAACGAGAAGCAGCTCGGCCCCACGCTGAAGGCGCTCGGCCGGGTCACCACCGTCCTGGAGGAGAACAGCACCCAACTGGACCGGACGCTCGCCCTGGTCGGCCCCTACTACCGGCTCGTCGGCAACACCCTCGGCAACGGCCGCTGGTTCGACAGCTATCTGTGCGGGGTGGTGCCTCGCGACTACCTGCCCGCCCAGTCCCAGCCCAAGACGTCGTGCATGCCGCCCAAGCAGCCGGCGGCGGCCGAGGGGAGCGGTGAGTGATGAGCAGACGCAGAAGACTCCTCGCGGCCGCGATCGCGCTCGCCGTGGTCGCCGCCGGACTCGCCACGGTGCGCGCCCTGGGCTCCGACGGCACCCGCATCACGGCCTACTTCGACCGCGCCGTCGGCATCTACGCCGGCTCCGACCTGCGCATCCTCGGCATCCGGGTCGGCGAGGTCGAGTCGGTCCACCCCCAGGGCACCCGGGTGCGGGTCGAGCTGGCGCTGGACGAGGGCGTACGCGTGCCGGCGTCGGCGCGGGCCCTGGTGGTCGCGCCCAGCGTCGTCGCCGACCGCTACGTCCAGCTCACCCCCGCCTACACCTCCGGGGCCGCCCTCGCCGACGGCGCCGTGCTGCCCGCCTCCCGCAACCGCACCCCGGTCGAGATCGACCAGCTCTATGCCTCGATCACCGACCTCGGCGAGGCACTGGGGCCGGACGGGGCCAACGCGGACGGGGCCCTGTCCGACCTGCTGAGAACCGGCGCCGCCAACCTCGACGGCAACGGCGAGGCCATCGGCGAGGGCATCGAGGAGTTCGGCAAGGCCACCAAGACCCTCGACGGGTCGAGCGACGACCTGTTCGCCACCCTCAGCAGCCTCCAGACCTTCACCACGATGCTCAAGGACAAGGACACCGGCGTACGCACCGCCCAGGAGCGACTGGACACGGTCGTCGGCTACTTCGCCGACAACAAGGACGACCTCGCGGGCGCGCTGGAGGAACTCGGCACCGCACTCGGCCAGGTGAAGACCTTCATCAAGGACAACCGGGGCGAATTGAAGAAGAACGTCGAACGGCTCGTCCCGATCACCCAGACCCTCGTCCGACAGCGCACCTCGCTGGCCGAGGCCCTGGACGTCGCACCGCTCGCCGCGGACAACCTCGTCGGCGCCTACGACCCCGGCACCGGCATGATCGACGGCCGCGCGAACCTCAACGAGATCAGCACGGGCGGCCCGTTGCTGCCCCTGCCGGCGACCGGCGGCTCCGCGTCGTCGGCATCGGCCCCGGGGAAGGGGGAGCGGTGAAGCGCGTCGTACGACGCCGGGGAAGGGCGTCCGACCCGGTGGACGCCACGGCCGCGGACCAGGTGGAGACCGCCGAGGCCCCCCGCGTCGAGGTCCCGCACGGCACGGTACGACGGCGGGTGCTCGCCACCGGCGCCGTCACCGGCGTCGGGATCGGCGGACTCCTCGCCCTCGGCCTCGGCTTCGCGCTGGCCCTCGGCGCGTTCTCCGTCACCGCCCCGCGCTTCGACGGCATCGAGGACCTGCCCCTGCCGGGCGGCGCCGACCTCGGCTCCCACCCCTACACCGTGACCGCCGAGCTGGACGACGCCCTCAGCCTGGTGCCGCAGGCCGCGGTCAAGGTGAACGACGTCGCCGTCGGCCGGGTCACCGACATCCGCCTGGACGGCGACGCGTGGTCCGCCCGCGTCACCATGAAGATCAACGGAGACGTCCGGCTGCCCCGCGACGCCGGCGCCCGCCTGGAGCAGTCCGGCCTGCTCGGCGAGAAGTACCTCCAGCTCGTCGCGCCCGCCGAGTCCGCCGGCACGGAACGGCTCGGTGACGGCGGTGTCATCCCGCTCGCCCGCACCGGCCGCAACAGTGAGGTCGAGGAGGTGTTCGGCGCCCTGTCCCTGCTGCTCAACGGCGGCGGCGTCAACCAGCTCAAGACCATCACGCAGGAACTCAACAAGGCCCTCGGCGGACGCGAACCCGAGGTCCGCTCCATGCTGACACGGGTCGAGGAACTCGTGGCGAACCTCGACGACCACCGCGGCGACATCACCGACGCCCTCGACGGCGTCAACCGGCTCGCCGCGACCCTCGCCGGCCGCAAGGACGACGTCCGCACCGTCCTGACCGACCTCTCGCCCGGCCTGAAGACCCTGCACGAACAGCGCGGCTCACTGCTGACCATGCTGCGCTCCCTGGACACGCTGTCCGGGGTCGCCGTCTCCACCGTCGAAGCGAGCAAGGACGACATGGTCGCCGACCTCAAGGCCATCGCCCCCACCCTCAAGGCCCTCGCCGACGCGGGGACCGACCTGCCCGACTCCCTCCAGGTCCTGCTCACCTACCCGTTCACCGACGAGGTGCTCAACGGCGTCAAGGGCGACTACCTCAACGTGTACCTGAACATGACCGCCACCCCCGGCACCCAGGTCATCCCGCCCCTGGTGCCCCGGAGCACCACCCCCTCGCCCACCGCCACGGCGCAGAGCGAGCGGGGCGCCGCACCCGGGAAGCGGGCGGGCACCCGGCCCGGCGGCACCGGCGCCGCGACCTCCCCGTCGGCACCGTTGCCCCTGCCCTCGGTATCGGCACCCACCGGCAACCCCGGGGACGGAGGCACGCAGGGATGATCACCCTCGCCGTACGCCTGAAGAACCTCGCCTTCCTTGTCATCGCCGTACTCGTCCTCGCCTTCCTCGGCATCCGGTACGCCGACCTCGGCCGGTACGTCGGCATCGCCGACTACTACACCGTGAAGGTCGAACTCCCGCGCACCGGTGGCCTGTTCACCCACTCCGACGTCACCTACCGAGGCGTGTCGGTGGGCCGGGTCGGCCCGATCGGGCTCACCGCGGACGGAGTCGTGGCGGAGCTGCGCATCAAGAAGTCCGCCCCCCGCATCCCCGCCGACACGCGAGCCGTGGTGGCCGGACTCTCCGCGGTCGGCGAGCAGTACATCGATCTGCGGCCCGAGAGCGACGACGGTCCCTACCTCGCCGAGGGCGCCCGGATCGAAGAGCCGGACACCGAAGTGCCCGCGCCCGTCACCGACGTCCTCACCAGCGTCGACAACCTCACCCGGTCCGTGCCGCTGGAGGACCTGCGCACGGTCGTCGACGAGTTCGGCAGGGCCTTCGAGGGGCACGGCGACGACCTCGAGGTGCTGCTGGACAACGGCAGCGCCTTCATCGAGGCCGCCGACCGCAACCTGCCCTCAACCACCCGCCTGCTCACCGACGGAGAGACCGTGCTGCGCACCCAGGCCGAGGAGGGGGAGGCCATCCGCGGCTTCGCCGACGGCGCCACGGAACTCGCCCGCTCCCTCAAGGGCTCCGACGCCGACCTGCGTCGGCTCCTCGCCGTCACGCCGGACGCCGCCACCCAGGTCAGCGGGCTGCTGCGGGACCTCGACCCCAGCCTGGGCGTGGTCCTCGCCAACCTGCTCACCACCTCCGAGGTCGCCGTCACCCGGCAGCGCGGCATCGAGGAACTGCTCGTGAGGTACCCGGCGGCCGTCTCGGCCGGTGCCACCGCCGTCGACGGGGGAACGATGAAACTCGGCCTGGCCGTCACCTTCTTCCAGCCCCTGCCCTGCACCGACGGCTACGGCGGCACCCGGTACCGCACCGGCCTGGACCTCGGTACCGCCCCCGCCCTCAACACCGGCGCCTTCTGCACGGCACCGGCCGCGAGCGGCGTCAACGTACGAGGCTCCGCCCACGCGCCCCGGGGCGGCGCGGTGCCCGACCCGGCCAGGCCCGGCTCCCTGCCCTCGGGCAGCACGGGCGCCGCCGGGCCGGCCCCGTCGAAGTCCGCCGCCCCCCTGCCGGGCGCGCTGGCCCTGCCGGACACGGGCGGCTCCGCGGTGAACGGCCTGCCGGGGCTGCTCGGCGCGGACCCGGAGGCGGGCCGATGAGCCGCGCGCGCGTCCTCACCGGGGCGGGACTGGCGCTGACGCTGGCGTTCTGCGGCACCGGGGCGTGGACGTACGTCCAGGCACGGGGCGACGACTCGCTCGCCTACGGCCGTGAACGCGACGAGGCGCTGGCCGACGGGCGCGAGCGGCTCGCCGTCCTCAACACACTCGACGCCTCGACCCGGGAACGGGCGCGGGCGGGCATCGAGGACTGGCGTGCCGCCTCGACCGGGCCGCTGCGGGACGAACTGGGCGGCACCGCTCCCGAACAGGGCGCTTCGGCACGGGGCACGGTCACGGAGGCCGCGCTCACCGCCCTCGACACGCGCGCGGGCACCGCCAAGCTCGTCGCCACCGTGCGCGTCGACGTCACGCCCGCCGGATCGAAGTCGCCGACCACCGACCGCAAGCGCCTCGAGGCGGTCCTGGCCCGCACGGACGCGGGGGAGTGGAAGGTCAAGGCACTGAGCGCGGTACCGCTCGCGCGGACGGATGAGGAGGACGAGAGCCGATGACACGGCTGCTGCACCTCGGACGGTCCCGGGACGCCACGGGCCCGGGCGACGGGACGGAGAGCGCGACCGCCGCCGAGGGGAACGCCGACGACGCCCCCGGCACGGACGCGGAGCACGACAGCGTGGATGTGGAGTCCGGGAGCGCGGACGCGGAGTCCGGCACCGGCACCGACGCCGACGCCGACGCCGACGCCGACGCCGACGCGGACGCCGACGCGGACGCCGGGCCGGGCGCGGAGACCACGCGGGAGGAGCCGTCGCAGGCCCGCGGAGGCCGGCGCCCGCGTGCCCTCGTCAGACGCCTCGCCCCCGCGGCGGGGGCCGCGCTGCTCGTTCTCGCCGGCAGTCTCTTCTTCTACGGCGCCCACCAGCTGAGGTCGACCCCGTCCGCCGGGAACCACGCGCTGACCGACGCCGAGGCCACCACCCGCGTCGCCGGTGACGTCGGCAACGCCCTCGCGCGGATCTTCTCGTACACGCCGGACGGCCTGGAATCCACCGAGCGGGCGGCGCGGTCCGTCCTCGCGGGGCGGGCGGACCGCCAGTACACGGAGCTCATGGGCCGGATCCGCGCGGACCTCGCCGAACAGCGCGTCACCCTGAGCACCCAGGCCGTGCGCACCGGAGTGATCGAACTCGACGGCGACGACGCGCGGTTGCTGGTCTTCCTCGACCAGATCTCGCACCGCGGCAAGGGCGGCACCACCTCCGCCGCGGCCCAGCTCACGGTGACCGCGCGATGGGAGAAGGACCAGTGGCGCATCGTCGACATCAAGACCCGCTGAGCGGGCGCGGGGGAGAGGCGGACACCATGAAACGCGGGACCAGCGGACCGGCCCGGCTCCGCGCGCTGACGGCCACGGCCCTCGCCCTCGCCCTGTCGGCGGGCGGCTTCGCCGCCTGGGCGGGCTGGGACTGGTACGACGCGGCCCACGACGACTCCGTGGGTTACGCCGAGCAGCGCGACGCGGCCCTCGCCGCCGGCGAACAGGCCGTCCAGAACCTCAACACGCTCGACCACCGCAGCATCGACCGCGGCCTGGACCTCTGGGAGTCCTCCACCACCGGCGAGCTGCACGAGCAACTGGTTTCAGGGCGGGACGAGTTCGCCACCCAGGTGAAGACCGCCAGGACCGTGACCACGGCCAAGGTGCTCTCCGGCGCGCTCACCGAACTCGACGACCGGGCCGGCCGCGCCCGGGTGCTGGTGGCCCTGCGGGTGACGGTGAAGGCGCCCGGTGACGCAAGCACCGACAAGGACAGCCGCATGCTCGGCGAACTGACCCGCACCGACGGCCACTGGAAGCTCAGCGCCCTGGGCCAGGCCCCGGTCGGCGGCACACCGGCCGGCTGACCGGCCGCAGGAGAGGACGACACACCATGCCGACGACCCGCCACCACCTGAACAACGCACGCCGCCGCCAGGCCCGCGAGGCCCTCCGTCCCCCGGCCGGCACGGACGCCGTCCAGGGACGCGGGGAACCGCGCGACCGGCCACGGCCGGCCCGCATCCGGACCGCGCCCCCCGGCGAACGGGCGGTCGCCCGGAACGGCCCGCCCCCGGGAGGCGAGGACGCGGACCGGCCGGACGGCGCGACCCCGCACCCGTCCGGCGCCCGCCGCACCCTCGTGGCCCTCTTCCTGCTGACCCTGGTCCTCGGCGGCTTCGCCGGCTGGGCGCACGCCCGCGCGGAGGCCCTCCGAGACACCCCGGCGGCACGCAACACCGCCCTCGCCGACACCGCCCGCACCAGCGAGATCAAGGGCCAGTCCACCAGGGCCGTCGCCGCGCTCTTCTCGTACGACCACGCCCACCCCGACGCCTTCGACAAGGCCGCCGGGCAATGGCTGACGGGACGCGCGGTCGCCCAGCACCGGGACCTGTTCGGCGACATCCGCAAGCAGGCCGACCAGCAGAAGGCGGTGATCACCACCATGGTCACCGACAGCGCGGTCGAGCGCGTCGACGGCGACCTGGCCCGCGTCCTGGTCTACGCCGACCAGAGCAGCGTCAGCACCTCCGGCGACAAGAAGGCCGAGGACGAGGGCGCCTACGCCGGGGCGATGTTCGCCGTCGACGTCGAGCGGCACGACGGCCGTTGGCTCGTCTCGGGCATCGACACCTTCGGCCGCTGAACCCGTACGAGTCTCACCACCAGGGAGTGACAGACCATGCCCCAACGCCGCGCCCGTCGTGTGTCCGTCCGGACCCGGCAGGGTCTGCGCGCCACCGCCATCGCCGTGACCGCGGTGGCGGCGCTCACCGCCTCCCAGGGGCCCGGACTCCCGCACAGGGAGAGCGCCCGGCCGGCCGCCGACGACCGCCCGGCCCCGGCCCCGGCGCCGGACCCCCCGTACGCCGAACTCGCCCCGCCCGACGACGGCTCGTACCACACCGAACTCCCGCCGCTGGTCAGCCCCGACGTCCCGCCCCGCGCCGGGCAGGTCGTCCGGGCCCGGGCCGAGTCCGGCATCCCGGGCACCGTGCTGCGCGCCTACCGCGCCGCGGAGACGTCCGTCGGCCGCACGGACCCGGGGTGCGCACTGCCCTGGCAACTGCTCGCCGCCATCGGCAAGGTGGAGTCCGGACAGGCGCGCGGCGGTGCGGTAGACCGGCACGGCACCACGCTCGGCCGGATCACGGGACCGGCGCTGGACGGCCGGAACTTCGCCCTGATCCTGGACAGCGACGGCGGCGTCCACGACGGCGACACCGTGTACGACCGGGCGGTGGGGCCGATGCAGTTCCTGCCGTCGACGTGGGCGCGGTGGGGCGCGGACGGCAACGGCGACGGCCGCGGCGACCCCAACAACGTCTTCGACGCGGCCCTCGCCGCCGGGCACTACCTGTGCGCCGGGGACCGTGACCTGCGCCGGGCCGCCGACCTCGACCGGGCGATCCTCAGCTACAACCACTCGCGGTCCTACCTCGAGCTGGTCCGGCACTGGCTGGACTTCTACCGCAGCGGCGTGCACACCGTGCCCGACGGCAAGGGCGTCATCCCCCGGTCGCCCGGAGCGGGCGGCGACACCCCCGCGACGAAGCCGGCCGACCAGGGCGGACGCGGGGGCGGCGGCGGTCGGGGCGGCGGCATCGTCATCGGTCCCGACCCCGGCACGCCCGCCCCGTCCCCCTCGCACCCGGTGCCGGCCTCGCCGTCGCCCCGGCCGTCCCCGTCCACGACGGGCCCCGGCCCCTCCCCGTCACCGGATCCCTCCCCGTCCGGCTCCACGTCACCGGACCCCTCGCCCACACCCACCCCCACCGACCCGCCCACGCCGACCGCCGAACCCTCCAGCCCGGAGGACTGCCCCTCCGATTCGGCGAGCCCGTCCCCGGACCCCGGCGCGTCGCCCACCACCGACCCGTCGGCTCCCGGGACGGAACCGGCCTGCCCGGCCTGAGCCGGCCGCTCGCCGCGGCCGGCGAGCCGTGCGCCCCGGCGATCACCGGCCTGCGCACCGGGGTGCGACCGGAGGCGTTCCCGGAGGGAGCTCAGCGCTCGCCCGGACGCCCGGCGAGGGCTTCCCGTGTCGCGGCCCAGGAGGCGAGCAGGCGCAGCGCCTCTTCGGAGGGTGAGCCGGGTTCGGCCGTGTAGATGGTGACGGTGAGGCCGGGCTCGGCCGCCATCTCCAGACCCTCGTAGGCGAGGGTGATACGTCCGACCGCCTCGTGGTGGAAGTGCTTGGTGCCGGTGCCGTGGTGGCGGACGTTGTGGGCGCCCCAGCGGGTGCGGAAGTCGTCGCTGCGGGTGGAGAGCTCGCCGACGAGGTCGTGCAGCTCCTTGTCGTGCGGGTTGCGGCCGGCCTCGGTGCGCAGGATCGCGACGGTGACGTCGGCGGCCGGGCCCCACTCGGGGTAGAAGCGGCGCGACGCGGGGTCCAGGAAGGTGAAGCGCGCGAGGTTCGCCTGGTTGTGCGGGTTCGCGTAGACGTCGCTGTAGAAGGCGCGGGCGAGGGCGTTGGCGCCCAGGATGTCCATGCGGCCGTTGCGGACGAAGGCGGGGCCCGCGGTGATCGCGTCGAGCGTCCACTGCAGGCTGCGGTGCGGGGCCCACTGCCGGGCGGGGCGCCGGCGCCGGGGCCGGACGAGAGCGTCGGAGCCGTCGGCGGCCTGGGCCAGATGGAGGAGGTGGGCACGTTCGGCGTCGTCGAGCCGCAGGGCACGGGCGACGGACTCGAGGACGGCGGGGGAGGCACCGGCGAGGTTGCCGCGTTCGAGCTTGGCGTAGTACTCCACGCTCATGTCGGCCAGGGCCGCGACCTCGCTGCGGCGCAGCCCGGGGACGCGACGCCGGGTCCCGGAGGGCAGCCCGGCCTGCTCGGGGGTGATCTTGGCTCGCCGCGAGGTGAGGAACTCGCGGACCTCCTGTTGGTTGTCCACCCTTCGACCGTACGTGCGGCGGGCCGCATGAGGGGTGTACTGCCGGTACACCCATCGACGGTGACTGGCCGGCCGCCGCCACGGGCGGTTACCTGGAGGACGAGGCGCTGTCCCCGGCCGTCCGCCGGCCGGGACGGGGCCGCCCGACCTCGGCGCGCGGTCGTCCCGCGCCCGGGGACGGTCGTACGCGGACCGTTTCAGCGGTCCGACTGCATGTGAGCAAAGGAACCCCGCATGCGCGGCGCAGTGATCCACGCCCCCGGTGACATCCGCTTCGAGACGCTGGACGACCCGAAGATCCTCCACCCCACCGACGCGATCATCCGCACGGCCGTCACCTGCGTGTGCGGCTCCGACCTGTGGCCCTGGCGCGGCCTGGAGCCGATCGGCGACGCCCATCCGATGGGGCACGAGTACGTCGGCTTCGTCGAGGAGGTCGGCTCCGAGGTCACGGCGGTGAAGCCGGGCCAGTTCGTCGTCGGCTCGTTCGCGACCTCGGACAACACCTGCGCCAACTGCCGCAACGGCTTCCCGTCGAACTGCCTGCACCGCGAGTTCATGAGCACCTGCCAGGCCGACTACGTCCGCATCCCCAACGCCCAGGGCACCCTGGTCGCCACGGACGAGGTGCCGGGCGAGGAGCTGTGGCCCGGTCTGCTGGCCGTCTCCGACGTCATGGGCACCGGCTGGTGGGCCGCCGAAGCCGCCGAGGTGAAGCCCGGATCCACCGCCGTGGTCGTGGGCGACGGGGCGGTCGGCCTGTGCGCGGTGATCGCCGCCAAGGAGCGGGGCGCGGAGCGGATCATCGCCATGAGCCGCCATGAGTCCCGGCAGAAGCTGGCCCGCGAGTTCGGCGCCACCCACATCGTCACCGAGCGCGGCGACGAGGGCATCGCCCGGATCAAGGACCTCACCGACGGCATCGGCGCCGACAGCGTGCTGGAGTGCGTGGGCACCGCGCAAGCCATGCGGCAGGCGCTGCACTCCGCCCGCCCAGGCGGCAGCGTCGGCTTCGTCGGCGTCCCGCACGACGTCGCCGTCGACGGGCAGGAACTGTTCTTCTCCCACGTCGGCCTGCGCGGCGGCCCCGCCCCCGTGCGCCGCTACCTGCCCGACCTCGTCGAACGCGTCGTGACCGGCCGGATCGACCCCGGCAAGGTCTTCGACCTCACCCTGCCCCTCGACCAGGTCGCCGAGGGCTACCGGGCCATGGACGAGCGCCGGGCCGTCAAGGCACTCCTCAGGCCCTGACCGGCGCCCCCGGCATACCGCCGCCCCACGCACCGCACGGAAGGAACGAAGCCCGTTGAACCCCGCGTACGACTTCACCGGCCAGGTCGCCTTCGTCACCGGAGCCTCGTCCGGCATGGGACTGGCCACGGCGCGCGCCTTCGCCGAAGCGGGCGCCGCCGTAGGCCTCGCCGACATCGACGAGGCCGCCCTCGACACGGTGGCACGGCAGCTCACCGACGAAGGCCACAGGGTGCTCGCCCTCACCTGCGACGTCAGCGACGAGTCACAGGTCGCCGCCGCCGTCGACCGCACGGTGGAGACCTTCGGACGCCTGGACATGGCCTACAACAACGCCGGCATCCAGATCCCGCCCGCCGACGCCGCCGAGGAGGCGGCCGAGACCTTCGACCGCGTCCACGCCGTCAACCTGCGCGGCATCTGGGCGAGCATGAAGCACGAGCTGCGTCACATGCGGACCCAGGGCAGCGGAGCGATCGTCAACTGCTCCTCCCTGGGAGGCCTGGTCGGCATCCCCGGCCGCGCCTCGTACCACGCCGGCAAGCACGGCGTCATCGGTCTGACCGGCAGCGCCGCCCTGGAGTACGCCCCGCGGGGCATCCGGATCAACGCGATCTGCCCCGGCACCATCGACACCCCCATGGTGAGCGACATGATCGCCAAGGGAGAGCTCGACCGGGCCGAGGCCGAGGCGAACCAGCCCGTCGGCCGTCTCGGCACCGCCGAAGAGATCGCGCAGGCCGTCCTGTGGCTGTGCAGCCCCGGCGCCGGCTTCGTCGTCGGCGTCGCGCTGCCCGTCGACGGCGGCTACGTCGCCCAGTGACACCCGACCCCGCACACCACTTCCCCCCAGCCCCACGACAAGGAGCGACTCCCGTGGAACTCGTCCCGCAGACCCCGACCGTCAAGGCCCCCGCCGAGCGCTTCACCGGCGACGTCTACCTCAACATGATCGAGACCCCCGCCGAGCCGGCCAGGCTGGCGACCGCCCTGGTCCGCTTCACCCCCGGGGCCCGCACCCACTGGCACTCCCACGCCAACGGCCAGATCCTCCACATCACCGACGGTGTCGGCCTCGTCGGCACCCGTGACGGCGACGTCGTCCGCGTCAGCGCCGGCCAGACCGTCAAGTGCCCGCCCGGTGAGGAGCACTGGCACGGCGGCACCGACACCACCCTGATGGCGCACATCGCCATGGTCGTCGGCGATGCCGACGGCGACGGCACCACCTGGCTGGAGCCGGTGACCGACGAGCAGTACGCCGAGGCGCTCGCCACCGTCTGAGCCCGGCGGGCGACGCGGCAGTGACTGGCCGGCCGTGGCCCGGTCAGGTGGTTCCCGGGAGCGGTGCGGGACGCCCGCCCGGGCCGCCGACCCGCCGACCCGCCGCACGAAGGCACCTCCCCGTGCGCCATACTCCCCCGATGGGTTCACGCACTTCCCCGATCAGCCGGCCGGTCACCATACGGAGGGCCGTCGCGCGGGATGCCAAACGGCTCACGCGGCTCGTGCGCGGCTCAGGCGCCTACGAGGGCAAGTACGCGGCCGCGGTCGCGGGCTACCGGGTCGGTCCCGACTACATCGAAGCCCACCGCGCCTTCGTAGCCGTCGGCTCCGACGAGCCCGGAGACAGGGTCCTCGGGTTCTACTCGCTCGTCCTCGCTCCACCGGAGCTCGACCTGCTGTTCGTCGCCGACGAAGCGCAGGGACGGGGCATCGGACGACTGCTCGTCGCGCACATGCGGTCCGAGGCCCGTGCCGCCGGGCTCGACCGTGTCAAGGTCGTGTCACATCTTCCCGCCGAGGGCTTCTACCACCGCGTCGGTGCGGTGCGGAGCGGGACCGCGCTCGCGAACCCGCCCGCCGTGCCGTGGGACCGCCCCGAATTCGAGTTCCGCATTCCCTCGGAATGACACGGGTGCCGGTTCGCGGGGCACCGGCTCCGCGCGGGGGGTGGTGTGGTGGCCGGTGCCTGCCGAGGTAATCCCTTCGGGGCCCTGGTGCCGGTAAGGCGCCAGGGCCCCGATGCGCCTCAGGCGTCGATGATGACGGGGATGATGAGGGGCCGGCGGCGGTGGGTGCGGAACGCCCAGTTCGCCACGGCGCGGGCGACGAGTTGTTCGAGTTGGCGCGCGTCCCCGACACCTTCCTCGGCCGCGGTGGCCAGGGTCTTCTCGATGACGGGGATGACCGGCTCGAAGGTGGCGTCGTCGTGCACGAAGCCCCGGGCCAGGAAGTCGGGGGCCTCGGCGAGGGCGCCGGTGTCCGCGTCGACGATCGCCACCACCGTGACCACGCCTTCGGCAGCGAGGGTGAGGCGGTCCTTCAGGGACGCCTCGGTCGCGCCGCCTACTTCCATGCCGTCCACGTAGACGTTGCCGGCGGGGACCTTGCCGGTGATGGACGCACGCCCGTCGACCAGGTCGACGACGACGCCGTCCTCGGCGATGACGACCCGCTCGGGGTCGACCCCCGTACGGATGGCGAGGTCGCCGTTGGCCCGCAGGTGGCGCCACTCGCCGTGCACGGGCATGACGTTGCGGGGCTTGACGATGTTGTAGCAGTAGACCAGTTCGCCGGCGCTGGCGTGCCCGGAGACGTGCACCTTGGCATTGCCCTTGTGGACCACGTGGGCGCCCCACCGGGTGAGTCCGTTGATCACCCGGTAGATGGCGTTCTCGTTGCCGGGGATGAGGGAACTGGCGAGCAGGACGGTGTCGCCCTTGCCGACGCGGATCATGTGGTCGCGGTTGGCGATCCGTGACAGCGCGGCCATCGGCTCGCCCTGGGAGCCCGTGCACACCAGGGTGATCTTGTGGTCCGGGAGCTTCTCCAGTTCCTTCGTGCTCACGACCAGACCGGAGGGGACCTTCAGATAGCCCAGGTCACGGGCGATGCCCATGTTGCGGACCATCGACCTGCCGACGAAGGCGACCTTGCGGCCGTGCTGGTGGGCGGCGTCCAGGACCTGCTGGATGCGATGCACGTGGCTGGCGAAGCTGGAGACGATGACCCGGCGCGGCGCGGTGCGCATCACCTGCTCGATCGCCGGATTCAGCTCACGCTCGGAAGTCGTGAAGCCGGGCACCTCGGCGTTGGTGGAGTCGGTGAGGAACAGGTCCACGCCCTCCTCGCCGAGGCGGGCGAAGGCGCGCAGATCGGTGATGCGGTCGTCGAGAGGGAACTGGTCCATCTTGAAGTCGCCGGTGTGCAGCACCATCCCGGCCCGGGTACGGATGGCGACCGCGAGGCTGTCGGGGATGGAGTGGTTGACCGCCACGAATTCGCAGTCGAAGGGCCCGAAGCCGCGCCGGTCGCCCTCCCGTACCCGCACCGTGCGCGGGCGGATGCCGTGCTCCTTGAGCTTGGCCTCCAGGAAGGCCAGCGTCAGCTTGGAGCCGACGACGGGGATGTCTCGCCGTTCACGCAGAAGGTACGGTACGCCGCCGATGTGGTCCTCGTGGCCGTGGGTGAGGACGATGCCCACGATGTCGTCCAGCCGGTCGCGGATCGACGTGAAGTCCGGCAGGATCACGTCCACGCCGGGCTGGGTCTCCTCGGGGAACAGCACGCCGCAGTCGACGATGAGCAGCTTGCCCGCGTGCTCGAAGACGGTCATGTTGCGGCCGATCTCACCGAGGCCGCCCAGGGCGACGACCCGCAGACCTCCTTCGGGAAGGGGCGGTGCGGCTTTCAACTCGGGATGCGGATGACTCATACCCTGACGGTACCCGGAGACCGGGGCAGGGTGCTTCATCGACTGCGTCGTCCAACGAGCGCTCGACAAGAGCGCCGCCGAAGACGTACTGGCGCTCAGGCCCGCATGGGCAAGTGGGCGTAGCCGAGGCCGGGTGGTTCGGGAACGTTCCGGACCTTGGTTGCAGTGGGAGCCTCACTCCTCGCAGAACGACTGGCAGGACGACGACTGCGACGCCGGTCTGCTTCCTGCGCCGGCCGGCTCAGCCCACCGCCGGTATGCCGTCGATCCGGTCCAGGACCGCCATCAGCTCGTCGCAGTAGGTGCGGAACATGGACTGCTCCAGCGGCGTCACCACGCCCATACGGTTGTGCACCATGGGGTTGCGCACTTTCGCGAGCAAGGCGAACCGTGATTCCCAGTACGCCTTGTCGCGGCCTAGGAGCTTGCCGAAGACGTCCCAGTGGGAGGCCATCAGGTCGTAGAGATCGCGCGGGTAGGTGAAGTCGAGAAGCCGGCCGGAGGCACGGTTGCCGTAGGCGTGCGACTCGCGGTCGCGAAGCTCGGAACACTTGTCGAGCAGTGGAGCGACCTTGGGACCGCGTGCCTTGCGCAGACCGCCTTCCCAGTCCTCGCCGTATCGTTCGGTTAATCCCTTCTCGATGAGATCGCGGACACGACGCTCGACGGTCATCCAGTTGTCCCAATGTCCGAGGCCGCGCCCGATCGTGTTCAGGTAGTGCTGGAAGCTCGGAGAGAACGCCTGATAGGTGTCTCCGCGTACGACCAACAGGCCCTGTTGGAGCAAGACTTGGGCATCCTCGGGGGTGACCTCCAGCTGCGGGCCGAGCACGACTTCAAGGATGGCCCGCAGTCGCCCGTCTGCCCTCAGAAGGCCTTCGAGGTCCCGGTAGTAGTAGTGGAACTCGGCCGGGAGTGGGCTCGCGTGACGCTCGAGGGCCTCCGCGAGAGGGCTCTTGGGCAGATCGGAGGAGCACACCCGGTCCAGGAGGATGCTGGCCAGGTAGGGGTGCCCGCCAGTCAGTTCGGCCAGTCGGTCCACGGGGCCGGGGGGATCGGCAGCGCGGGCCGCCAGCCGGGTGAGGTCGCCGTCGTCGAAGCAGGTGAGGAAGACCGAGCGGAAGATGCCGGCGAAGGTCGACTCGTCGGGATCGGCCATGTCCACAATGTCGCGCAGTTCACGGCGCGATGTGGTGACGAGGCCGATGTTCCAGTCCAGGTTGTACGCCATCTCACGCAGGGCCTGGAAAGTGCCCGGCCGGTCGCGGAACACCTCACGTGCCGCGTCGAATTCGTCAAGCACCAATACCACGCGCCAGTCGCGGCGTCGTACCAGACGGAGGAACTCCTGTGTTTCCACCTGGACTTCCATCCATGGGGCGGCCTCGGCGAGGGCGCGGTCGCGGGCACGGACGAGACGCCGATCGTCGACGGAGTCGGGAGCCGCCTCTTCGATGAGCTCCCAGATGTCCTCGACGAGCCGGCGCAGCACCTGCTCGATGCCGCCCTGGGTACGGACGTTCATCCACACCGGCAACATCCGCGGGTACATGGCGCGGGCGTCGGGACGCATGAACAGGTGATAGGCGAGCGAGGACTTGCCGATGCGCGGTGGCCCGATGATCGCCGTCGCGCCGGATACAGGCTGCTCCAGGACTCGTTCCCGTACGATACGCAGCTGCTCCGCGCGGCCCACGTGCGCGTCTCCGTGCACTGGGTGTCCGACCGTGGCGAACGGATTGGCGTGCTCCTGGTCGGGAAGGGGGACGTGTGACTGGTCCATCATGTGCTCAGGCCCTCCTGTGGGACAGCCACTCGGCGAACAGTCCGACCTTGATGCGGTACCGGCCCTCGGCCGCCAGCTCGATCACGTCGCGTCGCAGCAGATCCTCTATCACCCTTGGCCCGTCGATGAGTTCACGTGACTTGCGGTCGTCCAGGTACACATCCTTGCCGAACCCCTCCAAGGCGCCCTTCAGTACGGAGAGCACCACGTTGTCCCGCAGCTCGCTGACATCGGCGTCGCCCGGGGTGAGGAGGTTGTCGAACTGCTCCTGCGGCAGCGCACGCTCGCCCTTCACCAGGGAAGCGGCGACCGCGTCGACATGGGCGGGACCGATCAGGGGCTGGCGCAGCCTGTTCATGTGTTGCACGAGACGGTTGCAGAAGAGTTGTATGTAGTACGGGCTGCGCGCGGTCAGTTCGATGACACGCTGCACGGAGTCGCCCCGGTAGCGACTCTCGCCACCGGGCAGAGCGATGGGCTCGGTGATGAGCGCCTCTGCGGACTCCTGGTCGAGATAGGAGACGGGCTCCTGGCGTGCCACCTGGAACTCGTTGGGAAACGCCTTGAGGAAGCGGGGCATCAGATCATTGCCCACGACGACGCTGGAGAACATCTTTCCTTCCAGCATCGCCTTCCATGACTTCATGAACTCCCGCGGCAGCGTGCCCCGCTCAATCGCGGAGTACAACACCGTGAACTCGTCGAGCAGCAGTACGAGCCGCCAGTCCCTGTAGGCTTCGCTGCGCCGCATCCGCTGCCGCATCTCGTACATGTACGCGTCGAAGTGCAGATTCGGGGTGTCACTGTCCGTGAACGCGGTGAGGTTGGGTCGGTCCAGGTCCAGAGGTGGGTGACCAGCATCCTCCAGCTCCTCGAGCCTGCGATGGAACGCGGTCGCGATGAGGTACAGCAGCCCACCGTGATCGATCTTGGTGGCAATCTCCAGAAGGCTCAACTTCGCCGCGAGCACGGGGGGCTTGAGCTCCTCCTGCAGGTGGTGGAGGACGGATGACTTGCCGACACGCTTCTGGCCGTAGATCACCACGCAGGTTGCGTCGTTGCGGTGGAAGGTGTCCACGAGGATCCCGAGCAGCGCGTCCCGCCCGAAGAACATCCGACGGTCCCTGACGGGGGCGCCCTCGGCATACGGATTGAGGATCGCCTCCCACTGCTGGACGTCGCTGAGCTGCAGTGACAGGGTGCTCGGATCGCTCGCCAGCATGCGCTCGGACCGAGAGGAGTACTCCAGACGGAACCGCAGCGTCGCGAACTGTTCGCGGATCGCCTTTGGGGTCACCGTGAGTGACACCGTGCAGGTCTCGGTCTGCTCGTCACGCAATGTGTGCGCCACGGAGACGGGGCTGTCCACACGCTCGTAGTCATCGTCGTTCGGCAGCACCCGTAACTGCACTCCGCCCGCCGGGGAGCGTTGCGGGGGATTGGTGACGGACAGTTGCACTTGGATGACGTTCGCCGCGTCGGGGGTGTACGCCGACAGAACTTCCTTGACCGCGAGATCGGTGGGCTCGGCGGCGCGCTGCACCTGCGCGAAGTGCGCGGTCAGCGCCTGGTCGAGGTCGGTCAGCAAGGGTACGAGGTACTCGACGCTGAGCCGGGTCGGCAACCGCTCGATGGTCGCGACGAGTTCGCGGATCGACGTACCGATGCGTGAGGACAGCCGTTCCCGCTCCAGGTACGAGGGCTGTTCCAGATAAGCGCGCAGCTCCGCCAGCACGCCGGCCGCCTTGATCAGCCGGTCCCGGTCCAGCGGCGCGGTGTACGCGGTGTCGGCGGTGCTCTCCAGCGCGTTGCGGTCCTCGGTGAGCGTGTCGAGCGGGTCGGTGCGTTGCAGCAGCGCCTGAAGCATCGTGCGCTGCTGGTCCACGAGGCGGACGTGGTTGCGAAGTGCCTCGTCCCACAACTGTCGGTAAGCGTCCTGACTGGTCGACACCGAACTGTCGTTGAGAAAGTCGCGCAACTCCCGGAACAGCACGTCGCGGATCTGGTTGTCCCGATACGTCATTGACATGATCTCGCGGCGGACCCGCACCGGGGACACCGAGAGAAGTCCGACGAGGCCCATCGCGAGGGGCTTGTGGCGGCTCTTGTCCTCCAGGACCCAGTGCACGCACTCCGCGAAGGTGGACCGACTCTTGGGCTCCTCCCAGCCGGGGTCCAGGTAGGAGGTGACGAACTGCTTGACCTTCAGCTCGGCCATGTTGTCCCAGCCGCCACCGAGCGCCACTGCCTCCGTGTAGTAGGCGCGGGTGACGTCGGAGGGCCGGCGCTCGGCCGCGCACAGGTCGCCCATCGCGGCGCCGAAGGCACGCAGGGAGCGCAGGAAGCGTGGGTCGGTTGTCTGGCTGATGTCGCGCAGGATGCGGGCCGCGGACAGGTTGAACTCGGCACGGTCGGCGGGCCGTGAAGTGCCCAGTCGTTCAATGAGCTTGATCAGCTCCAGCACATCCTGCTCGCCGAGCGAGCCCTCCTGGATGCGGACAGCGGCGACACCGGCGTACTCGCAGCGGTTGAGGTGCATCCGGACGACGGGACTCAGAGACTCGGACAGTTCGGGCTGCCACTCGCTTCTGGCGAGGAGTTCGTCGAGCTTGTCCCACACCCCGGTGCGCACCGCCTTGGTCACCGCGTCGTGGATGGAGCGAAACTCGGGGTTGCGGGGCCCGTGCGCGAGGAGCCGTTCGGCGGCGTCCGTGGCACGCTGCTTGTCGCGCTGCCGCTGGTAGACGGCGACCAGCCGCTTGAGCAGGCCGGTGCGGGTCTGGTTGGGATGCTCGCCGCGCAACAGTTCCTCCAGGAGGCGGGCCGCCTCGGGGAGACGCTTGCGGTCGGTGAGGATCGTGATGATCATGTTCTGGTGCTGCAGGGTTTCCTGGACGACCGCGCCGGGCTCGCGTAACACGTCCAGGGCCTCATCACTGCGCTGGTAGCGGTGCAGGCCCCAGGCGAGGGCACGTCGCGCGCGTTCGTGCCCCGGGTCCTCGGCGATCGCCTGACGGTACAGGGCTTCAGCCTTCTTCCAGTCCTTCGCCTGGGTGTCGGCGAACTGGGCCCGGGCGTACAGCGTGGTGCGAGGGCGTGGTGGCTGCGCTTTGAGCGGCTTCAGCGGAGGGGCGGCCTTCGGGGATGCGAGAGCACCACCGCGCTCGGTCACCCGGGCGGTCAGCTCCGCCTCGGCATGGGCGACGATCTCAGGTAGGTCCGGATCGGACGGGAATTCCGCGAGCGCACCCCGGGCGATGGCGATCGCCGCGTTGAAGTTGCCCTGCTGGAATTGCCGCCTGGCCGTCTCCTTCTGCCGCTGGAGATCCTTCCCGGGCGTGTGGGGTGCGACCGGTGCCGGCACCGGCGGCGGGGAGGGGGTGGGGCGACCGTTGGCGGCGGCCGATCCGGTCGAGTGGTGCGGAACGTGTGCCGAGGCTGAAGGGCTGCCGTTGCGGGACGCGGGCGGGAGGACCGGTGCGGGTTGCGGGACCGTTGCCGCGGGGGTGCCGGTCCCGACCGCTAGGCTGAGCCGTTCCGACGTACCGGGGCTGAGCACGTCCAGGATGCGGCACAGGTCACCCGGGGCGATGACCTGCCGCTCCAGGTAGGGCTCCAGAGGGCCGGCCCGCTCGGGGAGCAGCCGTGCCACGAGGTACAGCGCGGCCCGGGCCGCGACGCGCCTCGGCCCGGGTTCTGCCTCCACCGCGCCCCCGAGGGTGTACGCGGCCTCGATGACGTTTCCCGTTTGCAGAGCAAGGTCCAGGAAGGCGCGCATCAGCCGGTCGTCTGCGTTCTTCACTGGGGCCGTACGCAGGGCCTCGCTGAGCGCGGCCATCGCGTCCCCGGTACGTCCGCCCTGAGCCCGCAGCGCCGCGAGGTCCCACACGTATCGGCCGCCGAGGTGGGCGGCCTGCTCCATCCATGCCTCGGCCTGCCGCCGGGTCGCATCGCCCTCCCGCCACTCCAGCAGCATCAGCGCGGCCAGGTGGAGGCCCGGCGGGTAGCCGCTGGCCTGCGATGCGGCAGCGAGATCGCGTATGGCACCTCCGGCTTTGGCCACGTCGCGTGCGACGCGAGCCGATTCCAGCCGGTTCTTTGCGCGAGCCAGATGCTGCTCGACCTCCTTCCGGAGGGTGTAGCCGAGGTCGACCACCGAATCCCATTTGAAGGAAGGGTTGCTGAGCTGCAGCTCGGTCTCGCCGGGGGCGAACTCGGAGTCCAGCTCCGGCCAGAGAGGGGTAGTAGGGGCAACGCTGGGCTGAGCCGCAGGCGCGGCATCGGGCAGGTCCGGCACGGAGCCAAGGCGGTCGTCGGACCTGGTGCCGGGTGGGACCGGCGCTCCCGTTGTCCCCGGTGCGCCTGTCTCGGCGCCCCCGGGCGCGACACCCGGTGGGCCGACGGAGGGGGGAGCGGTGCCTACCACCTCGATGAGTTCGATGGCCTCGGCGTTCACCAGTGACGGCCCACGCTCCGTCGCCAGCACCACACTGCCGTCGCCGACCTCGACGAGTAACCCTCGCGCGGAACGGCCACCTCCTAGGTGGACGACCACATCCATGCCCACCCTGTAGTACTGCTGGATCTTCCCCGAGTCCACATCAAAACCGTAGCCCATGATGACGCCTGGTAAGGATGCTTTTGACACTCGAACTTCGCATGCATGAGGGCGCTTCGACAGCACACGGTCACATGCCGGGGTGGCCTGGAAAGCTCCGGAGCAGGGATGGGTGGGAGAGCGATCAGCGCCGAAACCGCCGCGCGTGATTCACGGCGTGTGCGTGCTTGAGCCCGGCTGGGTGTGTACACGGCGGTGAAGCTGCTCAGGTGGCGTGGCGACGAGGAGAGCACGCGGATGGGCTGGAGCAGTACCTCATTGTGCTGGAGTGGGTCGACGGAATCCGGGGGGACGAGATGAGTGGGCCGACCGCCTGACTGGCCGGCCCCTTTGCTGGGTTGCCCGGAACGCGACGCCGCCTCCGGGCAAGCGGCCTCAGGGTCTAGAAGAAGCCCAGCTTCTTCGGCGAGTAGGACACCAGGAGGTTCTTCGTCTGCTGATGGTACGCGCTCACCATCGCCTCTGACCTGCGGCAAAGGATGGAAACATCTGCTTATGAGCTGATTCGGTCCGCACCTGGTCCGGATCTTGATGCGTGATCTGTGGTGTTGGTGTGCGAGTCCTGCGGTACGACATGGCACAGGCTGTGGAGACCGTCCAAGGGCGTCCATGCCATTCCAGTGGGCGGGCATGGAATTGCAGGTCAGAGCCTCTTGGCCCGGGAGAGTCTGCCCAGTCGGTGATGGCTGTGTGATACGCGGGTGATACGGCGAGACCCCACCCAGGTCCCGGTCCCGTTCTGACGGGATCTCTGCGCGGGTCCATGAGACGGCGAAGCCGCATCGGAGCACTCCGGTGCGGCTTCGCCGTGAGATCGAATGCGCTGGCGCGCACGATGCGATCGGTGACTCGGGCGGTCCGTGTGCCTGTGACTCTCTCAGGTATCTGATTTGCGATCGCACCTGCTCATGCGTCCGTATGAGGGGTGCGTTTCCCTCCCGGCGCGATCGGGCCGGTGATGCAGACCGACTTCAGTCGGTCGCCCCGTCAACCGGAGCCTCCTTGCGTTCGTGACGGCCTGGCCGGTCCCGTCACCCTCCGTTGACCTGCACGACGCCCACCACCGGGACGATGAGTCAGCCCTGCCCCCGGACCGGGGCCGCACAGCCCATCTCGATATGCCTTCTGGGCCGATGCCCACAAGACCGCTACGCTGCCGTAGATGGCCTGTGCCGTCGTCGATGCAGGGGGGCGCACATGTCGAACACCATGGTCCTGCTCCTCTCCTTCGGCCCGCTCGCCATGGTCCTGGCGATGATCGCCGCGCACGGGTTGGGCGAGAGCAAGGACGCCTACACCGGGGAGGTCACCGGCCGGGGGGTGAGCAGTTCGACCGGTACCTACGGCCCGATGGGCCACTACATGATGCACATCCGCACCGACGAGGGGCGGGAGTTCAGCATCGAGGTGAACGGCCGGACGTATCGGTCGCTCGCCGTCGGCGACCGGGTGGTCAAGGAGTGGGGTAGGCGCTGGCCGGAGCGGTCGGAGTAACGGCGCGAACAACTCTGCCGCACCGTCCGGCACGCCCTCGCCGTCCCGACCATCTCACGGCCCCGTACCAGGCACTCGGCTTGCCCGAAGGCCCGAAGGCCCGAAGGCCCGAAGGCCCGCGGGTCGCACCGGGACACCGCAGACCGCGCGGGGCTCGCGCACCGACACCCTCCGTCTTGCCAGGACCGCAGCATCGCGGCTGGCCTGCGCGAGGTCTCCTACGCGCCCCACACCCATCCCCTCCAGCTTCCCGCAGTGTTGTTCGGGCCGTCCGGGGCGACGGCTCACCGCAGGCTCACCGAGTGGACGCGGGCCCGGGTGTGGGCCAGGCTGCACCGCCTGGTCCTCGATGAACTCGGCTCCCGCGGTGAGTTGGACGGGAGAGGTGTGCGATCGACTCGGTGAGCATGCGGGCCCTGAAAAGGGGGACCTGAAAGGTCCGAATCCTGTCGACCGGGGCAAGTACGGCTCGAAGATCCACCTGATCACCGCGCGGACCGGTCTGCCCCTGTCCGTCGGAATCTCGGGTGCCAACGTCCACGACAGCCAGGCCCTGGTCCCGCTCGTTAAGGGCATACCGCCGATCCGGTCCCGCCGGGGCCCTCGCCGGCGCAGGCCCGGCAAGCTCCACGCCGACAAGGGCTACGACTACCGCCACCTGCGGCAATGGCTGTCGCAGCGAGGCATCCGGCACCGCATCGCCCGCAAGGGCGTCGAGACCTCACAGCAGCTGGGCCGCCACCGCTGGACCCTCGGGCCCGCTCCGCCACACGAGCTGGGACGTGCCACACAAGGCCGCCGTACCTCACGTGTGATGAACTGTGGCCCGGTGTCGAGACGTTGATCTCGTCTCGAACCAGAGAGTGGGAGGGACCGTGGGCCTTGGTGGGGGGGGACGTGGCATCGACTGACCGCCGTGGTGCTCGTCATGGCGGTGGCGGCCGGGTGCACGGGGCAGGGCGAAGGCGCGGGCGGCGGAAACGACGAAGACCTGCTGCGAAACCACGACTGGACGCAGATGCCGGGCACCACCGCGCGGAACGACATCCTGCGGGTCAGCGCATTGGATCGGCACATCGTGGAGCAGGACTCCTCCGGCGGCCAGCCCAACCCCCCGCTGAACCTGGCCGGCCCGCATCTCAGGTCCGATGGCGACTTCACCGTCACCGCGCGCATGTCCGGTGTGGGTGACGGTGACGGCGACTCATGGCTGCGGCTGTACGGACGTGTACCGGTCGTCTACGACGAGTGGCGGCAGGAGCGGCCCTCACTCCGCGTCGGCGTGACCGCTGACGGACAGGTGAAGGTACAGATATGGGACGGCGAGGGCGATGAGCCAGCCACCTCCAAGGATTTCGACTGCGGCTGCTCCGGGACGGTGACGCTCGCCGTGTCGAGCATCGGTGGCACCTTCCGCGTGAAAGCCGACGGGCGGCGGCTTCCACATGGGGATTCACCGACCGGTACGGTTCCACCGCCGACACCAAGATCTATCCTCCGCGCACGGCCGATTCCCTGCCGTGGGATGCGGCCCTGCGGCCGAAGCCGGCGTACGAGCGCTTGCTCGAGGCCTTCGACGAGGCGTGAGGAATCAAGGTGGCCGCGGGCGGAAGAGCTGGGGCCTCCGGTGCGCCGGGCCCGGCAAGGCCGACAGTACGGGCCGCGAAGGGCGCCGCGAGTCTCGTCGTTCCCCGCCACACCGGGTATCAGGCCGCGACGAGCTCCTGCTCGCGGGCCGGCGTCTGGACCGTGGGCTTCTTCTTGTTCGGCAGCGAGAGCCGGAAGACCTTGCGCCAGGCGGAGAACACCTGCTGGGGCAGCGGCCCGGTGACGTACTCCAGCTCGTACTTCTCGAACAGCGCGCGCACCTTCACCGCGACCTCGGCGTAGCGGTTGCTCGGCAGATCCGGGAACAGGTGGTGCTCGATCTGGTGGGACAGGTTGCCGGTCATGAAGTGCATGGCCTTGCTGCCGCTGATGTTCGCCGAGCCCATCATCTGACGCAGGTACCACTGGCCGCGCGTCTCGCCCTTGATCGACCGGCGCTCGAAGACCTGCACGCCCTCGGGGAAGTGCCCGCACATGATCACCGAGTGGGACCAGAGGTTGCGGACCAGGTTGGCGGTGAACGTGGCGGCGAGTGTGGGGAGGAACGACGGACCTGACAGCAGCGGGTGGATCACGTAGTCCTTGAGCACCTGCTTGCGGATCTTGCGGCCCACGGCCTTGGCCCGCGCGCGGAACTCCGGGTTCTTGCGGCGGCGCCTGCTCAGGTTCTTGCCGAGCTCCAGGTCGTACGCTGCGATGCCGTACTCGAAGAAGCAGGCGTTGAGGAAGTTCCACAGCGGCTGGCCGAGGTGGAAGGGATGCCACTTCTGGTCCTCGTCGACGCGCATGATGCCGTAGCCGAGGTCGTTGTCCTTGCCGATCACGTTGGTGTACGTGTGGTGCAGCTCGTTGTGCGAGTGCTTCCACTGGTCCGCCGGCGAGACGTGATCCCATTCCCAGGTGGTGGAGTGGATCTTCGGGTCCCGCATCCAGTCCCACTGGCCGTGCAGGATGTTGTGCCCGATCTCCATGTTGTCCATGATCTTCGCCACGGACAGACCGGCGGTGCCGATCAGCCACGCGGGCGGGAACATCGAGAACAGCAGCACGCCCCTGCTGACCAGCTCCAGCTTGCGCTGGGCGGAGATGACCTTCCGGATGTAGGCGGCGTCCTTCTCGCCGCGGCCGGCGATCACCTCGTCGCGGATCGCGTCCAGCTCGCGGCCGAGCTCCTCGATCTGCTCCGCGGTCAGGTGGGCGGTGGGGTCGATGGCGGTCAAGGTGCTCCTACCGTTCGATGTCGCAGGGGCCCGCCGCGGCGGACACGCAGGTCTGGATGAGGACGCCCGGCTCGGCCTCGGTGATCTCGCCGGTGCGCAGGTCGCGGACGGCACCCGCCTTGAGCGGTGTGACGCAGCCGAAGCAGATGCCCATACGGCAACCGGAGGGCATGAGCACCCCGGCCTCCTCGCCGATGTCCAGCAACGGCGTGGCGCCGTCCGCGGCAACGGTCTTGCCGGTCGTGCTGAAGGTGACCTCGCCGCCGTCACCGGCGACGACGATGCCGGGGCGGAAGCGTTCGGTGTGCAGGCGCTCCGGTACGCCGTGCTCGCTCCAGTGCTTTTCGGCGGCGTCGAGCAGGCCCGCGGGCCCGCAGGCCCAGGTCTCGCGCTCGGCCCAGTCGGGCACGACTTCGTCGAGACGGGCGATGTCCAGTATGCCGTCGGTGTCGGTGTGCACCTCGGTGAGCCGCAGCTTCTTGTCCGCGACCAGGCCGTGCAGTTCGTTGCGGAAGATCACGTCCTGCGGCCGTGGCGCGCAGTGGACCATGACGACGTCGGCGAACTCGGTGTCGCGCAGCATGCCCATGACCGGCGTGATGCCGCTTCCGGCCGTCAGGTACAGCACCTTGGCGGGCTTGGTCTTCGGCAGCACGAAGTCACCGGTCGCCTGGTCGAGCTGGATCAGCGTGCCCGGCTTCGCCCTGCGGACGAGGTGGTTGCTGAGCTTGCCGTCCGGGATCGCCTTCACGGTGATCGTGACGCGGCCGTCGCGCCGGTCCGTCGGGGAGGTGACCGAGTAGGCACGCCACAGGCGCACACCGTCGACGTCGACGCCGATCCGCACGTACTGGCCGGCGGTGTGTCCACGCCAGCCCCGTCCCGGCCTGATCACGATGGTCGCGGCGTCATCCGTCTCGGGATGCACGGCCTCGATGCGCCCACGCAGGTCGGCGCCCGCTCGCAGCGGGCTGACCAGGTCGAGGTAGTCCGACGGCAGCAGCGGCGTCGTGACCATCTCCAGTAGTTTCCACGCCCTGCTGCGGAGGGCTGTACTCGTCATGACCCCAGCTTGGTGTGCCCAAAGGCGTAAAGTCCTGACCGCAGGACGTGAATCTGGTCGCCCGAATTGTTCGCAGGGAACAAGAAATGAGCCATGCAGTCCAGAGGGCCAGCGAACTGGCCCTGGACGAGAGAACGGTCACCGCACTGCGGGCCGCGCTGAGGACCACCGCCGACGAGGTCGTCCAGGCGATCATCGACGAGGTCCCTCCCTACGCCAATGCCCTTTCGGGCAGCATGGGCGGCACCATCCGCCGAGCCGTCCGCACCGCGCTGGGGCACTACCTGGACCTCGCGAGCGGGAACGCCACCGGCGGCGACGCCGGTGGCGCCGCCTACGAGCTGGGCCGGGGCGAGGTGCGCGACGGCCGTTCGATGGACGCTCTGCTCAGCGCCTACCGCGTCGGTGCCCGCGTGGCCTGGCGATGCCTGGCAGCAGGTGCCGTACCCGCAGGTCTGCCCGCCGCCGAGGTCGCCAAGTTCGCCGAGCTGACCTTCGCCTACATCGACGAGCTCTCCGCCGCCAGCGCCGCGGGCCATGCCGACGAACTGGCCGCCCAGGGCCGGGCCCAGGAGCGCCACCTGGAACAACTGGCCCGCGACCTCCTCGCCGGCGCGAGCCCGGACGTGCTGCTTGTCTCTGCTCAGCGGGCCGGGTGGCAGCCTCCGGTTTCGCTGACCGCGGTCCTGCTGCCCGCCGCCCAGGCCCGGCCTGCCTACCGCGTGCTCGACCCGAGCACCCTCGTCCTCGACGATCTGCCGGACGCCACCGGTGTGCTGCTCGTCCCCGATGCCGACCGATCACGTCTCATGCGACAGCTGACCGACCGCACCGCCGTGGTGGGCCCGGCCCGGCCGTGGACGCGTGTGTCGGCCTCGTACGCACGAGCCGTACGCGCGCGCTCCCTCTCCTCCGGCATTCGTGACACCGAGGAGCACCTGTCCGAGCTGGTGCTGAGCGCCGACATGGACGCTTTCGTGGACCTGCGTGCCCGAGCCCTCGCACCGTTGCGGACCTTGCCCGACGGGACCGCGCGGCGGCTGGAGGAGACGCTGCGGGCGTGGCTGCTGCACCAGGGCAGGCGGGACGAGGTGGCGGCGGCGTTGTTCGTCCATCCCCAGACCGTCCGGTACCGGATGTCGCAGGTGCGGGAGCTGTTCCCGGATCTCGCGTCACCGCACCGGGTCCTTGAACTGACGCTGGCGGTCGGTCTTCGGGGCAGGTGACGCGTTCCTCGACCGTCCACGGCCACATCCGGGGGCGGTCCAGGAATCCTGCCTCGGCCGTGTCCGCCCCTGGAGGTGCCCCGCTGCCGCTACCGACGCGCGCGCCGAATACGTACGGGCCCGCGCGTCTCCGTCTCCACGACGGGCCGGCCGCCCTGCGTCACCTCGACCTCGCCGTCGTTCACCAGACGCCATGCCGCGCGGCGGGCCGGTTCCATCAGGGCCCGCCAGCCGTCGTCGTCACCCTCGTAGACCGCGCGCGCCGCGTCGGACGGACAGATCGACGCGGTGTCGGCACGGCGCTCCAGCAGGCTCATGATGGCCTTCTCCAGCCGTTGACCGAGCTGCCGGTCCGTCTCTTCCATGCGATCCAGTGTGCCGGAGGGCCTGTGCGGACGGCAGGACGAGTCGCCGTCCGCACCGTGGCGGCCCGGCTCGACCGAAGCGCTTCCGGATCCGCTCCGCGCGATCCGCTGGAGGCTGAGCGCTCACCCGCACGCCTGCGGTCCCGTCGTACCCGCGCCCGCGCGTGGGCGGCTCTCCGGCCGGTCAGTGCCCGCTCGGCGCGAGGCCCAGGTTCTTGGTGCCGGTGGGCCATCGCGCCGTCGTCACGGCTTCCCTCTGCTCTCTGCGAGGCCGTCCGCCCCGCCGGCGCGAGTGCCCAGCCGGCGGACGGACCGCGGTCCGCCCGACCGGCCGGGGCGAGTTTGGCCGGGGGCCGCCCCGGAGGGGTGGATGCGGGCAGCCAGAGCGGTGGCCAGCGCTTGCCACACGTCGGCGGCGAGGCCGACGTACCTGGACTGCGTGGCCTGTCGTGCGAGCTGTTGGAGCGCGGCGACGCCCTCCTCGACCCGGCCCGCGTGGATCGCCAGCCGGCCGTCGAGGACCGACAGCCGTACCCGGTCACGGTAGGGGAGACGCAGGCCCTCCTCGGACAGCACGGTCCGACTGAGCAGGGCGGCGTCCTCCAACCGGCCCTGTGCGAAGGCGAGATGAGCCTGGAGGGCGTGCAGTTCCTGGAGCTGCGCGGGCGTGCCGGTCAGATCGAGGACGGAGGCGGCCTCCGTCAGCCACTCCTCCGCGGCGGCCACCCGAGGCGGTGACATCTGCAGGGCCGCAGCGGCGGCGGCGGTTCGCAGCCGGGCCCACGCGGTCAGGTCCTCCCGTCCGCCTTTGAGTAGACCCAGGGCCTTGTTCAGCCGGGCCATGGCGGCCGCGTCGTCGCCCTTGCGGCTGCTGACCACGGCGGCCGTCCACAGGGCCTCGGCTGCCTGTACGGCAGAGGCCCCGGGCAGCAGATCGCGGTCCAACTCTTCGACGTGCTGCGAGGCCGCCTCCCACCGGCCGAGTTCCGTCTCACTGTTGATCAGCTCCAGCAGGGCGGCCAGGGTGTCGGGCACGCACAGGTGCGCGGTGCGGGCGAGGGAGAGCGCCTCCGTCGCCGCCGATTCCGCCGTGTCCAGGTCGCCGATGGCCCGTGTGCAGCGCGCGTAGCGGACGAGCGAGCGGGTGTGGAGGTCGGGGGCGCCCAACGAGCGGCTCAGCGCCAGGAGTTCCAGCAGGCGTGTGCGCTCCGATTGGTGGTCGCCGTCGCGATCGGCGGCTTGGCTGAGCAGCCACAGGGCCTGCCAGCGGGCGGCGGGGTCCTCGCCGGGGTCGTCCTCGACCGCGCGGCTGAGCGCCGCGGTGCTGTCCGTCCCGGGCGGCGCCGAGGCCACGGCGGCCAGCACTCCGCTCAGGGACCTGTCGTCCTGCGGGCCGGTCAGGGCCGAAGCGTCGACGCCGAGTCGCTGGGCGAGGTAGGCCACGGTGCGCTCGGTGGGTCGCCGGTCGCCGGACTCCAGGCGTGACAGGTGTCCCGTCGACATGCCGTCGCCGACGACGTCGGCCTGGCTCAGGCCGCGTGCGGTCCGGAGTCTTTTGAGTCGACGGCCGAACTGCGGCTGGTCGAGCATCTCCCTCCTCGGGTCAGGTGGCCCGGTCGGCGCGGTATCCATGGTTCCGCTTGCCCGATCGGGCAGGTGAGTTGCCAGCACTTTAAGGAGCGCGGCAAGGGGCGACAAGCCGTTTGGCGTGGCGGGTAAGCGCATTCCAGTGGGCAGCGTCCCGGGCCGGCGGGATTGTTGGTGAGGGGGGTTCGCGGGGCCCGAACTGGGCCCATTCGCACGCGAGTTGACGCGTTGCCCAGGTCACCTGGCAAACTCTTGTCTCAAGGGTTGTCTCCCCTTAGCCTCGAAGGAGGCTTCCCCCAAGCGATCCCCTCTTCGTCTCGTGGAGGTTCTCGTGCTCCCCTTGGCCGAACGCGCTTCTCGTCTCGGCAGGGCTTACGTGTCGCCCGCCCGGCCCTTGGGCGGCCCGTCGACGGGACCGCACCCCGGGCTCGAACAGCAGTGATGACAACGTTGCCCAGCAGACCCGGATGACGGTCGCCTCGGCACCGCTCTTTCCGCTCGCCTGACCCGATCCCGGCTCCATGGCCCGCCGCCGGCCGGGAACGACGCGGAACTCCGGCCCCGGCCACCGAAGAGGTGGCGCGTGCCGTCACCGGGCGCTCGTCGACACCCAGGTACAGCGCATCGGTCCGCTCCGCGTCCGTGACACCCTTCCCAGCCCCCCCACGTGCAGGAAGAAGGACGGTACGTCCGTGGCCACCACGAGTTTCCCCGACGCCTCGCCCAGCAAGAAGAAGACCGCAGCCACAGCTGTTCCCGCCCGCCGCGACCTGATCGCCGCGCAGGACCACGTGACCCCGGCGGCCACCTGTACGGCCCACCTCTCCCCGCGGGACCTCGCGGTCACGGCCGCGGAACCCGAATTCGCCCGCCATTTCGGCCTGAGTGCCGAAGAGATCTGCGGACGGGGGCTCCTCGAACTGTTCCGTTCCCCGACCCCGGGCCATTTGCGGGAACAATGTGCCGCGCTCTCCTCGGGGCGTAGCCGGAGATTCAAGCAGAAGGTGACGGGCCGGGACGGTGACGGTAGTAGTTTCCATGCCGATATCACCGCCATCGCCGTCAGGCAGCCCTCTGGTGAGATGGTCGGTGTCGTCGTCCTCCTGCGCCGGACGGCGGAAGCGGTCACCGGCGGGCCCGTGCTCAGCGCCCTCGACGCGCAGGTTCTGGAGGGTGTGGCGAGTGGCGATTCCACGGTGCAGTTGGCCTCCCGTCTGTATCTGAGCCGCCAGGGCATCGAGTACCGCGTCGGACAGATGCTGCGTCGTTTCGACGCGCCCAACCGGCCCGCCCTCGTGGCGCGGGCACACGCCCTCGGGATGTTCGCCGCGGGGCAGTGGCCCCCGCGTGTCCTTCCGGAATGCGTGCGGTAGTGCGGAACGGGGCCTGCCGGGCCCCGCGCGGCGGCCGTGGCGGAAACACCGCCACGGCCGCCGTCGTGACGGCCCGGCCCCCGCAGTGGCCGGACCGGCCTCACGCTGCCGAGGGCTGCCAGGCTTCCTGGAACCGGCGGCGGGCACGGAAGAGACGGGAACGGACGGTGCCCACGGGCAGGGCGAGCACCTCGGCCATCTCCTCCTCGTTGAGCCCGTAGGCACGCAGGGTGAGGACCTGCCGGTGCGCCTGCGACAGGCGTTCCAGCACGTCGCTGATGTACACCGCGTCCATGGGATTGGTCTCCTGCTGAGATTCCACCTCGGAGCACCAGCTCTCCGTGCCGTAGCGCTTGGCGGTGCGGACGGCCTCCCGGACCGACACGGAGCGCACCCAGCCGTAGAACGCCGCCGGTTCGCGCAGGGATCCCAGGCCGCGGTAGACGGCGAGCAGTGCCTCCTGCGTGGCGTCGGCGCCGTCGTCGTGGGCGATGGACCGGCAGATACGCGCCACGAAGGGCGTGATGGCGGTCAGCAGGTGGTTCATCGCGTGCTCGTCGCCCGACTGGGCTCGGGGGAGCAGCGTGAGGGGGGAGGGGAGTTCGCTGACGGTCTTCATGACGGACACAGGTTCCTTACGGCCGGGCGGGCGAGGTCGGAAGGGGCGAACGCGCGGCGTACTCAGCCGGTGGCGGCCAGGGCGTGCCCGGTCTCGGACGCATCCGTGAACGCCAGGAGTCCGGCGCGCACGTCGTCGCGGAATGCCCTCATGAAGTCAGGGCTGTAGCAGGCGGTGAAGTGCGGGAACTCGATACTGAGCCGGCCCTCGAAGGAGACGACGCAGGCCATGACGGGGCTGCGACCGGCCTGCGGGAAGTAGTGCTCGCGGCCTGGGACCAGCCGTACGTCGACGGCCCGCAGCCCGCCGGGCAGGCGCGGGCCCGGGACCACGCCCATGTTGGTGGCGATCACCGTGGCCAGTTGCAGGGCGGGGTTGCGGCGGATCTCCGGCGTGATGCGCATCTCGTGCACGTGGTCGCCTCGGGAGAGGAAGTCGCTGAGACGGGCGTGCACGGCACGGGCCACCTCCAACGGCTCGGAGTTCGCGGACACCTGAAGGGTCTGCAGGTGGGTGGTGACCGCGGGGACCGGGGCGGAGGCGGGCAGCGGCGGGGACAGCCGCGAGCGCAGGTCGACGGGGGAGAGACAGCCGAGCGTGCGGGCTCCGTCGTCCCCCGGCAGCCGCCGTCTCGCCGTCACCAGAAGGGTCGCGGAGATCAGAGCGTGCACCGAAACGCCCGAGGCGCGCGCCGTCCGGCGCAGCCGTGAGGTGAGGTCCGCGTCCAGGGTCATCCTGCGGACCTCGATGTGCCCGCCGGCGTCGGTCCCCTCGCCGGGGGCGGCGTCGTAGGGGACCAGTTCGACCGGGTGGCGCCGTATCTCCTCCAGGCGGCCGTCCAGGTACTTCGCCGTGTCGGCGTCGTCGACGGCAGGCAGCAGCCGGCTCACCGGCTCCGGCCAGCGGGGGCCCTCCGGATCGGCGCTCTCGCCGGTGCCCCCCTCGACCAACTGCCGGTAGCGGTCCCACAGGGCGTTGTGCAGCGCGATGCTGCTGTGGCCGTCGGTGATGGTGTGGTCGATCACCAGCACGAAGAGGTGGCGGTCCCCGCCCGGTGCGCTGACCAGGACGGCGCGGCTGAGGGGACCTCCGAGCGGCAGTGGCCTGTTCAGCTCCGCCGCGTAGGCCTCGGCCCCGTCGCCGGTCCGGGTGATCAGCCGGGGCCGCTCGTCGGCATCGAGGACGCGCAACAGGTGCCCCGCCCCGTCCTGTCCGATGCGGGAGCGCAGTGGCGGGTTCGCCTCGGCCGTGGCGTCGAACGCGGCCGACAGTGCCGCGACGTCCACCGGTCCACGCAGGGTGCAGGACAGCACGGCCCTGCTTCTCTGGCCCACGTAGAGCGTCTCGACCGGACACAGCGCACGGTGCATGCCGTCAGCCTTCTTTCCGTCGTTCGTTCCGGAAGTCCACGGCCCCGGGACGGGTCTGCCACCGCGGTGGTCCGCGGGGAGGTCGGGGGCTTTTCGAGGGTGCACGGCGGAGCACGGCGGAATCCAGCCCAGAGGCCCCCGGGCGGAGAAGTCGCGTGAATTCCCTAGAAGTTGAACAGCGGTCCGCACTCCCTGGCCCGGCGGATTTCAGGGAAATCCCTGAATCGCCGGCCGGCGGGCCGGTTCGCCTTGACCCGGCCCGTGCGGGTGCCTCACCGTGCTGTGACGTGAAACCGGGGCAGACGGCGTGATCGCCCTGACCCCGGGTGTCGCGGCCTTTGCATCCCCCTGTGGGCCGCGCCCGGTGTGCGGCCGTACGCCGCGCGTGGGCGGCACGGGGGTGGCCGCACCCGTCCGATCCGGCCGGGCCTCGCCGTCCGGGACATCTTCGGTTTGCCACGTGAGGTTTGCGCTATGTCACTCCAGGACGACGCACGTCGACCGCTGTCCGGAGCCCAGGAGGGCCTCTGGTACGCCGGACGGCTCGCACCGGACAGCGCCGCGTACAACACCGCGGAGGCCGTGGAGATCCACGGACCCCTCGACAGCACCCTGTTCGAGACCGCGTTGCGGCGCGTCGTGGCCGAGGCCGACACCTTCGCCCTGCGGTTCGCCGACACCGACGAGGGTCCGCGCTGCCACCCTGCTCCGGACGCGGACGACTGGAGTCTGAACCGGGCCGACGTCAGCGGTGCCGCCGATCCGGAGGCCACCGCATGGGAGTACGTCCGCGCCGACCTCGCGACCCCGGTGGACCCGGAGAAGGGTCCCCTGTTCGCGCACACCCTGCTCACCCTCGCCGAGGACCGGCACCTGTGGCTGCTGAGGGCCCATCACCTGCTCCTGGACGGCTACAGCTACAAGCTCCTCGGGCGCCGCCTGGCCGAGACGTACAACGCGCTGGCCGAGGACCGCGAACCGGAGCCGTGCGCCTTCGCGCCGGTGCGCCGGCTCCAGGAGGAGGAGGCGGTCTACCTCGCCTCCGAGCGCTTTGCCCGCGACCGTGACCACTGGGCGCAGCGTCTGGCCGGCCTGCCCGAACCCGCCCGGCTCACTGCCCGCACGGCGCCGCCCGCCGCGCCCTTCCTGCGCCGCACCGCCGAACTGACGCCCGCCGAGACCGATGCCCTGGACACCGCGGCCGCCCGCCTCGGTGTCCGGCGCACCGACCTGCTGACCGCCGCGACCGCCGTCTACCTGCACCGGATGACCGGCGCCCACGACCTGGTGCTGGGCATGGCCACGATGAGCCGGCTGGGCAGCGCCGCCCTGCGCACCCCCGGCACCGCCTCGGACGTCCTGCCGCTGCGCGTGGCCGCCGCCCCCGCGACGAGCGTCGCGGAACTCGCCCGGGCCGTCGCCGGCGAACTGCAGGCCCTGCGCCGCCACCAGCGCTACCGCGGCGAGTTCCTCCGCCGCGACCTGGGCCTGCTGGGCACCGGACGTCGACTGTACGGGCCGGTGCTGAACATCGTGCCGTTCGACGAGTCCCCGGTCTTCGGCGGTCACCCCACCACCTGGCACCACCTGTCCGGCGGGGCCGTCGACGACTTGCAGATCTCGGTGCGTCCCGGACAGCGCGGCGGCGGACTGTGGCTGGCCCTCGACGCCAACCCCGCCCTGTACGGCGAGGACGAACTCGCGTTGCACCGCGACCGGTTCTGCACGCTGCTGCGCCTGCTGGCCGAGACCGGCCCGGCGACGCCGCTGGGTGACCTGGACATCCTGCTGCCGGGCGAACACCCCCGCGACACACCCGCGCACACGTATCCGGTCGGGCGGACCCTGACGCAGCTGTTCGAGGAGCGGGCCGCGGCCGGGCCCGAGCGCACGGCCGTCAGCCACGGGGACGAGCGGCTCACCTACGCCGGTCTCAACGCCGAGGCAAACCGGATCGCCCGGCTGCTGACCGAGCACGGCGCGGGCCCCGGCCGGGTCGTGGCGCTCGCCCTTGAGCGCGGCATCCGGCTGCTGCCCGCCCTGCTGGCCGTCCTGAAGACCGGCGCCGCCTACCTGCCCCTGGACCCGGGTCAGCCGGCCGGGCGGCTGCGGTTGGTCGTCGAGGACGCGGCCCCCGTCGTCCTCGTCACCGAACACGCCCACGCCCACCTCGCCCAGGACGCCGTCCCCACCCTGCTGCTGGACGACCCCCAGGTGGCCGCAGATCTCGCCCGCCGCTCCGGCACCGACCTGACCGACACCGAACGGCACGGCCCGCTCAGCCCGTCCGACACCGCGTACATCATCCACACCTCCGGCTCCACCGGCCGCCCCAAGGGCGTACCCGTGCCGCACGCCAACGTCGTACGCCTCTTCGCCGCCGCGGCCGAGCACTTCGACTTCCGGGCCGACGACGTGTGGACGCTGTTCCACTCCTACGCCTTCGACTTCTCCGTGTGGGAGATCTGGGGCGCCCTGCTGCACGGTGGCCGGATCGTCGTCGTGCCCTACGCCGTCAGCCGCGCGCCGCGCGACTTCCTCGACCTGCTGCACCGCGAGGGCGTGACCGTCCTCAACCAGACACCGTCCGCGTTCGAGCAGCTCATCGACGTCGACCTCGAACACGGCCGCGGCAGTGGGGCGTTGCGCTATGTCATCTTCGGCGGGGAGGCCCTGCGCCCGGCGCGGCTGCGCCCCTGGGCCGACCGGCACGGCCTCGACCGACCGGCTCTGGTGAACATGTACGGCATCACCGAGACCACCGTGCACGTCACCCACCACCGCCTCACCGAAGCCGACCTGGACGACCCGCGCCGCGTCAGCGTCATCGGCCGACCGCTCGCCGACCTGCGGGTGTACCTGCTGGACCCCGAGGGACGGCCGGTACCGCCCGGCGCGACAGGGGAGATGTACGTCTCCGGTGCCGGCGTCGCCCCCGGCTACCTCAACCGCCCCGAGCAGACCGCGGAACGTTTCCTCGACGACCCCTACGGCCCGCCCGGCACCCGCATGTACCGCTCGGGCGACCTGGCCCGGCGCCGTCCCGACGGCACCCTCGACTACGTCGGCCGCGCCGACGCCCAGATACAGCTGCGCGGCTTCCGCGTCGAGCCCGGCGAGATCGAGGCCGTCCTCACCGCCCACCCGGGCGTCGCCCGCGCCGCCGTCGTGCCCCGCCGCACCGGCAACGGCGCCCTGCACCTCATCGCCTACACCGTCCCCTCCGGTGACACCCCTGCGGACCCCGCCGACCTGCGCACCCACGCGGCCACGCACCTGCCCGAGCACATGGTCCCGGCCGCCTGCGTCCCCGTGGACGCCCTGCCGCTGACCGCGAACGGCAAACTCGACGTGCAGACCCTGCCCGATCCCGACTTCACCGCCGCCGCGTCCGGCACCCGGCCGGCGACTGCGCACCAGCGCCTGGTGTGCGCCCTGTTCGAGGACGTGCTGGACCTGCCACGCGAGTCCGTGGGCGTGGACGCCCGCTTCTTCGACCTGGGCGGCGACTCCCTGCTCGCCACCCGGCTGCTGGCCCGGCTGCGGCAGCGGACCGGTGCGGAGATCTCCATCACCGCCCTGTTCGAGGAGCCGACCCCGGCGGCGCTCGCCGAACGGCTCGCCGCGGGCACGCAGGGCGCCCCGGCCCGGCCCGTCCTCGGCGCCGTCGTTCGCCCGCAGCGGGTGCCGCTGTCCTTCGCCCAGGAACGCATGTGGTTCCTGAACCGGCTCGACGAGGGCGCGGCCACGTACCACATCCCGCTCCTGGTTCCCGTCGGATCCGACCTGGACACCGGGGCGCTCCAGGCCGCGCTCGGGGACCTGGCCGACCGGCACGAGAGCCTGCGCACGGTGATCGCCGAACAGGACGGGACGGCCTCCCAGCGCATCCTGGCGCCCGGAGAGCTGCGCACGGTGCTGCGGCGCGTCGACTGCCCCGCCGCGGAGATCGCCGCCCACGTCCGTGCCGCCTCGCGCCGTCCCTTCGACCTGACGGCGGAAAGCCCCCTGGCGGCCTGGCTGTTGGGCACCGGCAGCGACCGGGTCCTGCTGTTCGTACTGCACCACAGCGCCGCCGATGGCTGGTCGCTCGCCCCCTTCGCCTCCGACCTGTCCGTCGCCTACGCCGCCCGCCGGGCGGGCCGGGCACCGGAGTGGCCCCCGCTGACGGTCCAGTACGCCGACTACGCGCTGTGGCAGCGCGCCCTGCTCGCGTCCGGTCCGGACAGTCCCGGCCGCCTGGAGCGGCTCACCACCCACTGGCGCGGCGCGCTGGACGGTCTGCCCGAGGAGTGCACCCTGCCCGGTGACCGGCCCCGGCCCAGCGCACCGCGGGGCGCGGGCGCGCACGTCGAAGTCGCCGTCGACGCCGACCTGCACCGTGCGCTGCTGCGTCTGGCCGACCGCGAGGGCGCCAGCCTGTTCATGGTGCTGCACGCCGCCGTCAGTGCCCTGCTCACCCGCTGCGGCGCCGGCGAGGACATCGTCCTCGGCACCCCCGTCGCCGGTCGCACCGAACCCGGCCTCGACCCCCTGATCGGCCTGATCACCAACACCCTCGTACTGCGCGCCGACACCTCCGGCGACCCCGCCTTCCTCGACCTCCTCGCCCGGCTGCGCACCGCCGACCTGGCCGCCCTGGACCACCAGGACCTGCCCTTCGACCGGCTGGTGGAGGACCTCAACCCGCCCCGCACGCCCGGCCGGCACCCCCTGTTCCAGGTGATGCTGGCCCTGCAGAACAACGCACCCGCCGTCCTCGAACTCGACGGCACCCGCACCCGGTTGCGGCCCACCGCCACCGGCACCGCCAAGTTCGACCTGTTCGTCGACGTCCTTCAGCGCCACGATGCCGCGGGCGCCCCCGACGGCCTGACCCTGCAAGTCGAGTACGCCACCGACCTCTACGACGCCCGGACCGCCGAGGCGTTCACCCGGTCCCTGCACGACGTCCTGCGCACGGTGAGCACCGACCCCGCCGTCCACCTCGGGCAGCTGCCCGCGCTTCCCGAGCGCACCGCCGTCCCGGCCACGGTCGACACGGCCGAGCTCGCGGACGCGGCCCGGTCCGTGCCCGGCATCCGCGAGGCCCACGTGCTGCCCGGCCACGGCGACGCCCCCGCCCGCCTGTACGTGGTGACCGGGCGGTCCGACGCCGCCGAACGCGTCGAGGAGGTCCTGGCCCGCGCGGGCAACGGCACGGTTCGTGTCACGGCGGTGAACGCCCTGCCCCGGACCGAGGACGGCGGCGTCGACAGCGCGGCGCTGCGGGCCCTGCCCGCCGTCGACACGACCGCGGCCAGGACCTGGCGGCAGCGGCTGGCCGAGCTGCCCGGCGTCACAGCCGTCGACGTGGCGGTGGAGAACGCCCCCGAGGAACTGGAACACCGCCACACCGGTCTGCCCGACCGCCCCGCCCAGGCCGCCCCCACCACCCGCCCCGAGCCGGCCCGCGCCGTCCCCGCCGTCAGCGAGGGCCCCGCCCTGACCGAACCGTCCGTGCCGAGCTGGGCCGAGGCCCTGCGCCGTGCCGCCGCACGCGAGAAGGGCGACATCGTCCACGTCCACGACGACGGCAGCGAGCACCGGCGCACCTACGCATCCCTGATCCCCGAGGCATCCCGCGTCCTGGCCGGGCTGCGCCGGGCCGGCCTGCGCCCGGGCGACCGGGTCATCCTCCAGTGCGACGTCACCGAGGACTTCCTCGCCGTTCTGTGGGGCTGCGTCCTCGGCGGCTTCGTCGCCGTCCCGCTGACCGTCCCCGCCTCCTACGAGAGCCCCTCCGCGGCGCTGACCAAGCTGGAGGGCATCTGGCGGATGCTCGGCCGGCCCTGGATCGTCTGCTCCGCCGGGCGCGAGGCCGGGCTGCGTGCGGTCGCCGCCCGGCAGGACGGGCTTGGGCCGCGCGTCACCACGGCCGACGCCCTGCGCGCCGCGCCCGAGGACCACGACTGGTACCCCGCCCGGTCCGACGACCTGATGCTGATGCTGATGACGTCCGGCAGCACCGGCCTGCCCAAGGCGGTACGGCTCACCCACCGCAACGTGCTGACCCGCTCGGCGGCCACCGAGCAGCTCAACGGCCTCGGCGCCGACGACGTCTCCCTGAACTGGATCCCGCTCGACCACGTCACCGGCGTCGTCATGTTCCACCTGCGCGACGTGTACCTGGGCTGCCGCCAGATCCACGCCCCCACCCCCTGGATCCTGCAGGACCCGCTGCGCTGGATGGACCTCGCCGACCGGCATGGGGTCACCGTCACCTGGGCGCCCAACTTCGCCTTCGGGCTCCTGGCCGAACAGTCCCACCGCTTCACCGGCCGTGACTGGGACCTGTCGCCGATGCGGCTGGTGATGAACGCAGGCGAGGTCGTCGTCGCGTCCGCGGCCCGGGGCTTCCTGCACGCGCTGAGGCCCTTCGGCCTGCCGCAGGACGTGATGCATCCCGGCTGGGGCATGTCCGAGACCTGCTCGGTGGTCACCGACGCCGTCCTGCCCGCCGAACCGGTCCCGGGCGAGGGCACGTTCGTGAGCTGCGGCCGCCCCTACCCGGGCTTCGCCATGCGGGTCGTCGACGAACAGGGCGCTGTCCTGCCCGAGGGCGAGGCGGGCCGCTTCCAGGTCCGCGGCACCTCGGTGACCGGCGGCTACCACGACAATCCGGCCGCCACCGCGGAGGCGTTCACCGACGACGGCTGGTTCGACACCGGCGACCTGGCGTTCCTGCGTGACGGAGAGCTCTACATCACCGGCCGTGCCAAGGACGTCATCATCGTCAACGGCGTCAACCACTACAGCCACGAGATCGAAGCCTGCGTGGAGGAACTCCCTCACGCGGAGCGGAGTTTCACCGCCGCGGTCGCGGTACGCACCGACCCCTCCTCGCCCACCGACGAACTCGCCCTGTTCCTGCACCTCACCCCCGAGGCCGGCGCCGACCCGGCCCGCGCCCTGCGTGAGATCGCCGGCAAGGTCACCCGGGAGATCGGCGTCAGCCCGGCCTTCCTCGTCCCGGTGGCGCGGGACGCCGTCCCCAAGACGGAGATCGGCAAGATCCAGCGCACCAAGCTGCGCAAGAGCTTCGAGGCGGGCGACTTCGACGACGAGGTGCGCCGCACCCAGGTGCTGCTGGGCACCGCGGCCACCGTCCCCGACTGGTTCCTGCGCCCGGTGTGGCAGCGGACGCAACGCCCCGACGCCCCCGCCGTGGCGCCGGGCCGGCACACCCTCGTCCTGGCGGGCGCCGACCCTCGGGTCGGCGCACTCGCCAAGCGGCTCGCCGACGCGCTGCGCTCGGCGGGCGGCCTGTGCACGGTGGTCGAGGAGGCGGCCGCGTACGAGCGGGTGGACGCCGCCCACTACCGGGTCCGGCCCTTGGAGACCGCCGACTACGTCGCATTGCTGGGCCAGTTGGCGGACGACGAGCGGCCCGTCGACGCCGTCCTGTACCTCGGCGGGCTCCGCGGCACCGGAGAGCCGCCGGTGGCGCCGGACGACACGACGGGCGTGGAGCGGCTGCTGGCGCTCGCCCGGGCCCTCGCCGGCCGGCCCGGCCCGCAGCGTCCCGTGGACCTGGTGTACGTCTCGGCGGGCGCCCAGGTCGTGCGCCCCGGTGACCGGCCCACACCGGCGCACGCCATGGCCGCGGCCCTGCTGAAGTCGCTGGCCGAGGAGTCCGCCGCGCTGCGGGCCCGCCACCTCGACCTGCCCGCCGACGACACCGCGGACCCGTTGACCGTCCTCGCGGCCGAGGCGGCGCACACCGTCGACGGCGCGGACGTCGCCCACCGCGACGGACACCGCTACGTACGCCGCCTCGCCCCCCTGCCCGAAAACCCCTCCCGCGCCGAACCCCCCGCGCACGGTGGCTTCACCCTGATCACCGGCGGCCTCGGCGGTGTCGGGGTCGAGATCGCCGCCCACCTGCTGCGCACCCCCGGCACCCGGCTGCTCGTCCTCGGCCGCACCCCCGAAGACGAGGCCCGCGCCCTGCCGGGGCTGCGTGGGCGGGGAGAGGTCCGCTACGCCCGCGCCGACGTCACCGACGAACACCAGGTGCGGGCCGCCGTCGAGGCCGCCGCCGAGACCTGGGGCGTGCCCTTGACGTCAGTGCTGCATCTGGCGGGCACGCTCGTGGAACGCCCCGTGGGCGACCTGGACACCACCACCTGGCGCCGGGCGCTGGAGGCGAAGGTGCGCGGCGCGTGGACGCTGCACCGGCTCACCGCCGACCACCCGCACGTCTCGTTCGTCACCTTCTCCACGGTCAACGGCTTCTTCGGCGGCGCCATGAACGCCGCCTACGCCGCCGCCAACGCCTACCTGGACGCCCTCGCCGAGTACCGCCGCAGCCTCGACCTGCCCGCGCAGTCGCTGGCCTGGAGCATGTGGCGCAACCGTGGCCTGAGCCGCGGCTACGGTCTCACCGCCCTCACCGAGGCCCGGGGCTACCGGCTGCTCGACCCGCCCGCCGCGCTGCGCTCGTTCGACTTCGCCCGCACCCTGGACGAACCGCACCTGCTGATCGGCGCCGACCGCACCGCCCCCTGGGTGGGCAGCCACGTCGTGGCACCCGCGCGCCAGACCCGGCGCCTGGCCGCCCGCGTCGGCCTGGAGGACGGCACCGACCTGGGAGCCCTGTACCGCGCCGCGGCGGCCGGCGCCCGGGCGGCCGGCCTGTCCGACGACGCGTGGACGCTTGCCTCGGCGGGCACCGGCGCCCGCCCGAACGAGCCCGAGACGGAAGAAGACCTGCGGCGCCTGGAGGGCCGGCTCGCCCAGGTGTGGCGCGAGGTCCTGGACCGCGACCGGGTGGGCCTGGACGACAACTTCTTCGACCTGGGCGGCAACTCGCTGCTCCTGGTCACCGCGCAGAGCGCCGTCAACCGCGCCATCGGCAGCGAGCTGTCCGTCGTCGACCTCTTCGCACACCCCACAGTCCGGGACCTGGCCCGCCACCTGTCGGCCACCAGTGCGGGCCCGGTGGCCGAGGTCGAAGCGGCCTCCCGGCCGGAGAGCGGCGACGGCCTGGACCGCGCCAGGGAAAAGGCCCGCCGGCAACGCGCGGCCCGCGCCCGCCGCTCCGCCCGTCAGGGCAAGGACCGCGGCCATGTCTGAGCGGACCGACCGCACTGCGCACACCACCGAACCGGGAGAGGACGAGGCACAGGCCGTGCACAACACCACCGCACCCCACGACGACGACCTGCCCGCCGTCGCCGTCATCGGCATGGCGGGCCGCTTCCCCGGCGCCGACGATCTCGACGCCTTCTGGGACAACCTCGCGGCCGGCCGGGAGTCCGTACGGCCCGTCACCGACGAGGAGTTCCTCGCCGCCGGCGGCGACCCGCGAGACCTCGACGACCCGGCCCTGATCCGCATGGCGTCGGTGGTCGAGGGCATCGACCGCTTCGACTCCGGCTTCTTCGGCTACAGCCCCGCCGAGGCCGCCGTCGTCGACCCCCAGCAGCGGCTGCTGCTGGAGACGGCCTACCACGCCCTGGAGGACGCCGGCTGCCTCGGCGGCGACCGTGCGGGGGAGGCGTTCGCCGTGTACGCGGGGGCCGGCGACAGCCGCTACTACCCCGCCCACGTCCACCCCCGCTACGCCGGACAGCCCGGCTCGGTGGCGCTCGTCCACGCCGCCACCGCCAACTCCCTCGGCACGCTCGCCACTCGCGTGTCCTACGAACTGGGCCTCACCGGGCCCAGCGTGTCCCTGCAGACCGCCTGCTCCACCGCGCTGGTCGCCGTGCACACCGCCTGCCAGGACCTGCTCGACCACCGCTGCGACACCGCGCTCGCCGCCGCCGTTTCCCTCAACCCCTCCGCAGTACTGGGCTACCGCCACGTACCCGACGGGCCCTTCTCGCCCGACGGGCACTGCCGCGCCTTCGCCGCGGACGCCGCCGGCACCTCCTCCGGCGACGGTGTGGGCGCCGTCGTACTCAAGCGGCTCGAGGACGCCCTCGCCGACGGCGACCGCATCCGCGCCGTCATCCGCGGCAGCGCCGTCAACAACGACGGCCGGCGCAAGGTGGGCTTCAGCGCGCCCAGCGCCGCCGGACAGACCGAGGTCATCCTCGCCGCGCAGGCCCAGGCCGAGGTCGACGCCGCCACCATCGGCCTGATCGAGGCGCACGGCACCGCCACCAAACTCGGCGACCCCATCGAGGTGTCCGCCCTGACGGAAGCCTTCCGGCACAGCACGAATCGCACCGGGTTCTGCGCGCTCGGCTCGGTCAAGACCAACATCGGCCACCTAGGAGCCGCCGCCGGCATCGCCGGACTCATCAAGGCGGTCCTGGCCCTGGAGCACCGGCAGATCCCACCGAGCCTGCACTTCGACCGGCCCAACCCGCTCATCGACTTCGACGCGAACCCCTTCCGCGTGCCGACCGCGCTGGAGGAGTGGCCCGAGGGCGACCACCCCCGCCGGGCGGCCGTCAGCGCCTTCGGAATCGGCGGCACCAACGCCCACGTCATCCTGGAGGAAGCCCCCCGCACGCCCCCCGCCCCGCCCCGCCCGCCCCACGACGGCCGCCGCCTGGTGCTGCCGCTGTCCGCGCGCACCGCCGGCGCCCTGCGCGGCCAGGCCACCGCACTCGCCCGGCACCTCGAACGCCGGCCCGACCTGCGCCTGGACGACGTGGCCCACTCCCTGCGCACCGACCGGCCCGCACTGCGCCACCGGCTCACCGTCACGGCGGCCACCCGCGAGGAGGCCCTGGACGCACTGCGCTCCGCGACCCCGGCCATCCCTCCGCTCGCCGACGACCCGGCCCGCGTGGCGTTCCTGCTGCCCGGCGGCGGCACCCAGTACCCGGGCATGGGCAAGGAGCTGTACCGCGACCAGGCCGTCTACCGCGACACCCTCGACGAGTGCGCCCGCATCCTGCGGCCCGTCCTCGACGCCGACCTGCGCACCGCCCTCTTCGAGGAGCAACGGCCCGACGACACCTCCGCCTTCCTCGGGCTCGTCGTCACCGAGTACGCCCTGGCCCGTACGCTCATCGAGTCGGGCGTGCGCCCCGATGCGCTGATCGGCCACTCGCTCGGCGAGTACACGGCCGCCTGCCTGGCCGGCGTCATCGACCTCGCCGACATGCTGCCCCTGGTCACCGAACGCATCCGGCTCATCAGCTCCGCCGGCGGAGCCACCGTCGGCGTCGCCGCTCCGGCCGAACGGATCCGGCCGCTGCTCGACGCCGACCTGTCCCTCGCCGCTGTCAACGGCCCCACCGCCTGCACGGTCGCCGGACACCTCGGCGCCGTCACCCGCTTCGAGGCCGGACTCACCCGGCACGGCATCCCGTTCCGCCGCCTGCGCATCCCCGTCGCGGCCCACTCGCACGTCCTGGACCCGGTCCTGCCGGCCTACGAGACCCACCTGCGCCAGGTCACCCTGCGCCCGCCCCGCATCCCGTACGTCACCAACGTCACCGGCACCTGGGTCACCGACGCCCAGGCCACCTCCGTCCAGCACTGGCTCGCCCACACCCGCGACACCGTGCGGTTCGCCGACGGCATCACCGCCCTGTGGGAGCGGCTGCACCCCGTCCTCGTGGAGATCGGGCCGGGCGACACCCTGAGCAAGCTCGCCGCCGGCCGCCTCACCGACCGGACGCCGGTGACGGTGACCACCATGCGCCACGCCAAGGCCGAGGCGTCCGACGGTTTCGTCCTCGCCGAAGCGCTGGGACGGCTGTGGAGCGCGGGCGTGGACCGCGCGCTGCCCCCGGTGCCGGGCGCGCCCCGGCGGGTGCCGCTGCCCCCGTACGCCTTCGAGCGCCACCGTCACTGGATCGACGCGCCCGGCGCCCGGACGGAGCCCGCCCCCTCCGACGGCACCACGACGGCGGCAGGCCCCGGCCTCGCCCCCCGGCCCCGGCTGACGACCGAACACGTACCGCCCCGCGACGACCGCGAACGGGAGGTCACCCGGCTCTGGGAGGAGACCCTCGGCATCGGCGGCATCGGGGTGCACGACAACTTCTTCGACCTCGGTGGCGACTCGATGCGCGCCGTGCTGCTGGCGGGACGGCTGCGCCAGACCGGCGTCCTCCACGTCCCGGCGGCGACCCTGCTGGCCGCGCCCACCGTGGCCGGAGTCCTCGCCGCGGCCGGCCGGCCGGACGGGCCGACCCCGGAGATCACCTCTTCCGCGCTCGGCCCGCTGCTGCCGCTGCGTGCCGAGGGCAGCGCCGCCCCCCTGTTCTGCGTCCACCCCGGCGCGGGCGTCGCCTGGCGCTACACGGGCCTGCTGCCCCACCTCGGCGGCGACCAGCCCGTCTACGGCATCCAGGCCGCCGGCCTCGACGGCACCCGGCCGCCCGCCCCGGACGCCGCCGCCATGGTCACCCACTACCTCGACCTGGTACGCCGGGTGCAACCCCGCGGCCCCTACCGGCTGCTGGGCTGGTCCTACGGCGGATTCGTCGCCCACGCCATGGCCTGCGCCCTGCAACGCGACGGCGAGCGGGTCGAACTCCTCGCCATGCTCGACGCGCCCCAGCCGCACGGCACGGCACACGACGCCGACGCCACAGAACGTCAGGTCGCCGCCCTGCTGTCCAGGGTGGCCGGCCTCCCCGTCGACGCACAGGCCTCCGTGGAGGCGGTCCTGGACCAGATCGACGCCCGCGTCGCGGCCGACCCGGCGAGCGTCCCCGTCAGCGGCGCCGAGGCCGCCGCCATCGCCGCCGTCATGCGCAACAACCTGCGCATCGCGCCCCAATTCACCCCTGGCACCTACCGCGGTGACGTGCTGTTCTTCAGCGCCGCCGAGGAGCAGCACACCGAACACCCGGCGGATTTGGCGGTGCTGCCCGGCAAGGCCGACAGCTGGCGGCCCCACGTCGACGGAACCCTCCACGACCACCGCGTGCCCTGCGGCCACTACGAGATGACCGAACCCGAACCCATCGCCCGCATCGGCGAAGCGGTGACGAAGGCACTGCGCACCCTCGGCGACCGCGCCTGTACACCCCTTCCCCGTGAAACCCGCGACGAGGAGAACCAGCGTGCAAGCGACCCAGGACCTCTACGAACTCGGTGACGCCCCCGAGATGGGCACCGCCCCGAAGAAGATGTACGCCTCGCTCATCCGCCGTGAGCGCTACGGACAGCCCGTCGACGCCTTCCGTACCGAGGTGGTCGACGTGCCGCCCGTGGGGCGCGGCCAGGTCCTGGTGAAGGTGATGGCGGCCGGCATCAACTACAACAACGTCTGGGCGGCGCTCGGTTCGCCGCTCGACGTGATCGCCGCACGGCAGAAGGCGGGCGCCACCGAGGACTTCCACATCGGCGGCTCCGACCTGTCCGGGATCGTGTGGGCGGTCGGCGAGGACGTACGCGGGGTGGAGCTCGGCGACGAGGTCGTCGTCCTCGCCAACCGCTGGGACGAGAAGGCCGAGGACATCCGTCTCGGCGGCGACCCCACGTGGTCCGCCACCCAGCGGGTGTGGGGCTACGAGGAGAACTACGGCTCGTTCGCCCAGTTCGCCGTCGTCGACGACTACATGTGCCACCCCAAGCCCGCACGGCTGCCCTGGGCAGAGGCCGCCTGCTACATGGCGACCGCCGCCACCGCCTACCGCCAGCTCTTCGGCTGGCCGCCGCACACGGTCCGCCCCGGCGACCCGGTACTGATCTGGGGTGGCGCGGGCGGACTGGGCTGCATCGCCATCCAGCTCGTCCGGCACGTCGGCGGCATCCCCGTCGCGGTCGTCTCCAGCGAGGAACGGGGCGAGTTCTGCCTCAAGCTGGGCGCCGAGGGCTTCATCGACCGGCGGACGTTCGACCACTGGGGGAGGCTCCCGGACACCTCCGACGAAGCGGCGATGGCACGCTGGCTGTCGGGAGCCAGAGCCTTCGGACGGGCCTTCTGGGAGGTGCTGGGCGAACGCCGCAGCCCGCGCATCGTGCTGGAACACTCCGGCGCCGACACCATCCCCACCTCCCTGTACCTGTGCGACAACGGCGGCATGGTCGTGCTGTGCGGCGGCACCACCGGCTACAACGGCGACGTCGACCTGCGGTTCCTGTGGATGCGGCAGAAGCGGTTGCAGGGCTCGCACGTCGCCACGGCACGAGAAGCACGTGAGGTCACCCGGCTGATCGACCAGGGGATCATCGATCCGTGCCTGTCCCGGACCTTCGACTTCGACGAGATCGGCCTCGCCCACCAGCTCATCCACGACAACCGGCACCCGGCGGGCAACATGGCGGCCCGGGTGGGCGACCTGGGGTGATTCGCCCGCGGCCCGAGGGGTACCTGCGGCGGGGTACGACGCACGCGCACCTCTTGGAGGTACCCCCATGGGCAAGCTGGGCGACATGATGAACAAGGCCAAGGAGATGGCCAAGGGCCACCCCGACCAGGCGGACAAGGGCGTCTCGGGCGCCGAGCGCATGGTCGACGAGCGCACGGGCGACAAGTACGACGCCCGGACCGACAAGGCGGCCGGCGCGGTGCGGCGTTCCTACCGGGACGGCGGCACGACACCGGAGCGCTGACCCGTCGCCCCGCCCGTCCCCCGGCGCACCCGGGGACGGGCGGCTTCTGTCAGCCGGGGACGGCATCCCAGCCGGTCACGTAGCTGAAGACTCCCGCCGCCCCGACGTGCACGACCCGCACCCGCACGGCACGCGCGGGATCCACGCGAAGGCAGACACGCAGTTCGTCCCCGCAGGACGAGGCCCGCAGGTCCCGCAGGCCCCCGTCCGCCACGGCGAGGGCCTTCCACGCGGATTCCTTGGCGGAGAACAATGCGGTCACCGACCAGACCACGAGCAGCGGCTCCTCGTCCGCACGCAGCACCAGACGGGCCGCTGCGCGGGGGAGGGGCCGCAGCTCCAGGTCACAGCCGAGAGGCAATTCCCCGTCGGCACCGCGCGTCACGGCGACGGCGATCCCCGCACTGTGCGAGATCGACGCGGCCCGGCCCGGCGGGAACACCGGCAGGCGCCCCGACCGGGGGATCTCACCGCAGTCCAGCCCCACCGCCCACAGGGCCCGGCGGGCGGCCCGCCGGCCGGCCAGGAACTCCCGCCGCCGCTGCTCCGGCATCGACGCCGCGGCGGCCGCCTCGGCGGGCCCGGCCGGTTCCCCACCCGGTTCGGATGCGGCCGCGACACCGAGCCCTAGTCCGGCGGCGAGAAGGAGCGGACGCAGCGCGGCCAGGTCATCGCGCACCCACGGCAACAGCTTGCCACGGTGCGGCCCCTCTTCAGCCCGGCCCCACCACAGGGGTCTCCCGCAGCCCCGGACCGCCGGCACAAGCTCCGCACCGGCTCGGGCCGGCCACGGCGTCCGCGTCGTGGCCGGCCCGGGGCGTGTCGGGCGTTCACTCATCGCCGTCCGCCCTCGCGCGCCCTCATACCCGCAGCAGCTTCTTGATGATCTTGCCGGCGGGATTGCGCGGCACCTGTTCGACGAACTCCACCCGTCGCGGCCGCTTGTACGGCGCGAGCAGCCCCGTCACGTGTGCGAGCAACTCCGCGGTGCTCGGCTCCGCGTCCGCCTCCAGGGTCACGTAGGCCAGCGGCACCTCGCCGTAGTCCTCGTCGGGCATGCCGACGACCGCCGCGTCCCGGACCGCCGGGTGGGTCATCAGGGCGCGCTCGATCTCGGAGGGGTAGACGTTCTGACCCGCGCGGATGATCACGTCCTTGGTGCGGTCCACCAGGCTGATGCGGCCCTCGTCGTCCATGAAGCCGAGGTCACCTGTCCTGATCCAGCCGTCGCGGGTGATCTCGCGGGTGGCCTCCGGGTCGTTCCAGTAGCCCTGCATGACGCCCGGCCCGCGCACCACGATCTCGCCGATCTCGCCGGGCGGCAGTTCCCGGCCTGCCTCGTCGACAGCGCGGGCGGACATGCCCGGCACGACCCGTCCGCACGGGATGCGGGCGGTCACGTCCCCGGGCACGGGGTGCTCGTCGGGACCGAGCGTGACGAACGGGCCCCCCACCTCGGTCATGCCGTACACCTGCCGGAAGCCGCACCCGAGCCGTTCGACCGCGTCGGCGTAGACGTCGAGCGGCATGGGGGCGGCCCCGTACAGCACCTCCCGCAGGGAGGACAGGTCGGTGTGCCCGGACGCCTTCGCCTGGAGCATGAAGCGCAGCATCTGAGGCACCAGCCACATGTGCGTGGCGCGGTGCCGCTCCACCGCCGACAGCGCCCGCTGCGGAGTGAATCCGGGCATCAGCACGATCGTCGCTCCGGCCGCCAGGTAGGTGAGGGAAACGACCATGCTGCCGTGGTACAGCGGGCAGCAGTTGACCATGACGATGTCGTCGGTGGGGCGGGCCATCACGAGCCAGCCGAGGGCGATCGCGCGGAAGGACGCGCTGTCGACCGTCACGCCCTTGGCCTGCCCGGTGGTCGCCGAGGTGTGCAGTACGGCGATGGGGTCGGTGTCGGCGACGTCCGGCAGCTCCCGCTCTTCGGCCAGGGTGCCCAGCGCCGCGAAGGCGGGCTTGTCGAAGGCGACCCGGAGGCGCACCGACTTCGGCAGTTCGGCGTGGCGGTCGAGCAGTTCGGACTCGCCGAGGACGGCCACCGCGCCGACGCGCTCGACGATCCCGGCGACCTCGAGCTCGGTCAGGCTGTGATTGAGCGGCACGAACAGCGCGCCGAGGCGGGCCAGCGCGAAGTAGCTCTCCAGGACCTCGATCCGGTCCTTGGAGAGCACGGCCACCCGGTCACCCCGCCCGATACCCAATTCCGCGAGGCCGTGGGCCAGTTGCCGCGTACGGTCGTGCAGCTCGGACCAGGTGACGCTGCGTGCGTCGTCCACCAGCGCGATCCGGCCGGGCCGGCACTGGCGGTTGCGTTCCAGTAGCTGCGTCAGCCACATCACGCACCGCCGCTCGCGCCGGCGCCCGCGCGCTCGGCCACGAAACGCTCGTAGTCACCGATCGTGCGCAGCTCCTCCATGTCCTCGGCGGTGATTTCGACCCCGAGCCGCTGCTCGACCAGCAGGACCAGGCGCACCAGGTCCCCGGAGTCGATGCCGCTGGCGGCCAGGTCGGCGTCGTCGCCGATCCGGTCGGCGTACTCGACGGTGCCGGTGAGTTCGACCAGCAACTCCCTGATGGTGCTCATGGTTTCCCCTTTCGCCTCGGCGTGCCGGCCGCCGCGGTCCACGACTGTCACCTCCTCAAGAGGCCGCCGCGGCCCGGCCGCACTCCCCGGACCGCGGCGTGAGCTTTGTCACGCACCCGAACCTCGCGGGCCGGGGATAGCCGGGCCGCACGCCCGGCCTCTTATCGCAACGAAGCAACCCGCTCCGCCCGGCACCCCGCGCGGGCGGTCGTCGAACCGAAGGAGTGATGTGCGTGCCCAGGCAGCCGGTACGGGTCCGGTCCCCGCGACGGTGCCCGCAGCACGACACCGCCGCGACGGTCACCGCACGCCCGGGCGGTGACCGGGAGCACAGCACCGCGACGAGGGCCGCCGCACGTCCCGCGGATGTCCGGGAGCACGGCACCGCCGCGACGGTCGCCGCACGTCCGGGCGGTGTCCGGTGACCGCGTCGACCACCGCCACCACCACGGACTCCGCCACCGCGGACGAGGCCGACCTGCTCGCCCACTTCGACGCGCTCATCGCCGACGGCGAGACGATCGAACCGCGCGACTGGATGCCCGACGGCTACCGCCGCATGCTGGTCCGTCAAATCGCCCAGCACGCCCACTCCGAGATCATCGGCATGCAGCCCGAGGGCGCCTGGCTCACCCGAGCCCCGTCCCTGCATCGCAAGTCGGTCCTGCTCGCCAAGGTGCAGGACGAGGCGGGCCACGGCCTGTACCTGTACTCCGCGGCCGAGACACTCGGCGTGGACCGCGCCGACCTGCTGGACGCCCTGCACCACGGCCGGCAGCGCGCCTCGGCCACCTTCAACCATCCCGCGCTGACCTGGGCGGACACCGGCGCCATCGCCTGGTTGACGGACGGCGCCGCCGTCATCAACCAGGCACCCCTGTGCCGTACGTCCTACGGGCCCTATGCCCGGGCGATGCGCCGCGTCTGCCAGGAGGAGGCCTTCCACGTGCGTCAGGGCTACGACCTGATGCGCACCCTGTGCGAGGGGACCCCGGAGCAGAAGGAGATGGCGCAGGACGCGGTGAACCGCTGGTGGCTGCCGGCGGTGGCGCTGATGTTCGGACCGCCCGACACGGAGGTGGGCGGCGCCGACGCGCGGACCGCTGCGCTGGGGGCCGCGGTCTCCCGCCGCGCGATGGCCTGGGGCATCAAGCGCCATACCAACGACGAGCTGCGCCAGCGTTTCGTCGACACCTGCGTCCCGCAGGCCGAGCGCCTCGGCCTGACGCTGCCCGACCCGGCGATCCGCTGGAACGAGGAGCGCGGGCACTACGACTTCACGCCCGTCGACTGGGACACCTACCGCACGGCCCTGGGCGACGACACCCACTGGGCGCGGCAGCGCATCGCGAGCCGCCTGGCCGCGCACGAGGACGGCGCCTGGGTCAGGGAGGCCGCCGTCGCGTACGCCGCGAGGACGGACGAGCCGCGGGGAGCGGCCGCATGAGCGCGGCACGACAGGGCGCGCCGGCGTCCTGGGAGGTGTTCCTGCGCGCCCGCAGGGGCCTGGCGCACCAGCACGTGGGGTCGGTGCGTGCCGCCGGCCCGGACGCGGCACTGGCCGCCGCCCGCGACCTGTACACGCGCCGGGGCGAACCCCTGTCGTTGTGGGTGGTCCGCTCCGACGCCGTGCACACGGCCTCCCCGGACGAACGCGACCCGTACTTCGCGGGCGCCCGCCACAAGCCGTACCGCTACCCCGAGCACTACGCACCGCTGACCGAGAAGGGCCCCGAAGGTGAGCACGACGAGTGACGTTGTGGCAGTGCACCCCGGCACCCTGCCGGACGTGCCGCCGTCCGCCGCCCACCCCGATCTGGCCCGGTACGCGACGCGCCTCGGCGACGACGCGCTCATCCTCGGACAGCGGCTGTGCCAGTGGATCACCCGTGCGCCGACCATCGACGAGGACCTGGCCCTGTCCAACATCGCCCTCGACCTGATCGGCCACGCCCGCGCGCTGCTGACCCGCGCCGGCCGCCTCGACGGAACCGGCCGCACCGAGGACGACTTCGCCTACACCCGCTCGGAGCGCGAGTTCACCAACGCCCTGCTGACCGAGCTGCCCAACGGCGACTTCGCCGTGACGGTGGCCCGGCAACTCGCCTACACCCACTACGCCGTCCTCCACTACGAGAACCTCGCGCACTGCGCCGACCCCGAGCTTCGCCGCGTTCGGGGCCCGGGCCGCCAAGGAGGTCGCCTTCCACCGGCTGCACGCCGACCGCTGGACGGAGACCCTGGGGCGCGGCACCGCCGAGAGCGCGCGCCGCATGCGACACGCCCTGGAGCGGGTGTGGCCCTACACCGGCGAACTCTTCGAGGAGGACGACCTCCTGCGCCGCCTGGCCGCGTCCGGCACCGTGCCCTCCCCGGCACGCCTGCGTGACACGTGGCTCGGGCGGGTCACCGGCGTCGTCACCGAGGCAGGCATCGCCGTGCCCGCTCCCACCTGGTCGGCCACCGGCGGCCGCGCGGGCCTGCACACCGAGGAGTTCGGGCCACTGATCGCCGAACTGCAGTCCGTGCGCAGGCAGTTCCCCGGGGGTACCTGGTGAACGCACCCACGCCCGCACCGGTCACAGCCCGCCGCTCCGCCCAGGAGGTGCGCGAGCGGGTGGCCGCGCTCCCGGACCCGGAACTGCCGGTGATCGGCCTCGGCGACCTCGGCGTGGTGGGCCGTGTCGCCCCCGGCGCCGACGGCGTGCTGGAGGTGGAGATCACGCCCACCTACCTCGGCTGCCCCGCGCTGCCCGAGATCACCGCCGCCGTGCGGGAGGTCCTGACCTTCTGCGGCCACCCGGACGGCCGCGTCCGGCACGTCCTGAGGCCCCCCTGGACGACGGACCGCATCACCCCCGAGGGGCGGCGCGCGCTCGCCGCGCACGGCATCGCGCCACCCGTGACCCCGGCACCCGACAGCCCGGTCCCCGTCGCGCTGGGCGCCGTGCCCTGCCCGCACTGCGGATCAAGGGCCACCCGGCCGCACAGCGCCTTCGGCCCCGCCCGCTGTCAGTCGGTGCTGTGGTGCACCGCGTGCCGCGAGCCCTTTCCCCACCTGACCGCGTTGTGAGGCACACCGTGAACACCGCCCCGCCCGCCCTCCTCGACGAGGCACCGGCCGGCCCGCCCCGCCGCTTCGGCTGGCACACGTTGGACGTCCGCGAGGTCCGTCACCTGAGCGCCGACACGGTTGCCGTCACCCTGCACGTGCCCACCAACCTGCGCGATGTCTTCGCCCACCACCCCGGCCGGCACGTCGTCGTCCGGCACCGGCAGGCCTCCGGCACCGAACTGCGCCGCAGTTACTCGCTCTGCCCACCACCGCACGCCCCCTCGGCGCTCCGCCTGGTGATAAAACGCTCCGGCCCGGGCGGCTTCGGCGAGTACGCCACCACCCGGCTCGTACCGGGCGCGCGTCTGGAACTCTCCGCTCCCACCGGCGTCTTCGCCCTGCCGCGGCTGCCGGGCGCCCATCATGTGCTCCTCGCGGGCGGCACCGGCATCACCCCCCTGGCCCCGATGGCCGCCCACGCGCTGCGCCGGGACCCGACCTGCCGCGTCAGTCTGGTCCACTCGGTGCGCACCTCCGCCGACGCCGTGCTGGCCGATGAACTGGCGCAGGTCAAGGACGAGTTCGTCGACCGTTTCACCGTCCTGTACGTGCTGACGCGGGAGGACCGGGGGAGCGGGGGCGGTCCGCTCGCACGGCGGCTGGACGCGTCCGGAGTGCGCCGGCTGCTGGCCGCCGTGGACGCCCGGCCTGGCCCGGACACCACGTTCGCCCTGTGCGGACCGCCCGGCCTCGTCGCCACCGCCCGGCACGTGCTGGCAGGCCTCGGCGCGGATCCCTCGCTCGTCCGCTGGGAGCTGTTCACCGCCGAGGACAGGCAGCCACCAGAGCCGGAGCCGCTCGGGCAGGCGCCGAGGGCGGGGGAGTACCGGGTCACGGCCCTGCTCGACGGGCGCCGCCGTGCCGCCACCGTCCTGCCGGACGACCCGGTCCTGCTCGACGCACTGCTGCGCAGCCACCCCGACGTGCCCTACGCCTGCCGGGAGGGCGTCTGCGGCAGCTGCCGCGCGAAGGTCGTGTCCGGACAGGTGACGGCGGACGGCCAGCACGCCCTGGACGAACGCGACCGCGCCGCCGGCTACACGCTCGTCTGCCGCGCCAGGCCCCGCACTCCCGAGATCACCCTCGACTTCGACGCCTGATCGGCCATCCCGAGCACGTTCGACTTCGACGCCTGGTCCGTCAGCGCCACCCCTCAGCGAAGGAGACCCACGATGACCGCCACCGCCCGCCACACGGGGAAAACCGCCCTGGTCACCGGAGGCAGCCGGGGCATCGGCAGAGCCATCAGTCACCGCCTCGCCCGCGAAGGCGCCCTCGTCGCGGTCCACTACGGCCACGACCCGACGGCAGCCGAGCGGACCGTCAAGGAGATCCAGGCCGACGGCGGCCGCGCCTTCCCCGTCCACGCCGAACTCGGCGTCCCCGGCGACGCCGACACCCTGTGGTCCGCCTTCGACGACGCCCTGGCGCAGCAGGACGCCCCGGCGGACCTGGACATCCTCGTCAACAACGCGGGCATCACCGTACCCCGCCCCATCGCCCAGGTGACGGAGGCCGACTACGACCGTGTCTTCGCCATCAACGCCAAGGCGCCGTTCTTCATCATCCAGCGCGGATTGGACCGCCTGCGGGACGGCGGCAGGATCGTCAACATCTCCTCCGTCGCGACCCGCGTCGCCTTCCCGGCGATCGTCTCCTACACCATGACCAAGGCCGCCCTCGACTACCTCACCCTCTCCCTGGCCCAGGAGCTCGGCCCGCGGGGCATCACCGTCAACGCCGTCGCACCCGGTTACACCGAGACGGAGATCAACCCCACCCTCGCCGTCCCGGAGATCCGCCGCCGCTACTCCGAGGCCTCCACGTTCGGCCGGCTCGGCGACCCGGTGGACATCGCGGACGTCGTCTCCTTCGTCGCGAGCGACGACGCCCGCTGGGTGACCGGTCAGTGGATCGACGCCTCCGGCGGCGCCCACCTCGGTGTGTGACCCCTACGCACTCCTGGGAGATGTGATGAACGACCGAACGACCACCCTCGACGCACCGGCCACCGACGACACCCTGACCTGCCCCTTCGAGGGCGCCAGCCCCTACGACACGTATGTGCACGCCTCGGTCCTCAACACGCTGCAGCACCCGCTCACCGAGGCCCCGGACGAGATGGGCTTCCTCGTCACCACCCAGGTGATGGAGCTGTGGTTCACCCTGATCGTGCACGAGTGGCGCACCGCCAAGGTCGCCTTCGCCAAGGACGACCTGCCCGCCGCCATGGACGCGCTGGTGCGCAGCCGCCGCGCGCTGACCGCTCTGAGCGGCGCCTGGGAGCCCATCGCCGCCCTGACGCCTGCCCAGTTCAACGGCTTCAGGGCCGCGTTCGGCCGGGCCTCGGGTTTCCAGTCGGCGATGTACCGGCATATGGAGTTCCTCCTCGGCGACAAGTCCGCCGGACTGCTGCGCTCCCACCGCGGCGACCCGGCCGTCCACGAGGCGCTCGCCGAGACCTACCGCGAACCGTCCCTGTACGACGACGTGCTGGCCTACCTCCACCGCCAGGGCCTGCCGGTCCCGGCCCATGTCCGCGAACGGGACGTGATCCGCCCCTACGACGGAGACCCCGGCGTGGTGGAGGCGTGGAGGCACGTCTACGCCGGTCCGCAGCACCACCCCCACCTCGCCCTGGGCGAACTGCTCACGGACATCGCCGAACTCGTCACCCGCTGGCGGTTCGACCACGTCCTGGTGGTCCGCCGCGCCATGGGAGCCAAACCGGGCAGCGCCGGATCCGCCGGGCTCGCCTGGCTCGAACAGCGCGCGGCCCGGCCGGTCTTCCCCGAACTGTGGGAGGTGCGCGGTGACGTCTAGGCCGATCTCCGCCTTCGCGGCCGAGGAGGAGCGACGGGTCCTGAGCCTGAAGCCGGTCCTGGCCCCGGTGCACGGCCGCTACGGCGACCACCCCCACCAGTCCTACGACGCCTGGCCGTCCGAGGACCCGGACGCCCCGCTGGTGATCCTCCTGCACGGCGGCTACTGGCGCTACGACCGGATGCACCTGACCCCCTTCGCCGACTGGCTGTCCACGCAGGGGTTCGATGTGCTGCTCCCGGGCTTCAGACGGTCCGGCGGTGCGGGCGGCTACCCCGAGACCTTCGACGACATCGCCCGCATCGTCGACACGCTGCCCGAAGGCCGCCCCTACGTCCTGGCAGGCCACTGCTCCGGCGGCCACCTGGCCCTGTGGTGCGCCGCCCGGGGCCTGCTGCCGCCCGCCTCCCGCTGGTACACCCGCACCCTGCCGACGAGTGTGCTCGCCCTCGCCCCGATCACCGACCTCACCGCCACCCGCCGCGACCGCCTCAGCGATGACGCCGCCTTGCAACTCCTCGGCGGCGAGGAGCACTTCACGGCCCGTCTGCCCGAGGTCGACCCCCTCACCCTGCTGCGCGGCACAGGGGCCACGGGCGTGGCCACCGTGCTCCTGCACGGCGCCGCGGACGAGGAGGTCCCCCTCACGCAGTTCAGCGATTACGCGGCCGTGCACCAGGACCTCAGGACGGTCGTCCTGCCCGGCACCGGCCACTACACCCTCATCGAACCCGGGGCACCCGGCGCCCGCGCGGTCGCCGACACCCTCCGGGACATGGCGGCCGCCCACTTCCCGGCGGACGCCGGCCGCGCGGACGAGGAGGCCGCACACCGATGACCACCGCACTCTCCGCAACCGACACCCTCCACGAGCAGGCCGCACGGCTGGACGTCGACGACACCCTGGCCGACCTCCGGGCACGCTTCCTGCTCCCGCCGGACGTCGTGTACCTCGACGGCAACTCCCTGGGCCCGCTGCCCGCCGCCGTGCCGGCGGCCCTGGACGACGTCGTACGGCGCCAGTGGGCGACCGGACTCATCGGCTCCTGGAACGCGGCCGGCTGGTGGGAGGCGCCGCTGCGCGTCGGCGATGCCGTCGGGAGGCTCATCGGGGCGGCGCCGGGGCAGACGATCGCGGGCGACTCCACCAGCGTGCAGCTCTTCACCGCCCTCGACGCCGCCGCCGCCCTCCGCCCGGACCGCCCGCTGCTGGTCACCGATCCCGGGCACTTCCCGACCGACCGCTACCTCGCCGACGCGGTCGCCCGCCGCCGCGACCTTGAGGTACGGCACGTGCGCCCGGGGGACCTTCCGGACCTCCTCGCCGCCGAGGGCGAACGGGTCGCCGTCGTCAGCTACTCGCCCGTCGACTACCGCACCGGCGAGCTGTACGACATGCGTATGCTGACCCGGGCCGCGCACGACGCCGGGGCCCTGGCGCTGTGGGATCTGTGCCACGCCGCCGGTGCCCTGCCCCTGGACGTCGACGGCCTGGGCGTGGACCTGGCGGTCGGCTGCGGCTACAAGTTCCTCTCCGGCGGCCCCGGCGCTCCCGCCTTCCTCTACGTCGCCCGACGCCACCACACCACGCTGGAAACCCCGTTGCCGGGCTGGACCGGCCACACCGATCCTTTCGCCCTGGCCGACTCCTACACGCCTGCCGCCGGCATCGCCCGCGCCCGCATCGGCACCCCGCCGATCCTCTCCCTGCTCGCCCTGGAAGCTGCCCTCACCGCCTTCGACGGCGTCGACCTGGCCCGGCTCCGTACCAAGAGCCTGTCGCTGACAGGCTTCTTCCTGCGCTGCGCGGACGAACTCCTGACCCCTCTGGGCTTCGCCCCCGCCACCCCGGCCGAACCCGGCCGCCGCGGCAGTCAGGTCACCCTCCGCCACGCCCACGCCCGCGGTCTGGCCGTCGCCCTCGCGGAGGTCGGGGTCATCGCGGACATGCGCGCGCCCGACCTGCTCCGCTTCGGCGTCAACGCCCTCTACACCAGCCACCGGGACATGCTCACCGCCGCGACGCGCCTGCGCGACCTCACCGAAAAGGCCGACTACGATCCGGCACCGCCCACCCCGGGCCCGGTGACCTGAACGGGCGGTCCGGACGTGTGGTCAGCACCCTCGGCGTCGCCGCGCAGGAGCGATTCCAGTGCCAGACCGGCGCCCGGACCGACCAGGGCGCCGACCGACGTCCGCCAGGCGGGCGCTGCTCCCGCCACGGGCACGTCAGGTGGACGAGGTGCGACGGTTGACGGCGTCGGTGGTCCGGCCGCGACGGCGCGAGCACGGGCGACTTCGCATCGGGGATGGTGGTAGAGGTGGGATGTCGTGCGACGTGGGCTGTGCGGCCTATAGCTCTTCGATCTTGACAAGTTCAATTGATTACATTTGGTGCCGCAAGCTTGGTTGCCCGGAGCGCAAGATTGCCTCCAGGCAACCCGACTTCAGGCTCTAGAAGAAGCCAAGCTTCCGAGGGCTGTAAGAACAAAGAATGTTCTTCGTCTGCTGGTAGTGATCCAGCATCATCCGGTGGTTCTCCCGGCCGATCCCCGACTGCTTGTAGCCGCCGAACGCGGCGTGTGCCGGGTAGGCGTGGTAGCAGTTCGTCCAGACGCGTCCCGCCTGGATCGCCCGGCCCGCGCGGTAGGCGGTGTTCATGTCGCGGGTCCACACCCCGGCGCCGAGACCGTACAGCGTGTCGTTGGCGGTCCTGATCGCGTCGTCGAAGTCGTCGAACGACGTGACCGACACGACCGGGCCGAAGATCTCCTCCTGGAAGATCCGCATGCGGTTGTGGCCCTCGAAGATCGTGGGCTGGACGTAGTAGCCGCCCTTCAGCTCGCCCTCGTGCTCGAAGCGCTCGCCGCCGGTGAGCACCTTGGCGCCCTCCTGCCGGCCGATGTCCAGGTAGGCAAGGATCTTCTCCAGCTGGTCGTTGGACGCCTGGGCGCCGATCATCGTGTCGGTGTCCAGCGGGTGGCCCGGGGTGATCAGCTCGGTGCGGGCGACCGCGGCCTCCATGAACTCGGCGTAGTGGCCGCGCTGGATCAGGGCCCGGGACGGGCAGGTGCACACCTCGCCCTGGTTGAGCGCGAACATCGTGAAGCCCTCGAGCGCCTTGTCGCGGAAGTCGTCGTCCCGCGCCCAGACGTCGTCGAAGAAGATGTTCGGCGACTTGCCGCCGAGCTCCAGGGTGACCGGTTTGATGTTCTCCGAGGCGTACTGCATGATCAGCCGCCCGGTGGTGGTCTCTCCGGTGAACGCCACCTTCGCCACCCGCGGGCTGGATGCCAGCGGCTTGCCCGCCTCCGCCCCGAAGCCGTTGACGACGTTGACGACACCCGGCGGCAGCAGGTCCGCGACCAGGCTCAGCCAGTAGTGGATCGAGGCCGGGGTCTGCTCGGCGGGCTTCAGGACCACCGCGTTGCCGGCGGCGAGAGCGGGGGCGAGCTTCCAGGTGGCCATCAGGATCGGGAAGTTCCACGGGATGATCTGCGCGACCACGCCCAGCGGCTCGTGGAAGTGGTAGGCGACGGTGTCGTCGTCGACCTCGCCGATCGAGCCCTCCTGCGCGCGGATCGCGCCCGCGAAGTAACGGAAGTGGTCGATGGCCAGCGGGACGTCGGCCGCCAGCGTCTCGCGTACCGGCTTGCCGTTCTCCCAGCTCTCGGCGACCGCCAGGCGTTCGAGGTTCGCCTCCATGCGGTCGGCGATCTTCAGCAGGATCCCGGACCGTTCGGTCACCGACGTGCGGCCCCAGCCCGGGGCGGCCCCGTGCGCCGCGTCGAGCGCCCGCTCCACGTCCTCCGCCGTACCGCGCGCGATCTCCGTGAACGGCTGCCCGTTCACCGGGGACGGGTTCTCGAAGTACTGCCCGCGCACCGGCGGCACGTACTCCCCACCGATGAAGTGGTCGTAGCGCGACTCGTAGGAGACGATCGCGCCCTCGGTACCGGGCGCCGCGTAACGGGTCATCGTGGTCTGCCTCCCTCAGCGTGCGCTGCCCGCCGTTGGACAGCTCCCCAGGACGCTAGGGAGCGCGACGTTGCGGGGACGTTGCGTGCGGGGCGGCCGCCCCGCACGCGCGCCGGCCGTTCACCTTCGGGACGTCACCGCGCGCGGCGCCGCCAGCTCGGACTCCAGCGCGGCGAGCCGGGACACCACCGCCGCGGTGGGCCGGACCGCGGCCAGCGCACGCCAGACGTCCAGGTCGTCCTCGCCCCACGGCGCGTGCGCCCAGTCGGCCAGGAGGTCGGGGTCACGGCAGGCGATCAGCGCGGTGCGCAGGCCGTCGGCGAGCCGGCGCCGGTGCCGTGCCACCGCCGGGGCCTGCGAACCGGGCAGCAGCGGACCGGCGTACGCCGCCGAGGCCGCCGTCACGCCCCCCGCCCGCAGCCGGCGCTCGACCACGGCGACGTCGGACTCGACGGGCAGCGTCAGCCGGTAGGGGCGGGACGCCAGCACCCCAGGCCCCAGAACCCCGCGCAGCCGAGCCAGCTCGGCACGCAGGGTCACCGGCGGCACCGTCTCGTCCTCGTACAGCGCGCACAGCAGCTCGTCGCCGGTCAGACCCTCCGGGTGCTGTGCCAGCAGCACCACGATCTCGCTGTGCCGTCGGCTGAGCCGGATCCTTTCGCCGCCGCGGCCGAGCAGCGCCTCGTCACGGCCCAGCGCGGTCAGCTCGGCGGTGCCTGCGGCGGGCCGCTCCGGCGTCAGCAGTGCCAGCTGGGACTCCGCGGCACGGGCCACCGCCTGGACGAAGCCCAGGCTGTGCGGATGCGCGAGCCCGTTCCCGCCCGTGATGTCCACGGCGCCCAGCACCCGCCCGGTGCGCGGATCGTGCACCGGAGCCGCGGCGCACGTCCACGGCTGCACCCGCCGGATGAAGTGCTCGGCCGCGAAGACCTGGACCGGCCGGCCGACGGCCACCGCCGTGCCCGGCGCGTTAGTCCCCACCGCGGACTCCGCCCACCGGGCTCCCGGCACGAAGTTCATCCGCCCCGCCCGGCGCCGGGTGGCCGGATCACCCTCGACCCACAGCAGCCTGCCGTGCGCGTCGCACACCGCCAGCAGATGCTCGCCGTCGGCCGCGAACGCGCCCAGGAGCTCGCGGAACAGCGGCATCACCCGTGCCAGCGGGTGCTCGGCGCGGTAGGAGCCGAGGTCACCGTCCATGAGCTCGACGCTCGCGGTGCCGTCCGGGCCGACACCCGCCCGGACGGACCGCCGCCACGACTCGGCCACCACGGCGCGCACGGGCCGCGGCACCGTGCCCGCCTCGGTGAACGTCGCGTGCGCGCGGCGCAGCGTCCGCGCGCGTTCGACGGGATCGGCCCCAGGTTCCAGAGCCAGCCATGAATCGGTCAACTCGGCCTCCCCGGAGAGCGATACGACGGGGACATCGTCACTCCGCGGATGGGCTCGGACAACCACTTCGACCGGCCCGATCACCCGAACGTGGCCGTCCGCCACGCGTCAGGCGAAATTGACCAGCCTGATGTACCGGGTCCAGTCCCACAGCGGACCCGGATCGGTGTGGTCGCTGCCCGGCACCTCGTAGTGCCCGATGATGTGCGCCCGGTCCATGGGGATGCCGTACGTGGCGCAGATCGCCGCGGTGAGCCGCGCCGACTGCTCGTACAGCGCGTCGGTGAGGTACTCCGGCCGGTCCACCCAGGCCTCGTGCTCGATGCCGATGCTGCGGGTGTTGTAGTCCCAGTTCCCGGCGTGCCAGGCGATGTCGGCCTCCCGGACGCACTGCGCGACGTGTCCGTCGGCGGACCGGACGACGTAGTGGGCGGACACCTGCCTGTCGGGGTTGCCGAAGATGGAGAGCGTGTCGGCGTACGTCTCCTGCGTGACGTGGACGACCACGTAGTCGACGGGGTAGGTGGCGGGGCGGCTGGACCGGCTGTAGTTCGACGTGCTCGCCGGCTGCCACTCGGTCGACGGGTAGTCGACGGCGGCCAGGGGCCGTGCGGCGGCCCGCGTGCCCGACAGCAGCGCGGAGGAGACGGTGGCGAGTGCGGCGCCCTGGAGGAGGCGTCGTCTGGTCGGGGAAGGTGTTGCCCTTTCCGTTTCCACGGGAGGACCGCCTTTCGTGGGTGGGGGTGGTGCGCGGGTGGGGGTGCGCGGTTCCACGGCGCGGCGCCGTGCCGCACACGGTGGCCAACGGTGCTGCGACGGCTTGGTTGCGAGGACCGGGGCCGAACGCCGAGGAGCGGTCTGGACGTCACGAGGCCCCTGCGCTGCGGTCACGCGGGGCTCCGCGTGAACCACCGTACGAGGGACGCGGGTTGGGCATAAGAGTGCGTCGTGGTCCGGTGGACGACGGCGGTGTTGTGGATACCGCCCTCACTCGAACGAGTGAGGGCGGTGGGATGCCGGGTGCTGCTCCCGGACTCCGGCCCGGCCGGCCCGCCGGTCTCATACCCGGTCGGCCACCGCGGCCGCGGGATCGTCCAGCACGCCCCGGATCACCGAGTGCGCCGCGCCGAGCAGCGGTCCCTGCGGGCCGAGTTCCGACACGGACACGGGACAGGCCGGGCCGGCCGTGCGCCTGGCCAGCTCCTCCCGCAGGGACGGCAGCAGCCAGGGTGCGAGCCCGGCCAGTGCCCCGCCCAGCACCACACTCTCGGGATCCAGCAGGTTGACGGCCCCGGTCAGTGCGATGCCCAGCGCGGTCCCCGCCTCGCACAGGGCGCGTCGTACGCCCTCGTCCCCGTCGGCGGCGCGTCCCGCGAGCAGCCCGACCCGGTCCTCGCCCGGTTCCACACCGGCCGCGCGCAGCACCGCCTTCTCACCGGCGTACTGCTCCAGGCAGCCGCGGCCCCCGCAGGCGCACTCCGGCCCGTCCGGATGCACCGGCATGTGTCCCAGCTCGCCCGCGAAGCCCCGGGTCCCGCGCAGCAGGCGCCCGTCGACGACCACGGCCGCGCCGATGCCGATCTCGGCGGAGACGTGGAGGAAGTCCCGCGGGGCGCCGTCCCCGAGCCAGAGCTCGGCGAGCGCGCCGAAGTTGGCCTCGTTGTCCACGGCCAGCGGCACGTCGGAGGGCAGCAGCGCGCCGAGGTCGGCGTCGTGCCAGTCGAGGTTCGGGGCGCGTACGACGGTCCGCCCGTCCCGCGCCACGAGACCCGGCACGGCCACGGCCAGCCCGGCCGGCCACAAGCCCTCGGCCTCCGCCTCCGCGGCGACCGCCCGCACCAGGCCGGTGAGCTGCTCGACGACCGGCTCGAGCGAGCGGCCGCGATTGCTGCCGTAGCGCACGGCCCGCGCCCGTACTCGGCCGCGCAGGTCGACCGCGCAGACCGCGAGGTGGTCGACGCCGACCTCCGCGCCGATCCCGGCCGGGCCCTTCGCGCTGACGGCGAGCGCGGATCCGGGCCTGCCCACCCGGCCGGGACGTTCGGGGCCCAGCTCCTCCAGCAGGCCCGAGCGGATCAGTTCGTCCACGAGGGTCGACACGGCGGCGCGGGTCAGCCCGATCCGGGAGGCGACGGCCGCCCGGGACAGCGGCCCCTCGGCGCCGACGGTGTGCATCACCCGCGAGAGGTTGCGGCGGCGCATGCCCTGCTGGGTGTCCGGCAGCGCACGGCCGCGGCGGGCCGGTCGCGCTTCGTGCGGGGGTGCGGTCATGCCTCCGTCAGTCCTCGGTCGGTACGTATGCGCTGCTCGGTCGGTGCTCGTCGGTCCTCGGGGCGGCCTCACCCGCCCCCGGCCACGCGTCCGCCCCCGGCCACGCGTCCGCCCCCGGCCACGCACCTGCCCGGGTCCGGGCAGGGCCGGCGGCCTCGGCCGGTGACCGGGGCAGTCCCAGCGTCCCACCGGCTCCGTCGGTGGGACGCCCGGAGGCGACCGGCGGGGCGGCGCGTGACCGTGTCCGGCGGTGGCGCCGCCGCCCCGCGCGGACACGTCGTCAGCGGGTGCCCCCGTTCCGCCCCAGGAGCGGCGCCGCGTCGGAGACTACCCCGGCGATCCGGGCCAGCGTCGCCTCGTCCCGTTCCACGGCATCGAGCACCGGCCCGGCCGCCGTGTCCCAGCGCCGGGCGACGGCCGCCGGATCCTCGCCGGTGAGCAGGCCGGCCGCCTGGGCCGCGGCTCCGAGCGCCACCAGCTCCCTGGCCTCGGGGATCTGGACGGGACGCCCGGAGAGGCGCCGCACGGTCTGCTGCCACGCCGCTCCGCGCGCACCGCCGCCGATCAGCAGCAGCGGCGAGGAGGGGTCCGCGTCCGCGTCGAGGACCAGGTCGAGCGCGCCGAGCAGCGAGTGGACGGCGCCGTCGTACGCGGCCTGGAGCAGCTGGCCGGCGGTCGTGTCGTGGCGCAGTCCGTACAGCAGGCCGGAGGAGTGCGGCAGGTTCGGGGTGCGCTCGCCGTCCAGGTAGGGCAGGAGCGTGACGTCCGTGCCGGGTTCGACGGCCTCCCGGTCCAGGCCCAGCAGGGCCGCCACGCGGTCGACGGCGAGCGTGCAGTTCAGGGTGCAGGCCAGCGGCAGCCAGTCGCCGCGGGCGTCGGCGAAGCCCGCCACGGTGCCCGTCGGGTCGGCCGGCCGCCGCCGCGACACGGCGTACACCGTGCCGGAGGTGCCGAGGCTCATCACCGGCACTCCGGGGCGCACCCCGAGGCCGAGCGCGGCGGCCGCGTTGTCGCCGGTGCCCGCGGCGACCAGGGTGCCCTTGCTGAACGGCAGGTCGTGGCTGTCGCGCACGGTGCCGGCCACCTCACCGGGCCCGACCGGCCGGGGCAGCAGCGCCGGATCGAGCCCCACGTGCGCGAGGGTCTCCTCGTCGTACGACTCGGTCCCGGACGCCCACCAGCCGGTGCCGGAGGCGTCGCCGCGGTCGGTGGTCCCCTCGCCGGTGAGCCGCTCGGTGAGGTAGTCGTGGGGGAGGCGCACGGCCTTGACGGCGCGGACCGCCTCCGGCTCGTTCTCGGCCAGCCAGGCCCACTTGGTGACGGTGAAGGAGGCGCCGGGCACGCTGCCGGTGCGCTCCGCCCAGGCCTTGGCGCCGCCCAGCTCCTCGATCAGCCGGCGGGCCTGCGGCGCCGAGCGCACGTCGTTCCACAGCAGGGCCGGGCGCACCGGTTCGCCGTCGGCGTCCAGCGTGACGAGTCCGTGCTGCTGGCCCCCGATCGACACGGCGGCGGCCTCGCGGGCCGCGTCGCCGCACTGGTCCAGGGCCGTGCGCAGGGCGTCCCACCACTGCCGCGGGTCGCTCTCGCGGCCGGCCCCGGACGACACCGTGTGGGGTGCCTGGCCGCTCGCGACGACCCGGCCGGTGGCCGCGTCGACGACCAGCGCCTTCGTGGACTGGGTGGACGTGTCCACGCCGACGACGAGCGGACCCTCGGCTGCTGACATCGGGCTACTCCCTCTTCCGGGGCTTGCGGCTCTGTTGGCTCAGGGCGGCCTGAGCTGGGGTTCTGTGGCGGGACCGGGTCGCGGGGACCCGGACACGATCCGTCGGGGGCACCTGGTTCCCTTCCCCGGACCGCGTGTGCATACTAATTTGTAAACCGCCATGACGAAATAGTCGCCAGCGAGCAAGGAGCCGTGGAATGAACTACCAGCCCACTCCCGAGGACAAGTTCACCTTCGGTCTGTGGACGGTCGGCTGGCAGGGCCGGGACCCGTTCGGTGACGCCACCCGTCCGGCCCTCGATCCGGTCGAGTCGGTGCAGCGGCTGGCCGAGCTGGGCGCGTACGGGGTCACGTTCCACGACGACGACCTGATCCCGTTCGGCTCGAGCGACACGGAGCGGCAGGCCACGGTCAAGCGGTTCCGCCAGGCGCTGGACGCGACCGGCATGAAGGTGCCGATGGCGACGACGAACCTGTTCACGCACCCGGTGTTCAAGGACGGCGCCTTCACGGCGAACGACCGCGACGTGCGCCGCTACGCGCTGCGCAAGACGATCCGCAACATCGACCTCGCGGTGGAGCTGGGCGCGTCGGTGTACGTGGCCTGGGGCGGCCGCGAGGGCGCCGAGTCCGGGGCCGCCAAGGACGTGCGGGACGCGCTCGACCGCATGAAGGAGGCCTTCGACCTGCTGGGTGAGTACGTCACCGGTCAGGGCTACGACATCAGGTTCGCCATCGAGCCGAAGCCGAACGAGCCGCGCGGCGACATCCTGCTGCCCACCGTCGGACACGCGCTCGCGTTCATCGAGCGGCTGGAGCGCCCCGAGCTGTACGGCGTGAACCCCGAGGTCGGCCACGAGCAGATGGCCGGACTGAACTTCCCGCACGGCATCGCGCAGGCCCTCTGGGCGGGCAAGCTGTTCCACATCGACCTCAACGGTCAGTCGGGCATCAAGTACGACCAGGACCTCCGCTTCGGCGCCGGTGACCTGCGCGCCGCGTTCTGGCTCGTCGACCTGCTGGAGCGCGCCGGGTACGCGGGGCCGCGGCACTTCGACTTCAAGCCGCCGCGGACCGAGGACTTCGACGGTGTGTGGGCGTCGGCGGCCGGCTGCATGCGCAACTACCTCATCCTCAAGGACCGGGCCGCCGCCTTCCGCGCCGATCCCGCCGTGCAGGAGGCGCTCGCCGCGGCCCGCCTGGACGAACTCGCCCAGCCCACCGCCCCCGACGGGCTCAAGGGCCTCCTCGAGGACACCGCGGCCTTCGACACGTTCGACGTCGACGCCGCCGCCGCCCGCGGCATGGCCTTCGAGCACCTCGACCAGCTCGCCATGGACCACCTCCTCGGCGCCCGCTGAGCGCTGCGCCCGAAAGGACCGCTCCGGCCTCGTCCGTCTCCACCGGACGAGGCCGGAGCGGCCGTCGTGGGGCACCCGCCCCGCGACGCGCGGGTGCCGGATCCGACGCCCCCGCCGCCGCGGGTGGTCACGGCGTCACGGCTCGTCCCCGGCCGCCGCCGAGGCCAGGGCCGTCGCCGGGTCCTGCGCCGGACCGCCCACCGGAACCCAGCGGCCGCCTTCCTCGCGGAACGGCCACCAGCGGCCGGCGCGGTCCAGGCGGAGCTGGTGCGGAGAACCGACGGCGGTCCACCGGTTCGCCCGCGCCCGCAGGGCCGGCCGTTCCTCCCCGTCCCACGCCGAGTCCAGTGCCGCACGCGCGCGTGCCAGCGCGTCGCCCCGCACCGTCCACTCCTCCTCGAGCACCGACAGCGCCGCCCCGCCCCCCAGCCGCCACGCGCGCACGGCGGCGGCCAGCGCCTCGGGGCCGCGCCCCGAGCCGTCGCCGAGCCGGTCCCGCACGGCCGCCCCGGGGCCGCCCGCGGCGAGCCGGACCGCGTCCTGCGCGGCCGTCGGCTCCGGGCCGTGCGGCTGCCGGTCGTGCCCGGGGCGCAGGGCGTCGCCGAGCAGACGGTGCGCCTCCGCCGCGGTACGGGAGGCCAGGAAGACCAGCGCCGCCGGGTCGACGCCGGACGGGGGCGCCGTCTCGGTGTCCAGGGCGGGCGGCTCTCCCGGTCCGTCCGGCAGAAGGGGCGGCGGTGGCAGCGGGGGCAGTATCTGTCCGGCCGCGTACGCCTCGGCGGCGTCCACCCCTTCCGGCCGTGCGGCCGGCGCTTCGGCGGGCGTGCCGTCGTGCGCCTGCAGGGCGGACAGCACGGCACTCTCGCCGCGCCCGCGCATCAGCAGGAGGACGAGGGGATCCTGGTCCAGCAGCCGCGCCACCTGGTAGCAGAGCGCCGCGGTGTGCCCGCAGTGGTCCCAGGCGCCGCAGTCGCACTCCGGTTCCAGGTCACCCAGTCCCGGCAGCAGGTCGATGCCGGCCGACGCCGCGTCCTCGACGAGATGCGGGGGCATCTCCCCGTCCAGCAACGCCGCGACATGCCCGGACCGCTCGACCGTCATGTCGACAAAGCGATCCCACTGCTCGGGTGGCAGCTCCTCCAGCAGGACGTCGGCGCGGTGTGCCGTACGGTCCCGGTCCTGGACCACCGCCGTGATGCGGCCCGGCCGCACCGAGACCGCTCCCACCGCTCCCGCGCGCGCGAGACGTCGCCCCGCCTTCACCTGCGACCCGTCCAGGGCCGCGTCCTCCAGGGCCTTCAGCCAGGCCTGTCCCCACCAGGTCCGCGCGAACCCCCTGCCGTGCGCGGGCGGCAGCGGGGCGAAGGTCCGCTCCTCGTCGCCGTTCCCGCCCTCGAACGCGCAGTCACCGTCGTGCCGGGTCATCGGACACCCCCTCGCAGGTCGACCAGATCGGACAGTTCGGCGTCCGTCAGCTCCGTGAGCGCCGCCTCGCCCGCACCCAGCACGGCGTCGGCCAGCGCGCTCTTGCGGCTCAGCAGGGCCGCGATGCGGTCCTCCACGGTTCCCTCGGCGATCAGCCGGTGCACCTGTACCGGCCGGGTCTGGCCGATGCGGTGGGCACGGTCGGTGGCCTGGGCCTCGACGGCCGGATTCCACCAGCGGTCGTAGTGCACGACGTGCTCCGCACGCGTGAGGTTCAGTCCGGTGCCCGCGGCCTTGAGGGACAGCAGGAAGACGGGGACCTCGCCGTCCTGGAACCGCCGTACCAGCGACTCCCGTCCGGCGACGGACGTACCGCCGTGCAGGAGGAGCGCCGGCACGCCGCGGGCCGCCAGATGCTGCTCGAGCAACCGTGCCATCCGCACGTACTGGGTGAACACGAGCACACTCGCCTCCTCGGCGAGGATCGTGTCGAGCAGCTCGTCCAGGAGCTCCAGCTTCCCGGAGCGGCCCGCGATCACCGGCCCGCCGGGGCGCTCCTCCTTGAGGTACTGCGCCGGGTGGTTGCAGATCTGCTTCAGACTCGTCAGCAGTTTCACGATCAGTCCCCGCCGCGCCATGCTGTCGGCCCCGGCGATCTCCGCCAGCGCCTCGCGCACCACCGCCTCGTACAGGCCCGTCTGCTCCGCGGTCAGCGACACGGGATGGTCCGTCTCGGTCTTCGGAGGCAGTTCGGGCGCGATCCCCGGGTCAGACTTGCGGCGCCGGAGCAGGAAGGGGCGCACGAGCCGGGCCAGCCGCTCCGCCGCGGCCGGGTCCTGGCCGCTCTCGACGGCCTCCGCGTAACGCCTGCGGAAGGTGCCGAGCCGGCCCAGCAGCCCCGGGGTGGCCCAGTCCAGGACGGCCCACAGCTCCGAGAGGTTGTTCTCCACCGGCGTGCCCGTGAGCGCCACGCGCGCGCGTGCGCCGATGGAACGCAGCTGCCGCGCGGTGTCCGAGTAGGGGTTCTTCACATGCTGGGCCTCGTCCGCCACGACCATGCCCCACTCCGCCGCGGCCAGCCGTTCCGCGTCCAGACGCATGGTGCCGTAGGTGGTGAGCACGAACTCGCCGTCGGCCAGGTCCGCGAGGTCGCGCCGGGGGCCGTGGAAGCGCCGCACGGGCGTGCCGGGCGCGAACCGCTCGATCTCGCGCTGCCAGTTGCCCATGAGGGACGTCGGGCAGACGACCAGGGTGGGACCGGCGGCCGAGGCGTCGGTCTGCCGGTGCAGGTGCAGGGCGATCAGCGTGATCGTCTTGCCGAGGCCCATGTCGTCGGCGAGGCAGCAGCCCAGACCCAGGGACGTCATGCGGGCCAGCCAGTTCAGGCCCCGCCGCTGGTAGTCGCGCAGGGTGGCGGCCAGGGCGGCCGGCTGGGCGACGGCGTCCTGTCCCTCGGGATCGGCGATCCGCTCCCGCAGGGCCGCGAGCCATCCGGTGGGCCGCACCTCGACGCGGCGTCCGTCGACCTCCGTGGAGCCCGTCAGGGCCGCGGCGAGCGCGTCGACGGGCGTGACCTTGCGGTCCTGTCGCGCGCGGGCCCGGCGGACCTCCTCGGGGTCAACGAGGACCCACCGGTCGCGCAGCCGCACCACGGGCCGTCCGGCCTCGGCGAGCCGGTCGAGCTCCTCGCGCGTGAGCCGCTCGTCGCCCAGGGCGATCCACCAGTCGAAGGCGAGCAGCGCGTCGGCGGACAGGAACGACGGCCCGGCGTCCCCGGACGCGCCGCCCGGCACCGGTTCGCCGTCGGACGGCCCCACCTCCACCCGGGTGGTCAGGTCGCGGGACAGTTCCCGTGGCCAGTGCACGTCGACGCCGGCGCCGGACAGGGCGCGGGCGCCCGCCCCGAGGAAGCTCGGTGATCTCCTCGTCGGCCAGTTCGACGGCCTCCGGCACGGCGGCCGACAGCAGCGGGGCGAGCGGCGGCCAGGCCCGTGCCGCACGGCGCAGCGCGAGCAGGGTGTCCGTCCGCGCGCGCGTGCCGAACGCGTCGCCCACGGCGTTCGACCACACCTCGGCGGCATCCGCGACGAGCGCGGGGTCGCTCACGCTGTGCACCTGCGGCACGGCCCGGAACAGCGGCGACGCGTCCTCGGAGGCGGCCGGCAGGTCGAGCACCTCGACGCGTAGCGACAGGCGTACGCCCATGTCGTGCCCCGCGGCGACGTCGGCGGCCCAGCCACGCAGCTCGGGCAGTCTCCGGGGCTCCACCGCCGCGTATGCGGGCCCGCCCGTGACCAGCGCGGCGGCGGGGGAGCGGGGCAGGGCGTCGGCGACGGCGTCCAGGAAGGCGCGCACCAGCCGTTCCGGGTCGGGGAGCCGCAGCGGTCCGGTGCCGTCCACCGGTACCGCGTGCGCCTCGGGGGGCATGGCGGCCGCGAGGTGGCGGATCCGCTCGGTCTCCCGTGCGTCCAGCGGCCCCGCACGCCATGCGTCGTGGTCGGTCCCGGACAGACCGGGCAGCAACAGCCCCCGCGCCACCAGGTGCAGGGCCTCAAGGGCGACGGCGCCCCAGAACACCGCCGTCGGGTGCCCGTCCGGGTGGGCACGCGCGCGCGTGAGGACCGGCAGCGCCTCCCGAACCGGCAGCAGGACGGCCGGCACGCGAGCCGGCTTCACTCCGTCGCCGTCCGGGACCACGACCGTCAGGTCCACGGCCGACGCCGACGGGACCGGCGGCGGGTCCTCGCCGGCGGGGCGCCAGAAGGCGACCGCGCCGGCACGGGCGGGATCGCCGGGCAGGAACACGGCGCGGCACCGGGCGAGTTCAGGCACGGGGAGGGCGGTTGCCGGGAGGGTCGTCTGCGCAGCGATGGCGAAGTCCTCAAATTTGACTAGTTTGGGATGCGGTCGCCGATTGTACAGGTACGAAGACACCGCGAGGTGCGACAATGCTGTGCAATGGGTCACTGCCCGGCCGAGGGTGCTCCGGGCGCCGTCACCCGCGGCGTCTCGGGGTCGTGCCGGGGTCGGATCTCGGGGTCCTCTCAGGGGCGGAGTGCGGAACTGCGGGAAGCGCGGGCCCGTTCCCAGGACAGAGAGCGGCAGTGGCCGCGAAGTGGAGGCGCATCATGTCGAAGAACGCCAAGATCGCCGCGGGGGGTGTGGCGGCCGGACTCGTCCTGCTCATCTGGCTGCCCTGGTGGGCCGCCCTGCTGATCGTCCTCGGAGTCCCGGCCGCCGCGTACCTCACGCTGGACCCCTCGCAGCGGCGCAGGCTGCGCCGCGCCACGCGCAAGGAGCTCGGTCGCTGACCCGCTAACGCCGCGCCGAGGTGCGCTCGGCCAGGGCGCAGGAGTTGACCACGTCGCCGTCCGCCGGCCTGCCGATCGCGTGGTCGGCGGGCGGCGTGGTGCCCCGCTCCACCCATCCGGTCAGAGCGTCGAACGCGGACCGGAAGCAGGGCAGGATCGGGCGCAGCCTCGTCGGATGGGTGTCGTGGAGCCCGTCGACGTGAGTGCCGCCCTCGACCGTGTAGTAACGGTGCAGCCGGCCCCGCCCGCTCGCGTCGATCATGCGCGCGTACACGTCGGAGTCGGCCGTTCGGGGCAGCAGCGCGTCGAGGTCGCCGTGCAGGGTGATCATCGGCTTCCCGATGCGCCCCGTCAGCGCCACCCGGGCCACGGCGCGGTGGACGGACGCGGGACGTGCCGCGTAGTCGTAGGCCGCGTCGGAGGAGCACGGCGCCAGGATCTCCTCCAGTGAGGATCCGGCGGACGGGCCGGGGCAGGCGGGATCGTAGGCCGGGTCGAACTCGGCGCGGTAGACCTTCTGGGTCAGACCCCAGTAGGCCTTCTCGTGGTACGGCCACAGGAACTCGGAGCCGCGGGCGAACCCCGCAGCGTACATGTCCTCGTCCCGTGCCGCGCCGAGGCCGTGGGCCACCGCCGTGGGCAGCGACGTGAGCAGGCTGGGGCCGTCCGCCGTCCACAGCGCGCCCTCCCAGTCCACGCCGCCGTCGTACAGCTCCGGGTGGTTCTCCAGCTGCCAGCGGGTGAGGTATCCGCCGTTGGAGATGCCGGCGATGTACGTGCGGCGCGGCGCGTGTCCGTAGCGCTGCGCCACCACGCGCCGTGCGGCCCGGGTGAGCTGGGTGGTCCGGGTGTTCCACTCGGCGACCGCGTCCCCGGGCCGCTTGCCGTCCCGGTAGAAGTCCGGCCCGCTGTTGCCCTTGTCGGTCGCCGCGTAGGCGTATCCCTGGGCGAGGGCCCGGTCGGAGATCGCCGTGTCCGTCGCGTACTGCTTGCGGGTGCCCGGCGCGCCCGTCACGACGAGGCCGCCGTTCCAGTGGTCGGGCAGCCGGATCACGAACTGGGCGTCGTGCTGCCAGCCGTGCGTGGTGTTGAAGCGCGAGGAGTCCGGGAAGTAGCCGTCGATCTGGATGCCCGGGACCCCGGACGGCGTGAGGGTGCCCGCGGCCGTCAGGCCGGCCTGGTCGGCCATGTCCGTGTACACGGTGCCGGCCAGTCCGGTGGTCGTCAGGTCGGCCAGGCAGGCGCTCCGCTCCAGGGCGGCGCCCGGCACCCGCACGCGCTCCTGGCGGCCGCAGTGCCCGCCGCCCTCGGCGGCGGTGGCGGGCGACGGCCCGGTGAGCGCCGCCGCCGTCATCGCGGCGGCGAGCAACGGGACGGCACGGGACAGACGCATGGAAGACCTCCAGGGGCGCGACGGGGTAGTGAAGCCGATGGCCGCCCCATCGTGATGGCCCACCCCGTGCTCCTCCATGGGTTGGAGCCACATGGAAGGAGAGCTGCGCATAGAGGTTGAATACAGCGGGGGCGTCGGCCCCCGGGTCAGCTGGGCCGGACGGCCATCTTGTCGAGGGCGTCCAGAAGGCCGGGCAGCTCGGTCCCCCGGCCCACCGGCAGCACCTCGCCGGGTTCGTCGTCGAGCAGTACGAAGGCGATGTCGTCGGTTCTGGCCACCAGGGACCAGCCGGGGCCGTCGGCGCGCAGGGTCCGCGCGTCGCCGGGCGCGAACGACGACCGGACCCGGCCGAGCGGCGGTGGCGTGCCGACATAGGCGCGGGCTTCCGCGAGCACCCTCCGGACACCACCGTGTCCCGGGACCCCGGCCGCGGCGGTCGCGCCGGCGGACACCGGGGAGGCGTCCGCGTCCGCGGAGCTTGTCCCGCCCTCCCGCTTCGCGTCGTCCTTTGGGCCGGACTCACCGGCCGGCGCCGGGAAGTCGGCGTCGTCGACCTGTTCCCGCCACTGCGTCCACTGGAGCGCGATCTCGTCGGCCCCCAGACGCCGCTGGGCGGGCCCCCACACCGAGGTGTCCGGCGGCGCCAGCGGGGGCCGGTCGGCGGACTCGGGGCCGGGGTCGTGCGGCGCGGGCACGTCCGGGGCCGCCACGGCGACGGCGAGGGGCCAGCCGGGCAGGGCGGTGACGACCGTGCGCTCGTCCGGCGACAGGTCGTACTCCATCCCGCAGTCCCAGGAGGCCACGGCGACGGCGACCAGCGAGACGTCGTCGACGACGACGGTCCACCGGGCGCCGTCCCCGTCCTGACCGAGCACCAGGCCGTAGCCCTCGGCCAGCGGGGGGAGACCGAGCGCGGCGCACGCCTCCGGATAGTCGTCGCCCAGCACACTCGGGAACTTCGCCGGTGTCAGCAGCACCGCCGTGAGCACGTAGAGCGCATCGTCCGCGGCGGCGACGGTGTCCTCTTCCGTCCCTGCCATCCCAGCCTCCCCATCGGTTCGTCCAACGGCGCGCACCCTAGTGCGACCAGGAGGCCCTTGTCACGAGCCCCGGACCCGGCCGAGCTGCAGTTTTCCGGCTGGACGGGGGCGAATCGACCACCTCGGAGGGCCGTGCGGGTCACCCCGCCGGAAGCCCGAGCAGCGCACGGGCCACCTCCCGCGGCGACATGCCGCGTTCCCGTGCGAGCGCGACGACCGCCCGGCACGCCAGCTCGTTCACCCCGAAGGAAAGGGCCTCCGGCGAAACCCAGCCCGCAGCCTCGTCGATGCCGTCCCGGTCGTCGTCCGCGCATGCCGAGACGTACGCGGCGGCGGCCTCGAACAGATTGTGCGAGCGTGTGTCCCGCTCCGCTCCCCCCCTCCGTGCGCCGGGTGCCGCCCCGTCCGCCCCATGCCTTGCGGATCCTGCCGAACATGCTGACCGCCCTCCCCCTGCAAACGTCATGGCTGATCGTGCATCTCCCGCTACTCAAAGTAGAGTTGAAGTGTCGACGGCAGAAGGGGACACCCACGGTGAAGCGCTTCGAACGGCTCGAGGAGATCCGGCGGATGGACCCGTACCGGGACGCGTCGGAGATCTATCGGCTGTCCTCCGCCTACGAGTTCCCGTGGGACTACACCCGCGCGCTGGAACTCGCCCTGTACCGCACCTACGCCGTGCCGAGCATCGGCCGGCTGCTGGCGGAGACGGCGGAGCTCACGGACCGTCCCCAGAAGCGGTACGACGACACCGTGCTGCTCCTCGACGCCGTCGTCGAGCACGGCTTCGCCGGCGAGGAGGGGCGCACGGCGATCCGCCGCATCAACCGGATGCACCGCAGTTACGACATCAGTGCCGACGACATGCGATACGTCCTGTGCACCTTCGTCGTGATGCCCAAGCGCTGGATCGACGCCTACGGATGGCGCCGGATGTCCGGCCACGAGACCGTCGCCTGCGCCGTCCACTACCGCACCCTCGGGCGGTATATGGGCATCAAGGACATCCCGGAGTCCTACGAGGAGTTCGAGGCCTGCCTCGACGCCTACGAGCAGGCGCACTTCGCGTGGGACGAGGGCGCGCGCCGGGTCTCCGACGCCACGCTCGACCTCATGGCCTCCTGGTACCCGCGCCCCCTCGCGCCCCTGCTGCGGACCGGCACGCTGGCCCTGCTCGACGAGCCCCTCCTGCGGGCCTTCCGCTACGCCCCGCCGGGCCCCGCCGCCCGTGCGGCCGTGCGCCGTGCGCTACGGCTGCGGGGGCGCGCGGTCCGCCTGATGCCACCGCGGCGCGTCCCGCACCACGCCCGGCAGAACCGGGAGGTCAAGGGGTACCCCGACGGCTACCGGCTGGCGGACCTGGGCACGCGCCCGGTCCCCGGTGTGGCGGGCTGCCCCGTACGCCACATCGGTACGTCAGCCGTCGAGTGAACCGAGCGTCTCCCGCAGCCAGGCCAGTTCGGTACGCGAGGTCGCCCGCGCGATGGTCAGCACGCCGCGCCGGAACGGATCGTCCAGCTCCTCCGCGCGCAGCGGCCGGTCGCCGTCGTAGAAGAAGCTGGCAGGCTCCTCCAGGAAGGCCAGCCTGCGGCGCAGGACGGCCGCCTGGGAGGCGGCGTCGTCCAGGTGCCTGAGGAAGGCGAGCACCGTGAACCAGCGGTTCTCGTCGGTGATGTCCCGCCGCTCGGGGTCGGCTAGCCGGCGGCGCAGTTCACGTCCGCCCTCCTCGGTGAGCGTCAGGACGTGCCGTGGGGCGGCGACCGAGCCGGGCTGCGTGGTGCGCGCGAGCAGCCCCGCCTTCTCCAGCCGCTTGATCGCCGGATAGAGCGTGCTCTCGGCGACGGGACGCACGTGTCCGGTCAGTGCGCTGATGCGCTTGCGCAGCTCGTAGCCGTGCAGCGGGGCGTCGTGGAGGAAACCGAGGATGGCGAGCTCGAGCATGCCAGCATTCTCGCGCACGTCCGCTGTACATCGGCCATCTCCTGCCTCGGTCCACGCGTACCCCCACTCACGGATACCTCGACTGACTCATACATCGGGAACGATGTATTGTCCCTCGGTAGGCGGGGAACGCCGGCAAACGCCGGGGAACGCCGGACGAGGGGAGACGGGATGAGAGAGACCGAGTTCGACGGCAGGGGAAGCCGCATCCGCTGGACGGAGGCACCGGGGACGGATCCGGCGCGGGTGTACGTGCACGGGCTCGGGTCGATGTCGGCCGTCTACCACGCGCACATCGCGGCGCGCCCCGAACTCGCCGGCCGCCGCAGCCTCTTCGTCGACCTTCCCGGCCACGGCATCAGCGACCGGCCGCAGGACTTCGGGTACACCCTCGACGACCACGCCGGAGCGCTGGCCGCGGCGCTGGACGCCGCCGGTGCCGCCGGCGCCGAACTCGTCGCGCACAGCATGGGCGGAGCCGTCGCCGTCGTCCTGGCGCACCGGCGGCCGGAACTGGTCTCCCGCCTCGTCCTCACGGAGGCCAACCTCGACGCCTGCCCGCCACCGGGCGCCGGCAGCAGCGGCATCGCCGCCCACGACGAGGACGACTTCGTGAACGGCGCCCACGCGCGCGTGCTGGAGCGCGTCGGCCCCCAGTGGGCGGCGACGATGAGGCTGGCCGACCCGCGCGCCCTGCACCGCTCCGCCGTCGGCCTGCGACGCGGATCGGAACCCGTGATGCGCACCCTGCTCGAGGGACTGGACATCGACCGCGTGTACCTGCAGGGCGAGTTGAGCGGGGAGCTGCCCGGGCGGCGGGCCCTGGAGGCCGCGGGCGTCCGCGTCGTGACCGTGCCGGGCGCCGGACACAACGTGATGCTCGACAACCCCGACGCCTTCGCGGCGGCCGTCGCGGGCCGGGACCGAGCAGGTCAGCCCTCGCGGACCGCCAGGGCGAGGAACCGGGCGTCCTCGTCGGCGTAGGAAGTCATGCGCCACCCGGAACCCGCCAGCAGCGGCCGGAGGCTGGGCTCGGCCCGCAGGTCGTCCGGGGTGATCCGCCGCCCCTGCCGGGCCGCGAGCGCCGCCCTGCCGATCGGGTGGAACAGCGCCAGCACGCCGCCCGGACGCACGACCCGCGCCAGTTCCCTCAGGTCGCCCGCCGGATCGGGCAGATGGGCGATCAGCCCCGCCGCGAACACGGCGTCGAGCGAGCCGGACCGCAGCGGCAGCGCGGCCACGTCGGCCAGCAGCAGTCGCCCGTCCCGGTCCCTCCCGGCCCGTACGGCGGCCTCGAGCATGGCCGGGGTCAGATCGGGCTCCCACCACCACTCCCGACGGACCCACGGCCGCCCGCAGCGGCGGCAGGGCACGTCCGGTGCCACAGCCCGCGTCGAGCACCCGGTCCCCCGCGCGCAGACCCAGCTCGGCGACGGCGGCCGCGTAGGCGGGGCCGTCGTCGGGGAACCGGCGGTCCCAGCCGGCGGCGCGGGCCGCGAAGAACTCCTGCACGTGCGTGTGGTCGTCGCTCATGTTCCGCATGATCCCCCAACCGGCACCGGGGATGCCGCGGCGCACACGTTCGAGCGTGACGCGATCGTTCCAGAGCCTCTCCGTGTCAGATCCCGGCAGCTTTCGGACGCGCCCCCGTTGTGCGCCTTCGGCAGGACTAGCGTCCCGGGGCCATGGGACACCTGGACCACGCCGCCCCCGGCCGACGGACACCCGCCCTGCCGTACGCGAGGGCCCGCACCCGTGCCGCCCGCACAGCCCGCCCGCGCACACCGAGGCCGCCGCACGCACCCACGGCCGCCGGTCACCGCCCGCACCCCCGAGAGAAGTGATCGATGGTCTCCGAGCACCCCGACGCCGCCGGCGGCGACACGACCGCCCTGGTGGTGAAGATCCTCGTCGCCGGAGGCTTCGGGGCGGGCAAGACCACCCTGGTGGGCGCGGTCAGCGAGATCGGACCGCTGCGCACGGAGGAACCGCTCGGCGAGCCCGCCCGGGGAGCGGACGACACCGGCGGCGACGAACGGAAGGTCACCACGACCGTCGCCATGGACTTCGGACGCATCACCCTCCGGTCCGGGCTCTCCCTCCACCTCTTCGGGACCCCCGGCCGGGACCGCTTCCGGTTCCTGTGGGACGGACTCGCGCAGGGCGCCCTCGGCGCGGTCGTCCTCGCGGACACCCGTCGCCTGGAGGACTGCTTCCCGGCGGTGGACTACCTCGAGCACCGGCACCTCCCGTTCGTGGTGGCCGTCAACCGCTTCCCGGGCGCTCGCCGCCACGCCGACGACGACGTCCTGCGCGCCCTCGACCTCGACGCGGCGACGCCGGTGGTGCCGTGCGACGCGCGGGAACGCGACTCGGGGAAGGATGTGCTGATCCGGCTAATCGAGTACGCCGGGCGGGTGCACGCCGCCCGGCTGCTCGACTCCGTGCGGTGACCGGCCTCCCGCACGCGGCGGCGAGCGGCCTGTGGACGCCGCCGCACCACTGCCCCCGCCGGAGGGGACTCAGTCGGCCACGTCCTTCAGCGCCATGACCTTGTCGACGGTGACGCGGACCAGGAAGCTCACCCGGGACGCCGTTGCGGGCCCCGAACTCCTCGGCGCGATCCTCGCCCATGTACCGTGCCGCGATCCGCGTGGCCCAGTGCCGGAGCTCCCCGAGGTCCTCCGAGATCCTCGCGCGGCCCTGGAGCACCACGAAGCCGAAGGGGGGCCGGTCGTCGTCCACACACAGCGCCACCCGGCCGTCCCGGGTCAGATTGCGTCCCTTCACGGTGTCCCGGCCGGTGTTGAACACCACCTCGTCCCCGTCCAGCAGGAACCAGACCGGCGCCACATGCGGACTGCCGTCCGCGCGGACGGTGGAGAGCTTCGCCGTGCGGGTGCCGTGGGAGGCGAACGCCTGCCACTCGTCATCGGTCATCTTCTGTGCCATGCACCCATCCTCCTTGCCCGCGGCACGGGTGTGGGGAAGGCTTGCGGGCAGATCCCCCGGGCAGGGGGAGACGACGCATACGGGGAAAACACGGGGAGACCGGATCATGGGGCAGAAGCAGGGACTCGGCTGGCTGCTGGACGACCTGACCGAGCGGGTGGAACACGTACGGCATGCGCTGGTCCTGTCCAACGACGGGCTGGTGACCGGAGCGAGCACCGGACTGCGGCGGGAGGACGCCGAGCACCTCGCCGCCGTCTCGTCCGGCCTGCACAGCCTGGCCAAGGGCTCGGGCCGGCACTTCGGGGCCGGCGGAGTACGGCAGACGATGGTCGAGTTCGACGACGCGGTGCTGTTCGTCACGGCGGCGGGCTCCGGGAGCTGCCTGTGCGTGCTCAGCGGGGCGGAGTCCGACATCGGGCAGATCGCCTACGAGATGACGCTGCTCGTCAACCGGGTCGGCGAACACCTCGACGTCGACGCGCGACAGCCTGACCGGCATCCGCCCATAGACCTCTGACCAGGTCTTTCCACAGCCCGCTGGGAGTGCGTGCGGAGTTGTACACAGGCTCCCCACGGAGTGCGCGGCAGCGTCTACGGTTTTGTGTCCGGCGGCCGGGGACGGCGCCGGCCGACACACTCCACGGGGGAGACGACCATGTCCGCGAAGACCATCGGGTACGACAGCACGGCGACCGCCGAGCCGATCACCACCGCTCGGGAGGGTGCCTTCGCGCCGAGCCGGGCGGCACGGGAACTCGGCCTGCGGCGCGGTGAGTTCGACATCGCAGTGCAGCTCGGACGCATCCGCACCCTGCCCGACGACGGGGGAGGCGGGCGGCGGGTGCCCCGTGCCGAGATCCGGCGGATCCGCGCGGACCCGGGCTTCCCCGACGCCCTGCGCCGCGCGGTCCGCACGGTGGGAACGACGGACGGCGCCGCGCTCCTGGAGGTCACCAAGGCGCGGTTCACCCGCCTCGCCCGACTGGGGCTGCTGGTGCCCACGACGTTCTCCCTCAACCGCTACGGGGCCGTCGTCTGGAGGTATCTCGCCGACGACCTGGAGGCGTTCGCGGCCGACGGGCGGAACGCGGCGCTGCTGACGGGGCGCATGCCGGAAGGCCTGCGGGGCCAGCTGGCGGAGGGGCTGGACCTGCGCCCCCGCAACTGGCGGGGCCGGCACCTCGAGTGTCTGCTCCGCCGCACGGACGCCCCGTGGGCGCGGGCGGCCTCGGTGGCCTCGCTCCTCGGCCCCGTCGACGTCGCGGAGGTCGTCGGGGACCCCTACGAACGCTCCCGGCTGAGCCGGTTCCGCCCCTCCCGCCCGTCCCACGGCTCACCGGGATCCCTGGCGGCGCAACTCGCCGAGGAGCTCATGACGGCGGCCGATCCCGACGAGATCGACCGGCTCCGGGCCGACCTGGCGCGTGCGGTGCGCCACGCGCGCGCACTCCGCCCGGCACCGCGCCCGGCCCCGCGGGGGCACCGGAACCGACCGGCGCCGACGCCCGCATCCGCATCCGCATCCGCACCGCACGGGCATCGCCGGGTGCCGACGGCGCACCGGCCCCGGGCCGCCCACCCCGCCCTCCAGCCCGTGCCGAACCCGTCCGCTCCGGTGCCCGCGCGGCACCGGGCCGCCGAGCCCGGACGGCTGCGCGGCCTGCTCGGCAGGCTCCGGCGCGGTTGTACCTGACCTACAGGGACCGGAACAGCCCCTCCTGGACGACGGACACCAGCAGGCGTCCCTCCACGTCGTAGATCCGCCCACGGGCCAGTCCCCGCCCGCCGGTCGCGATCGGGGACTCCTGGTCGTACAGGAACCACTCGTCGGCGCGGAACGGCCGGTGGAACCACATGGCGTGGTCCAGCGACGCCATGTCGAACCCGCGTGGCCCCCACAGGGGTTCCACCGGGATGCGCACGGCGTCGAGGAGGGTCATGTCGCTGGCGTAGGTGAGGGCGCAGGTGTGGACGAGCGGGTCGTCGCCGAGCGGCCCGACCGCGCGCATCCACACGGCGCTGCGCGGTTCGGCGTCCGCCACCTCGTCGGCGTTCCAGCGCAGCCGGTCGACGTAGCGGATGTCGAACGGCTGACGGCGGGCCATCCGCTCCAACTGCTCGGGCAGCGCGCCCAGATGCGCCCGGATCTCGTCGGCGAGCGTCGGCAGGGACTCGGGGTCCGGGACCTTGCGGGCCGGCGGCAGCTGGTGCTCGAAACTCCCCTGTTCAGGCTTGTGGAAGGAGGCGGTGAGGGTGAAGATCGTGCGGCCCTGCTGCACGGCGGTGACCCGACGGGTCGTGAACGACCTCCCGTCGCGGTCCCGTTCGACCTGGTACACGATCGGCACGCCCGGGCGCCCGGGGCGCAGGAAGTACGCGTGCAGCGAGTGCACCGGGCGGTCGCCCTCCGTGGTGCGGCCGGCGGCGACCAGCGCCTGGCCGGCCACCTGGCCGCCGAAGACGCGTTGCAGCGACTCCTCGGGGCTGCGGCCGCGGAAGATGTTGACCTCGATCTGCTCCAGGTCGAGCAGGGCGACGAGGCTCTCTGCCGGGTTCGTCATCGGTGGAACTCTCCTGTGCTCACAACTGGCCGACATCGGTGACGCGGACGACCGCCCGGCCCTCGGCGTCCGAGGCCGCGAGATCGACCTCGGCGCTGATGCCCCAGTCGTGGTCGTCGTCGGGGTCGTCGAAGATCTGCCGCACGCGCCACAGGCCGTTCCTCGGCTCCTCCTCGATCACCAGCAGCTTCGGACCGCGGGCGTCGGGACCGGTGCCGAGGTCGTCGTACTCGTCCCAGTACTTGTCCATGGCCTCGCCCCACGCGTCGGCGTCCCAGCCGGCGTCGCCGTCCATCTCGCCGAGCTCCTCCACCTGGTCGAGAGCGGCGAGCTCGACCCGGCGGAACATGGCGTTGCGGACGAGGACGCGGAAGGCGCGCGCGTTGGCGGTGACCGGCCGTACCTGGTCGGCCTTCTCCTGGGCCTCCTCGGCGGTCATGACCTCGGGGTTGGCGAGCTGCTCCCACTCGTCCAGCAGGCTGGAGTCGACCTGGCGCACCATCTCGCCGAGCCACTCGATCAGGTCCTGGAGGTCGTCGGACTTCAGGTCGTCGGGGACGGTGTGGTCGAGCGCCTTGTAGGCGCTGGCGAGGTAGCGCAGCACGATGCCCTCGGTGCGGGCCAGCTCGTAGTGGGAGACCAGCTCGGTGAAGGTCAGCGCCCGCTCGTACATGTCGCGGATGACCGACTTCGGCGACAGCGGATGGTCACCGACCCACGGGTGGCTCCTGCGGTACGTGTCGTACGCGTGGAAGAGCAGTTCCTCGAGCGGCTTCGGGTAGGTGATGTCCTGGAGGCGCTCCATGCGCTCCTCGTACTCGACGCCGTCCGCCTTCATCGCGGCGACGGCCTCGCCGCGCGCCTTGTTCTGCTGGGCGGCGAGGATCTGCCGGGGATCGTCCAGCGTGGACTCCACGACCGACACCATGTCCAGGGCGTACGACGGCGACTCGGGGTCCAGCAGCTCGAACGCGGCCAGTGCGAAGGTGGACAGGGGCTGGTTCAGTGCGAAGTCCTGCTGCAGGTCCACGGTCAGGCGGACGATGCGGCCCTCGGCGTCCGGCTGGTCGAGCTTCTCGACGATGCCGCCGTCCAGCAGCGAGCGGTAGATGGCGATCGCCCGCCGGATGTGCCGCAGCTGCTGCCTGCGCGGCTCGTGATTGTCCTCCAGCAGGTGCCGCATCGCCGCGAAGGCGTTGCCGGGCCGGGCGATCACCGACAGCAGCATCGTGTGCGTCACCCGGAAACGGGAGGTCAGCGGCTCCGGCTCGGAGGCGATGAGCTTCTCGAACGTGCTCTCCGACCAGGCCACGAAGCCCTCGGGGGCCTTCTTGCGGACGACCTTGCGCCGCTTCTTCGGATCGTCGCCGGCCTTGGCGAGCGCCTTCTCGTTCTCGATGACGTGCTCGGGCGCCTGGGCGACGACGAAGCCCTCGGTGTCGAATCCCGCGCGCCCGGCCCGCCCGGCGATCTGGTGGAACTCCCGGGCCCGCAGGGTGCGCACCCGGGTGCCGTCGTACTTGGTCAGGGCCGTGAACAGCACCGTGCGGATCGGCACGTTGACGCCCACGCCGAGCGTGTCGGTCCCGCAGATCACCTTCAGGAGACCGGCCTGCGCCAGCTTCTCCACCAGCCGCCGGTACTTGGGCAGCATGCCGGCGTGGTGCACACCGATGCCGTGCCGGACGTAACGGGAAAGGTTGCGGCCGAACTTCGTGGTGAAGCGGAAGGCGCCGATCAGCTCGGCGATCTTCTCCTTCTCCTCGCGCGTGCACATGTTGATGCTCATCAGCGCCTGCGCCCGCTCCACGGCCTGCGCCTGCGTGAAGTGGACGATGTAGACGGGCGCCTGCCGGGCCTCGAGCAGGTCGGTGAGCGTCTCGGTGAGCGGCGTGTACCGGTACTCGTAGGACAGCGGCACCGGGCGGGTGGCCGAGCGGACCACCGAGGTGGGGCGGCCGGTGCGGCGCGCCAGGTCCTTCTCGAAGAACGAGACGTCACCGAGCGTGGCCGACATCAGGACGAACTGTGCCTGCGGCAGCTCCAGCAGCGGGATCTGCCAGGCCCAGCCGCGGTCGGGCTCCGCGTAGAAGTGGAACTCGTCCATGACGACCTGGCCGATGTCCGCGTGCTTGCCGTCGCGCAGCGCGATCGAGGCCAGTACCTCGGCGGTGCAGCAGATGACGGGGGCGTCGGCGTTCACCGAGGCGTCGCCGGTGAGCATGCCGACGTTCTCGGTGCCGAAGAGCTTGCACAGCTCGAAGAACTTCTCCGACACCAGCGCCTTGATGGGGGCCGTGTAGAAGGTGACCTCGTCCCGGGCCAGGGCGGCGAAGTGGGCACCCGCGGCGATCATGCTCTTGCCGGAGCCGGTGGGCGTCGACACGATCACGTTGGCGCCGGAGACCACCTCGATCAGCGCCTCCTCCTGATGGGGGTAGAGCGTGAGACCGCGCTCCTGCGCCCACGACTCGAAGGCTTCGTACAGGGCATCGGGGTCGGCGGTCGGCGGGAGCTGGTCGATGAGGGTCACGCCCCCATCTTGCCTGGCCCGGCCCGGGATGCGGGAATCGGTTGCCGGAACGAAGATCACGACCGCTACGCTGGGTCGCCGACGGCGCGTCACCGGACCCGGTATCGGACCCGGACAACTGGACAGCGGCAGACGAGGAATGGGGCGGGCAACGGCGATGATGGGACCAGCGCACTCACTGTCGGGCGCCGCTGCCTGGCTCGGCGTCGGAGCGGCGACCGCCGCGGCCGGACACGCGATGCCGTGGCCGGTCCTGCTCGTCGGGGCCCTGATCTGCGCGGGCGCCGCGCTCGCCCCGGACCTCGATCACAAGGCGGCCACCATCTCGCGGGCCTTCGGGCCGGTCTCCCGGTGGCTGTGCGAGATCGTCGACAAGCTGTCGTACGCCGTCTACAAGGCCACGAAGAAGCGGGGCGACCCGCGCCGCTCCGGCGGTCACCGCACGCTGACGCACACCTGGCTGTGGGCCGTCCTGATCGGGGCGGGCGCCTCGGCCCTGGCCCTCACCGGCGGACGCTGGGCGGTGCTCGCCATCCTCTTCGTGCACATGGTGCTCGCCATCGAGGGCCTGCTGTGGCGGGCGACCCGCGGCTCCAGCGCCGACGTGCTGGTCTGGCTGCTCGCCGCGACCAGCGCCTGGATACTCGCCGGGACGCTGGACCGGCCGGACGGCGGCTCGGACTGGCTGTTCACCGCGCCCGGCCAGGAGTACCTGTGGCTGGGGCTGCCCATCGTGCTGGGCGCGCTGGTGCACGACATCGGGGACGCCCTGACCGTCTCGGGCTGCCCGATCCTGTGGCCCATACCCGTGGGCCGCAAGCGCTGGTATCCCATCGGTCCGCCGAAGGCCATGCGGTTCCGGGCGGGAAGCTGGGTGGAGCTGAAGGTCCTGATGCCGGCCTTCATGGTGCTCGGCGGAGTGGGCTGCGCGGCGGCGCTCAACTTCATCTGAGGCGCCCGCCGGGCCCCGGCCGTGTCCGGCCCGGACCGGCCTCCGGCCCCCTGGACGCGCGCCCCGGCGGCTCAGCCGGTGCCGCCCTGTCCCTCGCCGCTCCCGTAGCGCCGTTCGAAGCGGGCGACGCGCCCCTCCGAGTCGACCGTCCGCGCCTTGCCCGTGTAGAAGGGGTGGCTCTCCGAGGAGATCTCGACGTCCACCACCGGGTAGGTCTCCCCGTCGTCCCACGCGATGGTCTCCTCGCTGGTGGCGGTGGACCGGGTGAGGAAGGCGTATCCCGCGGCGCGGTCGCGGAAGACGACGGGCCGGTAGCCGGGGTGCTTGTCCTGCTGCATGGCTGCTCCTCCTACGGCGCGGCGCGGATCTTCGGGGCGGCGGGGCGGGGACGCCGCGGCGAGCGGTGTCAGCCGGGCAGGGTGTCCTCGTCGACGACGTGCATCGCGGCCTCCTCGGCGGACGCCGCCGCGCCGTCGATGCCCACGTCCGTGGCGACCAGCGCCGGCTCCTCGTCCTCGTGCGCCCCCTCGTCGGGTGCCACGAGCCGGCCGGAGCGGTCCGCGCCGACCTCGTCGTCCAGCAGTTCGCCGTCGGTGCCGTCGGAGTCGCCCAGGCCGTCGCCGTCGGGGGCGCGCGGATCCGGCCGCTCCTCGGCGAGCCGCTGCTCCAGCGTCTCGCCCCGGCGCCGTTCGGCGGCGGTCACACCGGTGTGCTCGACCGCCCAGGGGCGCTCGGGCGGGGACCAGCCCCGGTCGAGGGGATCGTCGACACCGTCGTACTCGAGGGTGTCCTCGCTGTCGAGTACCCCGGTGTCCTCCCTCTGCTCGGAGGCGTCGGGCTGGTAGACGTCATCTCCCCATCCGTCGGCGCTGTTCACGGGTACCTCCAGGGGGTGGGGGGCGTCCCCTTCTCACCGTGGACCGCGGCGGGCCGCCGCTGCACGGGGGCACTGGCGCCACCCGTCGCCGGATCACGCGGTTCCCGGGCGTTCCCCGAGCCGGTGCCTTCTTCCAGCCTTCCACTCCCGTTCGGGACCGCGCAACGGCACGGGCCCGGCCGGGGGCCCGGCGGCCCCCCGCCGGTGACGCGGGCGTTCCCGTCCGTCACGTACGCGGGCCCACGGGCCTTCGCCGTGGCCCCGGCCGAACCCCGGTCAGCCGTGCCACGACCGCCAGAGCGCCGCGTAGGCGCCGTCCGCCGCGACCAGCTCGTCGTGACTGCCCAGCTCGCTGATCCGGCCGTTCTCCACGACGGCGATGACGTCCGCGTCGTGGGCGGTGTGCAGGCGGTGCGCGATCGCGACCACCGTGCGGCCGTCCAGGACGCGGGCCAGGGACCGTTCGAGGTGCCGCGCGGCCCGCGGGTCGAGCAGGGACGTCGCCTCGTCCAGCACCAGGGTGTGCGGGTCGGCCAGCACCAGCCGGGCGAGCGCGATCTGCTGGGCCTGCGCCGGCGTGAGCGGGTACCCGCCGGAGCCGACCTCGGTGTCCAGGCCCTCGTCGAGAGCACGGGTCCAGTCGTCCGCGTCGACCGCTCCCAGCGCCGCCCACAGCTCGGCGTCGCCGGCGCCGGTGCGGGCGAGGCGGAGGTTGTCGCGCAGGGAGCCCACGAAGACGTGGTGCTCCTGGTTGACGAGCGCTACGTGCGAGCGGACCCGCTCGGCGGACATCCTGGACAGTTCCGCGCCGCCCAGCGTGATGCTGCCCTCGCGGGGCCCGTATATGCCGGCGAGCAGCCTGCCCAGCGTCGACTTGCCCGCGCCCGAGGGACCCACCAGGGCCACCCGCGTCCCCGGCGCGACCTCCAGGGACACCTTGCGCAGGACGTCCACGCCCTCCAGGTAACCGAAGTGGACCCGGTCCGCGCGCACGTGCCGTCCGTCGGGCGCCAGGGAGGCGTCACCGGCATCCGGCTCGATGTCCCGCACGCCCACCAGCCGGGCCAGCGACACCTGGGCCACCTGGAGCTCGTCGTACCAGCGCAGGATCAGCCCGACCGGGTCGACGAGCATCTGCGCGATCAGCGCGGCCGTGGTCAGCTGGCCGACCCCGATCCACCCCTGCAGGACGAACACGCCCCCGATCAGCAGGACGGAGGCGAGCACGGTGACATGGGTGACGTTGATGACGGGGAAGAGCACCGACCGCAACCAGAGCGTGTACCGCTCCCAGGCGGTCCACTCCTTGATCCTGCGCTCCGACAGCTCGATGCGGCGGGCGCCGAGGCGGTGGGCCTCGACGGTGCGTCCGGCGTCCACGGTCTCGGCGAGCGCGGCGGCCACGGCGGCGTACCCGGCGGCCTCCGAGCGGTAGGCGGCGGGCGCCCGGCGGAAGTACCAGCGACAGCCGATCACCAGCAGTGGTACGGCGAGCAGTACCACCGGCGCGAGCGGCGGCGCGGTGACCACGAGCCCGCCGAGCAGCAGCACCACCCACACCACGCCGATGGACAGCTGGGGCACGGCCTCGCGCATGGCGTTGGCGAGCCGGTCGACGTCCGTCGTGATCCGGGAGAGCAGATCACCGGTGCCGGCCCGCTCCAGTACGCCGGGCGGCAGCCCGACCGACCGCACGAGGAAGTCCTCGCGCAGGTCGGCCAGCATGCGCTCGCCGAGCACGGCACCGCGCAACCGCACCTCCCGCACGAACGCGGCCTGGACGACGAGCGCCAGCACGAACAGCGTGGCCGTGAGCCCGAGGCGCAGCTCGCGGGTGTCGTCCGAGACGCGTTCCACGAGTCCGCCCAGCAGGGCGGGACCCGCCATGGAGGCGATCACCGCGACGGTGTTCACGGTCACGAGCAGGAGGAACGCACGGCGGTGCCGGCGCAGCAGCTCGCCCGCGTAGGCGCGTACGGTCGCGGGAAGCTCCGACGGGCAGGGTGTTCGCCGTCGTCGGGGCCGCCGGGTCGTACGACGGTGGCGCCACGCCGATCATGCCGTCTCCTCGATCTCTTCCAGTCGGTGCAGTACGTCGTCCAGCGGCTCGGCCGGACGGGAGCCGCCGCGGTGCGGCACGTCCCCGGTGTGCCGCGCCGCGGTCTCCTCGTCGGTCTCGCGGGTGACGACGGCCCGGTACCGGGGTTCGGCGCGCAGCAGGTCCCGGTGGGCGCCCACGGACACCACCCGGTCCTCGTGCAGGAAGACCACGCGCTCCGCGCGGTCCAGCAGCAGCGGCGACGAGGTGAACACCACCGTCGTGCGCCCCGCGCGCAGGCCCCGCACGCCCTCCGCGATCCGTGCCTCGGTGTGCGAGTCCACCGCGGAGGTCGGCTCGTCCAGGACCAGCACCTCCGGGTCCGTGATCAAGGACCGGGCGAGGGCGAGCCGCTGCCGCTGCCCGCCCGAGAGGGAGCGGCCCCGCTCGGTGATGCGGGCGTCCAGCGGATCGCCGGCGCCCGACGACCCCTGTGCGAGCGCAGCCAGTACGTCCCCGCACTGGGCCGCGTCCAGCGCGTCCTCGGCGGCGACGGCGCCGGACGCGGGTACGCCGAGCAGGTCCCGCAGCGTGCCGGAGAGCAGCACCGGGTCCTTGTCCTGGACCAGGACGGCGGTGCGCGCGGAGTCCAGCGGCAGGTCGTCGAGCGGCACCCCGCCCAGCAGGGCCGAGGTGCCCTCCTCGGCGGGGTGTCCGCCGAGGCGTTCCGCCAGGCGGCCGGCCGCGTCGGGGTCGCCGCACACCACGGCGGTGAGCCGGCCCGCCGGCGCGAGCAGACCGGTGGCCGGGTCGTACAGGTCCCCGGCCGGCACCTCGGCGGGGCGGGAGCCGGCGGTGTCCGTGGCCCGCTCCAGCGCCAGTACGCGTGCGGCCCGCCTGGCCGAGGGCCGGGAGAAGGAGTACGCCATGGCGATCTCCTCGAAGTGCCGCAGAGGATACGTGAGGATCATGACGGAGCTGTAGACGGTGACGAGTTCGCCGACGCCGATGCGGCCCTCGCGGGCCAGGCGCACGCCGTGCCAGACCACCGCGACCAGCAGCAGCCCCGGCAGCAGCACCTGGATGGCGGCGATCAGGGACCACATCCGGGCGCTGCGGACGGCCGCGTGGCGCACCTCCTGGGAGGCGCCGCGGTAGCGGTCGAGGAAGAGTTCCTCGCCGCCGATGCCGCGCAGCACCCGCAGTCCCGCGACGGTGTCCGAGGCCAGTTCGGTGGCGCGTCCGGCCTTCTCGCGCTGGACGTCGGCCCGCCGGGTGGCGCGGGGGAGCAGGGGCAGCACCGCCAGCGCCAGCACCGGCAGTCCCACCGCGACGACGATCCCGAGCGACGGCTCGTAGAGGACCAGGCCGACGCAGACCAGCACGATGGTCACCGCCGCCGCGGTGAACCGGGACAGGGCCTCCACGAACCAGCCGATCTTCTCGACGTCGCCCGTGGAGACGGCGACGACCTCGCCGGCCGCGACGCGGCGCGTCAGGGCCGAGCCCAGCATCGCGGTCCTGCGGGCCAGCAGTTGCTGGACGCGGGCGGCGGCGGTGATCCAGTTGGTGACCGCGGAACGGTGCAGGAAGGTGTCGCCGAGCGCGTTGCCGGCGCAGCACAACGCCATCAGCCCACCCGCCGCGGCCAGTCGGGCACCGGACCGGTCGACGACGGCCTGGACGGCCAGGCCGACGCAGAACGGCAGGGCGGAGACGGAGGCGAAGTGCAGCAGCCCCCAGGCCAGCGACTTGAGTTGGCCACCCAGCTGGTTGCGGAACAGCCACCACAGGAATCGGGGACCCGAACGCGCGTCGGGCACGCCCGGGTCGGGATACGGAAGGTCTTGGATCTGCATGACGTCCCAGAGGCTCGTGTCAGGGGGTGCCGCGCAACACGGCATCAAGAGGCTGCAAACCGTGACAGGTTCGCGTCGCGGCACGCCCAAAATCAAGCGGTTTTCCGCGATGGGGAACGAATCCGGCTGCTGTGCGCGAGGCGCGCGGCGACGGGGCCCGCACAACGTCCGGGGCGGCCGGGGGCGTTCCGGGCGGCGAGTGCGACCATGGACCGATGCGAAGTGGTGGAGCACGGCGTACGGCGGTCGCGGCGGTGGCCCTCGGTTCTCTTCTGACGGTGCTGTCCGGCTGCGGCGGAGGGCCGTCCGGGCACGATACGAGCCGGCCCGCCGGCGGCGCGGCCGGCACGAGCGGCGCCCCGGCCGATCCCACCCGCATCCCGGGCGTCGGCGACCGGTTGCAGCAGCGCATCCCCGCCGAGTCGCGTCAGGTCGTCGCGGTGTACGGCGAGGGCAGGGACTCCGCCGCGTCCACGGTCGTGCTGTACACGAAGGAGGGTTCCGCCTGGCACCGGACCCGGAGCTGGGCGGCGCACAACGGCCGTAAGGGGTGGACGACCGACCACCACGAGGACGACAAGCGCAGCCCGGTGGGTGTCTTCACGCTCAGCGACGCGGGCGGCGTGCTCCCCGACCCGGACCCGGCTCCCGGCGCGGGACTGCCCTACACCCGGTCCGCCGCCTTCGCGACGCCGCGCTCGTGGGGCAGGTCGTACTGGCACGACTTCGACTACGTCATCGCCATCGACTACAACCGGGTCAGGGGCACGTCGCCGAACGACCCGACGCGCCCCGAGGGGACGGCCAAGGGCGGTTCGATCTGGCTGCACATGGACCACGGCAGCGGCACGTCCGCCTGCGTCAGCCTCCCCAAGGAGGGGATGGAGTACCTGCTGCGCACGCTCGACCGGGACCGGCATCCCGTGGTGGTGATGGGGGACAAGGCGGACCTGGAGGCCTGACCGGCGCGCGGGGCGCCCCCGGCTAGGCCGGACCGGCCCCGCGTCCGTTCCCGGGTTCCGCCCCGGGCCCGTCCACCAGCGTGTCCAGCAGGCCGCCGAGCGCCGTGCGCTGCTCGTCCGTGAGCGGGGCGAGGATCTCCTCCGCCGCCTGCCGGCGTGCGCCGTGCACCTCCCGCAGCGCCGCGCGACCGTCGTCCGTGAGCTCGATCCGGATCACCCGGCGATTGGCCGGATCGGGGACCCGGCGCACCTTCCCGGCCGCCTCCAGCCCGTCGACCAGCGTCGTGACCGCCCGCGGCACGACCTCCAGCCGCTCGGCCAGATCGGCCATGCGGGGCGGGGAGCCGTAGTGCGCCAGGGTGCGCAGCAGCCGGGACTGGGCCGGTGTGATGCCGAGGTCACGCCGTTCGAGGTGGCGTTTCTGGATGCGGTGCACCCTGCGGGTGAGCCGCAGCAACTGCTCGGCGAGCGGGCCGTCGGGGTCGGGGGCGGTCATGCGGGAACAATAACAGGGCAGCGTTCATTGTGAGTATAGGTAACAATGAGCTATGGTCCGTCCTCGTCCGTCGGACCCATGGCCCGTGAGGTCCCGACGGTCCTCCCACTCGCCCCCGTAGGAGCCCATGCATCCCGATCGTGAAACCGCCTGGACGCCACCCGCCGACGCGAAGGAACAGCCCCGGCAGGTGCGCCGCATCCTGAAGCTCTTCCGCCCCTACCGGGGCCGTCTGGCGATCGTCGGACTGCTCGTCGGCGCCGCGTCACTGGTCTCGGTCGCCACGCCCTTCCTGCTCAGGGAGATCCTCGACGTCGCGATCCCCCAGGGGCGCACCGGACTGCTGAGCCTGCTCGCCCTCGGCATGATCCTGGGTGCCGTCCTCACCAGCGTCTTCGGCGTGCTGCAGACCCTGATCTCCACGACCGTCGGCCAGCGCGTCATGCACGACCTGCGCACCGCCGTCTACGGCCGGCTCCAGCGCATGTCCCTCGCCTTCTTCACCCGCACGCGCACCGGCGAGGTCCAGTCCCGCATCGCCAACGACATCGGCGGCATGCAGGCCACCGTCACCTCCACGGCGACGTCCCTCGTCTCCAACCTCACCAGCGTGGTGGCCACGATCGTGGCCATGGTCGTCCTGGACTGGCGCCTGACCGTCGTCTCCCTGCTGCTCCTGCCGGTCTTCGTGTGGATCAGCCGCCGGGTGGGCAGGGAACGCCGGAGGATCACCACCAGGCGCCAGAAGCAGATGGCGGCGATGGCCGCCACGGTCACCGAGTCGCTCTCCGTCAGCGGCATCCTGCTGGGCCGCACCATGGGCCGCTCCGACTCGCTCACCCGCGCCTTCTCCGACGAGTCCGAGAGCCTGGTCGACCTGGAGGTGCGGTCGAACATGGCCGGCCGCTGGCGCATGGCCGTCATCACGATCGTCATGGCCGCCATGCCGGCCGTCATCTACTGGACGGCCGGCATCGCCCTCCGGCTCGGCGGCCCGGACGTCTCCCTCGGCACCATCGTCGCCTTCGTCTCGCTCCAGCAGGGGCTGTTCCGCCCGACCGTGAGCCTGCTGTCGACCGGCGTCCAGATCCAGACCTCCCTCGCCCTCTTCCAGCGCATCTTCGAGTACCTCGACCTGCCGGTCGACATCACCGAACGGGACGAGCCCGTCCACCTCGACCGGGTCAAGGGCGAGGTCCGCTTCGAGAACGTCGAGTTCCGCTACGACGCGAAGAGCGGCCCGGTCCTCGACGGCATCGACGTCACCGTTCCCGCGGGCAGCGGGCTCGCCGTCGTCGGACCGACGGGCGCGGGCAAGTCCACGCTCGGCTACCTGGTGCCGCGGCTGTACGACGTGACGGGCGGCCGGGTCACCCTCGACGGGGTCGACGTGCGCGACCTGGACTTCGACACCCTCGCCCGGGCGGTCGGCGTCGTCTCGCAGGAGACGTACCTCTTCCACGCCTCGGTCGCCGAGAACCTGCGCTTCGCCAAGCCGGACGCCACCGACGAGGAACTCGAGGCGGCGGCGCGGGCGGCCCAGATCCACGACCACATCGCCGCCCTGCCCGACGGCTACGACACGGTCGTCGGCGAACGCGGCCACCGCTTCTCCGGCGGGGAGAAGCAGCGCCTCGCCATCGCCCGCACCATCCTGCGCGACCCGCCCGTCCTCGTTCTCGACGAGGCGACCAGCGCCCTGGACACCCGCACCGAGGCCGCCGTGCAGGACGCCATCGACGCCCTGTCCGCCAACCGCACCACCATCACCATCGCGCACCGCCTGTCCACCGTCCGGGGCGCCGACCGGATCGTGGTCCTCGACGCGGGCCGCCTGGCCGAGCAGGGCACGCACGACGAGCTGCTGGCGCTGGACGGGCGTTACGCGGCCCTGGTGCGGCGAGACGCCCGACTGGAGCCGACAGGATGACGATATGTCGGGTTTGTGGTGACTGGGGGGTTACCGTGCCCGCATGCAGATGAACACTCCGCGACGGAGCGCGAGGAGTCCGAGGAGTCCGCGAACCCCGGGATTCCCGAACACCCCGGGACCCCCGGGACCTCCGGGCCCTCCGGGACCCCCGCGTCCCCCGAGGTTCCCGGGTCCACCGAGGGGCACGGTCCGGCTGACGCGCCGGGGCCGGATCGCCCTGATCGCGACCGGTGCCCTCGTGGTGGGAGCCGCCGTGGCGGTGCCGCTGCTGCTGACGGACGACGAGGGGGGGTCGAGGCCCACGTCCCTGGTGATCCCCGAGGGCCGGCGCGCGACCCAGGTCTACGAGGCCGTCGACAAGGCCCTGGGCCTGCCCGCCGGCACCGCCAGGAAGTCCCTGGCCAGGGCCGACCTGAAGCTGCCGAACGACGCAGAGGGCAACCCCGAGGGCTACCTCTTCCCGGCGACCTACCCGCTCGGTGGGCAGCCGACCCCGGAGAAACTGCTGGCGTCCATGGTCGACACGGCGAAGAAGAAGTTCCACGGCGCCCCGGTCGCCGCGGGCGCCCAGCGCAACGCGCTGAACGTCTACCAGGCGGTCACCGTCGCCAGCATCGTCCAGGCGGAGGCCGCGACCAAGGACGACATGGGCAAGGTGGCCCGGGTGATCTTCAACCGGCTGGAGCGCGGCATGCCGCTGCAGATGGACTCCACCATCAACTACGCCCTGGGCCGTTCCACGCTCACGACGACCGAGCAGGACACCCGGATCGACAGCCCGTACAACTCGTATCAGCGGATGGGCCTGCCGCCCACGCCCATCGGAAACCCGGGCGACGACGCGATGCGCGCCGCGATCGACCCGACCCCGGGCGACTGGCTGTACTTCGTCACGGTCAAGCCCGGCGACACCCGCTTCACCGCCGACTACGCCGAGCACCGGCGCAATGTCGCCGAGTCCGACCGCGACCCGCGAAACGCCTCGTCCCGGGCCGGTGGCGGCCGGTGATCCGGTGGAGCGTCACGCGGCGACGGCCTGCTCCCCGGCCAGCAGCCGCCTGATGTCCCGTACGGCCGCGCGTCCCGCCCGGTTGGCGCCGACGGTGCTGGCCGACGGCCCGTAACCGACGAGGTGGACCCGCGGATCGGCGACCGCGCGCGTCCCCTCGACGCGGATGCCGCCACCCGCCTCCCGCAGCCGCAGCGGCCTCAGGTGCTCGATGGCGGCCCGGAACCCGGTGGCCCACAGGATGGCGTCGGCGGCCACCCGCCGGCCGTCGCTCCACTCGGCCCCGTCGGGCGTGATCCGGTCGAACATGGGCCGGCGGTCCAGCACGCCGGACTCCAGGCCCGCGCGGACGGCGTCGTTGAGCGGCAGCCCGGTCACCGAGACCACGCTCCTCGGCGGCAGGCCCATCCGCACCCGCTCCTCCACGAGCGCCACGGCCGCCCGGCCCGCGTTCTCGTCGAACGGACCCTCCCGGAACACGGGGGGCCGCCGGGTCACCCAGGTGGTGGCCGCGGCGTGCGGGGCGATCTCCAGCAGGTGCTGCGTACCCGACGCGCCGCCGCCCACCACGATCACCCGCTGCCCGGCGAACTCCTCGGGGCCGGCGTACTGGGCGGTGTGCAACTGCCGTCCCCGGAAAGTCTCCTGGCCCGGGTAACGCGGCCAGAAGGGACGGTCCCAGGTACCGGTGGCGTTGATCAGCGCCCGTGTCGACCAAGTGACGTCCGAGGTCTCCACGAGCAGCCGCCCGCCTTCTCCCTCGCGCACCGCCCGGACGTCGACGGGGCGCCTCACCCTCAGGTCGAAGGCCCGCTCGTACGCCGCGAAGTACTCGGCGACGACCGCGGAGGACGGCCGCGCCGGATCGGCGCCGGTCAGCTCCATGCCGGGCAGGGAGTGCATGCCGTGCACCTTGCCGTACGTCAGCGACGGCCAGCGGAACCGCCAGGCGCCGCCGGGGCCGGGGGAGTGGTCGAGCACCACGAAGTCGCGCTCGGGCTCGAACCCGGTGCGCCGCAGGTGGTACGCGCCGGCCAGCCCCGCCTGACCGGCCCCGACGACCACGACCTCGACCTCGCGTATGTTGTTCACGCTTCTACCAACGGTGTGCCCGCTCCCGATCTTCCCGGGATCGTGTCCCCGGCCCGACGCTCCCGCCCGCCACGCGCCGCGTGCGTCAGGATGGAGGCATGTCGAATGCCTTCACCACCCGAGTCATCAACCTCGCCACCGGCTCCACGGAGCGGGTCGCCGACATCACCGGTGACTGCGAGTCCTTCCTCCGCGAGGTGGCGGCCGGCCGGGACGGCCTGCTCAACGTCTTCGTCCCCCACGCCACCGCCGGGATCGCGGTCATCGAGACGGGCGCGGGCAGCGACGACGACCTGCTCGCCGCCCTGCACACCCTGCTTCCGGCCGACGACCGCTGGCAGCACCGCCACGGCAGCCCCGGCCACGGCCGCGACCATGTCCTGCCCGCCTTCGTCCCCCCGCACGCCACCCTGCCGGTGATCGACGGCCGCCTGGAACTCGGCACCTGGCAGTCGGTCTGCCTGGTGGACACGAACAAGGACAATCCCAACCGTCAGGTGCGGCTGAGCTTCCTGGGCTGACCCGGACCCCCATCGGGGGCCGTGCCGCTGATCTTCCGGGATCAGACGGCCGTGCGCGCCGCTACGAGCGCGTCGAAATCCGGGAACTTCGAAGCGATGTCGCTACCGGTGAAGTTGCCGATCCACCCGTCCTCTTCGTGAAAGAAGCGAATGACGGTGAATGACGGCGAAGCCCCCATGTCGAACCAGTGCTTCGTCCCACGCGGCACCCTCAGCAGATCCCCGGCCTCGCACAGCACGGCATGCACTTGACGATCGACGTGCAGATAGAAGGCCCCGGCCCCCGCCGCGAAGAACCGCACCTCGTCGTCGTCATCGTGCGTGTGCTCACTGAGGAACTTCTTCCGCTCGGCCTTGGCGGTCAGCCGCCACCCCAGATCCTTCCGCGGGCGCAGCCCCACGACGTCAACGCTGGCAAACCCTTCAGCGGCGACCAGGGCGCCCACCTGCTCCCGATAGGCATGCAGCACGGCCGCAGGCTCGCAGTTCTCGGGTAGGCCGGCACGCAATGCCCACTGCTCATAGCGGACCCCGGCAGGCGCCAAGGCGGCGGCGATCTCACCGGGGTCGATGGTACGGCGTACGACGGTGCCGGGGTCGGAATCCGACCACGTGGTCAGCAGGGTCATGGCACTCTCCTCAACGGAATGTCTCGAGATCGAGCCGGTGCCGTGCCGGTTCGACAGCACGGCGATCCACACCAAGGACGCTCCGAGCCCGTAGCTCTCAGTCGGTGGTGTCGGGCAGTGACAGGTCGAGGTAGTCGGGATAGGTGTGCTGTAGGCCGGGTGCCATTTCCAGCACCTGCACAGGGCCATCGACGGAGGTTTTCTTGAACCCCGCCAAGCGGTAGACGGTGTACATCGACTTGTTGACATCGGTCGGTTTGAAATCTGCTGTCAGGCGTACCTGTTCGGCCTCGGCCGACTGGGCCAGATACCGCAGAATCGCGCCTCCGACGTTGCGGCCCATCACACGGCAGGACATCAGGAAAAGGCGGATCCGCCATTCTTCCGCCGTCTTGCCGACCAGGGCGAGGCCGATGGTGCCGTAAGTGCCGAAGCGGTCCGTGAGTCGGGCGACCAGGAGTGTGTGGTCCGACTGCCCCATCAGTTCACGCAGCTCCGCTTTGGAGAATGTCAGGCCGGTGGTGTTGAGCTGGTGTGTGCGCTCGGTGAGTTCGGCAGCGCGTTCCAGGTCCTCGGGGGTGGCCACCGCGACGGTGAGGCTCATCCGCAGCGACCGGAGGAACTCGACCTGCGGGCCGGCATAGGACTTCTCGTACTCGTTGCGCTCCTCCGCCTGCAGATACATCGTTCGGCGGGCGCGCCCGTCCTCGGTCACCGGCCTGGACAGCTCCGGGCGGTCGAGCAGGTCCGCGGTCGCGGCCGGATCCACGCACCGCACCTGCGGGTGTGCGAACTCGACCTCGGCCCGTTCGAAGGCGGAGTCGTCTATGAACATCACCGATTCGAGGCCGATGCCGAGCCTCTGCGCGATGCTGTGGATCAGTCCCGACTTCGGCTGCCACGAGACGTGCGGGAAGAGGAAGTAGTGGCGAATGCCCAGTCGTTCGAGTTCGGTGAGCGCGGCCTTCTCGTCGTTCTTGCTGACGATCGACTGCAGGATGCCGCGCTGGTCGAGCGTGTCGATCAGCTCACGGACGCCGGGGCGCAACCTCACTCCGGACCCTTCGGACAATATGCCGTCCCACACGGTGTCGTCCAGGTCCCAGACGACACACTTGACCAGCTCACTCGGCACAGTCAGCTCCTGCTTCGAACGGAAATTGCGGGTGGCGGCTGCGTACCCGGAAACGCTGAAGGCTCTGCTCGGCCAGAAGATCCTGCAGCAGCTGTGTGTTGCCCTCGATGATCTGCATCACCCGTGCGTCCCGCACCCAGCGGTCCACCGGGCCCTCGTCCACCAAGCCCGCCGCGCCGTGCAGTTGGGCCGCAGCGCCCGCCGCCGTCTCTGCCGCGCGGGAGGCTGCCAGCTTGGCGGCCAGTACGTGCTGGATCAGCCAGTCGTCCTGCGCGTCCATGGACCGCGCCGCCCGCTCGCACAGGAGCCGCGCCGCGTCGGTGCCGAGGACGGCGTCGCCGACCAGACCGCGGACAAGCTGCAGATCGATCAGCCGTCCGCCGAACTGCTTGCGGCTGCTGGTGTGGCCGAGGATCGCGTCGCAGCATGCCTCGGCGAGCCCGAGGGAACCGTATGCGACGCAGAGCCTTCCCAGCGACAGTGCGTCACCCGCCACTTGGGACACACCGAAGCCGGGGCGGCCCACCATGCGGTCGGCCGGGACCCGGCAGCCTTCCAGGTGCAGATCGGCCAGCATGGCGCTGCGGAAGCCACTGGTGGGCCGACTGGGGACCACCGTGACGCCCGGGTCGTCCCGCTGGACGAGGAAGCCCACGCTTCGGTCGCCGTGCATGGCGAAGACCAGAAAGCAATCGGCGAGTTGGCCGAAGGACAGCCAGCGCTTCGTGCCGTCCAGGCGCCATACGGAGGCCGCCGCACCGGCGCCGTCCGGACCTGCTTCCGGTGTCGCCGTCGTCTCGATGGACCGGGCGTCGCTGCCCGCACCGTCCTCGGTGAGGCCGAATGCCCCGACGAGTTCCCCGGAGGCAAGGCGTGGCAGCACCCGCTGACGAGTGGCCTGCGACGCCCAGCGACTCAGACTCGCGCACACCATTCCGTGCACGGTCAAGAGGCTCTGCAACGACGCCGAGGTACGGGCCACCGCCCGGTTCAGCTCCCCGTACGCCTGGTGGCTGAGTGGCCGCCCCCCGTACTCCGTGGGCACCATCGCGGCCATCGCACCGGACCGGACGATCGTCGCGATGACGTCCGGAGGCACCGTCTTGGCCGCCTCTATCTCGTCGGCCAGCGGCAGCAGCAGTCGTCCCAGCTCGTCCGCGGTCAGCGGCGGCTGCCTCATGTCTGCTTCCCCCGCACGAACCGCACGATGCTGTCCAGGGTGTCGAAGTTCTCGATCTCCAGGTCGTCGTCATCGATGCCGATGCCGAACTCCTTCTCGAGGTGACTGACGAGCGAGACGGTCGCCAGCGAGGTGAGCACCCCACCGGTGATCAGTTGTATGCCTTCCAGTTCCGCCGGGTCGTCCACGTACCGAGACAGGAATTCGAGAACACGGGATCGGACGGCTTCGTCCTCATAGACGGCAGTCACTGCGACATCACACTCCTACTCGCATGATCAAAACAGGGCGGCGGCCGTGACCCGTGAGGGCGTCACCGTCTTCCACGCCACTTCTTCTCAAGTCGGTTGATCTGGCTCTGGCTGAGGCTGACGAGGGAGAGGTCCGAGGGCGTCCGGCCGACCGAGTCGGGTCCGTCGGCGTGCGCGGTCAACGCCTTGAGGTAGGTGACCCAGCCCTTGCTGAGCTGCTCGACATCCGAGAGCGCCAGGACATCGCGCGGCCATGACCACGTCGCGGACAGTTCCAGGCCGGACGGGCCCTCCATTGCTGCCACGTTCACCATGAGCGCATGCGTGAGACGCATCCGGGGGTCGAGTCCACCGGTGGCCGCATCGCCGCTCACCTGTTGCCAGTCACCCTGGGTGTGGGAACGACGCAGGCCGACCCGCCCGAAGTAGTTGAACGCCACCTGTGCTCCGGGAAGCGCGGAGAGTGCCGGCGCCGTCTCAGGGTTGAGATAGCGCAACAGGCCGTAGTCGATCCGCAGCTCCGACGCGGCACGAAGCTGCTCCTTGACCCGCTGCAGAGCCCGCCCGGCGGCCGGCCCGCCGCGCTGGACCTCGCCCCAGGACACCCTGCCCGGATCGAGCCGTACCGGGGCGACCGCGGTGAACCAGCCCACCGTCCGTGAGGTGTCGGCGCCCGCGAACAGCTCCTCCCGCCCATGCCCCTCGACATCGACCAGGACGGACGTCGCACCGGAGGCACTCGGCACACCGCGCCCGGTCCGCCACTGGGCCAGCGCGAGTGAGAACGCCGTCAGGAGTACGTCTTCGACGCCGGCGTGCAGCGCGGTGGGCACCCGTGTGAGCAGCGCTTCCGACAACCCCACCGGAACTGTCACGCGCAGCGTGTCGAGCCGCGCCGCCGTGTCGTCGCCTGAGCCCACCCTCCGGCTACCGATAGGAGGTTCGGAGACGGACAGGGTATCGGTCCAGTGCCGCAGGGAGGCGGTGCTCTGTAGTTCACCCGCGCGTGCCTGGAGCTGCTCCGCCCAGCGCTTGAAGGAGGTGGGAACCGTCGCCGGCTCCGGCGTGCGGCCGGCGAGTACCGATGCGCCCGCGGCGGCGAGGTCGGGCAGGAGTATGCGCCACGACACGCCGTCCACGACGAGGTGGTGGATCGTCAGCAGCAGTCGGCCCGGTTCCTGGGGGCCGTGATCGAACCAGACGGCCTGCAGCATGACTCCGTCTCGCGGTGCCAGACGACTCTGTGCCTGCGTGGCGTGTTCGGCCAGCAACTGCTGGCGCTCGGCCGCGGTCCCGCCGGCACAGTCCACTCGGGTCAGGGTCGCGTCGGCCGTCAGCGCGTGTGGGCTTCGCGGCGGAGGAATGTGCAGGGCCCAGTCGCCCTGGCCTTCGTCCCGTACCAGACGGGCCCTCAGGACGTCGTGACGGTCGATGAGGGACTGCAGGGCGTGCGCCAGTCGGTCTCGTCCGACATCCGCGGGGACCTGGACCAGCCGCGATTGGAAGAACGCCTCGTACGAGTGATCGGGCTCGACGAGCCACCGCATGATGGGCGTCAATGGCACCGAGCCGGTTCCGTCGTCCACCTTCGACGCACTGTCCGGCTCCGCCAGGACCTCTGTTCTCGCGGCGAGCTGTCCGGCCGTGTGATGCTGGAAGATGTCGCGGGGTGTGAGGTCGAGGCCGTGTTCGCGGGCGCGGCTGACGAGGACGATGGAGCTGATGCTGTCGCCGCCCAGGGCGAAGAATCCGTCGTCGACGCCGACGCGGTCGGGGTCGAGGCCGAGGACGTCGGCGAAGAGGGCCGTGAAGGTCTTCTCCTTCGGGGTGCTCGGGGCGCGTGTGCGGGTGGCCGGCGCATAGTCGGGTGCGGGCAGTGCCTTGCGATCCAGCTTCCCGTTCGGCATCAGCGGCAGCTCGGCGAGGGCGATCACGGCTGTGGGCACCATGTACTCCGGCAGCCGCGCGCCAACGGCCTTCTTCACCTGAGCGACGTCGACGGGCCCGTCGGCCACGATGTAGCCGACCAGGCGCCGGTCGCCGGGCCGGTCCTCACGGATGACGGCGGCGGCGGTCGCGACACCGGGGCAGGCCGTCAACGCGGCGTCGACCTCGCCGAGTTCGATGCGGAAGCCGCGCAGTTTGACCTGGTCGTCGGTGCGGCCCAGGTAGCGCAGGGTGCCGTCGTCGTTCCAGGAGGCGAGGTCGCCGGTGCGGTACATGCGGGATCCGGCGGGGCCGTAGGGGTCGGCGACGAACCGCTCCGCGGTCAGTGCCGGCCGGTTCAGATAGCCGCGGGCGACACCGGTCCCGGCCACGTACAACTCACCGGGCACACCGGGCGGCACGGGAGACAGGCCCTCGTCCAGGACGTAGGTGCGCACGTTCGCGATCGGCCGGCCGATCGGCGGCACCACCGCACCCGACAAGGCATCACTCACGGTTGCGCAGACCGTGGTCTCCGTCGGGCCGTAGGCGTTGACCATCCGCCGGCCCTCGGACCAGCGTCCGACCGTGTCAGGGTCGCAAGCCTCGCCTGCCACGATCAGCGTCATCGATGCCGGAACGCTCGCCGGGTCCAGGACGCTCAGTGCGGAGGGTGGGAGATTGCAGTGCGTGACGCTCGCGCCGGACAGCACACTCGTCAATGCGTCCCCGGGAGTCAGTTCTTCCCGGCCGGCCAGGACCAGCGCGCCCCCGGTCAGCAGGGTTGTGAGTATCTCCCACGCGGCGGCGTCGAAGCTGGGCGACGCGAACTGCAGCACACGGCTACCCGCACCGATTCCCCACCGCGCGCTCTGTCCGAGAGAAAGATTCACCACGCCCGTGTGGTGCGTCACCACACCCTTGGGGGTGCCGGTCGAGCCCGAGGTGTAGATGACGTACGCGGGGTGGGCGGAATCCAGTGGCGCTACGCGGTCCGTGTCGGTCGGGTCGGTGCCGACGCGGGTGGTCAACCGGGTCTGGAGAGCGGGGTCGTCGAGGAGGACGGTGGGAGCGTTCTCGGTCCAGAGGCCGCTGGTGGCGGCATGGGTGAGAACCAGGGTGGGCCGGGCGTCCTCCAGCATGAAATGGATGCGGTCGACCGGGTAGGCCGTGTCGATGGGCAGGTAGGCGGCGCCTGTCTTGAGTACCGCGAGCAGAGCGGTGATCAGTTCCGGTGAGCGGGGGAGGGCGAGGGCGACGATGTGTTCGGGGCCGACGCCCCGCTCGATCAGGAGCCGGGCCAGGCGGTTGGCGCGGGTGTTGAGTTGGTCGTAGGTGATGTGGGTGCCGTCGCAGATCAGGGCGACGGCGTCCGGAGTGGCCTCGGCCTGGGCCTGGAACAGCTCCGGAAGTGTGCCCGAAGGGAGGGGAGCGACAGCGTCGTTCCACTCCTCCAGCAGGCGGTGCCGCTCGTCGTCGGACAGCAGCTCGATCGAGCCCACGCGCCGCTCCACGTCCGTGGCGACGCTCTTGAGCACGCGGATGAGCCGCTCGGCCATGGCTGTGACCGTGCCGTGGTCGAACAGGTCGGTGCGGTAGGAGATCACGCCACTGATCCCGGCGCCGCCGTCGTCGTCGTGATGTTCGGCGAGACTGACGGACAGGTCCATCCGGGCGGACTGGGAGCGGACGGCCTGGGGAGTGGCCGTGACCCCGTCGAAGGCCGGCTCGCCAGGCGGGTTGTTGTTCAGGGCGAGCATGACCTGGAAAAGGGGGTGGTGGGCCAGGGACCGTGTCGGGTTGACCGCTTCGACCAGGCCCTCGAAGGGGATGTCCTGATGGGAGTACGCGCTCAGATTCGTTTCGCGAACCCGGTCCAGGAGTTCGGCGAAGGTGGGGTCGCCGGACAGGTCGGTGCGCAGGACGAGGGTGTTGACGAAGAAGCCGACCAGGTCGTCCAGTTCCTCCTCGCCGCGGCCGGCGACCGGCGTGCCGATGGGAATGTCGGTCCCGGCGCCGAGGCGGTGCAGGAGCACGCTCACGGCAGCCTGCAGCACCATGAACACCGTCGTCTGCCGCGACCGCGCCAGGCCGGTCAGGGCCTGGTGCAGCTCGGCGTCGATCCGCACCGGAACCGACCCACCGTCATACCCGGCCTGATCCGGATACGGGCGGTCGGTCGGCAGCTCCAGACGCTCCGGGATTCCGGCCAGAGCCTGCTTCCAGTGGTTGAGTTGGGCGGAGAGCCGGCTGTCGGGGTCGTGTTCGTCGCCGAGGAGTTCGTGTTGCCACAGGGTGTAGTCGGCGTACTGCACGGGCAGCGGCGTCCAGGCCGGAGCACGGCCCGTGCGTCGAGCCGCGTATGCAGTGCTCAGATCGCGGGCCAAGGGGCCCATCGACCAGCCGTCACCGGCGATGTGGTGGATCACCAGGACCAGCACGTGCTCGTCGGCGGTGTCGTCGACGATGAACAGGGCTGCGCGGAGCGGCAGTTCGGTCGCGAGGTCGAAGGGGTGGCGCACGGCGCGATCCACCGCACCGGCCAGTTCCGCCTCGGTGACCGACTCGACGTCCATCACCGGCCGCGCCTCGGCGACCGGGCGGATGTCCTGGTACGGCTGGCCGTCGCTGTCCGGGAAGACCGTGCGCAACGCCTCGTGGCGCGCCACGACATCCTGGAGGGCGGCTCGCAGAGCATCGATGTCCAGGGCGCCGGACAGGCGCAGGACGACGGGAACGTTGTAGGTGGCGCTGGGGCCTTCGAGCCGGTGCAGGAACCACAGGCGGCGCTGCGCGAACGACAACGGCATCCGCTGCGGACGCACCCGGGGCGTCAGCGCGGGACGCTCGGCCGGGTTCGTGCTCGTTTCGACCGTGCGTGCCAGGGCGGCGACGGTCGGGGCCGCGAACAGGTCGCGGATGACGAGGTCCGCCCCGATCACGGCCCGGATACGGCCGATCAGGCGCATCGCGAGCAGGGAATGCCCGCCCAGGTCGAAGAAACTGTCGTCCACACCGATCCGGTCGACGCCCAGAACCTCGGTGAACAGCCCGGCCAGAATCTCCTCACGCGCATCACGCGGAGCCCGCGACGATGCCGCCGCACCGCTGTACTCGGGTGCCGGCAATGCCTTGCGATCCAGCTTCCCGTTCGGCATCAACGGCAGCTCATCGAGGGCAACCACCACTGCGGGCACCATGTACTCCGGCAGCCGCACGCCAACGGCCTTCCTCACCTGAGCGACGTCGACGGACCCGTCGGCCACGACATAGCCGACCAGACGCCGGTCACCCGGCCGGTCCTCACGGATCACGGCGACAGCACCTGCAACACCCGGGCACGCCGCCAACGCCGCTTCAACCTCACCCAATTCAATACGGAAACCGCGCAGTTTCACCTGGGCGTCCGCGCGTCCCAGGAACTGCAGCGTGCCGTCCCGGTTCCACCGCACCAAGTCCCCGGTGCGGTACATCCGCGACCCGGCAGGCCCGTAGGGGTCGGCGACGAACCGCTCCGCGGTCAGCCCCGGCCGGTTCAGATAACCACGCGCGACACCCGCCCCCGCCACATACAACTCACCCGGCACCCCCGCCGGCACCGGGGACAGAGACTTGTCCAGGACATAGGTGCGCACGTTCGCGATCGGCCGGCCGATCGGCGGCACCACCGCACCCGACAGCGCCTCGCTCAACGTCGCACAGACGGTGGTCTCCGTCGGGCCGTAGGCGTTGACCATCCGCCGGCCCACGGACCAGCGCCCGACCGTATCCGGGTCACAGGCCTCGCCGGCCACGATCAGCGTCATCGCTGCCGGGACGCTCGCCGGGTCCAGAAGCCTCAGTGCGGATGGCGGGAGAGTGCAGTGCGTCACGCCCGCGCCGGCCAGCACACTCGTCAATGCGTTCCCGGGAGCCAGATCTTCCAGGCCTGTCAGAACCAGCGCACCGCCCGTCAGCAGGGCCGTGAAGATCTCCGACGCGGCGGCGTCGAAGCTGGGCGACGCGAACTGCAGCACACGGCTACCCGCATCGATCCCCCACTGCTCGCTCTGCCCGAGAGCGAGATTCACCAGACCCGTATGGTGCGTCACCACACCCTTGGGGGTACCGGTCGAGCCCGAGGTGTAGATGACGTACGCCGGATGCTCCGGCGCAGACACACCCAGCCGGTCCGAGTTCGCCAGATCAGCCGCCGACAAGCTTGCCAGGCAATTTTCAACTATCGGATCGCTCACGCAGGCTACGACGCACCCATGGGAAAGCTCCGGCAGTGTGGAGGCGGAGTCCACCAGCACCACGCTAGGACGGGAGTCCTCCAGCATGAAGCGAACTCGCTCCACCGGATACTCCACGTCCACTGGCAGGTACGCCGCGCCCGCTTTGAGTACGGCCAACATGCCGACTACCAGCTCCGGCGACCGCGGCAACGCGAGCGCCACCAACTGCTCCGGTCCCACGCCCCGTTCGACCAGCAATCGCGCAAGCCGGTTCGCCCGCGCGTTCAACTCGCCATACGAACAGATCGTGCCGCCATCCGGCGCCATCAGTGCCGCAGCATCCGGAGCCTGAGCAACCTGTGCCTCGAACAAGGCCGACGTCGTCGCCTCGGGCACGGGGACCGCCGGACCGTTACCCCACACTCCCACCACACGCTCACGCTCACCAGCGCTGAGCAAGCTGACCGAACCGATCGGCTGGTCAGGGAGAGCTCCCGTCATGCGTTCCAGGTAGAGCAGGAATCGCGCGACGTGGGCGTCCATCTCCGTCCCACTGTACATACGGTCGTTCGCGTCGAAGTACACCTCGATTCGGCCTTCATGGGAGCCTTCGAAGAAGGTGAAGGAGAAGTCTTCGGTGTAACGCTGCGAGAGGCTGCTGGCTTCCACCGGCTGATCGCCGAAGCGGATGTCGTAGTCGAACGTCATGGCATTGACCACGGGTCCGTAAGGAAGGATGTCGGCCGACATCCGGAGGAGTTCGTGACGCAGATCCTCCATGCGGTACCGGCCGTGACGTGACGCTCGGGTCGTCTGGGTCCAGACGTGTCTGGCCAGTTTCCTCAGGGGTAGTTCAGGGCTCACCGTGATGCGTAGTGGGACGACATTGACCGTCATTCCCGGTGTGTTTCGTTCGACCTCGTCCAGGCGGCCGGCCAGGGGAAGTCCGACGGATATGGCGCTTTCTCCGGTGACAGCGCTGACGTATGCGGCGGTCGCCGTGACCGCCAATACCGACAGGCTTACGCCGAGTCCAGCAGCGGCGAGACGCAGTTGATCCGATAGGTCTGCACTGAGCGTGGTCCGCCTGCGGAGAATCCTCTGGGGTCGGCGGTATGGTCGGTTGGAAAGTCTTACCGGGTCAGGTGCATCCTGCAGACGTTTGAGCCAGTATTGGCGGTCGGCTTCGTACTCTTCCGAACCCCGATAGGACTGCTCGCGTTCCAACAGATTGCGGAACGAACAGAACGGGGTGCCGCTGTCCGGACGGTCCGCCACCATGTCCGAGTAGAGTTGGGCCGTGCGCCGAGTGATCAGCGCGGAACTCCAGGCATCCATGATGACGTGGTGGTAACGGCTGTACAGAATATGGAGGTCCGGGCCGACCGTGAGCAGCGCGGGCGCGTACAGAGGTCCCTGCGCGAGATCGAACGCGGTCTCCACGTCCGACGCCATCCATGCTTCGGCTGCCGCGCTCGGATCTTCCTGTCCGGTGAAGTCCAGCCGTCGCACGGCGACTTGAATGGTGCGGCCGGGAAACTGAATCGGGCCGTCCGGCCCCTCTGCAATGACGAAACGCAGCGTTTCGGCTTCTGCGAGGACCGCCTGGTACGCCTTCTCGAGAATTCCCAGATCAACGGGTCCGTGGATCTCGACGCGCTCGCCGACATTGTAGACCGGGGAGCCGGGCCCGAAAGAGGTGGCAAACCATACCCCTGACTGGGCGGCTGTTAAGGGCCATTGCTCATTTATCGGACCAGACATCCAAGTCCTCCGCAGCGACGTGCGTCCCCCCGGCGCTCGCCGGGCGTCTATGTAATCACACAGAGCGTCGAGCCGGCTCCGGCGTTTTCGAATGCACCGCAGATCCGGCGTGCGCCCTCTACGGCAGGTCTGAGTGGCACCGTCCCGCTCTGCGTGTCTGTGTCCCTGTGTAGTAGCAAAATCCAACTCCGGCCTGAGCCGCAAGACGTTGTGACGGGCGTCACATGTACAGGGCGCAGTCGACGGTTGTAGTCTCCCCGTAACTCATGGCTGCGTTACGGGGGTATCGCTTTGAATGCACAGGGGGCGTGGAGGGATTCCGCGTAGAGGTACCGCAGACATGTAAGGGCCGGTGAGTTGCTCTCTGGAAACTCGGATTGGCCGGCAGTCGACCGACATCCTTCCCGAAATCCTTGGGCCATACCGATGGCAGGCGCCTTTTTCTTCCTTGTATGCGACTGCTCAAGAGATTGATGACCGGTGTGTACGACACACTGCCGCTCAGTCTTCCGCCGCCTCCAGTCGGCACGGAAGTCGGTAGGCGAACGGCTGCGGACCAGCTCGGGTGAAGTGGTCGCGCGCACTGCAATGGGGTTCCTCGACACGTTATAGCGCCCGATACGGAGAGTGGATCGACCTTGTCGCATGAGCTTGAGGACATCTGGCCGCTGTCGCCGCTTCAGGAGGGGCTCGTTTACCACGCCCTTGCCGACCGTGAGGGACCGGATGCCTATGTCGTGCAGTTGATCCTGGACTTCGAGGGCGCCCTGGACGCCGTGGCCCTGCGCGCGGCCGGTCAGGCCCTACTCGACCGGCACGCGAACCTGCGAGCCGCGTTCTGGGTCGACGACCTCGAGGAACCGGTGCAAGTCATCGCGCGCGAGGTCGAGTTGCCGTGGGTCGAGGTCGACCTCACCCATCTGTCGCCCGTGGAGACGGAAACCGAGCTGCGGTCGTTCGCCGATGCCGAGCGGGCCCGTCGCTTCGACCTTGACAGTCCGCCTCTGCTGCGCATGGCGCTCATCAGACACCTTGACGGCGAAGCCGCGGCCGACCGTAGTCGAGTGGTCATCACCCAGCATCACGTGCTGGTCGACGGCTGGTCGTCGTCGCTGATGGTGCGTGAACTGCTTGCCCTGTACGAAGCCAAGGGCGATGACAGCGACCTCCCTCCTGTCATGCCCTACCGGGAGTACCTGGTCTGGCTCTCCGAGCAGGACCGCGACGGTGCCCGCGAAGCCTGGACCGCCGCGCTGACCGGTGCGGAACCCACCCTGTTGACCACGCCGGCCGCCGCCGCGGCATCCGACGAGGCGACAGCGGCCTTTCCGGAACGCTTCGTCACGCATCTTCCGCAGGAGACCACGGCCACGCTGCAAGCCCAGGCCCGTCGCCTGGGCGTCACTTTGAGCACGCTGGTGCAGTGCGCCTGGGGTGTGCTCCTCGGCCGGATGACCGGTCAGGACGACGTGGTGTTCGGTGCCGTGGTGTCGGGGCGGTCGCCCGAGATTCCGGGTGTCGAGAGCATGATCGGCCTGTTCATCAACACGGTGCCGGTCCGGGTGCGGTTGGGGGCGGGGGACACGTGGGCCGATCTGGCTGTGCGTGTCCAGTCCGAACAGGGTGCGTTGCTGCCGCATCAGCACCTGTCCCTGACGGAGATCCAGCGGGCCGCCGGACTCGATGGCGCGTTCGACACGGTCATGGCTGTGGAGAACTTCCCCGCTGGCCGCGACACCACCGCCGATCGCTGGGCAGCCCACCTCAAGGTCACGGCTACGCAAGGTCGCGACGCCACTCACTATCCGTTGAGCCTCGCCGTGGTTCCGGGTGACGCACTCAGACTGCGGTTGGACTTCCGGGCTGACCGCATCGATCGCGAAGCGGTCACTGTCATTGCCGAATCCCTTGTGCGGATTTTGACGGCGGTGGCTGGGGATGCGGGGCAGCGGGTCGGGGCGGTGGAGTTGCTTTCCGCTGGTGAGCGGGAGCGTGTGATCGGTGTGTGGGGTGCCGGTCCGGTCGGGGAGGTGCGGGCGGGTACGGCGCCGGCCTTGTTTGCGGGCAGGGTTGCGGAGGCGCCGGATGCGGTGGCGGTGGTGTCGGGGGACGGCAGCACCGTGTTCTCCTACGGTGAGTTGGATGTGCGGGCGAATCGGCTGGCGCGGTTGCTGGTGGACCGGGGTGTGGGGCCGGAGCAGTTGGTGGCGCTTGCGTTGCCGCGGTCGCCGGAGCTGGTGGTGGCGGTCCTTGCGGTGTGGAAGGCGGGGGCGGCGTATCTGCCCGTCGATACTGGCTATCCGGTGGACCGGATCCGTTTCATGGTCCGTGATGCCCGCCCGGCGCTGGTGGTGACGGACGCGTCGACGACGCATCTGTGGGAGCAGGGCACACCCGTAGTACGGCTCGACGACCCCGCTGTGCAGGCCCGGTTGACGGCTGTTGACCCGGTGGCTCCCGCGACGGAGCTGTCTGAACCCGCGCACCCTGCGTACGTCATTTACACCTCGGGGTCGACGGGTGTGCCCAAGGGTGTGGTGGTGACTCATGCCGGTCTGGTGAGTTTGGTGGAGGCTTCGGGGCCCCGTCTCGGTGTGGGTCCGGGCAGTCGTGTGTTGCAGTTCGCGTCACCGAGTTTCGATGCGGCCACGTGGGACTGGAGCCTGGCGTTGCTGTCGGGGGCCGCGCTGGTGGTGGCCGATGTGGAGGAGCTGGCTCCGGGTGCGGCGCTTGCGCGTGTGCTGACCGGCGCTGGCGTGACGTACTGCATGGTCCCGCCATCCGCACTGAGGGTCCTGGACCCGGCGAGCGTTCCGGCAGCGATGACGGTTGCGGTGGGTGGCGAGGCCTGTGACCCTGACACGGTCGGGCGCTGGTCCGTGGGCCGGCGGATGGTCAACGCCTACGGCCCGACGGAGACCACCGTCTGTGCGACGTTGAGCGAGGCGCTGTCGGGTGCGGTGGTGCCGCCGATCGGCCGGCCGATCGCGAACGTGCGCACCTATGTCCTGGACAAGTCTCTGTCCCCGGTGCCGGCGGGGGTGCCGGGTGAGTTGTATGTGGCGGGGGCGGGTGTCGCGCGTGGTTATCTGAACCGGCCGGGGCTGACCGCGGAGCGGTTCGTCGCCGACCCCTACGGGCCTGCCGGGTCGCGGATGTACCGCACCGGGGACCTCGCCTCCTGGAACAACGACGGCACCCTGCGCTACCTCGGCCGCACCGACGCCCAGGTCAAACTACGCGGCTTCCGCATCGAACTCGGCGAAGTCGAAGCGGCGTTGAGGGCGTGCCCGGGTGTCGCCGGCGCTGTCGCCGTGATCCGTGAGGACCGGCCGGGTGACCGGCGTCTGGTCGGCTATGTCGTGGCCGACGGGTCCGTCGACGTCGCTCAGGTGAGGAAGACCGTTGGCGTGCGGCTGCCGGAGTACATGGTGCCCGCAGTGGTGGTTGCCCTCGATGAGCTGCCGTTGATGCCGAACGGGAAGCTGGATCGCAAGGCATTGCCGGCACCCGAGTACAGCGGTGCGGCGGCATCGTCGCGGGCTCCGCGTGATGCGCGTGAGGAGATTCTGGCCGGGCTGTTCACCGAGGTTCTGGGCGTCGACCGGATCGGTGTGGACGACAGTTTCTTCGACCTGGGCGGGCATTCCCTGCTCGCGATGCGCCTGATCGGCCGTATCCGGGCCGTGATCGGGGCGGACCTCGTCATCCGCGACCTGTTCGCGGCCCCGACCGTCGCCGCCCTGGCACGCACGGTCGAAACGAGCACGAACCCCGCCGAGCGTCCCGCGCTGACGCCCCGGGTGCGTCCGCAGCGGATGCCGTTGTCGTTCGCGCAGCGCCGCCTGTGGTTCCTGCACCGGCTCGAAGGCCCCAGCGCCACCTACAACGTTCCCGTCGTCCTGCGCCTGTCCGGCGCCCTGGACTCCAAGGCGTTACTTGCAGCGCTGACTGACGTGGTCGCGCGCCACGAAGCCCTGCGCACCGTCTTTCCGGAGACGGACGGCCAGCCGTACCAGGACATCCGCCCGGCTGCCGAGGCGCAGCCCGAAGTGAGTGTCGAAACGGTCACCGAGGCGGAACTGGCCGGTGCGGTGGACCGCGTCGTACGCCGCCCCTTCGACCTCGCGATCGAACTGCCGTTCCGCGCGACCCTGTTCACCCTCGACGACACCGCCGCCGACTGCGCCGACGAGCACGTGCTGGTCCTGGTGATCCACCACATCGCCGGTGACGGCTGGTCGATGGGCCCCTTGGCCCGCGATCTGAGCACGGCATACGCGGCTCGGCGCACGGGCCGTGCTCCGGCCTGGACGCCGTTGCCCGTGCAGTACGCCGACTACACCCTGTGGCAACACGAACTCCTCGGCGACGAACACGACCCCGACAGCCTGCTCTCCGCCCAACTCAACCACTGGAAGCAGGCTCTGACCGGGTTGCCTGAGCGCATCAACCTGCCGACCGACCTCGCCGAGCAGCCATCGAGTGATCGGCGGGGAGAAGTGGCGGAGCTGTCCTTCACGGCGGATCTGCACGCGGAACTCGTCCGGGTCGCGAAGGGCCACCGCAGCACCGTGTTCATGGTACTGCAGGCCGCTCTGAGCGTGCTCCTGCACCGCCTCGGCGCCGGGACCGACATCCCCATCGGCACACCGACGGCCGGTCGGGCCCAGCAGGAGCTGGACACCCTCATCGGCAACTTCGTCAACACGCTGGTGCTGCGTACCGACCTGTCCGGTGACCCCACCTTCGCCGAACTCCTCGACCGCGTCCGCGAGACGGACCTCAACGCCTACGCCCACCAGGACGTACCCTTCGAAAGCCTGGTGGAGGCACTCAATCCCACCCGTTCCACGGACCACCAGCCGCTGCATCAGGTGATGCTCACGCTGCAGAACCACGAGGCGCAGCAACTCGACATCCCCGGGCTGGACCTCACGGCCTCCTCCTGGAACACGCAGGCGGTGCGCCGGGACCTGACCCTGACCCTGCGGGAGCGGTTCGGTCCGGACGGTACGCCGCAAGGGATCGCCGGGGCCCTGCAGTTCGACGGAGCCCGCTTCTCCTGGGAACGCATCGAGGCCATCGGCCGGTGGTTCCGCCAGGTCCTCGCGAGCCTCCTCGAGGACCCCGAGCAGTGTGTGGGGGCGGTGGACCTGCTGTCGGCCGCGGAGCAGGAGGAGATCCTCCGTACGTGGAACGACACCGCTGTGCCCGCTGATTCCGGCACGCTTGCGGAGCTGTTCCAGGCTCAGGCCGAGGCCACTCCGGACGCCGTCGCCCTGATCTTTGACGGCATCCACATCACCTACAACGAGCTCAACACGCGCGCCAACCGCCTGGCCCGGTTTCTGGTCGAGCGGGGCGCCGGCCCCGAACACATCGTGGCCCTCGCCCTTCCCCGCTCACCCGAGATGATCACCGCCCTCCTGGCGGTCCTCAAGGCGGGAGCGGCCTACCTTCCCATCGACACCGGCTACCCCGTGGAGCGCATCCGCTTCATGGTCCAGGACGCCCACCCCACCCTCGTCCTCACCCACACCACCACCGCCGACATCTGGAGCCAGGGCACCCCGACCGTCTACCTCGACGACCCCGCCCTCCAGGCCCGCACAGCCACACTGGACCCCACCGACCCGCACACCAGCACCGACCCCGCCCACCCCGCCTACGTCATCTACACGTCCGGCTCCACCGGCACACCCAAGGGCGTCACCGTCCCCCACGTGGCCGTTGTCGACTATCTGCGCGACACAAGCCGGCGTTACCCGGCGGCCCAGGGCGTGGCACTGCTGCACACGTCCCTGTCCTTCGACCTCTCGATCACCGCGCTCTTCACGCCGCTCGTCTCGGGTGGCCGCGTCGTACTCGCGGAGCTGCGGGACGGCCTCGGGAAGATTGCGGAGATACGTGCACTCGGCTGCGACTTCCTCAAAACCACGCCCAGCCACCTGGCGATGCTCGAAGGCCTCCCGGAGGAGCTCTCCCCGCGCAAGGAGCTGCTGATCGGCGGCGAGGCGCTGTACGGCGAGACGCTGCGCAAGTGGCGCGACAAGCACCCGGACGTGACCGTCATGAACGTGTACGGTCCGACCGAGGCCTCGGTGAACTGCACCGAGTACAGGATCGAGCCGGGCGACGAGCTGCCAAACGGGCCGATCCCGATCGGACGCCCGATGGCCAACACCCGGGTGTACGTCCTGGACGCCGGCCTGCGGCCGGTGCCGCCCGGTGTGCCGGGTGAGCTGTACGTGGCGGGCGTGTGCCTGGCCCGGGGCTATCTGCGGCGACCCGGCCTCACCGGGGAGCGGTTCGTCGCCGATCCGTACGGGCCCGCGGGGTCACGGATGTACCGCACCGGCGACCTGGCGCGGTGGAACAGCGACGGCACCCTCGTCTTCCTCGGCCGCGCCGACGATCAGGTGAAGCTGCGTGGCTTCCGTATCGAACTTGGGGAAGTCGAAGTTGAGTTGACTCGGCATGCCCAGGTGGCTCGGGCGGCCGTGGTGGTGCGCGAGGAACGGGAGGGCGACCGGCGCCTGGTCGGCTACGTCGTCCCGGAGACCGGCGAAAGCGTCGACCCCGCCGAGCTGCGGGACCACCTCGCGGCGCGGCTGCCGGAGTACATGGTGCCGGCCGTGGTCGTCGTCCTCGACGCTCTGCCGCTGACCGCCAACGAGAAGCTCGACCGCAAGGCGCTGCCCGACCCCGACTACATCGCCGACACCCGAGGGCGTCCGGACAAGCCGCCGCGCAGTCCGCGTGAGGAGATCCTCACCAACCTGTTCGCCGAGGTCCTCGGTGTCGACCCCGAGCGCGTCGGTGTCGACGACGACTTCTTCCATCTCGGCGGGCATTCTCTGCTGGCCGCCCGCGCCATCGGCCGCATCCGCAGCGCCATGGGCGCGCAGCTCGGCATCAAGGCCTTCTTCGAGTCCCCGACGGTGGCGGGCCTGGCCCGGCAACTCGGCGGCAGCACCGAGGCGCGCCAACCGATCGTGCCCGTTGCGCGTCCGCAGCGGATGCCGTTGTCGTTCGCGCAGCGCCGCCTGTGGTTCCTGCACCGGCTCGAAGGCCCCAGCGCCACCTACAACGGCGCCGCGGCGCTCCGCATCTCCGGTGCCCTGGACGTCGATGCTCTGTGGGCCGCGCTGCAGGATGTCGTGGCACGGCATGAGGCGTTGCGCACGGTCTTCCCGGACAACGACGGCCAGCCCTACCAGGACATCCGCCCGGTCGCCGAGGCGCGGCCGGCGATGGACGTCGAGTCGGTCACCGAGGCGGAACTGGCCGGCGCGGTGGATCGCGCCGTGCGCCACCCCTTCGACCTCGCGACCGAACTGCCGCTCCGCGCAGCCCTGTTCACCGTCGACGACACCGCCGACGAGCACGTGCTGGTCCTGGTGATCCACCACATCGCCGGTGACGGCTGGTCGATGGGCCCCTTGGCCCGCGATCTGAGCACGGCATACGCGGCTCGGCGCGCGGGCCGTGCTCCGGCCTGGACGCCGCTGCCCGTGCAGTACGCCGACTACACCCTGTGGCAACACGAACTCCTCGGTAACGAGAACGACCCCGACAGCCTCCTTTCCGAGCAGGTCGGATACTGGCGTGATGCCCTGGCCGGAATCCCGGAGCGTCTGGAGCTGCCGACCGACCGTCCGTACCCGGATCAGGCCGGGTATGACGGTGGTTCGGTTCCGGTGCGGATCGACGCCGAGCTGCACCAGGCCCTGACCGGCCTGGCGCGGTCGCGGCAGACGACGGTGTTCATGGTGCTGCAGGCGGCTGTGAGCGTGCTCCTGCACCGCCTCGGCGCCGGGACCGACATTCCCATCGGCACGCCGGTCGCCGGCCGCGGCGAGGAGGAACTGGACGACCTGGTCGGCTTCTTCGTCAACACCCTCGTCCTGCGCACCGACCTGTCCGGCGACCCCACCTTCGCCGAGCTCCTGGGCCGTGTCCGTGAGACGGACCTCAACGCCTACGCCCACCAGGACGTGCCCTTCGAGGGTCTGGTCGAAGCACTCAACCCCACGCGGTCCCTGGCCCACCACCCGCTCTTCCAGGTCATGCTCGCCCTCAACAACAACCCGCCTGGCGAGCCGGCCTTCGCCGGGGCGCGTACGACTCCACTGAAGGCGCGCGTCGGGGCTGCGCGGATGGACCTGACGGTGCACCTGGCCGAGCGGCAGGGCGAGGACGGCTCCCCGGACGGGGTCGTCGGCTCCCTCGCCTACCGTACCGACCTGTTCGAGCGGGCCACGATGACGGCGCTGGTGGAGCGGTTGCTGCGGGTGCTGCGCGCTGTCACGGACGATCCCACTCAGCGTGTCGCCGCGGTCGAGGTGCTGTCCGAGGAGGAGCGGCACCGCCTGCTGGAGGAGTGGAACGACACCGCCGCTCCTCTCCCTTCGGGCACGCTTGCGGAGCTGTTCCAGGCTCGGGCCGAGGCCACTCCGGACGCGGTCGCGCTGATCTTTGACGGCATCCACATCACCTACGACGAGCTCAATACCCGCGCCAACCGTCTGGCCCGGTTCCTGGTCGAGCGGGGCGCCGGCCCCGAACACATCGTGGCCCTCGCCCTTCCCCGCTCACCCGAGATGATCACCGCCCTCCTGGCGGTCCTCAAGGCGGGAGCGGCCTACCTTCCCATCGACACCGGCTACCCCGTGGAGCGCATCCGCTTCATGGTCCAGGACGCCCACCCCACCCTCGTCCTCACCCACACCACCACCGCCGACATCTGGAGCCAGGACACCCCGACCGTCTACCTCGACGACCCCGCCCTCCAAGCCCGCACAGCCACACTGGACCCCACCGACCCGCACACCAGCACCGACCCCGCCCACCCCGCCTACGTCATCTACACGTCCGGCTCCACCGGCACACCCAAGGGCGTCACCGTCCCCCATTCCGGAGTGATGAACCGGTTGCGCTGGATGCAGGCCGAGTACGGGCTCGGGGCCGACGACCGGGTGCTCCAGAAGACACCGGCGGGATTCGACGTCTCCGTCTGGGAGTTCTTCTGGCCGCTGCTGCAGGGTGCGTCCCTGGTCCTGGCGAAGCCCGACGGGCACAAGGACGCCCGGTACCTGGCCGGACTCGTGGAGAGCGAGAGGGTCACCACGGCGCACTTCGTGCCGTCGATGCTCGACGCGTTCATGAGTGAACCGTCGGCCGGTCGCTGCGTGTCCCTGCGGCGGGTGTTCTGCAGTGGCGAGGCGCTGCACGCTCACCTGGTGACGCGTTGCCACTCCGTGCTGCCCGCGGCGCAACTCCACAACCTGTACGGGCCGACGGAGGCGACAGTCGACGTCACGTACCACCCGTGCACCGCGGACAGCGACCCGCAGGTCGCTCCGTCGATCGGCCGTCCGATCTCGAACACACGGGTGTACGTGCTGGATGCCGGGCTGCGTCCGGTCGTGCCGGGCGTGGCCGGTGAGCTGTACCTCGCGGGGGCAGGACTCGCCCGCGGCTACCTGAACCGGCCGGCACTGACCGCGGAGCGGTTCGTCGCCGACCCCTACGGCCCCGCCGGATCCCGTATGTACCGCACCGGCGACCTCGCCTCCTGGAACAACGACGGCACCCTGCGCTACCTGGGCCGCACCGACGACCAGGTCAAACTGCGCGGCTTCCGCATCGAACTCGGCGAAGTCGAAGCCGCGCTGACCGCATGCCCCGCCGTCGCCGGCGCCGCCGTCGTGATCCGCGAGGACCGGCCCACCGACCACCGACTCGTGGGATACGTGGTGCCCGAGGACGGCAAGGACCTCGACCAGAGAAACGTGTGGGACCAGCTGAGGCTCACACTGCCCGAATACATGGTGCCCTCGGCCGTCGTCACCCTGGACGCACTACCACTGACACCCAACGGGAAACTGGACCGCAAGGCACTCCCCGCACCCGACTACACCCGCACCACCACCCCCACCCGAGCTCCGCGCAACAGCCGCGAGGAGGCGCTCGCCGGCCTCTTCGCCGAGGTCCTCGGACTGGAGTCGGTCGGCATCGACGACAACTTCTTCGCCCTCGGCGGCCACTCCTTGCTCGCCACACGCCTCATCGGCCGCATCCGCACCGTCGTCGGCGCAGAGGTCGACCTGCGGACGGTCTTCACCAAGCCGACGGTGGTGGAGCTGGCCGAGAGCCTCAGGAGTCCGGGCAGGGCCAGGCCCAAGCTGCGGCCGCGGTCGCGCGGGACCACATGAGCGGGGTCCGGCCGGCGGCGGGCAGTCGGACGCCCGGACAGCGGGACATCCAAGGCGCCGAAAGTCACAAGGAACAGAGGAGAAGTGGCGTGAGTGAGTCGAGCGACTGGACGCCCCATGTGGTGACGCCGGACACCGCGGGGGTGACGCCGAACCATGAGGGTCTGCTGACGGCGATCAACGACACGGCGAAGACGGCCGAACTGCTCCTCGCGAAGAAGGCCCTCGTCTTCCGTGGCTTCGGCACGTCCCAGAAGCAGGTCGGCTCGGTGCTCGACCTCCTCCTGCCGAACCGCCTCGCCTATGTGCACGGCAACTCGCCCCGCACCAAGGTCGGCAGCAACGTGTACACCTCGACCGAGTACCCGGCCGAGTTCACCATCTCGATGCACAACGAGCTTTCCTATGCCAGCCGGTGGCCGTCCCGGCTCGCTTTCTACTGCGAGCGCCAGCCGGTCACCGGGGGCGCGACGCCGGTGGTCGACTGCACGGTGTGGCTGAACTCCCTCGACGAGGACGTCAGGGCCGCCTTCAGCAAGGGCATCCGCTACACGCAGAACCTGCACAGCGGGGCCGGCTTCGGCAGGAGCTGGATGGACACGTTCGAGACCTCCGACAAGGACGAGGTCGAGGCGCACCTCGCGGACGCCGATGTCACCTGGGAGTGGAAGGCGGACGGCGGCATCCGCATCACGCAGCTGCGCCCGGCCACCGTGCGGCATCCGGGCACCGGCAGCGAGGTCTGGTTCAACCAGTTCGACCAGTGGCACCTCGCCGGTCTCGATGCCGACACCGCGACGATGCTCTCCGAACTGATGCCGGAGGACGAGCTGCCGCAGTCGGTGACGTTCGCCGACGGCACGCCCATTCCGGACGAGTACGTGGCGCACGTGCGTGACAACGGTCTGGCCGCGGCCGTGGACGTGGACTGGCACGACGGCGATCTGCTGCTGATCGACAACGTGGCCGTGGCGCACGGCCGCCGCCCGTACACCGGACCGCGCCGTGTCCTGGTGGCCATGTCCGGATGACCTGAACCTTTCCGGATCCGGATGCACATCGCGCGGGACAGACCGGCGCCAGAGCCGCTGCCATGACATGAGGGGAACGCGAAGAGACTATGGTGCCGTTGTCGTTCGCGCAGCGTCGGTTGTGGTTCCTCTATCGGCTTGAGGGACCCAGTGCGACGTACAACGTGCCAGTGGTGCTGCGTCTGTCCGGCGCCCTGGACACGAAGGCGTTACTTGCCGCGCTGAACGACGTGGTCACCCGTCACGAAGCCCTGCGCACGGTCTTCCCGGACCACGACGGCCAGCCGTACCAGGACATCCGTCCGGCTGCCGAGGCAGAGCCCGAAGTGAGTGTCGAAACGGTCGCCGAGGCGGAGCTGGCCGCTGCGGTGGACCGCGCCACGCGCCACCCCTTCGACCTCGCGACCGAACTGCCGCTCCGCGCGACCCTGATCAATGTCGACGATGCCGCGGACGAGCACGTACTGGTCCTGGTGATCCACCACATCGCCGGTGACGGCTGGTCGATGGGCCCTCTGGCCCGCGACCTCAGCACCGCCTACACCGCCCGTTGCGCAGGCGGCCCCCCGGCATGGGAACCCTTGCCCGTGCAGTACGCCGACTACACCCTGTGGCAACACGAACTTCTCGGCGACGAGAACGACCCCGACAGCCTGCTCTCTACCCAACTCGCCTACTGGAACCAGGCTCTGGCCGCGCTGCCTGAGCGCATCGAGCTGCCGACCGACCGTCCGTACCCGGAACAGGCCGGGGCTGACGGCGGTTCGGTCCCGGTGCGGATCGACGCCGAGCTGCACCAGGCCCTGACCGGACTCGCGCGGTCGCGGCAGACGACGGTGTTCATGGTGCTTCAGGCTGCCGTGAGCGTGCTCCTGCACCGCCTCGGCGCCGGCACGGACATCCCCGTCGGCACGCCGGTCGCCGGCCGCGGCGAGGAGGAACTGGACGACCTGGTCGGCTTCTTCGTCAACACCCTCGTCCTGCGCACCGACCTGTCCGGCGACCCCACCTTCGCCGAACTCCTGGACCGTGTCCGCGAGACGGACCTCAACGCCTACGCCCACCAGGACGTGCCCTTCGAAAGCCTGGTCGAAGCACTCAACCCCACGCGGTCCCTGGCCCACCACCCGCTCTTCCAGGTCATGCTCGCCCTCAACAACACCCCACGCGCGACACCGGAGTTCGGCGGCGAGCTCAAAGCCACTCCTCAGGCCGTCCGCTCCCAGTCCGCCCGGATGGACCTGTCCGTCAGTCTCGCCGAACAGCACGACGACGACGGCAGCGGCTCCGGGATCAGTGGCGTGATCTCCTACCGCACCGACCTGTTCGACCACGGCACGGTCACAGCCATGGCCGAGCGGTTCATCCGCGTGCTCAGGAGCGGCGTCGCCGACCCGGAGCGCCGCGTGGGGTCGTACGACCTGCTGTCGGACGGCGAGCGACGCCAAGTACTCGAAGAGTGGAACGACACGGCCACGACGGATCTGGCCGGTACCGCTGTGGAGCTGTTCCAGGAGCGTGCGGTCGCGGTACCCGACGCGAGCGCACTCAGCGCCGGCGGCGTCGACGTCCTGTACGCGGACCTCAACGCCCGCGCCAACCGCCTGGCCCGGCTCCTGGTCGAGCGGGGCGTCGGCCCAGAACACATCGTCGCCCTCGCCCTCCACCGGTCCCCGGACCTGATCACCGCCCTGATCGCCGTGCTCAAAGCGGGCGCCGCCTATCTGCCACTCGACACCACCTATCCGGGCGACCGCATCCGCTTCATGCTGGAGGACGCCCGGCCAAGCCTCGTCCTCGCCCACTCCAGCGCCGGTGAACTCCTGCCGGATCAGGACGGCGCAGCCGTCATCGTCCTCGACGACCCCGCGGTCCGGGAGCACCTCGCGGGCCTGGACGCGTCCGACCTCACCGACGCCGACCGGGTCGGCGCCCTGGACCCCGCGCACCCGGCGTACGTCATCTACACCTCGGGTTCGACCGGTACCCCCAAGGGTGTCACCGTCCCCCACCGAGGGCTGGCCAACTTCGCGCTCGCGCAGAGCGAGCAATGGGGGATCGGTGTCGGCTCCCGGGTGCTGCAGTTCCTGTCGCCCAGCTTCGACGCCGCCGCGTCGGAGTTCTTCACTGCCCTGCTGACGGGCGGCACGCTGGTACTCGCCGACGCGGACCGGCTCACGCCCGGGCCCGATCTCCTCGATCTGCTCCGTGACGAGGAGATCACGCACTGCACACTGGTGCCGTCGGTGCTGCGGGTGCTGTCCGAGGCCAGTCTGCCGGGCACCCTGACGCTGATCGTCGGCGGTGAGGCCTGCGGTCCGGAGATCGTGGAACGCTGGTCCGCGGGGCGAAAGATGTTCAACGCGTACGGGCCGACGGAGATCACGGTGTGCGCGACGTTGAGCGAGGCGCTGTCGGGTGCGGTGGTGCCGCCGATCGGCCGGCCGATCGCGAACGTGCGGACCTACGTCCTGGACGAGGGTCTGTCTCCCGTGCCGCCCGGTGTGCCCGGTGAGTTGTACGTGGCCGGGGCCGGTGTCGCGCGCGGCTATCTGAACCGGCCGGGGCTGACCGCGGAGCGGTTCGTCGCCGATCCCTACGGCCCCGCCGGGTCCCGCATGTACCGCACCGGGGACTTGGTGCGGTGGAACCGGGACGGCACGCTGCAGTTCCTGGGCCGCGCGGACCACCAGGTGAAGCTACGCGGCTTCCGCATCGAACTCGGCGAGGTCGACGCCGCGTTGACGGCCTGCCCCGGTGTCGCGACCGCCGCCGCCGTCATCCGTGAGGACCGGCCCGGCGACCGGCGCCTGGTCGGCTACATCGTGGCCGACGGGCCCGTCGACGTCGCTCAGGTGAAGAAGGCCGTTGGCGCGCGGCTGCCGGAGTACATGGTGCCCACAGCCGTGGTGATCCTGGAGACGCTGCCCCTGAGCGCCCACGGGAAGCTGGACCACAGGGCGCTGCCCGCACCCGACCTCACCCGCGCCGCTCCCACCCGCGCCCCGGGCACCCCGACGGAGAAGACCCTCACCGCCCTCTTCGCCGACGTCCTCGGCCTCGACCCCGACCGCGTCGGCGTCGACGACGGCTTCTTCGCCCTGGGCGGCGACAGCATCAGCTCCATCGTCCTCGTCAGCCGCGCCCGCGAACACGGCCTCGACCTGACACCCCGCGACGTCTTCCAGCACCAGACACCCGAGGCACTGGCCCGCAGGGCACGGCCGATCGGCGGTGCCAGCGCCTACGGCGGGGACGGCGGAGAGGACACCGACGCCGATCGGGCCGGAGTGGGCGAGGTGCCGCTGACGCCCGTCATGCACTGGCTCCTCGAACCCGGCCACCCCTTCGACGCCTTCCACCAGTCCGTCCTCGTACAGGTGCCCGCCGGCATCGGCCGCGCGCAGCTCGGCGACGTACTGCAGGCGCTCGTCGATCACCACGACATGCTGAGGGCCCGCCTCGTGCGGCGGGACGGCACCGACGCCGACCGGGTGCTCCACGTCCCGCCGGCCGGTGCGGTGCCGGTCGAGCCGCACCTCACCCAGGTGGCGACTGCCGGTCTCGACGACGAGCGACGGCGCGAACTCCTCGCCCACCACGCGGAACAGGCACGAGGACGGCTCGCCCCGGACAACGGGGTCATGCTGCAGGCCGTCTGGTTCGACAACGGGCCGGAGGAACCGGGCCGGCTGCTCCTGACGATCCACCACCTGGTCGTGGACGGCGTCTCATGGCGGATCCTGCTGCCGGACCTCGCCGTCGCGGGCTCGGCCGTACTCGCGGGGCGGGCCCCCGAGCCGGCTCCGGTCGGCACGTCGTTCCGACAGTGGGCCCGCAGGCTCACGGAGCTGTCCGGTGAGCCCCGGTTCACCGCGTCGCTGCCGCAGTGGACCGAGATGCTCTCCCCACCCGAACCTTGTCTCGGGCAGGACGCGGACGACCGTTCCGCACGCGACACCGCCGACACGCTGGACTCGCTGCGCGTCGCCGTCCCGGCCGAACTCACCGAGGCTCTGCTGACCCGCGTGCCCGCCGCGCTGCACTCCACTTTCAACGAAGTGCTCCTGACCGGGCTTGCCGTCGCCCTCGCTGCCTGGCGCGACGATCCCCGCCACACCGCCACCCTCATCGACCTGGAGGGACACGGCCGCCAGGACGGCCTCGCCGGGACCGACACCACCCGTACCGTCGGCTGGTTCACCAGCATGGCGCCGGTCCGCCTCGACCCCGGCGCCGTACCCGCCGCCGACCTGCGCGCCGGCGGGCCCGCGGTCGGCCGTGCGCTGCAACAGGTCAAGGAGCAGTTGCGCGCCGTCCCCGACAACGGATTCGCCTACGGACTGCTGCGCCACCTCAACCCGGAGACGGCCCCCCTCCTCGCCCGGCTTTCCGACCCTCAGGTCGCCTTCAACTACCTCGGCCGGTTCACCGTGCCCGCCCGCGGCGCCGACACCACGGCCGCGGACTGGCAGCAGGTCCCCGGCAACCCGTCGCTCGGCGGCCTGGACCCGCGTATGCAGGCCCCGAACCCGTTGATGATCAATGCCGTCACCGTGGACTCCGAGGACGGCTCCGAGCTGAGCGCCACCTTCAAGTGGCCCGAGGCCCGCTTCGCCCGTGACCGTGTCCAGGACCTCGCCGACGCCTGGCTGGTGGCTCTCGCCGCACTCAGCACGCACGCCGAAGGCCCCGAGCCCGCGGGCCGGACCCCCAGCGATCTCGACCTCGTCGACCTCACCCACCAGCAGATCGTCCAACTCGAGCAGCGACACCCGGAGCTCGTTGACGTCTGGCCTCTTTCCCCGCTCCAGGAGGGGATGCTCTTCCACGCCCTCGCCGACAGCGCGGAACGTGACGCCCTCGACGTCTACACGGTCCAGATGGCGCTGCGTCTCGACGGATTCGTGGACGGCAAGGCCCTGGAGGCGGCGGCACAGCGCATGCTGGAGCGCCACCCCAACCTGAGAGCGGCATTCCATCACGAGGGCCTGGACCGACCGGTGCAGATCATCGAGAACGGGACGCGACTTCCGTGGCAGGAAGTCGACTTGCGTGCAAGCGCCGACGCCGACGCCGCGCTGGACGACTTCCTCCGCAAGGAGCGGGCGCGGCGCTTCGACCTCGCACAGCCGCCGCTCATGCGGTTCGCACTGGTGCGCCTGGGCGAAGACCGCCATTGCCTGGCCATCACCCAGCACCACATCCTCACGGACGGCTGGTCGTCGACCCTCCACATCAAGGAACTCCTCGCTCTGTACCGGCTGTACGCAGCCGGTGGCGACGACTCCTCCCTGCCCAGGCCGACGCCCTACCGCGACTACCTGACCTGGCTCGTGGAGCGTGACCGGACGGCGGCACTCGACGCCTGGACCCAGGCGATGGCGGGAGCCGAACCGACGTATGCGGCGGCGGCCGCATTCCCGGCGGACCCGGGGCCCGCGCCTCTGCCCGAGCGGCTGGTGTCCCACTTGGACGCGGAGACCACGGAGGCCCTCGATGCCCAGGCACGCCGGGCCGGCGTGACCCTCAACACGCTGGTGCAGTGCGCCTGGGGTGTGCTCCTCGGCCGGATGACCGGTCAGGACGACGTGGTGTTCGGTGCCGTGGTGTCGGGGCGGTCGCCCGAGATTCCGGGTGTCGAGAGCATGATCGGCCTGTTCATCAACACGGTGCCGGTCCGGGTGCGGCTGGGGGCGGGGGACACGTGGGCCGATCTGGCTGTGCGTGTCCAGTCCGAACAGGGGGCGTTGCTGCCGCATCAGCACCTGTCCCTGACGGAGATCCAGCGGGCCGCCGGTACGGGCAACCTGTTCGACACTGTCGTCGCCTTCGAGAACTACCTGGCCGACCGCACCGGGCAGGCCGCCGACGACACCGGCGGCCTGCGCGTCACCGGAGCCACGGGCTACGACGGCGCCCACTACCCGCTGAACCTCGTCGTCGTCCCCGGCCCCGAACTGCGGCTGCGCCTCGACTACCGCGACGACAGCATCACCCGCCCGGACGCGGACGCGCTCCTCGATCGCCTTGTGCGGATCCTGACGGCGGTGGCTGGAGATGCGGGGCAGCGGGTCGGGGCGGTGGAGTTGCTTTCCGCTGGTGAGCGGGAGCGTGTGATCGGTGTGTGGGGTGCCGGTCCGGTGGGGGAGGTGCGGGCGGGTACGGCGCCGGCCTTGTTTGCGGGCAGGGTTGCGGAGGCGCCGGATGCGGTGGCGGTGGTGTCGGGGGACGGCAGCACCGTGTTCTCCTACGGTGAGTTGGATGTGCGGGCGAATCGGCTGGCGCGGTTGCTGGTGGACCGGGGTGTGGGGCCGGAGCAGTTGGTGGCGCTTGCGTTGCCGCGGTCGCCGGAGCTGGTGGTGGCGGTCCTTGCGGTGTGGAAGGCGGGGGCGGCGTATCTGCCCGTCGATACTGGCTATCCGGTGGACCGGATCCGTTTCATGGTCCGTGATGCCCGCCCGGCGCTGGTGGTGACGGACGCGTCGACGACGCATCTGTGGGAGCAGGGTACGTTCGTGGTGCGGCTCGACGACCCCGCTGTTCGGGCCGAGTTGGCTGGCGCCGATTCGGCGGCTTTGGCTGCAGGCGGGCCTGAGCCCGCGCATCCTGCCTATGTCATCTACACGTCGGGGTCGACGGGTGTGCCCAAGGGTGTGGTGGTGACGCATGCCGGTCTGGTGAATCTGGTGCAGGCTTCGGGGCCCCGTCTCGGTGTGGGTCCGGGCAGCCGTGTGCTGCAGTTCGCGTCACCGAGTTTCGATGCGGCTACCTGGGACTGGAGCCTGGCGTTGCTGTCGGGGGCCGCGCTGGTGGTGGCGCATGTGCGGGAGCTGGCTCCGGGTGCCGCGCTTGCCCGTGTGCTGTCCGAGGCGGGCGTGACGTATTGCATGGTGCCGCCTTCGGCGCTGGGTGTGCTGGATGTGGCGCGGGTCCCGGAGTCGGTGACGGTTGTGGTGGGTGGCGAGGCCTGTGACCCGGATACGGTGGGGCGCTGGTCCGTGGGCCGGCGGATGGTCAACGCGTACGGCCCGACGGAGACGACGGTCTGTGCGACGTTGAGCGAGGCGCTGTCGGGTGCGGTGGTGCCGCCGATCGGCCGGCCGATCGCGAACGTGCGCGCCTATGTCCTGGACAAGTCTCTGTCTCCGGTGCCGGCGGGGGTGCCGGGTGAGTTGTATGTGGCGGGGGCGGGTGTCGCGCGTGGTTATCTGAACCGGCCGGGGCTGACCGCGGAGCGGTTCGTCGCCGACCCCTACGGGCCTGCCGGGTCGCGGATGTACCGCACCGGGGACTTGGTGCGGTGGAACCGGGACGGCACGCTGCAGTTCCTGGGCCGCGCCGACGCCCAGGTGAAACTACGCGGCTTCCGCATCGAACTGGGTGAGGTTGAAGCGGCGTTGGCGGCGTGCCCGGGTGTTGCAGGTGCTGTCGCCGTGATCCGTGAGGACCGGCCGGGTGACCGGCGTCTGGTCGGCTATGTCGTGGCCGACGGGTCCGTCGACGTCGCTCAGGTGAGGAAGGCCGTTGGCGTGCGGCTGCCGGAGTACATGGTGCCCGCAGTGGTGGTTGCCCTCGATGAGCTGCCGTTGATGCCGAACGGGAAGCTGGATCGCAAGGCATTGCCGGCACCCGAGTACAGCGGTGCGGCGGCATCGTCGCGGGCTCCGCGCGATGCGCGTGAGGAGATTCTGGCCGGGCTGTTCACCGAGGTTCTGGGCGTCGACCGGATCGGTGTGGACGACAGTTTCTTCGACCTGGGCGGGCATTCCCTGCTCGCGATGCGCCTGATCGGCCGTATCCGGGCCGTGATCGGGGCGGACCTCGTCATCCGCGACCTGTTCGCGGCCCCGACCGTCGCCGCCCTGGCACGCACGGTCGAAACGAGCACGAACCCGGCCGAGCGTCCCGCGCTGACGCCCCGGGTGCGTCCGCAGCGGATGCCGTTGTCGTTCGCGCAGCGCCGCCTGTGGTTCCTGCACCGGCTCGAAGGCCCCAGCGCCACCTACAACGTTCCCGTCGTCCTGCGCCTGTCCGGCGCCCTGGACATCGATGCTCTGCGAGCCGCCCTCCAGGATGTCGTGGCGCGCCACGAGGCGTTGCGCACGGTCTTCCCGGACAACGACGGCCAGCCCTACCAGGACATCCGCCCGGTCGCCGAGGCGCGGCCGGCGATGGACGTCGAGTCGGTCACCGAGGCGGAACTGGCCGGCGCGGTGGATCGCGCCGTGCGCCACCCCTTCGACCTCGCGACCGAACTGCCGCTCCGCGCAGCCCTGTTCAGCGTCGACGAGGCCGTGGACGAGCACGTGCTGGTCCTGGTGATCCACCACATCGCCGGTGACGGCTGGTCGATGGGCCCCTTGGCCCGCGATCTGAGCACGGCATACGCGGCTCGGCGCACGGGCCGTGCTCCGGCCTGGACGCCGCTGCCCGTGCAGTACGCCGACTACACCCTGTGGCAACACGAACTCCTCGGCGACGAACACGACCCCGACAGCCTGCTCTCCGCCCAACTCAACCACTGGAAGCAGGCTCTGACCGGAATCCCGGAGCGTCTGGAGCTGCCGACCGACCGCCCGTATCCGGATCAGGCCGGGTATGACGGTGGGTCGGTTCCGGTGCGGATCGACGCCGAGCTGCACCAGGCCCTGAGCGGCCTGGCGCGGTCGCGGCAGACGACGGTGTTCATGGTGCTGCAGGCGGCTGTGAGCGTGCTCCTGCACCGCCTCGGCGCCGGGACCGACATTCCCATCGGCACGCCGGTCGCCGGCCGCGGCGAGGAGGAACTGGACGACCTGGTCGGCTTCTTCGTCAACACCCTCGTCCTGCGCACCGACCTGTCCGGCGACCCCACCTTCGCCGAACTCCTGGACCGTGTCCGCGAGACGGACCTCAACGCCTACGCCCACCAGGACGTGCCCTTCGAGGGTCTGGTCGAAGCACTCAACCCCACGCGGTCCCTGGCCCACCACCCGCTCTTCCAGGTCATGCTCGCCCTCAACAACACCCCGCGCACGACACTGAAGTTCGCGGGGGCGCAGGCCTCGATGCGGCCCACAGACGTCCATGCGGCGCGCACGGATCTGGCGCTGAGCCTGGCTGAGCGGTACGGCGGGGACGGTTCGCCGGACGGGGTCGTCGGCTCCCTCACTTACCGTACCGACCTGTTCGAGCGGGCCACGATGACGGCGCTGGTGGAGCGGTTGCTGCGGGTGCTGCGCGCTGTCACGGACGATCCCACTCAGCGTGTCGCCGCGGTCGAGGTGCTGTCCGAGGAGGAGCGGCACCGCCTGCTGGAGGAGTGGAACGACACCGCCGCTCCTCTCCCTTCGGGCACGCTTGTGGAGCTGTTCCAGGCTCAGGCCGAGGCCACTCCGGACGCCGTCGCCCTGATCTGCGACGGCACCCACATCACCTACGACGAGCTCAACACCGGCGCCAATCGCCTGGCGCGGCTCCTGGTCGAGCGGGGCGTCGGCCCCGAACACATCGTGGCCCTCGCCCTTCCCCGCTCACCCGAGATGATCACCGCTCTCCTGGCGGTCCTCAAGGCGGGAGCGGCCTACCTTCCCATCGACACCGGCTACCCCGTGGAGCGCATCCGCTTCATGGTCCAGGACGCCCAGCCCACCCTCGTCCTCACCCACACCACCACCGCCGACATCTGGAGCCAGGACACCCCGACCGTCTACCTCGACGACCCCGCCCTCCAAGCCCGCACAGCCACACTGGACCCCACCGACCCGCACACCACACCCGACCCCGCCCACCCCGCCTACGTCATCTACACATCCGGCTCCACCGGCACACCCAAGGGCGTCACCGTCCCCCACCGAGGCCTCGCCAACTTCATGGACGACATGAAGAGCCGGATCGGTGTCACGGAAGGGGACCGGTTCCTGTCCGTGACGACGATCGCATTCGACATCGCCGGGCTCGAGATCTACCTGCCGCTTCTGTGCGGCGCCGGGGTCGTGCTGCCCGGGGCCACGGTGGCGAACGAGCCGCTCGCCATGGTCGCGCTGATCGCCGAGGCCGAGGTCACCGTCGTTCAGGCGACGCCTTCGCTGTGGCGGGAGCTGTCGGCGGCGTCCGGCGCGACGGGCCTTGGGTTGCGCCGTGTGCTGGTGGGCGGCGAGGCCGTCTCCGCGGCCCTGGCGGAGACGCTCCGCGGACTCGGCCGGTCGGTGACGAATGTGTACGGGCCCACCGAGACGACCATCTGGTCGACGGCCGCCGAGCTGAACCGTGCCGATGACGCAACGGCTCCGTCGATCGGCCGTCCGATCTCGAACACACGGGTGTACGTGCTGGATGCCGGGCTGCGTCCGGTCGTGCCGGGCGTGGCCGGTGAGCTGTACCTCGCGGGGGCAGGACTCGCCCGCGGCTACCTGAACCGGCCGGCACTGACCGCGGAGCGGTTCGTCGCCGACCCCTACGGCCCCGCCGGATCCCGTATGTACCGCACCGGCGACCTCGCCTCCTGGAACAACGACGGCACCCTGCGCTACCTGGGCCGCACCGACGACCAGGTCAAACTGCGCGGCTTCCGCATCGAACTCGGCGAAGTCGAAGCCGCGCTGACCGCATGCCCCGCCGTCGCCGGCGCCGCCGTCGTGATCCGCGAGGACCGGCCCACCGACCACCGACTCGTGGGATACGTGGTGCCCGAGGACGGCAAGGACCTCGACCAGAGAAACGTGTGGGACCAGCTGAGGCTCACACTGCCCGAATACATGGTGCCCTCGGCCGTCGTCACCCTGGACGCACTACCACTGACACCCAACGGGAAACTGGACCGCAAGGCACTCCCCGCACCCGACTACACCCGCACCACCACCCCCACCCGTGTCCCCAGCACCCCGCGCGAGCAGATCATCGCCGTCCTCTTCGCCGAGGTCCTCGGACTGGATGTCGCCCGGGTCGGCAGCGACTCGAGCTTCTTCGCCCTCGGCGGGCACTCCCTGCTCGCGATGCGCCTGATCGGGCGGATCCGTGCCGCCCTCGGCGCGCGGTTGCAGCCCAGGGACTTCTTCGAGGCGCCCACCGTGGCCGGGCTCGCCGAGCGGCTGCGCGGGGCGACGAAGGCACAGGGCGACGTCCTGCTGCCGCTGCACCTGGACGGGGATCGGGCACCGATCTTCTGTGTCCACCCGGCGGGTGGACACAGCTGGGGCTACTACCACCTCAAGGATCATCTGCCGCCGGGCCACCCGCTGTACGGCCTCCAGGCCCGCACCCTGCTGCAGGGCGCGGAACCCCCGGCCACGCTTTCGGTGATGGCCGCGGACTATGTCGAGCAGCTGCGCTCGGTGCAGCCGAAGGGGCCGTATCACCTCGTCGGGTGGTCGTTCGGAGGCCTCGTCGCCTTCGAGATGGCCACTCAACTCCAGCAACAGGGTGAGGAGATCGCACTCCTCGCACTGCTGGACGCTTTCCCGGCCGCGGCAGAGGACGGCGACGAGCCGGTGCCTGCGGACGAGGACAAGATGCTGAGGATGATCGCCGCGAACGCCGGCTACGATCCTGACGCCATCCCCACGGTCGGTGCGAACGAGCCGTTGACACCGGACGCGTTGAGCGCGTTCTTCCAGCAGGTCGGTGCGGTGATGGCCAACCTGACGGCGGACGACCTCCGTACGTTCGCGCACACGCTGCGGCACAACGCCGGCATCGGCGCGGCGTTCACACCGGCTGTGTTCCGCGGCGACCTGCTCCTGCTGACGGCGGCGCTACGCCGGGACGGTGCCCGAACCGCCCCCGGCAAGGGACGCGACGCCTGGACGGCGCACGTCACTGGACGGGTCGACGAGCACCAAGTTCCGTGCAGCCACGACGACATGTTGATGCCGCACATCCTGGAGCCGGTGGGCGGGATCCTCTCCCGCGCCCTTCGGAACCAGAACCCGTGAGCAAGCCCCCATCCATCAAGCCCCCATCCATCACGCCATCAAGGAGCCCGGCATGACGAACCCCTTCGAGAACCCGGACGGCACGTACGTGGTGCTCGTCAACGACGAGAACCAGCACTCGGTCTGGCCGGTCTCCGTGAACGTTCCTGCGGGCTGGACCATCGCGCACCCGAGCGACACGCGCGAGGCATGCCTGCGCTTCATCGAGGAGAACTGGACCGACATGCGTCCGCGCAGCCTCGCGCAGCGCATGGCCGACAAGTAAGGAGATGGGGAAGAGCGTGCGGTCCCCGATCCCCCGTTCCGCTGCCGGCTACGACCGTGCGCGGCACGGCATCCACAATCTGCGCCGCGCCGAGGTCATAGCCGACCCCCGGCTCTACTGGAAGGCGATTTCCGAGCTTCCGCCCGTCTTCTACGACGAGGTGGGAGGCGTCTGGGTCTGTTCCGGATACGCCGAGTCGGTCGAGATCCTCGCCAACCACCGGGTGTTCTCGTCCGCGCGCCACCACGCCCCGGACGACCTGGCGGCACGCGGCATGAGCGGCATCGCGCCAACCGCAGAGATGCTGTCCGCGCAGTTCCTCTTCAACGACCCGCCCGAGCACACCCGGGTCAGGAACGCCCTCCGCGGCGAGTTCTCACCAGCCAGCATGCGCCGGCACGACCCGGTTCTGCGTGCGATCGCCGGCAAGGTACTGGACACGCTGCCCGACGCCGGAACCATCGATCTGGTGGCGGACTTCGCGGAACGGCTGCCCGAGCACCTGATGACCCATCTGCTCGGCATGGCAGGCCGCGGTGCGGAACTCACCGAGTGGGCCGACTCCTACGAGCGACTGCTGAGCAGTGTCTCCACCTTTCCGAGCCGGGCCGACCTGGAGACGGTCCCGCTCCTCGAGAAGGCGCTCGCCGGGCTGCGCGAGCTGGCCGCCGATCGCCTCGCGGCGCCCGGCGACGACCTCGTCACCACCCTGGCGACGGCCCTGCGGGACGACTTCGAGACCGATCCCTCGAAGGAACCGCCCGCCGAACTGCTCCACCTCGTCGCCGCCAACGCGCTGGTCCTCGTCGCCGGCGGTTACCAGACCCTGACGCACCTCGTCTCCACCGGACTGCTGCTGCTCGCCGAGAACCCGGAGCAACTGCGGCGGCTACGGCAGGACCCCGCGCTCGTCGACTCCGCCGTGGCCGAGACACTGCGGATCGACGGGTCGAGCCAGTACGTGGGCCGGCATGCCGTGCGCGACATCGAGATCGGTGGGGCGCGGCTCAAGGCCGGGGACGGAGTCCTCGTCCTGCTCGCCGCGGCCAACCTCGACCCCCGCAAGTTCACCGACCCCACCGCCTTCGATATAGCACGCAGCGAGGGCCGCCACCTCGGATTCGGCTCCGGCCCGCACTACTGCCTCGGTGCGCCGTTCGCCGAACGCCTGGCGCGCTGGGCGATCGTCGGCTTCATCGAGCGCTACCAGCACTTCGGGCTCTCGCCGGTGGACCCGGACCCGGTGGAATGGGGGCCTCACTGCAACACCCGCTCCCGGCACCGGGCAGCGGTGTGGATCGGCCGTACGCCACAGGCCGAGACACAGGACGGCCCGTCGGCCGGCCTTCCCTCCGCAGCCGAGGCAACGGGAGCCCCGGTGGCCGACGCGGTGCCGGAAGCCAAGACGGTCAGCGATCTCGAACGGCACCAGATCATCACCGAGTGGAACGACACCGGCGCCGACGACGGCGCCGCCCAGATCTGCTGGCACCTGCTCTTCGAGGAGCGAGCCCGACTGACGCCGGACAGCCCGGCGGTCGAGGACGAGGGCGTCGCCTACTCGTACGCGGACATCGACGCACTGGCCAACGGGGCCGCTCACCGGCTGCGTGACCTGGGCGTGGAGCCCGAGACGGTCGTCGCGATCAGCATGGAACGCTCCGTGCGGCTCGTCGTCGCCATCCTCGCCGTGGCCAAGGCCGGAGGCGCCTTCCTGCTCGCCGCTGCCGACTGCCCCGGCGAGCGCCTCAAGACCATGCTGGAGCAGACCTCTGCCCGGCTCGTCATCGCCGACGACGCCGCCGGCGACCGGATCGCGGGTCTGGGTGTCCGGGCCGGCGTCGTGCGACTCGATCCGGCAGTACGCGCCTCCGTTCCGCCGATCACCGGCGTTGCGCCGGGCAACACCGCCTACGTCGTGTTCACCAGCGGCACCACCGGCCGGCCGAAGGCCATCGCCAACAGCCACGAGGCGCTGTCGAACCTGCACATCGCCCAGCGCAAGGTGTTCCGGATCCGGCCCCAGGACCGGGTGCTGCAGTTCCTGTCGCTGAACTTCGACGGCTGCATCTCCGAAGTCGTCCTCGCTCTGCTGTGCGGGGCGACGCTCGTCGTCGCGCGGACCGCACATCTGACCCCCGGCCCGCCGCTCCTACGGCTGCTGCGTGAGCGACGGGTGAGCGCCGCCATCATGACGCCGTCGGTGTGGTCGGTGCTCGCGCACGATCCGCTGCCCGACTTGCGCATCGCGGCCTTCGCGGGCGAGCGGCTGCCCGGCGGCCTGGTCCGCCGCTGGACGGCGCCGGGCCGCAGACTTCTCAACCTGTACGGGCCCGCCGAAACGGCGGTCTGGTCCACCTGGCACGAGTGCGCCGGTGAGGACGACCCGCCGATCGGGCGTCCGGTGGCAGGCAAGCGTGTGTACGTCCTGGACGACGAACACCGGCTGCTGCCGCCCGGAATCCCGGGCGAGCTGTACATCGCCGGTATCGGTGTCGGCCGTTATCTGGGGCGCCCCGACCTCATGACCGACTCGTTCGTGCCCGACCCTTTCGCGGGGCGGGCCGGACGGCTGATGTACCGGAGCGGTGACCTGTGCGTCTGGCGGGAGGACGGCTCTCTGGACTACGTCGGCCGCCGCGACCGCCAGGTCAAGATCCGGGGGCAGCGCGTCGAGCTGTACGAGGTGGAGCGCGTGCTGGAGAAGGCCCCCGGCGTGTCCTCCTGCCACGCCGTCGAGCGCGACCACAGGCTGCACGCCTTCGTCGTACCCGAGCAGTCCGGTTCCTGGGACGAGTCGGCGGTACGTCGCCACCTGGCCGAGCGTCTGCACCTCGGCATGATTCCGGCGACGTTCACCGTCACGGACCAGCTGCCGCTCACCTCGAACGGAAAGGTGGGGGAGAAGCACGAGACGGCGACGCCCGGAAACGAAGCCGTCCGGATCGTGGGTTCGGGCGGTACCGCGGCTCCGGTTCCGGTGCGCGCGGTACCTGCCGCGTCCGAACCCGCCGCGTCCGTACCTGCCGCGCCCGTGCCGGACACCGGCGGAAGGGCCACCCGCATCACATGGGAGCTGGCCCAGCTGTTCTCGTCGTGCCTGCGCGTGCCGCAGGTCCGCGTGAAGCTGGACACCGACTTCTTCTCCGCAGGCGGCGACTCGCTGGCCATGGCCGAGTTCATGGCGGCCGCCGAGGAACGCTTCGGCGTGGTCTTCGACGTACAGCGACTGCTCGACCAACCGACCCTGGCCGGGTTGGTGCGGCTCGTGAGCGAGGGGCGAGAGGCTCAGTGAACGGCAGAGCGATACAGACCGACACGGACCGGGCGCGACCAGTGGTCAGCGCTCTGGGAGACGGGACAGGTGAGGCTGCCCGGCCCGTGATGATCGTGCACGGTTCCCTCGACCGCAGCGACGCGTTCCGCCGGGTGGCCGACCACCTGCGAGACCGACCGGTCCTCGGCTACGACCGGCGCGGCTGGGGCAGATCCCGCCCGCTCGGAGGCGCGGACGTCGACTACCAGGTGCACGTGCACGACCTTCGCACGGCCCTGGCCGAGCTGGACGTGACGCCGATCGTACTCGGCCACAGTTACGGCGCCCTGGTGGCGATGGCCGCCGCCGCCGCGGACCCGTCGCGCGTCGCCGGGATCGTCGCCGTGGAACCCCCGGTGCGCTGGCTGCCCTGGTGGCCCGCCGAGGACCCGTGGGAGCAGACCGTGCGCAGCGCCGCGGAGGGTGGGCCGGAGCAGGCGACACGGGCCATGCTCGCCGAAGTCCTGGGCCCGGCAGGCCGGCTGCACGTGGCACGCGCACGGCCGTCCGACCTTGCCGCGGACGGGACGGCCCTCATTTCCGAGATGACGGATCCCGCCGTCGACGTCCCGGGCTTCGACCCGGCGACGTTTCCCACCCCTGCCGTGGTGGCGGCCGGCTCCCGGTCAGCCACGCACCACAGGGTCGTGGCACAGCGGCTCGCCGAGCTGCTGCCGCACGGCCGCTTCGCCGAGATCTCCGGCGCGGGTCACGCCTCGCACGTCAGCCATCCGCGAGAGCTGGCCCAACTGGTGGAAGAAATCGACGTGATCGAGGAGCAAGACCGATGATGCCCAGTGCGCTTGAGAACGCCGTCTACGGACTCATCTCCACTCCGGTGCTCCACAGCGCCGTCAAGCACGGGGTGTTCACATCCCTCATCGAGGACGGCCCGGGCACCGTCGAGTGCCTCGCCGAGCGCCTCGGCATCGACCAGGACACCCTGGAGCGCATGCTGCTGGTCATGACCTCCCTCGGCGTCGTGGAACGCGCGGCGGGCGGGGAATATGCCCTGACCTCCGACGCGGCGCCGTTCCTCGACCGCCGCAGCACCCGGTACCTGGGCGGCTTCATCGAGCACCTCACGCTGGAGACCTCGGGCCGCCTCGGCCGCCTGGACACCTACCTCTCCGAAGGAAAGCCCGCCACGGAGGCGTCCCCGTTCGACGACGTATACCGCGACACCGAGTCGCTGCGGGCCTTCATGCGCGCCATGTGGGACTTGAGCTTCGGCATGTCGCAGGAGCTCGCCGCCCTGGCCGGGATGGCGGGGACGACGCATCTGGTGGACGTCGGCGGGGCCACCGGCCCGTTCGCCGTGGCGGCGCTGCTCGGCGCCCCGACCTTGCGGGCCACGGTCTTCGACATGCCGGTGGTCGGCCCCTTGATCGGCGAGGACGCCCAGGCACAACCGGTCGCCGACCGCCTCGACTTCGTCGGCGGCGACTTCTTCACGGACGAACTCCCGCACGGTGACTGCCTTGCCTTCGGTTACATCCTCTCCGACTGGGACGACGCCACCTGCGTCATGCTGCTGGAGAAGGCATACCGTGCGTGCCAAAGGCCCGGCCGGGTCCTCATCATGGACCGCCTCTTCGAGGACGACCACAGCGGTCCGCTGGCCACCGCCGCGATGAACCTGGTGATGCACATCGAGATGGCCGGGAAGCACCGTACGGGCGCCGAGTTCATCGCCCTGCTGGAGCGGGCCGGGTTCCGTGACTGCGAAGTGCGCAGGGCCGGTGGCGAGAAGCACTTGGTGATCGGCCACAAAAGGTAGTCGCCATGGGTGGGCAAAATCCCACGGATGAACAAAACGTCATGCAGCAGAACGGAGCTTCCTCCATGAACGGCACGCCACATCACGGGCCGGAACACTCCACCGGCCAGAGGAGTTGACCCGACATGACCGGGCCCGTCGACCTCACCGCCTCCGTCAACCACACCCCGCTCGTCGACACGCGACTGCTGTCCGTGGACGACTCCGAGGCCCGCGCCACCCACCGTGTCTACGAGCACCTGATCGGCATGTGGGCGCCCGGAGTCATCGAGGCCGCCCAGGACCTCGGCGTGTTCACTGCTCTCGGTGCCGGCCCGTACACCGCCGCTCACCTCGCCGAGACCCTCGGTACCGATCTGCGCGCCACCCGCGTACTGCTGGACGGGCTGCACGCCTATGACATCCTCCAGCGCGAGCGGGGTGCCGACGGCCAGGCCGTCTACACCTTGCCGACCGCCCTGCGCGGCGTCTTCGCGCCCGACGGTCTTTTCAGTCTGGCCGGGAAGATCACCCACGACCGGAACATCGCCTGGCACGCATGGCGTCACCTCGCCGACAACGTGCGCGACGGCGCCCGCGGCGCTCTCGGCGGCGCCCAGGTCAACCAGATATCCGAGGAGGACTACGCCGCCCTTGCCCGCGGCATCAACTTCTGGGCCCCGCCGGTCGTCGCGGTGCTCGCCGCGGCCCTGCGCGAGCACGGCTGGGGCCAGGACGCCGAGGCCACCCTGCTGGACGTCGGCTGCGGCACCGGCATCTACAGCCACCTGCTCCTCGAGGCGTTTCCGCGGCTGACGGCGCGGGGCCTCGACGCCCCGCGGATCATCGAGATCGCCGTCGCACAGGCCGAACGACTCGGCGTCGCCGACCGGTTCGAGCCGCTCACCGCCGACTTCTGGGCCGACGACTGGGGCAGCTGCACCGACCTCGCCCTGTTCGTCAACATCTTCCACCTGCAGACACCCGAGTCGGCACACGAGCTGCTGCTGAAGTCCGCCAAGGGGCTCACCGACGGCGGCCTCATCGCGATCGTCGACCACATCGTCGACGAGGACGCCGGCGGCGCCAACACCCAGAACCGTTTCTCCCGGCTGTTCGCCGCGTCCATGCTGGCCACCGGCGGCGGCGACGCCTACACGATCCAGGACTACGACCAGTGGCTCGCTGACGCGGGCCTGCGCCGCACGGCCCTGCTGGACACGCCGATGCACCGGGTACTGCTCGCAGGCCGTGCGTGACCTCCGTACCCCGCTGCCCTGCCGCCCACCGGACCGGACGTTCCAAGGCCCCGTGGGGCCACCTTCCACCGGAAACGCACGGACCCGGTGGGCGGCTCTCCCTCCTGGGCCGGCCCGGGTCCCCGGGCCGCTCGGGCGCGTGCCGGAGGGGCGCCCGGGAAGGGCCGGTCAGCCGGTGCCCTCGATGCGGAGGGTCAACTGCTTGAGCAGCGCGGCGAGACAGGCGCGGTCCCGTGCCGTGAGGGCGGCGAACAGCTCGTCCTCGGCCCGGCCGCGGAGCGCCATCGCGCGCTTCCAGACGGCGAGGCCGGTGTCGGTCACCTCGACGTCGACGCGCCGCCGGTCGTCGGCGGACGGTGCCCTGCGGACCCAGCCGGCCCTCTCCAGCGCGTCGAGCCGGCCGGTCGTCCCGGCGGCGCTCACCCCGAGATCGGCGGCCAGCGCGGAAGGGGTCGCCCGGCCCGGGGTGTCCCGGATCATCAGGTGGTGCAGCGTCTCGTACTCGTGGATCTGGAGCCCGGCCCCTTCGACGGCGCGGCGCGTGGTCCGCTTGAGGTGGCGCCGGATCCGGTCCAGCCGGACCGTGATCGCCTCCACCTCGTCGTCGAAGTCGATGCCGATCCAGTGGTCCCGCCAGCGGTCGACGTGGCCGTCCGCCCAGTCGTGCGGCAGGTCGGGGCGAGGTTGCTCCATGCGAGGATTCTAGACATTCCCTTCGCTGCCGAATAACTGGTTGACGAGAATTTCGGTGCCGAAATACCTTCCCCGCTGTGAAGCGACGAAGTCATCGAGTCCTGCGCCACCCCGGCTTCCGGTACCTGGTGGCCGGCACCGCGGTCAACGCGCTCGGCAACGCCATCACGCCGGTCGCCCTGGCGTTCGCCGTCCTCGACCTGGGGGGATCGGTCGTCCAGCTCGGCCTGGTGGAAGCCGCTTTCGCGGCCTGCCAGGTCGTCACCACCCTCGCCGGCGGCGTCCTGGGCGACCGGGTCTCGCGGCAGCTCATGATGACGGGGGCGTCGGTCGTCAGCGCCCTGGTCATGGGCGGGCTGGCCGGCGCGCTGCTGCTGGACGTCGCCACCATCCCGCTGATCGCGGTCCTGGGCGGACTCGGCGGCGTGGTCTCCGCGCTGGGACGCCCCTCGGCCATGGCGATGACCCGGCTGGTCGTGCCGCAGGACGAACTGGGCGACGCGGTGGCCCTGCGCACGCTGCTCCAGACCGGCGCCTCGACCGTCGGCTACGCCGTGGCGGGAGTACTGGTCGCCGCCGTGGGGTCGGGATGGGCGATCGTGGCCGACGCCTGCACCTTCGCCTTCGCCGCGGCGGCCTTCGCCCGTCTCCGCGTCCCCCACGTCCGCACGCCCCGGGCCGCGTCGGCGGTGGCGGACCTCAGGGACGGCCTGCGGGAGGTGATGCGGCACAGCTGGCTCTGGTTGCTGATCCTCCAGGCCCTCCTCTACCACCTCTTCTACGGCGGGGCCCAGGCGGTGCTCGGTCCCGTCGTCGTGGGCCAGGGGCTCGGCCGGTCGGCCTGGGGACTCGCCCTGTCGGTCCTGATGGCCGGCTTCGTGACCGGCGGCCTGCTCTGCCTCCGCATACGGCCGCGGTACCCGCTCCGGGCCGGCGTCGTCCTGCTGGCGTTCACGGGCTTCTTCCCGCTCGCCATGGCCCTCTCCGACACGCTGTGGCCCGTCCTGCTCGGCGCCTTCCTGCACGGACTGGGCCTGCAGATGTTCGACGTGTACTGGGAGCAGTCCATCCAGAGCCATGTGCCGGAGGACAAACTCGCCCGGGTCTACGCCTTCGACACGGTCGGTTCCTTCGTGGCCCGCCCCGTTGGCCTGGCCCTCACCGGTCCGGTCGCCACCGCCGTCGGCTTCGAGACGTGGCTGCTCGTCGTCGCGGCGGTGATCTCCGGGGTGTCGCTCGTCGCGCTGGCCGCCCGGGGAGTGCGCGACCTGGAGCGGGCCGGCTGAGATCCGGCCAGCCGGGTCCCGGGCACCGCCCGGAACGCACCGCACCCGGGGCCCCGTCGGGACTCCGGGTGCGGTGCCGCGGGGAACACCTCACGCGCGGACGCGCCGCACCGCCCCCTTGAGCACCGGCCACGCCAGCAGCAGCAGGATCACCGCGTACACGGTCACCGCGAACGGCGTGTTCACCAGGCCCGAGACGCTGCCGTCGCTGATCTGCAGGGCGCGGCGGAGCTGCTGCTCGGCGTTGGGGCCGAGGATGACGCCGATCACCGCGGGCAGGACCGGCAGGCCGTAGCGCCGCATGCCGAAGCCGACCAGGCCGATGATCAGCAGGATCACCAGGTCGACGACCTCGCCGCCGACGGCGTACGCGCCGACCGCCGCGAAGAACATGATCCCGGCATAGAGGTAGGGCCGCGGGATGCGCAGCAGCTTGGCCCACACCGGTGCCAGCGGCAGATTGAGCGCGAGCAGCAGCACCATGCCGACGAAGAGGGAGGCGATCAGGCCCCACACCAGCTCGGGTTCCCGTTCGAAGAGCAGCGGGCCCGGCTGGATGCCGTACTGCTGGAAGGCGGCCAGCATGACCGCCGCGACGGCCGTGGTCGGCAGCCCCAGGGTCAGCATGGACACCAGCGTGCCCGCCGCCGAGGCCGACGCCGCCGACTCCGGACCGGCCACGCCCTCGATGGCACCCTTGCCCCACTCGTCCTTGTGCTTCGACAGCCGCTTCTCCGTCACATACGAGAGGAAGGTGGGGATCTCCGCGCCGCCCGCCGGGATCGCGCCGAACGGGAAGCCGATGAACGGGCCGCGCAGCCACGACTTCCACGTCCGCCGCACGTCGCCGCGGCCGAGCCAGGGGCGCCCCACCGGGATCGGCTCGGCCGCGCCGCGCCGCAGGTGCGCCGCGACCCACAGCGCCTCGCCGATCGCGAAGAGACCGACCGCGACGATCACCACGTCGATGCCGTCGGCGAGTTGCAGCGAGCCGAAGGTCAGCCGCTGCTGGCCGGTCATCTGGTCCAGACCCACCAGACCGATCGTCAGGCCGATCAGCAGGGAGGCCAGGCCCCTGATGCGCGACGAGCCCAGCACCGAGGTCACCGCGATGAACGCCAGCACCATGATGGCGAAGTAGTCGGGGGCACCGATGTCCACCGCCAGGTCGGCGACCGTCGGCGCCAGCACCACCAGCAGGATCGTGCCGATCATGCCGCCCGCGAAGTGACCGATGGCTGCGGCCGCCAGCGCCTGTGCGCCGCGCCCCGCCTTGGCCATGGGGTTGCCCTCCATGGCGGCGACCACCGCGGCGCTCTCGCCCGGGGTGTTGAGCAGGATGGAGGTGGTCGACCCGCCGAACATCGCGCCGTAGTAGATGCCCGCGAACATGATGAACGCGGCCACCGGATCCAGCCCGTACGTCACCGGCAGCAGCAGCGCCACGGCCATCGCCGGGCCGATGCCGGGCAGCACGCCGATGGCCGTGCCGAGGAGGACGCCCAGGGCGGCCCACAGGAGGTTGAGCGGAGTGAGGGCCGTGCCGAAGCCGTCCAGGAGGGAGTTCAGAGCGTTCATGTCACAGCACTCCCATCAGCGGACCGCCGGGCAGCGGAACTCCGAGCAGCTTGTCGAAGACGACGTACGTGATCAGGGACAGCACCGCGGCGATCAGCGGATCGCGGTCGACGCGCCGGCTGCCGAGGGCGAACGCGGCCCCCCAGAACAGCAGCGCGCCCGCGACGGGAAAGCCGGCCGGCTCGATCAGCACCGCCGCGCCCAGGAAGATCCCGGCCAGCAGCAGCACCGTGCGCCAGTCCGCCGGTTCGGACAGGTCGACGTCCTCACCGCCCTCGGCCTCGCCCCGGCCGCCGCGCAGGACGTCGACGGCGAGCAGCGCGGCGATCACCAGCAGGCCCGCGCCGACGACGACGGGGACCGTCTTCGGTCCGACCGGACCCCGCTGGGTGATGTCGACGTCCATGGTCAGGGCGTCGGTCAGTACCAGCACGCCGAGCGCCAGCAGCAGGACACACACGCCCAGTTCGGAGTGGTCGCGCAGCCACGAACGCCGCACGGCGGCCGGCTCCGTGGACGTCTCGGTCCGTGTCGTCACAGTCCCAGCTCCTTCAGTACCGACACCACACGCTGATCCTGGGCCTCCAGGAACGAGCCGAACTCCGCACCCGTCAGGAAGGCGTCGTCCCAGCCGTTCTGCTCCAGGGACTTCTTCCATTCGGGGGAGTCGTGCAGCTCCTCGACCAGGCGGGTCAGCTTGTTCCGCTCCGCGTCGGTCAGGCCGGGCGGGGCCACGATGCCCCGCCAGTTGGTGAAGTCCACGTCGTAGCCGGACTCCTTGAGCGTCGGGGCGTCCTCGAGCTCGGCCACACGCTCCGGGCCCGTCACCGCGAGCACCCGCAGCTCGCCCGCCCTGATCTGGTCCAGGTACTCGCCGACGCCGGAGACCCCGAAACCGACCTTGTTGCCGAGGATCGACGCGAGCAGCTCACCGCCCCCGTCGAAGGGGATGTAGTTGACGGACCTGGGGGAGATCCCGGCGGCCTGCGCCATCAGCATCGGCGCGAGGTGGTCGGGCCCGCCCGGGGACGAGCCGCCGCCGACGGGGATCTTGCCGGGATTCTCCTTCCAGGCGGTGATCAGCTCGTCGATCGTCCGGTACGGGGAGTTCTTGGCGACCACGACGACGTCCTGCTCCTCGGTGAGCCGCGCGATCGGCGTGGTGTCGGCGAGGGTCTTGGGCGCGTGGTTGGAGCGGGCGGCGCCCACGACGCCGAGTCCCATGGACATGCCGAGCTTGCCGTTGCCGTGCTCGCTCACCAGCCGGCTCAGGCCCACGGTGCCGCCCGCGCCGGGCAGGTTGAACACCTCGATGTCGTGGGTGAGTCCGGCGTCCTCGGCGTTCTTCGCGGCCGTGCGGGCGGTGATGTCGTAGCCGCCGCCGGGCGTGTTGGGGACCATGAAGCGCAGGCCGGGGATCTGCGTGCCGGCCCCGGACTCGCTGCCCGTCGAGAGCAGCGGGGGACCGGCGAGGACGAGCACGGCGGCCCCGAGCACGGCAAGGGGGGTGCGCAGGCGCACGAATGCCACCACCTGTCGGTTGGGTAGGTCGGTACGGGAAGCCCTGTGGGAGAGGGTGACGTGGGCCACATGGTGCCCCCGGTCCGGCGGTGTGTCCTCCTTGCGGAACCAAGGGAGGTTGTGGTCTTTGCGTTCGCCGGTCCCTCGCGTCACCGGCCGCCGTCCAGCGCCTCACCGGCGGCGGCCTGCCCGGCGCGTCATCGGTCGCCGTCCGGCGCGTCACCGGCGGCCTGTCCGGCGCCCTACTCACCGCCTGTCCGGTGCCTCACCGACGGCCGGTCCGCCGCGTCACCGGTCGCCTCCGGTCACTGCCCGCCGGGGCGGCGCGTATTACCGGCACATCGCCGGTTCGTTGCGAAGACGGCACATCCCTTTCCTTCGCCGCAGGTGGGCGCCATGATGGCGACCCGGCACCCCGCCCCGACCCTCCTGCCTCCGTCAGCCGAGATCGAGTACGCCGTGGCCCCCACCTTCCGCCGTCACACCCTCGCGGGCGAGATGCTGGTCCTCCAGCTCGCCATCGTCGTGGTGGTGCTGCTCGCGGTGGCCGCCGTCTCCCTCGCCCAGTCGAAGGCCACGTTCAACCGGGTCGAGGGCCGCCGCGTCGCCGCCCTGGCGGAACAGCTGGCCGCCACCCCGCTGGTCCGCAGTCAGCTGTCGCGCCCCGTACCGCAGGAGGCCCTCGCCCCGCTGGTGAACGCCACGCAGACCCAGTCCGGCGTCACGTCGGTCACGGTGGCCGACGCCGGCGGCCGCATCGTCAGCTCCACCGACCCGACGGTGGTCGGCACCCGGCTGCCGCTCGCCGACGGCGCCGCCGAGGGACGCGGCTGGTCGGGGGCGCTGACCCTGGGCGGCAGCCGGGAACTCGTCGCGCGGGTACCGGTGCTCGGGGACACCCGGGCGACCCTCGGCCGGCACCTCGGCACGGTGATGGTCGGCGAGGCCGACCCCACGGTGTGGCAGCGGCTCGGCGGTGCCTCCTCCTACCTCCTCGCCTACCTCGGCATCGCCAGCGGCCTCGGTGTGGCCGGCTCCTGGCTGCTCGCCCGGCGCGTCAAACGGCAGACCCTCGGTCTGGAACCCCGCGAGATCACCGGGCTCGCCGAGCACCGGGAGGCGATGCTCTACGGCATCGCCGAGGGCGTGGTCGCCCTCGATCCGCAGCACCGGATCACCCTGGTCAACGAGATGGGCCGGCGCCTGCTCGACCTGCCCGGGGACTGCGTGGGCCAGAGCCTGGACGGCCTGGGCATCGACGGGCGGCTGCTGGACGTCCTGACCGGCGCCACGGCCGACGCGGCGGACCGGCGCGAGACGGACGGACGGCGCGACGAGGTCGTCGTCCGCCACGGCCGGGTCCTGGTCATGAACCGCATGACCGTCACCAAGGACGGCCGTGCGCTCGGCTCGGTCACCACCCTGCGCGACCGCACCGAACTGGCCCGCCTGGAACGGGAGATCGGCGCCTTCCGCAGCACCTCGGAGCTGCTGCGCGCCCAGGCCCACGAGTTCGCCAACCAGCTCCACACCATTTCCGGGCTGATCCAGATCGGCGAGCAGGACGAGGTGGTGCGCTACATCCGCGCGCTCAGCCGGCGCCGCCAGTCCCTCGACGTCACCCTCAGCCGCCGGGTCCGCGACACCGCCGTCGCCGCGCTGCTGACGGCCAAGTCCTCCCTCGCGGCCGAGCGCAGGGTCGCCCTGCGCGTCTCCGAGCGCACCGCCCTGGGCCGGCTCGCCCCGGAGGACGCCGCCGACGTGGCGACCGTGGTCGGCAACCTCGTCGACAACGCGGTGGACGCCGCCGCGACGCCCGCCGGCGACGCCGCCTGGGTCGAGGTCGAGCTCAGACAGGACGCCTCCAGCGTGGAGATCGTGGTCCGCGACTCGGGGCCCGGCGTGGCGCCCGAACTGGCCCGCGAGGTCTTCTCGCACGGCTTCACCACCAAGGCCGCCCGGCAGGGCGAGCGCGGCATCGGCCTGGCGCTGACCCGGCTCGTCTGCGAACGCCACGGCGGCGAGATCTCGGTGACCAACACCCGTGAAGGGGCCGTGTTCACCGCACGCATGACGGTCAGCCACCTCACCGACGCGGTGGCGGAAGGAGCAGCACCATGAAGGGGACGAGCGGCACCGGCCGCGCCACCGCCACGACCGGCGCGATCGGCGTGCTCGTCGTCGACGACGACTTCATGGTGGCCCGGGTCCACCGCGCCTTCGTCGAACGCGTCGAGCCCTTCCGGGTCGTCGGAGTCGCCGGTACCGGCGAGCAGGCCCTGGCGGCCGTCGACGAACTCCGGCCCGGACTCGTCCTGCTCGATCTGTACCTGCCGGACCTCTTCGGCCTGGACGTCGTCACCCGGCTGCGCGCCGCCGGTCACGACTGCGACGTCATGGTCATCAGCGCGGCCCGGGAGGCGGACACGGTGCGCGGCGCCGTCCGCCACGGGGTCGTCGACTACCTGCTCAAACCGTTCGACTTCGAGGACCTGCGCGTCCGGCTGGAGCGCTACGCCGGCCGGCGGGGGCGGCTGCTCGGCACCGTGGTACGCGGCCAGGCCGACGTGGACCGCGTCCTGGCCGGAGCGGCGGTACCGGCCGCCCCGGTCCCGGCGCTGCCCAAGGGAATGAGCGTGGAGACGGCCGGGCTGGTCGAACGCACCCTCCGTGACGCCGAGGGCACGCTGTCCGCCAGCGAATGCGCGGCGCTGACCGGCGTCTCCCGGGTCAGTGCCCGCCGCTACCTGGAGTACTTCCACACCGTCGGTCGCGCGGAGGTCTCCCTGCGCTACGGGTCGACGGGCCGCCCCGAACGCCGCTACCGCTTCCGGGAGGCGGTCACCGGCCTGGCGCTCCCGCCCGCAGCCCGTCCATGACGAAGTCCAGGAACCGGGTGGCCCGCGGCTGCCAGTCCTCGCCGGGGCCGATGAGCCACAGACCGCCGATGACGAGGAAGAAGTCGTCCGCGGTGATCCCGGCCCGGATGGTGCCGGCCTCCTCGTTGGCGCGGAGCAGGAGCGCGGCGGCGTCCATGACCGGGGTGGGATGCGGCTTCTCCGGGCTGCCGGGCGCGCTGGTGACCAGCCGGATCGCGTCCGCCAGGCCGGCCTTGGTCATGGCGAACCCGGCGAGGCGGTCCATCCACTCGCGCAGGGCCCGGACGGGCTCCCGGGTGGCCAGCAGGTGGGGCGCGGCATCGGCCACCTGCTGCATCTCGTACCGGTAGACCTCCAGGACGAGGGCCTCGCGGTTGGGGAAGTTGCGGTAGAAGGTGCCCTGCCCGACGCCCGCCTTCCTGGCGATGGCGCTCAACGGCGCGTCCGCGCAGCGCGTCAGCTCCTCCGTGGCCACGCGCAGGATCCGCTCGCGGTTGCGCTGCGCGTCCGAGCGCAGGGGACCGGTCGGGTTGTCCCTCTTCGACTGCGACACCCGTCCTCCTCCCGGGTCCGTGGCCGAATCCCGTTCTTGCTAAGCGGACAGCTGTCCGTTACGTTTTCCAGTGAGCGGACAGTTGTCCGTTTCCCGTCCACTCTAGCGGCGGACGCCGGCCGGCCGGACCGTCCGGTGGCCGCTCATGGACACATCCACCGCCTACAGCCCGTTTTCCCTGTCACCAGACACCAGAGAAGGCTGACCATGGCCCCAGCGCCCTCGTCGACGTCCAGTGCCATCACCCTGAACATCAACGGCGAGAAGCACCAGCTGACCGTCGACCACCGCACCACCCTCCTCGACGCCCTGCGCGAGCGCCTCGACCTGACCGGTACCAAGAAGGGCTGCGACCAGGGGCAGTGCGGCGCCTGCACCGTCCTGGTCGACGGGCGTCGCGCCGTCTCGTGCCTCAACCTCGCCGTCGCGGCCGAGGGACGCGAGATCACCACCATCGAAGGCATGGCCGAGGCCGACCGGCTGCACCCGGTGCAGCAGGCTTTCCTCGACCTCGACGGCTACCAGTGCGGTTACTGCACACCCGGCCAGATCTGCTCGGCCGTCGCCGTGATCGAGGAGCACGCCGCCGGCTGGCCGAGCGCCGTCACCGACGACGTGCGGCCCGAGGCCGGACCACCGCCCCTCACCCCCGACGAGATCCGCGAGCGCATGAGCGGCAACCTCTGCCGCTGCGGCGCCTACGTCTCGATCGTCCGGGCCGTCGCCCGTGCCGCCGAGGCCCGCGGCGACGGCACCGCGGCCGGGAACGCCGAGGAGGCCGCCGCATGAGGGAATTCGGCTACCGGCGCGCCGACGACGTCCACGGCGCCGTGGCACTGCTCGCCGCCGACCCGGACGCCCGGTTCCTCGGCGGCGGCACCAACCTCGTCGACCTGATGAAGACCGGCGTCGAACGGCCCGCGCTGCTCGTCGACGTCCGCGAACTCCCCCTGGACGGGATCGAGCCGACCGCCGACGGCGGCCTGCGCATCGGCGCGACCGTCACCAACAGCGACCTCGCCGCGCACCCCGAAGTCCGCCGCCGCTACCCGGTGCTGACGCAGGCCGTGCTGGCCGGCGCCTCCGGGCAGCTGCGCAACATGGCCACCGTCGGCGGGAACCTCCTCCAGCGCACCCGCTGCGGCTACTTCACCGACGTCAGCAAGCCCTGCAACAAGCGCGTCCCCGGCAGCGGCTGCCCCGCGATCACCGGGGAGCACCACAACCACGCCGTCCTGGGCGCGTCCGACCACTGCGTGGCCGTGCACCCCTCGGACATGGGCGTCGCCCTCACCGCCCTCGACGCGGTCGTCGGCTACGAGACCGCCGACGGGCCGGGCGAGTTGCCGCTCGCCGACCTCTACCTCCCCGTCGGCGACACCCCGCACCGGGAGACCGCCCTGCCGCCCGGCGCGCTCATCACGGGCGTCACCCTGCCGCCCGCCCCCGTCGCCGCCCGTTCCCGCTACCGCAAGGTGCGCGAACGCGCCTCGTACGCCTTCGCGATCGGGTCGGCCGCCGCCGCGCTCGACATCGAGGACGGCGTCGTGCGCGAGGCACGGCTGGCCCTCGGCGCCGTCGCCTCCCGTCCCTGGCGGGCCCGCGCGGCCGAGGCCGTGCTGACCGGCGCACCCGCCACCGGCGACACCTACGCCGCCGCCGCGGACGCCGAACTGGCGGCGGCCAGCCCCCTGCCCGACAACGCGTACAAGGTGACCCTCATGCGCAACCTCGTGATCGCCGTGCTCACCGAACTCGCCGAGGAGGCCGCCCGATGACCACCGCCACGACCGGCCGTACGCCGGTGCAGGGCGCCGTCGGCACCGCGCACACCCGCGTGGAGGGCCGCGACAAGGTCACCGGAGCGGCCCGCTACGCCGGCGAGATCCCCTTCGCGGACCTCGCCCACGGCTGGCTGGTGCTGTCCACCGTCACGCGCGGCCGCATCCGCTCCCTCGGCACGGAGGCGGTCCTCGGCATGCCCGGCGTGCTGACCGTCGTGCACCACCAGAACGCCCCGCGCCTCGACACCGACTACATCGGTTTGCTGGGCGGCCCGCCGGACCCGACCGCCGCCGTCTTCCAGCACGACCGGGTGCCGCACGCCGGATGGCCGGTCGCCCTCGTCGTCGCCGAGACGCCCGAGCAGGCCAGGGAGGCCGCCGAGGCCCTCGTCGTGACGTACGACGAGGAGCCGCACGACACCACGCTGCGCCCCGGCCACCCCGACGCGCACCCCGTCGGCGGGCACATGCCGGCGGAGACGCAGAAGGGCGACCCGGACGCCGCCCTCGCCGCGTCCCCCGTCGTCCTGGACGCCGAGTACACCACCCCCGAAGAGCACCACAGCATGATGGAGCCGCACGCGGCGACCGCCCTCTGGGACGACGGACGGCTCGAGGTCGTCGACTCCAACCAGGGCACCACCTGGGTCAAGGACGAACTCGTGAAGCTGTTCTCCCTCGACGAGTCGGCCGTGCGGGTGCGTTCCGAGCACATCGGCGGCGGCTTCGGCAGCAAGGGCCTGCGTGCCCACCAGGTGGCCGCCGTGATGGCCGCGACCGCACTGCAGCGCCCGGTGCGCGTCGTCATGACCCGGCGTCAGATGTTCTCCCTGGCCGGGTACCGCAGCCCCACCGTCCAGCGCATCAGGCTCGGCGCCGGCACCGACGGCCGGCTCCGTGCCCTGGAGCACCTCTCGCTGAACCAGACGTCCACGGTGTACGAGTTCGTCGAGCCCGGCGCCGGAGTCTCCCGGGTGATGTACGACGCCGAGGCCCACCGCACCGCCAACCACGTCGCACGCCTCGACGTGCCGTCCCCGACCTTCATGCGGGCGCCGGGCGAGGCGCCGGGGTCGTTCGCGATCGAGGCGGCGCTCGACGAACTCGCCGAGCGCTGCGGCGTCGACCCGATCGAACTGCGTCTGCGCAACGAGCCCGGGGCGGGCCCGGTCTCCGGGCAGCCCTTCAGCAGCCGCAACCTCGCCGCCTGCTTCCGCGAGGGCGCCCGGAGGTTCGGCTGGGCGGACCGCGACCCGCGCCCCGGCGTGCGCCGCGACGGCCGGTGGCTGCTGGGCACCGGCACGGCCGCCGCCTCCTTCCCGGCCGGCGCCGGGCCCTCCACGGCCCTGCTGTCCGCGGAGGCCGACGGCACCTTCACCGTGCGGATCGCCGCCGCCGACCTCGGCACCGGCGCCCGCACCGCCCTCACCCTGATCGCCGCGGACGCGCTGGAGGTCACGCCGGACCGCGTCCACGTCCGCATCGGGGACAGCGACTTCGGACCCGCGATGATCGCCGGCGGCTCCATGGGCACCCGCTCCTGGGCATGGGCGATCACGGCCGCCGCCGCGGAACTGCGCGAGCGGCTCGCCCTCAACACCGCCGTCCCGTCCGAGGGCATCACCGTGCGCTCCGACACCACCGCCGCCCTCGGCGCCCTCGCGCAGAAGGAACGGCACTCCTTCGGGGCGCAGTTCGCCGAGGTCGCCGTGGACACCACCACCGGCGAGGTGCGGGTGCGCCGCATGCTCGGCATCTTCGCCGCGGGCCGGATCGTCAACCCGCTCACCGCCCGCAACCAGCTCGTCGGCGGCATGGTCTGGGGCATCTCCATGGCCCTGCACGAGGAGGCGGTCCGCGACCGGGCCACCGGCGGCCTCTACGGACCCGACCTCGCCGGCTACCACGTCGCCACGCACGCCGACGTGACGGACATCGAGGCGGACTGGGTGGACGACCCCGACCCGGACGACCCGGTCGGCATCAAGGGCGTCGGCGAGATCGGCATCGTGGGCGCCGCCGCGGCCGTCGCCAACGCCGTCTGGCACGCCACGGGCGTCCGCCACCGCAGCCTGCCGATCCGGCCCGACCGCGTGCTCACGGCGGCGGTGCCGGTGGACGGGGGAGCGGCGGATGCTTGACATCGCCGGCGAGCTGCACCGCTGGATCGAGGAGGGCCGGGAGTTCGCCGTCGCCACCGTCGTCTCCGTCGGCGGCAGCGCGCCGCGCGGACCCGGCGCGGCCCTCGCCGTCGACAGCGAGGGCACGGCGCTCGGCTCGGTCTCGGGCGGCTGCGTGGAGGGCGCGGTGTACGACCTGTGCACCGCGGCCCTGCGCGACGGCGAGACGGTGCGCGAACGCTTCGGGTACAGCGACGAGGACGCCTTCGCCGTCGGGCTGACCTGCGGCGGAGTCATCGACGTGCTGGTCACCCCGGTCGGGGCGGGCTCGCCGTCGAGGGCGGTGCTCCGGGCGGCGCTGTCGGCCGCCGTCCGGGACGAACCCGCCGCCCTCGCCCGGGTCGTGCGGGGCCCTGCCGGGCTCCTCGGGCGGGCGCTGCTCGTCCGCGCCGACGGCTCCCACGAGGGCGGACTCGGCGGTCACCCCGACCTGGACCGCACCGCGCTGGCCGAGACGCGGGCGCTGCTCGACGCGGGGCGCACCGCAACGGTCGGCCTGTCGGAGGACGGCTCGCACTGCCCCGGCGGACTCACGCTGCTGGTCGAGTCCCGCGTGCCACCGCCCCGCATGATCGTCTTCGGCGCTGTCGACTTCGCCGCGGCGCTGGTGCGCGCCGGCAAGTTCCTCGGCCACCACGTGACCGTGTGCGACGCCCGGCCCGTCTTCGCCACCCGGGCCCGCTTCCCCGAGGCCGACGAGGTCGTCGTCGACTGGCCGCACCGCTATCTGCGCAGCACCCCGACCGACGGGCGCACGGTGCTGTGCGTCCTCACCCACGACGCCAAGTTCGACGTACCCCTGCTGACCGAGGCCCTGCGGATGCCGGTCGCGTACGTCGGCGCGATGGGCTCGCGGCGCACCCACGACGACCGCGAGCGACGGCTGCGCGAAGCGGGCCTGGGCGGGCGCGAGCTGGCCCGGCTGCGGTCGCCCATCGGCCTGGACCTCGGCGCGCGCACACCGGAGGAGACCGCGCTGTCCATCGCCGCGGAGATCGTCTCCGTCCGGCGCGGCGGAACGGGCCGGCCGCTGACCGGCGGAGCGGCACCGATCCACGGCGGTCTGTCCGGGGCGGCCGCCTGACGGTCCGGGGCGTGGGGCCGGCGGGTCAGGGCAGCGTCGAGGCGCCGGCCAGGCGGACCGCGGCCTCCAGCATCGTCGCGTGCACGAAGGCCTGGGGGAGGTTGCCGCGCAGCTGCCGCTGACGCACGTCGTACTCCTCGGCGAACAGCCCGGGCGGTCCGCAGGCCGCCCGGGTGCGCTCGAACCAGCGGAACGCGCCCACCTGGTCGCCGTGCCGGTGGGTGGCGAGCGCCATCGCGAACCCGCACAGCAGGAAGGCCCCCTCCGCGTCGCCGAGCGGCTCCCCCGGGTGCTCGAAGCGGTACAGGTACCCGTCCTCGCCGAGCCGGGACTCGATGTGGGCGCGGGTGGCGGCCCCGCCGTCGTCGCCGAACGCGCAGCCGCGGGCCATCGGCACCAGCAGGGCGGCCTCGGCCCCGTCGTCGTCGGCGGCCCGGCGCCAGCGCCCGTCGGGACGCAGGCAGCGGCGCCGGGTCTCCCGCAGCACGGTGTCCGCGAGAGCGTCGCAGCGCCGTCCCGCGCCGCCGGGCAGGACCTGCGCCATGCGCCGCAGTCCGCACACCACGCTGAGCCGGGAGTGCGTCCACCAGCGGTCCTCCAGCTCCCACAGCCCGGCGTCCGGCCGCAGCCACCGCCGCTCCACGACGTCCACGGCGACGGCCGCGGCGCGTTCCGCGTCCTTCGTCAGCCGGTCGTGCGCGGCCGCCGCGGCGAAGAGCTGGAGCGCCTCCCCGAAGGTGTCCAGCTGGAACTGGGCCCCCGCGTCGTTGCCGACGTGGTCGCCGCCGCCGGGATAGCCCGGCAGCCGCAGGGAACGGTCCCCGCCGACCGGCCGGCCGTCGACGGTGTAGGCGGGACGGACCCCGTCACCGTCCTCGAGGACGCGCTCGGCGACGAAACGCACGGCGTCGTCGGCCAGCGGATGCGGTCCGTGCGCGGCGACGGCCAGACCGGCGTAGCACTGGTCGCGCAGCCAGGCGAAGCGGTAGTCGTAGTTGCGCCCGGTGTTGGCCCGCTCGGGCAGGGACGTGGTGGCGGCGGCGACCATGCCCCCGGAGACGCTGGTCAGACCGCGCAGGACGGCGTAGGCGTGCCGGGCGTCGCGGGGCGCGACCAGCCGTGAGCAGTCCGGGACCACCCGCCGCCACTCCTGTTCCGTGGCCCGCCACAGCGCGTCCGCGTCGAGCGGTTCACTCACCGGCCCCGCGGACAGCTCCAGCACGACGTCGTGCGAATCGCCCTCGCGCAGCCGGAACTCGCCGACCAGCCCCTCGCCGGGCCGCGGTACCGCGTCCGGCGCGCCGCCCAGCCGCATCCGCAGCCCCTCGGCCTCCGCCCGCCACACCCCGCCCTCCCGGCGGGGGGCCGTCGTGCGGCCGGTGCCGAAGCCCGGCCGCACGTCCAGCACCAGCCGCAGCCGGGACTCGCCGCGTACCGCGCGCATGCGGCGCAGCAGCACGAGACGGTCCGTGCGGGCGGGCACGGCAAGTGCCTCGCGGCACTCGATCACGCAGTCGGGGGTCACCCAGCGGCTGACCCGGATGAGCGTGCCCTCCTCGTAGGAGCCGCCCCAGACGTGCCACGGGTCCACCGGTCCTACGGTGAAGTGCCCGGGGCCGCCGATGAGCGCGGAGAACACCGCGTCGTCGTGCCAGCGCGGGGCGCACAGCCACACGATCCTGCCCCGGGGGTCCACCACCGCGCCGCGCTCCCCGTCCGCGATCACGGCGTAGTCGCGCAGCGCCCAGGGGGGAGAGGACGGATCGGGCTCCTGCGCGGGCCGGTCGGCGCGGTGCTCCATGACGCTACGGCTATCCCGGCGCCGGTGGCCGAAACGGTCCGCCGCCGGTGTCACCGGGACGGCCGCCGCCGGAACCCGCCCACCCCGTGGGCGGCCAGCGGCCCCACCGTGAGGCCCGCCGTGCGGCAGTCGGCGACGAGTTCCGGGAGGGCGCCGAGGGCGGCCCGCCAGCTGCCCGGGGCGGAGGCGTGGTCGGTGTCGTGCAGGAGGATCGTGCCGCCCGGGCCGAGGTCCGCCGCGACGGCCGCCCGCACGGAGGCGGGGGTGGCGTCGTGCCGCCAGTCCCTGCCCCACGCCGTCCACAGGACCGGCCGCAGGCCGGCGCGCCGGGCGGCGGTCCAGCGGCCGGAGGTGAGGATGCCGTAGGGCGGCCGGTACCAGCGCGGCGCGTGGCCGGTGACCTCGGCCACCGAGCGGGCGGCCCGGAGCAGCTCGCGCGCGTCCCGCGCCGGCGACGGCAGCCAGGGCCGGTCGTGCGACCAGCCGTGGACGCCGAGTTCGTGGCCGCGTGCCACCAGCTCACGGGCCGTCCGGGGGTGCCGTGCGACGTTCTCGCCCAGTACGAAGAACGTCGCCCGCGCGTCGAGCGCGTCGAGCGCGTCGAGGAAGCGGGGGGTGGACGCCGGGTCGGGGCCGTCGTCGAAGGTGAGGGCGACGTGGTCGGGCCGGCCCTGTCCGGCCAGCGCGGGGAGCCAGCGGCGGCGCAGACCCGGCAGCCAGGTCGCGGCCGGGCCGATGTGGGCCAGCGCGGCGGCCACCGGCACGAGGGCCACCGGCGCGACGCCGTACGCCGCCCGGCCGGCCCGGGCCCAGGCCCCTGTCCCGTCCCGCATCCGCTCCGCCTCCCGTGCCGTCCCGTGCTCCCATGGTGTGCCGGCGGTCCCGGTGGTCACGACTTCTGCTGCTCCTGTCGTCGTCCCGTCTTCCCCGGTCCGTCCCGCGCCGCCGGCGGGACGTCCCAGGCGCCCTGCACCGACGGCGCCCGGGCCAGCCCGATACTGCCGAGCCCGATCAGCGCCACGCCGATCAGCTCGGGCACCACCCGCACGCCGAGGACGATCTCCTCGCCGAACAGGGCCCAGCCGAGGCCGACGCTGGTCAGCGCGTCCCCGAGGGTCAGTGCCGGCTGCGACGCGGCGAGGGTCCCGGCCCGCAGCGCGCTCTGCAGGAGCAGGAAGCTGATCACGCCGACGGCTCCCGTCGCGTAGAGGGGCCACTGGGTCAATACGGCGCCCGCCCCCTGCGGGAACTGCCCGGTGACCTCCTTCAGCAGCGCCGCCGTACCGCCGAACGCCACCGCGGACGCCGACCCGAACAGGGCGGCGCGGGGCGCTCCGTGCACCAGCCGGCCGACGACGGCGAAGCCCGCCACCGCGCAGAACAGCACCAGGAGCGCCCAGGGCCAGCGGCCCGGGGCCGCGGTGTCGTGCCCGGCCGACGGGGACGCGGCGCCCAGGAACAGCGCCAGCCCCACGGCCAGGGCGACGAACGCCAGCCAGGTCCGCGGGTCGGGCCGCCGGTGGAAGACGACGCTGCCGACGACCAGCGTGAACATCAGCTCGCTGGCCATCAGTGGCTGGACGACCGCCAGGCTGCCCACCGCCAGCGCGGCCGCCTGGAGCACCGTCGTCAGCGCGAGCAGCGCCGCGCCGCCCACCCAGAACGGGTCGCGGATCAGCCGCAGCAGCGAGCGCACCACCGTGTGGACCGCACCGGCCCGGTCCTCGTCCTGCGCCGCGGCCCGGCGCTGCAGCACCGACGCCGCAGCGTTGGACAGGGCCGCGAACAGGGCGAGGACGACGGTGAGGGCACTCACCGCGGCGGGCTCCCGCTCATCCGAACCGGGAGGCCATCCGCCGGTACAGTCCGGGCGCCGCGCCGCGGACCCGGCACGGCAGCCGCAGCCAGCCGGGCACGTACACCTCGTCCCGGCCGCGGACCACGGCGCGGCGCACCGCGTCGGCGACCCGCTCCGCCGGCACCGGGCGCGGCCTGGACCGCCGGTAGGGCGCACCTCGGCGTTCGAAGAAGGGCGTGTCGACGACACCGGGCACCACATGGGTCACTCCGACCCCGGTGCCCCGTACCTCGTACCGCAGGGCGTCGGCGAAGGCGCCCAGCGCGGCCTTGGCGGCGGAGTACACGGCCTCGTCGCGCACCCCGACGCAGCCGGCCAGCGATCCGATGAGCACCACCCGCCCCGAGCCCGCCTCGATCATGCCCGGCAGCAGCCGCCGCACCAGCCGCAGCGTGGCCAGCACGTCGATGTCGAAGACCTCGTCGATGCGGTGCGGCGGCATGTCGCGGAACTCGCCGGCCCAGCCGATCCCGGCGCCGGCCACCAGGAGGTCCACCGGACCCGCCGTGGCCAGGGCGAAGTCGGCGAGCCGCCGGTCGGCGCCGGGCAGGGTGAGGTCCGCGGCGAAGGGGACGGCCGACGCGGCCTCCGCCACCTCCCGCAGCCGGGACGGGTCGCGCCCGCTCAGCACCAGCCGCCAGCCGCCCTCGTCGGCCAGCCGGCGGGCCACGGCCGCGCCGATGCCGGAGGAGGCCCCGGTCACGAGCGCCGTCCGCGTTCGTGTGCCCCCTTGGCGGACCGGCCGGCGGGGCCTCGCGCGGTCCGCGTCGGGTGCGGCGGTCCGAGGTTTGGGGGCGGACCGGGTGCGGGAGTACGCGTCGACCATGGGGACCACCTTGGCTCGGGGCGGGCGCCGGGAGGCGACCGACCGGCTGGTCGGGCCTTCCGGTGTCCGGCCGGACGGGCGGTCACGGAGTATCCCTGGCGGAACGTCCGAAACAACCGCTTGTGCCACCGTTTGGAACATTCGGGGTGGGCAACTTGAACCGCCGTGCATCCTCCCAGCTCATCCGCCTCCCGCCGAACCGCACCCGTGCGTGCCCCGCGCGACACCAAGCGGCTGCTGGTGCTCAGCGCGAGCATGGGCGCCGGACACGACACGGTCGCCACCGAACTGGCCCGCCGGATCCGGGCACGCGGGGGCGAGGCCCTGGTGGTCGACGTCCTCGCGCTGCTGCCGTACGGCCTCGGCGGCGCCCTGCGGCTCTTCTACCGCGGGTCGGTACGGCACTTCCCCTGGGTGTACGCCGCCCTGTACCGCCTGTTCCTGCGCCCCGGCGACGGGCGCCGGCCCGGCGGAACGCCCCTGGCCCGGCTCGCCGGCTCCCGGCTGCGGCGGCTGGCCGACCGCACGGGAGCGGACGCGGTGGTCCCCGTCTTCCACCTCGGCGCCCAGCTCACCGGCCATCTGCGCGCCCGCGGCCTGCTGCCCGTGCCCAGCGTGGTGCTCGTGATCGACTTCGTCGTCCACCGGCAGTGGCTCCACCCCGGCAACGACCACTGTCTGTGCCTCACGGAGGACGCGGCGCGCGAGGCGCGGCGGAGCACCGGCAGGCCCGCCGGGACGTGCGGCCCGGTGGTGGCCCCGGAGTTCTTCGCCGACGCGCCCGGGGCGGAGGAGTGGCGCCGGTTGTTCGACCGGCACGGCCCCGGGCGGCCCCCCGTCGTGCTGTCCGCCGGTGCCTGGGGAGTCGGCTCGCGGCTGGGCGCCACCGTCCGGCTGCTGTCGGACCACGGCTTTCTCCCGGTCGTGCTCTGCGGCGGCAACGCGCGGCTGCGCCGTGAGCTGTCCGGCCTCCCGGGCGTGGTCGCCCTCGGCTGGGTGACCGACATGCCCGGACTGCTGCACGCCGCGGGCGCCCTGGTGGACAACGCCGCCGGCCAGACCGCCGTCCAGGCACTCGCCGCGGGACTGCCGGTCGTGGGGCACCGCCCGATCCCGGGCCACGGCGCGGACGGCGTCCGCCGGATGGCCGCACTGGGCGTGTCGGAGGCCGCCGAGGACGACGCCGCGCTGCTCGGGGCGCTGCGACGGCTGACCGCCCCGGGCCCGGCCCGGCGGGAGCGGATCGCCGCCGGACGCGCGCTGTTCGGGGACGACGCCGTGACGCTGGTGACCGACGCGGCCGACGCGTCGCGTGCGCACCGGTGGGAGCGGACCGGCGCGGGCCCGTTTCCCCCGCCCGGGCCGGGGGCACCCGGGCCGGACGCGAGAACCGGCGGAAGGAGGCGGCGCCGTGCGGCTGGACGAGTTCCTGACCCGGGTCCGTGACCGCGGGGAGTACCACGGTGACGAGGAGGCCGAGCAGGTCACCAGGGCCGTGCTGTGGGTGATCGCGTCCCGGGTGGCGCCGGAGGAGGCCGCGGCACTGGCCGCGCACCTGCCGGCGCCCCTGGACGACGCGCTGCGCCTGGAACGGGGTCACCCCGAGACCTTCGGCCGCGAGGAGTTCCTGAGTCGCGTGGCCCAGCAGACCGGCGCCCGGCCGCGCACGGCGGAATGGGACGCGGGCGCGGTGCTCTCCACCCTCGTCGAAGCCGTGCCCGGTGACACCGCCGACGGCCTCCGCAAGGCGCTGCCGGCCGACTGCGCGGACCTCTTCGGAGGTCCCGCTGCGGGCTGACGCGAGGATCCGCGTCGGTGTGCGACGCGGTCGGCGCCCACCGCGTTGCACACGGCCGGAACAGGGCACTCATCCCCGGTCGACGAGGCGGCCCCGGGGTGGCCGCCCGAACGGGAGGCATTCATGACGGACGACGAGCAGCGCTACGGCGCCGACGAGGACACTCCGCTCAAGGGATACGCGACGCTCGCGACGACGTTCGCGGCCGCCGTCGGAACGTTCGCCGCGGTGGCGTGGCGCCGGGGAGTCCGGCTGCCCGACACCGTCCCGCCGTGGGACGTGGCCCTGCTGGGGACGGCGACGTTCAAGGCGTCCCGGCTGCTGACCAAGGACAAGGTCACCAGCTTCGTGCGCGCGCCGTTCACCCGCCGGGAACGCGACAGCGAGGCCGGCGAGGTGATGGACGCTCCGCGGGGCAGCGGGCTGCGTCGCGCCGTCGGCGACCTGGTGTCCTGCCCCTTCTGCACCTCGGCCTGGGTGGCCGGCGGACTGGTGGGCACCTACGCGGTCGCTCCCCGGGCCGGCCGGATGCTCAGCGCGGGCCTGAGCGCCGTGGCGCTGTCGGACTGGCTTCAGTACGCGTGGAGCCTGACCGAGCAGAAGGCCGAGGGCTGAGGCCCCGGGGGACTCCCGCGTCCCCGGGCGGTCAGCCGCGCTCGGAGCGCTCCGCCGCCCGCTCCGCGCGCTCCGCGTGGAGCTGCTTCACGCGGGCGGTCTCCTTGCGGACGTCGGCCTGGACGGCCTGCTCCCGCTCCAGCCAGTCGGGACGCTCCTGCTTCAGCGCGTCGATCTGCTCCGTGGTCAGCGGCTCGTCGACACCGCCGCGGCGCAGGCCCGCGATGGACACGCCCAGCTTGGCCGCCACCACCGGCCGCGGGTGCGGCCCGTCGCGCCGCAGCTCGCGCAGCCACGCCGGCGGATCGGCCTGCAGCGCGTTCAGCTCGGCGCGCGTGACGACGCCCTCCCGGAACTCGGCGGGTGTGGCCTCGAGGTACACACCCAGCTTCTTCGCCGCGGTCGCGGGCTTCATGGTCTGGGTGTTCTGGTGCGACGTCATGGTCCAAGGGTATCGAGCGTGTGAGCGGCTCCCGACCACGCCCGGTAACCTGGCCGGGTGACAGGCTCGGAAGAACCCCCCTCGTTCCGGCTCGCGTACGTCCCGGGGGTGACACCCGACAAATGGGTGCGCATCTGGCACGAGCGGCTGCCCGGCGTCCCGTTGTCCCTGGTCCAGGTGACCGCCGCCGGGGCGGGCGGTGCGCTGCTGGGCGGTGACGCGGACGCCGGACTGGTGCGGCTGCCCGTCGACCGCGGCGTGCTCAGCGCGATCCCCCTCTACACCGAGACCACGGTCGTGGTGGTTCCCAACGACCACCTGGTGACCGCGGCCGACGAGCTGACCCTCGAGGACCTGGCCGACGAGATCGTCCTGCACCCCCTCGACGACGTGCTCGGCTGGGACCGGCCGCCCGGCCGCCCCGCTCTCGAACGTCCCGCCACCACCGCGGACGCCGTCGAACTGGTGGCGGCCGGCATCGGCGTCCTCGTCGTCCCCCTGTCGCTGGCCCGCCTGCACCACCGCAAGGACCTCACCCACCGGACGGTCACCGACGCCCCCGCGTCGGGCGTGGCCCTGTCGTGGCCGGAGGACGCGCACACCGACCTGGTGGAGGAGTTCATCGGGATCGTCCGCGGCAGGACCGTCAACAGCACCCGCGGCCGGCGGCCCGCCCCGGCCCAGGGGAAGGACGAGCGCACCGGTACGGCGTCGGCGCGGCGCACACCGGCGCCGGCGAGGAAGCAGGGTGCCGGGAAGCAGGCCGGCGGCTCGCGGCGCGGCTCCGCCGGCAACGCCAAGGGTGCCCGGAGGGGCAAACCCCGCGCCAGGTGAGACGCCGCCGGCCAGGGCGGCGCCCGGGTCAGCGGACCGTGGGACCGGGTGCCGGAGCCGCCGTCTCGACGTCCAGGCCGGGCGGCTCGGTTAGGGACAGCACCGGTTCGCCCGGTTGCGGGGCCGGCGGGGTGAGCTGGACCTTGGGCAGGCCGGGCGGGGCCGACTGCTGGAAGTTGACCTGGTCGAAATTGACCAGGCCGGTCCTCTCCAGCACCGTGATGTGATCCAGGACCGTGTCGTTGGCCTGGTCCGCCAGCTGCCGCACCAGGGAGTTCTTGGTGTTGGCGCGGATCTTGGCGATCATCGGGAAGATCTGGCCGTGCGTGACGCGCATGATGTTGGTCGCGGTGGTGTCGAACTGCCTGCCCGTGGCCCCGCTCACCGTCGACACGAACTGCTGCTGCTGGGGGGACGCCAGGTTGGGCAGGGTGATGCCCAGCTCGGGAGCGATCCGGCGGCACGTCGCGTCCAGCCGGGAGTGGCCGACGACCAGGTGCTCGCCGGCCTCCCTCATCTCCGGTGTCGTCCCCCGCTCCATGGCCAGCAGCCCGAGCGGATGCTCCCACAGCCCGGCGGCACGGACCTTCACCACGAAGTCCCGGTCGGCCTCGGTGAGCGGCCCGTACCGGGTGTTGGTGACGACGCGTGCCTGGTCGGTGCCCGCGTTCCGCACGCCGAGCATGGTCGGGTAGGCGAGCGCGGTGAGGGTGAGGACCAGGGAAGCGGCCACGAAGGCCGTCCCTGCCGTGGTGCGCGTGATGCGCATCGTGCCTCCTGGGGCGACGACAGGCTCGGACACCAGGAGATACGGACGCGGACGGCGGTCTGATCACCGCACCGGGCAAAAAGCTCGCGGGGGGGGGCGTGGCCCGTCGGCGGTCAGGAGCGCCGGGCCCCGTGCGCGAGCCAGTCGTACGCCGCCCGCGCGGTGAACTCCGCCTGCCCGCCGCGCAGCAGCAGCCCGGCGGTGGCGAACTCCGGCGCGTCGGCCTGCGCGGCGACGTACGGGACCGCGATGCAGCGCATGCCGGCGGCGTGCGCGGCGGCGGCCCCCGGGGCGGCGTCCTCGAGGACCACGCAGTCGGCCGGGGACGCCCCGAGCCGGTGCGCCGCCTCCAGGAAGACGTCGGGGGCCGGCTTGCCGTGCGCGACCTCGTCGGCCGAGACGACGGTGCGCAGGTACGCGTCCAGGCCGGTGCAGGACAGGATCGCCTCGATGGCCGACGGGGAGGAGCCCGAGGCCACGGCCAGCGGCACCCCCTCGCCCGCGAGCAGCTCGACGAACTTCCGCATCTCCGGGTACGCGCGCGTCGAGGTGCGGGCCAGCTCCAGGTAGCGGCGGTTCTTGACGGCGAGCAGTTCCTCGACCGGGGCGCGCAGGCCGTACCGCCGCTTCCAGTCGGTGACCGTCTCCTGGGTGCTGATCCCGACGTACTCCTCGTGGTCGGCCCAGGTGAAGTCCCGCACGCCGTACTCGGCGAGGGTCTGCCGGCCCGCCTCGAAATAGTTCGGCTCGCTGTCCACGAGCGTTCCGTCGAGATCGAAGACGACCGAGATACCGCCGAGAGTGCTCATGGGTCCAGGATGCCAAGGCTCATCTCCGCGCCGCGCGCCCGATCGACTCCACCAGCGGCAGCAGGCGGTGCGGGACGCGCTCGCGCAGGGCGACCTCGCTGCGGGTGCGGACCACGCCGGGCAGGCTGATCAGCTTCTGGACCACGTCCTCCAGGTGCGCGTTGTCCCGGGCCACCACACGGGTCAGCAGGTCCCCGCCGCCCGTGATCGAGAAGGCCTCGACGATCTCCGGCACGGCGGCCAGCGCCTCGCCCACCTCGTCCAGATGACCCTGGGTGACCTCGATGCGCACGAACGCGAGCACGGGATGCCCCAGCGCGGCGGGGGAGAGGGACGGCGCGGCACCGGTGATCACGCCGTCGCGCTCCAGACGGTCCAGGCGGGCCTGGAGCGTCCCGCGGGCGATCCCGAGGACGCGGGCGTACTCCCGGACGCTGGTGCGCGGCTGCTCCAGCAGCAGACGCAGGATGCGGGTGTCGAGTTCGTCGACGGCCATGGCGTCCTGGCTCCTCTCGTCGGCCAATGGCTCTTGGGTGGCCGTGGACATGCCGTGATCACTGTACCAATGGCTCAGTTCCAGGAGCGGCAGTTGAGCCACTGGTGGAAGGGATGCTGATATGGAGGGGTCGATGGCGCTGCGGATCCCGCGGCGCCTTTTTCATGCCGGTGATGTCCGGGCCAGTGTGCGAGGGGGCGGTCAGTGCTGAAGAGGGTGTTCGTGAGCCCGGATCCGGGGCGGGTGCGGCTGCGCTTCGCCTCGCGGGCCGTCGTCGGCATCGGAGCGGCCGTGGCCGTCTGCGGCATGGCGGGCCTATCCCTCGTGGGTGCCGTCATCGGCGGGCTCGCCGCGCTGCTCGCCCTGTTCACCGTCACCGACGCCACGGTTCGCGGCCAGGCGGTGACCACCGCGCTCCTGCCGGTGGCGGGACTGCCCGTGCTGACCGCCGCGGCCGGACTGCACGGTCACACCATGCTCCGCGACCTGGCCTTCCTCGCCGTGGTCGGCACGGGCGTGTACGCCCGGCGCTGGGGCCCGCGCGGTCACAGCCTCGGCGTGTTCGCCTTCATGACCTTCTTCATCGCCCAGTTCCTGCACGCGACCACGGACCGGCTGCCCGAGATGTTCGCCGCCGTCCTGCTGTCCGTGGCCACCGCCGCGGCGGTCCGCTTCGGCCTGTGGTGCTACGAGCGCCGCCTGCCGCCGGCCGCCGTTCCCGCCCCGCCCGGTGGCACCGGGCTCGCCCGCATCACCACCCGCCAGGCCGTGCAGGCCACGGCCGGCGCGGGCTTCGCCCTGGTCGTGGGCCAGCTGGTGTCCGGCGACCGCTGGTACTGGGCCGTCGGCGCCACCTGGTGGGTCTTCGTCAACACCACCTCGCGGGGCGACACCCTGGTCCGCGGCTTCCGGCGGGTGCTCGGCACGGTCGTCGGCATCGGCCTCGGCTTCCTGATCGCCGTTCCGACCGCCGGGGCCGCGGTGCCCACGGCCGTGCTCGCCGCCGTCTGCGTCTTCGGCATCTTCTACTCCGCCGCGGTGTCCTACACCTGGATGATGCTCTGCGTGACGGTGCTCGCCGAGCTGCTCTACGGCCTGCTCGGCGTCCTCGGCCCGGGCCTGCTCGCCGTGCGGGTCGCCGAGACAGGTGTCGGCGCGCTCGGTGCCGTCCTCGCGGTGCTCTTCGTCCTGCCCGTCACCACCCACGCCGTCACCGACGCCTGGATCCAGCGGGCCCTGCGCTGCGTCCACGCCTGCACCGCCGAGGCCGCCGCCCGCCTCGCCGGCACGGAGGACGCCGACCCGGCGCCGCGGGTGGCCGAACTGGAGCAGCTGCTCGGCCGGGTCCGGCTCTCGGTCGCCCCGCTCGTGCACCCACTCAACCCCATGCGGGGCCGCAAGCGCCGCGCCCGGCGCGTGCTCGCCCTGCTCGACGACTGCGCCCGGGAGATCCGGGGTCTGGTCGCCGTCGCCGCCGATCCCGAGGCCTCGCACGACGCCCGGCTGGCCGCCGCCTGCTGGCGGGTCGAGACCGCTGTCGAGGCGCTGACCGGCGGTGGAGCCGTCCCCGCCCACCAGGAGCGGCCGCTCGCCGCCGAACCGGCGCTCGCCCACCTGCACGGTCTGGAGCGCGCCCTGGCCGAACTCGCCGCGCCCCTGCGCAGCCCCTCCGGCTCCCCGCTGGTCGGGGCCTGACCCCCGTCACGCGCCACTCGTTTGGTCTAGACCGCGAGTGATCGACTGCTACCGTCGCCCCGGGGCGGACGACCGGTCGGCACCCGACGCGGTGCCCGGCGCGGCACGGGACGAGAGGGGTCAGCGATGACGGACGGCGGCAGGCGGCAGCGGCGGGCGTTCATCGGATCGTTCACGGCGGCCGGGGGCCCCGGGATCGTGACGGCGGCCGTCACGCCCGGCGAGGGCGCGCTGAAGGTCCTGAGCAGCCTGAACGGCGTCCCCGACCCGTCCTACCTGGCCCTCGCCCCCGACGGCGGCACCCTCTACGCCGTCAGCGAGACCGCCGACGGGGCCGTGGCCGCGTACCGCGTCGGCACGGACAAGCCCGAGCCGGCCGGGCGGCCGGTACCGGTCGGGGGTGACGGACCGACCCACCTCAGCCTGTTCGCCGGACACGTCCTCACCGCCAACTACGGCTCCGGAAGCGTCACCGCCGTGCCGGTCCGCTCCGACGGCACCCTCGCCCGCTCCGCGTCCGGCGTGCTCCGGCACACCGGCTCCGGCCCGCACGCCCAGCGCCAGCAGGGACCGCACGCCCACCAGGTGCAGCCCGACCCCAGCGGGCGGTGGGCCGTCAGCGTCGACCTCGGCACCGACTCGGTGCGGGTCTGCACCCTCACGGACGGTGTCCCGGCCGTGCACCGGGAGATCGCGCTGCGCCCCGGCTCGGGACCCCGGCACCTGGCCTTCCACCCGGACGGCAGCCACGCCTACGTGGCCAACGAACTCGCCCCGACCGTCACCGTCTGCCGGTGGGACGCCGCCAATGGCACGCTGCGGCCGCTCACCGAGGTCGCGGCGCTGCCCGGCGTCCCGGCCGGCGACGCCTACCCGTCGGGCATCGCCGTCTCGCCCGACGGACGCTTCGTGTGGACCGCGACCCGCGGGGAGGACGTGCTGTCCGTCTTCGCCGTCGAACCCGGCACGCTCCGGCTGACCGGCACCGTCCCCTGCGGCGGCCACTGGCCGCGGGCGATCGCCGTGTCGGACGGCTTCCTCTACGTGGCGAACGAACGCTCCGGAGACGTCACGTGGTTCGCGCTCGACCCGGCGACCGGCATGCCCGGCCGCGTCGGCTCGCTCGCGGTGCCGGCGGCGTCCTGCGTGGTCCTCGGCTGACCTGCCGCCGCCGTACGGCACGGCGAAGGGCCCGCTCCCGTGGGAGGCGGGCCCTTTCGGCCGTACGTGCTCGGTGGTGCGGGTGCCGTCCGCCTCAGCGGACCGGCGTGCCCTGCGGCTGCTGCGGCGAGATGCCCAGCGCCGTCGTGTACTTGGCCAGCGTCAGCTTGCCGATCGCCGGGTAGGGACCGAGCGGCTCGGCGGTGGAGCAGTCCGCCTCCTTGGCCGCCTCCTCCAGCAGGGCCGCGTCGATCTCCGGGCCGATCAGGTACGGCGCCAGCGCGAGCTGCTGTGAGCCCGAGGAGCGCAGCTGCTCGGCCACGGACGCGATCGAGCCCTCCTGGTCGAGTGCCGCCGCCATCACCGGCACCGCGAGGCGCGCGGCCAGCAGCATGCCGGTGATCCCGGCCGCCTGGACCGCCTCGTCGCCGCCGACGGAGGCGAGGACGATGCCGTCCGCGGCGGTCGCCACGGTGAACAGGCGGGCGCGGTCGGCACGGGCCAGACCGGCCTCGGAGAGCCGCACGTGCAGCGCCTCGGCCAGCAGCGGGTGCGGGCCGAGCACGTCGGTCAACTCGGCCGCGATCCGGCTGTCCATGACGGCCTGCCGGATCCGGCGCAGCAGCGCTCCGTCCGGGCCGGCGAGCAGCGGCACGACCACGGCGACGGGGCCCTCGGGCTCCCGCACCTCGAGGCCGGCGGCGCGCGCCTGCTCGTAGCGGGCGGTGCGCTCCTCGGCGGCGCGTACCAGTACGGTCGACAGCGACGGGAATTCCTCGTCGTCGCCGTCGAGGTATCCGATGCGGGCGTCGATGCCGGGCAGCTCGGAGCGGGCGATGCTCACGATCTCCTCGGCGAGGCCCCGGGTGGCGCTACTGGGCGTGCCCGGCACCGCGAGGACGAGGGCGGGCGCGCCCTCGGGAGCCACCAGGGGCTCGGGTCGGCGGTGCCGCCCGGGCTGGCGGGGGCGCGGCATTCGTACAGGCAGGCCGGACGCGGGCCCAGTGGGGGAGCTCATGGCGCCGCATGTTACTGGTTTCCTGGGCTTCCCTGTTCGGGGAGGGTGCGGGTGAGCGGTATCCGTCCTGTTTTGTCTGATGAGTGATGTACGGATCGGACGACATCGGTACGATTCCCCTCCCCGAAGGGCTGTTGTCAGCCGCCCCGCACCGTCGTCACGCACAGCAGCCGTTCGTCGCCCGGAAGGGTGAGGGAACCGGCCGCCAGGTCGGTCGCGATGCGCACGGAACCGTCCAGCGGATCGCCCTCGGCCGCCACCCGCCGGGCCTGCGGCAGCCGCCTCTCCAGCTCCTCCCCGAGCGGCACGACCAGGGGGTCGCCCAGCTTCAGCAGGCCGCCGGTGACGGCGACCCGCGGCGTGCCCAGCGGCGGGCACACCGCGGCGGCCGAGTCGGCCATGTGCCGGGCGGCGGCGCGAAGGATGCCCCGGGCGACCGGGTCGCCGTCCGCGCAGGCGGCCACCTCGGGCGCGAAGGAGGCGAGGACCGCCGGGCGGTCGGTGCGCGGATACAGCGCCCCGGGCAGTCCCGCGGCCGGACCGAACCGCTCCTCGGCGCGGGCCAGCAGCGGGGCGGAACCGTCCTGTCTTCCGTCGTGGGCGCGCAGCGCCGCCTCCAGGCCGGCCCGCCCGATCCAGGCGCCGCTGCCGCAGTCGCCGAGCAGGTGTCCCCAGCCGTCCGCCCGGCGCCAGTGGGCCAGGTCGGTGCCGATCGCGATCAGCCCCGTACCGGCGGCCACCACGGCCCCGGCGCGGGGACCCAGGGCGCCCGCGTACGCGGTCACGGCGTCGGCGACGAGCGCGACCTTCCGCGCGCCCAGTTCCCGGCCCAGCCCGGCCGGCAGTTCGGCGCGCAGGGCGTCGCCCAGGGTGGCCATGCCGGCGGCCCCGATCACCACGGTGCCGATCTCGCCCACACCGGTCTCTTCGGTCAACGACCTTGTCATGGGCACCAGTTGCTCCAGCAGGTGGCCGGGGTCGATGCCGCGCGCCCCGGTGCGCACGGGCTCCCGCGACGCCCGCCGCCCCAGCGGACCGCGCCCGCCGGCGGCGCCGACGACGACGCGGAGCCCGGAACCGCCGGAGTCCACGGCCAGAAATCCGGAACCGGCCGCGGCACCGGGCGCAGTACGCACCGCGTTCCCCCCTCCCCGTCGACCGGCCGGGCGGGCTCTTCCGCCGCCGGCCGGCCTCGACGAGGAGGAAGAGTAGTGCCACGTGACGCGGCGCACCCCGGTGACGGGCCGCCGGTACGGACTGTCCGTGTCGGCCAGTAGAGTGACGCAGCGTGGCACCACGACCGTTGCACGAACTTGTCGAAGCCGGCTGGGCGAAGGCCCTCGACCCGGTCGCCGGACGCATCGCCGGCATGGGGGACTTCCTGCGCGCCGAGGTGGCGGCGGGCCGGACGTACCTCCCGTCGGGGGCGAACGTCCTGCGGGCGTTCCAGCAGCCCTTCGACGACGTACGGGTCCTGATCGTCGGTCAGGACCCCTACCCGACACCGGGGATGGCGATCGGACTGAGCTTCGCCGTCTCGCCCGAAGTGCGCTCGCTGCCGGGCAGCCTGGAGAACATCTACCGCGAGATGCACACGGACCTGGGCCTGCCCAGGCCCTCCAACGGTGATCTGACCCCGTGGACCCGCCAGGGCGTGCTGCTGCTGAACAGGGCGCTGACCACGGCCCCGCGCAAGCCGGGGGCCCATCGCGGCAAGGGCTGGGAGGAGGTCACGGAGCAGGCCATCCGCGCCCTCGCCGCACGGGGCAAGCCGCTGGTATCCATCCTGTGGGGCCGGGACGCGCGCAATCTGCGCCCCCTGCTCGAGGGCTACCCGGCGATCGAGTCGGCGCATCCCTCGCCGATGTCCGCGGACCGCGGCTTCTTCGGCTCCCGCCCCTTCAGCCGGGCCAACGACCTGCTGGCGCGGCAGGGAGCCGAGCCGGTGGACTGGCGGCTGCCGTAGGACCGTCGGCGGCCCGTGCCGGCGAGGACGTCAGGAGCCGGCGCCCCCCGCCGTGAGCGGAGCGACGCCGGTCCACCGGCCTGCCGGGGCGGGTCAGCCGACGACCGCGGCCCGGACGCACAGCACGTCCGGCAGGTGCGAGGCCAGCTGCCGCCAGCTGTCCCCGTCGTCGGCCGACGCGAACACCTCGCCGTTGCGGTTGCCGAAGTAGACGCCGGCCCGTTCCGCGTCGTCGGTGCTCAGCGCGTCGCGCAGCACCGTGCCGTAGTGGTCCTCCTGCGGCAGCCCCGCCGTCAGCGGCTCCCAGCTCTTGCCTGCGTCGGCCGTGCGGAACACCCGGCAGCGGCGGTCGGCCGGGACCCGGTCCGCGTCGGCGTTGATCGGGAACACGTACGCCGTGTCGCCGCGGTGCGGATGGGCGGCCACCGCGAAACCGAACGTGGACGGCAGCCCCTCGCCGATGTCCGTCCAGTGCCCACCCGCGTCGTCGCTGCGGTACACCCCCCAGTGGTTCTGCAGATACAGCCGGTCCGGGGTGGCCGCGTCCCGCGCGACCTTGTGCACGCACTGGCCGAACTCCGGGTCGGGGTCCGGCAGGAACACCGCGGAGACACCCGAGTTGGACGGCGCCCAGCTCGCACCGCCGTCGGTGGTGCGGAAGACGCCGGCGGTGGACACGGCGACCGTCACCGCCCGGGGGTCCCGCCGGTCGGTGAGCACGGTGTGCAGCCCCTCACCGCCGCCGCCCGGCACCCACCGCGACCGCGTGGGGTGCTCCCACAGGGGCCGGACCAGCTCGAAACTCACCCCACGGTCCTCCGAGCGGTACAGCGCGGCCGGTTCCGTGCCCGCGTACACCACGTCCGGCTTTGCCGCCGACGGGTGCAACTGCCACACGCGCTCCAGTGAGGCACCCGTGTCCTGCGGGAACCTGACGGCCGGCTGCGCCGGTTCCGTCCACGTCCGGCCCAGGTCGTCGGAGTGGAACACCGACGGGCCCCAGTGCGCGCTGTCGCCGCCGGCCAGCAGCCGCGGGGTGTCGCCGCGGGTGTCGACGGCGACCGAGTAGACGGCCTGTGCGTTGAAGTAAGGACTCTCGTCGAACTCCCAGGTGCCACCCCGCCGGCGCCCGATGAACAGGCCCTTGCGGGTGCCCACGGCGAGCAGAACCTCGGTCATGCCGATCACCTCCGCGGCGTCGTCGTCGACGCCTTCGTCCCGGACACCGGCCAGTCTGCACCCCGCCACTGACAGTCACCTCCGGAAAGGGCTCCGCCGCAGGTCGCAGCGGTGGTGTCGGGTCCGGTGAGATGCCCGGACGCCCCGCCCGGGCGGCGCCGCTCAGCCGTCGCCCGGCAGTGCCCGCCCCAGGATGCCGCCGAGGTCGGCACCGTCCGGCAGCGTGCCGAAGGCGTGGCCCCAGTCGCCGCCCAGCCGGCTCGCGCAGAAGGCGTCGGCGACGGCGGGCGGGGCGTGCCGGACCAGGAGGGACGCCTGGAGGGTGAGGGCCATCAGCTCCACCAGGCGGCGGGCGCCGGTCTCGGACGCCGTGGTCAGCCCCGTCTCCAGCCGGGCCACGGCCGCGTCCAGCCGGGCGTCCGCCCCGCGCGCGAGGGCCAGTTCCCCGAAGAGGGCGTGCGCGGTGTCCGGCGAGCGGCCGAGCGCCCGCAGGACGTCGAGGGCGTTGACGTTCCCGGAGCCCTCCCAGATCGACAGCAGCGGTGCCTCCCGGTAGTGGCGGGGCATGCCCGACTCCTCCACGTAGCCGTTGCCGCCCAGGCACTCCAGGGCCTCCGCGGTGAACGCGGGACCCCGCTTGGTCACCCAGTACTTGCCGACGGCGGTGGCGATCCGCCGGAAGGCCGCCTCCCCGGCGTCCCCGCGCACCGCCCGGTCGGCGGCGCCGGCCAGCCGCAGGGTGAGGGTCGTCGCGGCCTCCGACTCCAGCGCCAGGTCGGCCAGGACGTTGCGCATCAGCGGCTGGTCGATCAGCCGGGCGCCGAACGCGCTGCGGTGCCGTACGTGGTGACCGGCCTCGACGAGCGTCTTGCGCATCAGCGTCGCCGAGGACATCACGCAGTCGAGCCGGGTGCAGTTGACCATCTCGATGATCGTCTTGACGCCCTGGCCCTCGGGTCCCACCAGCCAGGCGACCGTCCCGTCGAACTCCGGCTCCGAGGAGGCGTTGGACCGGTTGCCGAGCTTGTCCTTCAGCCGCTGGATGCGGAAGGTGTTACGGGTCCCGTCGGGCAGGACCCGCGGCACCAGGAAGCAGGAGAGTCCGCCGGGCGCCTGGGCCAGCACCAGGAACACGTCGCACATCGGCGCCGAGGTGAACCACTTGTGCCCGCGCAGCGTGTAGACGCCGGGTTCGGCGGTCGGGGCGGCCGAGGTGGTGTTGGTCCGGACGTCCGAGCCGCCCTGCTTCTCGGTCATCCCCATGCCGGCCAGCAGGCCCCGCTTCTCCGCCGGCGTGCGCAGTCCCGGCTCGTACTCCCGGCTCGTCAGCAGCGGCTCGTAGACCTTCGCGAAGCTCCGGCTGCCGGCGCAGCGCGGGCACGGCCGCGTACGTCATGGAGGTGGGGCAGCCGTGTCCGGCCTCGGTGTGCCCCCAGACCAGTCCGCCCGCGGTCCGCGCCACATGGGCGCCCGGCCGGTCGTCAGCCCAGGGCGAGGCGGCGAGGCCCTCGCCGACCGCCACGCTCATCAGGTGGTGCCAGCTCGGGTGGTACTCGACCTCGTCGACGCGGTTCCCGTAGCGGTCGTGGGTGCGCAGTACGGGCTCGTGGCGGTTGGCGAGCTCGCCCCACTCCTGCGCCTGGGCGCTGCCTGCCCGCAGGCCGAGCCGCCGCAGCCCCTCCTCGGCCCAGCCCGCGCCCTCCCGCCGCAGCCCCTCCAGCAGGGCCGCGTCCTCGGACGCGTCGTACGGCGCCGCGGGTGGCGGCTGGTTCACGACGTCGTGCGTGGCGCAACCCCCGCGTCGGCCCGCGGTTCCCTCGTGCTCGTACGGCTCCTGCGCGAGTGTCGTCATGGGATGAGTGTTGCACCATTCCTACAACCGTAGCAATAGTGCAACAGCCCGCGCGCGCACGTACAGTACGTGCCGTGTCCACGCGGATGAACGACCCTGTGCCCCCGGGCGGGCTCGCGCTGCGTCCGCTGTCCGCGCGGTCGGTCGTGCTGAGCCTGCTGCTCGGCACGCACCCGGCCGAGCTGCCGGTGAAGGACCTGGCGCGGCTCGTGGAGCGCTTCGGCGTCGGTGGCTCCACCGTGCGGGCGGCGCTCAGCCGGATGGTGGGCGCCGGTGACCTGCGGCGCACGGACACCGGTTACCGCCTCAGCGAGCGGCTGCTGGAGCGGCAGCGACGCCAGGACGAGGCCGTGCGCCCGCACACGCGGGCGTGGGACGGCGACTGGGAGATGGTCGTGATCACCGCGACCGGACGCGGCCCCGCCGAACGTGCCGCGCTGCGCACCCGGCTGGCGGGCCTGCGCCTGGCCGAGCTCCGCGAGGGCGTGTGGCTGCGCCCCGCCAACCTGGGCCGCCCGCTGCCCGGCGCCCTCGACGGGGTCGCCGAGCGCTGCACCGCCCGCCCCGAGCGGGCACCCGGCGAGCTCGCCGCGGAGCTGTGGCCGCTGGACGCCTGGTCCGCGACGGCCCGGGCGCTGCTCGCCCACGTCGACGGGGCGCAGGGGCCGGCCGGCCGGCTCACCGCGTTCGCGGCCGTCGTGCGCCATCTGCTCGCCGACCCGGTCCTGCCGCCGGAACTCCTCCCGCCCGACTGGCCGGGCGCGGCCCTGCGCGACGCGTACACCGACTACCAGCGGGAGCAGGCCGGGCGGGTCCGGGCGGACGGCGGGCGGAGCGGGCCGGGCGGATCGCCCGTAGGTCCCTCGTAGCACCGGCACACCCCTCGGGCGTGCGCGGCTGCGCTGACGGGGTGCCGCCCGAGGGGGAGGGCGCGTGTGTCGCTGCTGGGGAATGTGATCGTGCGGTTACGTTGCGGATGTGCTCGAAGCATCCTTTGTTGATCGTTCTCTTCAGCTTTCCGATCGCTGTCCGGACGACGGTGATATGTCCGTGCGGCACACATGGGCGGTGCGGGTGGGGGACACGACCACGTCGTGGTTCGACGTCCGGTGGATGTTCCCCGACGGCGCCCGCATCGACGCGCTCGCCGTGCTCTGCGGTGACGGGGTCCGGGTCGAGGACGTGCGGGCGGAGCCGGCCCTGTCCCTCGACGACCTGTCCGTGCTCGCAGAGTGGCTGGAGAACCCGCTCTTCGAGGCCTGTGTGCGGCCCCCGGCGGACCGCGATCCGGCCCCGCGGCGGGCCCGCCCCGCCCGGCCGCGCGGGAGCGAGGAACGCCGGCTCGTCGCGCAGGAGTACCGGGCGGCCCGGCAGGAGGGTGCCGACCCCGTCCTCGCGGTGATGCGCGTGACCGGGCACAGCCGGCGCAAGTCGCTCAGGCTGATCGGCCAGGCACGTGACGACGGCTTCCTGACCCCGCGCCGCGCGCGCCGCTGACGCCTCGCCGAAGACCCGTCAGAGCATCCCGCGCATGCGGGAGATCTCGCTCGTCTGCTGGGCGACCACGTCGTCGGCCATCTCCTCGATCTGCACGTTGTTCCCCTGTGACTTCACGTCGGTGGCCATGGTGATCGCCCCCTCGTGGTGAGTGATCATCAGTGTGAGGAACAGATGGTCGAAGGCCTTGCCGTCGGCCGCGCGCAGCTTCGCGAGCTGCGTCTCGGTCGCCATGCCGGGCATCGTGGCGTGCTCGTGCCCGCCGCCCGTCTCCTCGCGGCCGTGCGACGTCAGCCAGCCCCTCATGGCGGTGATCTCCGGTCCCTGGGCCGCGGAGATCCGCTCGGCGAGTTTCTTCACCTGCCCGGACTCGGCGCGCTCCGGCACGAGTTCGGTCATCTCCAGCGCTTGGGCGTGGTGCTGGATCATCATCCGCGCGTAGGCGACGTCCGCCGAGTTGGGGGAGTCGTCGTCGGCTCGCCGACGCTCGGCCTCCTCGGCCGAGATCGTGCGGTTGGCCTCGCCGGGTTCGCCCGGGACGATCACCGAAGGCCCGGCCGCCGCCGCCGAGTCGGCGTCCGATCCGGAGTCGCAGGCCCCGAGTCCGAGGACGGCCAGTGCGGTCAGCGACGCCGTGACGAGCGATGCCCGTGTCGAGGCGGGACGAATGAGCACGGCAACCTCCTGTGGTGGGCGGGGCACGGAACACCTCGTGCGTGGGATGACCGTCCTAGCACGTTTTCGTGCCCTACTGATCAAGAAACTTCGTGACGACTTTGTTGCGCCCCTATTGGTATGTGCATGGCGAAGACGATACTGCGGAGGTGCGTGAACCGTTCCAACCGGAACGGACGTAGGGAGGTAACAGTGACCCTGTTGAGCGACCCGCGAACACGGCGCAGACGCCTGGGAGTCGCGGCGGCCGCCGCCGGACTCATGGCAGCGCTGCTCACGGCCGGCCCGGCCGCGGCGATCCCCGACCCGGGTGACGGCCCGGCCTCGTCCAAGGAGGTCTCCTCGAGTGCGCGCGCCGAGGCGCGCGACGCCATCGCGAGCGGCGAGATCCCCGGCCAGGACGAAGTCGTCCACTCCGGCAACATCCAGCACCTGGCCAACATCCCGAAGGACGCGCTGCCCGGCTTCAACACCGACCTGGCCTTCCAGGGCACGTACGCCTTCGCCGGCAACTACGACGGCTTCCGCATCTTCGACCTCAGCAACCCGAAGAAGCCGAAGACCGTCGCGCAGGTCCTCTGCCCGGGCGCGCAGAACGACGTGTCGGTCTCCGGCGACCTGCTGTTCCTGTCGACCGACTCCTCGCGCAGCGACAGCAGTTGCGACAGCACCACCCAGCCCGCGACGGAGAAGTCCTCCTGGGAGGGCATGAAGGTCTTCGACATCAGCGACAAGCGGAACCCGAAGTACGTCGCGGCCGTCGAGACCGCCTGCGGCTCGCACACCCACACGCTGGTGCCCGAGCGCAAGAACGTCTACGTCTACGTCTCCTCGTACTCCCCGAACGCCGCCTACCCCGACTGCCGGCCGCCGCACGACGGCGTCTCGGTCATCAAGGTGCCGCGCAACGCGCCCGAGCGGGCGGCGGTCGTGAACTTCCCGGTGCTGTTCCCGGGTGAGGGCCCCGACGGCGGCGGCAACCCGGGCGGACCCACCAACCCGGGTGTCTCCAAGACCACCGGCTGCCACGACCTGACGGTCCTGCCCTCGAAGGACCTGGCCGCGGGCGCCTGCATGGGCGACGGCATCCTGCTCTCCATCAAGGACCCCGAGAACCCGAAGGTCATCGACCGGGTCCAGGACAACGTCAACTTCGCGTTCTGGCACTCGGCGACCTTCAACCAGAAGGCCGACAAGGTCGTCTTCACCGACGAGCTGGGCGGCGGCGGCGCGCCCACCTGCAACGCGGAGATCGGCCCGAACCGCGGCGCCGACGGCATCTACGACATCGTCGGCAAGGGCGACCACCGCAAGCTGGTCTTCCGCAGCTACTTCAAGATCCCCCGCCACCAGGCGGACACCGAGAACTGCGTGGCCCACAACGGCTCGCTGATCCCGGTCAAGGGCAAGGACCTCATGGTGCAGGCCTGGTACCAGGGCGGCGTCTCCGTGTGGGACTTCACCGACTCCGCGCACCCGAAGGAGATCGCCTACTTCGAGCGCGGCCCGCTGAGCACCACGTCGCTCGCCACGGGCGGCTCCTGGTCGGCGTACTACTACAACGGCTACATCTACTCGAACGACATCGCCAAGGGCTTCGACGTCCTGAAGCTCGGCGACCGGCGCACCGACCCCGCCAAGCGGGTGCACCTGCGCGAGCTCAACGTGCAGACGCAGCCGAACTACTTCGACTGAGCAGACTGATCCGGCCGCTCCGACTGATCCGACTGATCCGTCGGGCCGGCCGGGGGCGGGCACCTCGGTGCCGCGCCGGTCGCGAAGAACCGCGACAGATCCGTGTCGCACGTCCCGCCGGGGGCCTCGGCCTCCGGCGGGACACCCAGTTCCCAGTCCAGCCGGTAGCGCTCGAACAGCTCGGCGCGCAGTGCCGGCACGGGCATCGGCACCCCCGGCACCAGCGCGGCGAAGACGGCGCCCATCAGCAGCGCCCGCAGCATCGGATAGTCGTTGTCGACGTCCCGGGAGCCGTGCCGGGCCACGGTGTCCCGCAGCAGCTCGGCCAGCCGCCGCTGCTCGGGGCACGGCACGAACCCCTCCGCCTGGAGCAGGCCCGCCATGTGCTGGCGCATGAGCACCGGCCGGTCCCGGGCGAGCCCCAGGATCGCGTCGATGGCCCGCGCCATCCGCTCCGGCCCCTCGGGGGTGCGCGGCTCGCGCTCCAGGGCCTCCTCCAGCGTGCGGTGCATCAGCCGGTGCACCGCGGACTGCACCAGGTGGCGCTTGCCGGGGAAGTAGTACGAGACCAGACCGCGTGCGGACCCCGCCCGGTCGGCGATGTCGCCGAGCGTCGTCGCGTCGTATCCGCGCTCACCCACCAGCTCCACCGCGGCTTGCAGGAGCCGTTCCTTCGAACGCCTCCGCAACTCTTCATTGACCGAGGCGCTGCGCGGGGACATGCTGTACTCCTGCGTTGACTGGCGGACAGCCAACTATACTCAGCGCAGACGGACCGGCCCCCGGCGGGGGTCCGTCCGGCTACCGTCTGCCTTGGGCGACACGGGGGATCGCCCAAGGCGGGCGGACGCTAGTGATGGTTGCTTCGGGCTACCGCCCCGCCGGCGCCCATGGCCGACACGTCACCGCGGCCTCAGCCCCGCGGGACATCCTTGACGAACACGATGCCGTCGATGCCCGTCAGATGGGCCGGGTCGAGCGGGGCGTAGCCGAACCAGGGGGACTCGCGGGGCCCGGGCAGGGTGCCGCCGAGGGCGCCGGTCAGCCGCGCGGCGTCGACGAGGCAGCGGTCCTCCGGGAGCGCGTACAGCAGCCCCTCGACGGTGTCCGGCGGCGGCGCGTCCACCCCCCGGTGCCGCAGCGTGCCGAGTGCCGTGGCCACGAAGGCGTACTCCTCGCCCAGCCGGGCGCTCACCAGCGCACCGGCGCTCCACCACTCCACCGGGCCCTGCCACATCCGCATCGAGCTCTTCTCCCGCTGGAGGTGGGCGTTCTGGGCGTGGACGAGGGCCGGGCCCCGTTCGGCGAGGGCGAACAGGTTGTGGGCCATCATCTGCGCCCGCACGGCCAGCAGGCGGCTCATGCGGGCCGGGGAGGTGTCGGCCATCCAGTGGTGGTAGCGCAGCAGACCGGTCGCCGTCCGCGCGTACAGGCACGCACGGTCCCAGTCGTCCCGCGAGCCCGTCGTGCTCAGGCGGGGCCGCTCCGTGTCGAGCAGCGCCGCCAGGTCGTCGGCCAGCAGCCGCAGCCGGCCGGCGTCGGCCGACCGCCCCACGGACGCGGCCGGGTCCGTCATCGCCGCGGGATCGGTCCACCGCTCGTCGGCGCCGAGCAGGCGGTCGAGCGTCTCCAGGGTGCAGGGGAGCAGCTCCGTCTCCACCCGGGCGGCGAGGTGGCCGTGGAGCGCGGTGAGCGCCTGCCGCGGGCTCGCGGCGGCCGTGATCTCCAGCGGGCCGTCGAAACCGGCGAAGCGGAGCCGCTCGGACGCGGGCCGGCCGGCGTTGTGGGCGCGCATCCAGCGCACGAGCTCACGATTGGCCGGAAACGCGCCCCACCCATGGCTGATCCCGCGCTCCACGACCTCGTCGAGGGAGCCCGTGCCCGTGGTGACGTACTCGTCCACGGCCAGGGCCGCCATGCAGTCGCTCTCGATCGCGATCGTCCGGTAGTCCTCCTCCTCGACCAGCTGCCGCACGAGCTCGTTGCGCAGGGTGAGCAGGGAGTCCTCCCCGTGGGTCGGTTCGCCCAGCGCGAGCAACCGCGGCCGGGACGTGAGCAGCCCCATGAGGGCGGCGGCCTCGACGGCATGGACGGTGTCCTCGATGTCAGTAGCCATGGATTCAACCGTATCGTTGAACTTTCGATGGAAACTTCTCCCGCGATATCGTCGGCCCATGGGGAGAAACCTTCAAAACGGTGAACGGCTCAGGCCGGTCGACCTCGCGCGTCGGCACGGACTGTCCACGCAGGCGATCAGGAACTACGAGGAGGCCGGCATCCTTCCGGCCGCCGGACGCACGCCCCACGGCTACCGGACCTACACCCCGCTGCACGCGGGGGCCCTGCGCGCGTTCCTGGCCCTGGTGCCCGGTCACGGCCACCGGACGGCGACGTCGGTCATGCAGGCCGTCAACCGGGGCGCGGACGACGCGGCGTTCCGCCTCGTCGACGAGAGCCACGCCCAGCTCCTCGACGACCGGCGGACCCTCCAGGCCGTCGAGGGCGCCCTCCGCGACCTGGGACCCGCCCCGGCACCCGGACCGGCGGCGTCCGGGCCCGGCGACATGTTCATCGGGCCGCTGGCGCGAAGGCTCGGCATCCGGCCCGCGACACTGCGCAAGTGGGAGCACGCCGGGCTGGTGCACCCGCGCCGCGACCCGCAGACCGGGTACCGCGTCTACGACGAGGCCGCCGTACGGGACGCCCGGCTGGCCCACCAGCTCAGGCGGGGCGGCTACCTGCTGGAGCAGATCGCCCCTTTGATCGCCCAGGTGCGGGCGGCCGGCGGTCTGGAGCCGCTGGAGGGCGCACTGGGCGACTGGCACGCCCGGCTGTCCGCGCGCGGGCGGGCGATGCTGGCCGGAGCCGCCGAGCTCGACGCCTACCTGCGCGAGCGGGGATGAGACCGCCGGCGGATCAGCGCACCAGGTCCAGCACCGCCCGCAGCGCGTCCGGCCGCTCCGCCACCGGCAGGTGGTCCACGAAGTGCACACCGCATCCGAGGGCCGCCGCGCCGCCGTCCGCCCGCCGGTCGTCGCCGACCATCAGCGTCCGCGCCGGATCGGCGCCGAGTGCCGCGCAGGCCGTCGCGAACAGCCGGGGATCGGGCTTGCGGACGCCGTGCTCGTACGACAGGACGTACGTGCCGACGTACCGGTCGAGGCCGTGCTCGCGGAAGACGGGGCGCAGGTCCCAGCCGATGTTGCTGACCACCCCCACGGCGATCCCGCGCTCGCGCAGCGCGCTCAGCACCTCGACGGCATCGGGGTAGGGGCTCCAGGCGCCCGGCGCCATGTGCCGGTCGTACAGCGCGTCGTGGAGCCCGGGATCGGGCAGCGGCACCTGACGGGACAGCCCGGTGTACGCCGCCCGGTGCAGCGCGGCGCTCTCGTCCCGCACCTCCCACACACCGGCGAGCTCCTCGGGCACCCGCAGCGGAGGTGCCCCGCCCGGCAGCGCGCCGGCCGCCTCGAGCGCCAGGGCCGTCCTCGCCGACTCCTCGCCGGACAGCGCCACTCCCCGGTCGTCCAGCACCGTGCGCAGCCAGGCCGCGGCGGATTCGATGCGGAAGAGGGTCCCGGAGAAGTCGAACAGAACGGCAGCCATGGGCCGATGCTACGGGGCCGTGCGGTGCCCGCGGGCGGCCTTCGCGCTCACCGCGTCCACCGCCCCTGCGCGAGTACCGCGAGGGCCACCACCAGTGCGCCCAGGAGCCAGCCCGCGACGACGTCCGTCGTCCAGTGGACGCCCAGCCACACCCGGGTCACGCCGACGCCGGCCACCGAGACCACCGCCACCGCCAGTGCGGTCCGGCGCGGACCGGGCGGGGCGCCGTAGTGGTGGAGCAGCCACACCAGCAGGCCGCACACGAAGGCGGCCGTCATGGCGTGGCCAGACGGGAAGGCCGCGTAGTGCGCGGAGTCCACGGGGTCGGGCCAGACGGGGCGGGGACGGTCCACCGCGGCCTTCAGCACCTGCTGGAGCAGACTGCCCAGCGCGCAGGTCACCGCCAGCCAGACGGCCGTGCGCCGGTCCCCGCGCCGCCACCACAGCCACACCACCACCAGGGCGCACAACAGGCGCATCGTCCAGGGGTCCCACACCCAGTCGGTGAGGACGCGCATGACATGCGTGACGCCCGTCTCGTCGACCGCCCAGCGGTGCGTGGTCCGCGCGATGTCGGCGTCCAGACCGGTCAACGGGCGCCACTCGGCGGCGACCAGGACGAGCAGCACCACGGAGCACAGGGCGAGGCCCCAGGCCGTGCGGACGACGGTACGGGGCTGCGGCGGACGGGGCGGGGAGTCGACGGGCGGCGAGTGCATGCTGCGATACTCGCCGACCCGGGGGGCGGGGGGCCACTCCCTCCGCAAGTGATCCGTGTGCCAGGGGTGTCGGGGGCGGGGAGCCGCCCAGGCCTCAGCCCAGCGCCCGCAGCCCCGGCACGAACGCCACCAGCACCGGCACCACCGGCACCAGCGCGCCCGCCGCCGTCAGTCGCAGCCGCCGGGCCGCCGTCAGCCGGTTCCGCGGGGCGAGCAGCCGGTGCACCCGCCGCGGCACATCGGCGTGCGCGGCCGGGCAGGGCCCGAACACGCCGCGGTCCTCGTTGAGTTCGACCAGCGCCAGGGCGGTCGTCAGCCGGCCGAAGCGCCGGGAGGCCACGTCGTCGGCGGCGAGTTCGACCAGGCGGTGCATCTCGTCGCGGAACGCGGCGAACACCGGGACCCGCGGGAAGCCCTCGGCCAGCGCGGCCGAGCAGTGGAGCAGCCAGTCGTGCCGTGCCTGGGCGTGCCCCTGCTCGTGGGCGAGCACCGCGTCCAGCTGCCGGCCCTGGAGGCGGCGCAACGCGGCGGTGGTGACGACCAGTTGCGGGGGAGTGCCGGGCAGCCACCAGGCGTCGGCGCGCTCACTCTCCAGCACGACGAGCCGGTCGCGCCCCGGCGCCTCGCCGGGCAACAGCGGTGCCCGGTCGCGCAGTCCGGCCCGGCGCAGCCGGCGCCGCGCCCGCGCCCGGACGACCTCGCGGGCCAGCATCGCGGCGCTCCAGAGTCCGCCGCAGGCCAGCGCGACGGCGGTCGTCGCCGCCCAGAGGCCGGCCGTGCCGAGCGCGTAGGCCTCCGCCACCGCGCGCGGCGCCGTCGCGAAGACATGACCGCCGACCGCGTGCCAGGCCGCCGCCGCGCTGAGCGTCATCGACAGCGCGCAGCACACCAGCACGGCCGCCACCACGCACTGCCACACCCACAGGGCGACCACCGGCTCGCGGTCCGGCCAGTCGGCCCGGGCGAGCAGCCGGGGGGCGGCGACGGCGGTCAGGGCGCCGAGCAGCAGCAGTGCCGCGGGGAGAAGCATGGGGGCAGCCTACGAGGGGGGTGGCGCGCGGGGGTACGGACCTTCGGGCGAAGTGACGCAGCCAACGGTCCCGCCCCGGCCCGCCGTGTCCCGGCCTCACATCGTCAGCAGCATCGCCACCATCGCCAGCCCCATGGAGAGCCGGCAGGCCCGGGCGAGCTCCGGCCGGTCGCCCCACCGGGCGGACCCGCCCGTGCCCGCCACGGCGGGCACGGCGGGCACGGGCACCAGCCTGACCCCCGTCACCAGCACGTATCCGGTGAAGTAGAGCAGCAGGGCCCCGGTCAGCGGGGGAGCGCCCGAGCCGCCGTGCGCGTGACCGGAGGAGGCGGCCATCACCACGGCCATGTAGACCATGGCCCCGGCCCCGACCAGGTGGTGCAGGTGACGTGCGTTCGTACGGGCCGTCCACAGCGCGTGCAGCCCGGCCGCGCCGAACACCACCGCGTAGACGGGCCAGGCCCACGAGGGCGGGACGAATGCGGCCGCCGGCACGGCCATCGCGGCCATGCCGAAGCCCATGAGCGCCTCACCGCCCGCGGCGCGGCGCTGCTCCTCGACGCTGCTGCGCATCCGCAGCAGGCAGTAGGCCCCGCTCGCCGCGCAGAGCGCGACCAGCAGCCAGCCGGACGACGCCGGTCCGTGCACGCGATCCCCCTCGATCCGCTCCGACGGTCGGTCAAGGGATGCCCCCGCACGGCGGCGTGCACGCGAGCGCGAGGGGGTACTCAGGGGGCGTTCGGGGGAGCGCGACCGACCGGACAGAATCCTTTACTAGTAAAACACCTGTTAACATGGTTCTTCATGAGCAGTACGAACCCCACCCCCACACGTTCCCGGCGCCTCCCGGTCGCCGGTGCGCTGCGCCTCGGGCGACCCTCCGACATCTGGTTCAAGCCGGCCCTCAGCGTGGTCGCCGCGGTCGCGCCGCCCAGCCTGCTCCTGGTGGCGCTCGGCCGGCTGGACCTGGCGGCGTACACCATGGCCGGGTCCCTGTGCGCCCTGTACGCCCACAACCGCCCGTACGCGGCCCGGGGCAGGACGCTGGCGTACGTGGTGCTCGGCATGCTGGGCGGTCTCGCGGTGGCCCTGGTCGCCGCGTCCCTCAGCGACGAAGCCGTCGTCCTGGTCACCGTCGGCGCCGTGCTGGCCGCCGTCCAGAAGGTGCTGTGCGACGCCACTCGCGTCGGGCCGCCCGCCAACGTGATCCTCACCTTCGTCAGCTCGGCCTCGCTCTTCGTCCCGCAGACCCTCGGCCAGGTCCCCGGCCACCTCGCGCTCGCCGCCGCGGCCGGCGCGTGGGCCTGGCTGGTCGGCATGGCCCCCGCACTGGTCCGGCGGCACGGCCCGGAGCGCCGGGCCACCGCCCAGGCGCTGAACGCCAGTGCCGCGTACGCCGAGGCTGCGGGCGACGGTGACGGCGAGGGAGCCCCGGGGCCCCGGTCCGCCGCCTACGCCGCCGTCCAGGCCGCCTGGCAGACACTGCTGGCGGCCGGGAACCGTCCCTCGGACACCCGCCGCGCCCTCGAACGGCTCATCGTCCGCGCCGAGGTGACACTCGCCGCGCCGGCCGACTCCGACCCCGGACGCCTGCGGGACTGGGCCCGAGCCCTTCGCGGCACGGGACCGGTCCCGCACACCGACGACTCCCGCGCGGACGCCGGCGAACTGCTGGGCGTGGCCGCGGAACGCGCCACCGCGCCGCGTCCGCTGTGGAGCAGGCTCGGACCGCTCGCCCCGATCGCCGTCCGCACCGCGCTCGGCTGCGCGCTCGCCGGCTACGCCTCCCTCGCCCTCGGCGTGGGCCGCCCCTACTGGGCGCTGGTCACCGCGGCCTCGCTCTACCAGGCCAACATCACGCTCACCTGGAGCCGGGCCGTGCAGCGCGTCGTCGGCAACCTGGTCGGCGTCCTGCTCTTCGCGGCCATCACCCCGATCGCCCACCTCGGCCCGCTCGCCCTGGTCCTGTGCATCCTGGTCTGCAACTTCGGCGCCGAGGCGCTCATCGGCCGCAACTACTGGCTCGGCAGTGTCTGCGTGACCCCGCTGGCCCTGCTCGTCACCGAGCTTCCCGGCCACCAGCCGACCGGCGACCTGGTGACCGACCGCGTGGTGGACACCCTGATCGGCGCCCTGGTCGGCTTCGTCGCCGCCGTGGCCGTCACCAACCGGCGGGCGGGCCGGCGCGTGGAGCGGGCGCTCGACGCCGTCGGCCACGCCCGGGAGCGAGCCGCCCGTCTGCTGGCCGACCCGCAGGCGGCCCCCGACGCCCTGGAGTCCGCCCGCCGGAACCTCGCCTCCGCGGTCGTCGACCTGCGGGGCGCCGCCGACGCCGCGGCCGGAGAATGGTGGCAGCGCGCACTGCCGCAGGAGCGGGTGGTGCTCGCCGAGCAGGCGGCACACCGTACGCTCGCGGCGACGGTACGACGCAGGGGAACGCTCGCGGCCCCCGGCACGGACACGGAGGACGTACGGCCATGACGGCGACCGCGCAATCATCGGCGACCGGCGACGAAGAGCCCCGGTCCGGCGGTGCGTCCCCGCCCGACCGCCGGGGCGACACCGTCGCCATGGTCGTCGGGCAGTGGCGGGCCGTCCACCCGGGGCTCGACACCGGGCCCATGGAGGTCATCGGCCGCATCAACCGCTGCGCCGCCCTGCTGCAGCAGGCGGAGGACGCCCCCCTGCGCCGGGCGGGGCTGTCCCGCGCGGAGTTCGACCTGCTCGGCGCGCTGCGCCGCACCGGCCACGAGCTGACCCCGAGCGAGCTGGCCCGCGAGACGTTCTCCTCCGGCGCCGCCGTCACCAAACGCCTCAAGCAGCTCGGTGAACGGGGGCTGGTGGAGCGCCGCGGCGACGCCCGCGACCGCAGGGTCGCCCACGTCCGGCTGACCGACGCGGGACGCGACACGGTCGACGGCATCCTGCCCGCGCAGCTCGCCTACGAGAGCGCCGTGCTGTCCGGCCTGGACGCCCCGGAACTCGGAGAGCTCGCCGGCCTGCTCGGCGAGCTGCTGGTGCAGCTGGAGGGACGCCTGGGCGCCCTGCGCACGTGAGGCCCCGCGGGTACCCGCCCGGACGCGTTCCGTGCCGCGCTCGTCGTCCGCTCCCGCCGCCGCGCGCGACCGGACGACCGGCGGTCAGATGCCCGGCCGGTACCGCAGCGGATGTCCGGCCGGGATCTCGACCAGGACGAGCGGCGTCCCGTCCGGGTCCGCGATCCACATCTCGATCAGCCCCCACGGCTCCTGGACCGGCGGACGGACGATCTCGACACCGGCGGCCGCCAGCTCCTCGTGCGCCGCGGTGACGTCCTCGACCTGGAGCCACAGCCGAACCCCACGGGAGGCGGCCGGGGACGCGTCGGCACGGCCCGAGAGCTCCAGGAACCCGCCGCCCAGGAAGTAGACGGTGCCGCGCTCCGGCCCCGTGCCGAACTCGCGGTGGACGGCGAGGCCGAGCTGTTCGCCGTAGAAGGCGCGGGAGCGGTCCGGGTCGGTGGGGCGGAGCAGGACGCGGCTGCTCAGTACATGCACCATGCGGGCGAGGGTAGCGGCCGGGATACGCTCGACCCCGTTCCGGCCACGCCGAAAGCCGACGCACACGACGAAGACGTGCCCGACGAAGACGCACAGACGAAGACGCACAGACGAAGACGCACACGACAGAGGGGGAACCCGCCCATGGAATCCGCCACCGACGCCGCTCCGGCCTTCCGCGACGCCACCGACGCCGACGTGGACGACATCGTCGCGCTCGTGGAGTCGGCGTACCGGGGGGACTCAAGCCGGGCCGGGTGGACCACCGAGGCGGACATCCTCGAGGGGCAGCGGACCGACCCGCAGGGGGTGCTGGAGGTCATCAAGGCGCCCGACAGCCGGCTGCTGACGGTCGAGCGCGAGGGCCGGATCGTCGCCTGCTGCCAGCTCGAACACCGCGGCGACCACGCGTACTTCGGGATGTTCGCGGTCAGTCCCGCGCTCCAGGGCGCCGGGCTCGGCAGGACGATCATCGCGGAGGCGGAGCGCCAGGCCCGCGCGACCTGGGGCGTCGGCGAGATGCGCATGACCGTGATCTCCGTGCGCGAGGACCTGATCGCCTGGTACGAGCGGCGCGGCTATCGCCGCACGGGAGAGATGACCCCCTTCCCGTACGGCGACGAGCGCTTCGGCGTCCCGCAGCGTGCCGACCTGCGGTTCGAGCTGCTGGTCAAGCCGCTGGTCTGAACCTCACGCCGTGAAGCGGCCGGTGCGTTTGATCTCCGGGTGGTCGGTCGTCGCGCCGTCCAGCCCCAGGGCGCGCACCAGCCTCAGCTGGTCCTGGGTGTTCACCGTCCAGGAGAAGACGCGCAGGCCCGCCCCGCGGGCCCGCTCCACGACCTCCAGCGTGATCCGGTTGATGTCCAGGCACAGGGTCGCGGCGCCCGCCGCGACGGCCCGGTCCACGACGTCGGGCCCGTAGTACTGCGCGACCAGGGCCGTCCGCACCCCGGGCACGAGCCGGGCGATCTCGGTGATGGCCTCGTCGTGGAACGAGATGACCTCCACCCGGTCCACCAGATCCCGGCGGCGCATCACCTCGGCCAGGGTCCGCGCCGCCGCCGCGTCCTTGATCTCGGCCTGCAACGGCACCGAGACGGCGTCCAGCACCTCCTCGAAGACCGGGATCCGCTCCCCGCGGCCCGCGTCCAGCGCGCGCAGATCCTCGAGCGTCATGTCGGCGATCGCCCCGGTGCCGTCCGTGGTGCGGTCCACCTCCGCGTCGTGCATGACGACGAGTGCGCCGTCCTTGCTCAGGTGCAGGTCCAGTTCGACGACGTCGAGGCCGGCCTGCTCGGCGGCGACGAACGAGCGCAGGGTGTTCTCGGGTTCGACACCCATGACTCCGCGGTGACCGATGGTGAGAAAGTTCAAGGCTCGACTCGCTTTCGTCGACGTCGGCGTGCGGGGCGGCAGCCCGGCAGCCCTGCGGGACCGTTTCCCCACAGCCGCGCGTGGTATACGGATCTCGGTACCCCACAGGAAAAAATGCGGCGAGAGGCCGGGTGAGGCAGGATAATTTACGGGAGTGCCCCTTGCTGGGAGAAACCTCGTATGCATACGGTGTCGTGACGCAAGCTTCTCCCGTGGAGGATGGGACATGACGGAAATTCTTGTGCAGGTGGGTGCGGGGGAGAAGGTTCCTCCGGCGAGCAGGGTGGTGGAGCACCCGGCGTGGCCCGCGCTCAAGGATGCCGTGGAGCGGATCCGGCCATGGCAGTCCAAGGACGGGTCGATCGACTTCGACGCCGACGGCGCCCCGGAGCGCACCGCCGCCGAGGACGCGGTCCGCCGTGTCGCCGAGGCCGTGCGCGAGCTGTCCCCGCTGCTGCCGCACGACCGTGCGTACCACGAGGCGCTGGTCAAGGACCTCGGCCGCTGGGCCGACGGCGGTTTCCAGGTGCCCGACTTCCTCGACTCGCTGCTGGCCTTCCAGCCCGCCGCGAACCGCGCGGACGGCCTTCAGCACCTGGTCGTGTTCCCGATGTACACGCAGAACGGCAACCCGGACCGCAACCTCGAGGCGGTCGTGCTGCGCATGGTCTGGCCCGACTGGCTGGCCGAACTGGAGCGCACCCGCTACGACAACCCGCTGTTCTGCGGCATCACCTTCGAGGACTTCACGGCCGGGTACGACACCAACTCGGCCGTCCTCTTCCCGGAGACCATCGCCGTGCGCGAGGCGCCCGAGCGCTTCTCCTGGGGCGGCATCTTCTGCGACCGCGAGGCCGCCCGCTTCCGCCGCGTCACCGAGGCCGCCGTGGGCATCCTGGGCCTGGAGCTGCCCGAGGACGTCGCCGCGATGGTGCACGACCAGAAGCGCTGCGAGGAGGCCTTCGTCCTGTGGGACATGGTCCACGACCGCACCCACAGCCACGGCGACCTGCCCTTCGACCCGTTCATGATCAAGCAGCGCCAGCCGTTCTGGATGTACGGCCTGGAGGAGCTGCGCTGCGACCTCACCGCCTTCAAGGAGGCCGTGAAGCTGGAGTCGGACGGCGTCCCGCAGGCCCGTGACGTGCAGTACGCGGTGCTCTTCGACCGCATGTTCCGCTTCCCGGTCACCGGCGAGCGCGTGCGCAACTACGACGGCCTCGGCGGTCAGCTCCTCTTCGCCTACCTGCACAAGCACGACGTCGTGCGCTGGACGGACAACAAGCTCTTCATCGACTGGCAGCGCGCCCCGCAGGTCACCAACCAGCTGTGCGGCGAGATCGAGACGCTCTACCGCGACGGCATCGACCGCCCGAAGATCGTCCACTGGTTCGCCGGGTACGAGCTGGTCTCCGCCTACCTGGCCCCGCACCCGGGTTCGAAGTGGGCCAAGGGCCCCGACGCCCTGGACCTGACCCTGCCGCCGCGCAAGCTCGTCGACGACGTGCTTCCGGACGAGTTTCCGCTGAGCATGTTCTACGAGGCCCTGTCCAAGAAGCTGAAGAATGTGATCGCCTCCACGAAGGGCATCACGGCGGACGGCGCCGAGCGGGCCGCCGCGTGAGCGACGGCGGCGGCACGCGGGAACCACAGCAGGCAGTACAGGCTCGGGAGGCGAGGACCATGGGGAACGGGGCGCTCGACGGCGCGGTGATCGCGGTGGCCGGAGCGGGCGGACCCGCGGGACGGGCCGCGCTGCTGCGGCTCGCCGAGGCGGGCGCGACCGTCGTCGGCTCGGACAACGACCCGGAGCGGCTGGCGGAGGCGGTGGACGCGGCGCGCTATGCGCACGGCGGTGCCACGGTCACCGGTGAGACGGTCGACCTGCTCGACCTCGACTCCGCCCGGGCGTGGGCGGACCGCACGGAGAAGGAGTTCGGGCGCGTCGACGGCCTGGTCCACCTCGTCGGCGGCTGGCGCGGCAGCCAGACCTTCACCAAGACCGACCTCGGCGACTGGGACCTGCTGGAGAAGCTGCTGGTCCGCACCGTGCAGCACACCACCCTCGCGTTCCACGAGGCGCTCCAGCGCAGCGACCGCGGCCGCTACGTCCTGATCAGTGCCGCCGGAGCGTCGCATCCGACCGCGGGCAACGCCGCCTACTCGGCCGCCAAGGCCGCGGCCGAGGCGTGGACGCTGGCCATGGCCGACTACTTCCGCAAGGCGGGGGGCGAGCAGGGGCCGACCTCCGCGGCTGCGATCCTGGTGGTCAAGGCGTTGGTGCACGACGCGATGCGCGCCGAGCGCCCCAACGCGAAGTTCGCGGGCTTCACGGACGTCAAGGACCTGGCCGAGGCGGTCGCCGGAGTCTGGGAGAAGCCCGCCGCGGAAGTGAACGGAAACCGTCTGTGGCTGACCGACAAGCCGTGAACCCGCCGAAGACCGACGCGCGTCGCCACCACGACCCCGAGGTCCGCGGATTCGCCAGCGACAACTACGCCGGCGCCCATCCGGAGGTGCTCGCCGCCCTGGCCCTGGCCAACGGCGGGCACCAGGTGGCGTACGGCGAGGACGACTACACGGCCAACCTCCAGCAGGTGATCCGCAGCCACTTCGGGCCGACGGCGGAGGCCTTCCCGGTCTTCAACGGCACCGGCGCCAACGTCGTCGCGCTCCAGGCGGTCACCGACCGCTGGGGGGCGGTGATCTGCGCCGAGAGCGCGCACATCAACGTCGACGAGGGCGGCGCGCCCGAGCGGATGGGCGGCCTGAAGCTGCTCACCGTGCCGACACCCGACGGCAAGCTCACCCCCGAGCTGATCGACCGGCAGGCGTACGGCTGGGACGACGAGCACCGCGCGATGCCGCAGGTCGTCTCGATCACCCAGAGCACCGAACTCGGCACGCTCTACACGCCCGACGAGATCCGGGCCATCTGCGAGCACGCCCACGCGCACGGCATGAGGGTGCACCTGGACGGCTCCCGGATAGCCAACGCCGCCGCCTCCCTGGACGTCCCGATGCGGACGTTCACCAACGCGGTCGGCGTGGACCTCCTCTCGCTCGGCGGCACCAAGAACGGTGCGCTGTTCGGCGAGGCGGTCGTCGTCCTCGACCAGGACGCCGTGCGCCACATGAAGCACCTGCGCAAGCTGTCGATGCAGCTCGCCTCGAAGATGCGCTTCGTGTCGGTGCAGCTGGAGGCCCTGCTCGCGAAGGACCTGTGGCTGCGCAACGCCCGGCACGGCAACGAGATGGCCCAGCGTCTGGCCGAGGGCGTACGCGCCGTGCACGGCGTCGAGATCCTCTACCCCGTGCAGGCCAACGCGGTCTTCGCGCGGCTGCCGCACGAGGTGAGCGAGCGCCTGCAGAAGCGCTTCCGCTTCTACTTCTGGGACGAGGCCGCGGGCGACGTGCGCTGGATGTGCGCCTTCGACACCACGGAGGACGACGTGGACGCCTTCGTCGCCGCGCTCAAGGAGGAGATGGCGCGCTAGGCAGTGATGCATAGGTATGCGGTCACCTGAAAGGTCATTGACTTACGGGTGATCGCATTCCTATGCTCCGGCGCATGGAGCTCATCCAGAAGAACCCTGACCTGTCCGCTTACTTGGCCGCCGACGAGGTCATCGACCATGACCACCCGTACGTACGGGACGTGGCCGGACGCCTCGCCAAGGAGGCGGAGGACTCGTATGACTATGCGCGACTGGCGTTCGAGTTCGTGCGGGACACCATCCCGCACTCGCAGGACGCCGGCGATCCGCGCGTCACCTGGCGCGCCTCCGACGTCCTGCGGCAGCGCACCGGCATCTGCTACGCCAAGGCACACGCGCTGACGGCGCTGCTGCGCGCCGAGGACATCCCGACGGCCCTGTGCTACCAGCGCTTCGACGTGGTGCACGGGCTGGTCGCCGTACGGTTCGACGGCGCCTGGCACCGCCAGGACCCGCGCGGCAACAAGCCCGGGGTGGACGCGCGGTTCTCCCTCGGGCGGGAGCGGCTGGCCTTCGTGCCGGACCCCGCAGCGGGCGAGGCGGACTGCCCGGAGCTCTACGCGGCCCCGCATCCGGCCGTGCTGAACGCGCTGCGGGCGGCCACCGACCGCGCGCACCTCTGGGCGACGCTGCCCGCCGCCCTCCCGGCGTGACGCCGGGGACGCGCCCGGCTCAGTGGGCCTCGGCCGTGCGCAGCTGCTCGGGCGTCGGCGCGGTGCCGCCGAGGTGGGCCGGCATCCACCAGGTGTCCTCGGCGCCCTTGGGGCGCACCGGGTAGGCGCGCTGGGCGGCCTCCAGGAGTTCCTGGACGCGCTCGCGCAGACGTCGGGTGATGGCGCCCGCGTACTGCTCGCGGGAGGCCTCCATCGCCTCGCCCACCCGGATGGTGACCGGGGTGTGGCTGCGCTTGAAGTTGCGCGGGTGCCCCTTGGTCCACAGCCGCTGCGTGCCCCACAACGCCATGGGCACCAGCGGAACGCCGGCCTCCTGGGCCAGGCGCGCGGCGCCGGACTTGAAGCTCTTGAGCGTGAACGACTCGGAGATCGTCGCCTCCGGGAAGACCCCGATGATCTCGCCGGACCGCAGCGAGTCCAGGGCGTGGGCGTACGCGGCCTCGCCCTGCTTGCGGTCCACCGGGATGTGCTTCATCCCGCGCATGAGCGGACCGGAGATGCGGTGCCGGAAGACCGACTCCTTCGCCATGAAGCGGACCAGCCGCTTCTGCGGGAGTGCCGCCAGGCCGTTGAAGATGAAGTCGAGGTAGCTGATGTGGTTGCTCACCAGCACGGCGCCGCCCGAGCGCGGGATGTTCTCCGACCCACGGCAGTCGATCTTGAGGTCCCACACCTTGAACATGGTGCGGGCGAGACCGATGACCGGGCGGTAGACGAGTTCTGCCATGGGCGGGCCGGACCCTTCCTTGTCTGCCTGGGAAGGGGACTCCCAGTCGAAAGTTACGCAGCCGTAGGTTTACGGCTTGTCCAGATCGTGCCCCAAGAACGGCCGGGGAACCAGCCCTGGTGCCCGGCCGTGGCGTAATCCTCATCACGTCCTTGCCCGCCGTTTGGCCGAAACGTGATGGTGAACCGGGAATCTTCGCCCGCCCCCCGGCGCTGCATCCGAGGACGACCGGACCGGGGCGTCCGCGAGGCCCGCCCCGGCACAGGCCGCGAGGCGGCGGAGCGGGAGGGGCGCGAGTGCGCGGACGGAACGACGGCGAGCGGCGCGACGGCCTGCGCCTGGACGCGGCCGACCTGGAAGCGGAACTCGGCGCGCGCGCCACGCTCGTCCAGTTCTCCAGCGCATTCTGCGCCCCCTGCCGGGCCACCCGGCGGGTGCTCGCCGAGGTCGCCGGCATGGTCCCCGGCGTCGCCCACGTCGAGGTGGACGCCGAGACTCGGCTGGAACTCGTCCGCGCGCTGGACGTGCGCAAGACCCCGACCGTGCTCGTCCTGGACGCCGGCGGACGCGTCGTGCGCCGGGCCGTCGGGCAGCCGCGCAGGGTGGACGTGATCGCCGCCCTGGGGGAGGCGGTGTGATCATCGCCACCCCCTCGGTGAGGCGTTCTCCACAGCTTCCGGATCACGGGACGTATTTGACTGTGTGTGCCATCCATCGACAGCCTGCCCGTATGCCATCGCTTCCCCCTCCCCGGACCGAGGCGCACGGCGGAAGGACCTCCCGCATGCCGGCCACACCCGACCTCGCCGCGCCCCGGACCGCCGCCGCCGGCGGCGACCTCCTGCGGTCCGTCTTCCGCCGGCACGCGGCGGGGGTGGCGGTGATCACCGCCCGGGGCGACGCCGGCCCGGCCGGCTTCACGGCCACCTCCCTCACCTCCGTCTCCGCCGAGCCGCCGCTGCTCTCCTTCGGTATCGGCACCGGCTCCTCGAGCTGGCCCGCGGTGGCCGGGGCCGAGTACGTCGGCGTCCACCTGCTCGGGGAGCACCAGCGGGAAGCTCGCCGCCACCTTCGCGCGCAGCGGTGCCGACCGCTTCGGCGCGCCCACCGCCTGGCACGAGGGCCCCGAGGGCGTTCCCGTGCTGGACGACGTCCTCGCCTGGCTCGTGTGCCGGGTCGTCGGCCGGGTGCCCGCCGGGGACCACCGCATCGTGCTGGCCGAGGTCCTCCTCGGTGATCCGGCGGGCTCCGGCAGGCCGCTGCTGTACCACCAGGGGCGCTTCACCGGCCTTCGCGACTGAGCGTCCACGAGGCCCTCTCCACCTCCTCCGTCCGCTTCTGCGGAACAGTCGAGTTCCGGTTACGCTGCGTTGCGAAGGTCACAGTTCAAAGCGCTTGCTTAGCGGGCAGGAACTGGGTGTACTGACGAGTAATGTTCCGGGTGGAAGCGCGGGTCGCCCCGACCGGAATCGGCCGCTTGAGGCGCCTATGCTGCCTGCAGGCAGGCAGCACTGAAATGACGATGCAGTAGGAGAGCCGGCGTGAGCTTGAGGATCGTTGTCACTGTGAAGTACGTGCCCGACGCCACTGGCGACCGGCACTTCGCCGATGACCTGACCGTCGACCGCGACGATGTCGACGGTCTGCTCTCCGAGCTGGACGAGTACGCGGTCGAGCAGGCACTGCAGATTTCGGAGAATTCGGACGACGACGTGGAGATCACCGTCCTGACGGTGGGTCCCGAGGACGCGAAGGACGCGCTGCGCAAGGCGCTGTCCATGGGCGCGGACAAGGCGATCCACGTCGAGGACGACGACCTGCACGGCACCGACGCCATCGGCACCTCCCTGGTGCTGGCCAAGGCGATCGAGAAGGCCGGCTACGACCTGGTCGTCTCCGGCATGGCGTCCACGGACGGCACCATGGGCGTCGTCCCCGCGCTGGTCGCCGAGCGTCTGGGCGTCCCGCAGGTGACGCTGCTGTCCGAGGTGTCGGTCGAGGGCGGCACCGTCAAGGGCCGTCGTGACGGCGACTCCGCCACCGAGCAGCTCGAGGCGTCGCTGCCGGCGGTCGTGTCGGTCACCGACCAGTCGGGCGAGGCGCGCTACCCGTCCTTCAAGGGCATCATGGCGGCCAAGAAGAAGCCGGTGGAGTCCTGGGACCTGTCCGACCTCGACATCGACGAGGACGAGGTCGGTCTCGAGAACGCGTACACCACGGTCGACTCCGCGGCCGAGCGCCCGGCGCGCACCGCGGGCACCATCGTCAAGGACGAGGGCGAGGGCGGCAAGCAGCTCGCCGAGTTCCTCGCGGGCCAGAAGTTCATCTGAGCCCCGGATTCGCCGACCGCCCCTCACATCTCGCAAGCAGGAGAGAAGAAGTCCCATGGCTGAAGTTCTCGTCTACGTCGACCACGTGGACGGTGCCGTCCGCAAGCCCACCCTCGAGCTGCTGACCCTCGCCCGCCGCATCGGCGAGCCCGTCGCCGTCGCCCTGGGCAACGGTGCCGGTGACACCGCCGCCGCCCTCGCCGAGCACGGTGCGGTGAAGGTCCTCACCCACGAGGCCGCCGAGTACGCCGACTACCTGGTCGTGCCGAAGGTCGACGCGCTCCAGGCCGCGGTCGCGGCCGTGTCCCCGGCCGCCGTCCTGGTGCCGTCCTCCGCCGAGGGCAAGGAGATCGCCGCCCGTCTGGCGCTGCGTCTCGGTTCCGGCATCATCACCGACGCCGTCGACCTCGAGGCCGGCGACGAGGGCCCGGTGGCCACCCAGTCGGTGTTCGCCGCCGCGTTCACCACCAAGTCCCGTGTCTCCAAGGGCACCCCGGTCATCACGGTCAAGCCGAACAGCGCGGCCGTCGAGGCGGCCCCGGCCGCCGGTGCGGTCGAGGCCCTGTCGGTCACGTTCTCGGACGCCGCGACCGGCACCAAGGTCACCTCGCGCACGCCGCGCGAGTCGACCGGCCGTCCGGAGCTGACCGAGGCCGCGATCGTGGTCTCCGGCGGCCGTGGCGTCAACGGCGCGGAGAACTTCGCGATCATCGAGGCGCTCGCCGACTCGCTCGGTGCGGCCGTCGGCGCCTCGCGTGCCGCGGTGGACGCGGGCTGGTACCCGCACACCAACCAGGTCGGCCAGACCGGCAAGAGCGTGTCGCCGCAGCTCTACATCGCCAACGGCATCTCCGGCGCGATCCAGCACCGGGCCGGCATGCAGACCTCGAAGACGATCGTGGCGATCAACAAGGACGCCGAGGCCCCGATCTTCGACCTGGTCGACTACGGCGTGGTCGGCGACCTCTTCGACGTCGTCCCGCAGCTCACCGAGGAAGTCAAGTCCCGCAAGGGCTGACCCTTCCGCCGCAGGCCCGGCCGAGGCCCCCGCGACCGTCCGTGGTCGCGGGGGCCTCGGCGTGTGCGCACGATGGTGGGGCGGCAGGGCGCCGCCCGGGGGCGGTTGACCGGGACAGAGGGGACAGATAACTTCGCTCTACGGATTATTGATTCCGTTCAGCGGAAAACAGGAGGGTGTGGGATGGGTCAGCACGAGAAGGTGGCAACGAGTCTCGCGGGCGCCGTCGGCGAGGAGATCAGTGCCTCCCTCGCACCGGTCGACGCGGAACTGGAGCGCCGCTACCCCGGGGACCCGGGCACCCGCCAGCCCGTCCACACCGTCTACGTCCCCGGTGACGCCTTCGCCGCCGACACCGTCCGCTCCTGGGGCGACCGGGCGCTCGCCGCGCTCGACGAGCACGCCCCCGACGCCGCCTCCTTCGCCGCCGTCCTCGGCCTGTCCGACGAGCTCGCCGAGCCGGTGTACTCCCGGGTGCGCGCCAAGCTGGAGCGGGAGCCGATCGAGGACCTGCGCATCGACTTCGAGGACGGCTACGGCAACCGGTCCGACGCCGAGGAGGACGAAGCCGCCGCCCGCGCGGCCCGACTCGTCGCCGAGGCCTACGACCGGGGCACCGCGGCCCCGTACATGGGCATCCGCATGAAGTGCATGGAGGCGCCCGTGCGCGCCCGGGGCATCCGCACGCTCGACGTCTTCCTCAGCGGCCTGATGGAGGCCGGCGGCCTGCCCGACGGGCTGGCCCTCACCCTGCCGAAGGTGACGTACCCCGAGCAGGTCACCGCCATGGTCCGGCTCCTGGAGGCGTTCGAGAAGGCCCGCGGCCTGGAGCCCGGCCGGATCGGCTTCGAGATCCAGATCGAGACCAGCCAGTCCATCCTGGCCGCCGACGGCACCGCCGCCGTCGCCCGGATGATCCAGGCCGCCGACGGCCGCGCCACCGGACTGCACTACGGCACCTTCGACTACAGCGCCTGCCTCGGCGTCTCCGCCGCCTACCAGGCCAGCGACCACCCGGCCGCCGACCACGCCAAGGCCGTCATGCAGGTCGCCGCCGCCGGCACCGGCGTGCGGGTCTCGGACGGCTCCACCAACGTCCTGCCGGTCGGTTCCACGGAGAAGGTCCACGACGCCTGGCGCCTGCACTTCGGGCTGACCCGCCGTGCCCTGGCCCGCGCCTACTACCAGGGCTGGGACATGCACCCCGGTCACATCCCCACCCGGTACGCGGCGGTCTTCGCCTTCTACCGCGAGGGCTTCGAACAGGCCGCCGCCCGCCTCGCCCGCTACGCCAACCAGGCGGGCGGCGACGTCATGGACGAGCCCGCCACCGCCAAGGCCCTCAGCGGCTACCTGCTGCGCGGCCTGGACTGCGGCGCCCTGGACACGGGCGAGGTCGCCCGGCTGACCGGCCTGACCCGTGCCGACCTGGAGGGTTTCTCGTCGCCCCGGCGCGGCGACCTCACGGCATCGGCGCAGTAGGCGGCGGCCCGGTCGGGGGAGGCGGCCCGCCGGTCCGGCCGGGGTCCACGTAGGGCTCCAGGCCGGACGCCGTCACCCGCCGCTCCTCGGCGAACAGCCGCGTCCCCCGTTCGCACAGCCGCCGGTCGGACCGCGCCCGCGCGCTGAACTCCTCGGGCGTCGCCCCGAACAGCTCCCGCAGCCGGGCCGACCCGTGCAGCAGCTCCGTGAGCAGGGGACGCTGCTCGCCGGGGTGCCGGCGGGGCGCCCCGGTGCCGTCCCGCAGGACCCCGTGCCGGTTGACATAGGCCCAGACGCCGCGCAGCACCGTGCCGGCGGCCGGCTCGACACGCACGTCGGGTGCCGGCAGCCAGGCGCGGTCGAAGTTCCCGGCCGCCATGGGCACGCCCTCGCTCGCGTCGATCGCGGCGAGCTGCTCGGCGTCGAGCCAGAGCACGAACAGCTCCCGTACGGCGTCCGGCGCGCGCACCGGCGACGCGGACACGTAGCCCATGCGGCTCACGTGGGCCGAGACGCCGATGTCGATCCCGGTGACCCGGGCCCGGACCATCGGGATCGGCGTCCCGATGCCGAACTCGGCCAACTTGAGCCGCAGTTGGTCCGGGCTGGCGTTCGAGCCGATCGCCAGCAGCGGGACGCGGTCCCCGTGCACCGGCCGGTCCAGCGGCAGCAGCCGGTCACCGTCGAGCAGGCCGGACTCCCGCGGCCACGCCCCCGGGTACAGCAGCGGATGCTCCCGCCGCGCCCCGGCCAGACCGAGCGCCGCCAGCGTCCGGTCCTCCCCGGCACCCGCGCGGCCGGCCCCGGCGTCCTCCGCGTCGTCCACGGGTCGCTCAGTCCGCCGGCGGCAGTTCGCCCGAGCCGCGGGTGACCAGCCGGGTCGGCAGTTCGATGCGCTCGGGGGCGAGCAGGGTGCCGTCCAGCTGCCCGAACAGCCGCTCGGCCGCCGTACGGCCGAGGGCCGCCGCGTCCTGGGCGACCACCGTGACGCCCGGCCGCAGCAGGTCGGCGAGCTCGATGTCGTCGAAGCCGACCAGGGCGACGCGGCGGGTGTGCTCGGCGAGGACGCGGATCACGGTGACCGTCACCCGGTTGTTGCCCGTGAACACCGCGGTCACCGGGTGCGGGTCGGCGAGCATCTCCTCGGCGGCCCGGCGCACCCGCTCGGGGTCGGTGACGCCCAGCGACATCCAGGAGTCCTTCACCGGTATGCCGGCGTCCTCCATGGCGGTCCGGTACCCGCGCAGCCGCTCGGCGGCGGTGTGGATGCGGGGCATGTCGCCGATGAAGCCGATCCTGCGGTGACCGTGCGCGATCAGGTGGGCCACGCCGTCACGGGCGCCGCCGAAGTTGTCGGACACCACCACGTCCGCGTCGATCTGCCCCGCCGGGCGGTCGACGAACACCGTGGCGACACCGGCCTTGAGCTCGGGCTCCAGATACCGGTGGTCGTCCCCGGCCGGGATCACCAGCAGCCCGTCCACGCGCCGAGCGCAAAGCGCCAGCACCAGCTCCTGCTCACGGTCCGGGTCCTCGGCGCTGGAGCCGTTGATCAGCAGGGCCCCGTGGGCGCGGGCCACCTCCTCCACCGCGCGGCTCAGCGGCCCGTAGAAGGGGTCCGCGAGGTCCTCCAGCACCAGTCCGATGCTCGCGGTACGGCCCTTGCGGAGCACCCGTGCGCTGTCGTTGCGGCGGAAGCCGAGCGCGTCGATGGCCTCCTGGACGCGCCGTTCGGTCTCCGGGGTGACGCCCGGTTCGCCGTTGACCACCCGGGAGACGGTCTTCAGCCCGACGCCGGCGCGAGCGGCGACGTCCTTCATGGTGGGGCGGTTGCCGTAGCGGTTCCCGGGAAGCCGGTCGGCGCGGCGGGGCGTGTCGGGCACGGTGCGGTGTCCTGTCCTGTCGTCCACGGGATTGCGTCGGCTCCTGTCGTCCACGGGGATGCGGTGCCGATGCGCTTGTATGAGGATGTGGCGTCGAGCATAGAGCCTGGACAACGTTGTCAGATGCGGGGGACACTGTCCATCGCACTCTTCGGTCCGCGACCCCACCGCGCGGCCGTCCGCTGCTCCCGCTCGTGTTCCCACTTTCTTACGGTTGACGGGGAGATCCGACTCTGATGCACACCGACCTCGTGGCAGCGCTGGACATCGGCGGCACCAAGATCGCCGGGGCGCTGGTGGACGGCCACGGCAGGATCCAGGCCCGCGCGCAGCGTGCGACGCCCGCCCGGGAGGACGGCGAGACCGTGATGGGTGCCGTGGACGCGGTCCTCGCCGAGCTGACCGCGTCGCCGCTGTGGGGAGGGGTCACGGCCGTCGGCATCGGCAGCGCCGGACCCGTGGACGCCTCCGCCGGCACGGTCAGCCCGGTCAACGTGCCCGGCTGGCGCGGCTTCCCCCTCGTCCGGCGGGTCGGCGCCGCCACCGGTGGCCTGCCCGTCGAGCTGATCGGCGACGGAGTGGCGATCACGGCGGCCGAACACTGGCAGGGTGCGGCCCGCGGGCACGACAACGCGCTGTGCATGGTCGTCTCGACGGGCGTCGGCGGCGGTCTGGTCCTCAACGGCGCGCTGCATCCCGGCCCGACCGGCAACGCCGGGCACATCGGGCACATCAGCGTGGATCTGGACGGCGACCCGTGCCCGTGCGGCTCGCGCGGCTGTGTGGAGCGGGTGGCCAGCGGCCCCAACATCGCGCGGCGCGCGCTGGCCGACGGCTGGCGTCCCGGCCCGGACGGCGACACGTCGGCCGCCGCGGTGGCGGCCGCCGCCCGCCTGGGCGACCCGGTGGCCCTGGCCTCCTTCGAGCGGGCGGCGCAGGCGCTGGCCGCCGGGATCGCCGCCACCGCGACCCTCGTCGAGATCGACATCGCCGTGGTCGGCGGGGGAGTGGGCAAGGCCGGGGAGGTGCTCTTCGGCCCGCTGCGCAAGGCCATGGCCGACTACGCGACGCTGTCCTTCGTGCAGCGCCTGACGGTCGTGCCCGCCCGCATGGGCACGGACGCGGGACTGGTCGGGGCCGCCGCGGCCGCGCTCACCAGGACGGCGGGCGTGACCACGGCGGGGGTCTGACCGGGGCGGACGCGGCTCAGCAGGTCAGCCGGGCCCGCGCCCAGTCGGCGTGGTCCGAGTCGGTGTTGTCGCCGCCGTTGGTGACGACGAGCCGGACCACCTCGGCGCCGGTCACGTCCGCGCTGATCGGCTGGGCCGGCATCGCGTTGGTGAGGACCCCGGTCGACGCCACCTCGGTGCCGTCCGCCCAGATCTGGAAGGCGACGGTTCCCTTGGCGCCCTTCTCGTCGTCGACGCCGACCTCGGCGGTGACCTTCTCGCAGGCCCTGCCCGTGTAGTACGCGACGCTGCTCGCCGCGTGCACCCCGAGACCGGCCTCGTACACCACGCCGCCGATGGTGATCGGGTTGCCGTCGCCCGCGGCGCTCTCCCCGTTGCTGGTGTTGCGCTCGACCGGGCCCCAGCCGTTGGTGGCCGACAGCCACGGCAGGTCGCCGAGCCCGGACGTCCCGGCGGGCGGCGGCACCACCACGGACGCCGTCACCGGCAGGGTCGTCCCCACGCGTGCGCCGTCCGGTGAGCGGTGGGTCACCTCCACGGTGAGGTCGTACGGCCCCGGGGGAGTGCCCGCGGGCGCGGTGAGGGACCACGTGGTGCGCAGCGAGCGGCCCGCCGGGAGGACGGCGGTGCCGGTCGGTGAGGTGGCCCGCACCCGCCAGCCCTCCGGGCCGCGGACGGTCACGGACACCTGCCGCGCCGGGGTGCGGCCGAGGTCGGTGGCCGTCGTGGTCAGCGGGGCCGGGGTGCCCGCCTCCACCAGCGTGCCGCCCTCCAGGCCGAGTGCGACGGCGGGCGGATGCTGGGCCCAGCCGCGGTCGGTCCGGACCCGAAGGAGGACCGTGCCGTGCGCGGGGACGGTGGCCGACAGGGTGCCCGCGGTGTGGTAGTCGCGGTGCTGCCACAGGTCCCGCAGAGTGTAGGCGGGAGCGTCCGGGAGTCCCACGGCCTCGGCGTCGGTGGTGATCCGCTGCGGGCTGTCGGACTCGTTGAAGAGCGCCACCGCGCGGCTGCCGTCCCGCATCTCCTTGGCGACCACCCAGCGGCCGCCCTCGGAGGAGATCACGGTGCCCTGCTTGCCCAGCGGGTCCTGGTCGACCGCGATGACCTCGCGGTTGCCGAGGATCTCGAGGGTCTCGTCGGACGCCTTGCGCAGGTCGGTGCCGATGAGGAGCGGGGCGGCCATGACCGACCACATCGAGAAGTGGGTGCGGTACTCGGTGCCGGTCATGCCTCCGTTGCCGACCTCCAGCATGTCCGGGTCGTTCCAGTTGCCCGGGCGGGCGTACGGGGCGAGCGGGAGGTTCTTCTTGAGGATCGACAGCATCGAGCCCCAGTTGTCGCTGATGTCGCCGGTGGTGCGCCACAGGTGCCCGAGGTCGCCCGCCCACTCCCAGGGCTTGTTCTCGCCCCATTCGCAGATGCTGTACACGATGGGCCGGCCGGTGGCCCGCAGGGCGTCGCGCATGGTCGTGTACCGCTGCACGGCGTCCAGGCCCTGGTTGTTGCAGTTGTCGTACTTGAGGTAGTCCACGCCCCAGTCGGCGAACTGCCGTGCGTCGCTGTACTCGTGGCCCAGGGCGCCGGGCATGCCGGTGCTGTCGCACGTCTTCGTGCCCGCGCTGGTGTAGATGCCGAGCTTGAGGCCCTTGGCGTGCACGTAGTCGGCGACCGCGTCGATGCCGTTCGGGAAGCGCGCCGGGTCGGGCACGAGCTTGCCGTCGGCGCCCCGCTGCGGGAGCGCCCAGCAGTCGTCGAGGTTGACGTACTCGTACCCGGCGTCCTTGAGGCCCTTCTCGACGAAGATGTCCGCGATGCCCTTGACCATCGCCTCGTCGAACTCCGCGCGGCAGTGCGTGGAGTTCCAGTTGTTGAAGCCCATGGGCGGGGTGAGGGCGAGTCCGTCGTCCGGGGCGGCCGCCGACTGCTCCCGGGCGGCCGGCGGGGCGGCGGCCGCGGGGGTGGCGAGTCCCGCCGCGCACAGCAGTCCGGTGACGAGCGCCCCGGCCAGGGCTCTGCGGGTGGGGTGGGGGGAAAGGTGACGTCTCATTACGTTCCTCCGAATCCGCGGCAGGTGGAACGACGGGTGAAACGTGGCACGGGCGCGGAGGGACACGGTCCGTGGCGCCATGTGCACGTCATCACTGCGCGTTTACGTTAGGACGTGTCGGGCTTTGTTGGAAGAGGGTGGGTGATGGTGATTCGACGTCACTCGTGAACCGGTTCGCGGCCGGTTCACGGGCCCGGCTCGCGAACCGGGTCACGGGCCGGCTCGTGAACCGGACGGACGCCCGGCCGTGACCAAGGACCGGTCATGCAGTTGAAGCAGGCATGAAGAAGCGCAGCATGCTCGCCATCGCCTCCCTGGCCACCGGCTTCGTCGTCGCCGCCGTCAGCCCGTCCCACGCCGCCCCTGACGACATCCCGCTCCACCACCTCGACGTGGACGACACGCTCGGCACCGTGGAACGGACCGTCGCCCCCGAGGGACTGTCCCTGGACCAGGACGGTCAGGCGCGGGGCGCCTGACACGCCGTTCGCGGCCCTCGCGGCGCCGGTGCCCTTCGTCCGGGGGGCACCGGCGCCGCCGTCGTAGGCCCTCAACTGGATCTGGTTTCCGTGGCAGGGTGAAGCGGGCAAGCCACAGGGGGCCAAGACAAGAGGGGGACCTGTGACCGTCGTCTGGATCAACGGCGCGTTCGGTGCGGGGAAGTCCACCACCGCACGGGAACTGATCGAACTGATCCCGAACAGTGCGCTCTTCGACCCCGAGGTCATCGGCGCGGCGCTCGGGCACCTGCTGCCGCCCAAGCACCTCGCCGACGTCGGAGACGTCCAGGACCTGCCGATCTGGCGGCGCCTCGTGATCGACACGGCGGCCGCGATGCTCGCCGAACTCGGCGGGACCCTGGTGGTCCCCATGACCCTGTTGCGCCAGGAGTACCGTGACGAGATCTTCGGCGGCCTCGCCGCCCGCCGGACAGCGGTCCGGCACGTCCTCCTGGCTCCGGCGGAAACGATCCTGCGGGAACGGATGGCGCGCCGCGAGGGGTCGGAGGCGGCGGACGGGGAGATACCCGTACGCCAGTGGTCGTACGACCGCATCGAGCCGTACCGGGCCGCCCTCGCCTCCTGGCTGACGGCCGACGCCCATCCCATCGACAACAGCGGCCTCACCCCGTACGAGACCGCCGCCCGCATCGCCGAGGCCGTCGGCACCGGGAAGGTGCCCGCCTGCGACATCGTGCAGACCCCGGAGCCCACCGGCGAGACGCTGGCCGCCGGCGTCCTCCTCTTCGACGAGCAGGACCGGGTGCTGCTCGTCGACCCCACCTACAAGCCCGGCTGGGAGTTCCCCGGCGGTGTCGTCGAACCGGGCGAGGCGCCCGCCCGGGCCGGGATGCGCGAGGTCGCCGAGGAGACCGGCATCCACCTCGACGAGGTGCCCGCCCTGCTGGTCGTCGACTGGGAGTCGCCCGCGCCCCCCGGTTACGGCGGTCTGCGCCTGCTCTTCGACGGCGGCCGGCTCGACGCCGAGGAGGCGGGCCGGGTGCTGCTGCCGGGCGACGAACTGCGCGACTGGCGCTTCGTCGGCGAGACCGAGGCCGCCGCCCTGCTGCCCCCGGTCCGCTACGAGCGCCTGCGCTGGGCCCTGCGGGCCAGGGAACGCGGCAGGGCGCTGTACCTGGAGGCGGGGAGGCCGGTCGGCTGACACCGGCCGGCCGCACCGCGCGTCCGCACCACCGTCCGCCGTGCCCTTCCGGGCCGCCCGCGGGAACGGTCCGCGTCCCGTGACGGGGGCCGTCCCCCGTCCGGACGAGCGCGAAGGGGCGGAGTCGTCAGCTCGCCGCGTAGTTCCGCAGGAACAGGGCCTCCGCCACGGACAGCCGCTCCAGTTCCTCCGGGGACACGCTCTCGTTCACGGCGTGGATCTGCGCCTCCGGCTCGCTCAGGCCGATCAGCAGGATCTCCGCCCGCGGATAGAGCGCGGCGAGGGTGTTGCACAGCGGGATGGAGCCGCCCTGGCCGGCGTACTGCATCTCCTCGCCCGGGTACGCCACCGCCATCGCGTCCGCCATCGCCTGGTACGCCGGGCTGGTGGTGTCGGCGCGGAACGCCTGGCCCTGGCCGATCTGTTCGACCTCCACCCGCGCGCCCCACGGCGTGCGCGTCTCCAGGTGGGCCCGGAGAAGCTTGGTGGCCTCGGCGGCGTCCACGCCCGGCGGGACCCGCAGGCTCACCAGGGCCCGGGCGCTCGCCTGCACCGAGGGGGTCGCGCCGATCACCGGCGGGCAGTCGATGCCGAGCACCGTGACGGCGGGGCGCGCCCAGATGCGGTCGGCGACCGTGCCGGAGCCGATCAGTTCCACACCGTCCAGCACCTTGGCGTCCCGGCGGAACTGCTCCTCGTCGTACTGCAGCCCCTCCCACCCGTTGTCCGACGTCAGGCCGTCGACGGTCGTCGAACCGTCCTCGGCGCGCAGCGAGTCCAGGACGCGGATCAGCGCGCCCAGCGCGTCGGGTGCCGCGCCGCCGAACTGGCCGGAGTGCAGGTTGCCCTCGAGTGTGTCGACCTTCACGCGGACCAGCGTCATGCCGCGCAGGGTCGAGGTGACCGTCGGCAGACCGACGCGGAAGTTGCCGGCGTCGCCGATGACGACGGTGTCCGCCGCCAGCAGCTCGGGGTGCGCCTCGGCGTACCGCTCCAGACCGCCCGTGCCCTGCTCCTCGGACCCCTCGACGATGACCTTGACGTGCACCGGCACGCCGCCGTTCGCCTTCAGCGCGCGCAGGGCGAGCAGGTGCATCAGCACGCCGCCCTTGCAGTCGGCGCTGCCGCGTCCGTACCAGCGGCCGTCGCGCTCGGTCAGCTCGAACGGCGGTGTGTCCCAGCCCGCCTCGTCCAGCGGCGGCTGCACGTCGTAGTGCGCGTAGAGCAGTACCGTCCTCGCGCCCTCGGGGCCCGGCAGGAAGCCGTACACCGACTGGGTGCCGTCCGGGGTGTCGAGCAGGGCCACGTCCTCGAAGCCCTCGGCGCGCAGCGCGGAGGCTATCCAGCCGGCGGCGCCCTCGCTCTCGACGCGCGGGAACTGGCCGAAGTCCGCCACCGACTTGAAGGCCACCAGCTCGGCCAGCTCCTCCTTCGCCCTGGGCATCAGCGAGGACACGGTCTCGGCGACCGGATTCGACGACATGGGCACGCTCCTTGCGGGTGCGACGTTGTACCGACGAGTACGTGAGCGGGCGCTGCGGCGAGTGCCCGCGCCCGTACCGCTGTGTACGGGTGATCGTGCGGGTGCGGGCACCTCCCGGTGTGCGGATGGCGTCCGTCGCCGATCCTCCCACAGTGGCCTGCGGCGATGCCCGCCGTAGGATGCGGGGGTCAGGTGCGGCATGCGGTTTGATCGGAGCAGTAGACCATCGTGAGCAGCGAGAACTCTTCGGCGGACGACACGCGTCAGGTCTGGGACGTCGTCGTGGTGGGCGCGGGACCGGCAGGGGCCTCGGCCGCCTACGCGGCGGCGGTCGCGGGGCGGCGCGTGCTGCTGCTGGAGAAGGCGGAGCTGCCCCGCTACAAGACGTGCGGCGGCGGCATCATCGGACCCTCGCGCGACACCCTGCCCCCCGGCTTCGACCTGCCGTTCCGGGACCGTGTACACGCGGTGACGTTCTCCCACAACGGCCGCTTCACCCGGACCCGCCGCTCCAAGCAGATGCTGTTCGGCCTCGTCAACCGGCCGGAGTTCGACCAGCAACTCGTCGAGCACGCCCAGAAGGCGGGCGCCGAGCTGCGCACCGGGGCGACGGTGACGCGGGTCGAGCAGCACGGGTCGGCGGTGCCCGACCGGCGCACCGTCGCCGTCGTCCTCCAGGGCGGCGAGACGGTGCTGGCCCGGGCCGTCGTCGGCGCGGACGGCAGCGCGAGCCGGATAGGCGCGCACGTCGGGGTCAAGCTGGACCAGGTCGACCTCGGCCTGGAGTCCGAGATCCCGGTGCCCGAGACGGTCGCCGACGACTGGAAGGGACGGGTCCTCATCGACTGGGGTCCCATGCCGGGCAGTTACGGCTGGGTGTTCCCCAAGGGCGACACGCTCACCGTCGGTGTGATCTCGGCCCGCGGCGAGGGCGCGGCGACCAAGCGGTACCTGGAGGACTTCATCGGGCGCCTCGGCCTCGCCGGCTTCGAACCGAGCATCTCCTCCGGCCACCTGACGCGCTGCCGCGCCGACGACTCGCCGCTGTCCCGGGGCCGGGTGCTGGTGTGCGGGGACGCGGCGGGGCTCCTGGAGCCGTGGACGCGCGAGGGCATCTCGTTCGCGCTGCGCTCGGGACGGCTCGCGGGGGAGTGGGCGGTGCGGATCGCGGAGGCGTACGACGCCGTGGACGCGCGCAAGCAGGCCCTGAACTACGCGTTCGCCGTCAAGGCGGGGCTGGGCGTCGAGATGAGCGTCGGCAAGCGGATGCTGACGATGTTCGAGCGCCGTCCGGGCTTCTTCCACGCGGCGCTGACCGGCTTCCGCCCCGCCTGGAAGGCGTTCCGGGACATCACCCAGGGTTCGACGTCGCTCGGTGAGCTGGTCCGCAGCCACCCGCTCGCGCAGCGGGCCCTGTCGGCCGTGGACCGGCGGTCCGCGGCGCCCGCGGCCGACGAGACCGGAGCCTGACCGCGCTCCCGGCCACCGGAGGCGCCGGGAGCGTCCGCTCCGGTGGCCGCGGGCGGGGTGCCGAGCCGCCCCGCCGCTCCGCGTCACCGGCCGCCGCCGTACTTCGCCGGGAGTACCCGCGATCACCACGCGCGGGTGACGCCGCCCGGCGTGCGCGGCGTCTAGCGTGGCGGGCATGGACGGACAGCGCGAGCACGGGGACGGGCCACCGCCGCGGTGGCGGTACGCGCCCTCGTGGCGGCACCAACGGGGCGACGGCGAGCGCGGTCCCCGGTGGCCCTGGCTCTCCACGGCGCTGATCACGGCGTTCGTGCTGCTCGGATCGAACTTCGCCGCCCACGCCCAGACGGGGGAACGGGCCCCGCTCGACCTCTTCGCCCGCGTCCTGCTGCTCGTGACCGGCGTCGCCCTGCTGGCCCGGCAGCGGTACCCGGTGGCCGTCGTGTCCGGCACGGCCGCCACCACCCTGGTGTACCTGGGGGCCGGATATCCGTACGGGCCGGTGTTCCTTGCCGTCGCGGTGGCCTGCTTCAGTGCCGTCGTCGCCGGGCACCGCGGAGCCGCGTGGGCGGCGATGGCCGCGCTGTGGGCCGGGCACGCCCTGCTGGCCCACTGGCTCTACCGGTGGCTGCCGCCGTCGGGGGACCGGGCCGCCTCCTGGGGGCAGGAGCTGGTGATCGCCGCCTGGGTGGTGGCGGTCGTCGCCCTGTCGGAGCTGGCCCGCACCCGGCGCGAGCAGTGGGCGCGGGAGCGGGCCGAACGCGAGCAGGCAGCCAGGCGGCGCGCGGACCGGGAACGGCTGCGGATCGCCCGTGAACTGCACGACGTCCTCGCCCACAGCATCTCCGTCATCAACGTGCAGGCGGGCGTCGGTCTCGCCCTCCTGGACAGCGACCCGGAACAGGCCCGCACCGCGCTCACCACCATCAAGGGCAAGAGCAAGGAGGCGCTCGGCGAGGTCCGGCAGGTCCTCGACACCCTCCGCGCCCCCGGAGACGCGCCCCGCGCCCCGGCCCCCGGCCTGGACCGGCTGCCCGAGCTGGTGGAGCAGGCGGCGAGCGCCGGACTCACCGTGGAGGTCGAGGGGGAGCCGCCGCGGCTGCCGCCCGGCACCGGCCTCGCGGCGTTCCGGATCGTCCAGGAGGCCCTCACCAACGTGGTACGGCACTCGGGTTCGCGCCGCGCCCGCGTCCACCTCGCCCGGGTCGGCGGCACCCTGCGGCTGCGTATCGACGACGACGGACCCGCGACCGGCGCCCCGGCGGGCGGCAGCGGCAACGGACTGGCCGGCATGCGGGAGCGGGCGGCGGCGCTCGGTGGCACCGTCGAGGCGGGCCCGCGCCCCGGAGGCGGCTTCCGGGTGCTCGCGTCCCTTCCGCTCACCGTGCGGCACGCCGAGGAGGAGGACCGGTGATCCGGGTACTGCTGGCCGACGACCAGTCACTGGTCCGGGCGGGCTTCCGGGCCCTGCTGGACGCGCAGCCGGACATCGAGGTGGCCGGTGAGGCCGCCGACGGCGAGGAGGCGGTGCGCGCGATCAGCGAACTGCGCCCCGACGTCGTCCTGATGGACATCAGGATGCCCGCCCTCGACGGCCTGGCCGCCACCCGCCGGGTCACCGGCGACGAGGCACTGAGGGAGGTGAAGGTGGTCATGCTCACCACCTTCGAGCTCGACGAGTACGTCTTCGAGGCCATCCGCTCGGGTGCCTCCGGGTTCCTGGTCAAGGACACCGAGCCCGCCGAACTCCTCCGCGCCGTGAGGGCCGTGGTGGCCGGGGACGCGCTGCTCTCGCCGGGGGTGACCCGGCGCCTGATCGCCGAGTTCGCGGCGCGCTCCAAGGAACCGGCCGCCGCCGGCGCGCTGTCCCGCCTCACCGAGCGGGAACGGGAGGTGATGGCCCTGGTCGGCATCGGCCTGTCCAACGAGGAGATCGCCCGCCGCCTGGTCGTCAGCCCCCTCACCGCCAAGACCCACGTCAGCCGCACCATGGTGAAGCTGGGCGCCCGCGACCGCGCCCAACTCGTCGTCCTCGCCTACGAGTCGGGGCTGGTGCGGCCGGGCTGGCTGGGCTGACCCCCGCGCCCGGCCCGGCTCGGTTCAGGTGACGCCCGACCTCTCGCGCCACAGCGCGGCCAGGGACCGGTCGCCGGTCACCTCCGGGAACGGGCGGCGGTTCCACAGCGCCGCGTACAGCGCCGCGGCCGGACCGCTCAGTTCGCAGTCGGCGGCGCCGGCGCCCGTGCGGTGCGCGACGGGCGGTTCGGCCGACAGCCGTACGGTCCACACGGCACCGGGGGCGTCCGTCGCCCGTACCCGCAGGGTGCGGGGTTCCCCGGTGCGCACCGCGCTCCTGGGGCGGGCGTGGAACGCGCACAGCAGCTCCTCGATGCCGTCCACGGCGAAGTCCATGCCGACGTCGGCCGGAGCGCCGCCGGCCGGGTCGCCGTCCCGGGCCGACTCGGCGTCGAGCCGGTGCACGGTCGTCTCGTGCGCCTGGCGCCGGGCCCAGAAGGCCAGCGGCGACGGCGCGGGCAGGAAGTGCCAGCAGCGCACGTCGGGCGGGGCGGTGGCGAGGGTGGCGACGAGCTGCCGGTGGCCCTCGCGGAACCAGGCCAGGAGCCGGTCGCCGTCCAGGTCGGGCAGGCCGCCGTCGGGGTGGTACGCGGTGTGGCCCTCGGCGACGAACGCGGCCGCCCAGCGGTGCACCATCCCGGTGTGCCGCAGCAGGTCGCGCACCCGCCAGCCGGGGCAGGTCGGCACCTCGGCGCCGGTCCCCGCCTTCTCCGCGGCGGCGGCCAGCAGCCCGCCCTCGCGGTCCAGTGTCTCGACGAACGTGACGGTCTCCATGCGCAGAGTCTGCACGACGGGACACGCCTCGGGGCAGGCCCGTCACCGCCCGGCGCGCGGGACGCCGGGCCCATGCCCATCAGGGCGAGGCTGCCGCGCGGCGGGTCGCGAGGGTGATGAGCACCGCCACTGCCGCCAGTGCCGCGACGCTGGTGAGCGCCGCCGGCAGCGAGATCCAGTCGGCCATGAAGCCGATCGCGGGCGGCCCGAGGAGCATGCCGCCGTAGCCCAGGGTGGACGCGGTGGCGACGCCGCTCGGGCCGCCCAGCGCGCCGGCCCGTTCCACCGCGACGGGGAAGAGGTTGGCGAGACCGAGCCCGGTGACCGCGAAGCCGAACAGCGCCGCCCACACGGAGGGGGCGAGCGAACCGAGCAGCATGCCGGCCACGGCGACGGTGCCGCCGGCCACCACCGTCGGCGTCTGCCCGAGGCGCTCCAGCAGCGTCGTGCCGGTCAGCCGGCCCACGGTCATGGCGAGCGCGAAGCAGGAGTAGCCGGCCGCCGCCAGGCCCGGCGACACGTTGAGGTCCTGCTCCAGGTGCAGGGCGCCCCAGTCGGCCATCGCCCCCTCCCCGTACGCCGTGCACAGCGCGATCAGGCCGAAGGTGAACACCAGGCGCCGGGTACGGCCGTCGAGCCGGCGCGGGGTGCCGTCGTCCCGGCGGGCGGCGTCCGGCGGCGCGGCGGGTGCGCAGCGCAGCAGGGCGCGGCCCGCGACCGCCGTGACCAGCAGGCCGATCACGGTGAGGCCGAGCAGATGCCGGACCGGCGACAGCGACCCGGCGACGAGCCCGCCGAGCCCGGCGCCGACCATGCCGCCGAGGCTGAACGCGGCGTGGAAGCTCGGCATGATCGGGCGCCGCAGCACGGCCACCAGATCGACGGCGGCACTGTTGAAGGCGACGTTGATCCCGCCGTACGCGCTGCCGAACACCAGCAGGACGGCGCCGAGGGCGAGCGCGGAGTGGGTCAGCGGGGGAAGGGCCACGCTCAGGCAGAGCAGGACCGCGCAGGCGACGGTGACGGGATGGCTGCCGTAGCGGCGGCACAGCCGTCCCGTGAGGGTCATGGTGACCACGGCGCCCGCCGAGACACCGAGCAGGGCCAGTCCCAGCGTGGCGGCGGAGGCGCCGGTCTGCTCCTTGATGGCGGGGATGCGCACGACCCAGCCCGCGAAGACGAAGCCGTCGAGGGCGAAGAAGGCGGTCAGGGCGGCTCGGAGACGGGTGAGATCGGTTCGGGGACCCGGCACGGCGCTGTGCGATCGGGTTTTGTTTATTTGCGGCACAAAACAGCAGGCTAGGCGCGGACCCCGGCGACCGGCAAGGCCGGGTCCTCGCCCGCCGCCCGTTCGTCGCGGCTCCGTCCCAGGTGGGAGCCGGGTTCGCCGTCGCATACGCTCGACGCACGATGATGAACAACCTGACCCCCCTGGAGCCGAAGGCCGACAAGGCCACGGTCAGACGGCACAACCTCAGTCTGGTCCTGAGAGCCGTGCACGACGCGGGGGAGGCGACCCGGGCCGGGATCGCCACGCACGTCGGGCTGACCCGCGCCGCGGTGTCGTCCCTGGTGGAGCAGTTGCTGGAGTACGGCTTCGTCACCGAGTGGGGCAAGACCAGCAGCGGCCAGGCGGGCCGGCCCGGCACCGTCCTGAAGGTGTCCCGGTCGGGGCCGGCGGGTCTGGGCGTCGAGATCAACATCGACTACGTCACCGTGTGCGTGGTCGACCTCGCCGGCACCGACCGGGTGCGCCTCGTGGAGCACCACGACAACCGCGGGGTCCAGCCCTCCGAGGTGCTGGCGCGCGCGGCCCGGCTCGCGGCCCGCGCCATCGGCTCGGCGGCCGAGCAGGACCTCGCACCGGCCGGCGTCCACGTCGCGTTGCCCGGACTGGTGACCGGCGGCACCGTCCGCCAGGCACCCAACCTCGGATGGCAGCGGGTCGCCGTCGAGGGCCTGTTCGCGCAGGCGCTCCTGGCCCTGCGACCCGCCCACCGCCCGCTGCCGGTCAGCTCCGACAACGAGGCCAACGCCGCCGCGCTCGCCGAGCTGTGGTTCGGGGCGGGCACCGCGGGAGTGCGCAGCTTCGTCTATCTGACGGGCGAGATCGGCATCGGCGGCGCGCTGGTCCTCCGGGGCGAGCTGCTGCGCGGCGCGCACGGCTTCGCCGGGGAGATCGGGCACATGGTCGTCGACCCGGACGGTCCGCTGTGCCGGTGCGGGGCCCGCGGCTGCCTGGAGCAGTACGCCGGTCAGGCCGCCCTGCTGAAGGCCGCGGGCATCGACGCGGGCACCGGCGTGCGGGGCGTCGCCGAACTCGAACGCCGGGCGCGGCGGGGCGAACCGTCCGCGCTGGCGGCCATCGAACGGGCGGGACGGCAGCTGGGCGTCGTGGTGTCGGGTGCGGTGAACCTCTTCGATCCCGAAGCGGTGATGCTCGGCGGTGTCTACCGGGAGCTGATGGACTGGCTGGCGCCCGCCGTCGACCGCGAACTCGCCCTGCGGGTGGTCTCCGGGCTGTGGACCGAGGACGGAAAGCGGCTGCGGGCCGCCTCGTCCCTCGGCGACGCGGCCCGGGGCGCGGCCGGAGCGATCGTCCGCGAGGTGCTCGCGGACCCGGCAGGGCACGCGGAACGCGGCGCGGGCTGAAACGGGGAGGGGGCCGCCCGGCTGCCCGGCGGCCCCCTCCCCGCGGTGTCTCACCCGCGGTGCGCGGCGATCAGCTCCCGGTACCAGCGGTAGCTGTCCTTCGGCGTGCGCTCCTGCGTGCCGTAGTCGACCCGCACGATGCCGAAGCGCTTGTCGTAGCCGAACGCCCACTCGAAGTTGTCCAGCAGCGACCACACGTAGTAGCCCCGCACGTCCACACCCGCGTCCATTGCCGCCCGCAGGGCCGTGAGGTGGTCGCGCAGGTAGGCGACCCGGTCCGTGTCGTGCACCGCGCCGTCCGCGGCGACCGTGTCGTCCTCCGCCGAGCCGTTCTCCGTGATGTGGACCGGCGGCAGCGCGTCACCGTACTGCTTCTTCAGCCGCACGAGCAGGTCGGTGAAGCTGCCGGGGACGACCGGCCAGCCCATCGCCGTGTGCCGCACGCCGGGCAGCCGCACCTCCTCGTAGCGGTTGTCCGTCGCCACCCTGAGCGCCGGGTCCGCCTCGCGGTACGGGGCGTCGGCGACCACGATCGGCCGGTAGTAGTTGATGCCGAGGAAGTCCAGCGGCTGGGAGATCAGCTCCAGGTCGCCGTCCCGCCGGAAGTCCTCGCCGGTGATCAGCTCGCCGAAGGTCTCCTCCTCCGTCGCCGGGTACCGGCCCGCCAGGAGCGGCTCGGTCCACACCAGGTTGTGCTGGGTGTCGGCGCGGACCACGGCCGCCAGGTCGGCGGGGGAGTCGGTGGCCGGCAGGTTGCGGTCCAGGTTGAGCGTGATGCCGGCCTCCCGCACCCCGGCCGCCCGCAGTGCCTGGACCGCCAGACCGTGGCCGACCAGCAGGTGGTGGACGGCGGCCAGGGCGCCGCGGCCCTCCTTGGCGCCGGGGGCGTGGCGGCCGATGGAGTAGCCGAGGAAGGAGCTGCACCACGGCTCGTTCAGCGTGATCCAGCGCGGCACGCGGTCGCCCAGGTGCTCGGCGACCACGGCCGTGTACTCGGCGAACCGCTCCGCCGTCTCCCGCACCCGCCAGCCGCCGCGGTCCTCCAGCGCCTGCGGCAGGTCCCAGTGGTAGAGGGTGGCGGCCGGCTCGATGCCGGCCTCCAGCAGCTCGTCGACGAGGCGGGAGTAGAAGTCCAGCCCCTTGCCGTTCACCGCGCCCGACCCGTCCGGCACGATGCGCGGCCAGGCGATCGAGAAGCGGTACGAGTCCACGCCCAGGTCGCGCAGCAGCGCCACGTCCTCCCGGTAGCGGTGGTAGTGGTCGCAGGCCACGTCACCGGTGTCGCCGTTGGCCGTCAGACCGGGGGTGTGGCTGTAGGTGTCCCAGATCGACGGCCCGCGGCCGTCCTCCCGGGCCGCGCCCTCGATCTGGTACGAGGCGGTCGCGGCGCCGAAGACGAAGCCGGGCGGGAAGCCGGGGAAGTCACTCATGCGGAAGAGCCCATCTCCAGGTGCGGTGGTCACTTGACGGAACCGCCTGTGATGCCGGCGGCGATGTACTTCTGGGCGAGGACGAGCAGGATCGCCGCGGGGACGGCGGACAGCACGGAGGCGGCCATCACCGAGCCCCAGTCGCCGACGTGCGCGCCGATGTACTGGTAGATGCCCAGCGTGACCGGCTTGACCTCGTCGGTGGTGTTCAGGGTGAGCGCGAACATGAAGTCGCTCCACGAGAACAGGAAGGCGAACAGGCCCGAGGTGATGAGGGAGTTGCGGCTCATCGGCAGGACCACCCGCAGGAACGTCCGGACCGGTCCGGCTCCGTCCATCTGCGCGGCCTCGATCACCTCGCCGGGGATCGACACCATGAAGGACCGCATCAGGACGATGGAGAACGGGATGCCGAGCGAGGCGTCCGCCAGCATCAGGCCGAAGTAGGAGTTGACCAGGCCCAGGTCGACGTAGGAGTTGTAGAGCGCGTTGGCGATGACGATGCCCGGCACCATCTGGGTGATCAGCGTCCCGAACACGATGGTGCGCGAGCCGCGCAGCCCGAACCGCGCCAGCCCGTACGCCGCGGGCGCCGAGATCGCCAGGCAGATCACGACCGCGCCGAGCGAGACGGCCAGCGAGGTCAGCAGATGGCCGCCCTGGTCACTGAGCGCCTTGGAGAAGCCGGACAGGTCCACGCCGCCCGGCACCGGGTCGACCTCGAGCAGCCCCGACTCGGGCTGGAGCGCGGTGTTGAGCATCCAGTACAGCGGGAACAGCATCACGCACAGGACGAGCACACCGGCGACGGTGGAGCCCCAGCGGCGCCGGGACCCGGGGGGAGTCTGAGGAGCCATCGTCGGTCACTTCCCTTCGGAGCGGTTGGCCCGCAGGTAGAACACCGCGAACACGGCGGAGATCAGGATCAGTACGTTGCCGACGACCGCACCCGCGCCGAAGTCGAGCTGGACGAACGAGTTCTGGTACGTGAGCGTGCCCAGGGTCTGGGTGGAGTCGGCGGGGCCGCCGTCGGTCAGGGCGAGGATCAGGTCGAGGATCTTGACCGTCGACATGAAGCCGAGCACGAGCACGACGGTGATGACGGGCCTGAGCATGGGCAGCGTCACGGAGCGGAAGGTCCGCCAGGCGGAGGCACCGTCCAGGGAGGCCGCCTCGTGCAGCTCCTTCGGGATCTCCTGGAGACCGCCGTACAGGATGACCATGTTGAACGGGATGCCGATCCAGATGTTGACCAGGATGACGGACAGCAGCGCCATGTCCGGACTGGTCAGCCACGGTGTGTGGCCGCCGAGGCCGAGGGTGTCCAGGAACGAGTTGAGCACGCCCGTGTCCTGGTCGAGGATGCGCCGCCAGACGATGCCGGACACCACCATGGGAACCAGCCAGGGCAGCAGGATCAGCGAGCGCAGCACGCCGTTCAGCGGGAAGCGCCGGCTGAAGAACACCGCGAGCGCCAGACCGATGCAGAACTGGCCGAGCAGCGAGCCCGCGGTGAACACGAGCGTGTGCCACAGCGCCTTGCCGAAGAGGGCGTCGTGGAAGACGGTGGACCAGTTGTCGGTGCCGTTGAAGGGCGCCTCACCGGTGAAGAACGTCTTCGGCGTGTAGTGCTGGAAGCTCATCACGACGTTGCGGACGAGCGGGTAGCCGAAGAACAGCAGCATGAAGACGACGGCGGGGGCGACGAACCCCCACTGGGAGAGCTTGCGCCGGCGCCCGGCCCGGGCGGGGTCCGGCGCGGCCGGTGCGGACGCCCCGGCGGGTGTCTGTGCGGTGACGGTGGACGTGGTCATGGGTGCGCTCC